>NZ_JBDLLR010000001.1:2237825-2703481 GCF_046365545.1 Pseudomonas sp. HLMP | reverse complement strand
CCAACGCCCAGCAAGTGTTCAGCACCTGCGTCGCCCTCGGCGGCGGCAACTGGGACCACTCGGCGCTGATCAAAGGCCTGGAGCACATGGCCAACTTCTCGATTCGCGGGGAGTAAGCGGCAAGCTTCAAGCGGTAAGCTGCAAGTAGAAGCCGATCAGCTTTTTCTTGCAGCTTGCCGCTTGAAGCTTGCAGCTGCTACTTCCACCCCTCCAAACGCATGGTCGCCCGAACGAGGCGCTGTTCTTCTTGCTCGATCTCGCGCAAGTTGTCGCGGACGCTGTTGATATGCTCCCGCGCCGCTCGCTGGGCCTGTTCGGGCAACTGCTCCATCACCGCATGGTAGAGCCGTGAGTGCTGGCGATCGATCTGTCGCTTCTGCGCGGGCCGACAGTAGAGATTATTGACCGAGGCGAAAACGGTACTCAGCATCAAATCGCTGAGTGATTGCAGGGTATGCACCAAGACCGGGTTGTGCGACGCCTCGCTGATCGCCCGGTGGAAGGCATGGTCGCGCCGGGCGTGCTCTTGCGGGTCATGTGAGTAGGGATGCTCCTGGGCATCGACCATCTCGTCGTAGCGTCGCTTGATCAGCACCCGGTCGACATCGGTGGCACGCAACGCGGCCAGCCTCGCCGACTCCGCCTCCAGGAGCGCCCGCACCTCCAGCAAATCGAACAAGGTGCGTGGCTGCGAGCTGAACAGATGCATCAGCGGCGTCGCATTCCCTGTTCGGCTCAAGTCTGCGACGAACGAGCCTCGCCCTTGCTCGGTCTCAACGATACCCCTCCCACGCAGCACCCGCAGGCCTTCGCGCAACGCCGAGCGGGAGCAGCCCAGTTTCTCCACCAGGCGCCGCTCGGAAGGCAATGCCTGGCCTACCTTGAGCACACCATCGACGATCAGCTTTTCGATGCGCTCGGCCACCTGGTCGGCGACTTGCGTCTTGCTTTGCTTGCGTGAATCAACGGTGTCCATCGCCACCTCTCAACTGGTCGGACCAGCTTCTTGTTATCGTGCGCTTCGGGGAAGAGTTTCACGCAAAAAACCTGATGCTACTACCCACATTCGCCCCTCACGCCAAAAAAGTGGTCCGACCAGTTCACCCGCTCATCGACTCACAGGCTCGGAACGCGCAGCCTACGCTCGACGTCGGCCCGGTGGGCCAGCTTCGGGCGGACCAGGCCCCAAGCGCACCGGCTGCCGCCAAGAACAACAAAAATACAAGTGAGCCTTATGAACATTCTCTACGACGAGCGCGTCGATGGCGCACTGCCTCGAGTCGACAAGGCCGCCCTGCTCTCGGCACTACGCCAGGCCCTGCCTGACCTGGAGATTCTCCATAGCCAGGAAGACCTGCGCCCTTACGAATGCGATGGCCTCAGCGCCTACCGCGTGGTGCCCCTGCTGGTGGTGCTGCCCGAGCGCCTGGAGCAGGTGCAGGCCCTGCTGAAGATCTGCCACGCCCGCCAGGTGCCGGTGGTGGCCCGCGGCGCCGGTACCGGGCTGTCCGGCGGCGCCCTGCCGCTGGAGCAAGGCATCCTGCTGGTGATGGCGCGCTTCAACCGCATCATCGAGATCAACCCCGAAGGCCGCTTCGCCCGCGTCCAGCCAGGGGTGCGCAACCTGGCGATTTCCCAGGCCGCGGCCCCCCACGGCCTGTACTACGCCCCCGACCCATCCTCGCAGATCGCCTGCTCGATCGGCGGCAATGTCGCCGAGAACGCCGGCGGCGTGCACTGCCTGAAGTACGGCCTGACCGTGCACAACCTGCTCAAGGTCGAGATCCTCACCGTCGAGGGCGACTACATGACCCTGGGCAGCGACGCCCTGGACGCACCCGGCTTCGACTTGCTGGCACTGTTCACCGGCTCCGAAGGCATGCTCGGCATCGTCACCGAGGTGACCGTCAAGCTGCTGCCCAAGCCCCAGGTCGCGCGGGTGCTGCTGGCCAGCTTCGACTCGGTGGAAAAGGCCGGGCGCGCGGTAGGCGACATCATCGCCGCCGGCATCATCCCCGGGGGCCTGGAGATGATGGACAACCTGTCGATCCGCGCCGCCGAAGACTTCATCCACGCCGGCTACCCGGTGGATGCCGCCGCCATCCTGCTGTGCGAGCTCGACGGCGTGGAAGCCGACGTACAGGACGACTGCGTGCAGGTCGAGGCGGTGCTCAAGGCCGCCGGCGCCACCGACGTGCGCCTGGCCTGCGACGAGGCCGAGCGGGCACGCTTCTGGGCCGGGCGCAAGAACGCCTTCCCCGCCGTGGGGCGCATCTCCCCGGACTACTACTGCATGGACGGCACCATCCCGCGCCGCGCACTCCCCGGGGTGCTCAACGGCATCGCCGAGCTGTCGCACGAATATGGGCTACGCGTGGCCAACGTGTTCCATGCCGGCGACGGCAACATGCACCCGCTGATCCTCTTCGATGCCAACCAACCTGGCGAGCTGGAGCGCGCCGAAGCCCTGGGCGGCAAGATCCTCGAACTGTGCGTGGCGGTCGGCGGCAGCATCACCGGCGAGCACGGCGTGGGGCGCGAGAAGATCAACCAGATGTGCGCGCAGTTCAACAGCGACGAACTGACCCTGTTCCACGCGGTCAAGCATGCCTTCGACCCGCAAGGCCTGCTCAACCCCGGCAAGAACATCCCCACCCTGCACCGCTGCGCCGAGTTCGGCTCGATGCACGTGCACCACGGCAAGCTGCCGTTCCCTGAACTGGAGCGTTTCTGATGCGACACGATCACGACGCCAGCGCCGCCCTGCTGGAGCAGGTCAACCAGGCGCTCAACGAACGCACGCCGTTGCGCATCCAGGGCAGCAACAGCAAAGCCATGCTCGGCCGCCCGGTGAGCGGCGACGTGCTCGACACCCGCAGCCACCGCGGCATCGTCAGCTACGACCCGACCGAGCTGGTGCTGACCGCACGGGCCGGCACGCCGCTGCTGGACATCGAGGCCGCGCTGGATGCCGCCGGGCAGATGCTGCCCTTCGAGCCGCCGCACCTGGGCCGCGAGGCCACGTTGGGCGGGATGGTCGCCGCCGGGCTGTCCGGCCCGCGCCGCCCGTGGGCCGGCTCGGTTCGCGACTACGTGCTCGGCACCCGCGTCATCACCGGCCACGGCAAGCTGCTGCGCTTCGGCGGCGAGGTCATGAAGAACGTCGCCGGCTACGACCTGTCGCGCCTGATGGTCTGCAGCTTCGGCTGCCTGGGGCTGCTGACCGAGGTTTCGCTGAAAGTGCTGCCCAAGCCGCGCAAGTGCCAGAGCCTGCGCCTGGAGATGGACGTGCACCAGGCCCTGGGCGAGCTGGCCGAATGGGGCCAGCAACCGATTCCGATCAGCGCGGCCTGCCACGATGGCAAAGCCCTGCACCTGCGCCTGGAAGGCGGCGAAGGCTCGGTAGCCTCGGCGGTCGAGCGCTTGGGTGGCGAGGCCCTCGATGGCCGCTACTGGGCTGACCTGCGCGAGCAGCGCCTGGACTTTTTCGAAGCGCCCGAGCCACTGTGGCGCCTTTCGCTGCCGCACAACAGCCCACCGCTCGAACTGCCGGGCCGGCAACTGCTGGACTGGGGCGGCGCGCAGCGCTGGCTGAAGTCCGACGCGCCGCCGGTGCTGATTCGCCAGGCCGTGGCCCGCCTGGGCGGCCACGCGACCCTCCACCAACCAGACCCGGCCCCTTTCCACCCACTGGCCGAACCGCTGCTGCGCTACCACCGCAACCTCAAGCAGCAACTCGACCCCCAGGGCATCTTCAACCCGGGCCGTCTGTACGCCGAAATCTGAGAGCGCGCCATGCAAACCAACCTGAGCGAACAAGCCAAAAGCCTTCCCCGCGCCGAGGAAGCCGAGCGGATCCTGCGCTCGTGCGTGCACTGCGGGTTCTGCACCGCCACCTGTCCCACTTACCAGTTGCTGGGCGACGAGCTGGACGGCCCGCGTGGGCGCATCTACCTGATCAAGCAGGTGCTCGAAGGCCAGGAGGTCACTGCCAAGACCCAGACCCACCTGGACCGCTGCCTGACCTGCCGCAACTGCGAAACCACCTGCCCCTCCGGCGTGCAGTACCACGACCTGCTGGACATCGGCCGTGCCGTGGTCGAGGCACGAGTACCGCGTTCGTTCGGCGAGCGCCTGCTTCGCGAAGGCCTGCGCACGGTGGTGCCTCGGCCGGCCGTGTTCAAAGCCCTGACTCGCACCGCAAAGGCCTTCCGCCCGCTGCTGCCGCAGACGCTGCAAGCCAAGCTGCCGCGCCATCCGCACCCGGCCAAGCCGCGTCCCCGGGTGCTGCATGCCCGTCGTGTGCTGATGCTCGAAGGCTGCGTGCAACCGTCCCTGTCCCCCAACACCAATGCCGCCGCCGCCCGCGTGCTCGATCGCCTGGGCATCTCGGTGACGCCAGCCCGCGAGGCCGGTTGCTGCGGCGCGGTGGACTATCACCTCAATGCCCAGGACAAGGGCCTGGAACGCGCCCGCCGCAACATCGACGCCTGGTGGCCGGCCATCGAGGCCGGTGCCGAGGCCATCGTGCAAACCGCCAGCGGCTGCGGCGCCTTCGTGCGCGACTACGGCCACCTGCTCGAGCATGACCCGACCTACGCCGCCAAGGCCACACGGGTCAGTGCCCTGGCCCGCGACCTGGTCGAGGTGCTGCGCGCCGAGCCGCTGGAGCGCCTGGGCATCCACGGCGACCGGCGCCTGGCCTTCCATTGCCCATGCACCCTGCAACATGCGCAGAAACTCGGTGGCGCCGTGGAAGACGTGCTCGAACGCCTGGGCTTCAGCCTGACCCAGGTGCCCGACAGCCACCTGTGCTGCGGCTCGGCCGGCACCTACTCGCTGACCCAGCCCGAGCTGTCACGGCAATTGCGCGACAACAAGCTCAACGCCCTGGAAAGCGGCAACCCGGAAGTCATCGTCACCGCCAACATCGGCTGCCAGACCCACCTCGACGGCGCCGGGCGCACGCCTGTGCGCCATTGGATCGAGCTGGTGGAAGAAGCACTCGTCTAGGAGAACGCCATGCAACGCAAAGCTGTACTCGAGCAGGCCGACGTCGCCCGCATCCTCGCCGCTGCCCACGAAGAGGCGCAGCGCAACCAATGGGCGGTGTGCATCGCCGTGGTCGATGACGGCGGCCACCTGCTGGCCCTCCAGCGCCTCGACGGCTGCGCGCCCATCGCGGCCTACATCGCCACCGAGAAGGCCCGTAGCGCGGCCCTCGGCCGGCGTGACACCAAAGGCTATGAAGAGATGGTCAACGGCGGGCGCACAGCGTTCGTCAGCGCGCCGCTGCTGACCTCGCTCGAAGGCGGCCTGCCGCTGCGGGTGGACGGCCAGGTGGTCGCCGCCGTGGGGGTTTCCGGCGTCAAGGCCGAGCAGGACGCCCAAGTGGCCGCAGCCGGTATCGCCGCGCTCTGAGCGCGGCTTCAAGAACAGATGGACCCAGTGATAGGAGAGACGAGCATGACCGAACGCGTGCCTTGCCAGCGTTTGCAGGTGGCGGAGAACTTCAAGCGTTTCATCGAGGATGAGGTGCTCCCCGGGACCGAGGTCGCAGCGGAGCGTTTCTGGAAGGGCCTCGATGCCCTGGTGCACGACCTGGCCCCGCGCAACCGCGCCCTGTTGGCCGAACGCGACCGCCTGCAGGCCGAACTGGATGCCTGGCACAGGGCGCATCCTGGGCCGGTGACCGACATGGACGCCTACCAGCACTTTCTCACCCGCATCGGCTACCTGCTGCCGCAACCTGAAACGGTCAAGGTCGGCACCGAGCACGTCGACAGCGAGATCACCGTGCAGGCGGGGCCGCAACTGGTGGTGCCGGTGATGAACGCGCGCTATGCCCTCAATGCCGCCAACGCCCGCTGGGGCTCGCTGTACGACGCCCTGTACGGCACCGACGCGATCGCCGAAGACGACGGTGCGGCCAAAGCCCCCGACTACAACCCGGTACGCGGCGCGCGGGTGATCGCCTTCGCCCGCGCCTTCCTCGACCAGGCCTTCCCGCTGCAGGGCGCCTCCCACGTCGAGGCCAGCGCCTACCAGGTGGTAGCCGGCCAGTTGCAGGTCTCGCTGAAAAACGGTGAGGCGACCGGCCTGGCCCAACCGGATCAGTTCGTCGGCCACCAGGGCGAAGCCTCGTCGCCAGCCGCCGTACTGCTCATGCACCACGACCTGCACGTGGAAATCCAGATCGACCCGACCAGCCCCATCGGCAGCACCGACGCCGCCGGGATCAAGGACCTGCTGCTGGAGTCGGCGCTGACCACCATCATGGACTGCGAAGACTCGGTGGCCGCGGTCGATGCCGACGACAAGGTGGCCGTCTACCGCAACTGGCTGGGCCTGATGAAGGGCGACCTGGCCGAGCGCGTGCGCAAGGGTGGCCAGACCTTCACCCGCACCCTGAACCCCGACCGCACCTACCACGGCCGCGATGGCGCGCCACTGACCCTGCCGGGGCGCTCGCTGCTGTTCGTGCGCAACGTCGGCCACTTGATGAGCACCCCGACCATTCTCGACGAGCAAGGTCAGGAGATTCCCGAAGGCATCCTCGATGCGGTGGTCACCAGCCTGGCCGCCCTCCACGACCTGCGCCGGCGCGGCAACTCGCGCAACGGCAGCGTCTACATCGTCAAGCCGAAGATGCACGGCCCGGCCGAAGTCGCCTTTGCCGATACGTTGTTCGGCCGTGTCGAAGACCTGCTCGGCCTGGCCCGCCACACCCTGAAGATGGGCATCATGGACGAGGAACGGCGCACCAGCGTCAACCTCAAGGCGTGCATCGCCGAGGCGGCCAGCCGCGTGGTGTTCATCAACACCGGGTTCCTCGACCGCACGGGCGACGAGATGCACTCGGCCATGGAAGCCGGCGCCATGCTGCGCAAGGGCGACATGAAGTCCACCCCGTGGATCCAGGCCTACGAACGCAACAACGTGCTGGTGGGGCTGGACTGCGGCCTGCGCGGCCGTGCACAGATCGGCAAGGGCATGTGGGCCATGCCGGACCTGATGGCGGCCATGCTCGAACAGAAGATCGCCCACCCCAAGGCCGGCGCCACTACCGCCTGGGTGCCCTCGCCCACCGCCGCCACCCTGCATGCCCTGCACTACCACCAGGTAGACGTGCGCCAGGTGCAGCGGGAGCTCGAACGCATCGACCTGCACAGCCAGCGCGAAAGCCTGCTGCGTGACCTGCTCAGCGTGCCGGTCAGCCCCACGCGCGACTGGAGCGCCGCCGAGATCCAGGCGGAACTGGACAATAACTGCCAGGGCATCCTCGGCTACGTCGTGCGCTGGGTCGAACAGGGGGTCGGTTGCTCCAAGGTGCCGGACATCCACGACGTCGGCCTGATGGAAGACCGCGCCACCCTGCGCATCTCCGCCCAGCACATCGCCAACTGGCTGCACCACGGCGTGGTCAGCGCCGACCAGGTTCGCGCGACGCTGGAGCGCATGGCGCGGGTGGTCGACGAGCAGAATGCCGGCGACCCCGCGTACCGGCCGATGGCATCGGATTTCGAGAGCTCGTATGCCTTCCGCGCAGCCAGCGACCTGGTGTTCAAGGGGCGTGAGCAGCCCAGCGGGTATACCGAGCCGCTGCTGCATGCCTGGCGGCTGCGTTTCAAGCAGGCGCGCTGAATCTGTACCGGGCTGCCTTGCAGCCCATCGCCGGCAAGCCGGCTCTCAGGGCCAAGTCGATCACCAATGGTGTGACTTGCAAGGCCCTGTGGGAGCGGGCGTGCCCACGAACAGGCCCGAACAGACACCACCTGACCACTGACCCACCCGGAGACCTCATCCCCGTCGACACGCCCCCCCCTGACAAGCTACCAACAATAAGAAGAGGCTTTTGACATGCAAACCTGGCAACAGATGTACACCCCGCTCGGCAGCCTAGGCCTGTCGGCGCTGGTCGCGCTGATCCCGATCATCTTTTTCTTCGTCGCCCTCGCCGTCTTTCGCATGAAAGGCTACCTGGCCGGCACCCTCACCCTGGTGCTGTCGATCCTCGTCGCCACCCTGGCCTACGGCATGCCCCTGGACATGGCCTTCGCCGCCGCCGGCTACGGCTTCGCCTACGGCCTGTGGCCGATCGCCTGGATCATCGTCGCGGCGGTGTTCCTCTACAAGCTCACGGTCAAGAGCGGCCAGTTCGAGGTGATCCGCAGTTCGGTACTGTCGATCACCGACGACCAGCGCCTGCAGGTGCTGCTGATCGGCTTCTCCTTCGGCGCCTTCCTCGAAGGCGCGGCAGGTTTCGGTGCGCCTGTGGCAATCACCGGTGCCCTGCTCGTGGGCCTGGGCTTCAACCCGCTGTATGCCGCCGGCCTGTGCCTGATCGCCAACACCGCCCCGGTGGCCTTCGGTGCCCTGGGCGTGCCGATCATCGTCGCCGGGCAGGTGACCGGCATCGACGCCTTCAAGATCGGCGCCATGGCCGGGCGCCAGTTGCCTCTGTTGTCGGTCATCGTGCCGTTCTGGCTGGTGGCGATCATGGATGGCTGGCGCGGCGTCAAGGAGACCTGGCCCGCCGCCCTGGTGGCCGGTAGCAGTTTCGCCATCACCCAGTACCTGACCTCCAACTACATCGGCCCGGAGTTGCCGGACATCACGTCGGCGCTGGTCAGCATCGTGTCGCTGACGCTGTTCCTCAAGGTCTGGCAACCGACCCGCGCTGCGGATCGCGAGGTCGTCGGCATGTCTGGCGGCGCCGCCGTGATGGGCGGCTTCTCCGGCGCCCGCAGCGCCACGCCCTCGCCCTACGCCTTCGGGCAGATCCTCAAGGCCTGGTCGCCGTTCCTGATCCTCACCGTGCTGGTGACCATCTGGACGCTCAAGCCGTTCAAGGCCCTGTTCGCTCCGGGCGGAGCGCTGGAGCAACTGGTACTGGTGCTCGCCATCCCGCACCTGGACCAGTTGGTGATGAAGGCCGCGCCCATCGTCGCCGAGCCCACTCCCATGGCGGCGGTGTACAAGTTCGACCTGGTGTCGGCGGGCGGTAGCGCGATCCTGCTGTCGGCGCTGTTGTCGATGTTCGTCCTGCGCATCGACTGGAAGACAGGCCTTGCCAGCTTCAAGGAGACCCTGGTCGAACTGAAGCTGCCGATCCTGTCCATCGGCATGGTGCTGGCCTTCGCCTTCGTCACCAACTACTCGGGCATGTCCACCACCCTGGCGCTGGTGCTGGCCGGTACTGGCGCGGCGTTCCCGTTCTTCTCGCCGTTCCTCGGCTGGCTGGGCGTGTTCCTGACTGGCTCCGACACCTCGTCCAACGCGCTGTTCGGCTCGCTGCAGGCCACCACCGCGCACCAGATCGGCGTCAGCGACACCCTGCTGGTGGCTGCCAATACCAGTGGCGGCGTGACCGGCAAGATGATCTCGCCACAGTCGATCGCCGTGGCCTGCGCCGCCACCAGCATCGTTGGCAAGGAGTCGGACCTGTTCCGCTTTACCCTCAAGCACAGCCTGATCTTCGCCGCCATCATCGGTTTGATCACGTTGTCGCAGGCGTATGTGTTCACCGGTATGTTGGTGCATTGATACCCATTGGGCGCAGGGAGAGAGCAGCGGGCTGCTCTCTCCCTGCTGCCAGCGCACCTTCACCTGGCCGCTTGATGAACACTTGTCCCTTTATGGGGACATGGGCGGCAAAACATCGCGATTAGGATTGCCTTCGATTTCAGTGGTCTCTGCCCACAAACACAAGAACATCGGAGAGCATTCAGCATGCACTGCCCATCGGTCGAGCCACGACGCTCGCTTTATTTCGATTACCAGGTCTATCCCGCCTTTACCGCGGCCGTGGGTGCCGTCTCCCGCCATCGTGAGGCGGTCGTGGTGGTCGGCGCCGGCCCCATTGGCCTGACGGCGGCATTGGAGCTTGCGCGATATGGCATCCCCAGCGTGGTGCTGGAGGCCGAGCAGCAGGTCAGCGAGGGCAGCCGTGCCATCGTCTTCACGCGTCGTTCGCTGGAGATCCTGCAGCAGGTGGGTGTCGCTGATCGAGTCACCCAGGCCGGGCTTGCCTGGCGCTTCGGCAATTCGTTCTACCGCAACCAGCTGGTGTACCGCATGGAAGCGCCCCACGATGACGACGACCGCTTCCCGCCCATGACCAACCTGCAGCAGCCATGCCTGGAGCATGAACTGGTGCAGGCCGCCCTGGCCAACCCGCTGATCGAGCTGCGCTGGGGCAACAAGGTTGTCG
Source organism: Pseudomonas sp. HLMP (assembly GCF_046365545.1). Classification (NCBI taxonomy): domain Bacteria; kingdom Pseudomonadati; phylum Pseudomonadota; class Gammaproteobacteria; order Pseudomonadales; family Pseudomonadaceae; genus Pseudomonas; species Pseudomonas sp. HLMP. The sequence continues at coordinate 2,693,268 of NZ_JBDLLR010000001.1, read as the reverse complement.
AGGTACGCCAGCACGATGATCACGCATGCCTGGAGGTGGATACGCCAGCCGGCCTGTACTCACTGGAAAGCAGCTGGGTCATCGCGGCCGACGGTGCACGCTCGGCCCTGCGTAGCCTCCTTGGCCTGAAACTGGAAGGGGCAGCCTATGAAGGCCGCTTCGTGATTGCCGATATCCGTATCAAGATCGACCTGCCCACCGAACGGCTGGCCTACTTCGACCCACCCTGGAACCCGGGGAACACGGTATTGATGCACCGTGAGCCGGACGATATCTGGCGTATCGACTACCAGTTGCCGGCTGACGAAACGCCCGAGCAGGCGCTGTCGCCCGAGTCGTTGCGCGCGCGTATCGACGCGCAGCTGGCCTTGGTGGGTGTGCAGGATCGTCGTTGGGCATTGGACTGGAGCTCGGTGTATTCGGCACGTGCGTTGACACTGCCCGAGTACATCCAAGGGCGGGTTGTGTTCGCGGGAGATGCCGCCCACTTGCTGCCGATTTTCGGCGTGCGCGGGGCGAATACCGGGTTTCAGGACGTCAGCGACCTGTGCTGGAAACTGGCCTTGCAGATCAAAGGCCTGGCTGGCCCTGAACTGTTGCCCTCCTATAGCCATGAACGGGTGGGCGCGGCTCGCGAGATCATCCAGGAGGCGGGAAAGAGCACGCGCTTCATGACACCACCCAGCACGGGGCAGCGCTTGCTGCGCGATGCGGTGCTGTCCTTGTCGCTGAGCCAGGCGTTCGTTCGGCCGCTGTACCACTGGCGCACCTCCAGGCCGCATGACTATTGCGACTCGCCGCTCAATTGCCGGGACGACGATGACCACCTGTTCACCCAGGGGCCACGGGTAGGCGCTACGCTGCTGAACCTGCGCCTGGGCGACGACGACTTCCTCTTCGATCACCTCGGGGCGGCGTTTCATCTGCTCTGGTTCAGCGATGCCGCAGAACTGCCACAGGACGTTCAGGCCCAGGTTTCGAGCTTGCAGGCGCAAGGAGTACCGCTTCGGGTGATCGCCGTGGGTGCCCAGGTCAAGGGCGCGGACTTGTCCCTGGATGATCGCAGTGGCCGCCTGCGCCAACGCTATGGGGCACCGCTGGGCGGTGCCTACCTGGCCCGTCCGGACCAACACGTATGCGCGCGTTGGCAAACCCTGAGCGCAGCTGCGCTGGTGGCCGGCATCCATAGCGCCCTGGGCAATCACTGAGGAGAGCATCATGTCGACCCTGACCATCGCCGATCTGGAAACCCTCTACGACCACCTGGCCGACAGCCTGGACCGCACGCCCGAAGGCAAGCGGGAGCTGATGTTGGTCAAGCTGGCCCTGCTGGCGGCCGAAGCGCTGGGCGATGCCGAGCGTTTCGCCCAATTGGTCGAGATCGCCTCGCGCGATCTTTAGCTGGCCTGTCCCCGTCGCCCGGCGCCTGCCGGGCAATGGACTTCCCAATAATAACAATCAGGTGGTCCCCATGACCCACGCTGTCGCCGAGGCCGCGCCTGCCTGCGCATCCAGTGACTATCACCGTGTCGGGCGCAAAGTTGCCCGTCGGTTGATCCCCTTCTTGTTCCTGTGCTTCGTGCTGTCGTTCCTGGACCGGATCAACATCGGCTTCGCCGGCCTGACGATGATGGCCGACCTGCAGTTGAGCAGTACCCAGTTCGGCCTCGCCACGACGCTGTTCTATGTCGCCTATATCGCCTGCGGTATCCCCAGTAACCTGGCCTTGGCCCGTATTGGCGCCCGACGCTGGATCGGTTGCTTGATGATTGCCTGGGGGCTGGCCTCGACCGCGACGTTATTCGCCACTGGCCCACTGTCCCTGTACCTGCTGCGGATCGTGGTGGGCATTACCGAAGCCGGATTCCTGCCCGGCGTGCTGCTGTACCTCACCCTGTGGTTCCCGAGCGCCTACCGCGCCAGGGCCAATGCGCTGTTCATGATCGCCATGCCGTTCACGGCGGGTTTCAGCTCGGCATTGTCGGGGCTGATCCTCGGGCTCGACGGCACCTGGGGTTTGAAAGGATGGCAATGGCTGTTCCTGCTCGAGGGGTTGCCCTCGGTGCTGGTCGGGTTCGTGGTGTTCCGTTACCTGGATGACAGCCCGCGCCAGGCCAACTGGCTCGATGCCAAGGAGCAAGCATTGCTGCTCGCTGCGCTGGACGCCGAGCGCAAGGGCCCCGGCAAGCCGGCAGCAGCGCCACGCAGCGTGCTGATGGAGCTGGCCTCGCCGCGCATCCTGTTGTTCGGCATGGTGTATTTCTGCCTGGTCAACACGCTGGCGATGATTGCGGTATGGACACCCTTGATCGTCAAGAGCTTCAACAGTACCGGGAGCCACCAGGCGATCGGCCTGCTTGCCGCCGTCCCCCAGGTCGTGACCATCGTCTCGATGGTCGTCTGGGGACTGCATTCGGATCGCACCGCCGAACGCCGCTGGCATTTGGTGCTGCCCATGTTGCTGGCGGCGATCGGCTGGTTGCTGGCGCTGCCCGGCGGTGGCGCGACGCTGCAGTTGACCGGTGTATGCCTGGCCGCGGCCGGCTCCTACACGGCGATGTCGATTTTCTGGACCACGCCCGACCAGTGCTTGAGCATCGAAGCCCGGGCGCTGGGCATTGCCCTGATCAATGCCCTCGGCAACCTGGGCTCGGCCCTGAACCCACTGCTGGTGGGCTGGCTCAAGGACCTGACCCAAGGCTTCACGGCCGGGTTCATCTACGCAGGCGTGCTCATGCTGGTCGGGGCGCTGTTGGCCTTGTGTCTGCCGCTGTCGGCTAACCGAACCGCCGCCTGATAGACTGGCGTACAGTGCTCGAAGTCGACGCCCTAGTGAGGAAACGGATATGCAATTCTGGCCGCTGCGCACGATCGAGCCGGAGCGCTGCCTGAACATCGGGCAGGCAGCCGCCTTGCTGGGCCGGGTTGGAGAGAACCATCGGCGGCAACTGGCCGGCGACCTGCTGCAGTTGATTGGCAGCGGCATTCCCCTGGCGCAGTGCACGGTGTTCGCCTACGCGCCACGCCGCAACCCCCGGGTGTTCACCTTCGCCGACCGGGCCCGCGAAGTGTCGCTGTTGCAGATTTCCAGCCGTTATGCCGAGCGCTTCTACAGCCAGGACGGCAACCAGCACGCCATGGCCTGCAGCAATGGCGGCGAGCGAATCGTGGTGCAGCGCCAACGTATCGACGACATCGGCCATGCTGAATACCGGCGCATCTGCTACGAGCAACCGAAGATCGCCGAGCGGCTCGCACTGCTGGCCAGCTGTGACAAGGGGCGCTGGCTGTCGGTGAACTTCTACCGAGGGCGTGAACACGGCAGCTTTTCTGCCCAGGAGCTGGACTTCATGGAGGCCTCGGCGCCGCTGTTGATGCAGATCGTGCGGATGCATTACCTGGCTTACCTGCAAGCCAATGAACTGCCGCTGTTGCTGACCGAGCGGCTGGCTGGCCTGTATCCGGAGTTGACGTTGCGTGACCGGGAGCTGCTGCGCTTGCTGCTGAGCGGTATCGACAACGATGAAATCGCTGTGAGCCTGGGGGTACGCCCTTCCAGTGCGGCCACCTATATCAAGCGTCTTTATCGCAAGCTGGGCACCAGTGGGTTGCGGGAGCTGATTGGGTTGGCGACTCAGGCAGGGCGTTGGCGGTGATGCTTTGCGGGTCCAAAGGGTAAGGTAGTGGGAGCGGTTTTGAGTTTAAAAGAGTTCGACCGGCAAACTCACAATCAACCGGTTCTCAGTAAAATCGCTTACCCCAAAATCCCGCCCCACCTCAGCGTTGACCCAACGAACGCTGAGCCCCTGAAGGCTGCGAAACTGAAAGGTATACGTCAGCCCCACATCACGCGCCCACTCCCGCCCGTTGGAGGTCTCGGCGCTATGGATATGGTCGCCGTGGGCGTAGCGCACCAACAGCGTCAACCCCGGTATGCCCAGCGCGGCGAAGTTGTAGTCGTAACGCAGTTGCCAGGACCGCTCGTTGGCGTACACGAAGGTGTTGGCGAACATGTCGTTGGCCAAGGTGCTGCCCAGCGAGCGGTCGATCGTGACCCAACCGTCCTCCCCGTACATTCGCTGCCACCCCATGTAGAACCGGTGACCACCATGGGCGGCAGACAGCAGCAGTGAAGCCGCCTGGTTGTCCAGCGCGCCTGCCAGCGAACGGCCTGTGTCGCGGGTGTCGAACGCTCCCAGCACACCGCCGACCGTCCAACCGCCAACCGGTTGATAGTGCGTGAGGCTGTAGTAGTTCTGCCGGTAGACGTTGTCCAGCTCCGCCGTCCACAACCCTAGCGCCGAATCCTTGCCCAGGCGGTACTCGCCGCCGGCGTAGGTGAATCGGTCAGAGGTCGCGGTTGCAACGGTACGGCCGCCGACCGAGGGGTAAAGGTCTTCGCTGTCTGCGGCACTGCGCGGGCTGAAGGCGTGGATCTGGCCGACATGCAGGACAAGGCGATCGATCTCCCTGGAGGTCAGCATGGCGCCTTGAAAGGTCTGCGGCAGCAACCGACCGTCATTGAAGCGCAGGATGGGCACGTCTGGCATCAGTTCCCCCAAGCGCAGTTCGGTGCGCGACAAGCGCACCTTGGCGGTCAGCCCCAAACGGCCATAGCTGGCCGGCGCACGGCCATCGTCATGGTCATAGGGCAGCAGTTCGGTGCCAGTGCGGTCCGGGCTGCTGTCCAGTTTGACGCCCACCAGGCCCAGGACATCCAGGCCCACGCCCACAGCGCTCGGGGTGTAGCCGGAAGTGCCTTTGATGATGAAGCCCTGGGCCCACTCCTGGCGCTGGCTTTGCACCGCACCGGTGTCACTGTAGTCGCGGTCGAAGTAGTAATTGCGCAGCAATACCGTGGCCTTGCTGTCATCGATCAAGCCTGCATCCGCCATGGCGGACCAGGCAGACGTGCACAACAGAGCCGCCCGGGTAATCGGGTTGTTCAAGGCAAACATGACGAATTCCTTTTTTGTACTTGTTGTGGAATGCGATGGGGGGGCTTATTGCACCAGCAGAAGCGCCCCGGAGACGAAGGCGAAGATGAGTACGAAGCGGCGCAGGCGCGTCTCGTTGATCAGGTGGCGGGCCCAGTGGCTGGCGACCACACCCAGCGCCAAAGGCACGCACAGGGCCAGCACCGGAGAGACCTGCTCGGTGTGCAAATGCCCGCCCACAGCCAGCGCCACCAGCGAAATCACCTCTCCCACCAGAAAGCACAGGGCCACAGAGCCCCGCAAGGTGGCCACCGGCGAGTGCTGGTACACCAGGGCGAGCGGCGGGCCGCCCACACCGGTGGCGGTTTCGGTGATGCCGGTGATCACGCCGGTTGAGATCAGCGCCCGGCGCCCGGGCACAAAAGACGGCGCCAACCAAGTGGCCAGGCACGCGGCGATCGTCGACAGCCCGATCAGCAGGTTGAGCTGCGAAAGCGGCAGCAAGAGCAGGATCCAAAGGCCGCCAAACGTGCCGGCAAAACGCCCCAGGGTAATCCATGAGCTGCCTCTGAAATCGATGGCGCTACGCTCGCGCCAGGCAACGGCGGCATTGAGCGGCAACATCAATATCAGCAGGCTGATGGGCAAGGACTCCGGCGCCAGCAATCCCATTACCGGTGCCACGATCAGTGCGAAGCCCATGCCCGTCGTACCCTGGATAAGCGCACCGCACGCGACGGCGACAGCAATGATGTACAGGGGGTCGAAGGGTAGATTCATCGTTCTTTCGTTCCTGTCAGTCAAGCCACGCTCGGCAAGGGGTGCACTTTATGGATGGGGGCCTGGTCGACGACGCTTCTGGCCAGCGCATCGACCCGGCGCATCAGGTCGCGTGCATCCCAGTCAGTGGGCCAGCCTTGCCACAGGCGTACCTTGCCCTGCACCACCACGGCCTGGATCTGGTCGCGGTTGGCGAGCCTGACCAGGTCCCAGGGCAGGTTCCAGGACGGCAGCAACTCGGGGACCGCCAGGTCCACCAGCAGGAAATCCGCCGCCTTACCCGACGCGATGCGCCCGGTCACCTTGCCCAGCCCCAGCACGTCAGCGGCGTTACCGGTGCCCATGTCCAGCCACAACTGGCCGCTGCCACACACCGAGTCGCCAACCGGCAACCCATGGGCAAAGCGCTGCGCAGCTTCGGCGTAATCGAGCAGGCGGAAACCGTCACCACGGGTGCCGTCGGTGCCCAGGCCAACGGGAATTCCCAGGCAGTGCATCAGGTGCGCCTGGGCAACGGCGTTGCCTTTCCAGGCGCTGGCCACCGGGTTGTAGCTCACGGCTGCGCCGCTATCGCGCAGCAGGCAGAGCTCGTTCGAGGTCAGCAGTGTCGCGTGGGCCAGCAATGCCCCCGGCCCCAACGCGCCCGCCCGGTGCAGTTGCTCGAGGGGCCTTACCCCGTAACGCTCAAGGGAACGCTCGACTGCAACCAGGTGTTCGTTGACATGGCTCTGGAACACCCTGCCCGCCTCATGGCACAGGCGGTACGCAGCGCCCAGGGTGGGGTCGGTGGCAATCTCGGGGATGGGGATTGCCAGCGACGGAGTGATCAGCGAGTCGTTGTCCCACGCGGCCAGGTGCTGCTCAGCCACCGAGAGCACCTGGTGGGCATCGAGTACACGCTCGCCTTCCAGGTCGTTGCAGGTTTTGGCCAGTACGCAGCGTATGCCCACTTCATGGACCGCCTGGGCAATTGCCTCCACCCCCTCCTTGGAGCGGGTACCGGCATCGCACACCGTGGTGAAACCGCCACGCAACGACTCGAAGGCGGCCAGTTTGCTGGTCAGGTACAGCAGGTCGGTATCCAGCGAGCCCTCAAGGGGAATCCACACGCGACGAAAGATCTCCGACGGCTCGCCAAACACCAGGCCTTTGCCGAAGCTCTGGCTGAGGTGGTGATGGGTATCGATGAAGCCCGGCATCAACAGCTGGCTTTCAAGACGCAGGACGGCATGGTCGGGATAGCGGCCTTGCAGCAGCGCCAGCGGGCCGACATCGGCGAAGTGGCCATCGACCACGCGCACGGCGTGATCTCGGCGCGGCCCTTCCGGCAGCAACAGCCAGTCGGGGGCCAGCAGTTGGCCGGGCGCGACAAGGTGCTCTGGCGAAACCGCCAGGTGATGGGTAAAGGAGCAGTTCATATAAAAACCTTAGTGTGCAGGTCAGGAGTTGATCAGCTTTGCCTTGGCGTCCGCGGCGGTGTGCGGGCGGCCAATGCAATGGAAAAGAAAGTTCATGACGGCCGCGGTCAGCGCGCCCATGGCAACGCCATTGCCGAGCAGCCCCGCGATGCCGTTGGGGAACTGGCTGTAGACGCCAGGCACAAGAATCGGTAGTAGCCCGACGGCCAGGGCGATGGACACCACATACATGTTGCCGTGGTTGCGCAGGTCCACTTTGCGCAGCATGTCGATGCCCATGGTGCCGACGATGGCAAACACAATCAGGCTGGTACCGCCGACCACGGCTTCAGGTACGCCTTCGATCAACCGTGCCAGCGGGGCAAGCAAGGCGAAGACCAGCAACAACACGCCGGAAACTGCAGTCACATAGCGTGAACGCACATGGGTGGCACGGATGACGCCGATGTTTTCGCCGCTGGTGATGATCAGCGAAGTGCCCATGAAACCACCGAAGATCGAGGTCAGCGCATCGCCACGGATCGTCCGCACCACGTCTTTATGTACGTCCAGGGGTTTGTCTACCGCTTCACTGATGGCCACGGTCTGGCCGGTGGCCTCTACCATCGAAACCAGGCAAAAGAGCATCAGAGGGATCGAGGCGAACACATCGAAGTGCGGCACGCCGAACGGCATGAAGGTCGGCAGGCTCAACAAGGGGTAGGCACCAAGGCCTGCGCGGTCGAATGCGCCGATGGCCACTGCCAGCAAACTGCCGCCCAGCAAGCCCAGCAAGATCGACAACTGGCCCAGCGTGCCGCGCAACAGCCGCGCGCAGAGCACGGTGATGGCGATGGTGGCAAAGGCCAGCAGCAGTTGCTGGGGCGCGGCGAAATGCGCGCTGCCGGGCTGGCCGACAATCAACTGGCCCGACAGCTTGACCAGGTTGACCGCGACCAGCAGCAACATGGTGCCCACGACCACCGAAGGGAAAAACCGTAGCAGGCGCCGAAACACCGGCAACACCAGAAAGTAGAAAATGCCCGTCAGGATCACCGCGCCCGATGCCGTCGCCACACCGTTCTGCTGGGCGATCAGGATGAACAACATGATCGGTGCGCCGCCGGGCAGCATGATGAACGGCAGGCGTGCGCCACAGCCCCGCAAGCCCAGCGACTGCAACAACGTGCCCAGGCCACAGACCAGAAAGGTGGCGCTGAGCAGCTGTAGCGTCAGCTCACTGGAAAAGCCGAGGGCCGTGGCCATCAGAAACACCGACGCGATCGGCGATGCCGCCATCACCAGCACATGCTGGGCACCAAACATCAGCAACTGGCGCCAGGGCAGGCGCTCATCAACAGGGCTAACAGGGTTCTTCTCGATATCCGGCATATCCCACCTCGACCTGAGCCGCCAGCGACGGCCCATTGAATTATTGTTATTTGGATCTGGACGAGCCTTGGCAGGAAAAATGCTGTTATCTCCCCTACCAAATCGATTTGTTTGTTTACCCAAATCGATTTGGGTGAAATGTATCCCTGTCCACATCGACTGTCAACGCATCCATCACCCCGGCGCGCCTCAGTAGCTGATAGCCTTCAGGCAGCGTATAACTGCCGCCATCGCTTCAAAGAGCCCACCTGTCTATGCCCAACAGCACGTCTCGCCGCCTCACCATTGCCGATGTCGCCAACGCCGCCGGGGTGTCGCGCACCACCGTGTCCCACGCGCTGAATGATCGCGGGCAAGTCGATCCGGCGACCCGGGCACTGGTGAAGGAAGTCGCTGAACGCCTGGGTTACAGCCCCAACCTGCGTGCCCAGCGCCTGCGCACCGGCCGTGCCAACGCCATTGCCCTGCTCTCCTCCATGCCCTTTGCCGTGGCCGGTGGGTCGTCGCGCTTGGGCTTCTTGATGGAAATCGCCGCCACCGCTACAGAGGCGGCGCTGCGTCGAGGCGTGGCGCTGGTGCTGGTGCCGCCCATGGATGAGGCCCAGGACCTGCTTGATAGCCTGGATATCGACGGTGCGGTGATCATCGAACCGGTCGCCAACGACCCGAACGTTGCGCGCTTGCGCAAACGCGGCGTGAAGCTGGTGTCCATCGGGCGCCAACCCGAGGCACAGGCCTTGCCGTACATCGACATGCATGGCGAAGCCACCGGGACACTGCTGCTCGACCACCTGCACCAACAGGGCGCCCGGCACATCGGCCTGGTGATCGGGGCGCAATCCCGGCACTCCTACCTGGACATGGAGCAGGCCTACCGGGCGTACTGCACCGCCAACGACCAGGTACCGGCGATCGTTCGGGCAGATGAAGGGGGGGGCGAAGCAGCCGGTGCGGCCGCGTGCCTTGACCTGTTGCAAGCGCATCCAGACATCGACGGCCTGTGCGTGCCGGTCGATGCCTTTGCCACCGGCGCCGTGCGGGCGTTGCGGGACAAAGGGCTCAAGATCCCCCAGGACGTGAAGGTGGTGACGCGCTACGACGGCTTGCGGGCACGCGAAAGTACACCGCCACTGACGGCGTTGGACATGCATCTTGAAGACGTGGCTGCCCTGGCCATCGAGCTGCTCTTCGAGCAAATCAATGATACTGGCGAGCGTCAGCGTATTGATGCTCCGATGGCTACGCTGGTTGCGCGTGAGTCGAGCCTAGGCTCTGTATGAAACCTTTGGAGGTCTGATTTTTCGTTTGCTCAGGCGCAGCATGGCAGGACATGGGTGCTCAAGTGCCTAGTAAACGATGCTGCAAGCCGATAGGGATGGCATTGCTGTCACGCTCCAGTTGCTGGATCGACTTGGCCGACTGCTCGATCTCCTGGCTCAGGCGGTCTACGCTCTGCACCGCTGCGTCAATCTGCTGCTGACCTTCGCGGACCTGCTGTTGGCTAATGATGCCGCTCAACCGGTAGCCGCTTTCAGGCCTCACCGCGCAGAGGGGCCGTCATCCTTTGACCTACACGCAAAAGTCATTGTCCTGCCCGCCGCTTTTTCTCGCCCTTGCCCCCGCCCAGAATCCGGGCCTGACATCACTTCCCGATCAGGAGATTCCGGATGAACCACTTCAAGCCCCTGCTGCTCGCCGCTGCCCTGGCCACCAGCGCCCAAGCCACCCTGGCCACCGACTGGCAGGATTCACCCTACGGCAAGCAGGACGAAATCGGCGCCGCCAACCTGCTCACCCCCGAGGTGGTCAAGCAGGCCGTCGGCCTGGTCAAGACCGGCAAAACCTACCCCCTCGCCGTGCCGGTGAGCAAGGACCTGCCGGCCTTCCGCCACCGCAGCTTCCACCTCTACAACATCCAGCCCGGCGAACAGGCCGGCCGGACCCTGGGCAAGAACAAGTTCAGCTTCAACGACGAGCTGGTCAACGGCTGGACCGGCGTCGGCACCCAGCTCAACGGCATCGGCCACATCGGTATCGACAACATCTACTACAACGGCAACAAGGCTGCCGACTTCGTCACCGTCGAAGGCGTGACCAAGCTTGGGGTCGAGAAGGTACCGCCGATGGTCACCCGTGGCGTGGTGCTGGACATGACCACCTACTACGGCAAGGCCATCGTGCCGGGCGGCACGTCGTTCACCGTGAACGACATCAAGGCCGTGCTGAAGAAACAAGGCATCACCTTGCGCAAGGGCGATGTGGTGCTGTTCAACACCGGTTGGCTGGAGCTGATCGGCAAGGACAACCAGCAGTTCCTCGCCACCGAGCCCGGCATCGACCTGCCAGCGGCTCGATGGCTGGCCGACCAGGGCATCGTCGCCTTCGGCGGCGACACCTGGGCCTCGGAGGTCTACCCCAACCCGACGGGCGAAGAGTTCCCGGTCAACCAGTTCATGCTGGCCAAGCGCGGCATCTACAACCTGGAACTGATCGACACCCGCGCCCTGGTGCGCGACAAAGCCTTCGAGTTCCTGTTCGTGTTGGGCCAGCCGCTGTACAAGGGCTCGACCCAAGTCAACATCAACCCGGTGGCCATCCACTGATCGTACATCATTGATGCCTCTTGCCTGTGCGCCGCGATAGGCAAGTGCATCTCTATTAATGACTCCCAGTCAAAGGTTTGAAACCGGACACCCCCTGCTCGCCCCGGCCATCGGGGCCTTTGGTATCGGCACCACCGAATTACCCCTATGGGTCTGCTGCCGGTGCATGCTGCTGGTATGGCTGGGCGGACGCGGCAAGGTCGCTACCAGCGCCGTGGGCGAGACAGTAGTTCGCCCGCCAGGGAGGCTAGCCAAGGCAGAGCTGTCCGAGTAAAACTCCGGACAGTTCCCTTGGAGGTCTCATGCAAGATCTACGTCAGTTGCGCTACTTCGTCGCCGTCGCCGAATGCGAGAACGTTGGACGCGCGGCCGAGCAGCTTCACATCTCCCAATCCCCCCTGAGCCGGCAGATCGCCCAGCTCGAGGGCAATCTGGGCCTTGCCCTGTTCGAGCGGCGCAACCAACGCCTGTACCTCACCGCTGACGGCCGCACCTTCTTGTCCGAAGCCCGCGGCCTGCTGAAGCATGCCGAGCGCCTGGAGTCGCTGGGCAAGCGCCTGGGCCGTGGCGAGGAAGGCGGCCTGTGCATCGGCTACGTCAACCACGCTATCCATGCCGGCGTCCTGCCCGGCGCGGTGCGGGCCATCCGCAGCGAACGCCAGAACATCCATATCGCCCTTTACAACATGACCCCGCGCGAGCAGTTCGAAGGCCTGCGCCAGCGCAGCCTGGACATCGCCCTGGTCTGCGAGCCCCCGCCCAGCGACGACCCCGACCTGCGTGGCCAACCCGTGCTGGACGACCCTCAGCTATTGGCCATTCCCGCCGAGCACCCCTTGGCCGTCAAGGCCGAACTCACGCCCGCCGACCTGCATGAGCAGGAATGGATCATCACCGGTGGCCAGCCTGACCAGATCAACAAACGCGACGATTTCATCGCCCGCTGCGCCGACGCAGGCTTCACCCCGCGCCTGTCGCTGGAGGCCAACGACCCGCTGAGCGTGCTCGGACTGGTGTCCGCCGGGCTGGGCCTGGCGATGGTCCAGAGCAGCCTGTCCACCAGCGCAGGGCCCACCGTTGTGCTGCGCAAGCTGTCGTGGTTCAGCCCCTGCGTGCAGCTGTGGGCAGCCTGGCACCGGGTGGATCTGCGGCCGATCGTGAGCGTGTTCCGCAAGCGGGTGCTGGCGCAGGCAGAGTAGACATACAAGGTCTTAACTCAGTCGAATTATGTCTTTTACAGTCTTACCAGGCAGCACTAGCATGGCTCCCATCGATGCAACTCATCCACAGGAGCCATCCCATGAACATCGACCTCGGCGCACGCACCGCCATCATCAGCGGCTCGACCGGCGGTATTGGTCTGGCCATCGCCCGCGGCCTGGCCCGCGCCCATGCCGACGTGGTCATCGCCGGCCGTAGCCAGAAGTCGGTCGACGCCGCCCTGGCCGAACTGCACGCCCAAGGTGGCCGTGGCCAGGTCCACGGCGTGGTTGCCGACCTGGGCACCGCCGAAGGCGCCCAAGCCCTGTTCGACGCCCACCCGAGCGCCGACATTTTGGTCAACAACCTGGGCATCTATGATGACGTCGATTTCTTCGATGTCCCCGACAGCGAGTGGAGCCGCTTCTACGACACCAACGTGCTGTCCGGCGTGCGCCTGGCTCGCCACTACGCACCGGGCATGGTCGACAAAGGCTGGGGGCGGATCCTGTTCATCTCCTCCGAGTCCGGCATTGCCATCCCGGCCGACATGATCAACTACGGAGTGACCAAGGCCGCCAACCTCGCCGTATCCCACGGCCTGGCCAAGCGCCTGGCAGGCACTGGCGTCACCGTCAACGCGGTACTGCCCGGCCCGACGCTCACCGACGGCGTTGCCACCCTGGTGGCTGAAGCAGCCAAGGTGTCCGGCCGCAGTCTTCGCGAAGAAGCGGACAACTTCGTGCGCACCGCTCGCCCGAGCTCGATCATCCAACGCGCCGCCGAGGTCGATGAAGTCGCCCACCTGGTGGTGTACCTCGCTTCCCCTTACTCCTCCGCCACCACCGGTGCGGCCCTGCGGGTCGACGGTGGTGTGGTCGACAGCCTCGCTATCTGAATTCAACTGGAGAACCCATCATGGCCAACGCCTACGCATCCCTGAAAACCCACCACAGCCCTGATCACGTCTGGGCCCTGATCGGCGGCTTCGACAGCCTGCCCGACTGGCTGCCGTTCATCCCTGAAAGTATCTCCAGCGAAGGCGGCCGCGTGCGCTCGCTGAAAGACCCGGATGGCAACACCATCATCGAGCGCCTGATGGCCTTCGATGAACAACAGCGCAGCTACAGTTACTCGATCCTCACCAGCCCGTTCCCGGTGACCGGCTATCTGTCGACCCTGCGGGTCAAAGCCGACGGCCAGGGCAGCCTGGTGGAATGGCTCGGCGAGTTCACCCCGGTTGGCGTGAGCGACGATGAAGCCATCGCACTGTTCACCGGCATCTACGACGGTGGTCTGCAAGCCCTGGCCAAGACCCTGGGCTGAAATGAACACAAGGGGCCGCCGCACAGCGGCCCCTCGTCATTGTTGCCCCTCGATCAACACGCCTTTGCGCCAGTGCAGCTGTTTCCCTCCGCTACACCTCGCTACCCTTCCCCTTCTTCTCTCAAGAGGATTCCCCATGTCCACCACGCATCGCGCCTGGGGTTGGACCCCGGGCGCCGGCCTGGACGGCCTTGAGCTCATCGACAACCCCCTCCCCCCACCCGGCCCCGGCCATGTGCTGGTGGCTAACCGCGCCATCGCCCTGAACCCGGTGGACTGGAAGATCTGCGAATGGGGCCATGCCGATTGGCGCCAGGGCACCGTGCCCGGCGTCGATGGTGCCGGCACCGTTGCCGCCGTCGGTGAAGGGGTCGACCTGCCCCTGGGCACCCGTGTCGCCTATCACCAGTCCCTGTCCCGCGATGGCAGCTTTGCCGAGTACTGCCTGCTCGATGCAAGCCTGGTGATGCACATCCCCGCCAACCTCGATGACGCCGCCGCCGCAGCGGTCCCGTGCCCAGCCCTCACCGCCTGGCAGGCCCTGGCCAAGGTAGCCGACGGCGCCTCCCGTGACGTGCTGGTAGTGGGCGCCGGTGGCGCGGTGGGCTTCTACCTTGTTCAGCTCGCCGTGCAGCGCGGTTTGCGCGTATGGGCCACCGCTGGCGAGAAACACCACGACCGCCTCAGGCAACTGGGGGTGGTCGGGGTGTTCGACTACCGCGCCAGTGACTGGCAAGCACGCCTGCAAGCCGCCCTGGGTGAGCGCCCGCTGCATGCATTGTTCGACACCGTCAGTGGAGAGCATGCGGCGAGCCTGGCTTGCCTGCTCGGCTACAACGGCCACCTGGTGTGCATCCAGGACCGCCAGGAAGCCGCCCCCCTGCCCGCCTTCAGCACAGCGATCTCGTTGCATGAAGTAGCGCTCAACAGCATCCATGCCCATGGTCTGCGGCTCGATCGCCAGGCGTTGAAGGTCGAAGGGGAGCGTTTGCTGCAAATGGTCGCCGAGGGCCGGCTGGTAATGCCGCAGCGCCTGGACTTTGCCTTCGATGCGCTGCCGAAGGCATTGCGCCAACTCAAGGAAGGCCACGCATCGGGCAAGTGGGTGACGCGGCTGGGGTGATCCAGCCGCCTCGCCCAGGCGTGCAAGGTCAGAAAGTACCCGGGTAGGCACCGCCGTCGATCAGCAGGTTCTGCCCGGTGATGTAGCCTCCGTGGACGCCGCACAGGAAGGCGCAGTACGCCCCGAACTCCTTGGCATCGCCGAACCGCGCCGCCGGAATCGCCTGGCGGCGTGCCTGGGTGATCGCCTGCAGGTCGCCACTGGCCTGGCTCGCTGCCTGCAGAGTCTTTTGCAGACGGGCAGTGTCGAAGGCGCCTGGCAGCAAGTTGTTCAGGGTCACGTTGCGCCCGGCCAGACGCTGCTGACGGGCGAGACCTGCGATGAAACCGGTCAGGCCGCTGCGCGCGCCATTGGACAGGCCCAGGATATCGATCGGCGCTTTCACCGCGCCCGAGGTGATGTTCACCACCCGGCCAAAGCCGCGCTCGGCCATGCCATCGACCACGGCCTTGATCAGCTCGATGGGCGTGAGCATGTTGGCGTCCAGGGCCTTGAGCCAGTCTTCCCGACTCCAGTTACGGAAATCACCTGGCGGTGGACCACCGGCGTTGTTGACCAGGATATCGACCTGCGGGCAGGCGCTGAGCAGGGCCTCGCGTACCGCAGGCTCGGCCACGTCGCCTGCGACCGTGCGTACCTCGATGCCCGAGAAGCGGCTGCGCAGTTCGACGGCCGTCTGCTCCAGGGTGGTGGCGGTGCGGGCGTTGATCACCAGGTTGACGCCCTCGCCGCCCAGGGCCTCGGCGCAGCCTTTGCCCAACCCTTGGCTGGCGGCGCAGACGATGGCCCAGCGGCCCTTGATACCTAGATCCATGTTGGCTCCTCGTCGATTGATGCGTTGGACATTATCACGCGTGGAAGCGCACTGGCCCCTGTGAAAGCAGCGGTTCGGTTGCCCCCACAGGATGCCTGCACGGGCCATTGGCGGGTAAACCCCCACGGGTTGTTTGGTGCTTTCAATAGCACCGTTACCTCTGGAGCGGGTTTACCCGCGAAGACGATGCGCTGCATCTGCATCAACGATGCTGTAAATCTGGTTACCGGCCAGCGCGCTGAGGAGACGCCTGGCTCTGGCCCTTTCGTCATGCGCGCCGAGGGCCACCACCTTTCCCTGAACATCGAGACAGGAAAAGCCGTCCGGCGCTACTGCGTAGAGGTAACCGGCCACTACATGGCGCCGAAGAAAGCCGGCGGCATGAAGCGCGTGAACAAAACGGTCTCGGTGGTCGCCAACTACTGCCCGTTCTGCGGCAAAAAGTGCACGGCAGACGATGAAGAGACAACCAGAGCCACATCAGCCTGACGTTAACTGCCCATCTGTGCCCGCCCATACAGGAAAGCATGGCGCAGAGCCCACGTTGCCCATGTCGATTTACAGGCGCAGTCATAGAAGGTTCTGCGGTGTGGGTGGGCAGAAAATCACCAACTCACTGTCGCAGATAGGCGAACATGTGTTGTACGTAATCGGCCTTCCCGAGCGGCACACCGTTGTGACGCAGAATGTTGTATGCCGTGACTAGATGAAAGTAGAACTGCGGTGTAACCCAATTGACTGCGTACTCACTGCCAGTCATATCAAAAGTGATGCTATTTGGTAGCTCAATCGCGATTTGGAGCTCTGCTGCTGCATCTACCGTCGCTGCATCAGCAGTGTCGAGAATTCGTAAAGTTCGCTCGATCAGCGCCTTCGCCGATGCCATATCCTCTGGCGGCGAGAGCGACTCCAGCGGCTGCCGTGTAAGCCGCTGAACCGCCTCCTGCGCCTGGACACACGCATACTGAACTTGCCTAGCGAGATTGTGCATGTCTGGTGCTAGCCGAGACTCAAGCAAGATTACCGGATCATAGCCACGATCACGGGCGCAGGTCTCTCCCTTAGATAGAAGAGCCGATAAGGATCGTAACATCTGGGCAAAACAGGGGATGGTGATTGCGTAGATCGACATATATTTTCCCTGAGTAATCATTCGACATGGGCACAGGCAATCAACCTTTTTCACTGTCACCCAGTGTGCTGAATCCTAGCAGATAACTGCAGCTTACCCGCCAACAGCATTTTTTACTGCCCCCAAGTTCTTTGACATAGAGAGATTTGAGCCGGAGACCGACGCCAGGTGTTTTACGGGGCGCTGGACTTCATCGCCAGCGCAGAGCGCCCTGCCCCATAGACAGTTCAGGGGGAGACAGTGCGGTGTTGATGGATGCGCGAGCTTAGTGCACCGCGAGGCCGAAAGGCGGCGCCGCAGGCTGTGCGGCAAAGCCGGGTTAGCTCCGGCCTCACCCCCCTTCCCTTGACGGTCAGGAAAGACTGACCCGATCCATCCCCCCGACATTGCAATGGTGATCGCCATGCATCGCGAGCCCGCAACGCTCATCAGTGCGCGGCCGTTTTGTCGAGATCTGCGTCGGACATCACCACCATGTGATTCTTCGTGCTGCTGAGCGCTTGCCATTGGCAGCGTCCACGGCACAGATATGCAGTGCGATGAGCGCGGTGCTGACGAAACTGACGGCCATCAGGGTGGGCAAGGACCGAATCGACTTGTCTCCCTGCCCCCATTGACCACGCCTGCGAACGAGCCAGCCTCGGCCCACGCTGTCTCCCGTGCAATTGCCCGGATCACCTTTTCGGACCCGCTCAGCTTGGCCATATGCCCCCTTGCTGATGGCGTGATGGCCTCAAAGGGGACTTATCACGAACAACCCGAAACGTCACTTACTGCCGAATGCCAAGGGTTTCTGCTGGTCGACGTGAGTAATGCCCTTATAAGATGTCTCTCTGGTTATTGGCATTTTCAAAATCCCAGAGGTAACACTGGACCCTGACCCGTGAACACCTACTTTGACTTCTCAAACTCAAGTAGAGGAACGTTATGGCTGATGAAATAGACGATGATCGTCCTGTTTACCGGGCAGCCTGCCATTGCGGGGCGGTACAGTTCTCATTGCGCTTGACCGATGGCACGCGTACAGCACGTAGATGTAACTGCTCCCTCTGCCGTATGCGTGGTGCCGTGGCGGTATCAGCTAACCTGGGCGACATCACTATTACCCAAGGGGAAGAGGCGCTCACTCTTTATCAGTTCAACACACGCGAAGCGAAGCACTACTTCTGCTCTAAGTGTGGCATCTACACCTTCCACCGGCGCCGTTCTGCGCCCGATCAGTACGGCGTTAATGTGGCCTGTATTGAGGGAATGAGCCCATTTGATTTCCCAGAGGTGCCTGTCAATGAGGGTCGGACTCATCCTAAAGACCGTGTAGGCAGGGGCTCCGGGGTTGCAGGATGGGTGCGATACGAAAGCAATGCAGAGTGACTGCACAGCTTGCTTGGAGACAGCACTGCGAGGCTGTGGCTCTCGCTGCAAAGAGCACGTCTATTATGCGCCTCCCGCTGGTTCAGCGGCATAAGCCATGAAGCCTAGAGGAAGCAAGCTCGAGGTTGAGACTGAGAAGCTTCTGGCTGTCCGCGAGCGTCCGCTTTCAACCAAAAGCTGCCGCTGGGTAGAAAAACCATCACCCACAAAAAAGCCCCATTTTCAGGGGCTTTGATGAGAAATATGGCGGAAGCGTAGAGATTCGAACTCTAGGATAGTTGCCCATCGACGGTTTTCAAGTCCATAATTTTTTCTTTCAAAATCAATGGTATAGCCAATTTTATGTTCCGCATTTCACCTAATCTGAACGGGCTGAAACCCTTCCGTAACAAGGGTTGCATTTTCAGTTGCGGAACTGATTTTGAGTCGCTGACTACAGACTTTCTCAGTGGAGAAACGGAGCTGCGCCAGCGAGGGCGCGTAGCTGATAGGCCTGAATAGCTCCGGAGAATGACACTGCTTGTATGCGGAGATGTTCAACGTCATCTGCAGCTAGCACACCTTTCGCTGCTCCATATCGGCGCAAAGGCTCAGAGGTTTGAGCCATCAGTCGAGATGGAACATCGGCTGCCCCTGTGAGTGCAGGGAGTGTAGCGCCCCTCGACCTCACTATCAGCTGTCTTTAAGGGGTAGGCCGCTCGTACCATTGCTCAGTGCTTCCGTTATAGGCAAACTCCCAGCAATCAATTAGGCCTCCGACGTAATTTAACTCGCCTTCTTCGTCAGCCAGAATCTCTTTTCGCACCAGGCCTTTAGCAACTCTGAGATCTTCAGTCCCCCGATCATGGTAGGCTCCGGGTTTGGACTTCCGTGCCGGCGGCTCTGGAGCCTCTCGCAGAGTTTTCATCAACTGCTCTGCTTCTTCCTGAAGCGATCTACCTAACACAACAATCTCGTTTTCCTCCAGCCTGCGATATTTGAGAGTCGCGTACTTAGGAAACTCATCTGTCAGTACCACTTCCACTTGGTAAAGAGCCGGTTTCCGTGCTTCCCAGCAGTAAAGTGCAACTGCCAGTTGACATCTAATGGCATTGAAGGTGCTCTGATCCAACAAACGATGTGCAGAGACATCTTTCAGAGCACGCCGAATTACGTGTGAGATCACCTCCATTTGAAAATCTGCAGTCAAAGCTGGAAGATTTCGGGAGTCAAAAACAATGTCATCGTCCCAAAATTCAGCATGATTTACTTGGATTGCTTGATCGGAGCAGTGTTTGACGATTTTGAACTGGCCATCCACAAAGGTGTAACGGAGCTGACCGAGATGCTCCTGGATACCGTTTATCATGTGACCGAATGTCAATGCACTGCCTGAAAAAGCAATGACACATGTACTTGTAAACGATTCGAAATATCGCCTGAAGGAGCCCTCCAGATCGAAACTTGGGCTCCAAACCTTCACTGGAATGCTACGGATTTTTTTGAAAATCTCGATGAGTCGATCACGTTTATCGAATCGACCGTCCTGAGACAGGAGGGTATCACCCACGAAAAAAATTCGGTCGTAAAGCTTCGTGTTCCACGAAGCGACTCCTGTGTAACCAGCAACAATCAAGGTCATGACCAGCTCCATGCCAAGGAAAATCGACTTATCTAGCCAGAGTTTCGTCCTGCCCGCTAGTCTCGCTTGTGATGGACTTGTTAGCTGATCGCAGCAAGGGCACCGCATTGGATGCCTTCGGGTACTTTGGCGAGCCCCCCCTGAACATCCACGCCCTCCGTAATGACTCGAGCCCACCATCCAGAGCTAAGCCGCTTCCACAATGGTGCAAACAGTAGCGCGATAACTCGTGATCTCGCGGGGAATCGTGTGTACCCAGTTCAGGTATTTCAACTCGTCAGAAATCCCACTCACACGAAGCAGCGCATCCAGCCCGAATAGACTGATTGAATCTAATGCGGTTGCAATGTCGAGTTTCGGTTCACTTGCTGTAAACCGTTCACAACCAATCCACTCTCATCGTAAAGCTCTGGCTCCGCCCCGCGATCAATGATGGAATCCTATACGCCAATCACTGAGAATGACCGCCCCGGACTCCAAAAAATAATCCTTACAAATCAGGCGCTTAGCGATTTTAGCAAGTGGCTTTTTTGTGCCTGGATGGGCTGATTTGGCTGGATAATGCCAACTTTATGACAGCCCTCCCAACCCATTCCACATCTGCGGCTGTGCCCCCTTCGCCTCAAGCGGCATTGTATTTTCCGACGATTTTCCGGTTTGAAATCGCACCACAGCGATCTGCTGAGGGTATTAAATCTGTGTCGGCTTACACACAGAGACCCACACATGCCGACACATGCCCCCAAGAAGTACCTGATCAGTCACGCCTCGCTGCAGCATTGCTTTGACAAGAGCCGCTCTGGCCTCGAAAAGCTGCGCGAAACCGATCCCAGCTTTCCTCGCCCTATCAAATTCGGTCCGAGCAAACAGGATGGGGTTTATTTCGTCGTCGCGGAAGTGGAAGCCTGGCTAGAGAGCAAGATCAGCGAGCGTGACGGAGTCATTCGGGCTTTCTCTGAGAGAGATGAGCAATGACCGCACACGAGCAGATACCGTCGTTTTTGGCAGAAATGCCCAAGGCGGCACGCGCCTCATATCTGAACCCAAGCATTGTGCCAAAGCCACTGCCGAACGGGTTGGTCAGGGTTATGCCCTGGCGTGGAGAGCTACTGCCTGCTGTTCTTCAAGAATACGTGCGGGATGTCGCTGATCGCACCCAGTGCCCGCCGGATTTTGTTGGGGTCGCGCTTGTAGTTGCTGTCAGCGCCGTGGTCGGGCGCAAATTCACCATCCACCCGAAACAGCATGATGATTGGACTGTCGTTCCCAACCAGTGGGGGGTCATCATCGGACGGCCGTCTGCGATGAAAACACCAGCGCTCAAGCAAGCGCTTCGTCCCTTGAACGCATTGGAGACAAGAGAGCGAAATCAGCACTACAGGGCGTTGGAGGAATACAGGACCAACAGCGAGCTGCTCGATATCGAGCGCAAGGCTGCTAAGAGCAAGGCTACAAAACTTGTCGGCAGCGGCGACAAACTTGGAGCGCGGGAGGAACTCACCAAGGTTTCTAGTGACGTGCTGCCTCCAGTGCAGCGCCGTTACACCGTCAACGACTCAACGGTCGAGAAGCTCGGCGAGCTGCTCAACGAAAACCCGAACGGCCTGCTGCTAGTACGTGACGAGCTCGGGGGCTGGCTCGCAACAATACAGAGCGAGGACGGCTCAGTGGCACGCGCTTTCTACCTGGAGTGCTTCGATGGCAACGGCTCATTTACCTACGATCGTATTGGCCGAGGCACCCTGTTCATCGAGTCATGTTGTTTATCGCTGATAGGCGGCATCCAACCCTCACGAATCGCCTCCCTAGTGAGCGCCGCGATCAGCGGCGAACTGGATGACGGCCTGATTCAGCGTCTACAACTCGCCGTCTATCCCGACGATATCCATGAATGGCGTCTGGTCGATCGCTGGCCGAACCAAGCTGCCGCTGAGCACGTGGAACAGATTATTGACCACCTCGACCAGCTCCCACCCGAGCCTCGTACTGCGCTCAGGTTCAGCCCGGAAGCACAGGGAATATTTAACGCCTGGTATACGCATCATATGCAACAAAGCCGGAACGAAGAACTTCACCCAGCATTGCAATCCCATTATCTAAAAATGCCGCAGACCATTGCGGGGTTGGCCCTACTGTTCGAACTGGTCGAAGGTGGACAGAGAGCCGTGGGCACAGAGTCCACGTCCCGCGCCATTAACTGGGCGAGCTACCTGATGAGCCATGCCTTGCGACTCTACGGCGCAGCTATCAACGCTCCACTACTCGGTGCCAGGCTGATCCTGGAGCGTCAGCAGAAATTACCCGAACCGTTTACCCCACGCGAGGTGCGTCAGAAGGACTGGATGGGATTGGGCTCGCAGGACGCGGTGAACAATGCACTCGCAGTTCTGGCTGAACACGACTTAATCATTGGCTACGAGGTGGCCGGAGAAAAAGGTGGCCGCCCATCAACACGCTACATCTGGCGAAAAACGTAGCCTCGACCCATCCTGTTTACCAAAAGGCAGGTAGGGCAACCTACAGAACCTACGAAACTAAGTTCTGTAGGTTTTGTAGGCACCCTTTTCCTGATTGGGATAAGTAATCAGCGCCCAAATGGACGCACCTGAGCGCTTGGGGCAGTTGCCAGTGCTTGCGAACCGGCCGCTCTGAATCTGTCGAATCAGGCCGGGATCGGCCAAAAGCCATCATTGCAACTCGTCCGACTCATCAGTCTCGCCGAACAAGAATTTCCAAGTATGCCAAATCGATCGCCCAACGTTGTGAATGAGTTGCTCTCCTTGCCGCAATGACGATTTTTCCTCATCGACGCCCGCGAGCTTGATCGCATCTGTTACCTTTGAGCCAGTAGGGTGTGCATCTCCCACTCGCATATCATAAGCACCGGCAATCTCAGCAAATACTCGCCTGGCTTTGTCGTCTCCAATTTTCTCAGCCAAAATACTTTGGAGTAACTTGTTTGATCCGAGCTTGGATTTCTCTTGGTGTGTAGAAATCTTGCGTAGCTCAGTTATGTTGAGCCTATCCGAGAATACGCGAATGATGTCCTTGGCTAACCTGAGTAGGGACGCTCTGTCTTTGCTTGCAAATCTTGATATTTGCTGCCCTGCTTCGGAGTCTTCAATATCATGGGTGAACAGAGATATTCCATATTTATGCCTGAAGCCGTCTTCCAAAAGCCTCATACTTCCAAAAAACATTTCTTCAACCGCATATGTGGATGCCGGTTTCGCCCTCATCTGCGCGTCCAGCAGCTCACTTGAAACCTTTCCTTCAGGAGCTACATTATGCCCAGCCCAAACATGCTGCTCCCATGGGGCGAGTCGTGCGATGTCATAAGCATATACGGTGATAAGATCCGAGCTATTTATCCCGAAATGAGTTTTATATCCTGACGTGGAATTAATAGCTCCAGTTTCAGCCGTGTACCATGCTAACTTAAATCCTCGGCTATTCAGAAGCTCATTCACGACGCTGGCCCGAAACCATAGCCAACGGCCTATATCCTCGTTATCAAGTTCTGCTGATCTCATTCGCGTTCCGTCGGTTTCCACGATGAATTGCGGGAGGTTCGGATCTGCATCTCCACGAACGCGTAGGCTTTTTGATTGGTGGTCTATCCATTCCTCACGCCAAAACTCCCCCTCTACCCGTACACCCTTATAGCCTCCACGATGCCCCTTTGAACTCTCATGGTCAGTGTTCGAGTCATTCTCAGGGCCCATCACAGGGGCGTCTTCATCCTCATCTACGTCCGTTCGCCAGGCTCGAAACATCGCCCAGCTTCCCCCAAAAACATCATCAAGCTTACGAACGATTAGGGTGAACTTACCGTTATCTCTTTCCTCATTGTGAGGCTGCAAATTTGAATATGCGCTGTCCTCGAATACGGGGACGTTTTCTACCCTCTGTCGGTAGTACGCAAGGCGGAGCGACAGATTTCTGGCCGCTAGGTAGTCGAGTAAAAATTCTCTTTTTATTTCTATCTGACGATGCTCGCCATCTTCACTCACTGTCTCGCGAGCTACCACAACGAAATTCTCTTCCGGCCTGACCCAGCTGTCCCCCTCTTTGACCAAGTGCAGCGCGACTACCAAATCAGGGCTCAGTATCCATTTTCTGCCACCAACAACAGGTTGCGGGTGTTCATAAACTAGATTGACACCTATTGGCTCTTTATCGTTGTATTGATATTGGTCAATGGACGCATAATATCCATCTTCGTATGCATAAGGCGCGACCGTGTGCCCAATGCCGATGTCGCTCCATCCAAGACGTTCCTCAACCAGCTGGCGATGCTCTGGCGGGAATGCAACGGAGCCACAGCCGAAATACTCACTGACATAGCCTACTTCTTTTAGATCCCCTTTCTTGCTCTCAAATGACGCTCTCAAAGGAACCCACGCCGCGTTAGAAAATACCCTGCGGGTTTCCTTGGTCTGGAGAATCCACTCTTCACTCATGGTCGAATTTCCGTTATTCATTACAGCATGCTGGGATTAAGCAATGGCCTTCGCTTGAGGCCCTCAACAGGATGGTTTGCGCGAGCTGGCAGATCAACAGGGCCATCCCGGGATGTCACAGATATCAATAATGATTCGCCCCCTAATTTCGTAGTCACTCGACGACCGCTTCTGGCCGCACGCAGCCACCTTCGGCGGCCATTCTTGACCGGCTCGGTCTACCGATCACTATCTGACTATTATGAACGCACTTCACCGTCGTCATTCGTTGCCCATTCACCGTACTGGCCCTGCGCTCAGGAAGACGCACCGTCATCTGCCGTCCCTTTCTCGTCGCAGCCGGAGCCTTGTACTTACACCTTTGATGCCGGATCGTCATCTGACGCTGGTTTGTTGCTACCACTGGGGCTCCCCCGTGAACAGATTACCCCCTCAGGAGCGACATCATACTGACATCATTCCTTCACAACGCTAATTGCCTGGAAAAGCCCGTGAAAACGCTGAAGCCCAGTATTCATGCGGCTTGCAGCCACAACACCCCTTCACGACACCTCTTAACGACACCCCTTCTCAACGCTAATTGCCTGGAAAAGCCCATGAAAACGCTGAGACCCAGTATTCATGCGGCTTGCGGCCACAACACCCCTTCACGACACCTCTTGACGACACCCCTTCCAGCAAATCGATAAGTTTCTCTATGGGAGGTGAAGCGTCAGACTCCCATAAGCAATAGATGGGAGGTGAGCCCTGTTTTTTACGATGTGTCGCGAAGCGGATGTCAGGGCCACCCAAAAGCGCCTGATCAGAGATTTGGGTTTTCCGAGATCGAGGGGAGACTGTGCTTACCTACATCGAGGAGCACTACCATGGATCTGCTCGCCACCATTGCCAACCTAATGGCCTCAATCGTCCAGCCGACAAAACCGCTGTACACACAGTGGTATATCCCACCCTGGGGAAAGCAGTCGTGCTGCATGACGGTCTCAACATCCGCAGTGAGCGCACGTGGCACCAGTATCCCGACTCGCTGACCGGTGAAGAAGAGAGGTCGACCTACCCGTTCGATCTTCATATCGACGATAACGCGGTCTGGGTCTAGCCCGCCATGCAGGCTCAGACTGACAATAGCAGCCTGCAGAGCAGCTTCATGAAGCTGATGGAAGACGGTTGGGTAAACCCGGTCAACGGACAGCCGATGATGGATGGCTGCCTCGATGTCATGGGCAATGCTTACGGCATGGGCTCGATGAGCGACAGTCTGTAGTTCGATCACGGCAGCACGTTCGCAGACTGAATCAGCGCCCGCCAGTTGCCGGCGCCAGAACGTTGAACCAGCATGCAAAATTGCTGTGCGTTTCTGTACAGTGAACGAGTCTCTTAGACTCTGATGCCCATCAGCACGGGAGAAGAACATGGACCGGTTTGAGCTACTAATCTATTCAGTGTTCGGCGTGCTCTGCGCCTTGGGGGTAACAGCTGCGATTGGTTACAGGATCGCCGCTTACCTGGACAAGCAGCACGGCAACAGCAAACACAGCGGAACACGCCCGAACTCGACTGCCGATTAATTGGATCAAGTGAGCAATCAGGTCACTTTCAAGCACGTGCCCAGTCAAGGAGGATGACATCGTGAGCAAAGTTGAATGCCAGTGCTGTAAGAGGATGATGGTTCCGAAGGTGATCACCAGCGCTCCGCTTTACGTGAGCGGAGTTCCCCTAGGGGGTGGTGATCCTGAATCATCTGTATGCCCCTTCTGTCTGTCGCCGAAGTGGATGCTCACCGAGTGCCAAGCTTTGGCCGCGGGCAGGGCCAACGCAGAGTTCTACGGCATCATGGTTCTCGCCCTAGTAAACATCGTTGCCTTCGTCCGTTTCGGCGAACTGGCGGGCGGTATAGCGCTTGCGGTGTCAGTCGCAACCGTTTTCATGCGCGCCAGGATGATTCGAGCCCTCCGCCGTCGTCAGGGACGTTAATCGAGCCAGTGCAATCCGGGCGACCTAAATACCGCCTGGGTAGTTCGTACCGAGGCCACAGCTGCTGGCTGCACGTAGAACTGCTTCGCTAGCTACGTCTAGAATGTCTGGCTTACTCGTATATCAGTGGATAGGTATCGAATGGACAGTGTGCGGGAAATCGAGGATCGCATGATTAGCTTCCTCCGAAGCCAAGACCACGTGACGCTTCTCGACGGTCATGTCGCTCAGCCTGATAGAGTCAAGATTGCCGATTATCTGTTTTTCAACAGGCAAGCGGTTGTCGAACTCAAAACGCTGAAAATTGATCCAAAAAATAAGATTTTGGACGGTGCCAAAGCGCTAATGGAGTCTGACGATTTTCCGCTGATCTTTGGCGAGTATGACCTCGAAACCGCGATAAAGAACACGCCAGGTGGACAAGAGCATCTGGACAAAATTTTCTCTAACGCAACTAGGATGGTTGAGGGGGTGCTTAGAAATGCCAAACAACAGATTGCCTCATCGAAAAGGCTATTGGGCCTTGATCCCGACACTCCAGGGATCGCGCTTATATTGAATGACACCGTTGAAAGTATTCCTGCCTCTCGGCTCGCTGACAAGTTCAGCTCCCGGCTCACCGGTGACGGCAAAGAGCCAGGCCGGTTCTCGGAGATTGATTTTATAATTTTGATCCAAACTACCTACCGGCTACAGCAAAGTAATGGTATATCGACGCGCCTGCCCACCTTTATTATAAGCAATCCCTTCAATGCTCATCGCCATCATAAAATTGAGCAAGAAATTCAGTTTTTTTTGCAAGCTTGGGCACATTCGCAAGGTCACAACTTTGAAAGTACGAGCGAAACCTCTGGCCTCCAATTTGAGCACAACCACGCCCCTCGGCCTGGCCCTCAGTCTTTACAGGAATTGGTAGAAGCACAGTACCGGGCACGCAGGTATATGAGCGAATGGAGCGAAGATAGACTGATAGCTCATGGCAAGGATGTGATTCAGAAGATGCTCCCAATATTTCTCATAGACGCGGAAAAGCCTTCAGAAGCCGAAGCTCATCTCTACATAAAGCAATTTACTGAGCTGCTTGAGGAAGGTCGGATACGGGGATTTGACTTGAGGAAAGTATTGAAAGAGATCCCTAAGGCCAAATAGTTACTATTCGTCTATCGCTTTGATTCGGAGGACTGTCGTAGTAGAGCAATTGGCGTGTCTGGCCGTCGCGCGTATGCCCAGGCCGGCCTCTAATAGCTCTTTCACTCGCTTGTGTAAATCGGCATCAACCGGACGTCCTTGGTATTTCCCGGCCGCTCTGGCCTTTTCAATGCCTTGGGCCTGTCGCTCTCGCCGCTGTTCGTAATCCTTCCGGGCAATAGCTGCCATCATTTCCACAAGCATTGAGTTGATAGCCCCCAGCATACGGCCGGTGAACTCGTCGCCCTTGGTATCCTGCATTCCTTGGTAGCTGGTAGGCAGGTCAAGCGCGACGATGCGCAGGCCCTTGGAGTCGATGGCGGCTTTGAGTTTTTGCCAGTCCTCAACTGGGAGGCGCGAAAGGCGGTCTATAGATTCCACCAGCAGCACGTCACCCTTGCGGGCATCCTTGAGCAGTCGCAGCAGCTCAGGCCGATCTGAGGTGGCGCCGCTGGCGTTCTCCAGGTACACGCTCGCGATCATCTTGTTATGGCCGCTGGCGAACTGCTCGAGCGCGTCCCGAGCGCGGCCGGCGTCTTGTTCTTCGGTGGAGGCTCGGAGATATGCGCGGGTGAACATGATGTGTGCCTGTATCAGTTAGGGCGTTCCACTAAAAACGTTTCACTTTGGGTGTTACTTATCAAGCGGAAATTTCGAAAGAAGCAAAACAAGCTCTGTATCTGGTTAGGCATACCCAAAAATCGCCGCAGGTTGCGAAAAACCACGGCGATACAACCCAGCAGAATTATTTCCCTACGAAGTAGAGCGCCCGGCCCTGATTGAAGATTGCTGCTGGGATCGAATCTTTTCTCAGCCGCTGACCAGGGTGGTAGATGTAGATCCACTCAGGCAGGTATTGCGATACAAGCAGCATGGCTTCCGACGTAGTCATGTCGTTCTTGTAGGCATCAAGCGTGAACTGGTTGTCACGTATGAAGATCGGCCCGTAGCTGAGTGGCGATCTCAGAAAGCTCGGCGATTTAGCAACCTCCTCACTGTATGGAATCGGCCGCTCGGCATAGCTATCTACCAGAGATGCATAGCCGCGGGCATGGCCATCAGGATACTTACCAGCCTGCATTGGCAAGTTCGATAGGCCATTGGCAAAAACTCTCTTGCGAGCATCTTCAACCTTACGCAATGCGAGAGCAGACGCCGCCTCCGGCGAGCTTGCCTGGTCAGCAGGTACCCACGCGACAACCTGAGTTGCATGCGCCGGATCGCTAGAGCCACCCAACAGCATCAAGCCCAAGCCAATTCCCGCTGCTGCGCCGCCACTCAAACCTGTAGGTGGCGAAGCGAAGCTAAGCGCGCTTAATCCAGCATCCCCGAATACTGTTCCGGAGCCGTTGGCCGGGCTCGCCCTATCAACTGCCACTGCCAGCTCGATTGGAACGTCACGCTGCCCGGAAATCCCCATGGCGGTCAGAACATGCATAGCATCCGACCATTTCCTTCGGTACATCTTTCGGCTCAGGAAGCTGCACAGTCCTAGCCCCCTGGGTGCCAGAGCACCCAACCAGAAGAACTACTGTCGCGGCCAGCAAGCCGATTCGGATCGTTGTTGATTTGTTACCCATGGCGCCACTCCCTGCTTTGATTGCCACAGCTTACGGAGACCTTCAGGAAACCCAACGGCATAAGCCTGTGAGTGTGCCAGCTTGGGGTTTCCAGAGCCTGGCATAGCGTGTCATGCAACCTCATGCATGCGGAGCGCCACCATGGAATTTCGTCACCTAGGCAATGGACAGACTTTCCCACCCATAGCGCCGAATGGCCGGATTTACGCCGTACCTGCCACACAGGAAAACCAAGTAGAAATTTTTTGCCTGACGCCTGAAGGCATCGTTGGAAGCGGCGTTTCGGCCAACTGGGCTGAAATCACGGGCGTCTACTACGACGATGACTCTTGGGAAATCATCCTGCGCACTTACACCGGGAGGGGAATGCGTTTCCGCCGTGGCCATCCCTGCTTCATGGTTGCGGAGGGAGACGAAACGATACTGACGACCATTAAGGGGTACTCAATCCCCATATGCATAATGAATCGCATATCTTTTGAGAAAATCAATGATTTCTGCCAGAAACCCACGCTAAAGCGAACATAGATAAAAGAAATCTACCTTTTACGGCAATTTTAATTTCCGACGACAAATGCGCTTGAAAGCAAAACCTATTCCTCCTGAACCCCAGTACCTTGTTCTAAAACGGACTGAATACGGAGCGCTGAAAATGATCCAAAACATATTCCCTGGCAGGGAGCGAACATCCCAATGAGCACACCGCGCTCGGTTCTTATCAAGCATGCGCCTGAACTAATTCCTCATCACCTCTGCCGCCATGCGCGGCGCGGAGAAAATCATGGAAATTCAGACTGAAACTCTGGGTGAAGAGGAAATTGCAGCTATCACTGGCTATCAACTGCCATCGAAACAAATTCAATGGCTAGCCAGTAATGGATGGCAATACGCCCTATCTGGCGCCAGACGTCCGGTCGTTGGCCGAGTGTACGCTCGCCTCAAGTTGGCTGGCGTTAAGCCAACAACAATGAACGCCGTCGCAGAGACTTGGACTTTCGATTTGTCTCGGGTGGGTTAGCAAGATGCGTCCGAAACAAACCGCTAATAGAGATCTTCCGCCGCGAATGATTCGGCGTACGCGAAAACGCAAAAACGGCAACATCTGGGTTGCTTACTACTACGACGGGAGGGACGAAGATGGCAGGCGTCGAGAGATACCTTTAGGTAACGACCTGGACATCGCCAAAGTAGAATGGGCGAAGCTCGACAGGAAGGCCATTCCAAAGATAACGCGCTTGATGGGTCAGCTATTTGATCGCTATGAAAGGGATGTCATCCCGGGTAAAAAGCCGCGAACCCAGAAGGACAACCTGGCTGAGCTCAAACAGTTGCGCAAAGCCTTCGATGATGCCCCGATGGAGCTGATTACACCTCAAATACTTGCTCAGTATCGAGATCGTCGGACAGGCAAGGTTAGGGCGAATCGAGAGATTGCCCTTCTCTCTCACATTTTCAACATGGCAAGGGAGTGGGGCATTACTGACCGCCCAAACCCAGCGACCGGTATCCGCAAGAACAAGGAGACTCCTAGGGACTTCTATGCTGGGCCGGCGATCTGGGATGCTGTCTACGAATACGCCGCTCCTGAATTGCGCGATGCCATGGACCTGGGCTATTTGACCGGGCAACGCCCAGCGGACGTGCTGGCCACTCGAGCCTCGGACGTGGTTGATGGTTTCCTACAATTCGCCCAAGGCAAAACGACGAAAAAGCTGAGGATACGTCTTGGGACGGAAACAGAGACCAGCCAGTTGGGGATACTGGTTGAGCGCCTTCTGAGCCAACGCAAGGCGCGAGGGGTTCGCAACCCTTACCTAATCGTGACAGAGGACGGCCGCAACGTGACGCCAGCGATGCTGCGCCTTCGTTTTGACGATGCGAGATCCAAGGCCGTCACCAAAGCGATGGAAGACCTTGATAGCGTCCTGGCCGATAGCATTCGTCAATTCCAGTTTCGCGATATCCGCCCCAAAGCAGCGAGCGAAATTGAAGACCTAGCGCACGCGAGTAGGCTACTAGGGCACACCGATAAGCGGATCACGCAGACCGTTTACCGCCGCGTCGGAGAGATCGTGAAACCAACCCGATGAAACCTTTTTTGCGGAAGAGTTGCGGAACACCATCGAAAAGTTGCGGAACACTTGGTCTTTTCAGCGTCGAGTTTTCCGCCCCTCAGAAACGCAAAAAGCCCTGAATAATCAGGGCTTTGAATATGGCGGAAGCGTAGAGATTCGAACTCTAGGATAGTTGCCCATCGACGGTTTTCAAGACCGTTGCCTTAAACCACTCGGCCACGCTTCCAGAACGATTTTGCGGCCGCAATCATACCGTAATGAAACAAGCTGTCAAACTCTCTGTGTCGCGGGCCACGACGGCTCTGATATGCTCCTTGCAACCATACGTTTCAAACCACAGGAGTGTCGCCATGCGCGAACAGGATTATGCCGTACAACACGGCCAGCAGGCCGAGCAGCAGGAGGTCAGCCGCGTCCTGCGCAACACATACAGCCTGCTGGCGCTCACCCTCGCCTTCAGCGGTGTCATGGCCTTCATCGCCCAGCAGATGCGGGTCGGCTACCCGAACATCTTCGTCGTGCTGATCGGTTTCTACGGGCTGTTCTTCCTCACCGCCAAGCTGCGTGATTCGGCCTGGGGCCTGCTCTCCACCTTCGCCCTCACCGGCTTCATGGGCTTCATCCTCGGGCCTATCCTCAACCGCTACCTGGGCATGAGCGGCGGTGCCGAAGTGGTCAGCTCGGCGTTCGCCATGACCGCCCTGGTGTTCGGCGGCCTGTCGGCCTACGTGCTGATCACCCGCAAGGACATGAGCTTCCTCAGCGGCTTCATCACCGCGGGCTTCTTCGTTTTGCTGGGTGCCGTGCTGGCCAGCTTCTTCTTCCAGATCAGCGGCCTGCAACTGGCGATCAGCGCCGGCTTCGTGCTGTTCTCGTCGGTGTGCATCCTGTTCCAGACCAGCGCCATCATCCATGGCGGGGAACGCAACTACATCATGGCGACCATCAGCCTGTACGTGTCGATCTACAACCTGTTCGTCAGCCTGCTGCAGCTGTTCGGCATCATGGGGCGCGACGACTGATCGCGGTTCTTGTCGAGAAAAGCCCGCTTCGGCGGGCTTTTTCGTCAGTGGCCAAGCGCTGTAACCCACTGGGGCAGCTTTGCAGCCCATCGCGGGCAAGCCCGCTCCCACAGGGTTCCCGCAAACCACATCACGGGGCGGACAGTTAAGCGGGGGGCCGTCTGCTTGGCGGTGGCCCCAACCATCGCGTCCTTGCCCGCACCAGCGGGGTACCTCTACCCCTAACCTTCCAAGCCCCGTAGAATGCGCTCCTTTTTTCATCCGGGGCAGCTTTCCCATGAGTTCCATCGAACACGTGCCGGGCGCGGCGGCGCCTGCCAATGAACTGGTCCTCGGCCTGGAGGACAAGCCGCGGCCGCTGATCGGGCTGCTGGCGGCGCTGCAGCACCTGCTGGCGATCATCGTGCCGATCGTCACGCCGGGCCTGCTGATCTGCCAGGCCCTGGGCGTGTCGCCACGGGACACCAACCTGATCGTGTCCATGTCGCTGGTGATCTCCGGTATCGCCACCTTCGTCCAGTGCAAGCGCTTCGGGCCGTTCGGGGCGGGGCTGCTGATCGTCCAGGGCACCAGCTTCAACTTCGTCGGGCCGCTGATCGCCGGTGGCGCGCTGATGGTCAAGCAGGGTACGCCGGTGGAAAGCGTGATGGCGGCGATCTTCGGCGTGGTGATCGCGGGCTCCTTCGTGGAAATGGGCGTCTCGCGCATCCTGCCGTTCATCAAGCGGCTGATCACCCCGCTGGTCACCGGCATCGTCGTGCTGATGATCGGCCTGACCCTGATCAAGGTCGGCCTGATCAGCATGGGCGGTGGCTTCGCCGCCATGGGCAACGGCACCTTCGCCAACGGCGAGAACCTGCTGCTGTCGGGCGTGGTACTGGCGATCATCGTAGTGCTCAACCGTATCCCGGTGGTGTGGATGCGCAGCTGTGCCATCGTCATCGCCCTGGCCGTGGGCTACGCGCTGGCGGGCTACCTGGGCCGTCTGGACTTCACTGGCATGCACGAGGCCGCGCTGTTCCAGGTGCCGGTGCCGCTGCACTTCGGCCTGGGCTTCTCTTGGGCGCTGTTCATCCCGATGCTGGTGATCTACCTGGTGACGTCGCTGGAGGCCATCGGCGACGTCACGGCCACCAGCAAGGTCTCGCGCCAGCCAGTCGAAGGCCCGCTGTGGATGCAGCGGATCAAGGGCGGCGTGCTGGTCAACGGTGCCAACTCGCTGCTGGCCGGGTTGTTCAATACCTTCCCCAGTTCGATCTTCGCCCAGAACAACGGCGTCATCCAGCTGACCGGCATCGCCAGCCGCCACATCGGTATCTGGATCGCTGTCATGCTGGTGCTGCTGGGCCTGTTCCCCAGTGTCGCCGGGGTGATCCAGGCGGTGCCCGAGCCGGTGCTCGGCGGCGCGGCCATGGTGATGTTCGGCGCGGTGGCGGCCTCGGGCATCAATATCCTGGCCAGCACCCGCCTCGATCGCCGGGCGCTATTGATCATCGCCGTTTCCCTGGCCCTGGGCCTGGGTGTCGCGCAGGTGCCGGAATTCCTCGCACACATGCCGGCCGCCCTGCGCAATGTGCTGGAGTCGGGCGTGGCCACTGGCGGCATCTGCGCGCTGGTGCTGAACTGGTTCCTGCCCGAGGGCAAGGAAGCGGCCTGATCGTCCCCTCGCCTGGCCTGCAAAGCCCGCGCCCACACAGGTGCGGGCTTTTTTGCTTTATCATGGCCGCATTCCTTTGCACGAGCTTCCCATGAAATTCGCCATCGCGGTCTTTTCCCCGGCCCATGCGCCCTCTTCGCGGCGCGCCCTGCGCTTCGCCGAGGCGGCGCTGGCCGGCGGGCACGAGATTGCCCGCCTGTTCTTCTACCAGGACGGGGTGCACAGCGCCTCGGCCAACATCGTCGCCCCCCAGGACGAACTGGACGTGGCGGCCCAATGGCGCACCTTCATCAGTGCCCACCAGCTCGACGCCGTGGTGTGCATCGCCGCGGCCCTGCGCCGGGGCGTGCTCGACGAAGCCGAGGCCAACCGCTACCAGCGTCCGGCGGTGAACCTGCCGGCACCGTGGGAGCTGTCCGGCCTGGGTCAACTGCACGAGGCGGCGCAGGTCGCCGACCGCCTGGTCTGCTTCGGAGGCGATTGAGATGGCCAAGTCCCTGCTGATCATCAGCCGCCAGGCGCCTTGGAATGGCCCGTGCGCCCGCGAGGCGCTGGATATCGCCCTGGCCGGCGGCGCCTTCGACCTGCCCCTGGGCATGCTGTTCCTCGATGATGGCGTGTTCCAGCTCGCCGCCGGCCAGCAACCCGCCGCGCTGCAACAGAAGAACCTCGCCGCCAACCTCCAGGCGCTGCCGATGTTCGGCGTCGAGGAGCTGTTCGCCTGTGGCCACAGCCTGTCCGAGCGCGGCCTGGACGCCGGCGCCCTGGAGCTGCCGGTGCAGGTGCTGGACGATGCGGCCCTGTCGGCCTTGATTGCCCGTTTCGACCAGGTGGTGACGCTCTGATGACGACCCTTCATGTAATCAGCCACTCGCCCTTCGGCGATGATCGCCTGGCCAGTTGCCTGCGCCTGCTTGGCGTCGATGACGCCCTGTTGCTATGCGGTGATGCCGTGTACGCCCTGCGTGCCGGCAGCGAGCCGTATCGTCGGCTGCAAGCGGCCGGCCTGGGCCAGCGTCTGTTCGCCCTCGACGAGGACCTGCAGGCTCGCGCCCTCACCGGCGAACTTGCCAAGGCCGTGGACTACCCGGCCTTCGTCGCGTTGTCACTGCACTACGACAAGGTCAATACCTGGCTATGAGCACCCTGACTGTCGGCGATCGGCAGATCGCCCTGGACAAGGACGGCTTCCTGGTCGACCTGCAAGACTGGTCCCGCGATGTCGCCGAGGCCCTGGCCGCGCGCGAAGATATCCCGCTGACCGAGGCCCACTGGGAAATCCTCGAGCTGCTGCGCCAGTTCTACGAGGAATACCAGCTGTCGCCGGCCACCCGCCCGCTGATCAAGTACACCGCGCTCAAGCTGGGCCCGGAGAAAGGTAACAGCCCACACCTGAACCGCCTGTTCAACGGCACGCCCGCCAAACTCGCCGCCAAGCTGGCGGGCCTGCCCAAGCCGACCAATTGCATATGACCGAACCCCGACCGCTGACCCTGGAAACCCCGGCCGAGCACCCCTTCGCCGAATTCGTGCGCATCCTCGGCAAAGGCAAGCGTGGTGCCCGCGGCCTGACCCGTGAAGAAGCCCGCGCAGCCATGACCCTGCTGCTGGAGGGCAAGGTCGAGGATACCCAGCTCGGCGCCTTCCTCATGCTCCTGCGGCACAAGGAAGAAAGCGCCGAAGAGCTGGCCGGCTTCACCGAGGCCCTGCGTGCCCAGCTGCAAGCCCCGAATATCGCCGTGGACCTGGACTGGCCCAGCTACGCCGGCAAGAAGCGCCACCTGCCCTGGTACCTGCTGGCGGCCAAGTGCCTGGCCGGCAACGGCGTGCGTATCCTCCTTCACGGCGGTGGCGCGCATACCGCCGGGCGGCTGTACACCGAGCAGTTGCTGGCCCTGCTGGAGATCCCCCTGTGCCGCGACTGGCCGTCGGTGGCCAATGCCCTGGACGAGCGCCGCCTGGCGTTCGCCCCATTGCAGGACTGGGCCCCGCCGCTGCAACGGATGATCGACCTGCGCAACACCCTCGGCCTGCGCTCGCCGATCCACTCCCTGGCCCGGGTGCTCAACCCGCTGAATGCGCGCTGCGGCCTGCAGAGTATCTTCCACCCTGGCTACCAGGCGGTGCACCGCGAAGCCAGCCGCCTGCTCGGCGACCATAGCGTAGTCATCAAGGGCGATGGTGGCGAAATCGAGATCAACCCGGACGTGGCCAGTCATCTCTATGGCACCACGGGCGGCGAAGCCTGGGATGAGGAATGGCCAGCGCTGAGCGCCCAGCGGCATGTCAAGCCGGCCAGCCTGCAGCCGGAGCACCTGCTGACGGTATGGCGCGGCGAGGCCGGGGACAGCTACGGCGAGTTGGCCGTGGTGGCGACCATGGCCCTGGCCCTGCGCGGGCTTGGCCAGGAGCGTGAAACGGCCTTCGAGACGGCTCGCGGCTACTGGGCGGGTCGCAAGAACATCGAATAATTCGATCCGATCAGTGCAGTCTTTGCGCTATTCATTCGAACGCTTTTGCCTAGACTGGGCTCCAACGACCAACGATTGTGTTCCGAGGAGCTCACCATGGGCCTTTTGATCGACGGCCGCTGGCATGACCAGTGGTACCAGAACAGCAAGGACGGCGCCTTCCAGCGCGAGAATGCCCAGCGCCGCAACCCGCTGCCCGCCGCCGAAGCCGGGCGCTACCACCTGTATGTGTCGCTGGCCTGCCCCTGGGCGCACCGCACCCTGATCTTTCGCGCCCTCAAGGGCCTGGAGCCGCTGATCGACGTGTCGGTGGTCAGTTGGTTGATGGGCGAGCAAGGCTGGACCTTCGACCAGCAACAGGGCTCCACGGGCGATCAGCTGGACGACCTCCAGTACCTGCACCAGCGCTATACCCAGGACGACCCGCACTATACCGGGCGCGTGACCGTACCGGTGCTGTGGGACAAGCAGGAACGACGTATCGTCAACAACGAGTCGGCCGAGATCATCCGCATCTTCAACAGTGCCTTCGACGAACTGACCGGCAACCGCCTGGACCTCTACCCCGAGCCGCTGCGTGCGACCATCGATACGCTCAACGAACGTATCTACCCGGCGGTGAACAACGGCGTCTACCGTGCGGGCTTCGCCACGACACAGGAGGCCTACGAGGCCGCGTTCGAAGACGTGTTCAACGAGTTGGATCATCTGGAACAGCTGCTAAGCCGCCAGCGTTACCTGGCTGGCGAGTACCTGACCGAGGCCGATGTACGCCTGTTCACCACCCTGGTGCGCTTCGACGCGGTGTACCACGGCCACTTCAAGTGCAACCTGCGCCGGCTCGCCGACCACCCGAACCTGTCCAACTGGTTGCGCGAGCTGTATCAGTGGCCAGGGGTGGCGGCAACGGTGAACATGGCGCATATCCAGAAGCACTACTACATGAGCCACAAGACCATCAACCCGAACGGCATCGTGCCCAAGGGGCCGCTGCAGGATTTCAACCTGGCGCATGACCGCGAGCGCCTGCCAGGCCGTGGTATCTGGCAGGCTCATTGAAATTTCTGTTCTGGCCGAAGGACTTGTCGCGCGTCAATCGCGCATGAAGCCGCCATCCACATCCATGATCTCGCCGGTGACGAATCCCGCCTCCGCCGATGACAGGAAACACACCGCCGCCGCAATGTCTCGCGGCGTACCGGCGCGCCCCAGCGGCATCTGGGCCAGCACCTGGGCCCGGGCCTGGGGCGCCAGCACGCTGGTCATCTCGGTGTCCGTCAATGCTGGCGAAACCGCATTGACGGTCACATCGAAGGGCCCGGCCTCACGCGCCAGGCCCTTGGTCAGCGCAATCACCGCGCCCTTGGCCGCCGCGTAGCAGCTGTTGCCCAACAACCCGCCGCCACGCTTGCCGGCAACCGAGGCAATGTTGATGATGCGCCCGCCGCGTCGTGCCATCATCCCCGGCAGCACCGCCTTGACGCAGAAGAACACGCTATTGAGATCAATCGCCATGACCCGGTTCCACTCCTCGGTCGTCAACTCCAGCAGCGGTGCAGTGGAAACGATGCCGGCGTTGTTGACCAGGATATCGACCCCGCCCAAGCGCCGCTCGACCTGATCGACCATGGCCCGCACCTGCTCCTCGTCGGCCACATCCACACCCAATCCAAGCGCCTGGATACCTTGTTCACGCAATAGGCCGGCGGCACGCTCGACGGCTTCCGGTTCGAGGTCGGCCAGGGCCACCCGCGCACCGCAGTGGCCAAGCGCCACGGCGATGGCGTAGCCGATGCCGCGCGCAGCACCAGTGACCAGCGCGGTGCGGTTGGCCAAGGTGAAGTTCAGAGGTGCATAGACAACAGGGGCATTCATAGTTGTTTTCCCTTGATGTGGACGAAGCCAGGCCCACCCCCTGCATCCCAGGGGGCATGATGTAAAAACAGCGATAACGATGGATCAGGCGCTGCGGCAGGCACCGAGTGCCAATTGCTCCTTGAGCGGCGGGATATCCAGGCGTCGCAATACCCGATATAACGACGGCCGGCAGATACCCAGCTCACGGGCCGCGGCAGACATGTTCCAACGACAGGCCTGCAGCACCTCGAGCACGCTGGCACGCTCGTCGCCCGAGCGCTGCGGGCGGATTGGCGTGACGTTCGGCAGCGCTGGCCGGGGCACGATGGCAGTGCCGCCCAGTTGCGCCAGGAAATCTACCGGCAGGTCGCCACGCTGGATTCGCGTGCCTTCCATCACCGCGCAGGCGTAGCGCACCACGGCGCGCATCTGCCGCAGGTTGCCGGGCCAGGCATGGCTCAACAGCAACGACCATGCTTCAGCGCTGATCACCTGGCGTGGATCGCGGCCGGGCAACTCGTGGGCGACCATGTTGTACAACAACTCGCCACGGTCGCTGCGCTCGCGCAACGGCGGCAAGTGCACGACGCCGGTGGCGATACGATAGAACAGGTCCTCGCGGAAGCTGCCATCGGCGACCCGGGCCGCAAGGTCCTGGTGAGTCGCACAGACCAGCGCGAAGTTCACCGGCAGGCTGCGCTCGCCGCCCAACGGGGTGACCTCGCGCTCGGCGATCACCCGCAGCAGGCGGGTCTGCTGCTCGTAGGGCATATCGCCGATCTCATCGAGAAACAGCGTACCGCCGTCGGCCTGTTGCACCTTGCCCTTCTTGCCGCCAGGCAGCGCCCCGGAGAAAGCGCCGCGGGTATAGCCGAACAGCTCGCTCTCGATCAGGGTTTGCGGGATCGACGCACAGTTGAGCGCCACCAGTTGCGCGGCACGGCGCTGGCTATGGGCATGCAGGGCGCGGGCAAGAATTTCCTTGCCGGTGCCAGTTTCGCCGCGGATCAACACGGCGATGCCGCGCTCCATCAGGCGCAGCGCACGGCGAAAGGCCTGGCGTACCTGAGGGTCGCTGTCATGGGCAATATCGGTTTCGGGCACTACGGGGGTGGGAGCAAGCACAGCAGGTTCGGTCAGCGAGGGCATCAGCGTCACCTTTTGTTGTTCTATAGCTCGTGACTATGTCGACGGGCAACGCTTATGGCGTTGCCGAAGCCGATGGGGTGTTGCACTTGCACATTAGGGAGGCTCACTTATATTTTCCAATACATAATCAAGCATCCATTGATACCTTTGCGAGCATCATGATCGAACTCCGCCACCTGCAGTACTTCCGTACCCTGGCCGAGACCCTGCACTTCGGCCGTGCCGCAGAACGCCTGCACATTTCCCAGCCACCGCTGTCGCGGCAGATCGCCCTGCTGGAAGAGGAGCTTGGGGTCAAGCTGTTCGATCGTTCGCGCCGGCGCGTGGAACTGACCGAAGCCGGGCAGCGCTTCTACCTGGACACCGGCACGGTGTTCGCCGCCTTCGAGCAGGCCAAACGCAACGCCCTCGCCGCAGCCCGCGGTGCGGCCGGGGCTCTGTCGGTCGGTTTCATGATGTCCACCGCCTACAGCATCACCCCGGCCATCACCCGGCGCTACGCGGCGCTGTATCCGCAGGTCGACCTGAAACTGACCGAAACCCTGCCGCTGGACCTGGCCCAGGACATCAGCAGTGGCAACAAGGACGTCGCGATCATGTACCGCCCCCAGGACTGTTCGGGGCTGGAGACCATGACCCTGTACCGCGAGGAAATGACCCTGGTCTTGCCACCGGCCCATCGCCTGGCCCAGCGGGCGATGGTCGAGCCCCGTGACCTGGCGGGCGAGAGCTTCATCATCGTTCCTCGGCGCATCGCCCCGGCCCTGCACGACATGATCTGCGGTTACTGCCTGCAGCACGGCGTGACGCCGAACATCGGCATGGAGATCAACATGCAGCAGACCATCGTCAACCTGGTGGGCGAAGGCCTGGGGGTGGCGATAGTGCCGCGCTCGATGCGCAACATGCGCCTGGCCAGCACGACCTTCCGGCCACTGCGTGATGCGCCGGTGATCGAAGTGGTGGCGGTGTGGAAGGCGGATAACCACAACCCGTGCATTGCCACATTCGTGGAAACGGCGCGGCAGGCTGGGGAGCAGGCGACACAGGAGGACGACGCACGGCGGGCGCTCGAACATTGACCGTGAGTGGGCAATAGGGATTCTTAGAAAAAACTATCGTCGCAACGGTTCCTGTGGGAGATCACCCAGCCCTTCGGGCTACGCTGTCGCGCAGAGGACAGGGACCGAAAGGGCTGGGCAATCTCCTACAGTGGCTCAGCTCAGATCTCCAGGATCCCCGAAGCCATGAACCCGCCATCCACCGGGATCACGTGCCCGCTGATATACGAGGCATCTTCCGACGCCAGGAAGGCCACCGCCCCCGCCATCTCCGCCGGCGTTCCGTAACGGCGCAGCGGCACCGTCCGGGCGTAAGACTCGCGCGTGGCCGCCGAATGCAGGGTTCGGGTCAGCGGCGTATCCACCGGCCCTGGAGCAATGCCATTGACGGTGATGCCATGCTCGGCCAATTCGATGGCCATCTGCCGGGTCAGGCCGATCACCGCCGCCTTGGACGTGCCGTAGGCGGTACGCCCCATGCTCGCGCGCATGCCACTGATCGAGGCGACATTGATCACCCTCCCCCAGCCTTGCTCGCGCATCAGCAGGGCCGCCTGCTGGCTGCACAACAAGGTGCCGGTCAGGTTGATGTTCATCACCCGCTGCCAGCCCTCCAGGTCGGTCTCCAGAAACGCCTGGGTGCGGGCGACACCGGCATTGTTGACCAGTACATCGCAACGCCCGCAGCGCGTACGCAGGGTGTCGAACAACACAGCGATGGATTGCGGGTCACCGATGTCGATGACCATGGCCAGGGCATCGATGCCCTGGGCCTGCAGCCCCGCCGCCGTTTCTTCGGCTGCCGCCAGGTTGATATCGGCCACTACCACGGTGTGGCCATCGTGCCCCAGGCGCTCGGCGATGGCCGCGCCGATGCCCATCGCCGCCCCGGTCACCAGGGCTACCCGGCCCTCGGCCGGCCAGTTGATTGTGGTTGTCGCAGCTTGGCTCATGATAGGACTCTCTTAGAGGAAACCAATGGAAATCCACGGGAAACAGGCGACGATCACCAGGGCCACCAGCAAGGCCCCCAGATAGCCCCAGACCCTGCGAATGACATGATCGGACGATGTCTTGCTGATGGCGCAAGCGGCATAGAAGCCCACCCCCAGCGGTGGTGCGAACAGCCCCACGCCCATGGCCAGGATCACCACCATGGCGTAGTGCACCGGGTGGATGCCGAGCATTTCGGCCAGCGGGAACATCAACGGGCCGAACAGCACGATGGCCGGGATGCCTTCGAGCACACTGCCCAGCACCAGGAACACAATGATGGTGACGAACATGAAGCCCAAGGTGCCGCCAGGGATCTCCTCGATCAGCTCGACCAGCGAATTGGAGAAGCCCGACTGGGTCAGCGCCCAGGCCATGGCCGAGGCCATGCCGATGATCAGCAGGATGGCCCCGGACAACGCCGCAGCCTCGAGCAGCATCGGGTACAGCCTGCGCCACTCGATATGGCGCATGAACAGGTGCATCGCCAGGCCGACCAGTACCACGTAGGCCACGCCGATGGTCGATACCTCGGTGGCGGTGGCCGCGCCCTCCAGCACAGCGAAGCGAATCAGCAATGGCAGGGCCAGCGCCGGCAAGGCGATCAGGAAAGTCTTGCCCACACGCGACAGCGGCGCGCGTTCGATCCTGGGCCCCTGCTCCTTGCGCGAGCGCCACCAACACACCACCGCGATAGCCACGGTGGCGACCACCGCCGGCATCAACCCACCGATGAACAGCGCGGTGATCGACACACTGCAGACCGCACCAATGGTGATCAGCACCAGGCTCGGCGGAATGGTCTCGGTCATCGCCCCGGTAGCCGACAGTAGCGCCGCCAGTTCCTCGGGCTTGGACCCGCGGCGTTTCATCTCCGGGAACAACGCTGGCGCCACAGCCGCCATGTCGGCCACCTTGGAACCAGAAATACCGGAGACCAGGAACATCGCACCCAGCAACACATACTGCAGGCCACCGCGCACATGCCCGAGCAGCGAGGCCATGAAGTCGATCAGGGTACGCGCCATGCCGGAGAGCTGCAGCACCACGCCCAGCAGCACAAACAGCGGTACCGCCAACAGCACCATGTGCGACATGCCTTCATCCATGCGTCCGACCACGATCGACAATGGCGCATGGGTCGCCAAGGCCAAGTAGGCCATGGTCGCGGTGCCAAAGGCGAAGGCGATGGGGATGCCGCCGAACACGCAAGCGCCCAGCAGCACCAGGAAGAACACCACCAGGTTGTAGTTGCCCATCTGCTCCAGCAGCGGCTGTGCCAACCACAGCACGCCTGCCACCACCGCCACCACGCCCAACCCGGCCATGAACTGGCGCACGGTCGAGTAACGCGCCATGCGCGCCACCGCCGCCAGCAGCATGAGCACCGCGCCCACCGGCAGCGCCGCCGCGCGCACGCCATCGGGAATGCCCAAGGCCGGCGTGGTGATCCACATCTGTTCATGGGAATGCTGCATGGCGGGCGAGATGATCAGCGCCACGAACAGACAGACGATCAGCGCCGACAAAGTTTCACTGAAGCCGCGCCAGGCAGCGGGCAGCTTGTTGACCACCGCCGACATACGCATGTGCTCGCCGCGGTCCAGCGCCAGCACCGCGCCGAACATCGACAACCAGATGAACAGCGACGACGCCAGCTCATCGGACCAGATCAACGGGCTGTGCAGCACATAGCGCGCGATAACACCCGCCAGCAGCACCAAGGTCTCTATCACCATCAAGGCGACGGCGATCACCCCGACCACGCGCATGGTCCAGGTGTTCAAGCGGATCAGCACCCGGGCCGGCAGGCGCTGTGGAAGGTTGGAGGCCGTGACCGCTGGGGCGCTCATCATGCCAGCTTCCCGGAGAACTGCTCGAGAATGGCCCAGGCTTCATCGCCGAACTTTTCGTGCCAGTGCGCGTAGTAGTTACCGTTGCGTAACTTCTCGCGGAACGGTTCGGCTGGTGCTTCGACCAGCTCCAGGCCTTGTGCCTTGAGGGTATCGCGGGTACTGCCTTCGAGCTTGGCGAGGTCTTCGCGCTGGGCCAGCACCGCCGCGTCGATGTGCTTGCGCAGCACCGCCTGGAGCTCGGCCGGCAGGCGGCCGATGGAGGCGCTGTTGCCAAGCATCCAGAAACCGTCCCAGACATGGTTGGTCAACGAACAGTACTTCTGCACTTCGTAGAGCTTGGCCGAAGCCACCAGGGTCAACGGATTTTCCTGCCCCTCGACGATGCGCGTCTGCAAGGCCGAGTAGACTTCAGCGAAGTTGATGCTGGTCGGAGCGGCGTCCAGGGCACGGAAAATCGACATGATGATCGGGCTGGGCGGCACGCGCAGCTTCATCGCACGCAGGTCGTCGGGGGTGGCCACCGGCCGGGTACTGGTAGTGGTGACCCGGAAGCCGTTGTCCCACATGCGTTCGTAGGCGAACAGCGTGCCGGTCTTGGCGATTTCATTGCGCACATGGGCGCCCAGCGCGCCGTCCATGGCGCTCCACACCTGTGAATAGTCCTTGAAGGCAAAACCCACCGCGCTGATCTGTACCGAAGGCACCAACGTGCCAAGAATCACTGGCGACAGCGAGAACAGGTCGACCGCGCCGGAACGCACCTGGGCCAGGGTGTCGGTGTCGCTGCCCAACTGGCTGCTGGGAAACACCTGCACGCTGAGGGCGCCGTTGGTTTCTTCCTTGATGGCCTTGGCCATCTCCCGGGCGCGGATGTTCATCGGGTGGCTGATCGGCAGGTTGTTGGCGAACTTCAACTTGAAGTCCGCGGCGCGGCTGCTGCCGCTGTACAGGCCCAGACCGGCGGCAGCGACGGCGGCCGATGCCATGGAGGCCGTCTTGATGAAGGAACGGCGGGTGAAATCGCTCATGAAGCTCTCCTGACCTAGTTGTTCTTATTGATCGAGTTGCTGGAATACGGCGACGGTGACGTTGTTGTTAGCAATACGAGTGCCACCCCTTTGCAAGGTGCGGCCATGCCTGTCGCCGAATATGCCAGGATTCATTCAAGCCTATGTTTTGACGAAAGAATTTATTTATCTGCGGCTGGCGAGCGCACCGCTGGCTTGACACCCGATGTGCCGACGGGAAGTGACAGGTGTCTCCCTGAACTGTCGCCTGCTCGGCAAAGGCGACACCTGTTCGATGCCCACGGCTACCGTGCGAACCCCTGGGTTGGCGGCAAAGCCGCACGCCAGAGGCCTGCCCGGACCTTGGCACCGCCCTTGCTATCGACCTCGCAAACCACATCAAGCGAGGACGCACCTCATGGATTCGCCCGTCATCCGC
Source organism: Pseudomonas sp. HLMP (assembly GCF_046365545.1). NCBI lineage: Bacteria > Pseudomonadati > Pseudomonadota > Gammaproteobacteria > Pseudomonadales > Pseudomonadaceae > Pseudomonas > Pseudomonas sp. HLMP. Next base: position 2,648,780 of record NZ_JBDLLR010000001.1, on the reverse strand, counting down.
GGCTGGTACCACTCCCCCTTCGGCAAGTTCCCCGAGATCGACCCCGAGCAGATGATGGCCGACGCCGCCATCGGCGCGCTCAGCCATGCGGGGCTCGAGGCCGAGCAGATCGACTCGGTCCACGTCGGCCACTTCAACGCCGGCCTGCTCTACCAGGACTTCCCCTCCGCACTGCTGGCCAATCACCTGCCAGCGCTGCGTTTCACCCCGTCGGTACGCCTGGAGAACGCCTGTTCCACAGGTTCGGCGGCGATCCATTCGGCGCTGCAGGCGGTGCTCAGCGGCCACTCCCGGCATGCCCTGGTGGTGGGCTTCGAGAAGATGAACGGCCTGCCGACTGCGGAGGTCGGTCGCATCCTCCTCAAGTGCTGCTATGCGCGCGAAGAAGCGCAGATCGAAAACGGCTTCGCCGGCGTGTTCGGCAACATCGCCAGCGCCTATTTCGCCCGCCATGGCGACCAGTCCGACGCCCTGGCCATGATCGCGGCGAAAAACCACGCCAATGGCGCACTCAATGCCTTCGCCCACATGCGCCGCGACTTGGGCTTCGACTTTTGCCGCACACCCTCGGAGAAAAACCCCTTCGTCGCCGGCCCACTCAAGCGCAGCGACTGCTCGCTGATCACCGACGGCGCTGCGGCGCTGGTGGTCAGCCGTGCCGACCTGGGCGATAGCCAGCGCAACACCGTGCGCTTCCGGGCCGCGGTGCAAGTCAACGACTACCTGCCGCTGTCGCGCCGCGACCCTACCGTGTTCGAGGGCGCCGCACGCGCCTGGCGGCAAGCCCTGGCCCAGGCCGGGATGACCCTGGCCGACCTGTCGCTGGTGGAGACCCACGATTGCTTCACCATCGCCGAGCTGCTCGAGTACGAGGCCATGGGCCTGGCCGAGCCTGGCCAGGGTGCGCGGGTGATCAAGGAAGGTATCAGCCACAAGGACGGCCGCCTGCCGATCAACCCGTCGGGCGGGCTCAAGTCCAAGGGCCACCCGATCGGGGCCACCGGCGTGTCGATGCACGTGATGGCCGCCATGCAGCTCAGCGGCCAAGCCGGCGATATGCAACTGTCCCGTGCCGACCGTGCTGGTGTGTTCAACATGGGCGGCGCTGCTGTCACCAACTACGTGAGCATTCTGGAGGCTGTGTGATGACCGGTATCGACAACGTCATGAACCTCGGTGAACTGCTGGCGCAAACTGCCCGCCGGCTACCCGACGAACCGGGGTTCATTCGCGGCCACCAACGCTACAGCTGGCGCCAATTGCTCAACCGTGTCGACAGCGTGGCCGCTGCGCTGCGCGCCAAGGGGCTGGGCAAGGGCGACCGCCTGCTGGTGCATTCGCGCAACAACCTGCAATTGTTCGAGAGCGCCTGGGTCGCCTTCCGCCTGGGCATGGTCTGGGTACCGACCAATGTGCGCATCACACCGCCCGAGGCGGCCTACCTGGGCAGTTCCAGCGGCGCGGTGGCGATGCTCTACGACGAAGGCTTCGCCCACTACGTGGACGCCGTTCGCGAAGCCTCGGCGGCGTTGCGCCTGGTGATCGCCATCGGCACGCCGCGCACGGGTGAGCTGGGCTACGACCAACTGCTCGACCAGGGCGCAGCGCTGCAGCCCAGCTTCCGCCCGGCCGAGGTGCTCTATCACGACCCACTGTGGTTCTTCTACACCTCAGGCACCACGGGCCACCCCAAAGCTGGCGTGCTGACCCACGGGCAGATGGCATTCGTGGTCAACAACCACCTCGCCGACCTCATGCCGGGCCTCACCCAGCGATCCCGCTCGCTGGTGCTGGCACCGCTGTCGCATGGCGCCGGTATCCACGCGCTGGTCAACGTCGCCCGCGGCGCTGCCTGCATCCTGCCTTCCAGCGACCGGCTGGACTGCGACGAGGCCTGGCGGCTGGTGGAACGACACAAGGTCGACAACCTGTTCACCGTGCCGACCATCGTCAAGATGCTCACCGAGGATGAAGCGGTCGCTCGCCATGATCACAGCAGCCTGCGCTATGTCATCTACGCTGGCGCGCCCATGTACCGCGCCGACCAGTGCCACGCCCTGCGCACCTTGGGCAAGGTGCTGGTGCAGTACTACGGGCTGGGCGAGGTGACGGGCAATATCACCGTGCTGCCCGCCGACTGCCACGATGCCGAGGACAGCCCATGGGCCAAGGTCGGCTCCTGCGGTTACCCGCGCACCGGTATGCAGGTGGCGATCCTCGACGAGCAGGGCAACGAACTGCCCACTGGCAGCGATGGCGAGATCTGCGTGCGCGGCCCGGCGGTGTTCGCCGGCTACTACGACAACCCGCAGGCCAACGCCGCCTGCTTTCGCCATGGTTGGTTCCACACCGGCGACCTGGGCCATGTCGACGAGCAGGGTTACCTGTTCATCACCGGGCGCGCCTCGGACATGTACATCTCCGGCGGCTCGAACGTCTACCCACGCGAGATCGAGGAAGCACTGCTGACCCATCCGGCGGTCAACGAAGTGGCGGTGCTCGGCCTGCCGGACGAAAAATGGGGCGAGTGCGGTTGCGCGGTGATCGTCACCACCGAGCAGGTCAGTGACGAACAGTTGCTGGCTCACCTGGAGCCGCGCCTGGCCCGCTACAAATGGCCCAAGCGCTTCGTGCGCTGGAAAACCATGCCCAAATCGGGCTACGGCAAGATCGTCAAGAAGCAGATCCGCGCCCTGCTCGATGCCTGCGAGGAGCCTGCCCTATGACCCCGCACTTCGAACAGCACGCCGGCGTGCGCCATTTCATTCACAGCGGCCAACCCAAGCAGCCGCGCTTGCTGGACTGCGAAGTGGCCGATTGCGAGGAACTGCGCATCGTCCTGCCACAGGCCTGCAACGTCGCCTCGGCCTTGCTCGACGCCCTCAGCGGGCACAGCTACCGCAGCGCGGTGGGGCGCATCCTGTGTGGTACCGCGGCGCGGTTGAGCTATCACCGCATGGTCACTACCCGCGACACACAACGCCCGTACGATTATGGCCGCCCGGTGGAGCTGGACGGCTGCATCACCTTCATCAGCGGTGCATTGACCGTGGGTCGAGATGCCCGCGGCGCCCCCTTATTGCACTGCCACGCCGGCTTCATCGACCGCCACGGCCAGCAACACGGCGGCCATTTGGTACTCGACCGGCTGGTGGTCGGCAGCGACCCCCTGGTGCTGCGCCTGTGCCTGTTCGAGCAGGTCGCCTACCAGGTACAGCCCGACGCGGAAACCCACTTCAACCTGCTCCACCCGGTGTTCCAGGAGGCCTCATGAACCTTGCAGCGAGCCAAACCGAGTCCCAGGTACAGAGCGGCCGCCTGGGCCGCCTGGTGGTGGCCCGACTCAAGCCCAACGAAGACATCATCGACAGTGCCGAAGCCCTGTGCGCAAGCCACGGCATCCGCCTGGCCGTGGTCCGCGGCGGCCTGGGCAGCCTGATCGACGCCCAGTTGCACTACCTGGGCCACAACGGCATGCAGGCTATCCATGTGCCTGGGCCGGGGGTGGAAATCCTCAGCCTCAGCGGCGAGATCGCAGCCGGTGAAAGCCGCCTGCAGGCGGTGGTCGCCGATGCCGATGGCAATATCTTCGCCGGCCGGCTGCAAAGAGGCCGCAACCTATCGTTCATCACCGTCGAACTGACCCTTCAGGAATGGCTGCCTGACTGACCCCTACCCAACGTCACACCCTGGGCGCCAGCGCGTCCAGCCCCCTTGCGCCCGGCGTACGGGCGCTTTTTTGCATCAGGAAAACAACAATGACAAGAAAGCCCTTCATGCACCTTTCCCTGCTGACCGCCACCAGCGCCCTGCTCGCTCCCCCCGCCCAGGCAGCCTTCGTCGAAGATGGTAAAGCCGCCCTGACCTTGCGCAACTACTACTTCAACAATGACTTTCGCGACCGCCCCGGTGCCGCAGGGCAGAGCAAGACCGCCGAATGGGCCCAGGGCTTTCTGCTCGACTACAAGTCCGGTTTCACCGACGGCACCGTCGGCGTTGGCGTCGACGCCCTCGGCATGCTGGGGGTGCGCCTGGACGGCGGCGGCGGCAACCACCGTGGCAGCTCGATGATTCCCGACGACAGCGACGGCAGCGCCGTCGACCAGTGGAGTCGACTGGGGCTGACCGGCAAACTGCGCTTCTCCAGGACCGAGGCGCGCTACGGCACCTTGCAACCGAAATTGCCGATCCTGGTGACCAACGACGGTCGCGTGCTACCGCAGACCTTCGAGGGCGGCATGATCACCTCCCAGGAGTTCGATGGCCTGACGCTGACCGGAGGGCGCCTGGAGCACACCACCGGACGTGGCTCGAGCAACCGCTCCGGCCTGGCTGTCGCGGGGGGCACCCAAGAGAGCAACGCGTTCCTCTTCGCCGGCGCCGACTATCAATTGAGCGAAGCACTCAAGCTGCAGTACTACGCCGCCAAGCTCGAGGACTACTACGTGCAGCACTTCGGCGGCCTGGTACACGTCTGGACGCTGGCCGACAACCAGTCGCTGACCACCGACCTGCGTTACTTCAAGACCGATGCCGACGGGCGCAACGATTCGGCCTCTGGACGTGCAGCGGGTTATCAGGTGAGCGGCTTGGCCGATACGCCGGGCAAGATCGACAACGACACCTGGAGCGCGATGTTCACCTATGCACTCGGTGGTCATGCGTTGCTGCTGGGCCATCAGCGGGTATCTAACAGCGGCAACTTCGTGCAACTCAACCAGGGCAATACCGGCGAAGGGGCGGCGGGTGCCAGTATCTATCTGTTCACCGATCGCCTGGTGACCAGTTTCACCCGGGCCGGCGAGCGCACCACCTTCGGCCAGTATGCCTACAACTTCGCAGCGCTGGGGGTGCCGGGGCTGACTGCCTCGGTGGCCTATCTGAAGGGCAGCCACATCCGCATGGCATCGGGTGGCGACGAGCAGGAATGGGAACGCGACATCGCCCTGGATTACGTGGTGCAAGACGGAACGCTCAAGGGGCTGGCGTTCAGCTGGCGCAATGGCATGCTGCGCAGCGGCGTGCCGAGCGAATGGAACCAGGACCAGAACCGGGTGATGGTGAGCTACTCACTACCGTTGCTGTGAGCCTGAACCGCAGGAGCGGGCTTGCCCGCTCCTGCGAGGTCATCTACTCCAATCAGGAAGTGTGCTGCGCGCCCTCGAACCAGGCCAGCTTGTCACGCAACTGCACCACCTCCCCGACGATCACCAAGGTCGGCGCATGCACCTCATGCCGTGCCACCAGCTCCGGCAGGTCGGCCAGGGTGCCAGTGAACACCCGCTGGTTGCGTGTCGTCCCTTGTTGCACCAACGCTGCCGGGGTACTGGCCGCACGGCCATGGCGGATCAACTCGGCACAGATGGTCGGCAGCCCCACCAGGCCCATGTAGAACACCAGGGTCTGGGCCGGCGCTACCAGGTCATGCCACGGCAGGTTGCTGGTGCCGTCCTTCAGGTGCCCGGTGACGAAACGCACCGATTGGGCATAGTCCCGGTGGGTCAGCGGGATCCCGCCATAGGCGGAGCAGCCGCTGGCCGCGGTGATGCCCGGCACCACCTGGAACGGGATGCCCTCCCCAGCCAACTCCTCGATCTCCTCGCCACCACGACCGAAGATGAACGGATCGCCGCCCTTGAGCCGCAACACGCGCTTGCCCTGGCGGGCCAGGTCGACCAGCAGGCGGTTGATCTGCTCCTGGGGCACGGCATGGTCGGCGCGGCGCTTGCCCACATAGATCCGCTCGGCATCGCGCCGGCACATCTCGATGATGGCCGGCGCCACCAGGCGGTCGTAGAGCACCACGTCGGCCTGCTGCATCAGGCGCAGGGCACGGAAGGTCAGGAGGTCCGGATCGCCCGGCCCGGCACCGACCAAGTACACCTCGCCGCCTTGCTGCACCGCCGCGCCATCGACCTTGGCCTGCAACAGGCGCTCGGCCTCGCTGCCCTGCCCGGCCAGCTGGCGCTCGGCGATCGGCCCCTGAAAGACCTCCTCCCAGAAACCGCGACGCTGGTTGACGTCCGGGTACAGGGCCTTGACCTTGTCGCGAAAACGCGCCGCCAGCCCGGCCAGTTCGCCATAGGCGGCCGGGATCCAGGCCTCCAGCCTGGCACGGATCAACCGCGCCAGCACCGGTGCGTCGCCACCGCTGGACACCGCCACCACCAGGGGCGAACGGTCGACGATGGCCGGGAAGATCACCGTGCACAGCGCCGGGGCATCCACCACGTTGACCGGCAGGCAGCGGCCTTGTGCGTCCGCCGACACCTGGGCATTGAGCGTCGGGTCGTCGGTGGCCGCGATCACCAGCCGGCAGCCTTCCAGGTCGCCGACCTGGTAGCCACGCACCAGGACCTCGCCGCCCCCCTCCTGGGCCAACGCCGCCAGCTGGCTGTCGACCTGCGGCGCGACCACCCGCAGCGCGGCGCCGGCATCGGCCAGCAGACGCGCCTTGCGCAAGGCGATCTCGCCGCCGCCGACGACCAGCACGCGGCCGCCCTGCAGCTTGTGGAACAGCGGCAGGAAATCCATTTAGCCGATGACCTCGATACCACCCATGTACGGCTTGAGCACTTCCGGCACACGGATCGAACCGTCGGCCTGCTGGTAGTTCTCCAGCACCGCCACCAGGGTGCGGCCCACGGCCAGGCCGGAGCCGTTGAGGGTGTGCACCAGTTCCGGCTTGCCGGTTTCCGGGTTGCGCCAGCGCGCCTGCATGCGCCGCGCCTGGAAGTCACCACAGTTGGAGCAGGAGCTGATCTCGCGGTACTTGTCCTGGCTCGGCACCCAGACTTCCAGGTCGTAGGTCTTCACCGCACTGAAGCCCATGTCGCCGGTGCACAGGGCCAGTACGCGGTACGGCAGCTCCAGGGCCTGCAGCACGCGCTCGGCGTTGGCGGTCAGGCCCTCCAGGGCTTCCATCGACTTGGACGGCTCGACGATCTGCACCATCTCGACCTTGTCGAACTGGTGCTGGCGGATCATGCCACGGGTATCGCGGCCCGAGGCACCGGCCTCGCTGCGGAAGCACGGGGTATGGGCGACGAACTTGACCGGCAGTTGCTTGGCATCGAGGATCTCGCCGGCGACGATGTTGGTCAGCGACACCTCGGCGGTCGGGATCAGGTAGAAATCGGCCTCGCCTTCACGGGCGATCTTGAACAGGTCTTCCTCGAACTTCGGCAACTGGCCGGTGCCCTGCAGGGCCGGCGCCTGCACCAGGTACGGGGTGTAGGCTTCCTCGTAGCCGTGCTCGCGGGTGTGCAGGTCGATCATGAACTGGGCCAGGGCGCGGTGCAGGCGGGCGATCGGGCCGCGCAGCAGGGCAAAGCGGGCGCCGGAAAGCTTGGCTGCGGTCTCGAAGTCCAGGCCGCCGCTGATCTCGCCCAGGGCCACGTGGTCCTTGATCTCGAAATCGAACGCGCGCGGCGTGCCCCAGCGGCGCACCTCGACGTTGGCATCCTCGTCCGCGCCGACCGGTACGCTGGCGTCCGGCAGGTTGGGGATGGTCAGGACGATGGCGTCCAGCTCGGCCTGAATGCCGTCCAGCTCGACCTTGCCGGCGGCCAGCTCGTTGGCCATGCGCTCGACATCGGCCATCAGCGGGGCGATGTCCTCGCCCTTGGCCTTGGCCTGGCCGATGGACTTGGAACGGGCGTTACGCTCGGCCTGCAGTTGCTCGGTGCGGGTCTGCACCGCCTTGCGGCGCTCTTCCAGGGATTCGATGCGCGCGACATCCAGGCTGAAGCCACGGGAGGCCAGGCGGTCCGCCACTTCCTGAAGTTGGCCGCGTAACAGTTTGGAATCGAGCATATCGTTCTCTCGTTGTGTGTGTTGGTTCAGAATTTGGTCAGGGACAGGCCGGCCCAGGTGGCCAGCAGCCCGCCCACTACGCTGATACCGGTATAGCCCAGGGCCAGCGGTACTTGCCCGCTTTCCATCAGGCGCACGGTATCCAGCGAAAAGGAGGAAAAGGTCGTCAGGCCACCGAGGAAGCCCACGATCAGCCCTGCGCGCAGCTCGACCGGCGCCAGCGGCTTGTGCAGGAACAGGCCGTAGAGCAGGCCGATCAGCAGGCAGCCGACCAGATTGACCGCCAGCGTACCGGCATAGAAGTGTCGTGGCCAGTGGGCAGCGACCCAGTTGGCGGTGGCGAAGCGCAGCAGCGTGCCGGCGACGCCGCCCGCGCTGACGGCGGCGATGAGTACGATCACGGTTTTCTCCGTTGGCGGGGGCTGTTGCGGTCGAGCTCGGCCAGGTGGCGCAGCTTTTCGCCGATCTTCAGTTCCAGGCCCCGGGGTACCGGTTGGTAGTACTGGCGCGGCTCGAGCTGCTCGGGGAAGTAGTCCTCGCCGGCGGCGTAGGCATCGGGCTCGTCGTGGGCGTAGCGGTACTCCTCGCCGTAGCCCAGTTGCTTCATCAACTTGGTCGGGGCATTGCGCAGGTGCAGCGGCACCTCCAGCGAGCCGTGCTCGGCCGCCTCGCGCATGGCCGCCTTGAAGCCCATGTACACCGCGTTGCTCTTCGGCGCACAGGCGATGTAGGTGATGGCCTGGGCCACCGCCAGTTCGCCTTCCGGGCTGCCCAGGCGCTCCTGCACGTCCCAGGCCGCCAGGCACAGGCTCAGGGCACGGGGGTCGGCGTTGCCGATATCCTCGCTGGCCATGCGTACCACGCGGCGGGCGATGTACAGCGGGTCGCAGCCCCCATCGAGCATGCGCGCATACCAGTACAGGGCGGCGTCCGGGTTGGAGCCGCGCACCGACTTGTGCAGCGCCGAGATCTGATCGTAGAAGGCCTCGCCGCCCTTGTCGAAGCGGCGGCGGCTGTCACCGAGCAGGCTCTGCAGCAGGTCGACGCCGATCTCGCCACCGTCCTCGGCCAGGTCCGAGGCGTTCTCCAGCAGGTTGAGCATGCGCCGACCATCGCCGTCGGCGGCGGCCATGAGCATCTGAAAGGCTTCGTCGCCGACCTGCAGCCGACGCTCGCCCAGGCCGCGCTCCTCGGTCAGGGCGCGGTTGACCAGCTTGCGCAGGGCGGCTTCGTCCAGGCTCTTGAGCACATAGACCCGGGCCCGCGACAGCAGCGCGTTGTTCAGCTCGAACGAGGGGTTCTCGGTGGTGGCGCCGATGAAGATCAGCGTGCCGTCTTCCACATAGGGCAGGAAGGCATCCTGCTGGGACTTGTTGAAGCGGTGCACCTCGTCGACGAACAGGATGGTCCGACGGCCGTACTGGCCAGCCTGCTGCTTGGCCACCTCGACCGCCTGGCGGATCTCCTTGACCCCGGCCAGCACCGCCGAGACGGTCTCGAAATGCGCATCGCAGAACTGCGCCAGCAGCCGCGCCAGGGTGGTCTTGCCGACCCCGGGTGGCCCCCAGAAGATCATCGAATGCAGCGCGCCCTGCTCCAGCGCCTCGCGCAGCGGCTTGCCGCGTGCCAGCAGGTGCTCCTGGCCGACGTACTCGTCCAGGTTGGACGGACGCAGGCGGGCGGCCAGGGGCTGGGCGACAGGTTCGCTTCGAAACAGGTCCATGATGCGCTCTCGTTACTCCTGGATGACGTCGGCGCCTTCCGGGATCTTGAACTGGAACTTGCTCGCCGGGACCGCCTCGTTGGCCTTGACCCCGTTGAACAGGATATTGGTGCGCTGCCCGACGCTGTCGATCAGTTGCATGTCGTTGATCAGCCCACGGCGGAACGACACCCGCAGCGAGTCGAACAGGGTGTCCCGGGTCTTGGGCTTGAGGGTGAAGTCCAGGACCTCGCCCTGCTCCTTGGAGGTGATGTCGAAGCTCTGGCTGATCTTCGACACGTCACCGGACAGCAGCAGCGCCGGGGTCTGGTTCAGGCGCTCGTCGAGCTTCTTGACGGTGGCCTGCTCCAGGTCCGGGTCCCACAGGGTGACCTTCTGGCCATCGGACACCACCACCTGTTCCTGGGGCGCATCGGTGTGCCAGTAGAACAGGCCTGGGCGCTTGACCGCCATCTCGCCGCTGGTCTCCTGCAGGCTGGTGCCACTGGCATCCAGGGTCAGCTGGGAGAAACGGGCAGTGATGGTCTGCGACTTTTCCAGCAATTGGGTCAGGCGCGCCACGTCCTTCTCGTCGGCATGGGCCGACACGGCGCCCAGGGCCAGGGCAGAAACCAACAGCATGCGAATCGCGCGCATGGGAATCCTCGTCGAACAGTGAATGGGCCGGGCGCCGCCTTCGGCGCCCGGCAAGGTGATCATCAATCGCGTGGGCCGCCCGGGGCAATCACTTCCCGCGAGCCGTTGCTGTTCATGGGGGTGACCACGCCAGCCATCTCCATGGCCTCGATCATCCGCGCAGCGCGGTTGTAGCCGATCTTCAGCTTGCGCTGCACCGCGGAAATGGATGCCCGACGGCTTTCCAGGACGAACTGCACCGCTTCGTCGTACAGGGCATCGGCTTCCGGATCGTCGCCATCGCCACCACCGCCACCACCACCGTCGAAGCCGCTGCCGGCCTCCTCGACACCGTTGAGGATGTCGTCGTTGTAGTCCGGTGCGCCACGCAGTTTCCAGGCCTCCACCACGCGGTGCACCTCGTCGTCGGAGACGAAGGCGCCATGCACGCGGATCGGCAGGCTGGTGCCCGGCGGCATGTAGAGCATGTCACCGTGGCCGAGCAACTGCTCGGCGCCGCCTTGATCGATGATGGTCCGCGAGTCGATCTTGCTCGACACCTGGAAGGCCATGCGGGTCGGGATGTTGGCCTTGATCAGGCCGGTGATCACATCCACCGACGGACGCTGGGTGGCGAGGATCAGGTGGATACCGGCGGCCCGCGCCTTCTGGGCGATACGGGCGATCAGCTCTTCGACCTTCTTGCCGACGATCATCATCATGTCGGCGAATTCGTCGACCACCACGACGATGGTCGGCAGGGTCTTCAGTGCCGGCGGCTCGTCGTCCATGCTCTCGCGGCGGTACAGCGGGTCGGGGATCGACTCGCCGGCCTCCTGGGCGTCCTTGATCTTGCGGTTGAAACCAGCCAGGTTGCGCACACCCATCGCCGCCATCAGCTTGTAGCGCCGCTCCATCTCGGCCACGCTCCAACGCAAGGCGTTGGCGGCGTCCTTCATGTCGGTGACCACCGGGCAGAGCAGGTGCGGGATGCCCTCGTAGATCGACAGCTCGAGCATCTTCGGGTCGATCATGATCAGGCGCGCGTCTTCCGGGCTGGACTTGAACAGGATCGACAGGATCATGGCGTTGACCCCCACCGACTTACCGGAACCGGTGGTACCGGCCACCAGCAGGTGGGGCATCTTGGCCAGGTCGGTGATGACCGGCTTGCCACCGATGTCATGGCCCAGGGCCAGGGTGACCGGCGACTTGGCCTCGTCGTACTGGGACGACGACAGCACCTCGGAGAAGCGCACGATCTGGCGGTTCTCGTTGGGGATCTCGATACCCACGGTGGTCTTGCCGGGGATCACCTCGACCACGCGCACACTGGTCACCGCCAGGGAGCGCGCCAGGTCCTTGGCCAGGTTGGCGATGCGGCTGACCTTGACCCCGGCCGCCGGCTGGATCTCGTAGCGGGTGATCACCGGGCCCGGGTGGATCGAGTCCACCGAGACTTCGACGCCGAATTCCTTGAGCTTGATTTCCAGCAGGTGGCCGACGCCGGCCAGCGACTCGGGCGAGTACTCGATCTTCTTCTGCTCGGCCGGGTCGAGGATGGAAATCGACGGCAGGGTCCCTTCCACGGCGCTGTCGACGAACAGCGGCGCCTGTTTTTCCTTCATCACCCGCTTGCTCGGCTCCGGCGCCTTGGCCGGGGCCGGCATGATCACCGGCGCCGGCTGCTGCTCGCGCTGGGTCACGTGCTTGTTCAGGGCTTGGTCACGCTCGATGATGCGCTCGCGGGCCTTGACCTGCTCGCGCTTGTCGGCCACCACCGGGGCGACTACTTCGTCGATCTGCTCGTCCACCTCGCGCAGTTGCGCCACCAGGCGCTTGCGCTCGTTGCGCGCCGCCCACCAGCGATTGGCCGCGCTCTGCACCAGTTCGAACAGGTCGAGGGTGATCTTGCCGGTGATGTCCATCACCTTGAACCAGGACAGGTCGGTGAAGACGGTCAGGCCGAACAGGAACAGGGCGATGAACATCAGCGTGCTGCCCTGCACGTTGAGCAGGTTGCGCGCCAGGTCGCCCAGGCTTTCGCCCAGCGCGCCACCGGCGGAGAACGGCAAGCTTGCCGGCGGATGGAAATGGATATGCGCCAGCGCCGCGCCCGACAGCACCAGGAACACCAGGCCGATCAGCCGCCAGGAGAACAGCCAGCCGCTCCACTGCCAGGGCTGGTGGCGTTCGCGGAAGATCTGCCAGGTCTTGATCGCCAGCAGCAGCGGGAAGATGTAGGCGAAATACCCCAGCACCATGAACAGGATATCGGCGAAGTAGGCACCGGCACGGCCGGCGGCGTTCTGCACCTGCTCGACGTTGCTGGTGTGGCTGAAGCCCGGATCCGCCGTGTCGTAGGTCAGCAGTGCCATCCACAGGTACAGGCACAGGGCGCCGACGGCGATCAGTGCGCCTTCCTTGAGGCGGTAATGCAGCTGCTGCCGCCACAGGGGCACGGGCAAGGGGGTCGGGGTTGCGGTGGATTTCTTCAAAACGCGTCTATTCCTGCGCTTGCTGCGCGTCCAGTAGTGATCGACCCGGTGACCGGTCGACGAACCACTACTTTTAACATTACTGCCCGCCAGCCGCCATGGCGGCACGCCATACGGGGCGTGAACGGGGGCCAATTTCCTATGCCTGCAATTTGAGCACGCATTTTCTTTCGTGACAAAGGCTTATGCTGTGTTTTTGCACAGGTATGACAGCAAATGTCCGGGTTGGTGCCGGATGGCGGGCGATTGTGTAGGAAATCTTCCATTGCATGCATGAGCAAGCGTCAATCGGTGCCGCCCCCCTGCCACACGCTCTTACAAGACCATGCATTGACCTGCAACCACCGCCGCGCCATGCTCTTCACCCTCCCCTCCCCCACCGCCGAAAGACAATGCTCACCTGGTTGACCCGTGACTCGCTCACCTTCCCGCCCCTGGAAAAAGCCCTGCACGAGCCCAACGGCCTGCTCGCCGCCGGCGGCGACCTGAGCCCGGAGCGATTGGTGCAGGCCTATCGCCATGGTTGCTTCCCCTGGTACCAAGACGGCCAACCGATCCTCTGGTGGTCACCCGACCCACGCACCGTGCTGTTCCCGGACGAGCTGCACGTGTCTCGCTCACTGGCCAAACTGATGCGCCAAGGCCGCTACCAGGTCACCTTCGACACCGACTTCCCGGCGGTGATCGCCGCCTGCGCCGCCCCCCGCGACTATGCCGACGGCACCTGGATCACCGACAACATGCGCGCCGCCTATTGCGAGCTGCATCGGCGCGGCATCGCCCACTCGGTGGAGGTACGCCAGGAGGGCGAGCTGGTCGGCGGCCTGTATGGCCTGGCCATGGGCCGGCTATTCTTCGGCGAATCGATGTTCAGCCGCGCCGACAATGCCTCCAAGGTGGGCTTCGCGACGCTGGTCGAGCACCTGCGGCAGGCCGGCTTCGTGCTGATCGACTGCCAGATGCCGACCAACCACCTGCACAGCTTCGGCGCCCGCGCCATCAGCCGCGCCAGCTTCGCCGACCACCTGGCGCGCTACCTGGACCAACCCAGCGGCGCCACCTGGGTGCGCTAGGCGAGTTCTGCCAGCTGGCTTACACTTAAGGCAAAGTCTTGCCGAGGGGTCGATCATGACAGAGTTGGCGCGGTTGAAGTTCTATGCCACTCAGCCCCACTCCTGCAGCTACCTCCCGGACGAGCAGGCCACTACCCTGTTCCTCGATCCCAGCCAACCGATGGACGTGCATGTGTACGCCGACCTGTCGGAAATGGGCTTTCGCCGCAGTGGCGACCACCTGTATCGCCCCCATTGCCAGCACTGCAATGCCTGCGTGCCAGCGCGCATCCCGGCCGCGCGCTTCATCCCCAACCGCCAGCAACGGCGTATCCTCAAGCGCAACGCCGACCTCACCGTCAGCGCCGCACGCCCGGCGTTCAAGGAAGAGTATTTCGACCTGTACCGGCGCTATATCGAGCAGCGCCATGCCGACGGTGACATGTACCCGCCAAGCCGCGACCAGTTCTCCACCTTCCTGGTGCGCGACCTGCCGTTCTGCTGGTTCTACGAGTTCCGCCTGGAAGGCAGGCTGATGGCAGTGGCGGTGTGCGACCTGCTGCCCAACGGCCTGTCGGCGGTCTACACCTTCTACGAGCCCGAGGAAGAACGCCGCAGCCTGGGCCGCTACGCCATCCTCTGGCAGATCACCGAGGCGCTGCGGCAGAACCTCGACGCGGTCTACCTCGGCTACTGGATCAAGAACTGCAAGAAAATGAACTACAAGACCCAGTACCGCCCCATCGAACTGCTGATCAACCAGCGCTGGGTCACCCTCAATTGAAAGCATTGGCTTGAAACACAGTTTTCGGGCATAATCCACGCCACTTTTTTTGCCCGATGCAGTGGTGCGTCGGGCCGTCACTGGATACCGAGGGCTTTACTGCATGTCGAAAGAAGACAGCTTCGAAATGGAAGGTACTGTCGTCGACACCCTGCCCAACACCATGTTCCGCGTGGAGTTGGAAAACGGGCACGTCGTAACCGCGCACATCTCCGGCAAGATGCGCAAGAACTACATCCGCATTCTCACTGGCGACAAGGTCCGCGTCGAACTGACGCCGTACGACCTGAGCAAGGGCCGCATCACCTACCGCGCGCGCTAAGCTCAAGCCAATGAAAAGCCCGGCCATGTGCCGGGCTTTTTCATGGATTACGAGAAACCGGGGCCGCAAAGCGGCCCCGTTACTACGGTCACGCCACCTCGGCCGTGGTCTCGAAGTCGAACACCAGCTCGCCATCGCGCAGGTCGATGTGCACCACCCCGCCGTGCTCGGCCAGCTCGCCGAACAGGATCTCCTCGGCCAGCGGCCGCTTGATCTTGTCCTGGATGAGCCGTGCCATCGGCCGCGCGCCCATCTGCACGTCGTAACCGGTGGTCGCCAGCCAGCCGCGGGCATCGTCGCTGACTTCCAGCAGTACACGCTTGTCTTCCAGCTGCGCCTGCAGTTCGATGAGGAACTTGTCGACGATGCTCTTGATCGTCTCGTGGCTCAGGCGGCCGAACTGGATGATGGTGTCCAGGCGGTTGCGGAACTCCGGCGTGAAGCTCTTGCGGATGACTTCCATGGCGTCGGAGGTATGGTCCTGCTGGGTGAAGCCGATCGAGGCCCGCGCGGCGGTCTCGGCGCCGGCGTTGGTGGTCATGATCAGGATCACGTTGCGAAAATCCGCCTTGCGCCCGTTGTTGTCGGTCAGGGTGCCGTGGTCCATCACCTGCAGCAGCAGGTTGAAGACTTCCGGGTGGGCCTTCTCGATCTCGTCGAGCAACAGCACGCAATGCGGCTGCTTGGTGATCGCCTCGGTCAGCAGACCGCCCTGGTCGAACCCGACGTAGCCGGGCGGCGCACCGATCAGGCGCGACACGGTATGCCGCTCCATGTACTCGGACATGTCGAAGCGCACCAGCTCGACACCCAGGGCCTTGGCCAACTGGCGCGCCACCTCGGTCTTGCCCACGCCGGTAGGGCCGGCGAAGAGGAACGAACCGACCGGCTTGTCGGGCGCCTTGAGCCCGGCACGCGAGAGCTTGATCGCCGTGGCCAGCGAGTCGATCGCCGCGTCCTGGCCGAACACCGTGAGCTTGAGGTCACGCTCGAGGTTGCGCAGCAGCTCCTTGTCGGAGCTGGTGACATGCTTCGGTGGAATCCGCGCGATCTTGGCGACGATGTCCTCGACCTGCGGCACGTCGATGCGCTTGACGCGGCTGTCCTCCGGCTGCAGGCGCTGATAGGCGCCGGCCTCGTCGATCACGTCGATGGCCTTGTCCGGCATGTGCCGGTCATTGATGTAGCGTGCGGCCAGTTCCGCCGCGGCACGCAGGGCCTCGTCGCTGTACTCGATGTTGTGGTGGCTCTCGAAGCGGCCTTTCAGGCCACGCAGGATACCCACGGTGTCTTCCACCGACGGCTCGGTGACGTCGACCTTCTGGAAACGCCGCGCCAAGGCACGGTCCTTCTCGAAGATGCCACGGAACTCCTGGAAGGTGGTCGAACCGATGCAGCGGATGTCACCGGACGACAGCAACGGCTTGAGCAGGTTGGACGCATCCATCACCCCTCCCGACGCCGCGCCGGCACCGATGATGGTGTGGATTTCGTCGATGAACAGGATCGCCTGCGGGCGCTTGCGCAGTTCGCCAAGCAAAGCCTTGAAGCGCTTTTCGAAATCGCCCCGGTACTTGGTGCCAGCCAGCAGGGCACCCAGGTCGAGGGAGTACACCACGCTCTGGGCCAGCAGGTCCGGGACCTGGCCATCGACGATGCGCTTGGCCAGGCCTTCGGCGATGGCGGTCTTGCCCACGCCGGCCTCGCCGACCAGCAGCGGGTTGTTCTTGCGCCGGCGGGCGAGGATCTGGGCGACCCGCTCGACTTCCTGCTCGCGCCCCACCAGTGGGTCGATGCGGCCCAGACGGGCCAGTTCGTTCAGGTTGCTGGCATAGGCGTCCAGCGGATTGCCCGAGGACGCGGCCTCGCCGCCCTCCTCGTCCTGCATGTCCTGGTCGCCTTCGCTGTGCGGCCCATGGCCCGGCACCTTGGAGATGCCATGGGCGATGTAGTTGACCACGTCGATGCGGGCCACGCTCTGCTGCTTGAGCAGGAACACGGCCTGGCTTTCCTGTTCGCTGAAGATCGCCACCAGCACGTTGGCGCCAGTGACTTCGCGCTTGCCGGAACTCTGCACATGGAACACGGCACGCTGCAGTACACGCTGGAAGCCCAGGGTCGGTTGGGTCTCGCGGTCCTCGTCATGCACGGGGATCAGCGGCGTGGTGGAGTCGATGAACTCCTGCAGGTCGTGCTTGAGCTTGTCGAGATTGGCGCCACAGGCGCGCAGAACGGTCGCGGCGGCCTCGTTGTCAAGGAGTGCCAGCAGCAGATGCTCGACGGTCATGAATTCATGACGCTTCGAACGGGCCTCCTTGAAGGCCAGATTGAGGGTGACTTCGAGCTCGCGGTTTAACATAGCTTCACCTCATACCCAAGTGGTCGGCGATTAACCGTCCTTCTCGATTTCACAGAGTAGCGGATGCTGGCTTTCCCTGGCGTATTGGTTGACCTGCATGGCCTTGGTCTCGGCGATGTCGCGGGTAAACAATCCGCACACTGCCCGCCCTTCGGTGTGGACGGTCAGCATGATCTTGGTCGCCAGCTCGCGGTTCAGATTGAAGAACGTCTCGAGCACTTCGACGACGAAATCCATCGGTGTGTAGTCATCGTTGAACAAAACCACCTTGTACATCGGTGGCGCCTGCAGGATCGGCTTGGCTTCCTGTACCGCCAGACCGGAGCCGTCGTCCTCGTTAGATTGCGGGCGATCCTGATTGAATGTTAGTCGAATCTGGCTGAGTGGATGCATGGAAAGAATTTCATCATATCGACAGGTTAAGGTAGTGGGTTGACCGCGAAGGCCGCGCCCGGCGCGGGCGCCGTCTGACCTTGACTATCGGCAAAACGGTGTTACAACCAATAAGAACCCACCGTGGTCGATAAAGATCCGCGCAGTCAACCAGATTTTTTCGCATGGTTCGTATGCGGATGACGTGGATGATACTCCAGTGATGGAGTCCTTTGCAGAGGGACATGAGGATGGCGAGCGGTAAAGTCAAGTGGTTCAACAATGCCAAGGGCTATGGATTCGTCAATGAGGAGGGCAAGAGCGAAGACCTGTTCGCCCACTATTCGCATATCCAGATGGACGGCTACAAGACGCTCAAGGCCGGCCAGCCCGTGACCTTCGATATCGTCCAGGGCCCCAAGGGCCTGCACGCGGTGAATATCTGCGGTGCCGGCGCCACGGCCGCGAAGGCCGAAGCCCAGCCTGTGGCGAATACCGTCCAGGCCTGATCCACACAGCCTTCTGCAGGCACATCGGGAACCGGCCAGCCCTCGCAGGGCTGGCCGGTTTTCATTTGTTGCCTAAATTAGAACGAAACCTGACCCAGTGTTTTTAGGGGCGCCCCTGAGGGAGCGGCCTTGTGTCGCGAAAGGGCTGCAACGCAGCCCCAACGACCCGCGCCTTCACATGTGCTTGATCATCTCGTCACCGAAGCCCGAGCTGCCGACCAGCGTGGCCCCGTCCATCAGGCGTTCGAAGTCATAGGTAACGGTCTTGGCCGCGATGGCGCCATTGGTTCCCTTGATGATCAGGTCGGCCGCCTCGGTCCAGCCCATGTGCCGCAACATCATCTCCGCCGAGAGGATCACCGAGCCTGGGTTGACCTTGTCCTGCCCGGCGTACTTGGGCGCGGTGCCATGGGTCGCCTCGAACATGGCCACGGTGTCGGACAGGTTGGCCCCCGGCGCGATGCCGATGCCGCCCACCTCCGCCGCCAGGGCGTCGGAGAGGTAGTCGCCGTTGAGGTTGAGGGTGGCGATCACGTCATACTCGGCCGGGCGCAGCAGGATCTGCTGGAGCATGGCATCGGCGATGGCGTCCTTGACCACGATGTCGCGGCCAGTCCTGGGGTTCTTGAACGTCATCCAGGGGCCGCCATCGAGCAACTCGGCCTTGAACTCGTCGCGCGCCACCTCGTAGCCCCAGTCCTTGAAGGCGCCTTCGGTGAACTTCATGATATTGCCCTTGTGCACCAGGGTCACCGACTCGCGGTCGTTGTCCACGGCGTACTGCAACGCCTTGCGCACCAGGCGCTTGGTGCCCTCCTCGGAGACTGGCTTGACGCCGATGCCGCAGTTCTGGTCGAAGCGGATCTTGGTGACGCCCATTTCCTCCTTGAGGAACTTGATCACCTTGTTCGCCTCGGGCGAGCCGGCCTTCCACTCGATGCCGGCATAGATGTCCTCGGAGTTCTCGCGGAAGATCACCATGTCGACGTCGCCAGGCTTCTTCACTGGGCTGGGCACGCCCTGGAACCACAGCACCGGACGCAGGCAGACATACAAGTCCAGTTGCTGGCGCAGGGCCACGTTGAGCGAGCGAATGCCGCCGCCCACCGGAGTGGTCAGCGGCCCCTTGATCGACACCACGTACTCGCGCACCGCGTCGAGGGTTTCCTGGGGCAGCCAGGTGTCCTGGTCATAGACCTGGGTGGCTTTTTCGCCGGCATACACCTCCATCCAGGCGATCTTGCGCTTGCCGCCGTAGGCCTTCTGCACGGCGGCATCCACCACCTTGATCATCACCGGCGTGACATCGATGCCAATGCCGTCGCCCTCGATGTAGGGGATGATGGGGTTGTCTGGAACGTTGAGCGAATGGTCTGCATTGACGGTGATCTTGGTGCCTTCTGCCGGAACCTTGATTTTCTGGTATCCCATGCTGCACTACTCCGCTTGCCAAGTGTGATTGGACATCCTGCGATCCATTGAGCCTAAACCAGCTTTTCCGGGCTGCAAGCTTCAAGCTGCAAGCGGCAAGCTGATCGGCGCTGGATTCAATGACGAGCACGCCTCCAAAACCGCGCCGACCGCAAGCTCAGCCACACCGCATAGCCGCGTTTTCTTGCCGCTTGCAGCTTGAAGCTTGCAGCCCCTCGAGCCTGCGGCATCACGCCACATTGCTCCTACGCCTTTGGTCTTATAAGTGAATCGATATCACTTCGCCTTGCTGATTAGGCCGAAGGGTTTGGTATACTCCGGCGCTGACCGCAGGGTCATTGGGGCGAACCCTTGGAAAAACGCGGCTCGCCCTCGGCCATCAACGGCCAAAAAGCCTGGGCCGTTACCGCGACCCAGCCGTTTGACGCTCGACTGATGCATCCACCATCACCGCTCGTAGCCTCTCGACCAATTGCCCATGGCGCCGCCAGGGCGAAGCGCCTACCCTGCGCACCTCGAGACTTCGAGCACGCTCAGCAAAACAGAGAGTTAACCCGCATATGCCCACCCGTTCCAAGATCATCTACACCTTCACCGACGAAGCTCCCGCCCTCGCCACCTACTCACTGCTGCCAATCATCGAAGCCTTCACCGCTTGCGCTGACATCGCCGTCGAAACCCGCGATATCTCCCTCGCTGGCCGTATCCTCGCCGCGTTCCCCGAGCAGCTCGGTGCCGAGAAGCAGGTAGGCGATCACCTGGCGGAACTGGGCCAGCTGGCCACCACCCCGCAAGCCAACATCATCAAGCTGCCGAACATCAGCGCCTCGGTACCGCAGCTCAAGGCCGCGATCAAGGAACTGCAGGGCAAGGGCTACAACATCCCCGACTACGCCGACGAGCCGGCCACCGAGGCCGAGAAGGAAGCCCGCGCGCGCTACGACCGCATCAAGGGCAGCGCCGTGAACCCGGTCCTGCGTGAAGGCAACTCCGACCGCCGCGCCCCGCTGTCGGTCAAGAACTACGCCCGCAAGCACCCGCACAAGATGGGCGCCTGGGCCGCCGACTCCAAGTCCCACGTGGCGCACATGAGCCAGGGCGACTTCTACGGCAGCGAAAAGGCCGCGCTGATCGAGGCCGATGACAGCCTGCGCATCGAGCTGGTCGGCAAGGACGGCGCCACCACTGTCCTGAAGGAAAAGACCCCGGTCAAGGCCGCCGAAGTCATCGACTGCGCCGTCATGAGCCGCAAGGCCCTGAAAGCCTTCATCGCCGAGCAGATCGCCGACGCCAAGGCCTCCGGCGTGCTGCTGTCGGTCCACCTGAAGGCGACCATGATGAAGGTCTCCGACCCGATCATGTTCGGCGTCATCGTCGAGGAGTTCTACAACGACGTGCTGGCCAAGCACGCCGCCGCCCTGGCCGAGGTAGGCTTCAACGCCAACAACGGCATCGGCGACCTGTACGCCCGCATCAAGGACCTGCCAGCCGACAAGCAGGCCGAGATCGAAGCCGACGTCCAGGCCCTGTACGCCGTCCGTCCGGCCCTGGCCATGGTCAACTCCGACAAGGGCATCACCAACCTGCACGTGCCGAGCGACGTCATCGTCGACGCCTCGATGCCGGCCATGATCCGTGACTCGGGCAAGATGTGGAACGCCGCGGGAGAACTGCAGGACACCAAGGCAGTCATCCCTGACCGTTGCTACGCCGGCATCTACCAGGCCGTGATCGAGGACTGCAAGGCCAACGGCGCCTTCGACCCGACCACCATGGGCAGCGTGCCGAACGTCGGCCTGATGGCGCAGAAGGCCGAGGAATACGGCTCCCACGACAAGACCTTCCAGATCAAGGCCGACGGCGTCGTGCGCGTGGTCGACGGCAAGGGCCAGGTGCTGCTGGAGCAGAACGTCGAGGCCGGCGATATCTTCCGCATGTGCCAGACCAAGGACGCGCCGATCCAGGACTGGGTCAAGCTGGCCGTCAACCGCGCTCGCCTGAGCGACACCCCGGCGGTGTTCTGGCTGGACCCTGCCCGCGCCCACGACGGCGTGATGATCGAGAAGGTCCAGAAGTACCTGAAGGACCACGACACCAGCGGCCTGGACATCCGTATCCTGGCACCGGTCGAGGCCATCAAGTTCTCCCTGGCGCGCATCCGCGAAGGCAAGGACACCATCTCGGTGACCGGCAACGTACTGCGTGACTACCTGACCGACCTGTTCCCGATCATGGAGCTGGGCACCAGCGCCAAGATGCTGTCGATCGTTCCGCTGATGAATGGCGGCGGCCTGTTCGAGACCGGTGCCGGCGGTTCGGCGCCCAAGCACGTGCAGCAGCTGGTCGAAGAGAACTTCCTGCGCTGGGATTCGCTGGGCGAGTTCCTGGCCCTGGCCGCTTCCCTGGAGCACCTGGGCAACGCCTACGCCAACCCACGCGCCAAGGTCCTGGCCAACACCCTGGACCAGGCCACCGGCAAGTTCCTCGACGGCAACAAGTCGCCAGCACGCAAGGTCGGCAACATCGACAACCGCGGCAGCCACTTCTACCTGACCCTGTACTGGGCCGAAGCCCTGGCCGCGCAGAGCGACGATGCCGCCCTGCAGGCGCGCTTCGCCCCACTGGCCAAGGCCCTGGCCGAGAACGAGGCGACCATCGTCGCCGAGCTCAACGCCGTGCAGGGCAAGCCGGCCGACATCGGCGGCTACTACGCCCCGGATGCCGAGCTGACCAGCAAGGTGATGCGCCCGAGCCAGACCTTCAACAGCGCGATCGCCGCACTGTAAGGTTCGCTTGACGAACAGCGCAAACCCCGGCCACGCACCGGGGTTTGTGCTTTTTCAGCTTCGAGTTTCGAGCTGCAAGCGGCAAGAGAGAGCAGCCTGCGAGCCGCTTTTTCTTGCCGCTTGCAGCTCGACGCTCGCCACTTTGGAAAAAACCGAGCATGTCCTGGCAACCCCACATCACCGTCGCCACCATCGTCGAAGACCAGGGCCGCTTCCTCATGGTCGAGGAATTCAAGGCCGGCCAGCACGTCTTCAACCAGCCCGCCGGGCACCTGGAAGCCAACGAGACCCTGCCCCAGGCCGCCCTGCGCGAAACCCTCGAGGAAACCGCCTGGGAAGTCGAGCTCACCGGCGTGGTCGGCATCTACCTGTACACCGCGCCGAGCAACGGCGTGACCTACCAGCGCATCTGCTTCGCCGCCCGCCCCGTGCGCCAACGCCCGGAGCTGGCCCTGGACAGCGACATCGTACGCGCCGTCTGGCTGACCCGCGACGAGCTGCTGGCCGACCCCACGCGCTGGCGCAGCGAACTGGTGCCGCGCTGCATCGACGACTACCTGGCAGGCCCCTTGCACAGCCTCGACCTGCTGCGCGACTGACGCGCGAGGCCCGGCCTGATAGAATCGGCCTTTTTCCCAGATACAACCGGTAGCCATGACCAGCCCAGCACTCAAAGACCCCGCCAAGACCCGCGTCATCGTCGGCATGTCCGGCGGCGTGGACTCTTCCGTCTCCGCCCTTCTGCTCATGGAGCAGGGCTACCAGGTGGAAGGTCTGTTCATGAAGAACTGGGAAGAGGACGATGGCACCGAATACTGCACCGCCCGCGAAGACCTGGCCGATGCCCAGGCCGTGTGCGACCGCATCGGCATCACGCTGCACACCGCCAACTTCGCCGCCGAATACTGGGACAACGTGTTCGAGCACTTCCTCGCGGAATACAAGGCCGGCCGCACGCCGAACCCGGACATCCTCTGCAACCGCGAGATCAAGTTCAAGGCCTTCCTCGACTACGCCCTGTCGCTCGGCGCCGACCTGATCGCCACCGGCCACTACGTGCGTCGCCGCGACACCGGCGAGCTCACCGAACTGCTCAAGGGCCTGGACCCGAACAAGGACCAGAGCTACTTCCTGCATGCCGTCGGCGGCAAGGAAATCGCTCGCACCCTGTTCCCGGTCGGCGAACTGGAAAAGCCCGAGGTACGCGCCATCGCCGAGAAACACGGCCTGGCCACGGCCAAGAAAAAGGACTCCACCGGCATCTGCTTCATCGGCGAGCGCCGCTTCAGCGACTTCCTCAAGCAGTACCTGCCGGCCCAGCCCGGCAACATCGAGACCACCGAAGGCGAAGTGATCGGCCGCCACCACGGCCTGATGTACCACACCATCGGCCAGCGCCAGGGCCTGGGCATCGGCGGCATGAAGGACGCCGGCGACGAGCCGTGGTACGTGCTGGAGAAGGACCTGTCGCGCAACGTGCTGGTCGTCGGCCAGGGCAACGAACACCCCTGGTTGTTCTCCCGCGCCCTGCTGGCCTCGGAGATCTACTGGGTCAACCCGGTCGACCTGTCCGCCCCGCGCCGCCTCGCCGCCAAGGTGCGCTACCGCCAGGGCGACCAGGCCTGCGTGCTCGAGCGCACCGCGAGCGGCTACCGGGCCGTGTTCGACGAGCCGCAACGGGCCGTGACCCCGGGCCAGTCGGTGGTGTTCTACGACGGCGAGGTGTGCCTGGGTGGCGGTGTGATCGAAACCGCCGAGCCCTGGAGCCCACGCGCATGAATGGTACCCAAGAGCAACTGGTCGCCCTCGGTGGTGTGTTCCAGGCCGCGGTGCTGGTCGACCGCATCGCCCGTACCGGCCAGGCCAGCGAGGCCGACATCGGCTGCATGCTCGGCAGCCTGCTGGTGCGCGACCCCAAGGACACCCTGGAGGTGTTCGGTGGCGACGACCTCAACCTGCGCGACGGCTACCGTGCCCTGGTCGGCGCCCTGGAGCGCGACCCCAGCAGCCTGCAGCGCGAACCCCTGCGCTATGCCCTGTCGATGCTGGGCCTGGAGCGCCAGTTGGCCAAGCGCGGCGACATGCTCGACACCATCGGCCAACGCCTGCCGCAGATCCAGGCCCAGGCCGACCATTTCGGCCTGGTTCACGAAAATGTCATCGCTTCCAGTGGAGCCTTGTACCAGGACACCCTGAGCACCCTGCGCCAGCGTATCCAGGTGCATGGCGACATGCGCTTCCTGCAGCAGGCCAGCAATGCGTCGAAGATCCGCGCCCTGCTGCTCGCCGGTATCCGTGCCGCGCGCCTGTGGCGCCAACTGGGCGGGCACCGCTGGCAACTGGTGTTCAGCCGGCGCAAGTTGCTCAACGAGCTGTACGACATGATGCGGGGGTAAGCGCAAGCTGCAAGTAGAAGCAGCGTAGCGTTCGCATTCTCTTGCCGCTCGTAGCTCGAGGCTCGCTGCGGCCCTTTTTCATGTATGATATGCGCCCCTTCAAAAGCCTGACTGTCCGAGAACACGCCATGCAGCTCTCCTCGCTCACTGCGGTTTCCCCTGTAGACGGCCGCTACGCCGGCAAAACCCAGGCCCTGCGCCCCATTTTCAGCGAATACGGCCTGATCCGTTTCCGCGCCCTGGTCGAGGTGCGCTGGCTCCAGCGCCTGGCCGCCCACCCGCAGATCGCTGAAGTGCCCGCCTTCTCGGCCGAGGCCAACGCCCTGCTCGACACCCTGGCCAGCGACTTCAAGCTCGAGCACGCCGAGCGCGTCAAGGAAATCGAGCGCACCACCAACCATGACGTCAAGGCCATCGAGTACCTGCTCAAGGAGCAGGCCGCCCAACTGCCCGAGTTGGCCAAGGTCAGCGAGTTCATCCACTTCGCCTGCACCAGCGAGGACATCAACAACCTGTCCCACGCCCTGATGCTGCGCGCCGGTCGCGACGAAGTGCTGCTGCCCTTGATGCGCCAGATCGCCGAGGCCATCCGCACCCTGGCCCATCAGCATGCCGACGTGCCGATGCTCTCGCGCACCCACGGCCAGCCGGCCTCGCCGACCACCCTGGGCAAGGAGCTGGCCAACGTGGTCTACCGCCTGGAGCGCCAGATCGCCCAGGTCGCCGCCGTGCCGCTGCTGGGCAAGATCAACGGCGCCGTAGGCAACTACAACGCCCACCTGTCGGCCTACTCGCAGATCGACTGGGAAGCCAACGCCCGTGCCTTCATCGAGGAAGAGCTGGGCCTGCAGTTCAACCCCTACACCACCCAGATCGAGCCGCACGACTACATCGCCGAGCTGTTCGACGCCATCGCCCGCTTCAACACCATTCTCATCGACTTCGACCGCGACGTCTGGGGCTACATCTCCCTGGGCTACTTCAAGCAGAAGACCGTCGCTGGCGAGATCGGCTCCTCGACCATGCCGCACAAGGTCAACCCGATCGACTTCGAGAACTCCGAGGGTAACCTGGGGATTGCCAACGCCCTGTTCCAGCACCTGGCCAGCAAGCTGCCGATCTCCCGCTGGCAGCGCGACCTGACCGACTCCACCGTGCTGCGCAACCTGGGCGTGGGCTTCGCCCACAGCGTCATCGCCTACGAGGCCAGCCTCAAGGGCATCGGCAAGCTGGAAGTGAACGTCGCCCGCATCGCCGAAGACCTGGACGCCTGCTGGGAAGTCCTGGCCGAGCCGATCCAGACCGTCATGCGCCGCTACAACATCGAGAACCCCTACGAGAAGCTCAAGGAGCTGACCCGTGGCAAGGGCATCAGCCCCGAAGCCCTGCAGGCGTTCATCGATGGCCTGGACATGCCGACCGACGCCAAGGCCGAGCTCAAGCAGCTCACCCCGGCCACCTACATCGGCAACGCGGCGGCCCAGGCCAAGCGCATCTGAGCCAGCCTCCGCGTTCGACGCCCGGCCTGGCCGGGCGTTTTTATTCCCGGACGAAAATTACGTTTTTTCAATAGGTTGAACATGAATCCTGATACTCCACTGCAGCTGCTGGGTGGCCTTACGGCCCGCGAATTCCTGCGCGACTACTGGCAGAAGAAGCCCCTGTTGGTGCGCCAGGCCTTTCCGGACTTCCAAAGCCCGATCGACCCCGACGAGCTGGCCGGCCTGGCCCTGGAAGAAGAAGTCGAGTCGCGCCTGGTGCTCGAGCACGGCGAACGCCCCTGGGAGTTGCGTCGCGGCCCGTTCGCCGAGGACACCTTCGCCACCCTGCCGGAGCGTGACTGGACCCTGCTGGTGCAGGCGGTCGACCAGTTCGTCCCGGAAGTGGCCGAGCTGCTGGAGCACTTCCGCTTCCTGCCCAGCTGGCGTATCGACGATGTGATGATCAGCTTCGCCGCTCCCGGCGGCAGCGTTGGCCCGCACTTCGACAACTACGACGTGTTCCTGCTCCAGGGCCACGGCAAGCGCAACTGGAAGATCGGCCAGATGTGCGACAGCGACAGCCCGCTGCTGGACCACGCCGACCTGCGCATCCTCGCCGATTTCGAGCAGCAGGACGAATGGACCCTGGAACCCGGCGACATGCTCTACCTACCGCCGCGCCTGGCCCACTACGGCGTGGCCGAAGACGACTGCCTGACCTACTCGGTGGGCTTCCGCGCGCCGAGCGCGGCCGAAGTGCTGACCCACTTCACCGACTTCCTCAGCCAGTTCCTGCCGGACGAAGAGCGCTACAGCGACGCAGACGCAGAGCCTGCCAGCGACCCGCACCAGATCCAGCACGATGCCCTCGAGCGCCTCAAGACCCTGCTGGCCGAGCACATGGGCGATGAACGTCTGCTGCTGACCTGGTTCGGCCAGTTCATGACCGAGCCGCGCTACCCGGAGCTGGTGTCCGGCGAAGAACTGAGCGAGGAAGAGCTGATCGACAGCCTCGAACAAGGCGCGATCCTGGTCCGCAACCCCAGCGCGCGCCTGGCCTGGTCGGAAGTCGACGACAACCTGCTGCTGTTCGCCAGCGGCCAGAGCCGCCTGCTCCCGGGCCACCTGCGCGAGCTGCTGAAACTGATCTGCGCCGCCGACGCACTGCACATCGAAAACCTTGTACAGTGGCTGGAAGACGAAGATGGCCTGACGCTGGTATGCCAGCTGGTCAAACAAGGAAGCCTGGGATTTGCCAATGAATAAGATCAGCGTTCGCCTCGCCGACTGGCACAAAGACAACGCCGATATCCACCGCATCCGCAGCGCGGTGTTCGTCGCCGAGCAACACGTGCCGCCGGAGCTGGAGTTCGACGCCGAAGACCCGAGCGCCGTGCACTTCCTGGCCCTGGAAGGCGACTACCCGATCGGCACCGCACGCCTGCTGCCCGATGGCACCATCGGCCGGGTCTCGGTGCTCAAGGACTGGCGTGGCCTGAAGGTGGGCGATGCACTGATGCGCGCGGTGATCGTCGAGGCGCAGAACCGCGACCTCAAGCAGCAGATGCTCAGTGCCCAGGTGCATGCCACACCGTTCTACGAGCGCCTGGGGTTCCGGGTGGTCAGCGAGGAATTCCTCGAGGCCGGCATTCCCCATGTCGACATGGTGCGCGATTCCCGCGAACTGGCCTGATCCCCCAGGGCCGGCCCTGCCGACCATCGCGACGCAAAGTGCTCCCACAGGGCCCAGCAGAGAACCTGTGGGAGCCGGCTTGCCGGCGATAGGGCCGGCACAGCCCACACAAGACAGTTGCTCCTACAGGCCCCTGCAAGGGCCCCAGTTTCCCGCCCCTCGAAAAACCCGCTTGCAAGAACACTGTACACCCATACAGATAATTCTTGCCTGCCCGCCTCGTTTTGCGCATCCTGACGCCATCGTCACCATGAAGTGTTTCCGGCCATGCGCCTCTTTCTCTGCGAAAAACCCTCCCAGGCCAAGGACATCGCCAAGGTCCTCGGCGCCACCCGCAAGGGCGACGGCTGCTGGCACGGTACCGATGTCTGCGTGACCTGGTGCATCGGCCACCTGCTCGAGACCGCACCACCGGACCGCTACGACGAGCGCTACAAGCGCTGGGTCCTGGCCGACCTGCCGATCATCCCGCAGCAGTGGAAGATGCTGGTCAAGCCCAAGACCGCCAGCCAGTTCAAGGCGGTCAAGCGCCTGCTCGGCGAAGCCCGCGAGCTGGTGATCGCCACCGACGCCGACCGCGAAGGCGAGATGATCGCCCGCGAACTGGTCGAACATTGCCGCTACCGTGGGCCGATCCAGCGCCTGTGGCTGTCGGCGCTGGACGACGCCTCGATCCGCAAGGCCCTGGCACGCCTGCTGCCCGGCCACCAGACCTTCAACCTGTACCACTCGGCCCTGGGCCGCTCCCGCGCCGACTGGCTGATCGGCATGAACATGAGCCGCCTGTTCACCCTGCTCGGCCGCCAGTCCGGCTACCAGGGCGTACTGCCGGTAGGACGGGTGCAGACCCCGACCCTGCGCCTGGTGGTGGACCGCGACCGTAGCATCGCCGACTTCGTGCCAGTCCCCTACTGGGCCATCGACGTGCAGTTGGAGCACGCCGGCAGTGTCTTCAACGCCCAATGGCGCGCCCCGGAGGACGCCTGCGACGACCAGGGCCGCTGCCTCAAGCAGGCCCTGGCACAGCAAGCGGCCGCCGACATCGACGCGGCCGGCAGCGCACGGGTGCTCAAGGTGGCCACCGAGCGCGTGCGCGAAGCGGCCCCCCTGCCCTTCGACCTGGGCACCCTGCAGGAAGTGTGTTCGAAGAAGCTTGGCCTCGGTGCCCAGGAAACCCTCGACATCGCCCAGGCCCTGTACGAAACCCACAAGCTGATCACCTACCCGCGCAGCGACTGCGGCTACCTGCCGCTCAGCCAGCATGGCGAGGCGCCAGCGATCCTCGCCGCCCTGCAGCGCGCCGACGCCAGCCTCGCCCCGTTGCAGCCCCATCTCGAGCCACAACGCCGCTCGCGGGCCTGGAACGACGCCAAGGTCAGCGCCCACCACGGCATCATCCCCACCGCCGCCGCCAGCGACCCTGCGCGCCTGCCACCCAAGTACCGGGCCGTCTATACCCTGGTCCGTGCTCGCTACCTGGCGCAGTTCCTGCCCAACCACGAGTACGACCGCACCCAGGCCGAATTCGACTGCGCCAGCCATGCCTTGCGTGCGGTGGGCAAGCAGATCGTCGAGCCGGGTTGGCGCCGCGCCCTGCCCGAGGCCCTGACACCCGCCAAAGGCCGCGAGGCGCCACCGCCCCAGGTGCTGCCACCCCTGCACGAAGGCCTGGACTGCGCCGTTCACGGCCTGCAACTCAAGGACCTGTGGACCCAGCCCCCCAAGCCGTTCACCGAAGGCGAC
Organism: Pseudomonas sp. HLMP; assembly: GCF_046365545.1. NCBI lineage: Bacteria > Pseudomonadati > Pseudomonadota > Gammaproteobacteria > Pseudomonadales > Pseudomonadaceae > Pseudomonas > Pseudomonas sp. HLMP. Next base: position 2,619,201 of record NZ_JBDLLR010000001.1, on the reverse strand, counting down.
CTGATCAAGGCGATGAAGAACGTCGCCAAACTGGTGGACGACCCACTGCTCAAGCAGAAGCTCAAGGAAACCACCGGCATCGGCACCGAGGCCACCCGCGCCAGCATCATCCAGGGCCTGATCGAGCGCGGTTACCTGGTCAAGAACGGCAAGGCGCTGAGCGCTACCCCGGCGGCCTTCAGCCTGATCGACGCCGTCCCCCGCGCCATCGCCGACCCAGGCACCACGGCGATCTGGGAACAAGCCCTGGACATGGTGCAGAGCGGTGAGATGAGCCTGGACGAATTCGTCGCCCGGCAATCGGCGTGGATGGGCAAGCTGGTGCAGCGCTGCTCCGGCATGCGCCTGACCATCAATGGCCCGGCGGTACCGGCCGGGGGCAAGGGGGCGCCCTGGAAGAAGAAGCGCAGGAGCGCTGGCAAGGGCAAGGCAGCGGGAAGTTCGGCCAAGGCCGTCAGCGGCAAACCGAGGTCAGGGCGGCGCAAGGCGGCGACCTGAACCGCAGATGCGCCGGCCTGGGTAATCCTGGGGCCGCGTCGATCACAAGTGATGCGGTTTTGCAGGCCCCTGTGGGAGCGGGCTTGCCCGCGAATGGGCCCGTACAGGCACCCAGGCAGTTCAGGTCATTCCCCCAGCCTAGGTCCCGCTCTTCAACCGACTGAACGCCCGGGTCAACTCCCGGTTGAAGGCCTTGCCATTGTCGTTCTTGGTATACAACCGCGCCCGCACCTCGGCCGGCGGGTAGGTCCCCGGCGCATTGCGGATCCCAGGGTCCACCAACTCGTCGGCAGCCGTGATCGCATTGGCGTAGTGGATGGTGTCGGTGATCGGCGCGATCACCTCGGGCCGCATCAGGTAATCGACCAGTTGCCAGGCCGCCTCGGGATGCGGCGCATCCTTGGGCACCACCAACGCATCGAGCCAGATCAGCGTTCCCTCGCTGGGAATGCGGTAGTCCAGGCTGAAGGCCTTGCCAGCCTGCTGCGCCTGCGTCTGGGCGATGGCCACGTTGCCGTTCCACGACATCGCCACGCACGTCTCGCCGTTGGCCAGGTCGTTGATGTTGCGATCGTTGTCGAAATAACGGATATAGGGGCGGATCTTGCGCAGGTGCGCCTCGGCCGCCCGCAGATCCTCCACGCGCTGCTGGTTGATGTCCAGCCCCAGGTAGCGCATCGCCGCGGCGAACACCTCGTTGGGGTCGTTGAGCAGGCTCACCCCACAATCGGCGAATTTCGCCACCACCTGCGGATCGAACAGCATCGCCCAGCTGTCACGCGGTGCATCCGGCAAGCGTGCCGCCACCGCCTCCTGCTGGAAGCCCACCCCCGTGGTGCCCCAGGCATAGGTGCCAGCATAGCGATTGCCCGGATCGAACACCGCCATGTGCTGACGGAACTCCTCGCCGATACCCGCCAGGTGCGGCACCTTGCTCTTGTCCAGCGGTTGCAGGGCACCGCTGGCGATCGCCCGGCTCAGGTGCTGGCCGGCGCTGAGCACCACGTCGTAGCCGCTACGGCCGGTCAGCAGCTTGGTTTCGGCCGTCTCCAGGGAGTCGAAGTGGTCGGCGACCACGCGGATGCCCGTCTGCTTCTCGAAGTTGGCCAAGGTGTCCGGGGCAAGGTACTCGCCCCAGATGTACAGGTTGACGGTCGGCTGTTGTGCGTCGGCTGCCTGGGCCACCGCCACCGTGCAGCCCAGGGCGAGCGCCAGGGTCAGGTTGCGCAGTTTCATGGGCGGCGGCCTCCAGCGTATTGCGGCATGGTGATACAGGCGACGTTGCCACCGCCCAGCAGGATCTCCCGGGAGTGCTCGATACCGAGGATGCGATGGTCGGGGAACAGTTCCGCCAGGGTAGCCTGGGCCACGGCGTCGTTGCGGTCGCCGAACAGCGGCACGACGATGGCCGAGTTGCCCGCGTAGTAATTGATGTACGAGGCGCAGATGCGCGTACCCGCCTGGCGCAGGTGGGTACCGTCGACCTGGTCCAGGCCTGCGGCTTCCTCCGCCGTCCATTCCAGCACCTGCGGCTGCGGCAGCTTATGCACCTTGAGGGCCCGGCCACGGCTGTCGCGGGTGCTGCGCAGGATGTCATAGGCTTGCTGGTAGATCTCCCACTGCGGGTCGTTGCGATCGTCGGTCCATTGCAGCACCACTTCGCCGGGGCGCACGAAACAAGCCAGGTCGTCGACATGGCCGTCGGTCTCGTCGAACTTGCAGCCACGCGGCAGCCAGATCACCTGTTCGGCGCCCAGGTAGTCCTGTAGCCGGCGGGTCACCTCGTCCTTGCCCAGGTGCGCGTTACGGTTGCGGTTGAGCAGGCACTGCTCGGTGGTCAGCAGGCTGCCCTGGCCATCGCTCTGGATACCGCCCAGCTCAGCGATCAGCGGCGCGCGGTAGTGGTCCAGGTTCTCGATCTCGAGGATCTTGCGGGCGATCTGGTCGTCCTTGTCCCAGGGGTAGTAGAGACCACCGTCCAGGCCGCCGTAGGCATTGAACTCGAAGTCCACGCCGCGCACCTCGCCGCTGTCGTCGTTGACCACGAAGCACGGGCCGCTGTCGCGGAACCAGGTGTCGTTGCAGGTCATCTCGACCACCCGTACATGGGCCGGCAGCAGGCGCCGGGCATTGGCGTACTGGGCAGCGGAGGCGCAGACGGTCACCGGCTCGCTGGAGGCGATGGCCGTGACGATCTCGACCCAGACCTTCTGCGCCGGCTTGCCGCCGTTGCGCCAGACATCCGGGCGCTCCGGCCAGCCGAGCCAGCAACCGGCCTTGCGCTCGAATTCGCCAGGCAGGCGGAAACCATCGGCCTTCGGGGTGGTGGTGAGCGAACGTGCCATGGGTCAACCTCGTCATCGGTGAGTGATGACTGCACGCTACGCCGCCGGGCGCCGGGCTTCCAACGATGAAAACTCAGCGATAGTTGAATTGAATTCAGGGCTCGGTGATCTGTTCGATGAACCATTCGATGAATTCGGCCACCGCGCCGCGCTCCAGGCGCAAGCGCTCGCAGACCAGCGCGTACTGCCCCTGGGCCGTCACGCTGGCGTTGAACGGGCGCACCAGGCGGCCGCTCTGCAGGTCGGCCTGGCAGGTCAGGTTGTCGCCCATGGCCACGCCCTGCCCCAGCGCCGCCGCCTCCAGGGCCAGCGCCGCATGGGGGAAGTACAACTGGCGGGTGGGCAAGGCGTCGTCGGCGTGGGTGGCCAGCCAGGTGGTCCAGGTGCGGCCATCCTGGTCGTCGTGCAGCAGACAGTGGCGCACCAGGTCGCGCGGACGCTTGAGCCCGCCCTGGTTGAACAGCCCCGGGCTGCACACCGGGAAGAACTGCAGCAGCGGCAAGGGCCGGACGAAGTGGGTGCTGGCGTCCAGGGCGCTGGTGCCGTAGGTGATGGCGACATCGACCTCCATCGCCGGGGCGCCGGCGTCGATCGGCTGCTCGTGCAGGTGCAGGGTGATGTGCGGGTAGCGGCTGCTGAAGTCGGCCAGCCGGGCCACCAGCCATTTCTGCGCCAGCTCCGCCGTGACCGCCACCCGCAACACCGCCTGGGAAGCCGGATCGCGCAGCTCGTCGCAGGCCTTGCCGATCAGCTCGAAGGCCTGCTGCAGGTGGTGCAGCAGACGCTCGGCCTCGGCACTGGGGCGCACCTGGCGGCCCACCCGCTCGAACAGGGCGACGCCCAGTTGATCCTCCAGTTGGCGGATCTGGTGGCTGACGGCGCTGTCGGTCACGCACAGCTCGGCGGCGGCCCGGCCGAAGTGGCCGTGGCGGGCGGCACACTCGAAGGTGCGCAGGGCGGTCAGGGAAGGCAGGCGGCGCATGAGGGGTTCCCTTCTGGATGGCAGTCGGAGCCGAATCATATCGGGCTATTTCGAGGAGCCGTTAAGTCTTTTGCCGCTGCACCGGCCCCACTGGCGCTGTGAAATTTATCTGCTATTTTTTCATGAAATAAACAACAATAAATTTCACGAGGCCCGCATGTTCAAGCAATCCGCCCAACACGTCGCCAGCTACTACGCCCGGACCTACCCCACGACCATCCCCCTGCGCCCCACCCTGCAAGGCCCTCTGGACACCGACGTGCTGATCGTCGGCGCCGGCTTCAGCGGCCTGCACACCGCGCTGCGCCTGGCCCTGGCCGGCAAGCGCGTGGTCTTGCTGGAAGCCAGTCGGGTGGCCTGGGCGGCGTCCGGGCGCAATGGTGGCCAGGCACTGCTGGGTTGGTCCTGCGACATGCCGCCCCTGGAGAAGGCCCTGGGCCTGGAGCGGGCGCGCCGGCTGTGGGACAGCATGTATTGGGCCGCCGAGGAGATGCGCGAACTGCCCCAGCGTCACGGCTTCGAGGTGGATTACCGGATCGGCAGCCTGTGGACCGCCGTGCTGGCCCGGCGCGTGAAGATGCTCGAACAGGCGCAGCACGAAGCCCGGGAGAAATGGGGCTACGACTGCCTGCGCCTGATCGGCCGCGACGAGCTGCCCGAATGGGTCGACAGCCCACGCTACCAGGCCGCCCTGTACGACCCCAACGGCGCCCACCTCAACCCGCTGAAACTGGCCCAGGGCCTGGCCAGCGCGATCGAGGCGGCAGGCGGGCAAATCTTCGAGCAAAGCCAGGTGCGCGACTACCACGAGAGCGCCAGCGGCTTCGTCGCCCGCACCGACCAGGGCGAAGTGCGCAGCCAGGTACTGGTACTGGCCTGCAACGCCTACATCGACCGCCTCGACCGCACCCTCTCGCGCCGGCTGCTGCCGGTGGGCTCCTACCAAGTGGCCACCGCGCCTCTGGAGGCGGCGCTGGCCCAGTCGCTGCTGCCACGCAACAGCTGCGTGATCGACAACCAGTTCGTCCCCGACTACTTCCGCCTGACTCCAGACCATCGCCTGCTGTTCGGCGGTGGCTGCACCTACCTGGGCGGCATTCCCAAGGACGTGGCCGCTGCCACCCGCCCCTACCTGGAGCGGGTGTTCCCGCAGTTGGCCGGCGTGGCCATCGACTACGCCTGGGGTGGGCACATCGACTGCAGCCTGCACCGCACGCCGGACATCGGCCGCCAGGGCCAACGCTACTGGCTGCAAGGTTTCTCTGGCCATGGTGTGCTGCCGACCCTGGCCGGCGCACGGGCGGTCAGCGACGCGATCCTCGGCGACGACGAGCTGTTGGCGTTGTACGCCGGCATCGACAACGGCCGTTTCCCCGGCGGCGACCTGATGGCCGCGCCGTTGGAGGCCGCGGCCAAGGCCTGGTACAGGTTGCGCGACCATGTCTGAGACGCCCCTGCACACCGACGACGACATCCAGGGCCTGGCGCTGCTGATCCGCGACCTGCGCAAGCACCGCGGCCTGACCTTGGGCGAGCTGGCCGGCCGGGTCAACCGTTCGCTGGGGTTTCTCTCGCAGGTCGAGCGTGGTCTGTCGAGGCCCACCGTGGCCGACCTCACGGCCATCAGCGAAGCCCTGCACGTACCGACCACCTACTTCTACCAACCCAGCAAGCCGCGGGCGCTGGGCTGGGTGACGCGCCCCGGCGAACGACGCACGCTGTACTACGCCCAGGGCGTGACCGACGTCCTGGTCTCGCCCAGCCTCACCGGCAGCTTCGCCATGCTCGAAAGCCACCTGGCGCCCGGCGCCAGCAGCGGCGAGGGCCATCTGGACGACAGCGCCGAACAAGGCGGTTTCATCCTGGAAGGCCAACTGACCCTGTGGCTCGAAGGGCATGACGCCCCCGTCACCCTCGGCCCCAACGACAGCTTCCAGCTCCCGCCGCACAGCCAGTTCCGCTACGCCAACCTGACCGACCAGACGACCCGCGTCCTCTGGGTATTCCGTTGAGAGCACAGCATGACAACGACAACAAGCTTTCCCGACCTGCTCAGCGAAGTTCGCGCCTTCCGCGCCCGCCATCCACAGGTGCGCCATGTGGACCTGATCAGCCTGGACATCCCCGGGCACTTCTATGGCAAGCGCTACCCTGTGGACATGCTCGAGAAGGTCGCCGCCGGCAGCCCCCTGAAACTGCCGCAGAACTGCGTGCTGCTGGGCGTCCAGGGCGGGCTGTTCCCCATCGGCGACTACTGCTTCAATGATGGCGACCCGGACGCCCTGCGGCGCCTGGTGCCGGGTACGCTCAAGCCGGTGACCTGGGAGCGCGAGCCGCTGGGGCAGATGCTGGTCACCTCCGACGGTACCGCCGCGCCCATCGAGTTCGAGCCACGGGAAGTGCTCGCCCGCGTGCTGCAACGCCTCGAACGGCGCGGTATCCGCCCGGTGGTGGCGTTCGAGCTGGAGTTCTACCTGTTCGACCGCGCGCTCAAGGAGGGCCTACCCTGCTTCCCTCGCGACCCGCTCAGCGGCGATGCCGACGACCAGCCCAACATGCATATCGAGCGCCTCTCGCGCTTCTGCGACGTGCTGCGGGACATGGTCGAGACCGCCAACGCGCAAGGCGTGGACGCCAACGTGATCACCGCCGAGCTGGGCCCGGGGCAGTTCGAGATCAACTTCGGCCATTGCGACGACGGCCTGCGCGCCGCCGACTGGGCCGCCCTGTTCTGCCGCAGCACCCGCGGCGTGGCGCTCAAGCATGGGCTGCGCGCCTCGTTCATGAGCAAGCCCTACCTGGACGCGCCCGGCAGCGGCATGCACGTGCACGTCAGCCTCTACGACAACGCCGGCAACAACCTGCTGGCCGCCGACGAGCAGCGCCCGCTGCGCCATGCGGTGGCCGGCTGCCTGGCGCTGCTGCCGCACTGCATGCCGGTGTTCGCCGCCAACCACAATGCTTTTCGCCGCTACGGCGCCATGGTCAATGCCGCCAGCCGCGCCAGCTGGGGCTTCGAAGACCGCGATGCGTGCATCCGCATTCCCGAGTCGGATACGCGCAACCTGCGCATCGAGCACCGCCTGGCGGGGGCCGATGCCAACCCGTACCTGGTGCTGGCGGCGATCCTCTGCGGCATGGAGCATGGGCTGCAGGCCGCGCTGGAACCGATCGCGCCGCTCAACGAGGATCGCGGCAGCGGGATCGATTTTCCCCGGGACATGCTCGGCGCGGTAGCGGCAATGCGCGGGCATCCGGCGGTGAACGAGGGGCTTGGGGAAGAGTTCGTGATGGTGTATTGCGAGAACAAGCGCCAGGATCACCTGGCGTTCATGCACGAGGTCAGTGCGCGGGAGTATCGCTGGTTCCTCTGATGCCCGCTCGCCCCTTTCGCGGCGGTCCGGCGTTACGGCAAGCCCGCGAAAGGGCCGGACACCGCCGGCACATAACCCAAAGGCATGACTGGCAACCCCTCCTCCCGAGGATTACCATGTACGGCCTCTAGCGCGGCCGTTTGCCGCACCCCGCCTCCCAGCCTGCCAAAGCCCCATGCCCTTCGAACTCACCGTAGAACCCCTTACCCTGCTGATCCTCGCCGCAGTCGCCTTCGTCGCCGGTTTCATCGACGCCATCGCCGGCGGTGGCGGCCTGCTCACCACCCCGGCGCTGCTCACCGCCGGCATGCCGCCCCATCTGGTGCTGGGCACCAACAAGCTCAGTTCCACCTTCGGCTCGGCCACGGCCGGCTTCACCTACTACCGACGCAAGTTGTTCCACCCGGCCCAATGGCGCCCGGCGCTGCTGGGGACCCTGGTCGGTGCGTTGCTCGGTGCGGTGGTCGCGCACATCATGCCCGCCGACTGGCTGAACAAGATGCTCCCGGTGATCGTGTTCGCCTGTGGCATCTACCTGCTGTTCGGCGGCACGCCCAAGGCACCGCTGGATGCCGATGTACCGATCAAGAAGACCTGGCAGTTCCCCCAGGGCTTGAGCCTGGGCTTCTACGACGGCGTGGCCGGCCCCGGCACCGGGGCGTTCTGGACGGTGAGCACGCTGCTGCTCTACCCCATCGACTTGGTGCGCGCCAGCGGCGTGGCGCGCAGCATGAACTTCGTCAGCAACATCGCGGCGCTGACGGTGTTCATCCTGTCCGGGCAGGTGGACTATATCGTTGGCCTGGCCATGGGCCTGTCGGTGATGGTCGGTGCTTTTTTTGGCGCACGCACGGCGATCAGCGGGGGCAGCAAGTTCATCCGCCCGGTGTTCATCGCCGTGGTGCTGGCGCTGACCGTGCGCCTGGTATGGCAGCACTGGGTCGGATAGCGCAGTGTTTGCGGAGCGTTGGAGTGCTTCGCGGCATTTGCTACGGACCTAGGCCGGGAATGCCGGCTCCTGCTGGCCCAACCGACGCGCCACATAGAGGTCGATCAGGTAGCGGGCGATGGAACGCCCGGCCGGCAGTGGCGGCAAGTCATGCACGCTGAACCACTTGGCATCCTCGATCTCGTCCGGCTGCATGACGATCTCGCCACTGGCGTACTCGGCATGGAAGCCCAGCATCATCGAGTGCGGGAACGGCCAGCACTGGCTGCCCACGTACTGGATGTTCTTCACCTGCACCGCCACTTCCTCCAGCACTTCGCGCACCAGGCACTGCTCGGCCGACTCGCCCGGCTCGGCAAAGCCCGCCAGGGTGCTGTAGACGCCGGTGACGAAGCGCGGCGAGCGGGCCAGGAGGATTTCGTCGCCGCGGGTGATCAGCACGATCATGCTCGGCGAGATGCGCGGGTAGCTGCGCAGGTCGCAGGCCTGGCAATACATGGCGCGCTCCCAGCGGATCTGCGCCATGGGCTGGCCGCAACTGCCACAGAAGCGGTGTTCGCGGGCCCAGGTACCGATCTGCGCCGCGTAGCCGAGGACCCTGTAGGTGTCGGCGTCGCCCTCCAGCATGAACTGGCGCAGGCCGCGCCAACTGCAGCCCGGCAGGTCGGTGGCGGCGCGCAGCTCGAGGAGGAACACCGGCTGGCCATCGAAGTGGCCGATGCCATGCTCGCAGAGCACGTCCAAGTCCTGGCGCGCCAGCCAGTCACGGGGGAACAGCGCACCGTTGGCGTCCACCAGGAACCCCTGCGGGCTGCGGGCCACGGCCCAGCCTCCGACGATCTGCGGGTCGAGTACTGCGGTAGTCCAGCGTGCTGACATGTTCGGGTTCCTTGCTGGCGCCCGCTGGCCAGGTCAGTCAGCGAACGTCGGTTTCTGTTTGCTCATGTGGGCCGCCACGGCGACCCGCAGGTCCTCGGACTGCAGCATGGCGGCATTCCAGGTGGCGATGTACTCCAGGCCATCGTCGATGCGATGGTCGCGCATGTAGCTGAGCATCTCCTTGGTGCCGGCCACGGCAATGGGGGATTTTCCTGCAATTTCCCTGGCGATGGCAAAGACTGCATCGAGCAGCGCCGCCTGGTCGTCATGGACCCGATTGACCAGGCCGATGCGCAGGGCCTCCTGGGCATCGATCGTGCGTCCGGTGAAGGCCAGTTCGCGCAGCATGCCGTCACCGATGATGCGCGGCAAACGCTGCAAGGTGCCGACATCGGCGGCCATGCCCATGTCGATCTCCTTGATCGAGAACTGCGCGTCCGCGCTGCAATAGCGCATGTCGCAGGCCGACACCAGGTCGATGGCGCCACCGATGCAATAGCCCTGGATCGCCGCCAGCACCGGCTTGCGGCAATTGTCCACGGCATTGAACGACGCCTGCAGGCGCAGGATGGTACGGCGCAACAGGCGGGCGTTGCGGCCGACATCCTTGCCCATCTGGCCCGCCAGCGAGGCCAGCATCATCAGGTCGATGCCCGAGGAGAAGTGCTTGCCAGCGCCGCTGAGCACCACCGCGCGCACCGCATCGGTGTCGTCGATCCACTGGAAGATGGCGACGATCTCCTCCCAGAAGGCCGCGTTCATCGCATTGATCTTCTCCGGGCGGTTGATCTGCACATGGGCAATGTTGTCGGTCAGTTCGACCTTGAACGCGGTGTATTCGGTCACGGGCGGTACTCCAGCGGGGGAAGGGTTCACATCGCCGGACTATAACCCACCCGCAAGGCTGCACATGTGCCAAAAGCGGGACTCCTGGCCCCCATGAATGAACCGCCCCTACCGATCCCCCGCCTTGGGCAACTGCGCCCGCAAGAACGTCATCAACGCCTCGGCCGCAGGCGACAGGCTGCGCCCCTTGCGCGTCAGCATGCCGATCTGGCGCTCCACCTTCGGCTCGGCCAGCGGCAGGAAGGCGAGCTTTTCGTTCTCCAGCGGGAACGCCAGGTACGGCAGCGTGCTGATCCCCACGCCCTCCTCCAGCATCGCGATCAGCGAAATCATGTTGGAGACGAACAACCGGCTGTGCGCCAGCAGGCACTCGGCCTCGGTGCCCTCCAGCAGCCGCGAGGTGCCGTTGCGGATGATCGGCACCCCCTGCAACTGCGACCAGTGCAACGTCCCGCCGCCCTGCACCAGGGGATGGTCGCTGCGGCACACCACCCCCACCTGGTCGTTGAGGATCGGCACGAACTCGACCTGCTCATCGGCCATCCACATGCTGCTGATGACGAAGTCCACCTGCCCCTGGGCCAGCAGTTGCTGCACGCTGTCGGCGCTGCCGTCCTGGATGCTCACCTGCACGTTCGGGTGCTCGGCCACGAAGCGCCCCAGGGGCCCCGGCAGCAGCCGGCTGGCCACCGAAGGCACGGTGGCGATGCTCACCTGGCCGATCTCGTGCCGAGCCAGCAAGGTGGCCTCGCGAGCGATGCGGTCGTGGTGCTCGACCAGGCCACGGAACAACGGCAGGCAATGCTCGCCAAAAGGCGTCAGCTCGACCCGCCCGCCGCCCTTCTCGACCAGCGCCTGGCCCAGCTTCTGCTCCAGCTCGCGCACCGCCAGCGATACCGCCGGCTGGGTGCGGTAGGCCTGGCGGGCGGCAGCGTGGAAGCTCTTGAGCTCCGCGACCCACAGGAAATAGCGCAACTGGGCGATCTTCAGCTCGGGCAACATGGTTAGCGTTCCTTATCGAATCATTTTTTTTATTAATTTTTATTTGCGCCATATTGCTCGCAAGATGAGAGCCAGGCAAACGGAGGCTTCTCAATGTCACTCACTCCCTACAAGAACTACATCGATGGCCAATGGTGCGAAGGCCAGTCCACGCTGGCCAACCACAGCCCTTCGGATACCCGCGACCTGATCGGCCAATACCACCAGGCCAGCGCCGAACAGGCCCGCCAGGCCATCCAGGCCGCCCGCGCCGCGCAACCGCAGTGGGCCGCCAGCGGCCTCGAAGCCCGCCAGCAGGTGCTGATGGCCATCGGCGACGAACTGATCGCCCGCAAGGACGAACTCGGCGAGCTGCTCTCCCGTGAAGAGGGCAAGCCCCTGGCCGAAGGCATTGGCGAGGTCAACCGCAGCGGCCAGTTCTTCCACTACTACGCCGCCGAAGTGCTGCGCCAGATGGGCGAGACCGCCGCTTCCGTGCGCGCCGGTATCGACATCGAGGTGCACCGCGAACCGGTAGGCGTGGTGGGCATCATCACCCCCTGGAACTTCCCCATGGCCACCGCCGCCTGGAAGATCGCCCCGGCCCTGGCCTTCGGCAACGCCGTGGTGTTCAAGCCGGCCAACCTGGTACCGGCCAGCGCCTGGGCGCTGACCGAGATCATCAGCCGCCAGGGCCTGCCCGCCGGCACCTTCAACCTGATCATGGGCAGCGGCGCCAATGTCGGCGAAACCCTGGTGAACTCGCCGGAGATCGACGCCCTGACCTTCACCGGCTCGCTGGAAACCGGCCGCCGCGTCGCGGTCGCCACCGCCGGCAACCTGGTGCGCTGCCAACTGGAGATGGGCAGCAAGAATGCCCTGGTGGTGATGGACGACGCCGACCTCGACCTGGCGGTGGAGTGCGCGCTCAACGGTGCGTTCTTCGGCACGGGACAAAAATGCACGGCCTCCTCGCGGCTGATCGTCTGCGAGGGTATCCACGACCGCTTCGTCGAGGCCCTGCGCCTGCGCATGCGCCAGCTCAAGGTCGGCCACGCCCTGCAGGCCGGCGTGCAGATCGGCCCGGTGGCCGACGCCCGCCAGTTGGAGCAGAACCTGGGCTACCTTCGCCTGGCCCAGGCCGAAGGCGCCACGCTGATCGAAGGCGGCGAACGGCTGCAACTGGAGACCGACGGCTACTACATGCGCCCGGCGCTATTCGTTGACAGCCGCAATGACATGCGCATCAACCGCGAGGAAGTGTTCGGCCCCATCGCCTGCGTGATCCGCGTGGGCGATTTCGAGGACGCCCTGGCCACGCTCAACGACACCCCGTACGGCCTGACCGCCGGCATCGTCACCCAGTCGTTGCGCCACGCCACCGAGTTCCGCCGCCGCGCCCAGACCGGCTGCGTGATGGTCAACCTGCCCACCGCCGGCACCGACTACCACGTGCCCTTCGGCGGCCGCAAAGCCTCCAGCTTCGGCCCGCGCGAACAGGGGCAGTACGCCCGCGACTTCTACACCGTGGTCAAGACCACCTACCTGCGGCCTTGAAGGAGCACGCGCCATGCACGACCTACTGATGATCGACGGCCTGCAGTACTCCAACTGGAGCCCGGAAATATTCCAGCAGATGCAAGCCGGTGGCCTGAGCGCGGTGCACGCCACCATCGCCTACCACGAGAACGCTCGCGAAACCCTCTCGCGCCTCGGCGAGTGGAACCGCCGCTTCGAAACCTGGCCACAGCTGATCCGCCCGGTACGCACGGCCAGCGATATCCGCCTGGCCCACGAAGAAGGCCGGGTGGGGATCTTCTTCGGCTTCCAGAACTGCTCGCCGATCGAGGACGACATCGCCCTGGTGGAGATCTTCCGCCAGCTGGGGGTGTTCGTCATGCAGCTCACCTACAACAACCAGAGCCTGCTGGCCAGTGGTTGCTACGAGCGTGAAGACAACGGCATCAGCCGCTTCGGCCGCCAGGTCATCGCCGAGATGAACCGGGTCGGCATGCTGATCGACATGTCGCACAGCGCCGAACGCAGCACCCTGGAAGCCATCGAGCTGTCGAGCCGGCCGGTGATCGTCTCCCACGCCAACCCGTCGAGCTTCCATGCCGCCAAGCGCAACAAGTCCGATGCGGTGCTGCGCGGTATCGCCGAGTCCGGTGGCCTGCTGGGCTTCAGCACCTACCCCTTCCACCTCAAGGGCGCCTCGGCCTGCAGCCTGGAAAGCTTCTGCGACATGATCGCCAGCACCGCCGACCTGATGGGGGTCGAGCACATCGGCATCGGCACCGACCTGTGCCAGGCGCAACCGCTGTCGGTGCTCGAATGGATGCGCAACGGGCGCTGGAGCAAGGAAAAGGACTACGGCGAAGGCTCGAAGGACAACGCCAACTGGCCGGCACCGCTGCAGTGGTTCCGTGACAGCCGCGACTTCCCCAACATCGCCCAAGGCCTGCGCGCCCGAGGCTTCGCCGAGGACGAGGTGCGCCAGATCATGGGCCTGAACTGGTTGCGCCTGCTGGAAACCGCCACCACGGCGCAGGCCTGAATCTCCCCGCACGGACAGCTTGAACAATAACAACAACGCAGGTTCCGGAGGCTTCATGAAAAACCCAACCACCCTGCCAGCGGACGGCCAGGCCATGCGCCTGCCGCTCGCCCGGGATATCGACTGGCCGCTGTTCTTGATCAGCGGCGGTTTCCTCGCGGCGTTCCTGGTCGCGGCGCTGGTCGACATCGACGCGGTATCGGCACTGGTCGATACCCTGTTCGCCTGGTCGACCAAGGCCTTCGGCCTGTACTGGCAGGTGCTGATGCTGGTGACCTTCGTGGTCAGCCTGGGCATCGGTTTCTCGAAATATGGGCGCGTGCGCCTGGGCGGCGTCGAACAACGCCCGGACATCAGCACCTTCAACTGGATCGCGGTGATCATGTGCGCACTGCTGGCAGGCGGCGGCGCCTTCTGGGCTGCGGCCGAACCGCTGATGCACTTCGCCAGCCCGCCCCCCCTGTTCGCCGGCGTGCAGCCGCACAGCGAGGCGGCGGCCACGGCGGCGCTGGCACAGTCCTTCGTGCACTGGGGCTTCCTCGCCTGGGCGGTGCTCGGCAGCCTGCTGGCGATCGTGCTGATGCACCTGCACTACGACAAGGGCCTGCCGCTGGCGCCCCGCACCCTGCTCTACCCGCTGTTCGGCGAGCGCGCCCTCAGGGGCCCGATCGGCACCCTGGCCGACGCCACCTCGATCATCGCCGTGGTCGCCGGCACCATCGGCCCGATCGGTTTCCTCGGCCTGCAAATCAGCAGCGCCCTGCACGCGGCGTGGGGCCTGCCCAACGACCTGTTCACCCAGTCGCTCACCATCGTCCTGGTGACGCTGATGTACACCGTCTCGTGCCTGGTGGGGCTCAAGGGCATCCGTTTCGTCAGCGAGATCAACGTCTGGCTGATGCTCGGGCTCGCGGTGTTCATGGTGGCGTTCGGCCCCACCCTGTTCATCCTCGGCAGCTTCCCCTCGGCCCTGGCCCTGCACGTGGAGCACTTCCTGCCGATGACCCTGTTCCGTGCCGACCCCAAGTGGCTGGATTGGTGGACGGTGTTCTTCTGGGGCTGGTTCATCGGCTATGCCCCCATGGTCGCGCTGTACGTCGCGCGGATCTCCCGGGGCCGCACCATTCGCGAGATCATCATGACGCTGTCGATCGTTGCCCCGCTGGTGACCATGTTCTGGTTCACCGTGGTCGGCGGCAGCGGCATCGGCCTGGAGCTGCAGACCCCGGGTATCGTCACCGCCCATGGCAGCCAGCCCGAAGACCTGCTGCTGGGCGTGACGCAGAACCTGCCCCTGGGTGGCCTGGTCAGTGCGCTGTTCCTGTTCCTGAGTTTCATCTCGGTGGCCACCAACGGCGACGCCATGGCCTTCACCGTGGCACTGGCGATGTCCAGCAGCGACAAGCCGAAGAAATGGCTGCGCGGTTTCTGGGCCATCGGCATGGGCCTGGCGGCCGTGGTGCTGATCACCATCGGCGCAGGCGGCGTGACGGCCCTGCAGTCCTTCATCGTCATCACCGCGGTGCCGGTGTCGCTGCTGATCCTGCCGGCGCTGTGGGATGCCGTGCGCATCGCCCGGCACATGGCCCACGCACAAGGCCTCTGAACATGATGCATCCAGGAACCCTAACAATGTCCAACACCCTGTTCGCAGCGCACGCGCTGCGCCCCGCCAGCCAGGTCATGGACCTGGCCCGGCTGGGCAGCCACTTCCAGAGCCCCTTGAGCTTCGTGCGCAGCAGCATGCGCCGGATGATGAACCAAGGCTGGCGCATCCAGCGCAGCCGTTTCGACCTCGATGGCGAAGGTTTCGGCACCGTCATCTACCGCATCGACACGCCGAATGCGCACTACCACTGCGTGATCTTCTCGGCCTACCTGCCGCCGGAAAAACGCAGCGACCGGGTGATCGCCGACCAATGGGACGTGAGTTTCGTGCTGCTGGCCGGGGACGTCGACGAGGCGCAACTGGCCGACCTGCAGCGCAACGTACCCCTGCAGGAAGCCGGCCGCTTCGACGCCCGTGTGCTGGTGCTGTCGCGCGCCAACCGCAGCCTGCGCAACTTCGACCGCTTCCTCGCGGCCCTGGCCGAAGGCCAGCAGCCCGACCCGCGGCAACTGGCCGAAGTCGGCTACCTGTATCGCACCACCGCCGTCTATGGCAACGGCAAGTTCGGCATCGCCGACTTCGGCTGCCTGCATGGCAACGAGGACTTCAGCCAGCCCTTCGCGGCACAGATGTTCACCGTGTACCTGCTGCGGCACTTCAGCATCGAACAGATCGAACACATGGCGCGGGCACGCAACCCACGGCGTGCGGTGAGACTGGCCCCGGCGCTGCAACGCTACCTGGGGGTCGGCAACTCCACCGGGCTGGGCATGGCGCCATTTCTGCTCAACCACCCGCAACTGGTCGACCAGTGGGTCTGGGCACGGGAAACCGCTCTGGCCCGGGTGCTCGCGCAAGCAGCCGACCCGGTCCACATGCAGCGTCTGCATGACCTGCTGGCGCGGGCACGCCTGCACCTGCAGCAGAGCCATACCGAAGACCTGCGCCAGCACGCGCGGGACCAGCAGACCCTGGCCGACCTCGCGCCCCTGGCCGAGTGGCTCGATCGCCAGCCCACCGGCAACGACCTCTGGGCACGCCTGCTGGCCTGGAGCGAAGCGCACGCGAGCGTCGGCTGCCAGGAGTTGCTGGTCAGCCTGTTGCTGGAGCTGTACCCCGAGCAGGTGCTACCGCTGGCCGAGCAGATGGGCGTGGTCGAAGGTTGGCGCCTGGACGCACAAATGCCCCTGGCGCACCTGCGCAAGCTGATCGAAAGCCACTACGGCTGGGCGCTGGCCTACGACTTCAGCGATGCCGACGCCGAGCACTTCTTCTGGTACCGCTCCGCAGACAAGGAAGAGCCCCGCCTGGGCATGCGCGTCGAGGAACCGGGCGCCGAGAAGGAAATGCAACTGGGCATCGCCCGCAACATCCAGCAGTGCCACGCCGCACTGGTCGATCACCTGCACGCCCACCCCGATACGCTGACTGCGCACTTTCTGATCGCCCAGCCGGCGTTCAAGGGCACGGTACGCCGCCTGCAGGGCATGGCGCTACGCAGCTATGGCGAGATCCGCGCCAACCTGCTGGCCCGCGACATGCTGCCGATCCACCTGCTGCGCTGCAAACTGGCGTTCTTCGGTGCTGGCAAGTTCGACCCCAAGTCGAGCCGCTGGGTGCGCATCACGCTGTTCCAGGGGGCGCCGCTGGTGAGCGAAATCGGCCAGCCATTCGCAGACGACTGGAACTTTGCGGTCATGCCGGACGGAGATCACTGACCATGCGCGTATCCCTCAACGAAATCCAGGTGATGTGCCGCAAGGCCTTCGAAGGCATGGGTTTTGCCGCCGGCGATTGCGAGGACGCGGCCGACATGGTCGGCTGGCTGCAATTGCAGGGGCTCGATGGCGTCGCGACGCTGGAAAAGGCCTTGGACTACCTGCGCAACGAAGCCGACCAGCCCTTTGCCCTGAGCTATGAAGACAGCGCCCTGCTGGTGATCGATGCTCGTGGCCAGAGTGTGCTGCGCTGCGCCGCGACCGTGGTGGAGCTGGCCCTGGCCAAGGCGCTGCGCACAGGCCAGGCGGTGCTGCGGATCCACCACTGCCACAACCGCCTGCTGTTGCTTGGCTACCTGTGCCGGGCCGCCGAGCTCGGCCTGGAGGTCCAGGCCCGTTGGAGCGATGCCCGTCAGTTGCACATCGCCACCTTCGCCGCGCTCGACAGCCACCCTGACCTGCACGAGCTGCCGTCGACAGCCGAGTGCATCGAACAGAGCATCACCGTCACCTTCAGCCGCCCGGCCAACTGCTCCCAGCGAGTCGCCTGCGCGCAGGCCGCGCTCAACCAAGGCTTCAGCGTCAGCGAGCACACCTGGCAGCGGCTCAAGCAACTGGCCGGGCACATCCTCGTCGAAAGCACCGAAGCCTCGCGCCGGCACGGTGCTGGAGGCGGCAGCGACGCCGATTGACAAGCCCCCTCCCATCCCCCCAGGAACACACTCATGAAATACGCCATCAAGACCGACCTGTTCGCGTCCAAAGCCCCGCTGGAGTGGGCCGTCGTCGGCAACGGCACGCTCTACACCGCGCAGATCCCCATCGATGCCCAGGGTCAGGTGGTCGCCGGCGGCATCGAAGCCCAGGCGCGCCAGACGCTGGACAACCTGCGCCATACCCTCGAGGCTGCGGGCAGCTCGCTGGATGCCGTGACCCAGGTACTGATCTACGTCACCGACCGCAGTTACCTGGCAACGGTCAATGCCGTGTACGCGCAATACTTCCAAGCGCCCTTCCCCAACCGCGCCGCGGTCGTGGTGGCAGGGCTGGCACGCGAGGAAATGCTGGTGGAACTGGTGGTCTACGCCTGCCTGCCGTTGCAGGCGTGATGCCCTGACGACAATGCTGGAGCCGCTCATAAGCCCGGCGCTGCTCTACACTTCAGGGGGCGCTTTGCGCAGAGAACAGGGACTGAAAGGGCAACGCCCCCTGTGGGAGCGGCCTTGTGTCGCGAAAGGGCTGCGAAGCAGCCCAACAGCCCATTACTTCAGGACACCTTGAAGGACTGCCCCTTACACCGGAACACCACCATGGATGCCAGAGCCCTGCGCCTCGGCAGCCTATGCCTGGCCGCCCCGCTCGCTGGCGCCCTGGCTGGCGCGCCGACCCTCGACAATACCCTCTCCACCTGTCTCGCCGCTCACCTCGCCCCCCCGCGCACAGCGCAAGGGCAAGTACTACTGCCGCTCACCCTGGAAGCCAGACGCTCCACCGGCGAGTGTGGCTGCACTTCGGCACTGATCCGTTATCGCCTGCTGGCCACGGGGGCCGGCGCCACTTCGTTCATCCTCCAGGAAGGCCTGCTCGACAGTCGCCATGCAGGCGCCCGCACGCTGATGTTGGTGGCGGATGCCCGGTTGGCTGCTGGCCGGGAAATCGAAGTGACGCTGGGGTGCAGGGCGCCTGACTGAGCCCGAACCCAATCCAGTGGTGGAGTGAGGCACCCGTAATCGACTCGCCATGGGAGCCGGCTTGCCGGCGATGGCCGCGTAGCGGCCCAGAACAGCCAATATCGAAGACGCCCGCTGCCTCGGCAACGCCCTCCCCCGCCGAACATTCGAAATACAACACATCCGGACCTAAGCACGATATTGTTTTCCATATCGAAAACATGATATTCGTTTTCGCACACCAATAATAAAACCGGAGATACAGGATGTTCGCCCTCTTCCGTCCCGCCATGCATCGGGCGCCACTGCCCGCCGAGCACGTCGACACCACCTACCGCCGCCTGCGCTGGCAGATCTTCGCCGGCATCTTCATTGGCTATGCTGGCTACTACCTGCTGCGCAAGAACTTCTCCCTGGCCATGCCCTACCTGATCGAGGAGGAAGGCTACACGCGCGGCCAGCTCGGGGTGGCCATTTCCGCCGTGGCCATTGCCTACGGCCTGTCCAAGTTCCTCATGGGCCTGGTCTCGGACCGCTCCAACCCGCGCTACTTCCTGCCGTTCGGCCTGCTACTGTCGGCAGCGGTGATGTTCCTGTTCGGTTTCGCACATTGGGCCACGTCCAGCGTGACGGTCATGTTCGTGTTGCTGTTCATCAATGGCTGGGCCCAGGGCATGGGCTGGCCGGCGAGCGGGCGAACCATGGTGCACTGGTGGTCGCGCAAGGAGCGCGGCGGCGTGGTGTCGGTGTGGAACGTGGCGCACAACGTCGGCGGCGGCCTGATCGGCCCGCTGTTCCTGCTGGGCCTGGGCTGGACCAACGACTGGCACGCTGCGTTCTACGTGCCTGCGGCCGTGGCGGTACTGGTGGCGGTATTCGCCTTCGCCGCCATGCGCGACACGCCCCAGTCGGTCGGCCTGCCGCCGGTGGAGCAGTACAAGCACGATTACCCCGAAGGCTACGATGCCAGCCATGAACAGGAATTCAGCGCCAGGCGGATCTTCGTCGACTACGTGCTGCGCAATAAATTGCTGTGGTACATCGCCCTGGCCAACGTCTTCGTCTACCTGTTGCGCTATGGCGTGCTGGACTGGGCGCCGACTTACCTCAAGGAAGCCAAGCACTTCAGCGTCGACACCACGTCGTGGGCCTATTTCTTCTACGAGTGGGCCGGGATTCCCGGCACCCTGCTGTGCGGCTGGATGTCGGACCGGATCTTCCGTGGCAACCGCGGGCTGACCGGCATCGTGTTCATGGCGCTGGTCACCGTCGCCACCCTGGTCTACTGGCTCAATCCGCCGGGCAACCCGGGCATCGACATGGCTGCGCTCTTTGCCATTGGCTTCCTGATCTATGGGCCGGTCATGCTGGTGGGGCTGCAAGCGCTGGAGTTGGCACCGAAAAAAGCTGCTGGTACCGCAGCCGGTTTCACTGGGTTGTTCGGCTACCTCGGCGGCTCGGTCGCCGCCAGTGCGGCGATGGGCTACACCGTGGACCACTTTGGTTGGGACGGTGGGTTCGTGATGCTGGTGGCGGCGTGCTTGCTGGCCATTGCCTTTCTGCTACCGACGTTGCGGCATACCCAGGCGAGCAGCCGTACGCGCGAGGCATTGGCCTGAGGGCAACATGATGATCCTGGGGCTGCTTTGCAGCCCATCGCCGGCGGTGCTCACGAGTCTTGAGTCATGTAGAGGACGTTCCTGCAAGCCGCATCCTTTGTGGCCGACGCGCACCCTGTGGGAGCCGGCTTGCCGGCGATGGGGCGCGAAGCGGCCCCAAGTGACAAACCGCCTCACAGCACATGCCGATCACAACACCGGCTTGCGCCCCACGCCGCTGCGGGCCTTGGCCAGCGCTGCCAGGCGTACGGCGACGTTGGCCGCGCCATATCCGGCATACCCGCCCTTGCGCTGGAGGATCTCGAAGAAGAAACGCCCCTCGAATGGCTCGGTGTACACGTGGAACAGCTCGCCACCCTGGGCATCGCGGTCGTACAGCACGTTGTAGTAGGCCAGCTCGCTGAGGAACTCGTCGTCGAAGTCGAAGCGCGCCGCCAGGTCGTCGTAGTAGTTCAGCGGGATCTCCAGCAGCGGCACACCGGCCTCCTTGGCCCTGGCCACTTCGCGGAAGATGTCCTCGCATGCGAAGGCGATATGGTGCACGCCCGAGCCACCGTAGCTGGACAGCGCGTGGGCAATGGCGGTGTTACGGCTCTGCGAGATGTTCAGCGGCAGCCGCAGGCTGGCGCAGGGGCTACGCAAGGCGCGGCTCTTGACCAAACCGTAGGGGTCGGGCAGCACCACCTCGTCGTCGGCGGTGAAACCGAACAGGCTCTTGTAGAACAGCACCCAGCTGTCCAGCGATTCGGCCGGCAGGGCCAGGGCCATGTGGTCGATGCGCCGCAGCCCGCCGGTGGCAGCCGCCGTGGGAGCGAGGTGGAAGTCGCTGTCGTAGATGGTCTGGCCCGTGCCTGCGTGTTGCACCAGGTAGATCAGGCTGCCGTCCGGCGCACGTACCGCGGGGATCTCCCGCTCGTTCGGGCCCACCAGCCCGCGAAACGGCTGGCCACGGTAGGCGATGGCACGCTGCAGGGCCGCTTGCCCATCCTTGACCCGCAACGCTGTGGCGCACAGGGACGGGCCGTGGGCCTCGAAGAAGTTGTGGGCGAAGGAATAGGGCTCGGCGTTGAGCACGATGTTGATATCGCCCTGGCGTAGCAGGCGCACCGCCTTGCTACGATGCTGGCCGGCCACGGCGAAGCCCAGGCGCTCGAGCCAACTGCCCAGGCGCGCGCCGAGCGCCTCGTCGACGGCAAACTCGAGAAACTCCACGCCCTCGTAGGCACTGGCCGCCGGCGTATTGAACAGCACGCCCGGCTCCACGGCCTTCGCCTCCTGTTCAAGCCGCAGGCGGGTCTGCTCCTCCAGGTAGAGCAGCGAGCGCAGGCCATCGGCGGCATTCTGCCGGGGAGGGGCTGCGCGAAAACCGTCGTTGAAGATCTCCAGCGACAGCGGCCCGCGATAACCACTGGCGAGGATCGGCGCGAGAAAGCCCGCCAGGTCCATCTCGCCCTGCCCCGGGAAACAACGGAAATGCCGGCTCCACTCCAGTACGTCCATCGCCAGGATCGGCGCATCGGCCATCTGCACGAAGAAGATCTTGTCGCCGGGAATATCACGGATACCGCCAGGGTCGCCGTTGAGCGACAGGGTGTGGAAGCTGTCGAGGATCACCCCCAGGGCTGGATGGTCAGCCAGGCGCACCAGTTGCCACACCTGCTGCCAGGTATTGACGTGACGCCCCCAGGCCAGGGCTTCGTAGCCGATGCGCAGGCCGCGCTGGCCCGCGCGTTCGGCCAGCAGGCGCAGGTCATCCACCAGCACCTGCTCGTCGCCCAAGGCATCGGCCTGGACGTTGCTGCACACCAGCACCAAGTCGGTGCCCAGCTCCTGCATCAGGTCGAACTTGCGCTCGGCGCGGTCGAGGTTCTTCTGCAAGCGGTCGCGGCGGCAGCCCTCGAAATCGCGAAACGGCTGGAACAGGGTGATGGCGATGCCAAGATCGGCGCACATCTGGCGGATCTCACGGGGGCTGCCGGCGTAGTACAAAAGATCGTTCTCGAAGATCTCGACGCCGTCGAAACCGGCGGCGGCAATGGCTTCGAGCTTTTCCGGCAGGGTACCGCTCAAGGACACGGTGGCGATCGAACGCTGCATGGCTGAAGTTCCTTGTTATTGGAGCGCGGCCTTGGGCCTGCGCGGACGACAATGCCGAAAACCTGGGCAGGCTCCTGGCATGATCGATTATTGGCAGGTAAAGTCACCCCAGCAATTTATTTTGTACGGAACAGTTAGTTTTGTGTTCGATTATCGAACAAAAGCGGGTTGCACGAATTGATTCGGTGCCAAGCCGTGGGCAACCATGATTTCCAGCACAGGCCCACCTCCCCTGCCCCACGCTCGGCGGGCCCTGTGCCGAGAAGCCCAGCGTCACGACATAATAAGTTCAATAAAACGGGTACCGACCTATGCACATTTCCCTCGCCCTGCGCCCCGCCCCTGCTCGTTCGTCCTGTACAGGCGGGCTTGGCCTGCGACCGTTCGCCACCCGGCACTGACCCACTCCTGCAATCGCTCGTGCAGCGACGCTCGCCGGCCCGTAGAACGGCGCCCGACGTCCCCGCCCGGTGACCTACAAGAACAAACGGAGACAACGATGGCCCACTCCAGCTCCCAAGCCAAGAAAGCGACCGCCAGCGGGTGGATAGGCTCGGCACTCGAGTACTACGACTTCTTCATCTATGCCCAAGCCGCGGCGCTGATCTTCCCGCAGATCTTCTTCCCGTCCAGCGACCCGAAAATGGCTATCGTCGCCTCGCTGGCGACCTACGGCGTCGGCTACCTGGCGCGCCCGCTGGGCGCCTTCGTGCTCGGCCACTGGGGCGACACCCGCGGCCGCAAGAACGTGCTGCTGCTGTGCATGTTCCTGATGGGCCTGTCGACCATGGCCGTGGGCCTGCTGCCAACCTACGAGGACATCGGCTTCCTCGCCCCGGCCCTGTTGGTGGTATTGCGCCTGGTCCAGGGCTTCGCCGTGGCCGGCGAGATCTCCGGGGCCAGCTCGATGATCATGGAGCACGCACCGTTCGGGCGCCGTGGCTATTACGCCAGCTACACCCTGCAAGGCGTGCAGGCCGGCCAGGTGATGGCGGCGGCGGTGTTCCTGCCGCTGGCTTACTTCATGCCCAGCGAAGCGTTCAACGACTGGGGCTGGCGTATTCCGTTCCTGCTGAGTGCGCTGGTGCTGGTGGCCGGTTTCATCATCCGCAGGGAAGTCCATGAGACGCCGGCCTTCGTCCAGGAAGAGCAGCAAGACAAAGTGGCCAAGTCGCCGATCAGCGAAGCCTTCCGCCACAGCTGGAAGTGCATGGTGCTGGTGATGTTCATGTCGCTGATGAACGTGATCCCGGTGGTCGCCACCATCTTCGGCGCGGCCTACGCGGTGCAGCCGGCCTACGGCGTGGGCTTCGACAAGAGCGTGTACCTGTGGATCCCGGTGGTGGGCAATATCGTCGCGGTGCTGGTGATCCCCTTCGTCGGCAACCTGTCCGACAGGATCGGCCGTCGCCCGACCATGATCGCCGGCTGCCTGGGCTCGGGCCTGCTGGCGTTCGTCTACCTGTACGCCATCAGCATCCAGAGCGTGCCCCTGGCCTTCGTCACCTCGATCCTAATGTGGGGCATGGTCTACCAGGGCTACAACGCCGTGTTCCCCAGCTTCTATCCGGAGCTGTTCCAGACCCGCTACCGGGTATCGGCCATGGCCATCGCGCAGAACATCGGCACCATGCTCACGGCGATGCTGCCGGCGCTGTTCGCCACCGTCGCCCCGCCCGGTTCAGGCAACATCCCGCTGGTGGTCGGCGGCCTGGCGTTCTTCATCACCTGCCTGTGCGCCCTGGCGGCCTACATCGCGCCGGAGACCCATCGCCTGGCCATGGAAGACCTAGGCAACCCGCAGGCCAAGCCGATGGAGAAGGAAGCCTACGAGGCCAGCCGCAAGAGCAGCTTTCAGGCGATGAGCCACTGAGTTTCCCCGGGGCTGCGCTGCAGCCCATCGCCGGCAAGCCGGCTCCCTGGTTGGCGCCGCTCTCAGGCATGGCGCGGTCTGTGTGGGAGCGGGCTGGCCCGCGAAGGGGCGCGCAGCGGCCCCAGGCGCTGTCAAGCAGCGACGACAGCCTGCAACCGCTCCCACAACCGCTGCACATGCTCACGCTCGGTGGGCAGCGCCCCCACCGATACCCGTACCATCCAGCGCCCCTCCAGGGTCGCCGGGGTCACGTAGGCCTGCCCGGAGCCATTGAGCCTGTCGGCCCAGGCACGGGTATGGGCATCCAGCGCCTCGCCGTCCAGCCCTGCCGGGCGATGGCGGATGCACAGGGTCTGCAACTGCACCGGTGCCAGCAACTCCCACTGCGGTGCCGCCTCGACCTGCTCGGCCAGCCAACGGGCGTTGTCCAGGTCGCGGCGCAGGCGCTGTTGCAGGGCCTCGACACCTTCGCTGCGCAGCATGAACCACAGCTTCAGGGCACGGAAGCGGCGGCCCAGGGGGATGCCCCAGTCACGCAGGTTCTTGACCTCGCCATCGACCGCCGATTGCAGGTAGCTGGGGTTGGTGCTCATCACCCGGATCAGGTGCTGGGGATCGCGCACGTAGTAGATCGAGCAGTCGAACGCCACGCCCAGCCACTTGTGGGCATTGACCACCACCGAGTCGGCCTGCTCGATGCCGTCCCACATCCAGCGGCACTCGGGGAGGATCATCGCCGAGCCGGCCATGGCCGAGTCGACGTGCAGCCATAACCCGTGGGCCTGGGTGATGGCACCGATCGGGCCCAGCGGGTCGAGGGCCGTGGTGGTGGTGGTGCCGGTGGTGGCGACCACCGCGCAGGGTTGGTTGCCGGCGGCCAGGTCCTGTTCGATGGCGGCCTGCAACGCCTCGGGGCGCATGGCGAAGCGCTCGTCGGTGGGGATCAGGCGGATGTTGTCGCGGCCGAAGCCCGCCAGCAACGCGGCCTTGTCCACCGAGCTGTGGGCATGGGCGCTGACATAGACGACCAGCGGCTTGGCCTGGCCTTGTAGGCCGCCACGGACCAGGGCGTAGTCGCTGGCGCGCTCGCGGGCGCAGATCAGCGCCACCAGCGTGCTGGTCGAGGCCGTGTCCTGGATCACGCCGCTCCACTGCGCCGACAGGCCGAGCAACTGGCGCAGCCAGTCGAGGGTGGTTTCCTCCAGCTCGCTCAGGGCCGGGCTGGACTGCCAGGACAGGCCCAACACGCCAAGCCCGGTGCTGAGGAAATCGCCCAGCACCGACGACAGGGTGCCGTTGGATGGGAAATAGCCATAGAAATCCGGATGCTGCCAGTGGGACAGGCCCGGCATCAGCAGCGTGTCCACGTCGGCGAGGATCGTCTCGAACGGCTCGCCCTGCTGCGGCGCACCGGCCGGCAGGGCGGCCTTGAGGTAACCGGGCTCGACCTGGGCCATCACCGGACGCTCGGCGACGCCCTGGCGGTAGTCGGCGATCAGGTCGATCAGTTGGTGGCCATATTGGCGGAATTGTTCCGGGGTCACGGGCGGTCTCCTTGGCGAGCGGTCGGGGGGATGGCGGTGGTCGTTCGGGACGGTGGGTTGGGGCTTGCCGGCGATGGGCTGCAAAGCGGCCCCACTACTCTCGAACAACCCGCGCCACCTGGCCAGTCTAGGGACCGATCCGTCGCCGAAGAACCCCGCTTCGCGCATAGCTGCTATGGCGAAGGCGCATGCCCACCCTGCACGCCGAACTGCGACTGGCGCCACAGCTCGAATACCCGGTTGCGCAGCCAGCGGTGCTCGGCCGACGCTTGCAGGCGCTGGTGCCAGACCACCCAGTAGCGCTGGGTATGCTCGATGAAGCGCAGCGGCCGCCAGGCCAGCCGGTGCAGGCGGCAGAGCTGGCGGGCGATGTGCTCGGGCACGGTGGCCAGGGCCTGGCCGTTACCCAGTACCTGCACGGTGGCGGAGAAGAACGGCACTTCCAGGCCGATCCGCCGCTGCAGGCCCTGGGCGCGCAGGTGGCGGTCGATGAAGCTGTCCTTGTCGCCGCCGCCAGAGATGCGCACGTGCTTGAAGGCCAGGTAGTCGTCCTGGCTCAAGCCGTCACGGGCGGTCAGCGGGTGGTCGTGGCGCATCAGGCACACGGCCCGGTCCTCGCCGAGCAAGCGACCATGCAGGTTGGGTGGCGACTCGTCGAACAGCGTGGTGGCCAGGTCGATCTCGCCGCTGGCCAGCAGGGCATACTGGCCGGCCTGCCAGGTGCGGTACTCCAGGGACACGCCCGGCGCCTCGCGTTCCAGCGCTGCCACCAGCAGCGGCAGCATGTGCTCGGCTACATAGTCCGAGGCGGCCAGGCAGAAGCGCCGCTCGCAACGCGCCGGGTCGAAGGCTGCCGGCTGGCGCAGGGCCTGTAGCTCCTCCAAGACCTGGCGCAGGGGCTCGACCAAGGCTTCGGCATGCTCGCTGAGCACATAGCCGCGCCCCTGGCGCACCAGCAACGGGTCGTCGAAGGCCTCGCGCAGGTGAGCCAGTTGGCGGCTCAGGGCTGACTGGCTACAGCCCAGGCGCTCGGCGGCGTGGCTGAGGTTCTTCAACTGCAGGAGGCAGTCGAGGCTGCGCAGATGGGCGAGGCTGAGGGAGGCGAAGGTCGGGTTCATCGGTCGGTTCCAGGGCCCTGGCGAGGGCTACGCCCTCGATCGCGGGCAAGCCCGCTCCCACAGGGATCGCGTTGACCACACAGGATGCGGTTCGCAGGGCCATGTGGGACCAACTGTCCGCTCCCACAGGGCCGAGTCGACCACAAATGATGCGGTTGGCAGGGCCCCTGTGGGAGCGGGCTTGCCCGCGAATGGGGCGCAAGGCGCCCCCAATGGCACAGATCAGTCAGTCAGGCCGACATAGACGTTCTGCACGTCATCGTGGTTGTCGATCGCTTCGAGGAACGCCTCGACCTCGGCCAGGGCCTCGGCACTCAGGCTGGCGGCGCTCACCGGGTTCTTCGGGGTATAGCCGATCTTCGCCGAGGTGACGGTGAAGCCATGCTCCGGCAGGGCCTTCTGCACCGCATCCAGGTCGGTGGTATCGGTGATGAACAGGGTCGAGCCCTCTTCCTCGCCTTCCTCGAAGTCCTGGGCGCCGGCTTCGATGGCCGCCAGCTCAGGGTCGGCGTCGCCGTTCGGGGTGGCCTCGATCAGGCCGACGTGGTTGAAGTCCCAGGCCACGGCGCTGCCCAATTGGCCCTTGCGAAACAGCACACGGATCTCGGCGACGGTGCGGTTGACGTTGTCGGTCAGGCACTCGACGATCAGCGGCACCTGGTGCGGGGCGTAGCCTTCGTAGGTGACCGCGTTGTACTGCACCGACTCGCCATCCAGGCCGGCGCCCTTCTTGATCGCGCGCTCCAGGGTCTCGCGGGTCATCGAGGCTTTCTTGGCTTGCTCGATCGCCAGGCGCAGGCGCGGGTTCATGTCCGGATCGGCGCCGGACTTGGCGGCGATCTGAATTTCCTTGGCCAGCTTGCCCATGATCTTGCCCTTGGCATTGGCTGCGGCTTCTTTATGTTTGGCTTTCCACTGTGCGCCCATGTCGACTCTCTTTGTTCCAGCGGCCGGTTCAGGAAGCGACCGGCCAAAAGTGGGAGCAGTTTATACGCCCTCGCCCACCTGATCGACAAGAAATCTCATGCAGCACGGCCGCTGGAAATGGCCTTGCACCCGCGCAAGGGCCGCCGCGCGGCCCTCCCGGCCATCAGGCCTTGTCGGCCTTGCCCGCCGCCGCGGCGAAACGTGCCAGGCGCACATCCAGGCGGCGCGGGCGCACGCCGCGGTCCTCGGCGCGCTCCTTGCGGCGGATGGCGTTGCGCACCATCAGCGAGCCCAGGTAGCGGATCGGCTCCGGCGGGAATTGCCCCAGCGGGCCCTTGACCAGCGGCGAGCGGGTCCAGGGGTTGTCCAGGCCCAGCACCAGCGACGAGAGGATCTGCCCACCCATGTGGCAGGGCCCGACACCACTGCCCGAGTAGCCGAAGCCATAGAACACGTTGCCCTGCCCATCCAGCCGGCCAAAGAACGGCAAGCCGGTCACCGAGCGGTCCGAGGGGCCGTTCCAGCTGGCCGCCAGCGGCACCTGCGCCAGGGTCGGGAAAAACTCGCCGAGGCTTTCACGCAACAGTGGCTGGTACGGCGACGGCTGGTCGAACACCGGCAGCATACGCCCACCATAAGCGAAGGTATTGCCGCCCTTGCCGAGCATCAGCCGACCGTCGCTGGTGTTGTGGTAGTAATGCACGAAGATGCGCGAATCGAGGACGCTGATGCCGCTGTCCAGGCCGATCTCGCGCAGCAGTTCCGGGCAGGGCTCGGTGATCACCATGTCGCTGGAAACGATCGCCACGCTGCGCTCGAACTGGGGAAAGGCCCGCGCCATCCAGGCATTGAGGCCGAGCACCACCCGGTCGGCACGGACGGTCCCGCCCCGGGTGCGCACCTGCACCGGCGCCCCATGCTCCAGGCCCGTCATCGCCGTGCCCTCGTGGATGCGCACGCCCCGCTGCAAGGCCACCCGGCGCAGGCCGCGCACCAGGCGCCCCGGCTGCACGGTGGCGGCGGCCGGCGAGTACCAGCCTTCCAGGTGGCGGGCGGAGCCGGCCAGGCGCTGCACCTGCTCCAGCGCCAGGCGCTGGAACGAATTGATGCCCCTCTGCTCCAGCGCGGCGATCACCGCATCGGTGCCACCGACCTGGGCGGCGTTGGTGGCGGTGTACAGGGTGCCGTCCATGCGGTAGTCGCAGTGGATGCCGTTGGCCGCGCAGAACTCGCCGATGGCGCCGATGCTGCGCTCCGACTCGCGCACCAGGCGCACGGCCTCCGCCATGCCGAACAAGCGCTCGAGGGTGAAGTACTTGGCCGACCATGACAGCGCGCAACCACCGTTGCGCCCGCTGGCGCCGGCACCGCAGATGTCCGCCTCGATCAACAGCACATCCAGCGCCGGCGCCTGCTCCTTGAGCATCAGCGCGGTCCACAGCCCGGTGTAGCCGCCGCCGACGATGCACACGTCGCAGCGCACGTCGGCATCCAGCGGCGGGCATACCGCCTCGTCTTCCTGGTCCAGGGCCTGTTGCAGCCAAAAGGGTCTCATCTGCTCACTTTCCTTTAGGTACGGGCCGGCTTGATCGCCATGCCGGTATTGGGTGCCACGTCGTTGGCCTGCACGGCGCTGGCCGGGCGGCTGTTCCAGTGCGGCAGCAGGACCAGGGCGGAGAACAGCGCGGTGCCGGAGAAAATGATGAACACCGTGACGCTGTCGAAATACCCCGGCAGCAGGCCACCGAGCACCGCTCCCACCGAGCCGCAACCATTGACGAAGCCCGCCGCGGTGGCGCCGGCCTTGGCCGTGCCGAAGTCGATCGCCGCAGCGCCGCTGATCATTGAGTCCGGGCCGTACAGGGTCAGGCCCATGACGAACAGCAAGGCCACCACCAGGATCACGCTGCCGCTGTGCATCGCCGCCATGAACGCCGCCAGGGTGGCGGTCAGCAGCACCAGGCTGATCACGCAGGCGGGCATGCGCCGGGCGCCGAACAGCTTGTCCGAGGCCAGGCCGATGATGATCGGCCCGAGCAGCCCGGCCAGCTCGAAGGCGGTGGGAATGATGGCCGCGCCGACCTTGCCCACCGAGGGCATTTGTTCGAAGACGATCACCGGGCCCCAGAGCAGGATGGCGTAGCGCGCAGGCTTGAGCATGAAATAGGCCAGGCCCAGGGTCAGCACCGTGCGGTTGCTGAGGATCTCCCGCAGCGGCGCCCAGACACTGCACAGGTTCGCCGCCGGCGCCATGCTCTGCGGCTCCGGCTCCACCGCCGGCAGGCCGACATCCTCGGGCTTGTTGCGCTGCAGGATGAAGAACAGCACCGCCACCCCGGCCACCACCGCGGCACTGGAGAAGAATGCCGCGTGCCAGCTACCCACCAGGGTGTAGGCCCACCAGCCGGCGAAGGGCGAGGCCACCAGGCCGCCGAAGGCGTAGCACGAGCTCCACAGGCCCAGCACCCGGCCACGCTGGACGGCCGGGAAGAAACTGCCGATGTTCTTGCACAACCCCGCCCAGCCGGTGGACTGCGCCAGCCCCTGGACCAGCATGCACGTGGCGAAGATCGGGAAGGTCGCATAGCTGCCCATCACCACGGCCGCCGCCGCCGAGATCAGCAGCCCGCCGAGCACCACCACGCGCGGGCCGAAGCGGTCGGCGAGCATCCCCCAGGTGAACTGGCCCACCGCGTAGGCGGCCAGGTAGATGGCGTCGAGGTTGGCCATGGCGGCCTTGTCGAGCATGAAATCGGGGTCTTCACCAATGCCCAGCTTGGCGACGGAAAACGCCTTGCGGGTGAAGTAGAAGGCAGCATACGCCAGCCAGGTGATCGCGAAGATCTGGATGCGCCAACGCTTGATGGCGGCTAGGGATTGATTCATTTGACTCTGACCTCTTGCTCAAGTGTGCCGGCAGAATGTGAAGAAACGCCTGTCTTGTTGTTGTGTTGCGCACTGCATGACGGAGGGCCGTCATCTGGTCAGATGGCACCGCGGGTCTGGCGTGACCGGGGCGGCGCCATGGCCGCTGGCAGCCTGTAAAGGGCCACCGGGCTGGTCGTTATGGAACCAGTTGATGACTGATAAATAAAATCGATTTATCGTATTTCACACATAAGCCCAACTTGTTACCGGAGCGCTCATGTCGGTCTCACACGCTCAACTCAAGGCGTTTCACGCCGTCGCCGAACACGGCAGCTTCACCCGCGCCGCCGATAAACTGTTTCTCACCCAACCAGCGGTTTCCGACCAGGTACGCAAGCTCGAAGAGCGCTTCGGCGTGCTGCTGTTCCACCGCAACAAACGCTCGGTACGGCTGACCGACCTGGGCGAGCGCCTGCTGGGCATCACCCAGCGCCTGTTCGCCTGCGAAACCGAGGCTGTCGAACTGCTGCAGGACTCCCGTGCCCTGCACACCGGCAGCCTGGTGCTGGCGGTGGACGCGCCGGTGCACGTGCTGCCGCAGATCGCCCGTTTCTGCCAGCGCTACCCTGGCATCCAGGTGAAGATCGAGACCGGCAACACCGACGAGTCCCTGGCCCGGCTGTTCAGCTACCAGGCCGACCTGGCCCTGCTCGGCCGTGATGTCGACGATGAGCGGCTCTACTGCGTGCCCATGCGTCGCGACCCGATGGTGGCCTTCGTGTCCCATGACCATCCTTGGGCCAGCCGTGGCTCGATCAGCCTGGCCGACCTGGACGACACGCCGCTGGTGCTGCGCGAACCCGGCTCGGTGACGCGCCAGACCCTCGAGGAAGAGATGCAACGTGCGGGCCTGCGTATCCGTCCGGCGATCCAGGTCGAAGGCCGCGAGGCGGCGCGTGAGGCGGTGGTGGTGGGGATCGGCGTGGGGGTGGTGTCGGCGGCGGAGTTCGGCGCCGATGCGCGCGTCTGTGCATTGCCGATCGTCGATTGCCAGCGGCATTTGACCGAGACGCTGGTGTGCCTGAGCGAACAGCGCACACGGCGGGTGGTCGCGACGTTCCTGCAGATGGTGCAGGAAGGGCTTTGAGAACACACAGGCCAGGTATTGGCTGGAAGTTACCCGCACAGTGGTGGAGGCAGGCGCAACAACCAACCAAGCCATACCCACCCGCCTATGCTCAGATGACTGCC
The DNA here is from genome assembly GCF_046365545.1 of Pseudomonas sp. HLMP. Taxonomy (NCBI): domain Bacteria; kingdom Pseudomonadati; phylum Pseudomonadota; class Gammaproteobacteria; order Pseudomonadales; family Pseudomonadaceae; genus Pseudomonas; species Pseudomonas sp. HLMP. The sequence goes on along the minus strand of NZ_JBDLLR010000001.1, from coordinate 2,587,496 downwards.
CCCTGCGAAGGTCCGCCATGTTCTACCGCCTGGCCGCCGACGCCCTGGTCCTGCTGCACCTGGCCTTCATCCTGCTGGTGCTGTTCGGCGGCCTGTGGGTGCTCCGGTGGCGCCCCGCCCTGCTCATCCACCTGCCCGCCCTGGCCTGGGGCCTGGCGGTGGAGTGCCTGCACCTGGAATGCCCACTGACCGACTGGGAGAACCATATGCGCGCTGCCGCTGGCGTGGCCGGCTACCAGGGCGGCTTCATCGAGCACTACATCTGGCCGCTGATCTACCCGCCCGGGCTGACGCCACAGGTCCAGGTGCTGCTGGGCCTGTTCGTGTTGCTGCTCAACCTCGGCGTGTATGGCTACGTGCTCTGGCGCTGGCGGCGTACTAGCGCGTAGCGACCACGAACAAACGCGGAAACGGCAACAGCACCTTGCCGTCGCTGGCCGGCGGATAGTCATGCTGCATCGCCTGCAGGTACAGCTGCAGAAAGTCCGCCTGCTCCCGCTCGTCCAGGCGCGCCAGGTACGGGCGCAGCGCCGAGCCCTTGAACCACTCCACCACCGCCTCGGCGCCACCGGCCAAGGGGTGGTGATAGGTGGTGCGCCATACATCCACGCGGGTGCACAGCGGGCTGAGCAGGTCGTAGTAGAACGCCGCGTTGTGCCGGGGCGGCAACGAGATGTCGGCGAACCTGGCCGCCCAGGGCCCCTGGCTGGCGATTTCGCGCAACTGCCGGTGGGCGGGCTCGTCGAGGTTGTCCGGGGTCTGCACCGCCAGGCTGCCACCCTCGCTCAACTGGCGGACCAGGTGCGGATAGAGGGCGCCGTGGTCTGCGACCCATTGCAGCGAGGCGTTGGCCAGGATCAGGTCCTGGGGCTCGGCGGCCGACCAACCGGCAATCTCGGCGATCTCGCAGCGCACCTGGGGCACGCACAGGCGCCGCCGCTGGCGAGCCTTGTCGATCATGTCCGGGTCGCTGTCCAGAGCGACGACCAGGGCATCGGGATGGTGCTGGCGCAGCACTTCGGTGGAATTGCCCGGGCCGCAGCCCAGGTCCGTGGCATGGCGCACCGGCCGCGGCGGTACCGCCGCCAGCAGGTCGCGCACCGCGCGGGTACGTTCGTCTTCGAAAAGTGAATACTGGGTGGCGGACCAAGCCATGGCGGGTTCCTTCGGCAGGCTGAATGTCTGGAGGCCAGTGTGGCGGATGCCTGTACTCGCAATCGAGCACAGGCATCCGCCACACTGGCCTCCAGCATAAGCCATCTGCAGCCGCATGGCCGGCCCAGCGAGGGCTCGGTCATGCGGGAAGGCAACCTCAGTGCTGCCGGGAGGTGCGCAGTTGGTGGACCACGCCCATCGCCACCACGATGGCTGCGGCGATGCCGGTGGAGATCACCAGGATCTGGTAGTCAGGCATGAACGCCATGACCACCAGGCAGACGATGATGAAGGCGATCACCAGGTAGGTCAGCCAGGGGAACAGCCACATCTTCAGGCGCACTTCCTTGCCTTCGGCCACCAGCTTGCGACGCATGCGCAGCTGCGAGAAAGCGATCACCAGGTACACCAGCAGGGCGATCATGCCGGTGGTGTTCATCAGGGTCTCCAGCACGTCCTTCGGGCGCAGGGTCTCACTGAAGTTGATCAGGGCGCAGAAGATGGCCACGGCGCACGACCCCATGATCGCGTACACCGGCACGCCGGTACCGGCACGTGTGATCTTGAAGAACGACGGCGCGTCGCCACGCTGGGACAGCGAGAACAGCATGCGCGAGGCGGTGTAGTGGCCGGAGATCAGGCAACTGCTCACCGAGGTCAGCACCACGAAGTTCATCAGCAGCTCGGCATACGGCACGCCCAGCAGCTCCAGGGTGCGGCGGTAGGCGCCATAGCCGGACTCGCCCAGGTGCGGGTCGTTCCACGGCACCAGGCAGACGATCAGGAAGATCGAGCCCACGTAGAACAGGCACACACGCCATACCACGGAGTTGGTGGCCTTGACGATCTGGGTGGACGGGTCCTTGGATTCGGACGCGGCGATGGTGACGATCTCGGCGCCGAGGAAGGCGAACATCACCCCGAGCAGCGCACCGATCACCGTGGTGAGGCCGTTGGGCATGAAGCCTTCGCTGGTCAAGTGGCTGATGCCACGCACCTCGCCGAACTGCCAGATGTTGAACACGGCCGCGGTGCAGACGATCAGGAAGCAGACGATGGCCACCACCTTGATCAAGGCGAACCAGAACTCGAACTCACCGTAGTGCTTGACGTTGAAGAAGTTGACCGTGATCAGCACACAGGTGGTGGCCAGCACGAACACGTTGACGCTGATACCAGGGAACCAGCCATGCAGGATCTTGCCCGCCACGTAGGCTTCCCAGGCCATGAGGATGACCCAGTACCACCAGTACAGCCAACCGATGGTGAAACCGGCCCAGCGGCCGATGGCGCGGTCGGCGTAGGTGGAGAACGAGCCGGTGTCCGGCGAGGAGGTCGCCATCTCGCCGAGCATGCGCATGATCAACACCACCAGGATGCCGCCGGCGAGATAGGCGAGGACCGCGGCGGGGCCTGCGCTGTGGATCACGCTGCCGGAACCGACGAACAAGGCGCCGCCGATGACCCCAGCGATCGACATCATCGTCAGGTGGCGCGACTTGAGCGAAGCACTGAGTTTGCTCTCGTGCTCCCCTTTCGCGGCCGTGGTGGATAGGGATGTTGCGTCCATCAGTTGTGTACCCCGTGCTTCTTTTTATCCAAGGAAAAACTGTGAAACCCCGATGGCTATCGGTCTCACCTGTACATCAGCGCCGGCGGCCGGCGTGCTGAACCCGACTGCTCGAATTCAACCTGCCGGCCACCCGTACGGGCAGGAGGTGTGCGAAAACACACGCAGGCCTTCCATGGCGGCCTGCTGACGTGCCCGGGGGTTGCCTCCCGGGTGAACTGAAATGCTTTGTCTGGCGATATCTGACACCTAATGTAAAAATGTCGGACACAGAGAGCCATGCACAGTGGCATGAAATCCGCACTGCACTGTACAGGCCGCCAATGCAATACACCCGCGACACCCTGCAGGCGCTTGGCGTTACGCACACCTGAAGGCACCCGAATGCTCGAACTACATCCAGACTCCCCTACCCCGCTGGTCAACCAGATCATCGACGGGCTGCGCGAGCTGATCGACAACCAGACCCTCAAGCCCGGCGCCAAGGTCCCCTCGATCCGCGCCTTCGCCGCGACGTACTCGGTGAGCACCTTCACCGTGGTCGAGGCCTACGACCGCCTGGTGGCCCAGGGGCTGCTGGTCAGCCGGGGCAATGCGGGGTTCTTCGTCAATCGCGCGGTGGGCGAGCTGCTGGACAACCACAACCAGGACGCCGACACCACCCGGCCAACGTTCAACGCCGAGTGGTACCTGCAGCAGATCTTCGAGATCCGCCAGTTACCGTTCAAACCTGGCTGTGGCTGGCTGCCCAACGACTGGATGTACGAGGACGGCCTGCGCCGTGGCCTGCGCCAGGTGGCTGGCAGCCCGCTGGAACTCTCCGGCTACGGCGACCCCATGGGCCTGCCGGAGCTGCGCGCGCTGACCGCGCAGAACCTGCAGCAGGAACTGTCGATCGTCGCCAACCCGGCGCAACTGATGCTCACCCACGGTGCCAGCCAGGCGCTGGACCTGGCCGTGCGCACCCTGGTGCGCCCCGGCGATGTGGTGCTGGTGGACGACCCTGGCTACCCCAACCTGATGAGCATCCTGCGCACCCAGGGCGCCACCCTGGTCGGCGTGCCACGCACCCCGGCCGGCTACGACCTGGATCACCTGGAGCGCCTGCTGGCCCACCAGCGTCCGACAGCCTTCTTCACCCAACCGCACCTGCACAGCCCGACCTGCTCGCGCACACCGCTGGCGCAGCTGCACCGCCTGCTGCAACTGGCCTCCCGGCATGGCTTTCGTCTGGTGGAGAACAACCTGTACGCCGACATGGTGGCCGAGCCCCAGCCATGCCTGGCCAGCCTCGACCACCTGCAGCAGGTGGTGTACGTGGGCAGCTACTCCAAGAGCATCTCGCCCAACGTGCGGGTCGGCTACCTGGTGGCCAACTCCGAGCTGATGCAGCAGTTACTGCACCTGAAGATGCGCTCGGGCCTGACCACCTCGCAGGTGATGGAGCGGGTGGTGTACGCGGCGATCATCGATGGCCGCTGGCGCAAGCACCTCAAGCGCCTGCGCCAGCGCCTGGCCGAGGCGCACCAGGAGGTGGGCCGGCACCTGCATCGGCTGGGCTTCGAGTTGTTCACCGAGTCGGACGAAGGGATGTACATCTGGACCCGGCACCCCGCGATCCCCGACAGCGCCGCGCTGCTCGACGATGCACTGGAGCAAGGGATCATGCTCGGGCCCGGGCAGTTGTTCATGGTCGATGCCCAGGCGACTGGGTGGATGCGCTTCAATGTGGCGTTCAGTACCGATCCGGCGATGTGGGAGTTGCTCGAGAAGGTGCTGGTCAAGCATGTACGTAGGGGTGGCCTGTAGGGGTAGTGCTGCAGGGGCTTGCGGAAGATAGCGTTTTGTCATTTGGGGGGCGCTTGCCCGACCGGTCCGGCGCCCCGCCAAGGCCTCCCACAAGGCCCTGCAAACCACATCATTCGTGACCGACTCGACACCCTGTGGGAGCGGGCTTGCCCGCGAAAAGGCCAGCAGCGACAACGCAACTGCCGGCCCTTGCCCGCTTAACGCCAATCCCCCTTGTCCGCAAAGAACGCCTGCGCATTCGCCTCCAGGCTCTCCAGGTGATACCCCCCTTCCTGCACGATCAGACACGGCAAACGCAACGCCCGAATCTGCTCACCCAACGCCGCAAACCCTTCGGTCGTCACCGCCACCTTGCTCTGTGGGTCCAGCTCGTAGATATCGAAGCCCAGCGACAGCACCAGCACCTCGGCACCGAAGTCCTTCACCGCATCCAGAGCGATCTCCAGTTGCCCCATGAAGTCGGCTTCACTGGCCCCGTGCGCCATCGGCAGGTTGAGGTTGTACCCCTCCCCCGCACCACTGCCACGCTCATCCTCGAACCCAGCGACACCCGGGTAGAAGTTGGTCGGGTCGCCATGGGTCGACACATACAGCACGTCATTGCGCTCGTAGAAAATCTCCTGGATACCCTGGCCGTGGTGCATGTCGGTATCGAGGATCGCCACGCGGCCGTAGCGGCTGCGCAGGGCCTGGGCGGCGACGGCGGCGTTGTTGATGTAGCAGAAGCCACCGGCGGCATCGAAACGCGCATGGTGCCCTGGCGGGCGGCACAGGGCATAGGCCGCGGGCTCGCCATCGAGGATGGCCTTGGCGCCCGCCACCGCGCTCTGCGCCGACCAGTACGCCGAACGCCAGGTCTGCTCGCCCACCGGGCAACTGCCGTCGGCCAGGTAGCGCCCGGCCTGGGCGAGGATGCCGCGCAGGGCGTTGGGCTCGCGCACGAAGATGTTCGACATGACCTCGTCGCCCCAGTCCTCGGGCACCTCCTTCCAGCGTGCATGGGCCTCTTCGAGGAAGGCCAGGTAGGCCTCGCCATGCACTGCCTTGAGCGGGCCGAGGCCGGCATCGTCGGGCTGGCGGATGTCGAAGCCCAGGTCCTTGGCCGCCTGCAGCAGGCGCTGGGCGCGCTCGGGGACTTCCTGGGGCGTGCGCATGGCGCCTCGGGAGTAGTAGCTGCGTGGATGGTGCAACAGCTGTTCGGGATGGAAGTAGCAACGCATCAGACGTCTCCTTGTTCTACACGACCGGCACGGGCCAGCACGGCGTTGAGCAGTACATCCGCGCCCTGGCGGGCGTCTTCGGGCAGCACGTCCTCAGCTTCGTTGTGGCTCAGGCCACCGACGCAGGGGATGAACACCATCGCCGTCGGGCAGTAGCGCGCCAGCAGGATGGCATCGTGGCCGGCGCCGCTGACGATCGGCTGCTGCGCATAGCCCAGGCCATCCACCGCTTGTTGCACCGCCGCCACGCATGCAGGATCGAACGGCGTGGCCGGGCTGACCCAGTGGCGCTCGATACGCACCTGCAAGCCGCGTGTCTCGGCGATGGCCTGCAGGTGCCGGCCCAGGTCGCGCTCCATGGCCTCGATGGCCTCGTCACGGTGATGGCGCAGGTCGACGGTGAAGCGCACCACCCCCGGGATGGTGTTGCGCGAGGACTTGGCGATGGACAGCTCGCCCACGGTGGTCAGGCCCTCGGGGGCGAAGTCGGCGGCCAACTGCTCCACCGTCTGGATCATCCGCGCGGCGCCGTAGAGGGCGTCCTTGCGCAGCTTCATCGGCGTGGTGCCGGCGTGGGCCGCCATGCCCTCGACGGTCACGTCCAGCCAGCGGATCGCCTGGCCGCCGCTGACCACGCCGATGCTCTTGGCGTTGTCCTCGAGGATCGGACCCTGCTCGATGTGCGCCTCGAAGTAGGCATCGACCTTACCGCCCAATGGGCGCGAACCCGCGTAGCCGGTGCGCTGCAACGCCTCGGCCACGCTGACGCCCTCGGCATCGCGAATGGCCAGGGCCTCGTCCAGCGCCAGGGTGCCGGTGAACACCGCCGAGCCGAACATCGCCGGGGTGAAGCGGGCGCCCTCCTCGTTGGTCCACACGGCAATCTCCAGGGGCTTGCGGGTCTGGATGCCGAGGTCGTTGAGACGACGCACCACCTCCAGGCCTGCCAGCACCCCGTAGACGCCATCGAAACGGCCGCCTTCAGGCTGGGTGTCCAGGTGGCTGCCCATCATCACCGGCGCGGCATCCGGGTCGCTGCCTGGGCGGCGGGCGAACAGGTTGCCGATGGCATCCACCGACAGGCTCAACCCGGCCTCCCGGCACCAGGCCGCGAACAGCTCGCGGCCGGCCTTGTCTTCATCGCTGAGCGCCAGACGGCAGCTGCCACCACGTGCGGTGGCGCCGACCTCGGCCATGGCCATCAGGCTCGCCCAAAGGCGCTCGCCATTGCTTTTCAACATGTACGGGTACTCCAATCGAATCGGTGTGGATCAGGCCAGCTCGAGGTGCTGGCTGCGGGCGTACTGGCGCGCCAGGGCCAGGACGCAGATCAGGGAAATCGTGGCGATCAGGCTGTAGAACAGCGCCATCGGCCACCACTGCCCGGTGAAGGTATGGGCCAGCCAGGTGCCGATCAGCGGGGTCAGGCCACCGGCGATGGCGCCGCAGACCTGGTAGGCCATGGAGATCGCGGTATAGCGCACGCGGGTTTCGAACATGCCACTGACGTAGCCGGCGATCACCGCGTAGAACGAGGCCATGCACGCCGCCGCCAGGGCGATGCCGAGCACGATCAGCGGCCCCTGGCCGGAGCTCACCAGCACGAACATCGGGTACGGCGAGGCCATGGCCAGCAACGACACCAGGCACAGGAAGCGGGTGGCGCCCACTTTCTCGGACACCCAGGCGGCCAGCGGCTGCACGCAGAACTGGATGACCGCCACGAAGAACAGGCACTCGAGGATCAGCGCACGCTCCAGGTGCAGTTGCTGGGTGGTGTAGCTGATCATGAAGGTGTTGGTGAAGTAGACCCCGGCGATGCCCAGGGTGTTGGCACCGATGCACAGCAGCAATGGCCGCCAGGCCGTGCGCAGCACCTCCAGCACTGGCGCCTGTTCCTTGCGCCGGGTCTTTTCGGCCTGCTCGCGGCTGGCGATGAACTCCGGCGACTCATTGACCCCCAGGCGAATCGCCAGGCCCACCAGCAGCAACAGCGCACTGGCCAGGAACGGCACACGCCAGCCCCAGCTCATCAGTTCTTCCTCGGGCAGGCGGGTCACCGCGCCGAAGGCCAGCAGCGAGAGAATCAGGCCGGCCGGGCTGCCAAGCTGGGCGAACGAGGCGAAGAAGTTGCGCCGGCCCTTGGGCGCATGCTCGCCGGCCATCAGCACCGCCCCACCCCACTCACCGCCCACGGCGATGCCCTGGACGATGCGCAGCAGGACCAGCAGCACCGGCGCGGTGGCGCCGATCTGCGCATAGGTCGGCAGCAGGCCGATGCCCACGGTGACCACGCCCATCATCAGCAAGGTGATGACCAGAGACTTCTTGCGCCCGATGCGGTCACCGACATGGCCGAAAACCAGGCCTCCCAGGGGGCGGGCGAAGAAACCCACGGCGAAGGTGCCGAAGGCGGCCATGGTGCTGAACAGGCTGTTGTCGGAGGGGAAGAACAAGGCGCCGAACACCAGGGCGGCGGCGGTGGCGTAGATATAGAAGTCGTACCACTCGATCATGGTGCCGATGAACGCGGCGGCGGCGGCGCGGCGCGGCTGGGGCGAAGCGGAAGGCTTCATGGGTCTGGCTCCTTTGCTTTTGTTCTGGCAGGAGTGATTAGGGGCTCACGGCGGCGCTCTGTCGGCGCCTGGTCAAGCTGTTGGGTGGTGCTCGAATACTGTGCCGGTCAACCAGGCGGTGCTTACCGCCCTTCGCGGGCAAGCCCGCTCCCACAAGGCCCCTGCAAACCGCCCCTTTCGTGGTCGACTCGGCCCCTGTGGGAGCGGGCTTGCCCGCGAAGGGGCGCTTGCAAGGCTGGACTGACTGGCATCAGGGCAAACCTGCGACAGCCTTGCCCTGGCTACGATTTATCGGCTCAGGGCTATGATTAGTCAATTTTCTATTTATTATTCGAACTATTAGCCCTGATTATTATCGAGCCCGCCATGCCCGACCGCCTGCTCAACGACCGCCTCGACTGGAACCTGCTGCGCACCTTCCGGGTCATCGGCCAGGAACTCTCCATCAGCCGCGCCGCCGCCCGCCTGCACCTGACCCAGCCAGCGGTGAGCCAGGCACTCAAGCGCCTGGAGGAACAGCTCGGCCGCCAGCTCATCGCCCGCCGCGGGCCACGCTTCGTCCTCACCGAAGTGGGCGAACAGCTGTTCCTGCTCTCTGGCGAGGTGTACGGGCAAATGTCGCAGATCGGTGGCCTGCTGGAGCAACCTACCGACGAGCTGGTGGGCAAGGTGCGCCTGTTGATGATCAGCCGCATCTGCTCGACACGCTTCGACGACTTCCTCGCCGACTTCCACCGCCAGCACCCGCGCGTGGAGCTGGAGATCGATGTGATGCGCAGCTCCGACATCGTCGCGGCCCTGCAGGAAAAGACCGCCACCGCCGGCCTGAGCCTCAATCGCCGGCCCCAGCCGCGCCTGGAGCAACGCCTGTTCCTGCGCCAGCGCTATGCGTTCTTCTGCGGCAAGCACCACGCCCTGTTCGGCAAGCCCGAGGGCGACCTGCAACGGGAGAACTTCGTCAGCTTCACCAGCGACCAGATCGGCGGCATGCTCTCGCCACTCACCATCTTCCGAGACCAGCAAGGGTTTTCCGGGCGCATCGTCGCGTCCTCGCCGAGCCTTGAGGAAGTGCGTCGCCTGGTGATCGCGGGGTTCGGCATCGGCTGCCTGCCCGAGCATGTGGTCGCCCCCGACGTGGACGCCGGGCTGCTGTGGCGGCTGCCGCCCCACGAAGGGATCGCCGACGTCGACATCCACCTGCTGTGGAACCGCGACCAGCGCATGAGCCGTGCCGAGCGCGAGTTCATCGAAGCCCTGCAGGCGAGCCTTGCCTGAGTGCCATTGGGGCTTGCCTCAGTACCCGGCCCTCTCCCTCACCACCACGCTATTCGACATCTCGGTGCTGAACCTGCTGCGCCGATGGCTGGAGCGGGTCGCCAGCAGCGGCTGCCCCTTCATCTGAGCAGCGCGGCAGGAGCGGTGTCGCTCCACAGGGCGGTGGTCATTGTCTGTTCTGCATTTGCAGGTACCGTGGCGACGGTGTCCTGGCCAATGGTCGGCAAGTGGAGAAAGCCCGACAAACGATATAAAGAACGCGTCTGCTTGAGAAACACTCAAGCCAGCCCATTCGTGGTCGGCCCGGCCCACGCGCTTTGTTATCCTCACCGCTCCCTGTCGACAAGCGCCCCCTCATGACCGACGGCCCAGCCACCCTCCCCCCACTCAACGGCCTGCGTGTATTCGAGGTCGCCTCCCGACACCTGAACTTCCGCCTCGCGGCCGAGGAGCTGGGGGTTACCCAGGCTGCCGTGGCCCAACAGGTCCGCGCCCTGGAAGCGAACCTGGGCATCAAGTTGTTCGAGCGTCTGCCGCGCGGGCTCAGGCTGACCGACGCGGGCCTGGGCTACAGCAGGACCCTGCGCAACGCCTTCGCCCTGATCAGCGAGGCAACCAGCGCCCTGCGCCCAGGCAACAGCCACCTGACGGTGAGCGTCACCCCTACCTTCGCCTCGAAATGGCTGATCCCGCGGCTGGCGTCCTTCACCGAGGCCCATGGCGAGATCGACCTGCGGGTCCTGGCCACCGACCGCCTGTCGCAGTTCCATGCCGATGGCGTGGACCTCGCCGTGCGCTACGGCCAGCCACCGTTCGGCCCTGGGCTCAACACCGAGCGGCTGCTGGAGCAGCGCGTGGTCGCGGTGGCCAGCCCAACGCTGCTGGCGCAGAGGGGCAGGCCGCAGAACCTCGAGCAGCTACAGCACTTCCTGCTGCTGCACGACGCCCACAATTTCTGGCCTGAATTCATCGCCGGGTTGTTCGGGCAACCGGCGCAGCCCATGCCGAAGAACGTGCGTTTCAACCAGACCTCACTGGCCATCGAAGCGGCCATCGCCGGCCAGGGGCTGGCGCTGTCGAGCCACTTCTTCGTGCAGAGCGACCTGGAGGCCGGGCGCCTGGCCCTGGTCTTCGACCATGCCTTGCACCTGGACAAGCATTTCTACCTGGTATGGCCGCGCAAGGGCGGCATGCCGGCGGCGCTGGAGACCGTACGCCAGTGGCTGCTACGCCAGGCGCGCTGACAACCCAGTAGTTTTTCTACTGTTACAACGAAGGCCACCTGCCTCCCGCCCACGTATTGGCCGGTGCTAGTCTGGTGGCCATTCACCGGACCACAGCCCCAAGGGAGGCCTTATGTCAGTAGAAAAAGTAGCGATCATCACCGCCGGCGGCAGCGGCATGGGCGCAGCGGCGGCCCGACGCCTGGCCGCGGAGGGGTTCAAGGTGGCGATCCTCTCGTCCTCGGGCAAAGGCGAAGCGCTGGCAAAGGAGCTGGGCGGCATCGGTGTGACCGGCAGCAACCAGTCCAACGACGACCTGCAGCGCCTGGTCGACGCCACCCTGCAGCAATGGCAGCGCATCGACGTGCTGGTCAACAGTGCCGGCCACGGCCCGCGCGCGCCGATCCTGGCGCTCAGCGACGACGACTGGCACGAGGGCATGGACACCTACCTGCTCAACGTGATCCGCCCTGCCCGCCTGGTCACGCCGGTCATGCAGCGCCAGCAAGGCGGCGTGATCATCAACATCTCCTCGGCCTGGGCCTTCGAGCCCAGCGAGCTGTTCCCCACCTCGGCCGTGTTCCGCGCAGGCCTGGCGGCGTTCAGCAAGCTCTTTGCCGATACCTACGCCAAGGACAACATCCGCATCAACAACGTGCTGCCGGGCTGGATCGACAGCCTGCCGGCCACCGAGCAACGCCGCGACAGCGTGCCGCTCAAGCGCTACGGCACGAGCGAGGAGATCGCCGCCACCATCGCCTTCCTGGCCAGCGAGGGCGCGGCCTACATCACCGGGCAGAACCTGCGCGTCGATGGCGGGCTGACCCGCAGCGTCTGACCGCCACCCCGCCCCCGTAGGGCCCGGTCACGAGGCGAGCCGGGCCCGCGCCGCGTGCAGTTTCTTGTAGCTGTCGATCAGCCGCAGGTGCCTGTCGAGCCCCTCCAGCTTCATGCTGGTGGGCGTCAGGCCGTAGAAGCGCACGCTGCCGTCCACCGAGCCGAGCACCGCGTACATCCGCTCGTTGCCGAACATCCGGCGGAAGTTGACCTCGTAGTCCTCCAACGCCAGCTCGTCGTCCAGCACGACCTCCAGCACCACGTTCAGGGCCTGGTAGAACAGGCCGCGCTCGACGGTGTTGTCGTTGAACTGCAGGAAGGCCTCCACTAGTTCCTTGGCCTCTTCGAGCTGCTGCAGGGCGAGATGGATCAGCAGCTTGAGCTCCAGGATCGTCAGCTGGCCCCAGGCGGTGTTGTCGTCGAACTCGATGCCGATCAAGGTGGTGATGTCGGTGTAGTCATCCTGTTCGCTGTCTTCCAGGCGTTCGAGCAGCGCCTGCAAGGCGGCATCGTCCAGGCGGTGCAGGTTCAGGATATCGGCACGGAACAGCAGCGCCTTGTTGGTGTTGTCCCAGATCAGGTCGTCCACCGGGTAGATTTCCGAATAGCCCGGCACCAGGATGCGGCAGGCGGTTGCCCCCAGGTGCTCGTACACCGCCATGTAGACTTCCTTGCCCATGTCTTCGAGGATGCCGAACAAGGTCGCGGCTTCCTCGGCGTTGGAGTCGTCGCCCTGGCCGGAGAAGTCCCACTCGACGAACTCGAAGTCGGCCTTGGCGCTGAAGAAACGCCACGACACCACGCCGCTGGAGTCGATGAAGTGCTCGACGAAGTTGTTCGGCTCGGTCACCGCCTGGCTTTCGAAGGTGGGCTGCGGCAGGTCGTTCAGGCCCTCGAAGCTGCGGCCCTGCAGCAGCTCCGTGAGGCTGCGCTCCAGCGCCACCTCGAAGCTCGGGTGGGCGCCGAACGAGGCGAACACACCGCCGGTACGCGGGTTCATCAAGGTCACGCACATCACCGGGAACGCCCCGCCCAGCGACGCATCCTTCACCAGCACCGGGAAACCCTGCTCTTCCAGCCCCTGGATACCGGCCAGGATACCGGGGTACTTCGCCAGGACTTCGTGCGGCACATCGGGCAGGGCGATCTCGCCTTCGAGGATTTCGCGCTTCACCGCACGCTCGAAGATTTCCGACAGGCACTGCACCTGCGCTTCGGCCAGCGTATTGCCCGCACTCATGCCATTGCTCAGGAACAGGTTCTCGACCAGGTTGGAGGGGAAATACACCACCTCACCGTCCGACTGGCGCACATACGGCAGCGAGCAGATGCCACGCTCGACGTTGCCGGAGTTGGTGTCGTACAGGTGCGAGCCGCGTAGCTCGCCATCGGGGTTGTAGATCGCCAGGCAATGGGCGTCGAGGATCTCGGCCGGCAGTGCGTCCTTGCGCCCGGGCTTGAACCAGCGCTCGTCCGGGTGGTGCACGAACGCCGCATTGGCGATGTCTTCGCCCCAGAACTGGTCGTTGTAGAAGAAGTTGCAGTTCAGCCGCTCGATGAACTCGCCCAGGGCCGAGGCCAGCGCGCTTTCCTTGGTGGCGCCCTTGCCATTGGTGAAGCACATCGGCGAGTGGGCATCGCGCAGGTGCAGCGACCAGACATTGGGCACGATGTTGCGCCACGAGGCGATCTCGACCTTCATGCCCAGGCCCGCCAGGATGCCCGACATGTTGGCGATGGTCTGCTCCAGCGGCAGGTCCTTGCCGACGATGTAGGTGCTGGCGTGCGCGTCTGCGTCTGGCATCAGCAGGGCCTGGGCATCGGCGTCGAGATTCTCCACTTCCTCGATCACGAACTCAGGGCCGGTCTGCACCACTTTCTTCACCGTGCAGCGGTCGATCGAACGCAGGATGCCCTGGCGGTCCTTCTCGGAAATGTCCGCGGGCAGCTCGACCTGGATCTTGAAGATCTGGTTGTAGCGGTTTTCCGGGTCGACGATGTTGTTCTGCGACAGGCGGATGTTGTCGGTGGGGATATTGCGCGTGTTGCAGTACAGCTTCACGAAGTAGGCGGCACACAACGCCGACGAGGCCAGGAAGTAATCGAACGGCCCTGGTGCCGAACCATCGCCCTTGTAGCGGATAGGTTGGTCGGCAACCACCGTGAAGTCATCGAACTTGGCTTCGAGACGGAGGTTGTCGAGAAAATTGACCTTGATTTCCATGCGGGGGCACCAGAGAGAGCGAGCAGAACGAAATGGCCGCCATTATCCTGATGCTGTCCCGCTAAGCCAAGCGTGATGCCAATTGCGGCCGCTTCGCGCCCCAGAGGATTACCGGGCTCAACCGCAACTGGCCCGGTCTCGCACCGGACACTGCGCCCGGTGCAGGTTCAACGCGGTATTGATGATGCCGATGTGACTGAACGCCTGCGGGAAGTTGCCCAGCATACGCTTGCCCAAGGGATCGTACTGCTCGGCCAGCAAGCCCACGTCATTGCACAACCCAGTCAGCCGCTCGTACAACGCCTGCGCCTGCGCATGCCGCCCGAGCAGCACGTAGACGTCCGCCAACCAGAACGAGCAGACCAGGAAAGTCCCCTCCCCAGGCGTCAGCCCGTCGCTGCAAAGGTCGCTGTCGTAGCGCAGCAACAGGCCGTTGCGCAGCAGGCGTCGCTCGATCTGTTCGAGGGTCCGCAGGAAACGCGGGTCATCGGCCGGCAGGAAACCGGTCAGGGCGATCTGCAGGAGGCTGGCATCCACCTCGCTCGAGCCGTAGGCCTGGACGAAACACTGGCGGCTTGGGTCCAGCCCCTGCTGGCAGACGTCCCGGTGGATCTCGTCCGCCACCTGGCGATAGTGCCGTCCACGCTCGCGGTCTTCTTCGGTGGTGTCCGACAGGCTCGCCGCACGGTCGAACGCGACCCAGGCCATGACCTTGGAATGCACGAAGTGCTGGCGCCCGCCGCGCACCTCCCAGATGCCTTCGTCAGGCTCGCGCCAGATCTTCTCCAGGTACGGCAGGATCAGCCGGGCGATGGCGGAGCTGCGCGGGTGGCGTGGCAGGCCGCCACGGATGGCCTGGGTCATGGCGTCGGCCAGCTCGCCATAGATATCCAGCTGCAACTGCTGCGCGGCGGCATTGCCGACACGCACCGGCTGGGAGTGCTCGTAGCCGGCCAGCCAGGGCAAGGTGAACTCGTGCAGGTCCCGCTCGCCTGCCAAGCCATACATGATCTGCATCTGCTCGGGGTTGCCGGCCACCGAGCGCAGCAGCCATTCGCGCCAGGCCTGGGCCTCGTCGAAGTAACCCAGGTTCATCAAGGCCAGCAAGGTCATGGTGGCGTCGCGCAGCCAGCAGTAGCGGTAGTCCCAGTTGCGCTCGCCGCCGACGCGCTCGGGCAGCGAAGTGGTGGCGGCGGCGACGATGCCACCGGTGGGGGCGTAGGTCAGGGCCTTGAGGGTCAGCAGGGAGCGGCGCACCAGCGGCGTCCAGGGGCCGACGTCCGGGCAGCGCGCGGCGAAGGCCTGCCATTGGCTGATGCTGCGCTCCAGGGCCTGGTCGATGTCGAAGTCAGGTTGCGGGGGCAGGTGCGAAGGCTGGTGGCGCAGGCTGAAGACCTGGCGCTCGCCGGCGCACACGCGAAAGCGGCTGACGCTGTGGTGATCGCGAGAGTGCACGGCCTCGGTGCTGCGCAGAATCAGGCGGTCGGGGCCGGCGACCGCGCTGAGGGTCAAGGGGTCGAGCTTTTCCACCCAGGGGACGCTGCGGCCGTAGTCGAAGCGCAGCACCAGGTCCATCTCGAAGGCGGTTTCGCCGGCCAGGCCTTCGACGATGCGCACCACGGCGTTGTGCTCGCCCAGGGGCATGCAGTCGATGACCCGGGCGCGGCCGGTGGCGGTGATGTAGGTGGTTTCGAGCACCAGGGTGTCGTCGAGGTAGCGACGCTGGGTGGCTTCCACAGGGTCGCTGGGGGCCAGGCGCCAGCGACCGTTTTCCTCGTTGCCGAGCAGGGCGGCGAACACGGCGGGGGCGTCGAAGCGTGGCAGGCAGAGCCAGTCGAGGGAGCCGTCGCGGCTGACCAGGGCGGCGCTGCGGCAATTGCCCAGCAGGGCGTAGTCTTCGATCGGGGCTGGCATGGCGCCTCCTCTGTTGCACTGCGGATGACAGGCCGCTCCCGGGCTCATCGGCGATCGACTCGGCCCCTGGGCGCGGGTTTGCCCGCGAATGGCCGGTGCCAGCACCGCGTCACCCCAAGGGATGCCACTCGCGCTTGTCGCGGGCCAGCAGCTCGTTGCCCGCCTCGGGGCCGTCCTGGCCTGCGGGGTATTCGTGGACCTCCCCGCCATGGGCCCAGGCGTCGAGGAACGGCTGCACGGCGCGCCAGCCGTTCTCGATGTTGTCGGCGCGCTGGAACAGGGTCTGGTCGCCGGTAAGGCAATCGTAGATCAGGGTCTCGTAGCCGGTCGCCGGGGTCATCTTGAAGAAGTCCTTGTAGGCGAACCCCAGCTCGACGTTCTCCATCACCAGTTCCGGGCCGGGCCGCTTGGCCTGCAGGTCGAACCACATGCCTTCGTTGGGCTGGATCTGGATCTTCAGGTAGTTGGGCTTGGGCCGCTCCAGCTCGGACTCGCGAAACTGCGCATAGGGCGCGGGCTTGAAGCAGATGGCGATCTCGGTATCGCGCACGCTCATACGCTTGCCGGTGCGCAGGTAGAACGGCACGCCAGCCCAACGCCAGTTGTCGATCATCACCTTGAGGGCGACGTAGGTCTCGGTACGGCTCGCGGGGTCGACATTGGCCTCCTGGCGATAGCCAGGCAGGCGCTTGCGGCCCTGCTTGCCAGCCACGTACTGGCCGCGCACCGAGTGCTTGAGGGCCAGCTTCTGCGACCAGGGGCGGATGGCGCCGATCACCTTGGCCTTTTCGCTGCGCACGGCATCGGCGGCGAAGGCGGCCGGCGGCTCCATGGCGACCATGGCCAGCAGCTGGAACAGGTGGTTGGGCACCATGTCACGCAGGGCGCCGGTGTGGTCGTAGAAGGCGCCTCGGGTCTCGACGCCGACGGTCTCGGCGGCAGTGATCTGCACATGGTCGATGTAGTGGTTGTTCCAGAACGATTCGAACAGGCCGTTGGAGAAGCGGCTGACCAGGATGTTCTGCACCGTCTCCTTGCCCAGGTAGTGGTCGATCCGGTAGATCTGCCGCTCGCTCATCACCCCCAGCAGGCAGGCGTTGAGGGCCTCGGCGCTGGCCAGGTCGGTGCCGAAGGGCTTTTCCACCACCACCCGGCGAAAGCCGCCGTGGGACTCGTCGAGCAGGCCCGCGTCACCCAGGCGCTGGGCCACTTCAGGGAAGAAGCGTGGCGAGGTGGCCAGGTAGAAGATGGCATTGCCGTGGCTGGTCTTGGCGATGCGCCGGGCGATCGCGGCATAGGTGGCCGGGTCCAGGAAGTCGCCGGTCTGGTAGTCCAGGCGCTTGGCCAGGCGCGCCCAGACCTTCTCGTCCAGGCACTTGCCGACGCCCTCACCGCCCTTGTCGCGCTCGACCATGAAGGCATGCAGGCGCTCGGCGAATGTCTCGGCGGTCGCACTGTTGTGGTCGACGCCAACGATGCGCAGGTTGCGGTCCAGCAGGCCGTCGCGGCTCAGGTTGTACAGCGCCGGCATCAGCAGGCGCTTGACCAGGTCGCCGTTGGCACCGAACAGAAACAGCGTGCAAGGCGGCGCGGCGGAGCTGCCGTTGTGTGCGTTCATTCGCGCTTCTCGACGTGGCCGCCGAAGCCCAGGCGCATGGCCGAGAGGATCTTGTCGCCATAGGTGCCCTGCTGCTGGCGCGAACGGAAGCGGGCGAACAGCGCGCTGGACAGCACCGGTACCGGCACGGCCTGCTCGACGGCAGCGTCGATGGTCCAGCGCCCTTCGCCACTGTCGGACACCGAGCCGCTGAAGCCGGCCAGTTGCGGGTCGGCCACCAGGGCGTCGGCGGTCAGGTCCAGCAGCCAGGAGGTGACCACGCTGCCACGGCGCCAGACTTCGGCGATCTCGGCCAGGTCCAGGTCGAAGCGCTGGTCCTCGGGCAGCTCGCTACCGCCCTTGCTGCGCAGCAGGTCGAAGCCTTCGGCGTAGGCTTGCATCAGGCCGTACTCGATGCCGTTGTGCACCATCTTCACGTAGTGCCCGGCCCCGGCGGGGCCGGCATGGATATAGCCGTGCTCGGCGCGCCCATGCTCGCCCTCGCGACCCTGGGTGCGGGGGATGTCGCCAACGCCGGGGGCAAGGGCCTTGAACAGCGGCTCCAGGCGCTCGAACACGTCTTTCTCGCCACCGATCATCATGCAGTAGCCACGGTCCAGGCCCCAGACGCCACCGGAGGTGCCGACGTCCAGGTAGTGCAAGCCGCGCCCGGCCAGTTCGGCGGCGCGGCGCATGTCGTCCTTATAGAAGGTGTTGCCACCGTCGATGATCGCATCGCCCGGCTCCAGCAGTTCGGCCAGCTGGGCGATGGTCTGCTCGGTCGGTGCGCCGGCCGGCAGCATCACCCACACCGCCCGCGGTGCCTTGAGTTTCTGGACCAGGGCACCGAGGTCGTGGGCCCCTTGGGCGCCCTCGCCTTCCAGTGCGCTCACCGCGTCACGGTTGCGGTCGTGGACCACGGTGCGATGCCCTGCGCGCATCAGCCGTCTTGCGATGTTGCCGCCCATGCGGCCCAGCCCGACGATTCCCAGTTGCATGTGCCGATGCTCCCCTTACGAAATAGATGACAAGGCGGTTCAGGTTTTCAGGTTAGTCCAGTGCGTCGTCCGAGGGTTCAGCGACGAACGGGCTGACAACGATAAACAAAAAAGTTCCCTTGCACGGCGAAAGAATTCAGAATGCGCGCCGCGAGCGACTACGCTTACCACTGTCACCAGCCCAAACTGCGAGGTGTGTTCATGGGGACCTTGATGCCTGCCACTCCAACCCAGACCCTCTATGTCACTGTGCGTCGTGACGAGCTGCGCCGCCTGAAGGACGAACGCGACCAGCTGCGCCAGCAGGTCGCGCAACTGAACCTGCTGCTGGAGCAGGCCCGCTCGGGCGACAAGCCCCTGAGCCACTGAGAAACCTGTGGGAGCGGGCTTGCCCGCGAACACGGGCGGAGCCCGTGCCATCCACCCCGGTGCCTTCTTCGCGGGCAAGCCCGCTCCCACAGCATCCCCGCAAGCTTGAAGCTTGAATCAAGCTTTCACATCTTGTGACAACCCGCCAACGTTTGCGCGATCTGCGGCCCGAACAAAAGTGACCAGCGGGTCACATTTCCACCGCCAGCTCTCCTACACTCAGGGTTCTGCCCGCCGAACCGCTCGGAAAACGCGACGGAAAAAAGTCGAAACTTTCCCGCACACCGGCAGGTCAGGAACTAAGTAGGCCAGTGCAACGGGACCTCCCAGCCTCGGCCCACCGACCCCAACCAGTCCATTCGCCTTCGGCCGGAATGCCGATCGCATGGTGCCTGCGCGCACGACCCAAGGGGCATGGACCGCACTACACGATACGAACGAGCCAGAGAGAACCAACACGACATAACGCAACGGGTGCAAGCACCCGACACAAGGGACGGAGAGAAGTATGATCAGTGCCGCTGTCGAACCTCACGTAGATGCATTCAACCCGGACAATCGCGAACCGCTCTCGCCGGACTTCGCCCCGACAGCCAAGGCACCCGGCGCCCAGCGCCGCCACAACCCGCACAAGCGCAAGATCCTGTTCGTCACCTCCGAGATCGCCGACCTGGTCAAGACCGGCGGCCTGGGTGACGTGTCCGCTGCCCTGCCACGGGCACTGGCCCACCTGCACGATGTGCGCCTGCTGATCCCCGGCTACCGCCAGGTGGTCGAGAGCGACAACCCCATCCATATCGTCGGCGAACTGGGTGGCCACGCGGCCCTGCCGCCTTGCCGGATCGGCCGCATGGACCTGGCCGACGGCCTGGTCATCTACGTGCTGATCTGCCCGCAGCTGTACCAGCGCGACGGCACCCCCTACGGCGCCGACAATGGCCGCGACTGGCCCGACAACCACATCCGCTTCGCCCGCCTGGGGCTCGCCGCCGCGGAGATCGCCGCCGGCGAAGGCATGGCCCACTGGCGCCCGGACCTGGTCCACGCCCATGACTGGCCGGCTGGCCTGGCCCCGGCCTACATGCACTGGCGCGGGCTGAACACCCCGACCCTGTTCACCATCCACAACCTGGCCTACCAGGGCGTGTTCAGCCGTGGCTGCTGCCCGGAACTGGCGATCCCCGACCACGCCCTGCAGCAGGAAGGCATGGAGTTCTACGGCAAGCTCTCGTTCCTCAAGGCAGGCCTTGCCTACTCCAGCCACATCACCACGGTGAGCGCCACCTACGCCCGGGAGATCACCACCCCGGAATTCGGCTGCGGCCTCGACGGTTTCCTTGCCAGCAAGGCCCAACAAGAGCTGCTCAGCGGTATCCCCAACGGCATCGATGAAAGCTGGGACTCGGCCACCGACAAGCACCTGCTCCACAACTTCAGCATCAATGACTGGGATGGCAAGGCGCGCAACGCCGACGAGGTGCGCGAGCTGTTCCAGCTCGACGCCTGCGACGGCCCGTTGTTCGCCGTGGTCTCGCGCCTGGTCTACCAGAAGGGCCTGGACCTGACCCTGGGCGTGGCCGACTACATCGTCAGCCAGGGCGGCCAGATCGCCATCATCGGCCGTGGCGAGCCGGAGGAAGAACAGGCCATGCGCGAGCTGGCCCTACGCTACCCGGGCCGCATCGGCGTGCGCATCGGTTTCAACGAGACCGACGCCCGGCGCATGTTCGCCGGCAGCGACTTCCTGCTCATGCCGTCGCGCTACGAGCCCTGCGGCCTGAGCCAGATGTACGCGCAGCGCTTCGGCTCGCTGCCGGTGGCGCGCAACACCGGCGGGCTGGCGGACACCATCGAGAATGGCGTCACCGGCTTTCTGTTCGACGAGTCGACCGTGGACAGCTACCGCGAGGCGCTAGGTCGTGCCTTCTATGTCTATGGCAAGAAGGACCTGCTCAACGCCATGCGCTGCCTGGCCATGACCCAGCCGTTCAACTGGTGCCAGGCGGTGGAACCCTACGCCCGGCTGTACGAGGAGCTGGTCTGCCAGGCGCACGTCAGCCACTACTGAGCAAGGGGATCGAAGATGCACAGGCATGGCGCACACCT
This sequence comes from Pseudomonas sp. HLMP, assembly GCF_046365545.1. NCBI lineage: Bacteria > Pseudomonadati > Pseudomonadota > Gammaproteobacteria > Pseudomonadales > Pseudomonadaceae > Pseudomonas > Pseudomonas sp. HLMP. The sequence continues at coordinate 2,566,623 of NZ_JBDLLR010000001.1, read as the reverse complement.
GCTGGACGCCACGTCGGCGCGCTTCGCCCTCTGGGCGCCGGATGCGCGCAGCGTGAGCTTGCAACTGGAACGACAACCACCGATCGAACTGTTGCCCGAGGGCGATGGCTGGTTCGCCGCCATCGCCCCGTGCCGGGCCGGCGACCGCTATCGCTATCGCATCGATGAACAACTGGAGGTGCCCGACCCGGCCTCGCGCTTGCAGCCCGAGGGCGTGCACGGGCCCAGCCAGGTGCTGGACCTGGGCAGCTACCCCTGGCGCCACCCTTGGCAAGGCCGGCCCTGGCCCGAGGCGGTGATCCAGGAGCTGCACGTCGGCCTGCTGGGCGGTTACGCCGGGGTCGCCCGGCAGCTGCCGCGCCTGGCCGAACTCGGCATCACGGCCATCGAGCTGATGCCCGTGGGGCAGTTCCCCGGCGAGCGCAACTGGGGCTACGACGGCGTACTGCCGTTCGCCCCGCAACACAGCTACGGCAGCCCCGAAGCGCTCTGCCAACTGATCGACGAGGCCCACGGCCACGGCCTGATGGTGATGCTCGACGTGGTCTACAACCACTTCGGCCCCGACGGCAATTACCTGCACCAGTACGCCAGCCACTTCTTCCGCGAAGACCGGCAGACCCCCTGGGGCGCCGCCATCGATTTTCGCCGCGCCGAAGTGCGCGAGTTCTTCATCCAGAACGCCCTGATGTGGCTGTGCGACTACCGCTTCGACGGCCTGCGCCTGGACGCGGTACATGCCATCGACCAGCCCGACTTCCTCGTCGAGCTGGCCAGGCGGGTACGCGCCGCCGTGGCGCCTGGCCGCCAGGTCTGGCTGGTGCTGGAGAACGAGCACAACCAAGCCGCGTTGCTGGAACAGGGTTTCGATGCGCAGTGGAACGACGATGGCCACAACGCCCTGCACGTGCTGCTGACCGGCGAGACCGAAGGCTATTACCAGGACTACCAGGACCGCCCGATCGCCAAGCTGGCCCGTTGCCTGGCCGAGGGCTTCGCCTTCCAGGGCCAGGCCAACCGCCACGGCATCCCCCGGGGCGAACCCAGTGGGCACCTGGCGCCGAGCGCCTTCGTGCTGTTCCTGCAGAACCACGACCAGATCGGCAACCGCGCCCTGGGCGAGCGCCTGAGCCGCCTCTGCCCGCCCCCGGCCCTGTGCGCGGCCACCGGCCTGTTGCTGCTGGCACCGATGATCCCGCTGCTGTTCATGGGCGACGAGGAAGGCAGCCGGCGGCCCTTTCTGTTCTTCACCGACCACCACGACGAGCTGGCCGACACCGTGCGCGAAGGCCGCCGCAACGAATTCGCCCATTTCGCCGCCTTCGCCGACCCGCAGCAGCGCGCGCGGATTCCCGACCCTAACGCCGCGGACACCTTCGAAGCCTCACGCCTCGACGCCCAGGACGTGCTGGCCGGCTGGCACGGCTTGTACCAGCGCCTGCTGGCACTGCGCCGTCGCCATGTCGTCCCGCACCTGCCCGGCAGCCGTGCCCTCGGTGCCGAGGTACTGGGCGAGCGGGCACTGACCGCGCGCTGGCGCCTGGGCGATGGCAGCGAACTGCGCATCGACCTGAACCTGGGCGCCGAAGCGCAACCTGTGGCACTGCCCGCGCTCGAACGCTGCCTGTTCGACAGCAGCGACACCGCGCACCTCGCCACCACCCTGCCCGCGTACAGCTGCGTGGTCAGCCTGCTGCCCCCTGGCCAGGAGACGCCATGAGCGAACTGCCCTTGCACCGTCTGGCCGCCCGGGTGGGGCTGGCCCGCGACTGGATCGACGCCAACGCCCGCCCGCAGCAGGTCAGTGACGAAGTCCTGCGCCGGGTGCTGGCAGGCCTGGGCCACCCCGCCGACGACGATGCCGCCATCCAGGCCAGCCTGCAGGCCCTGGACCAGGCCGAAGACGCCGACCACCTGCCACCACTGTTGACAGCCGACCAGGGCCAGCCCCTGGCGCTGGAGCGCTACTTCGCCGCTGGCAGCCCTGTTCACTGCACCCTGGAGGACGGCAGCCAAGGGTCGCTGGCCCTCGATGGGCAGGCCCGCCTGCCCGGCGAGCTGCCCATCGGCTACCACCGGCTGGACATCGACGGCCGTCGCTTCACCGTCGCCGTGGCGCCCCCGCGCTGCCATGCGCTGCACGATGCCGTCGAACAACCGCCACCACGCTGTTGGGGCCTCGCGGTGCAGCTTTACAGCCTGCGCCGGCCGGGCGATGGCGGCTACGGCGACTGCCAGGCCCTGGAACAACTGGCACGCAGCGCCGCCGAGCGCGGCGCCGATGCCCTGGCGATCAGCCCGATCCACGCGCTGTCCGCTGCCGACCAGTTGCACTACAGCCCCTACTCGCCCTCCAGCCGGCTGCTGCTCAATACGTTGTATGCCAGCCCCGCGGTGGTGCTCGGCGAGCGGGCGGTGCGCATGGCCATCGAGGCCTGCGACCTGCAAGCGACCCTCGACGAACTGGAACACCTGCACCTGGTCGACTGGCCCCGTGCCGCCGATGCCCGGCACCGGCTGCTGCAGGCCCTGTACCACGATTTCAGCCAGGGCGAGCACCCACTGCGCGAGGACTTCGACAGTTTCCGCAAGGCCGGCGGCCAGGCCCTGGAGCACCATTGCCGCTTCCAGGTACTGCAGGCCGAGGCCATGGCCCGTGGCCTGGGCGCCGACTGGCGCACCTGGCCGCCCGCCTGGCACGATCCCTACCACCCGGAGGTGGAGGCCTTCGCCAGCACCCACCCGGCCCAGGTGGAGTTCCATGCCTTCTGCCAATGGCTCACCGAGCGCGGTCTGCAACGGGTCCAGGACGCGGCGCGCGGCAATGGCATGGCGGTGGGCCTGATCGCCGACCTGGCGGTGGGCGCCGACGGTGCCGGCAGCCAGGCCTGGAGCCGCCAGGACGAGCTGCTGGCCGAGCTCACGGTCGGCGCGCCCCCCGACATCCTCAACCGCTCCGGGCAAGACTGGGGTATCTGCGCCTTCTCCCCGGAGGGCCTGCGGCGCAACGGCTACCGCGCCTTCATCGAGATGCTGCGGGCCAACCTGGCGCATGCCGGCGGCCTGCGCATCGACCATGTGATGGGCCTGCGCCGGCTGTGGCTGATCCCGCGCGGAGCCAGGCCCAGCGAAGGCGCCTACCTGCACTACCCGCTGGAAGACCTGCTGCGCCTGCTGGCCCTGGAGTCGGTACGCCACCAGGCGCTGATCCTCGGCGAAGACCTGGGCACCGTGCCCGAGGGCCTGCGCGAGCGCCTGGCGGACAGGGCCGTGCTGGGCATGCGCGTGCTGCCCTTCGAACAAGACCCGCCCGGGCATTTCAAGCCGATCCTCGACTGGCCGGACGACGCCCTGGCCACCACCGGCACCCATGACCTGGCGCCCCTGGCCGGCTGGCTGCAGGCCCGTGACATCGACTGGAGCCACCGCCTGAAGCTGATCGACGCGGCCGCCGAGCTGCACTGGCGGCACACCCGCCAGCGGGAGCGCGAAGGCCTGCGCCGCACCCTGGAACACAACTACGGCCCGCTGCACGACGACAACGCCCTGATCGATGCGGCGATCCGCTACGTCGGCCACACCCGCTCGCCGCTGGTGCTGATCCCCCTGGAAGACTTGCTCGGCTGCGACGAACAGCCCAACCTGCCTGGCACCACCGATGGCCACCCCAACTGGCGTCGGCGCTTCGCCCGGCCGGTGCGCGAACTGCTCGACGACGACGATGCCGCACGGCGCCTGGAACTGCTGGCCCAGGCCCGCGAACAAGCCTGGGAGCGTGATCGATGAAGCCCTTGACCGCCACCGTGCGCCTGCAATTGCACAGTGACTTCACCCTCGACGACGCGGTGCCGCTGGTGCCCTACTTCGCCCGCCTGGGGGTGAGCCACCTGTACGCCTCGCCGATTCTCAAGGCCCGCGCAGGGTCGCGGCACGGCTACGATGTGGTCGACCCTTCCTGCGTCAACCCGGAACTGGGCGGCGAGGCGGCGCTGGAGCGCCTGGTGGCTGCCCTGCGCCAGCATGGCATGGGGCTGATCCTCGACACCGTGTCCAACCACATGGCCGTGGGCGGCGCCGACAACCCCTGGTGGCAGAGCCTGCTGGCCTGGGGGCGGCGCAGCCCCTATGCCGAGTTCTTCGATATCCAGTGGCATTCCAGCGACCCGCTGCTGGCCGGCCAGTTGCTGCTGCCGTTCCTGGCCAACGACTATGGCGTGGCGCTGCGCAACGGCGAGATCCCGCTGACCTTCGATGCAGGCCAAGGCCTGCTGCAGATCGCCCACTACGAACACCGTTTCCCGATCTGCCCGCTGGACTATGGGCGCATCCTTGGCCAGAGCGAAGACCCGGCGCTGCGCGCCCTGGCCCAGCACTTCAGCGCCCTGCACGAGTCTGCCGAGCCGCTGGCCGATGCCCTGCCCCTGCACGCGGAACTGGCACGCCTGGCCCGGGGCGGTGCCCGCCTGGACGAGGCCCTGGCCGCCTTCGACAGCCGCACAGAGGCCGGTTTCAAGCGCCTGCACCTGCTGCTGGAGCGCCAGACCTACCGCCTGGCCAGCTGGCGCACCGCGGCGGACGACATCAATTGGCGGCGCTTCTTCGACATCAACGAACTCGGTGGCTTGCGGGTCGAGCGCGCGGTGGTGTTCGAGGCCACCCACGCCAAACTGTTCGAGCTGATCGAGCGCGGCCTGGTCGATGGCCTGCGCATCGACCATATCGACGGCCTGGCCGACCCACGCCGCTACTGCCGCAAGCTGCGCAGGCGGGTCGATGACCTGCTGGCGAAGCGGCCGCTGCAGGCTGGCATCGAGCATTTCCCGATCTACGTGGAGAAGATCCTCGGTGCCGGCGAGCAACTGCACCGCGACTGGCTCACCGACGGCACCACCGGCTACGAGTTCATGAACCAGGTCTCGCTGCTGCAGCACGACCCTGCCGGCGAGGCGCCGTTGACCGAACTGTGGAGTAGCCTCAGCGAACGCCCGCCCTTCCCCGAGGAGGTGTGCCAGGCCCGTCACCTGGTGCTCAACGCCAGCCTGGCCGGCGACTGCGAGTCGGTGGCCCAGGCGTTGCTGCAGGTGGCGCGCGACGACCTGATGACCCGCGACCTGACCCTCGGTGCGATCCGCCGTGCGTTGCAGGCGCTGGTCGAGCACTACCCGGTGTACCGCACCTACATCAATGCCTGCGGCCGCCCGGTCGAAGACGAAGGGTTCTTCCAGCAGGCCCTGGCCGGTGCACGGCAGCGCCTGGGCGAAGCCGACTGGCCACTGCTCGATCACCTGCAGCGCTGGCTCGGTGGCCAGCCCTGGCGTCAGCTGCCGCCGGGGCGACCGCGCAAGCACCTGCGCCACGCCTGCGTACGCTTCCAGCAACTGACCGCGCCGAGTGCGGCCAAGGCCGTCGAGGACACGGCCTTCTACCGCTCGGCACGGCTACTGTCGCGCAACGACGTAGGCTTCGACGCCGAGCGTTTCAGCGCCCCGCCCGAGCACTTCCACAACGAGGCCCAGCGCCGCCTGCGGGACTTCCCCGACAACCTGCTGGCCACCGCCACCCACGACCACAAGCGTGGCGAGGACTGCCGCGCGCGCCTGGCGGTGCTCAGCGAGCGCGGCCCCTGGCTGGCCAGCCGGGTCGAACACTGGCGCGAACTGGCCGCACCGCTGCGCCAGCCACTGGACGACGGCCTGGCGCCTGGCCCCGGCGACGAACTGCTGCTGTACCAGACCCTGCTCGGCAGTTGGCCCCTGGACCTCGACCCGGACGACGAAACGGCCCTGCGCCACTACGCCGGGCGCATCCGCCAATGGCAGTGCAAGGCCCTGCGCGAGGCCAAGCTGCGCAGTACCTGGAGCGCGCCCAACGAGGCGTTCGAGGCGGCCTGCGCGGCCTACTTGGACGGCCTGCTGCTGGCCCGCGAGCACCAGCAACTGCGCCACTCCCTGCACGCCGCCGCGCAACGGATCGCCTGCCCCGGCGCGCTCAATGGCCTGGTCCAGTGCCTGCTGCGCATGACCACGCCCGGCGTGCCAGACCTGTACCAGGGCAACGAATACTGGGACCTGAGCCTGGTCGACCCAGACAACCGCCGCCCGGTGGACTACGCTGTGAGGCGGGCCAGCCTGGACGACAACGCACCGCTGGCCGAACTGCTGGAGCACTGGCGCGATGGCCGCGTCAAGCAGGCGCTGATCGCCCGCATGCTGGACTGCCGCCAGGCCCACCCGGAGCTGTTCGGCCGCGGCGCCTACCTGCCGCTGACCGTGCTGGGGCGCCATGCCGACAAGGTGCTGGCCTTCGCCCGCCTCGGCGACCAGGCGCGCGCCATCGTCGTGGTGCCGCGCCTGGCCAGTGAATTGCTCGGCACCGCCCCCCTACCCCTGATCCCGGCGCAGAACTGGGACGATACCCGGCTGATCCTGCCGTTTGCCTTGTCGCCTGCCACGTGCTCGGGACTTTTCGCCGGCGGTGCTGTCAGCCCTTCAAGGGAGCTGATGTTGAGCACCGTGCTGGCGCAATTTCCGGTCAACGTGTTGATACAACAATCTTGAGCATCAGGAGCGTCATGATGAGTGTCGATGAAAAGCGTATTCGCGAATTCGCCTACCAGATCTGGGAATCGGAAGGCAAACCCGTAGGCCAGCAAGAGCGTCACTGGGACATGGCACGCAAGCTCGCCGAAGCCGAGGCCCTGGCCCCCAAGGCGGCCCCGCGCAAGCGGGCGCCGGCCAAGCCGAAGGCGACGGCCGAACCCAAGGCCGTGGCCGCACCGGTGGCGAAACCGGCGGCGGCGAAAAAGCCACGTGCGGTGAAGAAGCCGACGGCGGGCTGAGGCCCTGCGTAATCGTCCAGCCGCCTCTGCGGCCGCTGTGCGGCCCATCGCCGGCAAGCCGGCTCCCACAGGGGGCTGCGGTGCCCCCGAAGCAGGTGTCATGCAAAGGACACCGTGGGCGTTGGCTTGCCGGCGACGGGCTGCACAGCAGCCCCCATGCCCCTTTGACCCGGCCATACGAGGACTACCATGAGCCCCCGCACTCCGAAGAAAACCCGCTCCGTCGCCCCCTCGCGCATCCGCGAAGGCTTGCCCTTCCCCCTGGGCGCCACCTGGGACGGCCTGGGGGTCAACTTCGCCCTGTTCTCGGCCAACGCCACCAAGGTCGAGCTGTGCCTGTTCGACTCCAGCGGCGAGCAAGAGCTCGAACGCATCGAACTGCCCGAATACACCGACGAGATCTACCACGGCTACCTGCCCGACGCGCACCCGGGGCTGGTCTACGGCTACCGCGTCCACGGCCCCTACGAGCCGGAGAACGGCCACCGCTTCAACCCCAACAAGCTGCTGATCGACCCTTACGCCAAGCAACTGGTGGGCGGGCTGAAATGGTCCGAGGCGCTGTTCGGCTACACCATCGGCCACCCCGACGGCGACCTCTCCTTCGACGAACGCGACAGCGCGCCCTTCGTACCCAAGTGCAAGGTGATCGACCCGGCGTTCACCTGGGGCCGTGACCAGCGGGTACAAATCCCCTGGGAGCGCACCATCCTCTACGAGGCCCACACCCGCGGCATCAGCATGCGCCACCCGGCGGTGCCCGAAGCCCATCGCGGCACCTTCGCCGGGTTGGCCAACGACGAGCTGCTCAAGCACATCAAGGAGCTGGGCGTCTCGTCCATCGAACTGCTGCCGATCCACGCCTTCGTCAACGACCAGCACCTGCTGGACAAGGGCCTGAACAACTACTGGGGCTACAACAGCATCGCCTTCTTCGCCCCGCACCCGCGCTACCTGGCCAGTGGCAAGATCGCCGAATTCAAGGAGATGGTCGCGCACCTGCATGACGCCGGGCTCGAACTGATCCTCGACGTGGTCTACAACCATACCGCCGAGGGCAACGAGCTGGGCCCGACCCTGTCCATGCGCGGCATCGACAACGCCTCCTACTACCGCCTGATGCCCGACGACCGACGCTACTACATCAACGACTCGGGCACCGGCAACACCCTCGATCTGAGCCACCCTTGCGTGCTGCAACTGGTCACCGACTCGCTGCGCTACTGGGCCGGGGAGATGCACGTGGATGGCTTTCGCTTCGACCTGGCGACCATCCTCGGCCGCTACCATGACGGCTACAGCGAGCGCCACAGCTTCCTCGTGACCTGCCGCCAGGACCCGCTGCTGCGCCAGGTCAAACTGATCGCCGAACCCTGGGACTGCGGCCCGGGCGGCTACCAGGTCGGCAACTTCGCCCCCGGCTGGGCCGAGTGGAACGACCGTTTCCGCGACACCGTGCGGGCGTTCTGGAAAGGCGACGAAGGCCAACTGGCAGACTTCGCCGCGCGCATGACCGCCTCGGGCGACCTGTTCAACAACCGGGGCCGGCGCCCCTACAGTTCGGTCAACTTCGTCACCGCCCACGATGGCTTCACCCTGCGCGACCTGGTCTCGTACAACGACAAGCACAACGAGGACAACGACGAGAACAACCAGGACGGCACCGACAACAACCTGTCGTGGAACTGCGGCGTCGAGGGCCCCACCGACGACCCACAGGTCAATGCCCTGCGCATGCGCCAGATGCGCAACTTCTTCGCCACCCTGCTGCTGGCCCAGGGCACGCCGATGATCGTCGCCGGCGACGAGTTCAGCCGCACCCAGCATGGCAACAACAATGCCTACTGCCAGGACAGCGAGATCGGCTGGATCAACTGGGACCTGGACCAGGACGGCGCCGAGCTTTTGGCCTTCGTCAAGCGCCTGACCCGCCTGCGCCTGGCCTACCCGGTGCTGCGGCGCTCGCGCTTTCTGGTCGGCGACTACAACGAGGCGATCGGCGTCAAGGACGTCACCTGGCTGGCGCCCGATGGCAGCGAGATGACCGTGGAGCAATGGGAGGATCCCCATGGCCGCTGCCTGGGAATGCTCATGGACGGCCGTGCCCAGGTCAGCGGCATCGCCCGCCCCGGGGGCGAGGCTACCCTGCTGCTGATCGTCAATGCCTACCACGACACCGTGCCCTTCCAGTTGCCGACGGTGCCGGAAGGCGACTACTGGAGCTGCCTGGTCGACACCGACCGGCCACAGATGCGCAAGCCGCAGCACCTGGCGTTCGACACCCAGTTCGAGGTCAAGGGGCGCTCGCTGCTGCTGATGGTGTTGCAACGCGAGGAGGAGTGAACCCGAGCGTTAGGGTTCGGTCCTAGACTGTAGATCGGGCGCCGCCCTCACAGGGGGTGGCGATGCTTCTCGTCGCAGATGGATACCAGGAGCCACCGTGAACCTCGAAGCCGGCAGTCCAGGTTTCGCCACCGTCAGCCAGGCCCCGGCCGTACACCGGGTACGGGTCCTGACGGTCAACACGCACAAGGGTTTCACCGCCTTCAACCGGCGCTTCATCCTGCCGGAACTGCGCGAAGCGGTGCGCAGCACCCAGGCCGACATCGTCTTCCTCCAGGAAGTGCTCGGCAGCCACGACCGCCACGCCGCACGCTACCCCGGCTGGCCGCAGACCTCCCAGTACGAGTTCCTCGCCGACAGCATGTGGAGCGACTTCGCCTACGGGCGCAACGCCGTCTACCCCGATGGCCACCACGGCAACGCCCTGCTGTCGAAATACCCGATCATCGAGCACCGCAACCTCGACGTGTCGATCACAGGCCCCGAGCGCCGTGGCCTGTTGCACTGCATCCTCGATGTGCCCGGGCAGCGCCAGGTGCATGCGATCTGCGTGCACCTGTCATTGCTCGAGCGTCACCGGCAGAAGCAGCTGCGCCTGCTGCGCAAGCTGCTCGACGCCTTGCCGGCGGATGCCCCGGTGATCATCGCCGGCGACTTCAACGACTGGCAGTTGCGCGGCAACCGCACCCTGGGCCGCGAGCGCGGCCTGCACGAGGCCTTCGAACGCCACCATGGCCTGCTCGCCCGCACCTACCCGGCGCGCCTGCCGCTGCTGCGCCTGGACCGCGTCTACCTGCGCAACGCCGAAAGCCACGCCCCGAAGATCCTCGGCCACAGGCCCTGGACACACCTCTCCGATCACCTGCCGCTGGCGGTGGAAGTCCGGCTCTAGCAATGATTCGGCATAGCCGGGCAGCGGCAAAGAACCTTCCTCGCTATAGGCGCATCGTTTACTCATGTATTCAATGAGTTACACCTTGTCCTGCCACCTTGTCGGCGTTTCCACGTTTTCTTGACGCAGGCGCCGACCTCTCCTTAGCTGAACGTTATCACCAGTCGTGAAAAACTCGCGCCGGGCCTCTAGCTCGCGCCTTTCGTGCGCGCTCGAGCCGGCTTGCGTGCTGGTTTGAGTCGCCCTCTGTTCGGTCGTACAGCTCGTGACATCAGGCCAGGTCCTTGGGCTGTACACACAACAGAGGAGATCCGCCATGAAAAGAACCTCGAATCCTGTGCGTTTCGACTGCATTTTCTGCGCGGTTTCCACGTCGCTGCTCCTGGCAACCCCGGTGGAAACCTTCGCGCTCGACCTGCAGGAGGAGGAGGCGCCCTTCGCCGCCCTGCTGCAGCAGCCGACGATGCCGCAACTGTCCCTGGACCCGGTCAGCGCCAGCGGCCTGGGCCTGAGCGCTTTGCACGCCTTCTCCGAGCAGATGGTCGAGCGCCACGGGCAGGCAGCCCCGGACCTGGTCACCAGCCAATGGGCGCAGTTCTTTCCCGGCAGCCCCCGCCTCGGTGCGCAGGCGCCGGAGCAACTGGAGGCGCCCAGCCAGCAACTGATGATCGGCCCGGACCTGTTCGTGCGTGAAACCGCCAGTGGCAATGTCCATCGCGCGGGGATATTCGTCGGCCACAACAACCTGCAAAGCAGCTTAAACGGCACGCGCAGGCTGCTGGGCGACAAGCAGAAGAACGCCGTCAACCTCAGCGGCGAGAGCTTGGGGGTGTACTGGAGCATGACTCACGAGCAAGGCTGGCACCTCGATGCCGTGGCCATGGGCACGCGCATCGACGTCAATGGCCGCGGCGAGAGCGGCCAGCGCCTGAACGACAGCGGCCATGCGATGACCTTCTCGGTAGAAGGCGGCTACCCCATCGGCCTGGGTGGCGGCTGGGTGATCGAGCCCCAGGCACAGTTGATCAACCAGCAGTTCTTCCCTGGCAACCAGGTACAGGAAGAAACCCTGCAGGCCTTCGACAGCCAACCGAGCTGGAGCGGCCGGGTCGGCGCCAGGCTGTCGGGGCGCTACGAAGTGCGCGGCATGCCCATCGAGCCCTATGTGCGAACCAACGTCTGGTATGACTTCAACAACGCCGAGCCGGTGAAGCTGGACCAGGTGGACAAGATCTCCAGCTCGCGCAATTCCACCACCGTCGAGCTGGGGTTGGGACTGGTGGCGCGGGTCACGCCCAAGGTGGCGCTGTTCGTCAGTGCCGACTACAGCAGCGATGTGGATGACAATGACCTCAATGGGCTGATCGGCAGCCTCGGGGTCAGGATGCGTTGGTAGCCTGTACCGGCCCCTTCGCGCGGTTCGCCGCCAAGGGGCCGGTACGATCGACTCATCAAGCGGGCTTCATCACTCTCAGGGATGGACCTGCCCAAGCAGGGTACGCGGCAGGCTGAAGCCTTTGAAGGGCTGCTGGGTAATGGGGTTGAACGCTTTTTCGGCGCTCAGCCGATAGCGCATCACGCCATCCCCCGTTTTGAAACCGAGGTCCACGCTGGTCGCGGTCCGGCCATTGAGCGCACCCCGGCTGAGCAGGCGGAACATCGACCAGGGGCCGCGATACTCCAGGCTGCTGCTGTTGCCATTGCGCCTGAGCAATGTGAGGTTGCTGCGCACCTGCTGCCCCAGGGTATTGGGCCAAACCACACCCGTGATCTGGCTCGGGCCGTGGGTGTAGGAAATCAATTGGCCATCCAGGTCCAGCAGGCTGGTGCGCTGGTTTGCGCTGAGCCCCAGCGGCTCGATGCTGAACTGCACGCTGAGCCTGGTGAAATGCAGGGCAAGAAAAACTGGCAACTGCCGTTCTGGGCCGTGCTGTTCCCTTACAACCTGTCCGTTGCCCTCTGCTGGTACGCCATCTGCCGCCTCTTCAACGTCCGCGCGGCACCTCCACCTCCGGAAGCCTTCGAGGAAGATCGGTAAGCGAAGCGGCCCCAAATCACCGCTGACCGTCTTAAGTAAGCGGCATTGGGGCTTGGCGTGCTCTGCGAACAAGGGTGAGCCCTTGCCATACACCGGTGGTGTCAGGCCGGTTTCATCACCAGCACGCCCAACGGCGGCAGGTTCAGCGCCAGCGACAACGGCTGCCCATGGCTGGGCAACGGCTCGCTGGCCACCGCCCCCAGGTTCCCCACATTCGACCCGGCATACAGCTCGGCATCGCTGTTGAGCAACTCCGCCCAGCGCTCGCCGAACGGCACGCCGATGCGATACCCCTCCCGCGGCACGGGGGTGAAGTTGGCCACCACCAGCAACGGCTCGCCGTCGGCGCTCCAGCGCAACCAGGCGTATACGCTGTTGCGCGCATCGTCGCCGATCAGCCACTGGAAGCCCTGGGGCTGGCAGTCCTGCTCGTGCAGGGCCGGCTGCTCGCGGTACAGGCGGTTGAGGTCGCTCACCAGGCGCTGCACGCCCTGGTGCTCGGAATACTGCAGCAGGTACCAATCCAGCTGGTGGTCGTGGTTCCACTCGCGCCACTGGCCGAACTCGCAGCCCATGAACAGCAGCTTCTTGCCCGGGTGGGTCCACATGAAGGCCAGGTAGGCGCGCAGGTTGGCGAACTTCTGCCAGCGATCGCCCGGCATCTTGTCGATCAGCGAGTGCTTGCCGTGCACCACTTCGTCGTGGGAAATCGGCAGGATGAAGTGCTCGGAATAGGCATAGATCAGCCCGAAGCTCATTTCGTTGTGGTGATAGGCGCGGTGCACCGGGTCGTTCTGGATGTAGTGCAGAGTGTCGTGCATCCAGCCCATGTTCCACTTGTAGGCGAAGCCCAGGCCGCCCTGCTGCACCGGCTGGCTGACGCCGGGCCAGGCGGTGGACTCCTCGGCGATGATCAGCGCCCCTGGGGCCTCGTGGGCGGCCACGGTGTTGAGTTGGCGGATGAAGTCGATGGCCTCGAGATTCTCGCGCCCGCCATGGCGGTTGGGCACCCACTCGCCGGCCTTGCGCGAGTAGTCGCGGTAGAGCATCGAGGCCACCGCATCGACGCGCAGGCCATCGATGTGGAAGTGCTTGAGCCAGTGCAGCGCCGAGGCCAGCATGAAGCCGCGCACCTCGTTGCGGCCAAGGTTGTAGATCAGTGTGTTCCAGTCCTGGTGAAAGCCCTCCAGAGGGTTGTCGTACTCGTACAGGGCAGTGCCGTCGAAACGCGCCAGGCCATGCTCGTCGGTGGGGAAATGCGCCGGTACCCAGTCGAGGATCACGCCGATGCCACCCTGGTGGCAGGCGTCGACGAACGCGGCGAAATCCTCCGCGCTGCCGTAGCGTGAGGTGGGCGCGAACAGCGACAGCGGCTGGTAGCCCCAGGAGCCGCCGAACGGGTGCTCCATGATCGGCATCAGCTCGATATGGGTGAAGCCCAGGTCCTGCACGTAGGGCACCAGGCGTTCGGCCAGCTCGCGCCAGTCGTAGAAACGGGCGATCTCGCCGCTGTCGTCCAGCTCGCAGCGCCAGGAGCCGGCATGCAGCTCGTAGATCGCCAGCGGCGCGTTGTAGGCATGGCGCTGGGCGCGCTGGGCCATCCAGCCGTCGTCGCGCCAAGCGTGGCGCAGCGCGCCGGCCACCCTGGAGGCCGTGCTCGGCGGCAGCTCGGTGGCGCGGGCCAGCGGGTCGGCCTTGAGCGGCAGCACGCCGCCCTGGCCGAGTACTTCGAACTTGTAGGCCTCGCCGATGCCCAGGCGCGGCACGAACAGCTCCCATACCCCGGCATCGTGGCGCAGGCGCATGGGGTGGCGACGGCCGTCCCAGTTGTTGAAGTCGCCGACCACCGAGACCCGCCGGGCATTCGGTGCCCAGACCGAGAAGCACACCCCGTCGATACCGTCGGCCTGGGTGGGCTGGGCGCCGAAGCGGCCGGACAGGTCGCGGTGGTTGCCTTCGGCGAACAGGTACAAGTCCATCTCGCCCAACTGCGGGCCGAAGCTGTAGGGGTCTTCGGTGATCTGCTCGCCGCCGGCCCAGCCGATCTGCAGCAGGTAGGGATGGGCTTCGTCCAGGTGCGCGGTGAACAGGCCCGGCAGGCTGCCCTGCACCATTTCGGCCAGCACGCGTCCATCATGGCGCGCCAGCACTCGCGCGCTCAGCGCGTTGGGCAGGAAGGCGCGAACGAACAGGCCGCCCGCACCATCGGCGTGCGGCCCCAGCACGGCAAAGGGATCGGCGTGCTCGGCGCGGGCCAGGGCGTCGAGGTCCCGTTGCCGAAGGCCGCCGTTTTCACGCGTGGTTGCATTCATCTATGGCTCTCCCCAGGTACTGATCAGTCCATGCAGGCCATGCAAGGGCACGGCCAGCCAGCTTGGCCGGTTCTCGGCTTCGTAGGTGATTTCGTAGGCGGCTTTTTCCAGGCAGAACAGCTCCAGCGCGGCGCGTTCGCCCTCGGCCTGCTGCCAGGCGTGGGGCATGGCGGCGGTGGCCAGGCCATAGGCTTCGACGAAGGCATGGCGCGACTGGTGCAGGTACTGCCGGGCGACCCGCTGCCGGGCCTGGCGCGCGGCGTCGGACAAGTCCACCGCCGAGGCGCTGCGCAGGATCATCGCAGCAGCATAGTCGAAGGAACGCAGCACGCCGCTGACATCCTTGTACGGGCTGTGCCTGGCCCGGCGCTCCTCTAGCGGACGTGCCGGCTCCCCTTCGAAGTCGATCAGGTAGGCATCGCCCTGCACCACCAGCACCTGGCCCAGGTGCAGGTCGCCGTGCACGCGCATCAGCAGGCCACCTTGGGCCTGGTGGGCCAGGGTGTCGATGTGCTGGGCGAGGCCCGCGCGTTGTTGCTGCAGGTCGTCGACCAGGGCCTGGCTTTCGCTGTCGAGGCTGTCGCGGTGCTGGGCCAGCAGGTCCAGGGCATGCGCCAGCTCGGCGCTGATCTGCCGGCTCCAGCGCTCGCTGTCTGCGGCCAAGCTGGGCCGTGGCTGGAAGGCTTCGTCGTCGCTGGGCGCGGCCAGCAGCAGGTGCATCTCGCCCAGGCGCTGGCCGAGCAAGGCGGCGAAGCCGGTGAGTTCGGCCAGGGCGTCGGTGTGCGCCTCCGGCTCGACGGTCGTCGGCTCCATCTCGTCGCGGATCGCCCGCTCCAGGGTGTTCTGGGTCCATGCCCAGGCATCGCCCTGGTTGTCCAGGTAGCCCTGGGCGATCATCAGCAAGTGCGGTTGCTGCTGCTCGTCGACCCGGCTGACCCACCCCAGCAACGGCGAGATGTTGGCGAAGCCGGCCGCGGTCAGGTAGGTGCTCATCTCCAGTTCCGGGTGAATGCCGGGGTTGACCCGGCGGATCAGCTTGAGCACCAGGCGCCCACCCACCACCACCGAGCTGTTGGATTGCTCGGCGCTCAGGTAGCGCACTTCGCTGTCCTCGTCCAGCGCCAGCTCGGCCAGTTGTTCGGTGCACTCGAAATGCAGCTCGCCCGCATCGCTCGGCAGCCGGGTGCGCTCCTGGCAGGCACGCAGCACGGCACGGATGAACGGCTCGAGGACGAAGGCGTCGGTGATCAGCCCCACCTGGCGGCCCCGGCGTACCCGGGACAGCGCCAGTTGCTGCGGCAAGGCGCTGTTGATCTGCTCCTCCGGCAGCAGGCCGAAAGGCAGTTGGTAGTGATCGACCACGCCGTCGCTGTGCACCTGCAGTTCGCTGAGCAGCACCGGGCTGGCCGCCGTGGCCAGGCGTACGCCGTAGCTCAGGCGCACCTGGTCGATCGGCCCTTCCTTGCCGGCGAACCAGCGCCGCTTGGGCAGGTACTGGGGCAGGATGGTCGTTTGCAGGGTGTCGCTGGAGGGCGCCTCGAGCAACTCCTCCATGCGCTTGCGCAGCACCAGGGTGGTCAGCTCCGGCAGGCCCTCGGTCGGCTCGATGTGCCAGCTGGGCATGCGATCGCGCGAGGCCAGGAGGAACCAGTAGAAGCCATAGGGCGGCAGCGTGAGCAGGAACGGCAACTGGCCGATGGGCGGGAAGGCGCTGCCGCCGAGCATTTCCACCGGCACCTTGTCGGCATACTGGGACAGCTCCAGCTCCGCGGCCTGGGCGGCGCGGGAAACGTTGGCCACGCACAGGACGATTTCGTTGTTGCCCTCGGCATCGGTGTACTCGCGTACATAGGCGAGAATGCGCCGGTTGCTCGGGGTGAGCATCTTCATGCTGCCACGGCCGAAGGCCTTCTGCTGCTTGCGCACCGCCAGCAGGCGGCGGTTCCAGTTGAGCAGCGAGTGCGGGTCGTGGGATTGGGCCTCGACGTTGACCGTCTGGTAACCGTACAGCGGGTCCATGATCGGCGGCAGCACCAGGCGCTGGGGGTCGGCGCGAGAGAAACCGCCGTTGCGGTCGGGCGACCACTGCATGGGGGTACGCACGCCGTCGCGGTCGCCCAGGTAGATGTTGTCGCCCATGCCCAGCTCGTCGCCGTAATACAGCGTCGGCGTGCCGGGCATGGACAGCAGCAGGCTGGTGAGCAGCTCGATGCGCCGACGGTCACGCTGCAGCAGCGGCGCCAGGCGCCGGCGGATGCCCAGGTTGATGCGTGCGCGGCGGTCCTCGGCGTAGTAGTTCCACAGGTAGTCGCGCTCGCGGTCGGTGACCATCTCCAGCGTGAGCTCGTCGTGGTTGCGCAGGAAGATCGCCCACTGGCAGTTGGCGGGGATCTCCGGGGTCTGGCGCAGGATGTCGGTGATCGGGAAGCGGTCCTCCATCGCCAGGGCCATGTACATGCGCGGCATCAGCGGGAAGTGGAAGGCCATGTGGCACTCGTTGCCGTCGCCCTCGCCGAAGTACGGCCGGGTGTCCTCGGGCCACTGGTTGGCCTCGGCCAGGAGCATGCGGTCGGGGTAGTTGGCGTCGATCTCGGCGCGGATCGCCTTGAGTACCTCGTGGGTCTCGGGCAGGTTCTCGTTGTTGGTGCCGTCGCGCTCGATGAGGTAGGGGATCGCGTCCAGGCGCAGGCCGTCGACACCCAGGTCGAGCCAGAAGCGCATGACCCCGATCACCGCCTTCAGCACTTGGGGGTTGTCGAAGTTCAGGTCCGGCTGGTGGGAATAGAAACGGTGCCAGAAGTATTGGCCGGCGACCGGGTCCCAGGTCCAGTTGGACTTCTCGGTATCGAGGAAGATGATCCGCGTGCCGTCGTACTTCTGGTCGTCGTCCGACCACACGTAGAAGTCCCGTGCCTTGCTGCCGCGCTTGGCACAGCGGGCGCGCTGGAACCAGGGGTGCTGGTCGGAGGTGTGGTTGATGACCAGCTCGGTGATCACCCGCAGCCCGCGCTTGTGCGCCTCGGCGATGAAACGGCGGGCATCGGCCATGCTGCCGTAGTCCGGGTGCACGGCCTTGTACTCGGCGATGTCATAGCCGTCGTCGCGCCGTGGCGAAGGATAGAACGGCAGCAGCCAGAGGGTGTTGACGCCCAGGTCGGCGATGTAGTCGAGCTTGCCGATCAGCCCGGCGAAATCGCCGATGCCGTCGTTGTTCGAGTCGTAGAACGACTTCACGTGCAGTTGGTAGATCACCGCGTCCTTGTACCACAGCGGGTCGTCGATGAAGGCTGCCGGGCGGGAACGCTTGGCCATGTGCGACTCCTTTCTGTTCGGGTTCAGCTTGCAACCGTGTTGTCGGTATCAGGGCCGCTTCGCGCCCCATCGCCGGCAAGCCGGCTCCCACAAGCTTCGCGGTGCGGCAAAACCTGCGGGAGCTGGGTTGCCGGCGATGGGGCGATTCGCGGCCCCCGATTCATCGCCTAACTTGCCCGCTCGATGCGCCAGATGCCGAATGGCAGGTGCCAGGGCTCGATGCGCATCCATTGGGTCTTGCCGTGCCAGGTCCAGCGGTGGCCGTTCATCAGGTCCTCGCCGAGGGTATCGGCGCCGTCGTCCAGGCCCAGCTCCCAGAGGGGCAGTTCGAAGTGCGCTTCCTGGGCATTGTGCGGATCGAGGCTCACGGCCACCAGGATGAAGTTGTCGCGCTCGGGCGTGCGCTTGCCGAAGTACAGGATGTTGTCGTTCCAGCAGTTGTAGAACGCCACCCCCAGGTGGGTCTGCAGGGCACGGTTCTGCCGGCGGATGCGGTTGAGCTGGGCGATCTCGGCGACGATGTTGCCCGGCTGGGTGAAGTCGCGCGGGCGGATCTCGTACTTCTCCGAGTCCAGGTACTCCTCCTTGCCCGGCAGCGGCGTGCCCTCGCACAGTTCGAAGCCCGAGTACATGCCCCACAGCCCCGAGCCCATGGTGGCCAGGGCGGCGCGGATCAGGAAGCCTGCACGGCCGCTGGTCTGCAGGAAATAGGGGTTGATGTCCGGCGTGTTGACGAAGAAGTTCGGCCGGTAGCAGTGGCGCCACGGCGGCTGGTTGAGTTCCTCGAAGTACTCGCGCAGTTCCTGCTTGGTGTTGCGCCAAGTGAAGTAGGTGTAGCTCTGCGCATAGCCGACCTTGCCCAGGCGCGCCATCATCGCCGGGCGAGTGAAGGCCTCGGCGAGGAAGATCACGTCCGGGTAGCGGCTGCGCACATTGGCGATCAGCCACTGCCAGAACGGCAGCGGCTTGGTGTGCGGGTTGTCGACACGGAAGGTCCGCACGCCCTCCTCGACCCAGCCGACCACCACGTCGCGCAGGGCCAGCCACAGGGAGGGCACGGCATCGGCGGCGTAGAAGTCGACGTTGACGATGTCCTGGTACTTCTTCGGCGGGTTCTCGGCGTAGCGGATGGTGCCGTCGGGGCGCCAGCTGAACCAGCCGGGATGCTCGGTCAGCCAGGGGTGGTCCTGGGAGCACTGGATGGCGAAGTCCAGGGCGATCTCCAGGCCGTGCTCGGCGGCGGCGGCCACCAGCCGGCGAAAATCCTCGCGGCTGCCCAGTTGTGGGTGGATGGCGTCGTGGCCACCCTCCGGGCTGCCGATCGCATAGGGGCTGCCCGGGTCGCCCGGCTCGGCCCGCAAGGCGTTGTTGCGGCCCTTGCGGTGCTTCATGCCGATAGGGTGGATGGGCGGGAAGTACAGCACGTCGAAGCCCATGTCGCGGATCATCGGCAGGCGCTGGTGCACGTCGTCGAAGGTGCCGTGGCGCTGGGGATCATCGGTGACCGAGCGGGGAAACAGCTCGTACCAGCTGGCGAACAGGGCGCGCTCACGGTCCACGTCCACGGGGAACTCGGCGCTGCGGGTCAGGTAGCTGCGGTGTTCGGCCTCGATCATCAGCGCGGCGGTGTCGGGATGCAGCAACAGCGCCACCTGGTCGTCCGCTGCCAGCGTCGACAGGCGCTGCTGCAACTGTTCGAGCTGCTCGCGCAACGGGCCCTGGCTGCACTCGGCGCCCTGGCCCAGCAACAGCCGGCCCTCCTCCAGCTCCAGCCTGACCTCGACGCCGGCGTGGTATTTCTTCTCCAGGTCGTGGCAGTAGGTGGCGAAGGGGTCGATCCAGGCTTCGATGCTGAACAGGTGCGGGCCCAGCTCGGTGGGGGTGAAGTGCGCCAGCCACAGGTCGTTGCCCGGGGAGTGCATCGCCACGCAGTGCCAGCGCCGGCTGTGGGCCTGGCGCCAGTGCAGGGTCACCGCCAGACGGTCGTGGCCGTCGCTGTAGACCTTGCTGCTCACCTCCACCGGCTGGCCGCGCACGGCCTTGGCCGCGAAGGTGCCGGCGTCGAGCACGGGCAGGGTGTCCTCGATCACGATGCGCGGCGCCAGCAGCGCCTGGGACAGGCTGATGGCCTGGTCTGGATGGTCGTTGGCCATGGGCACGCTTTCGAAGGGCTCGTTACCAGACATCGAACCTTGCTCCCTTTTGCTGTGGCGGTAAGGGTTCAGAGCCGTCGGGGCGGCGGGGGTTCAAAAAAATGAGCGAATGGCACAGGGCCCGGTCAAAGCCTGCGACAGCACTTCATTCATCCTGCGAGGCCAGGCCATGAGCATACCCATTGCGCCAGAGGCGCCCGATCCCAACGTCGACGACCCCACCCTGCCGCCACCGGTGCCGGAGCAAGAGCCGGACGATCCGCCGATCGAGCCGACCGTGCCGCCTCCGGTGGGGGACCCGCCGAGCGAGGAGCCGCCGGTAAAAGGCAAAGGATAGACAAGGATCATGACCGGCCCAGGGTGGCTGGCCGTGGCTTTGGGGGTGCCGCCTGGGGCCATTCGCGGGCAAGCCCGCTCCCGCAGGGGCCTGGGCGCTGCATGATGGGGGGATCGACTTGGATCCTATGGGGCATCTGGGGCCGCGAAGCGGCCCCAAATACAGTTGAACGGCAAAAACTACAGTGCGATCTCGGCGATGCTGATCTCGCGCATCCGGAACTTCTGCACCTTCCCGGTCACGGTCATCGGGAACGCCTCGACGAAGCGGTAGTGCCGCGGCACCTTGAAATGGGCGATGCGTGCCTTGCACCACGCTTGCAGCGCCTCGGCGCTGGTGCTGTGCCCGGGGTGCAGCTTGATCCAGGCGACGATCTCCTCGCCATAGCGGCTGCAGGGAATGCCGATCACCTGGGCGTCGGCCACCGCCGGATGGGTGTAGAAGAACTCCTCCAGCTCGCGCGGGTAGATGTTCTCGCCGCCCCTGATGATCATGTCCTTGTTGCGCCCGACGATGCGCACGTAGCCCTGCTCGTCCATCACCGCCAGGTCGCCCGAATGCATCCAGCCGGCCGGGTCGATGGCTTCCTCGGTGGCCTGGGGGTTGTTCCAGTAGCCGAGCATCACGCTGTAGCCGCGGGTGCACAGCTCGCCGATCTCGCCACGGGCGACGATGTTGCCGTGCTCGTCCACCAGCTTGGTCTCCAACTGCGGCTGGGTACGCCCGACGGTGGTCACGCGCAACTCCAGCTCATCGTCCGGGCCGGTCTGTAGCGATACCGGGCTGGTCTCGGTCATGCCATAGGCGATCTGCACCTGGGCCATGTGCAACTGGTCGATGACCCGGCGCATCACCTCGATCGGGCAGGTGGCGCCGGCCATGATGCCGCTGCGCAGGCTGGACAGGTCCAGCTCGGCCCGGCCTGGGTGGTCGAGCATGGCGATGAACATGGTCGGCACGCCGTAGAGGATGCTGGCGCGCTCCTCAGCCACCGCGCGCAGGGTCAAGGCCGGGTCGAAGGCGTCGTTGGGGTAGATCATGGTGCAACCATGGGTGACGCAGCCGAGGTTGGCCATGACCATGCCGAAGCAGTGGTACAGCGGCACCGGGATCACCATGCGGTCGGTGTCGCCCAGGCCCAGGCTCTGGCCGACCATGTAGCCATTGTTGAGGATGTTGTAGTGGCTGAGCGTCACCCCCTTGGGCGCGCCCGTGGTGCCGGAGGTGTACTGGATGTTCACCGGCTGGTCGAACTGCAGGCTGCGCTGGCGCGCGGCATAGGCCTGCAGGTCGATCTGCCCGGCCCGCTCGGCCAGGCGCGCCCAGGGCAGGAAGCCGGCCGGTGGGTTGGCCGCCAGGCTGATGACGCCCTGCAGGTCCGGCAGGCGCTCGCTGGCGAGGCGGCTCGGCGACGGGGCGGCCAGTTCGGGCACCAGCTCCAGGAGCATGGCGTGGTAGTCGGAGGTCTTGAAGACATCGGCGCAAACCAGCCAACTGCAGCCTGACTGGCGCAACACGTATTCCAACTCGCCCACCCGGTAGGCCGGGTTGATGTTGACCAGGATCGCGCCGACCTTGGCGCTGGCCAGTTGCAGGATGCACCACTGGGCGCAGTTGGGCGACCAGATGCCGACTCGGTCGCCGACCTGCACGCCCAGGGCCATGAGCGCCCTGGCGTGGCGATCGACTTGCGCGGCCAATTGCCGCCAGCTGTAGCGCAGCCTCTGGTGCCGGGCCACCAGGGCCTCGCGGTCCTGGCAGCGGGCCACGGTGGCGTCGAAGGCCTGGCCGATGGTCTGGGTCAGCAGGGGCCGGTCCTGGCGGCCACGGGTGTAGCTTGGTTGACTCATGGATATCCCTTCTTGTGGTTGTTCTGGGCATGACTGAAGCAAGCGATGGCTACTCTGGCGCAGATTTACGTTAACGTAAAGGTCATGAGTCGATTGACAGCACCCAACGCCAGGCTTACGTTAACGTAAAGGTGAAAAACGACACCCTGCCATGGCCTCGCACAGGCTCGCCGTGAAACAGCCATGAGCTACGGTGTTACCCATTTCAAGAACAAGAAGGTGCCCCCGCATGCATTACCCCACCCTGAACTTCGCCCTGGGCGAAACCATCGACATGCTCCGCGACCAGGTGCGCACCTTCGTCGCCGCCGAACTGGCCCCGCGCGCCGCGCAGATCGACCAGGACAACCTGTTCCCCGCCGACATGTGGCGCAAGTTCGGCGACATGGGCCTGCTGGGTATCACCGTGCCTGAAGAATACGGCGGTGCCGGCCTGGGTTACCTGGCCCATGTGGTGTCGATGGAGGAGATCAGCCGCGGCTCGGCCTCGGTGGCCCTGTCCTACGGCGCCCACTCCAACCTGTGCGTCAACCAGATCAACCGCAACGGCAGCCACGAACAGAAGCAGAAGTACCTGCCCAAGCTGATCAGCGGCGAGCACATCGGCGCCCTGGCCATGAGCGAGCCCAACGCCGGCTCCGACGTGGTGTCGATGAAGCTGCGCGCCGAGAAACGCGGCGACCACTACGTGCTCAACGGCAGCAAGACCTGGATCACCAACGGCCCGGACGCCAACACCTACGTGATCTATGCCAAGACCGACCTGGACAAGGGCCCGCACGGCATCACCGCGTTCATCGTCGAGCGTGACTGGAAAGGCTTCTCGCGCAGCAACAAGTTCGACAAGCTGGGCATGCGTGGCTCCAACACCTGCGAGCTGTTCTTCGACGGCGTCGAGGTGCCCGAGGAAAACATCCTCGGCCAGCTCAACGGCGGCGTGCGCGTGCTGATGAGCGGCCTGGACTACGAGCGCGTGGTGCTCTCCGGCGGCCCGACCGGGATCATGCAGGCGTGCATGGACCTGGTAGTGCCCTACATCCACGACCGCAAGCAGTTCGGCCAGAGCATCGGCGAGTTCCAGCTGATCCAGGGCAAGATCGCCGACATGTACACCCAGCTCAACGCCAGCCGCGCCTACCTGTATGCCGTGGCCCAGGCCTGCGACCGTGGCGAGACCACCCGCAAGGACGCCGCCGGGGTGATCCTCTACACCGCCGAGCGCGCCACCCAGATGGCCCTGGAGGCGATCCAGATCCTCGGCGGCAACGGCTACATCAATGAGTTCCCGGCCGGCCGCCTGCTGCGCGACGCCAAGCTGTACGAAATCGGCGCGGGCACCAGCGAGATCCGCCGGATGCTCATCGGCCGCGAGCTTTTCAACGAGACGCGCTGACGGGCGGCATGCCGAGCTGCAAGCTTCAAGCTGCAAGAAAGAGCAGTTCGTGGCGTGCTGGAGATACGCGTTCGTCACTACAACACAGATCAGCTTGCAGCTTGATGCTTGGAGCTGAAAGCGAGCTGCGCCGGGAGCAATGATGATTCTGAAGTCACAGTTAAACCCAAGATCGCCGGAATTCGTGCAGAACGCGGCCGCCATGGCGGCCCAGGTGCAAGCGCTGCGCACCCTGCTCGCCCAGGTCAGCCAGGGCGGCGGGCCCAAGGCCCAGGAGCGGCACACCTCGCGTGGCAAGCTGCTGCCGCGCGAGCGTATCGACCGCCTGCTCGACCCGGGCTCGCCGTTCCTCGAGATCGGCCAGCTCGCCGCCCATGAGGTATACGGCGAGGACGTGCCCGCCGCCGGGGTGATCGCCGGCATCGGCCGGGTCGAGGGGGTCGAATGCATGATCGTGGCCAACGACGCCACGGTGAAAGGCGGCTCCTACTACCCGCTGACGGTGAAGAAACACCTGCGCGCACAGGCCATCGCCCTGCAGAACCGCCTGCCCTGCCTCTACCTGGTGGACTCCGGTGGCGCCAACCTGCCGCGCCAGGACGAAGTCTTCCCCGACCGCGAACACTTCGGGCGGATCTTCTTCAACCAGGCCAACATGAGCGCCCTGGGTATCCCGCAGATCGCCGTGGTCATGGGCTCGTGCACCGCCGGTGGCGCCTATGTGCCGGCCATGGCCGACGAAGCGATCATGGTGCGCCAGCAGGCGACCATCTTCCTCGCCGGGCCGCCTTTGGTGAAGGCCGCCACCGGTGAAGTGGTCAGCGCCGAGGACCTCGGCGGCGCCGATGTGCACTGCCGCACCAGCGGCGTGGCCGACCACTATGCCGACAACGACGAGCACGCCCTGGCCCTGGCCCGGCGCTGCGTGGCCAACCTCAACTGGCACAAGCTCGGCAAGCTGCAGTGCCAGGCGCCGGTCGCCCCGCTCTACGACGCTCAGGAGCTGTACGGCGTGGTGCCGGCCGACGCCAAGCAACCGTTCGACGTGCGCGAGGTGATCGCACGCCTGGTCGATGGCTCGGTGTTCGACGAGTTCAAGGCGCTGTTCGGCACCACCCTGGTGTGCGGCTTCGCCCACCTGCACGGCTACCCGGTGGCGATCCTGGCCAACAATGGCATCCTCTTCGCCGAGGCGGCGCAAAAAGGCGCGCACTTCATCGAACTGGCCTGCCAGCGCGGCATCCCGCTGCTGTTCCTGCAGAACATCACCGGCTTCATGGTCGGCAAGAAGTACGAGGAAGGCGGCATCGCCAAGCACGGCGCCAAGCTGGTGACCGCAGTGGCCTGCGCCCAGGTGCCGAAGTTCACGGTGATCATCGGCGGCAGCTTCGGTGCCGGCAACTACGGCATGTGCGGCCGCGCCTACGACCCGCGCTTTTTGTGGATGTGGCCCAACGCGCGGATCGGCGTGATGGGCGCCGAACAGGCGGCGGGCGTGCTGGCCCAGGTCAAGCGCGAGCAGAGCGAGCGCGCAGGCCAGGCCTTCAGCGCCGAGGACGAGGCCAGGCTCAAGCAGCCGATCCTCGACCAGTACGAGCGCCAGGGCCACCCCTACTATTCCAGTGCAAGGCTGTGGGACGACGGCGTCATCGACCCGGCGCAGACCCGCGACGTGCTCGGCCTGGCGCTGTCCGCCGCGCTGAACGCCCCGATCGAACAGAGCCGCTTCGGCATTTTCCGGATGTGACCCATGAGCGATTTCACAACCCTCGAGTTGATCCGCGATCCCCGTGGCTTCGCCACCCTGTGGCTGAGCCGGGAAGACAAGAACAACGCCTTCAATGCGCAGATGATCCGCGAGCTGATCGTGGCCATCGACCGGCTCGCCGAGGACGCCAGCCTGCGCTTCGTCCTGCTGCGCGGTCGTGGCCGGCACTTCAGCGCCGGCGCCGACCTGGCGTGGATGCAGCAGTCGGCGCAGCTGGACTTCAACACCAACCTGGACGACGCCCATGAACTGGGCGAGCTGATGTACAGCCTGCATCGCCTGAAGGTACCGACCCTGGCCGTGGTGCAGGGTGCGGCCTTCGGCGGTGCCCTGGGCCTGATCAGTTGCTGCGACATGGCCATCGGCGCCGAGGATGCGCAACTGTGCCTGTCGGAGGTACGCATCGGCCTGGCCCCGGCGGTGATCAGCCCGTTCGTGGTCAAGGCCATCGGCGAGCGCGCCGCCCGCCGCTACGCCCTGACCGCCGAGCGCTTCAGCGGCGTGCGCGCCCGTGAGCTGGGCCTGCTGGCCGAGGTGTACCCGGCCAGCGACCTGGACACCCAGGTCGAGGCCTGGGTGGACAACCTGCTGCAGAACAGCCCCCAGGCCCTGCGCGCCACCAAGGACCTGCTGCGCGAAGTGGATGACGGTGAACTGAGCCCCGCTCTGCGCCGCTACTGCGAGAACAGCATCGCCCGCATCCGCGTCAGCGCCGAAGGCCAGGAGGGCCTGCGCGCCTTCCTGGAAAAACGCCGCCCCGCCTGGCAAACCCTGGATAAGGACCCACGCCCATGAGCCATCCCACGCTGACCACCCTGCTGGTCGCCAACCGCGGCGAGATCGCCTGCCGGGTCATGCGCACCGCCAAGGCCATGGGCCTGACCACGGTCGCGGTGCACAGTGCCACCGACCGCGACGCCCGGCACAGCCGCGAGGCCGACATCCGTGTCGACCTGGGCGGCACCAAGGCGGCCGAGAGCTACCTGGACATCGACAAGCTGCTGGCCGCGGCCAAGGCCAGCGGTGCCCAGGCCATCCACCCCGGCTACGGCTTCCTCTCGGAGAACGCCGGCTTCGCCCGTGCCGTCGAACAGGCCGGGCTGATCTTCCTCGGCCCCCCGGCCAGCGCCATCGACGCCATGGGCAGCAAGTCGGCGGCCAAGGCCCTGATGGAAAGCGCCGGCGTGCCGCTGGTGCCCGGCTACCACGGCCAGGCCCAGGACCTGGAGACCTTCCGCGCCGCCGCCGAACGCATCGGCTACCCAGTGCTGCTCAAGGCCAGCGCCGGTGGCGGCGGCAAGGGCATGAAGGTGGTCGAGGAGGAAAGCCAGCTGGCCGACGCCTTGGCCTCGGCACAGCGTGAAGCGCAGTCGTCGTTCGGCGATGCGCGCATGCTGGTGGAGAAGTACGTGCTCAAGCCGCGCCATGTGGAGATCCAGGTGTTCGCCGACCAGCACGGCAACTGCCTGTACCTCAACGAGCGCGACTGCTCGATCCAGCGCCGCCACCAGAAGGTGATCGAGGAGGCCCCTGCCCCGGGCCTGACCGCCGAGCTGCGCAAGGCCATGGGCGAGGCGGCGGTGCGCGCGGCCCAGGCCATCGGTTATGTCGGCGCGGGCACCGTGGAGTTCTTGCTCGATGCCCGCGGCGAGTTCTTCTTCATGGAGATGAACACCCGCCTGCAGGTGGAGCACCCGGTCACCGAGGCCATCACCGGGCTGGACCTGGTGGCCTGGCAGATCCGCGTCGCCTGCGGCGATCCCTTGCCGATCAGCCAGGCGCAGGTACCGCTGGTCGGCCATGCCATCGAGGTGCGGCTGTACGCCGAAGACCCGGCCAACGAGTTCCTGCCGGCCACCGGCACCCTGGCGCTGTATCGCGAGTCGACGCCTGGTGAGGGACGACGGGTAGACAGCGGGGTCAGCGAGGGCGACAGCGTCTCGCCGTTCTACGACCCGATGCTGGGCAAGCTGATCGCCTGGGGCGAGGACCGTGAGCAGGCACGCCTGCGCCTTTTGGCCATGCTCGATGAATTCGCCATCGGCGGGGTGAAGACCAACATCGGTTTCCTGCGCCGTATCCTGGCCCACCCGGCCTTCGCCGCGGCCGAGCTGGACACCGGCTTCATCCCGCGCCACCAGGCCGAGCTGCTGCCGCCTGCCCAGGCGCTACCGGCGGCGTTCTGGCAGGCTGCCGCCGAAGCCTGGCTGCAGGGCAGCCCCACGCCCCGGCGCGATGATGACCCGGCTTCGCCCTGGGCCAGCCGCGCGGGCTTGCGCCTGGGCCTGCCGGCGCGCAGCAGCCTGCACCTGGTGAGCGGCGGCCATGCGCAAGCCGTGGCCCTGGAGCGCACGGCGGCATCGACCCTGCGCCTGGAAGGCGAGCAGTTGTGCCATGACCTGGACGGCGTGCGCCAGCGCCACCTGGCGATTCGCCGTGGCGACACCCTGTTCCTGCAATGGGAGGGGGAAATGCATGCCGTCGCCGCCTTCGACCCGATCGCCGAGGCCGAGGCCAGCCACAGCCATCAGGGCGGCCTGGGCGCGCCCATGAACGGCAGTATCGTGCGCGTGCTGGTCGCGCCGGGCCAGGCCGTGGAGGCCGGCACCGCGCTGGTGGTGCTGGAGGCGATGAAGATGGAACACAGCATTCGTGCGCCCCATGGCGGGACGGTGAAGGCGCTGTTCTGCCAGGAAGGGGATATGGTCAACGAGGGAGCGGTGCTGGTCGAGCTGTTGGAATGAGCTGACCGTTCAACTGCCATTTCGGGGCTGCAAAGCAGCCCCGATGCCGCTCGACTGAGCGATGGCAGCTCGCCGAAGCCCTAGAGCACCCCGTGCACCCGCACGACAACCCCCAGGAACTCGCAGCCCTCCTCACACACCAACGCCGGATAGCTGCTGTTCAACGCCTTGAGGTACTGCTGCCCACCCTCCTCGGCCAGCTCCCGGAAGATCGCCGGCTTGCCAGGCTGGCGAGCGATCACCAGGCGCCCCGGCTCCGCCGCCACCCCCGGGTCCACCAGGATGCGCATGCCCTGGGGCACGCTGCGGCCGCTGGCGGCACTCATGGCGTCGTTCTCGACCGTCAGCCAGAACGCCTTGCCCTGGGCGAAATAATCGGTCTGCTCGAAGACGGTGCCTTGCTCGGGCATCGGCGCATCCAGCTCATCCCAGCCCAGTACCGGATAACGAAAGCACACGATGTATTTCATCAGGTCGACATCGTCGTCGTCATCCACCTCGTAAAGGGCGCTGTCTTCGCCAACCTGCCCCAGTACCCGCAACTGCAGGCGGACCTGGTAATGGGGCATGCCGAGCTCGACGAACACCCGGTTCATCGAATCGACCCTCGGCTGGCGCCGTTTGCGTAGCCAGTGGCCCACGCTGCCCTGGGAAACCCCAACGCGCTCGGCGAGCTGCTCCTGGGAGATATCGAGCTCCTCGATCCGGTCACGGACGAGGGCAATCCATTTATCCATATTCATCGCTGGCACGATACGGACTGCCTTCGGGCGCTCAATAAACATTCAGTATTATTTATCATCGAGACATCGAATACTAAAAGTATTAACTTCAGCCTGGACCTTTTTCCATTGGCCTTCGCAGGTATCAGGATGAAACCACCGAAAAAAGACGAAACAGATCTCGACAGCGAAGCGGCCCGCCGCGCCCTCGACTACTACCTCAATCCACCACCGTCCCGCCCCAGCCTGGACAACCGCATCTGGACCCTGCACGACGGTGTTTCCTCCGAGCAGGCCCACGACCATGCCGTCGCCTTGCTGCGCTGCGCCGCCGCCACCGCCCACGAGACGGCCACCCACCAGCCCCAGGGCATGACGCGGGAGATCCTGTTCGCGCTGATGCACATGATGAACATGGCCAGGGCTCTGCTGGAGCACAAGCAATCGGTACAGGTGGGGGGAGAGTAGACAACACGTGAGTGTGAGGAGGTGTTCTGTTTGGCACTAAGAGAAAACAGGCGGGAAGAAGCGGGAAGAAAGCGGAAAAGCCCGGATTCATTGGGCTAGGAGAAAAGAAACGGTGCCATAGTAGGGCCAAAGAGCCGCTAAGATAGAAACCGGGAAAAAGGCGCCAATCACCCGGATTTGGCGCGCTATTTGGCACTCTGCTTTAAATCATCCAGCCGCCAGCCCAGACAACCCGTCCGATGATCTCCAGGTTGCTGAGCTGGTTCTGGGGAACGGTCATCGGCTCATAGGCAGAGTTGGCGCTGATGATCTTCACACCCCCGTCGTAGAGCCGTTGCAGCCGTTTGGCGTAAAGCAGGTCATCCAGACGGATCACATAAAACGCCTCGCCCTGA
Organism: Pseudomonas sp. HLMP; assembly: GCF_046365545.1. Taxonomy (NCBI): domain Bacteria; kingdom Pseudomonadati; phylum Pseudomonadota; class Gammaproteobacteria; order Pseudomonadales; family Pseudomonadaceae; genus Pseudomonas; species Pseudomonas sp. HLMP. Next base: position 2,537,058 of record NZ_JBDLLR010000001.1, on the reverse strand, counting down.
AGCGCGTTCCGGCTCAGATCGACCATGACAGTATCCCCGTCGCTCAGCACAGGCTCGTTTGAGTCCCCGTCCACACGCACCGCAGCTAGCATGTCGGGCGATAGGCCCTTTTTTCGCAGGCTGTAGCGTGTAAAGGCAAGCCTTGTGAGCACGCGGGCGCCGTCCGTCCAAGCCCCGTGGCCTTGGCTGATGTGGGCGTCATAGAGAGGGATGAATGAATACTCCTCCTCTAGTGCGGTTTCTTTTGTGTCCAGGGCCCGTACCTTGCCGGTTACAAGCCACTCGATGTCTGCCTGCACAGCCTGGGCAATAGAAACCAAACTCGATGCCCGAGGTTCGCTTTTGCCATTCAGGTAGGAGTGCATAGTGCTAAGGGGAATGCCGGTCCTACGAGAAAGCTCTTCTCCGCTCCCCGCCATGCCAGCACAGGTCCTGATTCGGTCTCCCAGGCTCTTGGCGTATGCCTGGCTTTCAGTGTCGGACATTTCGTTTTCCAGTAGGGGGAAAGCGAAATGCCATTTGTCGGCAATCCGAAACTTCGCTTTCCGAAAATCTGTAGATAAATCAAGGGTTTATTCGGTTTTCGAGACGGATGAGCACAGAAATCAGAAGCGAACCTTCCGATTTCGGTTGTGCATCCTTCCGAAAACCGATAGCTTATTCACAAGGGAACGTTAGAACCCCCAAAAAAACCACCTTTTACAGTGGGTACGGATACAGAAAATGAAATCAGCTAACGGAATTCCGAAGGACCCTGCGTTGCGCTGGGAGTGGATTAAGTTCCAGCTCCGCGCTCACGACACGTCCCTGTCTGAGCTTGCTCGGCAGCTTGGTGTTGAGCGCAACGCCCTTCACAACGTGAAGCGGGTCCCCTATCCAAGGATGGAAACGGCCATTGCCAAGGCTATCGGCCTGAAACCAGAGCAAATTTGGCCCGAACGCTGGCACAGCGATGGCACCCCTAACAGGCAACGAGGTGGTCGCAACGACCCACCTTCAGAAAACCGTTAGAAGTCTAACGCTTATTACCAAGAACACATAGGTTTCGATAAATGACGAATCAACTTGGCTGGTTTACAGCTCGCGAGCTCGCGGGTCTGCCAGGTATGCCTGGTACTGAACGGGCAATACAGATTCGCGGCAAGGCAGAATGGAATGGGCGCAAGCGCGCGGGTTCTAAAGCCATTGAGTACTGCCTTGTAGATCTGCCAGCTGAAACACAAGCAGAAATTCTGGCGCGCTCGGTAGCAGAGTCGAATGGCAACTTGCCAGCAGACATGAGCGCTGAAAAAGTCGAGCCGTATGAGGCGGATGGTTCGTCACGCCTCAACGAGAAACAGCGCTCCGTAATGCTGGCTCGCCTGGCGTTCTGCCGAGAAATCGAGCGCCTGGCGGAATTCGTTTCACAAAAAACGGCCATCAATATGCTGCTCAAGCATGCTGAAGACGGTCAGCTCTCACCCTATTTGCAAGATCGAATTGAGATTGCGAACGACCGTAAGACTGAGAGTCGCGGACTTTCTGAAAGGACTCTGAAGCGTTGGCTGTCGAGCTGGCGTGCAGCTGGCCGAGATGAGATGGCCCTTGCCCCACTTCGTCAGCGTGCAAGCCTTGACGTTCCGGATTGGGCGGGAGCGTTCTTGCGCTGTTACCAGCGCCCGACAAAACCTAGCGTCGCAGCCAGTTACGCCGAATTTTCAGGGACATGGACTGGTGACCTGCCGAGTATTCACGCAGTTCAGCGATTCCTTAAAAAGCTGTCGCCAGACGCTCTGAACGTGGGACGCATGGCCGGGTCGAAGAAAACACCGGCGAAGTGGGAGGCGCAGCTGGCCAACACCGTTTCGAGGGCCTACGCCTGCAAGGCGCTGTTTGCCAGTGGGATCGGCCGCTGGAATTTCATCGGTGAAATGGCCGAGGTGGCCGGCTATACCATGACCGTGTTGCTGCGTCAGGTGCGCCAGGCGCGCCGTGACTTCACGCTGAACAAGCTCCAGCGGTGCAAGCAGGCTACCAAGGTGCGGCGCGCTGATGTGTTCTGCGAGGCATGGGTTCATGCCGTGCATGAACAGGTGGCGGCATTCGCAGGCGCCACGCTTTCCCCGGCCGTTGAGCAGTACTTGGCGCACCACTACCCCGACCTGGTGCAGCAGAAGCCTCGGGATCGCAATGCAACCACCCGCCGCAAGGCTGGCGTGCGAGCCATAAACGATGCCATGCATGGCTTGTTGGCTGCGGCTGATGTACGGCTGAATCACGGCATGACCACGGCGGCGCCTTTGGCACTGACGCAGGTGGCGTCATGAACCGGCGCAACCAGCAGCTCAGCAAGATCCACATTGCCAAGAAAGACCTCGGCCTCGATGACGAAACCTACCGTGCCTTGCTGACCCGGATCACCGGCCTGTCATCGGCCAAAGACCTGAGCCCGCTCCAAGTGGCGAAGGTGCTGCAAGAGTTTGAGCGACTGGGCTGGAAGTCGAAGCAAGGCCGGGGCAAGCCCAAACCTGCTGCGGACAAGGCAAAGCTGGTCGGCAAGATCGAGGCTCAACTGGCCGAGGCTGGCCGGCCGTGGGAGTACGGCGATGGCCTGGCCAAGCGGCTGTACCAGGTTGAACGGCTGGAGTGGCTTGACACCAAGCAACTGGGTGGCGTCATCGCCGCTCTGGCCAAGGACGCGAAACGACACGGGAGGCGACAATGAGCAACGGAGAGTTATTCGATAGTGGGGAGGTCGACAAGCTAGAGCCGGACAAGGTCTTGGCGCACATGAACGACGCTGTAGTGCTGGCTCGCTGGCAGGGAACGTTGAATGAGATGGCCAGCATTGCCGAGCACAAGCTGAGGCAGTTGCTGCCGGACAAGCCAGACGAGGTGCCGACAATCGCCCGCGCCATGGTTTACGCGATCTGCGAAACGATGGGGGGTGCTGTCGTCTACATCCCTCGGGGTGATGGGCTGCGCCGGGCGATTCGGGACATGGAGATTTTCCGCGAGTGGAGGGAGAAGAACGCAAGGCCTGATGCCTTGGCCCGAAAATTCGACCTATCCAGCCAGGCGGTTTATGACATCATTGCCCGCCAGCGCGCCCTACACCGACAGCAAGAGCCCGACCTGTTCGGGTACGAGGATGCGCCGAAGCGGTTGCACTGACCGCCCCCACATCAAGCCCCGCCTAGCGGGGCTTTTTGCTTAAAGCCCCCGGAAATACATGGGTTCGCCATATCACGCGAACCTGTCGCTGTGTATTTCTGGCGGGTATAAGCAAATGTCTGAACAGTCTCCTTCAGCGGAATACGCCCAGCGCGTCATCGACGAGCGCTGTGAGAAGTCGCGCCAAAAGATGATCGATGACTGCCCGAGCGAATGGCGGACCGACGTCATATCGCGGGTCGCAGTTAATCGCCGGCAACCCGCTCAAGAAGCATAAAGGCAAGAAGTCGAATGCAGATGCGGCATTCATCCAGATGGTTAGGGGGCTTTGATGGCATCACTTCCTGGGGTCGTCCGCGAGCAAGTAGAGCGTGCTCTACGTGGGATTCGTCAGGCATTCCGAGCTGTCGGCACGCGCAACACGCACGGCCCTGTCATCGGGGTTCAGATGGAAGGCCTGGCAGGTGAAGCAGTCGCGGGTGAGCTGGCTCAGCACTATGGCTTTACTTCAGCGCCCTTGGCCGGTGCCGATTTCATCGCTCTGCCCATCGGTGGCAACAGCAAGCATGTGGTGGTCATTGCCACCGAAGATGCTCGGTATCGCCTGAAGGTCAAAGATGGTGAGGTAGCGCTCTATTCCGACGAAGGCGATCACATCCACCTCAAGCGCGGTCGGGTGATCGAGGTCGTAACCGATACGTTCCTGGTCAAGGCCGGCACGAAGGTCCGATTCGAAACGCCGATGATCGAGGCGACTGGTGAGGTCCAGGCCGATGGCAACATCCAGTCGGCGGCAGATGTGATAGACCAGACCCGCAGCATGCGGGCCGACCGACTGATCTACAACGCCCACAAGCACGGCAACAGCCCGACTCCAACGCCGGAGCAATAGCCGTTCGCTCTATTTCCGGCCCATGAAAGGAATTTCATGGGCTGGATATGCCGCCTTGCGCATGCGCGATGCAATCTGCCTCGCTATGGACGCAAGCATAAACCCCACTACAGGCGACTTGACTGGCCAGCGCATTACGACGCTGGCCAATGCCGTCTACCTCCGTTTGATGACTCCACTCGGCAGCTACTGGGCCGATCCGGCGCTGGGCTCTCGGCTGCACGAACTCAAGCGGGAAAAGGACAAGTCTCGGATAGGTTCGCTCGCCGTTCAGTACGCCCAGCAAGCCCTTAAGGGGCTGATTGACGATGGGCGCGCCACGGCTGTGGAGGTCACTGCTGAGCAAAAGCACGACGGTTGGTTGAGGCTCCTGATTGAGGTTAGCGCTCCGGCCGGTCGTCAGACCTTCGAGCACCTGGTGAGCGTGATCTGATGCCTTACGAAGCCCCTTCATTCGACGCCATCCGCTCGCGGGCGCTGCGAGACATTCGCTCCCAGCTGCCTGATGCGGATATCACGTCCGATAGCGATAACCACGTCCGGGCCAGCTCGGTGTCAGCGATTGCCGAAGGCATTCACCAGCAGGCCGCCTGGACTGCTCGCCAAATCTTCCCCGACAGCGCTGACTTTGAAGAACTCAAACGGCATGCCGAGACCCGGAATGTCTACCCCAAGTCGGCCACGCCCTCTGGCAGTGGGGTGACCGTTACCGGCACGCCAGGAGGCCAGGTTGTGGCTGGTCTGCAAATCAGGCATGTCGCCACCGGCCGGGTGTTTAGCACCACTGCGACAGTGGAGATCCCGGAGGCTGGCGTCATTAGTGTCCCGGTTGCCTCCATCGAGACGGGTGCCGCGCTCAACGGTATAGAAGGAGCCTGCACGTTCATCAGCCCGCCGCTGAACGTCGACGGCGCCTGCGTCCTGGCTGAAACAGCCGGAGGCACTGATGATGAAAGTGCCGAGAGTCTTCTGGCTCGATATCTGGACGTGCTCCGCAATCCACCAAGCGGCGGAAACATTGCCGATTATCGACGCTGGGCTACGTCGATTGATGGTGTTTCAACGGCCTTGATACTGCCAAAGCGCCGTGGAGGCAACTCTATTGACGTGGTGGTCACCTCGTCTGGCGGACCATCGTCTGAGGCGGTTATTGCGGCATGCCAAGCGTTTATCGAGAGCGTGGCGCCGGCCGGAGCCGATGTCTGGGTGTTTACTCCCCAGATCGTCGAAGTACACCTAAGCGCAAAAGTTAAACCGGCACCTAACTACACTTTGGAATCGCTCCAGTCGCCAATTGAGGATGCGTGCAAGAAAGTTATCGCCCCGATTGTTCCGCTCGAAACGCTTTACCTAATAAGGCTGTCAGCTGCCATTAGTGCGCTGGGCGGTGTGATCGATCTGCGCATTCTGTCGCCTACGGGCAACGTGGTAACGGATGCAGACCCGTCAGTCGTCAAGTGGGTTCGGTTTGGATCGGTCCAACTTCAACTGTTGGAGGGCTGAGAATGAGCGACGAACTTCTTGAGCAATTGCGATCATTGCTTCCCCCGGCTTCTTACGACCCCACAGGGAAAGTTCTGACTGCTCAGATGACTGCTGAGGCCAACGTGCTCCAGGACGCGCTAAGTAAGCTCGAATCCGTTGAGGCTGCAATCTTTCCTGAAACCTCGGGAGACTTCATTACGGACTGGGAGCGGGTGTACGGCTTGACGCCTGAAGATGGCGACACATACGAAGACCGGGTGCAGGCGGTTCTAGTTGCAATGGGGGACCTCGGCGGCCAGTCAATTCCGTATTTTATCGCTATGGCCAAACGCTTTGGGCTCACCGCTACCGTTGATGTAAATCGGCCGGCGCTCACAGGTATCGCAACAGTAAATACACCTGCCACCGATGGTGATGCTCTTTATGAGTGGAGGCTCAATGTTCCATTAGAAGCTTTCTCGCGGCCGGCTCTTGAATTGTTGCTGCAGATTCGGAGGCCGGCAAATACAGAGGTAAAAGTAGGATACGGCAAGGCATTCGCACAGCGATTACTTGCTAGTACTGATCGCATTTTCAATACAGTTCATTACGTAATGCCGGAGGCCGTCAATGGCTGACACAACTATTCAGACGTTGGAGGCCTATGCCTCAATTCTCGATGAGTCATCTGAGCGATCTAAGAATGCTTCACTGAAGCAGCATCTCTATATCCATGGGACTGCCAGCCAGGATGTAGATACCGAGTCCGGCCCTGTGCCAACCATTGCCAAGCAAGCGCTAATGCACAAGCAGGCGATCCCGGATGCAGTGGTAGAGCTCAGCAGTCAGATGGCGAATGGTCGCGTTTACTCCACATTCGAAGAAGCGTTGCTGCTGACAGAGCTCGATAGCTATTTCTGGATGTCTCCTGAAGGGTCCGGATTAGGACGGGTTTCGCTGTTTAAAAAGACCGGGATTGATAGCTACGAGTATTCCTATAGCTATGCCAGTGGTGCGGACTTGGACTCGCTCATCCGGACGGGGGGTGTTCCTGATAGTGATTTCGAGCACTTAGCTCTAGAGGATAGCGAGGGGGCCAGGTTTGCGCGTCTTTCGATAAAGCGCTTTGACACTATTCCGTTTTCAATAGCGTCGCTAAATAATTCAACAATTATCGGTGATGGCGAGGGAGCAGCACCTTTTTATGCTGACGACGAATTGGCTATGGTTGGCCCGCTCGAAGTTCGACCAGCGTCGCTACCAGGTATTTTCATTCTTGACACTGAGGGTGGTGTTCACAATGACCTTACGAGCCCTTATATACTTGCTGAACCGGAATCTCCTCCGTCCCCATTTTCAGAAGGTTTACTCTTCTCCCCGTTGATCGCGACAGGTCCTATCCGAGATGCTGTCTTGTATGTGGAAAATATCCTGCCTCGTCGCGACCAGGTGTCGCTTGTGTCCGCATCAGTCTTCAGTACTACTACTGATGCACACTCAAAAGGTAAAACGCTAACTGTCAGCGCTAGTCTCTTCGGCGACTCTGGCGTGCTGACCATGCGTGATATAGCTCGCCCCGGTGACCGCAGGGCAATGAAGCTTTCACTAAAGCATGTGCCAGTCCAGGTGCCACCGAAACCTGTAAAAATACTCTTCATCGGGGACAGTATCGGCAATCGTCAAGGTGGCTTGTTCTTGCGTCAATACCTAGTCGAGCTGGGTATAGTGCCAACCTTCATTGGTACGTTACCAGGGTCTGCGGATGCAGGTAATGCCAACGATACAAATGGTGAGTTGGGTGAGTGTCGCGAAGGTTGGGAGACCGGGGATTTTACGTACGCTATAACGGACCGTGTAGGTAAAGTCACCCCTGGTGAAGAATCTGCATACATGGAGCTGTCCAAGCCTCTGCGCTGGCCCATAAATCCATTTCTCCGTGCTGCTACAGAGAGTGACCCCGTTGCAATCGTGCGTAATGGCTATGTGTTCGACCCCGCGTTTTATCAAGCGAGATTTGACCTCGACACACCTGACATCGTGATAAACATGTTAGGCACTAACAACGTCCGAGACAGGTCCGCTGGAACAATCTATGACCATGTGCTTGCAGACGACACTCTGATGCATAGTCAGATTAAGGCAGCCTGGCCGAACGCAAAGATAATTCGCTCAATTCCTGGAACGGCAATTGATGCGACAAGAAATTCTCTGTGGTTAAGCCACTACACCCCTGTCATACGTGCAATGCAACAAGCAGTAGAAAACCTGAACTATTCAAATCTGATTTTGGCCCCTCTATGGGCCATGACTGATCCAGAAAGCGGATACGCTATGTCTAAATCTGCTCCGGGTGCAGATGGATTCGTGAAGGGTAACTGGGCGGACTCGACTCATCCAACGGGCTCCTCGCGGCTTGGACTTTACGCGGCACTGGCACCTTTCGTCGCTGCAGCTGCAATCAACCTTATTTGAGACGTCGGAGGCTAGTTTATGGGACTTATAATTACTGCGCGTGACACTTTGGCTCCTTGGTATTCGAAAGTTGTCCCTCCCGTAACGCGGGGGTTGGAAGGCTGGTTTACTTTCGACACGGATGTTTCACGCTTTGGCTTCAATAGAGTGATGAACAAGGCCGACGCCAGCATTGTTGGGAACCCGCAGGCGTATCCAACACATGGCCGGTTCAAAGGCGGGGGTGCTAACTACCTGCAAACGAATATCTCGGAATCCGAGGAGCAGACACTAATTGTCGTGGGGCGTGCGGTGAATCCAATCCCGTCCGACGCTTCGACAACTGGAGATGAGTCCACTCCATTCTATGTTGGCACCTACATCGGCAAGTCTGCTACCCCAGGGGTTGTCGGGACGTCCTATGGTGCAAACCTTTATCATGTAGCAACTGCTAGCTTGACCGGTGGTGCGTCCCGCAACAATGGGAGTGGCGGTGCTACTTCTGCGCTGCTGAGTGTTTCCGACGTCCCAACCGACTGGGGCATTCGAGTAATGCGAGTCAGCTCGTCGATGCCACTCAAGGTTCAAAACATCACTCGAAACACTTCGAATCAAAACGCAGATGTTAGGCCGCGTGTACTAACCGACACACTTTTCCGTATCGGCAGCCCTAGCAACTCCGCCTCGTTTGGCGCTGAGGTTGATATTTCGTTCGTTGCTATTCACTCAGTAGTGCTGACAGACGCAGAACTGAGCAAGCAGGTCGAGATTATCCGAAAGCGTATGGCTCGACTGGGTATCTTGGTTTAAGGAGCGGCTATGGATCGTGTATCCGCATGGACCTCGCTGTGTACTTTGGCTGGGCTCTATCGACATGGGACACAAGCAGGCGGGGTCGCTCCGACCCCTATCACTGCGGGCTGGTTGAATGCTGTTCAGGAGGAGCTGGTTAGCATTGTTCAGGCAGCTGGTCTGACGTTGAATGCTGATGACTCCACCCAGGTCCTCGAAGCTATTCAACACCTTATAAGCGAGTCGGGGAAGGTGTTCCTTCCCCTGGTTGGTGGCGAGCTCACCGGGCCTCTGAGGGCAACCGGGGGGATTCGAGTCCAAAAGGGGGCGCCCAGCTCGGGCAATACCAGTCGAGTTGGGTATGCCTTTGGCTCAGACGGTGACTCTGGACTGTTTACGGTAGGTGGCACAGAAGGCGACGGGTCGGACTTGGCGCTCTTCATCGACGGAGTAGAGCTGTTCCGGCTGAAGAGCAGTGACGGCTCCCTCGTTCTTCCAAATGGGCTGGTTTTGGACGGAGGCCGGTCGCCATATCACACAGGCAACCACCCGGCGATGTTGGCAGTGGTGTACCCGGTGGGGTCGATCTACATGAACGCGAGCGTTGCCACCAACCCGGCCACGCTGCTGGGATTCGGCACCTGGGTGGCCTTGGGGACTGGGCGCATGCTGATTAGTGCCGGTAGCGGGACTGATGCCCGAGGCGAGGAAAGGGCGTTTGCCCTCGGCAGCACCGGCGGTGAGTACGGCCATGTATTGACCATTGCCGAAATGCCGGAGCACGACCATACCGTCCCGCAAGGCGTCACTGCCGGCCCGGCAGGTGAATACACTTCCGGTGATGACATGACCAGCCAAGTGGCAACAAACCCGGCGTCAGGACCGGCTGGCGGCGGCCAGGCGCACAACAACATGCCGCCGTATTTGGCCGTACATATGTGGCGTCGCACGGCCTGATGTCAGGTGCCAAAGCGAGCGCTGTGGGTGCACGGCATCGCGATGCCAAATCCGGCGCTCGACGGTGCCAAATCCGGCGCTCGCTTACAGTGAGGCCGACGAACGGCAAAGGCCCCAATTGCCGGGGACGGGGGTGCACCGGAAAAACTTTTTTACCGGATTACTGAAAATTCATTTGACTGACAAATGATAACGATTATTATTGCACTCAGCTGATCGCGAGATCCGCTGGATAACCTGGAGCTTAGGTCGCTCTCAGATTATCTCCTCATCAGGCTAATCACGGTTTTTGACCCGGCTTTTTGCCGGGTCATTTTTTTTGGGGCTCTTCAGGCTAATGAAGACCGGGTACCGTTTGAATGGCCGCGATGATAGCAAAGGTGTGTCATTTCGTGAACGGGTGTTACAACGTTTTTCACAATCAGCACTTGAGAATCAATCTCGTTAAGATTAAGCTGTTTGCGCATCAGGGAAGATGCCCCCTCCCCCACCCCTTTCGCGCAAGGAGCCGTCCATGACCCGTCTGCTGCTGCCCCTCGGTCATGCCACCGATGCCGACCAGGCGTCTTCCGAGGATGCCCTGCTCCACGGCCTGAAGCGCCTGCCGCGTCGAGTGCAGCAGGTGTTCCTGCTCAACCGCCTCGACCAGCTGGATTTCGCCGCTATCGCCGAACGCCTCGACCTGCCCCTGCCGGCCATCGAACGCCACATGAACCAGGCGCTGCAAACCACCCATGCGCCTGGCGATGCCCTGGCCTGCGTGGCCGGGCATTGGTATGTGCGCCTACAAAACCCGCAGGTCACTGCCAGCGAACGCATCGACTTCCGCCGCTGGCTGGATGCCGACCCCGCACACCGGGAAGCCTTCCACGAGACCGAGCTGCGCTGGCGCAGCCTGCTGGCCCCAGCACGGCAGTTGGGGCATGACGGCTGGTACCAGCAAGGGCGTGCGGCGCTTTCGTTGGGCGGCTGCTCGATTGCGATCGGGTTGGGGATTGCGGCCCTCCTGATGTTCGGGTACTTGGCCTGAGCCCTCACCTCCAGCGCTGACAGTCAACTCGATTGGGGCCGCTTCGCGCCCCAGAAATCCAACAGCATAACCAGAGGCGTCATTCGCAACGCAGCGACCCACCCAGCGGTGTACAGTACCCTCACAACAAAGCCACAGGAGCCAGGCAATGACCGTGACGCTGTCCCCGCTGCACATCGACTGCGATTTCGATTCCGGCAACATCCAGGTGCTGGATGCCAGCAACCCGGCCCAGGTCCACCTGGCCATCCGCCCCGACACCCACAGCGGCCACTTCCAGTGGTTCCACTTCAAGGTCAGCGGCCTCACGCGGGGGCAGGTCCATCGCTTCAGCCTGGACAACGCTTCCGAGTCTTCCTACAAGAACGCCTGGAGCGGCTACAACGCCGTGGCCTCCTACGACCAGCAGACCTGGTTCCGCGTACCCAGCCAGTTCGATGGCAAGGCGCTGGCCTTCGAAGTGAAGGCCGAGCAGGAGCAGATCTGGTTCGCCTACTTCGAGCCCTACCCTCGCGCCCGCCACAACCAGTTGATCGAGCGCGCCCGGCAGATCCCCGGCGTCGAACTGCTGGCCAGTGGGCGCAGCGTGCAGGGCCGCGACATTCCCCTGCTGCGCGCCGGCGACGGTGCGGCGGGCAAACGCAAGCTGTGGCTGATCGCCCAGCAGCACCCGGGCGAGCACATGGCCGAGTGGTTCATGGAAGGCGTGATCGATTGCCTGCAGGCCAACGAGGCGCCCGTCCGGCACCTGCTGGCCAAGGCCGACCTGTACCTGATCCCCAACATGAACCCCGACGGCGCCTTCCTCGGCCACCTGCGCACCAACTTCAAGGGCAAGGACCTCAACCGCGCCTGGCAGGACGCCAGTGTCGACTCGAGCCCGGAGGTGTTCTTCGCCCAGGCACAGATGAAGCAGTATGGGGTGGATGCGTTCATCGACGTGCATGGGGATGAGGAAATCCCCCATGTGTTCACGGCGGCCTGCGAAGGCAACCCGGGCTATACGCCGCGCCTGGCGCAACTGGAGCAGCAGTTTCGCACGATGCTGTGCAGCGTCACGCCAGACTTCCAGACCACCCATGGCTACCCCCGCGACGAACCGGGCCAGGCCAACATGACCCTGGCCTGCAATGCCGTGGGGCAGGCGTACGACTGCCTGTCGCTGACCCTGGAGATGCCGTTCAAGGACCATGACGATGCGCCCAACGCCATGACCGGCTGGTCGGGGGAGCGCTCGAAGGCGTTGGCTGGGGCGGTATTGGAAACCTTGGCGAAGATGGTCGGGGACCTGCGCTGAGGGGCATTGGGGCTGCCTTGCAGCCCCAATGGGCATGGCGCCAGCCCTATACTGAAGCGTCCACAAGGACTCTTGCGGCACACAGGATTCGTGAGCCCTGAACGGCAAGCGATGACGTGGATGCTGGCCTTCGATCGCGGCCTGGGAAGATAAATAGAAAAGAAAAAATGGCAGGGGCGGCTGGATTCGAACCAACGCATGGCAGGATCAAAACCTGCTGCCTTACCGCTTGGCGACGCCCCTGTATCGGATGCGAGCAGTGCCTGGGCACCGTCGTTCAGACTGTTCGCTGACAACGCCGCGGGGGCGCTGTGCTGGAATGCGCGGCACTTTAGCAACATTCTTTTCGGCTGGGAACCCCCAGCGTGAAAAAAATTGCCTGAAAACAGAAACTTAGTGTCCGTGCTGCAGGTATGTAAGGTTACCTGCGCCAGAAGCCCCCCGTTCCTAAGACAACGGCATGACCGCCCGTCGTTTTTTCCCCGCCTCGCTTCAACACCAGCCCGATCGCCCATTCCAATCAGGTAAGCAATGCCTGCGCATCACAAGGAGGGCCCCATGCCAGTTTCCCATGACCTCTACCAAGACCTGCACTACCCTCGCGAGATCGTCCAGCAGCGCCGCCAGCAGGACAAGGAGCTGGACCGCCTGCTGGACGAATACGTGGACATCGACAACCAGGTTCTGGCGGCCGAGTCGATCTCGGCGGGCAATGTCACCGACGATGACCTGCATCGTCTCAAGGAACGACGCCTGGCGGTGAAGTACATGATCGAGCGCCAGCTCGAACGCAAGGCCTGACCGCCGTCACTGGCCGAGCAGCCCGAGCGTGAGCGCGTCGGGCTCGCCCTGGTAGAACTGCACCAGGGCCAACTGGAACAGCGGGTTACTTGGGTCGACCTGGGCGAACAGGGTCAAGCACGAGCGCAGCTTGAGATCATCGGGGCTGCCGAGGATCTGCCGGGCGCTCTTGTCGCAGTGCTGCATCAGCGCATTGACGCAGGCCTCCAGGCGCGGCCCCAGCACGGGATGGCGCAGGTAGGCACGGGCCTCGTCGACACCTGAGAGGGCGTAGCGCTCGGCCATGGCGCTGCGGCCGAGGCCATCGAGTTGGGGGAAGACGAACCACATCCAGTGGCTGGCCTTGCGACCGGCCTGCAGTTCCTGCAGCACCCGGTCGATCACCGGGTCCTGGGCTTCGACGAAGCGGGCCAGGTGGTAGGGATCGCTCATACAGGCCTCCCGATGCGGGTGGAATGTTCCAGCCTTCCAGTGTAGCCAGGGCGAAGGGACCGATCGCCTTTCACGATGATTGCCCGGCACATTCTCGATTGATCAAAATGCCCCGGCTCGCGCAAGCTGCCCCCTACCCTGCCATCCGCCCCGAGGAGCCTTCGTCTTGCCCGCCTGGATTCCCACACCACTACGTCACCTGCGCCGGCGCCTCGACAAGGCATCGCCCGCCGGCAACGCACTGCTGGCGTTGTTCCAGGACAAGGCCGTCAGCTGCGGCTACACGCTCAGCGACGGGCAGCGCCAGGTGATCCAGTGCATGGCCCGGCAGTTGGCGGTGCTGGAACATGGCCAGGCCCGCAGCCTCTACCTGCATGGTTCGGTCGGGCGCGGCAAGAGCTGGCTGCTCGATGGGTTCTTCCAGGCCGTGCCCGTGCAGGCCAAGCGCCGCCTGCATTTCCATGACTTCTTCGCCCGCCTGCACCAGGGCATGCACCGCCACCGGGCGCTGGACGACGCCCTGGGCACGACCCTCACCGAGCTGCTGGAGGACTGCCGGGTGCTGTGCTTCGACGAATTCCACGTGCATGACATCGGCGATGCCATGTTGCTCACCCGGCTGTTCAATGCCCTGTTCGACCGCGGGGTGTTCCTGCTGGTGACATCCAACTACGCGCCCGAGGGGTTGCTGCCCAACCCGCTGTACCACGAGCGGTTCCTGCCGGTGATCCGCCTGATCAACCAGCGCATGCAGGTGCTGGAGGTGGCGGGCGACACGGACTTTCGCAGCCTGCCGACCAACCGCGCGTACCAGCGCTTCACCCGTGGGCATTACCTCTGGCCGGGCGATACCGAACAGCGCCAGGCACTGGCGGTGCCGGCCGCGCAGCCGGTCATGCTGGAGGTGAACAAGCGCAGCCTGCGTGCGTTGTACAGCGAGGGACGGCAGGTGATGTTCACCTTCGACGACCTGTGCGAACGACCCACGGCGGTGATCGACTACCTGGAGCTCGCCAACCGTTATGACCGCTGGATCATCGAGGGGCTGGACGACCTGGCCGAGTGTTCGCTGGCGGCGCAGCAGCGGTTCGTCAACCTGGTGGATGTGCTCTACGACCAGGACAAGGCAGTGACCGTGATCGGGCGACGGGCCTTGGCGCACAGCCTGGGCGGGGCGATCGCCGACCTGATGCGCACACGCAGCCGGCTGGGGCAGTTGCATCAGGTTGGGCCGGGGTGAATGCTGGGGCTGCTTTGCAGCCCCCGAATGTTGAAAGCCCTGACCGATCAGCCAGCCCTGGGCAGGTCCGCCAGTACTCCCTCGATTTCCCCCAGCACCGCCGGATCATCCAGGGTCGAGGGCGGCACGTAGTCCTGCCCGTCGGCGATCTTGCGCAGCACCGCCCGCAGGATCTTCCCGGAACGGGTCTTGGGCAGCCGCTTGACCAGGCGCACCCGACTGAAACACGCCAGGGCACCGATCTGCTCACGCACGCTGGCCACCAGTTCTGCCTGCAACTGCTGCTCGGCGATGCCCTCGCCGTCCTTGAGCACCACCAGCGCCAGCGGCACCTGCCCCTTGATCTCGTCGTGCACACCGATCACCGCGCACTCGGCCACTGCCGGATGCCGTGCCACCAGGTCTTCCATCTCGCCCGTGGACAGGCGATGGCCGGAGACGTTTATCACGTCGTCGGTGCGCCCCATGATGTAGACGAAACCTTCGTCGTCCAGGTAGCCGCCATCGCCCGTGTGGTAGTAACCCGGGTACGTGCGCAGGTAGGCCTGCAAGTAACGCTCGTGGTCACCCCAGAGGGTCTGGCTGCAACCGGGCGGCAATGGCAGGGCGATGACGATGGCGCCCTGCTGGTTCGGCCCCAGGGGCCGGCCGTCATCGTCCAGCACCTGGACGTGGTAACCCGGCACCGCACGGTTGCTCGAGCCCGGTCGCGCCGCGCTGCCTTGCAGGCCCACGCAGGGCGCGGTGACCGGCCAACCGGTCTCGGTCTGCCACCAGTGGTCGTGCACCGGCTTGCCGCTGACCCGCTCCAGCCATTCGTGGGTGCTGGAGTCGAGCTTCTCCCCGGCCAGGAACAACTGGCGCAGCGAGGCCAGATCATGGCGGCGGATCAGTTCGCCGTCCGGGTCTTCCTTGCGGATCGCACGCATGGCGGTGGGCGCGCAGAACAGGCCATTGACCTTGTACTGCTCCACCACCCGCCAGTAGGCCGAGGCATCCGGGGTGCGGATCGGCTTGCCTTCGTAGAACACCGTGGTGCAACCGCACATCAAGGGGCCATAGACGATCAGCGAATGGCCGACCACCCAGCCCACGTCGGAGATCCCCCACCACACGTCCCCGGCCTGCATGCCGTAGATATGCCGCATGGCATAGCACAGGGCGACCGCGTTGCCGCCGTTCTCGCGCACGATGCCCTTGGGCTTTCCGGTGGTCCCGGAGGTGTACATGATGTACAGCGGGTCACCGGCCTCCAGCTCCACCGGTGCCACCGGCTCGGCGCTGGCCAGCGCCTCGTACCAGTCCAGGTCACGGCCCGGTTGCAGCGTGGCACGCGCCTGGGGCCGCTGCAGCACCAGCACATGGCGCGGCTGATGGCGAGCCAGTTGCAAGGCGCGGTCGACCAGCGGCTTGTACTCGATCACCCGGTCGAACTCCAGGCCGCAGGAGGCCGTCAGCAGCAGGCTCGGCCGGGCATCGTCGATACGCAGGGCCAGTTCGTTGGCGGCGAAGCCTCCGAACACCACCGAATGCACCGCGCCGATCCGTGCGCAGGCGAGCATGGCCATGGCCGCCTGGGGCACCATGGGCATGTAGATGATCACCCCGTCGCCCTTGCCCACGCCCAACTGGCGCAGCAGGCCGGCCAGGCGTGCCACCTCGTCGTGCAGTTGCTGGTAGGTGAAGGTTTGCTGCACGCCGGTCACGGGCGAGTCGTAGATCAGTGCGAGCTGCTCGCCCCGGCCCTGCTCGATCTGGTGGTCAAGGGCCAGGTAGCAACTGTTCAGGCGGCCATCGGCGAACCAGCGATGGGTGCCGTCGGGGTTGTCCTGCAGGGTCAGCGAGGGTTTGCGGTGCCAGGCCAGGCGGTCGGCCTGCTCGGCCCAGAAGGCGGCGGGGTCGGCGATGGAACGGGCGTAGCTGTGCTGGTAGCTCATGTCGATTTGCAACCCGGTACTTGTTGTTATTGAAGGGCGAACCCTGAGTATGGACCGGCACCCTACGCTCGCCATCGGACTTAAGTCGCAACCGATATGCAAGATTGCACGAGGCAGTCGCCCCATTACGGTGCAAAGGCCTAGAATAGGGCTCCCCGTCAGCCACAGAGCCGCTTCAATGGATATCGATCAGGCCCGTACCTTTCTGGAAATCGTGCGTTGCGGCAGCCTGGTCGCCGCCGCCGAACGCCTGTTCGTGTCACAGACGGCCATCACCGCACGGGTCCAGCGCCTGGAGCAACAGCTCGGCTGCCAGTTGTTCGTGCGCAGCCGCAACGGTGCCAGCCTGACCAGCGACGGCGAGGCGTTCGTCACCTACGCCAACCAACTGGTGCAGACCTGGGAAGCCGCACGCCGCGACCTGCCACTGCCCCAAGGCTGCCAGCAGGTGTTGCACGTGGGTGGCGAGGTGAGCCTGGGCAACCCGATGATGCTCGACTGGGTCAGCGCGCTGCACCACGAACTGCCCAGCCATGCCATCCGCAGCGAAGTGAGCGATGGCGAGTCGCTGCTGCGCAAGGTGGAGATGGGCCTGCTCGACGCCGCGCTGGTGTACCAGCCGACCTACGGCCCGGGGCTGCAGGTGGAGCAGTTGATGGAAGAAAAGCTGATCCGCGTGCGCCGGGTCGACCGACCCGAGCCGTACATCTACATCGACTGGGGCGAGGCGTTCCGCCGCCAGCACGATGCCGCCCTGCCCGACTGCGCACGCCCGGCGCTGAGTTTCAACCTCGGGCCGTTGGCCTTGCAGTTCATCCTCGACCAGGGCGGCAGCGGCTATTTCCGCACGCGGGTGGTCCAGGCCTACCTGGAGCGGGGCATATTCGAGCGGGTGCCGCAGGCCCCGGAGTTCACCTACCCGACCTTCCTGGTCTACGCCCGCAAGCGTGACAGCGAGGCACTGCAGCAGGCCTTCAGCGTACTGCGCCGGCTGGTGGCAGCCGGCGACAGCGATTGGTCACAGCGCTGGGACCCGGTTATCTGAGCGCTGTGCGGCGGCATTGAGCAGGTGCCGCTTGAGGCCGGCGATCAGGTCGGTCTGGGTGATCACGCCGACCAAGGTGTCACCGTCGAGCACCGGCAGGCAGTGCAGGCCCTGCTCGCTGAGCAGCGGCAGCAGGCGATCCAGCGGATGCCGGCTGCTGACGCTGATCACCCGGCGGCTCATCACCTGCTCCATGCGCACCACCTGGCGGCGGAACAGGCCGCGCCAACTGAAGCGCGCACGGGCCATGGCCGGGCCGACCAGGTCGCTGAGGCTGACGATACCCACCAGGCGGCCACCTTCCAGCACCGGCAGGGTCTTGAGGTGGTGGCTGGAGAGCATTGCCCAGGCTTGCTCGAGGGTCGTCGCAGGCGAGGCGAACTGCACGTCGCGGGACATCACCGAGGCGGCGGTGATGCCGCCCAGGCTACGCTGCAAGGCATGCTGCTCGGTGGCCAGGATGATGCGTTCGAGTTCGTCGCGGGTCACGTCGACGAACTCGCCCAGCTCTTCCAGGGCCAGGTCGAGGTCTTCGCTGCTCACCCCGACCCGCTCGCTCGGCAAGGGGTCGTGGGTGTGGTGCAGGTCCTTGCGCGGCAAGGCGCCCTTGGGGTAGCGCACGCCGGTAAGGCGGTTGTAGAGCACCGCCACCGTGACCAGGATCAGTGCATTGAGCAAGACCGGTTCGAGCAGGTGGTCGCCCAGGGCCACCAGCCCCGAATCCGCCAGCACCGCGCTCACCGCCACCCCGCCGCCCGGCGGGTGCAGGCAGCGCAGCAGGCACATCACCAGGATCGACAGCCCCAGCGCGGCGCCGGCCACCCACAGTTCGGCGCCGAAGCCCTGGCGCATGGCCAGGCCCACCGCGCAGGCGATAGCGTAGCTGCCCAGCACCGGCCAGGGCTGGGCCAGCGGCCCGGAGTGCACGGCGAACACCAGCACCGCCGAGGCCGCCAGGGGGCCGAGCAGGTGCAGGGCGATGGACGGGCCATAGGCCATGCTGCATAGCCAACCGGCGAGAAACAGGCCCAGCAGCGCACCGGTGCCGGCGCGCAGCCATTCTCTGGGAGGGATGTTCAGGGGCGCCGGAAGCAGGCGCTGCAGACGACTTTCGGGACGCGAGGCAGACATCGAAGTGATTTGATCGTAGTTTTTCTGATTAAAAAGAAAGCCCAGCGGAACCGGCCTGGGCCCTGTATTGCGGATGCAATAGCGTAATGGGCTCCGTCCATGGAGATGAAAACTGGAAAGTTTCGCGAGGGATTGTGCCGGGCGGCGGGGGACCTGGGCCAATTCAAAAAAATGCGTCTGTACTGCAATTTTATTGAAGTGGGGGGGGCTGCAAGCTTGCGGCTTGAAGCTTGCCTCTGGGCCTCAGCGGCCCCTGCGCGGCAGGTCGATGCTCACCCGCAACCCGCCGAGGGGGCTTTGCAGCAGCGATAGCCGGCCGCCCCAGGCTTCGACGATATCCCGCACGATGCCCAGCCCCAGGCCATGCCCGTCGACCTGCTCGTCCAGCCGCGAACCGCGCTCGAGCACCTGCAGGCGCTGCGCCTCGGGGATGCCAGGGCCGTCGTCATCGACCCACAGTTGGAAACCTTCGGTGGTCGGTGCGATGCCCAGGCGCACTTCGCTGTCGGCCCACTTGCAGGCGTTGTCCAGCAGGTTGCCGAGCAGCTCCAACAAGTCTTCACGATCCCAGGGCAGGAGCAATCCCGGCGGTACGTCGCGCTCGAGCAGCAGGCCTTCGCCATGGATCATGCCCAGCGTCGCGAGCAACCCCGGCAGCTCGGCATCGCAATCGAACTGGGCGCCGGGCAGCGCATCGCCGGCCAGGCGCGCGCGATTGAGCTCACGGGCCAGGCGCTGCTGGATCTGCTCCAGTTGCTCGCGCATCTGCGCCCGGACCTCGGGCAGGTCCCTGAGGCGTTCGCTGGCGGCCAGGCTGAGCAGCACGGCCAACGGCGTCTTCAACGCATGGCCGAGGTTGCCCAGGGCATTGCGCGAACGGCGCAGGCTGTCCTCGGTATGGGCCAGCAGGTGGTTGATCTGGTCCACCAATGGCTGCAGTTCGCTGGGCACCTCGGCATCCAGCTGCGAGCGCTGCCCCTGCTGCAACTGGGCGATCTGCTGGCGTGCCCGTTCCAGCGGGCGCAGCGAACGGGTCACGGTGATGCGCTGCAGCACCAGCACCAGCACCAGCGCCACCAGGCCCAGGCCCAGGCCAATCTGCTGCATGCGCCGGAAACCGTCGCGCACCGGCGAATAGTCCTGGGCGACGCTGATGGAAATGTCCTGGCCCAGCCGTCGGTAGTCGGCGCGAAACGCCAGCAGTTGCTGGCCCTCCGGTCCCAGCTCATGGCTGTCCTCCAGGCCTGGCGCTGCCGGCCTGGGCATGTCCAGGTCCCACAGCGAACGCGAACGCCAGGTGCCCTGGTCGAAATCGATACGGAAGTAGTAGCCGGAGAACGGCCGCTGGTACGCGGCGGAGATGCGCCGCTCGTCCAGCTGCAAGCCGGAAGGACCACGCACCAGCGCCACCAGCAGGTTCTCGCTTTCCTTGCGCAGGCCGGCCTCCAGGTAGCGTTGCAGGCCGACTTCGAACAGCCACAGGCTCAGTTGGGCCAGGGCCAGCCCGACCACCACCAGCACCGCGACCAGGCCAAGGCTCAGGCGCGCCTGGATCGACTTCACCCGGCGCTCCCGGCATAGACGTAACCCTGGCCGCGCCGGGTCTCGATCACACTGCGCCCGAGCTTGCGCCGCAGGTGGTTGACATGCACTTCGAGGACATTGGAGTCGCGCTCGGTCTCGCCATCGTAGAGGTGCTCGGCCAGGTGGCTCTTGGACAGCACCTGCCGTGGATGCAGCATGAAATAGCGCAGCAGGCGGAACTCGGCAGCGGTCAGCTGGATGTCGACGCCTTCGCGGGTCACGCACTGGCGGCTTTCGTCCAGGTGCAGGCCGGCAGCCTCCAGCGTCGGCTGGTTGGCCAGCCCGCGGGCGCGGCGCAACAGCGCCTGGATGCGCAGTTGCAGCTCTTCGGGATGGAAGGGTTTGCTCAAGTAGTCGTCGGCACCGGCCTTCAACCCTTCGATGCGCTCGGCCCAGGAGCCGCGGGCGGTGAGGATCAACACCGGCACGCCGAGACCACCCGCCCGCCACTGGCTCAGCACCTCCAACCCCGGCAAGCCCGGCAGGCCCAGGTCAAGGATGATCAGGTCGTACGGTTCGCTCTGGCCCTGGTATACCGCATCGCGGCCATCGGCCAGCCAGTCCACGGCATAGCCCTGGCGTTGCAGGCCGGCGATCAGTTCGTCGGCCAGGGGAACGTTGTCCTCGACAAGCAGCAGGCGCATTCAGTCGTCTTCCTCGTCTTTGAGCAGCGCGCCGTTGCGGGCGTCGAGCTTGATCTCGCGGACCACGCCGGCCGGGGTCAGCAGCTCGACCTCGTACTCGTAGCGGCCGTGCTTTTCTTCCAGCTCCGCCTCCAGCAGGCGGGCCCCGGGGTAGCGCCCCAGGGCCGATTCGAGCAGTTGTTCCAACGGCAGGATGATGCCCTTCTGGCGCAGTTCGAGGGCTTCGTCCTGGTCGAGATCACGGGCACCCGCCAGCGAACAGGCGGCCATCAGCGCAAGTGCCAGGTAGCGCGCCGTTCGCGGGAGGTCAATCATCAGTTGTCCCGTTCGTCCTTGAGCACTTCACCGGTCTTGGCGTCCAGGTCCACGTCCCATTCGACGTTCTGGGTGTCGCGCAGCTCGACCTTGTAGATGTAGCGGCCGTATTCGTTTTCCAGCTCCGAATCGGTGACGGTGGCGCCCGGGTGCTTGGCCACGGCGGCGGCCTTCAGCTCGTCCAGGGACTTGATGGTCTTGGCGTTGACCAGCTTGACCACTTCATCGGGCTGGACATCCTTGGCGAAAGCGGCGTTGGCACCCAGGGCAAGGGCGGCGGCGGCGAACAGGGCAGTCAAAGTCTTCATGGGTTCTCTCCATCGAGATGTACAAGTTGTCTACGGGGTTAAGACTAACCGGGGGTCCTTAATTCAACCTGAAGGCAGGCGGCGTCATGATAGCGCAGCCTGGGGGCCGCTTCGCGCCCCCGAACACCCTATAATGACCCGCTTGTTGCCCGCGAGATCCACCATGAGCGCCATCCACGTCAAATACCCTGCCCTGACCTTCAAGGCCGGCCATCGTGCCCTGCGGCAGATCCGCGAACGCGGCCTGCGGGCCATCGACGTGGGTGTGCTGCCAGGCGCGGCCGGTGGCCCCAAGCCGCTGGGCATCCAGGGCCTGGACCTGGCTCTGTTCGGCGAATGGCTGCCCTCGGCACCACGCCAACGCGCCCTGATCGGCGCGTCGATCGGCGCCTGGCGCTTCGCCAGCGCCTGCCTGGACGACCCGGTCGCGGGCCTGCGCCACCTGGGCGAGCTGTACACCGAGCAGGACTTCGCCAAGGGCGTGACCCCGGCCGAGGTCAGCCAGAGCTGCCAGCGCATGCTCGACGACCTGCTGCAAGGCCGCGACGGGCAGATCCTGGGCAACGCGCATTACCGCCTGAACATCATGGTGGTCAAAAGCCACGGCCTGCTCGCCGACGATCATCGGGGGCGCCTGGGCATGGGCCTGTCGTCGGTGATCGCCAGCAACCTGCTGGGCCGGCCACGGCTGGCCCGGCACTTCGAGCGGGTGATCCTGCACGATGGCCGCGCGGCACCGCCGCTGGACGAACTGACCGACTTCCCTTCGCGCTGCCTGCCCCTGGATCTGGCCAACCTGCGCCACGCCTTGCTCGCCTCGGGGTCGATCCCCATGGTCATGCAAGGCGTGCGCGACATCCCGGGCGCAGGCGCGGGCACCTACCGCGACGGCGGCCTGCTGGACTACCACCTGGACCTGCCCTATCGCGGCGACGACCTGGTGCTCTATCCGCACTTCACCGACAAGGTGGTGCCCGGCTGGTTCGACAAGGCCCTGCCCTGGCGCCGGGGCGATGCCACGCGCCTGCAGAACGTGCTGCTGGTCACGCCCTCGCCGCAGTACCTGGCCGCCCTGCCCTACGGCAAGCTGCCAGACCGCAACGACTTCAAGCGTTTCATGGGCGATGCGCAGGCGCGCAAGCGCTACTGGCACAAGGCCATCGCCGAAAGCCAGCGGCTGGGCGACGAACTGCTCGAGCTGATCGCCAGCGGGCGGCTGCACGAACGGTTGCAAGCCTTGTAGCGGGCATGCCGGTAGACTTCACGCTTTTTTCACGCCCTGCCCTGCACAGTGAAGGCTCATCCGCTCCCCTACGTTAGCCCGCATAGCAGTGCGGGCTTTTTATTGCTGGCTATGCGTGATGCCCCAGGTACTCGCTAAGCGCTTTGCGGGTGAGGTCATTCAAAGAAATGTTTTGCCGGCTAGCTGCCACACTGGCCGCCAGGTGCAGGTCATGCCCGACCCTCACATTGAACGACCCCTTGCACGGAGTCTCCGGCTCCTGCCCGAGCGACGCACAGGTATCCAGGTAGTCGTCCACTGCATCGCGAAACGCCTTGGTCAGCTCAGCAACCGTCTCGCCCTCATAGCTGACGAGGGCGCGAATGAACTGGAGCTTGCCGAACAGGCAATCGTCTTCAGGGCTGGCCTCAATCGAGCCGTAGTAGCCTCGGTGCTGCAACATGGTGCTCATCAGATCAATCCTCCTGCTTTCAAGTGCTCTATCACCTGGCGTTTAACGTAGGCCTTCAGCTCATTGCCGGGGTGCGGCTTGTGCAGGTTGATCATCGCCTGCGGGCTACCGTTATCGAACTTCACCCGGCTGCCATCGCCCTCGATCTGGCGGTATCCAAGCCCGCGCAGCAGCGTGACCAGTTCCGACCAAGTGAACCCAGCTTGCTTGTTCAGCAGCTTCGCGAGCAGCTTTTCTTGCTTGGACATTTCGACCCCTTTTATGCAACTAATTTTAGTTGCTTTTCACGAAAGGTCAATCGCCTCGAAAAGAGCACAAACACAGAAGGTATTGACCGACTGCTGCGCCTCGATGAGGTGTTGCGCGTAACAGGAATGGGTCGCAACACGGTCCACACGCGAATAAGGGAAGGCACATTCCCAAAACAGGTTAAGATAGGACCAAAGTCAGTCGCCTGGCGGCAGTCGGTCATCACCCAGTGGATGGCCCCTCTCACCCCAGCGGCGATCGATCAGTAGACTGAAATCCAAAATCCCTCTCAAGCCCTTACCCCGCCAGCATTACAGGTCCACCAGTGGAAATTTTCAAAGAGTTCACATTCGAATCGGCCCACCGCCTGCCCAACGTCCCCACCGGGCACAAGTGCGGCCGCCTGCACGGCCACTCGTTCAAGGTCGCCCTGCACCTGACCGGCCCGCTCGACCCGCACACCGGCTGGATCCGCGACTTCGCCGAGATCAAGGCGATCTTCAAGCCGATCTACGAGCAGTTGGACCACAACTACCTCAACGACATCCCCGGCCTTGAGAACCCCACCAGCGAAGTGATCGCCAAGTGGATCTGGGACCAGGTCAAGCCGCTGCTGCCGGAGCTGTCCAAGGTGCGCATCCACGAGACCTGCACCAGCGGGTGCGAATACAGCGGGGATTGAGCCAGCGCGGCGCACGACGATCGACGTGCCGGCCAGGGACAGGCCGTTCGGCCACCCGTTCCCCTGCCAGCCTGCGCCAAGCGTCCTACCCCAATGCGCCCTTGAGGAAGGACGGTGCGATGTAGCGCTGGTAATGCGCCTCCGACAACAGGAAGAACTCCCGGTCGATCGCATCGCGCAGTTGCGGCAGCTCCCAATCGCGAAATTCCGGCAGCAAGGCCATGCCGTAGGCGTCCAGGTCACGGATCATCCGGGCGCCACGGGCGATCAGCTGGTAGGCCCAGCAATATTCCGACTGATGCGCCAGGAAACGGATCGAACGCTGCTCCAGTTGCTGGCGCAGGCGGTCTTTGTCGAACACTTCCAGCTTGGCCATCATCACCTGCACCAGCAGTTGCTCCAGGCGCTGCCAGACGGCGCGCTTCTGCTCGTCGTCATAGCTGTTCCAGTGGATCACTTCGTGGTGGAAACGCTTGCAGCCGCGGCACACCGAGTCTCCATACACCGTGGAGCAAAGGCCGACGCAAGGGGTCTTGATGGACTGGTTGGACATGGAAAAACAACGGCTTGGCGGTGGAACACGGCCCCATGTTAGCCCTTTGTCTAACCAGGGTCACTCGTTAAAGTCATGCGAGCCGCCTTACCTTCTGCCTTTTTTTGCCGTAGAATCACACCGCCTTTTCAAGGCACCAATGTCCGTTGGAAGCTGTTTTCAAAGCGTCACGAGCACAGTTCATCCGGTAGAACGGCGTTGGTTCGGGTCATGCAGCCTGCATGCCCGGGCCAACCCCTCATCAGCTCTCCGTTCTACAGGCGTAAAACTTTGAAAGCAGCTTCTGTAAGGATTCCCTGCGACCCTGGCTGGGCGGCCCACAAAGCCGTGATTGCGCATGGGTGCATGGGAATGCTGGATGAGCGTCCCGGACTCCCTTTAGGGACCACTGATGAGGGTAATAACTGTGCTTGAAGCCTACCGCAAACACATCGAAGAGCGTGCCGCCCTGGGTGTCGTGCCCCAGCCGCTGAACGCCGAACAAACTGCAGGCCTGGTCGAGCTGCTGAAAAACCCGCCGGCCGGCGAAGAAGCCTTCCTCGTAGACCTGATCACCCACCGCGTTCCCCCAGGAGTCGACGAAGCCGCCTATGTCAAGGCCGCTTTCCTCTCCGCCATCGCCAAGGGCGAAGCCACCTCGCCGCTGATCGACCGCAAGCACGCCACCGAGCTGCTGGGCACCATGCAAGGCGGCTACAACATCGAGACGCTGGTCGCGCTGCTGGACGACGCCGAACTGGGCACCGTCGCGGCCGAACAGCTCAAGCACACCCTGCTGATGTTCGACGCCTTCCACGACGTGGCTGAAAAAGCCAAGGCCGGCAACGCCAATGCCAAGGCCGTCCTGGAATCCTGGGCTGCTGGCGAGTGGTTCACCGCCCGCCCGGCCATCGCCGAGAAATACACCCTGACCGTGTTCAAGGTGCCTGGCGAAACCAACACCGACGACCTGTCCCCTGCCCCGGATGCCTGGTCGCGCCCGGACATCCCGCTGCACGCCCTGGCCATGCTGAAGATGGCCCGCGACGGCATCGAGCCGGTCCAGCCAGGCTCGGTCGGCCCGCTCAAGCAGATCGAGGAAGTCAAGGCCAAGGGTCACCCGGTCGCCTACGTCGGCGACGTGGTCGGCACCGGTTCCTCGCGTAAATCCGCCACCAACTCCGTGCTGTGGTTCTTCGGCGACGACATCCCGTACGTGCCGAACAAGCGCGCCGGTGGTTTCTGCTTCGGCACCAAGATCGCCCCGATCTTCTACAACACCATGGAAGACGCCGGCGCCCTGCCGATCGAATTCGACTGCACCAACCTGGCCATGGGCGACGTCATCGACGTCTACCCGTTCAAGGGCGAAGTCCGCCGCAACGGTAGCGACGAGCTGGTCACCACCTTCGAGCTCAAGACCGAAGTGCTGCTCGACGAAGTCCGCGCTGGCGGCCGTATCCCGCTGATCGTCGGCCGTGGCCTGACCGAGAAGGCCCGTGCCGAGCTGGGCCTGGGCGCTTCCGACCTGTTCAAGAAGCCCGAGCAGCCTGCCGACTCCGGCAAGGGCTTCACCCTGGCGCAGAAGATGGTCGGCCGTGCCTGCGGCCTGCCAGAAGGCCAGGGCGTACGCCCGGGCGCCTACTGCGAGCCGAAGATGACCACCGTCGGCTCCCAGGACACCACCGGCCCGATGACCCGCGACGAGCTGAAGGACCTGGCCTGCCTGGGCTTCTCCGCCGACCTGGTCATGCAGTCGTTCTGCCACACCGCGGCCTATCCGAAGCCGATCGACGTCACCACCCACCACACCCTGCCGGATTTCATCCGCACCCGTGGCGGCGTGTCCCTGCGTCCGGGCGACGGCATCATCCACAGCTGGCTGAACCGCATGCTGCTGCCTGACACCGTCGGCACCGGCGGCGACTCGCACACCCGCTTCCCGATCGGCATTTCCTTCCCGGCCGGTTCCGGCCTGGTGGCTTTCGCCGCTGCCACCGGCGTCATGCCGCTGGACATGCCAGAGTCGGTCCTGGTGCGCTTCAAGGGCAAGCTGCAGCCGGGCATCACCCTGCGTGACCTGGTCCACGCCATCCCTTACTACGCGATCCAGCAGGGCCTGCTGACGGTCGAGAAGAAGGGCAAGAAGAACATCTTCTCTGGCCGCATCCTGGAGATCGAAGGCCTCAACGACCTGACCGTCGAGCAGGCGTTCGAGCTGTCCGACGCCTCGGCCGAGCGTTCCGCCGCCGGTTGCACCATCAAGCTGCCGGAAGAGTCGATCGCCGAGTACCTGAAGTCGAACATCACCCTGCTGCGCTGGATGATCAGCGAAGGCTACGGTGATGCCCGTACCCTGGAGCGTCGCGCCCAAGCCATGGAAGCCTGGCTGGCCGACCCGCAGCTGCTGTCGGCCGACGCCGACGCCGAGTACGCCGCGGTCATCGAGATCGACCTGGCCGACGTCAAGGAGCCTGTGCTCTGCGCGCCGAACGACCCGGACGACGCCCGCCTGCTGTCGACCGTTGCCGGCGACAAGATCGACGAAGTGTTCATCGGTTCGTGCATGACCAACATCGGTCACTTCCGCGCTGCCGGCAAGCTGCTGGACAAGGTCAAAGGCGGCATCCCGACCCGCCTGTGGCTGGCGCCACCAACCAAGATGGACGCCCACCAGCTGACCGAGGAAGGCTACTACGGCATCTACGGCAAGGCCGGTGCGCGCATGGAAATGCCAGGCTGCTCGCTGTGCATGGGTAACCAGGCACGTGTGCAGACCGGCTCGACCGTGGTCTCCACCTCCACCCGTAACTTCCCGAACCGCCTGGGCGACGCCACCAACGTCTACCTGGCATCGGCTGAACTGGCCGCAGTCGCCTCGATCCTCGGCAAGCTGCCGACCGTCGAGGAATACCTGCAGTACGCCAAGGACATCGACAGCATGGCTGCCGACGTCTACCGCTACCTGAGCTTCGACCAGATCGCCGAGTTCCGCGAAGCGGCGGCCAACGCCCAGATCCCGGTGGTCCAGGCGTAAGAAGCGTCAAGCTTCGAGCTGCAAGCTACAAGAAAAAGCCCTGGCAGAGATGCCGGGGCTTTTTCGTTGGGCTTGTGGGCCCCTTCGCGGGAGGTCAGATCACGAACAGATCGACGAACCTGTGCACCGCCGTGCCTTCCAGCCGCACCTGATCCTTGCACAGCGCGAAAATCGTCTCGCAGCGCTGCGGGGCGAAGCGCGTCGCCAGGTTTTCCCTGAACTTCGCTTCCAGCAAGGGAATCCCCTCCGCACGCCGACGCCGATGACCGATGGGGTACTCCACCACCACCTGCTCGGTCTGCGTACCGTCCTTGAAGAACACCTGCACGCCATTGGCAATGGAGCGCTTGTCCGCCTCCAGGTACTCACGGCTGAAACGCGGCTCCTCGACGATCTGCATCTTCGCCCGCAAGGCATCGATCAGCGGGTGGGCGGCATGGAAGGCATCCTCGTAGTGCTCGGCCACCAGGTTGCCGAAGATCAGCGGCACGGCGGTCATGTACTGAATGCAGTGGTCACGGTCGGCGGCGTTGGCCAGGGGGCCGACCTTGGAGATGATGCGGATCGCCGACTCATGGGTGGTGATGACGATGCGGTCGATCTCGCCCAACCGGTCGCGCACCTGCGGATGCAAGGCCACCGCCGCCTCGCAGGCGGTCTGGGCATGGAACTCGGCAGGGAAGCTGATCTTGAACAGCACGTTCTCCATCACATAGCTGCCGAACGGCTGGGGTAGCCGGAAACTGCGCTGGGCTTCGGGCTTGAGCGCGAGGTCCTTGTTGGTGTGGCTGAACAAGACATCGTAGAACCCCCACTGGGGCGCGGTCAGTACGCCGGGGATGCCCATCTCGCCACGCAGGGCGATATCGGCCAGGCGCACCCCGCGACTGGAGGCATCGCCCGCCGCCCACGACTTGCGCGAACCGGCATTGGGCGCATGGCGATAGGTGCGCAACGCCTGGCCGTCGACGAAAGCATGGGACAGCGCCGACAGCAGTTGTTCTCGGTTGGCCCCCATCAGCCGGGCGCACACCGCCGTGGAGGCGACCTTGACCAGCAACACATGGTCCAGGCCGACGCGATTGAAGGCGTTCTCCAGGGCCAGCACGCCCTGGATCTCGTGGGCCATGACCATCGCCTCGAGCACCTCGCGCAGGGTCAGCGCCGGCTCGCCATTGGCCACGCGCTTTTGCGACAGGTGATCGGCCACGGCGAGAATGCCGCCGAGGTTGTCGGACGGATGCCCCCATTCGGCGGCCAGCCAGGTGTCGTTGTAGTCCAGCCAACGCACGATACAGCCGATGTCCCAGGCTGCCTTGACCGGGTCCAGGCGGTAGGCGGTGCCAGGCACCCGGGCGCCATGGGGTACCACGGTCCCCTCCACCAGCGGCCCCAGGTGCTTGGTGCACTCGGGGAAGCGCAGCGCCAGCAGGCCGCAGCCCAGGGTATCCATCAGGCAGTTGCGCGCCGTGTCCAGCGCCTCGGCCGACTCGACCCGGTAGTCGAGCACGTAGTCGGCGATGGCTTGCAACACCCGGTCGTAGTCCGGGCGGTCGTTCAGGTCTACGTTGGCACTCATCTTCTGCTCCTTGAGAATGAGGGCTGCAAAGCAGCCCCACTACCACCGCAGGGCCTGCCCTGCGTTCTTCGAAGCCGAGCGCCAGAGGCGTGCTAGAAGCTGTCGCCAGGCACGCGTACCCAGCCCTCCATCAACACGCGGGCGCTACGGCTCATGATTGCCTTGGTCACCGTCCACTCACCGTCCACCTTGCGCGCCTGGGCACCGACCCGCAAGGTGCCAGAGGGGTGGCCGAAACGCACGGCGCTGCGCTCGCCCCCGCCGGCGGCGAGGTTCACCAGGGTGCCGGGTACGGCCGCGGCCGTGCCAATGGCGACTGCCGCGGTGCCCATCATGGCGTGGTGCAGCTTGCCCATGGACAGCGCGCGCACCAACAGGTCGATGTCTACGCTCTCGACCACCTTGCCGCTGGACGCGGTATACGAGGTCGGCGGCGCGACGAAGGCGACCTTCGGCGTGTGCTGGCGCCCGGCGGCTTCGTCGACGTGCTCGATCAACCCCATGCGCACCGCGCCATGGGCACGGATGGCCTCGAACCGGGCCAGCGCCTCGGGGTCGCCATTGATCGCATCCTGCAGCTCCGTGCCGCTGTAG
Organism: Pseudomonas sp. HLMP; assembly: GCF_046365545.1. Lineage (NCBI taxonomy): Bacteria > Pseudomonadati > Pseudomonadota > Gammaproteobacteria > Pseudomonadales > Pseudomonadaceae > Pseudomonas > Pseudomonas sp. HLMP. The sequence goes on along the minus strand of NZ_JBDLLR010000001.1, from coordinate 2,507,218 downwards.
CCGATCTCGGCGGCATTGACGAAGATGGTCGGGATGCCGGCATTGATCAGGGTCGCCTTGAGGGTCCCGACACCGGGGACCTCCAGGTCGTCCACCAGGTTGCCGGTGGGGAACATGGCGCCCCCGTCGCCGTCTTCGTCGGCGGCCGGATCGAGGAACTCCAGTTGCACTTCGGCCGCCGGGAAGGTCACGCCGTCGAGCTCGAAGTCGCCGGTCTCCTGCACCTCGCCTTCGCTGATCGGCACATGGGCGATGATGGTCTTGCCGATGTTGGCCTGCCAGATGCGCACGGTGGCGGTGCCGTTGCGCGGAATGCGCGCAGGGTCCACCAGGCCGCCGCTGATGGCGAAGGCGCCGACCGCGGCGGAGAGGTTGCCGCAGTTGCCGCTCCAGTCGACGAAGGCCTTGTCGATGGCGACCTGACCGAACAGGTAGTCGACATCATGGTCCGGGCGGGTGCTGCGCGCGAGGATCACCGTCTTGCTGGTGCTGGAGGTGGCGCCGCCCATGCCATCGATCTGCTTGCCATAGGGATCGGGGCTACCGATCACCCGCAGCAGCAGCGCATCACGGGCAGGGCCCGCGACCTGGGCGCGCTCGGGCAGGTCCTGCAGGCGGAAGAACACGCCCTTGCTGGTGCCGCCACGGATATAGGTGGCGGGGATTCTGATCTGGGGTACATGTGCCATTGCTGTGCTGTCCTGATTGTTTCGTTCCGGCGAAAACCTGGGGCTGCTGCGCAGCCCTTTCGCGACGCAAGGCCGCCCCGGCAGGAGCGGCCCGCTTCACTCAGGCGGTCGCTTCCAGGAAGTCCTGGGCGAAGCGCTGCAACACCCCGCCGGCCTCGTAGATCGACACTTCCTCGGCGGTATCCAGGCGGCAGGTCACCGGCACCTCGACCCGCTCGCCATTGCGCCGGGTCACCACCAGGGTCAGGGTCGCCCGCGGCGTGCGCTCGCCGAGCACGTCGTAGGTCTCGCTGCCATCGAGGTCCAGGGTCTTGCGGTTGGTGCCTGGCTGGAACTCCAGCGGCAACACGCCCATGCCCACCAGGTTGGTGCGGTGGATGCGCTCGAAGCCTTCGGCGACGATCGCCTCCACGCCCGCCAGGCGCACGCCCTTGGCCGCCCAGTCGCGGGACGAGCCCTGGCCATAGTCGGCACCGGCGACGATGATCAGCGGCTGCTTGCGCTCCATGTAGGTCTCGATCGCCTCCCACATGCGGGTCACCTTGCCCTCCGGCTCGATGCGCGCCAGCGAGCCCTGCTTCACGCTGCCATCCTCGTTGCGCACCATCTCGTTGAACAGCTTGGGGTTGGCGAAGGTGGCGCGTTGTGCGGTCAGGTGGTCGCCACGGTGCGTCGCGTAGGAGTTGAAGTCCTCTTCCGGCAGGCCCATCTTCGCCAGGTACTCGCCCGCGGCACTGTTGGCCAGGATGGCGTTGGACGGCGACAGGTGGTCGGTGGTGATGTTGTCCGGCAGCACCGCCAGCGGGCGCATGCCACGCAGGCTGCGCTCGCCGGCCAGGGCACCTTCCCAGTACGGCGGGCGACGGATGTAGGTGCTCATCGGCCGCCATTGATACAGCGGCGCGACCTTCGGTCCCTTGTCCTGCTCGATAGCGAACATCGGGATGTACACCTGGCGGAACTGCTCCGGCTTGACCGCGGCACGCACCACGGCGTCGATTTCCTCGTCGCTCGGCCAGATGTCCTTGAGGCGGATCTCCCGGCCATCGACCACGCCCAGCACGTCCTTCTCGATGTCGAAGCGGATGGTGCCGGCGATGGCGTAGGCCACCACCAGAGGTGGCGAGGCGAGGAACGCCTGCTTGGCGTACGGGTGGATGCGCCCGTCGAAGTTACGGTTGCCCGACAGCACCGCGGTGGCGTACAGGTCGCGGTCGATGATCTCCTGCTGGATCTTCGGGTCCAGGGCGCCGGACATGCCGTTGCAGGTGGTGCAGGCGAAGGCGACGATGCCAAAGCCCAGTTGCTCGAGCTCCTGCTCCAGCCCCGCTTCCTGCAGGTACAGCTGCACAGCCTTGGAGCCGGGGGCCAGGGAGGACTTCACCCAGGGCTTGCGCGCCAGGCCGAGCTTGTTGGCATTGCGCGCCAGGAGGCCTGCGGCGATCACGTTGCGCGGGTTGCTGGTGTTGGTGCAACTGGTGATGGCGGCGATGATCACCGCGCCGTCGGGCATCTGCCCCGGTACCTCTTCCCAGGCGCCAGCGATGCCCTTGGCGGCCAGGTCGGCGGTGGCGACACGGGCGTGCGGGTTGGACGGGCCGGCCATGTTGCGCACCACGCTGGACAGGTCGAAGCGCAGCACCCGCTCGTACTCGGCCTTGGCCAGGCTGTCGGCCCACAGGCCGGCGGCCTTGGCGTAGGTTTCCACCAGCTTGACCTGCTGGTCTTCGCGGCCGGTCAGCCGCAGGTAATCGATGGTCTGTTGGTCGATGGCGAACATCGCCGCGGTGGCGCCGTACTCCGGGGCCATGTTGGAGATGGTGGCGCGGTCGCCCAGGGTCAGGGCACGGGCGCCTTCGCCGTGGAACTCGAGGTAGGCGCCGACCACTTTCTGCTTGCGCAGGAATTCGGTCAGGGCCAGCACCAGGTCGGTGGCGGTGATGTTCGGCGCGAGCCGGCCGCTCAGCTCGACGCCGACGATCTCTGGCAGGCGCATCCAGGAGGCCCGGCCGAGCATGACGTTCTCGGCCTCCAGGCCACCGACGCCGATGGCGATCACGCCCAAGGCATCGACGTGCGGGGTGTGGCTGTCGGTGCCGACACAGGTGTCCGGGTAGGCCACGCCGCGGTCGTTGTGGATCACCGGCGACATCTTCTCCAGGTTGATCTGGTGCATGATGCCGTTGCCTGGCTGGATCACGTCGACGTTCTTGAACGCCTTCTTGGTCCAGTTGATGAAATGGAAACGGTCTTCGTTGCGACGGTCCTCGATGGCGCGGTTCTTCTCGAACGCCTGCGGATCGAAACCACCGCACTCCACCGCCAGCGAGTGGTCGACGATCAGTTGCACCGGCACCACCGGGTTGACCTGGGCCGGGTCACCGCCTTTGTCGGCAATGGCGTCACGCAGGCCAGCCAGGTCGACCAGGGCGGTCTGGCCGAGGATGTCGTGGCACACCACCCGCGCCGGGAACCAGGGGAAGTCGAGGTCGCGCTTGCGCTCGATCAACTGCTCCAGGGAGGCGTTGAGGGTCGCCGGGTCGCAGCGTCGCACCAGGTTCTCGGCGAGCACGCGGGAGGTGTAAGGCAGGCCATCGTAGGCGCCGGGCTTGATCGCCTCGACCGCCGAGCGGGCGTCGAAGTAGTCCAGGTCGGTGCCTGGCAGGGCTTTGCGGTATGCAATGTTCATCATTCAGGCTCGGTCACAGGATTCGGAAGGCTCCACCGTCCCTGTGGGAGCGGGCTTGCCCGCGAATGCGTCAGCAGGCGCACATGGGTAGGCCGGTCGGGCGCATTCGCGGGCAAGCCCGCTTCCACAGGGGAAACGGGTTGCCTCTCTATTTCTATTCAGCGCTGCTCGATCGGCACGAACTGGCGCTGTTCGACACCGATGTACTCGGCGCTTGGGCGGATGATGCGGTTGTTGGCGCGTTGCTCGAAGACGTGCGCCGCCCAGCCGGTCAGGCGCGAGCAGACGAAGATCGGGGTGAACAGCTTGGTCGGGATGCCCATGAAGTGGTACGCCGAGGCATGGTAGAAGTCGGCGTTGGGGAACAGGCGCTTCTGCTCCCACATGGTCTTGTCGATGGCTTCGGAGACCGGGTACAGCACCTTGTCGCCCACCTCGTCGGCAAGCTGCCGGGACCAGCCCTTGATCACCTCGTTACGCGGGTCGGACTCCTTGTAGATGGCATGGCCGAAGCCCATGATCTTGTCCTTGCGCTCGAGCATCTTGAGCAGCTCGGCGACCGCCTCCTGCGGGCTCTGGAAGCGCTCGATCAGTTCCATCGCCGCTTCGTTGGCGCCCCCGTGCAGCGGGCCGCGTAGCGTGCCGATGGCGGCGGTGACGCAGGAGTACAGGTCCGACAGGGTCGAGGCGCAGACCCGGGCGGTGAAGGTTGAGGCGTTGAACTCGTGCTCGGCGTAGAGGATCAGCGAGACGTTCATCACCTTGACGTGCAGCGGGCTCGGCTGCTTGCCGTGCAGCAGGTGCAGGAAGTGACCGCCAAGGGTGTCCTCGTCGCTGGTGCAGTCGATGCGCACGCCATGGTGGGAGAAGCGGTACCAGTAGCACATGATCGCCGGGAACACCGCCAGCAGGCGATCGGTCTTCTCGCGCTGGGCTTCGAAGGTCAGTTCCGGTTCCAGGGTACCCAGTACCGAGCAGCCGGTACGCATCACGTCCATCGGGTGGGCGTCGCGCGGGATACGCTCGAGCACTTCCTTGAGGGTTTGCGGCAAGTCGCGCAGCCCCTTGAGCTTGCGCTTGTAGTCGGCAAGTTCCGCCTTGCTCGGCAGTTCGCCGTACAGCAGCAGGTAGGCGACTTCCTCGAATTCGGCAGCGGCCGCCAGGTCACGCACATCGTAACCACGGTAGGTCAGGCCGGCACCGGCCTGGCCGACGGTCGACAAGGCGGTCTGCCCGGCCACCTGGCCACGCAGGCCTGCGCCACTGAGTACTTTTGCTTCGGCCATGGTGTGTTCTCCTTTCTTGAACTTGTTATGTGAAGTCTTACAGGCTAATCCGACATATCTGTACCGCCCCATCGCCGGCAAGCCGGCGTCCACAAGTACAGCGCACCCTTTGCAACTTGCGCGCCCTGTGGAGGCTGGCCGACCAGCGACGAGGCCGGCGCTCTCAGGCTTTCTTCTGGGCGAACAACGCATCGAGGCTCTGCTCGAAGGCGTGGTAGCCGATGGCATCGTAGAGCTCCATGCGCGTCTGCATGGTGTCGATGACGTTCTTCTGCGTGCCGTCGCGGCGCAGCGCGGTGTAGACGTTCTCGGCGGCCTTGTTCATGGCACGGAACGCCGACAGTGGGTACAGCACCAGGGAGACATCGACCGACGCCAGTTCCTCGGTGGTGTACAGCGGCGTGGCACCGAACTCGGTGATGTTGGCCAGGATCGGCGCCTTCACCCGGTCGGCGAAGGTCTTGTACATCGACAGTTCAGTGATCGCTTCCGGGAAGATCATGTCGGCACCGGCCTCGATGCAGGCGGCGGCGCGGTCCAGGGCGGCGTTCAGGCCTTCCACGGCCAGGGCGTCGGTACGCGCCATGATCACGAAGCTGTCGTCGGTGCGGGCGTCCACCGCGGCCTTGATGCGGTCGACCATCTCCTGCTGGGAGACGATCTCCTTGTTCGGCCGGTGGCCGCAGCGCTTGGCGCCGACCTGGTCCTCGATGTGCAGGGCGGCGGCGCCGAACTTGATCATCGAACGCACGGTGCGGGCCACGTTGAAGGCCGAGGCGCCGAAGCCGGTATCGACATCCACCAGCAGCGGCAGGTCGCAGACATCGGTGATGCGGCGCACGTCGGTCAGCACGTCGTCCAGGCCGCTGATGCCCAGGTCCGGCAGGCCCAGGGAGCCGGCGGCGACACCGCCGCCGGACAGGTAGATGGCCTTGAAGCCGGCGCGCTTGGCCAGCAGGGCGTGGTTGGCATTGATGGTCCCGACCACCTGCAACGGATGTTCGGCAGCGACCGCGTCACGGAAACGCTGGCCGGGCGTGCTCTTCAAAGTCATGACTCACCTCGTGGGCTATTGTTGTCGGCGCCTTGGTAGTGACGCTCGATGTTGCGCTTGGATGCGCCGATGTGCCGGCGCATCAGGAGTTCGGCCAGTTCGCCGTCGCGGCCTTCGATGGCATCGAGGATGCGATGGTGCTCGGCGAAGGCCTGGTGCGGGCGGTTGGGCGTGGCGGAGAACTGGATGCGGTACATGCGCACCAGCTGGTACAGCTCGCCGCAGAGCATCTTGACCAGGGTCTGGTTGCCGCTGCCCTGGATGATCCGGTAATGGAAGTCGAAGTCGCCTTCCTGCTGGTAGTAGCCAAGGCCGGCCTGGAAGGTGGCGTCGCGCTCGTGGGTGTCGAGCACCCGGCGCAGTTCGTCGATCTCGGCCTGGCTCATGCGCTCGGCGGCCAGGCGGCAGGCCATGCCTTCGAGGGACTCGCGGATCTCGTACAGCTCGATCAGCTCGGCGTGGCTGAGCGACACCACCCGGGCGCCGACATGGGGCACGCGCACCAGCAGGCGCTGCCCCTCCAGGCGGTGGATGGCCTCGCGCAGCGGGCCGCGGCTGATGCCATAGGTACGCGCCAGCTCAGGCTCGGAGATCTTGCTGCCCGGCGCGATCTCACCCTTGACGATCGCTGCCTGGATGCGTCGGAAAACGTTCTCCGAGAGGGTTTCCGTTTCATCCGGAAGGGTCAGGGAAGCCTGGGTTGCACCTAGCATATTGTCGACACCTTACGTTTCAATAGCGCCAAAGCTAGCTAAACATGGGTGGCACGTCAAAGACAAAATCAATATTGTCGACAATCGTCTAAGAACGAACTTAACGCCTGCAAATGCTGTCAGAACGCGGCGCGCTGGCGTCGAGACGTTGGCGTGATAGAATGCCGCGCTTCCCAAGGGAGGATGGATATAGTGTGCCTGTCATCGTTTCATGCTGTTGACAGATGAACGAGGATGCTTGCGCAGTACTTGCCAGTCGCCTTGCCCCGAACCCCGCACAGCACCGCGCCAGGATTTATGAGACTCACACCCGTTTCACTGCTGTTCTGCCTCGCCCTGCTGCCGGCCCACGTCCCGGCGGCGGAAAAGACCGTGTATGGCCTGAACGAATATGCCCGTCTTTCCGACCTCGACCTGGAAGTGGCGGCCAAGCTCGACACCGGCGCCAAGACCGCCTCCCTCAGTGCCCGCGACATCAAGCGCTTCAAGCGCGATGGCGAAAGCTGGGTACGCTTCTACCTGGCCATCGATGCCGCCCACTCGCACCCGATCGAGCGCCCGCTGGCGCGGGTCAGCAAGATCAAGCGGCGCGCCGGCGACTACAATCCCGACGAAGGCAAGGCCTACACGGCCCGCCCGGTCATCGAACTGAACATCTGCATGGGCCGCGCGCAGCGCACCATCGAAGTCAACCTCACCGACCGCAGCGCCTTCCAGTTCCCGCTGCTGATCGGTTCCGAGGCGCTCAAGCACTTCGACGCGCTGGTCGACCCAAGCCTTAAATACGCGGCCGGCAAACCTGCCTGTGCCACCGAAGCTCCCAAAGCAGAGTAATCCCGATGCGCTCTCTTACCCTCCACCTGAAAGTCCTGATCACCGTCCTGGTGCTCCTGGGCGTGCTGGTCACGGCCTACCAGATCTTCATTCTCGGCATCCCGGTCACCGAGGACGAGACCGACGATTTGTGGAACATCGACGCCAAGGTCGAGTTCATCGCCAACCCCAAGGACCCGGTCAAGGTTCAGATGTTCGTGCCGCCGCTGAACCGCGACTACGTCAGCCTCAACGAGAGCTTCATCTCCAACAACTACGGGGTGAGCGTCAACCGTGTCGACGGCAACCGCAAGGTGACCTGGTCGGCGCGCCGCGCCAGCGGCAACCAGACCCTCTACTACCGCCTGGTGCTGACCAAGCGCTACAGCAACGAGAAGACCACGGTCAAGGGCCCGACCTTCCGTGACAGCCTGGCTGTCGAGGGCCCCGAGAAGATCGCCGCCGAGGCGTTGATGGCGCCGATCCGCCAGCACTCGGCCGACGTCGAGACCTTCGTCAGCGAGACCATCAAGCGGGTCAACAACCTCAACGACGACAACGTCAAGCTGCTGCTGGGCGGCGATACCTCGGCCCTGAACAAGGCCAAGGTCATCGACCTGCTGCTGTCGATCGCCCACGTGCCGATGGAGAAGGTGCACACCATCCGCCTGGTCGCCGATACCCCGCAGAGCCCCGAGCTGTGGCTGCGCAGCTTCAACGGCAACGACTGGCTGTACTTCAACCCCGACACCGGCGAGCAGGGCCTGCCCAACGACCGCCTGCTGTGGTGGGTCGGCGACGAGAACCTGGTCACCGTCGATGGCGGCCGCAAGGCCAACGTCACCTTCAGCATGAACAACAGCGAGATGAACGCCATCCGCCTGGCCAAGCTGACCGACGAGAACACCGACGCCGACTTCCTCGAGTATTCCCTGTACGGCCTGCCGCTGCAGACCCAGCAGACCTTCATGATCATGGTGATGATCCCGATCGGCGTGCTGGTGATCCTGGTGCTGCGCAACCTGATCGGCATCCAGACCCTGGGTACCTTCACCCCGGTGCTGATCGCCCTGGCCTTCCGCGAGACCCAGTTGGGCTTCGGCATCATCCTGTTCACTGTGATCACCGCCCTGGGCCTGTCGCTACGTTCCTACCTCGAGCACCTGAAGCTGCAGATGCTGCCGCGCCTGTCGGTGGTGCTGACCTTCGTCGTGGTGCTGATCGCCGCCATCAGCCTGTTCAGCCACAAGCTGGGCCTGGAGCGCGGCCTGTCGGTGGCACTGTTCCCGATGGTGATCCTGACCATGACCATCGAGCGCCTGTCGATCACCTGGGAGGAACGTGGCGGCGGCCATGCCATGAAGGTGGCCATCGGCACCCTGTTCGCCGCCTCCCTGGCGCACCTGCTGATGATGGTGCCGGAGCTGGTGTACTTCGTCTTCACCTTCCCGGCCGTACTGCTGGTTCTGGTGGGCTTCATGCTGGCGATGGGCCGTTACCGCGGCTACCGCCTGACCGAGCTCGTTCGCTTCAAGGCTTTCGTGAAGGCTGACGCCTGATGTTCGGACTGATCAAGACCTGGAAAGCCCTGGAGGCCCGGGGCATCATGGGTATCAACCGGCGCAACGCGGACTACGTCCTGAAGTACAACAAGCGCCACCTGTACCCGATCGTCGACGACAAGATCATCACCAAGGAGCGTGCGCTCGAGGCTGGCATCCATGTGCCGGAGATGTATGGCATCATCGAGACCGAGAAGCAGATCGAAAAGCTCGACCAGATCATCGGCGGGCGCAACGATTTCGTCATCAAGCCGGCCCAGGGCGCCGGCGGTGACGGCATCATGGTCATCGCCGACCGCTTCGAGGACCGCTATCGCACGGTGTCGGGCAAGATCATCAGCCACGGCGAGATCGAGCACCAGATCTCCAGCATCCTCACCGGCCTGTATTCGCTCGGCGGGCATCGCGACCGCGCGCTGATCGAGTACCGGGTGACCCCGGACCAGATCTTCAAGAGCATCAGCTACGAAGGCGTGCCGGACATCCGCATCATCGTGCTGATGGGCTACCCGGTGATGGCCATGCTGCGCCTGCCGACCCGTCAGTCGGGCGGCAAGGCCAACCTGCACCAAGGCGCCATCGGCGTGGGCGTGGACCTGGCCACCGGTGTCACCCTGCGCGGCACCTGGCTGAACAAGATCATCAGCAAGCACCCGGACACCACCAACGCGGTGGATGGCGTGCAGTTGCCGAACTGGGACGGCTTCATGAAGCTCGCGGCCAACTGCTACGAGCTGTGTGGCCTGGGCTACATCGGGGTGGACATGGTCCTGGACCAGGACAAGGGCCCGTTGATCCTCGAGCTCAACGCCCGCCCGGGCCTGAACATCCAGATCGCCAACGACTGCGGCCTGACCCAGCGCACCCATGCCATCGAGGCGCACCTGGAGGCGTTGGCCAAGGACGGCGTCACGGAAGATGCCGAGCAGCGGGTGCGTGTGTCCCAGGGGTTGTTCGGGCACGTTCATCCGCAGTGATCCGCCGTATCGGGGCCGCGAAGCGGCCCCAGTCATTTGTCAACGCGAGAGGCTAGCGCGACGATCACGAAAGCGCTCGCTCTAAATGGAAGCCGAATAGCTGTCGCAGCCAGAGCTGGCCGCCCCTCCCCCAGGCGACTACAATCGCCCTCCTCGCTTTGTCATCGCCACCCACTCGCATGCCGACCTGTACGCTCCACGCCCTGCCCTACCAGCCCGACCCGGCCACCTACTTCGCCCGCCTGCGCCAGGCCCCCGGGGCAATCCTGCTCGACAGCGCCCGCCCAGGTGCCGAGCGCGGCCGCTTCGACCTGCTCAGCGCCTGGCCGCTGCAACACCTGCAGGCTCAAGCCGGGGAAGAAGGTCGGGCCTACCTGCAACGCCTGCGCAACGCCCTGACGCAGTTGGGCCGAGCGACACTGCCCGAAGGCATCGAACTGCCCTTCGCCGGCGGCCTGATCGGCTACCTGAGCTACGACTTCGGCCGGCGCCTGGAGCACCTGCCGAGCCTGGCGCGGGACGATCTCGGCCTGCCCGATGCACAACTCGGCCTGTATGCCTGGGCCCTGGTCAGCGACCATCGGCTACGCACCAGCCAACTGGTCTTCCACCCAAGCCTGGACGCCCGCGAGCGGGAGCGCCTGGTCCACCTGTTCGAAATGCCCGAAGCCTGTGAGCCCGGTGACTTCCAACTGCTCGCCCCCATGCGCGGCGACCTGCAGCCCGAGCAATACCGGGCAGCCTTCGACAAGGTCCAGCAGTACATCCAGGCCGGTGACTGCTACCAGATCAACCTGACCCAACGCTTCCGCGCGCCCTGCCAGGGCGACCCGTGGAGGGCCTACCAGGCTCTGCGCAAGGCCTGCCCGACGCCCTTCTCCGGCTACCAGCAGTTGGCCGACGGCAGTGCCCTGCTGAGCTTCTCACCGGAGCGCTTCATCCAGGTCAGCCAGGGCCAGGTGGAAACCCGCCCGATCAAGGGCACCCGCCCCCGCTCCAGCGACCCGCAGGAAGATGCCCGCAACGCCGCCGAGCTACAGGAGAGCCCCAAGGACCGCTCGGAAAACCTGATGATCGTCGACCTGCTGCGCAACGACCTGGGGCGTACCTGCGAGATCGGCTCGGTCAAGGTACCTGAGCTGTTCAGCCTGGAGAGCTACCCCAACGTCCATCACCTGGTCAGCAGCATCACCGGGCGCCTGGCCAGCGGCAAGGACGCACTGGACCTGATCGGCGACAGCTTCCCCGGTGGCTCGATCACCGGCGCTCCGAAGATCCGCGCCATGCAGATCATCGACGAACTGGAGCCAGCGCGCCGGGCGCTGTATTGCGGCTCGCTGCTGTATGTGGATGTACGCGGCGAAATGGACAGCTCCATCGCCATTCGCAGCCTGTTGGTCAAGGATGGCCAGGTCAGTTGCTGGGGAGGCGGCGCAGTGGTGGCCGACTCCGACTGGCAGGCCGAATACGAGGAGTCCATCGCCAAGGTGCGGGTATTGATGCAGACGCTGCAAGGCTTGTGACTGGCGCCGCCCTTTACGCGGGCAAGCCCCAGGGCTGCCTTGCGCCCCAAGATGGCAGCCGAGCATCTTGATTGACCTACACAGGCGACACCCTGGCATCCACTCACCATCGCAGGGCGTCTACCCCGCCATTTTTTGTTACCATCGCCCTATTACGAGCGCACAGCGCCATACACACGATGGAAACCGCCTGATGAGCCAACCCTTCGACGTCGCCACCCTCGCCGCGACCCATGCCAGCAAGTCCCCACAGGACATCCTCAAGCTCGCCTTCGAGCACTTCGGCGACGACTTGTGGATTTCCTTCAGCGGTGCCGAGGACGTGGTACTGGTGGACATGGCCTGGAAGCTGAACAAGCAGGTCAAGGTATTCAGCCTCGACACCGGCCGCCTGCACCCGGAAACCTATCGCTTCATCGACCAGGTCCGCGAACAGTACAACCTGCCGATCGAGATCCTCAGCCCGGATCATGCCAAGCTCGAACCGTTCGTCAAGGAAAAGGGCCTGTTCAGTTTCTACAAGGATGGCCATGGCGAGTGCTGCGGCATCCGCAAGATCGAGCCGCTGCGCCGCAAGCTGGCCACCGTGCGCGCCTGGGCCACCGGCCAGCGCCGCGACCAGAGCCCGGGCACCCGCAGCCAGGTGGCCGCGCTGGAGATCGACACGGCGTTCTCCACCCCTGAACGTACCCTGTACAAGTTCAATCCGCTGGCGCAGATGACCAGCGAGGAAGTCTGGGGTTACATCCGCATGCTCGAGCTGCCCTACAACAACCTGCACGAGCGCGGCTTCATCAGCATCGGCTGCGAACCCTGCACCCGTCCTGTACTACCCAACCAGCACGAGCGCGAAGGCCGCTGGTGGTGGGAAGAGTCGACCCAGAAGGAATGCGGCCTGCACGCGGGCAACCTGATCAGCAAGGCCTGAAGCGGGCCCAGCTTCAAGCCACAAGAAAAGCAGACCGGGCACAGGCTAATGCCGGTCAGTTAAGACTTTCAGTTGTCATTTGGGGCCGCTTCGCGCCCCATCGCCGGCAAGCCGGCTCCCACACCGTCCGTGCAAACCGCATCATGTGTGGTCGCCGCGGTCCCTGTGGGAGCCGGCTTGCCGGCGATGGGCTGCAAGGTAGCCGCAAAAATGACAAAGCGCCGCTTAACTGACCGACATTGGGGCACAGGCTGCTTTTCTCTTGTAGCTTGCCGCTGTTGTCAGTGCACCGGCAACTCGACGCCCGCGAACAGCTCCTCGAGCTCCTGCTTGTTATGGCACTGGATGGCCTTGGCCATCACTTCGCGGGTCAGGTGCGGGGCGAACTTCTCGATGAAATCGCACATGAAGCCGCGCAGGAAGGTGCCACGACGGAAGCCGATCTTGGTGATGCTGGCTTCGAACAGTTCGCTGGCATCCAAGCACACCAGGTCGCTGTCGAGCTTGGGATCGACCGCCATCTTGGCCACGATGCCCACGCCCAACCCCAGGCGCACATAGGTCTTGATCACGTCGGCGTCGGCGGCGGTGAACACTACTTTCGGCGTCAGGCCGCGATGATTGAAGGCCTCGTCCAGCTTGGAACGGCCAGTGAAACCGAATACATAGGTGACGATCGGATACTCGGCGACCGCTTCGAGGGTCAGCTTCGGCAGCTTGGTCAGCGGGTGGCCCTGGGGCACGACCACGCAGCGGTTCCACTTGTAGCACGGCATCATGATCAGGTCGCCGAACAGCTCCAGCGCCTCGGTGGCGATGGCGAAATCGACGGTGCCGTCGGCGGCCATCTCGGCGATCTGCATGGGCGAGCCCTGGTGCATGTGCAGGGCGACTTCCGGGTACTGCTTGATGAAGCTGCTGATCACCGGTGGCAGCGCATAGCGCGCCTGGGTGTGGGTGGTGGCGATCGACAGGGTGCCTTTCTTCTCGTTGGAGAATTCCTGGGCGATCTGCTTGATGCTCTCGACCTTGCGCAGGATCTCGCCAGCGGTATTGATGATGCGCTCGCCTGCAGGGGTGACGCGGGTCAGGTGCTTGCCACTGCGGGCGAAGACCTCGACACCCAGTTCGTCCTCGAGCAGGCGGATCTGCTTGCTGATCCCGGGTTGGGAGGTGTAGAGGCTCTGCGCTGTCGCGGAGACGTTGAGGTCATGGTGCGCCACTTCCCAGATGTAGCGCAGTTGTTGAAGCTTCATAGGTATCCCTCGGATCAGCGGTAGGTCACCGGCAGCTGGCAGCGACGAGATATAACTATATTAGTGGTTCTGGAAATAAATCTAGAACTATTTTGTTACATGCCCGGAAATGACTTACTGCCAGCCTCACGCTTTCCTACGCCCCAAATGTTGGGCCAACGGCACCATGTAGACCGGCACCGGCGACAGCTGCAACAGCCGCACCGCGGTACGGCCGATCGGCACGTCCACCCCCGCCCCCTGGCTGTGGCTGCCGAAGATCAGCAGGTCGACACTCAGGCGCTGGGCCTGCTCGAGAATGACCTGAGCCGGGTCGCCCTGGCGCACCCTGACCGCCCGGATCACGGCCAGGTCGGCCTCCTCGCCCAGTTCGTCGCGAAAGTTCTCCAGTACCCGCTGCTCGATATTGGCCAGCACCGTGTTGACGCCCTGGCTGTGCAGTTCGTCCAGGGTCTGTTCGTCGAGGTAGCTCTGCAGCAAGGATTCGGCGAACTGCCCCATGGGCTCCACCGCGTGAATCACGTACAGCTCTGCATTGAAGGTGCGCGCCAGGGCCAGGGCGTGTTGCATGACGAAGGGCGCGTATACACCGAGGTCGGTGGCATACAGCATGGAATGGATCATTCGACCTCCTCGACTGCCGCTAAGGCAGAGCAAGGTTCAGCTTAGCAGCGCCGCGAACGGCCGCCGTGCCGTCCGGCGCGCTGCCGCCGCGCCCTTCAGGCCGGGCGATTGCGCCGGTCGAGGAAGGTCAGTGCCTGGTACAGCATCTCCATGCGCGGCAGTTGGCATCCGGCCGCTCGCGCCCGGGACAGCGGCTCGGCATAGATCGCCTGCAACTCCAGCGCACGCCCCAGGGCATGGTCGTGGTACATGCTCGGCCAGTAGTCGGGCATCTGCTCGGTGATGCGCAACAAGTGCTCGGCATACCCTTGCGCCAGCACATGACCACAGGCCTGCGCGCCCTGCACCACCTCGGCCATCAGCGCCTGGATCAGCTCACGGCTGTGCGGGTCGCTCATCAGAGGAGTCGTACTGGCCTGCAGGAGCACCGAAAGGCCGTTGTAGGGCACGTTCCATACCAGTTTCTGCCAGCGCGCCAGGTCAAGGTCCTCCATGGCCTGGGAGTCGACACCGGCCGCCTGGAACAAGGCGGCGCCCTCGGCGACAATGGCCGCCCCCGCGTCCTCGGCCGGGCCGCTGTGATACCCCAGGTTGACCGCGCCCAACGCCTGGTGGCGAATCACTCCAGGCGCCTGGCGATTGACGCAAATGAAGCACAACCCGCCCAGCAGGTGCATGTCCGAGCGCAAGTCCGGGCGCAACTGCGCTTCCACCCCCAGGCCGTTCTGCAGCAAGACCACCTTGGCGCCCGGCGCCGCGGCCTGGACGATCAGCGGTGCCAGTTCGGCATTGCTGGTGGCCTTGGCGCCCACCAGCAGCCAGTCGCACGGTGGCAGGTCGGCAGCCGCGACATAAGCCTGCACCTTCATCCGCACCTGGCCGTGCACCGCACTCTCCACCACCAGGCCCTGGTCGCGTACGGCGGCATACTCGCTGCGCAACAGAAAATGCACATCGAAGCCGGCGCGTGCCAGCATCACCCCATAGAAGCCGCCAATGGCACCACTGCCGATGATGCCGATCCGTGCATTGCGCATGCTCACCCTGCCCCTTGTCGAAAATACCTATGCTCGTCGCCCGGTTTTTTTACACGTAAATCAGCCGGTTTTCGATCTTTCACTATACTGGAGCGAAGAAGGTCAAATAACCGGCACGGAGTCGGCCATGTGTGGATACCTGCCTCATCCCGAAGACATTCCGGTCGAATTGACCCTGCGTCCATTCCCCAGCCTGTTCCGCCGCCACCTGCATACACTGGGCCTGGGCGGCATCGCTTGCAAGCAGTTGCGCGCCTACCGGCGCGGCATGGCGGTGGAAGTCGCAATTCCCTCCCTGGGCAGCGAGGCCCGCTATCCTGGTTATATCGCCTGGTGTCAGAAACTCGACGAAGGCTACCGGGTGGGCATTGCCTTCACCGATGCCCAGGCACTGTTCGGCGCTCGCATGGGCGAGCAGGTCTGCCAGATTCGCCACTACTGCCTGCAACATCAGCAGCCCGACCTCGACAGCAATGCTGCCCAGGCGTTGGCCGCACAATGGGTCGGCCTGCACGCCGAAGCCTTCTCCGAGGCGAACCTGCACGCCACCTGAGGCGGAAAAAACCAGCCATCCGGTAAAAACCCCGCGCCGACGGGGGCCAGCCCATTGTCGAGCCCCCTGTAACGCGCTAAGGTTCGGCTCCCCGTTGCGAACAATCTTGCTGCTGGGCCGCACGGGGATTGCTGGCGGCCGGCACCCGTGACCTGACGAGTAACACGATGGCTGATTTACCGATCGACGACCTTAACGTTGCTTCCAACGAGACCTTGATCACCCCCGATCAGCTCAAGAAGGAACTCCCCCTGAGCGCCAAGGCCCTGCAGACCGTGACTGCCGGCCGCGAAGTGGTGCGCAATATCCTCGACGGCAAGGACCATCGCCTGTTCGTCGTGGTCGGCCCCTGCTCCATCCACGACATCAAGGCCGCCCACGAATATGCCGAGCGCCTCAAGGCCCTGGCCGAAGAAGTGTCCGACACCCTGTACCTGGTGATGCGCGTGTACTTCGAGAAGCCGCGCACCACCGTCGGCTGGAAAGGCCTGATCAACGACCCATACCTGGACGACTCGTTCAAGATCCAGGATGGCCTGCACATCGGCCGCAAGCTGCTGCTGGACCTGGCCGAGATGGGCCTGCCGACCGCCACCGAGGCGCTCGACCCGATCTCCCCGCAATACCTGCAGGACCTGATCAGTTGGTCGGCCATCGGCGCCCGTACCACCGAATCCCAGACCCACCGGGAAATGGCTTCCGGCCTGTCCTCGGCGGTGGGCTTCAAGAACGGCACCGACGGTGGCCTGACCGTCGCCATCAATGCCCTGCAGTCGGTCTCCAAGCCCCACCGCTTCCTCGGCATCAACCAGGAAGGCGGCGTGTCCATCGTCACCACCAAGGGCAACGCCTACGGTCACGTGGTGCTGCGCGGCGGCAACGGCAAGCCGAACTACGACTCGGTCAGCGTCGCCCTGTGCGAGCAGGACCTGGCCAAGGCCAAGATCAAGGCCAACATCATGGTCGATTGCAGCCACGCCAATTCCAACAAGGATCCGGCCCTGCAACCGCTGGTCATGGAGAACGTGGCCAACCAGATCCTCGAGGGCAACCAGTCGATCATCGGCCTGATGGTCGAAAGCCACCTGAACTGGGGCTGCCAGGCCATTCCGAAGAACTTGGACGACCTGCAGTACGGCGTGTCCGTCACCGATGCCTGCATCGACTGGAGCGCCACCGAGAAGGCCCTGCGCAGCATGCGCGCCAAGCTCAAGGATGTCCTGCCCCAGCGCCAGCGCGGCTGAGGGCCAGGGCAGGCACGAAAACGCCGGGCATTGCCCGGCGTTTTCGTGTGCGGCGATCGCTCGCCAGAAATCAGACCTTGCTCGACTGGCGCTGCTGGCGCTCCATGTAGCGTTCGACATAGGAGCACGAGGGAATGACCGTGTACCCCATCTGCTCGGCATACTCCAGGGCCCGTTCGGTCAGGGCGGCGGCAATGCCGCGGCCACGCAGGGCATTGGGCACGAAGGTGCGGTAGATGTCCAGCGTCTGTTTACCCAGGTCCATGTACGTCAGGTAGGCACGATGACCGTCCACGTTGGTCTCGAACTGATGACCGGCCTGGTCATGATGGATGGTCAGCGCTTCGCTCATCACTACTCCTCGCAGGTCTTCTCGGCAGACCCTTACCTTGACCGATGATTTTATCCGGCGGAGGAACCTCTACGCCACCCGGTGCCCTATTGGACCGCAGGGCGATCTGGTTCGTTCTGCGGCGCGGCACCCTACAAATAGTAGGCGCCACAAGCGGGATTGCTCAAGGTGCCCGCCGGTAAAAATACGCAAGCCCCACCTTGCCCCCCCTGTGCCGGGCACTCGGAACAGCCGCCGGATGTTCCAGGGCTATGACGCCAGCCGACCGTTAAAG
Source organism: Pseudomonas sp. HLMP (assembly GCF_046365545.1). Taxonomy (NCBI): domain Bacteria; kingdom Pseudomonadati; phylum Pseudomonadota; class Gammaproteobacteria; order Pseudomonadales; family Pseudomonadaceae; genus Pseudomonas; species Pseudomonas sp. HLMP. The sequence continues at coordinate 2,489,644 of NZ_JBDLLR010000001.1, read as the reverse complement.
TCACCTTTAGTTCAACAAAAAGTTCCTGTTCTACAATCGCTTGCGAAACCCTCTGCACGAGTTTCAAAAATGCCCTACAACCCATGTCGCTTGCCAGGGCTGGCAACATTTTTTTTGCAGTTCTTGCGCTCAGTCAGTTTACTTACTACAAGTAATGGGTACTATGTACGCCGGCCAGTTTCTCTTTTCCGAGAGATGGCTATTTAATAGAAAGTCCTTGAAGGGGAACACGATGAACAACGTTCTGAAATTCTCTGCTCTGGCTCTGGCCGCAGTTCTGGCTACCGGTTGCAGCAGCGTATCCAAAGAAACCGAAGCTCGCCTGACTGCTACCGAAGACGCAGCAGCTCGCGCCCAAGCCCGTGCTGACGAAGCCTACCGTAAGGCTGACGACGCTCTGGCTGCCGCTCAGAAAGCTCAGCAAACCGCTGACGAAGCCAATGAGCGCGCTCTGCGCATGCTGGACAAAGCCAGCCGCAAGTAATAATCCTCACGGATTGTTATGGAGCCGACCCACTAGTGGGTCGGCTTTTTTATTGCCGCGGCAAAAGCGACCGGCAAGAAACTGCTGGGGCCGCTACGTGCTCCTTTCGCGACAAGGCCGCTCCCACAGGTACGGCACTGTTCTGTAAGTCAGCGCTGCACCTGTGGGAGCGGCCTTGTGCCGCGAGAGGCTGCAAAGCTCGATGGCGTGTTAGTTCAAAACACCTTGAGCGTGCTTACTGCAACTCAGGCGGAATGCTCGACACCATCGGCGCGCTAACGTCGGCATTGACCGGCACGGCGATTTCCACCGGCATGCCGTCTTCAGCGGCCACCACATCGCGCACCATGTCCCAGTTCATGCGCAGGTTGTTGGCCAGGTCCTCGCGCTTGAGCAGGGCATTGATGACCGCGGTGTGCTTGTCCACCACCGACGGATCGCCATGGTCGTCCAACGGCGTGTGGGCTTCCAGGTAGACCTTGCCACCACTGATACCGAACTTGTAGGGCTCGTTGATGATGCGTACCGATGTCCCCACCGGCACCATTTTCGACAACTCCAGCACATTGTTGTTGAACATACGGAAGCAGCCGTGGCTGGTGCGCATGCCAATGCCGAACTTCTTGTTCGAACCGTGGATCAGGTAGCCCGGCACGCCCAGGGTGAACTTGAACGGCCCCAGCGGGTTGTCGGGCCCTGCGGGCACCACGGCCGGCAGGATGTCGCCATCGGCGGCATGCTCGGCGCGGATCGAGGCCGGCGGCGTCCAGGTCGGGTTCGGTGTCTTGGCGGTGATCCTGGTGTTGGCGATCGGCGAACCCCAGCCTTCGCGACCGATGCCCAACGGGTAGGTGTGCACCACGTTCTGCCCTTTCGGGTAGTAGTACATGCGGTACTCGGCCAGGTTGATGACGATCCCCTCGCGCGGGCCCGGCGGCAGGATGTAGCGGGTCGGCAGGATGATCTCGCTGCCGGCGCCCGGCAGCCACGGGTCGATGCCCGGGTTGGCGGCGATCATCTCCAGGTAGCCGAGGTCATTGGCGGTGCCGATGTCGGCGAAGGTGTCCTCGTACTTGGCCTTGATCACCTGGACCTGGCCGACGATGTCCTCACCGGGTGGTGGCAACGGCAGTTCCAGCGCAACGGCAGGGCCCGCTACCAGCAGGGCGGCCATGGACAGGCTACGGGTGACGGCGGGAAGGCGCGGCAACATCCGGTAAATCCTTCGAAAGATGGGTCAAGAGGGTCGATTGTACACCCACCCCGATACAAGCGGGAGGCATCGACCATGGGCAAGCGTTTCAGATGATGAAAGGCGCTCAGAGTTCCGGCCACACCGGACGCGTGCCACGCCGCTGGGCGTCGAGGATCGCCCGGCACAGCGGGCACAGGCGGCCATCGCGGTAGATGCTGCGCTCGACCATCGACCAGCGCGGCTGGGCCGGCAGCAGGCCGCCGCACAGGGTGCGGTCGGCGGGCGCGCCAAGCTCGAGCTGGCGGGCCACCAGGTGAACGCGAACCTCCTGGCAGGCGAACAGGTCGAGCTGCTCATCGGGCTCGATCAGTTGATAGGCATACAAGGACCAGGCGGGGCGCGGCATCGGGGGCTCTCGGAACGGGGGGCGCAACATTAGCCGAAAGCCCGTCCCGATAAAAGCGTCACAGCAAGGGTTTTATCGCCGGCCAGGCATTTTCCAGCAGGCGCTGCTGCGCCCCCTGGGCCGGATGGATGCCGTCGGCCTGCATCATCTGCGCCACCCCACCGACGCCCTCGAGGAAAAACGGCACCAGCGGCACCTGCTTCTGTGCTGCCAGTTGCTCATAGACCTGGGCGAAGGCCGTGGTGTAGCGCACCCCGTAGTTGGGGGGCAGGCGCATGCCCAGCAACACCACCTTCGCCCCCGCGTCGCGGGAGCGATCGATCATCGAGGCAAGATTTTGTTGCAATTGCTCGGGCGGCTGCCCGCGCAGGCCATCGTTGCCCCCCAACTCCAGCACCACCAGGCTCGGCTTGTGCTCGGCAAGCAGCGCCGGCAGCCGCGCCTGGCCGCCTGCACTGGTGTCGCCGCTGATCGAGGCATTGACCACCTGGTCGTCGTAACCCTCCTCCTCCAGGCGCTGCTGCAACAGGGCAACCCACCCCTGGCGGCTATCCAGGCCAAAACCGGCGCTGATACTATCGCCGACGACCAGCAGCGTTCCCGCCGCCGCGCCCTGGGCCAGGCAAAACAGGGCCAGACCGGCACTCAACCACCACACTCGCATTGGATTCTCCATGGGCCCCAGCATTCTCGTTGCGCAGAACCTTAGCAAAGTGGTCCCCAGCGCGGAAGGCGACCTGACCATCCTCCACGCGCTCTCCCTTTCCCTCGACCAAGGCGACAGCCTGGCCATCGTCGGCGCCTCCGGCTCCGGCAAGTCGACCTTGCTGGGCCTGCTCGCTGGCCTCGACCGGCCCAGCGCCGGCCAGGTCATCCTCGCCGGGCATGACCTCGGCCCGCTGGACGAAGACCAGCGCGCCCGGGTGCGGGCCGAGCACGTCGGCTTCGTGTTCCAGTCGTTCCAGCTGCTCGACAGCCTCAATGCCCTGGAGAACGTCATGCTGCCGCTGGAGCTGGACGGCCGTCGCGACGCCCGCGAACATGCCCGCGACCTGCTGGAGCGGGTCGGCCTGGGCAAGCGCCTGAGCCACACGCCACGCCAGCTGTCCGGGGGCGAGCAGCAGCGGGTGGCGATCGCCCGCGCCTTCGCCGCCGAGCCTGCGGTGCTGTTCGCCGACGAGCCCACGGGCAACCTGGACAGCCACACCGGCGAGCGCATCAGCGACCTGCTGTTCGAGCTGAACAAGGAGCGCGACGCCACCCTGGTGCTGGTCACCCATGACGAACGCCTGGCCAAGCGCTGCCGCCGCCTGATCCGCCTGGATGCCGGCCGCCTGGTCGAGCCCCTGGAGCCCTGATGAGCCGCCTGCCCTTCTCCCGCCTGTGCGGCCTGGCCCTGCGCCAGTTGCTGCGCGATGCCCGCGCCAGCGAGGTGCGGGTGCTGTTCTTCGCCCTGCTGGTGGCGGTGGCGGCCAGCACCGCCATCGGCTATTTCGGCGCGCGCCTGAACGACGCCATGCAACTGCGCGCCGGCGAGTTCCTCGGGGCCGACCTGGTGCTGCGGGGCAGCTCGCCGGCCAGTGAGGCGCAGGTCGCCGCCGGCACGGCCGCTGGCCTGCGCCACGCCCGGGTGGTCGAGTTCACCAGCGTGGTGGGCGCACAGGCGGGGATCCAGTTGTCGAGCATCAAGGCGGCCGACGCCAGCTACCCCTTGCGTGGCCAACTGCGCAGCGCCGCGGCCCCCTACACCGAGGAGTCCCCCGGCGGTGGCCCGGCGCCGGGCGAGGCCTGGGTCGAACCACGCCTGCTGGCGGCCCTGGGGCTGTCGATCGGCGACAGCATCGACGTGGGCATGAAGACCCTGCGCATGAGCCGGGTGCTGACCTACGAACCGGACCGCGCCGGCAATTTCTATAGCCTGACCCCACGAGTATTGATGAACCTCGCCGACCTGGACGCCACGGGTGTGATCCAGCCTGGCAGCCGGGTCACCTACCGCGATCTCTGGCGTGGCGAGCCCGAGGCCCTGGCACAGTATCGCCAGGCGGTGGCCAAGGGCCTGGCGGCGCACCAGCGCCTGCTCGACACGCGCGACGGCAATCGGCAGATCGGCGGCGCGCTGGGCAAGGCCGAACGCTACCTGAACATGGCCAGCCTGGTGGCGGTGCTGCTGGCCGGCGTGGCCGTGGCCCTGTCGGCCAGCCGCTATGCCAGCCGCCGCCTGGACGCCAGCGCCCTGCTGCGTTGCCTGGGGCTGTCGCGACACCAGGCGCTGGGCCTGTATTGCCTGCAACTGGCAGTGCTCGGCCTGGCGGCGGCACTGGCCGGCGCCCTGCTCGGCTGGCTGGCGCAACTGGGCCTGTTCCGCTTGTTGCAGGGGCTGATGCCGAGCGTGGTGCCACCTGGCGGCATCGCGCCCGCGCTCGCCGGCATCGGCACCGGGCTGGTGGCCCTCGCCGGATTCGCCCTGCCGCCCTTGGCCGCCCTCGGGCGCGTGCCGCCGTTGCGGGTCCTGCGCCGCGACCTGCTGCCGCTGCCACCCAGTGGCTGGCTGGTCTACGGCGCCGCCCTGCTGGCCCTGGGCCTGATCATGTGGCGGCTGAGCCTGGACCTGTTGCTGACCTTCGCCCTGCTCGGTGGTGGGCTACTCGCTGCCCTGCTGCTGGGCGGCCTGCTCCTGCTCGGCCTGCGCAGCCTGCGGCGTTTGCTGGCCGGTGCACCGCTGGCCTGGCGCCTGGGCTTGGGGCAACTGCTGCGCCATCCGCTGGCCGCTGCCGGCCAGGCCCTGGCCTTCGGCCTGATCCTGCTGGCCATGGGCCTGGTGGCACTGCTGCGTGCCGAACTGCTCGATACCTGGCAGGCCCAGTTGCCCAAGGACGCGCCCAACCATTTCGCCCTGAACATCCTGCCCGACGACCGCGAGCCCTTCGCCCGCCAGTTGCAGGCGGTCAATGCCACGTCAGCACCGCTGTACCCGGTGATCCCCGGGCGCCTGACCCATATCAACGAGCAGCCGGTGCGGCAACTGGTCAGCAAGGAGTCCACCGGCGAACGCGCCGTGCAACGCGACCTGAGCCTGACCTGGGCGGCCGACCTGCCCCAGGGCAACGCCCTGAGCGCTGGGCGCTGGTGGGACGCACCGCCACCCGCTGACGGCGTGCCCGGTGTGTCGGTGGAAGCGGAGCTTGCCCAGAGCCTGAAGCTCGAGCTGGGCGACCTGCTCACCTTCGACATCGGTGGCCAGCAGCGCCAGGCCCGGGTCAGCAGCTTGCGCACGGTGCACTGGGACAGCTTCCAGCCCAACTTCTACATGATCTTCCAGCCCGGCACCCTGCAAGGGCTGCCAGCCACCTACCTGACCAGCTTCTACCTGGCGCCGGGCCATGACCAGGAAGTGGTCGCCCTGTCACGCGCGTTTCCGGCAGCGACCATCCTCCAGGTCGATGCGCTGCTGGCCCAGTTGCGCAGCATCCTGGCCCAGGTGACCGTGGCGGTGGAGTATGTGCTGTTGTTCGTGCTGGCGGCGGGCTTGGCGGTGCTGTTCGCAGGACTCCAGGCAACCCTCGACGAACGCCTGCGCCAAGGCGCCCTGCTGCGTGCCCTGGGCGCTGCACGGCCGCTGCTGGTCAAGGCACGGCGGATCGAGTTCGGGCTGCTGGGTGCGGTGAGTGGCGTGCTGGCGGCGGTGGGGTGCGAGCTGATCACCCTGGTCCTGTATCGCCATGCCTTCGACCTGGCCTGGACGCCGCACCCCTGGTTGCTGGTGCTGCCGGTGGCGGGAGCCGTGCTGGTGGGTGCCGCCGGGGTGTTCGGGACGCGACGGGCATTGAATGCCAGCCCACTGGCGGTGTTGCGGGAAGGGTGAGCGCAGGAGGCCTGTAGCTACCCCCCGCTCCCCTCATAGCGAATACGGTTGACGTACCAGGTCGCCTCGCCGGTTGGCGTGTGCACCACGACCTCGTCCCCCTCTTCCTTCTTGAGCAGCGCCCGGGCCATGGGCGAATCGATGGAGATGTAGTCGTTGCGCCCATGGATCTCGTCGTAGCCGACGATACGAAACGTCAGGGTCTGCCCCTCGTCGTTCTCGATCTCCACCCAGGCGCCGAAGAACACCTTGCCTTCCTGCTGCGGTGAATAGGCCACGACCTTGACGTCCTCGAGCCGTTTGCGCAGGTAGCGCACCCGCCGATCGATCTCACGCAGCAGCTTCTTGTTGTACTGGTAGTCGGCGTTCTCGCTGCGGTCGCCCAGGGATGCGGCCCAGGTGACCTTCTGGGTGATCTCGGGCCGGTAGACCCGCCACAGGTGGTCGAGCTCCTTCTTCAGGGCCTCGTGACCTTCCGTCGTGATGATGTTGGTGCTCAAGCAGCGTTCTCCTCAGTGCCTCCACGGCCGGCGCAAGCCTGCCGAGGCACCGAGCTTAGCGAAAAATCCCCACGGCGGCACGCGCCTCAGCGGCGGGTGATCAGGCCCTGGCGGGCGATGCGGGTCAGGTGACCGATGACTGCCGCGGCATCGGCCGCCAAGGGGGCTTGGATCACCGCGAGATCGAAGCGATCGTTGGCGTGCTGGGCAAGGCCATCGCAGGTTTCGGCGAACTGGACAAGGAAGGCACGCGCTTGGCCCTTGCGTCGCGACAAGCCGTCGAGGTTACGCAAAAGGGTGGGCTGATGCTGGCCGCCGAGCAGGATGCGCGGTGTACGCGAGGCCTGGTTGGCAGGCAACGGACTCAGGCAGACACTGGTACGTGGGCAACTCATGGAGTATCTCTCCGCCTCGCAGATCCCGCTGAGCAGCGGTGGGAGGCGTCACCGAACCAGCGCTTTAGCGGTATTTCGGATGACCCGAGTGGGTGCCTCCCGCGCCCCGCAAGTAGCTGTTTAAATCGGCGCAGGCGGTATGCTAGAGCGTCAAGCGACAAGATACAAGCCGCCTATTGAAGGTGGCCCAGCCTGGGCGTCGCCCGGCGGTTTTTCGCACTACCCCACGGCATGGAGAAAACCCGCTTCCCAGGGCCCCTGGGAAGCGGGTCAGTCACATCAGGATGCCGTTCAGTCGTGGGCGATCAGCCGGTCCAGAGAGAAGCGACCCGCGCCCTCGATCAGCACCGCCACGGTACCGGCCAGCAGGGCCAGGGCGAACTCGTAGCCGTTATTGGACATGAACAGGCCATTGCCGATGTGCACCGAGAAGATCGCCACCACCAGCGTCACGGTCAGCGCCAGCGCCGCCGGCCGTGCCAGCAAGCCGACCACGAGGGCCAGGCCACCGAAGAACTCGGCGCTGCCAGATAACAACGCCATCAGGTAACCGGGCGCCAAGCCGATGCTTTCCATCCACTGGCCGGTGCCTTCCAGCCCGTAGCCGCCGAACAGACCGAACAACTTCTGGGCACCGTGGGCCATGAAGATGATGCCCACGAGGATACGGATGACACTCAGGCCAAGACCTGCACGGGTAACGAAGATAGCGTTGAGGGGGTTGTTCATGTCGAAGCGTCCTGAGTAAATGTTGGTTGGGATGGGCGCCATATTAATCAACAAATAAGATTCAAAAAGCGCAAATTTACGCACTTATACATCTACAAATTAGATTAATTCAGCGCTTGCCCACCCGCTCCAACGATTCCCGCTCCCGATTGAACGCCAGGAAGTACTTATTGACGCTGTTGACGAAGTTGACCGGCCCCATGCCCATCTGCTCCATGGCGATGCGTTCGGTCTGGAAGAACCATTGGTTGCTGTTGAGCCCTCGTCGCCGGGCCTCTGCACGCATGGCCTGGACCCGCTCCGGCCCCAGGTTGTAGGCGGCCAGCACGAATGCCATGCGCTCGCGTTCGTTGAGCTGGGCGCTGGAGAAGAACTTGCGACGAATCAGCGCCAGGTAGCGGGCACCGGCCAGGACATTGCCATCGACCGTCGCCGTGTTGCTCACCCCGACTCGCCGGGCCGCCGCCGGGGTGATCTGCATCAGCCCATGGGCGCCGCCGCTGCCACGCGCCGCCGGGTTGAGGGTCGACTCCTTGAACGCCAGTGCCGCCAGGTTCAGCCAGTCGATCTGCTGTGCGCTGCCATGTTTCTGCAAGACCGCCCGCAACGACGCCAGGCGCTGCCGGTCGCGACGCGCCAAGGGGTTGTGCACCCGGTACTGGCGCCGGTAGATCCGCTCGAAGGCGGCATCCTGGTTCTGCGGTGCACGGTAGCCGGCCAGGAAGCGATCGACCGTGGCCAGGAGCATGTTCGCGTCGCGCCGCACATACCAGCGTATGGCCTGGGGCTGGCCCAGCTTCAGGCGGGTGTCCAGGCGCAGGCGCGGCATCACCCGGGCCCAGCGCTGGGCGATGGGACGCTCCACCAGCGTCAGGCGATAGATGCCGGCCTGGACCATCTCCAGCACATCCTCCACTGCCAGCGTGGGATCGACCCACTCGATTTTGATCGGCGCACGTTTGCGCAGGGCCAGTTGCTGGTTGAGCTGGCGGACCAACGCACCGGCGGCACTGGCGCTGGTCAACGCAATGGTGCGCCCGGACAACTGCTCCACCCGGCTGAAGCTGCGCTCGCCCTTGCGCCCCACCAGCACCAGCGACACCTGATCGACCACCGGCGCGCTGGCGCTCACGCCGCGCACCAGGCCAGGGTCGAGCAGCTCGCCAGGGGCGGCCAGGTCACCTTCGCCCCGCTGCAGGGCGGCGAGCAGTTGTTCCTTGGCGCGGGGGATGAGCTTGAAGCGGATTGCCTGGCCGTCGCGGGCCCGGGCGTTGAGATGATGTTCGAGGCCGCGCAGGCGATGGTATTCGACGCCTACCGGCTCGCCCTTGACCTCCCCGGAACTGTTGCGGCTCTGGTTGACCAGCACCCGCAGCACCTTGCTCTCACGGATCTGCGCAAGGTCGCGAACCTGGCTGGCCGGCACGTTGTGCTGCGGCCCTGGCAAGCGCGCGCTGGCTGGGCCGGCCATGGCCAGGCCGAACATCAGCAGGAAGGTCAGCAGCGAACGCAGCATGCGAGAACGTGTCCGTGGGCTGTGGGCTGGCGCCATGCAAAAAGGTCCGATCCGTGGCGAATGACCGCAGAAGACCATGACAACCGCTTGAAGTTCTTGGCTTTTTCTGGATTTTCCCGGTTTTTGCTATGCTGGCCGGCCCGCGGCACGAGGTAGCACCATGCAATTGATCGATATCGGCGTCAACCTGACCAACAGCAGCTTCCATGACCAGCAAGCCGCCATCGTCGAGCGGGCGGTGCAGGCCGGTGTGGCGCAGATGATCCTCACGGGCACCAGCCTGGCGGTCAGCGAACAGGCCCAGGAACTGGCCGGGCAACTGGACCCTGACGGCCAATGCCTGTTCACCACGGCAGGCGTACACCCCCATGATGCCAGCAGTTGGGACGGCGCCAGCGACCGGCGGTTGCGTCAGTTGCTGGCGCAACCACGGGCCCGGGCCGTGGGCGAATGCGGGCTGGACTTCAACCGCGACTTCTCCCCTCGTCCACAGCAGGAAAAGGCCCTGGAGGCGCAACTGGCCCTGGCCGCCGAACTGCACCTGCCGGTGTTCCTCCACGAACGCGAGGCCAGCGAGCGCCTGTTGGCAATCCTCAAGGACTACCGCGATCACCTGCCCGCCGCGGTGGTGCATTGCTTCACCGGCGAACGCCAGGCCCTGTTCGCCTACCTGGACATGGACCTGCACATCGGCATCACCGGCTGGATCTGCGACGAGCGCCGCGGCACTCACCTGCATCCGCTGGTCGGCAACATCCCCGAGGGCCGCCTGATGCTGGAGAGCGATGCGCCCTACCTGCTGCCACGCAGCCTGCGGCCCAAGCCGAAGAACGGCCGCAACGAACCGGCCTTCCTGCCCGAGGTCCTGCGCGAGGTGGCGTTGCATCGAGGGGAGTCCCTGGAGCACACGGCAACCCATACCACGGCCAGCGCCAGGGCGTTCTTTCGGTTGCCCTGAATCCTGTGGTGCCCCCCCAGTCTTCCTTGACACATATCAAGACAACGCCTGGCTTGAGCGGGCACAATGATGGCACCTTGCCAATAATGTTTCCGCTCAACTCAGAGAAGACCTAATGGGTGCCTGGCTTAGCAATATTTCCCTGAAGTACAAGTTCTGGGCCGTCAATGCGGTGGCCTTCGTCACGACCTTGCTGCTGGTGCTCTATGCCGTGTATCTGGAGCAACAGGCCCGGGCCGAGGGCGCCCGCAGCCAGGCCGTCACCGAGGCCTCGCTGATCGCCGCCTGGCCCGCCGGGCAAGCCCTGCCCAGCCTGCCCCACCTGGTCACCTGGCAGGCAGGACAGACACCGACCTTCGCCGGAGAACCCCTCCAGGCCCTGGAGGGTAGCCAAGGCTGGGTCGACCTGCCCGGTGCCTGGCTGCTCGGCGACAACCCGTTGCAGGGGGCCCAGGTGCTGTACCAGGGCGAGCAGCGCATCGCCGTGCTGGCCCAGTCGCCCAGCCTGCGCCAGGTATTCTTCGAGCGTTTCGGCAACTATGCCGTCTGTGTCCTGGTCCTGATGCTGGCCATGCTGTGCGCCTCGCAGTTGCTGATCCGCTTCCTGCTCAGCCAGCTCAACACCCTCAAGGACGTGATGCTGCACGTGGAGAAGACCGGCGACCTGGCAGCTCGCGTGCCGCTGTCCTGCGGCGACGAAGTCGGCCAGATGGCAGGCGCCTTCAATGCCATGCAGGCCACCTACCATCGCGTGGTCAGCACCGTGGCGCGCACCGCCGCCCAGCTCGACTCGGGCGCCGCACGCCTGGCGGCGAGCATGAACGAAGTGCGCCACGGCATGATCGGCCAGCAGAGCGAGACCGACCAGGCGGCCACGGCGATCAACGAGATGTCCGCGACCGTTCACCACATCGCCCAGCACGCCGGCGCCACCCGCGACCTGTCGCAGACCGCCGACAGCCTGGCCGGCAGCGGCCAGCAGGTCGTCAGCCGGGTGCAGGACTCGATCGCCGGGCTGTCCAGCGGTGTGCAGCAGACCGCCGAAATGATCCACCAGCTGGCCGAGGACAGCCAGCGGATCAACGGCGTGGTCGGGGTGATCCACAGCATCGCCGAACAGACCAACCTGCTGGCCCTCAATGCCGCCATCGAAGCGGCCCGTGCCGGTGAGCTGGGCCGCGGCTTCGCCGTGGTGGCCGATGAGGTGCGCAACCTGGCCAAGCGCGTGCAGACCTCCACCGACGAAATCACCGGCATGGTCTCGGCCTTGCAGGCCGGTACCCGCGATGCAGTGGAGTTCATGCAGGAGAGTTCGTACAAGGCCGACGATTGCGTCAAGCAGGCCCAGGAAGCCGGCGAAGCCCTGGCCGAGATCACCAGCGCCGTGGCGCAGATGCGCGAAAGCAACACGCAGATCGCCGTCGCCGCCGAGCAGCAGAGCCAGGTGGCCGAGGAGATGAACCGGGCGGTGGTGAGCATCCGCGACGTCACCGAGCAGACCGTGCAGCAGACAGTCGGCTCGGCCACCACCAGCGTCGAACTGGCGACCCTGGCCGGTGAACTGAACAAGGCCATTGGCCAGCTCAAGCTATAGCCGCCATAGCCCGCCTCGATTGGCCCTCGCCCGAGGGCCGCACTAAGCTTTGGACATGAGCCAGAGGAAATGTCCATGAGCAAACGCCTGCCCAACCTGCCCGCCTGGCAATGGCGCGGTTATCACAACAACCACCGGCACCCGGCCAACCTGGTGCTGCACCTGATTGCCGTGCCGCTGTTCATCCTGGGCGTGCTGCTGGTGCTCTCGGGCCTGTTCGGCCTGGACCTTTCCCAGATCGCCGTGGGCATCATCGCCCTGGCCGCCAGCCTGGGCCTGCAGCGCCAGGGCCATCGCCTGGAAGCCGAACAACCGGAGCCCTTCGCTGACCGCAAGGATGCCGTGCAACGCCTGCTCACCGAGCAGTTCATCACCTTTCCGCGCTTCGTCCTCAGCGGCGCCTGGTGGCGCGCCTGGCGGGAGCGGCACAAGCACCGGCGCTGAAAACGGCGCCCCCCTTTTTAGGGCTGCTTCGCAGCCCCAAATGGCAACTGAAACGCTGAACTGACCAGCATCGGCTCAACCACGAGCCAAGGCCCTAGGCAAACACCGTCACCGTCTGCCGGCTCAAGGCCAACAGCTCGCCCTCGGCCGTCCACAGGGCCGCCGAGGCGTGCCCGTAACCATCGCGGGCATGCTCGGTCTCGACACAGTAGCGGCACCAGTCCAGGGTCGACAGCCGTGGCGTAGGCTGGACGAATTCGATGGTCCAGGTCAGCGTACTGCCGGCGGCAGGCCGCTTGAGGCTGGGCAACAGGCTGGGCGGCCAGGCGTCAACCAGGGCCAGCAGGTGCGCTTCGTTGACCGGCTCCTCGGCGACATCGCGCAAGCGCACCCAGCCGCCCATCTGCCGCGAGGCATCGCCGGTGAACGGCAGGCCGCCAATGGCCCAGCGCAAGGCCACATGGCGCATGAATTCCGGTGTCACACCCTGGATGTAGGGCAACTCCGCCGCAGCCTGCTCCAAGGGTTTCATCGGCACCGCTGGCAGCGCCGAAAACTCGACCTCCGACGCCCGCCCGACACCGAAGCTGCCCTGCACCAAGGTCACCACCTGGCCATCCTGCACGGCGCGCCCCAGCAGTGTGCTGACCGCCTTGCCCTGGCGCAACACCTCGACCTCGAAGCGGATCGGGACCTCCGGCGCGGCGGGGCCGACGAAGGTGATGGCCAGCGAACGCACCGGACGGGCATCGTCGAGCCTGGCGCGCATGGCCTCATAGACCAACGCGGCCATCAGCCCACCGAACGCGGCACGCCCCTGGGCCCAATTGGCCGGCACGCTGACCGCCTCGGGGCGCTCGCGCACGGCGGCAAGCAATTGCGTGAAATTCATGGCGTCCTTTCGCTCCTGCAGAAAAATCGGCTACGTCGATGCTCCCGATCTTAGCCAGCGAGCCCCCTCCTGGCAGCCCGCATATCGGTCAATTCTGGCGGCTATCGACGCGCCAGGGCCGCCAGCAGCACCTCCAGGGTGACATCGGCCTTCTGCTCGGCCTCGTGCAGCTCGCGCTCCCAGGCGGCCTTGCACGGCGCCAGGTCCGCATGGTCGCGGGCCTGCAACAGCCATTGCAGGCGATCGTGCCATTCGCCCAGGTCGCCCTGGGCCCGCTTGAGCAGGCGGCGCAGCTTCTTCCCGGCCGAGTCCAGCTGCGGATAGGCCTCATCGCCATAGCGCACGCGCTTGATCAGCAAGCGCAAGCGGTGGCGGTCGTGGGCAGGGTCTTCCAGGGCCTTGCGCAGCTTGCGCCATTGCTTGTCCAGGCGCTTGTCGATGCGTTTTTCCAGGCCGCGAGCCAGGCCTTCGCGGTCGCAGGCACGCAGAAACAGCGGGAAGCTGTCGAGAATGGCCAGCACACGGTCGAGCTGGCGGCTGCCGGCCACGCTGGCGAATGTCCGCGCCCTGCCCTCCAGGCGCCGTTGCCCGGCCTGCTCGTGGCCCTGCCTGAGCAACTGGGCTGCCAGCACCTCACGATCGCGCAGGGGCGTGGTCAGGGTGCCCAGGGACTTGGCCGCCCCCTCCAACTGGTCGACACCTGGCAGCCCGCGCAAAGGGCGCAGCAGGCTGCGCAGCCGCCGCAGGGCGATGCGCAGGTCGTGCAACGCCTCGCTGTCGACATCGTCGGCCAACCGCTCGCGACAGGCCAGCAGGCGCACCTGCAGGGCCAGCACTTGGGTGATCACGTGATCGAGCATGGCGGACATACGACGCTCCTCGTTCAGCGCCCGGCGCGAGACTCACGGATATAGAAACGCGCCTTCTGCGCCTTGCTGGTGCACCCTTCGAAGGCCTCGAACTGCTGCTGGGTCTTGGCCCCGGTCAACAGCGACAGGGCCTTGGAATAACTGACGGTGCCGGCGAAGCCTTCGGCCTTGGCCAGGTCGAGTTCCTTCCAGGCGGCATCCAGCTGGGTCGCGCAGCTGTCACGGTAGGCCGTCTTGCCCGCGCAGCCAGCGAGGGCCAGGGCGATCAGGGGAAGGCAGATCCAGGCTTTCATCGGTAGTAACCTCGAAGGTGAAAAAAGTGTGGCCATTCGACGCCCAGGCAAACGAAAAGTGCCCTGCTCAGCGTAGCCCAGCACGGTGTACATTGAAGCATGGGCCGCAATGGGTGCATTGTTGGACCATGGTTGCACAGCCGTGGGGGAGACATCATGAGCAAACGCGTGGCATTGGTCCTGGGGGCGGGTGGCGCCCGGGGTTACGCGCACATCGGCGTGATAGAGGAAATCGAACGGCGCGGCTACGAGATCGCCTGCATCGCCGGCTGTTCCATGGGAGCGGTGATCGGTGGCATCTACGCCGCTGGCAAGCTCGACGATTACCGCAACTGGATCGAGAGCCTGGACTACCTGGACGTGCTGCGCCTGGTGGACGTGAGCTTTCGCCTGGGCGCGATCCGTGGCGACAAGGTGTTCGGGCAGATCCGCAAGATCGTCGGCGACGTGAACATCGAGCAACTATCCATTCCCTATACCGCGGTGGCGGCCGACCTCACCAACCAGCAGGAAATCTGGTTCCAGGAAGGCTGCCTGCACCAGGCCATGCGTGCCTCGGCGGCGATCCCCAGCCTGTTCACCCCGGTGATGCAGGGCAACCGCATGCTGGTGGATGGCGGCATCCTCAATCCGCTGCCGATCGTCCCGGTGGTGTCCAGCCACTGCGACCTGATCATCGCGGTGAACCTCAACGCCACCAACCAGAAGCAGTACCAGTTGCCGGTGATCGAACGCCCGGCGGCGTTCAAGATGCGTTTCGATGCCCTGATCAGCTCCCTGGGCTCGCGCCTGCCCTTCCGGCGCAAGCCGGCGGAGGAACTGATGCGCATCGAGCAGGAGATCGTTGCCGAGGGTCTGGGGCGGCCCAACCCCTGGCTCGCCGATTCGGCCAATCCGGAAAGCCAGCAACCGGCGGCGGCCCCAGAGAGCGACGGCGCCCCCCGCTCCGCCACCGGCTCGTTCATCATCGACAACGTTGGCCCGGCCTCGCTGCTCGACCTGATCAACCAGAGCTTCGAGGTGATGCAGACGTCCCTGGCCCAGTACAAGATCGCCGGCTATCCACCGGACGTGCTGATCAACGTACCCAAGCGGGTGTGCCGGTTCTTCGAGTTCTACAAGGCACCGGAGCTGATCGCCCTGGGGCAGGAGATTGCCAGGGATACCCTGGACAACTACGAGGGAGAGCGGCGGTGAGCCCGCGGAAGCTCAAGGTGTTCGGCTTGCCGGCGATGGGCTGCAAAGCAGCCCCAAGAATGGACCGGGACAGGTAGCACTGGGACAGAAACGAAACAGGCCGCATACGCGGCCTGTTTCGTTGGAGGGATGCACTCAGTAGCGAGTGATCTCGGCGTTGGCTTCCAGCTGCTTGCGGTAGGCCGCGAAATCCTGCTGGCCAGCGCGCGAGGCGAGGTAGCGACGGATCTGCTCCTTCTCCTCGTCGGTAGCCGCGGCACCTTCGTTGACGCCCTTGAGCTGCAGCAGCACCAGGCTGCCATCGGCCAGGACCACGCTGCCATAGACCGGCTTGTCCTTGGCCTCGGGCTTGGCCAGGCGGAACACCGCCTGCAGTTCAGCCGGGTCGATACCGTCCTGGCCACGGGTGACGGCCTCCTGGACCTTCCAGGCCTGGCCCTCGACCGCAGCGTCCGGCGTCCGGGAGCCATCACGCAGTTCGGCAATCAGCTTGTCGGCCTTGGCCTTGAGCTCGGCGATCGCCTTCTCCTTGGCCAGGTGCTCGTGGATGCTCTTGGCCACGGCGTCCAGCGGCAGTTGCTCGGGCTTGCGATGCTCCTTGACGCGCAGCACGACCACGGTCTCCGGGTCCAGCTCGATGGCGTTGCTGTTGGCGCCTTCGTCCAGCACCTCCTCGCTGAAGGCGGCCTGAATCACCGCACGGTTGGCAGTGATGCCCTCGCCGCCTTCACGACCGAACGGCGCCGAGGTCTGTACCTTCAAGCCCAGGTCCTGGGCCGGCTGGGCCAGGTCGGACGCCTCGAAGGCAGCATCTTCCAACTGCTTGGTCACTTCCACGAAGCGCTGCTCGACCTGCTGGGTCTTAAGCTCGCGGGTCAGCTTGTCCTGCAGGCTGGCGAAGGTCGGTACTTCCGGCGCCTCGACGCCCAACAGCTTGATCAGGTGGTAGCCGAACTCGGTACGCACCGGCGCCGAGACCTGCCCCTCGCCCAGCTTGTACAGCGCCTCCTCGAAGGCCGGGTCATAGACGCCGGGGCCTGCGAAACCCAGGTCACCGCCACTGCTGGCCGAACCCGGATCCTGGGAGAACTCCTTGGCCAGCACGGCGAAGTCTTCACCCTTGGCCAGGCGCTGCTGGATTTCCTCGATGCGGGCCTTGGCCTGGGCATCGGAGGTCTTGTCGTCGACCTCGATGAGGATGTGCGCGGCATGGCGTTGTTCGGCCAGGTTGGCGATTTCCTTCTCGTAGAGGTTCCTGAGCGCGTCCTCGTCGACCGTGACCTGGTCGAAGAAGGCCGACTTCTTCAGCTCGATGTAGTCGATGACCACCTGGTCGGGGGTCATGAACTCCTTGGCGTGCTGGTCGTAGTGCGCCTTGACCTCGTCGTCGCTGACGTGGGCCACGGCCGCGTCGGCCTTGAAGGTCAGCGAGGCGAAGTCGCGGGTCTGTTTCTCCAGGCGGGCGAAGGCCTCGACCTGCTTGTCGGTGACGAAGCTGCTGCCGGCAAGGCCGGTGCGCAGCTGCCCGATGAGC
This sequence comes from Pseudomonas sp. HLMP, assembly GCF_046365545.1. Lineage (NCBI taxonomy): Bacteria > Pseudomonadati > Pseudomonadota > Gammaproteobacteria > Pseudomonadales > Pseudomonadaceae > Pseudomonas > Pseudomonas sp. HLMP. Next base: position 2,472,773 of record NZ_JBDLLR010000001.1, on the reverse strand, counting down.
ATTTCCTCGGCCAGCATCTCGCGGAACTGCATGCGCCCGTAGCCCATCTGGCGAATGACCGAGTCGAATCGTTCGGCACTGAACTTGCCGTCGACCTGGAACTCTGGCGTCTGCAGGATCAACTGATCCAGCGCGGCCTCGGAAAAGGCGAACTTGGCATCCTCGGCGCCCTGCAACAGCAGCTTGCGGTCGATCAGCCCCTTGAGCGCGGCTTCACGCAGCATTTTCTCGTCCAGCAGCGCTGGGTCGAAATCCTTGCCCAGCTGTTGCATCAGCTGGCGGCGCTGCATGTCGACAGCCTGGCTCAGCTCGTTCTGGCTGATGGTCTGGCCGTTCACCTTGGCGGCGTCCTGGCTATGGCTGGTGGCCTGGAAAATGGCCTCGAAGCCGGTCAGCGCCATCAGCACGACGATAAGGCCGATGATGGTCTTGGCAATCCAACCTTGTGAATTGTCCCTGATATTCTGCAGCATGCGTCCCCCAGAAACGGTTGTACCACTGCGTCGACAACCGCGGAGCGTGGGTAGAATCCTGATAGAAGAAAGGCGCATCCTGTGGATGCGCCTTTTCAAAGCGAGCGTGCCAACGGGAACGTTTGCGCCCCCTTCGTCACGCGGTCGGGCCTGGCGTGACCAGGTCCGGCTGAAAGAGACGACTTAGTTGACGGCGTCTTTCAGGCCCTTGCCAGCCTTGAAACCTGGAACCTTGGCGGCAGCGATCTTGATCGCCTTGCCGGTCTGCGGGTTGCGGCCGGTACGCTCGGCGCGCTCCTTGACCGAGAAGGTACCGAAGCCAACCAGTACAACATCGTCACCTTGCTTCAGGGCGCCGGTGACGGATTCGATGACTGCGTCCAGCGCACGGCCGGCTACAGCTTTCGGGATGTCAGCGGATGCGGCAATAGCGTCAATCAGTTCCGACTTGTTCACTCTAAGTCCCCTTATATCTCTATTGAGTTTGTTTCTAAGTATTTAATGAAAAGCTTATGAAACGAGCGCTGGGCGGCCTGTTGACACTGGCGTGCCGCTTTATAACAAGGGCCCGAAAAAACTGTCAAGGAAAGCCCCCCAGCGAAATACGTACTAGTGCGTGCTGATTCTTTCCTTAGCATCGCCGTCGCGCTTTTCATCTTTCGCGACAATCTCCGGAGCCACATCTGGCAAGGGCTCCGGGGCGTATTGCAGCGCAATTTGGAGGACTTCGTCAATCCATTTGACCGGTTTGATCTGAAGATCCTCTTTGATGTTTTCCGGAATCTCCTTCAGGTCGCGGACATTTTCCTCGGGAATGATGACCGTCTTGATCCCACCGCGGTGCGCCGCCAGCAGCTTTTCCTTCAGCCCGCCGATGGCCAGGAGCTGGCCGCGCAGGGTGATTTCGCCGGTCATGGCCACGTCGGCACGTACCGGGATCTGGGTCAGCGCCGAGACCAGCGCGGTGCACATGCCGATGCCGGCGCTAGGGCCATCCTTGGGCGTGGCGCCCTCGGGCATGTGGATGTGCACGTCGTGCTTCTCGTGGAAATCGGCAGCGATGCCCAGGCTGCGCGCGCGGCTGCGCACCACGGTCTGCGCCGCGGTGATCGATTCGACCATGACGTCGCCGAGCGAGCCGGTCTTGATCAACTGGCCCTTGCCGGGGATGACCACCGCCTCGATGGTCAGCAGCTCGCCGCCCACCTGGGTCCAGGCAAGGCCGGTGACCTGGCCGATCTGGTCCTGCTGCTCGGCCAGGCCGTAGCGGAACTTGCGCACGCCGAGCAAGTGCTCGAGCTGCTCGCTGGTGACCTTGACCTTCACCTGCTTCTGGCCGGCGTGTTCCTTGACCACCTTGCGGCAGACCTTGGCGATCTGCCGCTCCAGGCCCCGCACGCCCGCTTCACGGGTGTAGTAGCGGATGATGTCGCGGATCGCCGAAACATCGATCTCCAGCTCGTCCTTCTTCAGGCCATTGGCCTTGACCTGCTTGGGCGTCAGGTACTTGACCGCGATGTTGACCTTCTCGTCCTCGGTGTAGCCAGGCAGGCGGATGATCTCCATACGGTCGAGCAGCGCCGGCGGGATGTTCATCGAGTTCGAGGTGCACAGGAACATCACGTCCGAAAGGTCGTAGTCGACCTCCAGGTAGTGATCGTTGAAATTGTGGTTCTGCTCGGGGTCGAGCACCTCCAGCAACGCCGAGGCCGGGTCGCCACGCATGTCGCTGCCCATCTTGTCGATCTCGTCGAGCAGGAACAGCGGGTTGCGCACGCCCACCTTGGTCATCTTCTGGATCAGGCGGCCCGGCATCGAACCGATGTAGGTCCGCCGGTGACCACGAATCTCGGCTTCGTCACGCACGCCGCCCAGGGCCATGCGTACGAACTTGCGGTTGGTGGCGGAGGCGATGGACTCGGCCAGGGAGGTCTTGCCGACCCCGGGCGGGCCGACCAGGCACAGTACCGGGCCACGGATCTTCTTGACGCGCTTCTGCACGGCGAGGTACTCAAGGATGCGCTCCTTGACCTCCTCCAGGCCGTAATGGTCGGCATCGAGGATCTCCTCGGCCTTGGCCAGGTCCAGGCGCACCTTGCTCTGGGCCTTCCACGGCACCTGCACCAGCCAGTCGAGGTACGAGCGGACCACGGTGGCCTCGGCAGACATCGGCGACATCTGCTTGAGCTTGTTCAGCTCGGCCTGGGCCTTGGCCAGGGCGTCCTTGGGCAGGCCGGCAGCGTCGATACGCTTTTTCAGCTCCTCGACCTCGTTGTGCCCTTCGTCGCCATCGCCGAGCTCCTTCTGAATGGCCTTCATCTGCTCATTCAGGTAGTACTCGCGCTGGCTGCGCTCCATCTGCTTCTTGACCCGGCCACGGATGCGCTTCTCCACCTGCAACAGGTCGATTTCCGCATCCAGCAGCGCCAGGACATGCTCGACGCGGGTCGGCAGGTCGACGATCTCGAGGATCTCCTGCTTCTGCTCGATCTTCAGCGCCATGTGCGCGGCCATGGTATCGACCAGGCGCCCCGGCTCCTCGATGCTGTTGAGCGAGGACAGCACTTCGGCCGGGACCTTCTTGCCCAACTGCACGTATTGCTCGAACTGCGAGAGCAGGCTGCGCACGAAGACTTCCGACTCGCGCTCGGGCGCCTCGACCTCGTCGATCAGGCTGACTTCGGCACGCACGTGCCCGTCCACTTCGCTGAAACGCTCGACCGCGCCGCGCTGCTCGCCCTCGACCAGCACCTTGACGGTGCCATCGGGCAGCTTCAGCAGTTGCAGAACGGTAGCGATAGTGCCGACGCGGTACAGGGCGTCTTCGCCCGGATCGTCGTCGGCTGGATTCTTCTGGGCCAGCAGGAGGATCTGCTTCTCGCCCGTCATCGCGGCCTCGAGGGCTTCGATGGACTTCTCACGCCCCACGAACAGCGGGATGACCATGTGCGGGTAGACTACGACATCGCGCAATGGCAAAAGAGGCAAGTCGAGGGTGGTCTTCATGATTTCGCCTCTACAGCGGCCTTGTGGCCGGAAACCGGTGGAAATGATGCTTGGACCTAATGTGGGGGCAGGCCCGGGAAAATACAAGCGCTGAGATAGGAAAAGCAGAAAGGGGCCCGTAGGCCCCTTTCTTGCACGCTGTCACGCTCCGACTCAGGCGTCAGGCGCGGCCTTGGCCTGCGGCTCGCTGTTCTCGTAGATCAGCAGCGGCTGCGAGGTGCCATCGATGACGCTCTCGTCGATCACCACCTTGGAGACGTCCTTCTGCGAAGGGATTTCGTACATGGTGTCGAGCAGCACGCCCTCGAGGATCGAACGCAGGCCACGGGCGCCGGTCTTGCGCTCCAGGGCCTTGCGGGCAACGGCCTTGAGCGCATCGCTGCGGAACTCCAGGTCGACGTCTTCCATCTCGAACAGCTTGGCGTACTGCTTGGTCAGGGCGTTCTTCGGCTCGGTGAGGATCTGCATCAGCGCCGCCTCGTCCAGCTCGTCGAGGGTCGCCAGCACCGGCAGACGGCCGACGAACTCGGGGATCAGGCCGAACTTGACCAGATCGTCCGGCTCGACCTCGCGCAGGGACTCGCCAACCTTCTTGCCTTCCTGCTTGCTGCGCACTTCCGCACCAAAACCGATACCACCCTTGGTGGAGCGGTTCTGGATGACCTTTTCCAGGCCCGAGAACGCGCCACCGCAGATGAACAGGATGTTGCGGGTATCGACCTGCAGGAATTCCTGTTGCGGGTGCTTGCGGCCACCCTGGGGCGGCACGGAGGCCACGGTGCCCTCGATCAGCTTCAGCAGTGCCTGCTGCACGCCCTCGCCCGAGACGTCACGGGTGATGGACGGGTTGTCCGACTTGCGCGAGATCTTGTCGATCTCGTCGATGTAGACGATGCCCATCTGGGCCTTTTCCACGTCGTAGTCGCACTTCTGCAGCAGTTTCTGGATGATGTTCTCGACGTCCTCGCCCACGTAGCCGGCTTCGGTCAGGGTGGTGGCGTCGGCAATGGTGAACGGTACGTTCAACAGGCGTGCAAGGGTTTCGGCGAGCAGGGTCTTGCCCGAGCCGGTCGGCCCGATCAGCAGGATGTTGCTCTTGCCGAGTTCGACTTCGTCGCCCTTCTTGTCACGCTGGTTCAGGCGCTTGTAGTGGTTGTACACCGCTACGGACAGCACCTTCTTCGCGCGCTCCTGACCAATGACGTACTGGTCCAGGATGCCGCTGATTTCTTTCGGCGATGGCAATTTGTGCGCGTTGCTCTCGGCCTGGGCTTCCTGCACCTCCTCACGGATGATGTCGTTGCACAGGTCGACGCACTCGTCGCAGATAAATACCGAGGGCCCGGCAATCAATTTGCGCACTTCGTGCTGGCTTTTGCCGCAGAAGGAGCAATAGAGCAATTTGCCGCTGTCCTCGCCGTTACGGGTGTCAGTCATTCGATCGATCCAATCCGGTAGGCATGAAACACAAGATGAAGGCAATCGCGGGCTTTTTCAAGTCCGCAGGTAGACGCATTCCGCGCCCACCCGCTCTGGCACCTTGGTTCAGGACGCCAGTTGCCGCTTGTCGTAGACCGAGTCGATCAGGCCGTACTCGGCCGCGCGCGAGGCGCTCATGAAGTTGTCGCGTTCGGTGTCGCGCTTGATGGTCTCGAGGTCCTGGCCGGTGTGGTAGGCCAGCAGCTCGTTCAGGCGCGCCTTGATGTTGAGGATTTCCTGGGCATGGATCTCGATGTCGGTCGCCTGGCCCTGGAAGCCGCCGAGCGGCTGGTGGATCATCACGCGCGAGTTCGGCAGGCAGTGACGCTTGCCACGGGCACCGGCAGCCAGCAGGAAGGCGCCCATGCTGCAGGCTTGGCCGATGCAGATGGTCGAGACGTCCGGCTTGATGAACTGCATGGTGTCGTAGATCGACATCCCGGCAGTGACCGAGCCACCCGGCGAGTTGATGTACAGATGGATATCCTTGTCCGGGTTTTCCGCTTCAAGGAACAGCAGTTGCGCCACTACCAGGTTGGCCATGTAGTCCTCGACGGGGCCGACCAGGAAGATCACCCGCTCCTTCAACAGGCGCGAGTAGATGTCGTAGGCGCGCTCGCCACGGGCGGACTGCTCGATAACCATCGGGACCAGGCCGCCTGCGGCCTGGATGTCAGAGCTCTGCTGAATATAAGAATTGCGGGACATGTCCTGCACTCACTCCCAAATAGTCATGGCTTGAATACGCACAAGCCAGCGCGAAGGCTGGCTTGTGGGGGTTTCCTACGAGGGAGGAAATCACTCAGCGGCGGCAGGTGCCTGCGCTGGCTTGACGGCTTCCTCGTACGAGACCGACTTGTCGGTCACAGTCGCTTTCTGCAGGACAGTATCTACAACTTGTTCTTCCAGCACAACCGAACGGACTTCGTTCAGCTGCTGGTCGTTCTTGTAGTACCAGGAGATGACCTGCTCAGGCTCTTGGTAGGCCGAGGCCATTTCCTCGATCATCTCGCGAACCTTGGCTTCGTCCGGCTTGAGCTCGAATTGCTTGACCACTTCGGCGACGATCAGGCCCAGGACCACGCGACGCTTGGCCTGCTCTTCGAACAGCTCGGCCGGCAGTTGCTCTGGCTTGATGTTGCCACCGAACTGCTGGACGGCCTGCACGCGCAGACGGTTGACTTCGTTTTCCAGCAGCGCCTTGGGCACTTCGATCGGGTTGGCGGCCAGCAGACCGTCCATGACCTGGTTCTTGACCTTGGCCTTGATCGCTTGGCGCAGCTCGCGCTCCATGTTCTTGCGGACTTCGGCGCGGAAACCTTCCAGGGTAGACTCCTTGATGCCGAACTGGGCGAAGAACTCTTCGTTCAGTTCCGGCAGTTGCGGAGCAGCGACGCTGTTGACGGTGATGGTGAACTCGGCGGCCTTGCCGGCCAGGTCGAGGTTCTGGTAGTCCTCGGGGAAGGTCACGTTGACGACGCGCTCTTCACCGGCCTTGGCGCCGACCAGGCCGTCTTCGAAGCCCGGGATCATGCGGCCGGAGCCCAGCACCAGCTGGGTGCCCTTGGCCGAACCGCCGGCGAAGGCTTCACCGTCGATCTTGCCGACGAAGTCGATGTTGACCTGGTCGTCGTTCTGCGCGGCGCGCTCGACGGCCTCGAAACGCACGTTCTGCTTGCGCAGCACTTCCAGCATGTTGTCCAGGTCGGCGTCGGCCACTTCGGCGCTCAGGCGCTCGACGTTGATCGACTCGAAACCGGCAACGGTGAACTCGGGGAAGACTTCGAAGATGGCGACGAATTCCAGGTCCTTGCCCTTCTCGAAGGACTTCGGCTCTACCGCGGGGGCGCCAGCCGGGTTCAGCTTCTGCTCGACCACGGCTTCATAGAAGGAAGCCTGGACCAGGTCACCGAAGGCTTCCTGACGGGCGGCGTCTTCGTAACGCTGACGGATCACGCTCATAGGCACTTTGCCAGGACGGAAGCCTGGAACCTTGGCGCGACGGGCAGTCTGTTGCAGACGCTTGTTGACTTCGGTCTCGACGCGCTCGGCCGGAACGGCGATGGTCATGCGACGCTCGAGAGCGGAAGTGTTTTCAACAGAAACTTGCATGGATATTCCTCGTTGCACAGACGTTAGCCGGCGATAGCCCGACTCCAGAATCAAGGGCAAGCATTCTAGTGACTCGCGCACCAGAAGTCACCCCACCCGGGACGATGGGAAACCACGCCGGTCGATTTCATTGAAAAGCCCGCACGGCGCGCCGTCGGCCCCTTTCCAGATGCTGGCCGCGCGGCGGTGGTTGGTCATCGCGCGGGTTGTAAAAACTTGTCAAACAAATGCAGCGAAACGCAGGGAGTGCCTATTGGGCATCGATCTCGTTGAACTGGCAGTACTCTTCCCACGCCAAGCCCAGCGCCTCGGCCACCTCGCGGTGCACCTCAAGGCGCATGGCCTTCAGTTGCTCAGGGCTCTCGGCGATCAGTTGCAGGGCCAGTTCCCAGGGCTCGATCCCCTGCTCATCGGCCGCATCCTCGAAAGCCCACTGGATCTGCTGGGCCTGCTCGCGCGCATCCAGTTCGCGGATTTCCTCGAGCAACTGCGGATTGGCCTCGGCGAAGCGCTGCAGCGCCAATGCCTGGCGGGCTTCTTTTGCGATCATGCGACTCTTCCTTTATCGGGGCTGCGAGCCCCCTTTTCAACCGGCTGAAATCTATCAGTTTTTACCAGGCCGTCACCAGCTCCGCACGCCAATCGGCACGCCCGGGTCTGCCTGGAGCACTGAAACCGTCCGACTCGAGCCCACGGCAAAGTGGAGCACCACATCTAAAATAACGGTCACTCTCATATGAGAATAAATCTCGATATAATGAGCACTCGATTTGCCGACGCCGGTCTCGCTCCAAATGGACACCAGTCACTCCCCATCTGCGCTCAATGCCCACCTGGGCACGCTGTACAACGACCATCACCGCTGGCTTTACCACTTGCGTAATCGCATCGGCTGTGTGCTTTCCACGTAGCGCTCCCTTGCAGATTGAAATGTTCTTGCAAGAGAGGTCACGCGAAGGTCGGAAAAAGGGAAATGAAAATCAATTATTTTTGGGCTCGCCAATTATCGCGTACGTAAAGGCCAGGTGTGCGCGATTCGAGCGAGCGTTGTGGGGAGGTGTAAGACGAGGTGTTTGAGCCGTGGGCCAAGGGGGCTGCCTTGCAGCCCCAATGCCACTTGATTGGCTGGCATTGCACCAAGCCTGGCCCCACAGGACCTGCGGCGGCGATAAGAAAAATCGCCACGCGCCGTCTTACTTATGCAGCTCTTCCGCTGCATACAGGGTGTTTTCCAACAGGCACGCCCGGGTCATCGGGCCGACGCCGCCTGGCACCGGGGTGATCCAAGCCGCGCGCGGCAGGGCGGTTTCGAACACCACGTCGCCCACCAGCTTGCCGTCTTCCTGGCGGTTGATGCCGACGTCGATGACGATGGCGCCTTCCTTGATCCACTCACCCTTGACCAGGCCCGGTTTGCCGGCGGCCACCACCACCAGGTCGGCGCGACCGACGTGGCCGGCCAGGTCCTTGGTGAAGCGGTGGCAGACGGTGACGGTGCAGCCGGCCAGCAACAACTCCATCGCCATCGGGCGGCCAACGATGTTCGAGGCGCCGACGATCACCGCATTCATGCCATACAGGTCCTGGCCGGTGCTGTGCAGCAGGGTCATGATGCCCTTGGGGGTACAGGGGCGCAGCAGTGGGATGCGCTGGGCCAGGCGGCCGATATTGTAGGGGTGGAAGCCGTCGACATCTTTATCTGGGCGAATGCGCTCGAGCAGCAGCGAGGCGTCCAGGTGCGCGGGCAGTGGCAGCTGCAGGAGGATGCCGTCGACGGCCGGGTCGTCGTTGAGGCGGTCGATCAGGTCGCTCAGGGCTTGCTGCGTGGTATCGCTGGGCAGGTCGAAGGCCTGGGAAATGAAGCCGACCTCCTCGCAGTCCTTGCGCTTGTGCGAGACATAGACTTGGGAGGCGGGGTCGGTACCGACCAGGATCACCGCCAGGCCAGGCGTGCGCAGGCCTTGCTGGCGACGCTCCACGACACGTTGAGCGATCTGCTGGCGCAGGTTGGCGGCGATCGCCTTGCCATCGATTAGGTGTGCAGTCATAGACGCGTGATTAACCATCGAGAAGGGAACATAAAAAGAGGGCGCATTCTCGCACGACACGGCCCGAGGGCAAAGGCGGGTGGTCGGGCAAATCCCCTAACCCCTTAAATAAACTAAATTTTTTTGAAAAAAGTGTTGACGACCTTTCGGCTCGTCTATAACATTCGTCGCACTTGTCGGGCAGAGCCTAGCACTGGCTAGCAAGGTCAGGCAGAATGAGCGGATTTGCTAGCTTGTTCGGTAGGGCTGAAAGTTGATTTGCAATCGTAACAGAAAGCAGATTGAATATGCGCCCGTAGCTCAGCTGGATAGAGCATCCGCCTTCTAAGCGGATGGTCGCAGGTTCGAGTCCTGCCGGGTGCGCCATTAGGCAGCTTTGGCACGCAAGTGAAGTTGTAACGCAGTACCGCAATATGGTGGGCGTAGCTCAGTTGGTAGAGCGCTGGATTGTGATTCCAGTTGTCGTGGGTTCGATTCCCATCGTCCACCCCATATTCCACAAAGGCGCCTTGATTGTATAATCTGGCGCCTTTGCTTTAAGTGCTCCACGCGGACGTGGTGAAATTGGTAGACACACTGGATTTAGGTTCCAGCGGCGCAAGCTGTAAGAGTTCGAGTCTCTTCGTCCGCACCATATGACTGCCCGTTTTCAAAGGCTTCTCCCCAGCCGCTCACAAGATTGGGAAGACCTTGAGAATCTCGGGCACACAAAGGCAGCTTTTTAGCTGCCTTTGTCGTATCTGGAAGCATGCCCCTCCTCCAGCAAGGCCGCCCCCCCACGCTCCCTCGGATTTGCAGGCAGTGGTGAACCTATGGGAGCCGGCTTGCCGGCGATGAGCCGCGAAGCGGCCTCAAATGACGAAACCGCTGAAAGCCGGCGACGGAACAACCAGGGTTCCCCACCCGATCACTTGCGCGCCGCCTCCCACGACTTGAGCAGTTCGCTATAGCTCACCGTCTCCCCCTTGGGCTTCTCGTTGGCCAGTTTCGGCTTCGGCGCACCTGGCTGGTCGAACCAGTACTGGGCACCGCGCTCGGGGTTGAGCTTGGGTGCACAGGTGGCCTGGGCGTTGGAGCGCTGCAGGCGTTCGAGCATGCGGTCCTGGTCGCGGGCCAGGCCATCCAGGGCTTGTTGCGGGGTCTTCTCGCCGCTGGCCACTTCGGCGATGTGGCTCCACCACAGCTGGGCCAGGCGCGGATAGTCAGGCACGTTGGTGCCGGTGGGCGTCCACTGCACCCGCGCCGGGCTGCGGTAGAACTCCACCAGCCCACCGAGCTTGGGCGCCAGGTCGGTCATGGCCTGGGAGTTGATGTCCGACTCGCGGATCGGTGTCAGGCCGACGATGGTCTTCTTCAGCGACACGGTCTTGGAGGTGACGAACTGGGCGTACAGCCAGGCGGCCAGGCGCTGCTTCTCGGGGGTGGACTTGAAGAAGGTCCACGAGCCGGCATCCTGGTAGCCCAGCTTCATCCCCTCCTCCCAGTACGGCCCCTTGGGCGACGGCGCCATGCGCCATTTCGGTGTGCCATCGGCGTTGACCACCGGCAGACCAGGCTTGGTCATGTCGGCGGTAAAAGCGGTGTACCAGAAGATCTGCTGGGCGATGTTGCCCTGGGCCGGGACCGGCCCTGCCTCGGAGAAGGTCATGCCCTGCGCCTCCCTGGGCGCATAGGCGCGCATCCAGTCCACGTACTTCTGCGTGGCATACACCGCCGCCGGGCCATTGGTGTCGCCGCCACGGGTGACGCTGGAGCCGACCGGATGGCAGTCCTCGACGCGAATCCCCCACTCGTCCACCGGCAGGCCGTTGGGCAGGCCCTTGTCGCCGCCACCGGCCATGGAAAACCAGGCGTCGGTGAAGCGCCAGCCCAGGGATGGATCCTTCTTGCCGTAGTCCATGTGCCCGTAGACGCGCTTGCCATCGATTTCCTTGACGTCCTCGCTGAAGAACTGGGCGATGTCCTCGTAGGCCGACCAGTTCACCGGCACCCCCAGCTCGTAGCCGTACTTCTCCTTGAACCTGGCCTTGAGCTCCGGCCGCTCGAACCAGTCGGCACGGAACCAGTAGAGGTTGGCGAACTGCTGGTCCGGCAACTGGTAGACCTTGCCATCTGGCGCGGTGGTGAAGGAAAGGCCGATGAAATCCTGCAGGTCCAGGGTCGGCGAGGTGTAGGCCTTGCCTTCATTGGCCATCAGGTCAGTGATCGACTCCACCTTGCCATAGCGAAAGTGGGTGCCGATCAGGTCGGAATCATTGACCCAGCCGTCATAGATGTTCTTGTCCGACTGCATCTGGGTCTGCAGCTTCTCCACCACGTCGCCCTCCTGGAGCAGGTCGTGGGTCAGCTGGATGCCGGTGATCTCGCTGAAGGCCTTGGCCAGCACCTTGGACTCGTACTCGTGGGTAGTGATGGTTTCCGACACCACGTTGATCTTCATCCCACGGAACGGCTCGGCCGCCTTGATGAACCACTTGAGCTCGGCCAACTGCTGCTCCGGCGTCAGGGTCGAGGGTTTGAATTCGCTGTCGATCCACTTCTTCGCCGCGTCCTCGTACTGGTCGGCCCAGGCCGAACCCTGCACGCCGACGAGCAGCAGCACGGCCAGGGTCAGATGTCGCCGGTTCTTGTCGTTATCGAACATTGTGCTCTCCCGATTGATTGATCCACGGCGCCGGTCAGCCCCAGCGCAGCACCACCATGAGCCAGGCCAGCGACAGCAGCGAGGCTACCCACAGCGGCCAGTCGCTGACGCCGATCACCAGCAAGTGCAGGTAAGCGCTGGCCAGCAGGCCGATGAACAGCCGGTCGCCGCGGGTGGTGGCGATCGGCAGGAAACCGCGGCGCGCAAGGCACGGGCGGCGCAGCTCGTAAAACGTCATGCACACCAACAGCACGCCAACGGCGGCGAAGAACAGCGCCGTGGGCAAGGTCCAGGCCATCCACTCCATCGTCTGCCCTCCTCACACCCGGCCCAGGGCGAAACCCTTGGCCACATGGTTGCGCACGAACCAGATCACCAGCATGCCCGGCAGGATGGTCAGCACCCCAGCGGCGGCCAGCACGCCCCAGTCGATCCCCGAGGCCGACACGGTGCGGGTCATCACCGCAGCGATCGGCTTGGCGCTCACCGAGGTCAGGGTGCGCGCCAGCAGCAGCTCGACCCAGGAAAACATGAAGCAGAAGAACGCCGTGACACCAATCCCCGAGCCGATCAGCGGAATGAAGATCTTCACAAAGAAGCGCGGGAAGCTGTAGCCGTCGATGTAGGCGGTTTCGTCGATTTCCTTGGGCACCCCAGACATGAACCCCTCGAGGATCCACACCGCCAGCGGCACGTTGAACAGGCAATGGGCCAAGGCCACGGCGATGTGGGTGTCGAACAGGCCGATGGACGAATACAGCTGGAAGAACGGCAGCAGGAACACCGCCGGCGGCGCCATGCGGTTGGTCAGCAGCCAGAAGAACAGGTGACGGTCGCCCAGGAAACGATAGCGCGAGAAGGCATAGGCCGCCGGCAGCGCCACCGCCAGCGAGATCAGGGTGTTCAGGCACACGTAGTACAGCGAATTGATGTAGCCGCTGTACCAGCTGGCATCGGTGAAGATCACCCGATAGTTGTCGAGGGTGAAGTCCTGTGGCCACAGGGTCAGGCCGCCGAGGATCTCGCTGTTGCTCTTGAACGACATGTTCAGCAGCCAGTAGATCGGCACCAGCAAGAAGAGCACGTACAGGAGCAGCGGCAACGCCTTGCGCAGGGTCATGGCCTAGTCCTTGTCGGCATGGGTCATGGCCGTGTAGAACAGCCAGGACACCAGCAGGATGATCAGGAAATACACCAGCGAAAACGCCGCCGCCGGCCCCAGGTCGAACTGCCCCACCGCCATGCGCGTGAGGGTCTGGCTGAGGAAAGTGGTCGCGTTGCCAGGCCCACCGCCGGTGAGCACGAACGGCTCGGTGTAGATCATGAAGCTGTCCATGAAGCGCAGCATCACCGCGATCAACAGCACGTTCTTCAGCTTGGGCAACTGGATGTGCCGGAACACCGCCCAGGCCGAGGCACGGTCGATGCGCGCGGCCTGGTAGTAGACGTCGGGTATCGCACGCAGGCCGGAATAGCACAGCAGCGCCACCAGCGACGTCCAGTGCCAGACATCCATCACCAGCACGGTGATCCAGGCATCGAAGGGGTCGCTGGCATAGTTGTAGTTGATCCCCAGTTGCCCCAGGGTCGCGCCGAGCAGGCCGATATCGGCACGCCCGAAAATCTGCCAGATGGTGCCCACCACGTTCCACGGGATCAGCAGCGGGATGGCCATGACGATCAGGCAGGCCGACGCCAGGCGCCCCTTGCCCGGCATGGTCAGGGCGATGGCGATCCCCAGAGGAATCTCGATCAGCAGCACGCAACCCGAGTAGACGAACTGACGCAACAGCGCATCGTGCAGGGCCGGGTCGCGCAGCACCTGGCGATACCAGTCGGTGCCGACGAAATAGCGGTTGGACGGGTCGAAAATGTCCTGCACCGAATAGTTGACCACGGTCATCATCGGCACCACGGCACTGAACGCCACCAGGACGAACACCGGCAGCACCAGCCACCAGGCCTTGTTGTTCGGCACCTTGTTCACGGCTAAGTCTCCACCAGCACGTCGTCGGCATAGAGCATCAGCCATTGCGCCGGCAGGCTGACCCAGGCCGTCCCGGTGGGGAAGGTGCGATCCTCGCCCAGGCGCGCCTTGAGCGTCGCACCGCCCAGCGCGAAGGTGAGAATGCGGTAGGTGCCCAGGTCTTCCACATCCAGCACGCGGGCCTCGAAAGCACCGTCGAACGGCCCGTCCCAGACCTGCACGAACTCTGGGCGTATGCCGACCTGCAGCCGCGCGCCGGGGCGCTCGGCGAGGCGTTCGACGATCCCCTCCGGCAGCGTCAGGTGCACATCGCCGAAGGCCACCCCGCGGCCCTCGGCACGCACCTCGACCAGGTTCATCCCCGGGCTGCCGATGAAATAACCGACGAAGGTATGCCCAGGCCGCTCGAACAACTCTCGCGGGGTGCCGAACTGGACGATGCGCCCGCCATGCATCACCGCGATCTTGTCGGCGAAGGTCGAAGCCTCCAACTGGTCATGGGTGACGTAGATCATGGTGATGTTGAACTGCTCGTGGATCTGCTTGAGCTTGCGCCGCAGCTTCCACTTCAGGTGCGGGTCGATCACCGTCAACGGCTCGTCGAAGAGGATCGCCGAGACATCGTCACGCACCAGGCCACGGCCCATGGAGACCTTCTGCTTCTCGTCGGCGCTGAGGTTGCGCGCCTTCTTGCCCAGCATCCCGGCGAGCTCGAGCACCTCGGCGATTTCCTCGACCCGGGCGCGCACCCGCGCCTCATCCAGGCCCTGATTGCGCAGCGGAAAGGCCAGGTTGTCGAAGACGCTCATGGTGTCGTACACCACCGGGAACTGGAACACCTGGGCGATGTTGCGCGCCTGGGGCGAGAGGTGGTTGACCGGCTGGTCATCGAACAGCACCTCGCCCTGGGACGGGCTGAGCAGGCCAGAAATGATATTGAGCAGGGTCGACTTGCCACAGCCCGACGGCCCGAGCAAGGCGTAGGCCCCGCCCTGCTCCCACACGTGTTCGAGCTCATGCAGGGCGTAGTCGGCTTGGGTCGATGGTCGACGCTCATAGCTATGGGCCAGTCGGCGCAGGCGGATCTCGGCCATCAGGCGCTCCTCGCTTCGCGCAGGCCCGGTGCCTGCACCAGTGCCCCGTCGCTGTCGAAGACGAACAGCTTGTGGGTGGGGATGAACACGCGTATCGGCGTGTCCACCGGGTATTCGTGCACGCCGGGCAGGTGCAGGACCATCCGCCAGTGCTCGTTGCGCACATGCAGGAAGGTCTCCGAACCGCTGATCTCGGCCAGTTCCACCAGCACCGCCAGCTCCAGGTCGTCATCGTGGGACGGCACCAGGGTGATGTGGCTGGGCCGCACGCCAAAGCGGTAGCCACCATCACCCAGGTGGCGCAGGTCGGCATTGCGGGCGAAGTGCACGGCGTCGGCCAGGCTCACCTCGTTACCACTGATACGCCCGAGCACCAGGTTGATCGGCGGCTCGGAAAACAGCTCGGCGGCGAGCACGTTGCAGGGGCGGTGGTAGACCTCGGCCGTGGGACCACTCTGGATGATGCGCCCCTCATGCAGGAGGGTGGTGGTGCCCCCCAGGGCCAGGGCCTCGCTGGGCTCGGTGGTGGCGTACACGGCGATGCAGCGGCGCGCGGCGAACAGGGCGCGCAGCTCCTGGCGCAGGCCTTCGCGCAGCTTGTAGTCGAGGTTGACCAGCGGCTCGTCGAACAGGATCAGCGAGGCATCCTTGACCAATGCCCGGGCCATCGCCGTGCGTTGCTGCTGGCCACCGGAGAGCTCCAATGGCAGGCGCTGGAGGTAGGGCTCGATGTGCAGCATCTCGGCGGTTTCCTGTACCCGGCGACGGATCTGCTGCTCGGGCAGCCGCGCCTGGCGCAGGGGCGAGGCGATGTTCTCGAACACCGTGAGGGTCGGGTAGTTGATGAACTGCTGATAGACCATCGACACGTTGCGCGAGCGTACCGGCCGGCCAGTGACGTCTTCGCCATCCATCAGCACGCGGCCACGGTCCGGGCGGTCGAGGCCGGCCATCAGGCGCATCAGGCTGGTCTTGCCGGCCAGGGTGCGGCCCAGCAGGACATTGAACGATCCGGGCTCCAGGCGCAGGCTGGCGTCGGCGATCCATGCCTGGTTGTCGACGCTACGGCTGACCTGTTCCAGCACCAGAGACATGGCGTGGCCTTC
Source organism: Pseudomonas sp. HLMP (assembly GCF_046365545.1). Classification (NCBI taxonomy): domain Bacteria; kingdom Pseudomonadati; phylum Pseudomonadota; class Gammaproteobacteria; order Pseudomonadales; family Pseudomonadaceae; genus Pseudomonas; species Pseudomonas sp. HLMP. The sequence goes on along the minus strand of NZ_JBDLLR010000001.1, from coordinate 2,456,824 downwards.
CTGTGGTGATCGTCCGACGAAAAAAGCCAGTTCCGTGCCAGTTTCCCTCACCCGCTCTGGCCCGGGGCGTGGGGCGCTCACAGTGGCCAGCACCGGTTCGCAACTGAACACATTCGCTGAACAACTGAACAGCTGTGGGTTTGACAATGAACAACCCTGGACGACACTGAACAGCGGTCGGCAGAAAACGATAACCCTAAAGGACAGGCCCATGGCCGCATCCGCTTCGACCCATGCCCAACTGATCCAGGCCTCCTGGGCGCGTTGCCGCGACCATGGCCTGGAGCCCCAGAGCGCGCCGGACTTCGACTGCCTCACCAAGGCCGAGCTCAACGCCCTGCTGGAACGCCGCCAGGCCCTGCTGCGCCTGACCCGCGACGAGGTCCTGCCGCACTACGCGCACCTGCTGGGCAACTCCAGCTACCTGGTGATGCTCGGCGATGCCAGCGGCTGCCTGCTCGACGCATGGGGCACGCGGCGCTTCGTCGACCCGCGCCAGCAACACGGCTTCGTCGCCGGCGCCCATTGGCACGAACGCGGCGTGGGCACCAATGCCCTGGGCACCGCGCTGGTCTGCGGCGAGCCGCTGCATGTGGGCCAGGACGAGCACTTCCTGCGCCAGAACCGCTACATGGCCAGCGCCGCGGCGCCCTTGTTCGATGCCGAGCGCCAACTGGTGGGTGTGCTCGATGTCGCCAGCGACGGCTACCTGCCCGCCGCCCAGACCCTCGGCCTGGTACGCATGATGGGCCAGAGCCTGGAGAACCGCCTGATCCTGGCTCGCCATGGCGGGCAGCACCGGCAGCTATTGTTCAACAGCGCCCCGGACAACCTGGACAGCCCCTGGGCCGGCCTGCTGGTGTTCGATGAGCGCGGCCGGGTGCTGGCCGCCAACCACCGGGCCGACAGCCTGCTCGGCCGCAACCCCTTGCAACACAGCCTGGAGCAGTTGTTCCAGATCCCCCTGCGGCAGATCCTGGCACAGGCCGAAGGCCAGGCCTTCGCCCTGCAGGCTACCGGCCGCAATCGCTTCCATTGCCTATGGCATGCACCGCATGGCGCGCCCCTCCCGCCTTCGCCCCGCAGCGGCGACCCGCGGCTGGAAAAAGCCCTGGCCCAGGCCGGCCTGCTGCTGGAGAAGGACATACCGGTGCTGGTCCAGGGCGAGACCGGCGTTGGCAAGGAGGTCTTCGTCGAGGCCCTGCACCAGGCCAGCAGCCGCGCCGGGCAAGCGCTGGTGGCGGTCAACTGCGCGGCGATCCCTGCCGAACTGGTGGAGTCGGAACTGTTCGGCTACGAGAAAGGCGCCTTCACCGGCGCCCATCACAAGGGCAACCCTGGGCTGATCCGCAAGGCCGACCAGGGCATCCTGTTCCTCGACGAGATCGGCGACATGCCCCTGCCGACCCAGGCCCGCCTGCTGCGCGTGCTGCAGACGCGCAGCATCCAGCCGCTGGGCAGCGGCGAACCGGTGGCGGTGGACATTCGCGTGGTCTCGGCGAGCAACCGCGACCTGGCCGCCGAGGTCCGGGCGGGGCGCTTCCGCCAGGACCTGTACTACCGTATCGCCGGGCTGGCAGTGCTGCTGCCGCCCTTGCGCGAGCGCAGCGACCGGCGGGCGCTGATCGAACAGGTGCATGCGCGCTACCGCGAGCCTGGCCAGCCGCAGCGCCTGCCGGCCGAGATCCTCGTCTTGTTCGAGCGCCATCCCTGGCCGGGCAACCTGCGCGAGCTGGTCAGCGTGATGCAGGTGGCCCTGGCCTTGGCGGGGCCGGCCCCCATTGGCGTGGAGCATCTGCCCGGCAGCTTCCTGGCCGAGGTGGAAGAGTCCGTGTACCCCGTGTGCGCAGCGCCACGCGAGGCGGACCTGGGCGAGTTGCTGCGCCAGGCCAATGGCAATCTTTCGTCGGTGGCCCGGGCATTGGGGATCAGCCGCACGACTTTATACAAGCGGCTGCGGGAGCGAGGGGTGGCGGCCTCGAACGAGTGAGCGGGTGAGCCGGCTTTCTTGCTGTGGCGGCCACTTCCTACTGCAATCTGAGGCCACTTCGCGCCCCTTTCCGACCGGTACGGCGCCCCGACAAGGCCGCGCTCATAGAACAAACGCTAACTCATTGATTTAGCAGGGACCTGTGGGAGCGGGTTTACCCGCGAAGACGGTAGTGGATTCACCGACGTCTTCGCGGGTAAACCCGCTCCCACAGGGGCCGCGTAAAGCCACTATCAGTTCTCTGCGTGACAGCGCAGCCCAAAGGCTGGGGGATCTCCCACAGGGTCCAGCGGTGTTCACCAATCGGCGATGGGGCGCGAAGCAGTCCCAGTACTCGCAAGCCCTCTCTTCCTCCTACCATCCCCTCCCCCGACTCACACCTGCCGCCACGCCACCGGCTGCCGGAACCTCTGCACCCATCCCGGCACCGCCTGCGCCGGCATCGGCGGGGCAATGCCGTGCCCCTGGCCCAGATCACACCCCAGCTCCATCAGCACCTGCCCATGCTCCAGGCTCTCCACCCCCTCGGCAATCACCCTGCGGCCAAAGGCATGGGCCAGGCCGAGCACCGCACGGACCAGCGCCCGCTCATCAGGGTCATGCAGGATATCGCGCACGAACGTGCTGTCGATCTTGATAGTCCGGGCCGGCAGGCACCTGAGGTGGTTCAGCGAGGAATGGCCGGTGCCGAAGTTGTCCAGGGAAACCGCGACCCCCAGCGCCCGGCAGGCCTCCAGGCAGCGGCTGACGTGCTGCAGGTTGTCGACCGCCACCGACTCGACGATCTCCAGCTCCAGTTGCCCCGGGCCTACGCTTGGGTACCGCGCCAGCAACCTCTCCAGGCGTTCGACGAAGTCGCCACTCTGCAGGTGTCGTGCGGCGATGTTGACGCTCACCGACCAACCGCAGCCCTGCCATCGCTGCAGCTGTGCCAGGGCCTGGCCGATGGCCCATTCGCCGATTTCCACGACCAGGTCGGTCTGCTCCACCTGCGACAGGAGCTCGCCAGGCAGTACCGCCCCCTTGTCCGGGTGCAGCCAGCGCAGCAACGCCTCGAAGCCGAGCACCTGGCCACTGCGCATGTTCACCTTGGGCTGGTAGTGCAACACCAGCTGGTCCTGGCGCAAGGCCTTGCGCACCCGGGCCACGGCCTGGTGGGTAGCCCTGAGTTCCAGCTCATGGGACACGTCGAACACATGGTAACGATTGCGCCCGCGCTGCTTGGCCACGTACATGGCCTGGTCGGCATGGCGCACCAGGGTGTCGGCATCCTCGTCGTCCTGGGGGAACAGGGTGACGCCGATGCTGGCGCTCAAGGACAACGGCTGACCGCGGATCACATAGGGCGCAGCCAGGGCCCGGAGAATCCGTTGCAGGGCGGCATGCAACTGGCGGCTGCCTTCGACATGCCGCAGGATCAGCACGAACTCGTCGCCCGACAGCCGTGCCGCCGCATCGCCACCGCGCAGGATACCCTTCAGGCGCTGCGCCACCTCGACCAGCAGCAGGTCGCCGATGGCATGACCATAGCCGTCGTTGACCGCCTTGAAGCCATCCAGGTCGAGCATGCAGACCGCCAGGGAAATGTCTTCCCGGCGGGAAAAGGCCATGGCCTGGCCGAGCAGGTCGCAGAGGTAGGCGCGGTTGGGCAGGCCGGTCAGCACATCGTGACCGACCCGCCATTGCAGGGTATGCAGCAACTGGCGCTTCTCGGTGACGTCGAAGCGGATCGACACGTACTTGCGCACCGTCCCGGTGAGCGGATCGAGCAGCGGCACCATGGTGCTGTCGACCCAATACAACGACCCGTCCTTGGCACGGTTGCAGATCTCGCCCCGCCACACTTTGCCGGCGACCAGGGCACGCCACATGCCGCTGAAGAACTCCGGCTCGTGCAGGCCGGAATTGAGAATGCGATGGTTGACCCCGAGCAACTCCTCGCGGCTGTAGCCGGAGATACGGCAAAACTGCTGGTTGACATAGGTGATCCGCCCGCGCAGGTCGGTTTCCGAGAAGATCGCGGCGGCATCCACGGCGGCGCGGTAGTTTTCGTCCATCGCGGCACCCTAGCGTTCGAAGAGCCGTGCCAGGGCGCGAGGCCCGGCACCGATCCGACCATGCCAATGAAGCATACGCCGTGGCTGGTCGGGAACGCAGTGTTCGGCCGGGAAACCCGGCAGGTCGAGAGGCACGATGAGACTCCATTCACTGACGATCCGACGCCCCGCCCCATGACGGAGGCAGGCCGGAACCGTTCATCCTCGATCAGTTCCAATATCCGCTGGCGCCTTCACCTACGGCCCGGCACGAACCCGGCCGAGGCCCGTACATCAACGATGGCTGATCGGCCGAAAATCGAATTCTACGAACACCATCACATTTTGCCAACAAAGGTGATGCCGCATGCTGTTGCCTTACGCTGAAATTTAGCGTTAAGTTCTTGATTCCAAATGGGAAACAAGCGATGACGAGATCAGGTCTGGGCTCTGCCCTGCGCCGCTATCGCAAGCTGGCGGGCCTCACGCAGGCGCAACTTGGCGAGCGGACCGGCTTCGATCCCAAGACCATCAGCCGCTTCGAGACCGGTACCTACACCCCCAGCATCGATGCCCTCCTGCTATTCGCCACGGTGCTGGGCGTCAAACCCAAGGCCTTCTTCGCCGAACCGGACGACGAAGAGGAGCAGCGTGCCTACCTGTTCGGCGTGATCCACAAGGCCCCGCCCAAGGACCTTGGCAAGCTAATTGCAGCCGTGGACCAGGCCTTGGCCACGCCTGAAGCCCCGCCCCGGGAGCGATGAACGGCCCCATTGACCCCTCTGCACCGTCCCAGAGCGTGTTGTACCAGACTGCACCACAACTGGTCAGACCGGTAAGGCCAAAAATCCTTGCAAAAACGAAAATTTCACGGTTTTATGATCCGGCGCTGAACAAACCGGTAAGACCACAATAATTAAGTCCTGCGCTCTTTCGCCCCTCCCGGCATCGAAGCAAGGACACCGACCAGAGATCCCTCCCATGCTCAAATGGTGCTCGCGTTCGATCTTCCTCCAAGTCGTGCTGGGCCTGGCCCTCGGCATTGCCTGCGGTCTCAGCTTCCCCGACCTTTCCCTGCAACTCAAACCCCTGGGTGACGGCTTCATCAAGCTGATCAAGATGCTCATCGGCCTGATCGTCTTCTGCGTGGTGGTCAGCGGCATTTCCGGCGCGGGCGACCTGAAGAAGGTCGGACGCATCGGCCTGAAGTCGGTGATCTACTTCGAAGTGCTGACCACCATCGCCCTGGTGATCGGCCTGGTGTTCGCCTTCAGCACCGGCATCGGCAGCGGCGCCAACATCCACCTGGACCAGCTCTCCAGCGCCGATGCCAGCAACCTGGCCGAGCGCAGCCAACACATCCACGGCGCAGCAGCATTCTTCATGGACCTGATCCCGACATCGGTGGTCGGCGCCTTCGCCGACAACAACATCCTCCAGGTGCTGCTGTTCTCGGTGCTGTTCGGCAGCGCGCTGAACCTGGTAGGCGAGTCGGCCTCGGGTATCTCGCGGTTGATCAACGAGCTCAGCCACGTGGTGTTCCGCATCATGGGCATGATCGTGCGCCTGGCGCCGCTGGGCGTGTTCGGCGCCATCGCCTTCACCACCAGCAAGTACGGCCTGGAGTCGCTGCAGCACCTGGGCGGCTTGGTGGCGCTGTTCTACCTGACCTGCGCGGGCTTCGTGCTGATCATCCTCGGCACGGTGATGCGCCTGTCGGGCATGAAGCTGTTGCCGTTCATCAAGTACCTGCGCGAGGAGCTGACCATCGTCCTCGGTACCGCCTCCTCCGACGCCGTGCTGCCGCAGATCATGCGCAAGCTCGAGCACCTGGGCATCGGCAGCTCCACCGTGGGCCTGGTGATCCCCACCGGCTACTCGTTCAACCTCGACGGCTTCTCCATCTACCTGACCCTGGCCATCGTGTTCATCGCCAACGCCACCGGCACGCCGCTGGCCATGACCGACCTGCTGACCATCCTACTGGTGTCGCTGGTGACGTCCAAGGGTGCCCATGGCATCCCAGGTTCGGCCCTGGTGATCCTCGCCGCGACCCTGACCGCCGTGCCGGCGATCCCGGTGGTGGGCCTGGTGCTGGTGCTGGCGGTGGACTGGTTCATGGGCATCGGCCGGGCGCTGACCAACCTGATCGGCAACTGCGTCGCCACCGTGGCCATCGCCCGCTGGGAGAAGGACATCGACCTGGAGCGTGCGCACAATGTACTGTCCGGCAAGCCTGGCTTCGCCCCGACGCCCCGCAAGCAGCCCCCCCAGGCCCACCAGCAGGAATTCTGAATGACCCGCGGCCGGTGCGATGCGCCGGCCGCAAGGAGACCCGATGCAACTTCAAGGGAGCGAACCGTGATCAGCTCATCGACCGTCGTCAATTCGGTGGTGGAAAAACTCCGCCAGGCCTTGGCCCGCGGCCAGTGGCGCAGCGGCGAGATGCTTCCCGGCCAACGCGAGCTGGCCGAACAGCTGGGCATCAGCCGGCCCAGCCTGCGTGAAGCGGTGACCGTGCTGGAAACCCAGGGCCTGGTACGCTCGCTGCCCGGCAAGGGCGTGCTGGTGCTCGAGGCCGAGGTCGCCGCCCAGGAGCAGGAACAGGCCGCCGACACCCTGGCCACGGCCAGCCTGGCCGACGTGCTGGAACTGCGCTACACCCTCGAGCCCTTCATCGTCGGCTTGGTCGCCCAATCGGCCAACAGCCAGGACATCGGCCAACTGCGCCTGACCTTGATGGACATGCGCGAGGCCCTGGAGGCCGGTGACAGCGAGGCCGGCGTCAACGCCTACATCGCCTTCCACGAGGCGCTGTTCGCCCTGACCACCAACCCGATCTTCCAGAGCGTGGTGCAGCAGACCGGCAATGCCCTCAAGCAGAGCGCCGAGATGCTGCGCAACTCGCCTGAACACCTGGCCGCGCGGCTGACCGAGAACGAAGCCGTGGTGCGTGCCATCCGCGACAAGAACAGCGCCCAGGCCAGTGCCCAGATGCGCCGGCACATCCTCGAGGAGGGCCAGCGCATGGGCATCGAACTGAACATCCCCGACGAACACCCGGGCCCATGACCCCAGGAGAGCGACCATGACCGCCTGCGCCCACGCCGCCCCTCACCTGCCAGCCCTGCTCGCCGCCGGCGAGACCCGCCTGTCGGCCGAGCAGATCTACCCGCGCCTGTTCGACGCCATCCTCGAGCAGCGCCTGCCGCCCGGCAGCGCCTTGCCCGAACAGGCCCTGGGCAATGCCTTCGGGGTCAGCCGCACGGTGATCCGCCGGGTACTGGGACGCTTGTCGGACCAGCAGGTGGTGGTCCAGCGCCCCAGCCACACCGCGCACCTGGCCACCCCCGATCCGCAGCAGGCGCGCCAGGTGCTCAGCGCCCGGCGCCTGGCCGAGAGCACGCTGATCAGCCTGGCCGCCCAGCGCGCCCGCCCGGCGCAGATCCGCCAATTGCGCCAGTTGGTCGAACGCGAGCGCCTGCACCACGAACACGGCGAACGCTGCGCGGCGATCCGCCTGGGCGGCGAGTTCCACCTCAAGCTGGCCCAGGTGGCGGCCAATGCGCCGCTGGCGCGCTTTCTCAACGGGCTGGTGCCGATGACCTCGCTGATCATCGCCCGCTACGAGTCGCCCTGCTGCGAGCACTGCGCCTGGCAGGAGCATGCGGCGATCATCGATGCCGTGGAAAGCGGTGACGTCGAAACGGCCCAGGCGCTGATGAACGAACACCTGGACCGCCTGGAGGCCAAGCTCGACCTGGATGAGAGCGGCCAGGCGTAACCCCTGGCGAGCCATTCAGGGCCGCTTTGCGGCCCATCGCGGGCAAGCCCGCTCCACAGAGACTGCGCCATTCTTCAGAGCGGCGCCGAACCTGTAGGAGCGGGCTTGCCCGCGATGGGCTGCAAAGCAGCCCCAACATGACAAGGCCCCGCTTAACTGATCAGCCCCCACCTCCCCCCACCTATACTCAGGGAATCACTCCAGCCTCTATCCAGGGAGGCTCGCCGCGTGAACCCGCGCATCCCGCTCCTGCTGCTCTGCCTGCTCCTGGCGCTGTCTGGCTGCGCCAGCAAGCAGCCCCCTGCTCCGCCGCCGATAACCCCGACACCGGCGGTCTGGCAGCGCATCGACCAGGATCTGATCGGCGCCTCGGTCGCCGCCACCGGCTCGGCCAACGACTATGCCCGGCGCTCCATGCGGGTCTGGAAGGAGCAGGTGCAGCGACGCACCGAGAGCGACTTCATCCCCTGGTTCACCGGCTACTGGACCCAGCAATGGCTCACCCTCAAGGTGGCCTGGTACAAGATGAACAGCGGCAACGGCGCGCAACCGCCGGAACGGCGCCTGGCCCAATACCTGCAGGCGCAGTACCACAAGCGGGTGATCGAACCCGTCGCCGAACAGATCGACCCCGAAGCCATTCGCGACCGCGCCAGCGAGCTGTACCTGCAACTGCTCGGCCAGCAGTTGCCGGCCATCATCCAACGCTACAACGCCCCGCCCGACCAGTTCAGCCAACGCCTGAACCGCATCCCGGCCATCGCCCTGGGCCCGCCGCAGGCGCGCGACGCCACGCTGTACCAGCTCCTGCGGGCCAAGTCCCTGGCACAGCAACCGGCCTGGCAGGCCCTGCGCCAGCACCTGCACCAGCAGGCCACCCGAGCGCCGGGGCAGACCCAGGCGGGGCTGTCGTCGGTGGCCAACCGCGCCAGCGAGAAACTCGGCGCCACCCTCGCCCCGCGTGGCATCGCCAGCGCCGTCGCGGCGGCGGTGGGCAAGGCGGCCGGGGCGATGATCTCGGTGGCGGTGGCCGGCTTCGGCATGGTCAGCCATGACCAGGAGCACCCGCAGATGGTCGAGCAGTTGCGGGTGCTCCTCAACGTGGCACTGAACGAGGAATGGCGCGACTTGATGGAGAACCGTCAGAGCGGCGCCATGGCCGGGGTCTACTACCTGTCCGGGCAAGTCGAGGACAGCCTGCTGGGCAGCACGCCAAGGGCGCGCGAGTAATGGGTTACGAATTCCGGCCATGTCCTACGACGCAGGGCCTTTCAATATTTTTCAGGATCGGCCGATACCGGTGATGACAGGTCCCGCCATGCGCGCCACAAGCGCGCGGCGCCCCCTCCCACTGGCCCAAGGTCTCGAAACATGAACCTGAAATTCCGCCACAAGATCCTGCTCAGCGCCTGCGCCGTCGTGGTCCTGGCATTCGCCTCGTTCACCCTCTACAACGACTATTTGCAGCGCAACATCATCCGCCAGAACATCGAGGCCTCCGTACGCCAGGCCGGCGCGCAGACCGCCAGCAGCGTGCAGAACTGGATGAGCGGGCGCATCCTGGTGCTGGAGAACCTAGCCCAGGACATCGCCCAGCAAGGTGCCGGCGACAACCTGCCGGGGCTGGTCGACCAGCCGTCCTATACCCGCAACTTCCAGTTCACCTACTTCGGCCGCAACGACGGGCTGTTCACCCAACGTCCGGACGCCAAGATGCCCGACGGCTACGACCCGCGCCAGCGCCCCTGGTACACCGCGGCGGTGACCGCCGACCAGACCCTGCTGACCCCGCCCTACCAAGCCTCGGTGGGCGGCCAGGTAGTGACCATCGCCATCCCGGTGAAGGCCCGTGCCGACGGTGAACTGCTGGGCGTGGTCGGCGGCGACCTGAGCCTGGACACCCTGGTGGACATCATCAACGCCGTGGACTTCGGCGGCATCGGCCATGCCTTCCTGGCCGACCGCGACGGCCAGGTGATCGCCAAACTGATTTGGCTGGGATTGCGCAACATAACAGCCAATTGGGGAAAACCGGCCCATGATTGGAAAAGCGCGATGAATCAATTTGCGATTCTGTACGGAGACCGGTTCATCAGGCCGACCTGGTGAGAATCAGGGCCTGCCTGACGGCAGGCCGTTACCGGCCCGCACACAAAAAATCTGACAGTCCCTAGAAAGCTCAGGGCCTGCCGTCAGCCGGCGGTTCTTCTCTGCTCCAGAGTGGTTGAATCAGCCCGCCGGACAGCGCAACCGACAGGTCGCGACGTTGCAAATCAATACGTTGTTGAAACTTTTCGTTGTGTGTCGCCGACGTATGACGCAGCATATTGTTACCAGAACAGTTACAAATCGGACGTACGGCGCTGCCTGATTGGATGTCATGAATGCCCCTTCTCCCTCGCCCGCGCAGCGCAAGACGCTCTACCGCTGGCAACGGGCCCCTCTCGAAAATCACCTGCGCGCACTGATGCCCCACTGGGGCGAGCTCCCGTTGGCGATCACCAGCCAGGACCTGGCGTCGAATGCGTCGTTCGTCAATTACGTGCGCCATCACCGCCTGCTCGACCCCTGCACGGGGCAGCCAGTGGAGTTGGTGGAAAAGTCGATCCGCAAGCTGGCCTTCATCAGCAGCCAGGAAGCCCGCTTCCACCGCGCCGAAGGCATGCTGGCGGGTAGCACGCACTTTCGCTACCCATCCTGCCTGGGCGTGATAGAAACACCCTTCGAGAGCCTGATCTTCACCGAGTTCGTGCGTGGCAAGCCGCCGCGCATGCAGGCGATCGCGCGTCAACTGGCCTTGGGTATCGCGGAACTGGAAAGCCGCAGCCATGAATACCTGGCAGCGCAGCCGCTAGGCAAGGCGCCACTGCTGTGGAGCATGGACTTCTTCCGGCCGTGGTTCCTGCTGCGCCCGCGCTTCAACTTCGCCCGTTGCCTGCCGGGGCTGCAACAGCTGGGGCAGGAGGATGCGCGTTTTGCCGGCCTGGCCGAGCGTTTCAGCGGCTTCGTGCCGTTGGTCCGTCACCTGGCCAGCCAGGCGCGGCGCAGCCCGCGCTGCATCAGCCACATGGACTATTTGCGCAAGAACCTGTTCATCGACAAGGGCCAGTTGCACCTGATCGACTGGAGCGAGGTGAAAATCGGGCGGGTGGGGTTCGATGGGGGGGCGTACCTGGGCAGCTTGTTCCGGCGCAAGGAAATGGCGATGTTTCTCACCGCCCAGTCGGAGTTTACCGAAGCCTACCGGGAGGCGCTGCCGGCGCATTTCGAGGGAGAGCAGGCGCTAGGCAATCTGCGCTATGTGTTCCTGCTGACCGCCCTCTTCCACTGCCTGCGCCCGGAAACCCTCGAGGAATACCAGGCTCGCGAGCGTATGCCGCTGCTGCGCGACAAGTACGAGTACCTGCTGAGCTTGCTGTAAAACTGTCATTTTGACATCATTCATTGACCGATGTCTGGTATGCCGGAATTATTCATACGATTTCCTGTCGAACAGATCCTACAATCTGTGAATTTGTATTAAGATTCCGCGCACTAAATCTTCCTCCTCTGGATCCATTGGGCCTACGCCCAAACCGTCCCATTTCGCACGGAAAGCCGCTTCACTTCTATGGATGACGCTTCGTCCCGCCCACGCCTGCTGGTCCTTTCCAAGGGGGCCCAAAGCATCACGACACTGCCCGCCCTGCTGCCCGATTACGCGCTGCATAACGGTGCCGTGCGCGACGTGCCGCAGGCGGATTGGATCATGGCCTGGGGACGCAAGCCGAGTGCACTCAAGGCCATCGCCGAGGCGCGCAAGGCCGGCAAGCCGGTGCTGACGCTCGAGGACGGCTTTCTCCGCTCGGTGGGGCTCGGTGCCGACGACCCGCCGTTGTCGCTGATCGTCGACGATGTGGGCGTGTACTACGATGCCAGCGCGCCCTCGCGCCTGGAGCAGTTGATCGCCACGCCGCTCACCGCGCAGGAAACCGAACGGGCCCTGGCCCTGCAGGCGCTGTGGCAGCGCCAGCGGGTTTCCAAGTACAACGATGCGCGCATCGAAACGCTGGAGTTGCCCGACGACTGTGTACTGGTGGCCGACCAGACTTGCGCCGATGCGTCCTTGCAGGGCGCCGGAGCCGATGACTTTCGCGCCATGCTCGAGGCGGCACTGGCGCGCTATCCACACAGCACGATCCTGCTCAAGGTGCATCCAGACGTGGTGGCAGGCCGTAAGGCTGGGCACTTCGACCTGGCAGCGCTGGCCGGCAATCCGCGGGTGCAGGTGCTGGCGCGCAATGTCCATCCGGCCGAACTGCTGCCACGCATGCGCGCGGTATTCGTGATGACCTCGCAACTCGGCTTCGATGCACTGCTGTGGGATGTGCCGGTGCACACCTGGGGCATGCCCTTCTACGCCGGCTGGGGCCTGACCGACGACCGTCTGCCGGCACCGGCACGGCGCCAGCCGGTGAACCTGGCCCAACTGATCCACGCCAGCCTGGTGCGCTACCCGCGCTATGTGTGCCCGGAGCGCGGCGAGCCGTGCACGCCAGAAGCGCTGATCGAGTGGCTGGGCCTGCAGCGTCATCACCGCAGCGCTCTACCACAACAGGTGCAGATGCTCGGTTTCAGCCGCTGGAAGGAGCCGCTGGCAGACCTGTTCTTCAACGGCGCGGCCATTCGCTTCGTCAAGCCCGAGCAACCGCTGACCCGCGACCTGCCGGTAGTGACCTGGGGCTGCAAGCACGACGACGACCTGCACGACCACCCTCACGCCATCAACCGCGTCGAAGACGGCTTCCTGCGATCGGTCGGCCTGGGCGCGGGCAAGGCCCGGCCGTTGTCGTGGGTGGTCGATGACCTGGGCATCTACTACGACGCCACGCGCCCTTCCCGCCTGGAGCGGATTCTCGCCACCCAGGCGTTCGACAGCGACCTGCTGGCGCGCGCCGCGGCCCTGCGCCTGGCCATCTGCCGCGCCGGGCTGACCAAGTACAACCTGCCCGGTGCCCATTGGCAGCGGCCGGCCGACGCGCACCAGGTGATCCTGGTGACGGGCCAGGTCGAGGGCGATGCATCGATTCGTTTCGGTGGCAACCGTATTCGCAGCAACCTGCAGTTGCTGCGTGCGGTGCGCGAGGCCAACCCGCAGGCCTGGGTGCTGTACAAGCCGCACCCGGAAGTCCTGGCCGGCACCCGCGCGCGCGGCGACGACGAGGCGCAGACCGTGCACTGGTGCAACGAGGTGATCGGCGATACGCCGCTGCAACAGTTGCTGGAGGTAGTCGACGAGGTACACGTGCTGACGTCGCAATCCGGCTTCGAGGCGCTGCTGCGTGGCGTACCGGTCACTACCTACGGCCAGCCGTTCTACGCCGGTTGGGGGCTTACCGAAGACCGCGACCTGGATCCCCAGGTGCAGGCCCGGCGCAGCCGCCGACTCACCCTCGACGAACTGGTGGCGGGGACGCTACTGCTCTACCCCACCTATGTCAGCCGCATCACCAACCGTTTCACCACCGCTGAACAGACCCTTTACGAACTACAACATTGGCACGCGCTACCGCAGCCAGGAGCACCCTCCCGATGGCAGGACTTGATACGACGCTTGAGCAGTTTGTTGGGCATGAAGCGCCCAGCGAACTGAATGCGAAGGCGCCGCGCGGTCCGCTGCTGCGCCTTCCGTGCAACAACTTCTTGTTCCTGCAGGGTGTGAGCTCGCCGTTCTTCCGTCAGTTGGCCAAGGCGCTGCGCGATATCGGGCAGCATGTGCACAGCATCCGCTTCAACGTCGGCGACGTGCTCTACGGCGCCGGTGGATCGGTGCACACCTGCATGCAGCGCCAGGAAGAACTGCACGCCTATTACGCCCAGGTGTTCCACGAACTGGATATCACCGACCTGGTGTTGTTCGGCGATTGCCGGCCGGTGCACCAACCAGCGGTGAGCCTGGCACGGACGCTGGGCATTCGCGTGCATGTGTTCGAGGAGGGCTATTTCCGCCCCTACTGGGTCACCTTGGAGCGCGATGGGGTCAACAACAACTCGCGCCTGCCGCGCGACCCGGACTGGTACCGCCAGGTCGGCAAGCACATCCCGCGCTACCAGAACGGCAACGCCTTCAAGCTGTCGTTCACCGCCCGCGCCACCCACGATGTGCTGTACCACGCCGGCGGTGCGCTCAACGCGCTGTGCTTCCCCAGGTACCGCACCCATGCGCCTTTCAACGCGGCGGTGGAATACGCGGGGTTCGTCCGTCAGGGCCTGCGCCTGCTGCGCGCGCGGGTGCATGACGATGCGCTGGTGGCGGAAGTGGCCCGTGAGCGACACCCGACCTTCCTGCTGCCGCTGCAGCTGGACAGCGATGCGCAGATCCGCGACCACTCGCCATTCCAGAACATGATCGAGGTGATCGACCACGTGATCAACTCGTTCTCGCTCAATGCCCCGTTCGATGCACGGCTGCTGATCAAGAACCATCCCCTGACCCCGGGCCTGGTCAACTACCGCAAGGTCACCGAGCGCCTGGCACGCGAATACGATGTGGCCGAACGGGTCGACTTCCTCGAAAGCGGGCACATGCCCACGCTGCTGTCGCACATTGCCGGGCTGATCACGGTCAACAGCACTGCCGGTGCCTCGGCGTTGCTGCACCACCGCCCGACGTGCGTGCTGGCCGACCCGATCTACGCCATGCCGGGGCTCACCCACCAGGGCCATCTGGACGACTTCTGGCAGAACCCCGAGGCGCCCGACAACACCCTGTTCCATCGCTTTCGCAACACGGTCATCCACACCACCCAGGTCAATGGCGGTTTCTACACCCGCTGCGGCATCGAGATGGCCGTGGCCAACTGCCTGGAAGTCCTGATGGCCAGAACGTCGAGAATCGAAAACTACCTATGAACCACACCGCTTCGCCTCGCTGCATCCTCATCACCGGCGCTACCGGCGGCATCGGTGGCGCGCTGGCGCCGGCCTATGCCGCACCGGGCGTGACCCTGATCCTGCAAGGCCGCCGCCAGGACCGGCTGGATGAAATGGCCGAGCAATGCCGTGCCCTCGGTGCCCGCGTGCTGCTCGAAGCCATCGACGTGCGCGACCTCGATGCCCTGCGCGCCATGGTGCGGCGCGTCAGCGAACAGGAGCAGCCAGACCTGGTGCTGGTCGGTGCCGGCCTCAACACGGCAGTCGGCAGCAATGGCGAGGCCGAGCACTGGGACGACAGCCGTGCGCTGCTGGAGGTCAACGTGCTGGCGGCCCTGGCTACGGTGGAGGCGGCACTGCCCACCATGCGCAGCCGCGGCCATGGGCAAATTGCGCTGTTCAGCTCCTTGGCTGGCTGGCGCGGCCTGCCGGTGACGCCCACCTACAGCGCCAGCAAGGCGGCGATCCGCGTGTATGGCGAAGCGATCCGCGATTGGCTGGCGCCGGAGGGGATCAAGGTGAACGTCATCGTGCCGGGCTACGTGGAGTCGAAGATGTGCTTCGAGATGCCTGGGCCCAAGCCCTTCCTGTGGACCGCCGAGAAGGCCGCCCGGCGCATCAAGCGCGGGTTGGCGGCGAACCAGGCGCGCATCAGTTTCCCCTTCCCGCTCAACCTGGGTACCTGGCTGCTGGGGCTGATCCCGCAGTGGCTTTCTTCGATGATCCTGCGTGGGCTGAAGTACAGTGATTGACGTTTCTCTCCTGCCGGTCGCGCTGATCGGCCTGTCGTTGACCGTGCTGGTGGAGCGCCTGCTGGTGCCCCGACCTGCCCTGCGTCGCCCGGCCAGTTGCTGGATGCTGCATGCGGGGCTGTGGTGCGTGGGGTTGGGGCTGCTGTACGGGCTCACCGCGCGGCCCCTGTTCAGCGGCGTGAACCTGCTGCTGCTGTGGTTGCTGATCGTGCTGGTGAGCAACGCCAAGTACCACTCGTTGCGCGAGCCCTTCGTGTGCGCCGACTTCGAGTACTTCAGCGACGCGGTGCGCTTTCCGCGCCTGTACCTGCCGTTCTTCGGCTTCGGCAAGGCGGCGCTGCTGGCGCTGGGGTTCCTGGTGTACCTGTGGGCGGGCTTGAGCTTCGAGACGTCGGGCGCGCGGCTGGAGGCGCTGGTTCCACTGGCGCTGGGGCTGGGGTTGTTGCGGCTGGGCAGCCGGCGGGTGACGCCGAGCTTCGACGCCGAGCAGGATGTACGGACGTGGGGGTTGGCAGCCAGCCTGTGGCGGTATTTCTGGGCGGCGCGGGTGCCGGTGGATCGGGCGGGGCTGGGGTCGCCGTTTGCCTGCACGGCAGCGCAGACCGCCACAGGCCCCCTCCCCGACCTGGTCTCGATCCAGAGCGAGTCGTTCTTCGACGTCCGCGACCTGTGGCCCGGCGTGCGCCGGGAAGTCCTCGGCGAATTCGACCGCCTGGGCCGCGAGTCCCTGGCACGGGGCAAGCTGCAGGTGGCGGCCTGGGGGGCCAACACCGTGCGTACCGAGTTCGCCTACCTCACCGGCATCCCTGCCGGGCGCCTTGGCGTGCACCGTTTCAACCCCTACCGCGTGCTGGCTCGCCAGGGCCTGCCGAGCATCGCCTCGGCACTCAAAGCGCAAGGCTATCGCACGGTCTGCATCCACCCCTACGACGGCAGTTTCTATGGCCGCGACAAGGTGCTGCCGGCCTTGGGCTTCGACGCCTTCATCGATGTGCGCGCCTTCGACGCCTCGCACAAGGCCGGGCCATTCATTGGCGACTGCGCGGTGGCGCAGAAGATCCGCGAACTGCTGCAGGCGCCAGGCCGCGAGCAGCCGCTGTTCATCCATGCCGTGACCATGGAGAACCACGGCCCGCTGCACCTGGAGACTGTGGCCGACAGCGAGCTGCCAGCCTGGTTCGAGCGCCCGCTGCAACCGGGCATGAGCGACCTGGCGCCTTACCTGCGGCACATCGGCAACGCCGATCGCATGCTCGGCATGCTCCGCGACACGCTGATGGCCCAGCCGAACGAGGCGCTGCTGTGCTTCTTCGGTGACCATGTGCCGATCTTGCCGCAGGTCTACCAGGCGATCGGCGCACCGGCGGGCGATACCGACTACCTGATCTGGTCGAATCGCCGCCAGCCTGGCTGCGCACCCGCGCCGATCCGGGTCGAGGCGCTGTCGGGTGCGCTGCTCGGGCACGCCCGTGCGCCCAAGGTCAAGCCTGTTTCGGGCGTGGCCTGACAAGGTGGTACGCATCGTCCTGGGCGCGAACCTGGCAGCGGAACGTGCTGCCGACCCGGCATTGGCGCGCCTGCTGACCCAGGGGCGCGGCTCGCTGGCGTTCCTGATCGGCGACACGGCCTGCCGCCATCGGCTGCTCGGCGCGAGCATCCACTGGGACCGTGTGCTGCTGGCCTTCGAGGGCGACCAGGTACTGGGCTTTGCCGCCTTCAAGCATCATCGGCGCGGGCCGTTCGCCCTGCACTGGCGGCCGTTCATCCGTGAGTTCGGCTACCTCGGCGGTTGGCTGCGCTTCGCCGGCTTCTGCCTGAGCGAGCTGCGCGAGTGGCGCTACCCGTTCCTGCTGTATGGCCTGCGGGTAGACAAGCCCGCACGCGGCCGGGGCGTGGGCTCGGCGCTGGTCCAGGCCTGCTGCGCCCATGCCGCCGCCGAGGGCTTTGCCCGGGTCGACCTGGAAGTGCCGCTGGACAATCCGCGCGCGCGCCGCCTCTACCTGCACAATGGCTTCGCCCTGCGGCGCAAGCGCTGGGTGCCCTTCCCGCCGGTGCGCGGCATGTGGAGGGCGCTGCCATGAGCGAACGTCTGGGCAGCCCGGTCGCGGTACCCTCCCTGGTCGACGGCCCCGGCTGGATCGGCATCATGTCCCAGTGGGTGGCATGGAAGGTCCTGCACCTGCCGCAGTTCCTCGGCCCCGAGGGGCCGCCCTTCTGGCTGTGGCGGCGTGGCCGCAAGGCACCCAAGGGGCTCAAGGCCATCGCCGGGATCGGCTACAAGGCCTCCTCCGCCCATGCCCGGGTGCTGTGCCAGCGCTGGGGCCTGCCGTATATCGCGCTGGAAGACGGCTTCCTGCGTTCGTCGTCACTGGGCATCGAGGGCGACACACCGATGTCGATGGTGGTCGATCCCATCGGTATCCATTACCTGGCCGACCGGCCATCGCTGCTGGAAAACATCCTCCAGTCCCCTGAGCGTCTGGGCGAGGACGAGCTGGCCTGCGCCCGTGAGCTGATCGCGCTGATGCGCAGCAGCGGTATCGGCAAGTACAACAATGCCCAGGATCTGCCCGCCGACGACCCGCTGGGCCGCGAACGCCCGCTGGTGCTGGTGGTCGACCAGACGGCGGGCGATTATTCGATCCCCGGTGGCGGGCTGTGCGAAGCCGACTACGTGCGCATGCTCGACACCGCCCTGGCGGAAAACCCCGATGCCGATGTGCGAGTGCGCATCCACCCCGACTGCCTCGGTGGGCAAAAACCCAGTTGCCTGCTGGCGGCGGCGCAGACCCGCGGAGTCACCCTGGAGGCACGCCCGGTGTCGTGGGCATCGCTCGCCCGGCGCGCGCGGCGAGTGTACATCGGCACCAGCCAGGCCGGCCTGGAAGCGCTGATCCAGGGGGTGCCGGTCACCTGCTTCGGCCTGCCGTTCTATGCCGGCTGGGGGCTGACCGACGACCGCATGGCGATCCCCCGGCGCCAGGGCCGGCCAGACCTGGTGCAACTGGTGGCGGCGGCCTACGTGCGCTACTGCCGCTATGTCGACCCGCTCACCGGCCAGCTCACCGACGCCCTGACCGTGGCCCGCCAGTTGGCACGCAAGAAGGCCCGCGACGCGGCGTTCGCCGGCCCTACCACGGTGATCGGCGTCAAGCGCCACAAGCGGCACAACATCCGCCGCTTCTTCGCCAGCCGCTGGGGCCAGTTGCGTTTTGCCGTGGATGGGCCAGGACTGGTGCAGCGGGTGGCCGCCGAACAAGGCCGCCTGCTGGTCTGGGCGGCGCGCGAACCCGCTGGCCTGGCCCAGCGTGCCCGGCAGGCCGGGGTGCCGTTGTGGCGGGTCGAGGACGGCTTCCTGCGCTCCATCGGGCTGGGGGCGACCAACAGCCCGGCACTGTCGCTGGTGCTCGACCGCGGGGGAATCCACTACGATGCCGCCTCGGCCAGCGACCTCGAGCAACTGCTGCAGCACGAGGCGTTCGATGCCGCCAGCCTCGCCGAAGCCGCGCAGTTGCGGGCGCACATCGTCGCCAGCGGTACCAGCAAGTTCAACCTGCGCCAGGGGCCGCAGCCAATGCTGCTAGGCCGGCCGGGGCAGCGGCGCCTGCTGGTGGTCGGCCAGGTCGAGGATGACGCCTCGACGCTGTGCAGCGGTGGCGGCCCGGGCTGCAACCTGCGCCTGTTGCAGCGCGTACGCGCCGCTGCGCCCGCTGCCTGGATCCTGTACAAGCCACATCCGGATGTCGAGGCCGGCAAGCGCCTGGGCCATATCGCCCCGCAACAGCTGGCGGGGCTGGCCGACCAGGTGCTCGACGGTGTCGACATCGCCGTGCTGTACGGTCAGGTCGATGAGTTGCACACCTTGAGTTCCACAGCCGGCTTCGAGGCGCTGCTGCGCGGCCTGCCCGTGGTGACCTATGGCACACCTTTCTATGCCGGCTGGGGGTTGACCCACGACCACCAGCCAATGCCGCGCCGCACCCGGCGCCTGACCCTGGACCAGTTGGTAGCCGGCGCCTTGTTGCGCTATGCGCGCTATGCCGACGTCCAGCAAGCCCTGCCCTGCGATGCCTGGCACGCCCTCGCCTGCCTGTCGACGCCGCGCCCTGTGCGGCTGGCCGAACACGCCCGAGTGGCGCCGTTGCTCAACTACACCTGGACCATGCTCGGCTGCGGCCGGCCACTGGCCCCATCAAAGGACTAGACCATGCCTGTTTCGATCAAGGACATCGGCCGCTACGCGGCACTCCCCTGGCATTGCCTGCAACTGGCGACCCATGCCAAATCCTTCGAGAACAACCCGTTGATCGGCAGCCGTCGGCTCAACGCCCTGGGCCTGCATGTGCAGCGCCGCCAGTTGGCCATGGGCATGGCCGCGTTGCGCCGGCGGGCTTTGGCGTCGCGGCTGGATGCCCGCGAGCGCGAGCATTTCGAGCAGAACGGTTTCTTCATCCGCGAGAACGCCTTGCCGGCCGAGCAGTTCGCCGCGCTGCGCGCCGAGCTGGGCGCGCTGCGCAGTACCGGCTGGGAAATGCGCCAGGGCCGTGCGGTGACCCGCCGGGTCAGCCTCGACCAGGACGTGCTGGTGCACAATCCGGCCAGCGCGGCCTTCGTCGCCGACCGTGGCGTACGCGACCTGATCGCCTATGCCTCGTCCAACAGCGGTGGCATCACCTATCAACTGCAATCGATCATCATCGACGCCGCCAATGCCGACCAGGACCCACAGACCCGCCTGCATGCCGACACCTTCCACCCGACGGCCAAGGCCTGGTTGTTCCTCGACGACGTGGCCGATGACCAGGGCCCGTTCAGCTATGTGCCCGGCTCCCATCGCCTGACCCCGGAGCGCCTGGCCTGGGAATACCGCCAGAGCCTGGATGCCGCCCGCTCGGGCGAGCAGATGCACCGCGAAGGCTCGTTCCGTATCGACGAGGAGCAACTGGCGGCCCTCGGCCTGCCCGCCCCGCGCCGCTTCGCCGTGCCCGCCAACACGCTGGTGGTGGCCGACACCTCCGGCTTCCATGCCCGTTGCGCCAGCCGCCAGGCGAGCCATCGGGTGGAGATCTATGCGAGCCTGCGGCGCAACCCCTTCATCCCCTGGCGCGGCGCGCACCTGTTCGCCCTGCCCTGGATCGCCAACCATCACATGCGCTGGGATATCCGTCTCAAGCGGCTGATGGGGTTCGACAAGCGCAGCCACTGGCGTTTCATCGAGCAATTGAATGCCTACGAGGCGCCGCATATCTGAACGACCAATGATGTGGCTTGCAGGCCTGTGCAGGGCCTGCTTGCACCCGCCATTTGGGGCTTATGCAATCTTGCGTGCGACGGCACGCCCGACCATACTCGCCCCCATCCAAACAAGCGTGTTAAAAACGCAAGGCGTTAAGGCGGCTACACCTTGAAGATCCATGCCCGCTCTTTACTCTATTTTGAAAAGATTCGTCAGTGCCATTCCATTCGAGAAGCCGCACGCCAACTGCATGTCGATGCCTCAGCCGTCAACCGCCAACTCATAAAACTAGAAGAAACCTTAGGGGCAGAAGTCTTCGAGCGCCTGCCGTCCGGGCTGAAGCTTACCGAAGCGGGCCGTTTATTGGCGCAGCACCTGGTCACGGTTTTTCAAGACGAGCAGCGGCTCAAAAGCGAACTCGAAGGGTTAAAAGGCATTCGCAGCGGGAACATCAGCGTCGTTTCGGTCGAGGGGCTCAATGAAGACTTCATGCCGGTTGTGATCGAGAAAATGATCTCGACCTACCCCGGTGTGAAAATAAACTGTCGATTCGATGGCTCAGCCAATATTGCCCGGCTGATCGAAGAGGGTGAGGTGGATCTGGGGCTGGCGTTTTCCATCCCGTCAGAAGCGAACCTTCAATGCTGTGCAGCGGTCAATTTGAAGCTGGGCGCAATCGTACAGCCAAGCCACCCGTTGGCTAGCCGGGTCGACATCACCTTTGCCGATTGCCTGGCATACCCGCTGATTCTGGGGACACCGGAGATCGCTATCTATTCCCTGATGCAGCCGTTGCTAGAGGGACACCAAGGCTGCGCCAATGTGCTGCTTCAGACCAGCTCGCTGGTCATGATGAAGAAGCTCGCACAACGAGGAATGGGCGTGGCGTTTCAAACCAGGCTAGGGATGAAAGCAGAGCTCCAGGAGGGCTCGCTGGTACATCTACCGTTGCGCCCACCCAGCGCAGTGGAGGCGAAGCTTGGCGTCTACATTCGCAAAGGCAGGGCTCTATCTCCGTCGCTCGCCGCCTTCGTCAACATCGTCAGCGAACTCTTGCGCGCCTACGAAACGGCGTAGCGCCGATTGACGGCCGTGCGATGCAAAAAATACAGCGCAGCAGTGTTTATTTAGCACTTTTCGCATCACCCACCTCGTTTTACCATTTGCCTAGACGCAGACGGCTCTATCAACGTGTCTTGATCGATAGATGTGATTGCCTGGCGCCTGATCATGACAGGCTTGTCGCCTTTTAAGTACTGAAGCATCTCTACGCCTCTTGAAACTCCAGGAATATTTTTATCGCCTGGAGCCCCTCTACCTGTGCCTTCTGTGTGGGCGCGACGGTAGCGCTCGACTTGAGTTCAACGTACCCCGGAGATAAAGAATGAATTCGAATAAAGAATATCCCCTTCGACTGATCGTCTCGGAAGTACGGCAACGCTCACCCGAAATTAAATCATTCATTCTAAAGGCTGCAGACGATTCCCTGTTGCCTGTATTTTCGGCCGGCGCACACTTGAAAGTGTGTGTCCGACTTGAAGACGGTCGCACTGATGAAAGAGCCTACTCTTTGGTCAACAGTGACAACCCATCGGGTTACTACGAAATCGCCGTAAAGCGAGAAGATGCAGGCCAGGGTGGCTCGAGGTACATGCACGGTCTTCGCGCCGGGGATCAAATACTGGCGGGCACGCCAAGGAACGACTTTGCCTTGCTCGACACGGAACACCATGCGGTTCTGATCGCAGGCGGAATCGGGATCACGCCCATTCTATCGATGGCTCGAATATTGACGCGCAACAACAGCAGCTTTGAACTGCATTACGGTGCGCGCGAGCCCGCGATGATGGCGTACCGCGCTGAAATAGAACATCTGGTGCCACAGGCAAGCCTTTACTTTGACCAAGGGCCGGCACCTCGAACAATGTCACTGGCTGCTTTGCTAGGCCCCCATGATAAATCCCGGCACGTCTACGTGTGTGGGCCCAAGCCGCTACTGAATGCCGTGATCGCCACCGCGGCGGAGCTCTCCTGGCCGTCGTCGCATGTGCATTTCGAATTGTTCGGCAGCAGCGGCCATCAGTCGGACCAGCCTGTGGAACTCGTTCTGCGCCGGAGCGGGCGAGTCCTCCATGTACCTGCGTCGCAAAGCCTGCTCGATGCAATGCTCGAAGCGGGACTCGATCCACTGTTTGATTGTAAGCGCGGCGAATGCGGTGTGTGTGCGCAGACGGTACTGACCGGCACCCCAGATCATCGCGATTACGCGTTATCCGAAGATGAGCGTCACAACGAAAATAAAGTATGCATCTGTGTGTCCCGTGCCACTAGCCCACGCTTAACACTGGATGCTTAAACCGTCAGTGTGCCCTAACGTGAGGAGATAAGAATGAGCAGCTTCGTTAAAAACGGGTGGTATGTCGCAGCCTGGAGCCATGAAATCTGTCGCACACTACTGGCCCGGACAATTCTGAATGAGCAAATTGTATTTTACCGTCGCGAAGATGGGCAGCCCGTTGCCTTGATGGACCGCTGCCCCCATAAGCTTGCGCCTTTATCGCTCGGCGAGCTGAAGGGGGACGAGCTTCAGTGTGGTTATCATGGCATGACCTTCAATTGCAAAGGTCAATGCTCGCACATTCCCGGCCAGGCCAGCATCCCCCCTAACGCCAAAGTGCGAGCGTTTCCGCTATTCGAGAAATACAATGCCGTTTGGATCTGGATGGGCGAACCTGCGCTGGCCGACCCTGAAAAAATCATTGACATTCCGCACTATGGCGATAAAGGCTGGGGCTTGGTCGACAACCAATACCTGTACTTCAAGTCAAACTACTTGAACATTACGGACAACCTGGTGGACCCCGCCCACACCACCTACGTTCATAAAAACACTATCGGTGGGACCGATGGCGCTGAAGTGGGAGTCAAAGTCGAGCAAGGTGATGACCATGTCTTGGCTTACCGTTGGATCAAAAATGCCGCGCCTGTCCCTTTGTTTGAAAAAATGGGTAACTTCAAGGGCTTGACCGATCGCTGGCAATATTATTACCTGCATATGCCATCGGTTTCCTATGTAGACTTTGGCGGGATAGACGCCGGTGTCGAACCCACCGAAGAAAACAAAGATCGTGGCTTGCGCTCATTCAGTTTCAACTTCTTGACCCCAGAAACAGAACGCACGACCCACTACTTCTGGCTTCACCTTCGCAATTATCATCCTCATGATACCCGCGTGGATGAAGAAGTCGCCGAACTGATGACCTTGACATTCAATGAAGACCTGGAGCTGTTGACCCACGTCCAGGCCCAGCAAGAGATAACCGGGGTGCGCGAGTATGTTCGCCTGGGCATCGATAATGCCCCCGTGCGCATCCGTAAGATGATAGAGCGCCTGCAAGCGGCTGAGCGCAGTGACGTGCCAGCCCAGATCGCTGTCCAGACCGTCGACGCGTGACGTTCGTTTATTAAAAACAAATACAAGAGAGAACAGCATGGAATTTTCAGTAGGCTGCAATGGTCGCGGTGTACAACACCTTGAGCCCGTTTCGGTGGACGAGCAGTTTCGAATGATCAAGGAGTCAGGTGTCTTCGACCACTTCGATCGCATGCCGCAGCCCGGCGAAGAATCTGAATACCTGCGTGCCTCCAACAAATACGGCATTCCTATTCGCACAGGCCTCTGGTCATATACTGCAGGTCGTGATGAAGCGCTACTGGTCAAGAACTTGAAATTGTGCAAAGAAGCCGGCGCTGAATTTCACAACATCATGCTTTACACCAAGCATGCGCAAGGCCACACCCTGACAGACAATGAAATCGTCGACTTTTACCTGCACGCCCACGAGGCCGGCGAAACAATCGGCATCACCATCGGCTTTGAAGTTCATATCTATATGTGGACCGAAGACTTCCGCCGCATTAGCCGGGTGGCCAAACAGGTGAGCGCGCGCGGAGTCCCTTTCAACTTCGTGCTCGATCATAGCCATGTACTGCTGAAAGTCGATTGTCTCGAAGAGCAGGATGTCAGCGGCATTCGCGGTGACATCGAGTCGGGCCAGCTGGTGATCGACCCGTATGAACCAGGCAATATCATCGACGAATGGATCGGCATGAACATGACACACTGGTTGCAGATTCGTCCGGTCTCGCCGCAAGGACCAAAGAACATTTGGCAGCTCAAGGACGGTGGGACCTACGGTCGGGCGTGCCAGTATCCATTTTTCCGACCAGCACCGGGCGAGTGGCATTTGCCATGGCGAGCGTATCGGGTCGAACCCTGCAAGGATGTTGTGCGCAGAGTATTGCGTCATCATCGCGACACCCCCGACAGCCCACTGCGATACATCACGACAGACATGATCGACATGCCTGACTATGGCGGCGGCGTTAAATACTCTTTGTTTGAGCAAAACGTGGCAATTGCAGAGTGGTTCCGCGCGACATGGGAGGAAATAAAGGCTGAAAAAAATCCGACTGACTTGCGCTCGATGTGATTTACCTCATGAGGCGAGGAGAGCCGATACGCTCTGCCATCGTTTACTGAGGCCCACTTGTAAACGTTGAATACCGTCTGCAGCGACATGGCTTCGAGCCATCTGATGTTTGCTCGGGGCCAGTCGCAATACCTTGACTGGCAAAATAACGTTATCCCACGCGCCACACTCACATAAAAAGGAGCTCACGCCTTATAAGCCTGACAAGGTCGCTATACATATGTTTCTGGATGATCGGCTATTTTCATAATAATACGAGGTTCGAACTCCATGACTACGCCTGCAGCGCAACGACCTGAAGATGAAAGACTTGGCATAGGCCCCAATGTGGTTTACGGGCTGCAACATGTACTGACCATGTACGGCGGCATGGTCGCCACCCCACTCATTCTGGGTCAGATTGCCGGACTGACACCCAGCGAAATAGGCCTGCTCATTGCTGCAACCTTGTTCACCGGTGGCTTGGCTACCTTGCTGCAAACGATAGGCCTCCCGTTTTTCGGCTGTAGATTGCCCCTGGTTCAAGGCGTTTCCTTCGCCGGCGTGGCCACCATGGGCGCTATTCTGACCAGCGGATCAGGAGGTATGCCGGCAGTGCTCGGGGCCGTCATGGCAGCTTCGCTCTTTGGCCTGTTGATCACACCGATATTCTCCCAGATCATCCGCTTCTTCCCGCCGCTGGTCACCGGCATCGTCATTACCTCTATCGGCCTTTCCCTGCTTCCGGTCGCGGCCCGCTGGATCATGGGCGGCAACAGCCATGCAAGCGATTTCGGCAGCATGGCCAATATCGCCCTGGCAGCCGTCACCTTCCTCATCGTCCTCATTCTGAGCAAGCTGGGGATAGCTGCGATTTCGCGGCTGTCGATCTTGCTGGCGATGGTCATCGGCACCCTCATCGCGACCGCCGTGGGCATGGCCGACTTCACCACAGCCGTCGACGGCCCGCTCCTGGCACTACCCTCGCCGTTTTAGTTCGGTATGCCGGTTTTCGAAGTCGCCGCTGTTCTATCGATGTGCATCGTCGTCATGGTCATCCTGGTGGAAACCTCTGCCGATATTCTCGCGGTCGGTGAGATCATCAATACCCCGGTGGACACCAAGGTCCTGGGCAACGGCCTACGTGCCGATATGCTGTCGAGCCTGATTGCGCCAGTGTTCGGCTCATTCACCCAGAGCGCCTTTGCCCAGAATGTAGGGCTCGTTGCCGTAACAGGCATCAAGAGCCGCTTCGTCGTGGCCACTGGCGGGGTATTCCTGGTGGTGCTGGGGCTACTGCCGATCATGGTGCGACCATCTTCCATTCGGGGATCAGTTCGGCGGCAATCCTGGCCATCTTGATGAACCTGGCGTTCAACCATTGGCTCAAGTCCCGCACGGACGGCCAATCCGTCATCGTCGCTGCGTCCGAGCGTACCCTGCGTGTGCGGGACATTGCCGCGCTGCGTGAGGGCGATTACTTCCAGGGCGGCAAGTTGTATAGCGTCCTGGGGCGGCACTGGCGAGCCCCTCTCACCCCAGCTTTGCCATCTCCTCGGCAACGATCGCCACGGTCTGGCGGATCTGCTCCTCGGTATGCTCGCACGAGACGAAGAACCGCACCCGCGCCGCTTGCTCCGGCACTGCCGGATACAGGATCGGCTGGGCATTGATTCCCCGGTCGAACAATGCACTGGACAACCGCCCGGCCTTGAACGAGCTGCCGGTGATCACCGGGATCACCGCCAGGCCCGTGCTGGTCGCGGTGTCCAGCCCGACCTCGCGCGCCAGGCGCAGGAACAGCTCGCCCCTGGCTTGCAACGTAGCCACGCGCTCGCGGCCGCTGGCCAGCAAGCGCAACGCGGCCAGGGCCGATGCGGTGACGGCGGGCGGCATGCCGACACTGTAGAGAAACCCCGGGGCCAGGAACTTCAGGTGCTCGATCAGCGCCGTGCTGCCAGCGATGTAGCCACCGCAACTGGCCAGGGTCTTGCTGAGCGTCCCCATCCAGATGTCCACGTCATCACCCGACAGGCCGAAATGCTCGCGGATCCCCTTGCCAGTGGCGCCCATCACGCCCAAGGAGTGGGCTTCATCGACCATCAGGAAGACCTTGTGCCTGCGCTTGAGCTCGACGAAACGCGGCAGGTCGGGGTAGTCGCCGTCCATGCTGTAGATGCCTTCGACCACCACCAGCACACGCTCGAAATGCTGACGCTGCTCGGCGAGCAGGCGCTCCAGCGCCTGCCAGTCGTTATGGGCGAAGCTCAAGCGGCGGGCACCAGACAACTGGATACCCTGCAGCACGCTGTTGTGGATCAGCTCGTCGTGCAGCACCAGGTCACGCGGGCCGAACAGGTAGCCGATGGTGGTGACGTTGGTGGCATGGCCGCTGACCATCACCACCGCATCGTCGACCTGGTACAGGTTGGCCAGTTCCCTTTCGAGCTCGCGGTGCAGCGGCCGGTCGCCAGACACCGGGCGGCTGGCCGAAACCGAGGTGCCATAGCGATCGATGGCGGCCTTGGCCGCTTCAACCACCTCGGGATGGCCGGAGTACCCCAGGTAGTTGTAACTGGCGAAATTGAGGTACTGCCGATCGCCGATACAGGTCTGCGCCCCGGCAGTGCCCTGGTGCAGGCGGAAGAACGGGTTGGCCAGGCCAAGCTGTCGCGCACTCTGCTGGATCACCCGCAACTGCTGGTAGCCAGGGTGCTGGTCGAAGCGGTAGAACGCCTCGGGCACCTTCAGGCTCGCCTGCTGCGCCTGCTCCAGGGTCGCACCGGCGGCATCCCGGCCCTCGCTGCGACGGCGCGCCAGTGCTTGCTGGATCAGGCGTTGCTTGGTGTCGACCGCCAGGCCGGTCGGCGTCGTTGCGCTCATGAAGTCTGTTACTCGATCAATCGATTGGGCGCCGCACTGGCATCGGCCAGTCCGGCATTGAGCTCGGCCATCTGCTCGCGGGTAAGCTCGCTACCGTGGCGCGACAGCAGGTTCTCGGCCAGGTTGGCCGGCGCAGCCTCCTCGCTGGCGTCGCCACGCAGCAGCTCCAGCAGGCGCACGCTGAGCTTGTCGATGCTGGAACTGTCGCTCAGCTCCATCACCGGCAGGCGGATACCGAAACGCTCCTCCAGGGCCACCACCAGTTCCACGCTCATCAACGAGTCCAGGCCCAGCTCCTGCAGCGGGCGCTGGGTGTCCAGGCGCGCCGCGGGCAAGCGCAGGATCTCGCAGACTTCGTACTTGAGCATCTCGGCGAAACGCTCCAGCAGTTCGGCGTCATCCAGCTCGGCGAGCATGCGCTGGATGTCCTCACCGTCGTTGTCGTCTTCCTGGTCGCCACCATGGGTACGGGCCAGTTCAACGAAACGCGGCGTGGCAGCGCTGGGCAGGAAGCGCGACAGGGCCTTCCAGTCCAGCTCCAGCACGCCGATGCCATCGTCGCCCTCGAGCAGCATGCGCTCGAGCTGCGCCAAGGCGACCTCGGCACGCAACGCGGCGCCACCCATCCGGCTTTGCAGGGCATCCTTGATCTGCGTGTTGCGCGCCAGGAAGCCAACGTCGTCGATGGCCCCCCACAGCACGGCGGTGGCCGCCAGCCCCTGGCTGCGGCGATGGCGCGCCAGGGCTTCGAGCCAATGGTTGGCGGCCACGTAGTTGGCCTGCCCGGGGTTGCCGAACAGGGTGGTGGCCGAGGAGAACATCACGAAGAAGTCCAGCGCCAGCCCACGGGTCAGCTCGTGCAAGTGCTGGGCACCCTGGGCCTTGGGTTGCAGCACCCGGCGCAACTGCTCGTCATCCAGGTTGCGGATCAGGCTGTCGTCGATGACCGTCGCGGCATGCACCAGGCCGCGCAGTGGGTAGGCGCTGGCGGCGATGCGCTCGAATACCGTGCGCAGTTGCCCGGCATCGGTGATGTCGCAGGCCACGGCCTGCACGTCGAGGCCCTGGGCCTGCCACAGCGCCAGGCTCGGTTGCGCCTCGACGCTGGCCGGCCCACGACGCCCCAGCAGCACGAGGTGGCGAGCGCCCTTGTCGATCAGCCACTGGGCCGTGCGCAGGCCGAAACCGCCCAGCCCGCCGGTGACCAGGTAGGTCGCCTCGCCAGACAGGCGCAAGGCTGCGGCTGGGCGCTCGCGGGTATCGACCCGCTGCTCGATCGGGTTGCCGTAGGTCACCACGATCTTGCCGATCTGCCGGGCCTGCTGCATGTAGCGGAAGGCCTCGACGACCTGGTTGGCATCGAACTCGCGGAACGGCAACGGGTGCAGGATGCCTTGCTCGAACAGCGCCATCATGTCGGCGAACAACCGCCGGGTGAGTGCCGGGCGCTCGCTCATCAACTGGTCGGCATCGATGCCGAAGTAGCTGATGTTGTTGCGGAACGGTCGCAGGCCGATGCGCGTGTTCTGGTAGAAGTCGCGCTTGCCCAGTTCCAGGAAGCGGCCGAACGGCTTGAGCACGCGCAGGTTGCGGTTGATCGCCTCGCCCGCCAGGGAGTTGAGCACCACGTCCACGCCCCGCCCGTCGGTGTCGGCGAGGATCTGGTCGGCGTAGGCCAGCGAACGGGAGTCGTACACCTTGTCGACCCCGAGCAGGCGCAGGAAGTCGCGCTTCTCGTCGCTGCCGGCGGTGGCGTAGATCTCGGCGCCACACCAGCGGGCGACCTGGATCGCGGCGATGCCCACGCCGCCGGCGGCCCCGTGGATCAGCACCTTCTCGCCAGGCTCCAGGCGCGCCAAGTGGTGAAGGGCGTAATAGACGGTGAAGAAGGTGCTGGGGATGGTCGCTGCGGCCTCGAACGACATACCCTGCGGAATACGCGCCACGGCGTTGGCGTTGGTCACCAGGCGCGTGGCGAAGCTGCAGGGGCCGAAGCCTACAACCCGGTCGCCTGGGGCGAAGTCGCCCGGCACCTGGGCCCCCCTGCCCTGCACCACACCGGCGAACTCGAAGCCCAGGGTCGGGCCGGAGAAGCCATTCTCGATGGCCTCGTCGGACAGCAGGCCAAGGGCGAACATCACATCGCGGAAGTTCAGACCCGTGGCGCGCACGGCGATGTCCAGCTCGTCCGCCGCCGGCTGACGCGGTGGACGTACTTCCCAGCGCAGGTTGCGCAGTTGGCCAGGCAGGTCGAAGCCCAGGCACACCCACTGGCCGTCGTCGGCCTGGGCCTGTTCGCGCAGCACGCGCAGGCGGGGTACGTAACGCCGGCCTTCGGCGTCGAGCGCCAGTTCGGTCTCGGCGTCGGCGTGCAGCAGGGCCGGCACCAGGCGCTCCACGCGCGCGCCGTGCGCCAGGTCGAGCAGGCGCACGCGGCAGTTGCCCGATTCATTGGCCAGGGTACGGCCAAAGCCCCAGAGCGCGGCATCGGCGATGGACGCCAGGCTCTCGGCCTCGGCGCCCGCATGCCAGTGCATGGCCGCGCCACGGGTCAGCAGCCAGCATTGCGGGGCAACGCCGAGGGCTTCGCAGGCCTGCACCAATGCCGCAGCCTGCATGCAGCGTGCGGCCTGGCCCTCCAGGCCTGCGTCGCTGTCGAAGCCCGCCAGGTGCACCAGGTGCTCGGGAGGCTGTTCGAGGGCCCGCAACTGCGTCACCAGCGCCTGGGCATCGCCCGGCTGCAGCAGGCTGACCTGCTGGCCTTGCTCACGCAGGAGGCTGGCCAGAAGCTCGGCAGCCTCCTGCCCGGATTCGGCCAGCAATGCCCAGCGCTGCTGTGCGACCGGTGCTCGGCTGGCCAAAGGAGTGGCCGGCTTTTCGGCTAGCAGCAGGTAACTGCCGCAGGCGTTGCCCGGCAGCGCTTCGACAAGTTGCGCCGGGCCAAGGCCGTGGCGTTGCAGCTCGTGGCTCCAGAACGCCGGCGCCTGCTGACGCGACAGGGCCTGCTGCGGACCGGCCAGCCACCAATCGGCCTGGGCGCCGAAGACGAACTCGGCCCAGCGGGCGGGGTAATGGGCGAGCAAGGCCAGTTGGCCATGCGGGTTGAGTTGGTGGGCGGCCAGGCGCAGGGCCTCGCCGAGGGTGGCCAACGGCGCCAGGTCGGTCGGCACCAGCACCCAATCGAATGCGCCAGCGTCGGCCAATTGCTCGAGGGCGAGGACCTGCAGGGCCGGGCATTCGTCGCGCAGGCGCTGCTCCAGCTCCGGGGCCTGAACGCAGTAGCAATAGTCGACCCGGTCGAAGTCGATGCCTGGGTACAGCAGCTCGGCGAACGACGCCGCGCCGAAGCCAAACTCCAGCACGCGCAGGCGTTGCCCTGCGGGCAATGCGGCCAGGCGCTGGGCCAGGGTTTCGCGCACACCGCTCAGCAGGCGCTGCTGGCCAGCGGCGCCGAGGACCATGCGGGCCAGGCTGGCGGCACTGGTTTCTCGCGGTTGCAGCTGGTCGATCGCCTGGCAGCCGTCGAGCAGGGCTTTCAAGTGGCGGCCGATACGCCCCACCGAATGAATGATCTGGAAGCATTCCGGGTAGCTGTGGAACAGCTCGCGCCAGATGGCCTCGGACGCGGGGCGCGGTGCCGGGTCGGCCAGCTGCCAGCTGCCGTCGGCAGCGCACGACAGGCTGCCGTCCTGCTCGCCATGGCGCAGCAAGGTCGCCAGGTAGTCGTCCGGCACGCCTTCGACCTGCGACCAATGCGCCAACTGCTCGGCGCCCAGGCTGCCGCCGCAGTGTTCGACGAGGTCCTGGACGAAGCTCGAGCAAAGGGCATCGAGCAAGGGCTCGACCTCATCGAGGTAGCGCGCCTGCAGCGGGTCGTCGGCCAGGCCCTGCAATTGCGCCAGCAACGGCGTGGCAGCCTGGGCATGGCGTTGCAGCGGTACCACCTGGCCAGGCGCGGCAATGCCGACATGGGCCAGGCGCTTGACGTCGTTGGAGCGGTCGCGCTGCAGGCGCACGCCACGGAAGCGCGCCTCCTTGATCGCCAGCACGGCCTCCCCGGCAGCGTCGAAGAGGGTGAAATCCACCAGCAGGGAATGCGCGGTGCGCTTGAGCTGGCGAACCTCGGCCAGGCACGGCACGCCCTTGCCCACGGCATAGGCGATGCGGCCAAAGCGCACCGGAATGAACGCCAGCCCCCG
This sequence comes from Pseudomonas sp. HLMP, assembly GCF_046365545.1. Taxonomy (NCBI): domain Bacteria; kingdom Pseudomonadati; phylum Pseudomonadota; class Gammaproteobacteria; order Pseudomonadales; family Pseudomonadaceae; genus Pseudomonas; species Pseudomonas sp. HLMP. The sequence goes on along the minus strand of NZ_JBDLLR010000001.1, from coordinate 2,424,560 downwards.
GTTGCTGCCGGGCTGGTCGACCAGCAGTTCGGTGATCAGCTGGAAGGCGCCGTCGAGCAGCGCCGGATGCACATGCAGGCTGGCCAACTCGGCCTCGATGACCGCCGGCGCCTCGAGTTGCGCGAGGATGCGCGCCGGCTCCACCCAGGCCGCCGCCACGGCCTGGTAGGCCGGGCCGTAATTGAGGCCGACCGCACGGGTCAGGGCCAGGTGCCGTTCGCTACTGTAGTCGGCCGGGCGCTGGGGCAAGGCCGGGGCGCGCGCGTCGAGCAGGACGCCACGGGCTTCGCCCGGCAGGCGCGCGACCACATGCTGTACCCACTCTTCACGCTGGGCCAGGGTACGCGAGGCGATGCGCAGGGTGCCATCGGCCTCCTCGAGGGTGACACGGACCTTCTTGCTGCCCTCGCTGGCGAGCAGCAGCGGGTTATGGATCTCCAGCTCCTCGATATCGACGTACTCACCCGGCTGTTGCACCAAGGCCACGGCCAGGGCCAGCTCGGTGAAGCCGGCCCCCGGGAACAGCACCGATTCACCGACCTTGTGGTCGGCCAGGGTGGGGAAACGCTGGATGTCGAGCTGGCTCTCCCAGGTCAGGGCATGGTCGGCCAGCGGATAGCCCAACAGCGGATGCAGGCTTGCGCGCTGCAGCACGCCGAACGACTCAGCGCTCACCGGCAGTTGGAAGTGGTCATGCTGCCAGGCGTAGTTGGGCAGTTGCACGGGATTGCCCGCGACCGGGAAATGCACCTGCCAGTGCGGCTCGATGCCGGCGATCAGCAACTTGGCCAGGCTACGCTGCAACAGCACCGGACTGTGGTCGTTGCGCAGCAGCGTGGCGATCACCTGCCCCGGCTGTTCGCGCTGGGCCAGGGCGTCGACCACATAGCCGCGCAGGATAGGATGCGGGCCGACTTCGACGAAGACATTCAGGCCCTGCTCCACCAGGTTGTCCATCGCGCCCTGGAACAACACCGGGAAGCGGATGTTCTGCCACCAGTACTGGCTGTCCAGGCGCAGGCCATCGAGCTGGCCGCCAGTCACCGTGGAGTAGAACGGCAGGCTGGCGCTGCGTGGGCGGATGTGCGCCAGGTCGGCGATGACCTGCTGCTCGATGACATTCATCGCTGGCGAGTGGAACGCGTAGTCCAGGCCCAGACGGCGGACGAAAACCTGCCGTTCGGCAAGGGCCTGCTCGAGCTCCGCCAGGGCCTCGACATCACCGGCGACGGTCGCGCCACGGGCGCTGTTCTCACCGGCCACGACCAGGCGCTCGGCCAACTCCAGTTCGACGAGCAGCGCTGCGGTGGCTTCGCCGCTCAGGCCGACAGCGCTCATCTGGCCGCAACCACGGGTCAGGCCTTGCAGGCGGCTGCGGTGGTAGATCACCTGGGTCGCGTCTTCCAGGGTCAGGGCACCACAGGCCCAGGCGGCGGCCACTTCGCCGACGCTATGGCCGACCACGGCTACCGGCTGCACGCCTTGTGCGGCCAACACACGGGTTACCGCGACCTGCAAGGCGAACAGTGCCGGCTGGGCGATCTCGGTGAGCGCGTAGCGGTCGTCACCATGCTCGCCGCGCAACTCGGCGCGCAGCGAATAACCTGCCAGCGGCTCGAAGATCGCATCGACGTCCGCCAGCGCCTCGGCGAACACCGGCTCGTCGAGCATCGCCCGCCCCATGCCTTGCCACTGCGAGCCGTTGCCGGAGTAGACGAAGACCGGGCCGTTGGCCTGCTCCAGACCAACACCGGCCTCGAGCACCGAGCTCAGCTCGCTGAGGCTCGGGTCCTGGGCGTAGTCGGCCAGCGCCTGGGCAGCCTTGGCCGGATCGGCCTCGACCAGCAGCAAACGATGGGGCAAGGCGTCGCGACGGAACATGGCCTGGTAGGCCACGTCGTAGTAGCAGGCATCGTCGTGGCCGGCCAGGTAGTCGGAAAAACGCTCGGCGTTGGCACGCAGCCCCTCGGCCGTCTTGGCACTGAGCAGCAATGGCAGCGGCCGCGCCTGCGGCGCAGAAGACGATGGCGCTTGCGGCTCGGCGCTCTGCAGGATGACGTGGGCATTGGCCCCGCCGAAGCCGAAGGAGTTGACACCAACGGTCAGTTGCCCCTGCGCCTTGAGCGCCAGGGGCTCGCTGACCACTTGCAGGTTGAGCCCGGCAAAGTCGATGTTCGGGTTGAGCGCCTGGATGCCGATGGTGGGCGGCACGACACGCGCATGCAGGCTGTACAGGGCCTTGACCAGGCCGGCGACACCGGAGGCCGCCTCGAGGTGGCCGAGGTTGCTCTTGACCGAGCCGATCGGCAGCGGGTTGCCATCGCCACGCGCCTGGCCGAGCGTCTCGCCAATGGCACGGGTTTCCACCGGGTCGCCAACGGCCGTTCCGGTGCCGTGGGCTTCGAAGTAGTCGAGCTGCGCCGGGTCGATGCCCGCCCGGGCATAAGCGCTCTCGAGCAACGCGGCCTGGGCTTGCGAATTCGGCAGGGTCAGACTGGACTTGCGGCCATCGGTATTGACCGCGGTCGCCGCTACCACGGCGAGGATGGGGTTGCCATCGGCCACGGCCTGGTCGTAGTCCTTGAGCAGGAACAGGCCACCGCCTTCGGCACGCGCATAACCATCGCCCCGTTCATCGAACGACTGGCAGCGGCCGCCGCGCGACAGCATGGTGGCCTTGGCGAAGATCATGAAGCCGAACGGGTGCATGTGCAGGCTGATTCCACCCGTCACGGCCTGGTCGATATCACCGTTGAGGATGGCCTGGCAGGCTTGGTGGAAAGCTACCAGGGACGACGAACAGGCCGTGTCGATGGCCATGCTCGGGCCACGCAAGTCATAGAAGAAGGACAGGCGGTTGGCGGCAATGCTCATGGTGTTGCCAGTGGCGGAGGCACCGTCGATCGATGCCAAGTCCTCGACCAGCCGATAGGCCTGCTCAACCCCCGCGATGCCCAGGTACACACCGCAATTGCTGCCCCGCAGGCTGGACGGCTTGACCCCGGCGTTCTCGAAGGTTTCCCAACACATCTCCAGGAGCATGCGCTGCTGCGGGTCCATCATCGCCGCCTCGCGCGGCGAGATATTGAAGAAGCCTGCATCGAACGCGCTGATATCCCCCAGGGTACCAGCGGCGAAGGTGTAGCTCGTGGCAGGGTGAGCCTTGTCTGGGTGCAGGAACTGTGCGTGGTCCCAACGCGAAGGATCGACCTGGGTCACCAGGTCGCGTCCATTCATCAGGTTTTGCCAGAAAGTGCTGGAGGTGGAGCCCGGAAAACGGAAAGAACAACCGACAATTGCTACCTGTTTACGCTTAATCAAAACCTATTCCTTTAAAACGCTTCCGAGCACCGCCCCATCCTGCGGACAGCCGGTATGTCTGGCCAACACATTTTCGGCAAAGCGGCTCAACGCCCCAGAGCGGTTCGACTCCGGGGAGTGCCTTGCTGTGTACAGGAAAAAAGCAAGACCAGGCCTGAACGCGTGGCGTGAGAAATTGCTGATGTATAGACGCGATAATAGCGATCTGGGGGCAAAGGGAAAAGCCCATGCAGCCCCCACTCCGGCATTGGCAAGGCGCCGATCCTGGGTAAGGATCAACCGCGGATTTCAGCCACCACCGCCGCCAGCGCCTGGGCCGGGTCGCTGGCCTGGCTGATCGGACGGCCGATCACCAGGTAGTCGGAACCGGCATCCAGTGCCTGGCGTGGCGTGAGGATCCGTCGCTGGTCATCCTGGGCACTGCCGCTGGGGCGAATGCCCGGCGTCACCAGTTGCAGCGCCGGATGCGCCGCCTTGAGCGCCGGCGCCTCCAGCGCCGAGCAGACCAGGCCGTCCATCCCGGCTTTTTCGGCCAGCGCCGCCAGGCGCAGCACCTGCTCCTGCGGCTCGATATCCAGGCCGATGCCCGCCAGGTCTTCCCGCTCCATGCTGGTCAGCACGGTCACCCCGATCAGCAACGGCTGCGGCCCGCTGCGCTTGGCCAGTTCCTCACGGCACGCCGCCATCATGCGCAGGCCGCCGGAGCAGTGCACGTTGACCATCCATACCCCCATCTCGGCCGCGGCCTTCACCGCCATCGCCGTGGTGTTGGGGATGTCGTGGAACTTGAGGTCGAGGAATACCTCGAAGCCCTTCTCGCACAGGGTCTCGACGATCCCCGAGGCGCTGCTGGTGAACAGTTCCTTGCCGACCTTTACCCGGCACAGGGCCGGGTCGAGCTGGTCAGCCAGCTTCAGAGCGGCCTCACGGGTGGGGAAATCCAGGGCGACGATCAAGGGCGTCTGGCAGGCGGACATGGGCAGGGTCTCTTGGCAAGTCGAAAACGGCGCGCATTGTAAACGATGTGGCGGGGGCTTTGGGGGCCATGGGTCATGAGAATTGGCCCAGGGGTGGTCGGCTCCTATAATTGAACCAAAGGATGCAAGAATCGCTCGAACCTCGTACGAGCGTTGCCATCCCCGGTCTACAGGAGAACATCATGCCCTGGTATGCCTGGTTGATACTGATCATAGCCCTTGGCTCGATCGTTGGCGGGTTGTTGCTGTTGCGGGATACGGCGAAGAAATTGCCGTTGACCGAAGAGCAGTTGAAGAAGATCCATGAACGCAACGCCGAGATGGATGCCAAGGAGGCGAAGGATCGTTGAGATCCTCTTCTCGATGGGCCGACCCGCGTGGGCCGGCCATTACCCTGCCTGTTACTCCGCTACCACCAGCTTGTCACGGTTACGCTCCAGGAGCGCGTTGCCGATACCCTTGATTTCCAGCAACTCGTCCACCGAGGCAAAGGGGCCGTTGGCCTCGCGGTAGGCCACGATGGCTTCGGCCTTGGCCTTGCCGATGCCGTTCAGCTCCTTTTGCAGGGTTAGGGCGTCGGCGGTGTTGAGGTTGATTCTTGCGGATTGAGCGTCTGCTGCCGAGGCGACCGTTTGGGTAGTGGTTAGCTCGGTTGTCGGGACAGGGGTGGCGTTCGGGGCGGCGCTGAGGGAAAAGGACAGGCCGGTGAACAATGGGAGGAAGAGGTAGGAAAGGATGGTGTTGCGCATGAATCATCACTCCTGTGGATATAAGTTTGCTGGGCAGCGTTTCCTGGCTGCCATGACAAAACTAGCTTCTCAGGAGCGAGAACGATACGAGGGAATGGTTACTGGATTAGACGTCACATTTTATTGCCCACTCCAACACGAAAAGTCGTACAGGGAGCGGGCAATATACATCGCTAATTAGTAGATCTTGTCTTGCAGTAAACGCTTAAGGTATTGCCCATAACCATTCTTCGCCAGAGGGGCAGCCAACGCTTCAAGCTCTTCTGCAGCGATCCATCCTTGACGGAAAGCGACCTCTTCCGGGCAAGCCACTTTCAATCCTTGGCGACGCTCAATGGTCGCAATGTACTGACTGGCCTCTAGCAAAGAGTCATGGGTACCGGTATCCAACCATGCATAACCACGTCCCATGATCTCGACCGACAGTTTGTTTTGGTCTAGGTAAGCCCGGTTTACATCAGTAATCTCCAGCTCTCCCCGTGCGGAAGGCTGGATGCTCTTGGCAATTTCAACAACATCCTGATCGTAGAAATACAACCCAGTCACTGCATAGCTGGACTTCGGCTGCAGAGGCTTCTCTTCGAGGCTGATGGCTTTACCCTGCAGATCGAACTCAACAACGCCATAGCGCTCCGGATCATGCACATGGTAGGCAAAAACACTGGCACCTGTTGTACGGCCCCTGGCATTACTCAGGAGGAGCTGAAAATCATGGCCATAGAAGATATTGTCGCCCAGCACCAAGGCTGACGGATCACTACCAATGAATTCCTCACCGATGATAAACGCTTGCGCCAAACCATCGGGCGAAGGTTGAACGGCATAGGAAATGTTCAGGCCCCATTGTTGGCCATCGCCCAACAACTGCTCGAAACGTGGCGTGTCTTGCGGCGTGGAGATGATCAGGATGTCTTGGATCCCCGCCAACATGAGCGTAGTCAGAGGGTAATAGATCATCGGCTTGTCATAGACCGGCAGCAGTTGCTTGGAAATCGCCAACGTCGCGGGATGGAGTCGAGTACCCGAGCCACCGGCCAAAATGATGCCTTTGCGTTTCATTAGCGTTATTTCCCTTGTATTTCCGTCAGCATCCGCGCTACGCCCTGTTGCCAACCAGGAAGCTGCAGACCGAACGCGCTCTCAAATTTATGCGTGTCAAGACGCGAATTCGCCGGCCTTCTTGCTGGCGTAGGATAGGCATCGGTGGTCAGGGGGGTGACCGCCTCAGCTGCTACTTTCAGCGGCATGCCAGCGGCTGCAGCCTGCTCCAGCACAAAACGGGCATAGCCACACCACGTAGTCTCCCCCGCAGCTGCAAGATGATAGAGCCCGGCAAGCGCCGGTTCATGCCGAGTCGCAACGATGGCATGCGCTGTCACATCAGCAATCAGTTCAGCCCCGGTAGGAGCTCCGAACTGATCATCGATTACTCCAAGGCTGTCACGCTCCGTGGCCAGCCGCAGCATAGTGCGCGCAAAGTTGTTGCCGCGTGCAGCATAAACCCAGCTGGTGCGAAAGATCAGGTGCGCACAGCCCGAAACCAAGATCGCCTGTTCACCCGCCAATTTGCTATGGCCGTAGACATTCAGTGGCCCGACTTCATCCGTCTCTTGCCAAGGGATTACGCCGTTCCCGGGGAAGACATAGTCGGTCGAATAATGCACCAGCAAAGCGCCGGAGGCCGAGGCGGACTGCGCAAGTACTTCGACAGCCTCCGCGTTGATACGGTAGGCCTGCTCCCGCTCAGACTCCGCCTTGTCCACCGCAGTATAGGCGGCAGCATTGACGATGACATCCGGCGCCCAGGTCTGGACCGTATGTGCCAAACCAGACAAATCGGCCAGATCACCACAATAGGACCCGCTCCGCGAATTGAGCGCCAAGATTTCACCCAAAGGTGCCAGGCTGCGCTGCAGCTCCCAACCAACCTGGCCATCTTTGCCCAGCAGCAGGAGCTTCATACCGTTCGCCCACCATAGTTTTTCTCCACCCAATCACGGTAGTTGCCGGATTGGACATTCTCCACCCACTCCCAGTTATCCAGGTACCACTGCACGGTCTTGCGGATACCGCTCTCGAAGGTTTCTGCTGGCTTCCAACCCAGATCACGCTCCAACTTACGGGCGTCGATAGCATAGCGGCGATCATGACCAGGACGATCGGTAACGAAGGTGATCTGCTCACTGTAAGCCTTGCCATCAGTGCGTGGGCGCAACTCATCGAGCAAGGCGCAAATCCGGTTGACGATCTCCAGGTTCGGCTTCTCGTTCCACCCGCCGACGTTATAGACCTCTCCCACCTTACCGACCTCCAACACGCGGCGGATGGCGCTGCAGTGGTCTTTGACATACAGCCAATCGCGGATCTGCTGGCCATCGCCATAGACCGGTAGCGCCTTGCCAGCCAGGGCATTGACGATCATCAGGGGGATGAGCTTTTCCGGGAAATGATATGGGCCGTAGTTGTTGGAGCAATTGGTGGTCAATACCGGCACCCCGTAGGTGTGATGGTAGGCACGAACCAAGTGGTCGCTCGCAGCCTTGCTCGCCGAATAAGGGCTGTTCGGCTCGTACTGGTGACTTTCAGTGAAAGCTGGTTCATCGACGGTCAAGGAGCCGTACACCTCGTCCGTAGATACATGCAGGAAGCGGAAATTTTGCTGCGCTTCGCTCTCCAAGCCTTTCCAGTGACCTCGTACCGCCTCCAGTAAGCGGAAAGTACCGACGATATTGGTCTGGATGAAATCCTCCGGACCATGAATCGAGCGGTCCACATGCGATTCGGCAGCGAAATTGATCACCGCCCTTGGCTTGTGCTCTGCCAATAGACGCTGCACCAAATCGAAATCACCAATATCGCCCTGGACGAACAGGTGCTGAGTGTTATCTTCCAGGCTCACGAGGTTCTGCAGGTTGCCTGCGTAGGTGAGCTTGTCCAAATTGATCACTGGCTCATCCGAGTGAGCCACCCAGTCCAGTACGAAATTCGCGCCGATGAAGCCGGCTCCGCCGGTTACCAAGATAGTCATTTTTCAGATCTTTTCAGTTATTTCACGAAAGGGATTGAGGAGACTGCCTTGTACCCAGGGACTGGGCTTCGACATCCTGCCAATGAACAGTCACATGGGCCCTTCAGGCTCCCACATAAATCCATCCAGTCAGAGATATTCTCTGCCAGCGTTCCAGTCATGGGCGCCATATTCAGTCAAACAGGTCCGCGTCGCCGAGCAGCTTACCGACTTTGTCCTTGTCCGAGAGCAATGGTTCACCAACCCAGGGCCACTGAATGGCAACATCAGGGTCATCCCACGCCAAGCAACGCTCGTGGGCAGGGGCATAGTAGTCTGTGGTCTTGTATAGGAACTCGGCAGTCTCGGAGAGCACGATAAAGCCGTGCGCAAAACCTTCCGGGATCCACAATTGATGCTTGTTTTCCGCAGATAGATGGGCACCGACCCAACGGCCAAATGTAGGGGATGACCGACGCAGGTCTACAGCGACGTCGTACACCTCACCCTCCACTACACGTACGAGCTTTCCCTGGGCGCTCTGAATCTGGTAGTGAAGACCACGCAGGACGCCCTTGGCAGAGCGGGAGTGATTGTCCTGTACGAAGCTTATAGGTTTGCCGACGGCACCTTCGAAGACGCGTTGGTTGAAGCTTTCGAAAAAGAAGCCACGAGAGTCCGCAAAGACGCGAGGCTCGAACAGTATAACATCTGGTAAACTTAGAGGTATCGCCTTCATAAAAAGCCTTCAACAAGTTAACTGCTGGTTTTTTTATTTGGGACTGCCAGTAATACAGCAACTGGCAACCAAAATACCGTCCAGTAATCCCCAGGTCGAGTAAATACTCGTTCAACATCCGTCAACATGGAAACTAAAGCAAAAATCAGCGCGGGGAAAGCCAGCCGAACCCACTGACTCTCACGCAGACACCAAGACTTATAGCACAACGCTAATAGTCCTGAGAGCATAAGCCCAAGAGAGATCAGGCCACTGTCATAAATTTGCTGCAAGAAAAGGCTGTGAGCATGAGGCGAGATCATTTTACCATCAGGCCATAAGTACTCAAATGGCGTACCTAAGCCATACCCAAACAACCAATGCCCAGACATGATATCAAAATAATAGGCCCAGATCGGTCCGCGACCAGACAACTGACGAGTTTCAATCTCAACAATTATCTGATCCCAAAGCACCACCGAAACCCCCAGCGCCCCTAAAACACAAAGCCCCATACCCCACATACCGCGCTTGGACTTATGCATTATTACAGACGCCACACAGCCGGCTAAAATCGCGAACCAAGCACCTCGGCTACCGGTCATCAGTACATAAACAACTAAAACAGAGAACGCCATTAGCCAAATCAAGGCCTGTTTATTGTCAGTCTTCCTGTCTAGGGCTATACCCATTGCCCAAATTGCGACAGCGCCATTAAAAATCCCCGCAGCTACCGGCCAGCCATAGTTTGCGATATCTCCAATACCCATACGATCTATTCGAAAGGCACGATACCCCATAGGCTTTCCGAGGAAGCCATATTGATAAATCAAACTCACTAAAGCCCCGAGAGCAACCATAAACACAGATGCCAACAATGCACGTCGAAACATGGTTTCGTTTCGACTCATGAGCAAGTAGATGGCCACTAAATAGAGAAAAATAAAAAAGCCACGCTTGGCCAACGAAAGAGCATCAGATTCAGCACTGGAGGCCCACAGAGTACTGAGCGCTACCCACCCGAGAAATAGCAACCACGGCACGTACTGAAAATCAGCCCTGCAGTCGCTTCTAACAATCAATTTATAAATCAAAAAAACAAGCGCAGGCAATAGAAGCCACAAATAGACCTGAGTATTTCGAGCACTACCCGAGACAATCCAAACCTTACCACTAACCTGCACAAAAAAACCAATAGCCAACATCCAACCCAAAACAACTTGCCATTTCACACTGAAAAAAAAACGTTCCCTCAAGCCCTGCTGACGACTGCTCATGCTTTTCTCCCCACAGGGCTCAATCAGTATGCGTTCTTATTTATGAAGCCCTTAAAAACCGTCATAAAAATGATTCTCAAATCAAGCCAGAGGGACCAATTATCAATATACCAAAGGTCATACTCAACCCGCTTTTCCATTTTTTCAAGGGTGTCAGTTTCACCCCGATAACCGCTAACTTGGGCCCATCCCGTGATACCGGGCTTGACCTTATGCCGCTGCATATAGGACTCAACCAGGTCCTTATAATACTCGTTATGTGAAAGCGCATGTGGCCTAGGCCCAACAATCGACATCCGTCCTTGTAAAACATTGAAGAACTGCGGTAACTCGTCCAAACTAGTACGTCGCAAAAACGCTCCAACTTTCGTTACACGAGCATCATTACGTGCCGCCTGAGTTACACCACTCTCCCTATGGACAACCATGGACCTAAACTTATAGACCTTAAATTTTTTCCCATTAATGCCGGTTCGGTGCTGTTTAAAAAGCACGGGGCCGGGTGAAGAAATCCGCACTGCAATTGCGATAAAAATACAAACCGGAAGGATCAAAACACTAATTAACCCACCGACAATCAAGTCCTCCATTCGCTTGACAACCCGAGCCGGTCCGTCAATAGGACTACAACTTAAGTCAATCGCATAATTCCCTGCAACATACGAAACCTTGTGATTGAGAAGACGCATGTCCTCCCAGTCAGGAATAAATCGAACCGCAACGGTATGATTACGAAGTGCATATAGAATCGATTTAATTTGCCCTCCCTGATTTAGAGGGAGACACAACCAAACCTCATGAACACCAAGCTTTTCCACTTGCTCTACAAGTTTTTTTTCCCAAGACTGATCCTCTTTATCAAAAGCCAATCTAGAAACCACATGAAAACCATCTTCTTCTAATGTCTTTCGGCCACCAAACTGACTCATAAGCTGGCGCCCCGAATCGACCAAAAGAATGCTTTTTAAATTAAAACCTGAGCTTCGAATCTTTCTCAGGAACATATATATAGCAAAACGCAACATCACACATAGCCCAGCACCAACAAGCAACATAACGCTGAACCAAATACGGGAATAATTTTCGGAAACTTTTAAGAAAAAACTTAATGAGAGTAAAGCGCCTGCAGCACAGGCCCAACTTACAACAAGGAAACCCAGCTGCTGCCAAAAAGACCGACCTCTTTGCGAACCATAAACTCCAACAAACGCCAAGCATACAACAACAACTATCGCAGTTATCATTGTAGCCATACTATAGCGCCCAGTCATTTCAAAACTCTGAAACCGATAATGGTGCGCAAATAGCCCAGCCCCTAAAACAATCAACATATCCAAAAGCGCAAACAAAAAAGAAACCGGATAGCGTTCTGCAAAAGTTGGCTGATATTTAGGTGCAGCTCTCATTTTTTTATAAAATCCTATTCCAGCTTTGAATAAGCACTAAAATATAGCTCAAGCACAAGACAGTCAGTTCTTGGGCCATCGTAAAGCTTCACTAAGCGGCACATCTAAAAACCTTTTGAATGAGAGCCATCCCAATATCGCTTATGCATACTTAACTTTCTGGAAAGAGCTACCGGAAATTTACCTTCATTTTTCCCCAGCTTAAATCCAAGAAGCTTAACTGCATTACGAAAAATTGCTACCGGCCAATAGTAAACCCTCTTCCAACCTAGAAATTCTAACTCAGACTTTACAAAACGCAAGCCTTCGCCAGATGCCCCCCCAAAAGCAGCAGAGATCCAGCACTCCCTTGCATGAAAGACCCCTTGGTCAAAGTAGCGTGAAAACTCCTCTCTAATGGTGTAGTTGTGTGAGTGCCTACAAACCGCATCTCCTGCATAATAAATCTTCCAACCCGCCTGCAGCATTTTGGCTCCAACATACATATCCTCTGACAAAATCACATGATCAGGGAAACCACCCGCATCCAACAATGCTTGGGCACGATATGCAGAAAACGAATTAGACATAAAAGGAGTCTTAATTCCAAGTCTGGGTGCATCCGACAAGGACTTTAGCACTGATTCAGGAGGGTAATTGAAAAGTCTTGCATGTTGAGCCAATAAGTTGGCGTCATGATGAGGAAGCTGCCGACCGCAAACAGCACCAACACTTGAGTCCACAAATGGACTCACAATATTTCTTATCGCATCAGGATCTTCTAAATATGCATCCTGAGTGAGAAACACGTATACATCATAATCCGCCAGCCTAGTGACCATCCTCTGCCGGGTACCACCGTGATTGAACTCGCTACTTTTTATTACTAATAGATTTTCAACTCTACTTTCAGCCAGCTCTTTAGTACCATCCGAAGAGCTTGAGTCGACAACATACAAATCAAATCTATAGCTTTGTTCCTCTAATGAATCTAGCAATCTTGAAAAATCTGAAACACCATTATACGTAGGTACTATACATGCCACGCGCATATTAGCTTACTCCCCCACTCTTGAAGCAAACAAAGCCCTAATAATTTATAACGGCGCCTTGACTAAAATTGCATTATAGCACGCCACCAGCTCAGCAATATGTCGCTCAAGTGTAGGGGGAGCTTTCCAATAATCCATGTAAGATGCAGCTCCCATAGCGTCAGCGGTCTGCGGAGAATCCAAAAGCCTTTTGATTGCGGATTCTAAAGAAAAAACATCACCCGATTTAAATAGAATCCCAGTCTTTCCATCAACGATATAATCTTTGCCTGCGCAAGCGTCTGAAACGATGCACGGAATACCTAGTGCAGCAGACTCCGCAACTACCATGCCCTGGGTCTCATATAGGTAAGAAGGAAATACTACAGCCCTGGAGTTCCGTATAATGTCAGGTATAGCCTCCCGCTCTAACCAACCAGTAAACTCAGCACGAGGGTTGACTGCTTGAAGCTGCCGGGACAGATCACCTCCGCCCACAAACCGCGCTTGAACTCCTAGGTTTTGTGCGGCCTGGGCAAATAGTTGTGCTCCTTTTTCTGGCGAAAATCGACCAACGTAAGTGAAGACGTCAGACGCGCTTGGCTTAGCTTGAGGGAGCCTCTCAATATCAATGGGATTAGGCACATGCCAATATTTAGCGCTGACCGGTAAATATTCTTTGAGGATTTCTAGGCTAAAATCAGAGACATAAATAAAATTTTCAAGTTTTTGGGGAATACCAACTTTATTGGTTACAACCTGTCTCGCAAAGCGCCATAATTTTTGTGGATAGCTCCTAGAGTCACAGTGACTCATAAGGCAAGACGTAGACATAGCCTTCAACTTGCATACGGATGAGCTCTGATAATTATAGAAACCACCATTCGGACAAGCGGTAAAATAATCGTGAAGCGTTACAACTATCGGTATATTCCGTTTAAGAATTGCACCAACAGAACTGCTTGTAAGAGCCTTAACCCAACTATGCACATGGGCAATTGTATCCTTCGGAGAGAAGGACTCTAAAAAACTATGCAGCTCCTCAGAAACCCTTTTATTCCAAAGACCAACAGTAGCAGCCTTGACCTTACTAGGGTGCGAAAGAAGGTCATACTGTTTTAGATCCAACAGTGTTATATTGGGGTGCTCTAACTCCTTAGCCGCAGGTCCAACTGCATAGATATAATGGACTTTGTAACCAACGTCAGCCAACCCCCTGGCACTCGCAATAGCAACTTGGGCAGCGCCACCCTGGATGCAGGCATAATCGTTAAAAATTAAAATATTCATAATATTATATTCTGCGAAGAAAAGTTCTGCTTTTCAAATACACAGTAAGTGCAACAAAAAATAAAAACACACCCGGCGAAAAGTACCCTAGTCCTCGGAAGAAGAACTCCACTAAGAAGCCGAAAACTATCCCCCCCACTGCAACATAGTTTTTCACTATCACGCCTTCAACACTATCTAGCGTCGAAGATCGACGCAGCCAATAATTCATCGAAAAAATCACACTGAACAACAAAAATAAATAAAAAATAGAAAGCAGTAAGCCGAGCACTCCAAGCTCCGCAATGAGCTTGGCCGCAAGGAATCCGGCATCAGCTACATTAAAGTACTGCCCTGCGTGGCGGTATATTATCTCTGAGATTTCTGGTAGATAAGTAAAGTTTGACCCAAGCATCTGAAAGCCAAGTCCAAAGCCAGAAGTCCCTATAAAATTCGAATATGCCAGTGCCCAACCCTGTAAAAACACCAGAGCAGTTAAATTATCCGCCCCTGAAAAATCCAATCTATTCTTGAAGTATTCATTTTCCAGCAAGAAAAAATATAAAAAACAGCCTAGCAAGGCCAATGCAACAATTAGAACCCCCCATAAATACAACAACCTAATCCTTAGAAGAAACAAAAAACAACATATGCAAGAGAATAATAATAGGGTTAGATTTGGCATCAGCACTGCCAAGACCAGCATATTTAAGATTAGAAATATGCTAGCGAAAACACTAAGATTAACGATCACCCCGCAGGCAATTATACCCAGGAACAGTGAATAATGACTCTCCTCAGAAAATGGAAAAACAGGCTTGCTATAGTTTTCATACCCTAAAAAACTTGGCTGCCAAAACAACTTTAGCCAACCCAGGAGAATTAGAGTTATTAAAACAAAAATTAAAGCCCTATTGAAAATGCAGAAATCGTAATTGACAATTGACTGCCCTAGCAAAACTGCAACTGCGATGACGAAGAAAAACAACAACGAAATAAGTGACTTGCTTTCACCGGCGCTTAAGTATGCATACGCTCCAAAAGCGAAGGCCCCTCCAAACATGAAAGCAAACATTAATATCCCTGCAGCCGAAACTCGGAAGCCAAGTAGCCCACGAATATTTATCGCCAAAATACACATGCATGCCAGTAGCAGACCAGGAGCTAGCGAGGATAGTTTGAAAAATACAAACAAGAAACTTGGCACCACAAAAAGAAGTAATAAAGACATGACTAGGCGACCTGCACCAGCCTTATCCACCACTACATCTCTTTGAGTATCAGGCATCTTTTAGTGCCCTCTCCAGGAAATTAAAAGACTGCGTTCGCAGCTGATCTAACTTCCTGTTAGACTCAGTAAAATCAAAACTCCCCAAATATTCTTTTATGTTTTCTTCATCAAACTCATGCACAATACGCTGATCCAGCCCTAAAGCCTGCAAAAGGCTGCTTATACGATTTATACCAGTTGGTGGAGTTGTCACAATAAATGGTATATTGAAGTTAACAGCAAAGGCAGTACCATGAAATGAGTTCGTGACAACAAAACTAGCCCTAGAAAATAGATCAACAAACTCTTCTGGACCAACATCCATCATATGACGGTCGCACGAGTAATTTATTAATGGATCCTGATCGATCGCATAAACCTTCAACCCCAGCACTGATGCTGCCTTCTCAATTACCTTTTTTAGCAGCTTATCTTTCTTTAGTGCATACACCAGAATGTAATTATCCTTTATTTCGCTTTTCTTTGGAAACTCGGAAGCCCATTCTTCTTTACTCATCAAAAGTGTTGGGTCCAGCACATGCTCGACAGGACGCCCTAACGCGCTCTCTAAGAAAATCGCTGTGTCCTGCTCACGCACCGAAATATGCTCATACTGCTCTAAGTAATCAACTGCGTCCTTTAATTCAACAGGGGAAAACCTATAACTCCCCATGCTGGAAGCGTAAGAGATTCGTTTTTTATTTTGTGCAAAATCTAGGAAAAATCTACCGTCAAATTTTCCATTCTCGCTAACAATTTTTGGATTCCAAATTTGATCGCTTCCAGACACAAAAATATCGTTTTCTTCAGCTAAGCGTCGAAAGTCATCACCGTTACGTACAGTATCTGTTATGGAAAGATAGCTTGAGTTGAAATTTGCAAATTTCTTAATGGCTTTATATCTTGGCAAAATTCGCAAGACATCCTTAGCCATGCGCAGTACATCTCTTATGCCCCACCCGAATCTAAAAAGCTGCATTCCCTTGCTGGTGTATTCACACCGATAATCGATTACGGAAACCTGACCAAATTTTCTCAAGCTTTTCGCACATGCATACACTTGCAACGCTGCGCCATAATTATTCGCCCAGTGAATACTAATTAGTGCAATTTTCAATTCACAGTCCCTTTTCATCGATACTTGCAAGGATTTTTTTTGCCCTATCTTTCGCCAGATTCACTGGAAATTTTATAATTTCATTTTCAATTGGCGTAGCTGGATCAAGATGTTTTCGGACCATAGCCATGTAACAAAGAACATCTTCCGTTGTTGTAGTTCCGTCGTTAATTAAAATATTCATTGATTTTACTGACGGGGTATATGCCCGAGCCCCCCCACCTAAAAAGTACATCGCCAGTCTATTGAAAGCTTTATTGTGAGGTCGTTTACGCTGTATGAATTTTGATAATGGATTTTTCAGAAGAAGCTTCAAAGCCATACATGTAAAATAGAAAAAGGCAGACCCCTTAAGGAACTCTTTATAAAAGTCCCCCCTTACCGAAAACATACTTCCGAGGTTTGGGTAAGCGAATTCCTGATAGCTATGTCTAGCTATATGATAAGTTTCAATTTTTTTCGCAGAGACGGAGTGATCTACTGAGGGCAGTTCAAATTTTGCAGATACGATTATGTGATCGGCGTGCTTTTTAAAGAATGAAGATCGGTTATTGAATTCACATTGGTCTTTCGTAAGAACAATCATGTCTCCCTGAGGAGAGATAACATCTACTGAAACTAGATGATCCGAGATTGTATAGCCATACGCACCAGCATTCATGAAAATTCCGCCACCTAAAGTTCCAGGCACTCCCTCGAGCCCTTCTATCCCCCCCTTACCGTTAATAAGAGCAACTCGTACAAAGTCTTGGAGTGAATAACCACACTCTAACTTAAAGACTTCTCCGTCCACCTCAATTCCTGTTAAATTTTTTACTGTAATTATAACCCCATAATCCAGATCATCCAAAAAAAGAACATTGGTCGAAAGCCCTACAAGCTTCCACCCCAAACTATTTTTCCTTAAAAACAAAAGTGTGGCTTGTAGCTGCGTAACAGTAGAGGGAGAGATGTAAAACGCGGCAACCCCTCCCCTTTTAAAATACGTTTCATATTTCAAGCAAAAATCACGTTTGAATGGTATCGCCTGGCCCAGCAAAAAGTCATTTAACTTTTCAAAGCCTAGACAAAATGCTTCAGCGCTCATTCTGAATCTCCCCAAACACCTTGCGCTCCGCTCCATATAGATACAGAACCAATAGCAACAAATTGCTTAACAATGTCGAGTATGCGGCGCCGATGCTTCCCCAGGTGGGTATCACGATAAAATTTAAAGCGACATTGAACACGGCCACAATCAACATATATTTTACTTTAATTCGAATATTTTGGCTTGTGACTAGTGTGGCACCGGCACTTAGAGCGACCGATATCAGAGGTGCTGATACTGCAAGTATTCGCAGCAGTTGAACTGACTCACCATAAGATTCGCCAAAAACCCGGGAAATCAAAGTCTCGCTAATAACCCAGATGAACACCATAGCGCCCAACCCAAACAGCAACATCAGAATGTTACCTTTCCTATAAACCATATAAAACTTGCCTCTATCATTGGCTGACCACCTATGAAATTTTGGCAACAAATATTTTTGATATAAAACACTTGGAAAAAGGTAGACAGCGGTCATCACAGTAAAAGCAACATTATAATTCCCTGCGGCCTCACTCCCCACAATATAGTTCAATAAAATAATATCGCTTTGGAAATAAATTAAATGCGCGAATGCACCTACCCCAAAAGGCCACGACTGGCTTGCGACCATTCTCCAAGTTGGAACTTGATGGCTGTACACGACTTTTATACCGTGCCCTTTTAAATCAAGCTCCCCGCGAGAAATTCCGAGAAGTGATTTTATACTCATTAAAATACAGAGTACTGCCACGCATGCATAAATACCGCCAACCAATGTAGTCGACACTACTTTGTCAGAAGAAAAAAATATTAGACATACAAAAGTAAATCTAGCTAAATGTGGGAAAACCTGCCACAGAGCCAACGTAGAAAAGCGTTCTTCTAGCTGAAGCTTGCTACTTACTAAGTCATTACATATTTGCCCGACGATAAAAATCGAAAGAATCATCAGTAGATATCTATTGGTGGAATCATGCAGACCGCCCCAGATATATACCCCGACAATTACAAATGTAGTACTTATAAGCACAAAGGTAAAAGAAGGTCTAATCCACCTGACCGCCTGCCAACCTTCGGTTCCGAATACTTTCAGCCATAATGCCGACACGCCAATACCAGCCAAAGGGGCAACCAAGGTTACTGTAGCTAAGGCCGACGAAAAGTTTCCAAACTGTGCTACATTCAGCACACGTGCAATAACCACCTGAGTTACAAAGGCCATTCCAGCTCCTGCCAGAGACCCCACCCACAAAAAAGAAAGCAGCTTTAATGATTTTAGTTTCAACATCCTTCCAGCTCACGGTTATTTACAGCAAGTACCGGCTAAAGACCACATCACCTAAAATTTTACATATTCATAAATCATTAAAACGCGCCGCAAGATCTCTAAACTTTTCAATACTTACTCAGCAGTCCTATAGGCTACTTGAGTGTCCCCAGAATAATTTTATGTCCCTGGTTCCCCATCCAATAGTAGACGGAAAACATCTAAGTATGCACAGTATCAACGCCACAAACACACTCTTCACAACACCGAGGCTTTTGGATTGACTAAACAGAAGGCAATGGCTCAGCAGCATCTTGGTCTATTCTTGGAGATCGTACTCAACCTAGCACGCTTGCTTCGTCTGGCAGGAACAGATATCTCGCCATCATGACATGCCTGGTCGAAGATTCTGCTCCAAGACTGAAAGCTTGCCATTGTGGCAACTAATATCCCTCGACACCAGCAAAAGGCTGTCAAGCTAAAGACCGCTCACGCTCCTTAGAGCGACTCCACAAAAACCAGATAAGCGCAAACGCTATCCCTACGGAAATCCCAACAAACACGCCAATGATAATGATAATCGACTTCTTGGGTTTCACAGGCTTATCAGGTGACTCAATTGCCCCATCCTGTCGATAAACCTGAATAACGTTAGGATCAATTTGTAAATTACGATAAAAGGCCAGAGCCTCTTGCCACTGCCGCAGATTCTTGACAAATGCAGCATCCGAGGTGCGCATGCGTAGGTTGTTAATCTCGGCCTCTAGAGCTTTGGTTCCACGCATATACATCAGCGAACCGTCCATACCTGCAGAAACCTCACTCGATAACGTGTTCGAGATGATTGGAGGCTTCTCCAAGCCGATGGATTTGGCTACGCGCAATGCCTCGGTCAATTGAACAATCTGGTCTTCGCGCTGCTTCCGGGCACTTTCAAGTGCTGCATTGATCTGCTGTTCCAGGTTGTTCGCCTTGA
The DNA here is from genome assembly GCF_046365545.1 of Pseudomonas sp. HLMP. Lineage (NCBI taxonomy): Bacteria > Pseudomonadati > Pseudomonadota > Gammaproteobacteria > Pseudomonadales > Pseudomonadaceae > Pseudomonas > Pseudomonas sp. HLMP. Next base: position 2,405,124 of record NZ_JBDLLR010000001.1, on the reverse strand, counting down.
TCGTAGCGTCAGCCTTCACATCCCCAACAATCTCCTTCTGTCCACGATGGCCCGCCATCTCCAGATAACGGACAACCCATTCGGCCGCTTGTTGAGGATCCGATACGTTCGCTTTTACAAAGAACCGATCAGGTGTTTCCTTAGCGGCCACACCTAGTGACAGCACATTCAGGAATCGGCCATACAACTCATCCTGCGATCCCTTCCGCTCATCCTCTGACAGGCTCGGTAAATAAACAGTTCGGAAGAACTCCCGACGCAGTGACTCCGACTGAAGATTCCGGAGGTAAATCTCATAAACATCCTTTACAGTAAGCATGCTCAACTCAGTGTTACCACCCCGCCCATAGTTGAGTGGAGCGATATCGTTCTGGCTAGGCGGCTGGACAAATACTTTGGCCTCATAGACTGGCTTGGCAAGCAAGGCGTAAGCTACTGCTATCGCCGTTATGACTACGGTCGCGACGATAATCAGCACCTTCTGCTTCCACAACCCCTCGATCAGCTCGAAAAGATCAATCTCGTCACCATTACTACGTAGGCGCTCAGGTTCATTGCGCATTTATTCTGCTTTTCCTTGGGTCACGTCTATCCGCCTGCTCCGTAGGTCCCCATCAACCGTCCATCTGTCGGAAAGATGGAGTACTCGATGAAGCGTAGCGTCATTTTGCCAACCTGCTCGTTGTGCCTTATGCCTAAGCATTAATCAATAGTAGAGGCAACTCAACCGAGGAAGTTCCCCGCTTCCCGACCAACCCCCAGCCCTCCGCCAAGCGGTCATCCCGGTATGCTGATCTCCAGCTCCAATCCCAGCCTCGAGAAGCACCGCCGCAACGCCTGGGCCAGCGCCTGCTTCGCCTTCCCCTCACCATGCACAAGTACAACCTTTTTCACCGCATTGCCTTGCCCTAGAGCAAACCGCACCAAGCCTTCCTGGTCGGCATGCCCCGAATACCCCTCCAGCGTCATGACCTTCGCACGAATCTCAAGCATTCGTCCATCCAGGTCAACCCCCACCACGCCTCCAGCCTTCTGGCTGGCCTGAATGAAAGCCCCAGGCGTCCCTCTGGCCTGATACCCAATGAACATCACCTCATGCCGTGGATCCCCCAGCATGGCCTTGAGGTAATTGACGATTCGCCCACCAGAACACATGCCATTACCAGCAATAACGATAGCAGGCCGCCCCGTGCTCTTGAGGTAATTGACGACCTGCTGATGCCTGGCATGCGTATCGACACAGATCAACTGACCGAACCCGAGAGGATCACGCCCCTCCCCCAGCCGCTGCCTGGCTTCGTCATTCCAGTACTGGTGCAGCGCCCTATATGCCCGAGTCACCCGTTGAGCCAGGGGCGAGTCGAGGATGATGGGGAGTTGGGACCAGTCCAGAGGATCGCCGTCAGCCTTCTCGGTCGGGCTAGCCAGCAAGGCCTTGCGATGAAGGATGTCTTCGATCTCGTACAGCAGCTCCTGAGTACGGCCAAGGCTGAACGCAGGGATGAGAATGGTACCCTGGTCGGCCAGGGCGCGATCGATGGCGGCCTCCAGGCGCTGCTGGCGTTCGCTACGGTCGGGATGCAGGCGATCGCCGTAGGTGCTTTCCAGCACCAACAGGTCGGCGCGCTCCGGAGGCTGCAGGGGGCGCAGCAAAGGATTGCAGGGGGCGCCGAGGTCGCCGGAGAAGACCACACGGGTACTTGGCTCACCTTGCGTGTAACGCACATCGCACTCCACATAGGCCGAGCCGAGCAGGTGGCCGGCACGCTGCAGGCGTATACGGCACTGCAGGCCCTCACGGTCGACGACGCAGTACCACTGTTCGAACGGCACGGGCTCGATGAGGCCATTCAACAACTCGAGGTAACGGGCCACGTGGGTGGGTTCGCTGCTGATGCCGAGCTTGTAGGCGTCTTCGAGAATCAGCGGCAGAAGCACCGCCGAGGGTTCGCTGCAGAGGATCGGGCCGCGGTAACCGGCGGCGAGCAACGCGGGGACCCGGCCCACATGATCGAGGTGGACATGGGTGATGACCAGGGCCTGAATGCCTTCGATAGCGAAGCCTAGGGATGAAAACTCACCCTCGGGGCTGACTTCGGCACCTTGCTCCAGGCCGCAGTCGATCAGGAGACTGGTAGTGCTGTCGAGGTGCAACTGGTGGCAGGAACCGGTGACACCCCGGGTGCCGCCATGATGCGCAAGGGCGGGATATGCCATGCTGCTGATGCCTTTCGGGTGCGAGAAGTGAAGCGCCCTATTACTCCATGCCTCTGCCTGCACTTACGTCAGAGGATTCTCAAAACAGCATAGGAAAAGCCCTTTAACTACGAGACAGCGCCGCCTCGCGCGCAGCAGCTCGGATCTTGCGCTTGCTGCGCAATACGCCATAAGCCCCCAGCAACGGGCCAACGGCCAGGCCGACGACCAATGCTGCCAGCACCAGGATCGCCACCGGCACGGCCGGCGCCGACCAGCCGAACAGCATCAGGGATACCGTTTGCTGGTTCTCCAGAACGAAGAACAGGACCACTGCCGCCAACAGCAGCACGAACAACGCCGCGATGGCGCGCTTGAGGTTACGCATCAGGCTGTTCCTTTTTCGATCAGTGCGGGACCTGGTCTTCTTCGTTGACCCGGTCGCGCAGTTCCTTGCCTGGCTTGAAGTGTGGCACGTACTTGCCTTCGAGGTTCACCGACTGGCCGGTCTTGGGGTTGCGACCTACCCGTGGCGCCCGGTAGTGCAGGGAAAAGCTGCCAAAACCACGGATCTCGATGCGATCGCCAGTGGCCAGGCATTGTGACATCTGCTCAAGCATGGTCTTGATGGCCAACTCCACGTCCTTGGACGAGAGCAGCCCCTGATGGGTGACAATACGTTCGATCAGCTCCGACTTCGTCATATTTTTCCCTTCGTTATCAAGCAGCTAGATCATTGCTTAACCAGTTTGTAGCACGGTACGGCAGATTTGAACAGGGTGGTTCTTGACTTAATAAAAAAATTCAAGATTGAACGAAGTGAAATATGTCTTGAACTGGATGGGCTTGGCAGGGATTGGGTTGGGGCCGAGGGGGGGCACACCTTAAGGCGCATGGTGCCTGCGAGATCGCGCGGGCGGCGCTCGATTTGCCGACCAAAACCCACGACGCCCTTATCCACCCCGCAACAAAGCTCAAAAAAAAGGGCGACCCCGAAGGTCGCCCTTTTTTACCGATCAAACAGAACTTAGTTCTGCTTGGCCATCGCTTCGCGCAGCAGCGCAGCCATGGTGGTGTCGGCAGCCGCTTCCGGAGCGTTTTTCAGGCTCTGGATGGCTTCGCGCTCTTCAGCGTCGTCCTTCGACTTGATGGACAGGCTGATGACGCGGGACTTGCGGTCGACGCTGATGATCTTGGCTTCGATCTCGTCGCCTTCCTTCAGCACGTTACGGGCGTCTTCGACGCGGTCACGGCTGATTTCGGAAGCCTTCAGAGTAGCCTCGATGTCGTCGGCCAGGGTGACGATGGCGCCCTTGGCGTCAACTTCCTTGACGGTACCCTTGACGATAGCGCCCTTGTCGTTCAGAGCAACGAAGTTGGAGAACGGATCGTCTTCCAGTTGCTTGATACCCAGGGAGATGCGCTCGCGCTCTGGATCGACCGACAGGATGACGGTTTCCAGCTCGTCGCCCTTCTTGAAGCGACGTACGGCTTCTTCGCCGGACTCGTTCCAGGAGATGTCGGACAGGTGAACCAGGCCGTCGATGCCGCCTTCCAGGCCAATGAAGATACCGAAGTCGGTGATCGACTTGATGGTACCGGTGATCTTGTCACCTTTGTTGAACTGGCTGGAGAAGTCTTCCCATGGGTTGGACTTGCACTGCTTGATGCCCAGGGAGATACGACGACGCTCTTCGTCGATGTCCAGAACCATGACTTCCACTTCGTCGCCAACCTGAACGACTTTCGACGGGTGGATGTTCTTGTTGGTCCAGTCCATTTCGGAAACGTGTACCAGACCTTCGACGCCTTCTTCCAGCTCGGCGAAGCAGCCGTAGTCGGTCAGGTTGGTGACGCGAGCCTGTACGCGGGTACCTTCTGGGTAGCGCGAGGTGATGGCGACCCATGGATCTTCGCCCATCTGCTTCAGACCCAGGGAAACGCGGTTGCGCTCACGGTCGAACTTCAGGACGCGAACGTCGACTTCATCGCCAACATTGACGATTTCCGACGGGTGCTTGATGCGCTTCCAAGCCATGTCGGTGATGTGCAGCAGGCCGTCGATACCACCCAGGTCCACGAAGGCACCGTAGTCGGTGAGGTTCTTGACGATACCCTTGACCTGTTGGCCTTCCTGCAGGGTTTCCAGCAGGGCTTCGCGCTCGGCGCTGTTCTCGGCTTCCAGCACGCTGCGACGGGAAACGACAACGTTGTTGCGCTTCTGGTCCAGCTTGATGACCTTGAATTCCAGCTCTTTGCCTTCCAGGTGGGTGGTGTCGCGCACAGGGCGGACATCGACCAGGGAGCCTGGCAGGAACGCACGGATGCCGTTAACGTCGACAGTGAAGCCGCCCTTAACCTTACCGTTGATAACGCCCTTGACCACTTCTTCGGCGGCGAAAGCTGCTTCCAGAACAATCCAGCACTCGGCGCGCTTGGCTTTTTCACGGGACAGCTTGGTTTCGCCAAAGCCGTCTTCGACCGCGTCCAGCGCAACGTGAACTTCGTCACCGACCTTGATGGTCAGCTCGCCAGCTTCGTTGATGAACTGCTCGAGCGGGATGACGCCCTCGGACTTCAGGCCAGCGTGAACGGTAACCCAGTCGCCGTCGATGTCGACAACGATACCGGTGATGATCGCGCCCGGCTGCAGATTGAGGGTTTTCAGGCTTTCTTCAAAGAGTTCTGCAAAGCTTTCGCTCATTTTAATTCCTGTAGATTCGGGCGAAACAGACGCCCATCGCCACATTCCAGACAATGTGGGTTTCGTTCATGTAAAGGAAGACCGGCAGGACGTTGACTGGTGACCCTGCCTGCCTTCCTGGCTATCAGAGCAGATCGCGCTGGACGAGCTCGCTCCTGATGCGTTGCAACACCTGCTCGATGGACAACTCGGTGGAGTCCAGCTGGATGGCATCGGCCGCCGGTTTCAGCGGGGCTACCGCACGCTGGGTGTCGCGCTCGTCGCGCGCACGAATCTCATCTAGCAGACTCGCCAGACTAACATCATCGCCCTTCGCCTTCAACTGCAAATAACGGCGTCGAGCGCGTTCCTCCGCACTGGCGGTGAGGAAGACCTTCAAGGGCGCGTCCGGGAACACCACGGTGCCCATGTCGCGGCCATCGGCGATCAGCCCGGGGGCTTCGCGGAAGGCACGCTGGCGTTGCAGCAACGCTTCGCGCACCGCCGGCAGCGAGGCGACCATCGAGGCGCCGGCGCCGACCGTCTCGGTGCGGATGACATTGCTGACATCCTCGCCTTCGAGGATGATCTGTTGCAGCTTACCCGGTTCCGCGGCGATGAACTGCACATCCAGATGGGCGGCCAAGGCCTTGAGCAGTTCCTCGTTGGTCAGGTCGACGCCGTGGTTGGTGGCGTTGAAGGCCAGCAGGCGGTAGAGGGCGCCGGAGTCCAGCAGCTTCCAGCCCAACTCGCGGGCCAGCAGGCCAGCCACGGTGCCCTTGCCCGAGCCGCTTGGCCCGTCGATGGTGATGACCGGTGCTTGCGAACTCACGACTTGCCCTCTTCTGCAACACGGATGCCGACTTCAGCGCACAGCGCCAGGAAGTTCGGGAAGGAGGTGGCGACATTGGCGCAGTCATGGATGCGGATCGGCGCCGTGGCACGCAGCGATGCCACGCTGAAGGCCATGGCGATACGGTGGTCGCCGTGACCATGCACTTCGCCCCCCCCGATCGGGCCGCCGTCGATGATGATGCCGTCCGGGGTCGGTTGGCACTTCACGCCCAGGGTGACCAGGCCGTCGGCCATGACCTGGATACGGTCGGACTCCTTGACCCGCAGTTCCTCGGCGCCCCGCAGCACGGTACGGCCTTCGGCACAGGCCGCGGCGACGAACAGCACCGGGAACTCGTCGATGGCCAGCGGCACCAGGTTTTCCGGGATCTCGATCCCCTTGAGCTTCGCCCCGCGCACGCGCAGGTCGGCCACCGGCTCGCCGCCGACTTCACGCTGGTTCTCCAGGGTGATGTCACCGCCCATCAGGCGCAGGATGTCGATCACGCCGGTACGGGTCGGGTTGATGCCGACGTGTTCGAGCACCAGCTCCGAACCCTCGGCGATGGACGCCGCCACCAGGAAGAAGGCTGCCGAGGAGATGTCGGCCGGCACTTCGATACGGGTCGCGGTGAGCTTGCCGCCGGATTGCAGCGAGGCGACCGGGCCGTTGGACTCCACGGCATAGCCGAAGCCGCGCAACATGCGCTCGGTGTGGTCGCGGGTCGGCGCCGGCTCGGTGACGGTGGTGGTGCCTTCGGCGTACAGGCCGGCCAGCAGCAGGCAGGATTTGACCTGGGCACTGGCCATCGGCAGGGTGTAGTTCAGCGCCTTGAGCGTGTGGCCGCCACGGATGGTCAGCGGCGGACGGCCCTCGGGGCCGGTCTCGACCACGGCACCCATCTCGCGCAGCGGGTTGGCCACACGGTTCATCGGGCGCTTGGACAGCGAAGCGTCGCCCGTCATGGTCACGTCGAACGGCTGGGCGGCCAGCAGGCCAGACAGCAAGCGCATCGAGGTGCCGGAGTTACCCAGGTAGATCGGCCCGGGTGGCGGTTTCAGGCCATGCAGGCCGACACCATGGATGGTCACCTTGCCATGGTGCGGGCCTTCGATGACCACCCCCATGTCGCGGAAGGCCTGCAGGGTCGCCAGGGCATCCTCGCCTTCGAGGAAACCTTCGACCTCGGTGGTGCCTTCGGCCAGCGAGCCAAGCATGATCGAGCGGTGGGATATGGATTTGTCGCCCGGTACGCGGATCCGTCCGGACAGGCGGCCACCAGGTTGGGCCAGGAAAATCAGATCGTTGGCGTTCATAGCGTCCACATAGGCCCGGCGGGCCAGGATTTTACTGAAATGCTCGCGGGCGACCCGGGCGCGGGTGAACACACCCAGCAGTTGGTGCCCGTCCCCTGCATCGACCGCGTCGCGCAAGGCGTCGAGGTCGCTGCGAAATGTATCCAGGGTGCGCAGGACGGCCTCGCGATTGGCGAGAAAGATGTCGTGCCACATGATCGGGTCGCTGCCGGCGATTCTCGTGAAATCGCGGAAGCCCCCCGCAGCGTACCGGAAGATATCCAGGTTTTCATTGCGCTTGGCCAGGGAGTCGACCAGGCCGAAGGCCAGCAGGTGCGGCAGGTGGCTGGTGGCGGCCAGGACCTCGTCGTGGCGCTCCACCGGCATGTGCTCCACATCCGCCTCCAGCGCGCGCCACAGGCGGTCGACCAGCGCCAGCGCGGCGGGGTCGGTCTCGGCCAGTGGCGTGAGGATCACCTTGTGGCGACGGAACAGCGCGGCATTGGAGGCCTCCACCCCGCTCTGTTCGGAGCCGGCGATCGGGTGGCCGGGGACGAAGCGCGGCAGGCGCTCGGCGAAGGCCGCACGGGCCGCGCGCACCACATTGCCCTTGGCGCTGCCGACGTCGGTGATGACGGCATCACCCAGGTCCAGGTCGGCGAGGCGGGCGAGCACTTTCTCCATGGCCAGGATGGGCACGGCCAACTGGATCACGTCGGCGCCGACGCAGGCTGCGGCGAGGTCTTCTTCGCAGCGGTCGACCACGCCCAGGGCCACGGCCTGCTTGCGCGACGGGGCGTCCAGGTCGACGCCGACCACCTCGCGGCACAGGCCGCTTTCACGCAGGCCCTTGGCGAAGGAACCGCCGATCAGGCCCAGGCCTACGACCACCAGGCGACCGATGATCGGCCCCGGTTTGTTTGCTACCACATCAACCACGTGTGCGAACCCTGTTCAGAAACTATGCCAGTCAGTGAGACCGCAGGGGGCTGCTGCGCAGCCCATCGCGACGCAAGGCCGCCCCCACAAGTACCGCGTTTGCGCAGCGACCCCGAAATCTCGATCAGAGTACCGCCTTCGGATAGGACCCCAGTACCTTCAGCGCCACGGCCTCCTGGCTGATCTGCTCCAGCACCGCCTTGATCAGCGGGTCGCGGTGGTGGCCGACGAAGTCGATGAAGAACACGTAGGTCCACTTGCCACTGCGCGAAGGACGGGTCTCGATGCGGGTCAGGTCGATGCCGTTCTCGTGGAACGGCACCAGCAGCTCGTGCAACGCACCTGGCTTGTTGCTCATGGAGACGATGATCGAAGTCTTGTCGTCGCCGGTCGGTGGCACTTCCTGGTTGCCGATCATGAGGAAGCGCGTGGAGTTATCCGGGCGATCCTCGATTTTCTCGGCCAAACGGGTCAGGCCATAGAGGTTGGCTGCCATGTCGCCGGCGATCGCCGCAGAGTTCCACTCGCCCTTGACCCGCTTGGCCGCCTCGGCGTTGCTGGACACCGCCACCCGCTCGACGTTCGGGTAGTGGGCATCCAGCCACTTGCGGCACTGGGCCAGGGACTGGGCGTGGGAGTAGATGCGGGTGATGCTGTCGGTCTTGGTGTTCTCGCCCACCAGCAGGTGATGGTGGATGCGCAGCTCGACCTCGCCACAGATCACCATGTCGTGCTCGAGGAAGCTGTCCAGGGTGTGGCTGACCGCACCCTCGGTGGAGTTCTCCACCGGTACCACGCCAAAGTTCACGGCACCGGCCGCCACTTCGCGGAACACTTCGTCGATGGCCGCCATCGGCCTGCTGATCACGGCATGGCCGAAGTGTTTCATGGCCGCGGCCTGGGTGAAGGTCCCTTCTGGGCCCAGGTAGGCGACCTTGAGCGGCTCTTCCAGGGCCAGGCACGAGGACATGATCTCGCGGAACAACCGCGCCATCTCTTCGTTGTCCAGCGGCCCCTTGTTGCGCTCCATCACGCGCTTGAGTACCGCGGCCTCGCGCTCGGGGCGGTAGAACACCGGTTTCTCGCCTTCGGCCAGGGAGGCGGTCTTGACCTTGGCCACTTCCTGGGCGCAACGGGCGCGTTCGCTGATCAGCTCGAGGATCTTCTCGTCGAGGCTGTCGATGCGCACGCGCAGGGCCTTGAGCTCCTGGTCGGACATCAGCCGTGCTCCTTCTCGAATTCAGCCATGTAGGCCACCAGGGCGTCCACCGCCTCCAGGCCCAGGGCGTTGTAGATCGAGGCGCGCATGCCGCCGACCGAACGGTGGCCCTTGAGGTTGAGCAGGCCGCGGGCATCGGCGCCGGCCAGGAAGGCCTTGTCCAGGCGCTCGTCGGCCAGGCGGAACGGCACGTTCATCCAGGAGCGGGCATTGCTGCTGATCGGGTTGCTGTAGAACGCGCTGTCGTCGATGAAACCGTACAGGCGATCTTTCTTGGCGCGGTTGCGCTGCTCCATGGCCTCGACGCCACCCTGCTCCTTGAGCCATTCGAACACCAGGCCCGAGAGGTACCAGGAATAGGTGGCCGGGGTGTTGTACATCGAGCCGTTGTCGGCGGCGACCTTGTAGTCGAGCATGGTCGGGCAGCTGCTGCGGGCATGGCCGAGCAGGTCCTCGCGGACGATCACCACCACCAGGCCGCTGGGGCCGATGTTTTTCTGTGCACCCGCGTAGATCAGGCCGTACTGAGAGACGTCGATCGGGCGCGAGAGGATGTCGGAGGACATGTCGACCACCAGGGGCACATCACCGGTCTCGGGCACCCAGTCGAACTGCAAGCCGCCGATGGTCTCGTTGGACGCATAGTGAACGTAGGCAGCGCCCTTGGTCAGGTTCCACTCATTCTGGCCTGGGATAGCCAGGAAATCGTAGGGCTTGGCGCTGGCGGCGACGTTGATGTTGCCGAAACGGCGCGCCTCGTCGATGGCCTTCTTCGACCAGATGCCCGTCTCGATGTAGTCAGCCGTGCCGCTTTCCGGCAGCAGGTTCAGCGGGATCTCGGCGAACTGCTGGCTGGCACCGCCCTGGAGGAACAGCACCTTGTAGTTGGAGGGGATGGACAGCAGGTCGCGCAGGTCCTGCTCGGCCTTCTCGGCGATGGCCACATAGTCGTCGCTGCGATGGCTCATTTCCATCACCGACAAGCCCTTGCCACGCCAGTCCAGCATCTCGGCCTGGGCACGCTGCAGGACAGCGTCGGGAAGCGCAGCAGGGCCTGCGCAGAAGTTAAAGGCTCGTTTGCTCACATCCACTCTCGCTCTAAACAGAACAAAAACCATTACATGGGTTAGCAGCGACCCTGTGGGAGCGGGCTTGCCCGCGAACACCGGCAAGGCCGGCGCCCTACACCGCAGCGTCTGCTTCGCGGGCAAGCCCGCCCCCCACAGGGCCAGGCTTTACCAGCTGTTATCAGTCAAACGGGGCGACCTTGGTCGCCCCGTCCGGGTGTAGCATTACTCCTGCGGCGCCTCTTCGGCCCCCGCATTGTCGTCCGCCGTCTCAGGCACGTCGACTTCGACGCCCTCCTCGTCCGCTTCGATGACGTCATCGAAATCGTCCTCGGACGGCTCCTGGATACGCTCCACGCCCACCAGGGTCTCGTCGGTGGCCAGCTTGATCAGGGTCACGCCCTGGGTGTTGCGGCCCAGGCTGGAGACCTCGCCGACACGGGTACGCACCAGGGTGCCCTGGTCGGAGATCAGCATGATCTCCTCGCCTTCCTGCACCTGGATGGCGCCGATCAGGTTGCCGTTGCGCCCCTTGGTACCCATGGCGATCACGCCCTGACCACCACGGCCGCGACGCGGGAACTTGGACAACGGCGTGCGCTTGCCGAAGCCGCGCTCGGAGGCGGTGAGGATCTGCGCGCCGGACTCGGGGATGAGCATGGAGATCACCTGCTGGCCCTTGCCCAAGCGCATGCCGCGCACGCCGCGGGCGTTACGGCCCATCTCGCGGACCGCGCTCTCGGCGAAGCGGATCACCTTGCCGGCGTCGGAGAACATCATGACTTCCTTGGCACCGTCGGTGATGGCCGCGGCGATCAGGGTGTCGCCTTCCTTGAGCTTCAGGGCGATCAGGCCGCTGGAGCGCGGACGGGCGAACTGCACCAGCGGGGTCTTCTTCACGGTACCGGAGGCGGTGGCCATGAAGATGTAGGCGCCGGTCGGCTCGGCGGCCCATTCCGGGGTATCGCCGTCTTCCTCGTCGTTATCCTCGGCCTCGACCAGTTCGCCTTCGATCACGCTGTCGTCGGCGTCGTCCAGGTCTTCCTCGGCATCGGCGCTCTGCTGCAGGGCCTCCAGGTCGACCTGCAGCATGGCGGTGATGCGCTCACCCTCCTCCAGCGGCAGCAGGTTGACCAGTGGGCGGCCGCGGGCGGCGCGGGACGCTTCGGGGATTTCGTAGGTCTTGAGCCAATACACCTTGCCCTTGCTGGAGAACAGCAGCAGGGTCGCGTGGCTGTTGGCCACCAGCAGGTGCTCGATGTAGTCCTCGTCCTTCACGCCGGTGGCCGACTTGCCTTTGCCGCCACGGCGCTGGGCCTGGTAAGCGGACAGCGGCTGGGTCTTGGCATAGCCGCCGTGGGAGATGGTCACCACGCGCTCTTCTTCCGGGATCATGTCGCCGTAGCTGAGGTCGTGGCTGGCGTTGAGGATCTCGGTGCGGCGCACGTCGCCGTATTCGGCACGGATCGCTTCGAGTTCCTCGCGGATCACTTCCATCAGGCGCTCGGCGCTGCTGAGGATGCGGATCAGTTCGCCGATCTGTTCGAGGATCTCCTGGTACTCGGCCAGCAGCTTCTCGTGCTCCAGGCCGGTCAGGCGATGCAGGCGCAGGTCGAGGATCGCCTGGGCCTGTTCCGGCGACAGGTAGTACTTGCCGTCGCGCAGGCCGTACTGCTCCGGAAGGTCTTCCGGGCGGCAGGACTCGGCACCGGCGCGCTCGACCATCACCTGCACGGCGCTGGATTCCCAGGCGGTGCTGACCAGGGCTTCCTTGGCCTCGGACGGGGTCGGCGAGGCCTTGATCAGGGCGATCACCGGGTCGATGTTGGACAGCGCCACCGCCTGGCCTTCGAGGATGTGGCCGCGCTCGCGAGCCTTGCGCAACTCGAACACGGTGCGGCGGGTCACCACTTCGCGGCGGTGACGGACGAACGCCTCGAGCAGGTCCTTGAGGTTGAGCAGGCGCGGGCGACCGTCGATCAGGGCGACGATGTTGATGCCGAACACGCTCTGCAGTTGGGTCTGGGCGTAGAGGTTGTTGAGCACCACCTCCGGCACCTCGCCACGGCGCAGCTCGATGACGATGCGCATGCCTTCCTTGTCGGACTCGTCGCGCAGCTCGGTGATGCCTTCGATCTTCTTCTCTTTCACCAGCTCGGCGATCTTCTCGATCAGCCGTGCCTTGTTCAGCTGGTAGGGCAGCTCGGTGATGACGAGCTGCTGGCGGCCGCCGGCCTTGTCGATGTCCTCGACCTCGGAGCGAGCACGCATGTAGATGCGGCCACGGCCGGTGCGATAGGCCTCGATGATGCCGGCGCGGCCGTTGATCAGGCCGGCAGTGGGGAAGTCAGGGCCGGGGATGAACTGCATCAGCTCGTCGACGGTGACCTCGGGGTTGTCGATCAGCGCCAGGCAGCCGTCGATGACCTCGCCGAGGTTGTGCGGCGGGATGTTGGTCGCCATGCCCACGGCGATACCGCTGGAGCCGTTGACCAGCAGGTTGGGGATCTTGGTCGGCATGACCGCCGGGATCTGCTCGGTGCCGTCGTAGTTGGGCACCCAGTCGACGGTTTCCTTGTGCAGGTCGGCCAGCAGTTCGTGGGCCAGCTTGGTCATGCGTACTTCGGTGTATCGCATGGCCGCGGCGTTGTCGCCGTCCACCGAACCGAAGTTGCCCTGACCGTCGACCAGCAGGTAGCGCAGCGAGAACGGCTGGGCCATGCGCACGATGGTGTCGTAGACCGCGTTGTCGCCGTGGGGGTGGTATTTACCGATGACGTCACCGACCACACGGGCGGACTTCTTGTACGGCTTGTTCCAGTCGTTGCCCAGTTCGCTCATCGCGTACAGCACGCGGCGATGCACGGGCTTCAAGCCATCACGCGCATCGGGCAGCGCTCGCCCGACAATCACGCTCATCGCGTAGTCGAGGTAAGACTGTCTCAGTTCGTCTTCGATATTGACCGGGAGGATTTCTTTGGCCAGTTCGCCCATGAGAAGCCTGATTCCTTTTTCTGGTGAAACTTCGTCGTTTCCCTCGGAGGACGAACGAAGCTCGCCGCCGCAGCGCACAGTGGTGCGACGACTTACGACAAATCAATGAGTTGAGCCATGGATCTGCGCAATGAGAGCCGCTGCAATGGGCGGCCCTGGAAACTGTCGGATGGTATCACAAAGGCAGAGATCGAGCGACATGCTCGAAGCCTCCAGCGGCAAGCTGGAAACCCGCCGCTCAGTGCAACCGCTTGCGGCACATCAGTTGCGCCAGCTTCGCGGTGTCTGGCCGCTCGACCACACCTTTCTCGGTCACGATCACATCGACCAGGTCCGCCGGAGTCACATCGAACACCGGATTGAACACCTCGGCCTCGGCCGCCACCCGATTGCCGGCCACGTCCAGCAACTCATCGGCATCGCGCTCCTCCAGCGGGATGTCGTCGCCCGTGGCCAGGTTCAGGTCGATGCTGGTGCTCGGCGCCACCACCATGAAACGCACGCCATGGTGCATGGCGCTCACCGCCAGCTGGTAGGTGCCGATCTTGCTGGCCACGTCGCCATTGGCGGCGATGCAGTCGGCCCCCACCACCACCCAGGTGATGCCCTTGGTCTTCATCAGGTGGGCCATCGCCGCGTCGGCGAACAGCGTCGCGGGAATGCCCTCGCGGGCCAGCTCCCAAGCGGTCAGGCGCGAGCCCTGCAGCCAGGGACGGGTCTCGCTGGCGTAGACCCGCTCGACCATGCCCTCCAGGTAGGCCGCGCGGATCACCCCCAGCGCGGTGCCGAAGCCACCGCTGGCCAGCGCGCCGGCATTGCCGTGGGTCAGCAAGGCCTGTTCGTTGCCCTGGTGCCGGCGGATTAGCTCGATGCCATGCTGGGCCATGGTCAGGTTGGCTTCGCGGTCGCTCTCGTGGATGGCCATCGCCTCGGCCTCCAGGGCTGCCAGCGCGTCTTCCTCGGCACGCAGGCGCTGCAGGCGCTCGCGCATGCGGTTGAGGGCCCAGAACAGGTTGGCAGCGGTCGGCCGCGCCTCGGCCAGGCAGAGGAAGTCCTCTTCCAGCGCCTGCTCCCAGTCGTCGCCCTCGGCCAGGCGCTGGCGCAAGGCCAGGACCAGGCCGTAGGCGGCACTGATGCCGATGGCCGGGGCGCCACGCACCGCCATGCCGCGGATCGCCTCGGCGACCGCCGCGACATCGGTGCAGGTCAGCCAGCATTCCCGGGACGGCAGCAAGCGCTGGTCGAGCAGGTGCAAGGCGCCGTCGTGCCAGCGGATGCCGGTCACCTTCTCCGCCGCCAAAAGTCGCTCACGCATCGCCTCTCCCCAACGTCCGGACATAAAAAGCGGACGATTATAGCGAGCCTCGGCCGCAGACGCTCGGGTATACTGCGCGTTCCGCCGAATCGCCCAGGTACCGCGCATGCCCACAGCCCCCTTCCCCCTCGACCTGCTGCTCGTTCCACAATGGCTGGTGCCCGTGGAACCGGCCGGTGTGGTGCTGGAGGGCCATGCGCTGGGCGTGCGCGACGGGCGGGTCGCCTGGATCGGCCCCCGCGAGCGGGCACCCCAGGCCCATGAGGTACGCGAGCTGCCCGACTGCCTGCTGTGCCCCGGCCTGGTCAACGCCCATGGTCACGCCGCCATGACCCTGCTGCGCGGGCTGGCCGACGACCTGCCGCTGATGACCTGGCTCGAGCAGCACATCTGGCCGGCCGAGGGCCGCTGGGTCGACGAAGGGTTCGTGCGCGACGGCACCGACCTGGCCATCGCCGAGCAACTCAAGGGCGGCATCACCTGCTTCGCCGACATGTACTTCTTCCCCCGGGAGGCCTGCGACCGGGTGCACCGCAGCGGCATCCGTGCCCAGGTCGCCGTGCCCTTGCTGGACTTCCCCATCCCCGGCGCACGCACGCCCGAGGAGGGCCTGCACCTGGCCATCGAGCTGTTCGGCGACCTGCGCCACCATCCGCGCATCAGCATCGCCCTGGGGCCGCACGCGCCCTACACGGTCAACGACGAGAACCTGGAGAAGATCCGCGTCATCGCCGACCAACTGGACGCGCCCCTGCACATGCACATCCACGAGACCGCCGGCGAGGTCGAGCGGGCCCTGGCCGAACGTGGCGAACGTCCACTGGCGCGCCTGGCCCGCCTCGGCCTGCTCGGCCCGCGCCTGCAGGCAGTGCACATGACCCAGGTCAGCGACGAGGACCTGGCCCTGCTGGTAGAAAGCGACACCAGCGTGGTGCACTGCCCCGAGTCCAACCTCAAGCTGGCCAGCGGCTTCTGCCCGGTCGAACGCCTGTGGCTGGCCGGGGTCAACGTGGCAGTAGGCACCGACGGCGCGGCCAGCAACAACGACCTCGACCTGCTCGGCGAAACCCGCACCGCGGCCCTGCTGGCCAAGGCGGTGGCGGGCTCGGCCACGGCCCTGGATGCCCATCGGGCGCTGCGCATGGCGACCCTCAACGGCGCCCGCGCCCTGGGCCTGGAGGCCGTCACCGGCTCGCTGGAGGTGGGCAAGGCCGCCGACCTGGTGGCCTTCGACCTGTCGGGCCTGGCCCAGCAACCGGTACACGACCCGGTTTCGCAACTGATCTACGCAACAGGCCGCGACTGCGCGCGGCACGTCTGGGTGGCCGGCCAGCAATTGCTCGACGACCGCCGCCTGACCCGGATGGACGAACAGGCCCTGACGGCCACCGCCCGCGCCTGGGGCGCGCGCATCGCAGGCAAGGAATGACCGGCCGGCAGCCACGGCTGCCGCCCTGTGACACTTTTATCGAAGATTCAGAGGACTGTTCCATGAGCAACGTCGACCACGCCGAAATCGCCAAGTTCGAAGCCTTGGCCCACCGCTGGTGGGACCGCGAAAGCGAATTCAAGCCGCTGCACGACATCAACCCGCTGCGGGTCAACTGGATCGACGAGCGCGCCAGCCTCGCCGGCAAGAAGGTGCTGGACGTCGGCTGCGGCGGCGGCATCCTCAGCGAGGCCATGGCCCTGCGTGGCGCCACCGTCACCGGCATCGACATGGGCGAGGCGCCGCTGGCCGTAGCCCAGCTGCACCAACTGGAGTCGGGCGTGGAGGTCGAATACCGGCAGATCACCGCCGAGGCCCTGGCCGAGGAAATGCCCGGCCAGTTCGACGTGGTCACCTGCCTCGAGATGCTCGAGCACGTGCCGGATCCGTCCTCGGTGATCCAGGCCTGCCAACGCCTGGTCAAGCCCGGTGGCCAGGTGTTCTTCTCGACCATCAACCGCAACCCCAAGGCCTACCTGTTCGCCATCATCGGCGCCGAATACGTCATGAAGCTGCTGCCACGTGGCACCCACGACTTCAAGAAGTTCATCCGCCCCTCGGAGCTGGGCGCCTGGAGCCGCACTGCCGGCCTTGAAGTGAAGGACATCATCGGCCTGACCTACAACCCGCTGACCAAGCACTACAAGCTCAGCGGCGACGTCGACGTCAACTACATGATCCAGACCCTGCGCGAGGAATGAGCATGCGTTTGCGAGCAGTACTCTTCGACATGGACGGCACCCTGCTGGACACGGCGCCGGACTTCATCGCCATCTGCCAGGCCATGCTGGCAGAGCGCGGCCTGCCAGCCATCGATGACAAGCGCATCCGCGACGTGATCTCCGGCGGCGCCCGGGCGATGGTCGCGGCGACCTTCGCCATCGACCCTGAAGACGAAGGTTTCGAGGCCCTGCGCCTGGAGTTCCTCGAACGCTACCAGCGCGACTGCGCGGTGCACAGCCGCCTGTTCGACGGCATGGCCGAGCTGCTGGCCGACATCGAAAAAGGCAACCTGTTGTGGGGCGTGGTGACCAACAAGCCGGTGCGTTTCGCCGAGCCGATCATGCAGCGCCTGGGCCTGGCCGAGCGTTCGGCATTGCTGATCTGCCCGGACCACGTGAAGAACAGCAAGCCCGACCCGGAGCCGCTGATACTGGCCTGCAAGACACTGAACCTGGACCCGGCCAGCGTGCTGTTCGTCGGCGACGACCTGCGCGACATCGAGTCTGGCCGCGATGCCGGCACCCGCACGGCGGCGGTCCGCTACGGCTATATTCATCCTCAGGACAACCCCAACAACTGGGGCGCTGACGTGGTGGTGGACCACCCGCTGGAACTGCGCAAGGTGATCGACAGCGCGCTCTGCGGCTGCTGATTTTCAGCCGCAAGCTGCAAGCCACAAGAAAGAGTAAACCGTGCAGCACCCTAATGTCAGTCAGTTAAGCGGCGCTTTGTCATTTTTGGGGCTGCCTTGCAGCCCATCGCCGGCAAGCCGGCTCCCACAAGGACCGCGGCGACCACACATGATGCGGTTTGCACGGACAGTGTGGGAGCCGGCTTGCCGGCGATGGGGCGCGAAGCGGCCCCAAATGACAACTGAAAGTCTTAACTGACCGGCATTGTGCAGCACCCTGCTTTTTTGCAGCTTGCCGCTCCAACCCCAAGGACCCCGACATGTTCGACTACACCCCCCGCCCCGACCTGCTCAAGGGCCGGATCATCCTGGTCACCGGCGCTGGCCGCGGTATCGGTGCCGCAGCCGCCAGGGCCTATGCCGCCCTGGGCGCGACCGTGTTGCTGCTGGGCAAGACCGAGGCCAACCTCAACGAGGTCTACGACCAGATCGAGGCCGCGGGTCACCCACAGCCAGTGGTGATCCCGTTCAACCTGGAAACCGCCCTGCCCCACCAGTACGACGAGCTGGCGGTGATGATCGAGGAGCAGTTCGGCCGCCTCGACGGCCTGCTCAATAACGCTTCGATCATCGGCCCGCGCACGCCGCTGGAGCAGTTGTCGGGCGACAACTTCATGCGCGTGATGCACATCAACGTCAACGCCACCTTCATGCTGACCAGCACGCTGCTGCCGCTGCTCAAGCAATCCGAGGACGCCTCGGTGGTGTTTACCTCCAGCAGCGTCGGGCGCAAGGGCCGCGCCTACTGGGGGGCCTATGGGGTATCGAAGTTCGCCACCGAAGGGCTGATGCAGACCCTGGCCGACGAACTGGAAGGTGTCGCCCCGGTACGGGCCAACAGCATCAACCCAGGCGCCACCCGCACCGCCATGCGCGCCCAGGCCTACCCTAGCGAGAACCCACAGAACAACCCGCTGCCCGAGGAGATCATGCCGGTCTACCTGTACCTGATGGGGCCGGACAGCGCCGGGGTGAATGGGCAGGCGTTCGACGCGCAATAGGGCATTGGGGCCTTGGCAAAGGCAGGCCCCCTGGCCTCACCCCGCCGCCAACGCCGGCCGCGCCCTCCCTGGCTGGCGCTGTTTCTCCAACTGCATGCAATGCTCCAGAAACAGGTACATGCAGTCATAGCTCTTGCAGATCGCCTTGCGCAGTTCGTCGCGCAAGGCCGGCGCCGGGCGCTCGCCCACCAGCGTGCAGATGATCTCCAGCGCCTCCCACGGGTGGGCATCGTCGTACTGGGCATGCATCCTCAGCCACTTCATGGCGCGCTTGCGCTGGTCCTCGGGAAAGCCCTGGGCGTAGGTGTCGGACGAACAGACAAGCGCCGCCCACTCCCCCGTCGCCCCCTCGATGGCGTAGTTGGTGGCAGCCATGGCGATCGCCAGGGGCTCGGTGGTACACACCCGCCAGCACCAGTCGTTGAGGGCATTGAGCTGGGGCGCCACCTCCTGAGCCTGCAGCTCGGCCAGGCTGATGCCATGGGCTTGGCACCAGTGCAGCCAGTAGTCGGCATGGTTGAGCTCGACCCGGATGTTGCGCATCAGCCAACGCCGCGCCATGTCCTCGCCCGGGTGGCGGGCATAGCGGGTCTTGGTCAGGTTGTGGGCCATGTACAGGGAGAACTGCTCGACCACCGGCCAGCCCCCGACCAGGTACTGGCGCAGGGTCGCAGGCCTTAGCCGGCCATCGCGCAGGCGCTGGTAGAGCTCGTGCCCCACCACCCGCTGCTTGCTTTCATGGCATCGCTCGAGCAGTTGCTGGGCCCAGTCGGGATAGCTGGCAGGGTCCATCAGCGGCCCGATCCGTACGAATGCGTCCATCACTTTCAGCTCCTTGGTTCCTTGTGATTTTCCGGACAGGTGTTTCAGCGAAAGGTCCCAGGCGCCCGGTGTAACAGGGGCTTCGCGGCAATCCGTTGGCGCTGCAGGCTGTCACAGGTGAACACCTGCGGGCGCTCGATCAGGTAGCCCTGGGCGTAGTCCACGCCGATCTCCTGCAGCGCCTGCTCGATCAATGGCGTCTCGACGAACTCGGCAATGGTGCGCTTGCCCATGACGTGGCCGATATGATTGATGACCTCGACCATGGCACGGTTGACCGGGTCATCCAGCATGTCCTTGACGAAACTGCCGTCGATCTTCAGGAAGTCTACGGGCAAGTGCTTCAGGTAGGCGAATGACGACATGCCCGCGCAGAAGTCGTCGAGGGAGAACCGGCAACCCAACCCCTTCAATTCGTTGATGAAGCGAATGGCACTGCCGAGGTTGGCGATGGCGATGGTTTCGGTGATCTCGAAACAGATCAGCCGTGGCGGTATGCCGAACTCGCCGAACAACCGCTGCAGGTATTCGAGGAAGTTGTCGTCGCCGATGCTCGACCCCGACAGGTTGATCGCGCACATCGCCAGCGGCCCCTCCCGGCCTTCGTCCAGGCACTGGCGGATGACCTGGAACACATTGCGCACCACCCAGCGGTCCAGAGCAGTCATCAAGCCATAGCGCTCGGCAGCGGGGATGAAGCTGTCGGGCAGGATGGTGCGGCCACTTTCGTCGTGCAGGCGCAGCAGGATCTCCACATGGCCCGGCCCCTCCAGGGCCTTGAGCGGGGCGATCTCCTGGGCATAGAGGCAGAAGCGGTTTTCTTCCAGAGCCAGGTGCAGGCGCTGGATCCAGGCCATCTCGCCAAAGCGCAGGGACAGCTCGCTGTCGTCGGCATGGTACACCTGGACCCGGTTGCGTCCTTTCTCCTTGGCCATGTAGCAGGCCATGTCGGCAGCGCGCAGGGATGCCTCCAGGGTGCCCGGTGCCTGGGTGACATGCACCAGGCCGATACTCACGGTGGTGACGAACGGCCGCCCCTTCCAGACGAAGTGCAGGCTCTGTACGCTCTGGCGCAGTTGTTCGGCAATGCGTTCGGCATGCTCCGGCGGACAGTTCACCAGCAGGACGCCGAACTCGTCGCCCCCCAGCCGCGCCAGGGTATCGCCCTCGCGCAGGCCAGCCTGCAACACCGCACAGATATGCCGCAGCAGCTCGTCGCCGGCGGCATGGCCACAGGTGTCGTTGACCAGCTTGAACTGGTCCAGGTCGAGAAACATCAGCGAATGCCGCCCGCTCTGGCGCGCCAGGCCATTGAGCGCCTGCTCCAGGCGATATTCGAACTCGCGACGGTTGGCCAGGCCGGTCAGGGCATCGTGGGTCGCCTGCCAGGACAGGTTGGCGATGTACTGGCGCTCCTGGGTCATGTCGTGCAGGGCCAGCACGATACCGCTGACCTGGCCATCGGTGAGGATCGGCGAACCGACCAGGTTGATCGACACCGTGCTGCCGTCCAGGCGCTGGATCAGCCGGGCATGCTCCGAGTCCCCTTTCAGGCTGCCGCTGAGGACCTGCTCGACCAGGGTACGGCTGTCGTGCTCGGCCTGCTCGTCGACCAGGCTGAACAAGGCCGCCAGCGGCAGGCCCTGGGCATGGCCGGCCTGCCAGTGGGTCAACTGCTCGGCGGCCGGGTTCATGTAGACGATGCAGCCCTCGACATCGGTGGTGATCACCGCGTCACCGATCGATTGCAGGGTGATCTGCGCCCGCTCCCGCTCTGCCTGCAAGGCCGTGGCGAAGGCCTGGCGCTGGGCCAGCAACTTGCCCGAACGCCGCCAGGCCAGGGCGATGAGGAACAGCGCGGTGGCCAGGTTAGTGATCAGCAACACCCGCAACAACATCCGCGAGCCCTCTCCCAGCGCATCGCTGAATGCCTTGGAGGCTGGGGTCACGCCTTCGTTGATGGCGACGATACGCGCCTTCCAGGCGTCCACCTGGTGCGCAGGGACCTGGCCCTGGGCGAAGCCGTCACGCATCTCCGTGGCGAGGGTGTCCAGCTGGCGCAGGTAGTCGTCGCCGATATCCCAGTAGGCGATGGCCGTTTCCATGTAGCTGATGTGGCGGAAGTTGCGGTAGAACCAGATGATCCGATCGACATCGTCCGGATGGTTGCCGCCCTGCAGGATACCGTTGCGCGCCGCCACCAGGTCGGGGCTGGCCTGATCCAGCGCCAGGCGCAGCTCATGGTCGCCCTGGGGCACGGCGATGGCCTGCCGGTAGCGCTGGAACATGCGCTCGTCGCGGTTGTCGGCGTACCGGTCGAGGTAGTAGATAGCGTCCTTCTGCGCCTTGGACCACAGGCTTTCGCCGGCCACGTAGGCGCGTACCGCCGACAAGGCATAGAGGCTGATGCTGCCGAGCAGCACCTGGAAGACCACGATGGCGATGAATGGCCAGATGATGCCCAGCAACCTGGGGGCTTCGAGTGTGCGAGTTCCCTTCATGTAGTCCCTGTCGTAGAGCGGATCAGACTGGGTCGATCCAGACAAGCACAGCGTAGGCGATTTGCCACGGTTTTGAAGGGCTTTTTGCTGGCCTGCGCTGGCTCATTCGGGGCGATCCGGCAAACTCGCTCGAGCCGTTCACAACATTCGACGTCCATTTGGGGCCGCATCGCGCCCCACTGCCAGGCATGCAGGGTCTAGCCCCAGGAACCTCAGCTCTGCTGCAAATGCCCATACAGCTTGGCGTACAACCCGCCCTCGGCGATCAGTTGCTGGTGATCGCCCTCCTCGGCGACGTGCCCGCCATCGAACACCAGCACCCGGTCGGCCTGCTTCACCGCCGACAGGCGGTGGGCGATGATCAGTGTGGTGCGGCCGCTGAGAAAGCGCGCCAGGGCCTGGTGCAGGTTGTATTCGGTGGCGGCGTCGAGGGCCGAGGTGGCTTCGTCGAGGATCACCACCTTGGGCTCGGCCAGCACCATGCGGGCGATCGCCAGGCGCTGGCGCTGGCCGCCCGACAGCCGTACCCCGGAACGCCCCACCACGCTGTCCAGCCCCTGGGGCAACGCAGCGATGGTGGCGTCCAGCTGGGCGATGCGCAGCGCCTGCCAGCAGGCGTCGTCGCTGCACTCGCGGCCCATGGTCAGGTTGGCGCGCACGCTGTCGTTGAACAGCGCCGGATGCTGCAGCACCACCGCGACGTTCTCGCGCAGGGTCTCCAGGCCGATCTCCTGGAGGCTGGCGCCACCGAAGCGGATGGTCCCGCCCTGGGCGCTGTACAACCCCAGCAGCAATTGCACCAGGGTGCTCTTGCCACCACCGCTGGCGCCGACGATGGCCACCTTCTCGCCCGGGGCGATGGACAAGTCCAGGTGCTCCAGCACCGGCTCTTCGGCATAGGCGAAACGCAGGTCGCGCACCTCGATGCCGACCGTCTCGCGCCCGGCGAACGGGTCGCTGGCGGCCGGGTAGCGCGGCTCGTCGGCCCGCGCCAGCAGTTCGTTGAGCCGGCTCAGGGCGCCGCCGGCGGCGTAGTAGGCATACTGCAGGTTGAGCAGTTGTTCGACCGGCCCGATCATGAACCACAGGTAGCTGAACACCGCCAGCATCTGGCCGATGGACAGGTCGGAGAACAGCACCGTGAGCATGGCTGCGGCCCGGAAGATATCGATGCCGAACTGGAACAGCAGGCCACTGGCACGCCCGCTGGCGTCGCTCTTCCATTGCGAGGCCACGGCATAGTCGCGCACGTCACGGGCGCGCAGGCCAAGACGGCCGAGGAAATAGCCCTGGCGGTTGCCGGCGCGGATCTCCTGGATGGCATCGAGGGTCTCGGCCAGGGCCTGGGTGAAACGCGCAGTGCTGTCGTTCTCCAGCTTCTTCAAGTGCTTGACGCGCTTGCCCAACTGCACGGTGAAGTAGATCACCAGCGGGTTGAACAGCAGGATCAGCAGGGCCAGTTGCCAATGCATCCAGATCAGGATCGCAGCGGTGCCGGTCAGGGTCAGCACGGCGACCAGGAAACGGCTCAAGGTCTCGCCGACGAACTTGTCCAGGGTGTCCAGGTCGGTGACCAGGTGCGTGGTCACCGTGCCGCTGCCCAGGCTCTCGTACTCCTTGAGGGAAATGCGTTTGAGCCGCTCGATCAAGCGGATGCGCAGGCGGTAGACGATGTCCTTGGCCAGGCCGGCGAACAGCTTGGCCTGGACCACGTTGAAGGCCAGCGCGGCCAGGCGCAGCCCGAGCGTGGCCACGAGCATCAGGCCGATATAGCCGGCTGCCACCTGCCAGCCGGTCGGCAACAGGTGATTCATCCATTTCAGCGCCGCATCGCCATGCCCCAGCAGCACTTCGTCCACCAGCAGGGGCAGCAACAAGGGGATCGGCACGCTGCACAGGGCTGCGAGCACCGCCACCAGGTTGGCGCTCCACAGGGCTTTGCGGTGATGCAGGGCCAGGCGGCGGATTTCCGCCCAGCTCAATCGATCGGCCACGGCGGGGGCACTCCCCGGCACAGGGTCAGACGACCCTGGCAGGTCAAGCACAGACGGCCTGCTGCAGCCAGCGGCCGAGCAAGGGCTGCAAGCGCTCGAGCGGCTGGTAGCCATTGGTCAGCAGGGCCAGCTGGCCGTTGCGCTCGGCCAGCAGGGTCGGGAAGCCGGCGATACCCAGGCCCTGCACCCAGCTGAAGTCGGCCGCGGTGGCGGCGCGCGTCTCGGCGTGGGTGAAGGCCTCGGCGAAACGCCCGCGGTCGAAGCCGCAACGCTCGGCCAGCGCTACCAGTTGCGGGGCACAGGTGATGTCCACGCCCTGCTCGTAGAAGGCCTGCTGGATCAGTGCCAGCAACGACCAGGTGCGCTCGGCGTCGAGTTCACGGGCCGCGACCAGGGCGCGGCAGGCGGGCTCGGTGTCGTAGACGAAGCCATCGGGCATGGCGCCCTCGAAACGAAACGCCTGGCCGGTGGCCTCGGCCACTGCCTGCCAATGCTCGAGGATGTAGCGACGGGTCGCGGCATCCAGGGCGCTGCCGCCGGAGCGCAAACCACCGGGCACCAGGCGCGTCGGCACGCCGGCCTCGCGCGCCTGGGCGATCAGCGCCTCGGCCACCGGCGCGAAGCCCCAGCACCAGGAGCACATCGGGTCCATCACATAGAGCAGGCGTGCGGACATGCGTCAGGCCTCGGCTTTGTAGTTGTAACCGATCGGGTGGGGCTGGTTGCGCGCCTTGGCCAGCTCGATCTGCTTCTGCCGGTCGATGGCGCTGCGCCGGGTCTTCTCGCTCAGGCTGTCCCAGCAGTGCGGACAGCTGATGCCTGGCGAATAGTGCTCGGACGCACGGTCCTCCACGCTGATCGGATGGCGGCAGGCATGGCACTGGTCGTAGTCGCCTTCGGACAGGTCATGGCGCACCGTGACGCGGTTGTCGAAGACGAAGCAGTCGCCGTCCCAGAGGCTTTCTTCCTGAGGCACTTCTTCGAAGTATTTCAGGATGCCACCCTTGAGATGATAGACCTCCTCGAAGCCTTCGCCGAGCATGTAGCTGGAGGCTTTCTCGCAACGGATGCCGCCGGTGCAGAACATCGCCACCTTCTTGTGCTTGCTGGGGTCGAAGTTGGCCTTGATGTACTCGGGGAACTGACGGAAGGTCTCGGTCTTCGGGTCGATGGCGCCCTTGAAGGTGCCGATGGCCACTTCGTAGTCGTTGCGGGTGTCGATCAGCAGCACTTCAGGGTCGCTGATCAGGGCGTTCCAGTCCTTCGGCTCGACGTAGGTACCGACCTTGTGATTGGGGTCCACGCCCGGCACGCCGAGGGTGACGATCTCTTTCTTGAGCTTGACCTTGGTGCGGTAGAACGGCTGCTCGTCGCAATAGGATTCCTTGTGGTCGACATCCACCAGGCGCGGGTCGCTACGCAGCCAGGCGAGCAGCGCGTCGATGCCTTCGCGGGTGCCCGAGACCGTACCGTTGATACCTTCGACGGCCAGCAGCAGGGTGCCTTTGACGCCGTTGTCGAGCATGGTCTTGAGCAGTGGCTCGCGCAGTTCGACGTAGTCTTCCAGGGTGACGAACTTGTACAGCGCCGCCACGACGATAGCTTGGGTCATGAAACGATTCTCCAGGTGGTCGCCCTCGCAAAGGGCGGACCGGATGACAGGTGGTGCGGGTTGGTTCGGGGCGCGGTGCACCCCTTTCGCGACACAAAGCCGCTCCTCCAGGTACCGCGCGGTACCTGGAGGAGCGGCTTTGTGTCGCGAAAGGACCGCGCAGCGGCCCCGATAATCGACGCGGGAGTCTACCAGAATCCCGGAAAGGATTCAGTGCCCGCCGCCAGCGCACACCGGCGATGCCGGCGCTGCGCCGACCTGGGCCCACTCCTCGGGCGTGTAGGTATGGATCGCCAGGGCGTGGATCTGGCTCATCAGCTCAGCCATGGTGGCGTAGACCTTCTGGTGGCGCTTGACGCTGTTCAGGCCCTCGAACTGCTCGCTGACGATCACCGCCTTGTAGTGGGTTTCCTGGCCACGGCTGTGCATGTGGCTCTCGTCGAGCACTTCCAGATGGCGTGGGCCGAGGGCAGCCAGTTGCTGCTCGATGCGTTGCTGCATGCTCATGGGTGTCGCACTCACTTCTTCGCTGGCGCGGCCTTGCCGGCGTTCGGGTCGAGTTCCTTGGTCATGTCCTCGAGCAGCTTGTTGACCACCGGTACCGCCGGCTCCAGCTTGGCCTGGGTCAGCTGGGCCGACTGCTGGGTGACCTTGGGCATCTCGCGCATGACCTTGCGGCCCAGCGGCGACTCATAGAACTTGACCAGGTCCTTGAGCTCGGCCTCGGTGAAGGTGTCGGTGTACAGCTTGACCATGTCGGGCTTGATCTTGCTCCAGCCGATGGCGTTGTCCAGGGCGGCATTGGCCTTGGCCTGGTAGCTCTCCAGCACGGCCTGCTTGGAGGTCGGCGCCTTGGTCTGGGCGAAACGCTGGGCGAACATCTGCTGCACCTGCATGTACACCGGGGTGCCCAGCTTGTCGGCATTGGCCAGGACCAGGAATTTTTCTGCGCTGGCGTTGTGGCTGGCGGTGGCGGCGAGGACCTGGCCGCTGGCACAGACCAGGGCGACGGCGGCGCAGAGGGCACGGAGACGGGTCATTGCAATTCCTTCATGAGAGAGGGAGGCGGATACCTCAGAGTAGAGCATTCTGCGCCGCGGCGGGCGCCCTGCTCAAGTGGCACGACGAGCGATGGAACCGCTCTGTCGAATCAGGGCCTAAACTGCGGTTTCGAACCCGCAAAGGAGTGAACGCAGCATGAGCCGTATCGAGACAGACAGCCTGGGCCCGGTCGAAGTTCCAGAGGACGCCTACTGGGGCGCGCAGACCCAGCGTTCGCTGATCAACTTCGCCATCGGCAAGGAGCGCATGCCCCTGGCCGTGCTGCATGCCCTGGCGCTGATCAAGAAAGCCGCGGCACGGGTCAACGACCGCAATGGCGACCTGCCGGCCGACATCGCCCGGCTGATCGAACAGGCTGCCGACGAAGTGCTCGCCGGCCAGCACGACGACCAGTTCCCGCTCGTCGTCTGGCAGACCGGTAGCGGCACCCAGAGCAACATGAACGTCAACGAGGTGATCGCCGGGCGCGCCAACGAACTGGCCGGCAAGGGCCGTGGCGGCAAGGCGCCAGTGCACCCCAACGACCACGTCAATCGCTCGCAGAGCTCTAACGACTGCTTCCCCACCGCCATGCACATCGCCGCGGTACAGGCGGTGCAGGAGAAACTCCTGCCGGCGATCGCCGAACTGTCCTCGGGGCTGGCGGAGCTGTCGGCGCGCCACCAGCACCTGGTCAAGACTGGCCGCACGCACATGATGGACGCCACGCCGATCACCTTCGGCCAGGAGGTGTCGGCCTTCGTCGCCCAGCTCGACTATGCCCAGCGGGCGATCCGTGCCACCCTGCCAGCGGTCTGCGAGCTGGCCCAGGGCGGGACCGCCGTGGGCACCGGCCTGAATGCCCCGCATGGCTTCGCCGAGGCCGTGGCCGCCGAGCTGGCGGCGCTGTCCGGGCTGCCGTTCGTCACCGCGCCGAACAAGTTCGCCGCCCTCGCCGGCCATGAGCCGCTGACCAGCCTGGCCGGAGCCCTCAAGACCCTGGCCGTGGCCCTGATGAAGATCGCCAACGACCTGCGTCTGCTCGGTTCCGGCCCACGCGCGGGGCTTGCCGAGGTGCGCCTGCCGGCCAACGAACCAGGCAGCTCGATCATGCCGGGCAAGGTCAACCCGACCCAGTGCGAGGCGCTCTCCATGCTGGCCTGCCAGGTGCTGGGCAACGATGCGGCGATCGGTTTCGCCGCCAGCCAGGGGCACCTGCAGTTGAACGTGTTCAAGCCGGTGATCATCCACAACCTGCTGCAGTCGATCGAGCTGCTGGCCGATGGCTGCCGCAACTTCCAGCAGCACTGCGTGGCCGGCATCGAGCCGGATGCCGAGCAGATGGCCGCGCACCTGGAGCGAGGGCTGATGCTGGTGACCGCGCTCAACCCGCACATCGGCTACGACAAGGCCGCGGAGATCGCCAAGAAGGCCTACAGCGAGGGCAAGACCCTGCGCGAGGCGGCGCTGGAGTTGAAGTACCTGACCAATGAGCAGTTCGACCAGTGGGTAAGGCCGCAGAACATGCTCGCCCCCGGTGCCAAGGGCTGAGTCTTCGTCACCTGGACGGGCGTTCAGGGCCGCTTCGCGCCCCAGGATTACAGGCCTGACCGGCGTCGGTGCCGACCCGCGCTCAGTGCACCTGAGCCAACCGCGCCCGCCGGGCCCGCCATCCGGCCACCAGCGAAGGCCCCAAGGCCACCAGCGCCGACCCGACCACGACCGTCACCGCGCCGAGATAGCCCAGGGCATTGATGTCTTCGGCATGCACATACTCCGGCCACACCCAGGCCGCCACGGCCACCGCGACGAAGGTCACCAGCGGCGTCAGGGCCAGGGTCGCGCTGACCCGCGAGGCTTCCCAATGGGCCAGGGCCTCGGCGAACGCGCCGTAGGCCACGAGGGTGTTCAGGCAGCACGCCAGCAGCAACCAGCCCTGCACGGGGGTCAGTCGCAGCGCTTCGAGCGGGTGCACCCAGGGCGTCAGTAGCAAGGCGCAGCACAGGTAGATCACCATCATCACCTGCTGGGAATGCCAGACGGTCAGCAGTTGCTTCTGGCTCAGGGCGTAGAACACCCAGATGCTGGTCGCCAGGAGGATGGTCAGCACACCGGTGGTGTAGGTGCCCAGGGAGGTCAGCAGCTCTTCCAGGCGCTGGTTGAAGAACAGGCCGAAGCCCGCCAGCAGCACCAGCAACCCCAGGCCCTGCCCCAGGCTGAAGCGCTCCTTGAACACGAACACACTGGCCACCAGCAACAGCACCGGGCCGATCTGTACCACCAGTTGCGCGGTGCCGGGGCTGAGCAGGTTCAGCCCGACCAGGTAAAGCACGTAGTTACCCATCAGGCCGCACACAGCCAGCGCCACCAGCCCCTTGCCCTTGGGCCCGAGCTTGCCGAACGACGGCAACCGCCGGTTGGCCGCCAGCCAGGCGAACAGCAGGCTGCCGGAGACCAGCAGGCGATACCAGGTGACGGTCACCGGGTCCATCACCTGCAGGACCTGCTTGAGCTTGATCGGCAGGATGCCCCAGAGCAACGCGGTCAGAAGTGCCAGGAACAGGCCATAGACCCAGCGTCCGGAAGAAATGTGCATAACGTCCTCGATCTCAAGCCCTTTGGTGGGGGTGCTGAAATTCTAAGGGTTTGCTGTGATTGGCTGGCGGGAAGTGCCTGGAAAAGATTTCATCAGGTCATTCCCCCCAGGCATGGCAGGCGGGCTGCAAGCTTGAAGCTTGAAAGCGCACCACGACTACTTCTTGTCGAATGCCGCTTCCAGCGCCTCGTTGATGGTGCGCAGTACCTTGACCCGCGCCCAGCGCTTGTCGTTGGCCTCGACCAAGGTCCAGGGCGCGATCTCGGTGCTGGTGCGATCGACCATGTCGCCCACCGCCTCGGCATAGACATCCCACTTGTCACGGTTGCGCCAGTCTTCCTCGGTGATCTTGTAGCGCTTGAAGGGAATCTGCTCGCGCTCCTCGAAACGCTCCAGCTGGGTCTGCGGGTCGATCGCCAGCCAGAACTTGACCAGCACCACGCCGGCGTTGCTCAACTGCTCCTCGAAATCGTTGATCTCGCCATAGGCGCGCATCCAGTCGGCGGGGGTGCAGAAGCCCTCGACCCGCTCCACCAGTACACGGCCATACCAGGAGCGGTCGAAGATGGTGAACTTGCCTCGCGCCGGGATGTGTCGCCAGAAGCGCCACAGGTACGGCTGGGCGCGCTCCTCCTCGGTGGGCGCGGCGACCGGCACGATGCGGTACTGGCGCGGGTCGAGCGCGGCGGCGACGCGGCGGATCGCACCGCCCTTGCCTGCCGCGTCGTTACCCTCGAACACCGCCACCAGGGCGTGGCGGCGCATCTGCTTGTGGCGCAGCAGGCCGGCCAGGCGCGCCTGCTCGGTGACCAACTGCTCCTGGTAGTCGCGCTTGTCCAGGCGCTGGCTCAGGTCCAGCGCGCCGAGCAGGCTCTTCTGGTCGATGCTGCGGCCCAGGGGCGCGACGTTGCCCTTGTGCTTGCCCTTCGGCTCGCTGGCCAGGGCCGCCTGCAGGCTCTCCAGCAGGATGCGCCCCACCGCCAGGCTGCGGTAGTACGGGTCGACGCCTTCGATGATGTGCCAGGGTGCATAGTCGCGGCTGGTACGGCGCAGCACCCGCTCGCCGAAACGCACGAAGCGGTCGTAGGTCTGCGACTGCTGCCAGTCCAGCGGGCTGATGCGCCAACTGTGCAACGGGTCGTCCTTGAGCGCCTTGAGGCGAGCCTTCATCTGTTTCTTGGACAGGTGGAACCAGAACTTGATGATCAGCGCGCCCTCGTCGCAGAGCATCTGCTCCAGGCGCTCGGCCCCGGTGATGGCTTGATCGAGCACCGCGTCCTTGAACAGGCCATGGACCCGGCCTTGGAGCATCTGGCTGTACCAGTTGCCGAAGAATACCCCCATGCGCCCTTTCGGCGGCAACGCTCGCCAATAGCGCCAGGCCGGCGGCCGCGCCAGTTCCTCGTCGGTCTGCTGGTCGAAGGTGCGCACCTCGATCAGGCGGGGGTCCATCCACTCGTTGAGCAGCTTGACCGTCTCGCCCTTGCCGGCGCCCTCGACGCCGTTGATCAGCACGATCACCGGAAAGCGCGCCTGCTGCTTGAGTTCGTACTGGGCCTCGAGCAGCGCCTCGCGCAGGGCGGGCACTTCGGCGTCGAAAGCCTCCTTGTCGATGCTGTGGCCTATTTCGGCGGATTCGAACATGCTTGCCTGGGCTCCTTCAATGGATAAGCAAGACTAGCGGAAGTCGGGGCTGCAAGCTGCAAGCTGCAAGCTGCAAGCTGCAAGCTGCAAGAAAGTGTAGGCCGTGCCACCATGCGCACCATCTCGTAACTTGCAGCTTGAAGCTTGCAGCTCCCCGATCACCCGCAATTGAAACGACCATGCCAGATACCCGCCTTCCCCAACACGCCCAAATCGACTGGGACGACCAGGGCCGACCTCATTCGCGGCAGTACGACGACGTCTATTTCTCCAAGAACGAGGGCGTGGCGGAGACCGAACACGTCTTCCTCGAACAGAACCACTTGCGTCAGCGCTTCGCCGAACTGGCGCCCGGCGCCTGCCTGGTGATCGGCGAGACAGGCTTCGGGACCGGCATGAATTTCTTCTGCGCCTGGCAGTTGTTCGCCGAACAGGCGCCTGACGAGGCCCGCCTGCATTTCGTCAGTGTCGAGAAGTACCCGCTCAGTCATGACGACCTCGCACGCGCCGTGCAGCTGTGGCCGGAGCTGGCGCCCTATTGGCAACCGCTGTTGGCGCAATACGTGGCGATTCATCCGGGGTTCCAGCAGTTCTCCTTCGCGGATGGGCGGGTCACCCTGACATTGCTGGTCGGCGATGCGCTCGAACAACTGCCCCAACTCGATGCCCAGGTCGACGCCTGGTTCCTCGACGGTTTCGCCCCCGCGAAAAACCCCGACATGTGGACGCCCGAGCTGTTCGCGCAACTGGCGCGGCTATCGCACCCGGGCACCACCCTGGGCACCTTCACCACCACCGGCTGGGTCCGCCGGGGCCTGATCGCCGCAGGCTTCGCCATGCACAAGGTGCCGGGCATCGGCAAGAAATGGGAGATCATGCGCGGCGACTTCCAGGGCTGGCCCGCCGAGCAGCCCGTGCCCTCGCGGCCGGCCTCTTGGTATGCCCGCCCCCGGCCAATGCCCGGCGCACGCCAGGCCCTGGTCATCGGTGCGGGCCTGGCCGGCAGCGCCAGTGCCGCCAGCCTCGCCGCGCGCGGCTGGCAGGTCAGCGTGCTGGAGCGCCACGACGCCCCCGCCCGGGAAGCCTCCGGCAACCCCCAGGGCGTGCTGTACCTCAAGCTCTCGGCCCATGGCACCGCCCTGTCGCAGATGATCCTCGCCGGTTTCGGCTATACCCGTCGCTGGCTGCAGCGCCTGCGACGCGGCCAGGACTGGGACGCCTGTGGCGTTCTGCAACTGGCCTTCGACGCCCCGGAAGCGCAACGCCAGGCCAAGCTGGCCCAGGCCTTCGACTGCAGCCTGCTGCAGCCGCTCGACCAGGCCCAGGCCGAAACGCTGGCCGGCGTGGCCCTGCCTGCTGGCGGGCTGTTCTATCCCGAGGGCGGCTGGGTGCATCCGCCGGCCCTGTGCCAGGCGCAATTGCAGCACCCACGCATCCGCGTGCTGGCGCACCACGAGGTGATCGAGCTGCGCAAGGCCGACGGCCTGTGGCAGGCCTGGGATGGCGAGCGCCTGCTGGCCAGTGCGCCGCTGGTGGTGCTGGCCGGCGCCGCCGACGTGCGTCGTTTCGCGCCTTGCGCCGGCCTGCCGCTCAAACGTATCCGCGGGCAAGTTACCCGCCTGCCCAGCACCGAAGCCAGCCGCGCCTTGCGCACGGTGGTCTGTGCCGAAGGCTACGTGGCGCCCCCGCGCGAGGGCGAGCATACCCTGGGCGCCAGCTTCGACTTCCACAGTGACGACCTTGCGCCGACTGTCGCCGAACACCAAGGCAACTTGGCTTTGTTGGAGGCGATTTCCACCGATCTTGCCCAGCGACTGCACACCGATGAGTTAGACCCAGAACACCTGGAGGGCCGCGCGGCGTTCCGCTGCACCAGCCCCGACTACCTGCCGATCGTCGGGCCGCTGGCCGATGCCCAGGCGTTCGCCGAGGCCTATGCGGTGCTGGCCAAGGATGCCCGCCAGGTGCCCGACACCACCTGCCCGTGGCTGGAAGGGCTGTACGTGAACAGCGGGCATGGCTCGCGGGGGTTGATCACGGCGCCCTTGAGCGGTGAGCTGATCGCGGCCTGGGCCAGTGGCGAGCCCCTGCCGGTGCCTCGCGCGGTGGCCGAGGCCTGTCACCCGAATCGCTTTGCGTTGCGCAGGTTGATTCGCGGCAAGTAGGGACTCCTTGGGGGCACGAAGCGGCCCCCAACATCCACGCTTATAGCAAATCGTTCTAAAACTCTCATAAATCTCAAAGGTCGGTTCCATACCACCCCATTTCGGGGTATACCTAAAAAAGACTTCCCCAACGGCAAAACCGGTAAGGACCTATGTGCGGATTAGCAGGAGAGTTTCGTTTCACCCCCATCGACCAAGCCCCTCGCCCGGCGGATCTCGCCGCGGTGGAGCGCATGACCCATCACCTGGCACCCCGTGGCCCCGACGCCTGGGGCTTCCATAGCCAGGGCCCGATCGCCCTCGGCCACCGCCGCCTGAAAATCATGGACCTGTCCGACGGCTCGGCCCAGCCCATGATCGACAACACCCTAGGCCTGTCGCTGGCCTTCAACGGCGCCATCTACAACTTCCCGGAACTGCGCCAAGAGCTGCAGGACCTGGGCTACACCTTCTTCTCCGACGGCGACACCGAAGTGCTGCTCAAGGGCTACCACGCCTGGGGCGCGGCACTGCTGCCCAAGCTCAACGGCATGTTCGCCCTGGCCATCTGGGAGCGCGACAACCAGCGCCTGTTCCTCGCCCGCGACCGCCTCGGCGTCAAGCCCCTGTACCTGTCGCGCAATGGCGAGCGCCTGCGGTTCGCCTCGAGCCTGCCGGCGCTGCTCAAGGGCGGCGACATCGACCCGGTGCTCGACCCTGTCGCGCTCAACCACTACCTCAACTTCCACGCCGTGGTCCCTGCACCGCGCACCCTGCTGGCCAACGTGCAGAAACTCGAGCCAGGCACCTGGATGCGCCTCGACCGCCATGGCCAGGTAGAACGCCAGACCTGGTGGCAACTGCACTACGGCCCCAACCCTGACGAACAAGAGCTGGACCTGGACGACTGGACCACCCGCGTGCTCGACGCCACCCGCGATGCCGTGGCGATCCGCCAGCGCGCGGCGGTGGACGTGGGCGTGCTGCTGTCCGGTGGCGTCGACTCCAGCCTGTTGGTCGGCCTGCTGCGAGACGTCGGCGTGGACGACCTGTCGACCTTCTCCATCGGCTTCGAGGACGCCGGCGGCGAGCGCGGCGACGAGTTCCAATACTCAGACCTGATCGCCCGTCACTACGGCACCCGTCACCACCAGTTGCGCATCGCCGAAAGCGAGATCATCGAGCAGTTGCCGGCCGCCTTCCGCGCCATGAGCGAGCCGATGGTCAGCCACGACTGCATCGCCTTCTACCTGCTTTCGCGGGAGGTGGCCAAGCACTGCAAGGGCGTGCAGAGCGGCCAGGGCGCCGACGAGCTGTTCGCCGGCTATCACTGGTACCCGCAGGTCGATGGCGCCGACGATGCCTACACCGCCTACCGCGAAGCCTTCTTCGACCGCAGCCACGCCGAATACCGCGACACGGTGCTGGCGCCCTGGCTGCTGGAGACCGACGTGGCCGGCGAATTCGTCCGCGAGCACTTCGCCCGCCCCGGTGCGTCCGAGGCGGTGGACAAGGCACTGCGCCTGGACAGCACGGTGATGCTGGTGGACGACCCGGTCAAGCGCGTCGACAACATGACCATGGCTTGGGGCCTGGAGGCGCGCACGCCGTTCCTCGACTACCGCCTGGTGGAACTGTCGGCGCGCATCCCGGCACGCTTCAAGCTGCCGGACGGTGGCAAGCAGGTGCTCAAGGCCGCTGCGCGTCGGGTCATCCCCCACGAAGTGATCGATCGCAAGAAAGGCTACTTCCCGGTGCCCGGCCTCAAGCACCTGCAAGGCGCCACGCTGGACTGGGTACGCGAGCTGCTGACCGACCCGAGCCAGGACCGTGGCCTGTTCAACCCGGCGATGCTCGACCGCCTGCTGAGCAATCCCCACGGCCAGCTCACCCCGCTGCGCGGCTCCAAGCTGTGGCAACTGGCGGCCCTGAACCTGTGGCTCAGCGAACAAGGAATCTGACCGATGAAAGCCCATACTGCCTACGGTCAGCGCCTGCTTCGCGGGCAAGCCCCTTCGTACGAGCGCCTGCAGGCGCGCCTGGCCGGCGACGGCAGCGAACCCCACGACCAGCCGCGTGCCGTGCACTGCGGCTGGGGCCGCCTGCTGATCGGCCACACCTACCCTGACTCGGCCGTGCTCGCCGAGGCGCTGCTCGACGAACGCCCTGGCGAGCGCGACATCGCCTTGTACGTGGCCGCCCCCCAGCAGGTGCTGGCCCAAGCCCCACAGCAACTGTTCCTCGACCCGTCGGACACCCTGCGCCTGTGGTTCACCGACTACCGCCCGGCGCAACGGGTGTTCCGCGGCTTTCGTATCCGCCGGGCGCAGGCCGAGGCCGACTGGCAGGCGATCAACGCCCTGTACCAGGCTCGCGGCATGCTGCCGGTCGACCCCGAGCTGCTCACCCCGCGTCACCTCGGCGGGCCGGTGTACTGGCTGGCCGAGGACGAAGACACCGGTGCGGTGATCGGCAGTGTCATGGGGCTGAACCACGACAAAGCCTTCGACGACCCGGAGCATGGCTGCAGCCTGTGGTGCCTGGCGGTCGACCCGCAGTGCAGCCGCCCGGGCGTCGGCGAGGTGCTGGTACGCCACCTGATCGAGCACTTCATGAGCCGCGGCCTTGCCTACCTCGACCTGTCGGTGCTGCACGACAACCGCCAGGCCAAGCGCCTGTACCAGAAGCTGGGGTTTCGCAACCTGCCGACCTTCGCCGTCAAGCGCAAGAACGGCATCAACCAGCAGCTGTTCCTCGGCCCCGGCCCCGAGGCCGAACTCAACCCCTATGCCCGGATCATCGTCGACGAAGCCTTCCGCCGGGGCATCGAGGTGCAGGTGGACGATGCCGCCGCCGGCCTGTTCACCCTGAGCCTCGGCGGGCGCCGGGTCCGGTGCAGGGAATCGTTGAGTGACCTGACCAGCGCCGTGAGCATGACCCTCTGCCAGGACAAGCGCCTGACCCAGCACGCCCTGCAGGCCGCCGGCCTGCAGGTGCCGGTGCAACAGCTGGCGGGCAATGCCGACGACAACCTGGCCTTTCTCGAAGAACACCACGCAGTGGTGGTCAAGCCAGTGGATGGCGAGCAAGGCCAGGGCGTGGCAGTCGACCTGCGCAGCCATGAGGAGGTCAGCCAGGCCATCGAGCAGGCTCGCCGCTTCGACAGCCGCGTGCTGCTGGAGAGCTACCACCCGGGGCTGGACCTGCGCATCGTGGTGATCGGCTTCGAAGTGGTCGCCGCGGCGATCCGCCATCCGGCCCAGGTGATCGGCGACGGCAAGCACAGCATCGGCGCGCTGATCGAAGCCCAGAGCCGTCGGCGCCAGGCTGCCACCGGTGGCGAGAGCCGTATCCCGGTGGACGAGGAAACCGAGCGCACCCTGCGCGCCGTGGGCCTTGACTATACGAGCGTGTTACCGGCCGGCCAGCGCCTGGCCGTGCGCCGCACCGCCAACCTGCACACCGGCGGCACCCTGGAGGACGTCACCGAGCGCCTGCACCCAGTGCTGGCCGATGCCGCGGTACGCGCCGCCCGTGCCCTGGACATCCCAGTGGTGGGCCTCGACCTGATGGTGCGCGACGCCAGCCAGCCGGACTACGTGATCATCGAGGCCAACGAACGGGTCGGCCTGGCCAACCACGAACCGCAACCTACCGCCGAACGCTTCGTCGACCTGCTGTTCCCGCACAGCCGGCCGCTGGCCTGACGCACGCTTGCAGGAGCAGCCTTCGTGGGAGCGGCCCTTTCGCGACACAAGGCCGCTCCCACGAAGTGCCCCCTCCACAGGCGTCAGCCATGCATCACCCAGCCCATGCCAACAGAGGAATGGACATGCCGGACCGACATCCCGAACCCGACCTGGACTACCTGAAGAAAGTCCTCCTGGAGATGCTCGCCATCCCCAGCCCTACCGGCTTCACCGACACCATCGTGCGCTATGTGGCCGAACGCCTGGACGAGATGGGCATCCCCTTCGAGCTGACCCGCCGGGGCACCATCCGTGCCACCGTCAAGGGCCGGCAGAGTTCGCCCGACCGCGCCGTCTCGGCGCACCTGGACACCATCGGCGCCAGCGTGCGCCAACTGCTCGACAACGGCCGCCTGGCCCTGGCGCCGGTAGGCTGCTGGTCCAGCCGCTTCGCCGAAGGCAGCCGGGTCAGTGTGTTCACCGACACCGGCGTGTACCGGGGCAGCGTGCTGCCGCTGATGGCCAGCGGGCATGCCTTCAACACCGCCATCGACCAGATGCCGATCAGTTGGGAGCACGTGGAAGTGCGCCTGGACGCCTACTGCACCACCCGCGCCGACTGCGAGGCGCTGGGCCTCGCCATCGGCGACTTCGTCGCCTTCGACCCGCTGCCAGAGTTCACCGAGAGCGGCCACATCAGTGCCCGACACCTGGACGACAAGGCCGGCGTGGCGGCGCTGCTGGCGGCGCTCAAGGCCGTTGTGGAGAGCGGCCGCCAGCCGCTGATCGACTGCCACCCGCTGTTCACCATCACCGAGGAGACCGGCTCCGGCGCCGCCGCGGCGCTGCCCTGGGACGTCAGCGAATTCGTCGGCATCGACATCGCCCCGGTGGCACCGGGCCAGGCCTCCAGCGAGCATGCGGTGAGCGTGGCCATGCAGGACTCCTCCGGGCCCTACGACTATCACCTGTCGCGCCATCTGCTCAAGCTCGCCGCCGACCAGGACCTGCCGGTGCGCCGCGACCTGTTCCGCTACTACTTCAGCGATGCCCACTCGGCGGTGACTGCTGGCCACGACATCCGCACCGCCCTGGTGGCCTTCGGTTGCGACGCCACCCACGGCTACGAGCGTACCCACATCGACAGCCTGGCAGCGCTCAGCCGCCTGCTGACCGGCTACCTGCTCAGCCCGCCGGTGTTCGCCAGCGACTCGCAACCGGCCAATGCCTCCCTCGAGCGCTTCAGCCACCAGTTGGAACACGACGCGCAGATGGAAAGCGATACCCGGGTCCCGGCGGTGGACAGCCTGCTGGGCAACAAAAGCTGATGTCCCGGCGGGTTTGGCGTAGCATGGCGGCATTCATGAACGAACCCTGCCCGCCATGCTGATCCCCTACGACCAACTGCAAGCCGAAACCCTGACCCGCCTGATCGAGGACTTCGTCACCCGCGACGGCACCGACAACGGTGACGACACGCCGCTGGAAACCCGCGTGCTGCGGGTACGCCAGGCCCTGGCCAAGGGGCAGGCATTCATCCTGTTCGACCCCGAGAGCCAGCAGTGCCAACTGCTGGCCCGGCATGAGGTGCCGCGGGAGTGGCTTGAGTAGCGGGGAAGCGGTTGGCTTGCTCAATACGGTCAGTCAAGACTTCGAGTTGCCATTTGGGGCCGCGAATAGCCCCCTGTCAGCCATCAGCCTGCCGCTCGGCCTTCTCCTTGATGCGCCTGTAGACCTCCGCCCGATGCACCTGGACCTGGCGCGGCGCACTGATGCCGAAACGCACCACACCGCCATCGATCGCCATGATCTTGAGCTGGATGTCGTCACCGATGTTGATGACCTGCCCGACTTCGCGCCCTATAACCAGCATGATCCGATCCTCCACCCCAAGGGAAAATCGGAGACTGCATCGGGTACATTCGGCCACTCAACACTTCACCCATTAAATAGACGCAGCCTACGCAGACGGGTAACTATCCCTACAGAAATCGCCTGGTTTCAGCCCTGTTGCAGCCGTGGCCCGAACACGATGATGGTCGCCCCGACGACGCACAGCAGTGCGCCGATCCAGTCGCTGCCCAGTGGCCGCGCCCGCTCCACCAGCGCCAGCCAGAGCAGCGAGGAGACGATGTAGATACCGCCATAGGCGGCGTAGGCCCGACCGGCATAGGCGGCCTCGACGCGGGTGAGGATCAGCCCGAACAAGGTCAGGCTGACCAGCGCCGGCAGCAGCCACCAGGCACTCTTGCCCAGCCGCAGCCACAGGTAGAAGGCATAGCAGCCGGCGATCTCGAACATCGCCGCCAGGAAGAACCACAGGTAATTGATCACGCCAGGCACCCTTGCCAGTCCAAAGCGGCGCACAGCATACCTGATCGAGCGCCCTGGCCAGAGGGTCCGGTTCGCGCAAGGTACGCTCCAGCACCGGTCAGTCAGGGTCCTTGGGGCTGCGTTGCAGCCCATCGCGGGCAAGCCCGCTCCCACAGGGATAGCGCTGATCTGAAGAATGGCCCACCTCCCTGGGAGCCTGATCTGAAGAATGCCCCACATCCCCTGTGGGGCTTGCCGGCGATGGGCCGCACAGCGGCCCCAAGATACATCAGGTACCACTACGCCCCTTGGCCCGCATCTTCGCCGCCATGTCGGCCATCTCGTCATACAGCCGCGCCGGCGCCTGGCGCTTCAACTCCCAGGCCTGGCGCCCAGCCTCATGGGGCAGGATGAGAAACACCCCAGCGGCCACCTGGGCATGGATGTAGTCGGCGATCTCGGCGGCGCTGATCGGCGAACCCTCCAGCAGCTTGCCGACCTGGGCCTTCATGGCCGGGTTCGGCCCACGGAAGGAGTCGAGCAGGTTGGTCTGGAAGAACGATGGGCACACCACATGCACCGCCACGTCCAACGCGCGCAACTCGACCAGCAGGCTCTCCGAGAGGGCCAGCACGCCGGCCTTGGCCACGTTGTAGTTGCTCATCCCCGGCCCCTGCATCAGCGCAGCCATGGAGGCGATGTTGACGATCCGCCCCTTGCTGCGCTCGAGCAGCGACAGGAAAGCCTTGCAGCCCTTGACCACGCCCATCAGGTTGACCGCGATCTGCCAGTCCCAGTCCTCCAGGGACAGCTCGGCGAAGAAACCGCCCGAGGCCACCCCGGCGTTGTTGACGATCACGTCGATGCCGCCGAACTGCTCCTCGCAGGCCTGGGCCAGGGCGGTGAGCTGGCTGTAGTCGCGCACGTCGCAACGCTGGGCGAAACCGTCGCCACCGGCCTCGCGGACCAATTCGAGGGTCTGGCGCAGCCCGGCCTCGTTGACGTCTGCCAGCGCCAGGCGCCAGCCATCGCGGGCCCAGCGCAGGGCAATCTCGCGGCCGAGGCCGGAGCCGGCTCCGGTGATCATGATGCGGTCGTGCATGGTGGCAAGCCTTGTGCTGACAGGTGATGGAGGGAGTCTATACAAGGCCTGGCGTGCAGGGCGCTGCTATCAGGCTGGTGAATGCAGGAGCATGGCTGCAGAGCAGCCCCAACTGACCGCAAATGGAATCTTTAGCCATCGCCCCCAGTCGGAATTATCAAGAGGCCAGCATTCCGAGGCCCTTGACCCTCAACCACGCAAGGACTCCGCCATGACCACGATCCTCATCATCATCCTGATCCTGCTGTTGATTGGTGGCTTACCGGTCTTTCCTCACTCGCGCAGTTGGGGCTATGGCCCCTCCGGCATCATCGGCGTGGTGCTGGTGATCCTGCTGGTGCTGTTGTTGCTGGGCATGATCTAGAAAAGAAAAAGCCGCAAGCCAGTGCACCAGGCACTCGCTTGCGGCTTGCCGTCAGGCCTGCGCTATCAGTGGGAGACGGCGCCGGAGGCCCCCAGGCCAGTCTGCGAACGCACGAACTGCGGGAAGAACAGCGCACGCTCTTCGTCGGCGGCCTTGGACTTGTCGGTGACCGAGAAGAACCAGATGCCGATGAAGGCGATGATCATGGAGAACAGCGCCGGGTACTCGTACGGGTAGATCGCCTTCTCGTGGCCGAGGATCTGCACCCAGATGGTCGGGCCGAGGACCATCAGGCCCACCGCGCTGACCAGGCCCATCCAGCCGCCGATCATGGCGCCACGGGTGGTCAGTTTCTTCCAGTACATCGAGAGCAGCAGCACCGGGAAGTTGCAGCTGGCAGCGATGGAGAAGGCCAGACCGACCATGAAGGCGATGTTCTGGTTCTCGAACAGGATGCCCAGGCCGATCGCCAGCACGCCCAGGGCGATGGTGGTGATCTTCGACACGCGGATCTCGTCCTTGTCGTTGGCCTTGCCCTTGCGCCAGACGCTGGCGTACAGGTCATGGGACACCGCCGAGGCACCGGCCAGGGTCAGGCCCGCGACCACCGCCAGGATAGTGGCGAAGGCCACCGCCGAGATGAAGCCGAGGAACACGCTGCCACCCACGGCGTTGGCCAGGTGCACCGCTGCCATGTTGTTACCGCCGATCAGGGCGCCGGCGGCGTCCTTGAAGTCCGGGTTGGTGCTGACCAGCAGGATCGCGCCGAAGCCGATGATGAAGGTCAGGATGTAGAAGTAGCCGATGAAGCCAGTGGCGTAGAGCACGCTCTTGCGCGCTTCCTTGGCGTCGCTGACGGTGAAGAAGCGCATCAGGATGTGCGGCAGGCCGGCGGTACCGAACATCAGCGCCAGGCCCAGGGAGAACGCCGAGATCGGGTCCTTGACCAGGCCGCCCGGGCTCATGATCGCCTCACCCTTGGCGTGCACCTTGATCGCTTCGGAGAACAGGGTGTTGAAGTCGAAGCCCACGTGCTTCATCACCATCAGCGCCATGAAGCTGGCACCGGAGAGCAGCAGCACGGCTTTGATGATCTGTACCCAGGTGGTGGCCAGCATGCCGCCGAACAGCACGTACAGGCACATCAGGATACCCACCAGGATCACCGCGACGTGGTAGTCCAGGCCGAACAGCAGCTGGATCAGCTTGCCGGCACCGACCATCTGGGCGATCAGGTAGAACGCTACCACCACCAGCGAGCCAGAGGCCGACAGGGTGCGGATCTCCTTCTGCCCAAGGCGGTACGAGGCCACGTCGGCGAAGGTGTACTTGCCCAGGTTGCGCAGGCGCTCGGCGATCAGGAAGAGGATGATCGGCCAGCCGACCAGGAAGCCGATCGAGTAGATCAGGCCGTCGTAGCCGGAGGTGAACACCAGGGCGGAAATCCCCAGGAAGGAGGCCGCCGACATGTAGTCGCCGGCGATCGCCAGGCCGTTCTGGAAGCCCGTGATACGGCCGCCGGCGGCATAATAGTCGGACGCCGACTTGTTACGTTTGGAGGCCCAGTAGGTAATCCCCAGGGTGAAGCAGACGAAAGCCAGGAACATGACGATCGCCGAGACGTTGAGCGGCTGCTTGTGCACCTCGCCGGTCAGGGCGTCGGCGGCCCACACGGCGGGTGCGAAGGCACCGAAGGCCAGCACGGCCAAGGCTTTGGTTTGGCGGATCATTGCTGCGCCTCCTTGAGGATTTCCTTGTTCAGCTCATCGAACTCGCCATTGGCGCGACGCACGTAGATGGCGGTGAGGATGAATGCCGAGACGATCAGGCCGACGCCCAGGGGGATACCCCAGGTGATCGACGAGCCGACACTGAGCTTGGCGCCCAGTACCTGCGGACCGTAGGCGATGAGGAGGATGAAGGCGCAATACAGGCCGAGCATGATCGCCGAGAGGATCCAGGCGAAACGCTCGCGCTTGGTGACAAGTTCCTTGAAGCGCGGACTGTTCTGTATCGATTGGTAGATGCTGTCGTTCATTGTTTTTGTCCTAGCAGCAACACAAATAAGGGAGAACCCGCCCTTACTTTATGCTGCCGATGGACACCAACCAGACGACCTTAGTCTTAGATGAGAAACTGTTTTGCAGGATCGGTAACAACCTGGGGGCCAGAGCAAGGCCCAAGGTCGGCCAGGTAGGGCTTTGTCATGCCGGGGCCGCTTCGCGCCCCATCGCCGGCAAGCCGGCTCCCACATGGCCCCTGCAAACCGCATCATATGTGGTCGACTCGGTCCCTGTGGGAGCCGGCTTGCCGGCGATGGGGCGCGAAGCGGCCCTGGATGATCGCTCAATACCAGCCGATCACTTGCCGGTCCACGCCTTCACCCGCTCCGGGTGCTTGGCCACCCAGTCCTTGGCCGCCGCCTCGGGCTTGGCGCCTTCCTGGATCGCCAGCATCACCTCGCCGATCTCGTCCTTGGACTGCCAGTGGAAGTTCTTGAGGAACTCGACCACTTCCGGTGCCTTGCTCGCCAATTCCTTGCTGCCGATGCTGTTGACCGTCTCGGCAGCGCCATACACGCCCTGTGGGTCTTCGAGGAACTTGAGCTTCCACTTGGCGAACATCCAGTGCGGCACCCAGCCGGTCACGGCGATGGACTGCTGCTTGGCATAGGCACGCCCGAGCTCGGCGGTCATCGCCGCACCGGAGCTGGCCTGCAGCTTGTAGCCGTCCAGGGCGTAGTCCTTGATCGCCTGGTCGGTCTTGAGCATCACGCCGGAGCCGGCGTCGATGCCGACGATCTTGTGCTTGAAGCTGTCATCGGTCTTGAGGTCGCCGATACTGGCGGCCTTGACGTACTCGGGCACGATCAGGCCGATCTTGGCATCCGTGAAGTTGGGGCCGTAGTCGACCACCTTGTCCTTGTTCTTGGCCCAGTATTCGCCGTGGGTCACCGGCAGCCAGGCCGACAGCATGGCATCGAGCTTGCCGGTGGCCACGCCCTGCCACATGATGCCGGTGGCGACGGGCTTGAGGTCCACGTCATAACCGAGTTTCTGCTTGATCACTTCGGCGGCCACGAAGGTGGTCGCCACGCTGTCGGACCAACCATCCACGTAACCTATGCTCACTTGCTTGGCCATCGCCTGCGCAGCGCTCATGGCCAATACCAGGGCTGTCCCCACGCCCAGGAAACGTCGCATTTTCATCAAAGCATCCCCTCGTCAGGTCTCGGAAACTGCATCATCAACCTGCCACACGAGGCGACCTGCTCTGTCAGCGACCTTCACCGAACAGTAAGCGACAGCATTTCGCCATTAACGCCAGATCGCCCCGCCAGCCTGCGCGATCCTTGCATGCCTGCGGCCCGCTGCCCAGGCAAAATCATCACTTTGCGCTATGTTCCACAGAACGAGCATTGCCGCGCCGTAGACCTTCGCGGCAACATCTGGTGCAACAAATGGCGGGGCGATGGGCAACTTTGCCCTGTTCGTTGCGGTCCTAGGCTCGTCATCGCTTCGCCTTGCCGATCTCTTTGGGGGAATTCATGTTTCGACCCTTGCGCCTCGCCGCCCTGCTCGGCGGCCTGCTCCTGGCTGCGGCCGCCTCGGCGCGGGATATCGACGCCGCCAGCTACGGCTACCCCTTGACCAACCCGTTCGAGGCAACCATCGCCACCACGCCGCCGGACCAACGCCCTACCCTGCCCAGCGACGAGGACATCACCCAGGCCGACTACAGCCTGAACCTGCGCCCGGAGCGAACCTTCAACCTACCGGCCAACTTCTGGCCGGTGAAAAAGCTCAAGTACCGCCTGGCCCGCCAGGACCGCGAGGCGCCGCTGATCTTCATCATCGCCGGCACCGGCGCGCCCTACACCAGCACCATCAACGAATACCTGAAGAAGCTGTTCTACCAGGCCGGCTACCACGTGGTGCAATTGTCGTCGCCCACCAGCTGGGACTTCATGAGCGCCGCCTCGCGCTTCGCCACCCCTGGCGTCAGCAGCGAGGATGCCGAGGACCTGTACCGGGTCATGCAGGCCGTGCGTGCCCAGCATCCGCGCCTGCCGGTCAGCGATTTCAACCTCACCGGCTACAGCCTCGGCGCCCTCGACGC
This sequence comes from Pseudomonas sp. HLMP, assembly GCF_046365545.1. Taxonomy (NCBI): domain Bacteria; kingdom Pseudomonadati; phylum Pseudomonadota; class Gammaproteobacteria; order Pseudomonadales; family Pseudomonadaceae; genus Pseudomonas; species Pseudomonas sp. HLMP. The sequence continues at coordinate 2,360,736 of NZ_JBDLLR010000001.1, read as the reverse complement.
CGCCTTCGTCAGCCACCTGGACGAAACCCGGCGCAGCTTCAACTTCAAGCGTGTGCTGCTGCTCAACCCACCGGTCAACCTGTACACCTCGGTCAGCAACCTGGACAAGCTGGTGCAGACGCGGGTCAGGGGCATCGACCGCAGCACCACCTTCTACGAGCTGATGCTGGAAAAGCTCACGCTCTACTTCCAGGAAAAGGGCTACATCGACCTCAACGAAGCCTTGCTCTACGACTTCCAGAAGTCCCGCCAACACCTGTCCAACGAACAGATGGCCATGCTGATCGGCACCTCGTTCCGTTTCTCGGCGGCCGACATCGCCTTCACCTCCGACCTGATCAACCGTCGTGGGCTGATCACCCCGCCGAAGTACCCGATCACCGAGGGCAGCAGCCTCACGCCGTTCTTCAAGCGTGCCTTGCAGTGTGATTTCGAGTGCTACATGACCGAGCAGGTGATCCCCATGTGGCGCGCCCGCACCGACGGCGGCAGCATCCTGCAACTGATCGACCAGGCCAGCCTCTACGCCCTGGAGGACTACCTGCGCCAGAGCACGAAGATCGCCGTGATGCACAACGCCGACGATGTCATCCTCGGCCCCGGCGACATCGGCTTTCTGCGCAGGGTGTTCGGCGATCGCCTGACCCTGTACCCCCATGGCGGCCATTGCGGCAACCTCAACTACCGCGTCAACAGCGACGCCATGCTGGAGTTCTTCCGTGGTTAACAAACTGCTGCTCGTCACCGCCCTGTTCGCCGCCGGCAATGCCCTGGCGGCGGAGACCGCGCCACGGACCAGCGTGGTCGAGGCCGACCCGATCGACACACCGGCCGTGGAAACCGACGGCTTCCTCGATCCACTGCGCGAGCTGAAGTTCAACCCCGGGCTCGACCAGCGCGAGTTCGAGCGCTCGACCCTGACCGCACTGAACGTCTATGACCCGCTGGAGTCGATGAACCGGCGCATCTACCACTTCAACTACCGCTTCGACCAGTGGGTGATGCTGCCGGTGGTGGACGGCTACCGCTATGTCACCCCGCGCTTCGTGCGCACGGGGGTGAGCAACTTCTTCAACAACCTGGGCGACGTGCCCAACCTGTTCAACAGCCTGCTGCAGCTCAAGGGCAAGCGCTCGGCGGAAATCACCGCACGGCTGATGTTCAACACCATCATCGGCGTCGGCGGGCTATGGGACCCGGCCACGAAGATGGGCCTGCCACGGCAGAGCGAGGACTTCGGCCAGACCCTGGGCTTCTATGGCGTCCCCAACGGACCGTACATCATGCTGCCGATCCTCGGGCCGTCGAACCTGCGCGATACCGCCGGGCTGGTGGTGGACTACGTGGGCGAGCAGGAGGCCAACTTCCTCAATGTGGCCGAGGCCAGCAGCGACCACCCGGAGATCACCGTGTTGCGCGCAGTGGACAAGCGCTACACGACCAACTTCCGCTATGGGCAGCTCAACTCGCCGTTCGAGTACGAGAAGGTGCGGTACGTGTATACCCAGGCGAGGAAGCTGCAGATCGCCGAGTAAGGCGCCGCCCTGTTCGCCTGGGGCGTGAAGCGGCCTCAAGGCCGCTGGCCCGGCAGCCCCAGGAACTGGCACAGCTCCCGTCGCTTGGCCAGGGCATCCTTGCGCCCCAGTTCGATCAATTCGCTGCAATAGCTGGCCTCGAACAGCAGGTAGCTGAGCACCCCTGCCCCGCTGGTACGGGTCGCGCCCGGCCCACGCAGGAACAGGCGCAACGCCGCCGGCAGCTCGCGCCGATGCCGCGCGGCGATCTCGTCCAGCGGCTGGCTGGGCGCCACCACCAGCACCTCGATCGGCGCCAGCCCCAGGCGTCGGGCGTCGAGGTGGGCCGGCAACAGGTGGCTCAGGTGGTTCAGGCGCTGGAGCAGCTCGATATCGTCCTCCAGGCTGTCGATGAAGGTGCTGTTGAGCATGTGCCCACCGATCTGCGCCAGGCTCGGTTGCTGGCCGCTGAAGACCCGCTGGGTCGGCAAGGGAGGCGCGGGCCGCTGTGGGTTGCCGCTGACCCCGACCACCAGCACGCGGCTGGCGCCCAGGTGCAGCGCCGGGCTGATCGGTGCCGACTGGCGCACCGCACCGTCGCCGAAGTACTCGTCGCCGAGCTTGACCGGGGCGAACAGCAGCGGGATCGCCGCGCTGGCCAGCAGGTGCTCGATGGTCAGGGCCGTCGGCAGGCCGATACGCCGGTGGCGCAGCCAGGGCTCGATGGCGCCACGGCCCTGGTAGAACGTCACCGCCTGGCCGGACTCGTAGCCAAACGCGGTGATGGCGACAGCCCGCAGTTGCCCGGCGGCCAGGGCATGGGTGATGCCGTCCAGGTCCAGGTGCGACTGCAGCAGCGAGCGCAGCGGGCTGCTGTCGAGCAGGGCCACCGGCACCTGGCCCCCCAGGCCCAGCAGGTTGTGGCTGACGAAGCGGCTGGCCTGGCGGATCACCCCGGGCCAGTCGCTGCGCAGCACCAGGTGGCTGCGAAAGTGCTGCCAGAAGGCGGTGAGCCGCTGAACCGCCTCAGTGAAACGGGTGGCGCCACTGGCCAGGGTCACGGCATTGATGGCACCTGCCGAGGTGCCGACGATCACCGGGAAGGGGTTGGCCGCACCGGCTGGCAGCAGCTCGGCGATGCCGGCCAGCACACCGACCTGGTAGGCGGCGCGGGCACCGCCGCCGGAGAGAATCAGGCCGGTGGTGGGGGGTGAAGCCATCGAATGCCTCCCTGGTGGGGTGTCAGTACCGAAGCCAGTCAGCCATGACGCTCAACTGCCATTTAGGGCCGCTTCGCGCCCCATCGCCGGCGCAGGCCACGCATCTCAACGCTTCTTCTTGTCATACAGCCGCGCCTCCCCTGGCGGTCGCGACTTGAAGCGCCGGTGCGCCCACAGGTACTGCTCGGGGCACTCGCGCAGCACGCTTTCGACCCATTGGTTGATCCGCAGGCAATCGGCCTCTTCGCTCTCGCCGGGGAAGTCCGCCAGCGGCGGGTGGATCACCAGGCGGTAGCCGCTGCCGTCTTCCAGGCGCTTCTGGGTGAAGGGAATCACCCGAGCCTTGCCCAGGCGGGCGAACTTGGTGGTGGCGGTGACCGTCGCTGCCGGAATGCCGAACAACGGCACGAACAGGCTCTGCTTGGCGCCGTAGTCCTGGTCCGGGGCGTACCAGATCGCCCGGCCGGCGCGCAGCAGCTTGAGCATGCCGCGTACGTCCTCGCGCTCCACCGCCAGGGAGTCGAGGTTATGGCGCTCGCGGCCGCTGCGCTGGATGTAGTCGAACACCGGGTTGCCATGCTCGCGGTACATGCCGTCGATGGTATGGGCCTGACCCAGGAGCGCGGCGCCGATCTCCAGGGTGGTGAAGTGCACGGCCATGAGGATCGCGCCCTGCCCTTCGCGCTGGGCATCCTGCAAGTGCTCCAGCCCTTCGATGTGGGCCAGGCGTGCCAGCCTGGCCTTGGGCCACCACCAGCTCATGGCCATCTCGAAGAAGGCGATGCCGGTGGAGGCGAAGTTTTCCTTCAGCAAACGCTGCCGTTCGTCGCCGGACAGTTCAGGAAAACACAGCTCCAGGTTGCGGGCGGCGATACGCCGACGCTCGCCGGCCACCCGGTACATCAGCGCGCCCAGGGCACGGCCGAGCCACAGCAGGGCGCGGTACGGCAACTGGGCCACCAGCCACAGCAGGCCGAGCCCCAGCCACAGGCCCCAGAATCGCGGGTGAAGGAAAGAGGGACGAAAACGCGGGCGTTCCATTGAAGCTTCCGGAAAGACAAAGGTGGGCATTCTACATCGGTTGCGGCCAACGGGTCTTATCGCTATAAGTCAGGGCACTTTTTCCGCAACAAGCCGTCTATGCAGACCATGAGCCTCAACCAGACACCCGATATCGCCTCCGTGTTCCAGCTCAAGGGCAGCATGCTTGCCATCACCGTGCTGGAACTCGCGCGCAACGACCTCGAAGCCCTCGACCTGCAACTGGCGGCGAAAGTGGCCCAGGCCCCCAATTTCTTCAGCAACACGCCGCTGGTGCTGGCCCTGGACAAGCTGCCGGCCGGCGAAGGGGCGATCGACCTGCCCGGGCTGATGCGCATCTGTCGCCATCACGGCCTGCGCACCCTGGCGATCCGCGCCAACCGCATCGAGGACATCGCCGCGGCGATCGCCATCGACCTGCCGGTGCTGCCGCCTTCCGGTGCCCGCGAGCGGCCGCTGGAGCCCGAACCCGAGGTGAAGAAGCCCGAGCCCGCGCCAGCCCCCCCGGCAGCGCCGGAACCCGAGGTGCGCCCCACGCGCATCATCACCTCGCCAGTGCGCGGCGGCCAGCAGATCTACGCCCAGGGCGGCGACCTGGTGGTGACCGCTTCGGTCAGCCCGGGTGCGGAACTTCTCGCCGATGGCAACATCCATGTGTACGGCGCCATGCGTGGCCGCGCCCTGGCCGGCATCAAGGGCAATACCCGGGCGCGTATCTTCTGCCAGCAGATGACTGCGGAACTGGTGTCCATCGCCGGCCAGTACAAGGTCTGCGAAGACCTGCGCCGCGACCCGTTGTGGGGGGCCGGCGTGCAGGTCAGCCTGTCTGGCGATGTGTTGAACATCACCCGTCTTTAACGGATACTGCCGCCATTTTTAGCGCAACTTTTTTGCTGTTGCCGTTTTTCGTATTTGCAGGGACTCGCGTCCCGTTTATTTAGGGGTGAAACACCTTGGCCAAGATTCTCGTGGTTACTTCCGGCAAGGGGGGCGTGGGCAAGACCACCACCAGCGCCGCTATCGGTACCGGCCTCGCACTGCGTGGCTACAAGACAGTCATCGTCGACTTCGACGTCGGCCTGCGTAACCTCGACCTGATCATGGGCTGCGAGCGCCGCGTGGTGTACGACTTCGTCAACGTCGTCAACGGCGAGGCCAACCTGCAGCAAGCCCTGATCAAGGACAAGCGCCTGGAGAACCTCTACGTCCTGGCCGCCAGCCAGACCCGCGACAAGGACGCGCTGACCCAGGAAGGCGTCGAGAAGGTCCTGATGGAACTGAAGGAAACCTTCGACTACGTGATTTGCGACTCCCCGGCAGGTATCGAGAAAGGCGCCCACCTGGCCATGTACTTCGCCGACGAAGCGATCGTCGTGACCAACCCGGAAGTTTCCTCGGTACGCGACTCCGACCGCATGCTGGGCATCCTCTCGAGCAAGTCGCGCCGCTCCGAGAACGGCGAGGAGCCGATCAAGGAACACCTGTTGATCACCCGTTACCACCCCGAGCGCGTCAGCAAGGGCGAGATGCTCAGCATCGCCGATGTCGAGGAGATCCTGGCCATCAAGCTCAAGGGCGTGATCCCCGAATCCCAGGCCGTACTCAAGGCCTCCAACCAGGGCATCCCGGTCATCCTGGATGACCAGAGCGATGCCGGCCAGGCGTATAGCGACACGGTCGACCGTCTGCTGGGTAAAGAGAAGCCACTGCGGTTCATCGATGTGCAGAAGCAAGGATTCTTCGCGCGCCTGTTTGGAGGCAAATAAACCATGAACCTTTTTGACTTCTTTCGTGGCAGACAGAAACAGAGCAGCGCGTCGGTAGCGAAAGAGCGTCTACAGATCATCGTGGCGCACGAGCGAGGCCAGCGCAGCGAGCCGGACTACCTGCCAGCCCTGCAAAAAGAACTGCTCGAAGTGATCCGCAAGTATGTGAACATCGGCAACGACGACGTGCACATCGAGCTGGAGAACCAGGGCAGTTGCTCGATCCTCGAGCTGAACATCACCCTGCCCGACCGCTGATCCAGCGATTCCGGGCACACCGCGATCCCTGTGGGAGCGGCCTTGTGCCGCGAACGGGCCGGTACCGGCGCCATCCTCCACGGCGCCTACCGGCCCGTTCGTGGGCAAGCCCGCTCCCACAGTGCTTTAGAGAACCTGCGACAATGCCGCTGTCGAACATCCAGATCCTCCACGAGGACGCCGCCATCCTGGTGGTCAACAAGCCGACCCTGCTGCTGTCGGTGCCGGGCCGTGCCGAGGACAACAAGGACTGCCTGATCACCCGCCTGCAGGAGAACGGCTACCCCGACGCCCTGATCGTCCACCGCCTGGACTGGGAGACATCCGGGATCATCCTGCTGGCCCGCGATGCCGACAGCCATCGCGAGCTGTCGCGCCAGTTCCACGACCGCGAGACCGAGAAAGCCTACACCGCCCTGTGCTGGGGGCAGCCGGCGCTGGACAGTGGCAGCATCGACCTGCCCCTGCGCTACGACCCGCCGACCAAGCCGCGCCATGTGGTGGATCACGAGCAGGGCAAGCATGCCCTGACCTTCTGGCGCATCCTCGAGCGCTGCGGCGACCATTGCCGGGTCGAGCTGACCCCGATCACCGGGCGCTCGCACCAGTTGCGCGTGCACATGCTGTCGATCGGGCACCCGTTGCTGGGCGACCGTCTGTATGCCAACCCCGAGGCTTTGGCGGCTCATGAGCGGCTGTGCCTGCATGCGAGCATGCTGGGCTTTACCCACCCGGTTTCCGGTGAACGATTGAAATTCGAGTGCCCGGCACCTTTTTAAGCTGCAAGAAAAAGCCAGAGCGGATCGCGTTGGTGCTTGCTCCGGTGGGCGCTCTTGCTTGAAGCTTGAAGCTTGCAGCTCGATTTGTTGGAGTGAGTTATGCGCGATTCCCTGAATGCCGGCCTGATCGATTTCCTCAAGGCCTCCCCCACGCCCTTCCATGCCACCGCGAGCCTCGCCCTGCGCCTGGAGGCCGCTGGTTACCAGCGCCTGGACGAGCGTGACAGCTGGGCCACGGTGCCCGGCGGGCGCTATTACGTGACCCGCAACGACTCCTCGATCATCGCCATCAAGCTCGGCAAGCATTCACCGCTGCTGGGTGGCATCCGCATGGTCGGCGCCCACACCGACAGCCCGTGCCTGCGGGTCAAGCCACAACCCGAGCTGCAGCGCCAGGGTTTCCTGCAACTGGGCGTGGAAGTCTATGGGGGTGCACTGCTGGCGCCTTGGTTCGACCGCGACCTGTCGCTGGCCGGGCGGGTCACCTTCCGCCGCGATGGCAAGGTCGAGAGCCAGTTGGTGGACTTCAAGCTGCCGATCGCGATCATTCCCAACCTGGCCATCCACCTCAACCGTACCGCCAACGAAGGCTGGGCGATCAACCCGCAGCACGAACTGCCGCCGATCCTCGCCCAGGTCGCCGGCGACGAGCGGGTCGATTTCCGCGCCCTGCTCACCGAGCAACTGGCCCGCGAGCACCAGCTCAACGCCGATGTGGTGCTGGACTACGAGCTGAGCTTCTACGACACCCAGGACGCCGCACTGGTCGGCCTGAACGGCGACTTCATCGCCGGTGCCCGCCTGGACAACCTGCTGTCGTGCTACGCCGGCCTGCAGGCGCTGCTGGCCGCCGACAGCGACGAGTCCTGCGTGCTGGTGTGCAACGACCATGAGGAAGTCGGCTCGTGCTCGGCCTGCGGCGCCGACGGCCCGATGCTCGAGCAGACCCTGCAGCGCCTGCTGCCGGACGGCGACGACTACGTACGCACCATCCAGCGCTCGCTGCTGGTCTCGGCCGACAACGCCCATGGCGTGCACCCCAACTACGCCGACAAGCACGACGGCAACCATGGGCCCAAGCTCAACGCCGGGCCGGTGATCAAGGTCAACACCAACCAGCGCTACGCCACCAACAGCGAGACCGCGGGCTTCTTCCGCCACCTGTGCATGGCCGAAGAGGTACCGGTGCAGAGCTTCGTGGTGCGCAGCGACATGGGCTGCGGCTCGACCATCGGCCCGATCACCGCCAGCCACCTGGGCGTGCGCACGGTCGACATCGGCCTGCCGACCTTCGCCATGCACTCGATCCGCGAGCTGTGCGGCAGCCACGACCTGGCGCACCTGGTGAAGGTGCTGACGGCGTTCTACCGTAGCCGCGAGTTGCCCTGAAGCATCACGGTGCCTGGGCTGGCCTGCCCGCAAACAGGCCAGCCCAGGCCGCACAGCAGCCTCCTACCTGCCCTCGATCAATCCTCCCGGCAAGCCAAACCGCTATGCTTAGGACATGGCCCCCCATACAGAAGGATCCCTGTCCATGTCGCCGTTCCTTTCCCTGTTCCTGCCGGTCTTCGCTGGCCTGCTTCTGCTGACCATCGGCTTCAGCCTGCGCGAGCGCAACATCGGCGTGCTGATGATGTGGATCGGCACCCTCGGCATGATCGGCATCATGTGCTGGAAGATCCTCGAGAAACTGGCCTGAGAAACCTCTACACTCGGGCAATCGTTTGACCTGAGGTAGATTTCCCGGTGCCTGCCCTCCTGCGTTGCCTGACCCTGCTGCTGTTCCTGTTCATCGCCCCGGTGCAGGCCGCTGGCCTGCCCGGTCTGCTCGGCTCTAGCGCGCCAGCGCAGCCCGAAGCCACCGAGCCGCTGGGCAAGTCGCTGGACGAGGTGATCAAGACCCTGGAGAACGACCAGCAGCGGACCAAGCTGCTGAGCGACCTGAAGAAGCTGCGCGACGCCACCCGGCAATCGCAACCGCCCGCCGAACAGGGCGTGCTCGGGTTGATCGGCGGCGCCCTGCATGACCTGGAAAAACAGTTCAGCGGCGATGCCAGCCCATTCCGCCGCTGGTCCCGGGAGATCGACCAGGCCCAGTCGGAACTGACCGCGCTGGTGGTGCCGGTACACCAATGGCCGACGATCCTGTTCGGCTTCGCCGCGATCATCGCGGTGTGGAGCCTGCTGGCCTACCTGTTCAACTGGATCGGCCACCGGGTGCGCCTGCGCTTCGGCCTGACCGAGGAACTGCCGCAACACCCGCGCACCTGGGACCTGGTGCGCTTCGCCCTGCGCAAGCTCGGGCCATGGCTGGTGGCCCTGGTGTTCACCGTGTACTTGAGCTTCGCCCTGCCGCCGTCACTCGGCAAGTCGCTGGCCATGGTCCTGGCCTATGCCCTGGTGGTCGGCACCTGCTTCTCGGCGATCTGCGTGATCGCCTTCTCCCTGCTGGACGGCCCGCACCGCCACCGTGCCTTGTACATCCTGCGCCGCCAGGCGTTCCGCCCCTTGTGGCTGATCGGTAGCTTCGCCGCCTTCGGCGAGGCGATGAGCGACCCGCGCATGACTACCGCGCTGGGCAGCCACCTGGCACATTCCCTGGCGACCCTGGCCAACGTCCTGGCGGCGCTGTGCACCGGGCTGTTCATCCTGCGCTTCCGCCGGCCGATCGCCCACCTGATCCGCAACCAGCCCCTGTCCCGGCGCCTGACCCGTCGCACCCTCAGCGATACCATCGAGATCCTCGGCAGCTTCTGGTTCGTGCCGGCGCTGATCCTGGTGGCCATCTCGCTGTTCGCCACCTTCGTCTCCGCCGGCGACACCAGCACGGCCCTGCGCCAGTCGCTGATGTGCACGGTGCTGGTGGTGGTGTGCATGGTGCTCAACGGCCTGGTGCGCCGCCAGGCCAACAATCCCAAGCGGGCCAGCCGGCGCCAGGCAGTGTATGCCGAGCGCCTGCGCAACTTCGGTTATGCCCTGGTGCACCTGTTCATCTGGCTGGTGTTCATCGAGCTGGGCCTGCGGGTCTGGGGCCTGTCGATGATCGACTTCGCCGAGGGCGAGGGGCATGAGGTCAGCCTGCGCCTGTTGGGCCTGGCCGGTACGCTGATCGTCGCCTGGCTGGTGTGGATCCTCGCCGACACCGCCGTGCACCATGCCCTGGTGCGGTCGCGCCGGGGCATGGCCAATGCCCGGGCGCAAACGATGATGCCGCTGATCCGCAACGTGATGTTCGTGGCCATTTTCATCATCGCGGTGATCGTCGCCCTGGCCAACATGGGCATGAACGTCACGCCCCTGCTCGCCGGTGCCGGCGTCATCGGCCTGGCCATCGGCTTCGGTGCGCAGTCGCTGGTGGCCGACCTGATCACCGGCCTGTTCATCATCATCGAAGACTCCCTGGCCATCGACGACTACGTGGACGTCGGCGGCCACCTGGGTACCGTCGAAGGCCTGACCATCCGCACCGTGCGCCTGCGAGACATCGACGGCATCGTGCACACCATTCCGTTCAGCGAGATCAAGAGCATCAAGAACTACTCGCGGGAGTTCGGCTACGCCATCTTCCGCGTGGCCATCCCCCACAGCATGAACATCGACCAGGCCATCACGCTGATTCGCGACGTGGGGCAGAAACTGCGCAACGACCCGCTGATGCGCCGCAACATCTGGTCGCCGCTGGAGCTGCAGGGGGTGGAGAGCTTCGAGTCAGGGTCGGCGATCCTGCGAGCGCGGTTCAAGACCGCACCGATCAAGCAGTGGGAAGTGTCGCGGGCGTTCAACCTGGCGCTCAAGCGGCAGTTGGACGAGGCCGGGCTGGACCTGGCGACGCCGCGCTTGTCGGTGCAGGTGGTGACGGCCGGCGGCGGCGCAATGAGCGAGGCCGCAGGTGCTGGCAGCTAGGGCCGCTTCGCCCCCTCGCCGGCAAGGCAGTTCCCTACCCCGCCTGCGCCCGGATGCGGATCGCATCATGTCGCCAATACTCCAGGTCGCAATCGATCAGGTGCCCATGCTGGTCACTGTTGACCCGGGTGATATGCAACCCCGGGCTGCCGACCGACACTTTCAAGGCACTGGCCGCCGCCACCGGCAGGGCCGTCGGCAGGATCTCGAAGCACACCTGGCCATAGGCGATGCCGTACGCCCGGCCATAGATCTCGGTCAGCGACTGGCTCAGGTCCTGTTCAAGAATCCCGGGGAAGTAGCGCGGGTCGAGATAGTGCTCGGCATACAGCACCGCCCGCCCATCGATGCGCCGCAGCCGGCAGATGCGCACCACGCTGGACAACGCTGGCAGGCGCAATCGCGCGCAGATGGCCGCCGAAGCCGGCTGCAGGCGCGCTGACAACAGCTCGGTGCTCGGCACCCGCCCCTGGTCGCGGACCATGGCGTGGAAGTGGCTGCGTTCGATCAGGTCGTAGGTCAGCCGCTGCGGGGCGACGAACCAGCCCCGCCGCTCCTCGCGATAGATCAGGCCCTGGGCCTCCAGTTGCACCAACGCCTCACGCAGGGTGATGCGGGTGGTGTCGAACACCTCGCTGAGCTTGCGTTCGGCCGGCAGCTTGCCGCCTGGCGCCAGCAGGCCGTGTTCGATCTGCTCCTGCAAGGCATGGCAGATGGCTGTTACCGCGCGCGGTGGCGTCGACTGCATCGATGGTTACCTATCTGGACTAGTCCAGCCCCAGAACAGGGCAGTTGGAGAATAGTGCAAGCCTAGGCACGGCCGATGAACATCCTGTGACAAAGGCATCCCCAAGCCCCTTGCCAGAACCGAACCAGGCCTTGGGAATCAAGGCCTTCGATCTGGTCTACGCTGTAGTTCCAAGGTCGCTGGCATACCGGGCCAGCGAGGCGCTTACATCAAACTGTCACGCAACGGGCCTACCTTGGCTCAAGGTTTGCTGACCTAGACCAAAGGTTCGCACGCAAGGTTTTCTCCCTGACGACTGCAAGGCCCCCACCAAAGGAGCTTCGGATGAAAAAGTTCTTCATGGCGTCACTGCTCGGCTCGGCCATCGCCCTGTGCACCTCGGCCATGGCCGCCGATACCGACCTCAAGGCCCTGGAAGAGGCCGCCCGCAAGGAAGGCGCGGTCAACAGCGTGGGCATGCCGGATGCCTGGGCCAACTGGAAAGACACCTGGGCAGACCTGGCCAGCAAGTACGGCCTCAAGCACAGCGACACCGACATGAGTTCGGCCCAGGAAATCGCCAAGTTCGAGGCCGAGAAGGACAACGCCAGCGCCGACATCGGTGACGTCGGCGCCGCCTTCGGCCCGATCGCCGTCGCCAAGGGCGTGACCCAGCCGTACAAGCCGAGCACCTGGGACCAGGTCCCAGCCTGGGCCAAGGACAAGGATGGCCATTGGGCCCTGGCCTATACCGGCACCATCGCCTTCATCATCAACAAAGACCTGGTCAAGGAAGACGAACGCCCGAAAACCTGGCACGACCTGGAAAAAGGCAAGTACAAGGTCGCCATCGGTGACGTCGGCACCGCCGCCCAGGCCGCCAATGGCGTGCTGGCCGCCGCCATCGCCTACAAGGGCGACGAAAGCAACATCGCCCCTGGCCTGCAGCTGTTCACCAAGCTGGCCCAGCAGAAGCGCCTGTCGCTGGCCAACCCGACCATCCAGACCCTGGAGAAGGGCGAGGTGGAGGTTGGCGTGGTGTGGGACTTCAACGGCCTGAGCTATCGTGAACAGATAGATCCCAAGCGCTTCGAGGTGCTGATCCCGTCCGACGGCTCGGTGATTTCCGGCTACACCACGCTCATCAACAAGTACGCCAAGCACCCCAACGCCGCCAAGCTGGCGCGCGAGTACATCTTCAGCGATGCCGGGCAGACCAACCTGGCCATCGGCCACGCCCGCCCGATCCGCGCCGAGCACCTGAAGCTGCCGGCCGAGGTACAGGCCAAGCTGCTGCCCAACGACCAGTACGCCGCCGCCCAGCCGATCAAGAACGCCGAGGCCTGGGAAGCGACCTCGAAGAAACTGCCGCAGATGTGGCAGGAGCAAGTGATCATCGAGATGGAATGAGGCGGCTGCAAGCTGCAAGCGGCAAGTAAAAGCGGGCCGTGCATAGACCCGCTTCTTCCTGCCGCTTGAAGACCGCAGCTTCAAGCCGTGCGAAAAAAGCGGCCCATCGCACGCCCTGCTTTTACTTGCCGCTTGTAGCTTGCCGCTGAACGGAGCCCCCCATGCAACACAACGTCATCCTGGTCCTGCTCGACGGCCTCAACCACCAGGTGGCCCACCATGCCATGGGCCACCTGCATGCCTACGTCGAGGCCGACCGCGCCGCCCTGTACCGCCTGGAGTGCGAACTGCCGGCACTGTCCCGGCCGTTGTACGAATGCATCCTCACCGGTGTCGCACCGATCGACAGCGGCATCGTGCACAACAACATCAACCGCCTGTCCACCCAACGCAGCGTGTTCCACTATGCCCGCGAAGCCGGGCTGGGTACCGCGGCGGCGGCTTACCACTGGATCAGCGAGCTGTACAACCGCTCGCCGTTCGACCCGCTGCGCGACCGCCACACCCACGCGCCGAAGCTGCCGATCCAGCACGGCCTGTTCTACTACGCCGACCACTACCCCGACTCGCACCTGCTGGCCGACGCCGAGTACCTGCGCCGCCGCCATGCCCCGAACTTCCTGCTGGTGCACCCGATGAACATCGACGACGCCGGCCATCGCCATGGGTTGGACAGCGCCCAGTACCGCAATGCCGCGCGCACGGCCGACATCCTCCTGGCCGACTACCTGCCACGCTGGCTGGAAGAGGGCTACCAGGTGCTGGTCACCGCCGACCACGGCATGAACAACGATCGCTCGCACAACGGCCTGCTGGCCGAGGAACGGGAGGTGCCGCTGTTCGTCTTCGGCGACGCATTCAGCCTTGACCCGGCTGCCAAGCCCCTGCAGACCGAGCTGTGCGGCACCCTCTGCGAACTGCTCGGAGCCCCCCACGACAAATCGCTGTGCCGGGAGCTGCTCAAGTGAATGCCCGCCCTCGAGGCCGCTACCTCGCCCTGCTCTGCCTGTTGCCGTTCGCCGTGTTCTTCGTGATCTTCCAGATCGCCCCGCTGGGCTGGGTCGCCCTCCATAGCCTGCAAGGCGAAAGCGGCTGGGGGTTGGACAACTTCAGCCGGATCTTCGCCTCGAAGTTCTACCTGCAGGCGCTGCAACGCAGCCTGGAAATCAGCTTCTGGTCGAGCCTGTTCGGCATCGTGATCGCCACCCTGGGCGCCTACTCCCTGCGCCAGGTCGACTCGAAGCTGCGCGACTTCGTCAGCGCCTTCGCCAACATGACCAGCAACTTCTCCGGGGTGCCGCTGGCCTTCGCCTTCATCATCCTGCTGGGCTTCAACGGTGCCCTGACCCTGCTGCTCAAGCAGGTCGGCCTGCTGGAGGACTTCAGCATCTACTCCAAGAGCGGGCTGATCCTGGTCTACACCTACTTCCAGATCCCGCTGGGCGTGCTGCTGCTCTACCCGGCCTTCGACGCCCTGCGCGAAGACTGGCGCGAATCCGCCGCGCTGCTCGGTGCCAGCCACTGGCAGTACTGGCGACACATCGGCCTGCCGGTGCTGACCCCGGCGCTGCTGGGCACCTTCGTCATCCTCCTGGCCAATGCCCTGGGCGCCTACGCCACGGTCTACGCCCTGACCACCGGCAATTTCAACGTGCTGCCGATCCGCATCGCCGCCCTGGTGGCCGGCGACATCACCCTCGACCCGAACCTGGCCAGCGCCCTGGCCATGGTGCTGGTGGGGCTGATGACCCTGGTCACGGTGGTCCACCAATGGCTGCTGAGAAGGAGCTACCATGCGCGCTGAACCCCGCGGCAGCCTCTACCACCGGATAGTGGTGTACCTGCTGTTTCTCATCCTGCTGCTGCCGCTGGCCGGCACCCTGCTCTACTCCCTGGCCACCAGTTGGTCGGCGAGCCTGCTGCCCAGCGGCCTGACCTTCAAGTGGTACCTGGCGCTGTGGAGCGAACCGCGCTTCCTCGCCGCCTTCGGCCAGTCACTGCTGGTGTGCGTCGCGGCCCTGGTGCTGTCGGTGCTGTTGATCCTGCCGCTGCTGTTCGTGGTGCACTACCACTTCCCGCGCCTGGATGCACTGATGAACATCCTCATCCTGCTGCCCTTCGCGGTACCGCCGGTGGTGTCCTCGGTGGGCCTGCTGCAGTTGTATGGCAGCGGCCCGATGGCCATGGTCGGCACGCCGTGGATCCTCATCGGCTGCTACTTCACCATCGCCCTGCCGTTCATGTACCGGGCCATCACCAACAACCTCCAGGCGATCAACCTGCGCGACCTGATGGACGCCGCCCAGTTGCTCGGCGCCAGCACCTGGCAGGCGGCATTGCTGGTGGTGCTGCCGAACCTGCGCAAGGGCCTGATGGTGGCGCTGCTGCTGTCGTTCTCGTTCCTGTTCGGCGAATTCGTCTTCGCCAACCTGCTGGTGGGTACCCGCTACGAGACCTTGCAGGTGTACCTGAACAACATGCGCAACAGCAGCGGCCACTTCAACAGCGCGCTGGTAATATCCTACTTCGCCTTCGTGCTGGCGCTGACCTGGGTCGCCAACCGCCTGAACAAGGACAAATCGCAACGATGAGCTTCGTCAGCATCCGCAAACTGCACAAGCGCTATGCCGGCAACCCGGTGTTCCACGACATCGACTGCCAGATCGAGCGCGGCGAATTCGTCACCCTGCTCGGCCCCTCCGGCTGCGGCAAGTCCACCCTGCTGCGCTGCATTGCCGGGCTCACCCCGGTGGACAGCGGCCAGATCCTCCTCGATGGCCACGACCTGGTGCCACTCAGCCCGCAGAAGCGTGGAGTCGGCATGGTGTTCCAGAGCTATGCGCTGTTCCCCAACATGACCGTGGAACAGAACGTCGCCTTCGGCCTGCGCATGCAGAAGATCAAGGCCGGCGAAAGCCAGGCGCGGGTACGCGAGGCCCTGGAGCTGGTGGAGCTGGGCAGTTTCGCCGAACGCTACCCGCATCAGTTGTCGGGCGGCCAGTGCCAGCGCGTGGCCCTGGCCCGCTCGCTGGTGACCCGGCCGCGCCTGCTGCTGCTCGACGAGCCGTTGTCGGCCCTGGATGCGCGCATCCGCAAGCACCTGCGCGAACAGATCCGCGCCATCCAGCGCGAGCTGGGGTTGACCACCATCTTCGTTACCCACGACCAGGAAGAAGCGCTGACGATGTCCGACCGCATCTTCCTGATGAACCAAGGGCGCATCGTCCAGAGCGGCGATGCCGAGACGCTCTACACCGCACCTGTGGACCTGTTCGCCGCAGGCTTCATCGGCAACTACAACCTGCTCGACCCCGACAGCGCCAGCCGCCTGCTGCAACGCCCGGTGGCCAGCCGCCTGGCGATCCGCCCGGAGGCCATCAGCCTGGGCGCGGGCGGCGAGCTGCAAGGCTACGTACGCAGCCACAGCCTGCTGGGCAACGTGATCCGCTACCGGGTCGAGGTTCGTGGCGTGGAACTGGTGGTGGACGTGCTCAATCGCTCGTCCGCCGACCTGCATGCCGACGGGCAGCAGGTAGGCTTGTCGATCGACCCCACGGCGCTACGAGAAGTGGCCTAGGAGACTAACGCAATGGCATTGGCAATTTTCGATCTGGACGAAACTCTCATCCACGGCGACTGCGCATCGCTGTGGAGCGAGCAGATGGCCCGCCTGGGCTGGGTCGATGGCAAGGAATTCCTGCGCCGCGACCATGAGCTGATGGAGGCCTACGGCAAGGGCCACCTGCAGATGGAGGACTACATGGCGTTCAGCCTGGAGCCGATCGCCGGGCGCACCCTGGAAGAGGTGGAGCACCTGGTCGAGCCCTGGGTCGAGGACGTGATCGAGCCGATCATCTATGGCGATGCCTGCCGCTGCATCGCCGAGCACCGCCGCTTGGGTGACCGCATCCTGATCATCTCCGCCTCCGGCACCCACCTGGTCGGCCCTATCGCCGCGCGGCTCGGGGTCGAGGAGTACCTGGCCATCGAACTGGAGGCGGTCAATGGCGTATACACCGGCAAGACCCACGGCGTGCTGACCTACCGCGAGGGCAAGATCACCCGCTTGCTGGAGTGGCTGGACCAGGAGCAGGAGAACCTGGAAGGAGCGAGTTTCTATTCCGACTCGCGCAATGACCTGCCGTTGCTGCTGAGGGTGGACCACCCCCACGTGGTGAACCCGGACCCAGTGCTGCGCGAGCATGCCCAGATCAATGGCTGGCCGATCCTGAGCTGGAGCTGAGGCTCCATTCGCGGCGGGCCGGAGCGCTGGACCGCCGCGAATGGAACGGCGCTGGCTAGACGAGGGTCTCGTCGATCACCAGCACCAGCTTGCCCGATACCTGGTTGCTGGCCAGTTCGGCAAATGCCGCCTCGGCGAGGGCCGCCGGGTAGCTGTCCACCAACTGCGGCTTGAGCCGCCCTTCGGCGAACAGCGGCCACACCTGCTGGCCGAGGTCGCGCAGCAACTCCGCCTTGAACGCATCGTCGCGGTTACGCAGGGTCGAACCGGTCATCTGCAAGCGCTTGCCCAGCACCAGCGCCAGGTCCAGCTCGACCTTGCGCCCGCCCATCAGGCCAATGATCACCCAACGCCCGTCACGCGCCAGCAGCTTGAGGTTGAGCGGCCCGTAGCTGGCGCCCACCGGGTCGAGGATCACGTCGAACGGGGCAAGGCCCTCCAGGTCGTCGAGGTTCTCGTTGCGCACCACGCCACCGCTCGCCCCCAGGCCCTGGCAGTAGGCCAGGCGGTCCCGGGAGCCGACGCTGACCCACACCGGATTGCCGAACGCCTTGCACAGCTGGATCGCCGCCGAGCCAACGCCGCTGGCTCCGGCATGCACCAGCACCTTCTCGCCGGCCTTCAGCCCGCCGAGCTGGAAGATATTCAGCCAGGCCGTGGCATAGACCTCGGGAATCCCCGCCGCCTCGTGCAGGCTCAGGCCTTCGGGCACTGGCAACACATGGCGGGCATCCACCACCACTTCCTCGGCCATGCCACCCCCGGCCAGCAGCGCACAGACCCGATCGCCCACACGCCAGTCGGCACCGGCGCCGACCTCTTCGATCACCCCGGCACACTCCAGGCCCAGGTAAGGGCTGGCACCCGGCGGCGGCGGGTACAGGCCCGCGCGCTGGAGCAGGTCGGCGCGGTTGAGTCCCGCGGCCGCCACCCGAATGCGTACCTGGCCCGCATCACAGATCGGGCGCTCGACCTCGCCCCACACCACATGTCCGTCAACGCCTTGCAATGCCTTCACAGTGCCTCCATAGTTGAGTCATGACTGAGCCTGGGATCGCCATGTCCCAGGCTTTTTGCAGTATGCGTCCGGCTCCTGTGGAACCGGCGAACGGAAAAGACGGCCTACTATGCGTGATCAATTGCCTTTACGTCGAATCAGCATGAAGCATTTCCTGCCCAGCACGGCCCTGGCCCTCATGATCGGCCTCGGCAGCCTGACGCTCGGTGGCAATGCGGCGGCCGCCAACAAATGGGACAGCCTGCAGCCCGACCGTGACGAGATCGTCGCCAGCCTCAACGTGGTCGAACTGCTCAAGCGCCACCACTACAGCAAGCCCCCCCTGGACGACGCCCGTTCGATCATCATCTACGACAGCTACATCAAGCTGCTCGACCCGTCGCGCAGTTATTTCACCGCGGCCGACATCGCCCAGTTCGACAAATGGAAGACCCAGTTCGACGACTTCCTCAAAAGTGGCAACCTCGACCCCGGCTTCACCATCTACAAACGCTACCTGGACCGGGTGAAGTCGCGCCTGGAGTTCGCCCTGGCCGAACTGGGCAAGGGCGTCGACAAGATGGACTTCAGCGTCCGTGAAACCTTGCTGGTCGACCGCAAGGACGCCCCCTGGATGAAGAACGAGGCCGAGCTCGACGACCTGTGGCGCAAGCGCGTGAAGGACGAGGTGCTGCGCCAGAAGCTGGCCGGCAAGGAACCCAAGCAGATCCAGGAAACCCTGACCAAGCGCTACAAGAACCAGCTGTCGCGCCTGGACCAGACCCGCGCCGAGGACATCTTCCAGGCCTACATCAATACTTTCGCCCAGTCCTACGACCCGCACACCAACTACCTGTCGCCAGACAACGCCGAGAACTTCGACATCAACATGAGCCTGTCGCTCGAAGGCATCGGTGCGGTGCTGCAAAGCGACAACGACCAGGTCAAGATCGTTCGCCTGGTGCCGGCCGGCCCCGCGGCCAAGACCAAGCAGGTGGCCCCGGCCGACAAGATCATCGGCGTGGCCCAGGGCGACAAGGAGATGGTCGATGTGGTCGGCTGGCGCCTGGACGAAGTGGTCAAGCTGATCCGTGGCCCGAAAGGCTCGGTGGTGCGCCTGGAGATCATCCCGGCCAGCAATGCGCCCAACGACCAGACCACCAAGGTGGTGTCGATCACCCGCGAGGCGGTCAAGCTCGAGGAGCAGGCGGCGAAGAAGTCGGTGCTCAAGCTCAAGCAGGACGGTCGTGACTACAAGCTGGGGATCATCGAGATCCCGGCCTTCTACCTGGACTTCAAGGCCTACCGTGCCGGTGATCCGGAGTACAAGAGCACCACCCGCGACGTGAAGAAGCTGCTCACCGAGCTGAACAAGGAAAAGGTCGACGGCGTGGTCATCGACCTGCGCAACAACGGCGGCGGCTCCCTGCAGGAGGCCACCGAGCTGACCAGCCTGTTCATCGACAAGGGCCCCACCGTGCTGGTGCGCAACAGCGATGGCCGCGTCGACGTGCTCGAGGACGAGAACACCGGCGCCTTCTACAAAGGCCCGCTGGCGCTGCTGGTCAACCGCCTCTCGGCCTCGGCCTCGGAGATCTTCGCCGGCGCCATGCAGGACTACCACCGCGCCCTGATCATCGGTGGCCAGACCTTCGGCAAGGGCACCGTGCAGACCATCCAGCCGCTCAACCATGGCGAACTCAAGCTGACCCTGGCCAAGTTCTACCGTGTCTCCGGGCAGAGCACCCAGCACCAGGGCGTGCTGCCGGACATCGACTACCCGTCGATCATCGACACCAAGGAAATCGGCGAGAGCGCCCTGCCCGAGGCCATGCCGTGGGACACCATCCGCCCGGTGGTACGCCCGGCGGTGGACCCGTTCAAGCCGTTCCTGGCCGAGCTCAAGGCACGGCATGATGCGCGCAGCGCCAAGGATCCGGAGTTCGCCTACATCCGCGACCGCCTGGCCCTGACCCAGAAGCTGATGAACGAGAAGACCGTCAGCCTCAACGAACAGGAGCGCCGCGCCCGCCACGATGCGATCGAAGCCAAGCAGCTGGCGCTGGAGAACACCCGGCGCAAGGCCAAGGGCGAGGAGCCGCTCAAGGAGCTGAAGAAGGAAGACGAGGATGCCCTGCTGGCCGAGGAGGAAAACACCAAGCCGGAGGACGACGCCTACCTGTCCGAGACGGGCCGCATCCTGCTCGACTACCTGAGCCTGAACGCCCAGGTGGCCAAGCACTGAATGCGGGTCGACAGCGCGAGGGCGGAATGATCCGGCCTCGCGGTATCGGCAAACAAGAAGGGCCGGACGTGCGAACGTCCGGCCCTTTTTCTGGGTGCCCGCATCACGCCTCTTCGGGATAGCTGTACTCGAATACCCGAACCACTTCCGAGGCGTGCCAGGAGGCCGCCTCCATGCCGTCGACCGGTCCGGAGAAGCGCCCCAGACGCTCGACGCATTCGAAGAACCCCGTACGCGGCAACCGGCTGGCGCCCTGGCTGATCACCAGCGAACTGCGCAGCGGCTGGTCGGCCCGGGCGTCGAGCACCGCCAGGTACTCCAGGGCAGCGGTCAGGGTCTGCATGGCCGGGCTGGGCAACTGCAGGCGCTCTAGCAGCGCGCGGTAGGTGAGCAGGTGGCGTTGACGGCGGGCCAGATCAAGCTCGCTCAGCAGGCTCTCCCAATGCTGGCGGCTGATCCTGACCTGGCTCATGACGGCTCGCTCCAGCCGGCAACGCCCAGGTGCCACGCCAGGCTGCGCAGGATCGCGGCATCTGGCTGGCGCTCGCCGGCCTCGATCATGGCCAGGTAGGCTGGGCTGATACCGACATTGCGCGCCAGTTGTTCCGGCGCCAGCCCCTTGGCCTGACGCAAGTGCGCCAGCTCGGCCAGGGAGGGCCGGCTGGTGCCTTGGCTGCTGCCGTCGACCGCCGCTGCCGCCTCGCTCTCCCCAGCATCGGCAGGCGCCTGTCCTGCGGCCTTGAGCAGTGCCTGGTACTGCTCCCAGGGAACGACGGCGTACTCGGGCTGACCGTCCCGGCTGATGACCTGAATACCCATTACCACCCCCTTACGTAGGATTACAGCATGTAATCCGTAGGCATAATCCTTATGCCAATTATATTACCAAGCTCGGGAGTCTGTGCAGTTCAAGCCAATTTCAGGGCGCACGCCGCTCCAGACGCAGGGCTTCGGGGGTATCCGGCAGGCGCTCGACCACCCGCAGCCGGTCGGGCGCCTGGCTGTCGCGCCAGGCCTTGAAGCGCGCCAGCTCGTGGGCCACGGTCTTCAGTACCCAGCCCAGCACGGCGATGTCGTCGAGCAGGCCGACGCCCAGCAGCCAGTCGGGAATGGCATCGAGGGGGCTGACGAAATACAGCAGCCCCGCCACCACGGTCAACAGGGCCTTGGGGCTGATGGCACGGTACTCGCCGCGCCACCAGGCCAAGCACAACGCCTGCAACAGGCGCACATCCTCGCGTAACTGGCCAAGCCGCGGGCCCTTGCGCGCCACGGCGAACAGCAAGGCTGGCAGCCGGCCACGGCTGAGCAGGCGCTCGGCCAGGGGCAGGAAGCGGGCGAAATTCCAGGGTGCGCTCATGGGGCCTCCAGATCGGCAGGAAGGTTATCCACATTTATTGTGGATAACCTTGTGAACAGGGTGCAGTTTCCGCCGCGAGGTGCCCATCGGGCAAGGGCCTCGCTCAGATCGGCCGTTTTTTACACAGTCGTTTCAGATCCGCAAACGATTTGCGTCAGAAACGTCCGAAGCACTCGCGTGAAAAGTCTACGCTGTTGTTCGGACAGTACAGGCCCCGTGAGGTTCGCGGGCGAGTCGGGCGCAGAAACGACGACGCCCCGTCAAAACGGGGCGTCGTGGCTGGAGCCAGGCTCAGTTGGCCGGTTCTTCGGCCTGCGGTGCCTCGCCTTCCGGATTGCTCGGATCCTTGATGCCGAGCAACTCCAGGTCGAACACCAGCACCGAGTTGGCCGGGATCAGCGGGCTCGGGCTCTGCGCGCCGTAGGCCAGGTCGGCCGGGATGTACAGCTTGTACTTCTCGCCGACGTGCATCAGTTGCAGGCCTTCGACCCAACCCGGGATGACGCCACTGACCGGCAGGTCGATCGGGCTGCCACGCTCGACGGAGCTGTCGAACACCTTGCCGTCGATCAGCTTGCCTTCGTAGTGGACGGTGACCACGTCGGTAGGCTTGGGCTGCGGGCCGTCGGCCTTCTTCACCACTTCGTACTGCAGGCCCGAGGCGGTGGTGACCACGCCTGGCTTCTTGCCGTTTTCCTCGAGGAACTTCTTGCCAGCGGCAGCGGCTTCCTCGCTGGCCTTGGCCAGGCGCTCCTCGGCGCGCTTCTGCAGGGCGGTGAAGGCTTCGACCAACTCTTCGTCCTTGATGCGCTGCTCCTTCTTGCCGACCGCGTCCTCGATGCCAAGGGCCACCGCTTTCGAATCAAGGTCTTCCATGCCTTCCTGAGCCAGGCTCTTGCCCATGTTCAGGCCGATACCGTAGGAGGCTTTCTGTGCCGGAGTCTTCAGCTCGACGCTGCTGGTCTGTGCGTCGCAGCCCGCCAGGACCAGGCCAACCAAGGCAACCGCAGCCGCCAAACGATGCTGTTTCATGCTATTTCCTTGTTCATGCGCCATGAGGGCAATCAGGGTAAAGCCGCGAGCTTATCAGGCTGCCACGACCAATGGCTACCGGCATAGGAACGGCCTGCGGGCGAGAAGTTCAGCGGATGAAGGCTTGTTCATCCGGCGGTGCCAGCGACGTGTTCAGGGATAGTGCCCGTCCCTGTACTGCGCCGCGACCTCCCGCAGCACTTCGCACACCCACTGCGCCGGCAGGCTCTGCGCCAAGGCGGCGTTACGACAGATCCCCACCGAACCGCCAGGCTCGCGCACGCCTAGGTCGAGTTCGGCCAGCTCGCCGCGCCCGAGATCGATCAGGACGGCGTCACGGGGCGCCACCCAGACCGCATCGCTACCCAGCAGGTAGCGCCGGCTCAAGGCCAGGGACAAGGTTTCCAGGCGTTGCGCCGGCAGTTGTATCCCGCACTGCACGAACAGGCTGTCGGCATGCTGGCGAATGGTGGTGCCCGTCGGCGGCAAGACCAGCGGGTAGTCACCGACCCGGGCGCGCTCCACGGGCTGGCGCGCCAGCAAGGGGTGCCCTGGCCGTACCACCAAGGTCATCGATTCGCTGTACAGGTGCTCGAACGACAGCCCCTGGATCTGCGGGCTGTCGGTCATGCGCCCGACCACCAGTTCCAGCTCGCCCAGGCGCAACTGCCCGAGCAACTGGGCGCTGGCACCGGTCACCACGCCGACCACCAGGGCCTCGTGCCGCTGGTGCAGGCGACACAGCACCTCGGGCATCAGCAGGCTCTCGACCGTCGACAACACGCCGATGCGCACCTGCGACAGCACCCGGGCCTCGCCGCGCAGGGTGCTCACACCATCGCGCAGGGCTTGCACGCTGGGCCCGGCATAGCGCATGAAGCGCACCCCCGCCGGGGTCAGCTCGACCCCTTGGCGGGAACGCTCGAACAGCCGCGTCTCGAGCAGGTCCTCGAGCTCCTTGAGGGTCTTGGAAATCGCCGGTTGGCTGATCGCCAGCATGTCGGCCGCCCTGGCCAGGCTGCCCTGCCGGGCAATCTCCAGGAAACACAGCAGGTGGCGGTACTTGATACGGGTATCGAGGTTCATGCCCGGCAGCTTGCAGCGTCGCACCGTACGCTGCAAGAGCAGGCTGAATCGTTCAGACCGCCAACTCCACCGCCTCGCCCTTCAAACGCACCGGCCACACGCGCAGCGCCTGGGCCGGGTCCTCCAGGCAGCGCCCGCTTTCCAGGCTGAAATGCTGCTTGTACAAGGGCGCGGCGACCACCAGTTCGCCCTGCAGGCTGCCCACCAGCCCACGGCCGATGACATTGGCCCCCGAACGCGGGTCACGGTTGTCGATGGCGTACAGCGGCTGCGCCTGCCCCGGCAGGTAGAACAGCGCCACCTGGGCGCCCTCGTGCCAGACCACCACGCCGGAATCGGCGACCAGGTCCTGGACATGGCAGACCGCCTGCCAGTTGGGTTGTTGGACGACAGCGGCATTGGACAGGTTCATCAGACAGCCTCCTCGATGGTGGGGATCAGGTGCAGGGGGGCAACGGGCCGGCGCTGCTCGCGCTCGCGGACGAAATGCACGTCCGGGTCGGCGCGCCGGTCGTTGACGAAGGTACGGAAACGCTTGAGTTTCTCGGGGTCTTTCAGGGCGTTGGCCCACTCGCATTCGTACTGGTCGACCACATGCTGCATCTGCGCCTCCAGTTCGGCGGCCAGACCCAGGCTGTCGTCGAGGATCACCGCCTTGAGGTAATCCAGGCCGCCCTCCAGGCTCTCGCGCCAGACCGAGGTACGCTGCAGCTTGTCGGCGGTGCGGATGTAGAACATCAGCACCCGGTCGATCAGGCGCACCAGGGTTTCGTCATCGAGGTCGGTGGCGAACAGTTCGGCATGCCGTGGACGCATGCCGCCGTTGCCGCACACGTACAGGTTCCAGCCCTTGTCGGTGGCGATCACACCGATGTCCTTGCTCTGCGCCTCAGCGCATTCGCGGGTGCAGCCGGACACGGCGAACTTGAGCTTGTGCGGCGAGCGCAGGCCCTTGTAGCGCTCTTCCAGGCGCAGGGCCATGCCGACGCTGTCCTGCACGCCATAGCGGCACCAGGTGCTGCCGACGCAGGACTTGACCGTGCGGGTCGACTTGCCATAGGCGTGCCCGGTCTCGAAACCGGCCTCGATCAGCTCGCCCCAGATCAGCGGCAGCTCGTGCAACTGGGCGCCGAACAGGTCGATGCGCTGGCCGCCGGTGATCTTGGTGTAGAGGTCGTATTTCTTCGCCACCTGGCCGATCGCGATCAGCTTGTCGGGGGTGATCTCGCCGCCAGGAATACGCGGCACCACCGAGTAGGTACCGTTCTTCTGCATGTTGGCCATGAAGGTGTCGTTGGTGTCCTGCAATGGCACCAGGGCCGGGTCCATGATCGGCTGGTTCCAGCACGAGGCGAGGATCGAACCCACCGCCGGCTTGCAGATGTCGCAGCCGACATGGCCCTCGCCATGGCGCGCGAGCAGTTCGTCGAAGGTTCGGATGCCCTCGACCCGCACCAGTGCATAGAGCTCCTGGCGGGTATGGGCGAAGTGCTCGCACAGGCGCTTGTCGACGGCGATGCCACGGGCTCCCAGCTCGTGCTCGAAGACCTGCTTGAGCAGCGCCGCACAGCCGCCGCAGCCAGTGGCGGCCTTGGTGCAGCCCTTGACCGCCGCCAGGTCGGTGCAGCCACTGTCGATGGCCGCGCAGACCGCTCCCTTGCTGACGTTGTGGCAGGAGCAGAGCGTCGCGCTGTCGGGTAGCGCATCGGCGCCCAGCGCCGGTGCGCCACCCCCTTGCGGCAGGATCAGGGCCGCTGGGTCAACCGGCAGGGCGATGCCGTTCTGCACGTACTGCAGCAGGGTGTCGTAGTAGCTGTTGTCGCCCACCAGCACCGCACCGAGCACGCGCTTGCCGCTGGCGTCCACCACCAGGCGCCGGTAGGCGGCATTGGCCTCGTCGATGAAGCGGTAGCTGCGCGCGCCCGGCGTGGCGCCATGGGCGTCGCCGATGGAGCCGACGTCGACACCCAGCAGCTTGAGCTTGGTCGACATATCGGCCCCGGCGAAGGCCTCGGCAGGTTCGCCGAGCAAGCGCGCGGCGAGGTTGCGGGCCATGGCGTAGCCCGGCGCCACCAGGCCGAACACGCTGCCGTTCCACGAGGCGCATTCGCCGATGGCGAAGATCCGCGGGTCGCTGGTGCGGCATTCGCCGTCGATCACCACACCGCCGCGCGGGGCGATCTCCAGGCCACAGGCGCGGCCCAGGGCATCCTGGGGCCGGATGCCGGCGGAGAACACGATCAGGTCGGTCTCCAGGGACTCGCCACCGTCGAAGTTCATGCGGTAGCGATAGCCTTCCCCGGCGGTGATCGACTGGGTGGCCCGGGCCAGGTGCACGCCAACGCCCAGCGCCTCGATGCGTGCACGCAGCGCGGCACCGCCCTCGCCGTCCAGTTGCACCGGCATCAGCCGTGGGGCGAACTCCACCACATGGGCTTCCAGGCCCAGGGACTTGAGCGCGTTGGCGGCCTCCAGGCCGAGCAAGCCGCCGCCCACCACCACGCCGCGACGGGCCTCGCCGGCGGCGGCGCGGATGGCATCGAGGTCGTCCAGGGTCCGGTAGACCAGGCGCGCGGCACCGCTGGAGCCCTCGATCGAGGGCACGAAGGGATAGGAGCCAGTCGCCAGGACCAGCACGTCGTAACCGTAGCGCCCCTCGGCGGTGACCAGCTCGCGGCGCTCGCGGTCGATCTCCAGGACCGCCTCGCCCAGGTGCAGGTGCACGCCATGGCGGTCGTGGTACCCCGCCTCGCACAGGGCCAGGGCCTGGGCGTCGCTGCCATTGAAGTATGCCGACAGGTGTACCCGGTCGTAGGCGTGCTGGCGCTCCTCGCCGAACACCCGCAGTTCGAAGTGCGCCAAGGCACCGCGCTCGACCAGTTGCGCCATGCAGTGATGGCCGACCATGCCGTTGCCAACGATGACCAATCGTTGCCGTTGTCCGCCGTTCTCTGTTGCCTTCATCGCCGATCCTCGCTCACGGTTCGCGGGGCTACCCGCGCTCAAGACGAAAAAAAACGCCTGGAGCCGAAGCTCCAGGCGCCTTTGCCTGTACTCATCAGTGTGAGGCCCCTGCGGGTCGCCGTTGACCGGCGGGGCGTGTTGTAACCTTCTCAAAGCAGGGAGCGTGCCAAGCGCTCAACCCAGGACTTGCAGCGCCCCTGTGGAGGAGCAACCGAATGCTCGTTGACGATATCGAACCATTGCGGTGCGCCTCTCCCCATCCCGGTGCATTTCAGTACACGTCGCGCCGGTAGCGCTTGTCCCTGCTCAGCGCCTCGACATAGGCATCCGCCGCCTCCGCGCTCATGCCGCCCTGCTCGGCCACCACCTGGCGCAACACGGCATCGACATCCTTGGCCATGCGCTGGGCATCGCCACAGATGTAGAAATACGCCCCCTCCTCCAGCCAGCGCCACAGCTGCGCGCCCTGCTCGAGCATGCGCTGCTGGACGTAGATCCTGGCCTGCTGGTCGCGGGAGAAGGCGGTGTCCAGGCGCAGGTGGCCGCTGGCCTGCCAGGCCAGCAACTGGTCGCGGTAGTAGAAATCGCTCGCCTCGTGCTGCTCGCCGAAGAACAGCCAGTTGCGCCCGCTCGCTCCACGCGCCTGGCGCTCTTCGAGAAAGGCGCGGAACGGCGCGATGCCGGTGCCGGGGCCGACCATGATCACCGGGGCACTGTCATCGTCCGGCAGGCGGAAGTGCTTCGACACCTGGGGAAAGATCGCCACCTCCAGCCCTTCGGCACGGTCGGCGAGGAAGGTCGAGCACACGCCCTTGCGCGTGCCATAGCGCACCGTGGAAACGGTGAGGTGGACCTGCCCAGGATGAGCCGCAGGGCTGGAACTGATCGAGTACAGGCGCGGCTGCAACGGCTTGAGCAGGGCCAACCAGTCGGCCAGCGGCAAGTCCTGGGGAAACGCACGCAACACGTCGGCCAGTTGCCGCCCCCACAGCCAGTCGCCCAGCGCGGCTTCCTGCCCTGGCTGCAGCAGGCGCTGCAGGTCGTCGGCGCAACGGCTGAAGACCTCCAGTTGCGGGCGGGTGACCCGGGCGATCTCCAGGTGCCGCTCCAGGGCGGTCGCCAGTGGCATGGCCGGATGGCCCTTGAGCTCGACCGGTGTCTGGCCGTCGAGCTTCATCAGCGCCAGCAGCTCCTCGACCAGCGCCGGGCAGTTGCGCGGCCACACCCCGAGAGCGTCCCCAGCCTGGTAGGTGAAATCGCTGCCGCTGAGGTCGAACACCAACTGGCGAGTTTCCTTGCTGGCGCCCGGGCCATTGAGCAGGCGGTTCTCCAGCAGCCTGGCTGGCCAGGGCTGCTGCTTGCTGTAGAGGGACACCGGGGCCGACACGGGGGGCGCCGGCGGAGCTGCCGGGCTGCCCAGCTCCGGCAGCAGGGCGTCGAGCCAGGCGCTGAAGGCCTCGTCGAACTCCGGCTCGCAGTCGACCCGCGACAGCAGGCGCCGAGCGCCGAGTTCGGCAAGGCGCTGGTCGAGCCGGCGGCCGAAGCCGCAGAACTGCGCGTAGCTGGAGTCGCCCAGGGCCAGCACGGCATAGGGCAGCTCGGCACAGTGGCTGCCCTCCTCGCCCTGCAAGGCCTGCCAGAACGCCGCGCCGCTGTCGGGGGCCTCGCCGTCGCCGAAGGTGCTAGCGATCAGCACCACGCTGGCGGCCCCTTGCAACTGACGAGGGCTGACCGCCTCCATGCAACTGAGCTCGACCGCCAGGCCGGCATCGCGCAGGCGCTGAGCGCAGCGTTCGGCCAGGGCTTCGCCGTTGCCGGTCTGCGACGCCCACAGCACCCGGTGGCACGGTGCCTTTGGCAATGCCGCCGGCAGCTCCGCCGACTGCGTCGCCGGCTGCGCGAACAGGCCGGCCAGCAGGCCATCGACGAACAAGCGCTGGGCCGGTGACAGCGGCGCGGCGTCCGGCAGGCTCGGCACCGCCTGCCTGGCCTGGCCCTGCTCCAGGCCAAGCAGGAAGCCCTGCAGGTAATGACGCTCCTCGTCGGCCAGGACGGGCGTGGGCAGGGTGTCCAGGCCAAGCAGGCGGGACAGGGTGGCGGTCGGCATGCTGGCAGGCTCCGCGGTGATGGCTGGGGTCAGTTCAAGGGCCTCGATGCGTTCTCCCGCGAGCCGCTCCAGGGCCACGGCGCAGTGTTTGAAGGCCGGTTGCAGCGAGACAGGGTCCACCGCGTCGCAGGTCACGGCGTTGATCGCCAGTTGCTCGCCATACAGGTCGTTCCAGTGAAAGGGCGCAAAGCAATTGCCCGGCATCACCCGCTCGCTGATCCGCGCCGGCAGCACGGCCTGGCCGCGACGCGAGCGGATCGCCACCTGGTCCTTGTCGGCGATGCCCAGGCGCTTGGCGTCCTCGGGGTTGAGCTCGACGAAGGGCCCAGGCTCGAGCTTGTTCAGGTTCGGTACCTTGCCGGTCTTGGTCAGGGTGTGCCACTGGTGCTGCACGCGCCCGGTATTGAGCACCAGCGGAAAGTCCGTGTCGGGCAGTTCGGCCGGTGGCAGCCAGGGGCGGGCGAAGAAGTGCGCCTTGCCGCTGGCGGTGGGGAACGCCAGCGCCGGCAGCTCGCCCTGCTCGTCGCGCAACAGCTGCTGGCTGACGCCGTCGTTGCGATAACGCAGCGGGCTGCGGTCGTCCTCGCGCCCCGGTGCACAGGGCCACTGGCGTGGCTTTTGGCGCAGCTCGGGATAGCCGATGCCGCGCAGGTCGTAGCCGGTGGCGGGGTTCCAGAAACGGCGGATCTCGTCGTACACCGCCTCGGCGTCGGGGTAGTCGAAGGCCTCGGCGTAACCCATGGCACAGGCGATACGGGCGATGATCTGCCAGTCAGGCAGGCTCTGGCCGGGAGGCTCGACGGCCTGGGGCATGAGGGTCAGGTTGCGCTCGCTGTTGATCATCACCCCCTCCCCTTCTGCCCACAGGGCGGCAGGCAGGAGGATGTCGGCGTAACGGTTGGTCTCGGTGTCGAGGAAGGCATCCTGGCTGATCACCAGCTCCGCCTGGCGCAGGCCATCGATCACCTGCTGGCGGTTGGCGACACTGGCCACCGGGTTGCTGCAGATGATCCAGCAGGCCTTCACCGCACCGGCTTTCATGTGTTCGAACAGCGCCACGGTACCCTCGCCGCCCTCGTTGCGCAGGCTACCCGGGGCCAGGCCCCATCGCTGCTCGACGAACGCGCGGTCGGCCTCGACCAGCGCCGAACGCTGCCCCGGCAGGCCTGGCCCCATATAGCCCATTTCCCGCCCGCCCATGGCATTGGGCTGGCCGGTCAGCGAGAACGGGCCGCTGCCAGGACGGCAGAGGGCGCCGGTGGCCAGGTGCAGGTTACACAGCGCATTGGTGTGCCAGGTGCCGTGGATGCTCTGGTTCAGGCCCATGGTCCAACAGCTCATCCAGTCGCCCGCGGTGCCGATCCACTCGGCGGCCTGGCGGATGTCGGCCTCGGCCAGGCCAGTGATGGCGGCGACCCGCGCCGGGGTGTAGTCCTCGAGAAAGGCCGGCATCGCCTCCCAGCCCTCGGTGTGGCGGGCGATGAAGCCGGTGTCGGTCTTGCCGTCCTGGTGTAGCAGGTACAACAGGCCATTGAGCAGGGCCAGGTCGGTGCCCGGACGCAGTTGCAGGAACAGGTCAGCCTTGTCGGCGGTGGCGCTGCGCCGGGGGTCGACGACGATCAGCCTGGCACCGGCCTTGACGCGATCGAGCAGACGCAGGAAGAGGATCGGGTGGCAGTCGGCCATGTTCGCACCGATCACCAGGAACACCTCGGCATGCTCGAAGTCCTGGTAGCTGCCGGGCGGGCCGTCGGCGCCCAAGGAGAGCTTGTAGCCACTGCCCGCGCTGGCCATGCACAGGCGCGAGTTGGACTCGATGTGGCGGGTGCGGATGAAGCCCTTGGCCAGTTTGTTGGCCAGGTACTGCGCCTCCAGCGACATCTGCCCGGAAACGTACAGAGCCACGGCGTCCGGGCCATGCTCGTCGATGACCCGCCGCAGGCGCCCGGCGGCCTGATCGATGGCGCGGTCGATGGCGTCGCGTGCCGGCTCCTGGTGGCGCTGCTGGCGCACGTAGGCATGCTCCATGCGCCCGGCAGCGCTCAGCGGCAGGTGCGCCGTCAGGCCCTTGGTGCACAGGCGGCCGAAGTTGCTCGGGTGCTGTTTGTCGCCGCTGATCTTGCTGACCTTGCCGTCGACCACAGACATGACGATGCCGCACCCTACCCCGCAATACGGGCAAACGCTGCGCACCTCGCTGCTGCTCATCGATCTGTCTCCTGCCCGAATGAACGAAAAAAGCGCCGGCCGCCCCGGCCTGCTGGAGCAGGAGGGGCAACACGGCGCCTTTGTCGTGAAGAGGATGTGGGCCATCGGCGTTGATGGCCTGGATGGACGAGCTGCAGCAAAAGGCGGGCCAGTGGGAGGGCGAGGCTGTGAAGCGTGCTTTGGGGCCGTTTCGCGCCCCAGCACTCGCCTATGGAAACCCCGATACCGCACCATCCTGGTGACCCGCGCACCAAGCGGTGGCACCTGCGATCCTCATGGGGATATCCTGAACACCCCTATCGATCGAGATCCGCCCCTGCCCCCATGTCCCAGGTGATCCTCAAGACCCCCGCCCAACTCGACCTGATGCGCCGCGCCGGGCAACTGCTGGCTCAGGTTTTCGCCCACCTCGACGGCTTCATCCGTCCCGGGGTGACCACCCTGCAGATCAACGACCGCGCCGAGGCGTTCATCGTCGAAACGCTCAAGGCACGCCCGGCGAGCAAGGGCCAGTACGGTTTCCCCTACGCCCTCAACACCTCCGTGGACCACGTGGTCTGCCACGGCGTGCCGAATGCCGACGAGGTGCTAGGGGAAGGCTCGATCGTCAACGTCGACATCACCCTGGAACAGGGCGGCTACATCGCCGACTCGTCGAAGATGTACTGCCTCGGCCCGGTCAGCGACGAGGCCCGGCGCCTGGTGGACACCACCTACGCGGCGCTGTGGAAGGGCATCGAGCAGGTCCGTCCGGGCGCCACCCTCGGCGATATCGGCCATGCCATCCAGGCCCATGCCGAAGCCGCCGGCTACAGCGTCGTGCGCGAATACTGCGGGCATGGCATCGGCCGGCAGATGCACGAGGCACCCGAGGTGCTGCACGTGGGCCAACGGGGCATGGGCATGAAACTCAAGCCTGGCATGGTCTTCACCATCGAACCGATGATCAACCAGGGCGGGCGCGGCACACGCACCCTGCGCGATGGCTGGACGGTGATCACCCGCGACCGCGCCCTGTCGGCGCAGTGGGAGCATACCGTGGCGGTCACGGGCCAAGGCTTCGAGGTGCTCACCCTGCGTGAAGAGGAACGGGCCTTGCGCCAGGACGTCGTCTGATCAGGAGCCCGCTCATGGATGAACACGCACAGCGCTGGCTGCATGCCCTCTCGGCGCCCATGGCCGCCCTCAACGGCGCCAGCTATACCGCCGCCGAGTACTTCGAAGGCGAAGACCAGACCGACCTGGAACGCGGCTGGGGCATCAGCGACCGCAGCCAACTGCTGGACACCCTGCACATGGCCGACAACGGCCACGCCACGGAGCTGAGCGAAGCCTACTGGCAATTCCAGCGCTGCCTGCCCAGCCAATGGCGCAGCTTGCTCGACGGCCTGCCGCTGCGCGAACGCATCAAGTTCGAATATGCCGCGCGCACCTTCCCCGATTGCGGCCCCGGCGGTACCCGTGCCTGGGACCTGGGGCGCATGGGTTTCTTGCTGCGCGCCGGGGTGAAGAAGGGCCTGGTCAGCCGCGACGAGAGCCTCTACCTGCACCATCGCCTGGCCCTGCGCGCGCGCCACTACTACAACCGCTGGGACAGTTACCTGGCCGGCTACCTGTTCGGCAAGGCCTTGTGGAATGTCTCGCAGAGCAGCGACGAAAGCCTCGCCGCCGACCTCGAGCGCCAAGGCAGCGAGCACTGGAACCGTTGCATCGTGCTCAACCTGCGGCTCGGCGCCAGCAGCCTGCTGCGCAGCCTGCCCTGGGACCTGCCGCTGCCCGAACCGCAACGCCCCGCCTCGCTGGAAGAGGGCTGCTGGTCATGAGTTGCTGGATTCACCTGGGCCTGGAGCCGACCCACGACCTGGACGCCATCCGCCAGGCCTACCGCCGCCAGTTGCCGGCGCACCACCCGGAATCCGACCCGGAGGGCTTCCAGGCCCTGCGCGCAGCCTATGAGCAAGCCCTGCGCCTGGCCCGCGAAGGCGCAGCGTCGAGCCTGGAGGAACGAGCGCCAGACCACGACGATACGCAACGCCATCCGGCGCTGGCGGCCTTTCACCGCTTGCTGGAGGAGCCCACCCAACGCTTCGATCCCCAGGCTTGGCAGCGCTACATCGCCGAACTCGACGAGTTGCCGCTGGAGACGCTGGAAGACCTCGGCCGGCAATTGCTGGCGCTACTGCCCAACTGCGGACCGCTCGGCCACCGCTGCGCCAACCTGCTGGCCCGGCGCCTGGGCTGGGCCGAGCAGGTGCTGCGCCTGCCCAACCCGCAAGAGGTGGAGGCCCTGCTGCAACGCCTGGAAGAGCCAGACCCGTTCGACACCGGCCTGATGCGCGACTGGCCTCCCACCGCGCAGTTGGAAACGCTGTGGTACTTCCGCAGCCTGGAGTACTGCTACCAGAACCGTCCACTGTTCGAGTACGAGCAGTTCGCCAGCCTGCATACCTGCCTGGCGATCCCTGACGATGAAGCCCTGGTGCAGCGCCTGCTGGTGCAGTTCAGCCAGGCCGGGATCGCCAGCCGCACCCTGCATGGGCTCCTGCTGGAACGGCAGCGCCTGGCCCCGGACGATCCCGACCTGCTCTACCTGCTGGCGCGCCAGGCCGATGCCCTCGGCGCGCAGGAACAGGCCCTGGACTGCTGGCTGCGGCTGTGGCGCGAGCAGGCGCACCCCGAGGCCGAACGCTGGCTGCTCGACCTGTGCACCCGGCTCCAGCCCCAGCGCCTGCCCCTGCTGATCCAGGCCTTCGACCGACAGGCCAGGCCCACTACCTGGCCCGACGACCTGGCCGATCCGGCGCAGGCCTGGGGCAGCCCGGCGCAAAGCCCGCAGACCCTGGCGCGCTGGTCACAAGCCGCACGCCTGGAACTGGACGGCATCGCCGGCCGCTTCGTCGAGTGGCGCCTGGATGGCGACGACGAACTGCCACTGCTCGCCTGGCTGCTGGAGGACCAGCAGGACCACGCGCTGCACCGCCTGTACCGGCATGCCTGGGCCTTGCAGCGGGGAGAGGCCGGCCTGCTGCGGCAGGTCCTCGCCGAGCCTGTCGGCGAAGATGCCCTCGACGCCTTGATCTTGGAAGGCTTCCAGCGCCAGGCCGAACAACAGTTGCACTGGCTCGAGCACTCGCCGGTGGTGCAGGCCCTGGTGCGCGCCTGCGCCAGCGACGACCCGGCGCCCATGCTGCCCGAGGCGCTCGACGAGGTCGACATTCACCCGGTGTGCCGCGAATGGCTGCGGCGCATGCGCCCCTACTCGGCCATCGCCCTGCAGCGGCGCAACGACCACTTCCAGATGCAACGCATGTTCACCGCCCCCTTCGCCATGGATGTGCAGGCGTTGCTGACCGAGCAGGCGCTGCTGCCGGCGCCGCCCGACGACGACGAGGCCTTGTGGGGCTGGCACCGGCAGAACCTGTTCATGCTCGCCCTGGTGCTCGACCCTGCCCGCTGGCTGGCGCTGGTTTCGCCGACACTGCTCACACAACTGGCGTTTCCCGCCGGGCACCCCTGCGCCGCCTTGCACGACCTGCTCCTGCACCTGCAGCGCCAGGACGAAACCGACCACCTGCTCGGTTGGCTGGACGGCCATGATCCACTGCAGCGCATCGTCAGCGCACGCCTGCTCGACCTGCACCAGGCGCTGGCCAGCGACAGGCTGCCGAGCAACCTGCAACTGCATGCCTGCCTGGAACACTGCACACCGCTGCTTGACGGGCATCGGCTCCACCAGATGCTGTTGTACGCCGTGCTCTACCACGACCCCAGCCTGGACAGGGCGCAACGCCAGCGCATGCTGGAACGGCTCGAAGGCCTGGATGCGGGCAGCGAGTTGGCGCTGCGCTTTCGCGACAGCCTGGTCAAGGGCACGCCCGTCTTGTCTGCGCGGGATGCCAGGGCGCTTGGCCTGGGCTTGGAATACGACCTGTTGCGCAGCGCCCTGAACAGCCTGCGCAGCCTGGCAGGCCAAGGCCTGGATGGCATTCCACGCCACCGTACCCTGCGGGCATTGCAACGGGGCAAGGACGATCCGAACCTCGATCTCGGCCTGCGTTGTGCCCTCACCGCCCTGCTGTCGTGGAGCGAGCGCCTGTTGTTCGAGTTCGCGCAGACGCCCCCGACACCGGCCTGGGAGCTATGGAAACTGCGCAGCCGCCTGGATCGCAGCAACTTTGCCCTGCAATTGCTGCTGTGCCTGTTGGCGGCCCCCTTCTATACCACGCAGCCCGCGGTGCTGCCGGTGATCGCCCTGGTGCTGATCAGCGCCTGCCTGCGCCGCCTGCGCGACATGGGGCGTGGCGTACCGTCGCTGCTGGTGCTGATGGGGGTCAGCCGGTTGTTGCCGTTCGCCGTGCTGGTGCTGCTCGGTCTTGGAGGTGATCCGTTGCCTAACCGCTATGGCATCACCGCGAGTAGGCAGGATGTTCTGCAGTACGGGCTGCAAGCGGCGTTGCGGCGCTAGGTCAGCGTTCTTCACCGCCCCCGGGGCTGCTTTGCAGCCCCAGTCCCCCTTGACTGACCGGCATTGACCTCTGGGCCTTGGCTTTCAGTAACGCAGATCGTCCAGCGCCTGGCTCAACTGCTGGCGCTGCCGGTTGATCTCGCCAGCCTGCTGGCTGGCCAGCACCGCATTGAAGGCATCCAGCCAACTGCCGATCAACTCGCGCTCGTCGCCCAGGCTCTGCATCCAGGCCCGCTCCAGGCGCGCCAGCAGGGTGCGGTTGGGCAAGGCGTCGCGGGGGTGGATCTTCAACCGCGCCAGGCGCTCATGGCTGGCCTGGCGGGCCTCGGCGTCAAGGCCAGTGGGGCTGCGGTCGATGCTGTGGCTGTGCTTCTGGCCCGTTTCCAGGAAGGTCACGTCCACCTCCAGCAGGCCATTGATGTCGTAGCTGAAGCGCACGTCCAGCGACTGCACCTGCCCGGTCTGCTGCAAGGGAATCTCGAAACTGTCTACCAGGATGTTGTCGCGCACCCAGGGGCGCTCGCCCTGGTACACGTCGATGCGCACGCTTTTCTGCTGCGGATGGCTGCTGTAGAAGCGTTGCACCTTGGAGGTGGGGATGACCGTGTTACGCTCGATGATCGGCGAAAAGGCGCCGGACACCTCCTCGCCACGCTGGGACGCCACGCCCAGGGTATAGGGGCAGACGTCGGTGAGAATCAGCTCGTCGATGGCCTGGTCACGGGCCTTGCAGGCGGCCTGGCTGGCAGCGCCGAGGGCGACGATGGTGTCCGGGTCGAGATGACGGTACGGCAGACGGCCGAACAGCTTGGCCACCAGTTGCTGGATCTGCGGCATGCGCGTGGCACCGCCGACCAGCACCAGGCTGTCCAGCTCGCGCGGGCTCAGGCGGGCATCGCGCAGAGCCTGTTCGATGGGCGCTCGCACCCGGGCCAGCAACGGTGCCCAGATCGACTGCAGGCGCGTCTCGTCGAGCGTCCACTCGCGCAGTTGGCCATCGCCATTCCAGCCCAGGGTGCGCTTGCCCTCGCCCAGGTCGTGCTTGAACTGCTCGATGGTGTCATGCAGGCTGGCCAGCGCCTGGGGTTCCAGGCCCTCGGCCTCGAGACCCCAGTCGTGCAGGCAGGCGGCCAGCAAGGCGTCGGTGAAATCCTCTCCGCCCAGGTAGTTGTCGCCGGTGGAGGCATGCACCTCGATCAGCGGCAGGGCGTACTCCAGTACGGTGACATCGAAGGTGCCGCCGCCCAGGTCGAATACCAGCGTGCGCTCGAATGCCTGTTCATGCAGGCCATAGGCCATGGCCGCGGCGGTCGGTTCGTTGATCAGCCGCTGTACCTTCAGCCCCGCCAGCTCCGCGGCGAACACCGTGCGCTTGCGCTGCTCGTCGCTGAAATAGGCCGGCACCGAGATCACCGCCTCGCTCACCTGGCAGCCGAGGTAGGCCTCGGCATCCTGCTTCAACGCGCCCAGCACCAGGGCGGAGAGCTCCTCGGGGCTGAAGCGGTACTCGCCCAGCTCGAAACGCTTGTCACTGCCCATGAAACGCTTGAAGGCCGCAGCGGTGCGCTGCGGGTGGGTGGTCAAGCGCGCACGGGCGGCCTTGCCCACCAGGATGCTGCCATCGTCGTCGACGCTGACCACCGACGGCGTCAGTACATCGCCCAGGGCATTGGCGATCAAGCGTGCCTGGCCATCCTGCCAGACGGCGATGAGGCTATTGGTGGTGCCCAGGTCGATGCCCAGGAGCGGGGTTGGCTGCGCGGGGGATGGAGAGGTACTGGCATCCTGCATGGTCGGTCTCGTGCTCGCGGTGAAGAACCGGAACGCGACCTGCTGGCCGCATCCGGCGGACAGGAAGGATTCTGACGCAATGCCATAAACAAAAAAAGCGACCTCAAGGTCGCTTTCTTTGTGGCTTCCGGGTGTTCAGTGGGCCCTGGAAGCTGGAATATGGCGCAGCGGACGGGACTCGAACCCGCGACCCCCGGCGTGACAGGCCGGTATTCTAACCGACTGAACTACCGCTGCGCTATACATCGAGATTGGTGGGTGGTGACGGGATCGAACCGCCGACCCTCTGCTTGTAAGGCAGATGCTCTCCCGGCTGAGCTAACCACCCTTCGTCTCGGTGTGGCGCGCATTCTACGGAGGACCCGCCACCCTGGCAAGCACTTTTTTCAAATTTTTTTTGAAGCCTTTCAAAGACCTAGCATCACTGCCCTTTTCCTGGCGATTAATGGCTGCTGGCCCTCTGACAGGGGTGGTCGCAAACCGTCACTCGGAGAATAATGCCCGCCTTATGCATTAAGGAGAGATTCCCCCTCATGTGGTTCAAGAACCTGCTGACCTACCGCCTGACCCAGGATGTCCCGTTCGAACCCGAAGCACTGGAAGCCGCCCTGGCCAGCAAGCCGGCCCGCCCCTGCGCCAGCCAGGAGCTGACCACCTATGGTTTCGTCGCCCCGTTCGGCAAGGGCGAGGACGCACCGCTGGTACACGTCAGCGGTGACTTCCTGCTGATCGCCGCACGCAAGGAGGAACGCATCCTGCCCAGCAGCGTGGTCAACGATGCGGTCAAGGAAAAAGTCGAGGAGATCGAGACCGAGCAGATGCGCAAGGTCTACAAGAAGGAACGCGACCAGATCAAGGATGACATCATCCAAAGCTTCCTGCCCCGCGCTTTCATCCGTCGCTCGATGATCTTCGCCGCCATCGCCCCGCGCCTGGGCCTGATCCTGGTCAACTCGGCCAGCGCCAAGCGCGCCGAAGACCTGCTCTCGACCCTGCGCGAGGTCATGGGCTCGCTGCCGGTGCGCCCGGTCACCGTGAAAACCGCCCCGAGCGCGACCATGACCGACTGGGTCAAGTCCCAGGCGCCGGCTGCGGACTTCTTCGTCCTGGACGAGTGCGAGCTGCGCGACACCCATGAAGACGGCGGCATCGTGCGCTGCAAGCGCCAGGACCTGGCCAGCGAGGAGATCCAGCTGCACCTGGGCACTGGCAAGGTGGTCACCCAGTTGGCCCTGGCCTGGCAGGACAAGCTGTCGTTCGTGCTGGACGACAAGACCGTGATCAAGCGCCTGAAGTTCGAGGAGCTGCTGCAGGAGCAGGCCGAGCAGGATGGCGGCGAAGAGGCCCAGCAGCAGTTCGATGCCAGCTTCACCCTGATGATGATGACCTTCACCGAGTTCCTCCCGGCGCTGTTCGAGGCCCTGGGCGGCGAAGAGATTCCCCAAGGGGTTTGACGGCAGCTGCAAGCTGCAAGAAAAAGCCAAAGCGACAGCACAGAGCTTCGAGAACATGCGGAATCGAACGGCCACACCGTCCCGCTTTTACTTGCAGCTTGAAGCTTGAAGCTGAAACCGGAGATTTCCCCCATGCGTGCCCTGGCCGCCTTCAGCCGCTTCGTCGGCAACACGTTCGCCCTGTGGGTGCTGGTGTTCGCCTGTCTGGCCTTCCTTCAACCCCAGTGGTTCATCGCCCTGAAGGTGGCCATCGTGCCGCTGCTGGGCCTGGTGATGTTCGGCATGGGCCTGACCCTCAAGCTCGACGACTTCGCCGCCCTCGCCCGCCAGCCCTGGCGGGTGGCGCTGGGGGTGGTGGCGCACTTCGTGATCATGCCGGGCATGGCCTGGTTGCTGTGCCAGCTGTTCCACCTGCCAGCGGAGATCGCCGTGGGGGTGATCCTGGTCGGCTGCTGCCCGAGCGGCACGGCCTCGAACGTGATGGTCTGGCTGTCGAAGGGCGACCTGGCCCTGGCAGTGGCCATTGCCGCGGTGACCACACTGCTGGCACCGCTGCTGACCCCGGCGCTGATCTGGTTCCTGGCCTCGGCCTGGCTGCCGGTGTCCTTCATGGACATGTTCTGGTCGATCCTGCAGTTGGTGATGCTGCCGATCGTCCTCGGCGTGCTGGCCCAGCGGGTACTGGGCGCGCGGGTGCAACTGGCGGTGCAGGTGCTGCCGCTGGTGTCGGTGGTGAGCATCGTCATGATCGTCTGCGCGGTGGTCGCGGCCAGCCAGGCGAAGATCGCCGAGTCGGGCCTGCTGATCATGGCCGTGGTGATATTGCACAACAGTTTCGGCTTCCTGCTCGGCTACCTGACCGGCAAGTTGTGCAAGCTGCCGCTGGCCCAGCGCAAGTCGCTGGCGCTGGAAGTGGGCATGCAGAACTCCGGGCTGGGCGCGGCACTGGCGGCGGCGCACTTCTCGCCGCTGGCAGCGGTGCCCAGTGCGCTGTTCAGCGTGTGGCACAACATCTCCGGGGCGGTGCTGTCGACCTGGTTCCGCCGGATGGAAGAGCCCGGCGCTCCTGTAGAGGCCGAGCCGGCCAGGCATTGATGGGCTGACGGCACCGGCCTGTTCGCGGCAGCCTGATCCACACGTCCGGTGTTCTCCACTGTGCCGGAACAGGCACCGCAGATCCGCCCGACTTGCCCTACCCATGGCAAATGTGCACTATAGTGCGCACTGTGAGGACGACCTCACGACGCACCGCGTGACCATTCCGGGGACGGCCCCATCCTTGAAAACGATGGAGGCTCTCATGTCCTGGATCATCCTGTTCTTCGCCGGTCTGTTCGAAGTCGGCTGGGCCGTAGGCCTGAAGTACACCGACGGTTTCACCCGTCCCCTGCCCACCGTATTGACCGTCGCCGCCATGGCCGTGAGCCTGGGTCTACTGGGCCTGGCCATGAAGGAACTGCCACTGGGTACCGCCTATGCCATCTGGACCGGCGTCGGCGCCGTCGGCACGGTGATCGCCGGGATCATCCTGTTCGGCGAATCCATGGCCCTGGTGCGCCTGGCCAGCGTGGCCCTGATCGTCGCCGGCCTGGTCGGCCTGAAGGTCAGCACCGGCTGACCCACGCCCCTTCCCTCAACGCTGGTCGCCGCGCAAGGCCATGACCTTCTCGCGCAGCACCTCTGGCTGCGCCGCCTCCACCGGGATGGCGGCGCCAGCCACGAGGGTCACCCGCGACCACAGGCGCCGGAAAAAGCCCTTGGCCGGATCGCGGCTGAAGAAACTGCCCCACAAGCCCTGCAACGCCAGGGGAATCACCGGTACCGGGGTTTCCTGGAGGATGCGGTTGACGCCCCCCTTGAACACGTCGATCTCGCCATCGGAGGTCAACTTGCCCTCCGGGAAGATGCACACCACTTCACCCGCGGCCAAGTACTGGGCGATACGCGCGAAGGCCCGCTCGTAGGTGGCTTCGTCCTCGCTGCGGCCAGCGATGGGAATCGCCCCGGCGGTGCGGAATACGAAGTTGAGCAGCGGCAGGTCGTAGATCTTGTAGTACATGACGAAACGCACCGGTCGGCGGATCGCCCCCCCGATCAGCAGCGCATCGACGAAGGACACATGATTGCACACCAGCAACGCTGGCCCCTCGTCGGGAATACGCTCCAGGTCCCGATGCTCGACCCGGTACATGGAATGGCTGAGCAGCCAGATCATGAAGCGCATGGTGAACTCAGGGACGATGCGGAAGATATAGGCGTTGACCGCGATGTTGAGCAGCGACACCACCAGGAACAACTGCGGGATGCTCAGTTGCGCCAGGCTCAGCAGGACGATGGTGAGGATCGCCGAGACCACCATGAACAGGGCATTGAGAATGTTGTTGGCGGCGATCACCCGCGCCCGCTGGTCCTCGGGGGTACGCGCCTGGATCAGGGCATACAGCGGCACGATGTAGAAACCGCCGAATACCCCCAGGCCTACGATCGACACCAGGATCCACCAGGCCTGGCCCATGCCCAGCAGGGCCAGCCAGTCATGCGGCGCCTCGCCGGCTGGCACGTCGCCGGAGTGCCACCACCAGAGCAGGCCGAACAGGGTCAGGCCGAACGAGCCGAACGGCACCAGGCCGATCTCCACCTTGCGGCCGCTGAGCCGTTCGCACAGCAGCGAGCCCGCCGCGATGCCCACCGAGAACAGCGTCAGCACCAGGGTCACCACGGTTTCGTCGCCGTGCAGCCAGTCCTTGGAATAGGCCGGGATCTGGGTCAGGTAGATGGCCCCGACGAACCAGAACCACGAGTTGCCGACGATCGAGCGCGAAACCGCCGGCGTCTGCCCCAGGCCCAGGCGCAGGGTGGCCCAGGACTGGCGGAAGATGTTCCAGTCCAGCTTCATCTGCGGGGCCGCCGCCGCGGCCCGAGGGATCCAGCGGCTGGCCAGGTAGCCGAGCACCGCGGTGCCCACCACGCCTCCCGCCGCCACCGTGGCGTAGTGGGTGGACGACATCATCACCCCCGCGCCGATGGTCCCGGC
This sequence comes from Pseudomonas sp. HLMP, assembly GCF_046365545.1. Classification (NCBI taxonomy): domain Bacteria; kingdom Pseudomonadati; phylum Pseudomonadota; class Gammaproteobacteria; order Pseudomonadales; family Pseudomonadaceae; genus Pseudomonas; species Pseudomonas sp. HLMP. Next base: position 2,319,132 of record NZ_JBDLLR010000001.1, on the reverse strand, counting down.
GAGGATCGCCAGGAAGGTCCCCATTTCCACCAGGCCGTTGCCGCCCACCAGTTCCTCCTCGCGCAGGGCCTGGGGCAGGATCGAGTATTTCACCGGGCCGAACAGCGCCGAATGGGTGCCCATGGCGAACAGCGCCAGCAGCATCAGCTCCAGGTGGTGCGTGACGAAGCCTGTGGCGCCGATGGCCATGATGACGATCTCGGCCAGCTTGATCGCGCCGATCAGCGCGTCCTTGGCGAACTTCTCGCCGAACTGCCCGGCCAGGGCCGAGAACAGGAAGAACGGCAGGATGAACAGCAAGGCGCAGAGGTTGACCCAGATCGAGCGGTCGCCTTCCAGGCTGAGCTTGTAGAGGATCGCCAGGATCAACGACTGCTTGAACAGGTTGTCGTTGAAGGCACCCAGCGACTGGGTGATGAAGAACGGCAGGAAACGCCGCTTGCCGAGCAAGGTGAATTGCGAGGGGTGACTCATCGTCCTTGTTCCTGGGGGCTTTTGTCATTGGAGGCCCGCAGGCCGCACAGAGCCACAAATCTGCATGGGAAAGCCGGCCATTGGCAAGCCGCACCCACAGAATCCTCTGCCAAGCAGATGCCGAAGGAGCACCACGCCCCCTGTGGGGCTTGCCGACGATGGCGGCACAGCAGCCCCGCTGCCACTCGAATGACCGGCATCGAGCTTGAGCACCACAAAGACTCACGACAAACCCCGCCCTCGCCCTTATGCTGAGCAGCAAGGGCTGCGACGTCCTGCCACTGCGACCATCGTCTGCGCTGACGAACGCCAGGCGCCATGCCAGACTGATTGATCGGGACCGCGTTCTATTCTTTGCTCCGGAGTTTGCATGTCGTTGTCCAGCGGGCTGATCGCCGTGGTCGCCCTGGCCTATATGGCCATCATGTTCGCCATCGCCTTCTACGGCGACCGCCGCAGCACCCCGCTGCCGCCGCGCCTGCGTGCCTGGGTGTACAGCCTGTCGCTGGCGGTGTACTGCACCAGTTGGACCTTCTTCGGCGCGGTCGGCCAGGCCGCCGAACAGCTGTGGGCGTTCCTGCCGATCTACCTGGGGCCGGTGCTGCTGCTGATCTTCGCCCCCTGGGTGCTGCAAAAGATGGTGCTGATCAGCAAGCAGCAGAACATCACCTCGATCGCCGACTTCATCGCCGCGCGCTATGGCAAGTCGCAGACCCTGGCCGTGGTGGTGGCGCTGATCTGCCTGGTGGGCGTGCTGCCCTACATCGCCCTGCAGCTCAAGGGCATCGTGCTCGGCGTCAACCTGCTGATCGGCGCCAGCGCCGATGCCACCGGCACCCGCGTGCAGGACACCGCGCTGGTGGTGTCGCTGGTGCTGGCGCTGTTCTCCATCGTCTTCGGGACCCGCAGCCTGGATGTCACCGAGCACCACCGCGGCATGGTCCTGGCGATCGCCTTCGAATCGCTGGTCAAGCTGCTGGCATTCCTCGCCGTGGGCGCCTTCGTGGTGTTCAACCTGTACGACGGCTTCGACGACCTGTTCGAGCAGGCGCGCCAGTCGACGCACCTGGAAAGCTATTGGCAGGAGACCATCAACTGGCCCTCGATGGTGGTGCAGACGGCCGTGGCGATGATGGCGATCATCTGCCTGCCGCGACAGTTCCACGTCACCGTGGTGGAGAACATCGAGCCCCAGGACATGCGCATGGCGCGCTGGGTCTTCCCCCTGTACCTGGCCCTGGCCGCGCTGTTCGTGGTGCCGATCGCCCTGGCTGGGCAGATGCTGCTGCCGGGCACGGTGATCTCCGACTCCTTCGTCATCAGCCTGCCCCTGGCCGAAGCCCACCCGAGCCTGGCCCTGCTGGCCTTCATCGGCGGCGCCTCGGCCGCCACCGGCATGGTCATCGTCGAGGCCGTGGCGCTGTCGACCATGGTGTCCAACGACATGCTGCTGCCCTGGCTGCTGCGCCGCAAGAACGCCGAACGGCCGTTCGAGGCGTTCCGCCACTGGATGCTCTCGGTCCGCCGAGTGACCATCGTGGTCATCCTTCTGCTCGCCTACGTCAGCTACCGCCTGCTCGGTTCCACCGCGAGCCTGGCGACCATCGGCCAGATCGCCTTCGCCGCAGTGACCCAGCTGACCCCGGCCATGCTCGGCGCACTGTACTGGAAACAGGCCAACCGGCGCGGCGTGTTCGCGGGCCTGGCGGCCGGGATCTTCCTGTGGTTCTACACCCTGGTGCTGCCGATCGCCGCGCACAGCCTGGGCTGGTCGCTGCAATTGTTCCCTGGCCTTGCCTGGCTGCACGGCAACCCGTTGAACCTGCCGATCACCCCGCTGACCCAGGGCGTGGTGCTGTCGCTGGCGGGCAACTTCGTGCTGTTCGCCTGGGTCTCGATCTTCTCCCGCACCCGGGTCTCGGAACACTGGCAGGCCGGGCGCTTCATCGGCCAGCAGACCACCCGCCCCAACAGCCGGTCGCTGCTGGCGGTGCAGATCGACGACCTGCTCAAGCTGGCGGCACGCTTCGTCGGCGAGGAACGCGCGCGGCAGAGCTTCATCCGCTTCGCCTACCGCCAGGGCAAGGGCTTCAACCCCAACCAGAACGCCGACGGCGACTGGATCGAACACACCGAGCGCCTGCTGGCCGGCGTGCTCGGCACCTCCTCGACCCGTGCGGTGGTCAAGGCCGCCATCGAAGGCCGCGACATGCAGCTCGAGGACGTGGTGCGCATCGCCGACGAGGCCAGCGAGGTGCTGCAGTTCAACCGCGCCCTGCTGCAGGGGGCGATCGAGAACATCAACCAGGGCATCAGCGTGGTGGACCAGAACCTGCACCTGGTGGCCTGGAACCGGCGCTACCTGGAGCTGTTCAACTACCCCGACGGGCTGATCAGCGTGGGCCGGCCAATTGCCGACATCATCCGCTACAACGCCGAACGTGGCCTGTGCGGCCCCGGCGAGGCCCAGGTCCATGTGGCCCGGCGCCTGCACTGGATGCGCCAGGGCCGTGCCCATACCTCCGAGCGGCTGTTCCCCAACGGCCGGGTGATCGAGCTGATCGGCAACCCCATGCCTGGCGGCGGCTTCGTCATGAGCTTCACCGACATCACCCCGTTCCGCGAGGCCGAGCAGGCGCTCAAGGACGCCAACGAGGGCCTGGAGCAGCGGGTCGCCGAGCGCACCCATGAGCTGTCCCAGCTCAACCAGGCGCTGTCCGAGGCCAAGAGCCATGCCGAGGCGGTCAGCCAGTCCAAGACCCGCTTCCTGGCCGCGGTCAGCCACGACCTGATGCAACCGCTCAATGCCGCGCGGCTGTTCTCCGCCGCCCTGTCGCAGCAGGCCGAGGGCATGTCCGAGGAAGCCCGGCAGTTGGTGCAGCACATGGACAGCTCGCTGCGCTCGGCCGAGGAACTGATCAGCGACCTGCTGGACATCTCGCGCCTGGAAAACGGCAGGATCACCCCCGACATCAAGCCCTTCGCCCTCAACGAGCTGTTCGACACCCTCGGTGCCGAGTTCAAGCTGCTGGCTGCGGAAAAGGGCCTGGAGTTCCGCCTGCGCGGCAGTCGCCTGCGGGTCGACAGCGACATGAAACTGTTGCGGCGGGTGCTGCAGAACTTCCTGACCAACGCCCTGCGCTATGGCAAGAGCCCACTGCTGCTTGGCGTGCGCCGCCAGGGCGGGCGCCTGTGGCTGGAAGTCTGGGACCGAGGCCCAGGCATCGCCGACGACAAGCTGCAGGTGATCTTCCAGGAGTTCAAGCGCCTGGACAGCCACCAGACGCGCGCCGAAAAAGGCCTGGGCCTGGGCCTGGCGATCGCCGACGGCTTGTGCCGGGTGCTCGGCCATCCGCTTCAGGTGCGCTCCTGGCCAGGCAAGGGCAGCGTGTTCCGGGTCGGCGTGCCGATCGCCAAGGCCGCCGTCGCGGCGCCCAGCGCGCCACCGGAGCCACAGGCTGGCCAACCGCTGGCCGGGCTGCAGGTGCTGTGCGTCGACAACGAAGACAGCATCCTGGTCGGCATGAACAGCCTGCTCAGCCGCTGGGGTTGCCAGGTGTGGACCGCGCGCAGCCGCGCCGAATGCGAAGCCCTGCTGGCCAAGGGCATGCGCCCGCACCTGGCGCTGGTGGACTACCACCTGGACGATGGCGAGACGGGGACCGAGCTGATGGCCTGGCTACGCACCCGCCTGGGCGAACCGGTACCGGGCGTGGTGATCAGCGCCGACGGACGCAACGAGACCATCGCCATGGTCCATGCCGCCGGCCTCGACTACCTGGCCAAGCCGGTCAAGCCAGCGGCCCTGCGCGCCCTGCTCAATCGGCATCTGAGCCTGGTTCAGTGAGCGCCTCGTCAGGCACCGCGTCGTCGGACAGCGCGCGTTCGAGCAAGTCGGCCGGCAGGCTCTTGCTGGCCCGGGCGCCGAGCAGCTTGAGCTGCTCACTGCGGCTGACCAGGTTGCCACGCCCTTCGCAGAGTTTGTTGCGCGCCGCGGCATAGGCCTTGTCCACCTGCTGCAGGCGGCTGCCCAGCTCGTCCAGGTCCTGGATGAACAACACGAACTTGTCGTACAGCCACCCGGCACGCTCGGCGATCTCCCGGGCGTTCTGGCCCTGGCGCTCCTGCTTCCACAGGCTGTCGATCACCCGCAGGGTGGCCAGCAGGGTGGTGGGGCTGACGATCACGATCTGCCGGTCGAAGGCCTCCTGGAACAGGTTGGGCTCGGCCTGCAGGGCCGCCGAGAAGGCCGCCTCGATGGGCACGAAGAGCAGGACGAAATCCAGGCTGTGCAAGCCCTCCAGGCGGTTGTAGTCCTTGCTGGAGAGCCCTTTGACGTGGCTGCGCAGGGACTGCACGTGCTGCTTCAGCGCAGCCTGGGCGCGCTCGGCGTCGTCGTCGCCGACGAATTGCTGGTAGGCGGTGAGGCTGACCTTGGCATCGACCACCACCTGCTTGTCGCCGGGCAGCATGATCAGTACATCGGGCTGGTAGCGCTCGCCCTCGGCGCTCTTGAGGCTGACCTGGGTCAGGTATTCGCGGCCCTTTTCCAGGCCGGCATGCTCCAGCACCCGTTCGAGGATCAGCTCGCCCCAGTTGCCCTGGGTCTTCTGGCCCTTGAGCGCCTGGGTCAGGTTGGTGGCTTCGTTGGACAGGCGCAGGTTGAGCTGCTGCAGGCGCTCGAGCTCCTTGGCCAGGGAAAAACGCTCGCGGGCCTCCTGCTGGTAGCTCTCCTCCACGCGCTTCTCGAAGGCCTGGATGCGCTCCTTGAGCGGGTCGAGCAACTGCCCCAGGTGCTGCTGGCTGGTCTGGGCGAAACGCTGCTCGCGCTCATCGAAGATCTTCGTGGCCATCTCGGCGAACTGCGCACGCAAGGTGTCGCGGGCTTCCTGCAGGTCTTCCAGGCGTTGCTGGTGGCTTTCCTGCTGCTCACGCAACTCGGCCTCCAGGCGCGCGACCTGGGCCTCCAGGCGCCGCAGCTCGGCCTCGCGGCCGACACGTTCCAGTTGCCAGGCATGGGCGGCGTCGCGGGCGTTGTCACGCTCGATCTGCAGCAGTTCCAGTTCCCGGGCCTGGGCGGCCAGGGTGGTCTGCTTGGCCACGTTGGCCTCGCTCAGGTCGCTGATCTCGTCGCGGCAGGCCTCCAGCTGGGCCTGCAGGCCTTCCTGGGCCAGTTGCGCACCGGTGAGACGCTCTTGCACCAGGGCCAGTTCCGATTGCCGGGCCGACAGCCGTCGCTGCACCTGCAACGCCCAGGCCAGGCATGGAACCGCTGCTGCCACGATGCCCAGCAGGATACTGGCAAGGTCCACTGCCATAGCTACTCCGATCGATGTTCGACAATGCTGCGCGCAGCTTAACAGGTGAGGCCCGGGTGGTCGTGCCGCCCCAGGTATCAACTCGAGCGCAACTGCCCAAGCAACCGCCGCGCCTCCTGCGACCCCTGCCCCGCCGCCAACTCCAGCCAGTAGCGGGCCTGCTCCGGCTCACTGTGCTGGCACAGGCGGGCATACTCCACCTGCGCCCGCCGGTCGCCGGCCCGTGCGGCCTGGCGCAGCAGCTCATGGCCGATGCGGCGGTCACGGGCGTTACCGCAGTCCCGGCAGAGCATCTGCCCCAGGCGGCTCTGGGCGACCACCACGCCCTGGCGCGCCGGCTGCTTGAGCAGACGACCGGCCAGGTGCTTGACGCTGGGCTTGTCGCCCAGGCGCGGGCTATCGAGCAGCCAGAGGGCCACTTTCAGGGAAAAACGCTTGGGGGATGGCACCGACGGGGTTGCAGCGGGGCTTGCGAGGTATTTACCGCGAAACTTCATGACCAAACAGCGAAGGCAACTCGAGAGGCGCGCCACTCTACTCCATTTTTTCGCCGATGGCCTGATCGATCGCCACGCAGGCGAAAAAAAAATTCGATGATCTTTTCTTGACGTTTTCGATTGGGTGGTCCCTGCCATCATCCCGGGTTGACGATTGTCGGACAGTTCGAAAAAGAGCTGGCACGCCCGTCCTAGAGCAAGCGCTCGGGACAATCCACAGATCCTGTGGATAACTCGGTGGACAACCCCCTCGACAAGTCCTCAAACCCCGATGAAACGGGGGTTTCAGTCAAACTGACGATTTTTTCACCAGTAAAAATTAGTGTTTTTTTTCATTGACTTAAGCGTGCAGTCAAGGCATTGGCGAGCCCGCCGAGACATGTTGCGGGGCCGTTACAAGTCGTGCACCAAGTGTGTACAAGTGCACCGAATCCCTCCATTTGAATGCACGAAATGGCATCATCCCGCCGCGTATGATCCGTTTGCCCTACTTCACAGACTGAGCAAGAAAGGCCATACTGTTCGGCTCGCCTGGCGAAACGAACAAAGGCTTGCACCTGCTGCGTGCTTCCTGTATGGTGCCGCCCTGTTAGTACCCAGCTGAAAGTCAATTCTGGCCACAAGCGCCCTTCAGTCATCGGCTCGATCCTCCGGGCGATGCTGAAAACGGACCGGCCCATTCGATGGTTCACTCGGCAGCCCTAGCTGCCCTAGCACGAATCACGCACAGATTGATCGGGATCTTCACCCAGAGGCAACGAACCTTGGCCCTGGTGTGCTTGCCCGCCTTTTGACGTACCTACCAGTCAGCCCAGCGCCCACTTTTTATTGCGCCTCCCTGGCTGCCCTGTTCCAGTCAGGTTCTGCGTCCCTTAATAATGACGTCACTGGAACGTTTCTAAGATGCACGGATCGAAACCCGTGTTTAAAGCAGGAACATCCAACAATATGAATACGCACCATCAGATCCAGGCTGCCATCGGCACCCTTTCCCAGGCCTTCGCCCCACTGAAGTGCCTGATCGTCGCCCCACGCAAGGGCAGCTTCAGCTTCACCCTGGTCGACGAACATGGCGTCGCGTGCCACACCGAGCGCCTGTACCCCGAGCAATACGGCCGCGGCGAACCGCTGCAGGCAGTGATCGAGCGAACCCGCCAGTCGCTGGCCGCATGAGCGGCGAATGCCCGCCCATTCAGGCGATCGATCCCCGCCACTGCGCTGCCTGATCGTTCTTGGCGTAATTGCCGTAGGGCATATAGCACCGGACGACAGGCAGCAATCGATTTAAAAACAGCCCTTTACACCATGATTATCACACTACACTTCAACTCGAGCGGTGCGAGCCGCTTCCGGCGGGCCTGATCAATCCACCAGCTGCCAAGCTCCAGTGCCCGTCGGCCTTTATCGTTCGAGGGCATCATGGGTATCGCAGCGAAAGAGTTGTGTCAGTATGTGATCCGGCCGACCCTGGTCTACCTGGACCGCCATTGCGAAAGCGCCGAGGCCCTGCTGTTGGGCGTCGCCGCCAGCCAATCGGCGCTCGGCTCGGCGTTGCACGACCGGCGCGGGCATGGTCTCTACCGGATCGGCGAAACGCGTCACCAGGCGCTGTGGGACGATTTCCTAGCCCGCGACCCTGACCTGGCCAGCCTGGTCCGTGGCCTGGCCAGCCAGCACGCCTTCCTGCGCGGGCCGCACCTGGAGTTGGCGGTCAACCTGCGCTACTCCACCGCCATCGCCTGGATGCTCATCGAAGAACAGGCCACGCCCTTGCCCGCCGCCGACGACCTGTTGGGGTTGGCGCGTATCTGGCGGCAGGTCTTCCACCCCCCGGGGCGCCTGCGCGACTTCACCCAAGCCTGGCATCTGTGCGTCGAGCCGATGATGTCGCAGGCATCTTGAGAAACGTCCTACGCTAAAACCGGAAAAAACGGAATTTTGGTCGGATTGTCCTACAAAACCGCTCTAACTCCTGCGATCTAGCCTATGGCGCAGCGCGTGATTTGTTGGTAGCTTTTCGCCCCGGAGATCCCAAGGAGTTTCACAATAATGAAAAAAGCAATGCTCAAAACCTCCCTCGGCGTTGCCGTTGCCCTCGCTTCCAGCCAGTTGCTCGCCAGTGGTTTCGCCCTCAACGAGCAAAGCGTCAGCGGCATGGGTACAGGTTTCGCGGGTCGTTCTTCCTCTGCCGAAGATGCCAGCACCGTCTTTGGCAACCCTGCCGGCATGTCGCGCCTCAAGCGCGAGCAAATCACCGTGGGCGGCGCCGCCGTCATCGCCAAGTCCGACATCTCGGGCCCAGGCAGCAACCTGGGGGGAGAGACCGACGGCGACATGGTCCCGACCGTCGGCGTACCCATGGGCTACTACGTCAAGCCAATCGATGAGCACTGGAGCGTCGGTTTCGGCGTCTACGTACCGTTCGGCCTGGTCACCGACTACGGCAGCGACGACGCCGCCCGCTACTGGGGCAAGAAGAGCCACGTCGAGGTCATCACCTTCCAGCCAACTGTCAGCTATGCCTTCAACGACAAGGTCTCGATCGGTTTCGGCCCGACCTTCAACCGCATCAAGGGCGAGCTGGGCTCCAGCCTGATCAACCCGTTCACCCCGGGCAGCAACGATGGCGAAGTGAAGATCAAGGGCGACGATACCGCAGTCGGCTACAACATCGGCATCCTGGTCCAGGCCACCGACCGCACCCGCGTCGGCCTGACCTACCACTCCATGGTCGACTACAAGCTCGAGGGCAAGACCCGCGTCAGCACCCCGCTGATCGGCCCCTACGACGGCAGCAAGTTCGACGCCAGCCTGAAGATCAAGACGCCGGAGTCCGTCGACCTGTCGATCACCCACGAGCTGGACGACCAGTGGACCCTCTACGCGGGCAGCACCTGGACCCGCTGGAGCCGCCTGGAAGACATCACCGTGCAGAACGATGTGCCGCCGGCACTGGTCGGTTCGCCGTTCCAGACCATCAGCGAGGAGCAGAACTGGCATGACACCTGGGCACACGCCATCGGCGCGTCCTACAAGGTGAACAAGGAGTGGATCCTGCGTGCCGGCTTCACCGTGGACCAGTCGCCGACCAACAACCACGACCGTTCGCCGCGCATCCCGACTGGCGATCGCAAGGTGCTGAGCCTCGGCGCCGGCTGGAGCCCGACCGACGACATGACCATCGACGTGGCGTACTCCTACCTGTGGGAGGAAGACACCAAGGTCAACCAGGTCAGCGCGACCAAGGGCTCCTACCAAGCCAAGTACGAGAACAGCGCCCACGGTATCGGCGCGTCCCTCACCTACCGCTTCTGAGTCGCCGGGGCCTTGCAAGAGACGTAGGCTTCTTCAGGCCATGGGGCCGCTCTGCGGCCCTTCGCGGGCAAGCCCGCTCCCACAGGGGCCTGCGTCAACCGCATGTTCTCTACGCGACAGCGCAGCCCGAAGGGCTGGGTGATCCCCACAGAGTCCTCTGCATGGGCCCCACTGTGGGAGCTTGCCAGCGATGGGGCGCGAAGCGGCCCCAGGTATTAGCACCGCTTCGACCCAGCCCGAGAAAGGCAGCGACGCTCGCCAGGCCGGGCACTCAGGGTTGGGAAGCGATCGCCTTTTCGATAGCCGTCCTGAACGCCGGGTCGTCAGGCTTGGTCAGGCTGGAGAAATTGGCGATCACCTTGCCGCGGCGATCTACCACGTACTTGTAGAAATTCCACTTCGGCGCACTGCTCTGGCGCGCCAACTCGCCGAACAGCGGCACCGCATCCTTGCCACGCACCGCCTGGGCCTTGGTCATGGTGAAGGTCACACCGTAGTTGGCATAGCAGACCTTGGCGGTCTTCTCGCTGTCGGCGTCCTCCTGCTTGAAGTCGTTCGACGGCACGCCGAGCATTTCCAGGCCCTGCTCGTGGTATTCCTTGTAGACCGCCTCCAACCCTTCGAACTGCGGGGCGAAGCCGCAATAACTGGCGGTATTCACCACCACCAGCGGCTTGCCCGCGAAACGCTGGCACAGGTCGACCTGCTCCTTGCCACGCAACTCGGGCAGGCTGCCCTGCAGCAGTGCCGGGCAATCCGCTGCCCAACTGGAAGAAAGGGTGGCCAGGGCCAGCGCGGGTATCGTCAGCCAGCGTACACGCATCATCGTTGTTCTCCTGCAAGGCGATCCTTGAACTTGCAGGGTAGCGCCTAACAAACGCCCATGCCCAGCTGCATCAACCGCAACCCGCCCAGTTGCCAGCCCCACCACACCAGCGCCAGGAGCACTGCCGCACCCGCCACCAGGAGGATGCGGGCCAGGTAGCGGTTCATGCGGCCTGCACCTGCAAGCGCGCGACCGGCCGCTCGCGCACCGGCCAGTTGAGCGCGGCAGCCAGCAGGCTGAGCAGGATCGAGATCTGCCAGACCAGCTCGTAGCTGCCGGACTGGTCATACACCACGCCGCCCAGCCATCCCCCCAGGAAAGCACCCAACTGGTGGAACAGGAAGACGATGCCGCCGAGCATGGACAAGTTGCGCACGCCGAACACCGTGGCCACGGTGCCATTGGTCAACGGTACCGTGGACAGCCACAACAGCCCCATGGCGATGCCGAACAGGTAGGCACTGACCTCGGTCACCGGCGCCCACAGGAACAGCACGATCACCAGAGCACGCAGCAGGTACAGCGCGCTGAGCAGGCGCGGCTTGGACATGCGCCCACCCAGCCAGCCGGCGGTGTAGGTACCGACGATATTGAACAGCCCGACCAGCGCCAGCACGGTGGTGCCGGTACTGGCCGGCAGATGCTGGTCCACCAGATAGGCCGGCAGGTGCACCCCGATGAACACCACCTGGAAACCACAGACGAAGAAGCCCAGGGCCAGCAGCCAGAAACCGCTGTGCGAGCAGGCCTCGCGCAAGGCCTGGCCGAGGGTCTGCTCGGCGCCGAGGCTGGGCAGCGGGCGATCCCGCAACATCCCCACCAGCGGGATGATCAGGGCCACCAGCAGGCCCAGCACCAGCAATGCCGCCGACCAGCCCAGCCACTGGATCAGCCCCAGGGTGCCGGGCAGCATGGCGAACTGACCGAAGGAGCCGGCCGCGCTGGCGATACCCATGGCCACGCTGCGCTTTTCCGCCGGTACGGCACGCCCCACCACGCCGAGGATCACCGAGAAAGACGTTCCCGAAAGCCCGATGCCGATCAACAAGCCGGCGCTCAGCGACAGCGACCAGGCCGAGTCGGCCATGCCCATCAGCATCAGGCCCGCGGCATAGAGGATGCCGCCGATGATCACCACCCGCGCCGCGCCCAGGCGGTCCGCCAGGGCACCGGCGAAAGGCTGGGCCAGCCCCCAGATCAGGTTCTGCAGGGCGATGGCGAAGGCGAACACCTCGCGCCCCCAACCGAAATCGGCGCTCATTGGCGCCAGGAACAGGCCAAAACCGTGCCGCACGCCCAGCGACAGCGCCAGGATCAACGCCGCCCCCAGTAGAATCCATCCGCTGGTTCGCCATACCGAAGTCATTGTCGTTCTCCTGCGCATCGCAAGGTTGAGGCGGGTAGCTGCCCGCTTCTGGTGTGTGAATCAGGCCAGGCGCTCCAGCAACCGCACCAGTGCGTCCCGTTGCCCTTCCCCCAACCGCTCCACCAGTTGCCGCTGGGCCCGCTCCCAGGCCGGATGGGCCGCCTGCAGCCGCACCTTGCCCGCCTCGGTCAACAGCACCAGGCGATTGCGCTGGTCGTCACCCTCGGCCAGGGCCACCAGACCTTCGGCTTCCAGCACCCGCAGGTTGCGGCCCAGGGTGCTGCGATCCAGCCCCATGGCTTCGGCCAGGGACGTGATGCTGGGGCGGTCGAGCCGCTGCAGGTGGCGAAGCAGGGAAAACTGGGCGACATTGATGCCGAAACCGACAAGGGCTTCGTCATAGTGCCGGCTCACCCCACGGGCGGCACGACGCAGGTGGGTACAGAGGCATTCGCTGGTCAACATGAATGCGTGTATATACCCGTACATTGAATGTTGCAAGACATTTCACATCTCGATCAGCGGGCCAAGCGGCTGCGGATCGGCTCGAATTCAGCCGTGGCCTTGCGCGGCAGCGGATCCGGCGCGCCCTGTTCGATCGCCTGCCAATAGCGCCAGGGCACCTTGGCCGAACCCAGTTCGTAGTCCATGCCATCCCAGCTGTCTTCGCGGAAACTGTAGAAGGCCCAGTGCACCTGCTGACGGTCCAGCACGCTGAGTACATCCTCCAGGTACTGCCGACAACCAGGCAGGCGGCGCATGCAACCGAACTCGCCAACCACCAGGCGCGAACGTGGCAGTTTCATCGTGGCCATCCAGTCGAGCGGCTGCTGCAGGTACTGCGCCACCCGCCTCGCCCCCCATGGCTCGGAGCGCCCCGCAAAGGGCGCGGGTCCTGGGTAGGCGATGGGCGCTTGGCGGGCCATGTTCGGCGCACTGGTGGCCGAGTAGGGTTCGTACATGTGCAGGCTGTACAGCACGCGCTCGTCCGCCAGGGGGGCCGGCCAATAGCTGAACGCATCGGCCGCGGCGTACCAGCCGGCGTCGACCATGATCGGGGTAGTGGCATCGACTTCGCGGATCGCTGCGATCAGTTGCCGATAGAGGGCAGGCAGGTCGCGCGCGCCTCCCTGCACCTGCTGGTACCACTGCTTCATGCGCAGCGGATCGGCATGCTCGGGCAGGCCGCCCTGCTTTTCCGGTGCCGGCTCGTTGACCAGGTTGTAGGCGGCGATGGCCGGGTGGTCGCCGAGTGCCTGGGCCAGGTCACGCCAGAAGTTGGCGGCTTGGGTCCAATAGCCTTTGTCCTGCCAGAGGCGATCGTCGAACTGGCCTTCGTTGTTTTGCGCCCAGCGCATGCCGGGCAGCGAGAGGGGCGCGATCACGACCTTGAGGCCTGCGGCGTGGGCGCGGTCCAGGACAGCCCTGAGCTGGGCCAGGTCGGCTGCCGCGAGGCCCTGGTAGGCATCGGCGTTGCCCAGCAGGAAATCGCGTTTCTCGGGCCGCCACTTGTCGTAGGACAGCCGCACCCAGGTAGCGCCGTAGCCGCGCAGGGCTTCGAAATAGGCTTGGTCAGGGGGCAGGCGGTTGAAGCTGTTGCCGCCATGGCGAGGGCTGTTCCAGAAGCCGATCAGATCGGCTGCCGTGGCTGGCAGGGTAGCCAGCGCGAGCAGGCTGGCGAGTATCCAGTGACGCATGGGAGGCCTCCCTGGCCGGTTGCAGTGGCGGCCGAGGATACGCCCGGTTGCACAGGGAAGCAGTTACCAAAGGGTTGCCAGACATTACAGCAAGAGGTTGCCTTCAGGTCGCCGGGTGTCTGGACCGGCCCATTGGGGCCGCTTCGCGCCCCAGATGGCAGCCAAAGCCTTAACCGACCGGCAACAGTGCCACCCCCAGCACCACCGCCAGTTCCAGTATCTCCAGCATCGCCCCCGCCGTATCGCCGGTGGTACCGCCCAGGCGCCGGCACATCACATGACGCAACCAGGCGAACACCAGCGCTGCAAGCAGCAGCATGGCCAGCCCGCGCCACCCGCCAACGACCACGCAAAACCCGGCACTGGCCAACAGCACCCATCCCGCCCCACGCCTGGGCAGGTGTTCGGCAAGAGCCTGCCCCAGACCGCCCGGACGCACATAGGGCGTGGTCATGAACAACCCCAGCAAGGCAGCTCGCCCCACCACCGGCGCAAGCACCAGCATGACTCCCGCGCCTCTTTCCACCAGCACCCACAGGGCACAGAACTTCAATAGCAACACCAGCACCAGGGTCACCACGGCGATCGGGCCGCTGCGCGGATCCTTCATGATCCGCAAGGTACGCTCGCGATCGCCGAAACCGCCCAGCCAGGCGTCGGCACTGTCGGCCAGGCCATCCAGGTGCAGGGCACCACTGAGCACGACCCACAACACCAGCAGCAAGGCCGCGTGCAGCGGCGCCGCCGTGCCCTGCAACAGATGACTGGCCAACCACAGCAACAAGCCGAACGACAGGCCTACCAGCGGGTAGTACAACAGCGACCGCCCCACCTCCCGAGGTGCCGGCATGCCCGGCAGGCGTACCGGCAGGCTGCTGAGAAACTGCAGGGCAATCCAGAACGGCGACATCTCAGCAGCGCTCCTGTAGCCGGCCGTCGCTGCCCAGGGCCAGACGCACCAAAGCACCGTGCCCAACCTCCACCTGCAGCAGTTGCTCGCGCGGCAAACCACGGGCCTGGGCCAGCAGCAGGCGCATCACGCCACCATGGGTGACCAGCAACACCCGCTTGCCGGCATGCTGCCGCCCCAGGCCATCGAGGGCAGCCAGGACCCGCTCGGCAAAAGCGCTCACCGGCTCGCCCCGAGGCGGCGTGAAGGCATAGGGATCAGCCCAGAAGCGCCCCAGGGCATCGGCCTGGTCCTGCATGATCTGCGCCGCGCTGCGCCCTTCCCAGTCACCGAAATGCAACTCGCGCACACCGGCCTCCAGTTGCACCGGCAAACCCAGCCGTGCCCCCAGCTCGTCGGCGAACTGCGCGCAGCGGCGCAGCGGCGAACTGACCAGCGCATCCCACGGGCCGGCCTGGGCCACGGCCTCGCGCATCTGCGCCCAGCCCTGCTCGGTCAGGAGGTCGTCGAGGCTGCCGCGCAAGCCCCCGCCCCGTTCGGTCTCGCCGTGACGCAACATGTCGAGGATCATGCCGGACGGTCCGCCACCGCCGCCTCGGCGAACGTCGCCATCTGCCCGTGCAGGGCACAGGCCAGGCGCAACAATGGCACCGCCAGCGCCGCACCGCTGCCCTCGCCCAGGCGCAAGCCAAGGGCCAGCAGTGGCTGCGCCTCGAGAGCTTCCAGCACGGCCTGGTGACCGGGTTCGGCCCCCTGGTGGGCGAACAGCAGCCAGGGGCGGCTCTGGGGATTCAGGCGCGCCGCCACCAGGGCGGCAACGCTGCAGATGAAGCCATCCACCAGCACCGCCACGCCCTGCTGGGCACAGGCCAGGTAGGCACCGGCCAGGGCCGCGATCTCGAAACCACCGACACAGGCCAGGGCCTGCAGCGGATCGTCCGCGCGCAGCCCGTGCGATGCCAGGGCTCGCTCGATCACATCGGCCTTGTGGCGCACGCCGGCGCTGTCCAGGCCGGTCCCCGGGCCACTGAGCGCGCGTGCCGGGCACCCCAGCAAGACGCTGGCCAGGGCGGCGGCGGCCGTGGTGTTGCCGATGCCCATCTCGCCACCGATGAACAACTGCACGCCCTGCTCGCTGGCACGTCGCACGCTGTCGCGGCCGGCCTGAAAAGCGGCACCTAGCTGTACCTCGGTCATTGCCGGGCGACGGGCGAAGTTCGCCGTGCCGCTGCCCAAGCGCAGGTGGTGCACGCCTGGCAGTTCCAGGTCGGGCTCGATGGTGCCCAGGTCGACCACTTCCAGGCGTGCCTCCAGTTGCCGCGCCAGCACGCTGATCGCCGCGCCGCCACCGACGAAGTTGCGCAGCATCTGCCCGGTCACGGCCTGCGGGTAGGCGGAGATCCCCTCCTCCACCACGCCATGGTCGCCCGCGAAGACAGTGATGGCGACCCGCTCCAGGGTCGGCCGCTCGCGCCCTTGCAAACCGGCCAGGTGCACCGCCAGGTCCTCCAGTTGGCCGAGCGAGCCGGCAGGCTTGGTCAGTTGCCGTTGGCGCACACGGGCCTGCTCCATGGCGGCGGTGTCGAAGGGTTGGCAGGCATCGCGCCACCAGGGCTGGTTCATAGAGCGGGTCCTTTGAGCATGAGGGGAAGGCCGGCCACGGTCAGCACTACGCGCTCGCAGCGTTCGGCCACGGCCTGGTGCAACCAGCCGGCCTGGTCGACGTAACGGCGCGTCAGCTCGCCCATGGGCACCACGCCCAGACCGGTTTCGTTGCTGACCAGGATGAGCGTTCCGGGCAGCGTCCCCAGGCTGTCGAGCAGCGCGTCACGCTCCTGGGCCAGGCGTCGTTCATCGTCGAGCATCAGCAGGTTGGTCAACCACAAGGTCAGGCAGTCCACCAGCAGGCAGCGCCCTTCGGCGGCCTCGGCCCGCAGCACGGCGGCCAGGGCCAGGGGTTCCTCGATCAGCCCCCATTGCGCAGGACGGCGCTGGCGATGCAGGCGGACACGTTCGTTCATCTCGCCATCCAGCGACTCGCTGGTGGCGATGTAGGTCACCGGCAGGCCGCAGGCAGTGGCCAGTTGCTCGGCCAGGCGGCTCTTGCCGGAGCGGGCGCCGCCGAGGATCAGGTTGCGCATGTCAGGCGACTCCACAAAGCTGGCGCAGGCGCGCGGTATCCAGGTGCTTGTCCACCAGGTCGGCCAGGCGCTCGATGTCACGTTCGCGCAAGGCTTCGTAGTCGATGGCCTCGGCATCTTCCAGGCCCGCCCAGCGCAGCAGCGCGGCGCACGACTGGCTGCCTTCGAACAGGCCATGCAGGTAGGTGGCGAGGATCTGCCCGTCGGCGCTGACGGCACCGTCGCAACGGCCATCGGCCAGTTGCACGGCCGGGTGTTCCAGGGCCGGGCCACGGGTGACGCCAGCATGGATTTCGTAGCCCGCGACAGGCGCCTGCTCCAGGCCCAAGGTGCCGCAGACGTTGCGCAATTGTTTGTCGGCCTCGAGCACGGTGACGTAGTCGAGCAGGCCAAGCCCCGGGCTGGAGCCCGCCGCCCCTTCCAGGCCCAGCGGGTCATGCACGGCGTGGCCGAGCATCTGCAGGCCGCCGCAGATCCCGATGAGCTTGCCGCCATAGCGCAGGTGGCGAGCGATGGCGGTGTCCCAGCCACGCTCGCGCAGTTGCGCCAGATCGCCGCGCACGCTCTTGGAGCCGGGCAGGATGATCAGGTCGGCGGGTGGGACAGGCTGGCCCGGGCCGATGAACTGCAGGTCCACCTGGGGGTGCAGGCGCAGCGGGTCGAAGTCGGTATGGTTGCTGATGCGCGGCAGCACCGGGACGATCACCTTGAGCACCCGCTCGCCCTTGGCGGCCTGGCGCACGTCGATGCCGTCCTCGGCCTCCAGGTGCAGGTCGCTGACGTAGGGCAACACGCCCAGCACCGGCTTGCCGGTGCGCTGCTCCAGCCAGTCCAGGCCCGGCTGCAACAGGGCGATGTCGCCACGGAAGCGATTGATGACGAACCCCTTGACCCGCGCCTGCTCGCTCGGCGACAGCAGCTCGAGGGTACCGACCAGGTGGGCGAAGACCCCGCCGCGATTGATGTCGGCCACCAGAATCACCGGGCAGTCCACCGCTTCGGCAAAGCCCATGTTGGCGATGTCGCCGGCCCGCAGGTTGATCTCCGCCGGCGAGCCCGCGCCTTCGACCATCACCACCGGGTAGGCTGCGCGCAGACGCTGGTGCGAAGCCAGCACGGCCTGCATAGCGATGGCCTTGTAGTCATGGTAGGCGACGGCGTTCATGCTGGTGACGGCACGGCCGTGGACGATCACCTGGGCGCCGGTGTCGCTGTTGGGCTTGAGCAACACCGGGTTCATATCGGTATGCGGCGCCAGCCGGCAGGCCTGGGCCTGCACCGCCTGGGCGCGGCCGATCTCGCCACCGTCGGCGGTCACCGCGCTGTTGAGCGCCATGTTCTGCGGCTTGAACGGCACCACGCCGATGCCCTGGCGCAGCAGCCAGCGGCACAGTGCGGTGACCAGCGTGCTCTTGCCGGCATCGGAGGTGGTGCCTTGCACCATGAGCGTGGTCATGCCGATTCCTTCTGGTAGTCCGCCAGCGCCTGGCGCAGGCGTTGCTCGTGTGCGGCACTGGCAGGCAGCCCCAGGCGCACCGCCGGCGGCTGCTCGAACAGGCGCACGAGGATGCCGCGTCGGGCGAGAAAGTCATGGAGGTGGGCGGCGTGCGGTGTACGCACGTATTGGAACAGGTCGCAGCCACCCGCCGCAGGCAGGCCAGCCGCCTCGAGCAAGGCGGCCAGGCGCTGGCTGGCCTGGGCGCAGCGGGCAATTTGCGCCGGGTGCGCCGATCGCTCGCTGAAACAGGCCTGCCCCAGCACCCGGGTCGGGCCGCTGATGCTCCAGGGGCCAAGCGCTTCGGCCAGGCGCTGCAGCAAGGGTGGCTCGGCCATCACGAAACCCAGGCGCACGCCTGCCAGGCCGAAGAACTTGCCGAACGAACGCAGCACGATCAACCCAGGGCGCGCGGCACAATCGACCAGGCTGTCGGCGGGGGTGTTGTCCATGAAGGCCTCGTCGACCAGCAGCCAGCCACCGCGCCGCGCCAGGCGGGCGTGCCAGCCGAGCAGGCGTTCGCGGGGCAGTCGCCGCCCAGTGGGATTGTTGGGATTGACCAGCACCAGCACGTCGAGGCTGTCGAGGCAGTCTTCGACCTGGGCGTCATCCAACTCGACCAGTGCGTGCCCTGCCCGCCGCCAGGCATGCGGGTGCTCGGCATAGCACGGCGTAAGCACACCGACCCGGCCTGCCGGGCGCAGGTAGGGCAAGGCCTGGATCGCCGCCTGGGAACCGGCCACCGGCAACAGCGCGCTGGCGCCATAGTAGGTGCGCGCCGCCTGCTCCAGGCCGTCCTCGGTCTCGGGCAGGCGTGCCCAGGCCTCCAATGGGATCGCTGGAATCGCATAGGGCCACGGGGCGATGCCGCTGGACAGGTCGAGCCACTGCTCCCGGGGGATACCGTACTGCCGCACCGCACGCAGCAGCCGGCCACCATGTTCAAGCATTCAGATAGGCTCCCAGGCAGATCACCAGCAACCACAGCCACACACCGCGCTGCACCAGGCTCCAGCCGCGCTCGATGGCCCGGGCGTCGGCCACCGGCCCTTCGCCCAGGCGCGCACGCACATGCAGCTCGCCGTGGTACACCGCCGGGCCGCCCAGCTCCACGCCCAGGGCACCGGCGCCAGCGGCCATCACCGGGCCGGCGTTGGGGCTGTCCCACTGGGGCCCCTGCTGGCGCCAGCAGGCCAGGGCCAGGCGGGTTTTGCCGAGCAGGGCGTAGGTCAGCGCCACCAACCTGGCGGGCAGGTAGTTGAGTACATCGTCGATGCGTGCCGCAGCCCAGCCGAAGCGCTCGAAGCGTTGGTTACGGTAGCCCCACATGGCATCGAGGGTATTGCTCAGGCGATACAGCACCACGCCAGGGGCACCGGCGACGACGAACCAGAACAGCGCGGCGAACACCGCGTCGCTACCGTTCTCCAGCACCGACTCGGTGGCCGCCCGGGCCACGGCGGGCTCGTCCAGTTCACGGGTTTCGCGGCTGACCAGGTAGCCCACCCGCTGCCGGGCCGCGTCCAGGTCGCCACGCCGCAGGGCCTCGGCCACCGGCAGCACATGCTCGCCGAGGCTGCGCAGGCCCAGGGCGCAGTACAGCGCCAGCACGTCCACCAGCCAGCCGACATAGGGCAGCCAGGACAGGATCAGCGCCAGCAGGGTCAGCGGGACCACCGCCAGGCACCAGGCGCTCACGCCGTGGCTGCGCCAGCCGCGCCCGCCGGCGTTGAGGCGTTGCTCCAGGCGCGACGCCAGGTTGCCGAAGGCCACCAGCGGATGGCGCCGCCGGGGTTCGCCCAGCAAGGCATCGAGGGCCACGCCGGCCACGGTCAGCAGGGCCACGCTCATGGCCGTTCTCCCCATTGGTTCTCGTACAGCATCTCGCCCAAGGGCTTCTCCTCGGCCCAGTTCTCCAGCACCAGCATCGGCCCGGCATAGAACTGCGCCACAGGCCCCAGGCACAGCACTGCCACCGGCTTGGCGCCAGCGGGCATGCCCAGCAGTTGGGCCAGGGCCTGCGGTTCGAACAGCGACACCCAGCCCATGCCCAGGCCCTCGGCGCGCGCCGCCAGCCAGAGGTTCTGGATCGCGCAGGCCAGGGAGGCCAGGTCCATTTCCGGCAGGGTGCGGCGGCCGAAGATGTGCGCCTCGCGGTTGTCCATCAGCGCCGCCACCAGCACTTCGGCGCAGTCGTGGATGCCTTCGACCTTGAGTTTCATGAAAGCGTCGGAGCGCTCGCCCAAGGCTTCGGCGGTGCGCACGCGCTCCTGCTCCACCAGCGCCTGGATCTGCCTACGCAGCTCGCGTCGGCTGATGCGAATGAAGCGCCAGGGCTGCATCAGGCCGACGCTCGGCGCCTGGTGCGCGGCGGCCAGCAGGCGGGCCAGCAGCGCTGGCGCTACCTCACCACCGATGAAATGGCGCATGTCGCGGCGCTCGCCGATGGCCCGGTAGACCGCGGCGCGCTCGGCGTCGCTGAAGGCGTGTTCGCTCATGGCCGCAGCAGCGCCGCCGCCGCGTCAGGGTTGGAGGGGAAATAGAAGTGGATGTACGACGCCGTCAGCCGTCCCTGGCGATAGACCGCCTCGTTGCCACGACCGCCGTTGGGGCTTTGGCCGCGGGCGATCGGTTCGAGCGGGGTGCTGGTCAGGGAGTGATGATAAGTATGCCCGCGCAGGGTCCCTTCCGGAAGTTCCACAGCCTGCAGCGCCAGGGCCGCCAGGCGCTTTTGCATCACCGCTTCGCCCGGCAGCAGGCCGAGCAGCGTGGCGCGCTCACCGGCCACGTCGGTCAGGGCCTCGAGCAGGTAGAGCATGCCACCGCACTCGGCCAGCAGCGGCTTGCCCTGGGCGTGATGGGCGCGGATCGCCTCGAGCAGGGGGGCATTGGCCGCCAGGGCCTGGTGATGCAGCTCAGGGTAGCCCCCTGGCAGGTAAAGGCTGTCTACCGTGGGCAGTTCCCGGTCGTGCAAGGGCGAGAAGAAGCGCAGTTCGGCGCCCAGCTCGCGCAACAGATCGAGGTTGGCGCCATAGGTGAAGGCGAAGGCTTCGTCACGGGCCACGCCGATGCGCACACCGGCCAGCGACGGCCCGGGGGCGATAGGGTCGGGTTCGGCAAAGGCCACCGCTGGCGGCAGCGTGGCGTCGCAACTGGCGCCCAGGGCCTCGGCCGCGGCGTCCAGGCGCAGGTCCAGGTCGTTCAGCTCGTTGGCCTGGACCAGCCCCAGGTGGCGGCTGGGCAGCTCGATGCCACGCTCGCGGGAGAGCCCGCCGTACCAGCGCAGGCCCTCGGTCAGGCTGCCCTCGAGCAGTTGCGCATGGCGCAGGCTGCCGACGCGGTTGGCCAGCACCCCGGCGAACGGCAGGTCCGGCTGGTAGCGTGCCAGGCCCAAGGCCAGGGCGCCGAAGGTCTGGGCCATGGCTGTGCCATCGATCACCGCCAGCACGGGTACACCGAAGTGACGCGCCAGGTCGGCGCTCGACGGTGTGCCGTCGAACAGCCCCATGACCCCCTCGATAAGAATCAGGTCGGCCGTGCCCGCCGCTTCCCAGAGCAGGCGGCGGCTTTCCTGCGCGCCGATCATCCACAGGTCGAGCTGGTACACCGGTGCACCGCTGGCCCGTTCGAGGATCATCGGGTCGAGAAAATCCGGCCCGCACTTGAACACCCTCACCTTGCGCCCGAGGTTGCGGTGCAGGCGCGCCAGGGCGGCGGTGACCGTGGTCTTGCCCTGGCCGGACGCCGGTGCTGCGATCAGCACCGCCGGACAATGCCGGGGTCGGCTCATAGTTCCACGCCCTTCTGCGCGCGGATGCCGGCCTGGAAGGCGTGCTTGACCATGCCCATCTCGGTGACGGTATCGGCCAGCTCGATCATCTGCGGCTTGGCGGCACGGCCCGTGACGATGACGTGCTGCATCGGCGGACGGGCCTGGATGTCCGAGAGCACCTGGTCGAGGTCGAGGTAGCCGTGCTTGAGGGCGATGTTCAGCTCGTCGAGCACCACGAACTGCACGCCCGGGTCCTGCAGCAGTTGGCGCGAAACCGCCCAGGCCGCCTCGGCGGCGGCGATGTCGCGCTGGCGATCCTGAGTCTCCCAGGTGAAGCCCTCACCCATCACGTGGTAGCGCACCTGCTCGGGGAAGCGCCGGAAGAACAGCTCTTCGCCGGTGCTGTTGCGGCCCTTGATGAACTGCACGACGCCGCATTGCAGGCCGTGGCCCAGGGCCCGGGCAAGCATGCCGAAGGCCGAGCTGCTCTTGCCCTTGCCGTTGCCGGTGAGCACCAGCAGCAAGCCGCATTCGTTGGGCGCGTTGGCGATGCGTTCGTCGATGATCGCCTTCTTGCGCTGCATGCGCGCCAGGTGGCGTTCGTCGCGTTCGGTGGATTCGCTCATCAGGGTTCTCCGCAGGCTGTCGGCACGGATGGGCGACGACAGGTCGATAGGCGGGCAGACGGAGAACGCGCAGGGGCCATGGCGGACGCCACGGTGCACCGCGCATCACCCTCCGTGATGCCGTTGGCAGTGACAGGCCGGTCTCCGGGCTCGTGAGCAGGGCCTGGGCCCATGGGCCGCGCGCCTTCCCGGATGCCTGCATCCAGTGGCCCTGCGCGGTCCTCGACTCACCTACCGTTGCGGGGGCAGCGCCGGAATCGCGCCTTGCTGGCGCCCACCGGCTTCCCAGTTTCACCCTGCCCAGCCTCGGCTGGCAGAGCACCTGAAACACGCCGCGAAGGTTAGAGGGTTGCACCCGGAGCGTCAATGAAACGAGGCCGATCTGGCCTGGATCAATGGCCGATCCGGCCGCTTGTAACAAACTGAAAGCAGTGATATCACATAGCCATCAATTTTCGCTGAACGCGATCACAACGACAGGAGAGCGCAGCATGCAAGGCCTGATCATCAATAACCCGCGCCTGGAGTTCTTGCGCCCGGCGCTGGAGCGCTGGCCGGAATGCATCGACCGCTTCAACCAGGTCCATGGCGACAACGAGGCCCCGTACTGGCATGGCGCCGCGGCCAACACCGGCCTGCTCGCGGCCGCGGCCTGGCAGGCCGAACTGGTGGCGCTGGAACAGTCCATGAGCAAGAAGCAACGTGACGAGGGCGAGCGCGAGGGCCGCTGCGACCTGTCCATCAGCACCTCGGAAGACAGCGTCCACCTGCGCGCCAGCCAGCGCTGGCCGCGCATCGCCCGCCTGGACCTGAGCACGGCTGTGCAGGAAACCGCCGCCCTCGCCCGGCAGATCGCCTATCCCAGCCAACTCAAGGTCGGCGCCCTGTTCGTCAGCCCGTGGAAAGCCGGCCAGCATGCCAGCCCCGAGGAGTTGCAGGACCTGGTCGACGACCTGCAGAAGCACAGCGCTTGCGCCATCGCCTGGTATTTTCCCTACGCCTATCGCAAGTTGCACAATGAAGCGGCGCAGTACTTTCCCGGCGTGGCGCTGCTGCTCAAGCAGGCCTGAGCGGGGCCCAGCTAGCCGAATGCGCCCTACCGACAAGTTGAACCTCGACGGTGGCCCGTCGCTCTGATTCCACATGAGCCCCCACGAGGACCCGAGCATGGACAGGATGCATATCGCGCTACTGCTGGCCCTGGCCGTCAGCCTCGGCGGCTGCGGAGAATCCGCGCGCCTGGACGTCAGCGACGGATCGGGACCGTCCCCGCAACTGCCCGAGCCGAACAAGACCTTGATCCCGACCGTCAACATCGCCCCGGCGATCGGCTGGCCGGAGGGCGCCAAGCCCACGTCGGCGACCGGCACCCAGGTGGTGGCCTTCGCCGAGCACCTCGATCATCCCCGCTGGCTCTACGTGCTGCCCAACGGCGACGTGCTGGTGGCCGAGACCAACGCCCCGGCCAAGCCCGACGACGGCAAGGGAATCCGTGGCTGGGTCATGGGCCAGGTGATGAAACGGGCCGGCGCCGGCGTACCCAGCGCCAACCGCATCACCCTGCTGCGCGACGCTGACCGTGATGGCGTCGCGGAAATTCGCACCACCTTCATCGAAGGGCTCAACTCACCCTTCGGCATGGCCCTGGTGGGCAAGGACTTCTACGTGGCCGATACCGACCGCCTGTTGCGCTTCCACTACGAGCCGGGGGCCATGCAGATTCGCGCTGAAGGCAAGAAAGTGGTCGACCTGCCCGGCGGCCGGCTCAACCACCACTGGACCAAGAACGTGATCGCCAGCCCCGATGGCAAGAAGCTCTATGTCACGGTGGGCTCCAACAGCAATGTCGGCGAAAACGGCCTGGACCAGGAAGAAGGCCGTGCGGCGATCTGGGAGGTGGACCCGGCCAGCGGCCAGCACCGGATCTTCGCCTCCGGCCTGCGCAACCCCAACGGCCTGGCCTGGGAACCACACAGCGGTGCGTTGTGGACGGCGGTCAACGAGCGCGACGAGATCGGTAGCGACCTGGTGCCGGACTACATCACCTCAGTCAAGGACGGGGGCTTCTATGGCTGGCCGTTCAGTTACTACGGCCAGCATGTGGACCGGCGGGTCGAGCCGCAGGATCGGCAAAAGGTCGCCCAGGCCATCGTGCCGGACTACGCGGTGGGGCCGCATACCGCATCCCTCGGGCTGACCTTCGCCCAGCCGGGTGTGCTGCCGGCGCCGTTCGAGCAGGGGGCGTTCGTGGGCCAGCATGGGTCGTGGAACCGCAAGCCGCACAGTGGCTACAAGGTGATCTTCGTGCCGTTCAGCGCCGAGGGGAAACCCGCCGGGAAGCCGATCGACCTGTTGACGGGGTTTCTCGATGGCAAGGGCAAGGCCATGGGGCGGCCGGTGGGCGTGGTCAATGACCAGCGGGGCGGGTTGCTGGTGGCCGATGATGTCGGGAACGTGATCTGGCGGGTGAGCAAGGAGCAGTGAGGGGCTTGGGCTGGCCTGTGCCGGCCCATTCACGGCGGTTCGTGCCCCGACAAGCCCGCCCTCACAGGTTCACCACTGATCTTGAGGCAACGGTGAACCTGTGGGGCTGCAAGGTAGCCCCGATGCCGTTTCGCAGGCGGGCATCGGACTCAGGGATTGCGCGCCAGGTGCCCCGGCGGCAGCACCCGCTTGGCCTGCAGGTAGGCCCGGGCCCAGTAGCTGTTGGACAGGTAATCCAAGCGCACTGTCCCGCCCGTGGAAGGTGCATGCACGAACCGCCCCTCCCCTACGTAGATCCCCGCATGGCTGACCTGCGACCCACCGTTGGTGGCGAAGAACACCAGGTCCCCGGACTGCAGCGAACCGATATCCACGTTCGGCGCCCGCATGACGATCATCTCGCGGGTCGAGCGCGGCAGGCTGATCCCCGCCGCATCCCGGTACACGTAGCCGATCAGCCCACTGCAGTCGAACCCGGCGTCCGGCGTGTTGCCGCCCCAGCGATAGGGCGTGCCCACCAGGCCGATAGCCCGGAACAGCACGTCGTCGGCCACCGGCGAGGACGCCGCCTGCGCGTTGAAGGTAACGGGGGCCTTGGCCACCGGCGCAGGTGCCGGGGCTCGGCTGGAACAGGCGGCGAGCAGTGCCGCCAGGGAAAGGAGTGCGAAGCGCGCCATCATCGCCATGGCCAGAACTTCCTGTCGAGACCGTTCGGCCGTAGCCGAAGTCAAAAGAGTTGAGAATTCAGATTAGACGCTTTTCGTAAATGCGCACGGCGGCGAGCTTTTTCAGCATCGCCGCCGTGGCAGGGTACAGCATTTTGATATCAGTTGCGCGAGATCGTGGTCGGCGCCATGGCCAAGGCGCGCTTGGCCTCGAGGAAGGTCTTGCTCCAGTAGCGGTCACCGAGGTTGTCGATGCGCACGCCACCGCTGCGGCGGCTGCTGGAGTGGATGAACTGGTTGTCACCCAGGTAGATGCCGGCATGGCTGACCCGGCCACGACCATTGGTGCTGAAGAACAGCAGGTCGCCAGGCTTGAGCTTGTTGCGGGCAACCTTGGGGGCATCGACGTTGATCATCTCGCGGGTCGAGCGCGGCAGGTTGAGGCCGGCCTCCTCGCGGAACAGATAGCCGATGAAACCGCTGCAATCGAAGCCGGACTTCTCCGAAGTACCGCCGAAGCGATAACGGGTGCCGATCAGCGACATGCCACGCTCCAGGATGCTGTCGGCCAGGGCCGGCAGTTCGTAGGGCTTGCCGTTGCTGGAAAAAGTGTCCAGGTCTTCCTCGGTGGCCAGCGGCTCCTCGGCGAAAACGGAAGAGGCGGAAGGCTTGGCCATGGCCGCGGACTGGGCGGTGACGGGCTGTTGATCCTGCGGTTGGGTAACCGGGCCTTGGGTGGCGCAGCCGAAAAGCAGGCTCACGAGTGCAAGTGGCACGAGGGGTGCGAAGCGCTTGAGCATGGGCACGACCGTGTCTGTAGTCCTTTAGAAGGGGGAAACTATGCCCTCTATCATGGCCATTTGCAAATTTTATCGAAAAAAATGTGACTTTTCCGTTTCGAGGCTCTGGCCCGCTACTTTCGAGGGCTCACCAGCCCAGGGTTTCCTTGAGGAAGGGGATGGTCAGCTTGCGCTGCGCTTGCAGCGAAGCCTGGTCCAGGCGCTCGAGCAGATCGAACAGCGCGCTCATGCTGCGCGTGCCCCGGGTCAGGATGAAATGGCCGACCTCGTCGGTCAGGTGCAGGCCACGGCGCGAGGCCCGCAGTTGCAAGGCCCGCAGCTTGTCTTCGTCGGACAGGCCACGCATCTGGAAGATCAGTGCCAGGGTCAGGCGCGACTTGAGGTCCGGCAGCTTGATCGGCAGCTCGCGTGGCGAACTGGACGCCGCCAGCAGCAGGCGTCGACCGCTGTCGCGCAAGCGGTTGAACAGGTGGAACATGGCCTCTTCCCAGTCGGCCTTGCCAGCGATCACGTGCAAGTCGTCGATGCACACCAGCTCGTACTGCTCCAGGTAGTCGAGCAGTTCCACGCCACGGTCGAGCAGTTGCGCCAGGGGCAGGTAGACAGCCGGCTCGCCCAGTTGCTGGAAGCGGTGGGTGGCGGCCTGGAGCAGGTGGGTACGGCCAACGCCCTGTTTGCCCCACAGGTAGATGAGGCTCTCGGTCCAGCCGGCGTCGGCCTCGCAAAGCCGCTCGACGTAGCCCAATGCCGCGGCATTGGCGCCCGGATAATAGTTGATGAAGGTGGCGTCATCGCGCAGGCGCACACCCAGGGGCAACTGGATCGGTTTCATGCTGGCGGGCGGTCGCGAGGACCACAGGGGGCCTTTGGTGAACAGTGTGCAAAGTCTATACCCGCAACGCGGGCGGCACAATCGGCGCAGCTTGGAGAGCAAGCAAAATCAATGACTTGCACCTGCTTCCCCAGGGCTACGCCGCTGCGTTCACAACGGCGGATCGATATCCCCGGCATACATGTCCGATTCCTTGTACAGGTCGTGCACATGCCGCAGCAGCACCATGATCACCGCCGCCACCGGCAAGGCCAGCAGCACCCCGGTGAAGCCGAACAGCTCACCGCCGGCAAGGATGGCGAAGATCACCGCCACCGGGTGCAGGCCGATGCGATCGCCCACCAGCAGCGGCGTCAGCACCATGCCTTCGAGGGCCTGGCCGACCATGAACACCGCGATGATGCCGAGCATGGGGTACAGCTCGCCGCCGAACTGGAACAACCCGGCGACCAACGCCGCGCCGATGCCGATGATGAAGCCCATGTACGGCACGATGGCCGCCAGCCCTGCCAGCAGGCCGATCAACAGGCCCAGTTCCAGCCCCACCAGCATCAGGCCGCCGGCATAGATCAGGCCGAGGGCGACCATCACCAGCAACTGGCCACGGACGAACGCCCCCAGCACCTCATGGCATTCGCCGGCCAGCCCCACCACCTGCGCCTCACGCTGGCGTGGCAGGAGGCTGCGCAGCTTGGCCATCATCAGGTCCCAGTCGCGCAGCAGGTAGAAGCCCACCACCGGGATGAGCACCAGGTTGGCCAGCCAGGCGATCAACGCCAGGCTCGAGGCGGTGGCCTGGGACAGCAGCATGCCGACGATGTCGGTGGTCTGGCCCATGTGCGCGCCGATGGCGGCCTTGATCTTGTCGAACTTCCAGAAGCCATCGGCCAGGCCCAGGCGGCTCTGCACCCAGGGCAGGGCCACGTGCTGCAGCCAGTCGAGCATCTGCGGCGCCAGCTCGTACAGGCGCACCAGCTGCTTGGCCAGCATGGGGATCAGCACCAGCAGCAGGGCCAGGAAGATCAGGGTGAACAAGCTGAACACCACGACCACGCCCCAGGTCCGCGACAGGCCCAGGCGCTCCAGGCGGTCGACCAGCGGGTCGGCCAGGTAGGCCAGGAGAATACCCACCAGGAAGGGCGAAAGGATGTTGTGCAGGCAGTACAACAGCACGGCGACCAGCAGGGCCACGCCCAGCCAGGCCCAACGGCGTAGATCGGTCATGAGCGGCGCTCCCTACCAGCGAAACCGCAGGCCATCGAACGGCTTGGGCGCGGCCGCCTGGGCCGCGCCTGGCTGCTGCGCCGCCTGGTCTTCGGAGGTGGCGGGTGCCGGGGGCACCGCATCGGCCGGCAGTTCCTGCAGTTTGGCCAGGCCCAGTTGCGCGCGCAGTTGCTCGCGATTGCCGGTGACACTGTAAGTCAGGGTGTCGCCCTCGGCCTGTCGCAGGCGCGGACCGTAGGGTTCGAGCACGCGGCCGAGTTCGGCGTAGCGTTGCAGGTTCATGCCCTGTACCTGTACCTGCAGCTCGCCGCTGGCGCCCGGGCGGGTGGCGTAGCGCGGTGCCAGGCGGCTGCTCACCGCCAGCATCACGGCATCGGCCAGGGCCGCCTGGTCGGGGCCCTCGGCCTTGCCCCGCTCACGCTGCTCGCCCAGCCACAGTTGCCAGGTGCCCTGCCACTTGCCGTCGGTCTCCTGGGCATGCACCGCCAGCAGGGCATCGGCGCCATAGCGCTCGGAGGCTTCGCGCAGCGGCGCCGGGTCATTGCCTTCCAGTTGCTTGGCATTGGCCACCAGTTGCTCCTGCAAGTCGGCCAACGGCAGGCGCAGCGGTAGGCCGCGATGCTGGGCGGCACGGCGCAGGGGGCCGGCACTGGACTGGCCATCGCCGACCAGGTTGCTGCCTTCGACGCTGTCGTTCAGCCACCAGCCGAGGATCGACGGCCGGTTGCTGCCCCACAGCGCCAGACCGGCCTGGCGCAGGGCGCGCTCGGTGCTGCCGGGGTCGAATTCGACCAGCACGGATTCGGGCGGGCCGGCCTCGGTGCCGACCTGGTTGATGATCTGCCGTGGGTCCTTGCGCAGGCCGGCCAGCGCCGGGCTCTGCGCCGCCTTGGGGTCGCCGGTCAGGCGCAACACGAGGGTTTCCAGGGCCTTGCCGGTGGCCTGGGCGCGCGCTTCGCTGCCCTGCCCCTCGATGGGTTCGCGGACCTGATAGAGCCCGGAAACGGTTTCGGCCTGGGCGACGGTGCCGGCCAGAGCCAGGCAAGCCACAGCCAGGTGATTGATAAAACGCATGGCGGATTCCTATCCAGGTGAGCTGCAAGCTACAAAGCTGCAAGAAAAGGCAGATCGATGCACGCCCCGCTTTTTCTTGCAGCTTGCAGCTTATACAGAAGCGACCACGCCAACCACCCACGGCCAGTTTTTGCCAATTTCCCGGCCTGCCCGTCGGCCTGAGGATGGCCGCTGCACAGCAACCCTGATAAAATCGCGCGCCTTCGCAGACCAGTGACGTACAGGCAGCCGCCGCTCCCCGAGCCGGCCTTGGCCGCCCTGGTCGTTTTTCCGAATCCCTCCCTCCTAAAGGCCTGGATCAATGAGCAAGCAACCCTCCCTGAGCTACAAGGACGCCGGTGTAGACATCGACGCCGGCGAAGCACTGGTCGAACGCATCAAGGGCGTGGCCAAGCGCACCGCGCGCCCTGAAGTCATGGGTGGCCTGGGCGGCTTCGGCGCCCTCTGCGAGATCCCGGCCGGCTACAAGCAGCCGGTTCTGGTCTCCGGCACCGACGGCGTCGGCACCAAGCTGCGCCTGGCGCTGAACCTGAACAAGCACGACAGCATCGGCCAGGACCTGGTCGCCATGTGCGTCAACGACCTGATCGTCTGCGGCGCCGAGCCGCTGTTCTTCCTCGACTACTACGCCACCGGCAAGCTCAACGTCGATGTCGCCGCCACCGTGGTCACCGGCATCGGCGCCGGTTGCGAGCTGGCCGGCTGCTCCCTGGTGGGCGGCGAAACCGCCGAGATGCCGGGCATGTACGAAGGCGAGGACTACGACCTGGCCGGCTTCTGCGTCGGCGTGGTGGAAAAGTCCGAGATCATCGACGGCTCCAAGGTGGCCACCGGCGACGCCCTGATCGCCCTGCCCTCCTCCGGCCCGCACTCCAACGGCTACTCGCTGATCCGCAAGATCCTCGAAGTGTCCGCTACCGACATCGACAACACCCAGCTCGACGGCAAGCCACTGGCCGACCTGCTGATGGCGCCGACCCGCATCTACGTCAAGCCCCTGCTCAAGCTGATCAAGGACACCGGCGCGGTCAAGGCCATGGCCCACATCACCGGCGGCGGCCTGCTGGACAACATTCCGCGCGTACTGCCCGACAACGCCCAGGCGATCATCGACGTGGCCAGCTGGCAGCGCCCGGCGGTGTTCGACTTCCTGCAGGAAAAAGGCAACGTCGACGAGCACGAGATGCACCGCGTACTGAACTGCGGCGTCGGCATGGTCATCTGCGTGGCCCAGGACCAGGTCGACAGCGCCCTGCAGGTGCTGCGCGAAGCCGGTGAACAGCCATGGGTCATCGGCCGCATCGCCGAGGCCCCGGCCGGCGCTGCCCAGGTCGAGCTGCACAACCTCAAGGCGCACTGATGCCGAGCGAGACCTGCAACGTAGTGGTATTGCTGTCGGGCTCCGGCAGCAACCTGCAAGCGCTGATCGACAGCAGCCGCGGCGAAGACAGCCCGGTGCGCATCCGTGGCGTGATCTCCAACCGTGCCGACGCCTATGGCCTGCAGCGCGCTCAGGCGGCCGGTATCGACACCGCCGTGCTGGAGCACACCGGCTTCGAGGGCCGCGAGGCCTTCGACGCGGCACTGATGGCGTTGATCGACGGCTTCGAGCCGGACCTGGTGGTACTGGCCGGTTTCATGCGCATCCTCACGGGTGGCTTCGTCCGTCACTACCAGGGCCGCCTGCTCAACATCCACCCGTCGTTGCTGCCCAAGTACAAGGGCCTGCATACCCACCAGCGGGCACTGGAGGCCGGCGATAGCGAACACGGTTGCAGCGTGCACTTCGTCACCGAGGAACTCGACGGCGGCCCTCTGGTCGTACAGGCAGTGGTTCCGGTGGCGCCGGATGACACGCCGCAGGCCCTGGCTGAGCGGGTTCACCGCCAGGAACACCAGATCTACCCGCTGGCGGTGCGCTGGTTCGCCGAAGGACGCTTGCGTCTGGGCGCACAGGGTGCATTACTGGATGGCCAGCCGCTGGCGGCCAGCGGCCACTTGATTCGACCCTAGGAGAACTTATGCGTCGCGCCCTGCTCTTGGCTCTCGCCGTGCTCGCCCTGCCTCTCCAGGCAGCTGATCTGAAGCCTTTCTCGGCCAGCTACACCGCCGACTGGAAACAGCTGCCCATGAGCGGCACCGCCGAGCGCAGCCTGGAAAAGAATGCCAACGGTACCTGGAGCCTGAACTTCAAGGCATCCATGATGATCGCCAGCCTGACCGAGCAAAGCACCCTGCGCCTGGACAACGACACCCTGCTGCCGCAGAAGTACCACTTCGAACGTGGCGGCCTGGGCAAGGCGAAGAAGGTCGACCTGGACTTCGACTGGACCAGCAAGAAGGTCACCGGCAGCGATCGTGGCGACGCGATCAACCTGCCGCTCAACCGCGGCGTGCTGGACAAGTCGTCCTACCAGCTGGCCCTGCAGCATGACGTGGCCGCCGGCAAGAAGAGCATGACCTACCAGGTGGTCGACGGTGACGAGATCGACACCTACGACTTCCGCGTGCTCGGCACCGAGAAAGTGGCCACCAAGGCCGGCCAGGTCGACGCGGTCAAGGTCGAGCGCGTGCGCGACCCGAGCCAGAGCAAACGCATCACCGAGCTGTGGTTCGCCAAGGACTGGGACTACCTGCTGGTACAACTGCGCCAGGTCGAGACCGATGGCAAGGAGTACGTGATCGTGCTGCAGGACGGCACGGTCGACGGCAAGTCGGTGAAGGGCAACTGACACCCGCTCCGCTGCCTGCACCAACCGAAACCCCGCCACTGTGCGGGGTTTCTTTTTTGCTTCGAGCGGCACGCTGCAAGCTGTTTTGTGGTGGGCCTGATGCCGAGCAAGGTGTCGAAGGCCGCGCATTCTCTTGAAGCCAGGCTTCATGAAACATGTTTCATGGCCGATTTATTTACTTAGCCTGCTAACAAACTCTATAAAGAAGTCCTGCGACACGTTGCCGCAGTCAACCGAAAGTGGAGTTTACCGATGACAGTCCAAGTAACCGAACGCGACGAATCGAAAATGTCCCACGAAAGCCAGGCCTGCGGCCTGCGGATCTGGGACGTGCATCAGCAGGGTGAACTGGTGGGCATGTTCCACACCGAGCAAGAAGCCCAGCAGTACCGCACCGAGCTCGAATGCCTGGAAAGCCAGCGCGCTGCGCAATGACCGGACGTTCCCAGGAAAAAACGCGCCAAGGCGCAATGCCTGTCAGTTAAGCGGCGCTTTGTCATATTTGGGGCCGCTTCGCGCCCCAAATGACAACTGAAAATCTTAACTGACCGGCATTGAGCCAAGGCTGTTTTTCGTGGCTTACCACATGAGATCGTCAGGGATCTTGTAGGCCGCGTAGGGATCGTCCTCGTCCGCCTCCTCGACATGGGTGTTGAGCAGCAGCACGCGCTTGGGATCGCGCTCCTGGATCTTCACCGCGGCCTCGCGTGGGATCACTTCGTAGCCACCGCCATGAGCGACGATCGCCAGGGCGCCATTGCTGAGCTTGCTGCGCATCAAGGCATTGACGGCAATACGCTTGACCTTCTTGTCATCGACGAAGTTGTAGTAGTCCTCGGTATTGAGCTTGGGCAGGCGGGTCGCCTCGATCAACTGCTTGACCTGCGCGGCACGGGCCTTCTGCTCGGCCTTCTCCTGAAGCTGGCGGTTCAGCTCCTGGTCCTTCCTGGCCTTCTCGGCCATGGCCTCCTTGGCCAGGCGCTGCTGGGTATCGTCGACTTCGACCTGGCCCTTGTGTTCCAGGCGCTTCTGTTTCTTCTCGGCTTTGTTAGCCTGCTTGACCTGCTTCTGGTTGACCAGACCGGCCTTGAGCAATTGATCGCGAAGGGAAAGGCTCATGGGTGTTCACTCACTTATGCAACAGCTCAGCCGCAGCTGGGCAGGTTCTTTTCCTGACGCTTGGCTTCGCCCCAGAGGGCGTCCAACTCGTCGAGGGTACGATCTTGGATGGACAGGCCCTGCTCGCGCAATGCCTGCTCGATGAAACGGAAGCGCCGCTCGAACTTGCGGTTGGCGCGGCGCAGGGCATTTTCCGGGTCGTGCTTGAGGTGGCGGGCCAGGTTGACGGTGGCGAACAACAGGTCGCCGACTTCGTCCTCCAGGGCCTCGGCATCGCCATCGGCCATGGCCTGCAATACTTCGTCCAGCTCCTCGCGGACCTTGTCCAGCACCGGCAGCGCCTCGGGCCAGTCGAAACCGACCGTGGCCGCGCGCTTTTGCAGCTTGGCCGCCCGCGACAAGGCCGGCAGCGTCGCCGGTACATCGTCGAGCAGCGACAGTTGCTCGGGCTCGCTCTTTTCCGCGCGCTCCTCGGCCTTGATCGCTTCCCAACGCGACTTGACCTGGGCCTCGCTCAGGCGCGGGGTATCCAGCGGTGCGTACAGGTCGCCGGTGGGGAAGACATGGGGGTGGCGGCGGATCAGCTTGCGGGTGATGGCATCGACCACGCCGGCGAACTCGAAGCGCCCCTCCTCCCGGGCCAGCTGGCTGTAGTAGACCACCTGGAACAACAGGTCGCCCAGCTCGCCCTGCAGGTGCTCGAAATCACCGCGCTCGATGGTGTCGGCGACCTCGTAGGCCTCCTCAAGGGTGTGCGGGACGATACTGGCGTAGTCCTGCTGCAGGTCCCAGGGGCAACCGTGCTGCGGGTCGCGCAGGCGGGCCATGAGGTGCAGCAGGTCGTCGAGGGTGTAGGTCATAGGCGTCTCTTCCTCGCGGGGGCCATGCCCCCGATCGCTGGCAAGCCAGCCCCCACGAAGAGGCTGCCATGCCCGGTGCCCGTGGGAGCCGACGTGCCGGCGATGGGCCGCACAGCGGCCCCATTGCAGTGTTTCAAGGGGTACGATTACGCCGCGTCTCGATGATGTTCGGCAACTGCGAGATCCTGCCCAGCAGGCGCCCCAGGGCGTTCAGGCCAGGAATCTCGATGGTCAGCGACATCAGCGCGGTGTTGTCGTCCTTGTTCGAGCGGGTATTGACCGCCAGCACGTTGATCTTCTCGTTGAGCAGCACCTGCGACACGTCGCGCAGCAGGCCCGGGCGGTCGTAGGCGCGGATGACGATGTCGACCGGGTAGGTCTGCACCGGCACCGGACCCCAGTTGACCTGGATCATCCGCTCCGGCTCCTTGCCGGCCAGTTGCAGCACCGAGGCGCAGTCCTGGCGGTGGATGGTCACGCCGCGGCCCTGGGTGATGTAGCCGACGATGGCATCGCCCGGCAGCGGCTGGCAGCAGCCGGCCATCTGCGTGAGCAGGTTGCCGACCCCCTGGATCTGGATGTCGCCACGCTTGCCGGACTTGGCGCTGCTGGCCTTGCGCGGGACCAGCTCGATCTGCTCGTTGCGCTCCGGCTCGAGCAGTTGCTGGGCGGCGTTGACCATGTGCGCCAGGCGCAGGTCGCCGGCACCGAGGGCGGCGAACATGTCCTCGGCGGTCTTGACGTTGGCCTTTTCCGCCAGGCGCTCGAAGTCCACCTGGGGCAGGCCCAGGCGGCTCAGCTCGCGCTCGAGCAGGGTCTTGCCGGCGGCGACGTTCTGGTCGCGCGCCTGCAGCTTGAACCAGTGGACGATCTTGGCCCGCGCCCGCGAAGTGGTGACGTAGCCCAGGTTGGAGTTCAGCCAGTCGCGGCTGGGGCTGCCGTGCTTGCTGGTGATGATCTCCACCTGCTCACCGGTCTGCAGGCTGTAGTTGAGCGGCACGATGCGCCCGTTGATCTTGGCGCCGCGGCAGTTGTGGCCGATCTCGGTGTGCACGCGGTAGGCGAAGTCCAGCGGCGTGGCACCCTTGGGCAGGTCGATGGCATGGCCGTCGGGGGTGAACACATAGACCCGGTCCGGCTCGATGTCGACGCGCAGTTGCTCGGCCAGGCCGCCGATGTCGCCCAGCTCCTCGTGCCACTCCAGCACCTGGCGCAGCCAGGAAATCTTCTCTTCATAGTGGTTGGAGCTGGACTTGACGTCGGTGCCCTTGTAGCGCCAGTGGGCGCAGACGCCCAGCTCGGCTTCCTCGTGCATGCCGTGGGTGCGGATCTGCACCTCCAGCACCTTGCCCTCTGGGCCGATCACCGCCGTGTGCAGGGAGCGGTAGCCGTTCTCCTTGGGGTTGGCGATGTAGTCGTCGAACTCCTTGGGAATGTGCCGCCACAGGGTATGCACGATACCCAGCGCGGTATAGCAGTCGCGGATTTCCGGGACCAGCACGCGCACGGCGCGCACGTCGTAGATCTGGCTGAACTCCAGGCCCTTGCGCTGCATCTTGCGCCAGATGGAATAGATATGCTTCGCCCGGCCACTGATGTCGGCCTTGACCCCGGTGG
The DNA here is from genome assembly GCF_046365545.1 of Pseudomonas sp. HLMP. Taxonomy (NCBI): domain Bacteria; kingdom Pseudomonadati; phylum Pseudomonadota; class Gammaproteobacteria; order Pseudomonadales; family Pseudomonadaceae; genus Pseudomonas; species Pseudomonas sp. HLMP. The sequence continues at coordinate 2,283,288 of NZ_JBDLLR010000001.1, read as the reverse complement.
CCAGCAGTTCGTTCTGCAACTGGTTCATCACGTCGCTGATGAAACGCTCGCGGTCCAGCCGACGCTCGTGCAGGAGCTTGGCGATCTGCTTGTACTGGTCGGGCTCGAGGTAGCGGAAGGACAGGTCCTCCAGCTCCCACTTGATATGACCGATGCCCAGGCGGTGCGCCAGTGGCGCATAGATGTCGAACACCTCGCGCGCCACGCGCAGGCGTTTCTCGTCGTCGGCGGCCTTGACCGCACGAATGGCGCAGGTACGCTCGGCCAGCTTGATCAGCGCCACGCGCACGTCATCGACCATGGCCACGAGCATCTTGCGCAGGTTCTCGACCTGCGCTTGGGAGCCGAGCACCAGCGACTGGCGCGGGCTGAGGCTGGCGCTGATGGCAGCCATGCGCAACACGCCGTCGATCAGCTTGGACACCACCGGACCAAAGCGCTGCCCGACCTCGGCCAGGGTCACCTTGCCCTCGCGCACCGAGCGGTAGACCACCGCCGCCACCAGGGAGTCCTGGTCGAGCTTGAGGTCGGCAAGGATTTCGGCGATCTCCAGCCCCGCCTGGAAGCTGGAAGTGCCATCGGCCCAGGAATGCTTGGCCGGGTTGCCCTTTTTCTCCACCTCATGGGCGAATTCGCAGGCCTCCTTGAGCGCCTCGCGATCCAGCGCCGAATCGACGCTCACCACATGATCCAGCCATGCTTCGAGATTGATACTGCCGTCGGTATTGACCGGCTGGTGCACTCTCACCTGTACCATCTTTTTTCTACCTTTCCATACAGCGCACCACGCGGGTGCGCTGGCAATCACCGTGCAGCCCCCCATTCCCTGGGAACCGCACCAAGGGGCCAGCCTGGCTAGCCCGCTTCGAATAACGCCATGGCCTCGACATGCGCCGTCTGAGGAAACATGTCGAGAATCCCGGCCCTTGTTAACCGGTACCCTTGGCCGACCAGCACCTGGGCGTCTCGCGCCAGCGTGGCCGGGTTGCATGACACATAGACCAGCCGCCTGGCCTTGAGGCGGGCGATGCCTTGCACCACCTCGAAGGCACCGTCGCGCGGTGGATCCAAGAGTACCGCAGAAAAGCCTTCGGCGGCCCATCCGGCACCCGCCAAAGGCTGCGATAAATCGGCCTGAAAAAACCGTGCGTTATGCACGTCGTTGTCCCGGGCATTGGCCGCCGCCCGGTCCACCATGGCCTGCACACCCTCCACCGCCACCACCTCGCGGGCCTGGCGGGCCAGCGGCAGGGCGAAGTTGCCCAGGCCGCAGAACAAGTCCAGCACCCGCTCCTCGGCGTGCGGCGCCAGCCAGGCCAACGCCTGCTCGATCATCGCCGTGTTGACCTGGGCGTTGACCTGGACGAAGTCGCCTGGCCGCCAGGCCAGCTCCAGCCCCCAGGGCTCGAGGGCAAACCCCAGCGTCTGCCCGGGCTCGACCGGTGCCGGCTCGCCCTCGCCCTGCAGCCATAGCTGGGCACCGGCCTGCTTGCAGAAGGCCTGCAGGCGCGCCAGATCGTCCGCCGGCAGCGGCGCCACATGACGCACCAGCACCGCCTCAGCGGTACCACTGAACAATTCGACGTGGCCCAGCGCCTGGGGCTTGCCCAGGCTGCGCAGCACGGTCGGCAGGTGGCGCAGGATCGACTGCAAGGGTTGTACCAGCACCGCGCACTCGTCGATGGCGACGATGTCCTGGCTGGCCTCGGCACGGAACCCCACCGCCAGTTGGCGGGCCTTCGCGTCCCAGCGCACGGCGACCCGCGCCCGCCGCCGGTAGCCGAACTCCGGCCCGCTCAAGGGAGCCGCCCACGCCTCGGGCTGCACGCCGGCGACCCGTTGCAGTTGCTCGGCCAGCAGGCGCTGCTTGAGCGCCAGTTGGCCTTCATGGGGCAGGTGCTGCAGGTTGCAGCCTCCGCAGCGCGCATAGTGGCGGCACGGCGCTTCGCGGCGCTCGGGGCTGGCCTGCAGGACCCGCTCCAGGCGTGCCTCGACCACCTTGCCGCGGGCACCGAGCACCCGCGCCTCGACCGCCTCGCCCGCCAGGGCACCGCTGACGAACCAGGTGCGCCCGTCATGGAAGGCGATGCCACGGCCATCGCCGGCCAGGCGCTCGATCTGCAGGTGCTGCTTCTTGCCCACCGGCACCTGGGCCGCACGGTTGCCGCCGGCCGGCTGGAAGCGCAGGCCGCCGCTGCTTTTCTTCCTGGACATCAGTTCGCGTCGAACAGGCCGGTGGACAGGTAACGGTCGCCGCGATCGCAGATGATCGCCACCATCACCGCGTTCTCGACCTCCCGGGACAGGCGCAGCATGGCCGCGACCGCACCACCGGAAGACACGCCACAGAAAATGCCCTCTTCGCGGGCAAGGCGGCGGGTGGTCTGCTCGGCTTCCTCCTGGGACATGTCGACCACACGGTCGACCCGGCTGGCGTCGAAGATCTTCGGCAGGTATTCCTCGGGCCAGCGGCGGATGCCGGGGATGGCCGAGCCTTCCATCGGCTGCAGGCCGACGATCTGCACCGCTGGGTTCTGCTCCTTGAGGTACTGGGAGCAGCCCATGATGGTGCCGGTGGTGCCCATGGAGCTGATGAAGTGGGTGATGCTGCCCTGGGTCTGCTGCCAGATCTCCGGACCTGTGCTGGTGTAGTGGGCGATCGGGTTGTCGCCGTTGGCGAACTGGTCGAGAACCAGGCCCCGACCCTCGGCCTGCAGCTTCTCGGCCAGGTCGCGGGCACCTTCCATGCCCTCCTCCTTGCTGACCAGGATCAGCTCGGCGCCATAGGCGGTCATCGCCGCCTTGCGTTCGGCGGTGGAGTTGTCCGGCATGATCAGGATCATCTTGTAGCCCTTGATCGCCGCTGCCATGGCCAAGGCGATACCGGTGTTGCCGGAGGTGGCCTCGATCAGGGTGTCGCCGGGCTTGATCTGGCCACGCAGTTCGGCGCGGGCGATCATCGACAGCGCAGGGCGGTCCTTGACCGACCCGGCGGGATTGTTGCCTTCGAGCTTGAGCAGGAGGGTATTGCTGGTTTCACCGGCAATGCGCTGCAGGCGAACCAGGGGCGTATTGCCGACGCAATCGGCGATGGTTGGGTACTGCAAGGTCATGGGCGTATTTCACAATCCGGACGGCAGGGGCGCCTATCATACCGGCAAACCTTTCCCGGCCATATCACGCAATCTGTGGTCGCTATAGCTACAAGCTATAAAGCACGTGCGAACCGGCCATCTAGACGCCCACCACAGGCGCCTGGTTCAGCGCGGCGCCTGTCGGGCTGGGCTTGTCCCGCGAGGGGGCCTGCACATGCACCGGCAGGCGCATGTACAGGCGCAGGCCCTGCTTGCCGTTTTCTGCCCAGAGCGTGCCGCCCTGGCGCTGGATGGCACTGCGGGCGATGCTCAGGCCGAGGCCGAAACCACCATCGCCGGGGCGGGAGCCGTCCAGGCGCGAGAACGGCGCGAAGATCCGTTCCAGGTCCTGCTCGGCCACCCCGCCGCCCTGGTCTTCCAGCCAGATCCGCCAATGGTTGCCCTCGCGCTGCCCGCCCAGACGCACCACACCCTGCGCGGGCGAATGACGGATGGCGTTGCGAAGCATGTTCTCCAGGGCTTGGGCGAGGAGGTTGAGGTTGCCTTGCACCCAGCAGTCGGCGGGCACCTCGCAGCGCAGCCGGGCCGGCGACCAGCCGCTCTCGTAGCAGGCGTCCTCGGCGAGCATGTCCCACAGCGCCTGGAACTGGATCGGCTCGAGGTTCATCGGCGCGCGCTCGGCATCCTGCCAGGCCAGTTGCAGGGTGTCCTCGACCAGTTGCTGCATGCAGTCCACCTCGCGGGTCAGGCGTTCGCGCAGGCGTTGCAGGTCGGTCTCGCCGTCGCAGGCCACGCGCAGGCGGCTGAGGGGGGTGCGCATCTCGTGGGACAGGTCGCGCAACAACTGTTGCTGCAGGGCCACGGTGCCCTGCAGGCGCTCGGCCATCTGGTCGAAGGCACGGGCCAGTTCGCCCAGCTCGTCATGCCGGCCGATGGTTCGCGCATCCAGGCGCGCCGACAGCTGGTCGGCGCGCCAGGCATTGGCCTGCTCGCGCAACTGGTTCAGCGGCACGATCAGCATCCGGTACAGGCCGACGCACAGCAGCAGGGTGAACAGCCCCGGGATCACGCCGTTGGTGAGGACCTGCCAGAACAGCCGGTACTGGCCAGGGTTGAAACGCTCCGGCAGCTCGATCACCAGCATGCCCTGCTCCGGTGCATCGGGGAACGGCAGGCGCAGCCAGGGCTGGCCGATGCTGCGCCGGCTCATGGGCCAGTCGACGCCCCGCAGGCGGGTCAGGTGCTGGATGTGTTCGGGGGTCAGCGTGGCGCTGCCCAGCGGCTGCAGCTCGGCATCGAACACCCCGACCCAGCCGGACTCGCGCTGGCGCATGTCAGCCAGCCAGCGATCGACCCCGGCCCGGCCGCCTTCGCGCCAGGCCCGCTCGGCCTCCACCGCATAGCCGCGCAAGTGCTGCCGGGCCGACTCGGCCAGGAAGGCGTTCTGGGTTTCCATGTGCCGGCCCCAGGTGTAGCTCAGGCCGATCATCAGCAGGCAGAACCCCACCAGCAGGATCGCCAGCTTCCAGAACAACGAATGACGGTCGAGCACGCTCAGTCCACCTCGCCGGCACTGAGGACATAGCCCTTGCCCCAGACCGTGCGCAACTGCCGCTCCTGGTAGCCGATCACCTTGAGCTTGCGGCGGATCTGGCTGACATGCATGTCGAGGCTGCGGTCGTGGCGGGAATAGCCGCGCTGCAGCACCTGCTGGTAGAGAAAGGGTTTGCTCAGCACTTCGTCCTGGCTGCGGTTGAGGGTGTCCAGCAAGCGGTATTCACTGGGTGTAAGCCCCGCCCATCGGCCATCCAGGCACACGTCGCAGGCGTCCTCGTCGAAGCGCAGCTGCCCAGGCGCCGACTCACGCGATGGCTGGTGGCGTCGCTCGAGGGCCACGCGTCGCAGGATCGCTTCGATGCGCACCTGCAGTTCGGTCATGCTGAAGGGCTTGGGCAAGTAGTCGTCGGCACCGCGCTGAAAACCCGTGATGCGATCGGCCTCCGCGCCCAGCGCCGACATCAGGATCACCGGCGTGCTGCTGCGCCGGCGCAACTGGGCCAGGGCATCGAGGCCATTGAGGCCGGGCAGCAGGATATCCAGCAGGACCACGTCGAATGCCTGGCGACCGGCGGTTTCCAGACCCTCCAGGCCGTTGCGGCACCAGGTCACCTGGAAGCCGCCACGTTGCAGTTCCTCGCGCAGGTAGGCGCCGAGCACGGGGTCGTCCTCGATGGCGAGAATGCTGGATGTTTGAATGGCTACGGGATTCATTGGCTTCTGACATTGATTCTCAATTGCGCAATTATTGAGCAAGCTGTCTTGCCAACGCAACCGGCTCGCGACCGGTTGCGCTTTTATGCTGGCGGTGCAGCCCCTGTCTTCCCGGCAAGGACCGTATGAAACAGATACAAATGAGTGCATTGGCCTGGCAGCCGGGGTAACGTTCCGCCTGGGTCCGTCCGTACACCGACGGCATGCAAGCACATGACAGGAGACGAGTGTGCTAGATCGCTTGGGAATCAGAAGCCGGGTCCTGTTGCTGGCCCTGCTGCCGGCCAGCCTGATGGCGCTGGTGCTGGGCAGCTATTTCACCTGGTTGCAACAGAACGAATTGCGTACCCAGTTGCTCCAGCGCGGCAAGATGATCGCCGAGCAACTGGCACCGCTGGCCGCCCCGGCCCTCGCCAAGCAGACCCAGGACCAGCTCGGGCGCATCGCCGCCCAGGCCCTGGAACAGGCCGACGTGCGCGCCGTGGCGTTCCTGCGCCCCGACCGTACCGACCTGGCCCATGCCGGCCCGAGCATGCTCAACCCACCGCCCAGCGGTGGCACCGGCACCCAGTTGCTGCACCGCACTGGCAACGATGCCACCCGCTACCTGATGCCGGTATTCGGCCATCACCGCGACCTGGCCACCCATGCGGTCCCCGCCGAGGCCGAGCGCCTGCTCGGCTGGGTCGAGATCGAGCTGTCCCATGACGGCACCCTGCTGCGCGCCTACCGCAACCTGTTCACCAGCCTGCTGCTGATCCTCGCCTGCCTGGCCCTCACCGCCCTGCTCGCCCTGCGCATGAGCCGCACGATCAACGACCCGATCGCACGCATCAAGCATGCGGTCAACCAGCTCAAGGACGGCAACCTGGAAGAACGCCTGCCAACCATGGGCAGCCACGAGCTGGACGAGCTGGCCGCGGGCATCAACCGCATGGCCCAGACCCTGCACAACGCCCACGAGGAGCTGCAGCACAGCATCGACCAGGCCACCGAGGACGTGCGCCAGAACCTGGAAACCATCGAGATCCAGAACATCGAGCTGGACATGGCGCGCAAGGAGGCCCTGGAGGCCAGCCGGATCAAGTCCGAGTTCCTGGCCAACATGAGCCACGAGATCCGCACCCCGCTCAACGGTATCCTCGGCTTCACCCACCTGTTGCAAAAGAGCGAGCTGACGCCACGCCAGCTTGACTACCTGGGCACCATCGAGAAATCCGCCGACAACCTGCTGGGGATCATCAACGAGATCCTCGACTTCTCCAAGATCGAGGCCGGCAAGCTGGTGCTCGACAGCATCCCTTTCAACCTGCGCGACCTGATCCAGGACACCTTGACCATCCTCGCCCCGGCCGCCCACGCCAAGCAGTTGGAGCTGCTCAGCCTGGTCTATCGCGACACGCCGCTGTCGCTGGTCGGCGACCCGCTGCGGCTCAAGCAGATCCTCACCAACCTGGTGAGCAACGCCATCAAGTTCACCCGCGAAGGCACCATCGTCGTGCGCGCCATGCTCGAGGACGAGCAGGAAGACAGCGTGCAACTGCGCATCAGTGTCCAGGACACCGGCATCGGCCTCTCGCCCCAGGATGTGCGCACCTTGTTCCAGGCCTTCAGCCAGGCCGACAACTCGCTGTCGCGCCAGCCCGGCGGCACTGGCCTGGGCCTGGTGATTTCCAAGCGCCTGATCGAGCAGATGGGTGGCGAGATCGGCGTCGACAGCACCCCTGGCGAGGGCTCGCAGTTCTGGATCAGCCTCAGCCTGCCCAAGGCCCATGACGATCCCCAGGAAGCGCCGTTGCAGGCGCTGCTCGGCCGCCGCGTCGCGATCGTCGATGGCCATGAGCTGGCCCGCCAGGCCCTGGAGCACCAGTTGGAGGACTGCGGCCTGAGCGTCAGCCTGTTCGCCTCCTTCGAGCAACTGCTGCAGGGCGTGCAAGCGGCCAGCCAGGCCGGCCAGCCGTTCGAGTTCGCCGTGCTCGGCGCCAACCTGGGTAACCTCTCGCCCGAGCAGCTCGGCCGCTACCACCCGCAACTGGAGCGTTTCGGCTGCCGGTGCGTGGTGCTGTGCCCGACCACCGAGCAGGCGCTCTACCACCCCTACCTGCCCAATGCCCACGGCCAGTTGCTGTCCAAGCCGACCTGCACGCGCAAGCTGCGCCGCCTGCTGCTGGAACTGCTGCAGCCGCGCCGGCTGGCCAGCGAGCCGCGTGGCGCCGCCGGCCAGCGGGTGCCGAAGATCCTGTGCGTCGACGACAACCCGGCCAACCTGCTGCTGGTGCAGACCCTGCTCGAAGGCCTGGGCGCCGAGGTGCTGGCGCTCGACAACGGCTATGCGGCGGTCCAGGCGGTACAGGACGAACCCTTCGACCTGGTGCTGATGGACGTGCAGATGCCCGGCATGGACGGCCGTGCCTGCACCGAGCAGATCCGCCAGTGGGAAAGCAGCCAGAGCGGCCCGGCACTGCCCATCGTCGCGCTGACGGCCCATGCCATGGCCAACGAGAAGCGTGCCCTGCTGCACAGTGGCATGGACGACTACCTGACCAAGCCGATCAGCGAGCGCCAACTGGCCCAGGTGGTGATGAAATGGACCGGCTTCAGCCTGGCTGCGCCGCAAGCGGAACGCAGCCCTGAGCGCCTGCCTGACAGCAGCGAGCTGAAGGTGCTCGACCCCGAGGAGGGCCTGCGCCTGGCTGCCGGTAAACCGGACCTGGCCGCCGACATGCTGGCCATGCTGCTGGCGTCGCTGGAGAGCGATCGCGAAGCCATCCGTGCCGCCCGCGAAGCCGGTGATCGCACGGCGATGATCGAGCGGGTGCATCGCCTCAACGGTGCCTCGCGCTATTGCGGTGTACCGCAGCTGCGCGCGGCCTGCCAACGCAGCGAGACCCTGCTCAAGCAGGACAGCCCCCAGGTGCAGCAGGCCCTGGACGAGCTGGACAGGGCCATCACCCGGTTGGCTGCACAGGCGCGCTTGAGCGCCTGACTGCGCCATTGAGGCCGCTTCGCAGCCTGTTCGCGACACAAGGCAATCCATCCATTTGCCCGCCCCAGATCAACACCTGCCCCGGCAGGCTGGCTAGACTGCCGACACCACCAACAAGGAAGAGCCGCCATGCGCATCCTGTTGTTCAGCAGTCAGCACTACGACCAGGAAAGCTTCCTCCGGGCCGCCACCGACAGCGGCCTGGAGCTGCATTTCCAGGCCGCGCGCCTGACCCTCGACACCGCCGCCCTGGCCGCCGGCTTCGAGGTGGTCTGCGCCTTCATCAACGACGAACTGGATGCACCGGTCCTCGAGCGCCTGGCCGCCGGCGGCACCCGCCTGGTCGCCCTGCGCTCGGCCGGCTACAACCATGTCGACCTGGCAGCCGCCCGGCGCCTGGATCTGGCGGTGGTGCGAGTACCGGCCTATTCGCCACATGCCGTGGCCGAACATGCCGTGGCCTTGATCCTGGCCCTCAATCGCCGCCTGCACCGGGCCTACAACCGCACCCGCGAAGGCGACTTCACCCTGCACGGGCTGACCGGCTTCGACCTGCACGGCAAGACCGTCGGGGTGATCGGCACCGGCCAGATCGGCGCAGCCTTCGCCCGCATCATGGCGGGCTTCGGCTGCCGGCTGCTGGCCTACGACCCCCACCCCAACCCCGAGCTATTGGCCCTCGGGGCGCGTTACCTGGCGTTGCCCGAGCTGCTGCGCGAGGCGAAGATCATCAGCCTGCACTGCCCGCTGACCGAGCAGACCCGCCACCTGATCAACGCCCAAAGCCTGTCCTGGCTGCAGCCCGGCGCCATGCTGATCAACACCGGGCGGGGCGCGCTGGTCGACACCCCGGCACTGATCGACGCGCTCAAGAGCGGCCAGTTGGGCTACCTGGGGCTGGATGTCTATGAAGAGGAGGCCCAACTGTTCTTCGAGGACCGTTCCGACCTGCCGCTGCAAGATGACGTGCTGGCGCGGCTGCTGACCTTCCCCAACGTGATCGTCACCGCACACCAGGCATTCCTCACCCGCGAGGCGCTGGACGCGATCGCCGCGACCACGCTCGACAATGTCGTCCGCTGGGCGGCGGGCGATCCGCGCAACACCGTGGAAGGTTAATGCTAGGATACGCGGCAATTCTGGAGGACCCATGGTCGAACACGATTTCCGCTACACCCTATTCAACCCGCAACACACCCTGATCGAGTGCCGCGCGCTGGCGCCGGGCCGCTACCAGGTGACCGGCAACGGTGGCTCGATCCAGAAAGACGATGCCCTGTTGGTCACCCTCAAGGGCAGCAAGGGCCTGTCCATGCGCCTGGCCGTGGAAAGCGTACGCCACCTGATCAACCCCCCTGGTCAATGGGTCGCCGTGGCCAGTGGCCCGGTGTTCAACGAGCTGGAAATCCTCAACTGGCAGGTCAAGTGCGACAGCTGCGATGCCGTGCTGGACTTCGAGTTCGCCGTGGATGCCAAGCTCGGTAACAAGGCCCGCCAGCCGGCGGCCAGTGCACGTATCGCCGAGCTGGGCTGGGCCAGCCGTGGCGAGCAGCACCTGTGCCCGCAATGCCAGGAGAGCGCCCGGTGAAACACCTGTTGACCGCCGCGCTGCTGGCCTGCGGCCTGCTCGGCTGCGCCGCCGAGCCCTCGAAGCTGCAGCAGGAGCGCAGCTACGTGCTGGAATGGATCGGCGAGCGCCCGCTGATCGACTACAGCCGCCTGACCCTGACCCTCGCCAGCGATGGCCGTGCCTACGGCAATGCCGGCTGCAACCATTGGTTCGCGTCCTACACGCTGGAGGGCGAACGCCTGAGCTTCGGCAAGGTGGGCAAGACCCGCAAGCTCTGCGCGCCGGCGCTGATGGACCAGGAGCGACGCTTCCTGGAAGCCTTGGAGACGGTGCAACGCTGGGATGTCTCGCCGATCGAACAGGTACGCTTCTGGCCTGCCGAGGGCAAGCCTCTGCGCTTCTGGCCTGAGGAAGGGTGACGGCTTGCAGCTTGCCGCTTACCCCCTAAGCGCCTTGATCTTCGCCTGCAGCCCTTCGAGCGTCTGCTCGCCCATCAGTTGCTCACGCACCTTGCCCTTGTCGTCGATGATGTAGGTCACCGGCAGCGCCTCGCTGCGTGGCAGGTCGTAGCGCTCGGCCGGGTCCTGGGCCAGCACGGTGAAGGCGATGCCCAGCGTCTCGGCGGCCTGCTTGAGGTCCTGGCCCTGCAGGCCATCGAAGTTCACCCCGACCACCTTGATGCCCTGGCCTTCCCACTGCCGGGCCGCGGCGTTGAGTTCGGGAATCTCGGTACGGCACGGGCCGCACCACTCGGCCCAATAGTTGAGCACCAGCCACTGTCCGTCGAGCTGCTCGGCCTTTACCGTGTTGCCGTGCTGGTCCACGCCGTAGTCTGCACCGCAACCGCCGAGCAACAGGCTCGCGGTGATGGCCAGTACAGCTGCCAAACGCCTTGCCATGGGTCAATCCTTCTCGAAGTTTTAAAGCCTATGCGCCAGTCGCTGCGGTTAGAATAGCCGCCACACCCCGTTGGATGCGACCCGTCATGACCGACCTGACCCTGTATCATAACCCGCGCTGCTCGAAATCCCGCGGCGCCCTGGAACTGCTCGAAGCGCGCGGCCTAGCCCCGACCATCGTGCGCTACCTGGAAACCCCGCCGGACGCCACCACCCTCGAAGCCCTGCTCGGCAAGCTGGGCATCGCCCCACGCCAGCTGCTGCGCACCGGCGAGGACGAGTACAAGGCCCTCGGCCTGGCCAACCCGGAACTGACCGATGCGCAACTGATCGAGGCCATGGTCCAGCACCCGAAACTGATCGAGCGGCCGATTCTGGTCGCCGGCGACAAGGCGGTGGTCGGTCGTCCTCCGGAGAAGGTACTGGAGATCCTGCCGTGAGCGATCCGTACATCCTGGTCCTGTACTACAGCCGCCACGGCTCGACCAGCGAGATGGCCCGGCACATCGCCCGTGGTGTCGAGATGACCGGCCTGGAAGCGCGCCTGCGCACCGTGCCGGCGATCTCCACCGAGTGCGAGGCGGTGGCGCCGGACATTCCCGCCAGCGGTGCGCTCTACGCCACCCTCGACGACCTGCGCCACTGCGCAGGCCTGGCCCTGGGCAGCCCGACCCGCTTCGGCAACATGGCGGCGCCGCTCAAATACTTCCTCGATGGCACCAGCAGCCTGTGGCTGGGTGGCGAACTGGTCGGCAAGCCGGCCGGCGTGTTCACCTCCACCGCCAGCCTGCATGGCGGCCAGGAAACCACCCTGTTGTCGATGATGCTGCCGCTGATCCACCACGGCATGCTGGTGATGGGCCTGCCATACAGCGAATCGGCACTGCTCGAGACCCGTGGTGGTGGTACGCCCTATGGGCCCAGCCACCATGCCGGTGCCGATGGCAAGCGCGAACTGGACAACCACGAGATCGCCCTGTGCCGTGCGCTCGGCCAACGCCTGGGGAATACCGCCAAGGCCCTGGAGAGCCAGCGTGGCTAAGAAGCCCCTGCCCCCACTGGCCTGGCTTGAGCCTCGCCTGCGCCTGGCGCGGGCACTGGGGCTGGCGTTCTTTCTCGGCCTGATCGCCCTGCTGGTGGTGAACAACCTGTTCTTCGCCAACCTGCATGGGGCACGGGTCGAGGTGATCCTGGCCATCGAACTGGTGCCCCTGCTCCTGCTGCTGCCGGGCATGCTGCTGGGCAGTGCCCGGGCGCACGCCTGGACCTGCTTCGTGGTGAACATTTATTTCATCAAGGGCGTGCTGGCGGCGTTCGACCCGGCGCGGGCGGTGTTCGGCTGGATCGAGGTGCTGGTGAGCCTGGGGTTGTTCGTCAGCGGGCTTCTTTATGTGCGCTGGAAGTTCCAGCATGAGCGGAGGCTGGCTGGGGAAGGGTGTTGAACCCTTCGCGGGCGTGCCCGCGAAGGGGGCGCCGCAGGCTCAATGGTTGACGGTATGCGCCAGCATCACCGACAGCTGGCACAGCGGCCGCCCGCTCTCCTCGTGCCACTGGTTGAACGCCTGCTGCACCAGCGCCAGGTCGCGCTGGCTGGTGGGCTGCTTGTCGATCACGCCCTGGGCGATCAAGGCGGCGCTCATGTCATCGGTGGGGATGAAGGTGTCCTTGCCGACCATGCGCAGGAAGCGTGGCGCCGACAACCCGCCCAACTGGTTGCCATGCTTGGCCAGGAACTTCCACAACCCGACGATATCGGTCACCGGCCAGTCGGCGATGAACGCGCCGAAGCTGCCGTGCGCCTTCTGCACGTCGAGGATCATCTGCGCGTTGCGCGGCACGCTCTTGAGCTTGCCCAAATGGCGGATGATGCGCTCGTCCTGCATCAACCGCTCCAGGTGCTCGGCGCCCATCAGCACCACCTTGTGCGGGTCGAAGCCGAAGAACACCTGCTCGAACGCTGGCCACTTGGCGTCCACCAGGCTGTGCTTGAGCCCGGCGCGGAACACCCGCAGGGCCAGGGTCGACAGGTAGCGATCGTCGCTGATGTCGCGTAACTGGGCCGGCGTCCTGGGCTGCGGCAGGAAGGCCTCCAGGGCCGCCGCCGAGCCGAAGCGGTTCAGGCAGTATTCATGCAGCCACCGATAGTCGCGCATGGGTCAGATATTCAGCACGTCGAGAAAGCGCGGCGTGGCGCTCTCGTCGATCTTCAGGCCGGCGAAGTCGAACAGGTTGCGGTCGGCCAGTTGCGACGGCGCCACGTTCTGCAGGGCCCGGAAGATGTTCTCGGTACGCCCCGGGTGCTTGCGCTCCCACTCCAGCAGCATCTCCTTGACCACCTGGCGCTGCAGGTTCTCCTGGGAACCGCACAGGTTGCAGGGGATGATCGGGAACTGCTTCATGTCCGAGTAGGCCTGGATGTCCTTCTCGCTGCAGTAGGCCAGCGGGCGGATCACCACGTTGCGGCCGTCGTCGGCACGCAGCTTGGGCGGCATGCCCTTGAGCGAGCCGTTGAAGAACATGTTGAGGAAGAAGGTCTCGACGATATCGTCGCGGTGGTGCCCCAGGGCCATCTTGGTCGCGCCGATCTCGTCGGCGAAGGTGTACAGGGTGCCACGGCGCAGGCGCGAGCACAGCGAGCAGGTGGTCTTGCCCTCGGGAATCAGCTCCTTGACCACCGAGTAGGTGTCTTTCTCGACGATGTGGTACTCGATGCCCAGGGTCTTGAGGTAGGCCGGCAGCACCTCTTCGGGGAAGCCCGGCTGCTTCTGGTCCATGTTCACCGCGACGATCTCGAAGCGGATCGGCGCCACCTTCTGCAGGTGCAACAGAACATCGAGCATGGTGTAGCTGTCCTTGCCGCCGGACAGGCAGACCATGACCTTGTCGCCATCCTCGATCATGTTGTAGTCGGTGATGGCTTCGCCGGCGAGACGCCGCAGGCGTTTTTGCAGTTTGTTCTGGTTGACCGAGAGGGTGCCCATAGCGCTTGGATCCGCGAGGTGTGACAAAAGCCGGCTATTTTACGCACAAACCGAGCGTTGGCGTAGGCCATTCCGATAAAGAATCAAGAGCCCGCCTGACAGCGCAATTTGCTCTAAAAAGCCGGTTTTATGCGGGTAACGGCTTCCTATACTGCGACATAAGGCCACAAGACCGCTTGCATCGGTGTCCTGGCCTCGGGCCACAAGCGCTCCACTTGGGGGGCGTTTGGCAACGACGATAGGAGTGACCGGCATGATCCATCACGTTCTGGGGCTGTTTACCCATCCTGATCAGGAGTGGCGGGAGATTCGTGGCGAGGAAGAAAGCATCAGCCACATGTACCTGACCCACACGTTGATATTGGCGGCGATCCCGGCGGTATCGGCGTTCATCGGCACGACCCAGGTCGGCTGGGTCATCGGCGACAGGCCGGCGGTGATGCTGACCATGGAAAGTGCGCTATGGATGAGCATCATGTCCTACCTGGCGATGCTCGCCGGCGTCGCGGTGATGGGCGCCTTCATCCACTGGATGGCGCGCACCTACGATGCCAACCCTTCCATGGCGCAATGCATCGCCTTCGCCACCTATACCGCCACCCCACTGTTCATCGGTGGTCTGGCGGCGCTCTACCCGCACCTGTGGCTAGGCATGCTGGTGGGCACGGCGGCGATCTGCTACACGGTCTACCTGCTGTATGTCGGCCTGCCGACCTTCATGAACATCCCCACCGACGAGGGCTTCCTGTTCTCCAGTTCGGTGCTGGCGGTAGGCCTGGTGGTGCTGGTGGCGATCATGGCCGCCACCGTGATCATCTGGGGCCTGGGCGTAGGGCCTGTCTATACCAACTAGATCGATTCCAACACTGGGGCATCACCAGGGGCCGCCGCAAGGCGGCCTCTGGCCGTGCGCAGACCGATGGCTCGGCAGGCGCCTGGCGCTTGCGGCATAATGCCCGGCCAGGAGAACCCGCCTGCCATGCCCGAACTGCTCAGACAACGCGTCGAAACCTGCTACCAGCAAGCCGAAGCCTTCTTCAAACGCCCCTTCCCGCGCCCGGAAGTCAGCTTCAAGCTGCGCGGCCAGAAGGCCGGCGTCGCCCACCTGCACGAGAACCTGCTGCGCTTCAACCTGCAGCTGTATCGCGAGAACCAGGAAGACTTCCTGCGCCAGACCGTGGCCCATGAGGTCGCCCACCTGGTGGCGCACCAGCTGTTCGGCGACAGCATCCAGCCCCATGGCGAGGAATGGCAGTTGATCATGCGCGGGGTGTACGAGTTGCCGCCGCATCGCTGCCACAACTATGCCGTGGAGCGGCGCACGACGATGCGCTACATCTATCGCTGCCCATGCCCGGAGAGCGACTTTCCGTTCACCGCGCAGCGGCACAAGCTGGTGCGCCAGGGGCGGCGCTACCTGTGCCGGCGGTGTCGGCAGATATTGGTGTACAGCGGGGAGACTCGCCTCGAGTAGCCGGCGAGCGGGCTTGCCTCAATGGCGGTTCTTGCTGCCATTCGGGGCCGCTTCGCGCCCCATCGCCGGCAAGCCGGCGATGGGCTGCAAGGCAGCCCCAAAAATGACAGAACGCCGCTTAACTGACAGGCATTGCCCCAAGGGTCGCCTGTTCCATTCAAACAAGGATCAGCGGGCCGGACCTTCGGCCACGCCCAGGTCGTCGACCGGACGAGGGTCGACCAGCGGCGAACCGCCAGACGCCAGCTCGGCCTGCAGCTGGTCGGTATCCAGCTCGTTGACCCACTTGGCCACGACCACGGTGGCGACGGCGTTACCGATCAGGTTGGTCAGGGCACGGGCCTCGGACATGAAGCGGTCGATACCCAGGATCAGCGCCAGGCCGGCAACCGGCAGGTGGCCGACGGCGGACAGGGTGGCGGCCAGGACGATGAAGCCCGAACCGGTGACCCCCGCCGCCCCCTTGGAGGCGATCAGCAGCACCAGCAGCAGGGTGATCTGGTGGGTGATGTCCATGGTGGTGTCGGTGGCCTGGGCGATGAACACCGCGGCCATGGTCAGGTAGATCGAGGTGCCGTCCAGGTTGAACGAATAGCCGGTGGGGATCACCAGGCCGACCACGGACTTCTTCGCGCCCAGGCGTTCCATCTTGGCCAGCATGCGCGGCAGGGCCGACTCCGAGGAGGAGGTGCCCAGGACGATCATCAGCTCTTCACGGATGTAGCGGATCAGCTTCAGCACGCTGAAACCGTGGGCACGGCAGATGGAACCCAGGACCACCAGGATGAACAGCAGGCAGGTGAGGTAGAAGCAGATCATCAGGTAGCTCAGCTGCACCAGCGAGCCGACGCCGTACTGGCCGATGGTGAAGGCCATGGCGCCGAAGGCACCGATCGGGGCCAGCTTCATGATCATGTTGATGATGTTGAACATGACGTGGGCGAAGCGGTCGATCAGGTCGAGCACCGGCTTGCCGTAGCTACCCAGGCGGTGCAGGGCGAAGCCGAACAGCACGGAGAACATCAGCACCTGCAGGATGTCGCCATTGGCGAAGGCTCCCACCACGGTGTTGGGGATGATGTTGAGCAGGAAGCCGACGGTGCTCTGCTGCGCGCCGGCGGCGGCATAGGCGGCGACGCTGCTGGCGTTCAGGGTGCTGACGTCGACGTGCATGCCGGCGCCCGGCTTGACCACGTTGACGACCACCAGACCGATGATCAGGGCGATGGTGGAGACGATCTCGAAGTACAGCAGCGCGTAGCCGCCGGTCTTGCCGACCGACTTCATGCTCTGCATGCCAGCGATGCCGCTGACCACGGTGCAGAAGATGATCGGGGCGATGACCATCTTGATCAGTTTGACGAATCCGTCACCCAGGGGTTTGAGAGCGACGCCGGTTTCCGGGGCGTAGTGGCCGAGCAGGATACCGATGGTGATGGCGACCAACACCTGGATATACAGGGATTTGTACAGCGGCTGACGTGTCGTCATGGCTAATTTTCCTCAAGTGTGCCGGCTCCACCCTTCCCAGGGTGTCGGGGCACCTAAAGCGCGAACCCTCCTGCACCTGGAGGGATTTGTCGTTGTGTTCGAGCTGCCTGGGCAGGTCTGCAGGGTCGATAGCAAGGGCGGTGCCAAAATGCCCAGCATGGGTGCAGGCCCCGTGTTTTCGGGGCTTTGCTGCCCAATGACAGGGCAGTCGCGCAGGAGGAGGTTGGCGGATTTCCGCCCGCCGGCGGGAATCGAACAGGCAGGGTTGGCGGGAATCCGCCCGGTTGGCGGTGGGCTTTACCGCGTCATTCGCGCACTTGCAGTGTTGGGTTTGGAGAATGCTGGGGCCGCTTCGCAGCCCCAATGCGGACGGGTATTGGGCCGAGCCTACGCTCAATCAAGATGGAAGACGATGCGAAAGGCCGCCCCACCCAGCGGGGAATCGTCCAGGCTCAGCTCGGCGTCGTAGCTGTCGATGATGTCCTTGACCACCGCCAGGCCGATGCCCTGCCCCGGGTGCTGGCGATCGAGGCGCTCGCCACGCTGGAGGATGCGTTCACGCTGGTCGGGTGGCACGCCAGGGCCGTCGTCCTCGATGCACAGCACCAACCGCCCCGGTGGTGTCTCCAGGCCCACGCGCACCCGGCCGAGGCTCAGGCGGTAGGCGTTCTCCAGCAGGTTGCCGAGCAACTCCAGCAAGGCCCCCTGCTCCATCGGCACCCACGCCTGCTGCGCAATGTCGAGCTCGACGCTCACGCGCTTGTCGCGGTAGACCTTGTCCAGCGTGCTGCACAAGGTCTCGAGCAGCGGCCGCAGGATCACCCGGTGGCGCACCAGCCCACTCTTGCGCAGGCTGGCGCGCTGCAACTGGTAGTCGATCTGCTGGCTCATGCGCTCGATCTGGCTTTGCAGCACCCGCGCCTGCTCGCGCTCGCCGCTGCCCTGGCCCATGCTCTCGCCTACGCCCTGCAACACGGCCAGCGGGGTTTTCAGGCTGTGCGCCAGGTCATCCAGGGAATCACGATAGCGCTGGCGCTGCTCGCGCTCGCTGTGCAACAGGCGGTTGAGCGAACCGGTCAGGCGCAGCAGTTCGCGCGGGTGTTCGCGGCTCAGGCCATCGCGCACGCCCGCCTCCACCTCGTCCAGCTCCACGCTCAGTTGCCGCAGCGAACGCAGGCCCCAGGTCAGCCCGGCCCAGAGCAACACCATCAGCGCCAGCAACGCCGCACCGAAGCCCAGGTAGAGCTTCTCGCGCAGGCCGTCGAGGGTGTGCTGGTACTCGCGCACCGGCTGCAGGGCGACGATGCTGAAGGCCGCGCTCTTGCCACCGAGCAACTGGACCTCGACGTCATAGACGAAGAACTCCTCGCCGTCGTCCTGGCGGATGCGAGCGAACTCGTTGCCACGCCCGTCGTAGCGTGGGCGGTAGTTGATGTTCTGGTCGGACGTGGCCCGCGAGCGCCAGACCAGCCGGCCCTCACGGTCGAAGATGTAGCCCAGGAGGCCGGTATAGGGCAGGTTGTAGCGTTCGTCCGGCAACAGCGTCGGCATGTGCAAGCGACCATGCTCGATGCGCGCCGCCGAGATCAGGGTGGTCACGTCCGAGGCCAGGCGTTGCTCGATCGACTCCTGCAGGGCCAGGCTAAAGGCCTTCTGCAAGGCCGGCAACAGCGCCAGCATGAACAGCAGGGCCAGCAGCGCGGCGGCCAGCATCAGCCGCAGGCGCAGGGAACGGATCATCGGCAGCGCTCGGTGAACAGGTAGCCCAGGCCGCGCACCGTGTCGATCGGCTTGAAGCCACGGTCGCCCTCCAGCTTGCGGCGCAGGCGGCCGACCAGCACTTCGATGACATTGGGGTCGCGCTCCTCGTCGTCCGGATAGAGCTGCTCCATCAGGCGCTCCTTGGCCACCACCTGCTGGTGATGGCGCATGAGGTACTCGAGGATGCGGTATTCGTAGGCGGTCAGCGCCAGCGGCTGGTCGTCCAGGGTCGCCTGCTTGCGGTTGAGATCCAGCACCAGCGGGCCGGCGGCGATGGTCGGCTGGGTGAAGCCGCTGGAACGGCGCAACAGGGCATTGAGGCGGGCTTCCAGCTCCTCGAACTGGAAGGGCTTGACCACGTAGTCGTCGGCACCGGCGGCCAGGCCTTCGACCTTGTCCTGCCAGTTGCCACGTGCAGTGAGGATCAGGATGGGAAAGCTCTTGCCCTGGCTGCGCAGTTGGCGGATCAGGTCCAGCCCGCTCATGCCCGGCAGGCCCAGGTCGACTACCGCCAGGTCGTGGTGGTACTGATCGGCCTGGTAAAGCGCTTCTTCGGCCTCGGCGACCGCCTGGACCACATGCCCGCTCTCGCTCAGGCGCGTGTACAGGTGATGGCGCAGCAGCGCCTCGTCCTCGACCACCAGCAATTTCATGCCACTCTCCTTAAATTACGACGCCGGCGTCGCTGCCTGAAGCCTTCCGTATCGCGGCTTCGTCATCCTGGGACGCGAAGCGGCCCCAAATGACCAAGCACCGTGGGGCCGCTACAGCATACCAGCGAGGGTCAGAACCGGTAGTTGGCCGACAGGTAGGTCTGGGCGCTGCTGGTCAGGCGCAGGGTGCCGACCTTCGGACCGCCGTGTTCCACCAGCTCGGTGCTGGCATTGCTACGCAGGTAACGATAACCCAGCTCCACCGAAGCGTTGTCGGTGACCTGCTGCAACACACCGGCCTGCAGGCCCACGGCATAGCCCATGTCGGTGTCGCGACTGTAGCCGGAAGACTCCTGGGACAGCTTGGTCACGCCCAGGCTGCCACCGCCGAACAGCTGGGTGGTGTCGCCCACCGGCAGGAACACATCGTAGCTGCCGAGCAGGTTCTCCTGGCGCAGCTTGAGGCCGCTGTGCTCGCCCGAGACGTTGTCGTAGGTCAGGTAATAGCGGCCCTGGTCGTTCACCTTGCCCAGGCGCACGCCCCAGGTGTCGTCCTTGCCGATGATGCCGTCGCTGTTCAGGTGGCCGGCGTTGCGTTGCAGCAGGCCGGACTTGCGTACCTTGTCGCTGGTCTGGCCGTAGGTCAGGCTGGCGAAGGTGTCATCGGCAGCCTGGGCGGTGAGGCTGGCGGCGCAAACGGCCATGGCGACCATCAGGGTGTTGAGTGTTTTCATGGGTTGGCTACTCCAGTTGGATGCGTTGTCTGTGTCTGGGGGCTAGAGTAGGGAAGGTGCCCTGAACCGCCGCTGAACCCTGGCTGAACCCTGGCTGAACCCTGGCTGAACGAATTGCACCCTGTGAAGGAGTACCGACCATGCGTTCCTTGCTTGCCCTGGCCCTGATGTGCGCCACCGCCCTCGCCCAGGCGGCGGTGCAGACCCGTGAAATCCCCTACCAGGATGCCGACGGCCAGCGCCTGGTGGGCTATTACGCCTACGACGACGCCGTCGAAGGCAAGCGCCCCGGCGTCGTCGTGGTGCATGAATGGTGGGGGCTGAACGACTATGCCAAGCGCCGTGCCCGGGACCTTGCCGCCCTTGGCTACAGCGCCCTGGCCATCGACATGTACGGCGATGGCAAGAACACCGAGCATCCCGAGAATGCCCAGGCCTTCATGGCCGCTGCGATGAAGGATCCCAAGGCCGCGACCCGGCGCTTCGATGCCGGCCTCGAGTTGCTCAAGCTGCAGCCCTATACCGACGAGGCCAAGCTGGCCGCCATCGGCTACTGCTTCGGCGGCAAGGTGGTGCTCGACGCTGCCCGCCGTGGCGTGCCGCTGGCCGGGGTGGTGAGCTTCCATGGCGCGCTGGCCACCCAGGCCCCGGCCGCGCCTGGCAGTGTCAAGGCCAGGATCCTGGTGGAGCATGGCGCGGCCGACAGCATGATCACCGAGCAGCAGGTGAAGGCGTTCAAGAAGGAGATGGACGCCGCCGGGGCGAGCTTCGAGTTCGTCAGCATCCCCGGGGCCAAGCATGGCTTCACCAACCCGGATGCCGACCGGCTAAGCCATGGGGAACATGGCGGGCCGGACATTGCCTACAACAAGGCGGCGGACGAGAGCTCCTGGGCGGACATGCAGGCGTTTTTCAAAAAACTGTTCGACTGACGAGGCATTGGGGCCGCTGTGCGGCCCATCGCCGGCTTGTCGGCGGTGGGCTGCAAGGCTCCCTGGTAGATCAAGCTCCCATGCCGCTTGATCGGCTGGCACAATAGCCTGCATGAACAAACTCCCGTCCTGCTGCACCCCCCTCCAGCACCACTGGCCCCTGCCCCGCCCGGTCCCCGGCGCGGTATTGGTCAGTTGCACCTTCGACCCCAGCCACCTGGCCGCCGACGACTTCCAGCGCGCCGGTATCGAGCAGAGCGCTAGCCTGCAACGCTCGGTGGCCAAGCGCCAGGCCGAGTACCTGGCCGGCCGGGTCTGCGCCCGCGCCGCACTGCAACGCCTGGACGGGCGCGACTACGTGCCGGGCACCCACGAGGACCGCTCGCCGATCTGGCCGGCCGGCATCCATGGCTCGATCACCCACGGCAAGGGCTGGGCCGCCGCGGTGGTGGCCGCCGAGGGCGCTTGCCAAGGCCTGGGCCTGGACCAGGAGAGCCTGCTGGACGACGAGCGCGCCGAGCGCCTGGCCGGCGAGATCCTCACGCCGGCAGAGCTCCAGCGCCTGGATCGCGCGCAGGTCGGCCTGGCCGTGACCCTGACCTTCTCGCTCAAGGAAAGCCTGTTCAAGACGCTCTACCCGCTGACCCGGCAGCGCTTCTATTTCGAGCACGCCGAACTGCTGGAGTGGTCCACCGACGGCTTCGCCCGCCTGCGCCTGCTCACCGACCTGTCCCCCCAATGGCACAACGGCCGAGAACTGGAAGGCCAGTTCCGCGTCGCCGATGGCCACTTGCTCAGCCTGGTCAGCGTCTGACCTTCACTCCGGCGCCTGGGCCCGTGGCCAGTTCAGGCTGAAGCAGGCGCCGCCCAACTGCTCGCTGCGCCCCACCACGGCCCGCCCGCCGTGCCAGTAGATGATCCGCCGTACGATGGAAAGCCCCAGGCCATGCCCGCCCGAGGCACGTGTGCGGCTGTCGTCCAGGCGCGTGAAAGGCGTGAAGATGCGATCCCAGACGCCCTCCGGGATCCCCGGCCCGTCGTCCTCCACGTCGATGCGACAGCGCTGCTGGCCGATCTGGTAGCTCAAGCGAACCTGCGACTCGGCATGGCGCATGGCATTGCCCACCAGGTTCTGCAGGGCTCGGTGCAGGTAGCGTGGCTCGGCCTCGACCCAGGCCCCCGTGGCCTCGCCCCCCTGGCATTCGCCACGCACCACCTTGACCTCGGCACGCAGGGGGGCCAGTTCCTCGATCACCCGATCCAGCAGGGCATCCAGGTCCACCGCCTGGAACGTCAGCGCCGGTGCGCCCTGCTCCAGGCGGGCGTAGGTCAGCATCTCGTCCACCAGTTTGTCCAGGTCCTGGATGTCGCTGTCCATGCCGGCCAGGTGCTTGGCCCTGGCCTGTTCGGTACTGGCGCTTTCGATCATCTCCAGGCCGAAGCGCAACCGCGCCACCGGTGTGCGCAGCTCGTGGGACACCGCCCGCACCAGTTCACGCTGCATGGTCAGGGAGCGCTGCAGGTGTTCGGCCATGTCGTTGAAGGCGGTCGCCAGGCGCCCCACCGAATCGGCATCGCCCGCCGGCACGCGGGTATCCAGGCTGCCCTTGGCCAACCGGGTGGCGGCGATCTCCAGGCCCGACACGCGCCGCTCCAACTGGCGCACCAGCAGGTAGACCACCAGGCCGATCAGGCACAGGCCGAGGAAGGCGATGAGCACCAGCAACTGCGGTGGGTAGAGGTTGAGCTGGTACAGCGGGCCGATCTCCAGCACCCAGGGCGAGCCGGCCAGCCCCGAGAACACCCGGATGGCGTCGCCATCCTTGCCCAGGGCCATCACCGTGTCGCCCTCCTCTACCCGACGCCGCTGGTCGTCGTCCAGGCCGACCCGCTCCAGGCGCTGCAAGGCGATGTCGAAGCCAAACCCCTTGCTCTGCTTGATCTCTGCCAGGCGCCGCTGCTGTTCGGTCACCGGGTAGCGCACCAGCTCGTCGGCCAGCAGGAACAGGGTGGCGCGCGCCAGTTGCTCGCTGACCTGCTTGACCTGGGCGACCAGCAGCTCGTCCTCCTGGCCGACCTGGCGCAGCACCCGGACCGCATGCGGGCCGGTCTTCTCCACCACCACCAGGCCACGGCGCAGGCGGGCCCGCTGGCTGCCATCGAGGGTGAGCGCCGACAGGGGCTGCAAGTCCAACGGCACACCGAGCAGGCGCTCCCAGATCACCAGCGAGCGCTTGCGCTCCACCTCGTTCTGCAGCGCCAGGTTGTCGGCCATCAGGCTGAATGTCCCCTGGGCCAGGCGCTCACGGTGCTGGCCGGCACGCACTTCGTTGACCAGGTGCAGGCTGAGCACGCCCAGCACGGCCACCAGCACCAGTACCGCGAGCATGCCGCCATAGATGCGCAGGAAGATCGAGTTCATGGGCCGGGTGCCTGGGCAGCCTCGCCGACGAACAGGTAGCCCTTGCTGCGTAGGGTCTTGATCAGACGCGGGTGGATCGGGTCGTCGCCGATCTTGGGACGGATCTTGGAGATGCGCACGTCGATGGAGCGGTCCTGGCCGTCGTAGCCGACGCCACGCAAGGAGGTGAAGATCTCTTCGCGCGACAGCACGCGCCCGGTGTTGCTCGCCAGCAGCCAGAGCAGGTCGAACTCGGCGCCGGTCAGGTCGATCGCCTGTTCGCCCAGCCAGGCCTCGCGCAGGCGGTTGTCGATGCGCAGGGCGCCGAACTGCAACTGCTGGCGCTTGCTGTCGGGTGTCTCGCTGCGGCGCAGCAGGGCATTGATGCGCGCCAGCAGCAGCCGTGGGCGCACCGGCTTGCAGACATAGTCGTCGGCGCCCAGGTCCAGCCCTTGCACCTGGTCGAGCTCGTCGCCGCGGGCGGTGAGCATGAGGATGGGGCCGGCGTACTGGCCACGCACCCGCCGGCAGATGCTCAGGCCGTCCTCGCCAGGCAGCATCAGGTCGAGGATCACCAGGTCCGGCTGGCTGTCGACGATACGCCGCGCGGCACGGCCACCGTCGCCCTCCACCGCCACCTCGAAACCGTTGGTTTGCAGGTATTCGGCGGTGAGCTCGGCCAGGCGCTGGTCGTCCTCGACGATCAGGATGCGGTTGCTGGGCTGGTCCATGGGCCTACCTCGATGTTGTTGTCGTTATGCAGGGCTGGGGCTGCCATGTTGCCGAGGCGGGCCGCTTCGCAGCCCATTGCCCGTCACCGAAGCGCAACATCGCCCCCGGATACTACGTTCCGCGCCGGGTACTGCCAACCTCGCCCTCGCCCCTGGACTGAACCGTTTTTTGTGATAGGGTTCGCGCCCGCCAAAATCCGCAGCGAGGCATTGGGACGCAGAAAAAAGGTGAAAACCACTGGGCATAAGGCCTACAGCGAATACCCACGGATCACACACAAAGTACGCACAAGTTATCCACAGGCGCTCGCCTTGCAAAGACCCCGATACCGCATTATCTTGTATCCCCATCGCAGCGGACCACTAGATATTGGGTTTCGCGCAAAATCACAAACACAAGTCGCCAGGCAAATTCAAGCGATTTTTCTGGCTGAACTTCAGGTGATTTCAGCAGCCAAACCGCTCCTGCGGAGGCGACCGAGGCAAGCCCTTGCAGGGCCTTGTTCGGGCATGGGTGTTGCAGGCTACGCCGGGCACTCATCAGCAACAGTTTTTGGGCGCAGCCCAGAACCTTTGACTTCGGCCAGGGAGCGGCAGGTTATTGCCCCTTATTCCTGAGTCTGTCCCGAAGTCGGTACGCCCGAGCGGGCGGATGCGCGCGCACGACGCATCCCCGCCCGGGTCATCGAGCAAGTGGACGGAACGGTGGGCGCCCAAAAGGCGCCTGAACAATATAGAAACTGTGGAGACACCCACCCATGCAAACCGACACAACTCGCGAGAACCCGCAGGCCAAGGCGCCGCAGGCCGCCGATTCGAACCAGGATCTGGCTGCCACCGCCCCAGGCCAACTGCGTGTGATCAAGCGCAACGGCACTGTCGTCCCCTACACCGACGACAAGATCACCGTGGCCATCACCAAGGCGTTCCTCGCAGTTGAAGGCGGCACCGCCGCCGCCTCGTCGCGCATCCATGACACCGTCGCCCGCCTGACCGAGCAGGTCACCGCGACGTTCAAGCGCCGCATGCCGTCGGGTGGCACCATCCACATCGAAGAAATCCAGGACCAGGTCGAACTGGCCCTGATGCGCGCCGGCGAGCAGAAGGTCGCCCGCGACTACGTGATCTACCGCGAGCAACGCGCCAAGGAGCGTGCTACCCGCGCCAACACCGACAGCGTGGTCGAGCCGCATCCGACCATCCGCATCACCCTGGCCGACGGCAGCCTGGCGCCGCTGGACATGGCGCGCCTGAACACCATCATCAGCGAGGCCTGCGAAGGCCTGGCCGAGGTCGATGGCGAGCTGATCCAGCGCGACACCCTGAAGAACCTGTACGACGGCGTGGCCATCAAGGACGTCAACACCGCCCTGGTGATGACCGCCCGTACCCTGGTCGAGCGTGAACCGAACTACTCCTTCGTCACCGCCCGCCTGCTGATGGACACCCTGCGCGCCGAGGCCCTGGGCTTCCTGGACGTGGCCGACAGCGCCACCCACCACGAGATGGCCGAGCTGTACGCCAAGGCCCTGCCGGCCTACGTCGAGAAAGGCGTCGAGTTCGAGCTGCTCGACCCGGCCCTCAAAGGCTACGACCTGGAGCGCCTGGGCAAGGCCATCGACCACGAGCGTGACCAGCAATTCACCTACCTGGGCCTGCAGACCCTCTACGACCGCTACTTCATCCACAAGGATGGCGTGCGCTTCGAGCTGCCGCAGGTGTTCTTCATGCGCGTGGCCATGGGCCTGGCGCTGCAGGAGAAAGACCGCGAAGCCCGTGCGATCGAGTTCTACAACCTGCTGTCGTCGTTCGACTACATGGCCTCGACCCCGACCCTGTTCAACGCCGGTACCCTGCGTCCGCAGCTGTCGAGCTGCTACCTGACCACCGTGCCGGACGACCTGTCGGGCATCTACAAGGCCATCCACGACAACGCCATGCTGTCGAAATTCGCCGGTGGCCTGGGCAACGACTGGACCCCGGTGCGTGCCCTGGGCTCGTACATCAAGGGCACCAACGGCAAGTCGCAGGGCGTCGTGCCGTTCCTGAAGGTGGTCAATGACACCGCCGTCGCGGTCAACCAGGGCGGCAAGCGCAAGGGCGCGGTCTGCGCCTACCTGGAAACCTGGCACCTGGACATCGAGGAATTCCTCGAGCTGCGCAAGAACACCGGTGACGACCGTCGCCGTACCCACGACATGAACACCGCCAACTGGATCCCGGACCTGTTCATGAAGCGCGTCTTCGACGACGGCAAGTGGACCCTGTTCTCGCCCTCGGAAGTCCCCGACCTGCACGATCTGACCGGCAAGGCCTTCGAAGAGCGCTACGAGTACTACGAAGCCCTGACCGAGTACAACAAGATCAAGGTGTTCAAGGTCGTCCAGGCCAAGGACCTGTGGCGCAAGATGCTGTCGATGCTGTTCGAGACCGGCCACCCGTGGCTGACCTTCAAGGACCCGTGCAATCTGCGCTCGCCGCAGCAGCACGTGGGCGTGGTGCACAGCTCGAACCTGTGCACCGAGATCACCCTGAACACCAACGCCGACGAAATCGCCGTGTGCAACCTGGGTTCGATCAACCTGCCGAACCACATCACCGACGGCAAGCTGGATACCGCCAAGCTGGCGCGTACCGTCAAGACCGCCGTGCGCATGCTCGACAACGTGATCGACATCAACTACTACTCGGTGCCGCAGGCGCAGAACTCGAACTTCAAGCACCGCCCGGTCGGCCTGGGCATCATGGGCTTCCAGGACGCGCTGTACCTGCAGCACATCCCGTACGGCTCGGACGCTGCCGTGGAGTTCGCCGACCGCTCCATGGAAGCGGTCAGCTACTACGCCATCCAGGCCTCGTGCGACCTGGCCGACGAGCGTGGTGCCTACGAGACCTTCCAGGGCTCGCTGTGGTCCAAGGGCATCCTGCCGCTGGACTCCCAGCAGATCCTGATCGAAGCCCGTGGCGCCAAGTACATCGACGTCAACCTGGACGAGACCCTGGACTGGGCGCCGGTGCGTGAGCGCGTCAAGAAAGGCATCCGCAACTCGAACATCATGGCCATCGCGCCGACCGCGACCATCGCCAACATCACCGGCGTGTCGCAGTCGATCGAGCCGACGTACCAGAACCTGTACGTGAAATCGAACCTGTCGGGCGAGTTCACCGTGATCAACCCGTACCTGGTCCGCGACCTCAAGGCCCGTGGCCTGTGGGACTCGGTCATGATCAACGACCTGAAGTACTACGACGGTTCGGTCCAGCAGATCGAGCGTATCCCGCAAGAGCTGAAGGACCTGTACGCCACCGCCTTCGAAGTCGAGACCCGCTGGATCGTCGAAGCGGCCAGCCGTCGCCAGAAGTGGATCGACCAGGCCCAGTCGCTGAACCTGTACATCGCCGGCGCCTCGGGCAAGAAGCTCGACGTGACCTACCGCATGGCATGGTTCCGTGGCCTGAAGACCACCTACTACCTCCGTGCCCTGGCCGCGACCAGCACCGAGAAGTCGACCATCAACACCGGCAAGCTCAATGCCGTCTCCAGCGGCGGCGACAGCGCCCCGCTCCAGGCTGCTGGCCCAGCCCCGGTGCCGAAGGCCTGCGCGATCGACGAGCCTGACTGCGAAGCCTGCCAGTAAGGCTCGCTGAGGCTTCCTCCGGGAAGCCTCTTTTCTGTGCCACGGCACAGACCCTGTGGGAGCGGGTTTGCCCGCGAAAGGGCCACCGCCCTCCTACAGCCAGACACAACAAGCCGGGGCCCCACCGCCCCGGTCAGCCCTTCCCCGGGCACATCAGATTTGCGTGCACCGCAGTACCCCCGAACCGGGGCTCAAGCACCGCAACCAAGATCCACCGGCCATACTTGTAGATGGCCCTCGAGCAGGAGCACTTACCATGCTGAGCTGGGACGAATTCGATAAAGAAGACGGCGAAGTCGCCGCCAAAGGCAACACCGCTGCGCAGGGCAACGCCGCCGCTGCCACCCTCGACAAACTGGACAGCGCCGGTGACGCCGCCGCCCAGGAAGCCCGCCAGGCCAGCGCCGCCGACTCCGACGCGGTCAAGCGCGCCAAGGCCGCCCTGGACGAACTGGACATCGCCGAAGGCCTGGCCGAGCTGGAAGGCTCCAGCGCCCGCGTGCGTGTCGACGAGAAGCGCATGATCAACTGCCGCGCCGACCTCAACCAGTTGGTACCGTTCAAGTACGACTGGGCCTGGCAGAAGTACCTCGACGGCTGCGCCAACCACTGGATGCCGCAAGAGGTCAACATGACCGCCGACATCGCCCTGTGGAAGAGCCAGGACGGCCTGACCGAGGACGAGCGCCGCATCGTGATGCGCAACCTCGGCTTCTTCTCCACCGCCGACTCCCTGGTGGCCAACAACCTGGCCCTGGCCGTGTACCGCCTGATCACCAACCCCGAGTGCCGCCAGTACATCCTGCGCCAGGCCTTCGAAGAGGCGATCCACACCCACGCCTACCAGTACTGCATCGAGTCGCTGGGCATGGATGAAGGCGAGATCTTCAACATGTACCACGAGATCCCGTCGGTCGCTAAGAAGGCGGCCTGGGGCCTGAAGTACACCCGCGCCATCTCCGACCCGGAATTCAACACCGGCACCGTCGAGACCGACAAGGAACTGCTGCGCAACCTGATCGCCTACTACTGCGTGCTGGAAGGCATCTTCTTCTACTGCGGCTTCACCCAGATCCTGTCCATGGGCCGCCGCAACAAGATGACTGGCGTGGCCGAGCAGTTCCAGTACATCCTGCGTGACGAGTCGATGCACCTGAACTTCGGTATCGACGTGATCAACCAGATCAAGATCGAGAACCCGCACCTGTGGGATGCGGCGATGAAGGAAGAAGCGACCCAGATGATCCTGCAAGGGACCCAGCTGGAGATCGAATACGCCCGCGACACCATGCCACGCGGCGTGCTGGGCATGAACGCGGCGATGATGGAGGACTACCTCAAGTTCATCGCCAACCGTCGACTGACCCAGATTGGGTTGAAGGAAGAGTATCCCGGGACGACCAATCCGTTCCCTTGGATGAGCGAGATCATGGACCTCAAGAAGGAGAAGAACTTCTTCGAGACACGGGTGATCGAGTATCAGACGGGTGGGGCGTTGAGCTGGGATTAAACCTAAAGGGCTGCCAAATGGCTAATGCTGTTCACTTAAGTCTGATGTGACATCGATTGGGGCTGCCTTGCAGCCCTTCGCGGGCTTGCCCGCGAAGGGCCGCAAAGCGGCCCCAATGGCTTAAGTGAACGGCATTAGCCAAATGGCAGCCTTTTTTGTGCCTGCAGCGTCCACATCCCCACGCTCATGCATCTTGCAAGCTTTTGACGCAGTCCTGTGATGAGGAAGCCCTTTTGCCTGTGGGTAAGCGTCGGCACAACTACACGAGTCTTCGCGTCTGACAGGCCCCAGGAGAAAAATGGCATCCCTTCCGAAGAACCCACTCAGCGAAGCGGCTATCGAGAGCCCGGAGAATCAGATCCCGGAAATAGCTGCCGCCGCCACACATCTAGCGTACTATCGCGCCCCATGCCGACGGTCGCGTTGAAGTGTTTGGCGAAACCAAGCCTCGGGGCAAGGTTACGACGGGCAAGGTCTTCACCGTTCGCAAACTGCATGGGCGCGCCTGAATTGAGTTTTTTGCCGGCCTGAACGGCTCCGGCAAGAGCACCGCGCAGCGGAACCTAATGGGAAGACACATACGACGCCTGCGCATGCGCCGGTGGAATAGCGAAACTCTCGCGCATGCGCCTGGCCTCCGCCTGGGGCGAGCGTCCGAACAGCCGCTTGAACTCGCGATTGAACTGCGAGGCGCTGGCATAGCCCACGGCATGGCTGGCAGCCTGCGCCGTCATGCCCTGGCGCACGATCAGCAAGCGGGCCTGATGCAGGCGGGTGCATTTCACATATTGCATCGGCGACGTCTGGGTGATCGCCTTGAAGTGGCTGTGGAACGAAGGCACGCTCATGCCGGCTTCGTCGGCCAGTTGCGCAAGGTCGAGCGGCTGCGCGTAGGCCGTGTGAATACGCCGAAGCGCCTTGGCGATCCTGCCGAACTGCCCTTGCATGGCCAACGCGGCACGCATGACAGTACCCTGGGCGCCGGTCAGGACGCGGAAATACAGCTCGCGCAGCAAAGCGGGGCCGAGGATCGTCGCTTCGAGGGGGTCGTTCATCGCCGTCAGCAAGCGCAGGACGGAATCGGCGAGCGGCTCATCCATGGGGCTCGACATCATGCTCCGCGGCGCCTGCTTCGGCGAGGGCGCCTGCCGCTGGTCGATCTGGACCATCAGCTCGGCGGCGAGCTGGAAGTCCAGGTGCAGGTAGATGGCCAATAGCGGACGCTCGGCCGTCGCGTCCGTTTCCATGGTGAAGGGAACGGGCACGGCGACGGCCAGGTAGTGCTGCTCGTCGTACACATAGACCTGATCGCCGAAATACCCGCGCTTGCAGCCCTGGCATACGATCACGATACCGGGATCGTAGAGAACGGGTGTCCGCGCCAGGGGGCGATTCGATCTGAGGAGGCGGACGCTGGCCAGGGGCGTGAGGTTGTACCCCTCGCTAGGTGCCAGCGCCTCGAGCAGGGCAACCATGCGCGCCTGGTTCGGGAACACCTGGTGATCGTGGCGTTCGGATACGGCATCTTTCATAGAATTAGGCAATAAAGTCAGAAGATACGCCCTCTGGCAGCGGCTGGCGGCTGAGTATTATGCGCTCATTCCCCCTGCAATGGAGCCATCGCCATGCCACCTCGCAAAACCCTGTTGATCACCGGAGCCAGCAGCGGCTTCGGGCTGGCCCTTGCCCAAGAAGCCTTGGCCGATGGCCATCGTGTGGTGGGCACGGTTCGTAGCGAGCAGGCCAAGGCCACGCTCGAAGCGCTCGCCCCCGGCCGGGCATTCGGACGGTTGCTGGACGTGACCGATTTCGCGGCCATCGACCAGGTGGTCGCCCAGGTCGAAACGACCGTCGGCTCGGTGGATGTGCTGGTGAACAGCGCCGGCTATGGCCACGAAGGCATCCTCGAAGAATCTCCGCTGTCGGAAATGCGCCGGCAGTTCGAGGTGAACGTGTTCGGCGCCGTGGCGATGATGAAGGCCGTGCTGCCGTACATGCGCCAACGGCGGCGCGGCCATATCCTGAACATCACCTCGATGGGCGGTTTCATCACCCTGCCCGGCATCGCCTACTACTGCGGCAGCAAGTTCGCGCTGGAGGGCATCTCCGAGGTGGTGGGCAAGGAAGTCGAAGGCTTCGGCATTGCCGTGACCGCCGTGGCGCCCGGCTCCTTCCGCACGGACTGGGCCGGCCGCTCCATGGTGCGAAGCCCTCGCTGCATCGCCGACTACGACACGCTGTTCGACCCTGTGCGCAAGGCGCGACAGGAAAAAAGCGGCAAGCAGCTTGGAGACCCGAAGAAAGCTGCCCGCGCCATGCTGGAGGTAATCGACTCGCAGCATCCGCCAGCCCACTTGCTGCTCGGCAGCGATGCCCTTGGCCTGGTTCGCCAGAAACTCGGGGCGCTCGGGGAGGAAATCGCCGCCTGGGAAACCCTCACCCGTTCCACGGATGGCTGAGGGCTCAAAGCCTGAAGTACTGCCCGATCATCTGCGAGAGCAGTACCACCGGCTCTTCCGACTGGGCCTGGGCGAACGTGAGGAACACGACGTCGTGCTCGGCGACCTCGGGCAGGCCTGCCAATATCACCATCCGGCCGGTGACACGCGAGCGGTCCAGCAGGGTGATCGCCATGCCCGTCTCCACGCATGCCTTCACTGCCTGGCTGGATGGGCTGTCCAGCACGACGCGCCATTTCCGCCCACTGTTGCGAAGTGCGCTCAGCATCGCCTCGCGATAGGGGCACTCCGCTGCGTAGAGCGCCAGGGGAAGTGGGTCGGCCAGAACCGATGGGCCGTTGGCTGCGCCGACCCACACCGGCGTGGTGCCAGCAAGCGGCTTCTGCCCGTCCACAGGTTCTCCCTTGGGCACCACGGCCACCGCCGCATGGAGCCTGCCGCGCCGGACCTGCTCGCGCAGCGTGAGGCTGGGCCCGGTCTTGACTTCCAGTACCACGTTCGGACGCTGTTCGGCGAAACAGGGCAGGATGTCGCGGATGACGTGGTCGGCATATTCATCCGGCACGCCGAGGCGGATACGCCCCGTCACACTGCTGCCCTGCACTTCGGACAGCACCCGATCATGAGTGTGGAGCAGCTCGGTGGTCGAGACCAGCAACCGCCTGCCGAGCGCCGTGAGGGAGACCGACTGGTTGTCGCGCTCCAGCAAGCGCCCACCTACGATGCTTTCCAGCCGCTGTATGTGCACGCTGATGGCGGCCGGGCTCTTGTGCAGCTGTTCGGCCGCCGCCTTGAAGCGACCGCTACGGGAGACCGCGTGGAAGGTGCGGAGTAGCTCGATATCCAGAATGGCGCTCATCGTTCATGAATCCTGAACCAGTATTTCCATTAATTTTGATTTATTAGATTAGCGCTGATTCGTAGTGTGTGCGCATGCCTCTGCTCTTGGGAGCCGTCATGAGCCTGTCCTCGAACTGCGGTTGCTTGCCCACTGCCCTGCCTCTGCCCCTCTTGGAAGCTGGGCTGGTGTTCGCCTGGAGTTCTGGTTTCGTCGGCGCGCGTTTCTCCGTCGACCAAGCGCCCCCAATGCTGGTCGTCTTCTGGCGCTGCATTGCCGTCATGCTCATCCTCCTGCCGTTCGTCTGGCGCCCTCTGCTGCGCATGTCACCGCGGGCCTTGCTGCACACCGCAGGCAGCGGCCTGCTGGCCATGGCGGGGTACCTGGCCGGTGTCGTGCAGGGCATCGCACTGGGCGTGCCGGCGGGCCTTGCCGCGTTGCTGGCGGACCTGCTGCCCTTGGGTGTCGCCGCGCTGTCCGCCGGATTGCTGGGGCAGCGGCTGAGCTTGCGCACCTGGGGCGGATTGGCGATCGGCCTGACAGGCGTGCTGCTGGTGACTGCCGATGCCCTGGGCCTGGGGCACGCCCCGCTGTGGGCCTACGCACTGCCCTTGCTCGGCATGCTGTCCCTGGCGCTGGCGACCCTTTGGCAGAAGCATTCGAAGGTGGCGACCAACGTCGGACTGTTGCCGAATCTGTGGCTTCACTGCTGCGCTTGCAGCGTGATTTTCGCCGGGCTCGCGAGTATCGAGGGCGGGTTGGCTCCGTTACCGACGCAGGGTTTCGCCGTGAGCGTGCTGTGGACAGCACTGCTCTCCAGCCTGGGTGGCTACGGGCTGTACTGGATATGCCTGAAGCGCTCCACGCCCACCCGGGTTGCGAGCGTCCTGTATCTCAGCCCCGCCGTTACCCTGGTGTGGGCCTGGGCCATGTTCGGCGACCCGCTCTCGTGGCAGATTGCACTTGGCACGGCGGTGTCCCTGGTTGGTGTCTGGATGGTGGTCAATGCAGAGGCGGCGATGTGTTGAAGAATGTGAACTTCTGCCAAGCGGTACTTTGTGGTGTTGGGGCCGCTGAGGGCACCCGAAATCTGCGTACCTCAACCTAAATGCACCTGCCCCCGCAGATGCTCCACCAGCATATCGATGAACGTCCGCACCTTGGCCGCCCCGTACTTGCTCTCCCGGTGCAGCACATGGATCGGCCACGGTG
The DNA here is from genome assembly GCF_046365545.1 of Pseudomonas sp. HLMP. Lineage (NCBI taxonomy): Bacteria > Pseudomonadati > Pseudomonadota > Gammaproteobacteria > Pseudomonadales > Pseudomonadaceae > Pseudomonas > Pseudomonas sp. HLMP. The sequence goes on along the minus strand of NZ_JBDLLR010000001.1, from coordinate 2,249,652 downwards.
CTTCCTCGTACGCAGCCAGGATCACTTGCAAACGCCCGTCCGCCAGCTCGTCGGCCACCTGGTAGGACAACAACCGCGCAATGCCAAGCCCGGCACTGGCAGCGGCGATGGCGGCGTCGTTGCCAGTGACCGTCAGGCGCGGCTTCATGCGGACCTGAGTCGGATCGTCGAGGGCGCCGAAGCGCCAGTCGGTGCGCGGCGAGAGATTGCCGGCAGCGATGACCGCGTGGCCTTGCAGCTCGGACGGATGACGCGGTGTACCGTGGCGCTCGAGGTACTCGGGCGAGGCGCACAGCAGCCGGCGCATCGAGCCCACGCGCAGCGCCTTGAGGCCAGAGTCGGGGAGCTGGCCGATGCGCACCGCGACGTCCATGCCCTCTTCCACCAGGTTCACCACACGGTCGAGGAAGTAGGCGGACACGTCCACCTCGGGGTACTGCTGCAGGTAGCGAACGATGCAGGGCATGACGAACTTCTTGCCGAACAGGATCGGCGCGGTCACCGCCAGATCGCCCTTGGGCGCCGCATTGATGCCGGCCGCGGCTTCGTTGGCCTCGACGATGCTGGCGAGGATATGCCGGGTGTCTTCCAGGTAGCGGCCGCCGGCTTCGGTCAAACGTACGCTGCGGGTGGTGCGCTGCAGCAGCTTGACCCCGAGCTGTTCTTCCAGGGCGCTGACGGCGCGGGTAACCGCCGCTGGCGAGATGCCCAGGCGACGCGCGGCGGCGGCGAAGCTCTCCAGCTCGCCGACCGCGACGAACACCTTCATCAGGTGGATCTGGTCCATGCCGCGCCCCTGTGGTTGTGGTCGATCGATTATTCCAGTGGCGGGGCTAGAGCTCCAGCACCAGCGGTTGCGTGCCCTCCTCGCCTTGGGCCGGGACGGCGCAACAAATCAGCACGCTGCCGCTGGGCGGCAGTTCGGCGGGCGGGTTCGGGTAGTGGACCTGGCCGCTGGACAACCGTGTCGCGCAGGTACCGCAGGCGCCACCACGGCAACTGAAGTCCGGGGACAGGCCGCGGCTTTCGGCGAGTTCCAGCAGGGTGCCGCTGCCGGGGGACCAGCGAGCTTCCTTCGCGGAAGTGGCGAAGTACACCGGCACCGATTCGGTGGCCGCTGGTGGCTGTTGCAGGGCGGGCTGGTCGTCGGTATGGCGACGCAGGGTCGAGGGGCCGAAGGCCTCGGCGTGGATGCGCGCGTCGGGCACGTGCACACCGCGCAGGCCTTCGTAGAGATCCTGGGTGAAGCTGGCTGGGCCACACAGGTAGAAGTCGTAGTCGTCCAGCGCCAGGGTGGCCTTGATCTGCTCGATACCGAGGCGGCTGGCGAACTCATAGTCGCGACCTTGCACCGCCTGGGCTTCGGGCTGGCTCAGGGCGCGATGGAGGCTCAACAGGCCACCGGCTCGCTGCCTCAGCGTGGCGAGCTCCTCTTGAAACGGCAGGTCGGCCAGCGTGCGTGCGCCATGGAACAGGTAGATACGGCGCCCCTGTCCGGTGTTCAGTTGCTCGCGCAGCATGGCGATCAGTGGCGTGATGCCGACGCCCGCACCGGCCAGCACGATTGGCCGCAGGCTCTGCCGATCGAGGGTGAAGCGGCCCATGGGCAGACGCACGTCCAGCCGGTGGCCGACCTTCAGGTGCTCATGAAGATGCCGCGATACCGCCCCCTGCCGCTTGACGCTGATGCGCAGGTAGCCGTCGGATGGTGCACTGGAGAGGCTGTAGGTACGGATCAGCGGCGTCTCGCCAGCGAGCCGCAGGCGCACGGGGATGTGCTGGCCCGGGGCGAAGTCTACCGGCGCTTCATCCTCGGGCTGCAAGTAGAACGAGCGGATCTCGCGGCTCTCCTGTTCGATACGCACCACGCGCCAGGCCAGCCACTGGCGCTGGCGTTCGCGCTGTTGCAGGCGCTGCTCGGCCTCGGCCCAAGTGCCGGTCATCAGGCTAGTCGGGGCGTATGCCTGGAAGGCCCAGCGCAGCGACACGGCGGCCGGACGGAACACCACCTGCTCGACCTGCACCGTCCAGAGCCGCTCGGCGCCTTCGAAGGCAGCGATCGAAGGGCTGTCCAGGATCACCTCGGTTCGCCCGCACAGCTGCAGCAGGTTGCCGCTGGTGAAGTCGACGAACAATAGGCCGGCGATGGGGTTCAGCAGCAGGTTGCCGAGGGTGTTGAAATGCAGGTTGCCGGCGTAGTCGGGGATGGTCAGGCGGTTGCCTTCGACCTTGATGAAGCCCGGCCGGCCACCGCGATGGGACACGTCCACCGAGCGCTGGCCGTCGACCTGCTCGATGTAGCTGGCGACGAAGAAGGTGTCGGCGCCTTCGATCATGGCGATGGCGTCGGCATCCAGGTTCACTGCGTCGATGCGCCCTTGGGCAGGCTCGTCGACCCGGGTGTAGTCACGCTGCTGGATGTATTGCGGGCAGTTGCCGAACGACTGCTCCACCCCGACCTCCAACTGGCCGCCGTTGGCCTGGCGGATCAGGCCATTGAGACGATTGCGCCGCCGGGTGTGCAGTTCGATCCCGAGCAACCCGATCGCCTCCCCGGCGACCAGCCCTGGCGTAGCCGGGTCATCGGCGACGAGATCGGTAGCGATCAGCAGTTGCCGCGCATCGGGCGAGCGAACGAAGCCTTCCGGGCCTTCGAGCAGCGTCGCCCAAGGCTTGCCATCCGGGTCCACTGCACCTGCGACCAGGAATGGCAACTGATGGTAGAACGCGCGGTGCTGATCGGGCATGTAGTCGCGGATGACCTTCTGCCCGAACACCTCCATGCGCTGCGCGACACCGGCCTGCACCTGCAACTGCTTTTCACCTGCGTGCCAGGGCGAGGTGCGATGTTCGGGGCGGTCGTGCATGGTGGCATTCCTCGCGGAGCCTTCGGCTCAGAGGGTTTCCTGCAGGCCAATGACCGTGCGCGGCATCGGCACGAAGCCCGGCAGCGCTTCGATCCGGGCGAGCCAGGCGCGCACGTTGGGGTACGGTTCCAGCGACACATTGCCTTCGGGTGCATGGGCGATGTACGAATAGTTGGCGACATCGGCAATGGTCGCCTCGTTGCCGACCAAGAACGGGCGCTCGGCCAGTTCGGCGTCGACCACCTTGAGCAGGGCGTGGGCGCGGCCGATGACTTCGTCGGTGTTGAACGTGGCGCCGAACACCGTCACCAGGCGTGCCGCGGCGGGGCCGAAGGCCAGCGGCCCGGCGGCTACCGACAGCCAGCGCTGCACACGCGCGGCACCGACTGGGTCCTGGGGCAACCAGCGCTCACCGCCGTAGGCCTTGGCCAGATAGACCAGGATGGCGTTGGAGTCGGCGATGACGGTGCCGTTGTCGTCGATCACCGGCACCTGGCCGAAGGGGTTGAGGGCGAGGAAGTCGGGCTGCTTGTGGGCCCCCTTGGCCAGGTCGACGAAGACCAGCTCGGTGGGCAGGTTCAGCAGCGAAAGCATCAGCTCGATGCGGTGGGCGTGGCCGGATTTGGGGAAGTTATAGAGTTTGATCGGGCTTGGCATGTTCTCGGCTCCTGGTCAGCGCCGGGAGTGGCGCTGCTGGAGAACATGCTGCACTGGTTCGGCTGGCAGCAGAATCGTTGCGGGGAGCAATCCATAATTTCGGTAGGCGGAATAATGGGAGACGGCACCGGCCTATTCGCGGGCAAGCCCGCTCCCACAAGGCCTCTCGCAAGGCTTGCCCAATCTGGAACTCAATGCCGCTGCTGCTTCTGGTACCGGTACAGCCCACGGGCCGCCTCGACCACCTGCGGCACGCAGGCTTGATGCTCGTCGAAACTCATCGAATCGAGCAGCTCGAAGTTGTCTTCCAACCCATGCAACGAAATGGCCTTGAGCAGACGATCCTGCTCAGGCGGCAGCTCGCCCCATTCAGCCACCTGCGTGCCGCGCATGTAGCCGAAACACCATTCCTCGAGAATGATCGCCGGCCCCTCCTCGCCTTCGCTCTCTTCGAACAGTGGCGCGAAATGCTCGAGGTCGTCGGCCAGCTCGCCAGCCACCTGGTTGGCATAGCGCAGCATCAATGCGGTGTAGGCCTCTTCCTGGGCCTGGCTCTTGAACTTGGGCACCTTGCCGCCAGCGACCGCAGGCAGCCATTGCTCGGGGTTGACCTTGACCGGCGAGCTGGCCAAGGCGGTGAAGAAGCCATTGAGCTCGGCCAGGTTGAGGACCGAATAGTCGTTGCCGTAGGTGATCAGCAGGTCTTCGAGGCGGTCGAGTTCTTTGTCGCTGAGAGCGGGAAGCATGGGCAGCGTGTCCTGGGTAAATGTGCGTGCACCCTAGCACAAGTGCCGGGGCCACGTGTCCAATAGCGCGGGGTCGCCTGTTCCAATCAGCAGCCAGAGCAGGATGCGGCACTTGCGAGGGCACAATGCGCCAGCCATACGCATGCCCTTGGCCTGAAGATCGATTTCTCCACCTGCAAAGCCGTACGTCGCCCTCGCGGTCGGACCGCTGCCAGTGCGTGTGGCCACGACGACCGGCATGTGCCGAGCAACGTTGGCCATCGCATCAGCCCAGGCGCTAGAGACATGGCCTGCACCAAAGCCGGCAACCACCAACCCTGCGTACCCTAACTTGGGGAGTACCTGCAGCAGCGCCGTGTCTGCATCGAGGCATGCCTCCAGCAAGGCGACGCGATGCTCCACCTGCCGTGGTGCAGGCAGCACCGTGCGCGGCAAGGGCGGGTGGCGGTAGGTCACATCTCCCTCCACGACCTCCCCTATAGGTCCACCACCGGGTGATTCGAAAGCAGCCATCGCCAGGCTGGCCACCTTGCGAACCCTGGCGGCCGAGTGAACGTGATCATTGATCACCACCAGCACGCCACGCCTACGACTGCCCGCATCTATCGCCACCTGCACCGCCGCCAGCAGGTTCGCCGGACCGTCAGCACCCGGGTGACTGGCCGAACGCATCGCACCGGTCATGACCAGCGGGGTGTCGAAAGGCCAGAGCAGGTCGAGGAAATAAGCCGTTTCCTCAAGGGTGTCGGTGCCTTGGGTGAGGACCACGGCCTGAGCGCCGTGCTCCACCTCACCACGGACCCAGGCCAGCACTTCCAGCAGTGCTTGGAAGCCGAGCGATGCGCTTGGCTCCAGACACAGCGTGGCGGTGCTGAACCACGCAAGCCCATCCAACTGCGGCAGTGACGCCAGCAACGCCTCGCAATCGAGCTTCGGTATCACCCCTTGCCCAGGTGCTGCGCACTGCATGCTGACCGTGCCGCCCAGACTGCCGATCGACAACCTTGGTAGTTCTGTCTTCTGTGTCATGCATTACCTCCTGCAAGCAACCCGACCAGGGGCAAGATCCCCAGGGTGCTGATGGCCATGGACAAAACATTGCCGATATAACCGTGCATGTAGGCCGGTAACCGCTGGCTGATCGCCACGGCCAAGGGCGGTGCGACCAATGCTCCCAGGACCGCGCTGGCGACTATCACTTGCCAACTGCCTCCTAGTGTGAGCACTGCGGCAGGAACGATCGACACGATGGGAATATAGGTGGGATACCAGCCATGCTCCATCCACTGCCGCCGCCAGACCAGCACACCAACCAGCGAGGCCAGTGCCTGCCCAATCACCATCTGCAGCACCAGATGCGAGCCATAGGCCGGTGCTGCTGGGGTCAACACGTAGGCCAGCAATACCCCCAGGAGCAGCCCTAGGCTGGCCAGTTCATTGCCGAAGAACGGTGCTTCGCTGAAATCGGCCAGTACCCGGCGCAAGGTCCACAACACGCCGTAATCCGGTTTTGTCGCAAAGGGTACCGGCGTGGCAGGTTGCAAGCCACCACGTACCAACGAAGGGAAACGTCGGCACAGCAGGAAAGCCACCACGCTTGCCAGCGCCATGCCACTGACATTGCCGATCACCACCGGCAACTGCAGGGGATAGCACAGGTAGTTGACCAGCAACAGGCTCATGGGCGTTACCAGCAATGCACCAAGCAGCGCGCCATTGATCGCTACCCGCCAGCCACCGCCGAACAGCAGCACCATGGCCGCCGGTAGTGATACGAAAGCGACGAACGTCGGCTGCCAGGTACCACTGGAGAGGGTCCACCCCCATAGCGCATGACTGAGCAACAAGCCAAGCAGAGAGCTGGTGAACAGCCATGGCCACAGGCCTGTACCGTAGCAGATGGCGAAGCCTTGCCAGCGGTACCCACGGACATGGGTCCAATGTGCCAGGCCAGCGCCCAGCAGCAAACCGAGAGCCGGCAATTCGTGCTTGTAGAAAGCGACTTCGCTGATGTCGCCGATGATCCAGCGCAGCCTGCTCAATGGCTGGTCCAGAGTCGCTGTGAGCTGTGCGTAGTCTGGCCACTGGCCCAGCGCCAGGTTGACAATGAGCAGTACTGCCAGACCACTCAGGATCACGCTTGGTGTATGGGGTCGACGCGATGGGAAGGTCTGTTCCATGGCGCTCTCCTCAACGTGGCATCGGTGAATGAAGCCGATACCCCAGCATGGCGTCGTAGAGGTCCGTACGCCGGTCTCGGGGAAGATCATTGAGACTGTTCCAGATGGGGGCCGAGCGTGCGGTACTGAGATCCACGTCGGCATAGAGGATGCCCTCCTGCTCGGCGCTCGCCACCTCTCCGATAGGCCAACCGTTCGTGCCGGCGATCAGCGAACAACCCAGGAAGCGCCCGCCACGCTCGCGACCGATGCGGTTGGCCGCAGCGATGTAGACATTGTTGACGTGAGCGGCACTCATCGTGAGGTATGACGCCATGCAGCGCCCGGCTTCATCGAACAGTGGTGGTGGCGTCCATACCCAGTTGTTGAGGCTGCAAATGAGGTCGGCACCTTGCGCGGCCATGAGCCGGGGGACCTCTGGGAACCAGATGTCCCAGCAGATCAACAGCCCGATGCGGCCGATGGGGGTCTCGAATACCGGGAAACCCAGGTCGCCTGGTGTGAACCAGAGTTTCTCCTGGTTCCACAAGTGCGCCTTGCGGTAATGCCCCAAGCGGCCCTCGGGCCCGAACAGTACGGCGCTGTCATAGAGCTTGAGTCCGTCGCGCTCGGCAAATCCGGCGGCAAGATAGACCTGGTGCCCTTGGGCGAAGTCAGCCCAGGCCAGCAGGCTGCGACCGTCCTGCAAGGTCTCGGCGTGGGCGTAGGCCTCGGCGCGGGAGTGGAAGGTGTAGCCGGTATTGGCCAGCTCCGGCAACACGATCAGGTTGGCCCCTTCGCGTGCGGCACGCCGGGCCAAGGCCAGCCCCCTGCTCAGGTTCCCCTCGCAGTGCTCGAGCCCTACCTGGGGATCGTATTGGATGACTGCGATTCGAACGGGGCTGATGGGGATGCTGTGGTCGGGCATGGTGGCTTCCTTCTTGGAGTTGTTATGGAAGCCGCCAGTAGAACGGGGGCTGCTTGCTGAGCGACAGTCAGGGCAGTCCGATGTATCTGGAAGAAAAAGCAAAGATAGTAGAAAGAGCGGTCCTACATAGTTGTTTCAAACTCTCCCTTAACGCGCTTGGTAATGCGGATAATATTCGAGCTTGAAACCACCGTTGAATTGTGCAGCAGTGCGGTCACAGAGGTTAATCACAGTATCGATAGCTGTACGCAGGCAGGGCTCGGTCCAGCCGGCATCGACAGAGAACGACTCGCCGGCCAGATAGAGCCCAGAAATGCTGCTCAGGTCACGGTTATACTTCATTAGGCTCACAGCGTCGTAGTAGGTGCCAGCCCGGTACAACTTCGCACAACCCAACGCATTCCGGTCTGTAATCCACCGTTGTATGCAGATGTTTCCAGTATCGATGTAAGGCGAGATCGGCTCACCGATATTTGTGCAACGCAGCAAGATCCGGTCGAGTTCTTTCACGCACTTGTCCACCAGCTCACTATCGGAAAACACTGCTAGTTTGGAGGCATCGTCTTCCCAAGTGTAGCTGAGTAGTATGCAGTCTTGGGCATAGCTACCGCTATAGCGATAGGCATAGACGTCGTGGACGAAGCTGTCGGTGACCAGAATCTGTGGCAACTGTGGGTTGCGATCGAGGAAGCTTTTCTGCAGTGGCGCGTAGACCTTGCAACTGGTTTCCCAATGGGCATGCTTCCAGGCATCAATGATGTGCTGTGGCAGCATTTCCCTTGTGAAGCCGTCGAGACACATCCCTGTCTCGATCAACCAGGATGGAGTGGTGAGCACCACACTGTCGAACTCATCGCTCAGTAATTGCGCCTTGGCCGGATTACTTTGGTGCCAACGATATTCAACCCGAATACGGCCGTCGGCCAGCTTGTGCAAGCCGCAAACCGAACTGTCCGTCAGCAAGCCATCCTCACGTGCCACGCACTGGCTGTATAGCGATGTGCCGAGCTCTTCGATGTTCATGAACAGTAGAGCTTCATCCATAGCAGCAAGACCAACGTAGGCTGGTGCCTGGAAATACAAGCCCTTGCTGTCACGCACCGCATCGACATCAAGATAGGGAGCTGTGAGAGGTATCCCGTGCTCGTCCACACGCCCATGCACCAGTTGCAAGTGGCTACTGAAACCGAAAATCGCGGTACGCAACGGATATAGGCAACAAACGTCGTAGAATGCTCCCCAGCTACCATCGCCGATGCCAATTGCATAGAAGATCGCCGATTCATCGCGATCCATGCCTAGCCCACCGAAATCCCCCGGATCCGCCGGGTCCCAGGCATCTAGGGCAGGGAGGAACACAAGGTCACGGAAAGACAACCTGTGGTATCGCTCGACGATCGCCGTCCACATCTGTGCCCAGCCTTCCGTACCATAGACAGCGGCTACCTTCTCAGCGAAACGCTCGGCAAAACGCCGCCATTTTCCTTGAATCCTCTGCAGTGCTGCAGTAGGTGGTGAAGTGTGGCCTTCAGGGTTTTTCCAGATCAGCAGCTTGGGCTCGCCCTCTCCTTCAAGCTGCCCCTCGCGTAGATAGATCCCAGTAGCATTGACCCAAGGCGTGCCTGGGTTGGGAAAGTCGGAGAGACGCAGCTCGAACAGATTCGCGTAATGCGCCATCAGGGATCGACCATCCTTTGGCGACTCACCGGTTCGGTTGAAGAAAGGCATGCGCATAGCACCCATTTCGAAAGGTGCCGAGGGTTGCCTCTGATCACCAGAACTATTCCTCACGGTCAGGTGGCGACCGCCAATGCGCTGGGCTTGTTCGATAAGAGTAATTCGGGTGAAGCCACAACGCAGTAGCTCTCGAGCTACCGTAAGACCAGTAACACCGGCACCGACGATGCAGATGCGATGCTCTGGCCGGGAGGCACGGCCAACTCCGCCATGCTGTTCAACGAGACGACGGTAGTCGAAACACAGGTCGGGAGGATTGGGAAAGCGCGCGCTCCACGGTTGGCCGGGGGATGCTGGCTCGATAGCCAGATCAGCGGGATGGTTATGAGTCGATCCGATGGTCATGATCTCGGGTTTCCATGGAAGATGAGAAACCTGATCATGCCGGAGCTAGCAAGGTAGGGAGCGGTAGATGTTTATCGTCGAATCGTGATCAGTGTTGTCTGATCTAATGCTATTACAAGCAAGCCCTACAGGCATTTAAGCGCCGCTTTAGTAAATATTGAGGTTACTTGCGGGTCAGCCAAGGCACCGAGCCACAGCTCCCACAGGGATAGCGCTGAATTGCAGAAGTACGCTGTACCTGTGGGAACGGGCTTGTTGCAAATAGGGCCGTCAGGCGTTAAACCGCCAGCGCACGCTCACGCAGTTCCTGGTTGAGGATGTGATCGTTCTCGCTGTAGTCGACCGGGCAGTCGATCACATGCACCCCCGGAGTCTTGATGCAGTGCTCGAGCAGCGGCAGGAAGCCCTCGGCGCTTTCCACGCGGTGACCGTTGGCGCCGTAGGCTTCGGCATATTTGACGAAGTCCGGATTGCCGTAGTCCAGGCCGAAATCGGTGAAACCCATGTTGGCCTGCTTCCAGCGGATCATGCCGTAGCCATCGTCGCGCAGGATCACCACGGTCAGGTGCATCCCCAGGCGCACCGCGGTTTCCAGTTCCTGGCTGTTCATCATGAAGCCACCGTCACCGCACACCGAGATCACCGGGCGGTCCGGGTACACCAGGTGCGCCGCCATGGCCGATGGCAGGCCGGCGCCCATGGTCGCCAGGGCGTTGTCCAGCAGCACGGTATTGGGCTTGTGGGCCTTGTAGTTACGGGCGAACCAGATCTTGTAGATGCCGTTGTCCAGGGCGACGATGCCTTCGGACGGCAAGGCGCGACGGATGTCGGCGACCATGCGCTGCGGGTAGATCGGGAAACGGTCGTCGTCGGCGCCTTCGGCGACCTGCGCTTCGTTGGCTTCGCGGATGGCCAGCAGGCGGGTGAAGTCCCAGTGGCTGGTGTCGGTCAGGGCTTCACCGATCTGCCAGACGGCGTTGGCGATGTCGCCGATCACTTCGATCTGCGGGAAGTACACGGCATCGACTTCCGCCGAGCGGAAGTTGATGTGGATGACCTCGGTACCGCCACGAACCATGAAGAACGGCGGCTTCTCGATCACATCGTGGCCGATGTTGACGATCAGGTCGGCGGCTTCGACCGCACGGTGCACGAAATCGCCAGCCGACAGTGCGGCGTTGCCGAGAAAGCGCGGGTGGCGCTCGTCGACTACGCCCTTGCCCATCTGCGTGGTGATGAAGGGGATACCGGTCTTGTCGATCAGTTGCTTGAGGACCTTGGCGGTCATCTTGCGGTTAGCGCCGGCACCGATCACCAGGATCGGGCTGCGGGCGGCCTGCAGCTTCTCGACCGCGGCCTCGACGGCCTTGTGCTCGGCCAGCGGGCGGCGGTGCAGGCTCGGCGGGATCGGCATCGAGTCGGTCTGCTCGGCGGCGATGTCTTCTGGCAACTCCAGATGCACGGCGCCAGGCTTTTCTTCTTCAGCCAAGCGGAAGGCTTCGCGCATGCGCGCGGGGATGTTGTCGGCCGAGGCGAACTGGTGGGTGTACTTGGTGATGGGGTCCATCATGCCGCACACGTCGATGATCTGGAAACGGCCCTGCTTGGACTTCTTGATCGGCTTCTGGCCGGTAATCATCATCATCGGCATACCGCCCAGATAGGCGTAGGCACTGGCGGTGACCAGGTTGGTCGCGCCAGGGCCGAGGGTCGACAGGCTGACGCCGGTCTTGCCGGTCAGGCGGCCGTAGGTGGCGGCCATGAAGCCTGCGGACTGCTCGTGGCGGGTCAGGACCAGCTTGATCTTCGACTTGCGCAGGGACTCCAGCAGGTCGAGGTTCTCCTCGCCGGGAATGCCGAACACATACTCGACACCTTCGTTTTCCAGGCATTGCACTACGACATCGGCGGCCTTGGCCATCTTGCTTGCTACCTCAAGTGATAGGACGGTGGTGAAGTCCAGGAATGCGCAGCACGGTGCGCTGGCATCGCTCGGTCCGGAAGCCGGAATTGCCCCGAACCTAAGCCTTGACGCAGGCTGGGTACGGAGAAGTCACGTCAATTGGCGGCATTAATTGTCGCACCCGGCGGGAGGAAGTGTGAGGGGGTGGTGGGCAAAAGAGCTTTGCGTTGGAGGGGTGTCGGCTGAGCTGGCCTTTGTGGCCGCTTTGCGCCCCATCGCCGGCAAGCCGGCTCCCACAGGGATGGCGCTGGCTTGCAGGTCTGCGCTGTACCTGTGGGAGCTGGCTTGCCAGCGATGGGGCTACCGCCAATCCCCAGCCAGACGCCAGAAAGACAAAACCCCTACCTGCTCGCGCAGATAGGGGTTTTGCGAAATGAATCTTGACGATGACCTACTCTCACATGGGGAAACCCCACACTACCATC
>NZ_JBDLLR010000001.1:1953595-2237725 GCF_046365545.1 Pseudomonas sp. HLMP | reverse complement strand
CCAACGCCCAGCAAGTGTTCAGCACCTGCGTCGCCCTCGGCGGCGGCAACTGGGACCACTCGGCGCTGATCAAAGGCCTGGAGCACATGGCCAACTTCTCGATCCGCGACGACAAGTGAGCTTCAAGCGGCAAGCTTCAAGCGGCAAGTAGAAGCAGCCCTGCGTTCTCTTGCGGCTTGTAGCTCGAAGCTTGCAGCTGGAAGACCGCCCCTGGTTCGGCCTGCACGGAGGCAGATCCGGGGGCGTTTTCGATTCTGCAGAACAACAATAATTTGGGAGCCTGCCATGTCGGTCGATCCGCAAAAACTACTCCGCGAGCTGTTCGACACAGCCATCGCCGCCGCCCACCCCCGCCAGGTCCTCGAACCCCACCTGCCCACCGACCGCACCGGCCGGGTCATCGTCATCGGTGCCGGCAAGGCCGCCGCGGCCATGGCCGAAGTAGTCGAGAAGAGCTGGCAAGGCGAAGTCTCCGGTCTGGTGGTGACCCGCTACGGCCATGGCGCCAACTGCCAGAAGATCGAGGTGGTCGAAGCCGCCCACCCCGTCCCCGATGCCGCCGGCCTGGCCGTGGCCAAGCGCGTGCTCGAACTGGTCAGCGACCTGAGCGAAGACGACCGGGTGATCTTCCTGCTCTCCGGCGGTGGCTCGGCCCTGCTGGCACTGCCCGCCGAAGGCCTGACCCTGGCCGACAAGCAACAGATCAACAAGGCCCTGCTCAAGTCCGGCGCCACCATCGGCGAGATGAACTGCGTGCGCAAGCACCTCTCGGCGATCAAGGGCGGGCGCCTGGCCAAGGCCTGCTGGCCGGCCACGGTCTACACCTATGCGATTTCCGATGTACCGGGCGACCTGGCCACGGTCATCGCCTCCGGCCCCACCGTGGCCGACCCGAGCACCCGCGCCGATGCCCTGGCCATCCTCAAGCGCTACGCCATCGACGCGCCCAAGGCGGTCATCGACTGGCTCAACGACCCGGCCTCGGAAACCGTCAAGGCCGACGACCCGGCCCTGGCGCGCAGCCACTTCCAACTGATCGCCAAGCCCCAGCAGTCGCTGGAGGCCGCGGCGGTCAAGGCGCGCCAGGCAGGTTTCAGCCCGCTGATCCTCGGCGACCTGGAAGGCGAGTCGCGCGAGGTGGCCAAGGTCCATGCCGGTATCGCCCGTCAGATCGTGCTGCATGGGCAGCCGCTCAAGGCACCGTGCATCATCCTCTCCGGCGGCGAGACCACCGTCACCGTGCGCGGCAACGGCCGCGGCGGGCGCAACGCCGAGTTCCTGCTCAGCCTGACCGAAAGCCTCAAGGGCCTGCCCGGCGTGTACGCCCTGGCCGGTGACACCGACGGCATCGACGGCTCCGAGGAGAACGCCGGCGCCATCATGACCCCGGACAGCTACGCCCGCGCCGAGGCCCTGGGCCTGTCGGCCGCCGACGAGCTGGACAACAACAACGGCTATGGCTACTTCGCGGCGCTGGAGGCGTTGATCGTCACCGAGCCGACCCGCACCAACGTCAACGACTTCCGCGCCATCCTGATCCTCGAGAGCCCGCAATCATGACGCCTGATAAGAAAGTCAAAATCCTCGCCACCCTCGGCCCTGCGATCAAAGGCGTCGACGACATCCGTCAACTGGTCGAGGCCGGGGTGAACATCTTCCGCCTCAACTTCAGCCACGGCGAACACGCCGACCATGCCCTGCGCTACCAGTGGATCCGCGAGGTGGAGCAGCAGCTGAACTACCCGTTGGGCATCCTCATGGACCTGCAAGGGCCGAAACTGCGCGTGGGCCGTTTCGCCGACGGCAAGGTCCAGCTGCAGCGTGGCCAGGCCCTGCGCCTGGACCTGGACACCACCCCGGGCGACAGCCGTCGGGTCAACCTGCCCCACCCGGAGATCATCGCGGCCCTGGAGCCGGGCATGGACCTGCTGCTCGACGACGGCAAGCTGCGCCTGCGGGTGACCGCCAAGCACCCTGATGCCATCGACACCGAGGTGCTGGCCGGCGGCGAGCTGTCCGATCGCAAGGGCGTCAACGTGCCCCAGGCGGTGCTCGACCTCTCCCCGCTGACCGAGAAGGACCGCCGCGACCTGGCCTTCGGCCTGGAGCTGGGTGTGGATTGGGTGGCGCTGTCGTTCGTGCAGCGCCCCGAGGACATCGCCGAGGCGCGCCAGTTGATCGGCGACCGTGCCTATCTGATGGCCAAGATCGAGAAGCCTTCGGCGGTGGCCCAATTGCAAGCGATCGCCGAGCGCTCCGACGCGATCATGGTGGCCCGTGGCGACCTGGGCGTGGAAGTGCCGGCCGAAAGCGTGCCGCAGATCCAGAAGCAGATCATCGGCACCTGCCGCCAGCTCGGCCGGCCGGTGGTGGTGGCCACGCAGATGCTCGAGTCCATGCGTTTCTCGCCGGCGCCGACCCGCGCCGAGGTCACCGACGTGGCCAACGCCGTGGCCGAGGGTGCCGACGCGGTGATGCTGTCGGCCGAGACCGCCTCGGGTGACTACCCGCTGGAAGCCGTGCAGATGATGAGCAAGATCATCCGCCAGGTGGAGAACGGCCCGGACTACCAGGCCCAGCTCGACGTCGGCCGTCCCAAGGCCGAGGCCACGGTGTCGGATGCCATCAGCTGCGCGATCCGCCGTATCAGCAGCATCCTGCCAGTGGCGGTGCTGGTCAACTACAGCGAGTCGGGCGCCTCGACCCTGCGCGCCGCCCGCGAGCGACCACGGGCGCCGATCCTCAACCTGACACCGAACCTGACCACCGCCCGCCGCCTGAGCGTGACCTGGGGCGTGCACTCGGTGGTCAACGATCGCCTGCGCCAGGTCGACGAGATCTGCTCGACCGCGCTGGAGATCGCCCAGGCGCAAGGCATGGCCAGCCGTGGCGACACGCTGCTGATCACCGCCGGTGTGCCGTTCGGCAAGCCGGGGACGACCAATACCCTGCGGATCGAAACCTTGGTCTGAGCCGGTCAGTACGTTCATCTGGGGCCGCTTCGCGCCCCATCGCCGGCAAGCCCGCTCCCACACGGCCCTGCAAGCCACATCATGTGTGATCGACTCGGACCCTGGGAGCCGGCTTGCCGGCGATGGGCTGCCAAGCAGCCCCAATGCGAGGACCTGGCAGCAACCACGAACAATGCGGAAAACCCGAGGCCCGACAGAGGCCCACCGCTTCCCATCCACCTCATCGACTGCCCATGTACACCAAGAATTTCGTCAACCCGTGCCCCGACTGGGCCACGGCCCTGCTCAATGGCTTCAGCCAGGTGCTGTTGCTACGTAACCCGCTGTGCGGCCTGTGCTGCCTGTTGGCGCTGCTGCTGACCGCCCCCGCGCTGGTCGGCGGTGCCCTGCTCGGCGCCCTGGCCGGCCTGCTCACCGCCCAACGCCGCGGCTACGACCGCACCGACCGTCAGGCTGGCCTGTACTGCTACAACGGCGTGCTGATCGGCATCCTGATCAGCGCGGTGCTGCCCTGGTCGGCTATCCTGCCGCCACTGATCATCGCCGCCGGTGGCCTGTCCAGTATCCTCACCCACCAGTGGCGCAAGCGCGGAGGCAAGCTGCTGATCGCCTATACCGCCCCCTTCGTGCTGCTGGGCTGGGGCACCCTGCTGCTGGCCAGCCCCTTGCTCAGTACCTACGTCGAGGCCAATCCGCTGTATGCCCTGCTCCGTGGCCTGGGCCAGATCTTCCTGCTGGACAACCCACTGGCCGGCCTGCTGATCGCCATCGGCCTGTTCATCGCCAACCCCTATGCGGCCGTCTGGGCCCTGCTCGGCTCGGCCATCGGCGGTGGCGCGGCATTGCTGGCCGGCGAAGCGCAATCCGCCTGGCAGGGGTTGTTCGGCTTCAATGCCGCGCTGGCTGCGCTGGCCTTCGGACGGGAGCGCACACCTCCCTGGCGACCACTGATGGCAATCATGCTGGCGATTGCGCTGCAGTACATCATGGTGATGTGCTCCATCCCTGGCCTCACCGCACCGTTCGTACTCGCCTGCTGGTGTTTGCATGGCGCGCGACTGGATGCCCGTGCCAACGAAACCTTGCCCGATGGCGGATCCTGATCGCCTGTACTTCCACAAGGTACATGCGCTGCCCTTGTGAGTATGCTCCCTGCACGACAGCATGGCGCCAGGGCGGGCGTGGGTGTCATACGAACGACCGAAGATGCCTGACCTCGGGAGGGCATCATTCGTCATGACTGACGTATGTTGGAAACAAGAGAATGTGCGCTTTCAATGATTGCGTTCTTACCCATGCCAGCAACGTCCCACCAACCTAGCGTCACTTCTGCTCCGGTGAAACTGAGCTTCGTCGTTCTCGCCCTTATGTGCTCATAGGAAAGGTCAAACTTCAATCCACTGGACGACCTGCCAGTGGCTGAATCAACTCCCACGTTCATGGCGTCCCTGAGAGTGTGTCTCCAGACGACTCCATCTTTATTGATCGTCATCGTAGAGCTCTGGATATTCTCAAACCCCACGTTCAGCGGAATGCTCACCCCCTCGCTCGATCGTTCAGCATTGACCACCATTCTTCCAACATCTCTAGCCTTCAGTTTTACCTGGATGCCAGTGCGCGTCATGCGAATCGTTGATTGAGGCCTGCTGACGGCGATCGGGTTTGGAGCCACGGATACCCGATTGCCCACTCTGTCCCTGAACATTAACCAAAAGGCGCTTCTACCCGTTGGATCCGTTCGATTCAAAGGATCTCCCTGACAGTAGGCATAGGCATTTCTTCCCCCACTACCGAAGGGGCTCAGGCTGTCCGGGCTGACGAAACGCATCAAGGCAGGCTTGTACAGGCGATGACCATTGCCCAGCAGGTAACCTGCCGTCGGGCAGTCGAGCCACTGTCCGTTGAACCCCATATGGCTCGCCTCGAACCTGCCGCGATGGCCGTAAGGGGTGTAGCGGGTCCAGAGAAGTTGCGAGGATCGCCAAAGGCCCAGTAACGACCGAGATGCATCGATGGCCAGCAATACTCGGTCCGAGTCTTTCGACTCCAGCGCCAACAACGCCTCGCCTGCCCATACCACCCGTACTGTGCCCTGCTCCCCCCACTCAACGGCCCTACCGTCTTTTTCGTAGAAGTATCGTGTTGACTCAGGAAATGATCGATCAGGCTGCTGGCTCCGAAGATGCATGACTTCTCTCCCTATCGTCGCTTCCAGGATTCTCCTGCCCCTTTTCAACACCTACAACTGGCATTTTTATCAGCCGTGCCGGTCCTTCACCCTTGCATACGGCCAGGCCTGGCTTCTAGTCTTGTACCGTTCCCATCAGCCCCCATCGACCTCATGTCTACCCCGCAAGCCTCGCAACCCTTACGAGAACGCCTCTACATCATCGTCTTCCAGACCGACACCGTCGCCGGCCGACGTTTCGACAAGATCCTTCTGTTGATCATCCTCGCCAGCCTGGTGACGGTGATCCTCGACAGTATCGACGAAGTCCACCGTGACTACGCAGGCCTGCTGGCCGGTATCGAATGGGCCTTCACCGGGATTTTCCTGATCGAGTACCTAACGCGCTTGCACTGCTCGCCCAAGCCCTTACGTTACGCCTTCAGCTTCTACGGCCTGGTCGATTTGCTGGCGATCGTCCCAGGGGTCATCGCACTTTATTACAGCGATGCCCAGTATCTGCTGATCGTTCGAGTCATCCGCATGCTGCGGATCTTCCGTGTGCTCAAGCTCAGCCCCTACCTGAAACAAGCTCACTATCTGCTGGCCGCGTTGCAGGGCAGCAAGCAGAAGATCATCGTGTTCTTGG
This sequence comes from Pseudomonas sp. HLMP, assembly GCF_046365545.1. Taxonomy (NCBI): domain Bacteria; kingdom Pseudomonadati; phylum Pseudomonadota; class Gammaproteobacteria; order Pseudomonadales; family Pseudomonadaceae; genus Pseudomonas; species Pseudomonas sp. HLMP. The sequence continues at coordinate 2,231,937 of NZ_JBDLLR010000001.1, read as the reverse complement.
TCAGCGTGTCGACCCTAGTGACTGTGTTCGGCACCCTGATGTATGTGATTGAAGGCCCTGAACACGGCTTCACCAGCATTCCCACGGGTATCTACTGGGCTATTGTCACCCTCACCACGGTAGGCTTCGGCGACATCGTGCCGAAGACACCATTGGGCCAGGTGCTGTCATCGCTGGTAATGATCACCGGTTACTCGATCATCGCCGTGCCGACTGGGATCTTCACTGCCGAGCTGGCCAACGCCCTGCGTGGCGAACATCTGCAGCACGACTGCCCTACTTGCACCAAGACGCACCATGAACATGGCGCCGCGTTCTGCTCGCGGTGCGGCAATGCGCTGTTCCCCAAACAATGACGGGCGAGGTGAACAGATCTAGGCCAGGAATGTATAAGCAAAGACCTTTTTAGTCTTTAAGCGCCAATCAACCACCCGCTATAGTCGCGGGCATATCGCCAACTCGTTGAACTAGAACAAGGAATGCCCTGTGAAAAAACTCTTCAGTGCCTCACTGCTCGCCGCAGGCCTGGCCCTCGGTAACCTGGCCCATGCCGCGCCGACACTGCTCAACGTGTCCTATGACGTGATGCGCGACTTCTACAAGGACTACAACCCGGCGTTCCAGAAGCACTGGGAGGCCGAGCACAACGAGAAGGTCAACGTGCAGATGTCCTTCGGCGGCTCGAGCAAGCAGGCACGGGCGGTGATCGATGGCCTGCCAGCCGATGTCATCACCATGAACATGGCCACCGACATCAACGCCCTGGCCGACAACGGCAAACTGGTACCGGACGACTGGGTGACCCGCCTGCCGAACAACAGCGCGCCGTTCACCTCGGCCACCGTGTTCATCGTGCGCAAGGGCAACCCCAAGGCGCTGAAGGACTGGCCCGACCTGCTCAAGGACGGCGTGCAGGTGATCGTGCCCAACCCCAAGACCTCGGGCAATGGCCGCTACACCTACCTCTCGGCCTGGGGCTATGTGCTCAAGCAAGGCGGTGACGAGAACAAGGCCCGCGAGTTCGTCGGCAAGCTGTTCAAGCAGGCGCCGGTACTCGACACCGGCGGCCGCGCCGCCACCACCACCTTCATGACCAACCAGATCGGCGACGTGCTGGTGACCTTCGAGAACGAGGCCGAGATGATCGCCCGTGAGTTCGGCCGCGAACAGTTCGAGGTGGTCTACCCGAGCGTATCGGCCGAGGCCGAGCCGCCGGTGAGCGTGGTCGACAAGGTGGTGGAGCGCAAGAAGTCCCGCGCCGTGGCCGAGGAATACCTCAAGTACCTGTGGTCGCCGGCGGCCCAGGAAATCGCCGCGCAGAACTACCTGCGCCCACGCGATGCCACCGTGCTGGCCAAGTACACCGACCGTTTCCCGAAAGTCGACTTCCTGTCGGTGGAGAAGACCTTCGGCGACTGGCGCACCGTGCAGAAGACCCACTTCAATGATGGTGGGGTGTTCGACCAGATCTATACCAGCAACTAAGGCCTGGCAGGGGCGCTGTGCGCCCCGCTTCAGCCTTGCTGGCGGAACACCAGCGCCTTCAACCCGCCCGCTGGATCCGCATCTGGAAACTCCGGCGGATTCTCCAACCGTTCCACGAACACCAGCGCCGGTGCATGCTCGGCCATGCCCTGGATGAGAAACGCCGGCCCGATGCCAGGGTCGTTCACGCAGGCCAGTACCGTACCACCCTCCGTCAGCAGCTCTGGCAAGCGCCGCAGGATCTTCGCGTAGTCCTGGGTCAGCACGAAGCTGCCTTTCTGGAAGGTCGGTGGGTCGATGATGATCAGGTCGTACGGCCCGTACTTGCGTACCTTGCCCCAGGACTTGAACAGCTCATGGCCCAAGTAGGCGACCCGGGAAGCGTCATGGCCGTTGAGCCGATGGTTTTCACGCCCTCGAGCCAACGCCGCCTTGGCCATGTCCAGGTTGACCACCTGCTCGGCCCCACCGGCAATCGCCGCCACCGAAAAGCCACAGGTGTAGGCGAACAGGTTGAGTACCCGCTTGCCTGCTGCCTGCTCACGCACCCAGCGCCGGCCGTAGCGCATGTCGAGGAACAGGCCGTTGTTCTGCCGCACGCCCAGGTCGAGCAGGTACTTCAGGCCATCTTCGGCCACTTCGTGCTGCTGGCAAGGCTCGCCCAGCAGCCACTGGCCGGGGCTGTCTGGCAGGTAGCGGTGCTGGATGAGGATCGCCTGACCGCTCCACTGCGGGCGCTCGGCGAGGGCGCGCAGCATGTGCTCCAGTTCCGCCAGCTGGCCCTCGGCCGGCTCACGGAACAACGCCACCGACAGCACACCCTGCAGCCAGTCGACGGTGATCTGCTCCAGGCCAGGCCAGCAGCGCCCGCGGCCATGGAACAGACGGCGGGTTTCCTGTGGCGCGGGGTCGAGGGCGGCGAGCAGGTGTTGCTCGAGGGTGTGGATCGGCGAGGTCATGGCAGGGTCGCAAGCAAAGAAAAGCCGGCATTCTAACCGGTTTCACAGGTGCTGACCCTGGAGGGCGCTACGCAGCCTCACTGGCCCTTCACTGCAGCCACCCTTGGCCTGAACCACCACCCCTGCTGCATCCCCGCCGCCGCCAGCAGGATTGCCGCCACACCCAGCCACTGCAACGGCGTCAGACGGTGCCCGAAGGCGAACCAGTCCACCAGGATCGCCGCGACCGGGTAGATGAACGACAGCGCGCCGGTCAACGCCGTGGGCAGGCGCTGGATGGCGCTGTACAACAGCACGTACATCAGACCCGTGTGGACGATACCCAGTGTCACCAGGCTGGCCTGCGCCGGCAACTCGCCCGGCAAACCGCCCAGCCCGACCCAGGGCGCCAGCAGCAACACGCCGGTGATGACCTGGACCAAAGCGATGAGGTGCGGCGGCGTATCGCTCAAGCGCTTGACGATCAGCGCCGCCACGGCATAGAGGAACGCCGCGCCCAAGGCCAGGGCGATGCCCAGCAGGTAGCTGCCGGCCCCGGCCTGGCCACTGCCATGGGCACTGACGATGGCCAGCATGCCGAGAAAGGCCAGGCTCAACCAGGTGACCTTGGGCACGGTGATCTTCTCGCCGAGAAAGATCGCCGCCAGCCCCACCAACATGAATGGCTGGACGTTGTACACCGCCGTGCCGATGGCGATCGACGCCCTCGAATAGGAGGCGAACAGCAATACCCAGTTGCCGACGATCGCCACGCCGCTGGCCAGCGCCATCAGGAAAGTCGCACGGGTCAGGATGCCGGGTTTGAGAAAGCCCATGGCAGCGCAGATCAGCAGCAAGGTGCCGGCACCGAACAGGCAGCGCCAGAACACCACCTCCAGCACCGGTTGCCCCGATACCAGCACGAACCAGCCAATGGTCCCGGAGATCAGCATGGCGACGATCATTTCCAGCGAGCCGCGACGCAATGAATTGTCCATCTCACACCTCCCGTCGAAGATGGCCTTAGTATGCGCAAGGCAAAAGGCGACCTTCCAGCGGATAACGAAGGTGTTAGCGCTGCCTCACCTTTACTATCAAGGTACATTCAACGAATCACCTGACGAGGCACTCATGACCGACGCCATCGACCAACTGTTGATCCATGCCCTGATGGAAGACTCCCGACGTTCGCTCAAGGCGCTGGCACAGATCAGCGGCCTGTCCGCGCCCAGCGTCAGCGAACGCCTGCGCCGCCTGGAAGAACGCGGCGTGCTGCGCGGCTACACCGTGGACGTGGACCCACGCAGCTTCGGCTACCAGCTCCAGGCCATCGTGCGCATCCACCCGCTGCCCGGCCAGTTGCAGGAGGTCGAACGGCAGATCATCGCGATCCCGGAGTTCACCGAATGCGACAAGGTGACTGGCGAAGATTGCTTCATCGCGCGTATGCATGTGCGCTCCATGGAGCAACTCGACACCCTGCTCGACCGCCTCAACCTGCTGGCCGAGACCAATACCGCGATCGTCAAGAAGACACCGGTGAAACGGCGGCTGCCGCCGATGGATTGAGCACGGCGATAGCCTCAGCAGCCCCATTCAAAGGATGAAACGGTCGGCGATTTTTTGTACACAACATTGTCACCATAAGTGCCATTTTTGTGTGCACTTTCTACGGTAACGCCCTATTAAGTTACACACTTCCCGCCTAAAAATTTGACCAAATGATCAAGTAATCATCTACATCAAAAATAAAACCTGTTCATTTGGTCAATTTATATTCCCCTTAATTCATCTACTTATCTTTCAACAAGATAGATTCAAAATAATGGCCACCGGACTGTTTGTTGTTCGCCTGGCATGGAACTCGCTTTTGTGTGTTCATGTTTTGTATACAACTTAAACAAAACATAAATACACAAGAACCCGCAGCGCCTGCCCTCACACAGGCCGTTGCGCCCAGAACCCAGTGATGCCAACGCTGCACCGACGAGATGGCGAGCCCGTGCGCATGCCCGCTCATCGCAGTCCACGCGCATCAGGAGCCTGCCGGAATGAGTACCAGCCTCGACCTTGCCCCTGAACTATCCGTTGCCAGCACCCACCCCACCCCACTCGCCGAGCGACTGCCAGAAGTTGAACTAAGCCCTCGCCTGCACAACCACGACCTCGCCCCGACCCGCCTCGAAGGCCGGCGCTGGGGGCGCTACAGCATCTTCGCCCTGTGGACCAACGATGTGCACAACATCGCCAACTATTCCTTCGCCATGGGGTTGTTCGCCCTCGGCCTGGGGGGCTGGCAGATCCTCCTGTCGCTGGCGATCGGCGCGGCGCTGGTGTACTTCTTCATGAACCTGTCCGGCTACATGGGGCAGAAGACCGGCGTGCCCTTCCCGGTCATCAGCCGTATCGCCTTCGGCATCCACGGCGCGCAGATCCCGGCGCTGATCCGTGCAGTGATCGCCATCGCCTGGTTCGGCATCCAGACCTACCTGGCCTCGGTGGTGCTGCGGGTCCTGCTCACTGCGGTCTGGCCACAGGTGGCCGCCTATGACCAGGACAGCCTGCTGGGGCTGTCGACCCTGGGCTGGGTGTGCTTCGTGGCGATCTGGATGGTCCAGCTGGTGATCCTCGCCTACGGCATGGAAATGGTGCGCCGCTACGAAGCCTTCGCCGGCCCGGTGATCCTGCTGACCGTGGCCAGCCTGGCGGTGTGGATGTACTTCCAGGCCGACGCGCGCATCGCCTGGTCGGTGGCCGACCCCCTGACCGGCTACGAGATGTGGCGCAACATCTTCGCCGGTGGCGCCCTGTGGCTGGCGATCTACGGCACCCTGGTGCTGAACTTCTGCGACTTCGCCCGCTCCTCGCCATGCCGCAAGACCATCCGCGTCGGCAACTTCTGGGGCCTGCCGGTGAACATCCTGGTCTTCGCCACCATCACCGTGGTGCTGTGCGGTGCGCAGTTCCAGATCAACGGCCAGGTGATCGACAGCCCGACCCAGATCGTCGCCACCATTCCCAACACGCCGTTCCTGGTGCTCGGCTGCCTGGCCTTCCTGATCGTCACCGTGGCGGTGAACATCATGGCCAACTTCGTCGCCCCGGCCTTCGTGCTCAGCAACCTGGCGCCACGCCATCTCAACTTCCGCCGCGCCGGGCTCATCAGCGCGACCCTGGCGGTGCTGATCCTGCCGTGGAACCTGTACAACAGCCCGCTGGTGATCGTGTACTTCCTCTCCGGCCTGGGCGCCCTGCTCGGCCCGCTGTACGGGGTGATCATGGCCGACTACTGGCTGCTGCGCAAAGGCCGCATCAACGTGCCGGAGCTGTACAGCGAGAACCCGGCCGGGGCCTATTTCTACAGCCGTGGCATCAACCTGCGGGCAGTGGCCGCCTTCATTCCCACCGCGCTGCTGGCCATCGTCCTGGCCCTGGTGCCCAACTTCCAGAGCGTCGCGCCGTTCTCCTGGCTGATCGGCGCCGGCACCGCCGCCGCCCTCTACCTGCTGCTCGCCCCACGCAACCGCCAATACCACGACGTCAGCGGCGAATGCATCGCCGTCGACTCCAGCAGCCACTGATCAAGGAGGACTGTCCATGCGTATTCTGATCGCCAACGTCAACACCACCGAAGCCATCACCGCAGCCATCGCCGAGCAGGCACGCAGCGTCGCGGCGCCCGGCACCGAGATCGTCGGCCTGACCCCCTGGTTCGGCGCCGAGTCGGTGGAGGGCAATTTCGAGAGCTACCTGGCAGCCATCGCCGTGATGGACCGGGTGCTGGCCTACGAGGAACCGTTCGATGCGGTGATCCAGGCCGGCTATGGCGAGCATGGCCGCGAAGGCCTGCAGGAGCTGCTCGACGTACCAGTGGTGGACATCACCGACGCCGCCGCCAGCACGGCCATGTACCTGGGCCACGCCTACTCGGTGGTGACCACCCTGGACCGCACGGTGCCGCTGATCGAGGACCGCCTCAAGCTCTCCGGCCTGTACGAGCGCTGCGCCTCGGTGCGCGCCAGCGGCCTGGCCGTGCTCGAGCTGGAGGCCGACCCGCGGCGTGCGGTGGAGGCCATCGTCGACCAGGCCGAACGGGCGGTGCGTGACGACAAGGCCGAGGTGATCTGCCTCGGCTGCGGCGGCATGGCCGGGCTCGACGAACAGATCCGCCAGCGCACCGGGGTACCGGTGGTGGATGGGGTGAGCGCGGCGGTGACCATCGCCGAGTCGCTGGTGCGGATGGGCTTGAGCACTTCCAAGGTGCGTACCTATGCCACGCCACGGGCGAAGAAGGTGGTGGGCTGGCCGATGCGCTTCGGGCGGTAGATCACACTGGGAGCCACGCCCACAGGCACGACGCTGAACGTCGGCATTGCGCGGTGTCTGTGGGAGCGGCCTTGCCAGGGCGCCGGACCGGTCGGAAAGGGCTGCAAAGCAGCCCCAATCGGCTCGATCACCCCAACATCCTGGCCAACCGCTCCCCACTGCCACAGGCCAGGGTGAAGCCCAGGGCCCCATGCCCCAGGTTCAGCCACACATTGCGATACGGCGTACCACCGATGATCGGCACCCCCGTAGGCGTCGCCGGTCGCATCCCCGCCCACTCCACCGCCCGCTCATAGTCCGCCGCCCTCGGCAAGGTCTCGCCTGCCAGCCGGTGCATGCTGCGCAACCGCCGCGCGTCTACCGACTCGTCGAAACCGATGATGTCCACCATCGCCGCCACCCGCAGTTGCTGGTCCAGGCGCGCATAGACGATCTTGCGTTCGTAGTCGGTGATGCTCACCTGCGGCGCCAGATGCTCCGCCGTGATCGGCGCGGTCAGGCTGTAGCCCTTCAGCGGATAGATCGGCAGCTTCATCCCCGGCAACGCCAGGCCTGGGCTGCGATAGCCGGCACACAGCACCACCCGCTCCACGTCCAGTTGCTCGCTACCCAGCTCCAGCGCGAGCACTTCGTCATCGCGCCGTACCCAGCCCGTCACCGGCCGCCCCAGAAGCAACCGGCACAGCCCCGAGGCCTGCAACCGCTCGGCCAATCGCTGGCAGAAGCGGTGGCAGTCGGCGACCTCCTCATCCGGCGTGAACACGCCTCCAATGAAAGGCGCATCGGCCAATGCCGGTTCCAGCGCCTGCAACTCGGCCGCACCGAGCACCTGCTGGCTGTCCGGTTCGAGCAGATGCTCCCGCCCATGGGCAAAGGCCCGCGCCGTGCGAAAGGCGACCAGCTTGCCGTTACGCCGCCAGGCGAAGCCCTGCAGGCCATCGTCCTCGCGCCAGCGCGCCAGGGTGGCCTGGCTGTGCAAGGCCAGCTCCAACAGCCAAGCGGCATTGCGGCGGTTGACCGTGTGCCGGCACGCCATCACGAAGGCCGCCAGCCAGCGCCACTGGGCTGGGTCCAGGCGCATGCGCAAGCGCAGGGGCGACTCGCCCTGGAGCAACCAGCCAAGCGCCTGCCATGGCACGCCGGCATCGGCCAACGGCGCCACGTAGCGATACGAAAGCTGCCCGCCATTGGCGAAGCTGGTGGCGCTGGCCAAACTGCCGCGCGCCTCGACCAGGTCGACCGCCAGCCCCTCGCGCACCAGCGCGTAGGCCGTCGCCAGCCCGATCACCCCGCCACCGATCACCGTCACCCGCCGATTCATGCGCGCCTCCTGCGTCAGGCCTTGCAGCCTAGCAGGAAACCGTACGGATCAGCTCGGGCAGGTATGCACCCCATCGTCCAGCCCCTGGCGTACGTTACGGCTGAGCAGGCTCGCCTTGCCGTCGCGCCAGGTCAGGGTCAGCACGTACAGGGTGTCGAAATCATCACCGCTCCAGTCTTCGGTGATCACCCGCTCCTCGCCCAAGGCCTTGCCAGCCACGGCGTTGATCAGGTCGGGCAGGTAGCCATGCGACCAGGCGGTATAGACGGTGGCGTTGCGGTACTTGTCACGCATCAGCTCCTCGGCCAGGTCATCGGTGTCATTGGCACCGAAGTCGATGTTCACCGGCAGGCCCAGGCGGATGGCGCTGGGCGAGATGGTCATCAGCGGGCGAATGTAGCTGTAGCTGCGGTCCTGACTGCCCTCCTCGACATGCCGCGAGGGGTTGGCGGCAAACACATAGTCGGCCTCGCCGAAACGCTCAGGCAGCAGCGTGGCCAGGTCCAAAGCACGGTTCAGGCCCTGGCAGTTCAGTTGCCCCAGGCCTTCGCCGGGCTTTTCGGCATGGCGCAGGAACACCAGCGTCTGGGTACCGTCGACCGGTTCGGCCCGGCCTTCGATCGCTTCCAGCGCCAGCGGCACTCCAATGGCGGTGAGCATCACGCCCAGCAACAGGTGACGGCGGCGTCGTAGAAAGAGGGGCAACTTCATCAAAAAGGCAGGCTCTCGTGGCAGAAAGAATGGGGGTTTACCCGCCACGTCGCCCTGCGGCCGAAGCCGCAGGGCATCCCTGTCATGACATCCTTCCGTGGATAGCGGGTGAGGGTCAGAGCGCCCTCGGCCCGTTTGGTTCCTCCCTGGATGCACGTGCCGTTCCGTCGACAAGGCCCAGGTTAAAGGCTGCATGTTGCCGAATCATGTCCACGGACGGCGAATCTCAGTCGTCGCGGGTCAGCACTTCCAGCAACTCGATCTCGAACGTCAGGTCCGAGTTGGGCGGGATCGAACCCATGCTGCGCTCGCCGTACCCCAGGTGCGCCGGCACCTGCAGCCGACGCTTGCCGCCGACACGCATGCCCATCAGGCCCTGGTCCCACCCCTTGATGACCCGCCCGGTACCGATCACGCACTGGAATGGCTTGCCACGCGACCAGGACGAGTCGAACTCGCTGCCGTCGGCCAGCCAGCCGGTGTACTGGGTGGTGATCAGGGCGCCCTTGACCACGGCCTTGCCGTCGCCTTCCTGGATATCGATGACCTGCAGTTCGCTGCTCATGCCTGTTTCCTCGAAGCGGTTTGCGTGGCCGCCCTTTTCTCAGGAATGCACGGGTTTGGCAAGTTCGCGCGGCGCTTCGTGCTGGCGCATCGACCAGAGCACGCCACCGATCACCAGGACGATCGCCGCGGCCTCCAGCACGCTCGGCCCGGTCTGCCGCCAGAGGAAGGCGTAGAGCAGCGCGAACAAGGTCTCGAAGACGATCAACTGCCCACTCAGGGTCAGCGGCAGGCGCTTGGACGCCGCATTCCACAAGGCCATGGCCAACCACGAACCGAGCACCGCGCAGCCCAGGCTGCACGCCCAGAACAACCACCAGCGCGACATCGGCGCCTCTACCTGCAATGACTGCGGCTGCCACAACGCCAGCGCCGCGACCATCACCAGGCTGGCCAGCCCTGTCACCACCCCGCACAGCACCGACCACTGGTGGCTGTCGAAATGCCCGCACTGCTTGAGATAGCGGCTGTTCTGCGCGGCGTACCAGGTCCAGCAGGCCAGCGCGGCCAGGGCGTAGAACAGGCCCATGAGCTTGTCGCCCACGTCGCCCGGGGCGAAGGCGAATGTCTCCAGGTTGATGCACAGCATGCCGGCAAGGATCAGCGCCAGTGGGCCGACCAGCCGTGCCAGCGGCACCGCGCCGCTGTCGTTGCGCCCGTACAGGGTGATGGTCAGGGGCAGCACGCCGACGATCAGCGAGGCCGGTGCCACGCCCAGGCGCTGGATCGCCGCCACCAGGCAGATGAAGTACACCAGGTTGCCGATCACCGCCAGGCGCAACAGCATCCATGCATCGCCCAGGGTCAGCTGGCGCAGTTGCCGGGCCATGGGCAGCGCCAGCAACAGCGAGATCACGCCCACCATCAGGTAGCGCACACTGCTCAGCAGCATCGGGTTGAACTCCGGCAACAGCTCCGGAACCATCAGCACCATGCCCCACAACGCGCCGGCCATGCCGGCATACATCACACCGCGTCTCACCTGTCTGCTCCTGTTCGAAGATGCGCGCAGGCTACCTGCCAGGCCGGCACCGGGCAAAAGATCATTCCTCATACAGCCATTCCCTGGAGGAATGGCTCGCGGCGCCCTATGCTGAGCGCACCCTTTCGCCACGCGACTCCGACATGAGCCGATACAGCCGTCACCTGCCCCCGCTGGATACCTTGATCGCCTTCGAGGCCGTGGCCCGCACCGGCAGCTTCACCCGTGCCGCCGGCGAGCTGTACCTGACCCAGAGCGCGGTGAGCAAGCAGATCCGCCTGCTGGAGGATCACCTCGCCACCCAGCTGTTCGAACGGCGTGCCCGCGGCATCAGCCTGACCAGCGCCGGCGAGCATTTCCATGGCTTCGTCGAGCCCATGCTCGACAAGCTGCTGGCCAACGTGCAGCGCCTCAAGAGCGGCCATGGCGACCGCCATGTCAGTGTCATCTGCACCCATGCCGTGGCGCAGTACTGGTTGTTTCCACGGCTGCTGCGCTTCAACGAGCAGCATCCGGGGCTGACGGTGAACATCCATGCCAGCAACGACATCAACGAGAGCCTGATCGCCGACTACGACTTCGGCATTCTCTATGGGCATGGCCGCTGGCGCTCGTTGCAGGCGAGCAAGCTGTTCGACGAGGTGATCTTCCCCATCGCCAGCACCCGCCAGGACCTAGGCAGCATCGACAGCCTCGCCGACCTGCAGGCGCTGCCACTGATCCAGCTCGACGCCTCGGCCTGGAACTGCCTGGACTGGCACGACTGGTTCGGCCATTTCGGCGTGCGCTACCAGGCACCGGCCGACGCCCTGACCTTCAACCAGGTCAACCTGGTGTTCGATGCGGTGATGCAGGGCATGGGCGTGGGGCTGGGCTGGGAGTCGATGGCTCGCGAGCGCATCAACGCCGGCCTGATCCGGCCGGTGTCGGACTTCGTGGTGCGCACGGGCCAGGCCGACTACCTGGTGCACGACCGCCAGACACTGCCCTCGCCCGCCGCCCAGGTGTTCGCCGAATGGCTGCTGCAGGCCTGAAGCAGAACGCCTAGCCGAGCTGGTCGAAGGCTTGCTGCCCGGTCAGCTCCTGGGTCTGGTTGGCGAAGCAGTACCAGGCGGGTTTCTCCTCGACGAAGATCTGCAGGTCGAAGTCCCAGGCTTGCTCGCCGTCCAGCAAGCCGACCGGGACGGCATAGAAGTCGTTGGCCTTGAGGCGGTAGTACAGGTGCGTGCCGCACTGGCCGCAGAAGCCGCGCTGGGCCCAGTCGGAGGAGTCGTAGACGCTCGGGGCACGGCCTTGGATCGTCGGCGGCTGGCTGCAGTGCACCACCAGCAGGGGGCCGCCGGTCCACTTGCGGCACATGCTGCAGTGGCAGGCGCTGATGTGGGTGTTGTCCACGGTGACGCTCAGTTGGGTGGCGCCGCAAAGGCAGGTGCCTTGTTTTTCCAGAGGCATGGCGTGGGCTCCTGTGCGAGGGGTCAGGGATTGGCAAGTATAGCGGTGGCGGTGCCGCCCCCTTCGCGGCGGTCAGAGAAACACGGTCCCCCGCAGGTACAGCGCCCCACGCCCGCTGATGATCACCCGCCCATTGCCCGGCACCTCGCACTGCAACTGCCCCTTGCGTGCCCCGCCCTGCTCGCAGCTCAGGCTGCGCTTGCCCAGACGCTCGGCCCAGTAGGGCGCCAGCGAGGTGTGCGCCGATCCCGTCACTGGGTCTTCGTTCACGCCCACGCGCGGCCCGAACCAGCGGGTGACGAAGTCGAAGCCACGGCCCGGCGCGGTCACGGCGATGCCACGCACATCGAAGGCCGCCAGCGCGGCGAAGTCCGGCGCCAGGGTTTCGATCAACGCGGCGTCGTCGATCACCAGCACATAGTCGTCCGTACGGTACAGCGCGCGCGCCTCGCTCAGGCCCAGCGCCTCCAGCAGCTGGGCGGGGATGTCCACCGCCTGCGGTTGCTTGGCCGGGAAATCCATGGCCAGCAGGCCATCGGCACCACGGCTCACGCGCAGCTCGCCACTGCGGGTATTGAAGCGCAGCACCTGGGCCTGCTCGCCCAGTTGCTCGAACAGTACCCAGGCCGCAGCCAGGGTGGCGTGGCCGCACAGGTCCACCTCCACCGCCGGCGTGAACCAGCGCAGGTCGAAGGTTTCACCATTGCGCACGATGTAGGCGGTTTCGGAAAGGTTGTTCTCTTCGGCGATGCGCTGCAGGAGCGCGTCCGGCAGCCAGCTTTGCAGCGGGATCACAGCGGCCGGGTTGCCGCCGAAGGGTTTGGCCGAGAAGGCATCGACCTGGAACATCTCGAGTTGCATGCAAAAGCTCCTGATGCTGAAAGAGGGCTCAGTGACGCACGGGGGTCAAAACCGGCTCGCCGGCGAAGAACGCCTGCAGGTTGCGCAGAACCAAGGTCACGGTGTCGCGTGCCGCTTCTGGCGACTGGCCGGCCACATGCGGCGTGAGCACGGTGTTGCCGAGGGACTTCAACGCGTCGGGAACCGCAGGCTCGTCATCGAACACATCCAGCGCCGCCCCGGCGATCACCCCCTGGCGCAGCGCCTCGACCAAGGCCTGGGTATCGACCACGCTGGCCCGCGCGATATTGACCAGGTAGCCCTCGGCGCCCAGGGCCTCGAGCACCTGCCCATCGACCAGGTGGTGGGTGCCGGCACCGCCTGGCGTGGCCACCACCAGGATGTCCACGGCCTCGGCCAGGTGCAGCGCGGTGTCGTACCAGGTGTACGGGACATCCTGGCGCGGGGTGCGGCTGTGGTAGCTGACGTTCATGTCGAAGCCTTGGGCCGCTCGCTTGGCGATGGCCAGGCCGACCGCACCGAGACCGAGGATGCCCAGGCGCTTGCCGCTCACCGAGGGGCTGATGACCCGGTTCCACTCGCCCCGGCGGGTACTGGCATCGGCCCGCGGGATGTCGCGCAGCAGCGCCAGCAGGATGGCCATGGCGTGGTCGGCCACCGCCGGCGCGTTGGCACCGGCGCCGTTGGTCACCGTGATGCCACGGGCAGCGGCGGCAGCCAGGTCGACCTGCTCGTAGCCAGCACCGATCACGCAGATGATCTGCAACTTCGGCAAGGCCTCGATCTCGGCAGCGGTCAGGCCCAGCGGCCCACGGGTGAGCACGGCGTCGATCTCGCCGGCGTGGCGGACGATGGCGTCGGCGCGCAGTTGCGGTGAGGGTGCGCGGATCAGGCGATAACCGGCCTGCTCCAGCAGCGGTAGGTAGTCGTCGACGGTTTCCACCAGCACCAGGACGGTCTTGCTCATGCCACCTCCGGATCAATACGAAGGGGCATTATGCGCGGGCGCTGTGTTGGGGGCTAGTTGATCTGGGGCCGCTTCGCGGCCCCTGCGAAAGTGAAGCTGACGAGCCCTATTGCGCAAACGCTCGCCCAAGGCCGCCTGGCACGCCACTGCTGTCGGTCTCCTGCCAGGGCCCGTCCGGGCTCAGCGACCAGCTCCAGCCGTTGTTCCAGCGGTAGTAGGTACGCTGGCGGTAGAAGGTGTTGGGCTTCTTCTCCAGCACATAGACCCCCAGCCTTGGATCCCAGTGGCTGGCACCGCCCGGTGGCGGGGCGAAGCTGGCGGAGGTGCGCGGCATGGGCTTGGGAATGGCCGCCGGCTTGTCCGGCTGGGGCGCCGGTTGCCCGCCCGGCAGCGGCTTGACCACCGGCCCCTGGCGCGGCGGCACGGTCTCGATCGGGGGCGCCGGTCGCTCGACAGGCTCGCGCACCGTACACGCGGACAGCCCCAGGGCCAGGGTGATCAGGGTCAGGCGGACGGTGCTGTTCATGGATCGCTCTCTTACGAATCAGGGCTGTCGATGGTCAGGTGCTGGGCGGCCTGGGTACGGGTAGACAACGGCGCGCTCTGGCCGATCCACTCGCCCCGGGTCGGTTGGCCGGCGCGCGAGACGCGCGCCACCAGTTGGACTTCGGCGAAGTCCGACAGTTTCATCTGCGGCATCATCGCATCGGCATCGGAGAGCTCCACCTCGATCGGCAACTGGGCCACGGTCACCCGCTTGGCCGCCACCGGCATGGGCGGGCCGTTGCTGGCCCGCGCGAAGATGAACACCGTGTCGTCAGGCTTGACCTTGTCCTTGAGGGCCGCCGCCAGTTCCACCCGCACCTTCAGGCGTGCGGCCACTGGCGCGGCGGAGGGCTTGCCAGCGGCGACCTCGAGCCTCTCGGCGGCGCGGTCGATGCCCCCCTGCAGGGCGGCGCGCGAGGCATCGCCCTCGGGCAACTGGGCCAGCAGGCGCTGCCAGAAGTCGATCGCTTCCTGGTAGCGCTCCCCCTCGAAGGCAGCGATGCCGCGCAGGCCGAGGCTGGTGACCTCCTTGGGGTCGGCTGCGAGGGCTTCGTCGGTCAGCGCCTGCAACTGCGGGCTCCACTGCTTGCCGGCGGCGAAATACAGGGCCTGGGCCCACTGCCCGAGCAACTCGGGCTGGCGCCCGGCCAGGGCCACCGCACGCTCGAAGGCCTTGGCCGCGTCCGCCGGGCGCTGCTCGGACATATAGGCACGGCCTAGGAAGTACAGGCCCTCGGCCGAGTCCGGTTGGGCCTGGACGGCGCGCTCCAGGCGCGTGGTCATTTCTTCCATCGACTGCGGCGCCTGGGCGAACTCGCGGGTGAGCTCGACCTTGTCGGCGGCACCGAAGTGCAGGTACAGCCCCAGGGCCATGACTGGCACCAGCACCGCCGCCAGCAGCGGCAGGGTCTTGCCCAGGTGCCCCTGGCGCGGCGCCTCGGCACCCTCGGTATCGGCCAGCAGTTCGCGCGCCGCCTCGTCGCGGCCCTTGGCCAATTGCTCGGCATCCAGCACACCCGCTTCCTGCTGGGCGGTGAGCTCGGCGATGCGCTCCTGGTACAGAGCGACGTTGAGGGCGGTGCGGTCTTCTTCCTCCTGCTGGCGACGACGCCCGCGCAGGATAGGGATCAGCAAGAAACCGAGGGCAGCGAGCAGCAGCAGGCCCGCGCTAAGCCAGAAATCAATCATGGGTATTTTCTTTATCCAGCAATTTGGCGAGACGCTCGCGTTCTTCGGCAGACAGCTCCTCGGTGCCGCCCCCCCCCTGGGCGCGACGACGGCGCACGATCAGCGCCAGCACCACGAAACCACCGGCCAGCAGGATGCCCGGGCCGAACCACAGCAACCAGGTGCGCCCGCTGAGCGCCGGCTTGTAGCGCACGAAGTCACCGTAGCGGTCGACCATGAAATCGACGATCTGCTGGTTGCTCTTGCCTTCGCCGAGCATGCGGAAGATCTCCCGGCGCAGGTCGGCGGCGATCGGCGCGTTGGAGTCGGCGATGTCCTGGTTCTGGCACTTCGGGCAGCGCAGCTCCTTGGTCAGTTGCTGGTAGCGCTCGCGCTCGGCGTCGTCGCGGAACTGGTAGGTGTCGATGGCCGCCTGGGCCATGCCGGCCAGGCTCACGCCCAGCACGGCGGCTGCCAGCCAGCGCCTCATGGCCTGGCCTCGTCGACCAGCCCCTGGTACAGCGGCGCCAGTTGCTCGCGCCACACCGTGGCGTCGACAATACCCACGTGCTTGTAGCGGATGATGCCCTTGGCATCGATCAAGAAGGTCTCCGGCGCGCCGTACACGCCCAGGTCCACGCCCAGGGTGCCCTGCTCGTCGCGGATGTCCAGCTGGTAGGGGTTGTGGAACTCGGCCAGCCATTTCAGCGCGGCGGCGTTGTCGTCCTTGTAGTTGACCCCATGGATCACCACGCCCTGCTCGGCCAACTGGTTCAGGTACGGGTGCTCGACCTTGCACGAAGGGCACCAGGTGCCCCAGACGTTGACCAGCGCCGGGCGGCCCAGCAGGTCGGCCTGGGTCAGGGTGCGGTCGCCCTGCACCGAAGCCAGGGAGAACGCCGGGAACGGCTTGCCGATCATCGCCGAGGGCAGCTCGTCGGGTTTGAGGAACAAGCCCTTGTAGAGAAACACCGCCACCAGCAGGAACAGCGCCAGCGGCAACACCATGATCCAACGCTTCATGCAGTCGCTCCAGACATGCCCAGGACATCACGTACCCGGGCCTTGACCTTGACGCGATAGCGCCGGTCGAAGGCCGCCAGGAAGCCGCCCAGCGCGGTCAGCAGACCGCCCAGCCAGATCCAGCGGACATAAGGCTTGATATGCACCCGTACCGCCCAGGCGCCGTTCTCCAGGGGCTCGCCCAGGGCGACGTAGAGGTCGCGGGTGAAACCGGCATCGATGCCGGCCTCGGTCATCATCGATTGCTGCACGGTGTACAGGCGCTTCTCCGGGTGCAACGTGGTCACCTCGCGCCCCTCGCGGGAGACGACGATGGTGCCTTTGTCGGAGATGAAGTTGGGGCCCTCGAAGTGCTTGGCGCCTTCGAACAGGAAGTGGTACCCGCCCAGCTCCACGCTCTCGCCCGGGGCCATGCGCAGGTCGCGCTCGGCACTGTTGTTGCTCGACAGCACCACGCCCAGGGCGCATACCGCCAGGCCCAGGTGCGCCAGGTGCATGCCCCAGTAGCTGCGCGGCAGGCCACGCAAGCCCTTGGCCAGGCCCTTGTGGCGGGTCTTGTCGAGGATGTCGCGCAGGCCGCCGAACACCACCCAGGCAGCCAGGGCGAAGACCGTCAGGGCCGGCCAGTCGAAGTCGTCGACGATCAGCCCGGCGAGCGGCGCCAGGATCGCGCTGCCGATCAGTACCGGGGTCAGCATGCCCAGCAGCCACTTGCCAGGGGTGTCCTTCCAGCGCACCAGCACGCCGATACCCAGCACCACCATCAGCAGTGCCATCAGCGGCAGGAACAGGGCATCGAAGTAAGGCGGGCCGACCGACAGCTTGGCGCCGGTCAGGGCATCGAGCACCAGCGGGTAGAGGGTGCCCAGCAGGATCATCGAGGCGGCCACCACCAGCACCAGGTTGTTGGCCAGCAGCAGCGTCTCCCGCGACCACAGGGCGAAGCCCACCTGGCTCTTGACCACCGGTGCGCGCAGGGCGAACAGGGTCAGCGAACCGCCGACCACGAACAGCAGGAAGATCAGGATGAACACCCCGCGCGAGGGGTCGGAGGCAAAGGCATGCACCGAGGTCAGCACCCCGGAACGGACCAGGAAGGTGCCCAGCAGGCTCAGGGAGAACGCGGCGATGGCCAGCAACACCGTCCAGCTCTTGAACACCCCGCGCTTCTCGGTGACCGCCAGCGAGTGGATCAGCGCCGTGCCCACCAGCCAGGGCATGAACGAGGCGTTCTCCACCGGGTCCCAGAACCACCAGCCCCCCCAGCCCAGCTCGTAGTAGGCCCACCAGGAGCCCAGGGTGATGCCCACGCCGAGGAAGGCCCAGGCGACGATGGTCCAGGGCCGCGACCAGCGTGCCCAGGCCGCGTCCAAACGCCCGCCCAGCAGCGCGGCGATGGCGAAGGCGAAGGCTACCGAGAAGCCCACGTAGCCCATGTACAGCATGGGCGGATGGACGATCAGGCCGAAGTCCTGCAGCAATGGGTTGAGGTCGCGCCCATCGGTGGGCACCTGGGGCAGCAGGCGCGCGAAGGGGTTGGAGGTGATGATCAGGAACGACAGGAAGCCCACGCTGATCATGCCCATCACCGCCAGCACGCGGGCCAGCATCACCTGCGGCAACTGGCGCGAGAACACCGAGACGGCCAGGGTCCAGCCGCCGAGGATCAATGCCCAGAGCAGCAACGAGCCCTCGTGGGCGCCCCATACGGCGCTGAACTTGTAGTACCAGGGCAAGGCACTGTTGGAGTTGCTGGCGACGTAGTCGACCGAGAAGTTGTCGGTCAGGAAGGCGTGGGTCAGGCAGGCGAAGGCAAAGGCGAGGAAGGTGAACTGCCCCCACGCCGCCGGCCGCGCCAGGCCCATCCACAGGCGGTCGCCGCGCCAGGCGCCGAGCAGCGGCACGGACGCCTGGACCACGGCGAAGCAGATCGCCAGGATCAGCGCCAGCTGACCCAGTTCGGGAATCACCAGGGCCGCGTTCATGGCTTGGCCTCCCCACCGGCAGCGGCCTGGCCGCTTTCCTTCAGCGCCTTGGTGACCTCCGGCGGCATGTACTTCTCATCGTGCTTGGCCAGGACCTCATCGGCCACCACCACGCCGTCGGCGTTGAGCTTGCCCAGGGCGACGATGCCCTGCCCTTCGCGGAACAGGTCCGGCAGGATGCCACGGTAGGTGATCGGCACCGACTTGTTGAAGTCGGTGACCACGAAGCGCACGTCCAGCGAGTCGGCCGAGCGCTGCACCGAGCCCTGCTCGACCATGCCGCCGGCGCGGATGCGGGTGTCCAGCGGCGCCTCGCCGTTGGCGATCTGGGTCGGGGTGTAGAACAGGTTGATGTTCTGCTGCAGGGCGCTCAGGGCGAAACCGACGGCGACGGCGACACCGACCATCAGGCCGAGGATGAGCAACAGGCGTTTCTTGCGCTGCGGATTCACTGGTTGTTCTCCCGGCGCAGACGGCGCGCCTCTTCTTGCAGGTAGCGACGGCGGGCCAGCAGGGGCGTGGCGACATTGAGCGCCAGCACCGCCAGGCAGATGCCATAGGCCGACCAGACGTACAGGCCATGGTGGCCCATGGCGAGAAAATCCCCGAAGGACGCGAAACTCATTGCGCGGCCCTCCGCCCCAGGCTGTTCAACACTTCCTCCCTGACCCAACTGGCGCGCGCCTCGCGCTTGAGCACCTCGAGGCGCATGCGCAGCAGCAGCACGGCACCGAAGAAGCAGTAGAAACCCAAGACCGTCAGCAACAGCGGCAGCCACATCTCGGCGGGCATGGCCGGCTTCTCGGTGAGGGTGAAGGTGGCGCCCTGGTGCAGGGTGTTCCACCACTCCACCGAGTACTTGATGATCGGGATGTTCACCACGCCGACGATCGCCAGCACCGCACAGGCCTTGGCCGCGCTGTCGCGGTTGCTGATCGCCTGGCCCAGGGCGATGATGCCGAAGTACAGGAACAGCAGGATGAGCATGGAGGTCAGGCGGGCATCCCAGACCCACCAGCTGCCCCAGGTCGGCTTGCCCCAGATCGCCCCGGTGACCAGCGCCACCGCGGTCATCCAGGCGCCGATGGGCGCCGCGCATTGCAGGGCGACGTCGGCCAGTTTCATCTTCCACACCAGGCCGACGATGCCGGCCACCGCCAGCAGCACATAGCAGGATTGCGCCAGCATGGCCGCCGGCACATGGATGTAGATGATGCGGAAGCTGTTGCCCTGCTGGTAGTCCTGGGGCGCGAAGGCCAGCCCCCAGGCGATGCCGACCAGCAGCAGGACAATGGCGGAGACGGTCAGCCATGGCAGCATGCGGCCGCTGATGGCATAGAACCATTTGGGGGAACCCAGCTTGTGGAACCACGTCCAGCTTATTTTCATCAGGGTACATCCAGGGTATTTGCCGGGCTTGGAAGCCCGGGACTCGTTATTCGCCGACGCTGATCTTCAGGCCGGCCGCTATCGCAAAAGGTGCCAATGTCACCGCCAGGGCAGCCAGGCTGGCGAGCCAGAGCAGGTGGCCGGTGGCCGGCATATTCTGCAACGCCGCTTGCAAGGCGCCACTGCCCAGGATCAATACCGGGATATACAGCGGCAGGATCAGCAACGCCAGCAACAGGCCACCGCGCTTGAGGCCGACCGTCAGTGCCGCCCCTACCGCGCCCAACAGGCTCAGCACCGGCGTACCCAGCAGCAGCGAGCCCAGCAGCACCGGCAGGCAGTGGGCCGGCAGGCCGAGCATCAGCGCCAGCAGTGGTGCCAACAATACCAGCGCCAGCCCGGAAAAGATCCAGTGCGCCAGCACCTTGGCCAGCACCAGCAACGCCAGCGGGTGCGGCGACAGTACCCACTGCTCCAGCGAGCCGTCCTCGAAATCGCTGCGAAACAGGCCGTCCAGCGAGAGCAGCACGGCCAAGAGCGCCGCGACCCAGACCAGCCCCGGCGACAAGGTTTGCAACAATTGTGTCTCAGGACCGACCGCCAGTGGAAACAAGGCGACGACGATCGCGAAGAACACCAAGGGATTGGCCAGCTCCGCCGGCCGGCGACACAGCAGGCGCGCCTCGCGCCGCACCAACAAGACGAATACACTCATGCCGCCCACTGCCCCAGGTTCAGTTCACGGTAACCCGATGGCTTGCACTCGAGGTGGTGATGGGTGGTCAGTACCACCGTCCCGCCCTGCTCGCAGTGAGCGGCCAAGTGCGCCTCGAGCTGGGCCACGCCTTGCTTGTCGAGGGCGGTGAAGGGTTCGTCGAGTATCCACAGCGGCGGGCTGTCCAGGTACAACCGGGCCAATGCCACGCGGCGCTGCTGCCCGGCGGACAGGGTATGGCACGGCACATCCTCGAAACCGAGCAAGCCCACGGCGGCGAGTGCCTGCCAGATGGCCTCGGCAGTCGCCGGCCGGTGCAAG
This sequence comes from Pseudomonas sp. HLMP, assembly GCF_046365545.1. Lineage (NCBI taxonomy): Bacteria > Pseudomonadati > Pseudomonadota > Gammaproteobacteria > Pseudomonadales > Pseudomonadaceae > Pseudomonas > Pseudomonas sp. HLMP. The sequence continues at coordinate 2,211,184 of NZ_JBDLLR010000001.1, read as the reverse complement.
GCGCACAGCCAGGCGAGGTTTTCCTCGGCGGTGAGCAGGTCCTTGATGCCGGCGGCGTGGCCGATCCACAGGAGGATGCTGGCCAGGGCATGGCGCTGTTCGGCCAGGGGCTGGCCACCGAGTAGGATCTGCCCGGCGGTGGGCTGCATCAGCCCGGCCAGCAGGCGCAGCAGGCTGGTCTTGCCGCTGCCGTTGGGGCCGCTGACCTGCAGCATGTCGCCGGGGCCCAGCTCGAAGTGCAGGTGTTCGAAGAGCAGGCGCCAGTCGCGCTCGCAGGCCAGGCCCGCGGCTTGGAGGTGAAGGGGCACGGTTTCGCCTTATTCAGTGTGGGGGCCATGATCGGTGTCGTCTGGCTTCGCGGACAAGCCCGCTCCCACAGGGTCTGCACTGTATCCTGTAGGAACGGGCTTGCCCGCGAAGCAGGCGGCACCGGCCGAAGCCTTTGTCTCAAGTCGCTTCCGGCCCTGCCGTTATAGTGGCAATGGCAGGCAGCGTGGCCGGCATTATTACATGCGATGTCCCGCTGCCAAGAGGGCCAGGCCCACAGGTTGTATACAATCATGACTGAAATCAATAGTCTCGGCGCACAAACAGCGGTAGGCCTGCAAGCAGGCAAAGCCGCCATGACCGGCGAACTGCTGCGCCTGCTGCAACCGCAGCCAGGCCTGCTGGCGCCAGGCGAGACCGCCAGGGCCGAGGTGATGGCCCTGCGCCAGGTGGGCCAGGACTTCCAACTGTTGCTGCGCCTGATCCAGGCCAATGGCAGCCAGGTGCAACTGCAAGCCACTGCCAGCCAGCCGCTGCCCCAGGGCAGCCTGGTGACCGTCAGCCAGACCGAGAGCAACCGCCTCGCCGTCATGGTGCAACAGGTCAATGCCAACAACGTCGCCACCCTCACCCGCCTGGATAACACCCAGGTCCCCGTCGGTACCCTGCTGCAAGGCAAGGTCCTGACCAGCCAGGCACTTGCGCAGCTCCCGGGCGAGGCCGCCAGCTTTCGCTCCCTGGTCACGTTGCTCAACAGCAGCCAGGCCGGCGCCACCCTGACCATCGACAGCCCACGCGCGTTGCCGGTGGGCAGCCTGCTCAGCGCCGTGGTACAGGGCGACCAGTCGCTGCGCTTCGTGCCTTTGAGCGGCCGCCAGGAGCAACTGAGCATCGCGCAGCAACTGATCAGCCAACAAGGCCGGCAAGCGTCGTTGCCGGGGCTGCTCAATGCCCTGCAACAGGTCGCCCTCGACCCAGGCGGCGTTGGAACGCTGCGCGCCACTGCCGAACAGCTGCTGGCCAGCCTGCCCGATGCGCGCCAACTCGGTGAAGCCAAGGCCGTTGCCCAGGCACTGAACAACAGTGGCGCCTTTCTCGAGGCCAAGCTGCTCGGCGGCCTCTCCACCGAACTGGCCACGGACCTGAAGGCGCAATTGCTCCGCTTGATGGCTCAAGCATCGGGGAATGGGCCCTTCCTCGCCTCGACGAGTGCCTCGACATTGGCCCAAGTCATGCCCGCCATGGCCCGAGGCGCCCTGGGCATGCTCGAACGGGTCGGCCCAAGGCAGCAACCTGGGACGTTTCCGCTCCCTTCCCGGCTGTTGCAGGCCATGGAAAACGAAGGCGACCTGCAGCAGTTGCTGCGCCTGGCCGCCGCCGCTATCGCGCGCCTGCAGAGCCATGCCTTGAGCAGCCTGCAGCAAAGCGCAACCTTGGAAAACGGCAACCTGCAAACCACCTGGCAAACCGAAATCCCCATCCGCCATGGCCAGGAGTTCATCCCCTTGCAGGCCAAGTTGCAGCGCGAGGAAACGCCGCAACAACACGCCGACCGCCAGCGGGAGCCGCAGGATCCGCTGCAAGCGTTGTGGCGTATCGAACTGGCCTTCGACCTTGCCCCCTTGGGGCCCTTGCAGGTCCAGGCGCAACTGAGCCAAGGCCGGCTGTCTGGCCAGTTGTGGGCAGAACGCGAGCAGACCGCGAAGTTGATCGACAGCCAGCTCGGCGGACTGCGCGAACGCCTGCTGGCCCGCGGGCTGGATGTCGGCGACCTGGAATGCCACCCCGGCATCCCGCCACAGGGGCCCCGTACACGGGTGGAACAACGCTGGGTGGACGAGACCGCATGAGCAGCACACAACCCCGTCAGGCCATCGCCCTGAGCTACGACGGCCAAGAAGCCCCGACCCTGAGCGCCAAGGGCGAGGACGAACTGGCCGAAGCCATCCTCGCCATCGCCCGCGAGCACGAAGTCCCCATCTACGAAAATGCCGAACTGGTACGCCTGCTGGCACGCCTGGAACTGGGCGAGCAGATCCCCGAGGCGCTGTACCTGACCATCGCCGAGATCATCGCCTTCGCCTGGCAGTTGCGGGGCAAGGTGCCGGACGGTTTCAGCGACCAGGCGCCCTCGCCCCGTGACGTGACGCCGCCAACGCTGACACTGCCAGTTGATTGAAGCTGCATCCGCAAGAACAACCTCGATCACAGGCACTGCCCGTCATCGATCGAACCGGGCGACATAGGTAATTACCGCCCCACCCTCCTGCTACCGGGACATGCTCGCGCCTCCTTGACCCACACAGGTGCTCCCCATGTCCCTACCTTACGTAAATGCCAGCGGCGTCCAGTTCGTGCGCAACCACCTGCAACACATCCCAAGGCCCGATCGGCACGCGGCCGAGGCGATCCGTGACTGGGCATCCCAACAGGGCTTCCCACTCGATCCGGACCAGACAGAAGTGGTAACCCTGCACTACCGTGGCCAGCAGGCCGTGATCATCGACCGTCAGCCCCTCACCCACGCGGTGCTCTCGAACTGGCAGGGCGAAACCAGCAAGGACCTGGTCGGCCAACTGTTGCCAGGGCACTGGGCAGGTACCTTGCCCCAAGGCCCATTGCAACTGGTCGATGAGTTACCCAAGCCTGGCCCGCTGGACAACAGTGCGCCCTACAGCGTGTTCAACGGCTTGTTTCGCGTAACCTCCCCCGCTCGCTATGACGCCACCACCCACCTGCCAGTCGACGTAGAGGCCATGCAGAAGTTCATCTGGTCGTTGGACTTCCATGCTCGCTACAAATCGATGCTGGACGATTACTGGACGCATGCCCTGAAGAGCCACCAGGTCGCGGCACGCATCAACTTCATCGCGGCCTGCAACAAACAGGTGCTGCAGGGCTCCTTGAGCGAAGCCGGGCGCAAGCTGGCCTGGCAGGCGGCCGACCTGATGCCACGCACGCCTGGGTTACGCGTCCGACCGCTGAATGTGTATGGCTACACCGCCACCGACATACTCTGCATCACCGACAGGGCCAGCCCTGAAGCCCTGCTGTACCTGCCAGGCAACGCCTTCCCGCTGCATGAATTCAGCACCCGGGCCGCCCTGCAAGACTGGTTCGGCCGACAATGCCAGAGCGACGAGAAACGCCAGATACTGCGCCAGCACTTCGCCCTGGCCGATACACCAGACGGGTTGGACTTCAGCGGCCTGGACACCGCATTGGCGGGCCTGGGAGCGTACCCCGCGCTTCATTGGCGCTCACCCAATCGTCCAGGCTTCACCACCGATGGCCCCTGGTCGCCTGGTGACTTCGTCAATTACCGAGCGACCAAATACAGCCCTCCGATCAAGGGCGACCTGTTCGAAGCGCTCACTGAACGCCAGCGCCAGCGCAGCTATGCCGATGCCGACTTCATCATCACCAGCGACAGCGAGGTGACCAAGGCCAAGTGGCGAAGCTACCTGACCGCCTCGATCAATCTGCTGGCCCCCTTGGCGCTAGTGGTACCGGAACTGGCCCCCCTGTTCGCCTTGGGTGGGATGGCCCAGTTCGGTCTGGGGCTCGACCAGGCCATCAATGGCAAATCGCTCGAGGACAAGGCCGATGGCGTGCAGAACATCGAGTTTGGCCTGATGAACGCAGCGCCCCTGGTCCTCACTGGCCTTTCCAAGGCCCAGCAGCTCTTCCCACCCAAGCGCGACGGTTTTGTATTCCCCACGCGGGTCAACGGGCAACTGGGCTACCCCTTGAGCCCCATGATGCCGCCACACCTGCCCGAACCTACCCTGCAATTCTTCAAATCGGCGGTAGAGCCACTGCCTGGCGGCGATCTCACCACTGCACGCTGGGTGGTCAGGCTCCCGCTGACCGAGGATGGCCCAGGACAACTGCAGAGCATGCTCGACGGCTACAACACGGATGTGCTCTACAGCGCCGAATACGATGCGTTCATTTCCGGCAGGGCCCTCAATGACGTGGACCCCACCTATTACCAGGTGTCCGATAGCCATCGCGGGTTGGTGCGGATCGACATCGGAGAACGGCCGGTAACCGACCAGATGCGCATGAACAGCCTGCGGGCCATGGGTGTGGATCTGCAGTTACCCATCGCGCTGCCCTCAGTCGAGGCGCAGATGCTGCAGCCCATCCCGAAGCACATCCTCAGCATCTGGGTAGGCGACAAGGTGATCCCTTCCGAGCTGCTCGCTACGCTGGCCAGCAACAGTCGCCGCCTGACATCCAGCCAGTACCAGCTGAAGCTATTGCTGTCGAACGCAAGCCCGGCCGCGTTCGAGGAGAATCTACAACTGCTGGGCACACAGGCACCGAATATCCGCGTTCTGCCTCTGGAGGAGCAGCCGTTCTACCGTAGCTTCAGCCAAAGCCCGAATTTCGCTCAATACCAGCACGCACTCAACGGCAGCGGTGCCAATTTCTCCTCGGCCTCGGACGTGTTGCGCTACCCGCTGCTCGAGCACGAAGGCGGCCTGTACCTGGACGTCGACGACGTCCTGCTGCCAGCCCCCTCTGCACCTGATGACCCTGAACAAGCCGCCCTCGACAGCCTGACATTGGCCACGTCCCCCGACGGCTTGCTGCTCGGTATACCGGCGAGCAACGAGACGTTGGGCATGCACTGCCAGTACAACACCAACATGCTCGGTAGCCATCCCAACAACCCGACGCTGCAGGCCATTTCGCAGGAGATACATGCACGCTACCAAGCCGATCGAGCCTTCTACGACAGCAAGCCCCAAGCAGACGACGCTGCCTTCGAGCGTTATGCCTTGCGCCTGAGCGACCTGACCGGGCCTGGCGTGTTCAATCACGTGGTCGACCAGCGACTGCCACGGTTGCGGATAATCCGCCAGATCGCCAACTTGCGCACCCTGCCTCAGAGCGACCCGAACTATCTGCTACTGAATGTCGACGCCGACCTTCGCCAGGCGATGATCACCGACCTGCCACTGACCGGTGTCGCGCAGATCGGCAACTATCATTCCTGGAGCCGCCCCTGATACACCGAGGGCGACTTTCGTCGCCCCCGATCCTCTCATTCGCCGCGATGCAACTTGCTCATCAGCTCCGCCTCGGCCTGGGTCAGGCCGCAGCTCTGGGTCAGCTCCTCGACACTGGCCCCCATCCCCACCAGCTTGGCCGCCTGGGTGAAGGTCACGCTGCTGGGGTCGCGCTGCTCCAGTTGCTGGAGCCTGTCGGGCAAAGGCGCGACCACCGCACGCAGTTCATGGATGGCTTCGCCCATGCGCACGCTGCCGTTCTGGTAGTCGTCCAGGCGCTTGGCCAGGTCCTTGATGCGCTGGTCGCGCAGCGCATCGCCCTGGGCCTGCTGGGCGGCCAGCTCACGCTGGCGCTTGCTGTAGTTGAGGAAGAACCACAGGCTCAGCGCCCAGAGCAGCGCCAGGAAGATGACAGCAACCTCGAAGATCAACTCAGATGTTCTCCAGCTCGGACCACTCTTCCTCGGTCATCATCTTGTCGAGCTCGACCAGGATCAGCAGTTCGCCGTTCTTGTTGCACACGCCCTGGATGAACTTGGCCGATTCCTCGTTGCCAACGTTGGGCGCGGTCTCGATCTCCGACTGACGCAGGTAGACCACCTCGGCCACGCTGTCGACCAGGATGCCGACCACCTGCTTGTCTGCCTCGATGATCACGATGCGGGTGTTGTCGGTGACCTCGGTCGGCATCAGGCCGAAACGCTGGCGGGTGTCGATCACCGTGACCACGTTGCCACGCAGGTTGATGATGCCCAGCACGTAGCTCGGTGCGCCCGGCACCGGGGCGATCTCGGTGTAGCGCAGGACTTCCTGCACCTGCATGACGTTGATGCCATAGGACTCGTTGTCCAGGCGGAAGGTTACCCACTGCAGGATCGGATCTTCGGAACCTTGTGCAGACGACTTTTTCATTCCCCTACCCCTCAAAATCCGCCATCGGCGGTGTGCTCGGTATCGCCGCGGCAGTGGCGGCGTTCATTCATTGCGGTTTGGCATGCAGCTGCTTGACGGCGCCGCTGGCGATCAGCTCGGCCAGTTCGGCGACGTCGAGCAAGGCGCACATGTGTTCGATCACCGTGCCGGCCAGCCACGGGCGCTGGCCACGCTGGCTGCGCCACTTGATCTCGGCCGGGTCCAGGCGCAGGGAGCGGCTGACCTGGTGCACGGCCAGCCCCCATTCATAGCCCTGGACGGAAATCACGTACTGCAAGCCCTGACGGAAGTCTTCGCGATAGCGCTCGGGCATGACCCAGCGTGCGGTGTCCAGGACCTTGAGGTTGCCCGCCTGGCAACTGAGGATGCCGAGGAACCAGTCCGGCTGGCCGAACAACGGTGTCAGCTCCTGGCCGGCCAGGCTGTAGATCGAGCCCAGGCACACCAGCGGCACCGCCAGGGTCAGGCCGGCGACATCGAACAGCAGGCATTCGAACGGCTCCGCCGCCCAGGCTGGGCGGCCATCCACGGTGGCCGGCGGGCGTGGCGCGCCCGGCGCAGGCAGGTGCACATCGACCAGTGGCGCTACCGGCTCGGCAGCCGGGGCCTGGGGCACTATCGGAGGGCTGGCCGGGGCCATCGCCTCGGACATGACAACGCTGAGTACCGGCTGCGGGGCGGGCGCCGCCTGTTGTCGCTGGGCGTCACGGGCCTGTTCCTCGCGCACCGCCGCGGCGAACCCGTCGTCGGTGGCGGCCGGCTCGTCGACCGGTGCTGGTGCGGCCTCGACGGCCTCGAACGTTTCGGTGGCCTCCTGCAACAGGCCATCGAGATAGGACTGCAGGGCCAGTTGCGGCTTGCTGGTAATCGGCCGGGCTGGGTTCATCAGGCCACCTGCAACGCGGATGTGGAAGTCAGCAGGTGCTTGAGCAGCGCCCGGTAAGCAGTCACCCCACGGCTCTTGCCGTCGAACTGCGAGGGCGTGACGCCGGCCCGGCTGGCATCGCGCAGGCGCGTGTCGACTGGGATGTAACCCTGCCAGACCTGTTCGCCATAGCTGTCGCGCAGCACCTTGAGGGTGCCCAGGGAGGCCTGGGTGCGGCGGTCGAACAGGGTCGGCACGATCACGTACGGCAGCGCCTGGCGCCGCGAGCGGTTGACCATCGCCAGGGTCCCGACCATGCGCTCCAGGCCCTTGACCGCGAGGAACTCAGTCTGCACAGGGATCACCAGTTGCTGGCTGGCGGCCAGGGCATTGACCATCAGCACACCGAGCAGCGGTGGGCTGTCGATCAGGGCGAAGTCGAAATCCTGCCACAGCTGCGCCAGACTCTTGGCGATCACCAGGCCCAGCCCGCTCTGCCCTGGCGACTGGCGCTCCAGCACCGCCAAGGCAGTGCTCGAAGGCAGCAGGGAGATGCGTTGGTCGCTGGTGGGCAGCAGCAATTGCCCGGGCAGCCCCTCGGGTACCACGCCCTTGTGCAGGAACAGGTCGTAGCAGCTGTGCTCCAGGGCATCGGGATCGTGCCCGAAGTAGCTGGTCATCGAGCCGTGCGGGTCGAGGTCGACCACGACCACGCGCTTGCCCGCCTGGGCCAGCAGGCCGGCCAGGGCGATGGTGGTGGTGGTCTTGCCGACACCACCTTTTTGATTGGCTACTGCCCAGACTCTCATCGTGCGTCGCTTCCTCCCGGTGTGGCCGCCTGCCCTGCCGGGAACGGTGTGAAAAATCGGTGACGGGGAATTGACGGGATCATCCCCCCGCCGTCGCTGCAGGCGTTGTCGGTGCACTTTGTGTGCCAGCCCGCCGCAAGGCCGCGTCCGGCGTGGCATTGGCGCTGCCGGAGCCGGTCAGGCTGCGGCGTACTTCGAGGTTGCGGGAAATCACCAGCACCACCCGGCGGTTGCGCGCCCGGCCCTCGGCGCTGTCGTTGCTCGCCACCGGCTGGTACTCGCCATAGCCCACCGAGGCCATGCGCGCCGGGTCGACCCCGTTCATCGCCAGCAGGCGCACGATGCTCGCCGCCCGCGCCGACGACAGCTCCCAGTTGGTCGGGTACTGGGCGGTGCGGATCGGCAGGTTGTCGGTGAAGCCCTCCACGTGCACCGGGTTGGCGAACGGCTTGAGGATCTTCGCCACCTTCTCGACGATCTCGAAGGCGACATCGCTGGGCATGGCATCGCCGCTGCCGAACAGCAGCGCCGAGTTGAGCTCGATCTCCACCCACAGCTCGTTACCGCGCACGGTCATCTGGTCGGACTTGATCAGATCGCCAAAGGCATCGCGGACATCCTCGGAGATACTCTGCAACGGATCGACGCTGCTCTGCGCCAGGCCCGCGTCGGTTTGCTCGCTGTCCTTGACCAGCGGCTCGGCCGGCCTGACGCTGAGCGGGCGCTCCTCGCCGATAGGGATCGGCTTCATGCTCCGCTCGGGGTCGTTGAACACCCCGAGCAGGGCCTGGGAGATCACCTTGTACTTGCCCTCGTTGATCGAGGAGATCGAATACATGACCACGAAGAAGGCGAACAGCAGGGTGATGAAGTCGGCGTACGACACCAACCAACGTTCGTGGTTCTCGTGTTCCTCGGTATGGCGACGGCGCGGCATGGCTTACTCCATGAAGCCTTGCAGCTTCAGCTCGATCGAGCGTGGGTTCTCCCCTTCGGCGATCGACAGCAGGCCTTCCAGGAGCATCTCCCGGTAGCGCGACTGGCGCAGGACGATGGCCTTGAGCTTGTTGGCGACCGGCAGCAGGATCAGGTTGGCGCTGGCCACGCCGTAGATGGTGGCGACGAACGCCACGGCGATGCCGTTGCCCAGTTGCGAAGGGTCGGCCAGGTTACCCATCACGTGGATCAGGCCCATCACCGCACCGATGATACCGATGGTCGGCGCATAGCCGCCCATGCTCTCGAACACCTTGGCGGCCTGGATGTCGCGGCTCTCCTGGGTCAGGAAGTCGACCTCGAGGATGCTGCGGATGGACTCGGGCTCAGCGCCGTCGACCAGCAGTTGCAGGCCCTTGCGCGCATACGGGTCCGGCTCGGCATCGGCCACCCCCTCCAGGCCCAGCAGGCCTTCCTTGCGCGCGGTCAGGCTCCAGTTGACCACCCGGTCGATACCGCTGGCCAGGTCCACCCGCGGCGGAAAGAAGATCCAGCGAATGATCTGCAGGGAGCGCTTGAACGCCGACAGCGGCGACTGCAACAGCGCTGCCGCCAGGGTGCCGCCCAGCACGATCAGGGCCGCCGGGCCATTGACCAGCGCCCCGACGTGGCCGCCCTCGAGCAGGTTGCCGCCGACGATGGCGACGAAGGCGAGGATCAGACCGATCAGGCTCAGGACATCCATCAGACGCAGGCCTCGACCAGGTGCTTGCCGATCTCGTCCAGGCTGTACACCGCATCGGCCAGGTTGGCCTTGACGATGGCCATGGGCATGCCATAGATCACGCAACTGGCTTCATCCTGGGCCCACACGGTGCTGCCGCCCTGCTTGAGCAGGCGCGCGCCCTCGCGCCCATCGGCGCCCATGCCGGTGAGCACCACCGAGAGCACCTTGTCGCCATAGGACTTGGCGGCCGAACCGAAGGTGATGTCCACGCACGGCTTGTAGTTCAGGCGCTCGTCCCCCGGCAGGATCTTCACCGTGCCACGGCCATCGATCATCATCTGCTTGCCACCAGGGGCCAGCAGGGCCAGGCCGGGGCGCAGCACGTCGCCATCCTCGGCTTCCTTGACGCTGATCCTGCACAGCTTGTCCAGGCGTTCGGCGAACGCCTTGGTGAAGGCTGCAGGCATGTGCTGGACCAGCACGATCGGCGCCGGGAAGCTGGCGGGCAGTTGGGTCAGCACCCGTTGCAGCGCCACCGGGCCGCCGGTGGAGGTGCCGATGGCCACCAGCTTGTAGGGCTTGCGCTTGGGCGCTGGCGCATGGGAAGCGGCTGCGGCGGCAGGACGGCTGGCCGGCGTCGGGGCAGCCGCGCGGGCCGGCGCAGGGCTTGCCGGGCTGCCGAGCGGCACATGGCTGGTCGGTGCCACGGCGGCTGCCGGCGTGGCAAAGCCGCCGAAACGACGGTTGCTGCGCGACAGGGTGTGGACCTTCTCGCACAGCAGTTGCTTGACCTTCTCCGGATTGCGCGAGATGTCCTCGAAGTTCTTCGGCAGGTAGTCCACCGCACCGGCATCCAGGGCGTCGAGGGTGACGCGGGCGCCTTCGTGGGTCAGCGAGGAGAACATCAGTACCGGCGTCGGGCAGCGCTGCATGATGTGCCGCACGGCGGTGATGCCATCCATCATGGGCATCTCGTAGTCCATGGTGATGACATCGGGCTTGAGCGCCAGCGCCTGGTCGATCGCTTCCTTGCCGTTGGTCGCGGTACCCACGACCTGGATCGTCGAGTCTGCCGAGAGAATTTCCGAGACACGGCGGCGGAAGAAACCGGAATCATCCACCACCAGGACCTTGACTGCCATAAACACTCCATTAGGCGGCGCAACCGCCAGGGCGCGCCGCCGAAATCAAATACGCCGGGCGGCGTAACGCTTGAGCATGCTCGGTACGTCGAGGATCAGCGCGATGCGACCGTCGCCGGTGATGGTGGCGCCGGACATGCCCGGGGTGCCCTGGAGCATCTTGCCCAGCGGCTTGATCACCACCTCCTCCTGGCCCACCAGCTGGTCGACCACGAAGCCGATGCGCTGGGTGCCGACCGAAAGAATCACCACATGCCCCTCGCGCTGCTCCTCGTGCACCTGGCCCTGGACCAGCCAGCGCTTGAGGTAGAACAGCGGCAGCGCCTTGTCGCGGACGATCACCACCTCCTGGCCGTCGACCACGTTGGTGCGCGACAGGTCCAGGTGGAAGATCTCGTTGACGTTGACCAGCGGGAAGGCGAACGCCTGGTTGCCCAGCATCACCATCAAAGTCGGCATGATCGCCAGGGTCAGCGGCACCTTGATGACGATCTTCGAGCCCTGGCCCTTGGCCGAGAAGATGTTGATCGAGCCGTTGAGCTGGGAAATCTTGGTCTTCACCACGTCCATGCCCACACCACGGCCGGAGACGTCGGAAATCTCGGTCTTGGTCGAGAAGCCCGGGGCGAAGATCAGGTTGTAGCAGTCCGACTCGCTCAGGCGCTCGGCGGCGTCCCTGTCCATCAAGCCCTTCTCCACGGCCTTGGCACGCAGGACGTTGGGGTCCATGCCCTTGCCGTCGTCGGAGATCGACAACAGGATGTGGTCGCCCTCCTGCTCGGCCGACAGCACCACCCGGCCGGTGCGCGCCTTGCCGGCGGCCTCGCGTTCGTCGGGCATCTCCACGCCATGGTCGACGGCGTTGCGCACCAGGTGCACCAGCGGGTCGGCCAGGGCTTCGACGAGGTTCTTGTCCAGGTCGGTCTCTTCGCCGACCAGCTCTAGGTTGATCTCCTTCTTGAGCTGGCGGGCCAGGTCGCGAACCAGGCGCGGGAAGCGGCCGAAGACCTTCTTGATCGGCTGCATGCGGGTCTTCATGACCGCGGTCTGCAGGTCGGCGGTGACCACGTCGAGGTTGGACACGGCCTTGGACATGGCCTCGTCACCGCTGTTCAGGCCCAAGCGGACCAGGCGGTTACGCACCAGCACCAGCTCGCCGACCATGTTCATGATCTCGTCCAGGCGGGCGGTATCGACCCGCACGGTGGTTTCCGCCTCGCTGACCGCGTGCTTGTCGGCAGCCGGCGCCGGGGCACGGGCCGGGGCCGCAGGCTTGCTGGCAGCAGGCGCGGCGGCGGCAGGCTTGACGGCCGGTGCCGGCTTGGCAGCGGGCTTGCTTTCGGCCTTGGGCGCACTGGTCGCCGGCGCAGCCGCCACGGCGGCAGGTGCGTCGCCAGCCACTGCGTCGCTGGAGAACTTGCCCTTGCCATGCAACTGGTCGAGCAACGCTTCGAATTCGTGCTCGGAAATGTGCTCGCCGTCGCCCGCCGCCGGGGCAGCGCTGGCCACGGGCGCAGCGGCGCCAGGCAGCGCATCGGCGGCGAAGGTGCCCTTGCCGTGCAACTGGTCGAGCAGCGCCTCGAACTCGGCGTCGGTGATCTCGTCGCCCGCCGGTGCCGCGGCAGAGTCCTGCGGCGCAGTGGCGACGGCTTCCGGGGAGAACTGCCCCTTGCCGTGCAACTGGTCCAGCAGCGACTCGAACTCGGCATCGGTGATCTCGTCGCCTTCGCCGCCGACCGCCTCGCCCTGCCTCTGCTCGGCAGCCTCAGCCTGGGCCTTGACCGCGTCGAGGGAGTCGAGCAGTTGTTCGAATTCGCTATCGGTGATGTCCGCCTCGGCAGCCGGCGCTTCGGCGACCGCTGCCGGCGCCTGCTCAGGGGCCGGCGCCTCGGCCTCGGCTGCGGCAGGCTCTGCCAGGCGCGACAGGGCCGCCAGCAGCTCGGGCGTGGCCGGGGTGACGTCGCTGCGCTCGCGCACCTGGCCGAACATGCCATTGACCGTGTCCAGCGCCTCGAGGACCACGTCCATCAGCTCTGCGTCGACCCGGCGCTCCCCTTTGCGCAAGACGTCGAACACGTTCTCGGCGATATGGCAGCATTCCACCAGCTCGTTGAGCTGGAGGAAGCCGGCGCCCCCTTTAACAGTGTGAAAACCGCGAAAGATCGCATTGAGCAGGTCCGCGTCGTCGGGCCGGCTTTCCAGCTCGACCAGTTGCTCGGACAGTTGCTCGAGAATTTCGCCGGCTTCTACCAGGAAATCCTGGAGGATTTCTTCATCGGCGCCGAAGCTCATTGAACGTGCTCCCTAAAAACCCAGGCTGGACAGCAGATCGTCGACATCGTCCTGACCGGACACGACGTCTTCACGCTTATCGGCATGAATCTGCGGACCTTCACCCCGGGCCGGATGTTTTTCTTGATCTTTTTCAGCGCGCAGCTGCTGGTGGTCATGTTCGATACCGGCAAAACGGTCGACCTGGCTTGCCATCAGCACGAGCTTGAGCAGATTGCTTTCGACTTCGGTGACCAACGCGGTCACGCGCTTGATCACCTGGCCAGTCAGGTCCTGATAGTCCTGGGCCAGGAGAATGTCGTTGAGATGGCCTGCGACCTTGCGGTTACCCTCGACGCTGTGCGTCAGGAAACTGTCGACGCGCTTGACCAGCTCGCGAAACTCCGGCGCGGCGACCTCGCGGCGCATGAAGCGCTGCCAGTCGGCACTCAGGTTCTGGGCTTCGGCGGCCAGGTCGTTGAGCACCGGGGTACCCGCTTCCACCAGGTCCATGGTGCGGTTGGCGGCGCCCTCGGTGAGCTTGACCACATAGGCCAGGCGCTCGGTGGCGTCGGTGATCTGCGACATTTCCTCGGCCTGCGGCATGCGCGGGTCGATCTGGAAACTGACGATCGCGCTGTGCAACTCGCGGGTGAGCTTGCCGACTTCCTGGTACAGGCCGCGGTCGCGGGTCTGGTTCAGTTGGTGGATCAACTGCACCGCCTCGCCGAACCGGCCGTGCTCGAGGCTCTCGACCAGTTCCTGGGCATGTTTCTTCAGGGTCGATTCGAACTCACCCAGCGACGTGTTTTTCTGCTCCATGGCGCCCCCTGACGTGACTCAACCGTTGACGCGTTCGAAGATCTTCTCGATCTTCTCCTTGAGCACCTGGGCGGTAAAAGGCTTGACCACATAGCCGTTGACCCCGGCCTGGGCCGCTTCGATGATCTGGTCGCGCTTGGCCTCGGCAGTCACCATCAGCACCGGCATGTGTTTGAGGCGGTCATGGGCGCGGACCTTGCGCAGCAGGTCGATGCCGGACATGCCGGGCATGTTCCAGTCGGTCACCAGGAAATCGTAATGGCCGTTTTCCAGCATCGGCAGCGCCGTGGTGCCGTCGTCGGCCTCGTCGGTGTTGGTGAAGCCCAGGTCACGCAACAGGTTCTTGATGATCCGCCGCATCGTCGAAAAGTCGTCAACGATGAGGATTTTCATGTCTTTGTTCAATTAGACCTCCAAGCAGTCCTAGACGCGCTCGGCCCCGAGCACGCATTCAATCAATTGGGCATCATTTACAACGACTGCGGCGAACCTGGCTTCAGCGCGCCCGCCATTCCCCCAGGCGGCTGCGCAGGCGCGCCGCGCACTGGCTGTGCAACTGGCTGACACGCGACTCGCTGACCCCCAGTACCTCACCGATCTCCTTGAGGTTCAGCTCTTCGTCGTAGTACAGCGCCAGTACCAGGCGCTCACGCTCCGGCAGGTTGGCGATCGCATCGGCCAGCGCGGCCTGGAAGCGCTCGTCCTCCAGGTCGCGCGAGGGCTCCAGCTGGCCACTGGCGCCATCCTCGTGGAGCCCTTCGTGCTCGCCGTCCTGCAACAGGTCGTCGAAGCTGAACAGGCGGCTGCCCAAGGTATCGTTCAGGATCCCGTAGTAATCATCGAGACTCAATTGGAGTTCGGCAGCAACTTCATGATCTTTAGCGTCACGGCCGGTACGTGCCTCGACGGCACGTATCGCGTCACTGACCATACGGGTGTTGCGGTGCACCGAGCGCGGCGCCCAGTCGCCCTTGCGGACCTCGTCGAGCATGGCGCCACGGATGCGGATACCAGCGTAGGTCTCGAAGCTGGCGCCCTTGCTGGCATCGTACTTGTTGGCCACTTCCAGCAGGCCGATCATGCCGGACTGGATCAGATCCTCGACCTGCACGCTGGCCGGCAGGCGCGCCAGCAGGTGATAGGCGATGCGCTTGACCAGCGGGGCGTAGCGTTCGACCAGTTCGTACTGGGCATCGCGCGACGCCTTGCTGTACATCTTGAAACCGCTCGCGTTCATAGCACCGGCCCTGCGCTGGTGGGCTGCACCAGGCGCTCGACGAAAAACTCCAGGTGCCCGCGCGGGTTGGCCGGCAACGGCCAGCTGTCGACCTTCTGCGCGATGGCCTTGAACGCCAGCGCACACTTGGACCGCGGGAAAGCCTCGTAGACCGCCCGCTGCTTCTGCACCGCCTTGCGCACGCATTCGTCGTAGGGCACGGCACCGACATACTGCAGCGCGACATCGAGGAAACGATCGGTGACCTTGGTCAACTTGGCGAACAGGTTGCGGCCCTCCTGCGGGCTCTGCGCCATGTTGGCCAGCACGCGAAAACGGTTCATGCCGTAGTCGCGGTTGAGCAGCTTGATCAGGGCGTAGGCGTCGGTGATCGAGGTCGGCTCGTCGCACACCACCAGCAGCACTTCCTGGGCCGCGCGGACGAAGCTGACCACCGAGTCGCCGATGCCGGCGGCGGTGTCGATCACCAGCACGTCGAGGTTGTCGCCGATCTCGCTGAACGCCTGGATCAGGCCGGCATGCTGGGCAGGCGCCAGGTGCACCATGCTCTGGGTGCCAGAGGCGGCCGGGACGATGCGCACGCCACCGGGCCCCTGCAACAGCACGTCGCGCAGTTCGCAGCGGCCTTCGATGACATCGGCCAGGGTGTGCTTGGGCGTGAGGCCCAGCAGGACGTCGACGTTCGCCAGGCCCAGGTCGGCGTCCAGCAGCATGACCCGCCGGCCCAGCTCGGCCAGTGCCAGGGACAGGTTCACTGAAACGTTAGTCTTGCCGACGCCACCTTTGCCACCGGTTACGGCGATCACCTGTACGGGATGCATGCTACCCATGTTCGTTCTTTACCTTGTCTCGCTTGGACCCAGGCCACATGAGGGGCTGAACTCGACCCCCTGATGTAGGTACTTTGCGCTGCACATTCATCAACCCGCGCGCTTGCCAGGGTTGTGATAGAGATCAGCGAACATGTCGGCCATCGCCTCTTCGCTGGGCTCGTCCTGCATTTGCACACTGACTGCGCGGCTGACCAACTGGTGCTTGCGCGGCAGGTGCAGGTCGTCGGGAATGCGCGGCCCATCGGTAAGATAGGCCACCGGCAATTCATGACTGATGGCCAGGCTCAGCACTTCACCGAGGCTGGCCGTTTCATCGAGCTTGGTCAGGATACATCCGGCCAGGCCACAGCGCTTGTAGCTGTGGTAGGCGGCGGTCAGCACCTGCTTCTGGCTGGTGGTTGCCAGCACCAGGTAATTCTTGGCGGCAATGCCGCGCCCGGCAAGGGTTTCCAGTTGCATGCGCAGGGCCGGGTCGCTGGCTTGCAGGCCAGCGGTATCGATCAGCACCACGCGCTTGCGCAGCAACGGCTCCAGCGCCTGGGCCAAGGACTGGCCCGGATCGACGTAGGTCACCGGTACGTTGAGGATGCGCCCCAGTGTCTTGAGCTGCTCCTGGGCACCGATACGGAAGCTGTCCATGCTCACCAGCGCCAGGTTATGCGCGCCGTACTTGAGCACGTAGCGCGCCGCCAGCTTGGCCAGGGTGGTGGTCTTGCCCATGCCGGCCGGGCCGACCATGGCGATCACCCCGCCCTCCTCGATCGGCTCCACCTCTGGAACCTCGATCATCCGCGCCAGGTGCGCCAGGACCATGCGCCAGGCATGCCGTGGTTCGCCGACCTCGGCGGTCAGGTCGAGCAGTTCGCGGGCGATCGGGCCGGACAGGCCGATGCGCTGCAGGCGGCGCCAGAGGTTGGCCTGCTGCGGCTTGCTGCCCTGCAACTGGCTCCAGGCCAGGGAGCCGAGCTGCACTTCGAGCAGCTCGCGCAGCCCCGACAGCTCCGAGCGCATGGCATCGAACAGGCGCGGGTCGACAGCAGCCGGGGCCTGCGCGGCGGCAGGCGGCGGCAGGTCGACATGGGGCTCGACCAACGGCTCCGAGGCGGTCAGCGGCAGGCCGGCGAACAATTGGCGGTTACCTTCGTCGGTGTCGTTGCGGCTGCCCAGCTCGGCCTGGGCGGTGGCGATGCGCGACTGGGTCTTGCGCAGTTCGTCCTCGAGCTCGGCATTGGGCACACGTGGGGCCAGGGCGGACAGCTTGTAGTCCAGCGCGGCCGTCAACTCGACACCGCCGGCGATGCGCCGGTTGCCGATGATGGCGGCATCGGCGCCCAGCTCATCGCGGACCAGCTTCATGGCCTGGCGCATATCGGCGGCGAAAAAACGCTTAACTTGCATAACCCACTACCTCAGCCATTGGGGCCCACGGTGGCAACGATGGTGACTTGCTTGTTGTCAGGTATTTCCTGATACGCCAGAACATGCAAATTCGGTACAGCCAGGCGGCCGAATCGCGACAGCATCGCGCGGATCGGGCCCGCTACCAGCAGGATAGCCGGATGACCCTGCATTTCCTGGCGCTGGGCCGCCTCGATCAACGAACGTTGCAGCTTCTCGGCCATGCTCGGCTCCAGGAGAACACCGTCTTCCTGGCCTTGCCCGGCCCTTTGCAGACTATTGAGCAAAATCTGTTCCAACCTGGGCTCCAGGGTGATCACAGGCAGCTCGGACTCAGTGCCGACAATGCTTTGCACGATAGCGCGACACAATCCGACGCGCACCGCCGCCACCAGCGCGGCGGTATCTTGACTCTTGCCCGCATTGTTGGCGATCGCCTCGGCAATGCTGCGGATATCGCGCACCGGTACCTGCTCGGCGAGCAGGGCCTGCAAGACCTTGAGCAACCCCGACAAGGAAATGACGCCCGGCACCAGCTCCTCGGCCAGCTTGGGCGATGCCTTGGACAGGACCTGCAGCAACTGCTGGACCTCTTCGTGGCCGATCAGTTCGTGGCAGTGCTTCTGCAGGATCTGGTTGAGGTGGGTGGCGACCACAGTGCTGGCGTCCACCACGGTGTAGCCCAGCGACTGGGCCTGGGCGCGCTGGCCGACATCGATCCACACCGCCTCCAGGCCAAAGGCCGGGTCGCGCGCGGCGATGCCGTTGAGCGTACCGAAGACCTGGCCGGGGTTGATCGCCAGTTCCCGGTCTGGATAGATCTCCGCCTCGGCCAGGATCACCCCCATCAGGGTCAGGCGGTAGGCGCTGGGCTGCAGGTCGAGGTTGTCGCGGATGTGCACGGTAGGCATGAGAAAGCCCAGGTCCTGGGACAGCTTCTTGCGCACCCCCTTGATCCGCGCCAGCAGTTGACCACCCTGGTTGCGGTCGACCAGCGGGATCAGGCGGTAGCCGACCTCCAGGCCGATCATGTCGATCGGTGTCACGTCGTCCCAGCCCAGTTCCTTGGTTTCCAGGGCACGCTGGGGCGATGGCAGCAGATCCTGCTGGCGCTGCGCCTCTTCCTGGGCCTTGACCTTGGCCTGTTGCTGCTTGCGCCAGACCAGGTAGGCTGCGCCCGCAGCCAGCCCGCCCAGGCCGAGGAAGGCAACGTGGGGCATGCCCGGGACCAAGCCGATGACGATCATCAGCGCGGCGGACACCGCCAGGGCCTTGGGCGAATCGAACATCTGCCGGTTGATCAGCTTGCCCATGTCCTCGGAGCTGGAGGCCCGGGTGACCATGATCGCCGCGGCGGTGGAGAGCAGCAGCGACGGCAACTGCGCCACCAATCCGTCACCGATGGTCAGCAGCGCGTAGACCTTGCCCGCCTCGCCGAACGGCATGCCGTGCTGGAGCATGCCGATCAGCATGCCGCCGATCAGGTTGATGAACAGGATCAGCAGGCCGGCGATGGCATCGCCCCGCACGAACTTGCTGGCACCGTCCATCGAGCCGTAGAACTCGGCCTCCTGGGCCACCTCGGCACGGCGCGCCTTGGCCTGGGCCTGGTCGATCAATCCGGCGTTGAGGTCGGCGTCGATGGCCATCTGCTTGCCGGGCATGGCGTCCAGGGTGAAACGCGCGCTCACCTCGGAGATACGCCCGGCGCCCTTGGTCACCACCACGAAGTTGATGATCATGAGGATGGCGAAGACCACCGCGCCGACCACGTAGTTGCCGCCGATCACCACTTCGCCGAAGGCCTGGATCACCTTGCCCGCGGCCTCGTGCCCCTCATGGCCGTGGAGCATCACCACACGGGTCGAGGCGACGTTCAGCGCCAGGCGCAGCAGCGTGGCCACCAGCAGGATGGTGGGAAAGGCGGCGAAGTCCAGCGGGCGCAAGGCATACACGCAGACCAGCAGGACCACGATCGACAGGGCGATGTTGAAGGTGAAGAACACATCGAGCAGGAACGGCGGGATCGGCAACATCATCATTGCCATCATCACCAGCAACAGCAGCGGCACGCCAAGGTTGCCCCGACCGAGGCCGGCCAGGTTGTGTCGGGCGCTGTTGATTAACTGAGTGCGATCCACCGCGAGTCCTCTTCAAGCAAAAACTTTGACGCCTGGAGGGCGCCTGGCGCTGCCTTTGCAAGAAACCTTCCAACTCTTCTAGCGGCAAGCTAATCG
Source organism: Pseudomonas sp. HLMP (assembly GCF_046365545.1). Taxonomy (NCBI): domain Bacteria; kingdom Pseudomonadati; phylum Pseudomonadota; class Gammaproteobacteria; order Pseudomonadales; family Pseudomonadaceae; genus Pseudomonas; species Pseudomonas sp. HLMP. The sequence continues at coordinate 2,191,686 of NZ_JBDLLR010000001.1, read as the reverse complement.
CGGCGGCCCATTGAGCGTCGACGAACTCGCATCAGGCGGGGCGCACGGACTGCTTTTTCTTGCGGCTTGTAGCTTGCAGCTCTCAAGAGTCCCGACGCAAATCCGGCGGAATCGGCAGGTCTGGCTTGAGCGGTTCTGGCGCCTTGCCCTTGCCCGCCCGATACTGGCGGATCTGGAAGACGTAGGCCAGTACCTGGGCCACCGCCAGGTACAGCCCCGCCGGGATTTCCTGCTCGAGCTCCGTGGAGTAGTAGATCGCTCGCGCCAGGGCCGGCGATTCGAGGATCTGCACCTTGTGCTCCATGCCGATCTCGCGGATCTTCAGGGCGATGAAGTCGCTACCCTTGGCCAGCAGCAACGGCGCCGTACCGCCCTTCTCGGGGTCGTACTTGAGCGCTACGGCGTAATGGGTCGGGTTGGTGATGATCACGTCAGCCTCCGGCACCGCGGCCATCATGCGCCGCTGCGACACTTCGCGCTGCAACTGGCGGATGCGCTGCTTGACCTCCGGCTTGCCCTCGGTGTCCTTGTACTCGTCGCGCACTTCCTGCTTGGTCATCTTCAGCTTCTTGTGCGCCTGCCAGAGCTGGAACGGCACGTCCACCGCCGCGATCAACAGCAGCCCCGCGGCCATCCACAAGGCGCTCCAGCCCACCACCTGGACACTGTGGATGATCGCCTGCTCCAGCGGCTCGTTGGCGATCGCCAGCAGCGCCTGGCGGTCGTTGGCCAGCACCACCAGCGCCACCACGAGGATCACGAAGAACTTGGCGATGGCCTTGAGCAGCTCGGTCAAGGCGTTCAAGGAGAACATGCGCTTGATCCCCGACAACGGGTTCATGCGGCTGAACTTCGGTTGCAGCAGGCTCCCGGAGAACAAGAAACCACCCAGGGCGATGGGGGCGATGAAGGCGATCACGAACAGCAGGATCAGCACCGGCTGCACCGCCCACAACGCCATCTTGCCCGAGGCGAGCAAAAAGGCGCCCATGGCCCGCTCGTCCACCAGCACCTCACGCGGCAGGTTGAAGTTCAGGCGCATCAGTTCCATCAAGGTCTCGCCCAGGTAGCCACCGAACGCCAGCAGGCCGCCAGCGCCGGCCAGGGTCACCGCTACCGTGTTGAGCTCCTTGGAGCGGGCGATCTCGCCTTTCTCGCGCGCGTCGCGCTTGCGCTTGTCGGTGGGCTCTTCTGTCTTGTCCTGACCGCTTTCGCTCTCTGCCATGCTCAGCGCGCCCGTGCCAGTTCACGCAGCCATTGCAGCGCTTCGCTGGCCAATGCCTGGTAGTGGGAAAGGATGTCGGCCAGCCCGACCCAGAAGATGCCCATACCCAGCACCAGGGTCAGCGGGAAGCCGATGGAGAAGATATTCAACTGCGGCGCGGCACGGGTCATCACGCCAAAGGCGATGTTGACCACCAGCAATGCGGCGATCGCCGGCAGGATCAACAGCAGCCCGGCGCCGAGCACCCAGCTCAGGCGCCCGGCCATTTCCCAGAAGTGGCCGACCACCAGGGCGTTGCCCACCGGCAAGGTGGTGAAACTTTCGGTCAGCACCTCGAACACCACCAGGTGGCCGTTCATCACCAGGAACAGGATGCTCACCAGCATGGTCATGAACTGGCTGACCACCGCCACGTTGACGCCGTTGGCCGGGTCGACCATGGAGGCGAAGGCCATGCCCATCTGCACGGCGATGATCTGCCCAGCCACCACGAAGGCCTGGAACAGCATCTGCAACGACAGGCCGAACAGCACGCCGACGATGATCTGCTCACCGCACAGCAGCACGCCGCGCAGGCTCAACGGGTCGATCTCAGGCAACGGTGGCAGGCCCGGCATGATCACCACGGTGATGGCCAGGGCGGCGTACAGCCGGATGCGCGCCGGCAGCATGCGCGTACCGAAGATCGGCATGGTCATCAGCAGCGCGGTCACCCTGAACAGCGGCAGGATGAAGGTGGCGACCCAGGTGCCGATCTGCGTGTCGGTCAGCTCCAGCATGGCCGTTTCAACCGATCAACTGGGGAATGCTGGTGTACAGGCCGATGAAATACTCCATGAACTTCTGCACCAGCCAGGGCCCGGCGAGGATCAGGGTCACCAGCATCACCAGCAGGCGCGGCAGGAAGCTCAGGGTCTGTTCGTTGATCTGCGTGGCGGCCTGGAACATGGCCACCACCAGCCCCACCAGCAGGCTCGGCACCACCAGGATTGCGACCATCAGGGTGGTCAGCCACAAGGCATCGCGGAACAGGTCTACGGCGACTTCAGGTGTCATGCAAGGCTCTCCTTGATGGCGTCAGACGCCACCGAAACTGCCGGCCAGGGTACCCATGATCAGCGCCCAGCCATCGACCAGGACGAACAGCATGATCTTGAACGGCAGCGAGATGATCAGCGGCGACAGCATCATCATGCCCATGGCCATCAGCACGCTGGCGACCACCATGTCGATGATCAGGAACGGGATGAAGATCATGAAGCCGATCTGGAACGCGGTCTTGAGCTCCGAGGTGACGAAGGCCGGGACCAGGATGGTCAGCGGCGTCTGCTCGGCGCTGGCGATGTCGGTGCGCTTGGACAGGCGCACGAACAGGTCCAGGTCGTTCTGCCGGGTCTGCGCCAGCATGAAGTCTTTCAACGGCCCCTGGGCCTTGTCGATGGCCTGCTGGGCGGTCAGTTGCTCGTTCAGGTAGGGCTGGATGGCATCCTGGTTCACCCGGTCGAACACCGGCGCCATGATGAACAGGGTCAGGAACAGCGCCATGCCGGTGAGCACCTGGTTCGACGGCGTCTGCTGCAGGCCCAGGGCCTGGCGCAGGATGGAGAAGACAATGATGATGCGGGTGAAGCTGGTCATCAGGATGACGAACGCCGGGATGAAGCTCAGCGCCGTCATGATCAGCAGGATCTGCAGGCTGACCGAGTATTCCTGCTGCCCGTCCGGACCGCTGGACAGGGTGATGGCCGGCACCGACAACGGGTCGGCGGCCAGGACCGACGGCGCGGCCAGTAGCAGCGCGATTGGCAGCAAGGTGCTCAACAGGGTGCGCAGGGCGCCACTCATCACTTCTTGTCCTTCTGATCCTTGCCCATCAGCTCCAACAGCCGCTGGGCGAATTCCGGCGTGGCCGGGCGGGCGCCAGCCGGCACCTCCACGGGCTCGGCCAGCACGTGCAACGCCTCGATGCTGCCAGGGGTATGGCCGATGAGGATCTGCTCCTTGCCCACCTGCACCAGCAACAACCTGTCGCGCGGGCCGATGGCCCGGCTGCCGACGATCTCGATCACTTGCGCGCCACGCGGCGCGGCGCCCTGCAAGCGGCGCAGCAGCCAGGCCAGGAAGAAGATCAGGCCGACCACCAGCAGCAGGCCCAGGACCATCTGCGCCAGTTGCCCGCCCAGGCTGCCCGGGGTGGCAGGCGCCGGCGCTACCGGCTGGGCGGCGGCGATCACCGCCTCGCTGGCCAACAGCGCGCCAAGGGCCATCGCGGCCCGAATCCGGCCTTTCACTCAGCGCAGCTTCTTGATGCGTTCGCTGGGGCTGATCACGTCAGTCAGGCGGATGCCGAACTTCTCGTTGACCACCACCACCTCGCCATGGGCGATCAGGGTGCCGTTGACCAGTACGTCCAGTGGCTCGCCGGCCAGGCGGTCGAGCTCGATCACCGAGCCCTGGTTGAGCTGCAGCAGGTTGCGGATGCTGATCTCGGTGCTGCCCACTTCCATGGAGATGTTCACCGGGATGTCCAGGATCACGTCCAGGTTCGGGCCTTCGAGGCTGACGTTTTCGTTCGGCTTGGGCGAGCTAGGGAACTCTTCCATCGGCAGGCGGCCGGTGCCGGCGGACGGCTTGCCAGCATCGGCGGCCAGCAGCGCGTCGATATCGGCCTGGCCGGCATCGCCGGTTTCTTGCAGGGCTGCGGCCCACTCGTCGGCCAGGGCCTGATCCTCCGGGGAGGTGATTTCGTTTTCGTTAGCCATAGTGTCCTCGACTGGCATTCGATTCGGGATTGCGACCGGCACGCCGTCAGCGGCGTTCGATCGGATCGATGATCTGCAGCGACAGGGTGCCCTTGTGCGAGCCCAGCCGCGCCTTGAACGACGGTACGCCATTGGCGCGCAGCACCAGGTGCTCGGGCAACTCCACCGGGATCACGTCGCCCGGCTGCATGTGCAGGATGTCGCGCAGCTTCAGCTGGCGACGGGCCACGGTGGCCGAGAGCGGCACGCTGACATCCAGCACGTCCTCGCGCAGGGCCTTGACCCAGCGCTCGTCCTGGTCGTCCAGGTCGGACTGGAAACCGGCGTCGAGCATTTCCCGCACCGGCTCGATCATCGAGTACGGCATGGTCACGTGCAGGTCGCCACCGCCACCGTCGAGTTCGATGTGGAAGGTCGACACCACCACCGCCTCGCTCGGCCCGACGATGTTAGCCATGGCCGGGTTGACCTCGGAATTGATGTACTCGAAGTTGACCGGCATGATCGCCTGCCAGGCTTCCTTGAGGTCGACGAAGGCCTGGTCCAGCACCATGCGCACCACGCGCAGCTCGGTGGGAGTGAACTCGCGGCCCTCGATCTTGGCGTGGCGACCATCGCCGCCGAAGAAGTTGTCCACCAGCTTGAACACCAGCTTGGCGTCGAGGATGAACAACGAGGTACCGCGCAACGGCTTGATCTTGACCAGGTTCAGGCTGGTGGGCACGTACAACGAGTGCACGTACTCGCCGAACTTCATCACCTGCACGCCCCCGACCGCCACGTCGGCGGAGCGGCGCAACAGGTTGAACATGCTGATGCGGGTGTAGCGGGCGAAGCGCTCGTTGATCATCTCCAGGGTCGGCATGCGACCGCGCACGATCCGATCCTGGCTGGTCAGGTCGTAGCTCTTGACGCTGCCGGGCTCGACAACGCTTTCGGTCTGTACCAGCCCATCGTCGACCCCGTGCAACAGGGCATCGATCTCATCCTGGGACAGCAGGTCCTGCACGGCCATTTCGGGCTCCTACTGCAATACGAAATTGGTGAACAGCAGCTGGTCGACGACCGGCCTGCCGACTTCCTTCTGCGCTACTTCCTGGACCACCGCGGTGGCCTTCTGGCGCAGCATCTCCTGCCCCACCGCGCTGCTGGCCAGGGTGTCGAAGCCCTGGCCTGAGAACATCATGACCAGGTTGTTGCGGATGACCGGCATGTGCACCTTGAGCGCGTCCAGGTCGGCCTGGTTGCGCCCTTGCAGGGTGATGCTCACCTGCATGTAGCGCTGCCGGCCGTTCTGGTTGAAGTTGACCACGAAGGCGGGGGCCAGGGGCTCGTAGATCGCCGCTGGCTTGGCATTGGTCTGGGCCGGGTCGGCGGCGGGTGCCGACTCGCTTTTGTGCATGACGAACCAGGTGGCACCCACCGACAGGCCGACCGCCAGCAACAGGGCCAGCACCAGCAGCAGGATCAGTTTGAGTTTGCCTTTGGTGGCGGGGTCTTTGACTGCTTCGCTCTTGGCCATGCCAATAATCCGTCGTCCATTGGGGTTTCACAGGAGAATGACGTGGCTTGAGCAAGTGTTATGCCAGATTTATCGCAGGGGGTGTCGACCAACCGGGAGCTTGCCCCGCAGACGGATCGCCGCAATCGATTCAAGCGTAGTAATCGACCGCACTGTCACCGACGACCACCTGCCGCTCCACCGGCCGCGTGGCATCGGCCAGCTCGTCGGCCTCCCCACCGGCCTCGGCGGCCCGGCGCGCGGCGACGCCGGACAGGCTCGAGCTCTCCTGCTGCCCCTGCTGTTGCTGCTGGCCACGGGACTGGTCGGCGACGTTGACGTCAGGCTGGGCCAGGCCCTGCTGGGCGAACAGCTCGCGCAGGCGGTGCACCTGGCTGTCGAGGGCATCGCGCACGCCGGCATGACCGCTGATGAAGGTCACCTGGGTGGACTGGTCCGTCGCCACGTTGACGCGGATATCGAGGCGCCCGAGTTCGGCGGGCTCGAGCTGGATGTCGGCCGACTTGAGGTTCTGGCTGGACAGGTACATGACCCGGTTGACCAACCCCTCGGCCCAGGCGTTCTGGTTCATCGGCAGCGGCTGGTGCAGGGGGGTGGCCGGCATGGCGTTGGCGGCCTTCGGCGTGGCGGCCTGGGTCAGGCTGGCCAGGCGGTTGGCGAAATCGTCGACGCGGGTGTCGCTGCTGGCGCTCTTGAGGTCCTTGAGGCCATCGTCGAGCAGGTTGTCGAATGCCTTGCCGCCCGGCTCCGACTCTCCAGCTTCATCGACCAGGTTCGCCAAGGTATTGACGGCTCCCCGGCCATCGTCGGCCTGGGCCTGGCGCTCGTCAGCCCGGCTGGCATGGGCGCAGGTGGTGCCCTTGGCCTGGGCATTCTGCTCCAGGGCCAGGCGCAGGGCTGGCAGGTCGGCCAAGGGGTCAGCCTGCGGGTCGAAATCTTCGGACGCCTGCTCGGTAGCCGTCGATGCGTCTGCTGGCTGGGCCGCCTGCAGGGCAGGCGCCACGGCCTCGGCCTGGGCCTGAATCAGCTGCGCGCCGGGTTGCGCATCGGTGACCTGGCCCGCCACCAGGCGAGCATCGAGCGAGCCCGGGCCATCGGCTTCAGCGGTTTCGCCAGCCTGGTCGGTGGCCGGCAAGTTCTTGCCGCCTTTGGCAACGGCTGCCCCCTTGCCATCATCCTGCTTGCCGCCCGACGCCGCCTCGGGCCTGTCCTTCGGCTTGGCCTGGACGGGCTTGTCGTCACGCCCCTGGCGGGCCATGACCTGGTCGAAGCCAGTGCCCTGCCCGCCCGCGCCCTGCTGCGGCTTGTCCACCACGCTGGCAGCCGAGCGCGACGGCTTGTCCATGACACTGGCTTGCAACAAAGGATTGGGTGCGACAGGCATTGAAAGGTCTCCGCGCCGGAAATCGTGAAATCGTCCGGGCAAAGACAGGCAAGACTCGCGCCAGGTTTCCCTCAGCTGGCGGAAATCCGTTCTCGCTCGTCGCGGTAGAAGCGCTGGACCTCCTGATATTCCTGGTCGATGCGGTTGACCAGGTCCTCGATGCCATACAGCGGCCGCTGCCGCGCCCGCTCCTCGAGCTGGCGGCACAGTTCGGCCAGGCCAACGGCGCCCATGTTGCTGCTGCTGCCCTTGAAGCTGTGCGCGGCAAGGCCCAGCTCATCGGCGTTCCTGGCTTCGTGCAACTGGCTCAGGCGCCGCTCGGAATCCTCGAGGAAGGTTTCCAGCAATTGCAGGTAGCCGTCTTCCATGACCTCCTGCAGGTCGGTGAGCACCTTGTGATCGATATGCATGTCCACGTACTTGTTCACTCCTTGATCAAGCTTGATTATGCCCCAGCCTGCGTGGCAGTTCGCCACCCATTCACCAGAAAAACATCACCCGTGCGCAACGGCCACCGTCGAGCCACTCGGCCCCCTGGCTAAGGCGCCGGACCATGTTCAGGCCGCGGCCGCTGAGCCTGTGCGCCGTCATCGAGCGCGCCAGTTCCCGCGCCACGTCGAAGCCGGCACCACTGTCGCCGACCTCGATCGTCAGACGCCCGCCACAGGGCTGTGGTTCCACCTTCATGACGATCTGCACGAACCCCTCGGCCAGTTGCGCCAGGCGCCGGTCGCGCTCGCGATAGTAATCGGCAAAACCCTGGGCGTCGCACTTGAGCCGCGAGTCCAGGCCCAGCACCCCGTGCTCCAAGGCATTGGCGTACAGTTCGCTGAGCACGCTGTGCAGCGCCCCACCATGCGATCGCAACCCCTGGACTTCCTGCAGCAGTTGCACAAGGTAGGGCACCGGGTTGAACCGTTTCAAGCTGTCGGCACGCAATTCGAAGCGCATCGACCACGCCAGCGGGCCGGAGTGCCCACCACCGCCAGGGGCCACGGCCAGCGGGGGCGGCGGTACTGGCTCGCTCATGCGGATATCGCACAGGCTGATATCGTCCCGGGGGCGCCCGCCGAACCGCTCCAGGGCCAGCATCACCTCGTCGAACAGCCGGGCCGGATCCCGGTTGTCGGCCAGCACCTGGCGCAGGCGCTGCACGCCGAACAGCCGCTCCTGCGCGTCAGCGGTATCGACGACACCGTCGGACAACAGGAACAAGCGTTCGCCCACCGCCAGCGGCAGCACTTCGGTACTGTCGTCGAAGCGCTCGGGGGCCAGGATCCCCAGCGGCAGATGGCGGGACACCAACGTCGAAAGCACCTCGCCAGCCGCGGACAAGCGGTAGCCGTCAGGCATGCCGCCGTTCCACACCTGCACCGTGCCGCGCTGGAAACTCAGTTCGAGCAACAGCGCGCAGCAGAACATGTCCACCGGCAGCGTGCGCTTGAGCCGGGCGTTCATCTCCCGCAGCATCTCGCCCAGGCCATAGCCTTTGGCTGTCATGCCATGGAACACCTCGGCCAGGGGCATGGCCCCGACCGCGGCAGGCAGGCCATGGCCGGTGAAATCGCCGAGCAGCACGTGCATGTCGCCACAAGGGGTGTAGGCCGCCAGCAGCAGGTCGCCGTTGAACAGGGCGTAGGGCGATTGCAGGTAGCGGATGTTCGGCGCCTGCAGGCAGCCGGAATGGGCCACCTTGTCGAACACGGCCTTGGCCACGCGCTGCTCGTTGAGCAGGTGGTGATGGTGGCGGGCGATCTGGTCCCGTTGCTCCAGCACCGTGGCCTGCAGCCGGCGCAAGCGGTCCATGGCACGGATCTTGGCGCCGAGGATCACCGCACTGTAGGGCTTGGCCATGAAATCGTCGCCGCCAGCCTCCAGGCAGCGCACCAGAGCCTGTTCTTCGTTCAGCGACGTAAGGAAGATGATCGGCACCAGCGCTTCGCCGGCCAGCGCCTTGATCTGCCGCGCAGCCTCGAAGCCGTCCATCACCGGCATCAGCGCGTCGAGCAGCACCAGTTGCGGGCGCCGCTCGGCGAACAGCGCCACGGCCTGCTCGCCGTTTTCCGCGGTGAACACCTCATGGCCCTGGCGCCGGACGATCTGCGCGAGCAGCATGCGGTCTGCCGCCCCGTCCTCGGCAACCAGCACGCTCAGCGCCCGTTCGGCCGGCATGTCGATACTCAACTGATGTCGAACAGCTTTTCGAAATTGGAAATGGCCAGGATCTTGCGCACGTCGGGGCTGGTGTTGATCACGCTGATGCAGGAGTCATCACCGCCTTCGTGGTCGCGCAGCAGCAGCAACATGCCCAGCGCCGAGCTGTCCAGGTAGGTGGCGTCCTTGAGGTCGACCACGACCGAGTTGGGCCGTACCGGTTGCCTTTCGTAGGCATTGCGAAATTCCTGATGCCTGCCGAAATCGAAGCGGCCTTTGACCTTGATCGTCAGCTTTTTATCGTCCTGGGAGAAATCGGATTCGACAGCCATGCCAGCGATTCCTTCGATGATGGCGAATACGACTTTTGAAGGTTTAGCAGGCATGGAGCGGGGTCGCAAGGCAGGGGCAGGACCGTTCGTGAGGTTCGTTGCCGGGCGGGTTTCAGAGAGGTCTCAGGGGCTTGCCGGCGATGGGGCGCGAAGCGGCCCCAGATGCTCACGGCTACAGATGCCCCTGGCGCGGCAGGCGCTGGGACAGCTCGTCGAGCAGCTTCTGCTCACGCTTGTCCTCGGCACGCCGGGCCTCGTCCCTATAGCGCTGCACCAGCTTGCGCAGGCCTTCGACCCGGGCATAGGCCTGCTGCCAGGTGTCGCGGGCACCGTTGAGGTTGTTCTGGTGCCAGGTCAGGCTCTGCCGCTGCTGGGTCATGGCCGCCTCCAGTTGCCCCAGGAAGCGCTGGTAGTTGACCAGCCAGCTGCCGTTGACCCCCTGCCCGCCACGGTTGATCCATTGCTGCTGGTAGTCCTCGCGAAAACGCTCAAGCTCGGCCAGCTTGGCCTGGGCCTGCACCACCTGCTGCTGGAAATGCCCCAGGCGCTGGGCAGCCTTGCGCTCGGCCTCCTCGGCCATTTCCACCACCGGCGCCAGGCGCGCCGCTCTGCTGGGCAGGGCCATGGGCTATCAACCGCCCGCCGGCGCGGCGAAGATACCGCCCAGCTGTTCGCGGCTCTGGGCCATGCCGACATTCTCGTCCAGCCCCTGGCGCAAGAAGCCCACCAGCTTGGACTGCAAGGCGATGGCCTGGTCCGTCTCTGGATCGCCGCCAGCCACGTAGGCGCCGACGCTGATCAGGTCGCGGCTCTGCGACAGGCGCGACCACAGCTGCTTGAACTTCTGCGCCTGGCACAGGTGATCGGCATCGACCACCTGGGGCATGACCCGGCTGATCGAAGCCTCGATATCGATGGCCGGATAGTGCCCTTCCTCGGCCAGGCGCCGGGACAGCACGAAGTGGCCATCCAGCACGCCCCGCGCCGAGTCGGCGATCGGGTCCTGCTGGTCGTCGCCTTCCGAGAGCACGGTATAGAACGCCGTGATCGAACCGCCTCCCGGCTCGCCATTGCCCGCCCGCTCCACCAGCTTGGGCAGCTTGGCGAAGACCGAAGGCGGATAGCCCCGGGTCGCCGGCGGTTCGCCGATGGCCAGGGCGATCTCGCGCTGGGCCTGGGCGAAACGGGTCAGCGAGTCCATCAGCAACAAGACGTTCTTGCCCTTGTCGCGGAAGTACTCGGCGATGCGCGTGCAATACATGGCCGCGCGCAAGCGCATCAGCGGTGCGTCGTCGGCTGGCGAGGCCACCACCACCGAGCGCTTTAGCCCCTCCTCGCCGAGGATGTGCTCGATGAACTCCTTGACCTCCCGGCCCCGTTCGCCGATCAGCCCGACCACGATGATCTCGGCCTCGGTGAAGCGGGTCATCATGCCCAGCAGCACCGACTTGCCCACGCCGGTACCGGCGAACAGGCCCAGGCGCTGGCCTCGGCCGACGGTGAGCAACCCATTGATGCTGCGGATGCCCACGTCGAGCGGCTGGCTGATGGGGTCGCGGTTGAGCGGGTTGATGACCGGCCCGTCCATCGGCACCCAGTCCTCGGCCTTCATCCCGCCCTTGCCGTCCAGCGCACGGCCGGCACCGTCGAGCACCCGGCCAAGCATGCTCATGCCCATGGGCAGGCGGCCGCTGTCGTCCAGCGGTACCACCCGCGCGCCCGGGGCGATGCCGGCGATGCTGCCGACCGGCATGAGGAACACCTTGCTACCGGAAAAGCCCATCACCTCGGCCTCCACCTGCACCGGGTGGTAGCTGTCGTCGTTGATCACCAGGCAGCGGCTGCCCACCGCCGCCCGTAGCCCCTCGGCTTCCAGGGTCAGGCCGACCATGCGCAGCAGGCGGCCCTCGACCAGCGGTTGCGCAGGCAACTTCACCGCCCCGGCATAGCTGCCCAGGCGCTTGCCGAAGCTGGTGCGGTCAAGGCGCATCGGGATTATCCAGTTCGATCGACAGGTCCGGCGCAGCCGGGTGCAGGGCCTGGTCGTGGAGCTGGTCGAACAGTTGCGCCACGGCCTTCTCGATCCGCGTTTCCATGGTCGCGTCGATGCGGCTGTGGGCGGTCTCGATACGGCAGCCCCCCGGCAGCAGCGATTCGTCTTCGAGCAGCTTCCAGCGTTCCTCGTGGCGTTCGCGCAGGGCCTTGGCCAGCTCGAAGTCCTGGGGGTTGAGGTGGATACGGATATTGTCGGCGCCCATCGGCAGCAGCTTGAGCGCCTCGCGCAGCACGTGGGTGATCTGGCTGGAGTCGCTGCGCAGCTCGCGGCCGATCACCTGCCGGGTCACGTGGGCGACCAGGTGCACCAGGGACTTCTCGATCTGCGTGTCCTGTTCGGCGATGGGCTCAAGCAGGTGGCCCATCAACCGCTCCAGGCTGTCCAGCTTGGCCGCCAGGGCGACCTCGGCCTCCTGGCGCACCTTCAACTGGGTGCTGTGGAAACCTTCGCGCTCACCGGTGGCGAAGCCTTCGTTATAGGCCTCCTGGCGGATGGCCTCGAGCTCCTCGAGGGTCAGCGGCTGGACCTCGTCCAGCGGCACCTCCTCGACTTCGTCCTCGACGACCTCAGGCACAGGTTCCGGCTCAGGTTCGGGCTCCGGCTCCGGATCGAAGCTGGGCAGCGGCCAGACATCGACGCCTTCGAGGTCACGAGCGCGGATCAGGTCGCTGGGATGTTCTTTGGTGGACATGCAAATGCCTGCTGGTGGAATCGGTTTTAGCGGCGTGCGTCAAGCTGCAAGCAAGAGCGGCAGCATGCGATCTGCTTTTTCTTGCCGCTTGAAGCGCGCCGCTTGGCTTAGATCATCTCCTCGGCACCCTTGCCGCCGAGCACGATCTCGCCGGCCTCGGCCATGCGCCGGGCGATGGTGAGGATTTCCTTCTGCGCCGCTTCCACGTCGCTGACCCGCACCGGGCCCTTGGCCTCCAGGTCGTCGCGCAGCAGCTCCGAGGCACGCTTGGACATGTTCTTGAAGATCTTGTCCTTGACCTTTTCGTCGGCGCCCTTGAGCGACACCACCAGCACGTCCGAGGACACCTCGCGCAGCAGCGCCTGGATGCCGCGGTCGTCGACGTCGGCCAGGTTGTTGAAGACGAACATCAGGTCTTCGATCTGCTCCGACAGGTCGTTGTCGATCTCGCGGATCGAGTCCATCAGTTGGCCTTCGACCGAGCTGTCGAGGAAGTTCATGATGTCGGCAGCACGCTTGATACCGCCCAGGGTGGTGCGCGCGGCATTGGAGTTGCCGGAGAACTGCTTCTCGAGGATCTGGTTCAGCTCCTTGAGCGCCGCAGGCTGTACGGTATTGAGCGACGACACGCGCAGGATGATGTCCAGGCGCACCTTGTGGTCGAAGTTGCTCAGCACCTCGCCGGCCTGGTCCGGATCGAGGTAGGCGACCACGATGGCCTGAATCTGCGGGTGCTCGTAGCGGATCACATCGGCCACGGCGCGTGGCTCCATCCACTTGAGGCTGTCCAGGCCGCTGGTGTTGCCACCGAGCAGGATGCGGTCGATCAGGCCGTTGGCCTTGTCCTCGCCGAGGGCCTGGTTGAGCATCTTGCGGATGTAGCCGTCGGAGCCCACGCCCAGGCTGGTCTGGTCGCCGACGATCTCGACGAACTCGCTCATCACCTGCTCGACCTGCTCGCGGTGGACGTTGCCCATCTGCGCCATGGCCACGCCGACCCGCTGCACTTCCTTGGGGCCCATGTGCCGCAACACCTGGGCGGCATCGGTCTCGCCCAGGGAGAGCAGCAGGATCGCCGCCTTGTCGACACGGCTCAGCTTGGCGGTAACGGCTCGGTTGTCACTCATCGGCGTTGATCCACTCTTTCACGACCTGGGCCACGCGGCCCGGATCCTCGGCCACCAGGCCCTTGATTGCGTTCAGCTGCGCCTCGTAGCCCTCGTTCGGGCTCGGCAACAGGATGCTTGTCGGGCCACCCAGGGTGACGCGGTCGTTGGCCAGCTCGCCATCCAGACCCATCATCCCGCCCAGTTCCATGTCGCTGTCGGCAGCGGCCTGCTTGCCACCGCCGGTGATGTTGTTGAGCACCGGCCGCAGCACGCCGAACACCAGCACCAGGATGAACAGCACGCCGAGCACCTGCTTGACGATGTCCCAGAACCACGGCTGCGAGTAGAACGGAATGTCGGCCAGCACCTCGCCCCGGTCGGCGGCGAACGGCACGTTGATCACGGTCACGCTGTCGCCACGGCTGGCGTCGAAGCCCACCGCATCCTGCACCAGGCGGGTGAAGCGTGCCAGGTCCTCGGCGCCCCAGGGCGCGCGGACGGCCTCGCCGGTGGCGGCGTCGAGCTTGACCTGGTCGTCCACCACCACCGCCACCGACAGGCGGGTCAGGCGCCCCTGCTGCTGGCGGGTGTGGCTGATGGAGCGGTCCAGCTCGAAGTTGCGAGTGGTTTGCAGGCGCTTATCGGCCGGATACGGCGCGAGCATCGGCTGGCCGGTGGCCGGGTCCATGATCTGCTGGCCGTTGGCGTCCACCAGCGGCTGGCCAGGCTGCACGGCACCGGCTGCCGGCGCGGCAGCGGTAGCATTTTCCGGCGCGGCGGCGCCGGCCGGCGGCTGGTTGCTCAGGGCGCCTGGCACGCCTTGCGGCGGCTGGCTGCTGGCGCGCTGCTCATTGACCGACTGCTCGCTGCGCAGGGCCGGCTGGTCGGGGTTGAACTGCTCGGAGGTGGACTCCACTGCGCTGAAATCGATGTCGGCGGACACCTCGGCCTTGTAGCGGTCATTGCCCAGCACCGGCTCGAGGATGTTGTGCACGCGCTGGGTGAGCATGCCTTCCATGCGGCGGCTGTAGTCGAACTGCTTGCCGGCCATGGTCAGGGCGGTGTCTTGCAACTGGTCGGAGAGCAGGTTGCCCTTCTGGTCGACCACGGTGACCTGGGACTTGTCCAGCTCCGGTACGCTGGTGGCCACCAGATTGACGATCGCCATCACCTGGCCGGCTTCCAGGGCGCGGCCGGGATACAGCTCGACCAGCACCGACGCGCTGGGCTTGCGCTCGTCACGCACGAATACCGAGCTCTTGGGGATCGCCAGGTGCACACGTGCGGCCTTGACGTTGTTCAGGCTGGCGACGGTGCGGGCCAGTTCACCCTCCAGGCCACGACGATAGCGGGTGGCTTCCATGAACTGGCTGGTGCCCAAGCCCTGGTCCTTGTCGAGGATCTCGAAACCGACATTGCCATCGCTCGGCGCCACGCCGGCGGCGGCCAGTTTCAGGCGCGCACGGGAAAGATCGTCGGCCTTGACCAGCAGCGCGCCGGAGTTGGGTTCGACGCGGTAGCCGATGTCAGCGGCCGACAGGGTCTCCATGACCTGCTTGGTGTCCATGCCCGCCAGGCTGCCGTACAGCGGCCGGTAGTCCGGCTGCTGCGACCAGAGCACCACGGCGAAGCCGATCGCCACGCTCGCCGCCAGGCCGACCAACAGGCCGACCTGCCGCAGCATGGGCATCTGCGAGATGTTTTCCAGGAACGCCATGCCGAACAGCGGCGGCTTGGCCGCTGGCGGGCCGCTCTTGGCGGGGGCGTTATCGACGACTGCTTCGGCCATGGCTCACTCTGTCCTCAAACCGGCATCTGCATGATGTCCTGGTACGCCTGGACCAGCTTGTTGCGCACCTGGGTCAGGGCCTGGAACGACACGGAAGCCTTCTGCGAAGCGATCATCACGTCAGTCAGGTCGACACCGCTCTTGCCGATCTCGAAGGCGTTGGCCAGTTGGTTGGAGGCCTGCTGGGTGTCATGCACCTTGTTGATGGCCTGGCCGAGCATGTCGGCGAAGCTGCTCTGCCCTGGCGCCAGCTCGGGGGCGGCAGAGGCCTTGGGCAGGGACATGGCATCGGCCTGCATGGCGCGCATGTCCAACATCAGACGATTGAATTCAACACCTTGGTTCATGAACTTCTCTCTCCGGCGGCCGCATTTTTTTGACGCTCATGCGGCGAATGCCTGGGTAAAGCAACAAGAGTGCCAGCCTGGGCTGGATTCGAACGGCGAGCGGCAAGCAAGAGCGGGCGTGCGTCGGACTGCTGTTGCTTGTAGTTGATAGCTCGTTGCCGCTTCAGCCGAACAGGCTGGCGTCGACGTCCAAGCCAGCATCGCGCATCTGGGCCAGCTTGTAGCGCAGGGTGCGCGGGCTGATGCCCAGGCGTTCGGCGGCTTCCTTGCGGCGGCCGCGCTCGGCGCGCAGGGTGTCGATGATCATCTGGAATTCGTGGCGGCGCATGTCGTCGCCCAGGGCGCCGACTTGCTGCGCCTCGACCGCCTGTGGCGTGACGGCCATTGGCGCGGGGGCCGACAAGGCAACAGCACCGCCCAGACAGAAATCCGCCGCTTCGATCACCCCGCCCTGCTGCAGGATCAGCGCCCGTTGCAGGGCGTTGTCGAGTTCGCGCACGTTGCCCGGCCAGGCATGGCTTACCAGACATGCGCGGGCGTCGGCAGACAGGCGCACTGGCGCGTGCTTCATCTTCGCCACATGGCGCGCCAGCAGGCGCTCGGCCAGCGGCAGGATATCGGCGCTGCGTTCGCGCAGCGGGCGCCAGGCCAGGGGGAAGACCGACAGGCGATAGTACAGGTCTTCGCGGAAACGCCCGGCCGCCACTTCGCCCGCCAGGTCGCGGTTGGTAGTGGCCAGCACGCGAATGTCCAGGGCGATCGGCTTGCGCCCGCCGACCCGCTCCACTTCCCGCTCCTGCAGCACGCGCAGGAGCTTGGCCTGCAGGCCAAGGGGCATCTCGGAGATCTCGTCGAGCAGCAGGGTGCCACCGTCGGCCTGCTCGAACTTGCCTTCCTGGGCGGCGATGGCGCCAGTGAAGGCGCCCTTCTCGTGGCCGAACAGCGTGGCTTCGAGCATGTTGTCGGGGATCGCCGCGCAGTTGATCGCCACGAAAGGCTGCGCTGCCCGTGGCGACTGCTGGTGGATGTAGCGCGCCAGGACTTCCTTGCCGGTGCCGGACTCACCGGAGATGAGCACGGTCGAGTCGCTGCGTGCCACCCGCGCCGCCAGCTCGAGCAATTGCCGGCTGGCCGGCTCGCAAGCCACCGGCCCTTCCTCATCGGCACCGCCCATGCGCCCAGCGGCATGCCGCTCCACCAGGCTGAGCAGGGCCTTGGGCTCGAACGGCTTGACCAAATAATCGACGGCGCCCTGGCGCATGGCCTCCACGGCACGTTCCACCGCCGCATGGGCGGTCATCAGCAGCACCGGCAACTGCGGGTGATGGCGGCGCAATTGGGCCAGCAACTGGTGGCCGTCCATACCCGGCATGTTCACATCGCTGACCACCAGGCTGAAGGACTCGCCAGCCACCGCTTCGAGCGCCGCCTCGGCGCTGCCCACGGCGTGGTAGGAGAAACCACCGATCTCCAGGGTATCGGCCAGGGCCTGACGCAGGACGCGATCGTCTTCGACCAGCAACACCTTGATGGCCATCACACGCCCCCTGCCCGGTCAGCGCCGATCAGCGGCAGCTCCACCCGCACGCAGGTGCCACGGCCCACCTTCGAGCGCACCTGCAGACTGCCCTGGTGCGCGCGCACCACAGCCTTGACCACCGCCAGCCCCAGGCCGGTGCCGGTGGCCTTGGTGGTCAGGAACGGCTCGCCCAGGCGCGCCAGCAATTCGGCGTCGATGCCGCAGCCGGCATCGCTGACGCACAGGTGCAGCGACTGCTCCCGGCGGTACAGGTGCACCTTGAGCCGCGCCGCCCCCTGGCTGGCCTGCAGGGCATTCTCGATCAGGTTGAGCAAGGCACCCACCAGGGTGTCGCGGCTGCACAGCAACTCGCCCAGGTGACTGTCGCACTGCCAACGCACCGCATGCCCCTGGACATGGGCCTGGGCCGCTTGCTGCAGGGCCTGGAACAATGCCTTCGGGCTCACCCGGTCGCCCAGCGGCAGCTCGCCACGGGCGAACACCAGCATGTCGCGGACCTGGTGCTCCAGCTCGTGCAGGCGCTCCTTGAGGTTGCCGGCGAACCGTTGGCGGGTTTCCTTCGGCAGGTCGTTTTCGCTATCGGCCAGGTGGCTGGCGTAGAGCATGGCCGCCGACAAGGGGGTACGGATCTGGTGGGCCAGGGAGGCGACCATGCGCCCCAGGGACGACAGGCGCTCGTGGCGCGCCAGCTGGTCTTGCAGGCGGCGGGTTTCGGTCAGGTCGTTGAGCAGCACCAGTTGCCCGGGCTCGGCGTCCAGCGAGCGCGTGGCGATGGACAGGCGTCGACCGTCGCGCAGGGACACTTCGTGGCCATCGTCCTTGCGCGGGGCGAAGCTGCGGGCGATCACCTGGCGCCACAGTTCGCCGACCAAGGGTTCGCCAAGCAGCTCGCACGCGGCGGGGTTGGCTTCGCGCACATAGCCTTGGCCATCGATCACGATCACGCCGCCTGGAAGCAGGTCCAGCAGGTTCTGCAGGCGGTTGGCCAGGCGTTCCTTCTCGCCCAGCTCGGCCATGCGCTGGGCGCTGACCACCGCCAGCTCGCCCTTGAGCTCGCTGACCCGCGCCTCGAGCATGCTGTAGGACGCGTTGAGCTGGCTGGACACCTGGTTGAACAGGGCGAACGCCTGCTCGAGGCCCTGTCGGCTTTCCTGCTCGACCAGGGTTCGGCCCTGCGGATCGGGGATTCGGGAAATGTGGGCGGCCTGGGGCATCGTGCTTTCTCGCGTGGCTGACCGTCATAAAACCGGTATGGTGCCAGCGGTGTAGCAATAGCCGTGCCGGGTGGGGGAGCGGGGGAACTTTCGGCTGACGGAGGAGCATGGATGTGTGGGCTGCTTTACCAATTACGCCCCTGACGGCCTCGGGGCAACACCGAACCCTAAGCGGGCTTGTCCGCGAATAGGCCACCTCATTCCACTGGCAGAGCTGTGCAATCCCTGGCACTACATTATTGGGATGGTGTGAATATCCATTCGCGGCGGCGATGCCACTGGCGCTTTTCGCCTTTACGGCGACCTACTTTTGCTCGCGGGACAGGTCCAGCAAAAACCGCCTGCTCCATCATACGGCCCCTACGCTGCGCTCCGGGGTTCCCTCGCGCCGGCATTGCTCCCGTGAGGACCGCGCTGACGGGCCGTCCTGGCCCGCAGCGCTTGACGGCCATCCATGGCCGTCACCTCACTACGCAATGCCTCTGCTCGGCCTCCTGAAGTCGCGATTGGCGGCGCCTGAGCTGGCGTGCGACAAGATCAAGAGCCGGGCAGGTCGCTGCGCGCCTGCTGGGGCAAGGCGGGGGCAAGGCAATGGCCTTTTGGTTGGCTGTTCCGGCCTATTCGCGGGCAAGCCCGCTCCCACAAGGGGTCGAGTCGATCACAGATGATGGGGCTTGCAGAGCCCCTGTGGGAGCCGGTTTACCGGCGATGGGCTGCAAGGCCGCCCCAGGCCTCGAAGGCTCTCACTGCTTCTCGGGACAATACCGAACCTGTGCAGACATTGCTCTAATGTCAGTCAAGCCTTCGATAACCGTCTTTGGGGCCGCTTCGCAGCCCTTGCAAACCCGATGGTGCAGTCAGGCGGTGTAACGCAGCGATCTGCGTCAACCTTCCGCCTGCTCTTCCCCATCCCGCCGGCTCATGCCGTACTTGCGCATCTTCTCCACCAAGGTGGTGCGGCGAATGCGCAAACGCTCCGCGGCTCGCGCGACGATGCCATTGGCGTCGTCCAGGGCCTGCTGGATCAGCCCTTGCTCCAGGCTGCCCAGGTAGTCCTTCAGGTCCAGTCCTTCAGGCGGCAACATGGCGTGGCCTGCGAAGTTCGGGGTATTGCCGTTGATCGCCACGCGCTCTTCCAGGTCGCTGCGCAGGCTGTCGACCAATTGCTCGTCTTCATCGTCGATGTAGCGGAATTTCTTCGGCAGCTCGGAAACGCCGATCACCCCGTACGGATGCATGATCGCCATGCGCTCGACCAGGTTGGCCAACTCACGCACGTTACCCGGCCAGCCATGGCGGCACAGCGACATGATCGCGGCCGAATTGAAGCGGATCGAGCCCCGCTTCTCGTGCTCCATGCGCGAGATCAGCTCGTTCATCAACAGCGGGATATCCTCGACCCTCTCGCGCAATGGCGCCATCTCGATGGGGAAGACGTTCAGGCGGTAGTACAGGTCCTCGCGGAAAGCCCCCTCCTCGATCATCGTCTCGAGGTTCTTGTGGGTCGCGGCGATGATGCGTACGTCGATGCTCTGGGTCTTGTTGCTGCCGACCCGCTCGAAGGTACGCTCCTGCAGCACGCGCAGCAGCTTGACCTGCATCGGCAACGGCATGTCGCCGATCTCGTCGAGGAACAGGGTGCCGCCATTGGCCAACTCGAAACGCCCGGCCCGGCTGGTGATCGCCCCGGTGAAGGCACCCTTCTCGTGGCCGAACAGCTCGCTCTCGAGCAACTCGGCCGGGATCGCCCCGCAGTTGACCGGCACGAACGGCGCCTCGCGGCGTTTGGAATGGTAGTGCAGGTTGCGCGCCACCACTTCCTTGCCGGTCCCGGACTCACCCAGGATCAGCACGCTGGCGTCGGTGTCGGCCACCTGCTGCATCATCTGCCGCACATGCTGGATCGCCCGGCTGGTGCCTACCAGGCTGCGGAACAGGTTCGTCTCGCGCTGGCGGCCGCGCTCGCGAGCCTGGTCGTACATCTCGCGATAGACCTGGGCACGGTGCAGGGAGTCGAGCAACTGGCTGTAGCTCGGCGGCATCTCGAGGTTCGACAGCACCCGGCGTCGCAGGTCCTCGGGGAACTCCGCAGAAGAAATTTCACCTAAAAGCAGAACCGGAAGGAACTCATCCCACCCAGCCACTGTCTTAAGCAGCCCCAGGAGACTTGCCGGAGCATTCACAGTCCCGATCAGCACGCACAGCACTTCACGACTGGAAGACAACGACTCGACCACCTGCTGCCAATCCAGGCTGGAGCAGGAGAGGTTTTCCTCGCCGAGGAAATTCAGGACCACCGCCAGATCGCGGCGGCGTTCGCTGTCGTCATCGATCAAGAGGATCTTGGTTTCACGCCACATGCGTTAGGAACTTCCCTAGTCATTTCGACGCCCGAGGGCGTGCTCGACATCATTCCGACTGAATGATCCAGTGCTCGGACGTCTGAATTTGCGAAAACAGTCACTAGTTAAGTTAAAAAAACGCACACTGTCAAATTAATGGCGCGTTTTTCTATACCGTCCAGCGTCAGCTGAACAAATGGTATACCTTTGCGGCATTTTTCGCCTGACGAATCTGCGTCATCTCGTCGACTATCGATTGACGTTCACCACTTGCAATTTCAATGAGTTGCCGATAAACGCCGAGCAGCTGCTCTAGACTGCCCCTTACCGCTTCCTCATTGAGCGAGGCTTCGACCAGCACCTCATCGACACACAGCCGGCACTCGAGATCGAGCTCGCCAATCGTATCCCAATCCCGACTATCCAGTGCCGCCAGCAGCGCCTCACGGGTCTGCTCTATACGCTCGATCACCTCGCTCATGGCAATCTCCCAATCAGATGGATGGCGACGGGTCGCCAATCGCGTCCCAGCCTTCCTTGACCGTGATCAGCAGGCGCGCCACTTCATCGATGATCGCCGGATCGTTTTGCACGTTGGCCTCGACCAGGCGCCGGCTCATGTAGGTATATAGGCTGTCCAGGTCGGCCAGGCTGTCGGCATGGTTTTCCAGATCCAACCCTTCGCGCAGGCCGCCGATGATGTCGATGGCCTTGCCGATCAGGATGCCGCGCTGGGCGATATCGTTGCGCGCCATGGCGCCCTTGGCCTGGGCCAGGCGATCGAGCCCGCCTTGCATGAGCATCTGCACCAGACGGTGCGGGCTGGCCTCGGAGGTCTGCGCCACACCATTGACTTTCTGGTACTGCCGAAGGGCCAACATCGGGTTCATGGATCTACCTCGTTGCAGCGAAAAGGTTGCGTATACCTGTGTATCGTCGGTACGTCAAAAAACTTTAGCGGGGAAGCAAAAAGCCCGGCGCGTCGAACGTGACGCTGCCGGGCTTTTGGCACCAGGTGTCGATCAGGACTTCTTGGCTTGGGCGTTGATCGCTTCGAAGATCGAGGTGATCTGGTCGGCCTGGGCTTTCATCTTGCCCAGGGCGGTGTCCAGGGCGACGTACTTCTTGGTCAGGGACTCGGTCAACGATTCGGTACGGCGGTCCAGGGCAGCCTGTTGATCGGACAGGTTCTTGGCGGCCTTGTCCAGGTTGGACTTGCGCGTCGCCAGACTGCCATCGGTCTTGTTATACGGATCGATGGCCTTGTTCATCCGCTCGAAGACACCGTTGCTGCCAGTGAACAACTCCTGGATCTCGGGGCCGAGCTTCTTGTCGTTCAGCGCCGCCGTGAACTTGGTACTGTTGAACTCAAGAGTACCGTCCTTCTGGGTATTGATGCCCAGCTGGCTCAGGGAAGTGAGTTTATCGCCAGAGCCGACTTCGCTCAGCACCTTGCGAATGTCACCTACCAGGGAACGAGCGGTCGGATCGTTGCTCAGCGGACCGAGCACCAGGTTGTCGTTTTCGTCGCGACTGCTGGTGGTCAGCGAGGTGATCGCCTTCTGCAGCGTGTTGTAGGCATCGACGAAACTCTGTACCGACTTCTTCAGGCCGTCGTTGTCCGCGGCGATGGTAAGCGCCGTCGGCGAACGACTACCGTCGGCGGCCTTGGCACTGACGCCCGTGAGTTCGAGCGTCATGCCGCTGATGGCGTCGCTGACGGTATTGCTCGCGCTCTTGACCTTCAGGCCATCGATGGTCAGCTCGGCATCCTGGGCCAGGGCGGTGATATAGCCCGCCCCCGTACCGGACATCTGTGCAGTGCCGTCGATTTCCAACTCAGCAATGCCGCTTACGGAAATATCGGTGCCGGCGCCGGTAGTGGTGGAGCTGAACACGAGCCGTGCGCCACCTTCCTCGTTGACGATGTTGGCGGAGATGCCGCTGGCGCCCAGCTCCTTGTTGATCTGGTCACGCACGCTCTGCAGCGTGGCGCCGCTGGCCACATCGACCTTGTAGGTCTTGCCACCCTGGCTGATGGTCATTTCGCCTGCGGTGATCGCGGAAGTGGCTCCCCCGGCGAACTGCTGGCTGGCGACCTTGGAGCCGGTGGCCAACTGGTTGACGACGATGTCGTACTTGCCCGCCACCGCACTATTGCTCGACTTGACCTTGATGACCGACTCGTTGGCGGAAGTCGCCACATAGGCGTTGAAGGCAGGCGCGCTCTTGTCGTTAAGCTTCTTCATGGCATCCTGGAACGCCGTGAGGGCACTGCGCAGCGCACCGATCCCCGAGATCATCGCACTGTTGTTGCTGGTCTGGCGCTTGATCTGCGCCTGCTTCGCTGCAGTGTCGGACTCGACCAGAGCCTTGACGATCCCGGAGATATCGAGACCGGAACCCAGGCCAGTGGAGGAAGTAATCGGGCTTGCCATGCTGTTGTCCCTCTCATTTAACGCGTCAGCTCCGCTCCTGCAAGACTGACATGAATCACATCATTTCGCTCGCCGCCGGTCAGACTTTAGCGTCGAACAGAACACTCTTGACATCGCTCAGGCTGCGGGCGATCCGCAGGGCCTCTTCCGAGGGAATCTGGCGAATCAGCTCGCCCGTGTCGCTGGCGACGACCCTGACAACGATCTTGCCTGAGTCCTCATCAGTAGAGAACTCCAGGTTGCGTCGGCTCTCTTTCAGGAACTTCTCGATCTCCGAGACAGCATCCTTGACCTTGTCTGCCCCCTGCGCTTCGACAGGGCCTTTCTTTTCACCATCGCCGGAAGCATCAGTGGCCAACCGGGCAACCGGATTTTCGGCAACCTGCTCGGCTGAACGCGCAGCCGGGTAAGACAGGTTCAGTTTGACACTCATGTCCATGTCCTGCACCTCACAATGAAAAGGCGGGGAAGCGCCGCGCGTGCACTTCCCCGCCGAGAACTGTCAGGCAAATTAGCCCAGCAGCTTCAGGACTGCCGACGGCAGCTGGTTGGCCTGGGCCAGAACCGAGGTCGAAGCTTGCTGCAGGGTCTGCTGCTTGGTCAGCTGGGCAGTTTCAGCAGCGAAGTCAGTGTCCTGTACGCGGCCACGAGCGGCTTCGGCGTTCTCATTGATGTTTTGCAGGTTGTTGATGGTGCTGGTCAGACGGTTCTGGGCGGCACCCAGGTCGGCACGGGTGGTGTTGATCTTCTGCAGAGCGTCGTCGATCGCAGCGACGGCAGCGGAGAAGTTGGTTTCCGCATCGGCGCTGTCGGTACCCAGGATGTTGATGGTGCCCGAACCAACGCCCAGGGCATCGGCATCCATGCTGTCGGTCAGGGTGATGGTGATCTGGTTCTCGGAACCACCATTGGAACCGACCTGGAAGGTCATCGCGCTGGCAGTACCGTCGAGCAGGTTCTTGCCGTTGAGCTGGGTGCTATTGGCAATACGGCTCAGCTCGTCGGACATCTGGGCGAATTCTTTGTTCAGAGCTTCGCGGTCCTGGGCGCTGTTGGAATCGTTACGGGACTGGACGGCCAGCTCACGCATACGCTGCAGGATGTTGGTCTGCTCTTGCATCGCACCTTCAGCGGTCTGGGCGATGGAGATACCGTCGTTGGCGTTTTTGATCGCCATGGTCTGACCACGGATCTGCGAGGTCATGCGAGTAGCGATCTGCAAGCCGGCGGCATCGTCCTTGGCGCTATTGATCTTCAGGCCGGAAGACAGGCGAGTCATAGAAACGGCCAGAGCGTCGGAAGCGCGGTTCAGGTTCTTCTGAACGCCCAGCGAAGTGGTGTTGGTGTTTACAGTCAAAGCCATGACGAATTCCTCGTTGGTGGGTACTACGGCTTCCGGCCTTGGCAATTCGCCGGGTGCGGCCTAGAGAACCTTCGTAATTGTTATCGTCGTCAGGGCGGGTTGCTTTAGTGCTTTTTCGAAAAAAATTACTGGCATCCTGCCAGCCCAGTGAAATCAAGGACTTGACGCCAAGATACCGACAGACACAAACAAAAACGCCGCCCGAAAAAAGGCGGCGCCCATGCCAGTATGCAGCGGGTCAGTCGCCACGCTCAATGATCGCCGACCCCCAGGACAGGCCTACGCCGAAACCACTGAGGGCGACGCGCCTGTGCTGCGACCCGAGCACATGCTTTTCCAACAGCAAGGGAATACTGGACGACACGGTATTGCCGGTCTCGACCATGTCCTTAATGAATTTCTCCGGTCCACCTTCCTCGAAACGCCGCGCCACCGCATCGACGATCGCAGCACTCCCTTGGTGGATACAGAACAGATCGATGTCATCGGCCTGTAGCCCACTGGCCTCGAGCAATTGATGCAGATGCGCCGGGACCTTGAGCAGAGCGAAATTGAACACCTGCCGACCATTCATGAAGAACTTGCCATCATTGGTCTTGAGAAACTCCGCACCGCCGCCATCGGTGCCAAACATCGATTTACCCAATTGCCACGGAGCCCCGTCAGCCATCCAGGTGGCGGTTGCCGCATCTCCGAACAGCATGGTGGTGTTGCGGTCCTCAGGATCGACGATCTTCGAATAGGGGTCGGCCGTGATCAGCAGGCCATTCTTCAGGCCAGCCGCCTCCATGAAGCCTTTCATGGCATAGATGCCATAGACATAGCCAGAGCACCCCAGGGAGATATCGAAGGCTGCGACATGGGTCGCCAGCCCGAGCTTGTCCTGGACGATCGCGGCAGTATGGGGCAAGCCTTCTGCATCGCCGTTCTGCGTAACGACGATAACGGCATCGATGGACGCCGGATCCAAAGCCGGATTGGCAGCGAACAATGCTCTGGCAGCCTCGACGCAGAGGTCGGAGGTTTCCTGGGTGTCTTCCTTGCGTGGCAGAAAGGTGGAGCCGATCTTGCCAAAGATGAAATCCTGATCCTTACCGAATTTCGCACCCTGGACATAGTTGTCCACGCCGTCCACAGGCACGTAACTCGCGATGCTTTTGATGCCAATCATTGTGGCTTTCCCAATCAATATGGCGAATTTTCTCGGGGACTGGAGCTCTGGCGCTAGGTATCACGCCACCCCAGACGGGTTTCCCGCTGACTGAATAGCTTAGAGATGCGCGTTTCGACTGCCAAGTCACGTGTACAGATAGATGGTCATCATTCGACGCCTACGTACCGACGACCAGCAGTACGAATACGACCCGCCGCCCCTCCCCGCTGATTGGCAGGTCTTTTGCTTGAACCGCCCGCAACGTCGGAAGCCTGACACAGTCCGGCCTTCTGGGCCTGTTTTGCCGACCGCCTTTACCAACGAGAACGAATATGAGCACCCGAGGCCGATTGAAAGGGGAGCGGATCGATATCGACTACCGCACGACCCAAGCCTTCTTCGACGCACGTGGGAAACGCGATTACGCCAATGTCCTGAGCACGACCATGTATCAGGATCACAGCCCTGAGCTGGTCGAGCAGCGTGATCAAGCCGAAAAGAGGGCGCTGGCGCCACAACTCCAATTGCACGCTGGCAGCCGCATCCTCGATATCGGCTGCGGCATCGGTCGCTGGGGCTGGTTCATCGACGAGCAGGTCGCCGATGCGCAGTATCTAGGCATTGATTTCTCCCCCGCATTGATCGACAAGGCCAGCACCGAAGCCCAACGTCGCAGCAAGCTCGGGTTGCGCTTCCAGGTGATGTCGGCCACGGCCATCGATCCTGCTTCGCTCGTGCTCGGCGCCCCTTTCGACCTGGTGATCATCTCGGGGCTGCTGATCTACCTGAACGATGAAGACTGCGTGAATGTGCTACGCCACGCAGGCCAGCTTTGCGCTCCGGGCGGGCTGATCTACGTGCGCGAGCCGGTCGGCGTGGCCGAGCGTTTCACCCTGGATCGTTTCTATTCCAATGAACTCGAACACGAATACTCGGCCATCTACCGCACCATCGATGAACTTGGCCAACTGATGGCTCACGCTCTAGAGCCGGGAGCCTTCACTGCACAGGCTGCCGAGTTCCTGTTTCCCGCCGACCTGGAAAAACGCGCCGAAACTCGCCAGTACTACACCATCTTGAGAAAGGCGGGATCACAATGAGAACAGCCTACTGCTTCGATCTCGACGGCACGCTGACCCGCCAGGAACTACTGCCACTGATCGCTTCCTCGGTTGGCCTGGAGGACGAGATATCCGTGCTGACCGAAGCGACCATCAATGGGGTGCTGCCATTCGACAAGTCCTTCAAGCTGCGGGTTCGCCTGCTACGGGACGCGCCGCTGGACTGGATCCACGCCGCCCTCGCCGAACACGTAGACTTCGACCGGCACATGCTCGACTTCATTGCCCAACGTCCCGAACAGTGCTTTGTGGTGACCGGCAACCTGGATGTCTGGGTCAAACCCGTGCTCGAGCGTCTCGGCATCCAGAGTTTCACCTCCACGGCGAGCCTGGAAGATGGCCAGCTAATGGGCATCAAGCACGTTCTGCACAAAGGCGACGCTGTCAACAGCCTGCGCAACCGTTTCGACCGGATCATCGCCGTTGGCGATGGCATGAACGATGTGCCCATGTTCGAATCCGCCGACTGGCGTATCGCCTTCGGCGGCACTCATTCACCCAATCACCTGCTGGTCAAACTCAGTGATTTCGTGATCAACGACGGGAAAGCCTTATGTCGCCTATTAAGCATGCTGTGATCTGCGCTGCCGGCATCGGCTCCCGGCTTGGGCTGAACAAACCCAAATGCCTGGTGGAGGTGAACGGCCGCACCCTGCTCGACTATCACCTCGAGCGCCTTGCCTGGGCCGAGACGGTATGGCTGGTCGTAGGCTTCGAGGAGCAGGACGTCATCAACCACGCCATGGCTCTGCGTCATGACCTGATTGTCGTGCGCAACCCCGACTATGCCAGGACCAACACCCTTCAGAGCCTGCACCGAGTGTCCCGCCACCTCCAGGAACGCTTTCTGGTCATCGACGCCGACACCGTGGTCGAGGACGTGTCGTTCCGGACGTTCATGGAAATGGCCGAGGAGCACCGGCAACTCATCGGCATTTCCGACTACACCACCAGCGATGGGGTCCGCGTCCTGCTGGACAGCGACGGGGAATCGGTCACCGGCTTCACCCGCGACCCCCAGCATCCCTGGGAGTGGACCGGCATTGCCGTCATCGAGCCACAACTGGTACTGGACAAGCCGATCTTCGTCTACCAAGCGATCGAGCCCTACCTGCCAATTCGTGCGGCGAGGCTCAAGGCATTCGACATCGACACCACCGACGATCTGGACATGGCGCGCCAGGTTCTCGCCGCGGGCTGGAAGCAAAGGGTAGAACATGCGTGAAGACAAGATGGCGGCCCGCAGGCTGCGCCTGGCGATCCTGTACCAACTTCCCGAGTCCTGGGGCAATGTACGCAGCGTCTGGGAGGCCGCGCAAGACGATGCGCAAATCGAAGTGATCGTGGTGATGCTGCCATTCATCCACAAGGATTACCGCTGGCAACGCGAACAGTCGCAAGCACACCTGGACGCGCTGGGTGTGCCCTTCCTTGCCTGGGACACCTTCGCTCTCGAAGACGCCGGATTCGACGCCGTGCTCTACACCTCCCCCTACGACGAAACACGCCCCGAAGCCTATCGCTTCGCCAACCTGCGCCAGCACGTACGCTGCATCACCTACGTCCCCTACGGCCTGGAGGTCGGTGGCGGGGAGCACAACTACGTCTATCAGTATGGGCAACCCGTCACCGCGCAGGCCACCGCCGTGTTCGTTCGATCGGAGGGTGTCAGACAAATGTTCGCTCGCCATTGCCCCACCGGCTCCAGCCACGTCCAGGTCACAGGGCATCCGCGTATGGACGGCTTGGTCGACCTGTTGCGGTTCGATGTCGATCCGACGCTGCGAGAAGCGATTGGCGACCGGCGTGCGGTGCTGTGGAATGCCCATTTCTCCATCGATGGCGACCTCTGGTCGACGTTCGACCTATTGGCAGGCGACATCCTGGCAGCCTTTGCCACTCGCCCGGATCTGGCGTTGGTGTTGCGCCCTCATCCGCTGCTCTGGAAGAAGCTGGCCAACCTGAACATTCTCGACGAGACAGGCATCTGTGCACTGAAGCGCGAACTGGCGGCGCGAGGGGTCATCGTCGACGAGCGCACCGATCACCGCCACGCCTTCGCCGTCAGCGAAGCGATGATGAGCGATGTCGGCTCCTTCCTGATGGAATACCTCGCCACCGGCAAGCCGGTGCTCTATCTGCGCAACCCGCATGGCCTGGGCCTGAACGAAGAAGGCTCGGCCGTCGTCCGCCATTACCAGGTCGCCGACGATGCCGCCGGGGTCGAACGCTTCCTCGATCAGCTCCGTCAGGGTCACGATACGCTCGCCGAGAGCCGCCGCGCGGCAATCGGCCAGTTCTTCCATGCATTCGATGGCCGTGCCGGCCAGCGTGTGGTAACCGCCATCAAGGAGCTGCTGGCATGACCCAGGCCCATCCTCTGGCCGACGTGCAAAGCGTCATCATCGGCGAAGGAACGCGTATCTGGCAGTTCGTGGTGGTCCTCGCAGGCGCCCGTATCGGGCGGGACTGCAATATCGCCGCCCATTGCTTCATCGAGAACGACGTGGTGATCGGCGACCGTGTCACCCTCAAGTGCGGTGTCCACCTGTGGGACGGCCTGCGAATTGCCGACGATGTCTTCATCGGCCCCAACGCCACCTTCACCAACGATCGCTTTCCTCGATCCCGGCAGTGGCCTGACCACTTCCCGCAGACCCGGGTCGAACGCGGCGCATCGATTGGCGCCGCGGCTGTGATCCTGCCCGGGCTGGTCATCGGCGAACACGCCATGGTCGGTGCCGGCGCCGTGGTCACCTGTGACGTGCCGCCACGGGCACTGGTGGTCGGCAACCCAGCACGAATCGTGCGTTATCTGGAAAACGACAATGCACCGGTTTCTTGATCTCCAGGCACTCAATGCACGCGACGAAGCGCAACTGACCGAGGCCTTCCTGCGCGTGCTTCGCTCGGGCTGGTACGTGCTCGGCCCGGAGGTACAGGCCCTCGAGCAGACGTTCGCCAAGGCTTGCCAGGTCGACCATGGGATCGGCGTGGGTAATGGGCTGGATGCACTGACCCTGATCCTTAAGGCTTATATCCAACAGGGGCGACTGGCCAAGGGCGCGCATGTCATCGTGCCCGACAACAGTTTCATCGCTACGGCCCTGGCGGTGAGCGAGGCTGGCTGCCAGCCGATACCGGTGGAGCCGCTTGAGGGCAGCTTCCTGATCGATCCACAACAGGTGGAGGCGGCCATCAGCCCACAGACAGGGGCGATCATTGCCGTCCACCTGTATGGCCGTTTGGCCGACATGGCCAGCCTGCGTGAAATCGCTGACAGGAATGGGTTGCTGCTCATCGAGGATGCCGCGCAGGCCCATGGTGCGCTCGATGCCCGGGGGCGCTCGGTCGGCTCACTGGGGGATGCCGCCGGCTTCAGCTTCTTCCCTGTCAAGAATGTCGGCGCCCTTGGCGATGCCGGCATGGTGACCACCAACGACGCCCAACTAGCCGACAGGATACGCAGCCTGCGCAACTATGGCTCCAGCGAGAAGTACGTGCACGACGCCAAAGGCGTCAACTCGCGCTTGGATGAGCTACAGGCGGCGCTGCTGCGAGTCAAGTTGCCGCGCATGATGGAGGACGCCATACAGCGTCGGCGCCTGGCGCAACGGTACCTGGCCGGCATCCGCAACCCACTGGTCACTCTGCCCGACGCGGATGAGATCGACACGGCCCACGTCTGGCACCTGTTCGTGGTGCGTTGCGCCCAGCGCGACGCCCTGCAAGCACACCTGGACGCCAACGGCATACCGACGCTGATCCACTATCCGATCCCGATCCACCTCCAGGCCGCCTATGCGGAACTGTCGGCCCGCCAACTTCCGATCACCGAGCGGTTGTCTGCCGAGATCCTCAGCTTGCCCCTGTATCCGGGCATGCCCGAAGCGCTGGTCGAGGCCGTGATCGAAGCCTGCAATCGTTTTACCGGCGATGCCAAGCATGCAACGCCCGAGGAGCCGCCATGTCACTGAAGGACTGCAAGATCATCGACCTGCCCAAGATCGAGGATCCACGGGGAAACCTGACCTTCATCGAATCCGATAACCACATCCCATTCGATATCGCCCGGGTCTACTACCTGTATGACGTGCCTGGCGGCTCCCACCGTGGCGGTCATGCCCACAAAGGGCTGCATCAATTGCTGATCGCCATGTCCGGCAGCTTCGACATTCTACTGGACGACGGCCGCACCCGTTTCAAGTACCACCTGAACCGCTCGTACTACGGGCTGTACATACCGCCGATGATCTGGAGGGAAATCGATAACTTCTCCAGTGGTTCGGTGTGCATGGTGCTGGCTTCTGAGCGCTATGACGAAAGCGATTACTACCGGGACTACGATACGTTCCGCAATGTGGTACTCGGAGAACAGGCATGAGCGCATCGAATACCCCCGGCAACGCGATTGATCGCCTGCTCCACGGGCTTGGCCAGTTGCGCGAAATCAAGGCACGGCAGCGTAAGCCCAAGGCCCCTGCCGTAGATGTCACGGTTGCCGTGATGTCCTACAACAACGCCGCCTTCCTGGGGGAGACCATCGAGTCAGTGCTGGCCCAGGAAGGCGTGCGCCTGGAACTCGTGGTCTTCGATGACTGCTCCCCCGACCACAGCGTGCAGGTATTGGAAGGCTATCGCCACGATGCCCGCTTCCGTTACCAGATCAACCCCCGCAACCTGGGCATGATTGGCAACTACAACCAGTGCCTGCGTGCCGGCTCCGGGCGCTATGTAGTGGTGCTGGGTTCCGATGACATCCTGTATCCAGACCACTTGCGCAGCCTGGTACAGGCCATGGACCGACACCCTCATGCTTCCCTGGGATACACCCAGTGCATGTGGATCGACGAACACGGGAAGGTACTGCGGCACGCGGTGCATCCGGGTCATCGCGCCGAGAGCTACGTCGGCGGCCGCGATGAGCTGGTCGATCTGCTGACCCATGACAGCTATATCACCCCGTCGGCCGCCATCTTCCGCCGTAGCATCCTGCCCAGCCTGACCCTGCCCGACGGCGGTGTCCACCGGGACGGCATGCTGGCAGGCGACTGGGAGCTGTGGACCCGCATGGCTCAGGTTGCCCCCGACTTCCTGTTCCTGCATCAAGCCACGGTGGGCTACCGCATCCACGGCGGACAAATCTCTCAGAACTTCTATGCCTCGGACAAACCGCTGGCCGAGCACACCCGGATCCTCGAACTGAATCTCGCCGAGCCGGCGGCACGCAAGCGCATGCAACGCTCGGCCGATGGCATCTGGAAGCTGTACCTGCGTCGCATGGCCAGCTACCCGACCGAGCTCCAGGCACACTATGCACAGCGCCAGGAACAGATTCGCCGGATGCTGTTCGACTTCACCCCAGGGCAGG
Organism: Pseudomonas sp. HLMP; assembly: GCF_046365545.1. Classification (NCBI taxonomy): domain Bacteria; kingdom Pseudomonadati; phylum Pseudomonadota; class Gammaproteobacteria; order Pseudomonadales; family Pseudomonadaceae; genus Pseudomonas; species Pseudomonas sp. HLMP. Next base: position 2,159,773 of record NZ_JBDLLR010000001.1, on the reverse strand, counting down.
CACTGGCATGCGAATACCTGTTCTCGGTGATCGTCACGACATTCAACCGCCCGAAGTTCCTGATGGATGCGCTGGCCAGTCTGGCATCGCAGTCCTGCAAGGACTTCGAGGTGATACTGGTGAACGACAACGGCTCGCCCGTGGAAAACATGCTGGACGGTTTCGAGTTTCCCATCACCTACATGCGCCAAAGCCGCAATCGAGGCCCCGCTGCCGCACGCAACGCCGCTCATCGCCTAGCTCGCGGCCGCTTCGTGACCTACCTGGACGACGACGATCGCTACCTACCGGAGCATCTGCAAACTCTGGCACAGGCCATTGAGGTCCATCCCAACCAGGTGCCATACGCGGATGCGATCTACATCATCGAATCCCTGGAAGGCGAGGCTCGGGTCGAGCAGGCCCGCGAACAGCGCTATCGGCATGGGGAATACTCCAAGGAACGTCTGTTCGTCGATAACTACATCCCCATCAACACCTTCGCTTGTCCGCGTGAACTGCTCGAACTCATCGGAGGCTTCGACGAATCCATGCACGGGCTGGAGGACTGGGATTTCCTAATGCGCCTCGCCTCACGCGCGACCTTGCGTCATGTGCCGGGCGATACGGTGGAGGTCCGGCTGCGCGAAGCCAAGTTCGACCCGACCCGCCGCTCGCAGCAGGCGTTCAAGGATTACTCGCGGCTCTACCTCGATCTCTATGCTCGCCATGGCGATCTGGGCAGCGAAACGGTACGCCAAGGCCGACGCAAGATGCTCCAGCGCCTGGGTGTCGCCGAATCGGGTCAGCGACATGGGATAGCCATGCGCCAGTGGCTGGATCAGCGCCAGCTCACCCCCATCCAGCAGCGACTGGTAGAAGAGCGCCTGCAACAGCACGCCTGCGCGCCCCTGTTCGCCATCGCGGTGATCGACCTACAAGGCGATGCGGCGAAAGTCAGTGCCACGCTGGCATCGCTGCATGCCGCCAAGGCGCTGTACCCTCGTATCCAATCCACGCTACTGAGCGTAGCGCCGGACACCGCAGCCGACTTCAGAGGCCCGGTCTTGCCGGTCACGCCTGACAACTGGTTGGAAACGCTCAATCGGCTGATAGCTGAATCCAACTGCGACTGGATGGGCCTGATCCACGCCGGTGATGAACTCACTGCCCACGGCCTGCTGATCGTGGCCCTTGAATTGCTCACAGCACCAGATACCCGTGCACTGTACTGCGACGGTATGTATCGCCACACCGATGGTAGCCTGGGTGCGGCCTTGCGCCCAGACTTCAACTTGGACTACCTGTTGAGCCTGCCGACCGGTATGGGACGGCATTGGTTGTTCCGGCGCACCGAGGTATTGGCGACAGGGGGCTTCGACAAAGCGTATGCCCATGCGCCGGAGTTCGAACTGATCCTGCGCCTGATCAACTCAGGCGGCCTGGAAGGGTTGGGACATGTCGCCGAGCCCTTGCTGGTGACCGACTCTCCCAGCCTGCAGGACGTGGACGATGAGAAGCGCGCCATCCTCTGCCATCTGCGCGACCGGGGTTACGTGAATGCACAAGTGCGTTCCGACCGGCCCGGCCAATACCGGCTGAACTACGGCCATGCGCAACAGCCCCCTGTGTCGGTGCTGATCATGGCAGGCAGCAGCCTGGCCCATGTGCAGCGCTGTGTCGAAAGCCTACTCGAGACCACGCGCTACCCCAACTACGAGTTGCTGCTGATCGACAGCGCCGCAACGGCTGACGATGTCAGTCAATGGCTTCAGGCGATCGGCAGTCTTGGCGAACCTCGCCTACGTACCATCGACCCGGGTCTTTCCGGCAACAGTGTGACAGCCATGCTCCAGTTCGCCACGGAGCAGGCCCTTGGCGATTACTTGCTGTTGCTCTCTCCTGAGTCGGCAATCATCGATGGCGACTGGCTAGATGAGTTGCTCAACCACGCCCAGCGCCCTGAAGTCGGGGTCGTCGGCGGCAAGCTGCTGACCCCGGAAGGCAAAATCCGCCATGCTGGCCTGTTACTGGGTCTCGAGGGCCCAGCTGGCGAGGCCTTCGCCGGAGAGGCGATGGACAGTGCCGGCTACATGGAGCGATTGCAGGTCGACCAGAGCTACAGCGCGGTCAGCCAGCACTGCCTGATGATTGCCCGCGAGCTGTACCAGGCCCTCGGCGGCCTGTCTCCAGACGTGCCCGAGCGCTACCTGGACATCGATCTGTGCCTACGGGTCAGGCAAGCCGGCTATCTGATCGTCTGGGCGGCGAATGCGCGGGTCATGCTCGGCGCGCAGGATCCCGCGCCAGTACCGCATGAAGAGCAAGACGCGCTATACCGCAAGTGGTTGCCGCTCATCGTCCGAGATCCGGCCTACAACCGTAACCTGTCACTGAGCCAGCCTGGCGGCTTCAAGCTGGCAGACAGCGAATTGTCGTGGCGTCCACTGTCTTCCTGGAGACCGTTGCCGACGGTCCTGGCCCACCCGGCAACTGCGTCCTCGTCGGGTCATGCCCGCATCATCCAACCGTTCTGCGCCTTGCAGCATGCCGGCCTGGTCGAAGGTGCACTGTCCCTGGGGTTGCTGCAGTTGACTGAACTGGCGCGCTATGCGCCAGACAGCATCATCCTGCACCAGCGCATGGATAGCGAGCGTCTCGAAGCCATGCGCCGCATGAAAAGCCTGTCCACCTCCTTCAAGGTCTTTGACATGGACAGCCTCTGCGACTCGCTGGCGGCCCCCTCGACGCAGGGTGACGCCCTGAAAGTCCTGCGCAATGGTCTGGGCTTCGTCGACCGTTTCGTGGTTGCCACACCGGCCCTGGCAGAACTGTTTTCAAACCTGCACCATGATGTGCAGATCCTCGAGAATCGTCTGCCGGTACTGTGGAAAGCCCAGCAAGGGCTGCGCAGGGCTGGACGAAAGCCGCGCGTTGGCTGGAACGCTGCGGATGCTGACCCACAGATGATGGCCGAAGTGTTCCAGGCACTGGCCGGAGAGGTCGAATGGGTGTTCATCGGCGACTGCCCTGCTGGGCTGCGGACCTTTGCGCACGAGCTGCATCCTCAGGTCGCCGTCGAGCAATATCCGACGATGCTGGCAAGCCTGAACCTCGACCTGGCGCTGGCGCCTCTGCGGCAGAACCTGGCCAATGACTGCCAGGGCAATCTGGTACTGCTGGAGTTCGGTGCCTGCGGTATTCCAGTCATCTGTAGCAACGTACGCGCCTACCAAGACGATACCCTTCCGGTGACACGGGTCGACAACGAGGCCAGGACCTGGGTGGACGCCATCCACATGCATACCGGCGACTTGGACGCCAGCGCACGGCTGGGCGATGAGCTACAAACGGTGGTGCACCGGGACTGGATGCTCGAGGGGCATCACCTGGATGCTTGGCAGAAGGCATGGCTCCCGGGCTGAGTCGATGTACCGGCCGCCATGGAACGGGCCCTTCACCTGATCTACTGGCGAGGGGATAAAAAATCCGATGCCGTCTCCGGCATCGGATTTTTTCTAGCACCTGGTCAGTCCAGGTGGGCGAGCCATTCCAATTCAGCGCCCGCCCCCGAGCGTGAAACGTCCACCCCGCTACGCGCGTCGACTACCACACGCCCTGCGAATGACGCTGGCCAGAGAGCCTGCAATGCTTGAGCCTGCTGCACGTCGGGTATGGCCACGGCATTGTTCATCACTTGCATATCGGCGGTCCAAACCACCAGCAGCCCCGCCTCTGTGGCCCGCAGGCAAAGGTCGATATCGGTCCCTGCCACCGTACGTAGCCCACCACAGTGGTCGAGCAGCTCCTTGCGCACCATCAGGCAATCGGAGGAGATCGCTGCACAGCCACGCACCATCGCCGGCCAACAGGCTTGGACAGACGCCGGCAGCGGCAGTCCCCGCCAAGGCGCGTTCACCCATGGCCCACGCATCAGGTCGAAGCCGGCATGACTGATAGCTCCGTCGCTAGACAGCAGGCAACCTCCGACCACGCCCACTTCGGGACGCAGCGCCTGGTTCAGGAGGGATTCGATCCATGCCGGGGTCAGCACCTGGCAGCGCTCCGAGAACAGCACCACGTATTCACCACGAGCTTGAGCCGCCAGGGCATTGAGCAACTCACTACGCGATGCGCCTGCCGCACCGACCACCAGACGCGCCCTTGTGCCAAAGATGGAGACCACATCGGCGCACGACTGTGCATCACCTTCAGCACAGGCCACCAGGACCTCGTAACGCGAATAGCGGGTCCGCTGGAACACGCTGGCCAGGCAGTCACGCAATTGCCCTGGAGCTTCCACGCCAATCAGGAGGCTCACCAACGGTGTCACCCCATGACGGTAGTCGATCAGAAAACCGCCTTCGCGCCGCTCCTCGACCTGAGCGCGATACCCCAACTGGGTCAGGTGCCGGTTGAGGGCCGCCTGCGCGTCCGCGCTCATCTGCAGCGCAGGTTGCTGGCCGATGACTAGGTATTCGTCCATATGGGCCAGGCTGCCCACGCCGTTCTGTTCGACCAGACGCAGCAGTAGGTCGAATTCCAGAGCATGGCGATTCGCCTCACTGTAACCGCCGAGGTCGACCACCGCCTGGCGGCGTACCAGCCAGTGGTGGGACATCAGGTCTGGACGGCCACGCAACAGATCGAGGTCGGCCCCTGGCCGCACGACGCTGACCAGGCGCCCTTCGCTGTCGCGTTGCACCTCATTGGCACAGATGGCCTGGCAGCCAGGCTCTTCAGCCAGCTCAACCTGCAAGCGCAACAGGGCACCGCAAAGCAGCACGTCGCCGGCCTGCATCAGCAACATCCACTCACTGGACAGTTGGCGCGCCACCTGGTTGAGATGAGAGACCCAATTGCCCTGGGTTACCTGGATAAAGTGCAGTGTATCCCGAGCAGTGGTGAGCGCTGGCGGCTCTCCAGCCTTGAGCACGACCAGCTTGAAATTGCGCAAGCCGCTGGCCAACAGGCTGTCGAACGTGGACTGCAAGGCTTGGTCATCGCTCTCCAGGTCCAGCACCACGAAGGCGATCTGCGCACCACCACGCTTGGCCAGGTGATCGAGGACACGCTGCCGGCCGGTGGCGTCCGGCGTGGCAGCAGCGATGGCCTGGAGCACTTGACCCGAAGCAGTCTGCTGCAACAAGGAGGCCTGGTCGATGGCTGGCAACTGCCCGAGCCGCTCCAGCCAGTCGCCCATTTCTCGCCGGTACTCTCCATCGGACTCGCCATTGAGGGTGGACAGCAGGCGTTGGCATACCTCACGGTTGAACAAGCCAAGTGCCTGGGCCTGCCAGTAACGTTCCTTGAGACTGTCGACGGTGTCATTGGGATGTTCGACGAGCAGATCACGCTGGCGTACCCAGGTACCTTCCAAGGCATGGCGCTGGGCATGGCCTGTCGGCCAGGCATGCCAAAGAAACTCAAGAGACGACAGCTGGCTGAACAACTCGCCATTGTAGTAAGGCAGCTCGACGTACTGGCGCGGTTCGAAACGCCGCTCCGGCTCGGCTACAACGCTGTGCCACTTGGATGTGAACAGCAAAGGTTCCCTACCCTGATCGCAGGTTTTGCGCACGAACTCACTGAGCAAGGCGAAGTCCGTATCATCCGAGCAGGCACGCAGATGATCGCCATCCCATTGACGCAGCACCCGCATGGCATGCGCCAATCGCTCGTCCCGTGCCGCTGGGCTCTCGCAGGTCGGTGCATAGGCGCGGATCACGCCAGCCTGGGCAACTTGGGCGAACTCGCCCTGGCAAAGCAGGGAAAACGACAGCGCCGTTCGCCAGGCAGGGAAATCCAAGCCTTCAGGCAGATCGGCCAGCGCGGTGCGCAACACTGGCACTCGCAACACAGCGCGCCACGCTTGCTGGCCAGCCGAGGCGTACTGCCACAGACGCCCCTGGACACCCACTTGCGGCACAGGAGCGAAGGCCGCGCCGGTCTTGTGGTAGGTCACCTCTGCGTTGCCCACCTGGTAAGCCAAGGCATAGCCCTGCACCGCCACCACCTGTGGCTGTGCCTGCAGAAGCCCCACGGCCTGCTCCAGGGCCGCAGCCAGAACGAAATCGGCATCCAGGGCCAGCACTACGAAAGGTGTCCGCACCTGCTCCAGCATCTGCTCCAGCAGACCTCTCCAGCCTGCTCCATGCTCAGTCTCCGAGCGCTCGGCAAGCGCCAGACAAGGCACGCCCAGGGTGCTGTAGTAATGCAGGGAGCGTTCCCGGTGATCCGGCTCGTCATGCCCCATCAGGACGACTGTCACGTCCTTGCGCAATTGGCTTGCGTTTACGCTCATAGTTCACCCGTTCAATTGGTGGTTCTCCACATGGCGACCGCCGATGGGAGGAAATCAGTCGGTCAGCCAGGCATTGGCCCATTGCTGCAGGTTGCCTGGCATCAACACGTAGTCACGCAGGACCACTTCGCGCAAGGCATCGCCCTGGCGGTAACTGGCTCCAGGATCGGCCAGGTGCATACGGATGGCATCCAGCCACTGATCGGTGGTGTTTTCACGCACACGCGTACACGGCAGGTAGCCGGCATAGGCCCTGGTATCGGTACAGATCACTGGAAAGCCACAAGCGCCGTATTCGAGCAACCGCAGATTGCTCTTGCAGTCGTTGAAAAGGTTCTGCTCGAGTGGCGCCAGGGCGAGATCCAGGTTGAGGCTGGCCAGCTTCTGCGGGTAGCGAGCCAACGGCACACTACGGTGGAACTCTTTCACATAGGGCCGCAGCCTATCCGGACACATACCGAAGAATACCCAGTCGACTTCGTCGGCCAGCATCCTGACGACGTCGAACAGCAACTCCAGATCGCCCCGATGGCTGGTGCCTCCCGCCCACCCCACGCGAGGCCGCGGCGAGGTCTGGCGTTGGCTCGCCAACCCCGTCCACAGTTGAGCACTGAGCATGTTGGGTACGATACGAATGTCATGGTGCATGCTCGACAAGGCATCGGCCAGGGTCTCGGTGGTCACTACCACACGATCGCACTGGGCAATGCACTGAGCCACCATCTCGCGCATATTGCCCGGCATGTTGCGGCCATGGTCGTTCTTGCTGGGCACATCAATCACATAGTCGTCGATCTCGTAGATGCGCCGCGCATTGGAGTAGCGCCGCGTACGGGCCATGTCGTTCAATGAAGACTCAGAATAGCGGCACTGGAAGACGATGAATTCCGGCTGCATGCGCTCCAGCTCGACCAGACCAGGCGTGCTGTAGGAGAGCCGCCCCTGGATCCAGCCGGCCTTCTCCAGTTCGTTGAACGGTTGGATGACACGGTAATGGCCGATCGCCGTGGTGTTGACCGGCAATGCCAGGACTGAGGGCAACGCCCGGCTGATGAACGGATCCCAGCCTGATCGCAGCCCCGGCTCAAGCTTGAAACCAGCCTGTTTCAGACTGAGATTGCGGTTGTACGCCGGGTCGCGTGCGATCGACGCCAACCAACGATCGTAGAAAATCCCCTTGGAGCGCGCCCACCGCTCGGCAGGAATGGCCTGCTCGCCTGTATCGCCACTATGTGCCAGCAACGCATGGGGGGTCCACACAACCAGATAGCCCTGCTCCCGTACCCGTAAGCAGAAGTCCGCGCCGTGGAAGTCGTTCTCCAGCGCCTGGCTGTCCAGCCCTCCCAGCCTGCTGAAGATTTCACGGCGCACCAACATGCCGTCCAGGGAGACCGCGCTCCAGTTCTGCACGGCCTTCAGGCGCTGCATGTAGCCAGCGGACTCCAGCGGGAAACCAGCGAAAGGCGTACCGACCGTACCGCCGAACCCTAGCACGATGCCGGCGGCCTGGATGCTGCCATCGGGATTGCAGAGCTTCGGACCGACTACTCCGACCTCAGGGCGCTGGGCCAGCGACAGCAGCTCTCCCAGCCATTGGCCATCGATGGCTACGCAAGCGGCCCGCAACAACAACAGAAAATCGCCACGAGCCTGCTGGCTGGCCTGGTTCAACTGCGCTGCACGGGAGCCCACCTCAACTTCCACCACGCGCAGTTGATCGCTGCCCAAAGCATGCATCGCGCCAAGCCATTGGCGAATCGCCTCGGGCGCTTCGGCCGTGGCGAGCAGGAGCAGTTCGAAATTGCTATGCAAGGTATGTTCGAAGAGCGACTCGACGCATCGCGTCAGCGCCGCCAGGTCGTTGCCCACCGGCAACATAACCGAGACACCCGCGGTACAGTCATAACCGTAACGAACCCGGCACAGCGCAGCCTCGCCCTCAGCGTTGACCTGGGCCTGCACGCCAAGGCGCTGCAAGTGAGCATCCACCACCCGCGGGGCCTGGAATACACAGCGCGGGTCAGCGAGCCACTGGGCATGGCTCGATTGGCACTGCACCAGCAATTCGTCGATATGCTCGACCACCTGCAGGCCATGCCGCTCCACCAGGCGCCAGAGCAGATCATGAGGAGCGAGCACGTCGAAAGCCAGGTCGAAGCCACCGGCTTCACGCAACGCGTTGCATTCGAAGGCAAGCAGCCTACCGACGTAAGGGATGCTGCGCATCAAATCGAGGTTGAAATCCGGCTTGAAGACCGGCGCCGAAGCTTCGAGGCCGTCATGAGTCCCCTCGTCGACATACAGGCACAGGCGATCGGCACGCAGCGCCATGCGCTCACCCATGATGGCAAGCGCCTGCGGATGCAGCCGATCACCGGCACGCAGCAGGAAGATCCAGTCGGCCTCGTCGCTCAAGGCCAGGCGCTCGTTCAACTGCGCCAGCCCGTTGGCCTGCAAGGGAATATGCCGTATCCCCCTCTCGTTCAGCACCATCAGTGAGGTCGGAGCCAATACCCAACAGTCGCTCGCTCCATAGGACTGCTCCGCCAGGCTTTCAAGAGTGACCCGCAACGCGGCCTCCTCCCCCGCCTCGGCCCAGATGACTGGAACGATCCGAGGCTGGCGCGGCCAGTGCCCGAAGCGCTTGGGCAGTTGGCTCAACTGCGATGGCGATAGTCTGCGGCAAGCTAACCATTCGGCATAGACCTGCCCAGACGTCAAGCTCTCGGTCCCAACCTGCTGTGCCAGACGCGCCTGCTGGTTGGAATGAAGGCGGTTGAGTTCGAACTCCTGCCAGGCGATGTCCTGGCCATCGCGATACTGTTCCAACGGCAGGTAGCGGACCCAGCCATTGACCGGCATCGGCTCACTGACCCGCGCGGCCAGCATTTCCCTCAACCATTCGGTCTCCTTGGGGAACGCGATGGTCATGCTGGCATGATTGCTCAGTCGCCCGGCATACAGACGCTCGATACTGAGAATGCGCGTCAGGCTGCACAAGTGCCCCCGACGCAGCAGGCAGATGCACAACGCCAGGTCCAGACGTGCGTTGAAACCCTGGCCCTGCTGTACCAATGCGGGTAGGAATTCAGCGACCCATTCGCGACGCAGCAAGGCATGGGTAAGACCGCCGAACAGGTTGGGGACATTGGTTTCCAGCGTCTCGAGCAGGTCACTGCCCTTGATCACAGCGTTTTCGGCGCAGAGCACGGCATTGAGCATACGGGCTGGCAGCAATGCGTCATCGGCGGCACAGAGCAGGCGCTGGCAAATGGTGATACTGATATCCGGATGCTCATTCATCGCTCGAGCCTGGTGCGAGATGCACTCCGGCAACAAGCGATCGTCGTCGCAAAGGAATTTGATCAGGCTACCCCTGGCATGCTCCAGGCACACCTGCAGGTTCCGGGCGAAGCCCAGGGTCTGGGAGTTGCGCACGTAGCGTATGGTCCTGCCGGACTCAGCCTGCAGCTTCTGGACGATGTCCCGAATAAGGCCGTCCCGGCTGTCATCGCAGACCAGGATGTCCAGATGCGGATAATCCTGGGCGATAGCGCTCTGCAAGGCGCTGCGGAAAAACTCGGGGTTGAATGCTGGGATGGCAATGCTGACGAGGGCCAGTTCGTTCACGGTAGACGACCTTGACGGTGGCGCATGCGTCGCATCCAGGGAGTGACGACGCACGGCCGATGACGCAGAAGGGAGGATCAGATGTAGTTAACCAACGACAACCCAGCAATCTTCGCAAACGACTGCATCGAAGCCTGCAGCATGTTCTTCTGCATCTCCAAGCGCAGCATCACTTCCGCCGGATCACTTTCACGAATCGAGCTCTGGGTCTTCAGGTTCTCGGTACTCAACGCCTCGTTGGCCTCGGCTTGCACATCCAGGGCCTGCCCGCGCCCACCAATGGAAGAGACCGACGAAGACACCTGGTCGATCGCACTGGCGACATTCCCGATCGCCGAATCCAGCGAAGCCAGGAAATTCTGCCGGGCCACTGGGTCGTTGTCCTGGGGCGTCATCAGCGCCGCGCGCAACTGTGCAATGGTGTCGAGCGGATTCTGCGTCTGGTGGGTATCGACCTTGACCCCAAACGAATCCCCGGCATTCGGCGCCCCCGACAGCTCGAAGCTGACCCCCGCCGCCGTGGCGGTGGTGCCGCTCAGGGTACCGGTGGAAACTGGCCGGCTGTCGGCAGTCACTGGCGATGCATAGAGCTCGAACTCCGTGGCACTGGTGAACTTGAGCACCGCGCCGCCACCGGGGAACGCTGCCTTGTAGAGCGCCGGGTCGGTGATGTTGGCGCCAGTGATCTGGGTCGACGAGCTATTGCCCGGGCTACGGGTACCGGCGATCGAATCGGCCTTGGAGCTCAGGCTGAAGGTGTGGCCGGCAATGGCCGCGTCCGGATTGGCCTCGTCGCCAGCCTTGAACGAGATATTCAGGCGCAGGTCGACGCCACGGAAGCTGATGGTGGTGTTGTCGCCGTTCGGATCGAACTTGCCGCCCTGGCTGGCTTCGAGGGTCACATCGTTGCCATTGGCATCGAGGATCTTGTACTCGGTGCTACTGGTGAACTCGATGCTGTACGGCTCGCCGCTGCGGAAGCGATCGTTGTAGGTCGCGCTGCCGGAAACCTGACCATTGGACAGGCTGACACGGCCGTCATCGGTAGCCGGAGCAGTCAAGCGTGTCTCGCTGCGGCTGGTGTTCAGGGCCTGCTCGAAGGCGCTGTAGCCGGTCTCGTTGGCGGCCAGGCTGAGCATGTCGCCGACCTGCAACATCAGGCTGCTCTGGTCGCCCTGGTAGGTGTAGGTGCCGTCGGCGTTGCGCACGTAAGGGGGAGTGTCGCCCTTGGAGCCAGAGAACAGGTACTTGCCGTTCTCATCCTTGCTGTTCATCAAGGTGAACAGTTGGTCCTCCAGGGAAGCCAGTTCGTCGGCATTGGCTTTGCGGTCGGAATCGGTAAAGGCGCCGTTACCCGAGCTGAGCGCCAGTTCGTTGACGCGCTGCAGAAGGGTGCCGATGGCATTGAGCGTACTCTCGGCAGTCCCCAGCGCGTTGCGCACGTTGACGATGTTGCCGCTGTACTGCTTGAGCATGTCCTGCTGCTGCTCGAGCTGCAGCAGGCGCGCGGCGCCCACCGGGTCGTCGGCGGCGGTGCGTACGCGCAGGAAGTCGCTGGCCTCCTGGGTCGTCTTGTTGACGTTGGAGAAGGTGCGCTGGTAGTTGGCGCTGCTGGTGTTGTAGAACTGCGAAGTGGAGATGCGCACGGTCTACGGCTCCTTAAAGACTGTTGATCAAGGTGGCGAAGGTTTCCTGGGCCGCCTTGATGATCTGCGACGACGCGGTGTAGTACTGCTGGAACTTGACTAGGTTGCCGACCTCTTCGTCGATCGATACGCCCGACACCGAGTTGCGGCTGTCGAGCGCCGAGCTGTGCAGTGCCTCGGTGGCGCTGCTGTCCATCTGCGCCTGGCCGGTCTTGCCACCGACATTGGAAACCAGCTTGGCGTAGGCGTCGGTGAAGCTGATGCCTTTGCCGTCGGCCCCTACGTCGACGGTGGACTTGGTCTGCAGGTCAATCACCGACTGGGCGTTGCGGTTGTCGGCCGAGCCTGCGCCGGTCAGCGACACGGTGAAGTTGTCGCCGTTCTTCGGCGCACCGGAGACGTTCATCTCGAAGGTGAAAGCCTTCTGCGTGCCGCTGCCGTCAAGGATCGGGTTGCCGCTACCGTCGACCATCGGTACCGAGATCTGCAGCTTGTTTTCCTGGCCGGGAACGATGGTGCCGCTGCCGATGGCATTGCCCTTGGCGTCGTACACGGTGTAGGCCTGGGGCGAGCTGCTGTCGTCGCCGAACACCAGCTTGACCGGCGTGGAGTACTTGAGGCCCGTCTGCAGGTCGGCACGCTGCAGCGCATCGTAGATATCCAGCTCGGAAGTCAGGTTCGGCTGGGTAATCAGCCCGGTACCCTGGTTGCCCGAACCGCTGGTACCCGTCAGCGGCGAGGCCAGCGCCAGTCGCTTGGGATCGGTGAGCACCGACTCGATGTTGGCCGCGGCATTGCGCGTCGGGGTGATCTTGAAGCTGTCGCCGGCGCTCAAGCCACCGCCATTGAGCGACAGGGTGAAGCCGTCGATCACCGGGGGTGGGTCGTCGTTGAGGTCGAAGCTACCCATTTCGGTGTTGTCGGGCAGCCGGCGCACGGTGTACTCGGTGGCGCTGGTGAAAGTCACCTGGTAGTCGTTGGTGGTCAGCTTGCCGGTGTCCTTGATGGTCACGTCGAGGTTGCCGGAACCTGCGCTGTTGCCCAGCTTGGGCACGCTGCGCTCGCTGATGGCCTTGGCGCTGTTGATGTCGCCGAACAGGATGGCGCCGAACTCGCCATTCTTGTCGATGCCTTGGGCCAACTGACTGTTGATCGCATCGGCCACCACCAGCGCCACGCGGCCCAGCTCGTTGAGCGCCGGGTCCAGGGTTTCCTTGCGGTAGCGAATCAGGCCACCGAGCTCGCCGCCGGTGACGCTGTTGGTGATGTCCATCTTGGTGGTGCCACGGTTGAGCACCAGGCTCATGCGGGTCGGGTCGGTCGCGTTCGGCTCCACGCCCAGGGTCTGGGTGGTCTTGCCCAGCACCAGGGCCTGGCCGTTCTTCAGGTAGATGTCATAGTTGCCGTCGCGCTCCACCACGTCGGCACCGATCAGCGCGGTCAGCTCGCGCACGGCACCGTCACGCTGGTCGAGCAGGTCGTTGGGGCTGCCCTGCACCGCCGAGATCCGCGCGATCTGCTCGTTGTACTGGGCGATCGTCGCGGTGAGCTTGTTCACCTGGTCAGCGATCGAGGCCATGTTGGCGTTGATGTTGCTGTTCTGCTGGTTGAGCTGCGCCGACAGGGTATTGAAACGCTTGGCCAGGGTCTGGGCGCTGGTCAGCAAAAGCTGGCGCGAGGCGTCCTCGGTGGGCTTGGCCGAGGCATCCTGCATGGCACTGAAGAAGCTCTGCAGCGCGGCGGTGATGCCGGTGTCGCTGCTCGACAAGGCGGTATCCAGCGGCGAGATCTGGTTCAGGTAGGACGCGGCGTCGCTGGACAGCGACGTAGTGGTGCGCAGCTGGTTTTCCAGGAAGGCGTTGTACACCCGGCGCACGTCGGCCAGGGTCGTGCCGCTGCCGATGAACACCTGCCCGTACTGCTGCGAGCCCTTGGTCTTCTGGATGTTCTGCTGGCGAGAGTAACTGTCCACATCGGCGTTGGCGATGTTGTTACCCAGGGTGTACATCCCCGACTGCGCGGCGCCAAGCCCCGACATGCCAATATTGATCAAACTCGCCATGGTTTCCTGCCCTTAAAGTTTCGTGGTGGTACCGAGCATCGCGTAGCTCTCGTACGACTTCATCTGTCTTGCGATCTGCGAGATCTTGCTGGCGTAGTTCGGGTCGGTGGCGTACCCGGCCTTCTGCAGTTCCCGCACGAACTGTTCCGGTTTATCGGCGGCCTTCAGCGCATCTTGATAGCGCGAATTGTTCTGCAGCAGGCTCACCAGGTCGTGGAAGCTGTCCTGGTAGGAATCGTACGAACGGAACGCCGCCGTCTCCTTGACGAACTGCCCGCCACGGAACTCGCTGGTGATCGCCCTCGCCTGCCCGCCCTGCCAGTTGCCGCTGGCCTTGATGCCGAACAGGTTGTGGCTGCTGGTGCCGTCGGCATTGCGCATGACCGACTTGCCCCAGCCGGTTTCCAGGGCGGCCTGGGCCACCAGGTAGCGTGGGTCGATACCGATGCGCTTGGCGGCCTGCTCGGCCATCGGCAGCATGGTGGCGACGAACGCATCGCTGTCGGCGAAGGCTTTCTTCGGTGCCAGCGGCGGTTGGGCCACGGCGCGGCCGAGGATGCGCAGGCCGCTATCGGGTGCGGCGAAAGCCTGGGCGACGCCCGAGGCCGGCTGGCCTTCACCGGCCGGTACAGCGGCGGTAGGGGCGCTCGCCGACGGCACGATACCGGCCAGCAGGCGATCGGTGAGCTTGCCCGGCAACGCCAGGCGCCGGGAGTTGAGCGCGGCGACGTCGTTGCGGGTGGCGGTCGACTCAATGGCATGCACCGGCGCGGCCACCTTGCTGCCCCACAACGCCGGGGCATGGCCCTCGATACGCGGGAACGGGCTGGTGTTGACCGATGCGCTCTTGTTCTTCGAGAGCTGGCGCACCAGCACGCCCTGCAGGCCGATGCCGCCGCCCTCGCGGGACATGCTCACGGCCAGTTGCTGGTCGTACATGTCGCGGTACTGCTTGACCGTCTCGGTGTTCATCGGGTTGTCGGCGGCCAGCACGTCGCTGGCCTTGCGCGAGGCCTTGAGCATCTCGCTGATGAACAGCGACTCGAACTCCTGGGCCACCTTGCGTATGTTGGCGTCGCTGTCGCGATCGCCATGCTTGAGCGAGCTCAGGCGGTTGAGGTCGGTGTAGGCGCCGCTGTCGACGGGGCTGGAAACCAGGCTCTTGGGGTTCATGCGTGGCGTCCTCAGATCACGATCAGGTCGGCCTGCAAGGCGCCGGCCTGCTTCAGGGCTTCGAGGATCGCCATCAGGTCGCTGGGCGCCGCGCCCACCTGGTTCACCGCGCGGACGATCTCATCCAGCGTGGTGCCCGGGCCGAACTTGAACATCGGCTTGGCTTCCTGCTCGGCATTGACCCGCGAACGCGGCACCACGGCGGTCTGGCCATTGGAGAACGGCCCCGGCTGGCTGACGATCGGGTCTTCGGTGATGGTCACGGTCAGGCTGCCGTGGGTCACTGCCGCCGGCGAGACCTTGACGTTCTGGCCGATGACGATGGTGCCGGTGCGCGAGTTGATGATGACCTTGGCCACGGCCTGGCCCGGGTCGATCTCCAGGTTCTCGAGGATCGACAGGTAGTCCACCCGCTGGCTTGGGTCCATGGGTGCGGTGACCCGCACCGAGCCGCCGTCCACGGCCTGGGCCACGCCCGGGCCGAGCAGCTCGTTGACCTTGTCGACGATGCGCTTGGCGGTGGTGAAGTCCGGGCGGTTGAGGTTCAGGGTCAGGCTGTTGCCCTGGCTGAAGCCGCTCGGCACCGCGCGCTCGACCGTGGCGCCGCCAGGGATGCGCCCGGCCGACGGGACATTGACCGTGATCCGCGAGCCGTCGCGCCCCTCGGCGTCGAAGCCGCCGACCACCAGGTTGCCCTGGGCGATGGCATAGACGTTGCCGTCGATCCCCTTGAGCGGGGTCATCAGCAGGCTGCCGCCGCGCAGGCTCTTGGAGTTGCCGATCGACGACACGGTGATGTCCACCACCTGGCCCGGCTTGGCGAAAGCCGGCAGATCGGCATGCACCGACACCGCGGCGACGTTCTTCAGCTGTACGTTGCCGGAGCCGGCCGGCACCTTGATGCCGAACTGCGAGAGCATGTTGTTGAAGGTCTGCAGGGTGAAGGGGGTCTGGGTGGTCTGGTCACCCGTGCCGTTCAACCCCACCACCAGGCCATAGCCGATCAGCTGGTTGGTGCGCACGCCAGAAATGCTGGCGATGTCCTTCAGGCGCTCGGCGTGGGCGCCGAACGCACAGGACAAGAGAAGGGTTGCGGCAATCAGCTGCCTTACGTTGAACATGGTCATCCGGACTCAGAAAGGCCAAAGCGGGCTGAGGAAGAAGCGGTCCAGCCAACCGGGCTGGCTGGCATCGGCGAACGAGCCGGTGCCCGAGTAGGTGATGCGCGCATCGGCCACGCGGGTCGAGGGCACGGTGTTGTCGGTGGCGATGTCGTCGGCACGGACCAGCCCGGCGATGCGCACCAGCTCCTCGCCGGTGTTCAGGGTCATCCATTTTTCCCCGCGCACGGCGATAATGCCGTTGGGCAGCACCTCGGCCACGGTGACGGTGATCGAGCCGGTCAGGGTGTTGCCCTGGGTGGCCTTGCTGTCGCCCTTGGTGGCGCGCTCGCCGCTGTAGCCGGCGTTGAGCGACAGGTCGCCACCGCCGAACGGGTTGTTGGTGTTCGGCGTGGCGCCGAACAGCGAGGTCAGGCCGATGTTGGCGTTGCTGTCCTTCTGGATCTGCGAGCCGGCGTTCTTGCTCGCCGAGGTGCGCTCGTTGAGGGTGATGGTGATGATGTCACCCACCCGGAACGCCTTGCGATCGGAGTACAGGTTCTGCTCGAAACCGGCCTGGTAGATCGAACCGTTGTTGGCCGCCGCCGGCAACGGGGTACGCGGCAGGACCGGCGCATAGTACGGGTCGTTGGGCTTGGGCGTCGGTGCGACGCAACCGGCCAGCAACACCGCGCCCCCCAGGGCGAAGACGGACAACAGACGATTCATGACGCTTACCTCACGGGTGTAACAGGCTTAGGGCTTACAGCTGCTGGGTGACGAACGAGAGCATCTGGTCGGCGGTGGAGATGACCTTGGAGTTCATCTCGTAGGCGCGCTGGGTGGTGATCATGTTCACCAGCTCTTCCACGGTGCTGACGTTGGAGTTCTCCAGGGTCTGCTGCTGGGTGGTGCCGAAGCCGTTCAGGCCCGGGGTGCCGATCTGCGGCGCGCCGCTGGCGGCGGTCTCGAGGAACAGGTTGTTGCCGATCGCCTGCAGGCCAGCCGGGTTGATGAAGTCGGCGGTCTGGATGTTGCCGATGATCTGCGCGGCCGGGTTGCCGGCGGTGGTGATCGACACGGTGCCGTCCTGGCCGACGGTGAAGGTCTGGGCATCCGGCGGCACGACGATCGCAGGCTCCAGGGCGAAACCGTTGGCGGTGACGATCTGGCCGTCGGAGTTCAGGTGGAAGGTGCCGTCACGGGTGTACGACACGGTGCCGTCCGGTTGCAGCACCTGGAAGAAGCCACGGCCGTTGACCGCCATGTCCAGCGGGTTCTCGGTGGTCTGCAGGCTGCCGGTCTGGAAGTTCTTCTGGGTGCCGACGATGCGCACGCCGGTACCGACCTGCAGGCCCGACGGCAGTTCGCTGTCCTGTGTGGACTGCGCGCCCGGCTGGCGCTTGACCTGGTACAACAGGTCCTGGAACTCGGCGCGATCGCGCTTGAAGCCGGTGGTCGAGACGTTGGCCAGGTTGTTGGAAATGACCGTCAGGTTGGTGTCCTGGGCGGACAGGCCGGTTTTAGCGACCCAAAGAGCCGGAAGCATTCAGTGTTCTCCTCGTGCGCCTGTTTTACGGCACCCGTTCAAATGTGATTAGCCGATTTGCAAAACCCGAGCCATGGCTTCGTCGCCTTCCTTGGCCGTGTTCATCATCTTGACGTGCAGCTCGAACTGGCGGGACAGCGCCAGCACCGAGGTCATTTCCTCGACGGCATTGACATTGCTCCCCTCCAGGAAGCCCGACACCACCTTGACGTTCACATCGGCGTCGGCTGGCTGGCCGCTCTTGGTGTGGATGAGCCCGTCCGGGCCCTTGACCAGGCCACGGGTGTCGGGGTTGACCAGCTTGATCCGGTCGACCTCGGCCATCACCCGCGGGTCCTCGCCCATGGCGCGGATGCTGATGGTGCCGTCTTCGCCGACCTCCACCTTCTGCTCCGGCGGAATGGCGATGGGGCCGCCGTTGCCGATCACCGGCATGCCGTTGCCGGCACGCAGCACGCCCAGGGCGTCGATGTTCAGGCTGCCGGTGCGCACGTAGGCTTCGCTGCCGTCCGGTGCCTGCACGGCGATGAAACCGTCGCCGCTGACGGCCACGTCCAGCTCACGCCCGGTCTCGACCATGGGGCCGGCGCTGAAGTCGGTGGCCGGACGCTCGGTCATGGCGAAGGCCCGCGCCGGAAAGCTGTCGCCGAACACCGGCATCGAGCGCGCCTGCTCCAGGTCACGCTGGAAACCGTTGGTGGAAATGTTCGCCAGGTTGTTGGCGTGGGCCTTCTGCGCCAGCGCGTTCTGGCTGGCGCCGGTCATGGCCACGTAAAGCATCTTGTCCACAGTCATCCTCCGCTGCACTGGCGACCGGTTGCCGCTCGCCGCTGCTGTGCAGGCACTAAAGCAAGTTCCGAACCAACTTTACTGAAACGCGAAAAAGCCCGTGGATACGGGCTTTTTTCGAGTGCTTGGCAAGGGCTGCCGCCGGATATCCGGCGCCTCATTGCCGCAGGTGGCAACGAGGCGGCAGACCAGGGTATTGCCTTTGCGCAGGCTGTGCCGGCCTATTCGCGGGCAAGCCCGCTCCCACAGGGTCCGCGGCGCTCACAAATCCTGCGCCATGCAAAGCAGCCCCAGACACAGCATCAGCGCTCACGGCAACCGGCGTTGTTGTAAGGCCCGGCAAAACGCTTCCAGCCCTCCCCCGGCGACCACTGGGAGCACACCAGGCGACCATCGACCTGGCTTTCCCAGCGCCACCAGGGCGCCATGGCAGCCTGGGCCTGAAACAGGCAGAACAGCGCGGCGAGCGCAACGATCAGTCTTTTCATGACACCCTCGAAAACGACGAACCCCTTCTCGGGAAAGGGGTTCGTGCAGGTTCAACCAACCAGCGACCGTCAGGTCATCTGGATAATGGTCTGCATGACGGTACTTTCGGTGGAAATGGTCTTGGCATTGGCCTGGTAGTAGCTCTGTGCCTTGATCAGCTCGACCAGTTCCTGGGTCAGGTTGACGTTGGACGCCTCCAGCGAGTTGGACTCGACGCTCCCCAGGGTACCGGTCTTCGGCGCGTCGATGCCCGGGATGCCCGAAGCGAAGGTTTCCGTCCAGCGGGTACCGCCGATCTGCTGCAGGCCCTGTTCGTTGGCGAAGCTGGCGACGGCAACCTGGCCGATGGCACGGGACTGCTGGTTGCTGAAGCTGGCGAACAGCACACCGGTGGAGTCGATCGACAAGCTCGACAAGATACCAGTGGCATAGCCGTCCTGGGACTGCGACATGCGTGCGGTCTCGGTGTTGTACGAGGTGGTGCTGTTCATCGACAGGCGCATGCCGTCGGCATTGCCCTCGGCACCGTTGGAGATCCAGTTACCGGACGCATCCTGCACCGCCGGGATCCAGCCACTCATGGTGAAGGTGTTGTTGGCCACGGTGAAGGAGGAGCCTGGCGGCAGGCCGGTGCTGTCAGCCGTCATGCTCTTGACCGAACCGTCGCTGTTGAAGCTGATGGTGCCGGTCAGCGGTGCGGTGCTCGCAGGGTCGAAGGGGTTGCGCCCATCGACCAGGGTGTACATGGTCCACTCGTTGGTGCCGGTCTTGCGATAGAACTGCTCCATCGTGTGCTCGTTGCCCTGGCTGTCGTACACCTTGGTCGGGAACGACTTGGTGTAGGTGGTCTCGTCAGCCGGGTCGAACGGTTTGTTCGGGATCATGGTGCCGGTGCCGTCATCCACTTCCAGCGGGATGTCGGTGGCCGAGGAGTTCAGGTTGATCCCCTGGTCGATCAGGGTGGTGGCCTTGGGTGCCAGTGCCGAGGTATCGATCTTCAGGTCGGTCAGCACGC
Source organism: Pseudomonas sp. HLMP (assembly GCF_046365545.1). Lineage (NCBI taxonomy): Bacteria > Pseudomonadati > Pseudomonadota > Gammaproteobacteria > Pseudomonadales > Pseudomonadaceae > Pseudomonas > Pseudomonas sp. HLMP. The sequence goes on along the minus strand of NZ_JBDLLR010000001.1, from coordinate 2,140,037 downwards.
CCTTCTGGATCTTGCCGGTCGAGTCGGCGGCGTAGCCCTGCAGGCGCAGGCCGTCCGAGGTGACCACGTAGTTGTCCTTGCTGGTCTGGAAGGCACCGGCACGGGTGTAGACCAGCGAGCCGTTGTCGGACAGGACGAAGAAGCCCTGGCCCTGGATGCCCATGTCCAGCACGTTGCCGGTGTTGTTGATGTCACCCTGGCCGAACTGCTGGGAGACAGCCCCCAGGCGCACACCGTTGCCAACCTGGTTCTTGCCCACGCCCAGGCGGTTGGCGCCGGCGTAGACATCGGCGAACTCGGCACGGGACGACTTGAAACCAATGGTGTTGACGTTGGCGATGTTGTTGCCGGTGACGTCCAACTGCTTGTTGGCTGCGTACAGACCGCTAAGGCCGATATTGAAAGACATGAATTCGCTCCTTGTGCCGCGTTAAACCGGCCTTAGATACCGATGGTTTGCACACTGGACAGGGGAACCTTCCCGAGCCCTGCAAGGTTGAGCATCATCTCGCCGCTCGGGTTGATGCTGACGCTGGTGACCTTGGCCGGCAGCAGCGTGTACATCTCCACCGCCTTGCCATCCACGGTGGTGGTGGCGGAGAAGCTGTAGGTGCCCGGATCGACCTTTTCGCCCTTCTCGTTGGTGCCATCCCAGATGAAGTCGGCGTAGCCAGCCTTCTGCTCGCCCAGCTCGATGGTCTTGACCACGTTGCCGTCCTTGTCCTTGATGGTGATCTTCGCTTCGCCGATCGCTTGCGGAACGACGATCTGGCCGTTGAAGCTCTCGGCGGTATCGACCACCGCCTTGTCGTTCTGCACCACCACCGAACGCCCGACCAGCGATGACGCCTGCAGAGCCTGGGACGAGCCCAGGGCACCGGCGATCGAGTTGACCGTGTCGTTGAGCGTGGTGATGCCTTCCAGGCTGCTGAACTGCGCCAGCTGGGCGATGAACTCGCCGTTGTCCTGCGGGTCCAGCGGGTTCTGGTGCTGCATCTGGGTCACGAGCAACTGCAGGAACGCATCCTTGCCCAGCGCATTCTTGTCGGTGTTCTCGGGCGTGGTCTTCTTGGTGCCGGTGCTCACGCCCGACGCCGAGAGAACATCGTTGAGGTTCACACCTGTGCTATCGACTGCCATGGTCGGGATTCCTTATCACTGACCCAGGGTCAGCACTTTCTGCATCATGGTCTTGGCGGTGTTCATCAGCTCGGCGTTGGTCTGGAACGCACGGCTGGCGGAGATCATGTCGGCCATCTCCTCGACCACGTTGACGTTCGGGTAGTAGACGTAGCCGTCCTTGTTCGCCGCCGGGTGATTGGGCTCGTAGCGTGCCTCGAGGTTGCTCTGGTCCTCGACGATACCCATCACCTGCACGCCCTGGCCGGCCTCGCCCTGGTCCTGGAACAGCGACTGGCCAGCGCCGTTCTGCGCTTGCTGGAAGGTGGTGGCGAACACCGGGTGGCGTGCGCGGTAGGTCTGGTCGATGCTCGAGGACACGGTCTCGGCGTTGGCGATGTTCGAGGCGACGGTGTTCAAGCGCGTGTTCTGCGCGCTCATGCCGCTACCGGCAATGTTGAAGACACTGGCAAGGGACATGGTCACTCTCCACGCAGGGCCGAAACCAGCCCTTTGAATTTACTGTTGAGCAGGGTGAAGCTGGCCTGGAAGCCGATGGCGTTTTCCGCGTAGTTCGACTGCTCGATCTGCGCGTCCACGGTGTTCTGGTCGATCGAAGGCTGCATCGGCGTGCGGTACTTGAGGGTATCGTCGCCCATGGCCAGGCCTTGGGCCTCGATGTGCCGGGTGTTGGTACGGTCCAGGGCGATGCGGCCGCCCTGCTGCTTCTCGGCCTCGGCGGCGAGCACCGAAGAGAAATCCATGTCGCGCGCCTTGTAGTTGGGCGTGTCGGCGTTGGCGATGTTGTTGGCCAGGACTTCGGCGCGCTGGGCGCGAAAGCCCAGGGCCTTTTCATGGATGCCGAGCGCCTTGTCGAAACTGATGCTCATGTCGGGGAAACCTTCGAAGGTGACCGGAAGAATCGTGAGCAAGCTTGAGCAAGGTCTGTGCCAACATGCACGACCCAATGAATCCGGCACTCCGGGCCGTTTGCCGGGGGCGGCAATGCCAGAAAAGCGGCAATGCCTTACCGCTTGGCGTCAGCAAAGCGGCAATGGGGGGATGAAATGAAGCCGGGGCCGCACAGCGACCCCGCCCTTTACTTGGCCTGGTAGATGATCCCCGGGCTGCACTGGACCATCTGGTAATGGTCCGGCAACCCGTTGAGCGCCTCGGACGCCCCCAGGAACAGGTAGCCCCCCGGCTTGAGCGTGCCGTGAATACGCATGAGGATGTCCTTCTTGACCTGGGCCGAGAAGTAGATCAGCACGTTGCGGCAGAACACGACGTCGAACTTGCCCAGGCTGGCATAGCTGTCGAGCAGGTTGAAGGAGCGGAACTCGACCCGGCTGCGGATCGCCGGCTTGACCGCCCAGCGCCCAGCCCCCCTGGGGTCGAAATAGCGCTGCAGGCGCTCCTGGGACAGGCCGCGGGCGATGGCCAGGCTGTCGTACTCGCCGGTCTTGCAGTTGTTCAGCATGGCCCCGGACAAGTCGGTAGCGACGATCTGCGCGCCCATCTTCAGTTGGCCGAGGTTGCTGCGCTCGAACTCGTCGATGGCCATCGACAGCGAGTACGGCTCTTGCCCCGACGAACACGCCGCCGACCAGATGCGCAAGCGCTGACCCGGGTTGCCGCGCACGAACTCCGGGATGACCTTGCTCTTGAGCACCTCGAACGGGTAGGTATCGCGGAACCAGAGGGTCTCGTTGGTCGTCATGGCATCGACCACCTGCTCGCGCAGGCCGCCGCGCGGCTGGGTCTGGATGCGCTGCACCAGCTCGCCGAGCGTCTTGATGCCCTGCTGCTCCATCAGCTTGTTGAGACGGCTGGAGACCAGGTACTGCTTATTCTCGCCCAGCAGGATGCCACAGGCTTTCTCCAGGAAGACCCGGAACTGTTCGAAATCCAAATTACCCGTAGACACGGCTACCGCCTCTTTTCAATCGCTGAGGCCGGGGCACGCCCCGGCCGTTTCAATGCGTCGCCTTGATCCGGTCGACCACTCGCTGGGCCAGGTCATCCGGCTTGAACTTGGCCAGGAAGTCATCGGCGCCGACCTTCTTGACCATGGCCTGGTTGAATACCCCCGACAGGGAAGTATGCAGGAGGATGTGCAGGTTTTGCATGCGCGGATCGCTGCGAATCTCCGCAGTGAGGGTATAACCATCCATCTCGGGCATTTCGATGTCGGAGATCATCATCAGGAACTCTTCCTCCGGACGCTTGCCCTCGTCCACCAGCTTGCGCAGGTAGTCCAGCGCCTGGCGCCCGTCGTTGAGCGCCACCACCTCGACACCGACGGTCTGCAGGCAGCGGCTGACCTGCTTGCGCGCCACGGACGAGTCATCGACCGTGAGCACCCGCAGCAGCACCGCCTTGTCCTGCACCTCGGCGTCGATCACCCCAGCCGACACCGCCTCGGAGGAAGGCGCGACCTCGGCGAGGATCTTCTCCACGTCGATGATCTCCACCATACGCTCGTCCACCCGGGTGACGGCGGTCAGGTAGTGGTCGCGGCCAGTGCCCTTGGGTGGCGGGTGGATCTCCTCCCAGTTCATGTTGACGATGCGCTCCACCGAATGCACCAGAAAGCCCTGGGTCTTGGTGTTGTACTCGGTGATGATCACGAAGCTGTTGCGCGCCTCCTCCTGCAGGGCCGGCAGGCCGGTCGCCATCGACAAGTCGAGGATCGGGATGGTCGCCCCGCGAATGTTGGCCACGCCGCGCACCACCGGGTGGGACTTGGGCAACAGCGTCAGCTCCGGGCACTGCAGCACCTCCCGGACCTTGAACACATTGATGCCGTAGAGCTGATCGCCATTGAGGCGGAACAGCAACAGCTCCAGGCGGTTCTGCCCCACCAGTTGCGTGCGCTGGTTGACCGAATCCATAACACCAGCCATGCCAGACTCCTTCATACGTATCAGCCTATGTACCAGATCGGCACAGGCTTTGCTTTTTTGAGCGTCATGTACACGAAAACGACATTTTCCCGACGATTGACGCACCTGCTGACCGGCTCGCTGGCCGCGCTGTGCCTGCTGGCACCCGGCGCCCGCACGCTGGCGGATGCGTTTACCTTGCCTGAACAACTTATCGGCGTCACACAAGGGTTTCTTGAATTCGCCGTGGAGGACTACCTGGCCACCAGCCAGACACCAGGCCGCTACGAGATCCAGGTCAACTCGCTCGACCCGCGCCTGCGCATGCCGCTGTGCAGCCAGCAACTTGACGCTTCGCTGGAGAGCCCGGCGCAGCCGCTGGGCCGGGTCACGGTGCGGCTGCGCTGCAACGGCAGCGGGCCGTGGACGGTGTTCGTGCCAGCTCAGGTGCGGCTGTTTCGCGACGTGGTGGTGATGACCCGTCCGCTCAAGCGCGAAAGCGTCATCGGCGAGGACGACGTGGCCCTGCGCGAGCGCGACGTGGGTACGCTCAACCAGGGTTTCCTCAGCGACCTGGAGCAGGCCGTGGGCATGAAGCTGCTGCGCCCGGCCGTGCTCGACCAGGTGCTCACGCCGCAGCATCTGGAGCAGGCCGAGGTGGTGCGCAAGGGCGACCATGTCGTGATCGTCGCCCGCAGCGGCAGCCTGAGCGTGCGCATGCCGGGCGAAGCATTGGCCAAGGGCGGCCTGTCCGAACAGATCCGGGTGCGCAACCTGAACTCCAAGCGCGTGGTGAAGGCACGGGTGACCGGGCCGGGGCAGGTCGAGGTGGCCATGTAGCGGTTTCAACTGTCATTGGGGGGCGATGGGCTGCAAGGCAGCCCCGACCGCCGGGGATATAAGGCTGGCGGCGCGGAACCGCTTTTCCTAAACTGTGTCAGAAAACGGGTCGTGCGAGCTTGCCGACGGGCAGCGATGCATTCGCGGCTAAAGTTTCTTTCGGGTTGGCCGAAAACATGGCAAGCGTCCAAATCCCCAGAGGTTTCTGATCATGGTCATCGACTTCAGTCGTTTGAATAACTCTCCGTCCGTCACGGGCGGCGTTCGCGGCAACACCGCGGCCGGCAACGCCGAGAAAGCCGGCGAAACCAGCGAAGCGCCCAAGCGCTCCAGCGTCAGCGGAGAAGCGGTACACCTCAGCCAAGAGGCCCAGCAGTTGCAGAAGATCAGCGACAAGCTGCGCGACCAGCCCGAGGTCAACAGTGCCCGCGTGGCCCAGTTGAAACAGGCGATCGCAGACGGCAGCTACCAGGTCGATGCCGGCCGGGTCGCCAGCAAACTGCTTGAATTCGAAGCCCAGCGCTGACCTTCCGGCGCGCTGACTTCAAGGACGCCACACGCCAAGAGCCAGCCATGCACGACATCACCCTGCTGCAACTGATCGAAAACGACATCGCGCCAACCCAGCAACTGCTCGAACTGCTCCAGAACGAAGCGGTCGCCCTGCACGGCCGGGACATGGCGATGCTGGAGCACATCCTGGCACGCAAGCAGTCGTTGATCGCCTTGCTCGAACAGCAAGGGCAGCGGCGCAACCACCTGCTCACCAGCCTCGGCCTGAGCGCCGATCGTGCCGGCGTGCAGGCACTGGCCGCGCAATCGCCCAACGGCGCGGTGTTGCTGCAGCAGCTCGACGTGCTCAGCCAACTGATGGATGCCTGCCAGAAGGTCAACGAGACCAACGGGCGGATCATCCAGGTGCAGCAGCACGCCACGGCCAACCAGATCAGGATCCTCATGGGCGGCGATTCTCCGTCGCTCTACGACAGCCGTGGCGCCACCTCGCCACTGGCCAAGCCCCGGGCGCTCAGCCAAGTGTGATTATTTCTATCAAGGCACGGAACATACTGGCAAAATGCCGTTACTTGCGTGTGTCGTTTTTGCCTGGAGATTGATAACCCGTGTTCAATGAGTCCGATGCTCCCCAGCCGCCAAAGGTGCTCACCACTCCTTTGGAGATCGCAGCCAACCTGCGCCAGCTGCTGGATAGCCACGATCCGCTGATCATCACCTTCCATGAACGTAGCCAACGCTTCCAGAGCTACGTGGTTCAGGTGGACCGTGACGGCAATACCCTGGCGCTGGACGAAATGATCCCGCGTGATGGCGAGAAATACATAGAGAACGGCGAACCGTTCCGCGTCGAAGGCTTCCATGAGGGTGTACGCATCGCCTGGGAATGCGACACCCCGCTGCGCATCGGCGAAATCGACGGCCACCGCTGCTACCGTGGCCCCCTGCCCACCGAGGTGACCTACCACCAGCGGCGCAACGCCTTCCGGGCCGCGCTCAAGCTGTCGCAATTGGTCGACGTGGTGCTCGACGGTGACAAGCTCAAGGGCAACGGCGCCCTGCGCGGCAAGCTGCTGGACATCTCCGCCACCGGCTGCAAGTTGCGTTTCGACGGTAACGTTGGCGAACGCCTGCAGTTGGGCCAGGTCTATGAGCGCTTCGGCGCCAGTGGCCCACTGGGCATGTCGCAGGTCATGGTGGAGCTGCGCCACCTGCATTTCGAGGAGCGTTTCAACACCACCTTCGCCGGGGTGCGCTTCCACAACCTCAACGGGCAGATGCAGCGCAAGGTCGAGAGCTTCGTGTACCAGTTGCAGCGCGAAGCGCGGCGGTTCGACAAGGACGATTATTGAGGCTTGTACGCTGAGCAAAACGCCACCTGCCCGGGTTAATGCTGTTCACTTAAGCAATTGGGGCCGCCTTGCGGCCCTTCGCGGGCAAGCCCGCTCTCACAAGTACGCTGCAAATGCACGATCCTGTGGGAGCGGGCTTGCCCGCGAAGGGCTGCAAAGCAGCCCCAATCGATGTCACATCAGACTTAAGTGAACAGCATTAACCTGCCCGGGTGGCGTTTTTGTTTGGGTGCGCTGTAGCTAAGGCCGCATCACGCCCCACCTCAAACTGTCCTGTTGACCTCCGTCTGCGCCATATCCTCCCCAGGCTCCTCCTCTTCCTCGGTGTCCTCCGCCGCCACCGGCGCCTGCATCACCTCCTGCACCGTCTGCTCATCGACCCGCGGGTCGAGCGCCGCCGACAATGGCGAACCCGCCGCCGGCATGGCCACGTGACCCAGCGGCGCATCCTGCACCTGGTGCAACCCGGTGACCGCCTTCGGCCGGATACGCCAGACCAGCACCAGGGCGAAGAACAGAAAAAAGGCATAGAGCATCTGCGCCCCCAGCAGCTTCATCAACACCCCCGCCGCCAGAGGGCCGATACAGGCGCCCACGCCATAGGTGACCAGCAGCATCGCCGTCAGGGAAACCCGCCGCTCGCCCTCGACGTGGTCGTTGGAAAACGCCACCGCCAGCGGATAAAGGCAGAACTGCAGCAACGAGATCAGGAAGCCCACGGCGAACAGCAGCTCCAGCGGCACACTGGGCAGCACCGCCAGCGGCAACGCGGCCAGCGCCAGGCCCACTGCCACGCTGCGGATCAGCACCGCGCGGTCGTAGCGGTCCGACAGCCAGCCCAGCGGCCACTGCACCACCAGACCAGCGAAGATGCAGCTACCCATGAACAGGCCGACCTGCTCGGTGGAGAGCCCCTGGTTGGCCGCGTACAGCGGCGCCAGGCCATAGAACGAGCCGACGATCAGGCCCGCGCCGAGCACCGTGGAAAGCGACTGGGGCACGCGCTTGATGAAAAACTTCGGTTCCATCGGCGCCGGGCGCAGCGGCGCCGGGTGGATCCGCCGGGTCATGGCCACCGGCACCAGGCACAGGGCGAAGCACATGGCGACCAGCATCAACAGCTCGGGGCCGAGCTGCGGGTGTATCACCAATATCAGTTGCCCGAGCACCAGCCCCAGGTAGGACGCGATCATGTAGCCGCCGAACACCGCGCCACGCTGCTTGGCATCGGCCTGCTCGTTGAGCCAACTCTCGATGACCATGTACTGGCACATCATCCCCAGGCCGACGACCATCCGCAGGCCCACCCAGGCCGGCAGCCAGCTCGTCAGGCCATGGCCCAACACGGCGGCGCCGACGATGCCGGCACAGGTGGCGTAGGCCCGGATATGCCCGACCCGGCCAATCAGGCGGTGGCCGATCTTGCCCCCCACCGCCAGACCGAAATAGTTGGCCGCCATCAAGGCACCGACCCAGAGGCTGTCCACGTTGTCGGCAGCCAGGCGCAAGGCCAGGTAAGTACTGAGCAGGCCCGAACCGATCAGCATCATCAGGGCGGCGAAATACAGCGAACGAAAAGACTTCCAGATCTGGCGCATGCGTCCCGGTGGGCTCCCTGGTCAGGTGGAGAAGACGGGTGGCCTGCATGGCCACTGCAGGGCAAGCATAAGGGGAAATCCAGGGTGGTGCAGGCCCCCGGCGCGGAAAAAAATCGCCGGGGGCGCGTCCAGTGCCGGTTGTGTCGCGATCAGGCCTGTGCCGCCAGCACGCGTCGCTCCCAGGGCGTGATCTCATCGAGGAAGTCGGTCAGCTCCAGGGACTTGGTGGCGACGTAGCCATCGATGAATTCCTCGCCGAACAGCTCCCGGGCCAGGGCGCTGCGCTTGAGGCGCTCCAGGGCCGCATGCAAGGTGCAGGGCAGGCTGAGGTGGTCAGGCACTGCGAACTCGCCCTGGATGGCCGGTTCCGGCTGCAAGCGCTGTTCGATGCCGTGCAGGCCGGCGGCAAGGCTGGCGGCAATGGCCAGGTAAGGATTGGCGTCGGCGCCTGGCAGGCGGTTCTCGACCCGTCGCGCCGCCGCCGAACTGGCCGGGATGCGCAAGCCTGCGGCACGGTTGTCGTGCGACCAGCAGGCATTGTTCGGCGAGGCGTACGGGTGGCACAGGCGCTGGTAGGCGTTGACGTTGGGCGCGAACAGCGCGGTGAAGTCGGCCATGCAGGCCTGCAGGCCGCCGATGAAGTGATGGAACGTCTCGGTCGGCTGGCCCTGCGCGTCGCTGAACACATTGCGCCCCGTGTCGAGCTGCACCAGGCTCTGGTGCAGGTGCATCGAACTGCCCGGCGTGTGGGCCAGCGGCTTGGCCATGCATACCACGGTCAGGCCATGCTTGAGCGCCACCTCCTTGAGCAGGTGCTTGAACAGGAACGTCTGGTCGGCCAGCAACAGCGGGTCGCCGTGCAGCAGGTTGATCTCGAACTGGCTGACGCCCATCTCGTGCATGAAGGTATCGCGCGGCAAACCAAGGGCCGCCATGCACCGGTACACCTCGTTGAAGAAGGGGCGCAGGCCGTTGTTGGAGCTGACGCTGAAGGCCGAGTGCCCCAGTTCGCGGCGGCCGTCCAGGCCCTGCGGCGGCAGGAAGGGCTGGGTGGGGTCCGGGTTGGGCGCGAAGACGAAGAACTCAAGCTCGGTGGCGACCACCGGCGCCAGCCCCTTGGCCGCGTAGCGGGCGATCACCGCCTTGAGCTGACCACGGCTGGACAGCCGCGATGGCGCGCCGTCCAACTCGACCGCGTCGCAGATGGCCAGCGCCCGCGGCTCGTCGCTCCAGGGTAGGCGGTGGACCTGCGCAGGATCGGCCACCAGGGCCAGGTCGCCGTCGTCGCTGCCATAGAACCTGGCCGGCGGGTAGCCGCCCATGATGCACTGCAGCAATACCCCTCGCGCCATCTGCAGGCGCCGGCCCTCGAGGAAACCCTCGGCGGTCATTACCTTGCCGCGAGGGATGCCATTGAGGTCGGGGGTTATGCACTCGATCTCGTCAATGCCCGTCAAGCGCTCGGCGAACGAGCGCTGGTCATTGGTCGTCATGACACTGTCCTTATTGTTTTCGTATGCCGTGAACGGCGACAGGCACAACCATAGGCGCTGGGCGTTGAAAATATCAAGCAGCCCGGAAGGTTTCCGTAGCAATTTATGAACAGCGGGGGATTGATCTCGCGAGAAACTTGTGGGAAGGGGCTGACACTGCCCCCGCTCACTCGCGCAAGGTCATGCCATTGGCCGGCAACGGCAAGGCGGTCTTGTAACGCACCTGCTTGAGGGCAAAGCTGGAGCGGATGTTGGCCACCCCAGGCAGGCGCGTCAGGTAGTCGAGAAAACGCTCCAGCGCCTGGATGCTGGGCAGCAACACGCGCAACAGGTAGTCCGGGTCACCGGTCATCAGGTAACACTCCATCACCTCCGGCCGCTCGGCAATCTCTTCCTCGAAGCGATGCAGCGACTGCTCCACCTGCTTCTCCAGGCTCACGTGGATGAACACGTTGACGTCCAGCCCCAGCACCTCGGGCGACAGCAGGGTCACCTGCTGGCGGATCACCCCCAGCTCCTCCATGGCCTTGACCCGGTTGAAACAGGGCGTGGGCGACAGGTTCACCGAACGGGCCAGCTCGGCGTTGGTGATCCGGGCGTTTTCCTGAAGGCTGTTGAGAATGCCGATATCCGTGCGATCCAGTTTGCGCATGAGACAAATTCACCTGTTTCTTGTGTTTGTACAGAATATTTATCTGCGTCTGGCGGCGAAGGCAATCAACTTGAGAGAAAAATTCTCCTGCCATGCCCCTATGATTGTATTTAACGCTGACCTACCGGTCACAAGCCGGTATCCAGCGGCGGCCGCTTCAAAGCTCACAAAAACAACATCCGAGCGAGCGTAAAAAGCATGAACGAGTACGCCCCCCTGCGTTTGCATGTGCCCGAGCCTACCGGCCGGCCAGGCTGCCAGACCGATTTCTCCTACCTGCGCCTGAACGACGCAGGGCAAGTCCGTAAACCGCCCATCGATGTCGAACCCGCCGACACCGCAGACCTCTCCTCCAGCCTGGTCCGCGTGCTCGACGAGCAGGGCAATGCCCTGGGCCCATGGGCCGAAGGCATCGACCCGCAAATCCTGCGCCAAGGCATGCGTGCCATGCTCAAGACGCGGATCTTCGACAACCGCATGGTCGTCGCCCAGCGCCAGAAGAAGATGTCCTTCTACATGCAGAGCCTGGGCGAGGAGGCCATCGGCAGCGCCCAGGCCCTGGCGCTGAACCGCACCGACATGTGCTTCCCCACCTACCGCCAGCAGAGCATCCTGATGGCCCGCGACGTGTCGCTGGTGGAGATGATCTGCCAGTTGCTGTCCAACGAGCGCGATCCGCTCAAGGGCCGCCAGCTGCCGATCATGTATTCGGTGCGCGAAGCCGGCTTCTTCACCATCAGCGGCAACCTGGCGACCCAGTTCGTCCAGGCGGTCGGCTGGGCCATGGCCTCGGCGATCAAGGGCGATACCAAGATCGCCTCGGCCTGGATCGGCGATGGCGCCACCGCCGAGTCCGACTTCCACACCGCCCTGACCTTCGCCCACGTCTACCGCGCCCCGGTGATCCTCAACGTGGTCAACAACCAGTGGGCCATCTCCACCTTCCAGGCCATCGCGGGTGGCGAAGCGACCACCTTCGCCGGCCGTGGCGTCGGCTGCGGCATCGCCTCGCTGCGGGTCGATGGCAACGACTTCCTCGCGGTGTACGCCGCCTCGCGCTGGGCTGCCGAGCGCGCCCGCCGCGGCCTGGGCCCGAGCCTGATCGAATGGGTGACCTACCGCGCCGGCCCGCACTCGACGTCGGACGACCCGTCCAAGTACCGCCCGGCCGACGACTGGAGCCACTTCCCGCTGGGCGACCCGATCGCTCGCCTGAAACAGCACCTGATCGCCATCGGCCACTGGTCCGAGCAAGAGCACCAGGCGGTCACCGCCGAGCTCGAGGCCGAGGTCCTCAAGGCCCAGAAGGAAGCCGAGCAGTACGGCACCCTGAGCAATGGCCATATCCCCAGTGCCGCCTCGATGTTCGAGGACGTGTACAAGGAGATGCCCGAACACCTGCGCCGCCAGCGCCAGGAACTGGGGGTCTGAGATGAACGACCACAACAACAGCATCCATCTGGAAACCGCCATGTCCACCACCACCATGACCATGATCCAGGCCCTGCGCTCGGCCATGGATGTCATGCTCGAGCGCGACGACAATGTGGTGATCTACGGCCAGGACGTCGGTTACTTCGGCGGCGTGTTCCGTTGCACCGAAGGCCTGCAAAACAAGTACGGCAAGTCGCGGGTGTTCGACGCGCCGATCTCCGAGAGCGGCATCGTCGGGACCGCCGTGGGCATGGGCGCCTACGGCCTGCGCCCGGTGGTGGAGATCCAGTTCGCCGACTACTTCTACCCGGCCTCCGACCAGATCGTCTCGGAGCTGGCGCGCCTGCGCTACCGGTCGGCCGGCGAGTTCATCGCCCCGCTGACCCTGCGCATGCCCTGCGGCGGCGGCATCTACGGCGGCCAGACCCACAGCCAGAGCCCGGAGGCGATGTTCACCCAGGTCTGCGGCCTGCGCACGGTGATGCCGTCCAACCCCTATGACGCCAAGGGCCTGCTGATCGCCTCGATCGAATGCGACGACCCGGTGATCTTCCTCGAGCCCAAGCGCCTGTACAACGGCCCCTTCGACGGCCACCACGAGCGCCCGGTGACGCCTTGGGCCAAGCACCCGCACAGCGCCGTGCCGGATGGCTACTACAGCGTGCCCCTGGACAAGGCGGCGATCGCCCGCCCGGGCAACGACGTCACCGTGCTGACCTACGGCACCACGGTCTACGTGGCCCAGGCGGCTGCCGAGGAGACCGGCGTCGACGCCGAGGTCATCGACCTGCGCAGCCTCTGGCCGCTGGACCTGGAGACCATCGTCGAGTCGGTGAAGAAGACCGGCCGCTGCGTGGTGGTCCACGAGGCCACCCGTACCTGCGGCTTCGGCGCCGAACTGGTGGCGCTGGTCCAGGAGCATTGCTTCCATCACCTCGAGGCGCCGATCGAGCGCGTCACCGGCTGGGACACCCCCTACCCCCACGCACAGGAATGGGCCTACTTCCCCGGCCCTTCGCGGGTAGGCGCGGCATTGAAACGGGTCATGGAGGTCTGAATGGGCACGCACGTCATCAAGATGCCGGACATTGGCGAAGGCATCGCGCAGGTCGAGTTGGTGGAGTGGTTCGTCAAGGTCGGCGACATGATCGCCGAGGACCAGGTGGTGGCCGATGTCATGACCGACAAGGCCACCGTGGAAATCCCCTCGCCAGTCAGCGGCAAGGTGCTGTCCCTGGGCGGCCAGCCGGGTGAAGTCATGGCGGTGGGCAGCGAGCTGATCCGCATCGAGGTCGAAGGCAGCGGCAACCATGTCGACGAGCCTCAGGCCAGGCCGCTGGCAGCCGAGGCCGCGCCGCCCCCGGCCGAGCCCGCGCCGCATGTCGAGGCCCAGGCGCCCGTCGCACACGCCAGCGCGCCCGCCGCGCCCATCGTGCCACGCCAGGCCCACGAGAAACCGCTGGCCTCCCCTGCCGTGCGCAAGCGCGCGCTGGATGCCGGTATCGAGCTGCGCTACGTGCATGGCAGCGGCCCCGCCGGGCGCATCCTGCACGAAGACCTCGATGCCTTCATGCGCAAGCCGCAGACCAGCGCCGGCCAGGCGCCGGGCGGCTACGCCAAGCGCACCGACAGTGAACAGGTGCCGGTGATCGGCCTGCGCCGCAAGATCGCCCAGCGCATGCAGGATGCCAAGCGCCGTGTCGCTCATTTCAGCTATGTCGAGGAAATCGACGTCACCGCCCTCGAGGCCCTGCGCCAGCAGCTCAACCAGAAGCATGGCGACAGCCGTGGCAAGCTGACCCTGCTGCCGTTCCTGGTGCGTGCGATGGTCGTGGCACTGCGTGACTTCCCGCAGATCAACGCCACCTACGACGACGAGGCCCAGGTCATCACCCGCCATGGCGCGGTGCACGTGGGGATCGCCACCCAGGGCGACAACGGCCTGATGGTGCCGGTACTGCGCCATGCCGAGGCGGGCAGCCTGTGGAGCAATGCCAGCGAGATCGCCCGCCTGGCCCATGCCGCCCGTAGCAACAAGGCCAGCCGCGAGGAACTGTCCGGCTCGACCATCACCCTGACCAGCCTCGGGGCCCTTGGCGGTATCGCCAGCACGCCGGTGGTCAACACCCCGGAAGTGGCCATCGTCGGCGTCAACCGCATCGTCGAGCGGCCCATGGTGATCGACGGCCAGATCGTCGTGCGCAAGATGATGAACCTGTCCAGTTCCTTCGACCACCGCGTGGTCGATGGCATGGATGCAGCCCTGTTCATTCAGGCCGTGCGCGGCCTGCTGGAACAGCCCGCCTGCCTGTTCGTGGAGTGAGCATGCAACAGATCCTCGATACCACCCTGCTGATCATCGGCGGCGGCCCCGGCGGCTACGTGGCCGCCATCCGCGCCGGACAACTGGGCATCCCCACCGTGCTGGTCGAAGGCCAGGCCCTGGGCGGCACCTGCCTGAACATCGGCTGTATCCCGTCCAAGGCATTGATCCATGTCGCCGAGCAGTTCCACCAGGCCTGCCAGCACAATGAGCAGTCCGCCCTGGGCATCAGCGTGTCTTCGCCACGCCTGGACATCAGCCGCAGCGTCGAATGGAAGGACGGCATCGTCGACCGCCTGACCAGTGGCGTCGCCGCCCTGCTGAAGAAGCATGGGGTCAAGGTGATCCATGGTTGGGCGAAGATCATCGATGGCAAGCGCGTGGAAGTCGATGGCCAGCACATCCAGTGCAAGCACCTGCTGCTGGCCACAGGCTCCAATAGCGTGGAGCTGCCCATGCTGCCCCTGGGCGGCCCGGTGATCTCCTCGACCGAGGCGCTGGCGCCGAAGGCCCTGCCCCGGCACCTGGTGGTGGTCGGTGGCGGCTACATCGGCCTGGAGCTAGGCATCGCCTACCGCAAGCTGGGAGCCCAGGTCAGCGTGGTGGAGGCGCGCGAGCGCATCCTGCCGACCTATGACGCCGAACTCACCCAACCGGTGGCCGAGTCGCTGAAGAAACTAGGCATCGCCCTGCACCTGGGGCACAGCGTCGAAGGCTACGACGAGGGTTGCCTGCTGGCCAGCGATGGCCAGGGCGGGCAACTGCGCCTGGAGGCCGACCAGGTGCTGGTGGCGGTCGGCCGCCGGCCGCGTACCCAGGGCTTCAACCTGGAGTGCCTGGACCTGAAGATGAACGGCCCGGCCGTGGCCGTGGATGCGCGCTGCCAGACCAGCATGCGCAATGTCTGGGCCATCGGCGACCTGACCGGCGAACCGATGCTGGCCCACCGGGCCATGGCCCAGGGCGAGATGGTCGCCGAGCTGATCGCCGGCAAGGCGCGGCGCTTCGAACCCACCGCGATCGCTGCGGTGTGCTTCACCGACCCGGAGCTGGTAGTGGTCGGCAAGAGCCCGGAACAGGCGGGCCAGGAGGGGCTGGACTGCATCGTCGCGCAGTTCCCCTTCGCCGCCAACGGGCGGGCCATGACGCTGGAGTCCAAGAGTGGCTTCGTGCGGGTGGTGGCGCGCCGTGACAACCATTTGATCCTCGGCTGGCAGGCTGTGGGAGTGGGTGTCTCGGAGCTGTCCTGCGCCTTCGCCCAGTCCCTGGAGATGGGTGCGCGCCTGGAAGACGTCGCCGGCACCATCCATGCCCATCCCACCCTCGGTGAGACCGTCCAGGAAGCGGCCTTGCGCGCCCTGGGCCACGCCCTGCACATCTGATACTGAAGCGGCGACAGCCGACTTGACCCGCTGCGCCACAGGCGCCGCGGGTCTTTTTTCATGTGCGGGTGGCCGCCTCGGCTCCCCTACTCACCCACGGTATCCTTGCCAGCCGCCTTGGCCCGGTACAGGGCCTTGTCGGCACGGGCCAGCAGGCAGTACTGGTCTTCGTCCTCCCGCCACTGCACCACCCCGTAGCTCATGGTCAGGCGGTAATCCCCCACCGGCTCGACCGCCTCCATGGCCTGGCGAATCGCCCTCGCCACCTGCAGCGCCTCCTCCAGACCTGTCTGCGGCAGCACCACGACGAACTCATCCCCACCCCAGCGCGCCAGCAGGTCCTGGTCGCGCAGGCACTGGCGGATGCGCTCCACCACCTCGAGCAGCGCCGCATCGCCACGGGCATGGCCGTAGTGGTCGTTGATCGGCTTGAAGTCGTCCACGTCCATGACGATCAACGCCAGCGACTGGCGGAAGCGCCGGGCCCTTTCGCATTCCTGCTGCAGGGTCTTTTCCAGGCGATAGCGATTGGCCGTCCGAGTCAGCGCATCGCGCTCGGCCAGTTCGCGGTTCTCGTCCAGTTGCCGTTGCAACTGCTGGTTCACCCAGGACAGTTCGCGCGTCCGTTCGGCCACCTGGCTCTCCAGGGACTGGTTCTTCTGCTGGAGCTCGATCACCAGGCGCTTGCCCGCGTCGATGTTGCGGTGGGCGCCGAGCATGCGCGCCACCGAACCATCCTCGTTGCGGGCGATGATGTGGCCGCTGTCCTCGATCCAGATATAGCTGCCATCCTGGCAACGGCAGCGGTATTCGATACGGTAGCGTTCGTTGCGCTGGTTGATGTATGCCTCGAAGTGGGCCATCACCCGTGGATAGTCCTCCGGGTGGATCACGCTCTCCCAGGTGAGCACGTTGTTGGCCATGGAATGGCTCTCGTAGCCGAGCATGGCGTACCAGCCGGGGTTGCGGTAGACATAACCGGTATTGGCGTTCCAATCCCAGATGCCGTCGCTGATCAGGTCGAACAAGGTGTGCAGTTGCTGCTCGCTGAAGCCGGCGGGTACCGGCCTGGACTCCTCGCTCATGGACGCTCTCCCTCGTGTCCAGCAACGGCACCCTGTTCAAGGTGCTGCCGGCAGTTGTCGTATTTGCCGCAGGTGGCAAGCTCGTTCCTCTCGCTGGCAAGCATAGTCCGGGCTGCTGGCTTGTCAGAATAGCCTGCACGGCCTGTTTCGTGGCTTTGCGAACACAGCTACAGGCCTTGCCCCTGGTGACAGGCCGGGAGGGCGATGAGCAGAACGATGGGAGTGCAGGCGTATCGGCGTGGTGTTTCGCGGTGCTTGAGCGGGGGCTGCCTTGCAGCCCCCTGGCAGGTCAGGGCTCCTTCACCCCTGTCGTATCGCCGATCAGCGAGTCGACCGTCAGCGCAGGCCGTGGCCCTTTGCGCAAACCGGCCACCTGGCGCGCCGTCACGGTCGCGCCCTGGTTGCCCCAGCTGCCGCGGATGAAGTTGACCACATCGGCCACCTCCTGGTCCGTCATCCGCCAGGCGAAGCCCGGCATCGTGAAGGTAGAAGGCGCTGTCGCCGTAGCCGGCAGGGTCCCGCCTTCGAGCACGATATGGATCAGCGAGGTGGCATCCTCGCCCTGCAAGACCGGGTTGCCGGCCAGGGCCGGGAACACCCGCGCGTACCCCTTGCCATCCGTACGGTGGCAGGCGGCGCAGTTGTCCACGTAGAGCGCCGCGCCAGTCTTGCCGTCATCGCCCTTCCACAAGGCTTCGGCGACCTGGCGGTCCTCCCGGAACGGCGTGTCGTTCGGGTTCACCGGCGGCAACGACTTCAGGTAGCGGGCAATGGCGGTGAGGTCGGCATCGCTCATGTACTGCATGCTGTGCTCGACCACGTCGCTCATACCGCCGAACACCGCGGTGCGCTCGTTGCGCCCAGTCTTGAGGAAGTCGACGATCTGCGCCTCGCTCCAACTGCCCAGGCCGTCCTTGTGGTCTCCACGCAGGTTCTTGGCGATCCAGCCTTCCAGCGGAGCACTGCCAGACAGGTAAGCATCGCCCTCAGAGGCGTCCAGGGCTTTTTCCTGCATGGTCAGCGCCCGGGGCGTGTGGCAGGCACCACAATGCCCCAGGCCCTCGACCAGGTATGCGCCACGGGCCAGCACCGGGTCGCGGCCAGCGGCCTCGAACGGCTTGACCTCGGGGGCGAACAACCCGCGCCAGAACGCCAGCGGCCAGCGCATGCTCAACGGCCAGGGGATGTCGCTGTCCTGGTTGGCCTGTTCCACCGGCGGCACGCCGTGCATGAAGTAGGCGTAGAGGGCACGCATGTCGTCGTCGCTGACCCGGGCGTAGGAGGGATACGGCATGGCCGGGTACAGGGTACTGCCGTTCTTGCCGATGCCCTGGCGCACGGCGCGCTCGAAGTCCTCGTAGCGGTAGTCGCCGATGCCGGTCGGGTGGGGGGTGATGTTGGTCGAATACAGCGTACCGATGGGCGTCTCCATGGGCAGGCCACCGGCGAACGGCTTGCCGCCCTTAGCCGTGTGGCAGGCCACGCAGTCGCCGGCGCGAGCCAGGTACTCGCCCTGCTTCACCAGCGCTGGGTCGACGGCGTCTGCCGCGTACGACAGGGTACTGACGCCCAGGCTCAGGGCGGCGATCAGAAATCGTTTCATGCTCGACCTCCTATGCCTGCACCAGTGGACCTGGGTTCTTCAGGTACACCTGGCGAATGGCCCGTGCCGACCAGTAGGTCAGCGCCGCCACCAGCCCGGTGGGGTTGTAGCCCAGCCCTTGGGGGAAGGCCGAGGCGCCCGGTACGAACACGTTGTGCACGTCCCAGCTCTGCAAGTAGCGATTGATGGCGCTGGTCTTGGGATCGGTGCCCATGATCGCGCCGCCGTTGAGGTGGGTGGTCTGGTAGGTGGTGGCATCGAAATGCTCGCCGAGGTCCTTCATCGATGCGGTGAGCGCCTTGGGCCCCATGGCCTCGGCGATCTTGTGCATCTTCTCGACCATGAAGCGGTTCATCTTCACGTCGTTGTCCTTCCAGTCGAAGGTCATGCGCAGCAGCGGCAAGCCGTAGGCGTCCTTGTACACCGGGTCCAGGTCCAGGTAGTTGTCGCGGTAGGACTGGTGCGCACCGTGGGCGTCCATCGACAGCATGTGCCTGTAGCTGTCGGCCACCGCGGCCTTCCAGGCACTGCCCCACTTGGGCGTACCCGGCGGGGTCTTGGTACCGGCGATAGGCTTGGTGCCGGCCTGGTTGACCCAGAATGGCGAGCCGCCGACGAAGCCGTGAGGACCGTGGTCGAAGTTGTCGGCATTGAAGTCGTCCACCGCCACGCCATTGCCGCCGGCACCGATGAAGGGGTTGGTGTGGTGGCTGTCCTTATCGAAGAATGCCGTCACCGTGGAGAGGTTCTGGAAGGCGAAGTTGCGCCCCACCACCCCTTCGTTGCGGACCGGGTCGTAGGGTTTGCCGATACCCGAGAGCAGCATCAGGCGCACGTTGTTGAACTGGAACGCGCCGAGGATCACCAGGTCCGCCGGCTGCTCCACTTCGCGCCCCTGGGCATCGACGTAGGTCACGCCGGTGGCCAGGTTCTTCTCGACGTTGAGGTTCACCCGCAGCACATGGGCGTTGTTGCGCAGCTCGAAGTTCTCCGCCTGGCGCAGGGCCGGCAGGATATTCACGTTGGGCGAGGCCTTGGAATACATGTAGCAGGCATAGCCACTGCAGTAGCCACAGAAGTTGCACGGCCCCATCTGGGCCCCGTAGGGGTTGGTGTAGGGGCCGGAGGTGTTGGCCGAGGGCAGGTTGTAGGGGTGGTAGCCGACCTCGCGGGCGGCCTTTTCGAACAACTGGGCCGAAACGGTGTTCTTCTGCGCCGGCAGCGGGAAGTCATCGGAGCGGTCCGGGGAGAACGGGTTGCCGCCTGTGTCGCGACCGACCACCTGGCCCTTGATCGACCAGGCGGTGCCGGAGGTACCGAAGACCTTCTCGGCGAAATCGAAGTACGGCTCCAGTTCTTCATAGCTGACGCCAAAGTCCTGGATGGTCATGCCTTCGGGGATGAAGGCCTTGCCGTAGCGTTCCTCGTAATGGCTGCGCATGCGCAGCTCCATCGGGTCGACCCGAAAGTGCACGCCGGACCAGTGCAGCCCTGCCCCGCCGGTCCCCGTGCCGGGGAGGAAGGCGCCGAACTGGCGATAGGGTACGGCGATATCGTTCAGGCTGTGGCGCAAGGTCACGGTCTCGCGGGAGATGTCCATGAACAGCTTCTTGCGCGAGTTGTAGGTCAGCTCGTCCATGGTCTGCGGATAGACCCCGTCCGGGTAGGTGTCACGGGCAGGCCCGCGCTCCAGGGCCACCACCTGCAGGCCAGCCTCGGTCAGCTCCTTGGCCATGATGGCGCCGGTCCAGCCGAACCCGACGATGACCGCATCGACTTTTTTCATCACCTGGGCCATTGCTCAGCCTCGCTCGCCACTGATGGATACCGGCGGGAAGGGATAGCGCTCGTCGCGCTCCACCCAATCCATGAAATCGGCGCGGGCACCGGGGAACCCCACCAGTTTCCAGCCGGCCATGCCTTGGTTGCCGCCGTGCAGAGGGTCGCTGAAGAAGCCTTCGCGGGTGTTGAGCCAGAGCATGGCGAAGAAGGTCGCGGCGGGTACCGACTGGAACTGCGCCTTGCCACTGTCCAGGGCTTCCAGGGCCTGCTCCTGTTGCGCAAGGGGCATCTCGGCGAAGGGCTTTTGCCACTGCGCCTTGCACCAGGCATCGGTCTCCTGGATACCCAGGCGATAGATTTCCTGGGGGCTGAGCTTGAGCTGGTAGCCCAGTTCGGCCGGGGCATCCGGGTGGAACGGCCCCTGCATGTACCACAGGCCACCGCTGCCATAGCGGGTGTTGAGCTGGCGGTCGATGAACTCCGGCACACCGGCCTGCGCAGCACCAGGGCCCAGTGCATCGGCCGGAATCAGCACCGACACGGCAGCGACGATGAACGCCCATTCTTCAGCGCTGAAGAAAGTCGGCTGGTAGGCGCGGGCCTGAACCTGGGCTTTTTCTCGGGCCGCAGGGGATGCGGGTTTGGCAGTTTCGGCAAGCACGACCCCGCCCATGCCGGTACTGGCGAGGGTCGCCACCGGAATGAGGGTCAGTGATTTGCGCAGGAACTCGCGTCGCGCCGGTTGCGCGAAGGCAGGTTCGTCGTTAGGCATGGCTTGAGCCTCTCCTTTAACAAGTCAATCAGGTCATACAAGGCATACGCTCCGTTCGTGCGGGGCTGTTGTTGTTTTCGGGGGTAGCCTCGGCAAGCCTGCAACGAGCCACGCTGGGGCCCGTGCAGGCTCCGTCCGGTCAGCCTGCCCGGCGCTCCCAGGCCTGGGGGTTCACCAGGTTCGCCGGCCGCTCGCCGGCCAGCGCGGCGAGCATGTTGTCCACCGCGCAACGGGCCATGGCTTCGCGGGTTTCCTGGGTGGCCGAGCCGATGTGCGGGGTCACCACCAGGTTGTCCAGTTGCAGCAGCGGCGAGTCCGCAGGCAACGGCTCGCGAACGAAGACGTCCAGGCCGGCGCCACGGATGCGCCGCTCGCGCAGGGCCTGCAGCAGCGCCGGCTCGTCCAGCACCCGGCCACGGGAGATGTTCACCAGGATCGCCGAGGGCTTCATCAGCGCCAGTTCCCGCTCGCCGATGAGGTTTTCCGTCTCTGGGCCAAGGGGCACGCACAGGCAGACGAAATCGGACTCTGCCAGCAAGGCGTCGAGGCTGCGGTGACGAGCCCCATGCCGCGCCTGCACCTCCGGGCGCGGCCGCCGGGTGTGATACAGCACCTGCATACCAAAGCCGGCCTGGGCCCGGCGCGCCAGGGCTTCGCCGATGCGCCCCATGCCGACGATGCCGAGGGTCTTGCCGTGCACGTCGCAGCCGAACTGCGCCGGGCCGATGCCAGCACGCCAGTGGCCATCGCGGATCCAGCCGTCCAGCTCGACCACCCGCCGGGCGCAGGCCAGCAGCAGGGCGAAGCCGGTATCGGCGGTGGTCTCGGTGAGCACGTCAGGGGTGTTGGTCAGCAGCACGCCGCGGCGGTCCAGTTCGTCGATGTCGTAGTTGTCCACCCCCACCGACACACTGGAGACCACTTCAAGCTGCGGCGCCAGGCCCAGCAGCGCGCTGTCCAGGCGCAGGCTCGCGCCGAGCAGCCCATGGGCCCCAGGCAGAGCCGCACGCAGGCGGGCCAGGCCATCGGCAGACGGGGCCTCGACCAAGGTCACCTCGGCGTGAGCCTGCAGACGCTGCATGAGCTCATCGGACAGGCGTTTGTAGAGGACGATGCGTTTTTTCATGATCGGTACCTATTGGCTGGGCGCCAGGCGGGAGCGACGCGCCTGGTGCGACGGATTGAGGATGGCGGTCAGGGCCACGGCCAGCAGCAGCGAGCCGCACATGAACAGGTAGGAAGCCCCGGGGCCACCGGTGACGCCGTTGAGGTAGCCGACCAGCCAGGAGCCGGAGAACGAGCCCAGCGCGCCCATGCTGTTGATCAGCGCCATGGCGCCGCCGGCGACGTTGCTCGGCAACACCTCGGGCACGATGGCGAAGAACGGGCCATAGGGGGCGTACATGCAGGCGCCGGCGATCACCAGCAGCGCGTAGGACCACCAGAAATGCTCGGTGCCCAGGCTGTAGGAGCCGTAAAAGGCCAAGGCGGCGATCAGCAGCGGTGGCCAGACGAAGCGCTTGCGCTTCTGCATGCGGTCGGACGCCCAGGACACGCCGAGCATCGCCAGCACCGCCACCAGGTACGGCACCGCCGACAGCCAGCCGGCGGTGACGATGTCCACGGAGGCCGCGTGCTTGAGGATCGACGGCAGCCAGAGGACGAAACCGTAGACCCCGATGCTCCAGCAGAAGTACTGCAGCGACAGCACGATCACCTTGGGCGAGCGGAAGGCCTCGCGGTAGTTCTTCACCGGCGCGATACCTTGTTGCTCGGCGTCCAGAGCCTCCTGCAGCGCTGTCTTCTCGCCTTCGCTGAGCCACTTGGCCTGGGCCGGGCGGTCATCCACCAGGCGCCACCAGATGAAGGCCCAGAACACCGCCGGCAGGCCCTCGATGATGAACATCCAGCGCCAGTCGAAGTGCTTGACCAGATAGCCGGAGACCACCGACATCCAGAGGATGGTCACGGGATTGCCGAGGATCAGGAAGGTATTGGCCCGCGAACGCTCGGCACGGGTGAACCAGTGGCACAGGTAGATGAGCATGGCTGGCATCACGGCAGCCTCCACCACGCCGAGCAAGAAGCGGATGCCGATCAGCAGGTACACGTCCTGGACCATGCCGGTGAGGGTCGCAAGGCCGCCCCAGAGGATCAGGCTGACGAAGATCAGTTTCTTCACGCTGCGCTTTTGCGCATAGATCGCGCCAGGCACCTGGAAGAAGAAATACCCCAGGAAGAACAGCGCCCCCAGCAACGAGGACAACGCCGGGGTGATGTGCAGGTCGTCGGCCATGCCGGAGGCTGCGGCGAAGCCGTAGTTGGCACGGTCGAGGTAGGCCAGGCTGTAGGTGATGAAGACAATGGGCATGATGTACCACCAACGGCGTGGCGCGAGTCGTTCGATCGGCATGATGTTTCTCCTGAGCTTTTTGTTTTTGTTGCAACAGGTACCGGCCGGGCCGGTGGTTCAGGGTTCAGCCGCCACAGCGGCCTTCGTAATCGTCCAGTTCATGGCGCTGCGGCAGGCCTTCCATGTCGCCGCGCGACTGCACCGCGCGGCTGCCGCACCAGTTGCCTCGCGTCACGGCGCGGCGCAGGTCGTGGCCCTCGAGCAAGGCGCTGATCACGCCGACGGCGAAGGCATCGCCCGCCCCGACCGTGTCCACCACCTGGGCCACCGGTCGAGGGGCGACCACACCTTCGCCACCGCGGGCATCGCGAAAATACGCGCCCTCGGCACCCAGCTTGATGGCCACGCATTGCACGCCGTGCTCCAGGTAGAAGCCGGCGATGGCCTCCGGGGTCTGCCGGCCGGTGAGCAGGCGGCCCTCCTCCAGCCCCGGCAGTACCCAGTGGGCCTTGACCGCCAGGGCATTGATCTCGCGCACCATGGTCTGGCGGTCCGGCCATAGCGAGGGCCGCAGGTTGGGGTCGAAGGAAATACTGCGGCCGTTGGCGCGCATGGTATCCAGCAGCCGGTGGGACAGCTCGCGGCAGGTCGCCGACAAGGCCGGCGGGATGCCCGTGGCGTGCAGGTGGCGCGCCTGCAACAGTTCAGGACGCAGCGCTGCCGGCGACAGGCGACTGGCCGCCGAGCCACGGCGGAAATACTCCACCTGCGGGTCGCTGCCATCGTCGCAGCGCGCCTTGAGCTGAAAGCCAGTGGGATGCTCGGGGTCGACCTCGACAGCGTCGCAGCCCAGGCCTTCGCGGCGCAGGCTGGCCAGCACGAACGCCCCCAGGGAGTCGTCGCCGACACGGCTCAGCCAGTTCACCCGCAGGCCCAGACGTGCCAAGCCGATGGCCACGTTGCTGTCGGCACCGGCGATGCGCTTGCCGAAGCCTTGCACCTGGGCCAGGTCACCGCAGTGTTCGGCGACGAACATGGCCATGGTCTCGCCGAAGCACAACACATCATGTTCAGCCATGGCGCACCTGCGAACCCAACTGGGCCAGGTGCGCGACCTGCCGCCGGGTCAAGGCTGGCAGGTCGTCGCCAGCCAGGGGGTATTCGATGGCGCGCGGCACGCCGGGCGCGAAATGGCTCATCAGCTCGCACCACTGCGCAAGGTCGTCAGGTTGCGGCGCCACCGCCACCAGGCGCCCGTCGTCACGACGCACCACGGCCTTGCAATGTACGTAGCGCACCCAGCGCCCCAACAGTTGCGCCGCCTGCAAGGGCGATTCGTCCTGCCAGTGCCAGTTGCCGATGTCGAAGGTCATCCCGGGTGCCAGGCCTTGTTCTTCTGCGCGCTGGAAGAAGCGCAACAGGGGCTCGAGGCGACCACCCTGGACGGTCTGGTCGTTCTCCACGAACAGGGCCGCGCTGTGCCCCAGTAGGGGGCGCAAGGCCTCGAGGTCGCAATCGTCGCGGTAGTGGCCCAACGAGACTTTCAACGCCACGGCCCCGATCGCGCAGGCCAGGCGCAACCGCCCGGCCACCTCCGGCTCCAGGCTGCCGTCCTCGCGCCAGAGCTCCAGCGGCGTCGAATAGAGGCTTTCCAGGCCCTGCTCGGCACTGGCCGTGGCCAGCATGACGGCATCCGGCCACGCCTCGAACAGTTCTTCGCGCCACTCGACACGGCTGGCGCCGGACGCAGCCAAGAGCGGCAGGTAGGCGAGCTGGCCCTGGCGCTTCACGGCATCGGCACCGAAGCTCGACAGGCTGATGGAAACGGGGTGCGTGTGCATGGTCGTTTGTCCTTGTTTTTGTTGATATGAAACCGGTTTCATTTTCAGGCGAAGAGACGGCGCGGCAGCGGGCCGCGCCGGCTTCAGTCGCGTATCGGGGTGGAGTTTCGCACGATGAGTTCGGCCCGCAGGTCCATGCGCCGCGCGGGCAAGCGGCTGCCCTGCAGACGCTCCAACAGGCATTGGAAGGCTGCGGCGCCGATGCGTTCGGTGGGTTGCGCCAAGGCGGTGATGCCCCCCCCGACCAAGGGGTACCAGTCCAGTTCGTCGAGCGCTACCAGGCCCAGGTCACGGAACAGGTGCTCCCCCCGTTCGCGCAGGTTGCGCATGACTTCGAGCGTGGCCACGCCGTTGCAGGTGAACAGGGCCTGCGGGCCGTGGCCGGCGCTGGCGAGAAAGCCCGCCAGTCGCTCGTGCAGGTTGCCACCCACTTCTATCACCTGACCTCGTAGCCCACGCCGCCGGGCGATGGAAGCCTGGAAAGCCGACACCCGCTCTTGCCGTGAACTGGTACCGTCGAGGGGCTCGCTGATGGCCAGGATGTCGCGGTAACCACGCTGCTGCAGGTGATCGAGGGCTTGCTCGACCGCATCGGCGTTGTCCAGGCCCACCAGGTCGGCCTGCAACTCCGCCAGTTGGCGATCCACCAGCACCATGGGCAGTTCACGGGCAAGGCTGGACAACTCGCCGGCATGATGGCCGAGGGTATTCACGATCAGGCCATCGACGTTGTACGACTGCAGGGCCTGCAGGTGCAGGCGCTCCTGCTCGTCGTCGCAATCGGTGTTGCACACCACCAGGCTATAGCCATGCTGGCGGCAGGCAGTCTCGACGCCGTGCATCACCGCGACGGAATAAGGATTGCGGATATCCGCCAGGAGCATGCCGACCAGCCGCGTGTGGCCACGCTTGAGGGCGCTGGCCATGCGGCTGGGGCGGTAGTCGAGCTGCTCGATCACCGCCTCGATGCGCTGCGCGGTGGCGTCGGCGAGCAGTTGCCGATCACCGCCGATATAACGCGACACCGTGGCCTTGGAAACACCGGCGGCCTTGGCTACGTCACTGATGGTGGCCCGCCCGCGAGCTGGCGAAAGTATCTTGTCCACCCTGTCACCTTTTTGTTTGCACTTGTGCTGGTAGGGTTGATGAAACCGGTTTCAATAAATCAGGGATGGCCGGCTTCGTCAAGCGCACAAGGCGTTCAGGGTTGTCGGGGTTTGAGTGGAAAGCGTAACGGCATCGCTACTGGAAGATGGCGTCCCCGGCAGGAATCGAACCTGCATCAAGGCCTTAGGAGGGCCCCGTTCTATCCATTAAACTACGAGGACGGATAGCTCGGCCCCCTTGGCCATACGGCATGCAGAAGGGAGCGACGGTCGTGCGGCCTTGCACGGGCCAGCCTGGCGCGCAAGAACGGCGAGCATGTTAACCAGCGATCCGCCGTTTGTCATGTCTCAATCGGGCTTTTTGCACGTAATCCTTTTCTGCCCTAGCTCGCCGGGGCATGCACCACCCTGTCGATCACGCCTTCCCGGGCCAGCAGGTCGAGCAAGACAGTGACCGTCGTGTCCAACGAAGCGGAATTGTCCAAAACATGCGTCGCAGGATCGTCATCGGCCTGCAGGCGAGCGCTGCGCGCCAAGCGTCGTTCGATCTCCAGGGCGCTCTCCCGCCCCCTGGCGAGCAAGCGCTGGCGCAGGACCTGCGGCGCCACTTCAAGGCGGATCGTCAACAGCCCGGGATAGCGTCGGCGCGCCTCGGCCAGGTAACCGCGCGAGCCATTGACCAGCACAGGGTAGCCCGCTGCCAGCCAGTCATCGATCTGCGCGGGAATGCCGTAGGCCAGGCCATTGGCCTGCCAATGCATCGCAAAAGCCCCCGCCGCCCGCATTTCTTCGAAGCGTTCGGGGCTGACCCCATGGGCATCCTCGCCCCTGGCTTCTGCCGAGCGAGTGATGACCCGCTTGGCGATCCGCACCCCATTGGCCATCAATTGCCCGCGAGCCGCCTCGATCAGGGAATCTTTTCCCGATCCGGAAGGTCCAAGCAAAAATACCAGGCGACCTGCTGGGGTGGTCGTGCCGCTTGCGTCATGCTGCATTGCCACTATGCTCAATTGAAAACCTGCACGTTTTTGATTTTTACCGGGCCTTTGCTGATTTTTACCAGATTTTGACGACAAAGGCCTGACGAGGCGACAAACCGGGAAAAGCAAAACTTTTCAAACCAGTACTCATTTCTGATAATTGGTACTGGCAAAAAGCCTTTATCCGGATCACTATTTGTCACAGAATTGACGCCAAGGAAACGGCGACCATAAGGCAAGATGAGCACCCGAATTGCATCACGGTTGAACATTTTGCCGTCGCCACGGTCGTACTTCCATCGTGCGGCCAATTTGAGAACCGCTTCCCCTTGAAACCTGAAAAACCGGTCAATTTAATATGCGCCCAATGAAACAGGCTATCTATTCGAGCCGCACCGCTGACAAGTTCGTCGTCCGCCTGCCAGACGGAATGCGTGAGCGCATTGCCGAGGTAGCGCGCAACCATCACCGCAGCATGAACTCCGAAATCATCGCGCGCCTGGAGCAGAGCCTCATCCAGGAAGGCGCGCTGGGCGACGAGCTGAGCATGCGCCTGGACAGCCCCGAGCTGACCCTGCACGAACGTGAGCTGCTGCAACGCTTCCGTCAACTTACCCACCGCCAGCAGAACGCCCTGGTCGCCCTGATCGCCCATGACGTGGAAATGGCTGCAGACGCTTCCTGACCGACGCCAACCCCAGCAAAAAAGCCAGCGTAAGCTGGCTTTTTTCGTTGTGGCTCAGTGATCGCCCTTCAGGGCCGCTTGCCCGCGATGGGCTGCACTGCAGCCCCAGGATGACAGCCCCTACGGCATGCTCAAAGCAGAAACAGCGTCGCCAACCCCAGGAAGATGAAGAAGCCGCCGCTATCGGTGACCGCGGTGATCATAACGCTCGAACCCATCGCCGGGTCGCGTCCCAGGCGTGTCAGGGTCATGGGAATCAGCACACCCATGAGCGCCGCCAGCAACAGGTTCAAGGTCATTGCCGCGGTCATCACCAGCCCCAGCGACCAACTGCCGTAGAGCCAGAACGCCACCGCACCGATCACCCCACCCCAGATCAGGCCGTTGAGCAGCGAAACCGCCAGCTCCTTGCGCATCAGGCGGCTGGTGTTGCCTGGCGAGACCTGGTCCAACGCCATTGCGCGAACGATCATGGTGATGGTCTGGTTGCCTGAGTTGCCACCGATACCCGCCACGATCGGCATCAGGGCGGCCAACGCGACCAGCTTCTCGATCGAGCCCTCGAACAGGCCGATCACCCGCGAGGCCAGGAAGGCCGTGATCAGGTTGATGGCCAACCAGGCCCAGCGGTTGCGCAGCGAGCGCCAGACCGAGGCGAAGATATCTTCCTCTTCGCGCAGACCGGCCATGTTCAACACTTCGCTCTCGCTTTCCTCACGGATCAGGTCAACCATCTCGTCGATGGTCAGGCGGCCGATAAGGCGATCGCCCTTGTCCACCACCGGAGCGGAAATCAAGTCATAGCGCTCGAAGGCCTGGGCTGCGTCGTAGGCATCTTCCTCGGGGTGGAAGGTCACCGGGTCGGTGGCCATGACCTCCGCGACCTTTTTCTCCGGATCGTTGACCAGCAGACGCTTGATCGGCAGCACGCCCTTGAGCAGGCCGTCGTAGTCGACCACGAACACTTTGTCGGTATGACTGGGCAGCTCCTTGAGCCGGCGCAGGTAGCGCAGCACCACTTCCAGGCTGACATCCTCACGGATGGTTACCATCTCGAAGTCCATCAGCGCACCGACTTGCTCCTCGTCGTAGCTCAGGGCCGAGCGCACACGCTCGCGCTGCTGGGCATCGAGGCTTTCCATCAGCTCATGGACAACGTCGCGCGGCAACTCCGGCGCCAGGTCGGCCAGTTCGTCGGCATCCATTTCCTTGGCAGCGGCGAGCAGCTCGTGATCGTCCATGTCGGCGATCAGGGTCTGGCGCACGGCGTCGGAGACTTCGAGCAGGATGTCGCCGTCGCGCTCGGAGCGGACCAGCTGCCAGACCGTCAGGCGGTCGTCGAGCGGCAGGGCCTCGAGGATGTAGGCGATATCGGCGGGGTGCAGATCGTCGAGCTTGCGCTGCAGCTCGACCAGGTTCTGGCGGTGGACGAGATTTTCCACCAGGTCGTGATGGTGACCTTCCTGACGGTGCGTCAGGTCCTCGACCACCCGTTGGCGCTGCAGCAGCTCGATCACCTGGGCAAGGCGATCCTGCAGGCTCTCTTGGGCTTTCTTTACTTCGACTTCGGTCATAGGCGAACTCCACTCCCAGCAGCGGAGCACGCCGGGAGAATCAATCGGTCGGATCTAGCTTGGTAAATCGTGTTATCGAGTAACTACTGGGTAAGTCCATGGTGGTATTCCACAAGCCCCGGCGGGGCTGACGGGCGCAATCATACACTGCATCAGCTGTCGGATCGCTTAAATTTTTGGCCAGAACAATCGTTTGCGCGATAAAGCTGTGACAACGCTGGAAGCCAACAGTGCGACGGCCGATCCAGACTAAAAAGCACATTCGAGTTCGAGCCCATGGAAGATCGCGCAGCTCGGCAGGCTGCACGGTCGTGCAAGGCACGGGCGACATGCAGGCCGCCCACCCCTATTCAGGAGTCTAGCCGGGCATCACTGACAAAACAGTGAAACAGAGAAAAACAAAAAGCCCGCTATAAGCGGGCTTCTTGATGTATGGCGGACTCAGGAGGATTCGAACCTCCGACCGCTCGGTTCGTAGCCGAGTACTCTATCCAGCTGAGCTATGAGTCCGTAGGTGGTATTTTTTAGACCAGATTACCACTGGTGGATGAAGCCGCCTTGATGACCAAAACCGCCTCATTGTGTGGCGGACTCAGGAGGATTCGAACCTCCGACCGCTCGGTTCGTAGCCGAGTACTCTATCCAGCTGAGCTATGAGTCCGTAGGTGGTATTTTTTAGACCAGGTTACCACTGGTGGATGAAGCTGCCTTGATGATCAAAACCGCTTCATTGTATGGCGGACTCAGGAGGATTCGAACCTCCGACCGCTCGGTTCGTAGCCGAGTACTCTATCCAGCTGAGCTATGAGTCCGTGTCTTGCCGCGCATTATAGTTCGCCAAACTGATTTGCCAAGCACTTTTTCGTTTATTTTCAACTACTTAAGTGATTCGGCCAGTTACGGCGCCCTACACGAAAAATGGCGGTGAAGGGGGGATTCGAACCCCCGATACCCTTTTGAGGTATACTCCCTTAGCAGGGGAGCGCCTTCGGCCACTCGGCCACCTCACCGCAACACGGGGCGTATAATAACCAGACCTTTCCCCGTTTGCAAACCCTTTTTTGAAAAAAAACCGAGAAAAATTAAAGGGTTGGTTCTTCGTCCTTCTCTTTCTTGATCCGCAGGTAGATTTCCTCGCGGTGCACGGCCACTTCCTTAGGGGCACTCACGCCGATACGCACCTGGTTGCCTTTGACACCCAGGACCGTAACGGTGATTTCACCGTCACCAATGATCAGGCTCTCGGCGCACCGACGAGTCAGAATCAACATAGCTTTCTCCTCAAGCAATTCATTCAGGGACAACAGTCTGTGGTAAGCAAGGGCCAGGGCCGGGGACGACGGCTCAAGCCCGGAAGGTCGCTGCGCAAGGCTGGACAGGCGCCTGCGCTGCGGCCAGAAACGCGAAAGGGCGCGGCAAGCCGCGCCCCTCCAGGCAGCGCCTTACTCGCCCTGTCGGGCGGGAGCGTCGAGTTCGAACGCAGTGTGCAACGCGCGTACGGCCAGCTCCAGGTACTTCTCCTCGATGACCACCGACACCTTGATCTCCGAGGTGGAGATCATCTGGATGTTGATGCTCTCCTTGGCCAGGGCCTCGAACATGCGGCTGGCGACACCCGCGTGGGAGCGCATGCCGACGCCGACGATGGACACCTTGGCGATGTTGGTATCGCCGATCACTTCACGCGCACCGATTTCACGGGCAGTGTTCTCGAGCACGCTGTGGGCCTTCTCGTACTCGTTGCGGTGCACGGTGAAGGTGAAGTCGGTGGTGTTATCGTGCGAGACGTTCTGCACGATCATGTCGACTTCGATGTTCGCGGCGCTGATCGGGCCGAGGATCTTGAAGGCAACGCCCGGGGTATCCGGCACGCCGCGAATGGTCAGCTTGGCTTCATCACGGTTGAAGGCGATACCGGAAATGATCGGCTGTTCCATGGATTCCTCTTCATCAATGGTAATGAGGGTACCCGGACCCTCCTTGAAGCTGTGCAGCACGCGCAGCGGAACGTTGTACTTGCCGGCGAACTCGACCGAACGGATCTGCAGCACCTTGGAGCCGAGGCTGGCCATCTCCAGCATCTCCTCGAAGGTGATCTTCTCCAGGCGCTGGGCCTGGGGCACCACGCGCGGATCGGTGGTGTAGACGCCATCGACATCGGTGTAGATCTGGCACTCGTCGGCCTTGAGCGCCGCCGCCAGGGCAACGCCGGTGGTGTCGGAGCCGCCACGACCGAGGGTGGTGATGTTGCCGTGCTCGTCGACACCCTGGAAACCTGCCACCACGACCACGCGGCCGGCCTTGAGGTCGGCGCGGATCTTCTGGTCGTCGATCTGCAGGATGCGCGCCTTGTTGTGCGCGCTGTCGGTGAGGATTCGCACCTGGTTGCCGGTGTAGGACACCGCCGGCACGCCGCGCTTGATCAAGGCCATGGTCAGCAAGGCGATAGTCACTTGCTCGCCGGTCGAGACGATCACGTCCAGTTCGCGGGGAACCGGGTGGTCGCTGATCTGCTTGGCCAGCTCGATCAGGCGATTGGTTTCTCCGCTCATGGCCGACAGCACAACCACCAGGTCAGTGCCTTGCTCGCGGAATTTCTTGACCTTGTCGGCAACCTGCTCGATCCGCTCGATGGAACCGACAGAGGTGCCGCCAAATTTCTGTACGATCAACGCCATTTCAAAGCTGCCTCAGCCCACGATGGGCACCCAATAACAATCCATCACGCCGGGGGCCACTACTAGACAGTGGCCCCCGGTCATCTCAAAGCCCCTGCTCGGCGAACGGCACGGCCAGGGCCAGGGCATCGTCCAGCGCGGCGACGTCGACGCCACCACCCTGGGCCATGTCCGGACGGCCACCGCCCTTGCCACCCACCTTCGCTGCGGCCTGCTTCATCAGGTCGCCGGCCTTGAGTTGGCCGGAGAGGTCCTTGGTCACGCCGGCCACCAGCACGACCTTGCCCTCGTACTCGCTGCCCAGCAGGATCACTGCGTGGCCGAGCTTGTTCTTCAGCTGATCGACCAGGGCCAGCAGGGCCTTGCCGTCCTGCCCATCCAGGCGTGCGGCAAGAACCTTGGCGCCCTTGACCTCAACGGCCGCGTTGGAGAGATCGTCCCCGGCGGCGCTGGCGGCCTTGGCCTGCAGCTGCTCGAGCTGCTTTTCCAGCTGACGGTTGCGCTCGAGCACAGCCGACAGCTTGTCGATCAGGTTGTCACGATTGCCCTTGACCAGCTGCGCAGCTTCCTTGACCTGCTCTTCGGCAGTGTTCAGGTAGGCCAGCGCGGCGGCGCCGGTGATCGCTTCGATACGGCGCACACCCGAGGCCACGCCACCTTCGCTGATGATCTTGAACAGGCTGATATCGCCGGTGCGCTTGGCGTGGATGCCACCGCACAGCTCCACCGAGAAGTCGCCGCCCATGCTCAGCACGCGCACGGTATCGCCGTACTTCTCGCCGAACAGGGCCATGGCGCCCTTGCGCTTGGCGGTTTCGATATCGGTCAGTTCGGTCTGCACCTCGGTGTTCCTGCGCACTTCGCGGTTGACGATCTCTTCCAGCGCCTTGATCTGCTCTGGCTTGACCGCCTCGAAGTGGCTGAAGTCGAAACGCAGGCGCTGGCTGTCGACCAGCGAGCCTTTCTGCTGCACATGCTCGCCCAGCACCTGGCGCAGCGCTTCGTGCAGCAGGTGGGTGGCGGAGTGGTTCAGCGAGGTGGCGTGCTGCACTTCGGCATCGACGCGCGCCTCGACCTGGGCGCCGACACGCAGTTCGCCACTGGCGACCACGCCGTGGTGCAGGAAGGCGCCACCGGTCTTGGTGGTGTCGCGCACGTCGAAGCGCACGCCGCCGGCCTGCAGGTAGCCGGTGTCACCGACCTGGCCGCCGGACTCGGCGTAGAACGGGGTACGGTCCAGGACCACGACGCCCTGCTCGCCTTCACCCAGTCGCTCGACGGCCTGGCCGTCCTTGTACAGGGCAACCACCTTGCCCTGGCCTTCGGTGGTCTCGTAGCCGAGGAAGTCGGTGGCCACGTCGACCTTGACCAGGCTGTTGTAGTCCATGCCGAAGGCGCTGGCGGAACGGGCACGCTCGCGCTGGGCCTCCATTTCGCGCTCGAAACCGGCTTCGTCGATGGTCAGCTCGCGCTCGCGGGCGATGTCGGCGGTCAGGTCCATGGGGAAACCGTAGGTGTCGTACAGCTTGAACACCACGTCGCCCGGGACCACGTCGCCCTGGAGCTGGGCCAGGTCCTGCTCGAGGATGCGCAGGCCCTGCTCGAGGGTCTTGGCGAACTGTTCTTCCTCGGTCTTGAGCACGCGCTCGATGTGCGCCTGCTGGGCCTTGAGCTCGGGGAAGGCATCGCCCATCTCGGCCACCAGGGCCGCGACGATCTGGTAGAAGAAGCTGCCCTTGGCCCCGAGCTTGTTGCCGTGACGGCAGGCGCGGCGGATGATCCGGCGCAGCACGTAGCCACGGCCCTCGTTGGACGGCAGCACGCCGTCGGCGATCAGGAAGCCGCAGGAGCGGATGTGGTCGGCGACCACTTTCAGCGACGGCTGGCCGTCGTTGCTGCAGCCGATGGCCTTGGCCGCGGCCGCCAGCAGGTTGCGGAACAGGTCGATCTCGTAGTTCGAGTGCACGTGCTGCATGACCGCACTGATGCGCTCCAGGCCCATGCCGGTATCCACCGACGGTGCCGGCAGCGGATGCAGCACGCCGTCGGCGGTGCGGTTGAACTGCATGAAGACGTTGTTCCAGATCTCGATGTAGCGGTCACCGTCTTCTTCCGGCGAGCCGGGTGGGCCGCCCCAGATTTCCGGGCCGTGGTCGTAGAAGATCTCGGTGCACGGGCCACAAGGGCCGGTGTCGCCCATGGTCCAGAAGTTGTCGGAGGCGTAGGGCGCGCCCTTGTTGTCGCCGATGCGCACCATGCGCTCGGCCGGGACGCCGATTTCCTTGGTCCAGATGTCGTAGGCTTCGTCGTCGCTCTCGTAGACGGTGACCCACAGCTTGTCCTTGGGCAGGTTCAGCCACTTGTCCGAGGTCAGGAAGGTCCAGGCGAAGGTGATCGCGTCGCGCTTGAAGTAATCGCCGAAGCTGAAGTTACCCAGCATCTCGAAGAACGTGTGGTGACGCGCCGTGTAGCCGACGTTTTCCAGGTCGTTGTGCTTGCCGCCGGCGCGCACGCACTTCTGGCTGCTGACCGCACGGGTGTAGGCGCGCTTTTCCTGCCCGAGGAAGCAGTCCTTGAACTGGTTCATGCCGGCGTTGGTAAACAGCAAGGTCGGGTCATTGCCCGGGATCAGGGAGCTGGAGGCGACTCGAGTATGCCCCTGCTCCTCGAAGAAGCGAAGGAAGGCTTCACGGATTTCTGCGCTTTTCATAGGTTCTTCCACGGAAACGGCGGCCCTTTAAGGCAAACACGTCGAATCGACGAAACGACGGCAAAGGGCCGCATTATATCGGTCCTGCAGTCTCGGTGCAGTGTGTTTATGCGATGGAAACCGCCGTTTGGACGGATTTTCAGGTCGGCACGAACAAAATCATGAGTGGGATGCTATAGCCTGCCTTTCGCCACTGGCAAGCCAATTACGACCCAGGTAGGCGGAAAATGGAACAGCTGGTGAAACAAGGGACTTTCATCAGCGAAGGGATCCAAAAACAGCGGCGCCTGTGCTGCCATTTGGGGCCGCTTCGCGCCCCAGCTTGACGCGCCGCCTACCGATCAGCCCAGCCGCTGTCCAGAATCCGGCACGATCAGGATCCCGGCCCGCAGCCCATTGCGGACCCTGGGGTTGGGGAAGATGATCCGCGCCCCCTCCTCCTCGACGATCCAGCGGGTCTCGGCCAGGTCCTCGGCCAGCAGGTAACCCTTGCTGAGCTCGGAGAAGTTCTCGATGTCCGCCGGCAGGTGCAGGTGGAAGCTGTCGCTGTGCTTGATGATCTCGCGGGCGACGCTAAACAGTTGCAGGCCATCGAGACTCTCGTCGGTCTCCGGCTCGTTGCCCTCGATGATCTGTACCAGGCGGGTTTCCAGGCGGTCGAGGTTGACCTGCTGGTTGTGGCCGAACGGCCGTGCCTTGCCCAGTTCCAGGGTGAAGGCCTCGGCCTCCAGTTGTTCGTAGGTGAAGGCACTGAAGGTGATCGATGCCTTGTTCTGCAACAGCACCGCCTCCATGCCGGCCGCGTGCAGGCGCGCCAGCTCACGACGGGAGTGCTGGCGGCCTTCCTTGTACGGGTAGAGCGCGAACTGCTCGATCTTCGAACCACGGATCGCCGTGTGCAGGTCGTAGTGCAGGCGCGTGCGCTCCGGCTGGCTGAAGAACACCCGGGCGAACTGCTCCAGCTCCGCCGCGCGCAGGGCCTCGGCGCCACTGGACAACTCGTGGCGGCCATTGAACAGGCGGTTGATGTCTTGCTCGACGTAGCGCTCGCCCTTGCGAATCGCCTCAGGGTTGCCGAACAGGAACAACACCCGCGCCCGCGGCTTGATGTCGCCTCGGGCCACGCCATGCAGCAGCGCGTCGAGCAACTCGATGGGCGCGGTCTCGTTGCCATGGATACCCGCCGACAGCAGCAGGTCCAGGCCATTGTCCTTGCCCTGCGGCGGACGCACCTCGAGGGCGCCCTCCCCCAGCCAGCGCAAGCGCACACCCTCGACCGTCACTTGCGTCTTCTCGGCCGGTTCATGATCGGCCAGGGTCAGGTCAAGCAATTTGCCGAGGGCGAGCATAGGGCGTTTCCTTAGTGGTTATGACCGCAGTCCGGGCCGTGCACGTGGTCGTCGTCGCCAACCTCGGCCGGTTCCATCTCCAGTTGCAGGCTGACCAGGTTGGTGGCCATGGGGCGCAGCAACAGGTTGGCGTACTCGGTGTCGTCTTCCTCGACGTCGACGCCGATCAGCAGTTGGCCACGGCCGTCCTGCTGGATCCACACCTCCTTGCCTTGCCAGACCACGGCAAAGCGGGTGCAGGAGGTTTCCAGCTGGGTACCGTCGTCGTCTTCGAGGATCAGGCGCAGGGCGTCGGACATTGCAAATTCTCTCTTCAAGGTTGGCGTTGGAATGGATAGACCGAGCCCAGCTTGAGTATCTGGGTCAGCTCATCCAGGGCTGTACGGCACTCGTCCAGCAGTTGCGGGTCGGCCAGGTCCGCTTCGCCCAGGCGATCGCGGTAGTGCTTGTCGACCCACTGCACCAGGGTGTCGTACAGCGGCGCGGTCATGATAACGCCTGGATTGACCGCCGCCAGTTCGGTTTCCTTCAGGGCCACGCGCAAACGCAGGCAAGCCGGGCCACCGCCGTTCTGCATGCTCTGCTTGAGGTCGAACACCTTGACCTCCTTCACCGCGCCGCCCTGGCGGGTCAGCTGTCCCAGGTAGGCCCAGACCCGTTCGTTGTTGCGGCACTCCTCCGGCACCACCAGCAGCATGGAGCCGTCGTCGCGAGACAGCAGCTGGCTGTTGAACAGGTAGGAACGCACCGCGTCCTCCACCGTCACCGCCGAGCGCGGCACGCGAATCGCCTGGAACCGGCCGCCCTTGCTGGCCAGTTTAGCTTGCAGCTGGCCAAGCACCGTATCGGTCTCGAGGAAGGCATCCTCGTGGTAGAACAGCACCTCGCCGTTGCCCACCGAGATCACGTCGTTGTGGAACACGCCCTGGTCGATCAACGCCGGGTTCTGTTGAGCGTAGACCACACCGTCCTCGGCCAGCCCATGCAGCCTGGCCACGGCCTGGGAGGCTTCCAGGGTCTGGCGCGCCGGATACTTCTGCGGCGCGGGATAGCGGCTGTCGAAGGCGCTGCGGCCATAGACGAAGAACTCCACGCCCGGCTCGCCATAGGCCCGGCAGAAACGGGTATGGTTGGCTGCCCCCTCGTCGCCGAACTGGGCCACCGCCGGCAGCGCCGGATGGTGGGCGAAATGCTTGTCGTCGGCGAACATGGCCGCCAGCACGCGGCTGGTGGTGGGGTGCTCGATGCTGCGGTGGTACTTGCAGTTGAGGTTGGCGGCGGTGAAATGCACGCGGCCATCGGCAGTGTCGGCACTGGGGCTGACCGTGGCGGCGTTGGCCACCCACATGCTCGACGCCGAGCAACTGGCCACCAGCAGGGGCATGGCCTCCTGGGCGGCGCAACGGATCACCTCGGCATCGCTGCCCGAAAAGCCCAGGCGGCGCAGCGCGGCCACGTCCGGTCGCTCCTGCGGGGCGAGCACGCCCTGCTTGAAGCCCATGTCAGCCAGCGCCTTCATCTTCGCCAGGCCCTGGCGCGCCGCCTCACGCGGGTTGGAAACCTGCTGGCTGTTGCTCTGCGAAGCCACGTTGCCGTAGGACAGGCCGCCGTAGTTGTGGGTCGGCCCCACCAGGCCATCAAAATTCACTTCATAGGATTTCATCGGCTAGGCTCCGAGACCGGTTGTTATAGGGTGACGCCCGGCGTCAGGGTCGCCGGCAAGGCCAGGCTGGCGGTCTCCAGCGAAGCCACAGGGTAGGCACAGTAGTCAGCCGCGTAGTAGGCACTGGCGCGGTGGTTGCCGCTGGCGCCGACGCCACCGAACGGCGCGCTGCTGGCGGCGCCGGTCAACTGCTTGTTCCAGTTGACGATACCGGCGCGGCTGCGCAGCCAGAAATGCTGGTAGCGCGCCCGGGAGTCGGACAGCAGGCCGGCGGCCAGGCCGTACTGGGTGTTGTTGGCCTCGTCGATCGCGGCCTCGAAATCGGCGTAGCGGATCACCTGCAGCAGCGGGCCGAAGAACTCTTCGTCCGGGCGCTCGGCCACGCCGGTCACATCGAGGATGCCAGGGGTCAGCAGGGCGGCCTCGGCCTGTGGCTGGGTCATTTCCAGCAGCGCCACGGCCCCTTTGCCCAGCAGTTCGGCCTGGGCCGCGAGCAAGGCGCGCGCCGCCTGCAACGAGATCACCGAGCCCATGAACGGCGCCGGTTGCTGGTCGAAGGCACCGACGCTGATGCCACGGCTCACCTCGACCAGGCGCTCGACCAGCGAATCGCCCCAGGCGCCCTGCGGCACCAGCAGGCGCCGGGCACAGGTGCAGCGCTGGCCCGCCGAGATGAAGGCCGACTGGATGATGGTGTAGACCGCCGCATCCAGGTCCTTGACCTCGTCCACCAGCAGCGGGTTGTTGCCGCCCATCTCCAGGGCCAGGATCTTGTCCGGTCGCCCGGCGAACTGCTGGTGCAGCAGGTTGCCGGTGCGGCTGGAGCCGGTGAAGAACAGCCCGTCGATGCCCGGGTTCGCCGCCAGGGCCATGCCAGTCTCGCGCGCGCCCTGGACCAGGTTGAGCACGCCTGCCGGCAGGCCGGCGTCGATCCAGCAGCGGACAGTCAGCTCGGCGACCTTGGGGGTCAGCTCGCTGGGCTTGAACACCACGCAGTTGCCCGCCAGCAGGGCCGGAACGATATGGCCATTGGGCAGGTGGCCGGGGAAGTTGTACGGGCCGAACACAGCCACCACGCCATGGGGCTTGTGCCGCAGCACGGCGCTGGCGTCGCCCAGTGGGCCGCTCTTCTCGCCGGTGCGTTCGCGGTAGCTCTGCACCGAGATGGCCACCTTGTTGACCATGCTGGTGACTTCGGTGGCCGACTCCCACAGCGGCTTGCCGGTTTCCTCGCCGATGCAGCGGGCGAGCTCGTCGGCATGGGCCTTGAGCTGGTCGGCGAACGCCTCGAGCACGCCGATGCGCGCATCCAGGCTCAACTGCGCCCAACCAGGGAAGGCCTGGCGGGCCGCTTGCACGGCAGCCTCGACCTGGGCTGGGTCGGCACCCTGCCCTTCCCAGACCACCGCCTGGGTAACGGGGTTGAGCGATTGCAGGGCATCGCCCTGCCCGGCCTGCCAATGGCCGGCGATGTAATGCGTGGTCATGGGTTGGCCTCCCGGCTGGCGGACAGCGGCACGGCGCGCACATGGTCACCGGCGCCCAGGCGCAGGCGCTTGGCGGTCAACGGATCGACCACCAGGGTGCCGGCCGCCAGGCGCGCGGGCGCGGCGGTGATGCGGCAGTCCTCGCGCTTGCGGTTGTGGATCAGGTAAGGGGTGGCATCGTCGCCCGGCGTGCCCACGGCCAGCACCAGGGTCTGGCTGTCGCGCACGGCACGGATCTTCGAGGTCTCGCACTCGATGGCGGGGCCGGCGTCGAAGATGTCGACGTAGCCCTGGTAGCTGAAGCCTTCGCGCTTGAGCATGGCCAGGGCCGGCTCGGTGTCGCTGTGCACCCGGCCGATGACGTTGCGCGCGGCCTCCGACAGGAAGCAGGTGTACAGCGGGAACTTGGGCATCAGCTCGGCGATGAACGACTTGTTACCCACCCCGGTGAGGTAGTCGGCCTGGCTGAACTCCATCTTGAAGAAGTGCCGGCCCAGGCTTTCCCAGAACGGCGAGCGACCGCTTTCGTCGGACATGCCGCGCATCTCGGCGATGATCTTGTTGCCGAACAGCTCGGGGAACTCGGCGATGAACGACAGGCGCGCCTTGGACAGCAGACGGCCGTTGAGGCCGGTGCGATAGTCGCTGCGCAGGAACAACGAGCACAGCTCGGAGTTGCCGGTCAGGTCGTTGGCCAGGAACAGGGTGGGGATCTCGCGGTAGATCTTCAGCTCCTGGGAGGCGCTGACGGTCAGGCCGACCCGGTAGTTGTACCAGGGCTCGCGCAGGCCGACCGCCCCGGCGATGGCGCAGATGCCGACCACCAGGCCTTCGTCGTTCTCCAGCACGAACAGGTAGTCGGTATCGCCGCGCTCGGCTTCGCCGCGAAAGCTCTTCTCGGCCCAGCCGACACGCTGTTCGAGGCGCTCCTCGTTGGCCGGCAAGGTGGTCAGCCCGGTCGTGCCGGTGCTGCGTGCCAATTCGATCAGCGCGGGTAAATCGCTGCTGCGTACGGGACGAACGATCATGCTATCTCCTTGTGCGGTGGCCTGTGCCTGCCGCGAATCTCTCTGTTGCGGGTCCTGGCCTGGGCTATCCGTGCCCGGGCCTCAGACGGCCACCAGGCGAACGCTGCCGCCATCGCCGACGCCCAGCGCCTCGGCGGCCTCCAGGCTCAGGCTGAGCGGCTTGCCCGGCACCCAGTCCAGTTCCAGCAGCACGGCCCGGTAGTCCTGCAGTTGGCCGTTGCACACCAGGTACGGACGGCCGCCCTTGACCTGGCTGTCGTCGAGCCTGACCGGCACCACCCGGCTCTGGGCGATCGAGCGGATGCCCGAGACCCGGGCATGCAGGGTCGGGCCGCCGTCAAAGATGTCGATGTAGTGCTCGGTCTCGAAGCCTTCGCGCATGAGGATGTCGAAGGTGATCTGCGCCCGCGGGTGAACCTGGCCCATGGCTTCCTGGGCCGCGTCCGGCAGCAGCGGCACGTAGATCGGGTAATGAGGCATCAGTTCGGCGAGGAAGGTACGGCTCTTGAGCCCGCACAGCCGCTCGGCCTCGGCGTAGTTCAAGTCGAAGAAGTTGCGACCGATGGCATCCCAGAACGGCGACTCGCCTTGCTCGTCACTGTAGCCGACGATCTCGGTGACCACCGAATCGGCGAAGCGCTC
Organism: Pseudomonas sp. HLMP; assembly: GCF_046365545.1. NCBI lineage: Bacteria > Pseudomonadati > Pseudomonadota > Gammaproteobacteria > Pseudomonadales > Pseudomonadaceae > Pseudomonas > Pseudomonas sp. HLMP. The sequence goes on along the minus strand of NZ_JBDLLR010000001.1, from coordinate 2,099,108 downwards.
GGGATGCGAGGCCATGAACAGCAGGCGGCCACGGGAGTTGAGCTCGGCCCAGGCACTGTTCACCAGTTCCGGCAGCACGTAGAAGCTGGTCAGCAGGCTGTTGCCGGTCAGGTCGTGGCACAGCGACAGGACATGGATCTTGTTGTGGATCTTCAGCTCCCGCGAGGCATGCACGAAGGTCTCGTTGCGGAAGCTGTAGAACGGCTCGGAATAACCGGCCGAGGCGACGATGGCCGAGCAGCCGGCGAGCTTGCCGGTCTCGCTGTCTTCGAGCACGAAGAAGTAGCTCTCCTCGCCATTGAAGCTGACCTCGGCGGCGAAGGACGTCTCCGAGGCGGCGATCTTGTCACCCAGGCGACTGGCGTCGTCCGGCAGCGAGGTGACACCAATGGGGCTGTCTGCAGCCATGCGCTGCACTTCGTTCAGATCAGCCATTTGCGCGGGGCGCATCACCAGCATGGTGTCACTCCTTTCGGGAAAACGGGCCAACAGCGTCGGCACGGAAAAACGGCGTGCGCCTGCGGGCGCACGCACTGGAATTCAGGTATCGCCGGCCCGTGCCCGATGGCACAGGCCGGCGAAAGGACCGCAGGCCGGTATCAGCCCTGGGTCAGCGTGGCTACGGCGCGCTCGAAGCGCTCCAGGCCTTCGTCGATATCGGCGTCCTCGACCACCAGGCTCGGCGCGAAACGCACCACGTCCGGGCCGGCCTGCAGGACCATCACGCCTTGCTTCTCGGCGGCATTGAGCACGTCCTTGGCCTTGCCCTTCCAGGCGTCGCTGAGCACGCAGCCGATCAGCAGACCCACACCACGCACCTGGGTGAACAGGCCGAACTGCTGGCCGATCTTCTCCAGGCGGGCCTTGAAGCGCTCATGCTTGGCCTTGATACCGGCGAGCGTCTCGGGGGTATTGACCACGTCCAGCACGGCGCAGGCCACGGCACAGGCCAGCGGGTTGCCGCCATAGGTGGTGCCGTGGGTGCCGACGGCCAGGTGCTTGGCCAGGTCGGTAGTGGTCAGCATGGCCCCGATCGGGAAGCCGCCGCCCAGGCTCTTGGCGCTGGTCAGGATATCCGGGGTCACGCCGTAGTGCTGGTAGGCGTACAGCGAACCGGTGCGGCCGACGCCCGTCTGCACCTCGTCGAAGATCAGCAGGGCGTTGTGCTCGTCACACAGCTTGCGCGCGCCTTCCAGGTAGGCCTTGTCGGCCGGGACCACGCCGCTCTCGCCCTGGATCGGCTCGATCACCACGGCGCAGGTCTTGTCGGAGATCTGCGCCTTGAGCGCTTCCAGGTCGTTGTACGGGACATGGCTGATGCCGGTGATCTTCGGGCCGAAGCCGTCGGAATACTTGGGCTGGCCACCGACGCTGACGGTGAACAGGGTGCGACCGTGGAAACTGTTCACGGTGGCGATGATCTCGTGTTTCTCCGGGCCGAAGCGGTCGTGGGCGACGCGACGGGCCAGCTTGAACGCGGCCTCGTTGGCCTCGGCGCCGGAGTTGCAGAAGAAGGCGCGCTCGGCGAAGGTCGCGTCCACCAGCTTGTGGGCCAGGCGCAGGGCCGGCTCGTTGGTGAAGACGTTGGATACGTGCCAGAGCGTGTTGGCCTGCTCGGTCAGGGCCTTGACCAGTGCCGGGTGGCAGTGCCCCAGGGCGTTGACCGCGATGCCGCCGGCGAAGTCGATCAGCTCGCGACCCGACTGGTCCCATACTCGGGAGCCTGCGCCGCGCACAGGGATGAAGGCCGCCGGGGAATAGTTGGGGACCATGACCTGGTCGAAATCGGCACGTTGCACCGGGGCTTGCTCAACGGACATCTGAGTCTCCTGAAGAGGAACGCTGGCCTGGAAGTGGCGAGCGATGGGGGGATTGTAAGGACTGATCGGCGCCTGTCCTTGCTGCCAGGCGACAACTTGTTACAGCGCCAAACCCTGTTTTACCGAGGCTTTCGGCAATGCGACAAACATTGTCGCAATCGCGCAGTGTAGCGGGAGGCGGGGGTGACGGGGAGATGGGAAGGTAAATTGGGAGAACGGATGTTCACTGCGGCATCGGTGTTGTCGGCTTGCCTCGATGCCGGTCAGTTACAAACGGGGATTTGTAATCCTGGGGCCGCTTCGCCCCCCCGTGCAAAGGACTATCAGCTGCGCTCGGCCGGCGCCGAACTCAACTCGAACGGGCTGCTGCTACGCCGCTGGTTGCGGTCTTCCCGCGGCGTGGCGCCGAAGAAGTTGCGGTAGGCACTGGAGAAATGCGGCCCGGACGAAAAACCGCAGGACAGCCCGATCTGGATGATCGACTTGCTGGTCTGCATCAGCATCTGCCGCGCCTTGTTCAGGCGCAGCTCCAGGTAGTACTGGCTGGGCACGCGATTGAGGTACTGCTTGAAGATCCGCTCCAGTTGTCGCCGAGAGACGCACACATGTTGGGCGATCTCGTCGGTGGTCAACGGCTCCTCGATGTTGGCCTCCATCAGCAGCACGGCCTGGGTCAGCTTGGGATGGCTGGAGCCAAGGCGGTTCTGCAGCGGAATACGCTGGCGCTCGCCGCCCTCGCGGATGCGCTCGACCACCAGCTCCTCCGACACCGCCCCCGCCAGCTCCGCACCGTGGTCGCGGGCCAGCACCGCCAGCAACAGGTCGGTCACGGCCATGCCGCCGCAGGCGGTCAGGCGGTCGCGGTCCCAGTCGAACAGATGGCTGGTGGCGATGACCTTGGGGAAGCGCTCGGCGAAATCATCCTGCCAGCGCCAGTGCACCGCCGCCCGGTAGCCATCGAGCAAACCCAGGGCCGCCAACGGATAGACCCCGGCGGACAGCCCGCCGATCATGCAACCACTGCGCGCCACTTGCTTGAGCGCGGCCGACAAGGCCGCTCCCACGGCCAGCGGCGGCTCGTCCGCCAGCAAGAACAGCTTCTGGCAACCCTCCAAGCGGCCATTCCAGGGCTCGCCCGGCAGGCGCCAGGCGCCCTCCTCGGCCGCCTCGGCTTGGAGGAAGGCCAACTCGTAGACCACATCCGGGTGCACGTGCTGGGCAACCCGCAACACTTCCTCGGCCAGCGCCAGGGTCAGCGGCCTGGTGCCGGGCCAGATGAGAAATCCGATTCGCTGGGTGGTCATGGGTCGTGGTCCGAAACCTGGGTCGTTCGTGTCTGTGGCGCCGGGTCAGGCTGCGCTCGCTGCGCAGCATGCCCTATCCTGGTGCAAAGGTGCAGCTTTTTACTTCAGGCTGCCGGAGAGGAACTGCTTGAGACGCTCCGATTGCGGGTTGACCAGCACCTCGCGCGGGTTGCCGCTCTCCTCCACCAGGCCTTTGTGCAGGAACACCAACTGGTTGGAGACCTCGCGGGCGAAGCCCATCTCATGGGTCACCACCACCATGGTGCGGCCTTCCTGGGCCAGGGCCTGCATGACCTTGAGCACATCGCCCACCAGTTCGGGGTCGAGCGCCGAGGTCGGCTCGTCGAACAGCATCACCTCCGGTTCCATGGCCAGGGCCCGGGCGATCGCCACCCGCTGCTGCTCACCCCCGGACATATGCCCCGGGAAGGCGTCCTTGCGATGGGCCACGCCGACCTTGGCCAGGTAGTGTTCGGCCTTCTCCAGCGCCTCCTTCTTGTTCACCCCCAGCACATGCACCGGCGCCTCGATGACGTTCTCCAGGGCGGTCATGTGCGACCACAGGTTGAAGTGCTGGAACACCATCGACAGGCGCGAACGCATGCGCTGCAACTGCTTCGGGTCGGCGGCCTTGAGCGCGCCATCCTTGCCGGCGACCATCTTCAGCTCTTCGTTGTTGAGCAGGATCCTGCCGGCATGGGGCTGCTCGAGCAGGTTGATGCAGCGCAGGAAGGTCGATTTGCCCGAGCCGCTGGAGCCGATGATGCTGATCACATCGCCTGCCTTGGCCGCGAGCGACACGCCCTTGAGCACTTCGTGGCTGCCATAGCGCTTGTGCAGGTCTTGGACTTGGAGTTTGTACATGCTGTCGGTTCTCACAGAGCGTTCAGTGCTTGCGCGGCGCCAGGTAGCCGAGCCAGCGGCGTTCGGCCATCTTGAACAGGCGCACGAGGATGAAGGTCAGGCACAGGTAGAACACGCCCGCCGTGATGTAGGCCTCGAAAGGCAGGTAGTACTGGGCATTGACGGTGCGCGCCGCGCCGGTGATGTCGATCAGGGTGACGATCGACGCCAGGCTGGTGGTCTGCAGCATCATGATCACTTCGTTGCTGTACTGCGGCAGCGCCCGGCGCAAGGCCGAAGGCAGCAGGATGCGCCGGTACATCTTCATGCGCGACATGCCCACCGCCTTGGCAGCCTCGATCTCGCCATGGGGCGTGGCCTTGAGGCTGCCGGCGATGATCTCGGCGGTGTAGGCGCTGGTATTGATGGCGAAGGCCAGGCAGGCGCAGAAGGTCGCGCTGGACAGCCACGACCAGAGGAAACTCTCGCGCACCGCCTCGAACTGGGCCAGGCCATAGTAGATCAGGAACAGCTGCACCAGCATCGGCGTGCCGCGTATCACATAGGTGTAGAGCCAGGCGGTCATGTTCACCAGCGGCTGCTTCGACACCCGCATCAGGCCCAGCGGAATGGCCGCCAACAAGCCAAAGAACAACGACAGCGCCAGCAGCTTGATGGTGGTCAGCAGCCCGCCGAGGTACAGCGGCATCGCCTCCCAGATCACGTTGTAGTCGAAGATCATAGTTCAGCCGCCTTTACGCCCACCGAGTAGCGCTTCTCGAGATACTTCAGCGCCAGCAGCGAGACACTGGTGAGCACCAGGTACAGGGCCGCTACCGCCAGGAAGAAGGTGAAAGGCTCGCGGGTGGCGTCGGCCGCCTGCTTGGCCTTGAACATCATGTCCTGCAGGCCGACCACCGAGATCAGCGCCGTGGCTTTGGTCAGCACCAGCCAGTTGTTGGTGAAGCCGGGGATCGCCAGGCGGATCATCTGCGGCACCATGATGCGGAAGAACACCTGCCGGCTGCTCATGCCATAGGCCACGCCCGCCTCGGCCTGGCCCTTGGGAATGCCGAGGAAGGCACCGCGGAAGGTTTCCGAGAGATACGCGCCGAAGATGAAGCCCAGGGTACCGATACCGGCAGCCAACGGGTTCAGGTCGATGTAGTCGTCGTAGCCGAGCAACGGCGCGACCCGGTTGAGCACGTCCTGGCCGCCATAGAAGATCAGCAGGATCAGCACCAGGTCCGGGATGCCACGGATCACCGTGGCATACAGGTCGCCCAGCCAGGCCAGCCAGCGCACCGGCGACAAGCGCAACGACACGCCGATCAGGCCAAGCACGATGGCCAGGGCCATCGACGACAGGGCGAGCTGCAGCGTCAGCCACGCCCCGTCGAGGATGACTGCCCCGTAGCCTTTCAACATGATTGGGATTCCTCAGGGCTTGGGAATGAAAAATGGTGCAAACCTCAGAGCTTCTGCTGTTTGCACCATTGCACAGGTGAAACTCGACGTCTTACTGGGCGTCCGGCCCGTAGATGTCGAAGTTGAAGTACTTGTCCTGGATCTCTTTGTACTTGCCGTTGGCACGGATCGCATCGATCGCGGCGTTGATACGCTCGCGGTTGGCGTTGTCGCCCTTGCGCACGGCGATGCCGACGCCGTCGCCGAAGTACTTCACGTCGGTGAAGGACGGGCCGACGAAGGCGAAGCCCTTGCCGGCGTCGGTCTTGAGGAAACCGTCTTCGAGCAGGGTGGCATCGGCCACGGTGCCGTCCAGGCGGCCAGCGGCGACGTCCAGGTAGATTTCGTTCTGGGTGCCGTACGGCACGACGGTGGCGCCCTGCGGAGCCAGGACTTCCTTGGCGAAGCGGTCATGGATCGAGCCGCGCTGCACACCGATCTTCTTGCCCTTCAGCTCGACCAGGCTGTCGCTGACGGTGGTGCCTTCCTTCATGACCAGGCGTGCCGGGGTCAGGTAGTAGCGCTTGGTGAAGTCGACCGACTTCTTGCGGTCCTCGGTGATCGACATGGACGAGAGGATGGCGTCGATCTTGCGCACCTTCAGCGCCGGGATCAGGCCGTCGAACTCTTGCTCGACCCAGGTGCACTTGGCTTTCATCTCTTCGCACAGGGCGTTGCCGATGTCGTAGTCGAAACCGGCGATGCTGCCATCGGGCTGCTTGAAGGCGAAGGGTGGGTAGGCGGCCTCGATACCGATCTTCAACGGTTTTTCATCGGCCTGCGAACCCAGGGACAACACGGACAGCGCAAGGGCGCCAAGCAGTGCGAGCTTCTTCATCTGGTAACTCCATCGGTACGGGGCAATACAAGGCAGGTGTAACGGCTGCCCGATATGCGAATGGGTACAACGCGAGCCGCAGGGGGTATCGACCAAGGTCGCAGACCACGAGCGAGTGAGTGGCATTTTAACGACAGGCGGGTAGTCGATATTTCTTCAAAGCGACAACTAGTTACAGAAGCGCCAGGAACCACGGCGGGCGATATTGACAGCCCTTGCATATTATGCAAGAGCAAAAGAAAAATAACCCATAAGCCAAGCAATAACCGGGCCTATTATTGGCAAACCCTTGTAGTCCGGCAAGCGCAGCGTGCCGTCGCGTACGAAACGCCTGCAGAATCGCCCTACAATGGCACACGAATGTTTCTACTCGCCCCGCTTCTGGGCGAAATTGGGTAGCCCAAGGGGTTACCGATGGATGTCGGGTAACAAAAGCAAACACCTCGCCAAAGACGTAAGTTCACTGAAGCCCCGCCGACCCGTACCGGGGCCGCCTTGCGCCCCATCGCGACACAAGGCCGCTCCCGCACCGTTCATGCAACGCCCATTGTCGGGCGCTACACGGACACCGCGGGAGCGGCCTTGTGTCGCGAATGGACTGCAAGGCAGCCCCGATTCACATCAGGCTGACGCGAGCCCCATCGCCTTGTGGGTATCGATCAGGTGCTGCACCACACCCGGGTCGGCCAGGGTCGAGATATCCCCCAGCGCGTCGTACTCGCCGGTCGCGATCTTGCGCAAAATACGGCGCATGATCTTGCCCGAACGGGTCTTCGGCAGCCCCGGCGCCCACTGGATCACATCCGGCGAGGCGATCGGGCCGATCTCCTTGCGCACCCAGTTCTTCAGCTCCAGACGCAGTTGCTCGCTCGGCTCCACGCCGGCGTTGAGGGTGACATAGACATAGATGCCCTGCCCCTTGATGTCGTGCGGCACACCGACCACCGCCGCCTCGGCGACCTTCGAGTGGGCGACCATCGCGCTCTCGATCTCGGCGGTGCCCATGCGGTGGCCGGAGACGTTGAGCACGTCGTCGACACGGCCGGTGATCCAGTAGTAGCCGTCCTCGTCGCGACGCGCACCGTCACCGGTGAAGTACATGCCACGGAAGGTCTTGAAGTAGGTGTCGACGAAGCGGTCGTGGTCGCCGTACAGCGAGCGCGACTGGCCCGGCCAGGAGTCGAGGATGACCAGGTTGCCCTCGGCGGCGCCTTCGATCAGGTTGCCCAGGTTGTCCACCAGCGCCGGCACCACGCCGAAGAACGGACGGGTCGCCGAGCCTGGCTTCAGGCCAGTGGCGCCCGGCAGCGGGCTGATCAGGATGCCGCCAGTCTCGGTCTGCCACCAGGTGTCGACGATCGGGCAGCGCTCCTTGCCGACGGTCTGGTAGTACCAGTTCCAGGCCTCGGGGTTGATCGGCTCGCCCACCGAGCCCAGCAGGCGCAGGCTGGAGCCATCGGCGCCGGCGACCGCCGCCTCGCCCTCGGCCATCATCGCGCGGATGGCGGTCGGCGCGGTGTAGAGAATGTTGACCTTGTGCTTGTCGATGATCTTCGACACCCGAGTGATGTCCGGGTAGTTCGGCACGCCCTCGAACAGCAGCGTGGTGGCGCCGTTGGCCAGCGGGCCATAGACGATGTAGCTGTGGCCGGTGACCCAGCCCACGTCGGCGGTGCACCAGTAGACTTCGCCCGGGCGATAGTCGAAGACCCGCTCATGGGTCAGCGCGGCGTACACCAGATAGCCGCCGGTGGTGTGCAGCACGCCCTTGGGCTTGCCGGTGGAGCCGGAGGTATAAAGGATGAACAGCGGCTCCTCGGCGCCCATTTCCTTCGGCGCGCAATGGTTGGAGGCGACTTTCATCAGGTCTTCGTACCAGATGTCGCGGTGCTGGTGCCAGGCGATCTCGCCACCGGTGCGCTTGCACACGATGATCTTCTGCACGCTGCTGGTTTCAGGGTTGGTCAGGGCCAGGTCGACATTGGCCTTGAGCGGCGTATGGCGGCCACCGCGCACGCCTTCGTCGGCCGTTATCACCACCTTGGAGCGGCAGTCGATGATGCGGCCGGCCAGGGCCTCGGGCGAGAAGCCACCGAATACCACCGAATGGATCGCGCCGATACGGGCACAGGCCAGCATGGCCACCACGGCTTCCGGGATCATCGGCATGTAGATGGTCACCACGTCGCCACGGTGCACGTCCTGGCCACGCAGGGCGTTGGCGAACTTGCAGACCTGCTCGTGCAACTCGCGGTAGGTGATGTTGCGGCTTTCGGAAGGGTCGTCGCCTTCCCAGATGATGGCGACCTGGTCACCACGCTCTTCCAGGTGGCGGTCCAGGCAGTTGTAGGAAACGTTCAGAGTGCCGTCAGCGAACCATTTGATGTCGACATGGTGATCGTCGAAGGAGGTCTGCTTGACCTTGGTGAAAGGCTTGATCCAGTCCAGGCGCTGGGCCTGCTCACGCCAGAAGCCGTCCGGGTTGATCACCGATTGCTGGTACATGGCCTTGTAGGTGGCCTCGTCGGTCAGGGTACTGGCCGCAACCTCGGGACGAACGGGATACAGTGGAGCCGCACTCATCTGTTTTACCTCGGTGTAATAGTTGTTTTTGTATGAAACCGTTTGTAACTGTACCAGAGCGGCAAAGGCCATTCGACGTTGGTAGTACCAAGGCCGGTATTTTTCCCTGTCGCGCGAGGCGAGCGCTCTAGTTGGCGCACTCCAGCCCAGCACACAGGGCGGGGGCAGATTTTTGCCGGGGATTGTTACAGATTCTGTCAAAAGACTTTATCAAAAGTCCCTCTGTTTCAGCCTCTGGCACCCCCATAGAATTCACCTCGCCAGCAATGGCAAGGCGATTAACTTCTTGTAACAGCCCCCACGAAGGCATGTTAATCCCCCGCTAATTTCGATAGTTGAAAACTGGATGTACTCGCGGCGCCACAAGCGCCGCGTGCCCCCTCACGACCTTAGACAGGTAAATTGAAAATGAAAGCTTTACTGGTATTGGTACTTGGTGGTCTTTGCAGCGCGGCGATGGCCGACGAAGTTGCAAAGGATGCCGAGCAGATTCCGGTTGAACAGTACAGTTATTCGCAGCACCTGGACATTGCCCGGGTCATCTCCATGAGCGAAGTACCCAATGTCTGCGAAGTGGTGCCTGCACGCATGACCTACGAAGATTCCAAGGGCCAGAAGCACATTCTCGAATACCGTGTGATGGGCAACGGCTGCTCCAACGGTTGAGGCGCCTTGCCTTCTTTGGGGCCGCGAAGCGGCCCCAAAATGACAACCGAGCGTCTTCGCAAAAGGGCTGCATGACAGCCCCGATATGAACCTGGTTCTACTCGGCTGTTTTATTGAGCGAATAATCACGCAACTTATTGGCAATCGTCGTATGGGAAACGCCCAACCGCTTGCCCAATGCCCGACTACTTGGAAACTCGCTCATCAAACTTTCCAGTACGGCTTTTTCAAAACGCCCGACAATTTCCGAAAGATCCCCCTCCAGTGAAAACTCACCCAAGGGTTGACGCGCACCATAATCCGGCAGGCGAATATGTTCGCCTTTCACCACACCGCCCTCGCACAACGACACAGCCTGAAACAGCACGTTCTCCAATTGCCGCACGTTACCCGGCCAGTGGTACTGGCCCAGCTTTTCCATCGCCGCTGGCGCCAGGTGCGGCATCGGGCAGCCGATCTGCCGGCTGGCCTGGTCGAGGAAGTGCTGCACCAGGCCCTCCAGGCCATCCATGCATTCGCGCAGCGGCGGGATGTGCAACGACAGTACGTTCAGGCGATGGTAGAGGTCCTGGCGAAACTCGCCACGGGCGCACAGTTCGGACAGGTCCACCTGGGTGGCGCAGATCACCCGCACGTCCAAGTACACCTCCTCGTCGCTGCCGACCCGCCGGAAGCAGCCATCCTGCAGGAAGCGCAGCAGCTTGACCTGCAGGCGCGGGCTCATTTCCCCCACCCCGTCGAGGAACAACGTGCCGCCCGCCGTCAGCTCCAGCAGCCCCAGCTTGCCCTCGGCGCGCGCACCCTCGAACGCGCCCGGGCCGTAGCCGAACAGCTCGGTCTCGGCCATGGACTCCGGCAGGCCGGCGCAGTTGAGCGCCATCAGTGGCGCCTGGCCACGCGGGCTGGCCAGGTGGCAGGCGCGGGCCAGCAGCTCCTTGCCGGTGCCGGTCTCGCCTTCGATCAGCAGCGGTGCATCCAGCGGCGCCATGCGCCGCGCCTCGCGCACCACCGCCGCCATCACCCGCGAGCTCTGGAAGATGCTGTCGAAGCCGCGCAGCTCCTGCTTGCGTACGTTATAGATGCGCTCGCCGATACGGTCGGCCCGGTGCAGGGTGAGCACCGCGCCGGCCAGTGCCTCGCTGTCGTCATGCTCCGACTGCAACGGGGCGATGTCGGCGAGGAACACATCGCCCTTGACCTTGATGCGCAGGCCGTTGATCCGCGACTTGTTGGCGCGCACCAGTTCCGGCAGGTCGAAGTCCTCGACGTAGCGTGCCAGGGGGATGCCCGGCACCTCGTCGACCCGCACCCCGAGCAGTTGGGCAGCAGCGCGGTTGGCAGCGACGATGCTGCCGCCCATGTCGATCGACAGCACCGGGAACTCCAGGGCACCGAGCAACGCATTGAGCTCCATGTGCCGACGCTCGCTGGGCATCAGGCCCACACGCTTGACGCCGAACACCCCGGCGATCGACTCGAACTTCGGCCGCAGCGCCTGGAACTGCAGGTTGATCAGGTTCGGGCAATGCAGGTAGATGGCGTTGCCATGGTCGCCGCCGACCTCTCCCCGCAGCACGTTGATGCCGTATTCCACCAGCAGGTTGAGGATGTCGCGCAGGATGCCGATGCGGTTCTGGCAATGCACTTTGATACGCATGGAAAAGGCCCCGAGGCAGCCGGATTTTTCACCGGCGCATGGAAAAGTCGTAAAGATAAGCTGACAAAATAATCCAGACGGCCAGCTCGATACCCGCGATTTTCCGGGACCAGGCTCATTTTGTAAAATTTACGTTACGAAAACAGGATGAAAGGTCCTCCATGCACCCCACCGCACCCCGTGCAAAGCTGGCAGCGAGGGGATATTCCTAGGGTATGTCGTGAACATAACAAGAAAGCCCTCACCAGGAGAGCCACATGAAACAGACGCAATACGTGGCACGCGAGCCCGATGCGCACGGTTTTATCGACTACCCGCAGCAGGAACACGCGGTATGGAACACCTTGATCACCCGGCAGCTGAAGGTGATCGAAGGCCGCGCATGCCAGGAATACCTGGACGGCATCGAGCAGCTCAAGCTGCCCCACGATCGTATTCCCCAACTGGGTGAAATCAACAAGGTCCTGGGTGCCACCACCGGCTGGCAGGTCGCCCGCGTACCGGCGCTGATCCCCTTCCAGACCTTTTTCGAACTGCTGGCCAGCAAGCGCTTCCCGGTCGCCACCTTCATCCGCACCCCGGAAGAACTGGACTACCTGCAAGAGCCGGACATCTTCCACGAGATCTTCGGCCACTGCCCGCTGCTGACCAACCCCTGGTTCGCCGAGTTCACCCACACCTACGGCAAGCTGGGCCTGGCGGCCACCAAGGAAGAACGTGTGTACCTGGCGCGCCTGTACTGGATGACCATCGAGTTCGGCCTGATGGACACGCCACAGGGCCGCAAGATCTATGGCGGCGGCATCCTGTCCTCGCCCAAGGAAACCGTCTACTGCCTGTCCGGCGAGCCGGAACACCAGGCCTTCGACGCCCTCGAAGCCATGCGCACGCCGTATCGCATCGATATCCTGCAGCCGCTGTACTTCGTCCTGCCGAACCTCAAGCGCCTGTTCGACCTGGCCCACGAAGACATCATGGCCCTGGTCCGCCAGGCCATGCAACTGGGCCTGCACGCACCGAAGTTTCCACCCAAGGCGGCCGCCTGAGCCGCCTTGCCGAATAACAACTCAAACCGGAAAAGACCCATGAATGCCTTGAACCAAGCCCATTGCGAAGCCTGCCGCGCCGACGCGCCGAAAGTCACCGACGAGGAACTGGCGGTACTGATCCGCGAGATTCCAGACTGGAACATCGAAGTTCGCGACGGCCACATGGAGCTGGAGCGCGTCTTCCTGTTCAAGAACTTCAAGCACGCCCTGGCTTTCACCAACGCCATCGGCGAGATCGCCGAGGCCGAGGGCCATCATCCAGGCCTACTGACCGAGTGGGGCAAGGTCACCGTCACCTGGTGGAGCCACTCGATCAAGGGCCTGCACCGCAACGACTTCATCATGGCCGCGCGCACCGACCAAGTCGCCGAAACTGCCGAAGGGCGCAAGTGATGCATTTCCAAGCCATTGGCCGGGTCCCTGGCGACCCGATCCTGGGGCTGATGGACGCCTACGCCCGCGACGCCAATCCGGCGAAGTTCGACCTGGGTGTGGGCGTGTTCAAGGACGCCCAGGGCCTGACGCCGATCCCCGCGGCGGTCAAGCAGGCCGAACAGCGCCTGGTGGCGCAGCAAGCCACCAAAAGCTATGTCGGCGGCCACGGTGACCCAGCGTTCGGCCGCCTGGTCAGCGAACTGGTGCTGGGCAGCGCTTCGCCGCTGCTCGCCAGCCAGCGCGCCGGCGCGACCCAGACCCCGGGCGGCACCGGCGCCCTGCGCCTGGCGGCGGAGTTCATCGCCCACTGCCTGCCGGGCCGCGGCGTCTGGCTCAGCGACCCGACCTGGCCGATCCACGAGTCCCTGTTTGCCAGCGCCAAGTTGAAGGTGTCGCACTACCCCTATGTCGGTGCGGACAACCGCCTGGATGTCGCTGGCATGCTGGCGGCCCTGGAGCAGATGCCGGAAGGCGACGTGGTGCTGCTGCACGCCTGCTGCCACAACCCCACCGGCTTCGACCTGGGCCAGGACGACTGGCGTGCGGTGCTCGAGGTGGTGCGCAGGCGCAACCTGCTGCCGCTGATCGACTTCGCCTACCAGGGCTTCGGCGACGGCCTGGAAGAAGATGCCTGGGCGGTACGGCTGTTCGCCGCGGAGCTGCCGGAGCTGCTGGTCACCAGCTCCTGCTCGAAGAACTTCGGCCTGTACCGCGAGCGCACCGGCGCCCTGCTGGTGTGCAGCCACGATGCCGAGAAGCTGCAGGACGTGCGCAGCCAACTGGCACTGCTGGCCCGCAACCTGTGGTCGACACCGCCGGACCACGGCGCCGCGGTGGTCGCGCAGATCCTCGGCGACCCGGCCCTCAAGGCCTTGTGGGTCGAGGAAGTGAACGCCATGCGCCAGCGCATCGCCGAGTTGCGCCACGGCCTGGTCAAGGCGCTGGAGCCCCACGGGCTGGCGCAGCGCTTCGCTCATATCGCCGCGCAACGCGGGATGTTCTCCTACACCGGGCTGGATCCGGAGCAGGTTCGCCTGCTGCGGGAAAAGCACAGCGTGTACATGGTCGGTACCGGCCGGGCGAACATCGCCGGCGCCGATGCCCAGCGCCTGGAGCAACTGGCAGCGGCGATCGCCGACGTCTGTCGCTGAGCCTGGCCCGAGCCGCTCACCCATGATCTGGGGCTGCCTTGCAGCCCCAGATAGCGCTGCAAACCTGGACCGACCAGCCCCGCAACCGCCAACACCACCGTCGCAAAACCGACCAGCGACCCGGAAAAATTTCAAACTGTCACCCAGACTCCTGTATCCTGCCCCAGCTTTTCGAAGCCTCCACGCGCCTGGCGCAGTCTTTTCACTCACACTTGCGAGGAACGACGAGATGCATGAAATCCCGAATCTTCCCTTCCCAAGCCTGAACCCCGAAGAGCAAACCGTTGCCGCCCACACCGAACCGACGCCCGCCGTCGAGCAGGATGGCGACGATCAACCCTGCGCCGACCAGGAATAACCGCGCATCCCATCCGACAGTGTGAAAACGGCTGACTCGCGGGAACCTTGCCCGTCATCGCGTTTTCACACCGTCCAGAACCCCAGCCCACGAAAGCGCCCCATGCCCGACTCACCGCGCCCCCTTGCGGTCACCCTGCAAGTCGTCTCCATCGTCCTCTTCACCTTCATCGGCTACCTGAACATCGGCATTCCCCTGGCCGTGCTGCCCGGCTACGTGCACAACGACCTGGGGTTCAGCGCCGTGGTCGCGGGCCTGGTGATCAGCGTCCAGTACCTGGCCACCCTGCTCAGCCGCCCCACCGCCAGCCGCATCATCGACAACCTCGGCAGCAAGAAAGCGGTCATGTACGGCCTGCTCGGCTGCGGGCTGAGCGGGGTGTTCATGCTGGCCTGCAGCTTCCTCACCTCGCTGCCCTGGCTGAGCCTGGCCTGCTTGCTCATCGGCCGCCTGGTGCTGGGCAGCGCCGAAAGCCTGGTGGGCTCCGGCTCGATCGGCTGGGGCATCGGCCGGGTCGGCGCCGAGCACACCGCCAAGGTCATCTCCTGGAACGGCATCGCCAGCTATGGCGCATTGGCCATCGGCGCCCCGCTGGGCGTGCTGATGGTGAAGACCCTGGGGCTGTGGAGCATGGGCGCGAGCATCATCCTGCTGGCGGTGCTCGGCTTGCTGCTGGCCTGGCCGAAACATGCCGCCCCAGTGGTCGCCGGCGTGCGCCTGCCGTTCCTGCGGGTGCTGGGCAAAGTATTCCCCCATGGCTCTGGATTGGCCCTGGGCTCGATCGGCTTCGGCACCATCGCCACCTTCATCACCCTGTACTACGCCAGCCGTGACTGGCCCAACGCCGCACTGACCCTGAGCCTGTTCGGCGCCAGCTTCATCAGCGCACGGCTGCTGTTCGGCAACCTGATCAACCGCATCGGAGGTTTCCGTGTGGCGATCGTCTGCCTGGCGGTGGAAACCCTGGGCCTGCTGATGCTGTGGCTGGCGCCGAGTGCCGAACTGGCCCTGGCCGGCGCGGCCTTGAGCGGGTTCGGTTTCTCGCTGGTGTTCCCGGCACTGGGGGTGGAGGCGGTGAACCAGGTATCGGCGGCCAACCGCGGGGCGGCAGTGGGTGCCTATTCGCTGTTCATCGACCTGTCGCTGGGGATCACGGGACCACTGGTGGGGGCCGTGGCGTCGGGGTTCGGCTTTGCCTCGATCTTCCTGTTCGCGGCGGCGGCGTCTTGCTGTGGGCTGGTGTTGAGCCTGTACCTGTATCGCCAGGCGCGACTGGGGCGCTGAAAGGACGATCCTGGGGCCGCTCTGCAGCCCATCGTCGACAAGCCGGCTCCCCCAGGGTTGCGAGTCGCTCGCAAACGCTGTGGTTTGCAGGGCCCTGTGGGAGCGGGCTTGTCGGGGCGCGAGGCGCCCCTTCTTTCAGCGCTGCGCGTACTGCAACACCACCTCCAGCGGATGCCGCATCTGCCGCTCGGTCATGCGCTTGACCTGGCTGCGGCACGAATAGCCGGTCGCCAGCGCCTCCCCTTCCTTGTCCAGCTTGGTCGCCCAGGACTGCTCGAAGATGGTCCGCGAGGTCTCCTGGTTGCGCGCCTCATGGCCATAGGTGCCCGACATGCCGCAGCAGCCAGTGGCCTCGGTGACCAGCTTCAGGCCCAGACGGGCGAACACCTGCTCCCACTGCCGGGTGCTGGCCGGCACGTTGGTCTTCTCGGTGCAGTGGGCCATCAGGCGGAAGCTGCCACTATTGCCCTCGGCCTGCTCGGGCAGCACGTCCATCAGCCACTCCTGGGGCAGCAGCACCTTCGGGCAGCCATCCAGCCCCTCCACCTTCTGGTACTCCTGGCGGTAGACCAGGGTCATGGCCGGGTCCAGCCCCACCAGCGGCACACCACAGTCGGCCAGGGCCTTGAGCTGGGTGGCGTTGCGGATCGCCGCCTTGGCGAAGGCACCGAGGAAGCCCTGCACGTGCAACGGCTTGCCATTGGCGCTGTAGGGCGCCAGGAACACACGGTGGCCGAGGCGATGGGCCAGTTCGATGAATGCCGCCAGCAGCGGCGTCTCGAAGTAACGGGTGAAGGCGTCCTGGACCAGCACGATGCTGCGCTCGCGCTGGGCCGGGGTCAGTTCGCGCAGGGCTGGCACGCTGGCCACGGCGACACGGCAACGGGTCAGGGTCGACTGGAAGTTGAAGCGGCTGATCAACGGGCTGTCGACCATGCCGACCTTGTCCGCCAGCAGCCGGCTCACCCATTTCGACCCCATCACCGCGTTGTACAGCCCCGGCGCGTGGGCCAGGTAGGGAATGGTGAATTCCAGCGAACCGATCAGGTAGTCACGCAGCGGGCGCTGGTAGCGGCCGTGGTACAGCTCGAGGAAACGCGAGCGGAAGTCCGGCACGTTGACCTTGATCGGGCACTGCCCCGCGCAGGACTTGCACGCCAGGCAGCCGGCCATGGCGTCGTAGACCTCGTGGGAGAAGTCCTCCTGGCCCTGGCTGCGCGCCCGGTTGTTGCGCAGCCGCGCCGGCAGGCCCTTGAGCCAGGACACCTTGTTGCGCGCCGCCGCCAGCACGTCGATATCCGCCGCCCCCTGCAGGCGCAGCCATTCGCGGATCAGCGAGGCACGGCCCTTGGGCGAATGCTGGCGCTCGCGAGTGGCCTTCCACGACGGGCACATGGCATCGTTGGGGTCGTAGTTGTAGCAGGCGCCATTGCCGTTGCAGTGCACGGCGCTGCCGAAGCTCTGCCAGACCCGCTCGTCGATGGTCCGGTCGAGGTCGCCGCGCAGGGTCACGCCATCGACCCTGGTCAGGCCTTCGGCGTTGTCCGGCGGCGTGCAGATCTTGCCCGGGTTGAGCTGGTTGTGTGGGTCGAAGGCCCCCTTCAAGCGTTGCAGCGCGGGGTACAGTTCACCGAAGTACTCCGGCACGTATTCCGAGCGCAGGCCCTTGCCGTGCTCGCCCCAGAGCAGGCCGCCATAACGCTGGGTCAGCGCCGCCACGGCATCGGAAATCGGCTTGACCAGCGCGGCCTGGGCCGGGTCCTTCATGTCCAGGGCCGGGCGCACGTGCAACACGCCAGCATCGACATGGCCGAACATGCCGTAGGCCAGGCCGTGGCCGTCGAGCAAGGCACGGAAGTCGGCGATGTAGTCGGCCAACTGCTCCGGTGGTACCGCGGTGTCCTCGACGAACGGCTGCGGCCGGACCTCGCCCTCGACGTTGCCCAGCAAACCCACCGAACGTTTGCGCATGGCATAGACACGGGTCACCGCCTCGGCGCCCTCGGCCAGGGTATGGCCCAGGCGCTCGACACTGGTGTCGGCCTTGAGGTGGGCGATGAAGGCCTCGACCCGGGCGTTGACCTCGGCCGGCTCGTCACCGCAGAACTCCACCAGGTTGATGCCCAGGGTCGGACGCTCCGGGTCGGCCGGGAAGTATTCGGCGACGCTGTGCCAGACGATGTCCTGCATGGCCAGCATCAGCACCTTGGAATCGACGGTCTCGATCGACAGCGGCTTGTGCGCCATCAACGCATTGGCGTCGCGCAGGGCATCCATGAAGCTGGTGTAGCGTACGTTCACCAGTACCGCGTATTTGGGGATCGGCAACACGTTGAGCTTGGCCTCGACCACGTAGCCCAGCGAGCCCTCGGCGCCGCACAACACGCTGTTGAGGTTGAAGCGGCCCTGCTCGTCGCGCAGGTGGGCCAGATCGTAGCCAGTCAGGCAGCGGTTGAGCTTGGGGAAGGTACTTTCGATCAATTCGCCCTGGGTCTGCTGGATCTCTCGGGCCATGCGGTACACCTCGCCGACCCGGCCAGGCGCGGCACAGGCCTGCTCCAGCGCCTGGTCGTCGATCGGCAGGCTGTGCAGGCGTTCGCCGCCGAGCAGCACGCTGTGCAGCTCGAGCACGTGGTCGCGGGTCTTGCCATAGGTGCAACTGCCTTGGCCGCTGGCATCGGTGTTGATCATGCCGCCCACGGTGGCGCGGTTGGAGGTGGACAGTTCTGGGGCGAAGAACAGCCCATGGGGCTTGAGCGCAGCATTGAGCTGGTCCTTGACCACGCCGGCCTGGACCCGCACCCAACGCTCCTCGACGTTGATCTGGAGGATCTTGTTCATGTGCCGCGACAGGTCGACGACGATACCGTCGGTCAACGACTGGCCGTTGGTCCCCGTGCCGCCGCCGCGCGGGGTCAGCTTGACCTGGCGAAAGCGCGGCTCGGCCATCAGCGCCGCCACCCGCGCCACATCGTCGGCATCCTGCGGGAACACCGCCGCCTGGGGCAGGCGCTGGTAGATGGAGTTGTCGGTGGCGAGCACCGTGCGGGTGCCGTAGTCGGCACTGATCTGGCCACGGAAGCCGCTGGCACGCAGGGCGTCGAGAAATTCAGGGTAGTTGGCGCTAGGGGCGCTGGTCGGCAACTGGGCGATCATCGATGGATGGCCTCTTGATATTGGCTAGGTCACGGGCATTCGGGTGCAGCTGCAGGGCGTTCCCCTGCAGTTCCGGTATGTATGTTTCAAGACCGGATGACGGATGTGCCAATGTTCCTGTACTTTCCAGCCAGGGGCAAACGGATATTCCTGCCGCTATCGATGAGCTTTATGAATGAATTACCGCCACCTGACACCCTCGATGTCGCTGCTGCTGGCCTTCGAGGCCGCCGCCCGGCACGAAAGCTATACCCGCGCCGCCGCCGAGCTGTCGCTGACCCAGAGCGCGGTCAGCCGGCAGGTGCAGGCCCTGGAGCAGCAGCTTGGGCTGACGCTGTTTCGCCGCGAGGGGCGCCAGGTCCAACTGACCGATGTCGGCCGCCTGTACCAGCGCGAACTGAGCGAAGCCCTGGGCCGCATCCGCAGCGCCACCTTGCAGGCGCTGGCCTATCAGTCCGGCGTCGGCACCCTGCGCCTGGCCACCCTGCCCACGTTCGGCTCGAAATGGCTGCTGCCGCGCCTGCATGCGTTCTACAGCGCCCACCCAGGGATGCTGGTACACATTCATTCGCGGATCGAAGCCATCAACTTCGACACCAGCGAGATCGACGCCGCCATCGGCGTGGCGACCCATGACCTGCCGGGGTTGATCTGCCATCGGCTGCATGCCGAGGAGCTGGTGGTGATCCTGCCACCGGAGGCTGCGGGCGACCCGCAAGGCTGGAGCCCGGCGCGCATCAGCGAGCAGGTGCTGCTGAATGTCGCCAACAACCCCCATGCCTGGGGCGAATGGTTCTCCCACCACGCCCTGGCGCACCGAGCCATGCGCCTGGGGCCGAGCTTCGAGCTGACCTCGCACCTGATCCAGGCGGTACGGGCCGGGATCGGCATCGGCCTGGTGCCGCGAATCTTGGTGGAGGAAGAGCTGGCCAGCGGGGAGCTGTTCAGCGCCGGGTTGCCGTTCGCCAGCCAGCGCAGCTATTACCTGATCTACCCACCGCGCAACGAGGCATTGCCATCGTTGCGGGCGTTTCGCAGCTGGTTGCTGGAGCAGATCTGAGCCTATTGGGTGGGCACTATTTTCACCGCCCTTTGGGGCGCGAAGCGGCCCCGAAATTACACTGCCCGACATTAGCCGACCCTGACAGCAAAAAACCCGATGCCAGTCACCTGGCATCGGGTTTCCCAAGCCTGCGCCTGAGCGCTTACTTGGCCACGCTACCCACCGCAGCGTGGCGCTGCTGGCCACGCTTGCTCTTGAGCAGGTAGCACACGTACATCACCACCAGCCACACCGGAATCGCATACACCGAGATCTGGATCCCCGGAATCTGCAGCATGATGCCCAGGATCAGCACCACGAAGGCCAGGCACAGGTAGTTGCCATAGGGGTACCACAGCGCCTTGAACAGCGGCTTCTGGCCGGTACGGTCCAGGTGCTGGCGGAACTTCAGGTGCGAGTAGCTGATCATCGCCCAGTTGATCACCAGTGCCGCGACCACCAGCGACATCAGCAGCTCCAGGGCGTGCTGCGGGATCAGGTAGTTGAGCAGCACCGCCACCAGGGTGACGCCCGCCGACGCCAGGATCGAGCGTACCGGTACGCCACGCTTGTCGATCTTCGCCAGGCCCGCCGGAGCATCGCCCTGCTCGGCCATGCCGTAGAGCATGCGCGCATTGCAGTAGGTGCCGCTGTTGTACACCGACAGTGCCGCGGTCAGGACCACGAAGTTCAGCAGGTGGGCGGCCACGTCGCTACCCAGCAGGGAGAAGACCTGGACGAATGGGCTGCTGCCGTAGCTACCGCCAGAGGCATCGATGCTGGCCACCAGGCTGTCCCACGGGGTCAGCGAGAGCAGCACCACCAGGGCGCCGATGTAGAAGATCAGGATACGGTAGATGACCTGGTTGATCGCCTTGGGGATCACGGTACGGGGCTTGTCGGCCTCGGCTGCGGTGAAGCCGAGCATTTCCAGGCCGCCGAAGGAGAACATGATGATCGCCAGGGCCATGACCAGCCCGCTCACGCCATGGGGGAAGAAGCCGCCATGGGCCCAGAGGTTGGTGACCGAGGCTTCAGGGCCGCCGCTGCCACTGGTCAGCAGGTAGGCACCCAGGCCGATCATGCCGACGATGGCCAGGACCTTGATGATCGCGAACCAGAACTCGGCCTCGCCGAACACCTTGACGTTCATCAGGTTGATGGCGTTGATCAGCAGGAAGAAGGCAGCCGCCGTGACCCAGGTGGGGATCTCCGGCCACCAGTAGTGGACGTACTTGCCGACCGCCGACAGCTCCGACATGCCGACCAGGATGTACAGCACCCAGCAGTTCCAGCCGGACAGGAAGCCGGCGAAGCCACCCCAGTACTTGTGGGCGAAGTGGCTGAAGGAGCCGGCCACCGGTTCCTCGACGATCATCTCGCCCAGTTGGCGCATGATCATGAAGGCGATGAAGCCGCAGATGGCATAGCCGAGGATCATCGACGGGCCGGCGGACTTCATCACGCCGGCCGAGCCCAGGAACAATCCGGTACCGATCGCGCCTCCCAGGGCGATCAGCTGGATATGGCGGTTTTTCAGGCCCCGCTTGAGCTCGCCTGACTGCATGTTGTGTCCACTCATGAACGAAGTCACCTGCTTGTTTTTATCTGTGACGGAATCGGACCCACCGCGCTCGTGGCGCAGCGGAATGGGCAAGGTGGTTACCTTGGGTTTCTCGGGACTCGGGCAAGAGCCCTGGGCGGATCAACCGGGAGTCGGCGAGAGTGCGTGGTACGCATAGGGGTCACAGGTAAAACGCGGCGCATTGTATACCCCTGCGCACGCGCAGGCGTCAACGCGTTGCGTCGTTTCCTGATGAAAAAACGCACCGGTCCTGGGGGGAAAGCCTGGAAAGGCGGAGTGATCGGCGTACATGGCGCCTCCATTTGTTGTTTTCGATGCCCGGCTCTGCGGCCCGGCCTTGCACACGGCAATGGCGCTATATCAACGCGGGGCGAGGGTTTGGACAAGGGGGCGGGAGGGGCGGGAAAAGCGCTGGGACGGCGGATGCGGCAAGTTCTGTTTACAGGCAGGGGAAAGAGTAGGGAATTCACCCTGATTCGTAAAAAAATCCTTACAAGGCGGTGTGAAAAGTTTCCGCTGCTTGAAGAAATATCTGTGGGATCAGGTAGTTAGGGACTGCCCATTTGCGCCCCTATTACGACACAAGGCCGCTCCCACAGGCACAGCGCTGTGCCTGTGGGAGCGGCCTTGTGTCGCGATAGGGGCGCGAAACGGCCCCAGGCAATCGCTGCTCAGCCGCGCGGCTTGCCGCGACCACGCCCCGCGGGCTTGTCGCCGTCGGGCCGGGCCGGGCGCTTGCGCATCTCGCTCGGACGCTCCGCCACGGTGCTACCGCGACCACCCTTGCGCGGTGCGGCCTCTTCGCGAGCAGGGCGCGCCGGACGCTCGGCCTGGCCCTCATGGGCCGGACGCAAGGTACGCACACGCTCGCCACGCCCCAGCGGGCGGGTGGACTTGCGCTGCATGCGCTCGAGCTTGTCCTTGGCCTTGAGGTTCAATGCCGGCAGCGCCACCGGCTGCAGCCCGACCTCGGCGGCGAGGATGTCGATCTCGCCCTGGGTCATCTCGCGCCAGCGCCCCATGGGCAGGTCGGCATTGAGGAACACCGGGCCGAAGCGTACCCGCTTGAGGCGGCTGACCACCACGCCCTGGGATTCCCACAGGCGGCGTACCTCACGGTTGCGGCCTTCCATCACCACGCAGTGGTACCAGTGGTTGAAGCCTTCACCGCCCGGAGCCTTCTGGATATCGGTGAACTTGGCCGGGCCGTCCTCGAGCATCACGCCGGCCTTGAGCCGCTCGATCATGTCGTCGTCGACCTCGCCGCGCACCCGTACCGCGTACTCGCGGTCCATCTCGTAGGACGGGTGCATCAGGCGGTTGGCCAGCTCGCCATCGGTCGTGAACAGCAACAGGCCGGTGGTGTTGATGTCCAGGCGGCCGATGTTGATCCAGCGGCCTTCCTTCGGCCGCGGCAGGCGGTCGAACACGGTCGGGCGGCCCTCGGGGTCGTCACGGGTGCAGATCTCGCCATCGGGCTTGTTGTACATGATCACCCGGCGGGTCGCCTCGGCGGCTTCCACGCGCTTGATCAGCTTGCCATCGACGGCGATGGCGTCGTGCAGGTCGACGCGCTGGCCGAGGGTGGCTTCGACGCCATTGACCTTGATCCGGCCCTGGCTGATCCAGGCCTCGACATCACGGCGCGAGCCGACGCCAATGCGCGCCAGCACCTTCTGCAGCTTTTCGCCGGACGGCGGGGTAGGTTGGGTTTCCTGCAGGTCTTTGTCACTCATCTGGGCACCTCCCGGTGTATGTAGTGAAATCGGTCTTGGCGACGGATGCGCCAAAGGGGCGCGCATCATACGCGGTTCGACGGGCGAACGCACTGGAGACTAGCGGGTTTTCTTGCGCGCGCCCCGGTTTTCCGCCCGAAGGTTTTCGGCAGGTCATGCCGGGCCGCCGCGAATGGGCCGGCACCGCCTACGGCTTAGGTTCGTCCTCGACCTCGGCCTGCGGGGCTTCATCGCGCAAATCGTCGAAATCGGTCTTGAGCCCCTCTTCCATGGCATCGAGCTCCACCAGCAGGGTGCGGAAACTGGTTTCCTCGGCAGGCGGCGCAGCCTCGCCCTCCTCGCCCAGGCTGGCATCGGCCAGGGCCTGCAGGTGCGCAGGCACCGCGGCCTCGTCGGGGTCGAGCAACGGCCCCGGCTCCAGTTCGCGCAGCTCGGCCAAAGGCGGCAGCTCGTCGAGGCTCTTGAGATTGAAATGGTCGAGGAACGCCTTGGTGGTGGCGAACATGGCCGGCCTGCCAGGTACCTCGCGGTAACCGACGATGCGGATCCACTCGCGCTCCATCAGGGTCTTGATGATGTTGCTGTTGACCGCTACGCCACGCACGTCCTCGATCTCGCCGCGGGTGATGGGCTGGCGGTAGGCGATCAACGCCATGGTCTCCAGCAGGGCACGGGAATAGCGCTGCGGACGCTCCTCCCACAGCCGCCCGACCCAGGGTGCGAAGTCCTCGCGGATCTGCAGGCGGTAGCCGGTCGCCACCTCCTTGAGCTCGAAGGCACGGCCGCTGCAGGACTTGCCCAGGACCTCCAGGGCCTTCCGGAAGACAGCAGGCGCCGGGCGCTCGGCTTCCTCGAACAGCTCGTACAAGCGCTCCAGGGATTGCGGCTTGCCGGATGCCAGGAGGAAGGCCTCGATCAGCGACGCCAGGTCGCGGGGTTCGTTCAGGTTCATCGTATGGGGGCTGGCTCGTTGTCACTCGGCCCGGGCACGGACATGGATCGGGGCGAAGGGCTCATTCTGCACCAGTTCGACGAGCGATTCCTTCACCAATTCGAGAATCGCCATGAAGGTGACCACCACGCCGAGCTTGCCCTCCTCTGCCGTGAACAACTCGACGAAGGGCACGAAGCCGCCCCCCTTCAGGCGCTCGAGCACTTCGCTCATGCGCTCGCGGGTAGACAGCGCCTCGCGGGTGACCTGGTGGCTTTCGAACAGGTCGTTGCGGCGCATCACCTCGGCCATGGACACCAGCAACTCTTCCAGGCTGACCTCGGGCAACAGCTTGCGCACCTTGGCCTGGGGCGCGTCGAGGCGCGGCACGACGATCTCGCGGCCGACCCGGGGCAACTCGTCGATGCCCTCGGCGGCGGCCTTGAAGCGTTCGTACTCCTGCAGGCGGCGGATCAGCTCGGCGCGCGGGTCGCCCTCCTCTTCCTCCACTTCGCTGGAGCGCGGCAACAGCATGCGCGACTTGATCTCCGCGAGCATGGCGGCCATCACCAGGTACTCGGCGGCCAGCTCCAGGCGTACGGACTTCATCAGTTCGACATAGGCCATGTACTGGCGGGTGATCTCCGCCACCGGGATGTCGAGGATGTCGATGTTCTGCTTGCGGATCAGGTACAGCAGCAGGTCCAGCGGGCCCTCGAAGGCCTCCAGGAAGACTTCCAGCGCATCCGGTGGAATGTACAGGTCCACCGGCAGCTCGGTCACCGCCTCGCCGTAGACCAGCGCCAACTGCAGTTGCTGGGGAGCCTCGGCGTCGCTGGGCGGCGCCTCGGGCGCATCCACCTGGCTCACGCGAGCGCCAGGAACGGCGCGGGGTCGCCGCAGCCGACGCGGATCACTTCCGGTTCGTCGCCGGCCAGGCTGATCACGGTCGAGGCCTTCAGGTCGCCGAAACCACCGTCGATGATCAGGTCGACGTGGTGCTCCAGGCGCTGGCGGATCTCGTAGGGGTCGGTCATCGGCTCTTCGTCCCCCGGCATGATCAGGCTCACGCTCATCAACGGCTCGCCCAGCTCTTCGAGCAAGGCCAGGACGATCGGGTTGGACGGCACCCGCAGGCCGATGGTCCGGCGTTTCTCGTGCAGCAACAGCCGTGGTACTTCGCGCGTGGCATTGAGGATGAAGGTGTACGGCCCGGGGATGTGCGCCTTGAGCAGGCGGAAGGTGGCCGTGTCGATCTTGGCGAACAGGCCCATCTGCGACAGGTCGCAGCATAGCAGGGTGAAATTGTGGTTCTTGTCCAGTTGGCGCAAGCGCCGGACCCGCTCCACGGCGGTCTTGTCACCGATCTGACAGCCCATCGCGTAGGCCGAGTCGGTGGGGTACACCACCACGCCACCCTTGCGGATGATCTCGACGGCCTGCTTGATCAGGCGTGCCTGCGGATTTTCCGCATGGATCTGGAAGAATTGGCTCACGTAGTCGTCCTGTTCATACCGCCATAGGCTGTTCATGGCTGAATCGGCGCCACAAAGGTGGCAGGTCCTCGGGCAGTGGCCGGTAGGCACCGATCTCGCCCCAGGTGCCGGGGCCGTGGAAATCACTGCCGGCGCTGGCCAGCAGACCGAACTCACGGGTGAGGATGGACATCGTGCCCACCTGCTCGGCCGGCATCATCCCGTTGACCACCTCAAGCGCCTGCCCGCCTGCCTGAATATAGTCGGCAATCAGCCGTCTGCGCTTGCTGCGTGTGAGTTCGTAGTGCATGGGATGGGCCAGGCTCACCCATGCGTTGGACTGGCGCAGGGTCGCGACGGTTTCCTCGAGCGTCGGCCAGTGCAGCTTGACGTCGCCCAGCTTGCCGGCGCCCAACCACTTGCGGAAGGCCTCGCCGCGGTCCTTAACGTGCCCGGCACG
Organism: Pseudomonas sp. HLMP; assembly: GCF_046365545.1. Taxonomy (NCBI): domain Bacteria; kingdom Pseudomonadati; phylum Pseudomonadota; class Gammaproteobacteria; order Pseudomonadales; family Pseudomonadaceae; genus Pseudomonas; species Pseudomonas sp. HLMP. The sequence goes on along the minus strand of NZ_JBDLLR010000001.1, from coordinate 2,073,268 downwards.
CACCAGGAACTCGGCGAAGTGCGGGCGCGCCGGGGCGTTGTCGCTGTCGCCCAGCGCCTGCTGCACGGCACGCGCGCCTTCGAGGCTGCCCGGCATGCCCTTGGCCGCCAGGCGCCGGTCGATTTCCTCGGCGCGCAGCCAGCGGCCACGGTGCAAGGCCTCGATGGCCTCGAGCAGCGGCACTGCGTCGAGCGGGAAGTGATAGCCCAGCACATGGATGGTGGCGCCACCCCAGGTGCACGACAGCTCCACACCACTGACCCATTGCATGCCTCGCTCGCGGCAGGCCTGGCGCGCCTCGGGCAGGCCCTCGATGGTGTCGTGGTCGGTGAGCGCCAGTGTCCGCACGCCGTGCTCATGGGCCCGGGCGACCAGTGCCGAGGGCGACAGGGCGCCGTCGGAGGCCGTGCTGTGACAGTGCAGATCAACATTCATGGAGGAGCGCTTTCGCTGGAATCGATGTTTGATATTATGCCGTCACATCCCGCTTCTGGCTGCCACTGTGAAACAATTCATCGATTTCATCCCGCTGCTGCTGTTCTTCATCGTCTACAAGCTCGATCCGCGCCCCCTCGAAATCGCCGGCCATGGCTTCGAGTTGGGCGGCATCTACAGTGCCACGGCGGTGCTGATCATCAGCTCGCTGGTGGTCTACGGGGCGCTGTTCGTGCGCCAGGGCAAGCTGGAAAAAGGCCAGTTGCTGACCCTCGTGGCCTGCCTGGTGTTCGGCGGCCTGACCCTCGCCTTCCACAGCGAGACCTTCCTCAAGTGGAAGGCCCCGGTGGTCAACTGGCTGTTCGCCCTGGGCTTCGCCGCCAGCCACTTCATCGGCGACCGGGTGCTGATCAAGCGCATCATGGGCCATGCCGTGGCCCTGCCCGACGCCATCTGGACACGCCTGAACCTGGCCTGGATCGGCTTTTTCCTGGTCTGCGGCGCGGCCAACCTGTTCGTCGCCTTCACCTTCCAGGACATCTGGGTCGACTTCAAGGTGTTCGGCAGCCTGGGCATGACCGTGATCTTCCTGGTGGCCCAGGGCGTGTACCTCTCGCGCCACCTGCACGACAGCGATCCCTCCACCTCCAAACCCAAGGATTGACATGCTCTACGCCATCATTGCCAGCGACGTCGAAGGTTCCCTGGAAAAGCGCCTGGCCGCCCGCCCCGCGCACATCGAGCGCCTGCAGCAGCTCAAGGCCGAAGGCCGCGTGGTACTGGCCGGCCCGCACCCGGCGATCGACAGCAACGACCCGGGCGAAGCCGGCTTCAGCGGCAGCCTGATCGTCGCCGAGTTCGATTCCCTGGCCGCGGCCAAGGCCTGGGCCGATGCCGACCCGTACGTCGCCGCGGGCGTCTACGACAAGGTCGTGGTCAAGCCGTTCAAGCAGGTCCTGCCCTGAGCAGCGAGACGACCTCGGTGCCGGCCTGAGCCGTTTTTGGGGCTGCCTTGCAGCCCCAAGCTGTAGCTACCGCCGCCCTTCGGCTCATCTCTTCCGACGAACGGCCGACAACCTCCTGAACCGATAGGAATCAGGAGTTCCAATGCGTCAAGGTCCGATGTCCCTGCTGCTTTGCCTGTTGTTGCTGTCCCCTTTCGCCACTGCCCAGCAACCCTTGTCGCTGGAAGCCGGTGCCCGCATCACCGAGCTGCAACAGCGCCTGGAAGAGAGCGAGAAGCAACGCGCCACGCTCGCCCAGCAGTTGCAGAACGCCGACAGCGAGCGGCTGGATGCCCAGCTCACCCGCCTGCGCCAGGAGAACCAGCGCCTGAAGCTGGCGATCAAGGAACTGCAGGCCAGCCCTGCCCAGGCCCTGCTGACCGACCAGCAGCTGTGGTTCCTGATCGGTTCGGCCGTTGCACTGTTCTCGGCCGTCTGCGGTATCTTTGCCAGTGGCGGACACAGGAGACGCCGTCAATGGTTGAATTGAGTGAGTCATGAGCGAGCTGTTACTGATTGACGATGACCAGGAACTCTGCGAGCTGCTCGGCAGCTGGCTGGTCCAGGAAGGTTTTGCGGTACGCGCCTGCCACGACGGCCAGAGCGCGCGCCAGGCCTTGGCCGAGCACGCCCCTTCGGCGGTGGTGCTGGACGTGATGCTGCCCGACGGCAGTGGCCTGGAGCTGCTCAAGCAGCTGCGCAGCGAGCATGCCGACCTGCCGGTGCTGATGCTCTCGGCGCGGGGCGAGCCGCTGGACCGCATCCTCGGCCTGGAGCTTGGGGCCGACGACTACCTGGCCAAGCCCTGCGACCCGCGCGAGCTCACTGCCCGCCTGCGCGCCGTGCTACGCCGCAGCCACCCGGCCGCCAGCAGCAGCCAGGTCGAGGTCGGCGACCTGACCTTCAGCCCTGCACGGGGTGTGGTCAGCATCGACGAGCGCGAGATGACCCTGACCCTTTCCGAGAGCCGCATCCTCGAAGCCCTGCTGCGCCAACCGGGCGAGCCACTGGACAAGCAGGAGCTGGCGCAGGTCGGCCTGGGACGCAAGTTGACGCTGTACGACCGCAGCCTGGACATGCACGTCAGCAACCTGCGCAAGAAGATCGGCCCACACGCCGACGGCCGCCCTCGCATCGTCGCCCTGCGCAGCCGGGGCTACTACTACAGCCTCTAACCAAGCTGCAAGCTAGAAGCAGATCACGCGACCGACACCGATCCGCTCTTGTCTTGCAGCTTGAAGCTGTCTTTACCCAGCCTTTACCGTCCGCTGACCGCCCTTGACCTTGATCCCCCTAGACTGGGCTCATCCGGTAATCACCGGCCCATGAAAGGAGAAACACCATGCGCAAGACCCTTATCGCCCTGATGTTCGCCGCCGCCCTGCCGACCGTAGCCATGGCCATGCCCGACGGCGGCCCGCGCCACAACGGCCCGCATCATCGCGGTGACGCGCCTTTCGCCCAGCTGGACCTGAGCCGCGAGCAACGCCAGCAGATCGGCAAGCTGATGGGTGAGCAGATGAAGCAGCGCCGCGACATCACCCAGCGCTACCTGGACAAACTGCCCGCGGCCGAGCAGAAAGCCCTGAAGGACGAGCTCAAGGCCAGCCACGACAAGACCCAGGCCGACATCCGCGGCCTGCTCAAGCCTGAGCAACAGAAGAAGTTCGACGAACTGCAGAAGAAACGTGCCGAACGCAAGGCCGAGTGGAAAGAGTTCCAGGCCTGGAAGGCTGAAAAAGCCGGCAAGGCCCAGTAAGCTGTCCCCCCCCTGCCCGGCCCGCTCCCATGCGGGCCGGGTTTTGTCCGTTCGTTGGAGGAGCCTGTCTTGCGTTCACTGTTCTGGCGCATCCTGGCCAGTTTCTGGCTGGCCATTACCCTGGTCGCCGGCCTGTCGATCCTGCTCGGCCACATGCTCAACCAGGACGCCTGGATCCTCAGTCGCCACCCTGGCCTGAACACCCTGGCCAGCCACTGGGCCCGGCATTACGAACAGGAAGGCAGGGAATCCGCCCAGCACTTCCTGGAACGGCGCAAACAGCGCTTCAAGATCGATGTCCAGGTGCTCGACGACAGCGGCGAGGCCGTGGTGCCTGGCACCTTCCCGCGCCGTGCCGCAGCCTTCGAGGCGCGCCAGCACAACGATCAGCGTCGCCTGCCCTGGCGTCGCCTGACCGAGGAATACACCAGCCCCTACAGCGGCGAGACTTACCTGCTGATCTACCGCATTCCCCACCCGGCGCTGGACGCCTGGCACCGCGAGAGCCTGCTCTGGCCGCTCAGTGCCCTGGGCATCGCCCTGGTGGTACTGACCCTGTTCAGCCTGCTGGTGACCCTGTCCATCACCCGCCCACTCAGCCGCCTGCGCGGCGCGGTGCACGACCTTGGCCAGACCAGCTACCAGCAGCACAGCCTGGCCCGTCTGGCCGCCCGGCGCGACGAGTTCGGCGTGTTGGCCAACGACTTCAACAAGATGGGGGCGCGCCTGCAGAGCCTGATCGGCAGCCAGCGCCAGCTGCTGCGCGATGTGTCCCACGAACTGCGCTCGCCCCTGGCGCGCCTGCGCATCGCCCTGGCCCTGGCCGAACGCGCCGGCCCCGAGCAGCGCCAGACGCTATGGCCACGCCTGACCCGCGAGTGCGACCGCCTGGAAGACCTGATCAGCGAGATCCTCGCCCTGGCCCGGGTCGATGCCGAGCAGGCCCACAGCGAGGCTGTCGACGTCAACGCCCTGCTCGGCAGCGTGCGCAAGGATGCCCAGCTCAGCGCCCCGGAGCAGGACGTGCGCCTGGAAGCCACGCCCGGCCTGACCTTGCAGGGCTGGCCAACGCTGATCGAACGTGCCGTGGACAACCTGCTGCGCAATGCCTTGCGCTTCAATCCGCCGGGGAAACCGATCGAGATCCGTGCCAGCCGTGAACAAGACCGCGTAGTACTGAGTGTGCGCGACCATGGCCCTGGGGTAGCCGAGGAGCACCTGGCGCAACTGGGCGAGCCTTTCTTCCGCGCACCGGGGCAGGAGGCGCCAGGGCACGGCCTGGGGCTGGCCATCGCCCGGCGAGCGGCGGAGCGCCATGGGGGCAGCCTGGTGCTGAGCAATCACCCGCAGGGGGGCTTCATCGCCAGGCTGGAGTTACCCCTGGCCGAGGCGATGGGCAGTTGAATCCCGGGGGCACGAAGCGGCCCCCAAAACCCTCATTCGCCCCAGGCACTGACGAACTGGGCAGTCTCCAGCACCGGCGCGGTCCGCGGCTCGCTCACCGGCGTGCCCAGGTACAGGTAGCCGATCAGTTCCTCGTTGTCCGCCAAGCCCAGCCCCCGATGCACATGGGCATCGAACGCCATGTCGCCCGTGCGCCACACCGCGCCGATACCCTGGGCATGGGCGGCGATGAGAATACCGTGTGCCGCACAGCCCGCGGCCAGGCGCTGCTCCGACTTGGGCACCTTGAAATGATCCTGCAGGCGTGCGATCACCACGACCAGCAGGGGCGCCCGCAGCGGCATGGCGCGCGCCTTGTCCAGCGCGGCCTGGCTGGCATCGCCCTTGTTCTGCACGGCTTCGGCGAACAGCTCACCGAGCTTTTCCCGGCCCGTCCCCTCGATGGTCAGGAAGCGCCAGGGGCGCAGTTGGCCATGGTCCGGGGCACGCAGCGCCGCCTGGAACAGCGCCTCGCGCTGGGCGGCATTGGGCGCCGGGTCGGTGAGGCGTGGCACGGAAACACGGTTGAGCAATGCGTCGAGAGCCTCCATAGGCTACCCTCCTGGCAAACGAAATGTGCGGCCATTCTCAAGCTGCAAGCGACAAGCTGCAAGCTTCAGGAAAAAGCCGGCCATGCACAGCCCGCTGTTTCTTGCAGCTCGCAGCTTGTCGCTTGCAGCTGCCTGACCCACAGGTAGAATGGCGCCCTTCCGTTTCGAGTCAGAGCAGATCACATGGCGTTGCCGACCTTAAGGATCATTGGTTTCATCATCGGCATCTTCCTGATCACCCTGGCGGTCAGCATGGTCGTGCCCATGGCGACTCTGGTGATCTTCGAGCGCACCGGCGACATGCCGTCGTTCCTCTGGTCGAGCCTGATCACCTTCGTCGCCGGCCTGGCCATGGTCATCCAGGGCCGCCCCGAACACGTGCGCCTGCGGCCTCGCGACATGTACCTGCTGACCGTCAGCAGTTGGGTGGTGGTGTGCGTGTTCGCCGCCCTGCCCCTGCTCCTGACCCAGCACATCAGCTATACCGACGCCTTCTTCGAAAGCATGTCCGGCATCACCGCCACCGGCGCCACGGTGCTCAGCGGGCTGGACAACATGTCGCCAGGGATCCTGATGTGGCGCTCGATGCTGCACTGGCTCGGCGGCATCGGCTTCATCGCCATGGCGGTGGCGATCCTGCCGCTGCTGCGCATCGGTGGCATGCGCCTGTTCCAGACCGAGTCCTCGGACCGCTCGGAGAAGGTCATGCCACGCTCGCACATGGTCGCCAAGTCGATCGTGCTGGTGTACATCGGCATCACCCTGCTCGGCAGCCTGGCTTTCTGGTGGGCCGGCATGACCCCGTTCGACGCCGTCAACCACGCCATGTCGGCGATCTCCACCGGCGGCTTCTCCACCTCGGATCAATCCCTGGCCAAGTGGGACATGCCGGCGGTGCACTGGGTCGCGGTGGTGGTGATGATCCTCGGCAGCATGCCGTTCACCCTGTACGTGGCCACCTTGCGCGGGCACCGCAAGGCACTGTTCAAGGACCAGCAGGTCCAGGGCCTGCTCGGCCTGCTGGTCGCGACCTGGGTCGTCCTTGGCACCTGGTACTGGGCCACCACCAGCCTGCCCTGGCTCGACGCCTTGCGCCACGTGGCACTGAACGTCACCTCGGTGGTCACCACCACCGGCTTCGCCCTGGGCGACTACAGCCTGTGGGGCAACTTCTCGCTGATGCTGTTCTTCTACCTGGGCTTCATCGGCGGCTGCTCGGGGTCGACCGCTGGCGGGATCAAGATCTTCCGCTTCCAGGTGGCCTACATCCTGCTCAAGGCCAACCTCAACCAACTGATCCACCCGCGCGCGGTGATCAAGCAAAAGTACAACGGCCACCGCCTCGACGAGGAGATCGTACGCTCGATCCTGACCTTCTCGTTCTTCTTCGCCATCACCATCTGCATCATCGCCCTGTTGCTGTCACTGCTGGGCGTGGACTGGATGACCGCCCTGACCGGCGCCGCCGGCACCGTCTCGGGCGTCGGCCCTGGCCTGGGCGAGGTGATCGGCCCGGCCGGCAACTATGCCAGCCTGCCGGACGCGGCCAAGTGGATCCTCGCCGGCGGCATGTTGCTCGGCCGCCTGGAGATCATCACGGTGCTGGTCTTGTGCATGCCGGCATTCTGGCGTCACTGACCCAGGATACGCCCCGCTAGTGGGGCGCGTGCCGCTGCAACGGGGGCGCGAACGAAGCCGCCCCGGCACCGAGGCGGGCACGGTACTCGCTGGGCGTGACGTCGAACCAGCGCCGGAACGCCCGGAAGAAATTGCTCGGATCGGCGAACCCCAGCAGGTAGGCGCTTTCCAGCAAAGTCATGCCGGGCTGGGCCAGGTACTGCTCGGCCAGCTCCCGACGGGTATCGTCGAGCAAGGCCTGGAAGCTCGTGCCCTCCTCCTGCAGACGGCGCTGCAGGGTCCGCTGGGACAGGTGCAGGGCCTGGGCGACCGTCTCGCGCTTGGGCTCGCCCTGGGGCAGGATGCGGCACAGCACCTGGCGTACCCGGTGGGTCACCCGGCTTTCCGAGAAACGCGCCAGGTATTCCCCGGCAAAGCGATCGTGCAGGATGGCCATGGCCTCGTTGGCGGTGGGCAGCGGCGCCTCCATGTCGGCACGCTCCAGCACCAACGCATCATGGGGCGCACCGAACACCAGCGGCGCATGGAAGGCTACCTTGTACGGCTCGACGTTCTTCGGCTGCGGCCCCTGGATCAGCACCCGCCGCGGCTGGACCGCCCGCCCGCTGAGCCAGGTGCACAGCGACAACGCGCAGGCCAGCGACGCCTCGGCGCTGTGGCGGGTCGGGGGCAGATGGTCACCGTGCACGGTCAGCGTCAGGACATAGCCGTCCGGCTCCAGGCGGAAACTCAGGTCGGAACTCTCGGCGATGATCCGCTGGTAGCGCACCAGGCGCTCGAAGCCCTCGGCCAGGGTGCGGCTGGACATCAGCGCATAGCCCACCACGTGGAACGAGGCCGGACGCACCACCCGCGCCATGTTCAGGCCGATGGCCTCGTTGCCGGACAGCTCCACCGCCAATTGCCAAAGGCGGGTCATGTCGTCCTGGGGGAAACGTGCGTCCGGGTCGTCGAGGGCGGCGAAGTCCAGCCCGAGCTGCTTGAACATGGCCCGGCAATCGAGCCCTTCCAGCTCGAGCGCCTTGACGATCCCTGATGCCCAGCTGGCTGACGTGGTTCTTTCACTCATGACAGGCTTCTTGTGCTGACCGCTCCTGCGGTGAACCCAAAGGATACTCATTTGGCGCCTATTGTCACTGGCCGGCTCCGCCAATGACTCTAGACTCGAATCAGGCTCCACGCCGTGTATCCTGTCCAGAACGCGAATCCTCCGGGAGCACAGCCATGAACCGCAGAGCGCAGTTCCGCAGTTTTGCCGAGTTCTACCCTTATTACCTGGGGGAGCACAGCAACCCCACCTGCCGTCGCTTGCACTTCGTCGGCACCAGCCTGGTCATCGCCCTGCTGGCCTATACCTTTGCCAGTGGGAGCTGGTGGTTGCTGCTGGCGGTGCCCGTGGCAGGCTATGGCTTTGCCTGGGTTGGGCATTTCTTCTTCGAGAAGAACCGTCCGGCGACGTTCAGCCATCCGCTGTATAGCCTGATCGGCGACTTCGCCATGTTTCGCGATATTTTGCGGGGCAAGATCGGTCTCTAGAGAGGTGACCAGCTGGTCAGGAGCTTGCAGCTCGTCACTGCATCTCCCCACCACTATTGAGATGGTGTGAATATCCATTCGCGGCGGTGATGCCACTGATGCTTTTCGCCTTTACGGCGACCTACTTTTGCTCGCGGGCAAAAGTAGGCATGGACCTGTCCCGTGACAGCGGACGCCAAGAAGCGATACTTAGATCGCTTCTTGGCGTCCGCTGTCACGGGACAGGTCCAGCAAAAACCGCCTGCTCCATCATCCGGCCCCTGCCCCTTAACGAGACCTACACCGCTTCCTGCACCCCGGCCTGCCGCTCGGCGGCTTCGCGCGCCTGGGCCTCGGCGAAGCGGTACAGCTCGATGCTGCCATCCCAGTGTTCGATCAGGGCGGTGCAGGATTCCACCCAGTCGCCGCAGTTGAGGTATTCCACCGCGCCAACCTGGCGGATCTCGGCATGGTGGATGTGCCCGCAGACCACGCCATGGAAGCCACGCCGGGTGCACTCGTGGGCGATGGCGTCCTCGAAATCGCTGATGAAGTTCACCGCGCCCTTGACCTTGTGCTTGAGGTACGCCGACAACGACCAGTAACCATAGCCATAACGGGCCCGCCAGTGGTTGAGCCAGCGGTTGAGCACCAGGGTGAACTCGTAGGCGCGGTCGCCGAGGAAGGCCAACCAGCGGTGGTAGCGGGTGATCACGTCGAACTGGTCGCCATGGATCACCAGCAGGCGCCGGCCATCGGCGGTCAGGTGTTCCGCCTCGTCCACCAGTTGGATGTTGCCCAGGACCAGCTTCGAGTAGCGGCGCAGGAATTCGTCATGGTTGCCAGTGACGTAGATCACCTCGGTACCGCGCTTGCTCATGGTCAACAGGCGGCGGATGACGTTGGTGTGTGCCTGGGGCCAGTAGATGCCGCCGCGCAGCTTCCAGCCATCGATGATATCGCCGACCAGGTAGAGGCGGTCGGCCTGGTAACGCTTGAGGAAATGCGACAGGTGCTCGGCCTGGCAATCCCGGGTGCCCAGGTGCACGTCGGAGATCCACAGGGTGCGCACGCGCTGCTTGCGTGACGGGCGGGCGAGTTCGACGTGGGTCATGGGGTGGCCTCCGGCGCTGTTTGCTGGAGACTGGCAGGTCCAGGTGACAGGCTGGTGGCAGTCGCGTGACGGCTGGTCGCTTGTGCGTTGGCAAAAGCGCTGTGGAAACCGGCTTGCCAATGATCAGGCCCCGCCCGCTGTGTACAATGGTGCCCTGCCCAGGAGGCCCCCATGCACACAGGCCCGCTCCTTTCCCTGCGCCATTACCGCGATGACCTGATCGCCCACAGCCATGAGCACCCACAACTGGTGTTCGGCCTGCGCGGGCGCCTGGACTTCGAGGTGCAAGGCCGCGGCGCACGGATCGACCGCCAGGACCTGATGGTGGTGCCGGCCGGCACCCACCATACCTGTGGCAGTACGGCCGGCAGCCATTGCCTGGTGCTGGACATCCCGGGCGAACACTGGTTACGCGAACAACTGGGCGAGCACGCCGACACCAGCCGCCGCCTGCTCGATCGCCCCGGCACCCTGGGCCTGGACAGCCGCCAACAGCAGTTGGTGGACTGGCTCGCCGCCAGCCCCGTGGACGACCCGCTGATCGCCCGCCAGGGCGCGGCCCTGCTGCTGGCCAGCCTCAACGCCCATGCCGCGCCCGGCGTGCCGCAACGGCGCCTGCCCTACGCGGCGTTCGATACCCATATCGAGCAGCATGCCGCCTACCCCCTGCAAGTGGCCGACCTGGCCCGCCTGGCCGGCCTCTCCACGGCACGCCTGCATGCGCGCTTCACCGCCGAATGCGGCCTGACACCCATGGACTACATCCGCCAGCGCCGCCTGCTCAAGGCTCGTCGCCTGCTCAAGGAAACCCAGCTGCCGGTCGGCGAGATCGCCGCCCAGGTCGGTTATAGCTCGCAGAGCGCCTTCAGTGCCGCCATGCTCCGAGACTTCGGCCACTCACCCATGGCCTTGCGCCGCGAGCCTGACGACAACTGACGCGAGGATGGCGACAGACACCCGCTGGCCATGCTCGTAGACTGACACCCCACCGCGAGAGCCCCTCGAACCTGAAGATGGACATACAGGGTCAACGACCGTTGTCACAAAGGATGACCATGAACCACCGCACCGCCCTCGGCGCCCTGCACATCGGCGCGCTGTTCTTCGGCCTCACTGGCGTTTTCGGCAAACTGGCCGCCAGCGCCAGCCCCGCGATCATCGTCTTCGGCCGCGCCGCCTTCGCGGTGCTCGCCCTGGGCCTGTTCGCCAGCCTGGCGCGCCAGAGCTGGCAGCCACTCAAGCGTCACGACCTGCGCCGCCTGTTGCTTGGCGGCGTGCTGCTGGCCGGGCACTGGGTGAGCTTCTTCGTCGCCGTCAAGGTCGGCGGCGTGGCCATCGCCACCCTGGGCTTCGCCAGTTTCCCGGCCTTCACGGTGATCCTCGAGGGCCTGCTGTTCCGCGAGCGGATCCGCCGCAACGAAGCGCTGCTGGTGCTGCTGGTCAGCATCGGCCTGGTGCTGGTCACGCCCGAGTTCGACCTGGCCAGCGAGGCCACCGGCGGGCTGCTCTGGGCGCTGCTGTCCGGCCTGCTGTTCTCGCTGCTGTCGCTGGTCAACCGTGCAGGCTCCGGGCGCCTGCCGGCGGTACAGGCGGCGCTGTGGCAGAACCTCGTGGTGGCCCTGTGCCTGCTGCCGGTGGCCGCCCCCGGCCTGGGTGTCGTCACGCCGATGGACTGGCTGTGGATCGCCCTGCTCGGCATCTTCTGCACCGGCGTCGCCCACAGCCTGTTCGTCGCCAGCCTGGCGGTGATCAAGGCGCGTACCGCCGCGGTGGTGTTCGGCATGGAGCCGGTCTACGGTATCGCCATGGCCTGGGTGGTGTTCGCCGAAACGCCGACCCTGCGCATGCTCGCCGGCGGCGTGCTGATCATCGTCGCCATCGTGCTGTCCAGCCGCCTGGCCGCCGAGCAGCCGCCCCGGCAACGGCCCATGGCCGAAGGCGCCTGATCAACGATCGTTGTGGCCCAGGTCACGCTGCGGATCGATATGGTCGCGCAGCCGCTGCTTGAGCACCTTGGCTTCGGGGAAACCGCCATCGGCCTTGCGCTCCCAGAGCTGCACACCATCGCAGGTGATGCGGAACACCCCGCCGGTGCCCGGCTCCAGGGCCACCCGGCCGAGGTCGTCGGCGAACGTGCTCAACAACTCCTGGGCCAGCCAGGCAGCGCGCAGCAGCCACTGGCACTGGGTGCAATACGTGATAACGATTTCTGGCTTGGTATTGGCCATGGGTGGACCTCTCCTGGTGGGTGGCCGCTTATACTAGCGGTCTTTGCCCACCGCTTTGAGACCCACGATGCGCCGCCTGCTGTTCTGCCTCCTGCTGACGCTCACCTCCTTCACCGCCCTGGCTGCGGAACCCGCCCGGCCCAAGGTCGGCCTGGTGCTGTCCGGCGGCGCTGCCCGCGGCCTGGCGCATATCGGTGTGCTCAAGGCCCTGGAGGAACAGGGGGTGCGCATCGATGCCATCGCCGGCACCAGCATGGGCGCGGTGATCGGCGGGCTGTACGCCTCCGGCTATAGCGTCGAGGAGCTGGAGAAACTGGCCAGGACCCTCGACTGGCAACAGGCCCTGTCCGACGCACCGCCGCGCAAGGACGTACCGTTCCGGCGCAAGCAGGACGACCGTGACTTCCTGGTCAAGCAGAAGCTGAGCTTTCGCGACGATGGCAGCCTCGGCCTGCCCCTGGGCGTGATCCAGGGCCAGAACCTGTCCCTGCTGCTGGAGAGCAAGCTGGCCCACACCGCCGACACCCGCGACTTCGACAAGCTGCCGATCCCCTTCCGCGCCGTGGCCACCGACATCGCCAGCGGCGAGAAGGTGGTGTTCAGCCGCGGCCACCTGCCCCAGGTGATCCGCGCCAGCATGTCGATCCCGGCGGTGTTCGCCCCGGTGGAGCTGGACGGCCGCCTGCTGGTGGACGGCGGCATGGTCGACAACATCCCGCTGGACGTGGCCCGCGACATGGGTGTCGACCTGGCCATCGTGGTCGATATCGGCACACCCCTGCGCGACCGCAAGCAACTGGCCACGGTGGTCGATGTGCTCAACCAGTCGATCACCCTGATGACCCGGCGTAACTCCGAGGAGCAATTGGCCAGCCTGCGCAGCGAAGACATCCTCATCGAACCGCCCCTGGCGGCGTTCGGCGTGACCGATTTCGGCCGTGCCCAGGACATGATCGACGCCGGCTACCGCGCCACCCGCGCGCTCGATGCACGCCTGGCCGCGCTGCGCCAGGAGGGCGACAGCGGCTTGGCGATCGCCCGTTCGCCGCGCCAACGCACCCCCGTCATCACCGCGATCAAGGTGGAGAACGACTCCAAGGTCAGCGACGACGTGATCCGCTACTACATCCGCCAGCCCCTGGGCGAGCCGCTGGAGCTCGACCGCCTGCAGACCGACATGGGCACGCTCTACGGCCTGGATTACTTCGACCGGGTGCAGTACCGGGTGGTGCACAAGGGTGACGACAACACGCTGGTGATCAACGCCCGAGGCAAGCGTGGCGGCACCGACTACCTGCGCCTGGGGCTGAACCTGTCGGACGACATGCGCGGCGACAGCGCCTTCAACCTGGGCGCCAGCTACCGGGTCAACGGCATCAACCGGCTGGGCGCGGAATGGTTGACCCGCGCCCAGATCGGCGACCAGCAGGAGCTCTACAGCGAGTTCTACCAGCCCCTGGACGTGGGCTCGCGTTACTTCATCGCGCCCTACCTGGACCTGGGTTCGCAGAACATCGAGGCGACCCTGGACAACGACCCGATCGCCGAGTACCGCCTGGAGCGCTACGGCTTCGGCCTGAACCTCGGTCGGCAGATCGGCACCTACGGCGAGGTGCGCTTGGGCGTGGGCAAGGCCTGGGGCGAGGCCGAGGTGCGCATCGGCGACCAGGACCTGCCCAAGGTCAGTTTCAACGAGGGCTTCTACGAGCTGAAGTACTCGTTCGACACCCTCGACAACCTGTACTTCCCCCACAGCGGCGAAGAGATCGGCCTGAGCCTGCGCAAGTACGACACCTCCCTGGATTCGGACGAGAACTACCGGCAATGGATCTTCAACCTGGACAAGGCCTTGAGCATCGGCCCGAACACCTGGGTACTGGGCGGGCAATACGGCCGTACCCTGGACAAGACGGAGGTGGTGACCTCGAGCTTCGTGTTTGGCGGCGCCCGGCAGTTGTCGGGCTTTCGCCAGGACTCGGTATCCGGCCAGAACATGAGCCTGGTGCGCATGGTCTACTACCGCCGCCTCACCCCTCGGGCCTACCTGCCGCTGGACTTCCCGCTGTACCTGGGTGGATCACTGGAACGCGGACGGGCGTGGAACAACGACAACGAATTCGACAGTGGCTACATCAATGCGGCGAGCATCTTCCTCGGCCTGGAGACACCGCTGGGCCCGCTGAACCTCAGCTACGGCGCCAACAGCGAGCACGAAAAGGCGGTATACCTCAACCTCGGGCACACGTTCTGAGCGGCAAGCGGCAAGCCACAAGAACAAGGCGGATCGCGTGGGCAACATCGATCCGCCTTGTTCTTGTGGCTTGCCGCTTGAAGCTTGTAGCTCAGGACTTCTCGAGATTGGCGAGGATCTTGGCGTGCACCCGCATGCAGACCTCCAGGTCGGCCTCGTCGACCCCGGTGAACAGCTCCACCCGCAAGGCATTGGCGATGGTCTCGATCTGCTCGATCAACGGCTTGGCCGGCGGGCACAGCAGGATCTTCTTGGCCCGCCGATCCTCCATCACCGCCTGGCGACGCACCAGCCCCTGGCTCTCCAGGCTGTCGAGCAGGCGTGCCAGTGTCGGGCCTTCGACGCCCACGCTCTGGGCCAACTCGCGTTGGGTCGGCGCCTCCTCGAAACGGGCCAGGTGCAGGAGCACCAGCCAGCGGGCCTGGGACAGATTGAGCCCAGCCAGGCGGCGGTCCAGCTCGGCGCGCCAGCCGCGAGACATCTGCGCCAGCTGCATGCCGAAGCGGTGTTGGTTGTCGGTCAGGGGCATAAGCAACTCTATGGATAGAACTAATTGTTAGTCAGCTAACCATGCCCCGGGCCAACAGGCAAGGCTCGCCAGCCCGGAAACGTCCGATAATCGTCAAAAAGGATGACAAAGGTCAGCGGATGGCCGAAATGCCGGCGATCAGAGTTCGAACTCCGCCGCCAGCGCCGCCCGTACGCAATGCAGTACCCCTTCCGGCACCCGCGACCCGAACTGCGGGATCACCGCAGACACCGGCGGCAACTCGCCTTCGCCATCGAGGAAGGTGTCCTGCACCTCCATCAACAGGTCCTCAGGCAGATCCAGGGCCTGCTCCAGGCTCAGTTCCTGGCGGCCGATGGCCTCGGCCAGCAAGTTGTAGACATTCTTCTCGGTGCAGTCGAGCTGGCCGGCGATCTGTGCCGGGGTCATGCCGGCGCGAGCCAGGCTGACCAGTTCGTGACGCAGGTCGAGCACCACCTTCGGCGCCGCTTCGCCGCTGCCGCCGTTGAGCACCTCGAGGAAGGCTTGGCCGTAGCGCTCCAGCTTGCGCGCACCGACCCCACTGACCTGGGCCATCTCGCTGAGGCTGGTCGGCTGGCTGCGCAGCATCTCCAGCAGCGTCGAGTCGGGGAAGATGACATACGGCGGCACGCTGTGTTCCTCGGCCAGCTTGCGCCGCAGGGCACGCAGGGCCTCCCACAGCTCGCGCTCCTCGCCACGCACCAATTGGCTGGCCGGGCTGCCGCCGGAGGCCTTGGCCACGGCCTGCGGCTTGAGATCGCGGCGCAGTTGCAGGTTCACTTCGCCACGCAGCAGCGGCCGGCAACTGTCGGACAGCCGCAGGCCGCCGTAGCCCTCCAGGTCGATGTCCACCAAGCCACGGGCCACCAGTTGACGGAACAGCGAACGCCATTCGACCTCCGCCATGGCCTTGCCGACACCGAACACCGAAAGCTTCTCATGGCCGAAGTTGCGCACCTTCTCGGTGTCCTTGCCCAGCAGCACGTCGACCAGGTGGCCGACGCCGTAGCGCTGGCCCGTGCGGTACACCGCCGACAATGCCTGGCGGGCCGGCTCGGTGGCGTCCCAGGTCTGGATCTGGTCGACGCAGTTGTCGCAATGGCCGCAAGGTTGCTCGAGGACCTCGTCGAAATACGCCAGCAGGGCCTGGCGGCGGCAGCGGGTTTCCTCGCAGAGGGCGAGCATGGCGTCGAGCTTGTGCTGCTCGATGCGCTTGTGGCGCTCGTCGCCGTCGGAGTTCTGCAGCATCTGCTTGAGCATCACCATGTCCTGCAGGCCGTAGGCCATCCAGGCGTCGGACGGCAGGCCATCACGGCCGGCACGGCCGGTTTCCTGGTAGTAGGCTTCCAGCGACTTGGGCAGGTCCAGGTGGGCGACGAAGCGTACGTTGGGCTTGTCGATACCCATGCCGAAGGCGATGGTGGCGACCATGATCAGCCCTTCCTCGTTGAGGAAGCGGTGCTGGTTGGCCGAACGAGTCTCGGCGGCAAGGCCTGCATGGTAGGGCAAGGCCGGGAAGCCCTGCTCGCAGAGGAAGGCGGCGGTTTCGTCGACCTTCTTGCGTGACAGGCAGTAGACGATACCGGCGTTGCCCCGCCGCTCGCCGAGAAACGCCATCAACTGCTTGCGCGGCGACTCCTTGGGCACGATGCGGTAGAAGATGTTCGGCCGGTCGAAACTCGACAGGAAACGCTCGGCCCCCTGCAGGTGCAGGCGCTGGACGATCTCTTCGCGGGTGCGCATGTCGGCCGTGGCGGTCAGGGCGATGCGCGGCACATGGGGGAACAGCTCGGCCAATTGGCCCAACTGCAGGTACTCGGGACGGAAGTCGTGGCCCCATTGCGAGACGCAGTGGGCCTCGTCGATGGCGAACAGGGCGATGTCCAGGGTGCGCAGGAACTCCAGCATGCGCGGCTGCACCAGGCGCTCCGGCGCCAGGTACAAAAGCTTCACCTCGCCGCGGCGCAGGCGCCCGGCCAGCTCGCGTTGCTGCTCGGGGCTCAGGGTCGAGTTCAGCGACGCAGCGGCTACGCCCAGCTCGTCGAGGGTAGCGACCTGGTCGTCCATCAGCGCGATCAGCGGCGAGACCACCACCGCCAGGCCTGGGCGCAACAGCGCCGGCACCTGGAAGCACAGGGACTTGCCACCACCGGTGGGCATCAGCACCAGCGCATCGCCGCCACTGGCCACGCATTCGATGATCGCTGCCTGGCGCCCCCGGAAACTGTCGTAGCCGAAGATATCCTTGAGGACACGCTGAGCCTGTTCGAGCATTGCACACTCCAAAATCGCCATACCATCCTGGACACAGGCTGGACGAAAAACCCGCTGCCCACACTCGTGAATGCGTAAGCGGCTTTTGCCGGAGGACCGGGAAACGGCGCCCCTGGATGAAAAATCGCGGATTATACCCCACTGCCCGGCTGCACAGGGTGCCCCGGGATCTTCCCGCGACAGACGTTCCCTTTGCCCCGCATCCGCCGCAAGGTGCTAGAATTCACTATCGTTTATTCCCCCAAGGTAGCCCTGTAATGTCCTTCGCCGAGCAATTGACCCGCCTGCAAGCCTTCCTCGACGCCGACGATCTGCACGAGGAAGCGCTGGACTACGTCGCCGCCCATGGCTACCTGACCGCGCTGTCGATCTGCTCGGAAGACGTCCCCGAGCGCGAGTGGATCGACGCGCTGTTCGCCGAAGAGCCCCACTACGCCAGCGAAGCCCAGCGCACCGAGATCGAGGCCACGCTGGTGGCGCTCAAGGCGCATATCGGCCGCCAGCTGGCCAGCGACGACGAATTCGAGCTGCCTTGCGACCTGGACCTGACCGACGAACCGGACGATTCCGACCTGCGCGGCTGGTGCATCGGCTTCATGGAAGGCGTTTTCCTGCGGGAGGAAGCCTGGTTCGAGAACGCCGAGGAGGAAGTCAGCGAGATGCTGCTGCCGATCATGGTCGGCTCGGGCCTGTTCGACGAACAACCCGAGTTCGCCGACATCGCCAGCAATGCCAGCCTGCAGGACGACATGATCGTGCAGATCCCCGAGGCACTGACCGCGCTGTTCCTGCTGCTGCACGCCCCTGACGAGAAACCGGCCCTGCTCAAGCCGCGCCATCACTGAGCCAGCTGTGCGCTACCTGCTGCTGGCCATTGGCTGGCTCAGCGTTGCGCTGGGGGTGCTGGGAATCTTCTTGCCGGTGTTGCCCACCACGCCCTTCCTGCTGCTCGCGGCGGCCTGTTTCGCCCGCAGCTCGCCGCGTTTCCACCATTGGCTGGTCCATCATCCCAAGCTGGGCCCGTGGATCCGCGACTACCTGAGCGGCGCCGGCATCCCGCTCAGGGGCAAGGTCTACGCCATCGGCCTGATGTGGGCCAGCATCAGCCTGTCGTGCTACCTGGTACCGCTGTTCTGGGCGCGCGCCTTCATGCTCGCCAGCGCGGTGCTGGTGAGCTTGTATATTCTCAAACAGAAGACCTTGCGCCGGCCTGGTTGAAACTCAGTTGCAGAGCCTCGAAGGCACCGACTCGATCACCAGTAGCAGGCAGCCCTGTGGCGAATACAGCCAGTGTTCGGAGTCGGGACCGTAGACCAGGCTGTCGCCGGCGTGGAACACCTGCCCGTCGGCATCCATTACCTCCCCTTCCAGTATCTGCAACAGCTCTGTGGCTGTATGCCGGTGCGGCAGCGAGCGGCTGCCGGGGCTCATTTTCATCCAATAGCCCTGCCAGGGGCCGGTATCAGCCAGGGTCGTCCAGGCGACGCCATCCAGCAAGCGATCGCCGAGGCGCATGGGTTGCCAACAGACTTCGGTGGGGCGATGTATATGGCGCTTGGGTTTGGCATTCGACGGGGTCATGGCGGTGCTCACGGAAGGTCCGCGTGGGAGTCTAGCCTGCAGGAGCGATGCAGGTACCATGGTTGCGACCATCGTTTGCACCGCAACGCCAGCCTGGCCTGGGGTAGATGGCAAGGGCAAACCCCGATGCCTGTTGGGGCTGCTTCGCAGCCTATAGCCGACAAGCCGGCTTCCACAGATATCCCTGCATGGCACATGATTCGCGAGCACCGCCGGACCCTGGGCGCCGGCTTGCCGGCGATGGGGCACGAAGCGGCCCCAAATTCCGCAGAATCTGGGGCGCCGCAAGTGAAGTGGCGTGCAGGATCATGTGAGCGGGCTTGCCCGCGAATATGCCCGAAATCTCACCCCACCACCCGTTGGAAAAACTGCGCCAGTGGGACCAACAGGAATACCGCCCCCCTCACACCGTATCCACCTTCAACGAATGATCGTTGAGCATGCCATTGATGATGGTCGCCGTATCCTGCCCCGCCGCGATCATCCCTCCCGCACCCGCCGCGACGCCATAGTGCTGGGCAAGGTCGACCCCGGCCAGGTCGATGGTCTGGGTCGGCGCGGCGCCTGCCACGCTGCTGACCTCGATGGTCGAGACCACCTCGGTACCGGTGCCGTTGACCTTGAAGTGCAGGTAGTCGTCCAGCGACGCGGCGCTGGCGCTCTCCCCCTGGAGCAACTGCGACAGATCGAGACTGTCGCTGCCCGGCGTGAAGTCGGTGACCGTGTCATGGCCGGTGTCGCCCTTCTGCCAGACGAAGGTGTCGTTGCCGCTGCCACCGCTCAGGGTATCGTTGCCCGGCCCACCGATGAGAATATCGTTGCCCGCACCGCCCTTGAGCACGTCGTTGCCCAGCCCTGCGATGAGCAGGTTATCGGCGCCATTGCCGATCAAGGTGTCGTCATGGTCCGAGCCGATCAGGTTTTCGATGCCCACCAGGGTGTCGATACCGGCACCACCGGTGTCCTGCGGCCCGCCCGCGCTGAGGTCGACGACCACCCCAGCGTCGGCCGAGGCATAGCTGGCCGTGTCGATGCCAGCCCCACCGATCAGCAGGTCGTCGCCATCACCGCCCTGGAGGGTGTCGTTGCCCTCGCCGCCCACCAGCACATCGTCGCCTGGCGTGCCGTCGAGGGTATGCTCGCCCGGGTAGACGATGCTCGCCGTGGCGGAGGCGCTGCCGCCTGGGTGGTCGTTGTGGGTATCGCTGCCGCTGAAGGCCCCGCGCTCGGCGTGGCTATAGTCGATCAGCATGTTGAGGTTGTATTTCTCTGCGGCCTTGTCGTTACCTGAAGCATCTGCCGCACGAGCCAGGTGGATGCTGTACACCCCGTCATGGCTGGCCGTGAAACTGTCGCCATTGGCAATGGCCTGGTAACCGCCGCTGGCCGCCTTCCATTCCATCATCAGGTTGCCCATGGGGTGGTCGTGGTCGAGCTTGAGGGTCTCGCCCTTGCGTAGGGTAACGTTGATCACATCCCCCTCGTTGGCGTTGCCATTGCTGATCGCCCCCAGGTAGCCCGCGATCACCAGGGCGGCGGTCATCGAGCCGAACGAGCCGGAGAAGGCGCTGCGGTGCAGGTCGAGAATCTTCTGGTAGGCGTTGGTGTCGCTGTCCCAGCAACTGACCATCTTGCTGTCGCGCACGTTGATGGTGATGGTCGTGGTGCTTTCATCGCCGTCTGCGTCGCGGATGGTGTAGACGAAGGTGTCGGTGGCGCCGGACGGCGGCACGCTGTTGGGTTTGGCGTGGTAGACCGCGTTGCCCTTCGCATCCAGCGTCAGGTAGCCGTACTGGCCCATCACCTGGGTATTGAGCTGGCCCGTCGCCGAGGATGAGGTGTCCGACCCGGCGCGCACGCCGACCACATACTTCCCGTCATTGACCACATCCGCGCCGACTATGTCGTTGTCCAGCACGTTGCCAGTCACCGTGCGGCCTTCGATCACCGAGGTTTCATCGCAATGTGCCCTGGGCACGTCGTCGACGATGGTGATGACGATGCTGTTGGTCGTCGTGTTGCCCAGGGAGTCCTTGACCTGGTAGGTGAAGGATTCGGTGACGGTATTGGGCCCATCGTTGCCAGGGTTCGGCGACTGAGGCGCCGAGGTCAGCGTATAGGTGTAGGTGCCATCGCTGTTCAGTTGAATCTGGCCGTACTGGCCGGCAGCATTACCCACCAGGCTGTAGGTCAGTGCACCGACACCGCCGATGACCGAGCCGACCAGGGAGCCGGACGCCGTCTCGCCAGTCGAGTGCGGATCGCTGCCGGTCACGGTCCCGGCGGCCAGGTCGTGGCCATCCTTGCACAGGTCCAGGGCCTTCTCGTAGACGGTGACGTCACGGTCCTCGCAGGCGACCATCTTGCTGTCGCGCACGTTGATAGTGATGGTCGTGGTGCTTTCATCGCCGTCCGCATCACGGATGGTGTAGACGAAAGTGTCGGTGGCACCGGACGGCGGCACGCTGTTGGGGTTGGCGTGGTAGATCGCGTTGCCCTTCGCATCCAGCGTCAGGTAGCCGTACTGACCCATCACCTGGGTATTGAGCTGGCCCGTCGTCGAGGACGATGTGTCCGACCCGGCGCGTACACCGACCACGTACTTCCCATCACTGACCACGTCCGCGCCGACCACGTCGTTGTCGAGCACGTTGCCGGATACGGTCCCGCCCTCGATCACCGAGGTTTCATCGCAATGTGCCCTGGGCACGTCGTCGACGATGGTGATGACGATGCTGTTGGTCGTCGTGTTGCCCAGGGAGTCCTTGACCTGGTAGGTGAAGGATTCGGTGACGGTATTGGGCCCATCGTTGCCAGGGTTCGGCGACTGAGGCGCCGAGGTCAGCGTATAGGTGTAGGTGCCATCGCTGTTCAGTTGAATCTGGCCGTACTGGCCGGCAGCATTACCCACCAGGCTGTAGGTCAGTGCACCGACACCGCCGATGACCGAGCCGACCAGGGAGCCGGACGCCGTCTCGCCAGTCGAGTTCGGATCGCTGCCGGTCACGGTCCCGGCGGCCAGGTCGTGGCCATCCTTGCACAGGTCCAGGGCCTTCTCGTAGACGGTGACGTCGCGGTCCTCGCAGGCGACCATCTTGCTGTCGCGCACGTTGATGGTGATGGTCGTGGTGCTTTCATCGCCGTCTGCGTCGCGGATGGTGTAGACGAAGGTGTCGGTGGCACCAGCCGGGGCCACGCTGTTGGGGTTGGCGTGGTAGACCGCATTGCCCTGGGCATCCAGGGTGAGGTAGCCGTACTGACCCATCACCTGGGTATTGAGCTGGCCCGTGGCGGAGGTCGAAGTATCGTTGCCAGCACGCACGCCGACCACGTATTTCCCGTCGCTGACCACGTCCGCACCGACCACATCGTTGTCGAGCACGTTGCCGGATACGGTCCCGCCCTCGATTACCGAGGTTTCATCGCAATGTGCCCTGGGCACGTCATCGACGATGGTGATGACGATAGTGCTGGTAGTCGAATTGCCCTGTGAATCCTTGACTTGGTAAGTGAAGGATTCGGTGACGGTATTGGGCCCATCGTTGCCAGGGTTCGGCGACTGCGGCGCCGAGGTCAGCGTATAGGTGTAGGTGCCATCGCTGTTCAGCTGAATCTGGCCGTATTGACCGACGGCATTACCCACCAGACTGAACGTCAGCGCACCCACGCCGCCACTGACCGAGCCAGCCAGGGACCCGGAAGCGGTTTCATCCGTCGAATTCGGATCGCTACCCTCGACAGTACCGGCCGCCAGGTCATTGCCATCCTTGAGCAGATCAAGTGATTTCTCATGGACGGTCACTTCGCTGTCCGGCCCAGCGATCAGCGAGCAGTCATCAATCCTGATGGTGATGGTCGTAGTGCTCTCGTCACCGTCCGCATCGCGGATGGTGTAGACGAAGGTGTCGGTGGCACCAGCCGGGGCCACGCTGTTGGGGTTGGCGTGGTAGACCGCGTTGCCCTGGGCATCCAGGGTCAGGTAACCATACTGGCCCATCACCTGGGTATTGAGCTGGCCCGTGGCGGAGGTCGAAGTGTCGTTGCCAGCACGCACGCCGACCACGTATTTCCCATCACTGACCACGTCCGCACCGACCACATCGTTGTCCAGCACGTTACCGGCCACCGTACCGCCTTCGGTGACACTGGCGAAGTCGCTGTGAGCCGTCGGTACGTCATCGACGATGGTGATGACGATGGTATTGGTGGTCGTGTTGCCCAACGAATCCTTGACCTGGTAGGTGAAGGATTCGGTGACGGTATTCGGACCGTCGTTGCCAGGGTTCGGCGACTGCGGCGCCGAGGTCAGGGTATAGGTGTAGGTGCCGTCGCTGTTCAGCTGAATCTGGCCGTATTGGCCAACGGCATTACCCACCAGACTGAACGTCAGCGCACCCACGCCGCCACTGACCGAGCCAGCCAGGGACCCGGAAGCGGTTTCATCCGTCGAATTCGGATCGCTACCCTCGACAGTACCGGCCGCCAGGTCATTGCCGTCTTTGAGCAGATCAAGGGCTTTCTCATAAACGGTCACTTCGCTATCCGAAGCGGCGATCAGTGAACAGTCGTTCACGTTGATGGTGATGGTCGCGGTGCTCTCATCGCCATCCGTATCGCGAATGGTATAGACGAACACATCGCTGGCGCCGGGCGGGGCAACTGCGTTCGGGTTGGCCTGGTACACCGCGTTGCCCGCCGCATCGATGGTCAACGTGCCGTACTGGCCGACGATGGCAGTGTTCAGGTTGCCGATCGCCGACGTCGAGGTGTCGGCGCCGGCCCGTGCCCCCACCACCACATTGCCGGTGCCTGCCTGGTCGGCCCCCAACTGATCGTTGTGCAGGACATTGCCGCTGACGGTGCCGCCCTCGACCACGCTGGCGGTGTCGGCTTCGGCCGTAGGCACGTCATCGACGATGTTCACGTCCAGGCTGCCGGTGGCGGTACTGCCATCGGTATCCTTGGCTATGACGGTGAACTGCTCCTGCAGGCTGTTGTTGCCGCCGCCGTTGGGATGCCCCTCGTTGTCGAGCAGGGTATAGCTGTAGCTCACCACCCCGGTGGCGGGGTCGTAGCCGGTGATGGTCAGGGTATTGCCCAAGGGCGTGGTGATCGACTGCGGGAAGCCCGCCACGGTGCCGCCGCTGACCACGCTGATGCCGCCGACGTTCAGGCTCTGCAGGCCGTCCGGCGCACTCACGGTGAAGGTGCCGGCCTGGGTCAGGGCGCTCGGGTTCGGTGCGCTGCCATCGGCCAGGTGCTTCTCGTGCACGGTCAGTTCGCCACCTTTCACGTCCAGGCCGCCCAAGGTCACTGGGTCGTCCAGGTTGCTGACGTTCAGGGTCAGGGTCGCGGTGCTGGTATCGCCATCGGCATCGCGGAGGGTGTAGGTGAAGGTTTCCACCCCCTTGTCGCCACCGGGCAGGTTCTTGAAGTCTGGATCGTTGGTGTTGAGCGTGTAGGTGTAGGAGCCATCGGCAGCCAGCACCAGGGTGCCGTAGGTACCGGTGAAGGTACCGGCCACCACCGGGCCGCTCGGCACACGGTCGGCGCCCTGCAGGTCGTTGGCCAGGACATTGCCAGTCAGTTCGGTGTGCTGCTCGGTGGCGGTGACGGCGTTGGTGTCATCCCGTGCCTTGGGCACGTCGTCGCGGATGATCACATCCAGCGAACCAGTGGCGACATCGCCATCGCTGTCGCTGACCAGCACCGGGAAGTGCTCGCCCAGCGTGTTGCTCCCCGCCCCGTTCGGGTGCTGCTCGGCACCGCTGAGGGTGTAGCTGTAGCTCACCACGCCAGTGGCCGAGTCGTAGCCGGTGATGGTGAGCACATTGCCCAAGGGCGTGGTGATGGATTGGCCGACACCCGTCACCACCCCACCGGTGACCACACTGATACCACCGACACTGAGGTTGAACACACCATCGGGCGCCACCACCGTGAAACTGCCATGCTGGATCAGCGCCGACGGGGCGGCGGCCGAGCCGTCGGGCAGGTGGGCCTCGTCCAACAGCAACTCGCCAGGCTTGACGTCCAGCCCCTCCAGGCTCACCGGGTGATCCTCCGGCGGGTTCACCGGTGGTGGCTGCAGCGGTGCACCCCGGTTGCCGTCGCCGTCCACGCTACGCTCGCCCAGGTAGCGGTTGGCAAGCTCCGGAATGCCATTGAAGCCCGCCGTGGGGAAGCCGATCTGCGGATCGACCCGCCCGGCGACCTCGGTCAGCATCACGAATGTGTGACCGCCGCCCAGGGCGCCTGGGGCACCATTGGCATTGTTGCCCGCGGCGGGGGCCTCGGCTTCTTCGGTCGGGTCGGCGCCCGCGGCGATGGCCTGTTGCAAGCGCTCGACATCGCTGAGCTGGGCCTGGCTGTGCGGCGTGTCGTGGGTCTGTACAGGAGGGGCGCGGTTGGCCAGCAGGTCCGTGGTCATCTCCAGGCTACTGTCGCGGCCCAAGGTGAGCTCGGCGCCGTTGTGCAAACGCACCGCCACGGCACCGGCGGCGCCGGTTACCAGCTGTTCGCCGGCGAACAGGCGGTCGCCCTCCACCAGCAGGCGACGGCCACCGTCGCTACCTACCGCCAATACCTGGCCGACTACCTTGCTGACCACACCGACTGACTTAGCCATGCGCATGCCTCCCCTGCCGATAGGCTTTTCGCAGCGACGGATAGGCCTGCCCAAGCGGCCAGCGGCCCGTCTCGTACACCTCGGGCCACTGTGGTCACGAGGACGACGAACGCCCCCTGCCGGGACGGATCCGACGATAGACTGATGGAAAATAGCCACTATTTAATGACAATTTTTTGTCGCCAAATTCCATCTTTGCCGTTATCGCCTGTGTCCTTAGCTGCAAAAAATCTGGAACTTTTTCTGACGCCCGAAAAACGCCGAATGCAGTGGGTTTTACCGGCCCATGACTAGAACAATGTCCGGTATTTCCTGGACCGCATAAGTTTTTTTTCGCATAGCGTTTATGAAAAATTCTTCTTAGCTGGCCCGATAAATGTTCTTAGCTCTGTTGTTACAAACCTGAAACGGTTTCACCCTGCTTTTTTCGTCATTTTTTTGGCGATCGCAGGACCTCATTCGAGACCAGGGAGATGTACCCCATGCGCGTTCTGACCCCCATCACCAGTGCAATTCTGTTGGCCATGGCGTGTGCCAACGTTCAGGCGATGTCGATCACGGAGGCCGTCCAGAGCGCCGTGGACCAGCATCCGGAGATCAGTGCCAGCCGCAACAGCCGGCTTTCCGCCGACGAGGATGTGAAGTTCGCCCGCGGGGGTTACTACCCAAGCGTCGACCTGGTCGGCGGCTACGGCCGCCAGCGCTCGGACAACACCAATACCCGCGGCTTCAACCCAGACGGGACGCGCAACCACAACAAGGAAACCCTCAGCTACACCCAGTCGGAACTGCGCCTGCGGCAGATGCTGTTCGACGGCTTCAACACCGCCAACGAAGTGGGCCGCACCGAGGCGGTGGCCAACTCGCGTGCCTACTTCACCCAGGCCACGGCCGAGACCGTGGCCCTGCGCGCCGTCGAGGTCTACCTCGAAGTGCTCAAGCGCCGTGAACTGGTGACCCTGGCCAAGAACAACCTGCAGGCCCACCTGCGGGTCAACGACCAGATCGGCCTGCGCAGCGAACGTGGCGTGGGCAGCACCGCCGACCTCGACCAGTCCCGCGCCCGCCGGGCCCTGGCAGAGAACAACCTGGACACCGCCGAAGTCGACCTGGCCGACGCCGAAGCCAACTTCTACAGCGTGGTCGGGCGCCTGCCCGACGAGCTGGAAACGCCGGTGACCATCAAGGGCGAGGTGCCCTCCTCCCTGGAGCAGGCGCGCCAGGGCATGCTGGAGAACAACCCCTACCTGAAATCGGCCCAGGCCGACGTGAACGCTGCCGAGCAGCAGTACGAAGTGGCCAAGTCGCCGTTCTACCCACGCCTGGACGCCGTGCTGGCCACCGGTGCCAACAACAACATCGCCGGCCAGCGCGGCCACGACAACAACGACTGGCAGGCTGGCGTCGAGCTCAGTTACAACCTGTTCCGTGGCGGCAGCGACAAGGCGCGCCTGCAATCGGACGCGCACAAGATCAACCAGGCCATGGACATTCGCAACAATGCCCTGCGCGAGCTCAACGAGAACCTGAGCCTGGCCTGGAACGCCATGAACAATGCCCGCAAGCAGACCCCGACCGCCCGCGAGTACGCCGAGACCACCCAACGGGTACGCGCGGCCTACCAGGACCAGTTCGGCCTCGGCCAGCGCACCTTGCTCGACCTGCTCGACAGCGAGAACGAGCTGTACAACGCCAACCGTCGCTACACCGAGGTGCGCTACACCGAGGAGTTCTCCATGTACCGGGTCCTGGCGACCATGGGCCAGTTGCTGGGCAAGCAGCGTATCTCGCTGCCACCGGAAGCCATCGCCAAGAGCGAAGTACGCAACCAGGCCAGGTTGCCCGAGATGCGTTGAGCCGGCACGAAACAGGATCGTTCGGATCGGGCCCCCACCGCGGCAGGAGTAGGCCATCGTGACCAGTATGCAAAGCGCGCAGCCGCGCCTGGATGTTGATGATCCGCTGCTCGATGGCCTGCTGATCCTGTGCCGGCTGCACGGCTGCACGGCCAGCCGCGCCAGCCTGTGCAGCGGGCTGCCCCTGGCCGAGCAACGGCTGGCCCAGGACCTGCTGCCCCGCGCCGCCGCCCGTGCCGGCCTGCAGGCCCGTCTGTTGCGCCGGGAGCTGGCCGCCATCTCGCCGCTCAACCTGCCGGTGCTGCTACTGCTCGACGAGGGCCGCAGCGCCGTGCTGCAGCGCTGGGGCGATGACGGCCGGGCGCTGATCCTGCCGTGCGAGGCCGAAGGCGGCGAGCAGTGGGTCGAGCGCCAGGCACTGGAACAGGCCTACGCTGGCCAAGCCCTGTTCGCCCGCCCCCGGCATACCCTGGAGAACCTGCGCAGCCCCCTGCTGCCGAGGGTCGAGGCCTGGTTCCGCGACACCTTGAAGCACTCCCGCTGGCTGTATGGCGACGCCCTGCTGGCCAGCCTGCTGATCAACCTGCTGGGCTTGATGGTGCCGCTGTTCGTCATGCAGACCTATGATCGGGTGGTCCCCAACCAGGCTCTGTCGACCCTCTGGGTACTGGTCGCTGGCCTGTTCATCGGCACCGCCTTCGAGCTGGTGTTGCGCACGGTGCGCGCCCACTTGCTGGACCAGGCCGGCAAGAAGACCGACCTGATCCTCTCCGCCACCCTTTTCGAACGCATCACCGGCATGGCGATGAAAGCCCGGCCCGCCACCATCGGGGGGTTCGCCCAAAGCATCCACGACTTCCAGGGCCTGCGCGAATTCCTCACTGCGGTGACCCTGACCAGCATCATCGACCTGCCCTTCGTGGCCTTGATGCTGCTGGTGATCGGCCTGCTCGGCGGCTGGCTGGTGCTGATCCCGCTGGTGGCCTTCCCCGTGGCCGTGGGCTTTGCCTTGTTCATCCAGGTGCGCCTGCGCGACACGGTGCAAAAGAGCCTGAGCCTGGGCGCGGTCCGCCAGGCCCTGCTGATCGAGACCCTGGGCGGGCTGGAAACCCTCAAGGCCTGCGGCGCCGAGAGCGAGCGCCAGTACCAGTGGGAGCACACCAACGGCGCCATGGCCCGGCTCGATGCCCATGCCCGCAACCTGTCGTCCCTGGCCAGCAATGGCACGCTGTTCATCCAGCAGTTCTGCGGCATGGCGACCATCGTCGCCGGGGTCTACAGCATCATTGCCGGCAACCTCAGCGTCGGCGCCCTGGTCGCCACCTACATGCTCGGCAGTCGGGTGCTGGCGCCGCTGGGCCAGATCGCCGGGCTGATCACCCGCTACCAGCAGGCCCAATTGACCATGCGCAGCACCGATGCGTTGATGGCCCTGCCCCAGGAACGTCAGCCCGAACAGCAGGCCCTGGCCCATACCACGCTCAAGGGCGGCCTGGCCCTGAGCCATGTCACCTTCCGCTACCCGGGCCAGGCCGCCCCTGCCCTGCAGGACGTGAGGCTGAGCGTCCAACCTGGCGAGCGCATCGGCATCATCGGCCGCAGCGGCTCGGGCAAGAGCACCCTGGCCCGCCTGCTGATGGGCTTTCACCACCCGGACGAAGGCCAGGTCCTGCTGGACAACCTGGACCTGCGCCAGCTGGATGTCGCCGACCTGCGCGCCCAGTTGGGCTATGTCGCCCATGACCTGCCGCTGCTGGCTGGCAGCCTGCGCGACAACCTCACCCTCGGCGCCCGCCACGTCAGCGACGCACGCATGCTCGAGGTGGCCGAGCTGACCGGCGTCAGCGAACTGGCCCGCCAGCACCCGCAAGGTTTCGACCGACCAGTGGGTGAGCGCGGCCAGTTGCTTTCCGGCGGCCAGCGCCAGGCCGTGCTGCTGGCTCGGGCACTGCTGCTGGAGCCACCGATCCTGATCCTCGACGAACCCACCAGCCACATGGACAACAGCAGCGAGGAGCAACTGCGCCAGCGCCTGCAGGCCTGGGTACCGGGCAAGACGGTGTTGCTGGTCACCCACCGCACCTCGATGCTCAGCCTGGTGGACCGGCTGCTGGTGCTGGACAACGGCAAGATCGTCGCCGACGGGCCGAAGGACGCGGTCATCGACGCCCTGCGCAAGGGCCGCATCGGCACGGCCCTCTAGGAGGTATGTCCATGTCCCTCGGCCACAACGTACGCAGCGCCCTGCCGGGCTCGTCCAAGGCTGCCGAACGCGACTACATGCCGGAACTGGCCGGCGCCACCTTGCAGGATTCGCCGCGCCTGTCGCGCCTGACCGTGTGGCTGGCCGCCCTGCTGTTGCTGGTGGCCCTGGTCTGGGCCCACTTCGCCGTGCTCGACGAAGTGACCGTGGGCGAGGGCAAGGCCATCCCGTCGAGCAAGGTGCAGGTGGTGCAGAACCTCGAAGGCGGGATCGTCACCGAGATCTTCGCCCGCGAGGGGCAGATGGTCGACAAGGGCGCCACCCTGCTGCGCCTGGACGACACGCGCTTTTTGTCCAACAAGGGCGAGAGCGAGGCCGACCGCTATGCCCTGACCGCGCAGGTCGAGCGTCTGTCGGCCGAGTCCGAAGGGCGTCCACTCGAGCTCTCGGAAGAGGTTCGCAGCAAGGCCCCGCAGGTGGCCGAGGACGAGATGGCCTTGTACACGTCGCGCCAGCGCCGCCTGGCCAGCGAGAAGCAGACCCTCAACGAGCAACTGCGGCAGAAGACCCAGGAGCTGGCCGAGTTCCGCTCCAAGGTCGAGCAGTACCGCTCGGCACTGTCGTTGCTGCAGCAGGAGTTGAACATGTCGACGCCGCTGGTGGGGACCGGCGCCATCTCGCCGGTGGAGATCCTGCGCCTGAAGCAGCGCACGGTCGAGGCCCGCGGCCAGCTCAACGCCACCAACCTGGCGATCCCCCGGGCCGAAGCGGCGGTGGCGGAGATCAAGAGCAAGATCCAGGAGTCCGAGGCCACCTTCCGCTCCGAGGCGGCCAAGGAACTCAACGACAAACGCACGGAGCTGTCGAAGATCACCGCCTCCAGCATCGCCATCGACGACCGGGTCAAGCGCACCACCGTGGTGTCGCCGGTGCGCGGCATCGTCAAGCTGCTCAAGGTCAACACCATCGGCGGCGTGGTGCAGCCGGGCAGCGACCTGGTGGAGATCGTGCCGATCGAGGACAACCTGCTGATCGAGGCCAAGGTCCGGCCACAGGACGTGGCCTTCCTGCATCCGGGGCAGACGGCGATGGTCAAGTTCAGCGCCTACGACTACACCATCTACGGCGGGTTGAAGGCCACGCTGGAGTTGATCGGTGCCGATACCGTCACCGATGACAAGGGCAATGCGTTCTACCTGATCCAGGTGCGGACCGAGAAGAACCACCTCGGCGGGGATGACAAGCCACTGCTGATCATTCCGGGGATGGTGGCCACGGTGGATATCATCACCGGGCGCAAGAGCGTGCTCGACTACCTGTTGAAGCCGGTGCTCAAGGCCCGGACCGAGGCGTTGCGTGAGCGGTGATCGCGGTTTGGAGCAGTGCGCCTATTGGGGCTGCTTCGCAGCCCCATGATTGCGCCCGAACGTCTCGTCGCCCATGGCCCTGATCTGCCCCTCGATCAACGCATCGAACGGCCGCAGCAACGCATCGAAGCGCCCCTCCCCCTCCAGCACGTTCAACGCCTGCACCAGCGCCTCGATGGTCGACAACGCCCCCGGCCCAGGCGCCTTGCGCAGCCGGTAGCGTGAAGGCTCGGCCTGCTCCAAGGTCACGCGCGGCAGGGCCTCCAGCAGCGGGTTCAGGTACAGCAGCTTGCGTGCCTTGCGCCAGGTGCCATCGGGTACGACCAGCAGCAACGGCCTGTCGTCGGCGTCGGTGCAGGCCGTCAGCCCCTGCGCCGATTCTCCGGGGAACAGCAATACCGGCCGATACCCCGAAGCGGCCAGCAGCGCGTCCAGGTCGTCGAACACCTCACCCACGCGCAACTCGGCATTGACCAGGCCAAGGGCAGCCAATCGGGCGGTATTCAAGGCATGCGAACGTTCACTCGGGTGCTGCAACAAAAGCACACGGGTGCGGCTGTCGAGGCGGGGAATCAGCGGGCAAAGGCAGTGGTCGAGCGGACGCAGGCAGCGTTCGCAGCGGGGTCTGGACATCGGCTTCTCCTTACCGAGCGCAGTGTGCCACAGCCCAGCGCAAAAGCCCCACTTCCCTGTGGGGGAGACGAAACCTCAACGGTTGAAACGTTCGGCCAGGCTGTGCAGGTACTCGGCCATGCGCTCGAGGTCCTGGCTGATCTCGGCCCCCTGCTTGGCCTGCCCCGCGCTCTCGTCGCACAGATGAGCGATCCGCACGATCTGCTGGTTGATGTCCTCGGCGACATGGCTCTGCTGTTCCGAAGCCGTGGCCATCTGCTGGCTCATGCCGGTGATGCGGCTGACCGCCTGGACGATACCGGCCAATGCCTGCTGCACCGCCTCGACGCTGTGCACACTATCGCGGGAGATCTGCTCGCCACGGCTGGCCGTGGTCACCGCCCGCTCGGCACCGCTGCGCAGGGACGCGATGATCTGGTGGATTTCCTCGGTGGAGGCGCGGGTCCGCTGGGCCAGGGAACGCACCTCATCGGCCACCACGGCGAACCCCCGCCCCTGCTCGCCGGCACGCGCCGCCTCGATCGCGGCATTGAGCGCCAGCAGGTTGGTCTGCTCGGCGATGGAGGTGATCACGTCCACCACGCTGCCGATCGACTGGGTCTGCTCGGCCAGGGCATTGACCGCCTGGCCGATGTCGTTGACCGCATCGCTCATGCTGCCCATCGCCTGCAGGCTCTGCTGCGCCAGTTCGCTGCCCTGCTGGGCCAGCTGGTCGGCGTCGCTCGCGGCATGGGCGGTGTTCTGCACGTTGTGGGTGACCTCCTGGATCGTCGCCGCCATCTGTGCGATGGCGGTGGCCGACTGGTCGGTCTCGCTGCGCTGGCGATCGAGCATCTGCGCCTGCGCATCGGACAGATCGGCCGACTGCGCGGCCCGCGACTTGACCCCCACGCCCGCATCCACCAGACGGGTGAGCGCCGTCTGCAACCGGGCCTCCTCGCTGATGATGGCCAGGTCCAACTGCCCCTGCAGCCCCGGGTTATCGCTGTAGGTCAGGGCCACCAGCGGGCTGGTGAAGGCCTTGGGATGCTCGTCGAGGGTGCGCCGGATAGCCTGGTTCTGCCGATGCTCGACCCAGTACCAGGCGCCCAGCAGGCTGGCCATCAGCAGCGCCAGCGCCGCGTACTGCGGCAGCCAGAGGTAGCCGGCGGCCGACACCAGTCCCGCGCCGATCAGCGGCAGACCATGCCTCAACCCGTGTCCCAGACGTGCGGCCCAGGGCACCGGCGAGCGCCCGGCCCGCAGGCGGGCATAAAGCGCCTCGGCCCGGCGAATCTGCTCGCGGGTCGGCACCGAGCGCACCGACTCGTAGCCACTGATGCGGCCATTCTCGTAGATCGCCGTGACATAGGCGCTGACCCAGTAGAAATCACCGTTCTTGGCGCGGTTCTTGATCACCCCCATCCACGGTTTGCCCTGCTTGATGGTCTCCCACATGTGGCCAAATACCGCAGGCGGCATGTCGGGATGGCGCACCAGGTTGTGCGTCTGGCCGACCAGCTCGTCGTAGGTGAAGCCGCTGATCGCCACGAATGCATCGTTGCAGTAGGTGATGCGGCTGTTCAGGTCGGTGGTGGAGATCAGCCGCTGGTCGGTGGGGAAGGTTCTTTCGTGCTCAGTGACGGGCAAGTTCATGCGCATCTGGGCGGTCCTTGCTTCATTGGAGGTGGGAAATTTTATCAGGACACCTAGATGTTTAGCAGAATGCCACTACCCCTGGGGCCGAGTTTGTAGGAAATTTTTACGGCATGACGAAGTGTCTTGAACACGACCTGCGTCAGTTGACGTTCAACTGCGACTTGAGCAGGTCGCGGAATGTCTGGATCAAGGGTTCCCGGCTGCGTCCACGGCGGATGATGAGGGAAAACGGTGCCTGGTAACCGAAGGTGGCCGGGGACAATACCCGCAAGTCGCCCTTGTCGACCCAGGCCTGGGCATAATGCTCGGGCAGGTAGCCGATGTAGGCGCCGGACAGGATCAGGATCAACTGCGCCTCCATGCTCTCCACCGTCGCCGCGCTGTGCTTGAAGCCATGCCGGGCCAGCTCCGCCTGGCTCCAGTAGCCTCGGCCGACCATGCGCTGCTGGGTGATCACCTGCTCGGGGATGCGCCGCTCGCCGAACAACGGGTGGCGGCTGCTGCAATACAGCCAGTGCTGTTCACGGTAAAGGGGTTGGTAGACCAGCCCGCTCATGCGCGAAGAGAAGGCGCCGATGGCCAGGTCCAGGCGATTGTCCTGCACCCCCAGTTGCAGCTCGTAGGGGCTGGAGACCGACAGGTGCAAATGCACCGCCGGGTGCTCCTGGCTGTAGGCGCCGATGGCCTCGGCCAGGGGCAAGGCGCGGTCACCGACGGTGGAGTCGATGACCCCGAGATTGAGGGTGCCGCGCAGCTCGCCCTTGAGCGCTGCGGCGTACTGCTCGAAGCCGTCCAGCTCCGCCAGCAGGCGCAGGGTCTCCTGGTGGAACAGCTCGCCCTTGCTGGTCAGGCTGAAACCACCGCGGCCACGGTGACAGAGGACGATGCCCAGGGTGCTTTCCAGCTGGCTCATGTAAGTACTGATGGCCGAGGTGGACAGGTTCAGCTCGCGCTGGGCGTTGGCGAAGCCCTGATGGCGCACCACGCTGACGAAGATACGCAGCAGTTTCAGATCGGGCAGGGTCGAGGCCATGGTGCAACGGTTCCGCAGGGTGGAAATGGCCAGAGTCTAACCCGGCCCAGCGCCGTTAGTTCAGAAATTTCTAAAGTAAGTTTTTGCCTGTAGCGATTCTTCTCGCCCACTACCTTGCGCAGACTTGGCCGCAATGTCCCTGCCCGTCGGCCCCAAGCGCCAGCCAGGCGTGCCACGGCACAGGTTCGAACAAACAGAACAATCGACCGACTGATGAGGCCCATCGTGGAAAAGATTCTCCACCAACCACTGGGCGGCAACGAAATGCCGCGTTTCGGCGGCATCGCCACCATGCTCCGTCTTCCCCACCTGCAAAGCGCCGAAGGCCTGGACGCCGCGTTCATCGGCGTGCCGCTGGA
The DNA here is from genome assembly GCF_046365545.1 of Pseudomonas sp. HLMP. Lineage (NCBI taxonomy): Bacteria > Pseudomonadati > Pseudomonadota > Gammaproteobacteria > Pseudomonadales > Pseudomonadaceae > Pseudomonas > Pseudomonas sp. HLMP. Next base: position 2,039,229 of record NZ_JBDLLR010000001.1, on the reverse strand, counting down.
CATCGGCACCTCGCTGCGCTCGGGTACCCGTTTCGGTCCGCGGCAGATCCGCGCCGAGTCGGTGATGATCCGCCCGTACAACATGGCCACCGGTGCCGCACCGTTCGATTCGCTGTCGGTAGCCGACATCGGCGACGTGGCGATCAACACTTTCAACCTGCTCGATGCGGTGCGCATCATCGAGCAGGCCTACGATGAGATCCTCGAACACAACATCATCCCCCTCACCCTGGGTGGCGACCACACCATCACCCTGCCGATCCTGCGCGCCCTGCACAAGAAGCACGGCAAGATCGGCCTGGTGCACATCGACGCCCACGCCGACGTCAACGACCACATGTTCGGCGAGAAGATCGCCCACGGCACCACCTTCCGCCGCGCCGTGGAAGAAGGCCTGCTCGATTGCCAGCGCGTGGTGCAGATCGGCCTGCGTGCCCAGGGCTACACCGCCGACGACTTCAACTGGAGCCGCCGCCAGGGTTTCCGCGTGGTCCAGGCCGAAGAGTGCTGGCACAAATCGCTGGAGCCGCTGATGGCTGAGGTGCGCGAGAAAGTCGGCGGCGGCCCGGTGTACCTGTCGTTCGACATCGACGGCATCGACCCGGCCTGGGCGCCGGGCACCGGCACCCCGGAAATCGGCGGCTTGACCACCATCCAGGCGATGGAGATCATTCGCGGCTGCCACGGCCTGGACCTGATCGGCTGTGACCTGGTCGAAGTCTCCCCGCCCTACGACACCACCGGCAACACCTCGCTGCTGGGGGCCAACCTGCTGTTCGAGATGCTCTGCGTGCTGCCGGGCGTCGTACGTCGCTGATCCAGGCCGCCCCTGCACAAGGGCGCGATGCTGGCTTGCTGGACCCCGGCAGGAGCCATCCGGGAGGGCCATAGAGGCCCGCCAACACAAGACGAGACCTCCGGGCGCCGTGAACCCGCCCGGGTGGTCGATCTCGCCATAATAAAGATAATCGGGAGACCCCCAATGGCCTTGGACATCATCGTTGTACTGATCTATGCCGCCGGCATGCTCGGGCTTGGCTGGTACGGCATGCGGCGGGCGAAGACCCACGAAGACTACCTGGTGGCCGGGCGCAACCTCGGCCCGACCCTGTACATGGGCACCATGGCCACCACCGTGCTGGGCGGCGCCTCCACCGTCGGCACCGTGCGCCTGGGCTACGTCCACGGCATCTCCGGCTTCTGGCTGTGCGCCGCGCTGGGCCTGGGGATCATCGCCCTCAACCTGTTCCTGGCCAAGCCCTTGCTGCGCCTGCGCATCTTCACCGTGACCCAGGTCCTGGAGCGGCGCTACAACCCCATGGCACGCCAGGCCAGCGCCGCGATCATGCTGGCCTACGCGCTGATGATCGCCGTGACCTCGACCCTGGCCATGGGCACCGTGCTGCAAGTGCTGCTCGACGTACCGTTCTGGATGGCGCTGCTGTTCGGCGGTGGCGTGGTGGTGGTCTACTCGACCATCGGCGGCATGTGGTCGCTGACCTTGACCGACATCGTGCAATTCGTCATCAAGACCGTCGGCCTGATGTTCATCCTGCTGCCGGTGTGCCTGTACAAGGTCGGCGGCTGGGACCAACTGGTCGCGCAGTTGCCGGCGGCCAGCTTCAACTGGACCACCATCGGCTGGGACACCATCGTCACCTACTTCCTGATCTACTTCTTCGGCATTCTCATCGGCCAGGACATCTGGCAGCGGGTGTTCACCGCCCGTGACGAGAAGGTCTGCCAGCGCGCCGGCACCACCGCCGGCATCTATTGCGTGCTGTACGGCCTGGCCTGCGCCCTGATCGGCATGGCCGCCCACGTGTTGATGCCGGACCTGGCCAACCCCAACAACGCCTTCGCGGCGATGATCAAGACCACCCTGCCCGATGGTATCCGTGGCCTGCTGATGGCGGCGGCCCTGGCGGCCATGATGTCGACCGCCAGCGCCGGCCTGCTCGCCGCCTCGACCACGCTGACCGAGGACCTGCTGCCCCGCCTGCGCGGCGGCAAGCAGTCGAGCCTGGGCGTGAACCGCCTGTTCACCCTGATCACCGGCCTGGTGGTACTGGGTATCGCCCTGGCGGTGAACGACGTGATCAGCGCCCTGACCCTGGCCTACAACCTGCTGGTGGGCGGCATGCTGATCCCGCTGATCGGCGCGATCTTCTGGAAACGCGCGACCACCGCGGGGGCTATCGCCAGCATGTCGCTGGGTTTCACCACCGCGCTGTTCTTCATGTTCAAGGATGGGTTGGATGCCAACTCGCCGATCTACTACAGCCTGGCGATCGGCCTGGTGAGCTTCGTGCTGATCAGCCTGCTGTCGCGTCGCCCGGTGGCGACGGCGAACCTGGCGTAACCCCTCGCAGGAGCCGGTTCGCCGGCGATGGGCTGCAAAGCAGCCCCACTGCCGCTTGACCGACATGCGGGCTTGCCTCACACAGGCCCATGAAACCCAAAGGCCGCCGCATCGAAGGATGCGGCGGCCTTTTTATTTCAGCGGCGGCGCGGCTGGCGCTTGCGCTGTTCCTCATCAGTGGGGATCGGTACCGGCTGCAGCGGTGGTGGGAGCAAGCCCAGGGCGACTGCGAGGTCGTGGAGCCAGTTATACATTCGATTGTTCATAACGCCCCCTTCACGGGTCAGCCTCAGGTAAATCAATCCTGCGATGCTTCATACAGATCATAGCCCGATGTCCTGCATTACGCATGTCTCTAATCCCATAGATAGGGGTGAGTTTGACGCGGATCAAGCGGAAACGGCAGGCCTCGACGGCCGGTCAAGTGTTTCTCCTTATTGCAGGTGGTTCCAGGCCTGCGCAATTGTGCTGACAGCACAGGCCCTTTAGCGGGCCAGCACTCCCCCAGCTACCCGACAAGCCTGCGCAACTGCTGCCGTACCCAGGGCTGCGCACTGACCAATATGACCCCAAGCAGCACCATCACCGCCCCCAGCACGAAGTTCACGCTCAACGGCTCGCCCAGCAACAGCACGCCAAAGGTCACCCCGAACAGCGGCGTGATGAACGAAAACACAGCCAGGTTCGAGGCCAGGTACTTGCGCAACAGCCAGAACCAGGTGAGGTAGCTGACGAACGACACCACCACCGCCTGGAACAGCACGCTACCCACGGCCACCGGGGTCAGCGCGACCATGCCGACCTGTCCGCTGACCAGGGCGATCAGCAGCAACCCGACGAACCCCACCAGCAACTGGTAGAACAGGGTCAGGTCGGCCGGTGCCTCCGACAACCGCGAGCCACGCACCACCACGGTGGTAGCGCCCCAGGCCAGGCCGGCCAGAACCCCCAGGGCATCGCCGAGTAAGACCCGGCCATCGAGCTCATCCAGCGAAAGCCCGCCGGCGAATGCCGTAGCGATCCCGGCGAAGGACAGCAGGATACCCAGCCACTGCAGCGACCGCAGGCGCTCGCTCGGCAACATGAAATGCAGGCCCAGGGCGGTGAATACCGGTGCGGTATAGAGGAACACCGACATGTGCGCCGCCGAGGTCAGCTTCAGCCCCTCGGCGATGAACAAAAACTCCAGGCCGAACAGCGCACCGGCCAGCAACCCGGCGCGCCAGGTGCTGCCCACCTGTCCCCAGCCGCCCCGCCAGCAGACCAGCAGGCCGACCAGCACCGCGGCGATCCCGGAACGAAAGGCCGCCTGCATCACCGGGGCGATGTCGCTGGCGGCCCACTTGATCATCACCTGCTGGCTGCCCCAGATCAGGCAAAGCCCCAGCATCACTTGCAGGGCGAAGGCGTCGGTGGTCTTGCGGGCCGCACTCATGGGCGGCCCCCGTGGCGGTTCGGTGACATGGCAAGGGCTCGGCAGTAGCGAAATGGATCCCGATTATCGGGTTTCCACCACGGCCCTTGCCAGTCTCAAAACGACCTCAAGCGATCTGCGCCTTCGCCGACACCTGCTCGAAGGTGATCTCGTCCAGCGGGTCGTCCTGCTCGTCGAGTACCTGGCGCGGGTGCTCGAAACCCGGGATGCTGCTGTCGATCAGGCTGAGCAGGCGCGATCCACGCTCGGTGAGCACGAAATTCTCGCCATTGCCCCCATCCTCCTCCGGCCGGCTCTCGATGAAGCCACGCTCGAAGAGGATCTTCTCGTACTCGCAGGCACGGGTCTTCAACTGATCCAGGTCGCTCACCGGCTGGCCTTTGGCAGCCAGCGCCGCGGCGTGCTGCTCGGCATAGGGGCGAGGAGTGAAACTGTGACCGGCGCCGTTTTGCACCTCGTGCAGCAAGCGTTCGATCAGGTCCCAGTCGTAGGTGCTCATGGAGGTGGCCTCCTGGTGTGGACGGTGGCTATACAGCATGGGACCGGAAAGGCGCCGGGGGCGTTCCGCGGGATGCTCAGCGCTGGCGCTGAGCCAGCACGTCGGAATCGAGAGCAGTGCTCATGGCTTGCTTGGCAGGCACGCGCGGTCCGGCCTGACGGAGGAACTCGTCGCCCAGTCCAGATCATTGCCGTATCAACCGGCTGATGGAAGGCCTGCCTGGCGACGTTTCCCCGGTTGGCCATGGTGTAAGTGAACTCAGAGTTCATTATGGCCCCGGTTACCGGGTGTATTTTCACCAAACCGGCGATACCTTGGTGATCCTGCTCTGCGGTGGTGACAAGAACAGCCAACGTCGCGACATCAAGGCAGCCCATCAAATCCTGCGTTGGTGGAGGATGCAAAATGACTGAAACGTTCTTTGAATTCGATGCGGCCGATTACCTGACGACACCGGAAGCCATTGCGCAATTCATGACCGACGCATTGGAAACCGGGGATGCCAGCTATGTTGCCAAGGCCGTTGGCGTTGTGGCGCGGGCGAAGGGGATGAGCGAACTGGCTAAAGAGACCGGCTTGTCTCGCGAACAGCTCTACCGCTCCTTCAGCGAACACGGCAATCCAACGCTGAAGTCGTTCCTGGCCGTGATGAAGGCATTGGGAATAGACATGACCGCCAAACCTCACCTTGGTCACTGAACAGGTCAACTGTTCTTGACCAGATAGTTGATGAATAACCTGAACAGCTCCGCATTACCGGCGATCCCCAGACGCTGCCAGATGTGGCGCAGCTCATGTCGAAGTCGACCACGGCCCCGAGCGCCACATCGACGGCCGCGCCCGAAACAGCGCTCCGCTGGTCGCTGGGGCTGAACTTCCTCGTATCCACGCGCCTCCACCGGGCATAGCCAACGCCGGAGGTAAGAGGGATGAAACCACTGCTGCGCATCCTGTGTGCGACCACCCTGCTCTGCGCCCTGCCCGCCTGGGCCTGTACGCCGGAAGAGGCGACGGAAAAGCGCGAGGAGCTGGCCAAGCTCGTCACCCAACTGACCGAACAAGACCCGCAGAAAGCCAAGGACATCAACGACGAGTTGCAGGGCATGGACCTGGATACGCAGAGCAAGGACCTGCCAGGCAAGTGCCAACTGATCGACAGGCGGATCCAGGAACTGAAGGAAGCCGAGCAGAAGGCTGGCTGAAAGAACGTGGGAAGCCGGCTTGCCCGCGAATGGGCTGCCAGGCCCTAGACTACGAAGCGCCGCTTAACCGACTGGCATTGGGGCTGCTTCGCAGCCCCGGGACGCTCAAGTGAACGGCATTACCTGCAAAAGCCGAGGCTTTTATTCAGCCGCTGGCTTGCGCTTCTTCAGCGGCGCCATGCCATCGGCGCTGGCCAGCGGTGCCTTGGCCTTCGGCTTCGCCGCAGGCTTGCGCTTGGCCGCGCCCTTCTTCTCGGCGGCTTTCTTCTCGACCTTTTTCTTCTTGCTGCCCGCGGCCTTGCCCGAGGCCTTGACCTTCTTCGGCCCGCTGTAGGTGCCCTTGACCTCCTTGATGACCCGCCGCTCGAACTGCTGCTTGAGGTAGCGCTCGATGCTCGACATCAGGTTCCAGTCGTTATGGCAGATCAGCGAGATCGCCAGCCCCTCGCCCCCTGCCCGGCCGGTACGGCCGACGCGGTGCACGTACTCATCGCCACTGCGCGGCATGTCGAAGTTGATCACCAGGTCCAGGCCGTCGATGTCCAGGCCGCGGGCCGCCACGTCGGTGGCCACCAGCACCTTGGAGCCGCCCTGCTTGAAGCGTTCCATGGCCAGCTTGCGGTCCTTCTGGTCCTTCTCGCCATGCAGCACGAACGCCTTGACGTCCTTGGCCACCAGGTGCCCATACAGGCGGTCGGCCCAGGCCCGGGTATTGGTGAAGACGATCGCCTTCTGGTAGCTCTCGTTCTCCAGCAGCCACTGGACGATCTGTTCCTTGTGCTGGTCGTGGTCGGCCGTGATGATCTGCTGGCGGGTACCCTCGGCCAGTTGCGAGACGCTGTTGAGCATCAGGTGCTCAGGGTCCTTGAGGACCTTGCCGATGATGTCGCGCAGGGCCGCACCGCCGGTGGTGGCGGAGAACAGCAGGGTCTGCTCGCGATTGGCGCATTCCTGGCACAGGCGCTCCATGTCTTCGGCGAAGCCCATGTCGAGCATGCGGTCGGCCTCGTCCAGCACCAGCACCTGGACGTGGGACAGGTCGAGGTTGCCGGCATTGAGGTGCTCGAGCAGGCGGCCGGGGGTGCCGATCAGCACGTCCGGCACCTTGCGCAGCAACGCGGCCTGCTCCTTGAAGTCCTCGCCCCCGGTGACCAGGCCCGACTTGACGTAGGTGAACTGGGAGAAGCGCTGCACTTGCTTGAGGGTCTGCTGGGCCAACTCGCGGGTCGGCAGCAGGATCAGCGCACGGATCTCCACACGGCGCTCGCGCAGGTCGACCAGGCGATCGAGCACCGGCAGGACGAAGGCTGCGGTCTTGCCGCTGCCGGTCTGCGCGGTCACCCGCAGGTCACGCCCTTGCAGGGCCAGGGGAATGGCCGCCGCCTGCACCGGGGTCGGCTCGACAAAGTTCAGCTCGGCCACGGCTTTGAGCAGGCGTTCGTGCAGGGCGAATTGGGAAAACACGGGTGTACCTCGGGCAGATGCGGACAATTCGGTTGCATAGGGTAACGTTTTCCGCGGTCGGAGCCGAATTTCTTTTGGCACCTTTGCATCGGTCCGCGTTCTAATAATGCTTCGTTTCGCAACTATGGACTGTCTAGATCCTCATGGATATCCAACGACTCTGGCACGACACCCTGGATCTCTGGGGCACCCTCGACCAACACCCCATGCTGCATGCCGCCCTCGGCCTCGCGGTACTGCTGCTGATCTCCATACTGATCGGCCGCCTGGCACGTTTCCTGGTGTTGCACGCCAGCCGCCTGCTGGCCCGCCAGCCGGCCCTCAAGTGGCTCGACGACCTGCGCCATAACAAGGTGCTCCATCGCCTGGCCCAGACCACGCCATCGCTGGTGGTGCAGTTCGGCCTGAAGCTGGTGCCGGAACTCAACGACACTGCCCAGCACTTCCTCGGCAACCTCGCCCTGGCCTTCACCCTGCTGTTCCTGAGCCTGGCCCTGTCGTGCCTGCTCGATGCCCTGCTGGACATCTACGCGCGCACCGAACACGCCCGTACCCGCTCGATCAAGGGCTACGTGCAACTGGCCAAGCTCATGCTGTGGGTGTTCGCCTCCATCGTCATCGTCGCCACCCTGATCGACCGCTCGCCGCTGTTGCTGCTGTCCGGCCTTGGCGCCATGTCGGCGGTGCTGCTGTTGGTGTACAAGGACACCCTGCTGTCGTTCGTCGCCAGCGTGCAGTTGACCAGCAACGACATGCTCCATGTCGGCGACTGGATCGAGATGCCCCAGGTCGGCGCCGACGGCGACGTGGTGGACATCACCCTGCACACGGTCAAGGTGCAGAACTTCGACAAGACCATCGTCTCGATCCCCACCTGGCGCCTGATGTCCGAGTCGTTCCGGAATTACCGCGGCATGCAGCAGTCCGGCGGGCGCCGCATCAAGCGCAGCCTGTTCATCGACGCCGCGGGCGTGCGCTTCCTGACCGGCGAGGAAGAACAGCGCCTGACCCAGGTACGCCTGCTGGGCGACTACCTGGCCGGCAAGCGCGAGGAACTGCAGAGCTGGAACGAGGCCCTGGGGCCGGTGGCCGAGCTCGCCGCCAACCGCCGCAAGCTGACCAACATCGGCACCTTCCGCGCCTTTGCCCTGGCCTACCTGAAGAACCACCCCGACGTGCACCCGAACATGACCTGCATGGTCCGCCAGATGCAGGCCACCGCCGAAGGCGTGCCGCTGGAGATCTACTGCTTTACCAGGACCACGGTGTGGGCCGAGTACGAGCGTATCCAGGGGGATATCTTCGACTACCTGCTGGCGGTGTTGCCGGAATTCGGCTTGAGCCTGTACCAGCAGCCGAGCGGCAACGACATGCGCGTCGGATTGGCCGCCAGGCCGCAGGCGAGCGCGCAGGCGCAGCGGCTGGACGAGCTGGCCGAGGCCTAATGGCCTGTAGGGCTGATACTCATGCTCGTATTCAAGCGACCAGCTCCGCTCAACCGGAGGTCATCTCGAAGGGCTCCGCGCTCTTGCTGATGGCCTTGGCAATCAAAGGCGCCCGCTCCACCAGCTCCCGCTGGTGGAGCAACGTGCCCTCCAGCGCCTGCAAAATTTCGCGTATCCGCTCCCGCGGATCCTCGACACGGCAACGCCTGCCAAACTCGAGCAGGTACAGCCGCGATGCGAAAATCGACTTCTGGTTGCTCAAGGCAAGCGCCAACCCAATTCATCCAGCGTAGGCATTCGCCTTGGTACCACCTTGAGTTCACTCCCCAAGACACTCAGCGCTCGACAGTAGTAGGACATCGCCACGGTCAGCGAACCCCTTTCGATCTCGCTCAGTTTCTGCCGGGTGATACCAATACGCTGGGCAAGCTGGATTTTGGTCAGGCCGCGATGTTTTCGACCGGTACGTTGCCCCCGGCAAGGCCGCTCAAACCTTACCGCCCAACGGTAACGATACGCGGCTCCCCAACCGGCTCATCCACACCGACGCCAGGATCACCGCACCGCCAATGAACAACCGCCCCAGCGGTTCGTCCTGGTTCCAGATCAACAGGTTCAGCAGCAACCCCACCGGTACGTGCAGGTTGTTCATCACCGCCAGCGTCGCCCCGGAAACCAGGCAGGCGCCCTTGTTCCACCAGTACAGGCCCAGAGCGGTCGGGCACAGGCCGAGGAACAACAGCACCAGCCACTGCACGTCGGTACTCGGCAACTGCTGGGCGTTGCCGAACAGCAGGAAAGCCGGCAGCACGACGGCCAGCGCTCCCAGGTAGAAGTAACCGAAACGCTTGTAGTGCGGCAGGTCGCTGGGGTGACGGGCCACCAGACGCCGGTACAGCACCTGCCCGGCGGCATAGGTGAAGTTGGCCAGTTGCAGCAGCAGGAAGCCCATGAAGAAGTCGCCGCTGATGCTGTCCATGCGGATCACGCCCGCACCGGCCACGGCCACCAGGGCGGCGAGCAGTGCCCACGGGTTGAAACGGCGGTTCAGGGCGTCCTCGATCAGGGTCACGTGCAACGGTGTGAGGATGGTGAACAGCAATACCTCCGGCACCGTCAGCACACGGAAGCTCAGGTACAGGCAGACGTAGGTGATGCCGTACTGCAACGCGCCGATCAGCAGCATCCCGCGCATGAAACCTGGCTCGACCCGGCGCCAGCGGGTCAGCGGCAGGAACACCAGCCCAGCCAGCACCACCCGGGCCAGCACGGCGAAGTAGCTGTCCACATGCCCGGCCAGGTATTCGCCGATCAGGCTGAAGGAAAACGCTTGGATCAGCGCGACGATAATCAGGTAGCCCATGGTTGCCTCTTCCCCATCAAGGCGGCGACCTTAGCGGGTCGAGATACCTTACGGCAACACGGAGCCCTGGAATCGGCAGTATTCGCGCTGTCCCATTCGTGGACAAGCCCGCCAATGGGCCCGAACAGGCGACATGAGTTCCGCTCATAAAAAAGCCCGGCCATGTCATGGCCGGGCAGGCACACCCAAGGAGCAACGGGTGTCAGGGGGTTGGGAATTCGTCGCGGCTCAGGCCACCGCCGCCAGCCTGGCCTTGGCCTGGTTCAGGCCCTTCTCGTGGAAGTCGCCGCTCATGTTCAGGCCTTCGGCATGGATGAAGGTCACGTCGTGGATGCCGATGAAGGCCATGACCTGGCGCAGGTAGGGTTCCTGGTGATCGCTGGCGGCACCGGCATGCAGGCCGCCACGGGCGGTCAGGACGATGGCGCGCTTGCCGACCAGCAGCCCCTGCGGGCCGGTGGGGGTGTACTTGAAGGTGATGCCGGCGCGCAGCACATGGTCCAGCCAGGCCTTGAGGGTACTGGGGATGGTGAAGTTGTACATCGGCGCGGCCATCACCAGCACGTCGGCGGCCAGCAGCTCGTCGGTGAGCGCGTTGGAACGCGCCAGGGCCTCCAGTTCAGCAGCGCTGCGCTGCTCCTCGGGCTTCGTCCAGCCACCGAGCAGGTCGGCATCCAGGTGCGGCACCGGCGTCACCGCCAGGTCACGCACGGTGATCTCGTCGCCCGGGTGGGCCGCCTGCCACTGCTGGATGAAATCACGGGTCAGTTGACGGGAAACGGAATCCTGCTGGCGGGCGCTGCTTTCGATGATCAATACGCGGGACATGGAAGCCTCCATCGGCGAACAAAGGGTTGCGATTCGATGGAGGTGAGATTAAGGCTTGACCTATCGATAAAAAAGCGTAAAAAGTGGGTTCAATCTATCGACTAATCCGTTTATTCCGCTTTGCAGTTCACTGCGATCCGCAGCCTGATGATCTGCCGGTTGAACTTGGCGGTAACGTCCACGCTTTTGCCGGCGGGTACGTTCACCCGCCGCACCCGCGGCGCCTCTGGGCCGTTGCGCAAGATCACCCGGCATGCCGCAGGCACCTGACCATAGTTGTTCAGGGTGATCGCACCGATGTCGTAGGCGGTGTCGTAGGCCGTGTAGTCGAGCTTGACCCCGTCCAGTTGCTTCTCCACGTCGATGGGGTAAGCCATGGCCCCGAGGGGCAGGCACATCAGCAATGCCGCACAACATTTCTTCATGGGCGCTCTCCTTGAAAGAGCGCAGCTTAGGACAACAGGAGCCGAAGATGAAAGCGCCGCGCGTAACCCTGGATCAGTGGCGAACCCTGCAGGCAGTGGTCGATCACGGTGGGTTCGCCCAGGCCGCCGAGGCCCTGCACCGCTCGCAATCCTCGGTGAGCTACACCGTGGCGCGCATGCAGGAGCAACTGGGCGTGCCGTTGCTACGGATAGACGGGCGCAAGGCGGTACTGACCGAAGCCGGCAACGTGCTGCTGCGCCGCTCGCGCCATCTGGTCAAGCAAGCCAGCCAACTCGAGGACCTGGCCCACCACATGGAACAAGGCTGGGAGGCCGAAGTGCGCGTGGTGGTCGATGCCGCCTACCCCAGCACCCGCCTGGTGCGCGCCCTGAGCGCCTTCATGCCGCAGAGCCGCGGGTGCCGGGTACGCCTGCGCGAGGAGGTGTTGTCCGGGGTCGAGGAGGTGCTGCACGAAGGCATCGCCGACCTGGCCATCAGCAGCTACAACATCGGCGGCTACCTGGGCGCCGAGCTCAGTGCCGTGGAGTTCATCGCCGTCGCCCACCCCGAGCACAGCCTGCACCGCCTGGGCCGGGAAATCACCTTCCAGGACCTGGAAAGCCAGTTGCAGGTGGTGATCCGCGACTCCGGCCGTGCCCAGCCGCGCGACGTCGGCTGGCTCGGCGCCGAGCAGCGCTGGACGGTCGGCAGCCTGGGCACCGCCGCCACCTTCGTCAGCAGCGGCCTGGGGTTCGCCTGGCTGCCCCGGCACATGATCGAGCGCGAGCTGCGCGACGGCGTGCTCAAGCCCTTGCCGCTGGACCAGGGTGGCAGCCGCCATCCGCTGTTCTACCTTTACTCGAACAAGGACAAGACCTTGGGTCCGGCCACGCAGATCCTCATCGAACTGCTGCGCAATTTCGACACCGCGCCACTGGACGTGCCCTTCGCAGCCCCCCCGCAAGCCTGAGAGGACCGCGCCCATGGCCTATTTCGAACACGAAGGATGCACGCTGCACTACGAGGAATATGGCCAGGGCGAACCCCTGGTACTGCTGCACGGCCTGGGTTCCAGCTGCCAGGACTGGGAACTGCAGGTCCCCGTGCTGAGCCAGCACTACCGCCTCATCCTCATGGACATCCGTGGCCACGGCCGCTCCGACAAGCCCCGCGACGGCTATGAGATCGCCACCTTCAGCGAAGACCTGCTGGCCCTGCTGGAACACCTGCAGACAGGCCCGGTGCATCTCGTCGGCCTGTCCATGGGGGGCATGGTGGGCTTCCAGTTCGCCGTCGACCACCCCGGCTGGCTACGCAGCCTGTGCATCGTCAACAGCGCCCCGGAGGTCAGGCGACGCACCCGCGCCGACTGGATCTGGTGGGCCAAGCGCTGGGGCCTGGCACGCCTGCTGAGCGTCGAGACCATCGGCAAGGGTCTGGCCGAACGCCTGTTCCCCAAGCCCGAGCAGGGCGAACTGCGGCAGAAGATGGCGCAGCGCTGGGCGCGCAACGACAAGCGGGCCTACCTCAAGAGCTTCGATGCCATCGTCGACTGGGGCGTGGTGGAACGCATCGGCCAGATCCACTGTCCCACCCTGGTGATCAGCGCCGACCACGATTACACGCCGATACAACTGAAGGAGCGCTACGTCGCCTTGATGCCCCTGGCAAGGCTGGCGGTCATCGACGATTCCCGGCACGCTACGCCCCTGGACCAACCCGAGGTCTTCAACCAGACCCTGCTGCAATTCCTTGCAGCCGCTTCCACCTCTCAAGGATCTTTGAGCCCATGCTGAAAAAACTCCTGCTCGCCGCCTGCTCGGTTGCCTTCGCCACCAGCGTCATGGCTTCCGACAAGACCCCGCACGTAGTGCTGGACACCAGTTTCGGCCAGGTCGAAATCGAGCTGAACGCCGAAAAGGCCCCGATCAGCACGAAGAACTTCCTCGAATACGTCGACAGCGGCTTCTACAACAACACCATCTTCCACCGCGTGATCCCAGGCTTCATGGCCCAGGGTGGCGGCTTCACCGACGCCATGGTGCAAAAGCCCACCCGCGATCCGATCCGCAACGAGGCCAGCAACGGTCTGGAGAACACCCGCGGCACCATCGCCATGGCCCGCACCTCCGACCCGAACTCGGCCACCAGCCAGTTCTTCATCAACGTCGCCGACAACGCCTTCCTCAATCCGGGGCGCGACCGTGGCTACGCGGTGTTCGGCAAGGTGACCAAGGGCATGGAAGTGGTCGACCAGATCGTCAATTCGCCGACCACCATCAAGAAGGGCATGCGCGATGTACCGGCCGACCCGGTGTACATCAAGTCCGCCAAACGCATCGACTGACCGAGCGGTTCACAGGGACGTGACACCGCCTGACGGCCGAGGGAACAGGAGCCATTTCATCCATGCTGTACCGCCGCTTCGAGCAACTGATCGATATCTTCCGCGAAGCGCCAAGCGAAGCGCCGCCGAGCAAGGTGCTGCCGTTCTACCTGTACTACCTGCACCAGGTCTGGCCGAGCTTCGTCGCCCTGCTGGTGGTCGGCCTGGTCGCCGCGTTGATCGAGGTGGCCATGTTCGGCTACCTGAGCCGGATCATCGACCTGGCCCAGGTCACCCCGGGCGCCGAGTTCTTCAGCCGGCACGGCGGCGAGCTGATCTGGATGCTGGTGGTGATCCTCGTGCTGCGCCCGCTGTTCTTCGGCCTGCACGACCTGCTGGTACACCAGACCATCAGCCCGGGCATGACCAGCCTGATCCGCTGGCAGAACCACACCTACGTGCTCAAGCAGAGCCTGAACTTCTTCCAGAGCGACTTCGCCGGGCGCATCGCCCAGCGCATCATGCAGACCGGCAACTCCCTGCGCGATTCGGCAGTGCAGGCGGTGGATGCCCTGTGGCACGTGCTGATCTACGCGATCAGCTCGCTGGTGCTGTTCGCCGAGGCCGACTGGCGCCTGATGCTGCCGCTGCTGGCCTGGATCGCCTGCTACATCGGTGCGCTCTGCTACTTCGTGCCACGGGTCAAGGAGCGCTCGGTGATCAGCTCCGACGCCCGCTCCAAGCTGATGGGGCGGATCGTCGACGGCTATACCAACATCGCCACCCTCAAGCTGTTCGCCCATACCGACTTCGAACAACAGTACGCCCGCGAGGCGATCAGCGAACAGACCGAGAAGACCCAGCTGGCCTCACGGGTCATCACCAGCATGGATGTGGTCATCACCAGCCTCAACGGCCTGCTGGTGGCCGGCACCACGGCACTGGCCCTGTGGTTGTGGAGCCAGTCGCTGATCACCGTCGGTGCCATCGCCCTGGCCACCGGCCTGGTGATCCGCATCGTCAACATGTCCGGCTGGATCATGTGGGTGGTCAACGGCATCTTCGAGAACATCGGCATGGTCCAGGACGGCCTGCAGACCATCGCCCAGCCGGTCAGCGTCACCGACAGGCCCGATGCCCCCGCGCTCAAGGTCAGCCGCGGCGCCGTGCGCTTCGACGACGTGGGCTTCCACTACGGCAAGGGCGGCAAGGTCATCGACGGGTTGAACCTGGATATCCGCCCGGGCGAGAAGATCGGCCTGATAGGCCCCTCCGGGGCCGGCAAGTCGACCCTGGTCAACTTGCTGCTGCGCCTGTACGACGTGGAAAGCGGGCGTATCCTCATCGACGGCCAGGACATCGCCGAGGTCAATCAGGCCAGCCTGCGCGCGCAGATCGGCATGATCACCCAGGACACCTCGCTGCTGCACCGCTCGATCCGCGACAACCTGCTGTACGGCCGGCCGGACGCCAGCGAGGCAGAGGTCTGGGAAGCGGTACGCCGGGCCCGGGCCGACGAGTTCATTCCACAGTTGTCCGACGCCCAGGGGCGCACGGGCTTCGATGCCCACGTGGGCGAGCGCGGGGTCAAGCTCTCGGGTGGCCAGCGCCAACGCATCGCCATTGCCCGGGTGCTGCTGAAGAATGCGCCGATCCTGATCATGGACGAGGCCACTTCGGCACTGGACTCGGAAGTCGAGGCGGCGATCCAGGAGAGCCTGGAAACCCTGATGCAGGGCAAGACGGTGATCGCCATCGCTCACCGCCTGTCCACCATCGCCCGCATGGACCGCCTGGTGGTACTGGACAAGGGGCACATCGTCGAAAGCGGCAGCCATGCCGAGCTGCTGGCCCAGCAGGGGCTCTATGCACGCCTATGGCACCACCAGACCGGCGGGTTCGTTGGCGTGGACTGACGGTGGCTGCAAGCTTGCAGCTCGAATCCCGTCATCCCCCACGGCGATAGGGCAACAGCCGCCGGGCCTCCTCGGCGTAGGCCTTCACCCCCACCCGCTCCTGGGCGAGGAAGTCCTCCACCGCCCGGCGCAACCCCGGGTGGCGCAGGTAATGCCATGACCGCGTGAGCACCGGCTCGAAACCACGGATCAGCTTGTGCTCCCCCTGGGCGCCAGCGTCGAAACGCTGCAGCCCCTCGCCAATGGCGAAATCCATGCCCTGGTAGAAGCAGGTCTCGAAGTGCAGCCGGTCGAATTCGTCCAGGCAGCCCCAATAGCGCCCATACAGGCTGTCGCCACCGACCAGGCTCAAGGCCATGGCCACGTCACGCCCGCCCTGGCGGGCCATCACCACGCGGACCGCCTCGGGCATGCGCTCGGCCAGCAGGCTGAAGAAGCTCCGGGTCAGGTACGGCGTGCGACGGCGCACCGCATAGGTGTTGGCGTAGCACAGGTAGACGAAGTCCCACTGCACCTGCGTCAACTCATCGCCACGGTACCCGTGGAAGTCGATGCCCTGCCCGGCCACCTGCTCGCGCTCCTTGCGCAACTGCTTGCGCTTGCGCGAGCTGAGGGTGTCGAGGAAATCCTGAAAGTCCCGGTAACCGCGATTGCGCCAGTGAAACTGGCAACCCAGGCGCTCCAGCCAGCCCGGCAGGCCAGCGAGCTGATCGTCCACGGCCTTGTCGGTGAAATTGATATGCGCGCCACTCAACTCGCCCTTGCCCAGGTACTCGGGTATCGCCTGCAGCAGAAGCAGGCCATCGGCCGCGTCGGCGGCCAGCAGGCGCGGCCCGCTCACCGGGCTGAACGGCACCGCGCCGAGCAGCTTCGGGTAGTAGGCGATCCCGGCCCGCTCGCAGGCATCGGCCCAGCCATGGTCGAACACGTACTCCCCGAACGAATGCCACTTGCGATAGGCCGGTAGCAACGCCCGCACCTGCCCCTCGCGCTCCAGCACCAGGTGTTCGGCCGCCCAACCGGTCGACGGCGCGACACTGGCGCTGTCTTCCAGCGCACTGAGGAATGCATGGCGCAGGAACGGCTGGCCAGCAGGCACCAGGGCATCCCAGGTCGCCGCCGGAAGATCGCGCAGATGGGCAAGGCTGTACAGGCTGGTCACGATTTCGACTCGCTGCGAAAGAGCCGCCAGTATCCCGGAAGAGTGCCATGACACTCAAATCATGACGTGCTCACTTAACCGCAGCGCCATCAAATAGACATCATTCTGTCACTCCCCCTCGCAATACTTGCGCCTGTTTTTCGAAGCCCCGGCAACCCGTCTAGCCAGGGCTTTTCCGAAGACATGCCAACTCGGGGCGGGCGCCAAGAGCCTCCCCACTTTTTTTTCAACAGGGAGAACCTTATGCGTCTTGTTTCTACACTTACCGGAGCAAGCCTCACCGGCATGATGCTGGCCCTGAGCGCTCCGGCCAGTGCTGCAGTTGACGCCAAGCTGCTCGAGATGCTCCGCGCCAATGGCTCGATCAACGAGGCGCAGTACAACGAACTGCAGGCCGATCTGGCTCAGGAAACCAAGGAAAAGGCAGACCAGAAGGCACAGGCCGATCGCCTGAGCTCCTTTGAGCAGAAAGTGGCCTGGGCCGCCAAGACCCAGATCAAGGGTGACGTGCGCCTGCGCTACGAAGACGTCAACGTCGACAACCCCAACAGCCGCAGCAACAACCAGGACCGTGAACGGGTCCGCGCCCGGGTCGGCTTCTACAGCGAGATCAACCCGCAGGTGGACGCCGGTGTGCGCGTGGCCACCGGCAGCAGTTCCGATGCCCGATCCACCAACCAGAGCCTGGACAACTACTTCGACAAGAAATCGCTGTGGGTCGACCTGGCCTACCTCGACTGGCACCCGACCGCCCTGCCGGGCCTGCACCTGATCGGCGGCAAGATGAACCAGCCCTGGGTGAGCATGGGCGACATCATCTGGGACAGCGACATCAACCCGGAAGGTATCGCCGTCACCTACAAGACCGACCTGGGCGGTGCCGAGCTGTTCGCGAGCGCCGGCCACTACAACCTGAAGGACAACGTCGACGGCGACGGCGTGCAGTTCAAGCACGACGCGCAGCTCTACCACGGCCAGTTGGGCACGCACTTCGGTCTTGCCGACACCGTCAAGGTCACCGTGGGCGGCAGCATCTACGGCTATGACAACGACAAGAGCTCGACCGCCCTGCAGAACTTCGGCAACACCACCAACGAGTTCAACCTGGTGGAAGGTTTCGGGCAACTGGACTTCACCGGCTTCGCCATCCCGTTGTCGGCCTATGGCCAGTTCGTCAAGAACACAGACAGCACCGATGGTGCGGACAAGGCCTGGCTGGCGGGCCTGAAGACCAAGGTCGGTTCCTGGAGCCTCGACTACAACTACCGCGACGTACAGCGCAATGCCGTGGTCAGCCTGTTCACCGACTCCGACTTCGGTGCCGGCTTCACCGGTTCGCGTGGGCACAAGTTCAAGGTCGGCTACGAGATCGACAAGAACTTCTCCCTGGGCGCGGCCTACCTGATGGCCAAGACCGACCTGTCGCAATTGCCCAACAGCAATGCTGATGTCGACACCCTGCAGGTCGACCTGGAAGCCAAGTTCTAAGCGCGGGCTACCTGCGTCACCCAAGCGGGAAGTGCCGACCCCATCCGGTACTTCCCGCCTTTTTTTGTCTAATGCCGAGGCCGCTTCGCGCCCCAAAGCGACTGAGCGTTTCAATTGACCGGCAAGCCGGTACCGATCAGCGCTTGCGCAGAATCACGCTGCCAATCGAATACCCCGCGCCAAACGAACTCAGCACCCCCAGCGAACCTTTCGCCAAGTCATCCTGGTACAGGTGGAAGGCAATCACCGACCCCGCCGAGCTGGTATTGGCATAACGGTCGAGGATCACCGGCGCATCTTCCTCAGCCACGTCGCGGCCAACCAGTTTCTTGACGATCAGGTGGTTCATGCTCAGGTTCGCCTGGTGCAGCCAGAATCGCTTGACATCGCCAGGTTGCAGGTCGTTCTCCGCCAGGTGCTGGCCAATCAACTCGGCGACCATCGGGCAGACCTCGCGGAACACCTTGCGGCCTTCCTGGACGAACAACTTGTCCGGCGCGCCGATGCCCTCCTCCGCCGCGCGGTTGAGGAAGCCGAAGTTGTTGCGGATGTTGTTGGAGAACTGGGTCAGCAACTTGCTGCTGACGATCTCGAACTGGTGGGCCGAAGTGGCCCGGTCGGCACGCTCGATCAGCACCGCGGTGGCGGCATCGCCGAAGATGAAGTGGCTGTCGCGGTCACGGAAGTTCAGGTGGCCGGTGCAGATCTCCGGGTTGACCATCAGCACCGCGCGGGCCTGCCCCAACTGCACGCTGTTGGCGGCGGTCTGGATGCCGAAGGTGGCCGAGGAACAGGCCACGTTCATGTCGAAGGCGAACCCCTGGATGCCCAGCGCCTGCTGCACCTCGATGGCGATGGCCGGGTACGGGCGCTGCAGGTTGGAGCAGGCGACGATCACCCCATCGACGTCGGCGGCGCTGCGGCCGGCGCGCTCCAGGGCCTGGCGGGCGGCAGCGACGGCCATCTCGCAGAGGATCGACGGCTCGTCGTTGGAGCGTTCCGGCAGGCGTGGCTTCATGCGTTGCGGATCGAGGATGCCGGCCTTGTCCATGACGAAGCGGCTCTTGATCCCCGAGGCTTTCTCGATGAAGGCGGCGCTGGACTCGGCCAGGGCTTCGAGCTCGCCACGCTCGATGGCGGCGGCGTTGTCGTGGTTGTACTGGTGCACCCAGGTATTGAAGGAATCCACCAGCTCTTCGTTGGAAATGCTCTGGGCCGGGGTATACAGGCCGGTGCCGCTGATCACGACGTTATGCACGGTCGTTCCTCTGGTCAAAGGCCATCGCCATGTGGCGCTGGCTGGAATAATGGCACTTTAGTGCCAACTTTAAGACAAGCGCTTCGCGTTCGTTCGTCGGCAAGCCCGCCTCCACAGCGCGAGAGCGCATGACCTGTGGCAGCGGGCTTGCCCGCCAAGGGCCGCACCGCGGCCCCAAATTGCACCAATAGTGCCACAAGTGTGGAAGTTTATCCCTCCACCTGGCTCCACTGCTTGCCCAAACGTTTGTCGGAAACCGGCACCTTGGTACCCAGTTGCTGGGCGAACAACGACACCCGGTATTCCTCCAGCAACCAGCGGTACAGGGTCAGTTGCTCGTCACGCTTGCCTTCCTGGGCATGCTTGTCGGCGCGGG
The DNA here is from genome assembly GCF_046365545.1 of Pseudomonas sp. HLMP. Lineage (NCBI taxonomy): Bacteria > Pseudomonadati > Pseudomonadota > Gammaproteobacteria > Pseudomonadales > Pseudomonadaceae > Pseudomonas > Pseudomonas sp. HLMP. Next base: position 2,019,679 of record NZ_JBDLLR010000001.1, on the reverse strand, counting down.
CCTTGTACTGGGCCCACAGGTTGCTCAGCTCGCCACTCCAGACCCGGTCCTTCTGCACCTGGGCGCCGAGCTTCTCCAGGCGCAGTTCCACCGCCTTGAGGTAACGCGGCAGCTCCTTGAACCAGGCCGCCGGCGTCTCGCGGACGAAGCCCGGGTAGACCAGGTTGGCAAGTTGCTGCTTGATGTCGTTGAGCGCCACCGCCTGGCTCAGGTCGATCTTGCCCTTGAAGCGCTTCTGCAGGCCGTGCCACAGCTTGAGCACCTCCAGCGTCTGGCGGGCCAGGCGTTCGGCGTGCTCGGCCCAACTGCCACGCTTGCGCTCGGCAAGCCCGGCCAGCGCCGCACCGTCCCGTGGCAGTTGCGCCTCGCCTTCGAGGATGCAACTGTCGAGGCTGGCCAGCAGGATGTCCTCCACCAACGCCTCGACCCGCCCCAGTTCGCGGTACAGCAGGCCCAGCTCGGTCAGCCCCGGCAGCTTGCCGCGCAGGAACTTGGCAGGCTCGGCCAGTTGCTGCAGCAACAGGCGCTGCAGGGCACGACGGTGCTGGAACTCGGCCTCGGCCTGGGTCGAGAAGCGCCCCTCGCGCACCGTGCCGTTTTCTTCCACCAGCGCCGGGTAGACCGTCAGCGACAGGCCGGCGATCTTCTGCTGGGCGGTCTGCGCCACCTCGGCGAAGGCCTTGGCTTGCACCGGCTGCTCGGCCTTCTCGTTGCGCGGCAGGGCCAGCGCGGCCTGGCTGGCGGCGGCGAAGCGCGCGGTCAGCTCGGCCAGGTCGCGGCCTTCGCCGAGGAACTTGCCCTGGCCGTCGACCACCTCGATGTTCATGCGCAGGTGCCCTTCCACCAGGCTTGCCGCTTCCGCCCAGGCCTCATCGGACACCCGTGCGCCCGTCATGCGCAGCAACTCCTGGCCCAACGATTGCGCCAGGGCGCCCTGGCCGAAGGCCATGCGCGACAACGCAGCCTTGACGAAGTCCGGCACCGGCACGAAGTTCTTGCGCAGGGCCTTGGGCAGGTTGCGCACCAGGGCCACGCACTTGGCTTCCAGCAGGCCCGGCACCAACCACTCCAGGCGCTCGCCCGGCAGGTTCGGCAACAATGGCGCCGGTACCCGCACGGTCACGCCGTCACGCGGGTGGCCCGGCTCGAAGTGATAGGTCAGCGGCAGGCGCAGTTCGCCGATCTGCAGATGGTCTGGATACTGCGCCGCGGTGACTTCGCTGGCCTCGCGGGCCAGCACGTCTTCCTCGCGCATGATCAGAAGGTTCGGGTCCTTCTGACTGTTGATCCGGTACCAGCTGTCGAAAGTCGCGGTCTGGTGGATCTCCGCCGGCAGGCGTGCCTCGTAGAAGGCGTAGAGGGTTTCTTCATCGGCAAGGATGTCGCGACGACGGGCCTTGGCCTCCAGCTCGTCAAGTTGCTCGAGCAGGCGCTTGTTGGCCGACAGGCACTTGGCCCGCGACTGGATCTGGCCGCCGACCAACCCCTCGCGGATGAACAGCTCACGCGACACCACCGGGTCGATCGGGCCGAAGTGCACCGGCCGGCGCCCGACCAGGATCAACCCGTACAAGGTGATCTGCTCGTAGGCCACCACCTGCCCCCGCTTCTTCTCCCAGTGCGGCTCGAAGTGGTTCTTCTTCACCAGGTGGGTCGCCAGCGGCTCGATCCAGTCCGGCTCGATCCTGGCCACCATGCGCGCGTACAGCTTGGTCGTCTCCACCAGTTCGGCGGCCATCACCCACTGTGGGCGCTTGCGGCCCAGACCCGAGGACGGGTGAACCCAGAAGCGACGCTGGCGGGCCCCCTGGTAGTCGCCCTCCTCGGTCTTGTGGCCGACCTGGCTGAGCAAGCCGCTGAGGATCGCCTTGTGCACCTTCTGGTAGTCGGACGGCTCCTTGTTCACCGCCAACTGCAGGTCACGGCAGATCAGCGCCAACTGGCGATGGGCATCCCGCCACTCGCGAAGGCGAAGGTAGTTGAGGAACTGCTTGCGGCACCAGTTGCGCAGCGGGTTGGCGGTCAGCGCCTGACGCTGCTCCTCGAAGCCGCGCCACAGGTTGACCAGCGCGGCGAAGTCGGAGTCGACATCCTTCCACTGGGCATGCGCCTGGTCGGCGGCCTGCTGGCGCTCCGGCGGGCGTTCGCGTGGGTCCTGCACCGACAGGGCACTGGCGACGATCAGCACCTCCTGCAGGCTGCCCAGGCGCGCGCCTTCGAGCAGCATGCGGCCCAACCGAGGGTCGATCGGCAGGCGCGCCAGCTGGCGACCCAGTGGCGTCAGCTGATTCTCGCGGTTGACTGCCGACAGCTCCTGCAACAGGTTGAAGCCGTCGCTGATGGCCTTGCCATCCGGCGGTTCGATGAACGGGAAGGCATCGATCGCGCCGAGGCGCAGGTGCAGCATCTGCAGGATCACCGCCGCCAGGTTGGTGCGCAGGATCTCCGGGTCGGTGAAGGCCGGCCGGCTGTTGAAATCCTCTTCGCTGTACAGGCGCACGCAGATGCCCGGTTCGACCCGGCCGCAGCGGCCCTTGCGCTGGTTGGCGCTGGCCTGGGACACCGCCTCGATCGGCAGGCGCTGGACCTTGGCACGGTAGCTGTAGCGGCTGATGCGCGCGGTGCCGGTGTCGATCACGTAGCGAATGCCCGGCACGGTCAGCGAGGTCTCGGCGACGTTGGTGGCCAGCACCACGCGGCGCCCGGCATGGGGCTGGAAGATCCGCTGTTGCTCGGCCGGTGACAGGCGCGCATACAGCGGCAGGATCTCGGTGTGACGCAACTGGGCCTTGCGCAGGATCTCCGCGGCATCGCGGATCTCCCGCTCGCCCGGCAGGAACACCAGCACGTCGCCCGGCCCCTTGCCTTCGCTGCGCTCGTGCTGTGCCAGCTCATCCAGGGTGGCGAGGATCGCCTGGTCGACGGTGAGGTCGTCCTCGACCGGGTTGCCTTCTTCGTCCTGCTCGCTGGTCAGCGGGCGGTACCAGGTTTCGACCGGGTAGGTTCGCCCGGACACCTCGATGATCGGTGCACCATCGAAATGCTTGGAGAAACGCTCCAGGTCGATGGTCGCCGAGGTGATGATCAGCTTGAGCTCCGGACGGCGGTGCAGCAGGGTCTTGAGGTAGCCGAGCAGGAAGTCGATGTTCAGGCTGCGCTCGTGGGCCTCGTCGACGATGATCGTATCGTAGCGCTCGAGGAAGCGGTCGTGCTGGGTCTCGGCCAGCAGGATGCCGTCGGTCATCAGCTTGACCAAGGTATTGGCATCGCTCTGGTCCTCGAAACGCACCTGGTAGCCGACCAACCCACCCAACGGCGTGCCCAGCTCCTCGGCCACCCGCGCCGCCACGCTGCGCGCGGCGATCCGGCGCGGCTGGGTGTGGGCGATCAGGCCGTGGCGGCCACGGCCCATCTCCAGGCAGATCTTCGGCAACTGGGTGGTCTTGCCCGAGCCGGTCTCGCCGGCGATCACCAGCACCTGGTGCTCGGCCAGGGCCTTCTTGATCTCGTCGCGCTTGGCGGCGATCGGCAGGCTGTCGTCGTAGCGGATGTGTGGCACGCGCTGCTGGCGCGCGGTGACCTGGGCGCAGGACGCCTGGACCTTCTCCACCCACTGGGCCAGGCGCGCCTCGTCGGGACGCTTGCGCAGCTCGTGCAGTTGCCGCCGCAGGCGATGGCGGTCGGCGATCATGGCGTGGTCGAGGTTCTTCAGCAGTTGGTCGATGGCGTGGTGGTCTGTCATGGGGCTTTCTAATGAGGCAGGCGGCCCTGCTTTTTTCATGATCGGCTTTCGAAGAGGCGGGATTGTCGCAGATTTCCGGGCCGTCTGTACCGGCGCATTCCAGTTGCCATCGGGGCCGCTTCACCGGCAAGCCGGCTCCCACGGGCTCCAATGGTGTTACCGAATCACGTGCCAGGCAGAGAAATCTACAGGCGCGAGCGTTGCCAAGGCGCCCACAATGTTTAGCCATCCCTGGACTGAAGGTTGCCATTCACTGCTTTAATCAACCTTACGCCTCGTGTGAGTATCGATCCATGACCCGCCTCCCGATCATCGCGCGCTCGCTGTCACGCCCTTCCCTGCCGAAGGCCCGGGCCCGCGCCGGCGAAAACCCGCTGGTACATGTCATCCTCGCCTTCTGGGCCCTCTGGCACTGCCGCCACGCTCGCCCACCGGATACGTCGCCCCGGCTTGCCTGACCCACCCCGGCCGCCCTTGGCCGGCGTCTTCAGCCCGACCGACCGTATGCATACGGTGGTCCCGTGCGCCTGCGGGCGCGAGCGACAGCATCATGCACTTTGACAACCCGGAACACGCCAGGCGCTTTCTGGCCGACAACCCCGATATCGACCTGTTCGAACTGTTCATCCTCGACGCCAACGGCGTACCGCGCGGCAAGCTGCTGCACCGCGAGGAACTGCTGGCGGTCTACGAGACCGGCCGGCCACTGCCCAGCACCATCCTCGGCTTGACCCTCAACGGCGACGACGTGGAGGACTCCGGCCTGGTCTGGGATGTAGGCGATATCGATTGCCGCGCCTACCCCGTGGACGGCAGCCTGGTGCGCCTGCCCTGGCGCCGTGTACCGACCGCCGCGCTGCAGGTCAGCATGCACCCCAGCGAAGGGCTGCCAGCCAGCGTGGCCGACCCACGCCATGTGCTGCTGCGCACCGTCGAGGCGCTCGAGGCCGACGGCTATCACCCGGTAATGGCCTGCGAGCTGGAGTTCTACCTGCTCGACCAGCAGCGCGACGCCCAGGGGCGTCCGCAGCCGGCACTGGACCAGGACGGCGGCCGGCCGCGCACCACCCAGGTCTATGGCCTGCGCGAGTTGGAGCAGATCGAGCCGTTCCTCGCCGACCTCTATGCCGCGTGCAAGGCCCAAGGCATCCCGGCGCGCACGGCGATCTCCGAATACGCCCCCGGCCAGGTGGAAATCACCCTGGAGCATGGCGATGCGCTGGCCGCCATGGACCAGGCCGTGCGCTACAAGCGCCTGGTCAAGGGCGTGGCCAACGCCCATGGCATGCAGGCCTGCTTCATGGCCAAGCCGTTCGACCACCTGGCCGGCACCGGCATGCACATGCACCTGAGCCTGGCCGATGCCGAGGGTCGCAACCTGTTCGCCAGCGACGACCCGGCCGGCACCCCGCTGCTGCGCCAGGCGGTCGGCGGCATGCTGCGCCACCTGCATGAATCGCTGTTGCTGTTCTGCCCCAATGCCAACTCCTACCGGCGTTTCCAAGCCAACAGCTATGCACCGCTGGCGCCGACCTGGGGTGTCGACAACCGTACCGTCAGCCTGCGCGTGCCAGGCGGGCCGGCCAACAGCCGGCATGTGGAGCACCGTATCTGCGGTGCCGACGCCAATCCCTATCTGGCAGCGGCGGCAATCCTCGCCGCTGCCCACCAAGGCATCCGCGAGCAACTGGACCCCGGTGCCCCGGTACAGGGCAATGGCTACGCCCAGGCCACCGAATACCTGCCGACCGACTGGCTGACCGCCCTCGACGCCCTGGAGCGCTCGGGCTGGGCCAGGCAAGCCCTGGGCGAGGGCTTCCTCGGCGTCTACCTCAAGGTCAAGCGCGCCGAATACCGCCAGTTCATGGCCGAAGTCGGCGAACAGGACTGGCGCTGGTACCTGCACCAGGCCTGAGCCCTTACTCCATTCCCGTGAAGGAACGATCATGAATGCAGCAGTGAAGAACGGGACGGCCCAGCGCGCGCCGTCCTACTACAGCGCCACCCTCAACGACCTGACCCAGTACCCGACCCTGCAAGGTACCGAGCAGGTGGACGTGGCGATCATCGGCGGCGGTTTCACCGGCGTGGCCACGGCGGTGGAACTGGCCGAGCGCGGCCTGAAGGTGGCCATCGTCGAGACCAACCGCATCGGCTGGGGCGCCAGCGGCCGCAATGGCGGCCAGGTCACCGGCAGCCTGTCGGGCGACGAGGCCATGCGCACGCAGATGCGCCAGCGCCTGGGCAGCGAGGTCGACGACTTCATCTGGCACCTGCGCTGGCGTGGCCACCAGATCATCGAACAAAGGGTTGAGCGCTATGGCATCGCCTGCGACCTCAAGCGCGGCCACCTGCACGCGGCGATGAAACCCTCGCACATGGACGAGCTGCGCGCCTTCGAGGCCGAAGCCCAGCGCCGGGGCATGGGCGAGCAGGTGCAGTTGCTCGACCGCACCGCCGTGGCCGAACACCTGCAGAGCCCGCTGTACCTGGGCGCATTGAAGAACCGCCGCAACCTGCACCTGCACCCGCTGAACCTGTGCATGGGCGAAGCCCGTGCCGCCCACGCGCTGGGCGCGCAGGTGTTCGAAAACTCCGAGGTGCTGGAGATCGTCCATGGCCCGCGCCCGGCGGTGGTCACCGCCCAGGGCCGCATCGAGGCGCGCCAGGTGCTGCTGGCTGGCGATGTCTACCACCGCCTGGAAAAACGCCAGCTCAAGGGCAAGATCTTCCCCGCCATGGGTGGCATCGTCACCACCGCGCCACTGGGCGAGCTGGCCGAGCAGATCAATCCCCAGGACCTGGCGGTCTACGACTGCCGCTTCGTCCTCGACTACTACCGCCTGACCGCCGACAAGCGCCTGCTGTTCGGCGGTGGCGCCAACTACTCGGGCAAGGATTCGCGGGACATCGAAGGCGAGCTGCGCCCGTGCATCGAACGCACCTTCCCGGCGCTCAAGGGCGTGCCGATCGAGTTCCAGTGGAGCTGCGCCATGGGCATCGTGGTCAACCGCATCCCGCAGTTGGGCAAGCTCTCGGACAACGTCTGGTACTGCCAGGGCTACTCCGGGCACGGCATCGCCACCAGCCACATCATGGGCGAAATCATGGCCGAGGCCCTGACCGGTACGCTGGAAAAGTTCGACACCTTCGCGGGGTGCAAGCACATCAAGGTGCCGATGGGGGATCTGTTGGGCAACCCGCTGCTGGCGGCGGGGATGTGGTACTACCAGATGCTGGAGAAGCTGCGCTGACCTGGAGCTTGGGGCCGCCTCACGGCCCCGATAGCCAATCAGGCGATCTTCTTCAGGCCCTGTTTCTTCAGCTCTTCGTCGCGCAGTTCGCGGCGCAGGATCTTGCCGACGTTGGTGGTCGGCAAGACATCGCGGAACTCGATATAGCGTGGCACCTTGTAGCCGGTGACGTTGGCACGCATGTGCTCCATCACCTGCTCCTTGGTCAGGGTCATGCCCGGCTTGACCACGATGAACACCTTGATCACCTCGCCGGACTTCTCGTCCGGCACGCCGATCGCCGCGCATTGCAGCACGCCCGGCAGGCCGGCGAGCACGTCTTCCAGCTCGTTCGGGTAGACGTTGAAACCCGACACCAGGATCATGTCCTTCTTGCGGTCGACGATGCGCATGTAGCCGTCCGGCTGGATCACGGCGATGTCGCCGGTCTTCAGCCAGCCGTCCTGGTCGAGGATCTCGGCGGTGGCTTCTTCGCGCTGCCAGTAGCCCTTCATCACCTGCGGGCCCTTGACGCACAGCTCGCCCACCTCGCCCAAGGCCAGCTCGCGGCCGCTGTCGTCGATGACCTTGCACAGCGTCGAAGGCACCGGGATGCCGATGGTACCGATCTGGTTGGCCTCTGCCGGGTTGACCGCCGCTACCGGGCTGGTCTCGGTCATGCCGTAGCCTTCGCAGATGGCGCAGCCAGTCACGGCCTTCCAGCGCTCGGCCACGCTCAGTTGCAGGGCCATGCCACCCGACAAGGTGATCTTCAGCGCCGAGAAGTCCAGGGCGCGGAAGGCGTCGTTGTTGCACAGGGCGACGAACAGGGTATTGAGCCCGACGAAGCCGCTGAACCGCCACTTGCCCAGCTCCTTGACCATGGCCGGCAAGTCGCGCGGGTTGCTGATGAGCACGTTGTGGTTGCCGATCAGCATCATGGCCATGCAATGGAAGGTGAAGGCATAGATGTGGTACAGCGGCAGCGGGGTGATGAGGATCTCGCACCCTTCCTGCAGGTTCGACCCCATCAGCGCCCGGCACTGCAGCATGTTGGCCACCAGGTTGCGGTGGGTCAGCATGGCGCCCTTGGCAACGCCGGTGGTGCCACCGGTATACTGCAGCACGGCAACGTCGTTGGGCTGCGGATTGGCCTCGGTCACCGGCCCGCCCTTGCCCAGGGCCAGGGCATCGTTGAAGCGTATGGCGCCAGGCAGGCTGTAGGCCGGCACCATCTTCTTCACGTACTTGATCACACTGTTGATCAGCACGCGCTTGAGCGGGGGCAGCAGGTCAGCCACCTCGGTGACGATGACATGCTTGACCTGGGTCTTGGGCACGACCTTCTCGGCCAGGTGCGCCATGTTGGCCAGGCAGACCAGGGCCTTGGCACCCGAGTCGTTGAACTGGTGCTCCATCTCCCGCGCGGTGTACAGCGGGTTGGTGTTGACCACGATCAGGCCGGCGCGCATGGCGCCGAACACGGCCACTGGGTATTGCAGGACATTGGGCAGTTGCACGGCGATCCGGTCGCCGGGCTTGAGGTCGGTATGCTGTTGCAGCCAGGCGGCGAAGGCCCCCGACAGGGCATACAGCTCGCCGTAGGTGATGGTCTTGCCCAGGTTGCTAAAGGCCGGCTTGTCGGCAAAGCGTTGGCAGGACTGCCGAAGCACCGCCTGGATGTTGGGGAATTCGTCAGGATTGATTTGTGCCGTAATCCCGGCGGGGTACTTATCCTTCCAAAAATTTTCGATCATGGAAGCCCACTCCTTCAGCAACAGCGAATTCGTCACGTGTTGTGCGTTTATTATTGATATGGGATGACGGCTCATTGCAACCGGATCCTCTGGAAGCGCGCCGAGAGTAACAGCTTTGCCGGGGGTCGCCTAGAGGCCAAAACGGCCCAACTGGTCACAAAAATGACTCAAAGAATGATGCAGGTCATTTTTAGAGTATTAACTTGAAAGCTGCAAGCTATCAGCCTCAAGCTGCAAGAAAGAGCGACGCCGAACGCTCTATCTCGCGGCTCGAAGCTTGGAGTGTCGGGCGATGCGGAACGCTTTTTCTTGCAGCTCGAAGAAAACTCAGGCGATATCGCGCAGCTCGCGGCGCAGGATCTTGCCCACCGGGGTCATGGGCAGGGATTCACGCAGGACGATATGCTTGGGCACCTTGTAGCCGGTGAAGTTGGCCTTGCAGAAGGCCTTGAGTTCCTCGATGCTCAGCCCCGCCTCGCGCGGCACCACGAACAGCTTGACCGCCTCGCCGGAGCGCTCGTCCGGCACGCCGATGGCCGCACAGTTGGCCACCTGCGGGTGGGCCATGACCACATCCTCGATCTCGTTGGGGTACACGTTGAAGCCCGAGACGATGATCATGTCCTTCTTGCGGTCGACGATGCGGGTGAAGCCGTCCGGATCGATCACCGCGATGTCGCCGGTCTTCAGCCAGCCCTCGGCATCGAGGGTCTGTGCGGTGGCCTCGGGTTGGCCCCAGTAGCCCTTCATCACCTGCGGCCCCTTGATGCACAGCTCGCCGCGCTCGCCCAGGGGCAGTTCGTTGCCGTCGTCGTCGATGACCTTGAACGCCGTGCCCGGCACCGGGATGCCCACGGTGCCCAGGCGCGCCAGTTCACCATAGGGGTTGGTGCTGGCCACCGGCGAGGTCTCGGTCAGGCCGTAGCCTTCGACGATACGGCAGCCCGTCAGTTGCTCCCAGCGCTCGGCGGTGGCCTTGACCAGCGCAGTGCCGCCGGAGTTGGTGACCTTGAGCGCGGAAAAGTCCAGGGACTTGAAGCCGGGATGGTCCATCAGCGCGACGAACAACGTGTTCAGGCCCAGCAACGCCGAGAAACGCCACTTGCCCAGTTCCTTGATGAACCCAGGGATGTCGCGGGGATTGGTGATCAGCACGTTGTGGTTGCCGGTGACCATCATGCACATGCAGTTCCCCGTGAACGCATAGATGTGGTACAGCGGCAGCGGCGCGATCATGACCTCCTGGCCCTCCTTGATCAGCGGCTGCCCGTCTGGGCCGTGCTGGGAGAAACAAGCCAGCACCTGCAGCATGTTGGCCACCAGGTTGCCGTGGGTGAGCATGGCGCCCTTGGCCAAGCCCGTGGTGCCACCGGTGTACTGCAGCACGGCGATGTCGTCGAGGGTCAGCGCCACCGGCTTGTGGACTTGCGCCCGGCCCTGGCGTAGCACCTGCTTGAACGACACGGCCTGGGGCAAGTGGTAGGCCGGGACCATCTTCTTCAGCTTGTCGACCACGGTATTGACCAGCCATCCCTTGGCGGTCGGCAGCAGGTCGCCCATCTTCGCCTCGATCAGGTACTCGATGCCGGTATCGCCCAGCACCTCCTGCACACGCTTGCCGAACATGTTCAGGTAGACCAGGGCGCGGGCGCCGGAGTCCTTGAACTGGTGGCGCATCTCGCGCTCGGTGTAGAGCGGGTTGGTGTTGACCACGACCAGGCCGGCACGCATCGCGCCGAACACGGCGATGGGGTACTGCAGGACGTTGGGCATCTGCACCGCGATGCGATCGCCCGGGGCCAGGTCGGTGTGCTGTTGGAGCCAGGCGGCGAAGGCCGCGGAATGGCGCTCCAGTTCGGCGTAGGTGAGGGTCACGCCGAGGTTGCTGAACGCCGGACGGTCGGCGAAGCGCTTGCAGGAGCGTTCGAAGACCTCGACGACGGATGTGTAGGCGTTGATGTCAATGGTGGAAGGCACGCCCGCCGGGCGTTTGTCATTCCAGAAGTCGGCTTGCATTTATTGTTGTTCCTCTGCCTGGACCGTCCCTGACCTGATTGCCTGATGCAAAAAGGCGTTGAGCCGACGTTAGCAGGTAACCCGGAGGTGGCAAATACGCCAAGTGCTGCCATTAACATTGTGAATCTTATTTGTGCCCTTCCTGCAATCCTGCCCGTTGCGCATACACTGTCTCGAACCCAGGAGCAAAGGATCCGCCATGCCCCATGACGCCTTCTGGCTGCCGGCCAGCGAGCATTGCAGCCTGTATGTCCACCAGTGGCTGCCGAGCTCGCCGGTCAAGGCCGTGGTGCTGCTGGCCCATGGCATGGCCGAGCACGCCGGGCGCTACCAGCGCCTGGGCCATGCCCTGAGCGACGCCGGCTTCGCCCTGCTCGCCCCGGACCTGCGCGGCCACGGCCGCACCGCCGAGCTGGGCAGCCTGGGCCTGTTCGCCCGCCGGCACGGTTGGGAGGCCGTGGTCAACGACCTGGGCCTGCTCGCCCAGCACATCGGCCAGCAGTTTCCCGGCACCCCGCTGTTCCTGTTCGGCCACAGCATGGGCAGCTACATCGCCCAGGCCTACCTGTTGCACCACAGCGCCAGCCTGCAGGGGGCGATCCTCAGCGGCTCCAACTACCAACCGGCGGCGCTGTACCGCGCTGCTGGCCTGATCGCCCGGCTCGAAGCCTGGCGCCAGGGGCCGCAGGGCAAGAGCGCGCTGATCGAGTGGCTGTCGTTCGGCGCGTTCAACAAGGCCTTCAAGCCCAATCGCACCGCCTTCGACTGGCTCAGCCGCGACGCCGCCGAGGTCGACCGCTACCTCGCCGACCCGCTGTGCGGCTTTCGCTGCTGCAACCAGCTGTGGCTCGACCTGCTCCATGGCCTGGCGCAAATCAGCCAGCCGAAGAACCTGGCGCAGATCGACCCGAACCTGCCGATCCTGGTGCTCGGTGGCGACTGTGACCCGGTCAGCGCCGGCAAGCGCCTGAAGGGCCTGGCCGGCGCCCTGCGTGCCACCGGCAACCGGCATGTACAGCTGCGTCTCTACCCCCAGGCACGGCACGAACTGCTCAACGAGACCAATCGCGACGAGGTCACCGCCGATATCCTCGGCTGGCTGGAGCAGGCGCTGGCCCTGGGCCGACCTGCCCGCAGCGAATGATGTACACTCCCCCGTCCGCCCTCTCAAGGAAACCCCGCCCCGATGACCCAGGTCACCAATACGCCCTACGAAGCCCTCGAAATCGGTCAGAAAGCCAGCTACGAGAAGTCCGTCGAAGAACGCGATATCCAGCTGTTCGCCGCGATGTCCGGTGACCACAACCCGGTGCACCTGGATGCCGAGTTCGCCGCCAAGAGCATGTTCCGCGAGCGGATCGCCCACGGCATGTTCAGCGGTGCGCTGATCAGCGCCGCGGTCGCCTGCACCCTGCCCGGCCCCGGCACCATCTACCTGGGCCAGCAGATGAGTTTCCAGAAGCCGGTGAAGATCGGCGATACCCTCACCGTGCGCCTGGAAATCCTCGAGAAACTGCCCAAGTTCAAGGTGCGTATCGCCACCAACGTGTACAACCAGCACGACGAGCTGGTGGTCGAAGGCGTGGCCGAGATCCTCGCCCCACGCAAGCAGCAGACCGTCGAGCTGGTCAGCCCGCCGAACTTCGTCGCCAGCTGATCCTGGGCACGGCCTCGCTCAAGAGGTACCCAACGTTTTCAGGCGGCGTTCGATATGCCGCCGCTCCGGCCCCTGGCGGGTAAGCGCCAGGGCTTGGCGCCAGGCATCCCGCGCCTGCTCGGCCTGGCCCAACTGGTGATGCAGCTCGGCCCGGGCGGCATGGGCCAGGTGATAGTCGAGCAGTTCGCCACGGGCCAGGATCGCCTCGACCGCCGCCAGCCCGGCCCGCGCCCCGTCCCGCCTGGCCAGCGCCGCCGCCCGGTTCAGCTCCACCACCGGCGACGGCCAATGGCGCTGCAGCACATCGTACAGCCCGACGATCTCGTCCCAATCCGTTTCCTCGGCACTGGCGGCCTCGGCATGCACCGCGGCGATCGCCGCCTGCAGGCTATAGGCGCCATACTCCCGGCTACGCAACGCCTGGCGTACCAGGCGGCAACCTTCGTCGATCCGCTCCCGGTCCCACAGGCTGCGATCCTGCTGGTCGAGCAGCACCAGTTCACCGTCGGCATCGCTGCGCGCGCGCAGCCGCGAGGCCTGCAACAGCATCAGCGCCAGCAGGCCGAGCACTTCCGCATCCGGCAGCAACTGGGCCAGCAGGCGGCCAAGGCGGATCGCCTCGTCGCACAGCTCACGCTGCACCAGGTCTTCACCCACAGACGCCGAATAGCCCTCGTTGAACACCAGGTAGATCACCCGCAACACGCTTTCCAGGCGCTCGGGCAGTTCGGCCAGCGCCGGTACCTGATAGGGGATGCGCGCGTCACGGATCTTGGCCTTGGCACGGACGATACGCTGGGCGATGGTCGCCGGGCTCTGCAGGAAGGCACGGGCGATCTGCTCGGTGGTCAGGTCGCAGACTTCGCGCAGGGTCAGCGGTACCTGGGCGTCGGCGGCCAGGGCCGGGTGACAGCAGGTGAAGATCAGTCTCAGGCGGTCGTCCACCAGCAGTTCCTCGTCGCCAGGATCCTGCGCCTGCCCCTCCAGGAGCAGGATCAGCTCCGCCTGGGAACGGTCGAAACGGGCGCGCCTGCGCAGTGCGTCGATCGCCTTGAAACGGCCAGTGGACACCAGCCAGGCCCGAGGGTTGTCCGGAATGCCGTCGCGCTGCCAGCGCTCGACGGCAATGAAGAAGGCATCATGCATGGCCTCCTCGGCCAGGTCGAAGTCGCCCAGCAGGCGGATCAGGGTCGCCAGGACGCGCCGGGAATCGCGGCGGTAGACCGCCTCGACCTGGGCGCGCACCTGCTGCGCGTCGGCCATCAATCCGGCATCCGCTGGGTCACCACCTCGACCAGACGGTCCAGGCTCTCCCCCCAGCCCTCGTGGAAGCCCATTTCTTCATGGGCGCGGCAGTCAGCGGCATTCCAGTGCCAGGCGCGGGCGGTGTAGCGGGTCTTGCCCTGCTCCTCGTCGAAGGTCACCACCGCGGTCATGAACGCCTTGTCGGAGGGTACCCAACCCGGCCCGAAGGCATCCGTGAACACCAGCCGCTGCGGCGCGACGATCTCGAGGAACACCCCCTGGTTGGGATACTCGGTCCCATCGGGGGCGCGCATCAGGGTACGCAGCACCCCGCCGACCCACAGCTGCAGCTCGCATTCCGGGGTGGTCATGCCATGGGGGCCCCACCATTGCGTCAGCCACTGGGGGTCGGTCCAGGCGCGGAACACCTTGGCCGGCGGTGCATCGATCAAGCGGCTGATGGACAGTTCATGCTGCGCCTGTCCCAGGCCTGGTTGTGCAAGGCTCATGCGTGTCGTTCTCCGTTGTCAGGGTTGCAACTCGCGCACCGGCCGCACCTCGACGCTGCCGACCCGCGCCGCCGGAATCCCCTTGGCGATGTTCAGCGCCTCGTTGAGGTCGCGGGCATCGACCAGGTAGAAACCGGCCAACTGTTCCTTGGTCTCGGCGAAGGGACCGTCGGTCAAGCTCATGCGTCCACCGCGCATGCGCACCGTGGTGGCGGTCTGCACCGACTTGAGCGCCTCGGCCGCGAGCATGCGCCCGCCATTTTGCAAGGACTCGGCATAGGCCATGCACTCGGCGTCTTCGGGGCTGTCGGGCAGGCTGTGCAGCAGCCCTTCGTCACAATAGACCAGGCACAGGTATTTCATGGTCGTCTCCAACGCTACGCAGGGGTGGGTTTGCCGATGAGCGGCCGCGATCAGGGCTTGAGGTCGAACATGGCTTTCTGGGTTTCCATGTCGAACGGTGCCGACCAGTGCTCGTGGATGACCTGCCACTGCCCGCCCCTACGACGATAGCCGACGGTGGCGCGCATGAAGCCGCACTGGCTTTCGTCGTCCGCCGGGCCGCAGCGGTTGAGCCAGTGGGCCAGGCCCAGGTCGCCGTCGGCATAGACGGTCAGTTGCGTCAGTTCGAAGACCATGGGGCCGGTGCAGTGGCTCATGCACATTTCCCAGTGGGCCTGGTAGTCGGCCTTGTTCTTGAACTGCAAGGCCTGGATGGCATCGAACGCCACGATGTCGTCGGCATAGGGCGCGGCGATCGCCTCCAGGTCGCGGTCGCGCACGGCCTGCATCCAGCGCTCGATCAGTTGGCGGATCTCGGTTTCGGCTGCGGTGTTCATCGGTGTTTCCTCCGATCGGTCATGAGCGGGTGACGCCGGGAACATCCGGCGCCTTCACTCCTGGTCGAACGGTGATCGGGGAAATCGACAGGGCATGGAAAAAATTTTCGCACCAGGCCGGGAAGGTGAGGCCGGGGCTTGGCGGCACTTTGTCATTTTAGGGCTGCCTTGCAGCCCAGATGGGCCCTGGCGGACCTGCTAGCCCCCCATGACCCGCTCAAGCGGAATCCAGACCTCCATCACCGCACCAGGGTCGGTAGGATCGAACCCCGCCGGATAGCGCTCGAACACCGCCGCATTGGCCGAACGCTCGCCCGAGGCCGGCAGCCACTGCTCGAAGATGGCATCGAAGGTATCCTTGATGCCTTGCAAGCTGCCACGATGCTCGAACACGGCATAGCGCTGGGGGGCGAGCGTCAACGTACTGAAGCCCTCGGGCAGGCCGCCGGCCTCGGTCACTTCGACGCCTGCCAGGTAGTCGAACCCGCCCTGCCCGTCCGGGTGGTAGCACACGCCATAGCTGTCCAGGCCATGCTGGCCCGGCACGCAGCCGATATGCGGGCCGAAACGCTGCCACAGGCGTGGCAGCCCACTGATGTCGCGCATGTCGAAGCGCTCGGCGAAGCCGGCGAGGAGCAGTGCCCTGCCATCTTCGTAACGGGAAGGGGTGATGGGTGTCGCGGTCATGTCCATTGCCTTTGTGAGCCCACACGAATGCGCCAGCGTAGCGCGGATACGCCCCGCCGGGCTATAGGGCCGGGCTGGCCAGGATGAACTCGCGATAGCCAGAAACGATCACGTAGACGGCGAAATAACAGGCTGCCGATAGCAGGTAGGACCAGGTCAGCAAGCGGTCCCCCAGAAGGCGTCCACCATGACTGGCGATGCCACACAGGCCCAGGCACCAGACCAGCCCGGCGGCGAAGAAGCCGCCGAGGAACAACCCGGCCTCCAGCAGGCTGCCGCCACCGGAGCGAGAGATCAGCACCCCGCCCACGGCGGCGAACCAGAGGATCGCACTGGGCGAGGACATGGCCAGGAAGATCCCACGCAGGAACTCCCGCCAGCCCGACTCCAGCACCACCTGCCCACGGGCCTCCAGGTGGCCACCCCGCCAGGCCGCCAGCAACATCTTCACGGCGAACCAGGCCAACAGCACCGAGCCGCCCAGCCAGAGCCCCCAGCGCACCGCCTCGAACTGCAACAGCACGGTCATCCCCGCCAGCGCCGCGACGGCGTACAGCAGGTCACCGACGCAGGTTCCCAGGCCCAGCCAGAAGCCCTGGAGGAAACCCCGGCGCATGGCCAGGGTGATCATGGCGATATTGGCGACACCGATGTCCAGGCACAGGGACAGGCTGAGAAGAAAACCGTTGGAAAAAGGCATGCGGCACTCGTTTGCGGGACGAAGATCTGAGGCAGGCGCCATTGTGCCTGAGCGATGCAACTGGCGCTTACATTCGCCTTCCAGACGAGGTAGATCGCAAAAACACGCCCTCAGTCCCCAAGCAAGACCCGTGCATAGCGCTCCCGGTCCACATTCGCCCCGCTGAGCACTACCGTCACCCGCTTGCCAGCCTGGCGCTCGCGCTCCTGGATCAGCGCCGCCAGGGCTGCGGCGCCGGCGCCTTCGGCGGTGTTGTGGGTGGCTTCGTGGTAGAGGCGCATGGCCGCGGCGATCTCGCGGTCGTCGACGCGGACGATACGCGCGGCATGCGCCTGGACCAGGGCGAAGGCATCAGGATGGGGCACGCGGCAGGCCATGCCATCGGCGAAAGTGTCGGCGGTGGCGGTGGTGACGATGCGGCCCTGCTCGATGCTCTGGGCGTAAGCGTCGGCGGCGCTGGAGACCACGCCAACGATCTGCGTGCGCAGCCCCAGCAGGTTGCGCGCCTGGATCAGCCCACAGATCCCCGAACCCATGCCGATCGGCACATAGACGCAGTCCAGCTCGCCAACCGCCTCGAACAGCTCCAGCGCGTAGGTAGCCACGCCGCGCACCAGTTCCGGGTGGAACGACGGCACCCTCTCGTAACCCAGCGTCTCGGCCAGCCTGGCGGCCTCCTCACGAGCCACGTCGAAGTCGACGCCATGCTCCACCAGCTCGGCACCCAGGGCGCGCATGGCGGCGTTCTTCTCCGGCGAATTGCCCTGTGGCACCACGATCACCAGCGGCAAGCCGGCCTGGCGCGCGGCCAGGGCCATGCTCTGGCCGTGGTTGCCGCGAGTGGCCGTGACCAGCCCACGTGGCGGCTTGCCGCTGGCCAGCCGCGAGCGCACGTAGACCAGCCCGCCGCGTACCTTGAAGGCACCGGTGGGCGCATGGTTCTCGTGCTTGACCCACACCTGGCAGCCCAACCGCTCGGCCAGCAACGGCCAGGCGTGCTGTGCAGTAGGGGGAACGTGCTGGCGAACGAAAGTGGCGGCTTCGCGCAGGGCGGGCAGGTCGAACATGGCGATCATCCTTCATCGGGCAAGAAAGACCCGATCCTAAGCCCGTCCCGGCTTAGGGGTAAAACTTTATATGCGCGGGGCACTGCCATGAAGCCGCCTGCCATAGGGGCCAGCGGTACTCACGAATCACGTGTCATACAGAGAATTGGGAGCCGGCTTGCCGGCGATGGGCTGCAAGGCAGCCCCAATGCCGCTTGACCGACTGGCATTGGGGCACGCCCGCGAATGGTCCACTGCCTCAACCTTGGCTGCAGCCCTCGCCCATGGCCCGGTACTGGAGGATATGGATCTGGCCCTGGTGATCCTCGTAGGTCATGGTGGCCGGTACCACTTCGCAAACATTGGGGATGGTCGACAGGCTGATCACCCGTTTGATGTCCAGGTGGGTGGAATAGTCGTACTGCTGGACCACAGGTTGGGTGGAGGTGGTCTGGGTCTGGGCCTCGTCTGCGAGGGCGAACGAGGACATACCGACCAATGCAAGAATCAGTAATGGTTTCATGGGCGTTGACCTTGAAAAGCAATCAAGCTGATCGATTGACTTCATATGCCGTCACGGCGCGGATGAAGTTGTCATCGACTGCGAAGATGACACGAAGTACCGATCCCGCTTCGTACTGCCTGGGGGGATGAGTGAAAGTTTACTCCCCGCCTGAAATACTTGAACCCCATACTCGGACATTCACCCTTGCGGGATTTGCAACAATCTGCGACAAAATGCCCGGCACGCGCTCCCAGCAGCGACAGCATCGACCCAGCCCCCATATCGAACGCCCATGCCTGCATTCCATTGCCGCCCCCTGATCGGCCCCGAACGCCGCCTGCTCGAGCACTTCTACCGCCAGCACGGCGCACGCATGCGCGCGGTCGCCGACGGCCAGCAGTGGGTGGCGCGGGAAGGTGGCATCATCGCGGGATTGAACCTCGGCGCGGTCGACGGCGGGCAATGGCTCACCGGCCTGTTCGTGGCGCCCCAGTGGCGCGGCCACGGGGTGGCCAGGCAGCTCATCGATACGGCGCTGGCAGAAACGGGCGGGCCCACCTGGCTGTTCTGCCACCCAGACCTGCAGCCCTTCTATCAGCGCCTGGGCTTCACAGCGGCCTACGACCTGCCCGAGGCCCTGGCCGCCCGGCTGGCGCGCTACCAGCTCAGCAAGCGCCTGGTGGCGCTGGTGCGCGATCAGTCGTCGCCGCCCTCCAGCCCGGGGAACAGCACCTCGGTGTAGCCGAACCGGCTGAAGTCCTGGATCCGCGAGGGGTACAGACGGCCGATCAGGTGGTCGCACTCGTGCTGCACCACCCGGGCATGGAAACCATCGGCAAAGCGATTGATCGGGTTGCCCTGGGGGTCGATGCCCTCGTAGCGGATGTGCTTGAAGCGCGGCACCACACCCCGCAGGCCGGGCACCGACAGGCAGCCCTCCCACCCGTCCTCCACCTCGGGAGACTGTGGCTCGATCAGCGGGTTGAGCAGGATGGTCTGCGGCACAGGCTCGGCGTCCGGGTAGCGTTCGCTGCGCTCGAAGCCGAAGATCACCAGTTGCAGGTCGACACCGATCTGCGGTGCGGCCAGGCCCACGCCGCCGACATGGCGCATGGTCTCGAACATGTCGTCGATCAGTTGCTGCAGCTCGGCGCTGCCGATCATCTGCGCCGGCACCGGCGGGGCGATGCGCAGCAAGCGCTCGTCGCCCATCTTGAGGATGTCTCGGATCATCGGGGGTTCGACTCCGGGGTCTTGGGTTCGGAGGTCTTGGATTCGGCCGCCTGCGGATGCTCATGACCGAGCACGGTCAGGGTCTGCTTGGGTGTGCTGCCTTGGAAGTCCTTGTCGCCGGGGTTCTTGCCTTCGGCCGACATGTGCTCGATCACCGCGTTCATCTCGGCGCCGAGCAGCAGCACGGCGGCGGAAATGTAGAAATACAGCAACAGCACGATGATCGCACCGATGCTGCCATACATGGCGTTGTAGTCGGCGAAGGTCTTCACGTAATAGCCGAAGGCCAGCGAGGCGACGATCCACACCACCACCGCCAACACCGAGCCTGGAGTGATGAAGCGAAACTTCTGCTTCACATCGGGCATGACATAGTAGATCAACGCCACGGCCACCATCATCAGGATGATGATCGCCGGCCAGCGCAGGATGGTCCACACCGTGACGATCACCTCCTGCATGCCGATCTGCGCGGCGATCCACTCCATCACCTGGGGCCCCAGGACCATCAACGCCGCCGCCACCAGCAGCATGCCGGCGATGCCGATGGTGTAGATGATCGACAGCGGGACGCGCTTCCACACCGGACGCCCCTCCGGCACATCGTAAGCGGCGTTCATCGCGCTCATCATCAGGCGCACACCGGCCGAGGCGGTCCACAGGGCGATGACGATACCCACCGAGAGCAGCCCGCCCTTGGACTGCTGCAATTGGTCGATCACCGGGTTGACCTGCTCCAGGGCCTGGGGCGGCAGCACCAGTTCGGACTGCAGGCGCAGCCAGGAGAAGAAGTCCGGCAGGTGCAGGAAACCGATCAGGGCGATGAGGAACAGCAGGAACGGGAACAGCGAAAACAGCATCTGGTAGGCCAGCGCGGAAGCATAGGTGGACATCTCGTCATCGAGAAATTCGCTGACGGTGCGCACCAGCACGCGGTGCAGGGGCAGGCCGCGCAGGTCGGGAAAAATCATAGCGTCTCCTTTCGCCGCTCTATCGTCTTCAGGCCGCCGGCTGAGCTCGGCAGGCCTCCTTACAGTGCATGCAAGTCTAATAGACCATGCAAGTGCCGTTGCTGCTCATTGACCGGACAAAAAGAAAACGGCGCTTGCCCTGGTGACTGCACCGGACAGTCCATTCGCGGGCAAGCCCCTCCCACAAAGGCCGAGCCGTTCATACATGATGCGACTTGCAGGGCCATGTGGGAGCGGGCTTGCCCGCGAATGGAGCCAGCGCCGAACCTCCGGATCACGCCGTGCCCATAGCAGCCGCCTTGCCCCACCAACCGCTACCCCGCACAATGTCAGGCCTTTCACGCGTCAACCCGCAGGAACCTGCATGAAACTCGACAAACCCACCGCCATCGCCCGACGCAACCAGGCGCTGGCCCGGCCGGTGCTCAACCGCGACAACACCCTGCTCGCCATCCTCGACAAGAAACGCAACCTGTGGTGGTTCGACGTGCCGGTGGCGCTGCTGCGCAAGGGCCAGCCCGACTGGGTCAACCTGCTGCTGCACACCCCCGAGACCGACGAGCTGCAGCACCTGAAGGTGCCGACCAGCTACCTGCGCGCCCACCAGGAGCAAATGGAAGTCCGCCACCCCGGCAAGCGCCGCTCGACCATCAGCCTGGCGCTGAGCGCCGACCGCGACTCGCTGCTGCGCGATACCCGCCCGGGCGGCGAGCAACTGGATTTTCGTGCCTTCGTGCAGGCCTGACTCGATCAGGCCTTTTCGATGCGATCGTCATGGATGACGATGCGCCCCTGCTTGAACAATCCGCCAATGGCCTTCTTGAAGTTGCCCTTGCTGACGTTGAACAGCTTGCTGATCAGCACCGGGTCGCTCTTGTCGCACACCCCCAGCACCCCGCCTTCGGCCTCCAGGCGCGCCATGATCTGCTCCTGCAGGCTGTCGGCCAGGGCAGCGCCAACCGGTTGCAGGCTCAGGGCGATCTTGCCGTCGTGGCGCACTTCCTTGATGAACCCTTTCTCGTGCATGCCCGAACGCAGGAACTTGAACACCTCGTTCTTGTGGATCAGGCCCCAGTGGCGGTTGTTGATGATGGCCTTGAAGCCCATGGGCGTCTGCCCGGCCACCAGCAGCTCCACCGGCTGCCCGACCTGATAGTCGGCCGGGGTCCGGTCCAGGTAGCGGTCCAGGCGCGCCGTGGCGGTGATACGCCGGGTGCGTTTGTCGAGGTAGGCGTGCACCACGCAATAGTCGCCGATCTTCAGCGGGCGCGATTCCTCCGAGTAGGGCATCAGCAGGTCCTTGGACAGGCCCCAGTCGAGGAAGATACCGGCATTGTTGATGTCCTTGACCTTGAGGCTGGCGAACTCGCCGACCTGGATCCTGGGTTGCTCGGTGGTGGCGATCAACTGGTCTTCGCTGTCGAGGTAGACGAACACGTTGAGCCAGTCATCCAACTCGGTGGGCGTGTCCTTGGGGATGTAGCGCCTGGGCAGGAGGATCTCGCCGTCGGCGCCGCCGTCCAGGTACAGGCCGAAGTCCACATGTTTCACGATTTGCAAACTGTTGTAACGCCCAAGCAAAGCCATTTCCGAAGATCCTCAAGACAAGACGGCTATTCTACACCTGAACCCGCCCGGCCGCCTGGCCGTAGGTACGCAGGCCTCGCCCATGCGTCCAGCGCCCGGCCCGTTTCAGCAAGGATTCGCCCATGCCTGCACACCCGCCCCGCACGCTGCGCACCGCCCTGATCGTCCTGGTCTTGGCCCTGGCCGTGGTGGCCTGCAGCCGCATCGACCTGGCCTACCGCAACCTCGACGTGCTGGTGCCCTGGTCGCTGGGCGACTACCTGAACATGAACCGCCAGCAGAAGGCCTGGCTCGACCAACGCCTCGAGCAGCACTTGGCCTGGCACTGCCAGACCGAGTTGCCTGGCTACCTGGACTGGCTCGAGCAGATCCGCCGGATGATCGCCACCGACCAGGTCACCGACCAGGCCCTGCAACAGCGCATCGTCGAGGCGCGCCAGGCCATCGGCCGGGTTGCCGAGGCGATCACCCCTTCGGCGACCGAACTGCTGCGCGGCATGAGCGACGAGCAGGTCGGCGAGATGCGCCAGGCCTTTCGCGACGACATCCGCAAGCGCCAGGCCCGCTACGTCGAGACGCCGCTGTCCCGGCAGATCGAGGCACGCGCCGAGCGCATGGAGAAGCGCCTCAAACCCTGGCTGGGCGAGCTCAATGCCACACAGCGCCTACGGGTATTGACCTGGGCCCAGGCCCTGGGCGACCAGAACCGCCAGTGGATCGCCAACCGCGCCCATTGGCAGCAGCAACTGCTGCTGGTGATGAACCAGCGTGACACCCCAAGCTTCGAGCCACGCCTGGCGCAGTTGCTGCAGCGCAAGGAAAGCCTGTGGACGCCGGAATACCGCATCGCCTTCCAGAACAGCGAACAGCAGACCCGCCACCTGCTGGTGGACCTGATGAAACAGAGCACCCCGGGCCAGCGCCAGTTCCTGCAGGAGCGGCTGGCCAAGGTGCGCAGCGATTTCAGCGGGCTCAAGTGCATGCAGGGGTGAAGCTGCCCCTGGCACCGACCTTCGCTCAACGCCCCTTGCGCCGGTATGGAAACACATCGATCACCTTCCCTTCGCGGATCGCCGCCTGCAACCCCTTCCAGTAGTCGGCGTCGTACAGCTCCCCATGCAAGCGGCTGAACAGCCGCCGCTGGCCGATATCGGCGAACAGGAACGGCGGGAACTCCTCGGGAAACACATCGTGGGGCCCGATCGAGTACCACGGCTCGCCAGACATCTCGTCCTCCGGATAGCGTGGCGGCGGGATGTGGCGGAAGTTCACCTCGGTCAGGAAACTGATCTCGTCGTAGTCGTAGAACACCACCCGGCCATGGCGGGTGACGCCGAAGTTCTTCAGCAGCATGTCGCCTGGGAAGATGTTCGCCGCCGCCAGTTGCTTGATGGCCAGGCCGTAGTCCTCCAGCGCCTCCAGTACCTGGGCCTCGCTGGCCTGCTCCAGGTAGAGGTTGAGCGGCGTCATGCGCCGTTCGGTCCAGCAGTGGCGAATCAGCACCGTGTCGCCCTCCTCGACCACGGTCGACGGCGCCACTTCCAGCAATTCGGCCAGGCACTGCGGTTCGAACTTACTCCTGGGGAAGCGGAAATCGGCGAACTCCTGGGTATCGGCCATGCGCCCGACGCGATCGACGCTCTTCACCAGGCGGTACTTGTCGATCACCGTGGCCCGGTCGACGGTCTTGGATGGCGAGAAGCGGTCCTTGATGATCTTGAACACGGTGTTGAAGCCCGTCAGGGTGAACACGCTCATCACCATGCCCCGCACCCCGGGCGCCATGACGAAACGGTCGTCGGTCGCGGCCAGGTGGTTGATCAGCGCCCGGTAGAACTCCGACTTGCCGTGCTTGTAGAAACCGATCGAGGTGTACAGCTCGGCGATGTGCTTGCCCGGCAGGATGCGCTTGAGGAAATTGACGAACTCCGCCGGCACCGGCACGTCGACCATGAAGTACGAGCGGGTGAAGGAGAAGATGATCGACACCTCGGCTTCATCGGTGATCAACGCGTCGGCCTCGATGCCGTGCCCCTCGCGATGCAGCAGCGGGATCACCAGTGGCCACTGCTCGTCCGGGGTGTAGAGCCGCCCGACCAGGTAGGCGCCCTTGTTGCGGTAGAGCACCGGGCAAAACAGCTCCACGGCCAGCGCCGGGTCCTTGCACACCCAGTCCGGCAGGCACTCGCGCAGTTGCTCTTCCAGGCGTGCCACGTCGCCCTCCAGGTCGCCGTAGGGCACGCTGAACGGGTAATCGGCGAAGATCGCCCGCAACAGCCCCTTGAGGCTGCCGTCAGGCTGGTAGGTGCGGGTCTGGGCGGCGCGCTCGTGGCCGCGTATCGACGGGCGGGTGGTATGGATGAACATGCAGCCATCGTTGATCAGGTCATGGCTGAACAGGCTGCAGAAGATCGAGTTGTACCAGGTCTCGGAGAGTTCGTCGTCCAGGCGAGGGTCGATCAGGCGGATGTAGGCGCTCTTGACCAGCGGCCACTGCTCCACGTCCAGCAGCACGTCCTCGGCGAACCCCTGGCGCAGCCAGCCGTTGACCTCGCCGACCTTCTCTTCGTACAGGTTGATGCGTGCGGCCGCCGACCGCTGGATCTCCTGCCAGAGCGCCTGCTCGAAGCGCTCGCGGGCGCCGAGGGTGATACGGCGGAAATGCTCGCGGTAGTCGTCGAAGCCATCGAGGATCATCCGGGCGATCTCGGCCGCCGGCCATGACTGGGACATGCAGGGGACCTCTGTGCTGGGGTTCAAGGGGTGAGCTTAGGTCCTTTTGCAGTGTTCGAGGGGGCCTTTCGCGGCCCCAATAGATCGAGCGATCGAATCGCCTCTCCCGCAGGCCCCAGGCCGTCCGACAGGATTGCATAGCAAGAAAGGACAAGAAACGCCCCTCCACCGTGGCGTACACTCGCGCCCCTGCCTTGCCACCGGAGACCGCTGTGAGCCCCATCGCCCTCGCCCGCCTGCTGACCCTTGCCGCCGTCTGGGGCGCGAGCTTCCTGTTCATGCGCATCATCGCCCCGGAGCTCGGCACGGTGCCGACCGCATTCTTCCGGGTGTCGATCGCCTGCCTGGGGCTGATGGCCATCCTCGCCGCCGCGCGCCTTCCCTGGCACTTCGACGGTAAGCTCGGCGCCTGCCTGGTGCTGGGCATGATCAACTCGGGCATCCCCGCCACCTTCTATTCGGTGGCGGCCCAGGTGCTGCCGGCCGGCTACTCGGCGATCTTCAATGCCACCACGCCCCTGATGGGCGTGCTGATCGGCACGCTGTTCTTCCGCGAGCCGATGACCCTGGCCAAGCTCTGCGGCATCTTCCTCGGCCTGTTCGGCGTCGGCATCCTCAGCGGCGCCGGCCCGGTCGCCCTGGACCTGGCCTTGCTGCAAGGGGCCATGGCCTGCCTGGCAGCGACCACCTGCTACGGCTTCGCCGGGTACCTGGCCAGGCGCTGGGTCAGCGGCCTGGACAGCCGCCTGTCGGCCCTGGGCAGCATGCTCGGCGCCACCCTGCTGCTGACCCCGCTGTTCGCCTGGAGCGCCCTGAGCCAGCCGCCGGCCAGTTGGGGCGGCTGGGAGGTGTGGTCGTCGCTGCTGGGCCTGGGGCTGCTGTGCACGGCGTTCGCCTACATTTTGTACTTCCGCTTGCTGGGCGAGATCGGGCCGGTCAAAGCCAGTACCGTGACCTTCCTGATCCCGGTGTTCGGCGTGCTGTGGGGGGCATGGCTGCTGGACGAGCCGCTGTCGATGGCGCACCTGTATGGTGGCGTACTGATTGGCCTGGCGTTGTGGCTGGTGCTGCGGCCCTCGCGGGCTTGAGGTCGGCTGCTGGCAGCGGGGCTGCAAAGCAGCCCCAAAGAGGCCACACCGCAGCGCCCCGGTTTCACCCCTGAAACAATTACGTAACGTTGTTTCCTACACCGTTACCAGAAACGCCCTTCTTCTTCGCACCTTCATTTTGCCGTGCCCTGCCGCTGTGCAATTTCGTGCCATATAGAAAACCGCGTTCCATATATAAAACGCAGCGTTTTTTGCCGAATCCCTTCAAGCCATTAATAAACAAGCACTTTTTCAATTAAACAGGCGCATTCAGCTACCTGGCATTGTTCATGCACTAAACGGCGTACCACCTATAAAACAGACCAGAGAGCTCCCCAATGGCTGTGAAAGAGATGTACGCAATTGCCCAGCGCTGGGATACCCCATCCCCCCAGGACGCCCCGGCACCGACGGAAATCGAGTTTCACAACGTCGGCAAATGCTTCAAGGCCAAAGGCCAGCCCGAAGCGCCTTTCGCCATCCGTGGCGTGAACTTCAAGATCCGCCGTGGCGAAGTGGTGTCGATCATCGGCCCATCCGGCTGCGGCAAGAGCACCATCCTCAACATGGGCTCGGGCCTGTACCGCCCCAGCGAGGGCGAGGTGCGGGTCGGTGGCGAGGTGGTGAACGGCCCGGTGTCCAAGGTCGCCTTCATGCTGCAGAAAGACCTCTTGATGCCCTGGCGCAGCATCCGCCGCAATGTCGAACTGGGCCTGGAGATCCAGGGCATGCCCGCCGCCAAGCGCCAGCCGATCGCCGAGGATCTGCTCAAACGCTGCCACCTTCAAGGCTTTGCCGACCACTACCCGTTCCAGCTGTCGGGTGGCATGCGCCAGCGCGCCGCCCTGGCCCGCACCCTGGCCATCGACCCGCAGGTGCTGTTCCTCGACGAGCCGTTCTCGGCCCTCGACGCCCAGACCAAGATGATCCTGCAGCAGGACCTGGCACGGATGCTGTTCGAAGAGAAGAAGACCGCGCTGTTCATCACCCACGACCTGGTCGAGGCGATCGCCCTGTCCGACCGCCTGCTGGTCATGAGCGCGCGCCCCGGCACCATCATCGAAGAAATCGAAATCGACCTGCCGTTTCGCGAGAACCCGCTGGAGCGCCGCAAGCTGCCCGAGATCGGCCCCCTGGCCGGGCGCCTGATGGAGCTGCTGAAAGTCGGCGAAGACACCGAGCTGCATTGAGCAACGCACCCAACGGCCCATCCACCGACTCAGGAGTACGCATGTTCACGTCATTCTTCAAGCGCCTGGCACCAACCTCCCTGCTGGCCCTCGGCCTGGGCCTGGCCCTGCAGGCCAGCGCCGAGCCGACCAAGGTCACCTACCTGCTGCCGGCACCGCCCAGCTCGCCGGCCTTCGCCCCCTGGATCATCGCCAAGGAAAAGGGCTACTACAGCGACCGCGAGCTGGACGTCACCTTCATCGCCGCCAAGGGCGGCGTCGATGTGGCCAAGCAGATCGGCGCCGGCAATGCCATGGTCGGCGGTGCCATCGGCGATACCCCGATCATCGTGCGCGCCAATGGCATCCCGGTGCGCGCCGTGGCCGTGCTCGGGGGCGGTGGGGTCACCATGATCGCCACCAACGCCGACGAACACATCCGCTCGGTGAGCCAGCTCAAAGGCAAGACCCTGACCGTGATGTCCTATTCCGACACCACCTACTACGCCCTGCTCGCCTCGCTGCGCAAGGCCGGCCTGGGCAAGAACGATGTGGACATCCAGGCCGCCGGCCCGTCCGGTGTCTGGCAACTGTTCTCGGCGAACAAGTCCCAGGCCATGGCCGCCGTGCCGGACTGGGTGGTCAACGCCGAGGAGGCCGGGGTCAAGCTCGAACTGATCCCCCGCGAGCAGATCTTCGAGAGCATGGCCCAGGCCATCCTCGCCTCCGACGACGCCATCG
This sequence comes from Pseudomonas sp. HLMP, assembly GCF_046365545.1. Lineage (NCBI taxonomy): Bacteria > Pseudomonadati > Pseudomonadota > Gammaproteobacteria > Pseudomonadales > Pseudomonadaceae > Pseudomonas > Pseudomonas sp. HLMP. The sequence goes on along the minus strand of NZ_JBDLLR010000001.1, from coordinate 1,992,221 downwards.
CCGAGCACCCCGACGTGGTCCGTGGCGTGGTCCAGGCCACCCTGCAGGGCATGCGCGACATCATTCAGGACCCGAAGGCCGCCGCCGCCACCTTCGCCCGCGCCGTACCGGCCTACGCCGGCAAGGAAGCCTCGCTGGAGAAGACCCTGCGCCTCTACGTGCAGCACGTCTACGCCGATCAGCCGGTGCTCGGCCGTATCGACCCGGCACGCCTGGACACGGTGCGCAAGTTCTATGTCAGCGAAGGCATCGTGACCAAGGCGCCAGCGCTCGACGAGCTCTACAGCAACCAGTTCATCGAAACCAATACCGCGGCCAAGTGACGGCCAACGCAACCAAGGTAATCGCCCGATGAGAAACCTCAACACCTCCGTGCTCGGCAGCGTCGCCCTGCTGGTCCTCTTCCTCGTGGTCTGGCAGTGGGGTCCGGGGCTGCTCGGCATGCCCGAGTTCGTCATGCCGCAGCTCAGCCGCGTCGCCCAGGAAAGCCAGCTGATGTGGCAGACCGGCAACCTGCTGCAGCACACCCTGATCACCGCCTTCGAGATCATCGTCGGCTTCGCCCTGGGCGCCCTGCTGGGCGTGATGATCGGGGTGTCGCTGGGCCTCTCGCCCTCGGCCGAGGCCATGCTCTCGCCGTACATCCTGGCCCTGCAGATCGCCCCCAAGGTGGCCTTCGCCCCGCTGTTCGTGATGTGGCTGGGCTACACCATCTACCCGAAGATCCTGATCGCCATCCTGATCGTGTTCTTCCCGGTGATGATCAACGTGCTCTCGGCCATCCGCACGGTCGACCCGGACATGATCAACCTGGTGCGCACCATGAACGCCAGCCGCTGGCAGATCTTCCGCCTGGTGGAGTTCCCCTCGGCCATGGCCGCGCTGTTCTCCGGGCTGCGCATCGCCTCGACCCTGGCCGTGATCGGGGTGACCGTCGGCGAACTGGTCGGCGGCAACCAGGGTCTGGGCTTCCTGCTGGTGGACGCCGAAGGCCAGGGCAACACCGCCGGGGTGTTCGTCGCCATCGTCATGCTCACCCTGATCGGCGTGCTCGCCTACGGCGCGGTGGTCTGGGCCGAGAAGCGGGTCCTGCACTACCTCCCCAAAGCCATGCTGAGTAGCCAATGATGAGTACCTTCAACAACCTGCTCGCAGGCCGCCGGGTGCTGGTCACCGGTGGCGCCAGGGGCCTGGGCTACGCCTTCGCCCAGGCCATCGCCCAGGCCGGTGCCCGCGTGGTGATCGCCGATGTGCTCGCCGGGCGTGTGCAACAGGCCGCCTGCGACCTGTCGGCCCAGGGCCTGGACGTCAGCGGCGTGACCCTGGACCTGGCCAGCCCCGCATCCATCGACGCCTGCGTCGAGCGCACGGTCAAGCGCCTGGGTGGCCTCGACGGCCTGGTCAACAACGCCTCGATCACCAATTCCGGCGGCAAGAGCTGCGAGGAGCTGGACATCGAGACCTGGGACCAGGTCATGCAGGTCAACGTCCGCGGCACCTGGCTGATGACCCGTGCCTGCCTGCCGGCCCTACGTGCCAGCGGTCGCGGGGCGGTGATCAACCTGGCCTCCGACACCCCGCTGTGGGGCGCGCCGAACCTGCTGGCCTACGTCGCCAGCAAGGGTGCAGTCATCGCCATGACCCGCAGCCTGGCCCGCGAGCTGGGCAACGACAACATCACCGTCAATGCCATCGCCCCCGGCCTGGTGCTGGTCGAGGCCACCGCCTACGTGCCCGAGGCCCGTCACCGCCTGTACACCGAACAACGGGCCATCCAGCGCCCGCAACTGCCCGACGACGTCAGTGGCGCCGTGCTGTTCGCCCTGTCCGACCTGTCGCGCTTCATCACTGGACAAACCCTGCCGGTCAACGGCGGGTTCGTCATGCCCTGAGCAAGGAGAAGACCATGACCGACCTTTCTGCCCAACACGACGCCCCCAAGTCCTGGGAACAACCCGCCGGGACCGATCTGGCCGGCTGGATGCAGACGCGCATCGCCCGCTACGAGACCCGCCGCTACGACTGGGATGCCCTGAAGTTCCAGGCCGACTACGACCCCAAGTTCCGCCGTGCGCAGATGCGCTACGTGGGCACCGGCGGCACCGGTGTCAGCAGCGACATGAACACCATCCCCTCCGAGCACTTCACCTTCTCCACCATGGTCATCCCGGCCGGCCATGAAGGCCCGCCCCACCTGCACACCGACGTCGAGGAAGTGTTCTTCGTGCTGCGCGGCAAGCTCAAGGTGATCATCGAGAAGGACGGCGAGCGCTTCGAGACCGTGCTCACCGACCGCGACCTGATCTCGGTACCGCCAGGGGTCTACCGCGAGGAGATCAACATCGGCGACGAAGACGCCCTGATGTGCGTGATGCTCGGTGCCAAGAAACCCGTGACCCCGACCTATCCGCCAGCCCACCCGCTGGCCTCGATCAAGCGCGGCTGAGCCATGGACCCGGTCATCGACAATCCCGTCGCGCCGTTGCTGCGGCAACTGCAGCACGGCTTCGCCGAACGCGTGCTGGGCCTGGACGACGGCCCGCAGGCCGTGCGCGAGGCGGGCAGCGGCGCGGCCATCGTGCTGCTGCACGGCATCGGCTCGGGCGCCGCGTCGTGGCTGCAGGTGGCCCTGGCGCTGGGCCAGCGGGCGCGGGTCATCGCCTGGGACGCCCCCGGCTATGGCCAGTCCGCGCCCTTGCCGATGGCCGCACCGAAGGCTTGCGACTACGCCCGGCGCCTGGAGCAGTTGCTCGACGCCCTGGACATCGAGCGTTGCGTGCTGGTCGGGCACTCCCTGGGCGCACTGACCGCGGCGGCCTTCGCCCAAGCCCAGCCTGGCCGGGTCAGCCGCCTGGTGCTGCTCAGCCCGGCCCGTGGCTACGGCGCGCCTGAACTGGCCGAGCAAGGCCGGGCGGTACGCGCCAAGCGGCTGGACAACCTGCAGCGCCTGGGCATCGCCCGCATGGCCCAGGCACGCAGCGCACACATGCTCTCGGCGACGGCCAGCGCCACGGCCCTGGCCTGGGTGCAGTGGAACATGGCGCACCTGCACGCGCACGGCTACCGCCAGGCGGTCGAGCTGCTGTGCGGCGACCATCTGCTGCGCTACAGCCGCCAGGCCGTGCCCTGCGAAGTGCACTGCGGCAGCGCCGACGGCATCACCCGACCCGAAGACTGCCAGGCCGTGGCCGACGCCTTCGACGCGCCCTTCACCCTGATTGCCGGTGCCGGCCATGCCTGCGCCATCGAACAACCCGATGCGGTGACCGGGCGCCTGGCCCTGGCACTGGACGCTTCCCCCACAGGTACTGTGCTATGAACGATACGGATTCGTTGAAAGACAACCAGGACAAGTACATCGTCCCTGGCCTCGAGCGCGGCTTGCTGCTGCTGTGCGAATTCAGCCGGCAGAACCGTACCCTGACCGCCCCGGAGCTGGCCCGGCGCCTGGCGCTGCCCCGCTCGACCATCTTCCGCCTGCTGACCACCCTGGAGACCATGGGCTTCGTCACCCGCAGCGGCAACGAGTACCGCCTGGGCATGTCGGTGCTGCGCCTGGGCTTCGAATACCTGGCGTCGCTGGAGCTGACCGAACTGGGCCAGCCGCTGCTGGCCCACCTGTGCGACCGCCTGAACTACCCGAGCAACCTGGTGGTGCGCGACGGTCGCTCGATCGTCTACGTGGCCAAGGTTTCGCCGCCCTCGGTGTTCTCCACCGCCGTCACCGTCGGCACCCGCCTGCCCGCCCATGCCACGGTGCTCGGGCGTATCCTCCTGGCCGACCTGAGTCTGGCCGAGCTGCGCGAGCTGTACCCGGAAGAACACCTGGAGCAGCACTCGCCGTGCACCCCGAAAACCGTGCTGGAGCTGTTCGACCTGGTGCAGGCCGATCGCCTGCGCGGCTATGTCAGCGGCGAAGGTTTCTTCGAGTCGACCATCTCCACCGTCGCCGCCCCCGTGCGCGACGCCAGTGGCCGAGTGGTCGCCGCCCTGGGGGTGACCATCCCCACCGTGCAGGTCAACCACATCAACTTCGACAACCTGCTCGGCCAGGTCCGTGGCAGCGCCGACGAGTTGTCCAGGCTGCTCAACTACACGCCCCACAGCGGCCAAGGCCGTGTCACCGCGTTGATGAGGGACTGAAATGAACCTCTACCAACTGCATGAGCGCACCGCCATCGTCACCGGCGGCTCTTCCGGCATCGGCCTTGCCTGCGTCGAGCTGCTGCTCGAGGCTGGCGCCCGGGTGGCCTTCTGCGGGCGCAACGCCGAGCGCCTGCGCAGCGCCGAGGCCAGCCTGCGCGAACGCTTCCCCGAAGCCCGCCTGCTGGCCCAGGTCTGCGATGTGCTCGACCCCGCCTCGGTGCAGGCCTTCGCCGCAGCCAGCCTGGCCGCGCTCGGCCCGGCCCAGGTGCTGATCAACAACGCCGGGCAAGGCCGGGTCTCGACCTTCGCCGACACCAGCGACGAGGCGTGGAACGACGAGCTGCACCTGAAGTTCTTCTCGGTGATCCATCCGGTACGTGCCTTCATGACCCAGCTGCAGGGCCAGGCCGGCGCCTCCATCGTCTGCGTCAACTCGCTGCTGGCCAGCCAGCCGGAGCCGCACATGGTCGCCACCTCCGCCGCCCGTGCGGGGCTGAAGAACCTGGTGCGCTCGATGGCCTTCGAATTCGCCGAACACGATATCCGTGTCAACGGCATCCTCATCGGCCTGGTCGAGTCGGGGCAATGGCGCCGACGCTTCGAGGCCCGCGAAGAACGCGAGCTGGACTGGGCCCAATGGACCGCCCGCCTGGCCCAACGCAAACACATTCCCCTGGGTCGCCTGGGCCTGCCCAAAGAGGCGGCCCAAGCCATCCTGTTCCTGGCTTCGCCCCTGTCGGCCTACACCACTGGCAGCCATATCGATGTATCCGGAGGCCTGTCCCGCCATGCGTAATGAAAACACTGTCACCGTCGGCGCCGTCATCACCGCCTTTCTCGAGCAATGCGAGGTCAAGGCCGCGTTCGGTGTGATCTCGATCCACAACATGCCGATCCTCGATGCCTTCGCCGTGCGCGGCAACATCCGCTTCGTCATGGCCCGCGGCGAAGCCGGCGCCACCAACATGGCCGATGCCTATGCCCGCACCACCGGCGGCCTGGGCGTGTGCCTGACCTCCACCGGCACGGCCGCCGGCAACGCTGCCGGGGCCATGGTCGAGGCGCTGACCGCCGGCACCCCGCTGCTGCACATCACCGGGCAGATCGAGACACCCTACCTGGACCAGGAGCTGGCCTACATCCACGAGGCCCGCGACCAGCTCACCATGCTCAAGGCCGTGTCCAAGGCCGCCTTCCGCGTGCGCAGCGTGGAGACCGCACTGAGCACCCTGAAGCTGGCGGTGCAGACCGCCCTGACCGCGCCCACCGGCCCGGTCAGCGTGGAAATCCCGATCGACATCCAGTCCACCCTCATCCCCATGCCCAGCGACCTGTCGCCGCTGCCGGTGCCGGTGGCGGTGCCCGCCGCCGAAGCCCTGGACCTGGTCGCCGAGCGCCTGGCCGGGGCCACTCGCCCGCTGCTCTGGCTCGGCGGCGGCGCCCGCCACGCCGGGCCACAGGTCAAGCGCCTGCTGGACATGGGCGTGGGCGTGATCACCTCGACCCAGGGCCGTGGCGTGGTCAACGAAGACGACGAGCGCTGCCTGGGCGCCTTCTCGCAGAACAAACTGGTCGAAGGCTTCATGCAGACCTGCGACGCCCTGGTGGTGGCCGGCTCACGCCTGCGCAGCAACGAGACCTTCAAGTACGCCCTGAAGCTGCCGCGCACCACCCTGCGCATCGACGCCAACCCAGCCATCGAAGGCCGCAGCTACCCCAGCGACCTGTTCATCTGCGGCGATTCGGCGCTGGCCCTCGACGGCCTGGCCGACCGCCTGCAAGGCCGTCTGCGCATCGACCCGAACTTCCTGCCCGAGCTCAAGGCGGTGCGCGAACAGGCGCGGGCGCAACTGGTCGCCGACCTCGGCCCCTACTCGGCCATGGTCGAACAGTTGCAGGGCCTGACCGGGCGCAACTTCTCCTGGGTGCGCGACGTGACCCTGTCCAACAGCATCTGGGGCAACCGCCTGCTCAACCTCTACCACCCGCTGGCCGGCGTGCATGCCTTGGGCGGCGGTATCGGCCAGGGGCTGGCGATGGGCATCGGCGCGGCGGTGGCGGCGGCGGAAACAGCGCCCGGGCGCAAGGTCTTCGCCCTGGCCGGCGACGGCGGCTTCATTCTCAACCTGGGCGAACTGGCGACCCTGGTGCAGGAAAACGCCAACGTGGTGATCCTGCTGATGAACGACCAACGCTACGGGGTGATCCGCAACATCCAGGACGCCATCTACGGTGCCCGCCATGCCTATGTCGAGCTGCACACCCCGGACTACGCCAAGCTCGCCGAGTCCATCGGCCTGCGCCATGGCCTGGTCCGCGACCTGAAGGACTTCGGCCCGGTGCTCGAAGGTGCCCTGGGCGAAAGCGGCCCCTTCCTGCTGGAAGTGGACATGCTCAGCGTCGGCAGCTTCGCCACCCAGTTCGCCGGCCCGCCCAACAGCGAAACCAAGGCCCAGAAGGCCACGGCCTGAGGAACCTGCCATGTTGCATATCACCATGATCGGCTGCGGCGCCATCGGCGTTGGCGTGCTCGAACTGCTGGAGCAGGACCCGCAACTGTGCGTCGATGCGGTCATCGCCTCGGCCGGTTCCGAAGACCTGGTACGCCAGCGCCTGGGCAGCTTCCGCCAGCCGCCCGAAGTGCTCACCGCCTTGCCGGCTGACGCCCGCCCCGACCTGCTGGTCGAGTGCGCCGGGCACCGGGCCATCGAGGAACACGTGCTGCCGGCCCTGGAGCGCGGCATCGCCTGCCTGATCGTCTCGGTCGGCGCACTGTCGCAGGTCGGCCTGGTCGAACGCCTGGAAGCGGCGGCGGCCCGTGGCAACACGCGGATCGAGCTGTTGCCCGGCGCCATCGGCGGCATCGACGCCCTGTCGGCGGCCAAGGTCGGCGGCCTGGACTCGGTCGACTACACCGGGCGCAAGCCGGCGCGGGCCTGGAAGAACACCCCGGCCGAGCAGGTCTGCGACCTGGACAGCCTGCGCGAGGCCACGGTGATCTTCGAAGGCAGCGCCCGCGAAGCGGCGCGCCTGTACCCGAAGAACGCCAACGTCGCCGCCACCCTGTCGCTGGCCGGCCTGGGCCTGGACCGTACCCGGGTGACGCTGGTCGCCGACCCGCACAGCGAGGACAACGTCCATCACTTCGAAGCCCGTGGCGCCTTCGGCGGCTTCGAGATGAGCCTGCGCGGCAAGCCGCTGCAGGCCAACCCGAAAACCTCGGCCCTGACCGTCTACAGCGTGGTCCGGGCCCTGGGCAACCATGCCCACGCCATTTCCATCTAGGGGACTGCCAATGACTCTGGAACAGACCTTACCCATCTGCGTCGCCGGTACCTGGCGCCTGGGCGGCGGCGAGCGCTACGCCACCTGCTACCCGGCCACCGGCGAGCCGGTGGCCTGGCTCAACGCCGCCAGCCTCGAGGATGTCGAGCTCGCCGTACAAGGCGCCCACCAGGCCTTTCTCAACAGTGGCTGGGCCCAGCGCAAGCCCCACGAACGCGCCGCCGTGCTCTACCGCATCGCCGAGGCGATCCGCCAGCGCAGCGAGGAACTGGCCCAGCTGCAACGCCAGGACAACGGCAAGCCGATCAATGAAACCCGTGCCTTGGTGGCCAGCGCCGCCGGCACCTTCCAGTTCTTCGCCGCCGCCTGCGAAACCCTGGAGGAAACCATCACCCCGTCGCGCGGCGACTTCGTCAGCATGAGCGTGTACGAACCGATGGGCGTGGTCGCGGCGATCACCCCGTGGAACTCGCCGATCGCCAGCGAAGCGCAGAAAGTCGCCCCGGCCCTGGCCGCCGGCAACGCCGTGGTGATCAAGCCGGCCGAGATCACCCCGCTGCTGGCCCTGCAACTGGCGCGCATCTGCGAGGACGCCGGCCTGCCCAAGGGCCTGGTCAGCGTGCTGCCAGGCAAGGGCTCGCTGCTCGGCGACGCGCTGACCCGGCATCCGCTGGTCAAGCGTGTATCGTTCACCGGCGGTACCCGCACCGGCAAGCACATCGCCCATATCGCCGCGGACAAGATGATGCCGGTGTCCCTGGAGCTGGGCGGCAAGTCACCGACCATCGTCCTCGACGACGCCGACCTGGACCACGCCGTGGCTGGGGTGCTGTACGGCATCTTCAGCTCCTCCGGCGAAGCCTGCATCGCCGGCTCGCGCTTGTTCGTCGCCCGTTCCCTGTACGAACCCTTCATGCAGCGCCTGGTCGCCGCCGCTGCGCAACTGCGCCTGGGCGACCCGGCCGACGAAGGTACGCAGATGGGCCCGCTGATCAGTGCCGCGCACCGTGAATCCGTGGAGCGCTACGTCGCCCTCGGCCTGGCCGAAGGCGGCCGCCTGCGCCTGGGTGGCGAACGCCCCAGCGGCGGCCTCTTCGACCAGGGCTACTTCTACCCACCGACCATCCTCGAAGGCCTGGGTAACCACCAGCAGGTCTGCCAGGAGGAAATCTTCGGCCCGGTGCTGGTGGCCATGCCCTTCGACAGCGAGGCCGAACTGGTCGAGCAGGCCAACGACAGCCTGTACGCCCTCGCCGCCGGGATCTGGAGCCGCGACTACAAGCGCGCCTGGGCCCTGGGTCGCAAGCTGCAGGCCGGCACGGTGTGGATCAACACCTACAAGCAGTTCTCCATCTCGACCCCGTTCGGCGGCTGGCGCGACAGCGGCCTGGGCCGGGAAAAGGGCCGGCTCGGCATCCTGCAGTACATGGAACAGAAAAGCCTCTACTGGGGCATGAACCAACAACCACTGGCCTGGGCCGGTGTGGAGGCAAGGCCATGAGCGTACTGGGCATCGACGAAGTCACCTACGGTGTGGAAGACCTGGACACCTGCGTGCGCTTCTTCGCCGACTGGGGCCTGACCCAGGTCAGCGAGCAAGCCGACGAAGTGATCTTCGAAACCCTCAACGGCTGCCGGGTGGTGCTCGCCCACCTCGACAAGCCCGGCCTGCCGCCGGCCATCGAGCCGGGCTCGACCGTGCGCGAGGTGGTCTGGGGCGTGGAGAGCGAGGCAGACCTGGCGCTGTACAGCCAGCGCATCGCCAATGACCCGGGCTTCGTCGAGGGCGACGGCCGCATCGGCTGCACCGACCCCAACGGCCTGGCGATCCGCCTGCAGGTCACCCGCAAACGCCCGCTGGACATCGAGTGCAGCGGCCACAACACCTGGCAGGTCAAGGGCCGGATCAACAAGCCCGCGCCGGTCTACGAGCGTGCCACGCCCATCGAAGTCGGCCACGTGGTGTTCTTCGTCAAGGACGTCAATGCCTGCGAGGCCTTCTACCACGAGCGCTTCGGCTTCCAGGCCTCGGACCGCTACCCCAATCGCGGCGCCTTCCTGCGCACCGCCGAGGAAGGCGGCCACCACGACCTGTTCATGCTGCAGTTGCCGGCGCCACGCGCCGGGCTCAACCATGTGGCCTTCACCGTGCGCGACCTGCACGAGGTGTTCGGCGGCGGCATGCACATCTCCCGCTGCGGCTGGAGCACCGAGATCGGCCCAGGCCGCCACCCGGTGTCCTCGGCGTTCTTCTGGTACTTCAAGAACCCGGCCGGTGCGCTGGTCGAGTACTACGCCGACGAGGACCAACTGACCGGCGACTGGCAACCCCGGGAATTCGAGCCAGGGCCGACGGTGTTCGCCGAATGGGCGATCGCCGGCGGCATCGATGGCCATACCCGGCGCCAGCAGCATGTCGAGGCGCCGCAAGGCAAGTTCCTCACCGACAAGGCCAAGGAGCAGGGCAAGCCATGAGCGAATCGATGCTGCTGACGGTGGTGCTGCGGCACGACCAGTCGAAGAACCTGGAACAGATCCAGGGCCACATGAAGCAGGTGGGCTGGTGGGACAGCTTTCCGCCCGAGGGCGTGGAGGTGGTGTCCTGGACCGTGGCCATGGGCCTGGGCCAGATCGTCACCCTGCGCCTGCCACCGAGCCTGCTGAGCAAGGTCAATGTGGAACTGGAACGCGCCGCCTGGGGCGTGTTCCGCACCGAATGCTACCCGACGTACGACTTTGTCCCGGTCCGCGAAACGATCCGCGAACGGGTCCGCAATGGAGGCCAATGACATGAGCGATACCGAGCGTTACCTGCAACCCCATCAGGCCCGCAAACGGCCCAACACCCCATTCGAAGACCTGCTCGGCGATTCCATCGAGCGCGCCTACGGCAGTGGCGTGACCGAGCTGGGCGAGCTGCTGGCGCACCTGAACCTGGCCGGCCCGCCCTGCCCGCTGACCACCGGAGAGTGGACCGAGGACGCCTATAAAACCCTGATGGCTCGGCTGGGCGAATGACCCACCGGAGGTAGAACAAGATGAACATGCACGTAACCGTCGACCCTGTTGAGCAACACCTGGCCAATGGCCTGAAAGATCTCTGGTTCCCGGTCCTGCCGTCGGAACTGCTGGGCGAAAAGCCCGTCTCGATCCGCCGCTTGGGCTACAAGATCGCCCTGTGGCGCGACAACGACGGCAGTGTCCATGCCCTCGAGGACCACTGCCCCCACCGTGGCGCGCCGCTGTCCCAGGGGCCGGTGTTGGGCGACCGCCTGCAATGCCCGTATCACGGCGTCGAAGTGCGCTGCGACGGCATCGTCGTCAAGGTGCCTGGCAGCCCCGGCTGCAAGCTCGAAGGCAGCCGCCCGACGCGGATGTTCCATACCCGCGAGGCAGCGGGGGCGATCTTCCTGTTCAACGCCACCGACCCACACCTGGAAACACCGCCAGAGCTGGTGCTGCCCGAGCAACTGACCTCCCCCGAATGGAGCAGCTTCCTCTGCTACACCGAGTGGAAGGGCGACTACCGCTACGTGCTGGACAACGTCATGGACCCGATGCACGGGACCTACCTGCACAAGATGTCGCACTCCATGAGCGAAGGCGAAGCCACCGCCAAGTTCGTCACCCGCGACACCGAGCAGGGCTTCTTCTTCGAAAAGGAAGGCCAGCGCGGGGTCAACTTCGACTGGACCGAATTCCTCGACAACGGCTGCCACTGGCTGCGCCTGGAGATCCCCTACCCCAAGACCGGCGGCCCCGGCGGCAACTTCACCATCATCGGCAGCTACACCCCCAGCAGCCGCGCCCTGTCCGCCGTGTTCCACTGGCGCGCGCGGCCGCTGACCGGCTGGCAGCGCGACACCTGGCGCTTCCTCTACAAGAACCGCCTGGAAGCCCGCCACTGGGCGGTGCTGGAGCAGGACCGGGTGTTGCTGGAATTCATGGAGCCCGACGCCAACCAGCGCGAGAACCTCTACCAGCATGACCTGGGCGTGGTGCGCCTGCGCCGCTATCTCAAGGGCAAGGCCAAGGAGCAACTGGCCCTGATCGAAGCGAAACAGCTATGAACCAGGCCGTACAGCGAATCCAGGCCCCGGGCCTGGACGAGCTGGCCACGGCCAGCTGGTCCAACGCCCTGCTGATCGGCAACGAGCTGGTGATGTCCGGCATGACCGCCCACCCGGCGACGCGCCAGGCCGCCGAAGCCGGCGCGCCGCTGGATGCCTACGCCCAGACCCTGCAGGTGCTGGGCAAGGCCAAGGCGCTGGTGGAGGCCGCCGGCGGGCATGTCGGCAACCTGTACCGGTTGACGGTGTACGTCACCCGGATCGCCGACAAGGACGCCGTTGGCCGTGCCCGCCGCGACTTCTTCGAGGGGTTCGCCTGCTACCCCACCTCCACCCTCGTCGAAGTGAGTGCCCTGGTGTTTCCAGAACTGCTGGTGGAAATCGAAGCCAGCGCCCGGCTCGACATTGACTTGCGCACTGCGCCATCGAGGTGACCGATGTCCAACACCCCTACCCTCACCGCGCTGGTCCACACCCTGCGCCATGAAGCCGAAGGCATCCTCAGCGTCGAACTGCGTCCCTGGGGCGATACCGTGTTCCCACCGTTCGAAGCCGGCTCGCACATCGACCTGCACCTGCCCAATGGCCTGGTGCGCAGCTACTCGCTGCTCAACTCGCCGAGCGACAAGGGCCGCTATGTGGTCGGCATCCTGCGCGACCGCAACAGCCGCGGTGGCTCGAAGTTCGTCCACGAGCAACTGCGGGTCGGCACCCAGTTGAACATCTCGCCACCACGCAACAACTTCCCCCTCGATCCACAGGCCAGCCACAGCGTGCTGGTGGCCGGCGGTATCGGCATCACGCCGATCTACTGCATGTTCCGCCAGTTGCTGGCCCTGGGGAAATCCGCCGAGCTGATCTACTGCGCCCGCTCGCGCAAGGAAGCAGCGCTGCTGGAGGAACTCAGCGGCCTCGACGCCAAGGTGGTCTACCACTTCAACGACGAGAAGGACGCCGTGCCAAACCTGGCCAGCTACCTGGCCGGCCAGCCGAGCGACACGCATTTCTACTGCTGCGGCCCGACGCCGATGCTCGACGCCTTCGAAAGCACCTGCGAAAGCCTCGGCTACCCGCATGCCCACATCGAACGCTTCACCGCCGCCGAACTGCCGCCCTCGGAAGATGCCCAGGACAGCTACAGCGTCGAACTGAAGAAGTCTGGCAAGACCCTCGCCGTGGAACCTGGGCTGAACCTGCTCGATGTGCTGCTCGAGGCGGGGTGCGATGTCGAGTACAGCTGCCGCGAAGGCGTCTGCGGCTCCTGCGAGACCCGGGTGCTGGAAGGTGACATCGACCATCGCGACGGGGTGCTGACCAAGGCCGAACGGGCTGCGAACACCTCGATGATGGTGTGCGTGTCCGGCTGCAAGAGCCGACGGCTGGTGCTCGACCTTTAATCGATCGGGGTGCCGGAGTCTCAAGAAAACGCCAGCCTTTGAATAAGCTCAAAGCGCATCATTCGGCCGACCAGAAAGTGTCGGCCTTTTTTTGCCCATCCAATGACTTGAAGAGCCTGCTATTTATTCGCCGGCAAAACACCAAGTGCCCCATTAGCGTTCATTGTGCACTTTGGATGCACAACAACGGCACCGCCTTGTTACGTTCTTTCCAAGCGTTCCAAATACGGCACGAACCAGCACGTTCCAAATATAAATAACTGATTTATATTTGTTTTTCAGAAAACAGAACACACCACCCCACTGGCACGGTTTCTGCTATTTCTTTCCCGAATTCATAGTTCAAACAGCGTGTCATATATAAAACAATAAAAACCCAACCCTTCCAGTCCGCCGCCTGCCACGCCAACTTCCCATTGAATGCCTGATTCAAGGCAGGGATCGGTGTCGCCAGCGGAAACTGCTCAACCTTGTGGGGCATCGATATGAACAAGTATGTGATAAGCCTGGGCCTGATCATCGGCAGTTGCGCCACGTTCGCCTCCGAGCCTGGCCCCGCGGCGCCAGACCAACCACCTGCGGTGAAAAAGCCGTTCCCGCACATCGCCTGGCGCAGCGACGACGGCGAGAGCTCGTTGGATATCGGCGGCGCCCTGCGGGTGAACTACCGGGACGAACACTGGGACACCACCGAGAACAACGGGCGCTTTCTCTTCGACACCTTCCGCCTGGATGTCCAGGCCAGCCACAAGCGCCTGTTCAGCGATGTCGGCTACTGGTTCCAGGACGATGGCAAGCGCTCCATCGACCGTGGCTACATCGGCTATCGCTTCGATGCCCGTTCGAACCTGCAACTGGGCGCACCGTTCAAGCCGTTCGGCCTGGAACCCTACCCACAGTTCGGTTGGAGCTATCACATTCCGTTCTTCATGGGCTATGGCGTCAGTGCCGGTACGGGCCTGAAGTACAGCTACAAGGACAGCGACTGGGACCTGCAACTGGGCTACTTCCCACGCATGCTGCCGTCGGGCATCCGCTACTCGCCGGAAGTGGGCCGCTATGCCGACCTCGACGACAATGCCGTGCCCTTCATCCATTCACGCCAGGACAACGAGAAACGTAACCAGGTCAATGCCCGTGTAGCCAGGACCTTCACTGGCGAGGGCTGGAAAACCGAGATCGGCGCATCGCTGGCCGCCGCCGAACTCTACAACGCCACCACCCACGACGATGGCGACTACTGGGCCGGCGGCGTGCATGCGATCGTCAACGCCGGCCCCTGGACCGTGACCGGCCAGGCCATCCGCTACGAATACGATCCGAAAAACCCCGAGGGGGTCAGCGACGATGCGGTGCTGATGGGCGGCAACGGCCTGACCCCGGCCTACCTGATCGCCTCCAAGGCCACCCTCGGCTCGCTCAACGTCGGCTACGACATCTTCACCCCCAGGTTGGGCCAGTTGAAGAAAATCAAGGTGTATACCGACTACAGCCGGATGATGAAGGACAAGAGCGGCTGGGACGACTCGCAGATGATCACCGTCGGTGCGCAGTTCCTCGCCATGCCGATCATGGCCTGGGTCGACCTGACCTGGGCCAGGAACGCCAACCCCTTCGGCGGCGCGGAGAACGGCACCGGCTGGACCAGTACCGACTCCATCGGCAGCAACGACTGGTATTACCGGACCAACATCAACATTGGCTATTACTTCTGAGGCCGCCAATCGCACCCTCAGTGATCGCCTCGGCCCCTGTGGGAGCAGGTTTGCCCGCTCCCACAGGGCCTTGAGCTAGCTCGACGAGTTGCCCGCCAAGGGGCCTATCCCGCCTGCTCCACCTCGCCAAGCCGCTGCGCCGGCTTGCGGAACACGAACAGCAAGCCCACCACGATCAGCCCCATCCCCAGCAGGCTGAGCGGCGCCAGGCGGTTGCCGAAGATCAGGTAGTCCATCACCGCGGTCACCGCCGGCACCAGGTAGAACAGGCTGGTGACGTTGACCAGGTTGCCCCGCGCGATCAACCGGTACAGCAGCAGGGTCGCCAGCAGCGATACCACCAGCCCCATCCACAACAGCGCACCGACGAAGCTGGTGCTCCATTGCACGTGCAGCGCCTGGAACGGCGCGAACACTGCGCACAGGGCGAACCCGGCCAGGTATTGCAGCGGCAGGGTACCCATCGGGTTATCGGTGATGCGCTTCTGCAGGATCGAGCCAAAGGTCATGCAGGCCAGCGCCAGCAAAGCGAACAGCATCCCGGCCAGGGATACCCCGCCCAGGTTGATGCCCTGGTAGACCACCATCACCAGCCCGGCGAGCCCCAGCCCCAGGCCGAACAGCCGGCTCCAGGAACGCTGGCGCTCCATCAGCACCACGGTGAGGATCGGTTGCACGCCCATGACCGTGGCCATGACGCCAGGGGTGACGTGGGTGTCGAGCGCCAGCAGGTAGAAGATCTGGTAGGCGCCGAGCAGCACGCAGCCGGTGCCCAGGGCGCGCAGGATCGCGCCCCGACCACGCGGCCAACGCAGCCCGAGCAAGGGGCCGATCAGCAGCAGGCCGGCGAGCGCCAGGGCTGCGCGCAGCAGGAGGAAGGCGAAGGGGCTGGCCTGGGCCAGGCCGAGCTTGGAGACGATCGCCCCGCTGCTCCACAGCAGGACGAACAGGCTGGTGGTGGCCGCCGAGGCCACGGATGCTTTGGAAAAGACAGACATGTATTGCCACCTGTAGTCGGGCAAATGAGCCGAACGGCGGGCTGTCGCGTTAGCGAGGGAAGTAGCCGACCGTGTTCAGTAGGTTGCGCGTGCGCGGGCAGACGGCCAGAAGCCGCTCAGCCCAGCACCACTGCGCGAGGAGGCGGAGCTACGCCGCCTACGACGCCACTGACAGGTGGTGGGTAGTGACTGATCATGACCGGCTGCTGGCTGCCACGCACGACCATGCCCGCGACAGGCGCGAGGACGACGGCGGTGGTGGAAGGGATGGCTGGCATGAACAGGTCTTCGGAGAAGTGAATGGATCCAACTATAGCGATGGAATCATTGCCGGACAAGCAGGATCGCGGTGATTCGTCATTCTTGGGACCGCTTCGCGGCCCCAAATGACGATGACCTCAGAACAACCAGCGATACAGCAGGTACGCCACCACCACCGCCAACACCGGCCGCAGCACGCGATAGGCCTTGGGGTTGGCCCGCTTGAACTGCTTCACGCGGCCACTGATCTTGTTGCTGAAGCGCTTGCTCCAGGCGTACGCCTGGTTGATCCCGCCCACGCGCTCGTCATCGGTGTTCTGCGGCGCGGTGGCACGGCCGAGGAAGGCGCTGACCTTGCGGTTGATGCGGGTCATCAGCGGGCTGCTGAGCGGGCGCTCGACATCGCAGAACAGGATCACGCGGGTCACGTCGGTCTCGTTCTTGACCCAGTGCACGTAGGTCTCGTCGAACATCACGTCCTCACCGTCGCGCCAGGCGTAGGGCTGGCCGTCGACGTAGATGCGGCAGTTGTCCGAGTTCGGCGTGGACAGCCCCAGGTGATAGCGCAGGGAGCCGGCGAACGGGTCGCGGTGCGGGTTCAGGTGGCTGCCGCCGGGCAGCAGGGCGAACATGGCGCCCTTGACGTTGGGGATGCGGCTGACCAGCTCGACGGTCCTGGGGCACAGGACTTCGGCCGAGGGCAGCGGCTTGTCGTACCACTTCAGGTAGAAGCGCTTCCAGCCTTTCTTGAAGAACGAGCCGAAGCCGGCGTCGTTGTCCTTCTCGGCGGCACGGATGTAGCCCTCGTCGAACAGGCGCATGGCCTCCGCGCGGATCACTTCCCAGTTGTCCTTGAGCACGTCCAGCTCGGGGAAGCGCTGGCGGTCCAGGTAGGGCTTGGAGGGCACGCCGGAAAACAGGTACATCAGGCTGTTGTAGGGGGCGAACAGCGCCGAATGGTTGACGAACTGACGCAGCACGGGCAGTCGCGCCTTGCCGCGCAGGTGCACGAACAGGACGCTGCCGAAGAACACCAGCAGGACACCTGCCTTGGCGACAAAGGAAAAGGTCATGCAACACTCCTTGCAGGGGAAATCTGGCCATCCCGGATAGCCGGACATCATAAACCCATCCGGCCCCGGTAAAAACAACCGAGGCCGGAGCGCAGTGTTGAGCATTTTGCAACAAACGAGGCTGCCGGACATTGCGCCGGATCAGTGGCGGGGGCTTTCAAGCCTCGAGCTGCAAGCGGCAAGTAAAGAGCAGGCCCTGCGCCGAACCGCTCTTTCTTGCCACTTGCAGCTTGGAGCTTATTGCTGATTCTCCTGCTCGGTGAACAGGTCGGCGAACAGCATGCTCGACAGGTAGCGCTCGCCGGAGTCCGGCAGGACCACGACGATGGTCTTGCCCTGCATCTCCGGCTTCTCGGCCAGGCGCACCGCCGCGGCCATCGCCGCGCCGCTGGAGATGCCGCAGAGGATGCCCTCCTCCTGCATCAGGCGCAGGGCCATGGCCTTGGACGCCTCGTCACTGACGGTCTCGACCTGGTCGACCAGCGACAGGTCCAGATTCTTCGGCACGAAACCGGCACCGATACCCTGGATCTTGTGCGGGCTGGGCTTGAGCTCCTCGCCGGCCAGGGTCTGGCTGATCAGTGGCGAGGCCACGGGCTCCACCGCCACCGACAGGATCGACTTGCCCTGGGTGTGCTTGATGTAGCGCGACACACCGGTGATGGTACCGCCGGTGCCCACCCCGGCCACCAGCACGTCCACCGCGCCGTCGGTATCGTTCCAGATCTCCGGCCCGGTGGTCTTCTCGTGGATCGCCGGGTTGGCCGGGTTGTCGAACTGGCCCGGCAGGAAGTACAGGCCCGGGTCGGCGGCGACGATCTCGTTGGCCTTCTCGATCGCCCCTTTCATACCCTTGGCCGGATCGGTCAGCACCAGCTCGGCGCCCAGGGCCTTGAGCACCTTGCGCCGCTCCAGGCTCATGGAGGCCGGCATGGTCAGGATCAACTTGTAGCCACGGGCCGCGGCGACGAACGCCAAGCCGATGCCGGTATTGCCCGAGGTCGGCTCGACGATGGTCATGCCGGCCTTGAGCTTGCCGCTGCTCTCGGCGTCCCAGATCATGCTCGCGCCGATCCGGCACTTGACCGAATAGCCCGGGTTGCGCCCTTCGATCTTGGCCAGGATGGTCACGCCGCGCGGGGCGATGCGGTTGATCTGCACCAGGGGCGTATTGCCGATGGAATGGGCGTTGTCTGCGTAGATACGGCTCATGGCAAGGGTCCTTGAACATGAAGGAGCAGGGAAAGCCTCAAGGGTAAGCCTGCCCATGGGGGGCGTAAAGCCCGTTCGAACTCGGCGAAGCGCCCCACGGTCAACCGGACACCCCCGCAAAGGAGAGCCTGCCGATGAAAGGTCGCTACCGCTGGCCACTGGTCGGCCTGGCCAGCCTGCTCGTGCTGTTGGTGGCCCTGCACCTGGCCCTGCCCTACCTGGTGCGCGACTACCTCAACGACAAGCTGGCCGACATGGGCGACTACCACGGCCGAATCGTCGACGTGGACCTGGCCTGGTGGCGCGGCGCCTACCAGATCAATGGCCTGGAGATCGTCAAGACCACCGGCAAGGTGCCAGTACCGTTGCTCGATGCGCCCCTGATCGACCTGTCGGTAAGCTGGCACGCCCTGTGGTACGACCAGGCGGTGGTGGCCGAGGTGGCCTTCGTGCGCCCCGTGCTGAACTTCGTCGACGGCGGCGACAAGCAACACTCCCAGACCGGCCAGGGCACCGACTGGCGCCAGCAGTTGGAAAAGCTCGTGCCGATCACCCTGAACGACGTGCGCATCGACGATGGCACCCTGACCTTTCGCAACTTCACCTCCAAGCCGCCAGTCGACCTCAAGGCGACCCGGCTCGATGCCAGCATCCGTAACCTGACCAACGTGCGCGACGAAAAAGGCCGGCGCGACGCCAGCTTCGACGCCAGCGCCGTGCTGCTGGGCGACGCCAAGGTCGAAAGCCGCGCCATCTTCGACCCGTTCAGTGATTTCGACGACTTCCAATTGCGCCTGCGCGCGACCGGCATCGAACTGCGTCGCCTCAACGATTTCGCCAGTGCCTATGGCAAGTTCGACTTCAATGCCGGGCATGGCGACCTGGTGATCGAGGCCCAGGCCGAGAACGGCCGGCTCGACGGCTACATCAAGCCGCTGCTGCGTGACGTCGACGTGTTCAACTGGCAGCAGGACGTGCAGGACAAGGACAAGGGCTTCTTCCGCTCGGTGTGGGAAGCGCTGGTCGGGGCCAGCGAGACAGTGCTCAAGAACCAGCCGAAGAACCAGTTCGCCACCCGCGTGGAGCTCAGCGGCAGCGTGCACCAGCAAAACATCAGCGCCTTCGAGGCATTCCTGCAGATCCTGCGCAATGGGTTCATCCGGGCGTTCAACGCACGCTACGAGCAGCCGCCGCCGGATGCCGACTGAGCGAGCGTGACGGGGCATTCAGCGACTGAATACCCGGTCTGCGTTTCCAGCTGCCCAGCCCCGCGTTATAGTCGGTGGCAAATCACGAACATGTGTTGCCTGTACCGGCTTGCCGGCGATAGGGCCGCTACAGACACCCCGCAGAGGACAGATCCATGAAGTTCGAAGGCACCCGCGACTACGTCGCCACAGACGACCTGAAACTGGCGGTAAACGCGGCCATCACCCTCGAACGCCCGCTGCTGGTCAAGGGCGAGCCGGGCACCGGCAAGACCATGCTCGCCGAACAGCTCGCCGCCGCCTTCGGCGCCCGCCTGATCACCTGGCACATCAAGTCCACCACCAAGGCCCACCAGGGCCTCTACGAGTACGACGCGGTCAGCCGCCTGCGCGACTCGCAGTTGGGCGTGGACAAAGTCCACGACGTGCGCAACTACCTGAAGAAGGGCAAGTTGTGGGAAGCCTTCGAGGCCGACGAGCGGGTGATCCTGCTGATCGACGAGATCGACAAGGCCGACATCGAGTTCCCCAACGACCTGCTGCAGGAACTCGACAAGATGGAGTTCTACGTCTACGAGATCGACGAGACCATCAAGGCCAAGCAGCGCCCGATCATCATCATCACCTCCAACAACGAGAAGGAGCTGCCCGATGCCTTCCTGCGCCGCTGCTTCTTCCACTACATCGCCTTCCCCGACCGCGACACCCTGCAGCGCATCGTCGACGTGCACTTCCCCGACATCAAGCAGTCGCTGGTCAGCGAAGCGCTCGACGTGTTCTTCGACGTGCGCAAGGTGCCGGGCCTGAAGAAAAAGCCCTCCACCTCCGAGCTGGTCGACTGGCTCAAGCTGCTGATGGCCGACAACATCGGCGAGGCGGTGCTGCGCGAGCGCGATCCGACCAAGGCCATTCCGCCGCTGGCCGGCGCCTTGGTGAAGAACGAGCAGGACGTGCAGTTGCTCGAACGCCTGGCCTTCATGAGCCGGCGCGGCAACCGCTGACAGGAGCCGGCCATGCTGCTCAACCTGTTCAACGAAATGCGCGCGGCCAAGGTGCCGGTGTCGGTGCGCGAACTGCTCGACCTGCTCAATGCCTTGCAGCAGCGCGTGGTGTTCGCCGACATGGACGAGTTCTACTACCTCGCCCGGGCCATCCTGGTGAAGGACGAACGGCATTTCGACAAGTTCGACCGGGCCTTTTCCGCCTACTTCAAGGGCCTGGAGAACCTCGACCGGCACCTGCAGGCGCTGATCCCCGAGGACTGGCTGCGCAAGGAGTTCGAACGTTCGCTGAGCGACGAGGAGCGCGCGCAGATCCAGTCCCTGGGCGGGCTGGACAAGCTGATCGAGGCATTCAAGAAACGCCTGGAGGAACAGAAGGAACGCCACGCCGGCGGCAACAAGTGGATCGGCACCGGCGGTACCAGCCCGTTCGGCAGTGGCGGCTACAACCCCGAGGGCATCCGCGTGGGCGATGCCGGCAAGCGCCAGGGCAAGGCGGTCAAGGTGTGGGACCTGCGCGAGTACAAGAACCTCGACGACCAGGTCGAGCTGGGCACGCGCAACATCAAGCTGGCCCTGCGCCGCCTGCGCAAGTTCGCCCGTGAAGGCGCAGCCGAAGAGCTGGACATCGACGGCACCATCGACCACACCGCGCGCGATGCGGGCCTGCTGAACATCCAGATGCGCCCGGAACGGCGCAACACCGTCAAGCTGTTGCTGCTGTTCGACATCGGCGGCTCCATGGATGCCCACGTCAAGGTCTGCGAGGAACTGTTCTCGGCCTGCAAGACCGAGTTCAAGCACCTGGAGTACTACTACTTCCACAACTTCATCTACGAGTCGGTGTGGAAGAACAACCTGCGCCGCACCTCCGAGCGCTTCTCGACCTTCGACCTGCTGCACAAGTACGGCGACGACTACAAGGTGGTGTTCGTCGGCGACGCGGCCATGGCGCCCTACGAGATCACCCAGCCGGGCGGCAGCGTCGAGCACTGGAACGAGGAAGCCGGGTACGTGTGGATGCAGCGCTTCATGGAGAAATTCCGCAAGATCATCTGGATCAACCCGTACCCGAAACAGACGTGGGACTACACGGCTTCGACGCACCTGGTGCGCGAGCTGGTCGAGGACAAGATGTATCCGCTGACCTTGCAAGGGTTGGAAGACGGGATGCGCTATCTGTCCAAGTAAGCTGGGGCTGCTTTGCGGCCCCAGCCTCAGCCCCAACGCCCCAGATACCCCTGCTGCTCCCGCCAGGCCTGCTCCTGCACCACCGCCCTGAACCGCACCACCGCCCCCGGCAGGCACTGCGCCAGTTGCGCCAGCGCCAGCGGCGTCAACGCGCCCAAGCGTGGATAACCACCAATCGTCTGCCGGTCATTGAGCAACACGATCGGCTGCCCATCCGGCGGCACCTGCACCGCTCCCAGCGGTATCCCTTCGGAAATCATCGGCGCCCCCTGGTAGACCAGTCGAGGCCCCAACAAGCGGATGCCCATGCGGTCCGCGCGGCTGTCCAGGGTCCAGTCGCTGTTGAATGCCTCGAACAGGCTGGTGCCACTGAACGCACCGATCTGCGCGCCCATCACCAGGTCCAGAACAGGCTTCGCCTCATGGGCCGGGCGCAACGCCTCGGGCACTTCGCGCAACGCCGGCGAAGCCTCGCCGAACACCAGCATCTGTCCCTTGACCAACGCCCCGCCCCGGCCATCGATCCCACCCAACGCCTCGCGCACGACCGTCGCGCAACTGCCCAGCACCGCCTCGCCCTGGAAGCCGCCCGGAGCCGCCAGGTAGGCACGCACGCCCTGGCGAGGCTGTTTCAGGGTCAGTTGCTGGCCCTTGCCCAGGGTGAAACTGCGCCACGGCGCCAATGGCCGATCATCGACCCGCGCCTCCAGATCCGCCCCGGCCAGGGCCAGCACGCAATCCTGCTCGGCCACCACGCTGAAGCCGCCGAGCGCCACCTCCACCACCGGCGCACCGAGGGCATTGCCCAGCAGCCAGTTGGCCCAGCTCATCGCCACCCAGTCCAGCGCCCCGCCCTGGGTCACGCCCAGGTGGCACACGCCGAACCGCCCGGCATCCTGCAACTGGCACAGCGCCGTGCTGGCCTCGATCCTCAACTGCCTCATGCCTGGGCCTCCAACGGGCTATCGTCACCGCCCAGCCTGACGAACTCGGCGCGATCCACCGCCACGAAGCGCACCCGGTCGCCGGGTTGCAGCAAGCTGTAGCCCTCGCGCCCACGGTCGAACAAACGCACCGGGGTACGCCCGATCAGGTTCCAGCCGCCCGGCGATACCGCCGGATACGCGGCGGTCTGCCGCTCGGCGATGCCGACGCTACCGGCTGCCACGCGCTTGCGCGGGGTAGCCAGGCGCGGCGTGGCCAGGCGTTCGTCCACCAGGCCCATGAACGCGAAACCGGGGGCGAAGCCCAGGGCGAACACCGGGTACTCGCGCTCGCTGTGCAAACGGATCACCCCCGCCTCGCCCAGCCCGCTGCGCGCGGCCAGCAGTGGCAGCTCGGGCCCGACGCTGGCGTCGTACCACACCGGTAGCTCGTGCCGGCGCCCGGCATTGCCCGTATCGGGCCGCAGCCCTTCCAGCGCCTGGTCGATCAGTGCCCTCGCCGCGCCCGGCGCCAGGTCGAACTGCACCATCAGCGTGGTGTAGGACGGCACCAGTTCGACCAGGCGCGCGCCGAACGCCGCGCGCAGGCGCTGGCTGGCGGCGAGGATCCAGGGCATGTTGGTCTCGTCGATGACGTCGAACAGGCGCACCATCAGGCTGTCGACGGCCACCACCTCGATACGTGGGTTCATGGCTGCTCCAGGGCGTCGAGGGCCTGGCGGATCTGCCGCACGGCAGCCACCGAGCTGTCGTTGTCGCCATGCACGCACAAGGTACTGGCGTGTAGCCGAACGGCGCTGCCATCGTCGGCCACCAGCGCCTCGCCCCGGGCCAGGCGCAGGGCCTGTTCGACCACCAATGCCGGGTCGTGGTGTACCGCGCCGGGTAGGCGCCGCGAAACCAGGTGGCCGCTGGCGGTGTAGGCACGGTCGGCGAAGGCCTCGAACCACAAGGGCACACCGACTTTCTCGCCCAGGGCACGGGCCGCACTGTCGTCGGCGGTCGCCATGAGCATCAGCGGCAGGCTGGCATCGTAGGCGGCCACGGCCTCCAGCACGGTGCGCAGCTTGAGCGGGTCGGCCATCATGTCGTTGTACAGCGCGCCATGGGGCTTGACGTAGGCCACGCGGCCACCGAGCACCCGGCAGATGCCATCCAGGGCACCGATCTGGTAGTGCAACAGGTCACGGATCTCCTCCGTGCTGCAGGCCATGGAGCGGCGGCCGAAGCCGACCAGGTCCGGGTAGGCCGGGTGGGCACCGACGGTCACGCCGTGCTCCAGGGCCAGCGCCACGGTGCGGCGCATGGTGCCCGGGTCGCCGGCGTGGTAGCCGCAGGCGATGTTGGCGCAGTCGATGTAGGGCATGACCTCGGCATCCAGGCCCATGCGCCAACTGCCGAAACTCTCACCCATGTCGCAATTGAGTAGCAGGCGTTTCACCTGGCGGGCTCCCCTGTCGATGTTCATATGCCTACCTTACCGCGCCTGGAGTTCTTTGCCGCGGGTTTCCGGCAGGCTCAACGCGGCGAGGATCACCACGCCATAGGACACCGCGGCGAACCCGCCGATGCCCAGGCCCAGCGGCACCTTCTGGCTGAGCAGGCCGATCAGCAGCGGGAAGAACGCCGCGATGGCACGGCCGACGTTGTAGCAGAAACCCTGCCCCGAGCCACGGATGCGGGTGGGGAACAGTTCGGTGAGGAAGGCACCCATGCCACTGAAGATGCCCGAGGCGAAGAAGCCCAGGGGGAACCCGAGCCACAGCATGACGCCATCGCTGACCGGGATCTGGGTATAGAGCAGGACGATGATGAACGACCCCACGGCGAACAGGATGAAGTTCTTCTTGCGGCCCAGCAGGTCGGTAAGGTAGGCGCTGATCACGTAGCCGACATAGGAACCGACGATCACCATCGCCAGGTAGCCGCCGGTGCCCAGCACGCTCAGGCCGCGCTCGTTCTTGAGGAAGGTCGGCAGCCAGGAGGTGATGGCGTAGTAGCCGCCCAAGGCGCCGGTGGTCAGCAGGGAGGCGCGCAGGGTGGTCCAGAGCATGCCGGGGGCGAAGATCTCGTAGAAGTGCGAAGGCGCTTCGGCTTTTTCCACGGCCTTGGCTGCCCGGTACACCTCCGGGTCCTTGACCAGGCGGCGGACGAAGATCACGAACACCGCCGGCACGATGCCCAGCAGGAACAGCGCCCGCCAGGCCTGCTCGGGCGGCAGGAAGGAGAACAGCAGCGCATAGAGGATCGCCGTCAGCCCCCAGCCGATGGCCCAGCCGGACTGCACCATGCCCACCGCCTTGCCACGGTCCTGGGCGCGGATCACCTCGCCGATCAGCACCGCGCCGGCGGTCCATTCGCCACCGAAGCCGAAGCCCATCAGGGTGCGGGCGACCAGCAATTGCTCGTAGCTCTGGGCGAAGCCGCAGAGGAAGGTGAAAAAGGCGAACCACAGTACCGTCAACTGCAGGGTCCGTACCCGACCGATGCGGTCGGAGAGAATGCCGGCGATCCAGCCGCCCAGGGCCGAGGCGATCAACGTGCTGGTGTGGATCAGCCCGGCCTCGGCGGTGGTGATGCCCCACAGGGCGATCAGGGTGGGGATGACGAAGCTCAGCATCTGAGTGTCCATGCCGTCCAGGCCATAGCCGATCTTGCAGCTCCAGAAGGTGCGCCGTTGCTGTCGGTCGATGTCGCGGTACCAGGCGAAGGGGCCGGTCGACACCGGGGAAGATGCCTGCTGCATGCCGGATGGGTTCATGATTGCCTCGGCTTGTTGGTATTGTTTTGCGAGCGACGGGTACCGTCGCGGCCTGGGCGCCATTGTTCAGAGGCCGTGGGGTGAGCGTCCAACGATAAAATCCGTCTGTCTGGGATAAGAAAACCTGATCACCCCTGCGAGCACACCATGAACCTCCGATTCCTCGAAACCTTCGTCTGGGTCGCCCGGCTCAAGAGCTTTCGCCTCACCGCCGAGAAGCTGTTCACCACCCAGGCCTCGGTGTCCAGCCGCATCGCCGCCCTCGAGGCGGACCTGGGCGTGAAGCTGCTGCTGCGCGACTCGCGCGGGGTCAGCCTGACCCCGGAGGGCAGCAAGGTGCTGGAGTACGCCGAGCGCATGCTCGACACCGCCAAGGCCATGAAGCGCTCGCTGGACAGCGACCGGGCCAAGGTCGGGCGGATCCGCATCGGCGTGATGGACACGGTGATCCACACCTGGATGAGCGCCCTGGTGGCCGAACTCAGCGAACGCTATCCGCAGGTGGAAATCGAGCTGGTGGCCGATACCGCGCTGAACCTGCGCGAGCAGTTGCAGAAGGGCTTTCTCGACGTGATCCTGCAGACCGACCTGCTGCGCCAGGAGTCGATCCGCAGCACCGACCTGGCCCGCTACCCCATGGGCTGGATCGTCGCCGCAGGCTCCCTCCATCATCGCGACTACGCCTCGTTGGCCGAGCTGGCCCGGGAGCGCATCGTCACCTTCTCGAAGAACTCACGCCCGCACCAGGAAGTGCTCAGCCTGCTGCAGGCCGCGGGTGCCGAGACACCACGGCTGAACTGCGTGAACTCGGTGGCGGCCATCACCCGCCTGCTGCGCGACGGCTTCGGCATCGGTGCCCTGCCCCCGGCGCTGGTCGATGCCGAACTGGCCCGGGGCGAGTTGGTGTTGCTGGAAGGCTTGCAGCCACCGCCGAGCCTGGAGCTGGTGGTGGCCTGGCAGACTGGGGTGGAACTGGTGGACGAGGTGGTGGCGCTGTGCAGGCAGGTGCTGGAGCGGTATGCGCGGGATGTGGGTGGGCAGCGGATCGTGCTGGTCTGAACCCGGTGGGGTGCCCGTTCCAGTCCAGCCCCAAGATTACCAAGGGTGCGCCCAGCCCCTAGCGCCAGCTCTCCTTCACCGCCTTGCGCCGCCCCCCGAGGATCGCCCAGCCAACCAGCAGCAACAGGCTCTCCACCACCAGCGCCAGGACGAACCCGGCCCCCAGCCCCCAGCCGATCGCCTCGGGCACCAGCAGGATCTGGTAGCTGTAGCCCTTGAGCGTCTCCTCGCGCAGCTGCGGGTCGGGCTGCACCAGCACATGCCAGGTACGGCTCACCCACGGCCCTTGCAATGCCTGCCATTCGCGCTCCAGCAGGCGATTGCGCAGCAGCAGGCTCTCGATGCTGTTGGCATCGCTGTTGAACACCGGGTCGTCGCTGCTGCGGTAGTGCCGCACCAGGGCCTGCAGGTCGCCATTGAAAAAGCGCTGCGCGGTCTCCTCGAACCCCGACAGGGCCTGGCGCGATTCGAACAGGTGCGCCTCGACCCGCTGGCTGTAGGCCTCGATCAGCCCCGGCACCTGGATGCCGGCCAGCAGGCCGAAGGTGAACAGCAGCAAGCGCAGGTAGCTTCTGAACATGGACGGGCTTCCTAGCTCTGCCCCTGGGCGACGCTTTCGCCATGCCGCCACAGGGCCCATTGACCCGGCTCGTAGCGCTGCCAGGTCTCGTTCTCGGTCAAGGCCTCGGTGGCGATCACCGTGACCACGTCGTTGGGGGTGGTTTCGGCCTGGAAGTCGACGTTCAGGTCGACATCCTTCAGCCGCGCCGGGCCGAACGGCGCGCGTCGGGTGATATGCACCAGCTTGGTCGAGCAGAAGCAGAACAGCCAGTCGCCATCGCTGAGCAGGCAGTTGAACACGCCCTTGCCGCGGTACCCCGCACAGGCTTCGACCAGCACCGGCAGCAGCTGTTCCACCGCCACCGGCTCCGGGAAGGCCACGCGCACGCGGTTGAGCAGGTCGCAGAAGGCCGCCTCGCTGTCGGTGTCGCCCACCGGCCGGTAGAAGGTGGTCTCGCCACGGAAGTCGCCGAGCTGGCCGTTGTGCGCGAAGCACCAGTTGCGCCCCCACAGCTCGCGGACGAACGGATGGGTATTGGCCAGGCAGACCCTGCCGACATTGGCCTGGCGGATGTGGCCGATGACCACCTCGCTCTTGATCGGGTAGCGCTGCACCAGGTTGGCCACCTCCGACTCGCTGCTCGCCGCCGGGTCCTGGAACAGGCGCAGGCCGCGCCCTTCGTAGAAGCCGATGCCCCAGCCGTCGCGGTGCGGGCCGGTCCGTCCGCCGCGCTGCATCAGGCCGGTGAAGCTGAAGACGATGTCGGTGGGGACGTTGGCGCTCATGCCCAGCAGTTCGCACATGCTCGTGGCTCTCCGCTTACAGGCGTGGCTCGACACGGCCAGGGCCGGCCGGGGCCGGTGGCGGGTCGTCGCGGTAGCGGTCGCGGCGATCGGCGGCCACTGGCGCTGCGGCCATCACCTCATCGTCCTCTTCGGCCTGGCGCCGGGTGGTGGCCTCGGCCTTCTCCCTGCGTTCGCGGGCGCGTTTTTCCAGCGGCCAGCGCAGCAGGACGAAGAGGATGTAGACGGCGAAGGCGATCATGCCGTACATGGCCAGGTCCGACGCCGCGCGCCAGGCGTTGTTGCCGACCTTGAACGCCAGGTCCAGGGTGGTGATGGCGATGGCCGGGGCGAAGCTTTCCTTGACCGGGTCGACGATGGTCGGGGTCAGCAGCAGCACCGCCAGGACCACCCGCAGCGGTTCGCGCAGCCAGCGCCACATCCAGCCGGTGAGTTTGAAGCCCACCAGCAGGCAGCCCAGGGCGGCAAAAGCGTACAGGCCCCAGGCGAGGGTGTAGTCGTTCTCGGTCATGGTGTTCGTGCAAGCCAGGCAAAGAGATGCCTATGATAAACACTTTTCCGGATGCCGGCGCGTCCACCGCCAACCGAGGGCTGCTGCAGCGGCCCCTTCGCGGGCAAGCCCGCTCCCACAAGGTCCTGCGAACCCTCTCATCGGTGATCGACTCGGGCCCTGTGGGGGCGGGCCCGCGCAAGGGGGCCACCTCGCCAGCACGAGCCCACAGCCAAGAGACTTTCCATGCCCGCCACCACCCGCACGCTCCAGCCGCCCATCGCCCGCCAGGCCCCGGGCGCCGATCCCTACGCCTGGCTGCAAGCCCGCGACACCCCCGAGGTCCTGGCCTACCTGGCCGAAGAGAACGCCTACCAGGAGGCCTGCCTGGCCGACCAGGCGCCCTTGCGCGAGCACTTGTTCGAGGAAATCAAAGGCCGCATCCTGGAAACCGACCTGTCGCTGCCCTCGCCCTGGGGCCCATACCTGTACTACACCCGCACCACCGCCGGCGACGAATACCCGCGCCACTACCGCTGCCCGCGCCCGGCGGACGACGCCAACACAGTCGATGAAAGCCGCGAGCAACTGCTGCTCGACCCCAACGCGCTGGCTGCTGGCGGCTTCCTGGCCCTCGGCACGTTCAACGTCAGCCCCGACCATCGCCTGCTGGCCTACAGCCTCGACACCAGCGGCGACGAGGTCTACACCCTGTACGTCAAGGACCTGGCCAGCGGCAGCGTCACCGCCCTGCCCTTCGAGGACTGCGACGGCAGCATGACCTGGGCCAACGACAGCCGCACGCTGTTCTTCGCCGAACTGGACGACACCCACCGCCCTTGGCGCCTGCGTCGCCATACCCTGGGCGAAGACAGCGCACCGACGGTGTTCGAAGAGCCCGACGGCCGCTTCTTCCTGCATTGCTACCGGGCCAGCTCCGAACGCCAGTTGGTCCTGTCGCTCAACAGCAAGACCACCAGCGAAGCCTGGGTGCTGGATGCCGAAACCCCGCTGGCGCCCTTCACCTGCCTGGCGCCCCGGGTCGAGGGCCACGAGTACTTCCCCGACCACGGCCAGCTCGACGGTCAGTGGCGCTGGTTCATCCGCAGCAACCAGGACGGCATCAACTTCGCCCTGTTCCACGCGCCGGCCGAGCAAGTCCCCAGCCGCGACCAGTGGCAGGCGCTGGTGCCGCACCGCGACGATGTCATGCTCGAAGGCCTGAGCCTGAATGCCGGCGCCCTGACCCTGAGCCTGCGCGAAGGCGGCCTGCCGATCATCGAGGTCCGCCCCCAGGGCCTTGCGCCCTACCGCGTCGAGCTGCCGGATGCGGCCTACAGCCTCTACGTGCAGGACAGCCTGGAATTCACCAGCACGCGCATTCGCCTGCGCTACGAGGCGCTCAACCGCCCGGCCCAGGTGCGCCAGCTGGTACTGGCCAGCGGTGAGCAGGCCGTGCTCAAGCAAACCCCGGTGCTCGGCGCCTTCGACCCCGACGCCTATGTCAGCGAGCGCCTCTGGGCCGTCGCCGGAGACGGCACTCGCGTACCGATCAGCCTGGTGCGCCGCCGCCAGGACCAGGGCCGCTGCGTACCGCTCTACCTCTACGGCTACGGCGCCTATGGCGAAAGCCTCGACCCTTGGTTCTCCCACGCTCGCCTGAGCCTGCTGGAACGTGGCGTGGCCTTCGCCATCGCCCATGTGCGCGGCGGTGGCGAGCTGGGCGAGGCCTGGTACCGGGCCGGCAAGCAAGCACACAAGCAGAACAGCTTCGACGACTTCATCGCCTGCGCCGAATACCTGGTCGCCGAGGGCGTGACCAGCCGCGAGCGCCTGGTCATCAGCGGCGGCAGCGCCGGCGGCCTGCTGATGGGCGCGGTGCTCAACCAGCGCCCCGAGCTGTTCCGCTGCGCCATCGCCGAGGTACCGTTCGTCGACGTGCTCAATACCATGCTCGACCCAGAGCTGCCGCTGACCGTCACCGAGTACGACGAATGGGGCAACCCCGAGGATCCGCAGGTGTACGCGCGTATCAAGGCCTACGCCCCCTACGAGAACGTCAAGGCCCAGGCCTACCCGGCCATGCTGGTGGTCGCCGGCTACAACGACAGCCGCGTGCAGTACTGGGAGGCGGCCAAGTGGGTGGCGCGCCTGCGCACCTGCAAGACCGACGACAACCTGTTGCTGCTCAAGACCGAGATGGGCGCCGGGCACGGCGGCATGAGCGGGCGCTATCAGGGCCTGCGCGACGTGGCGCTGGAGTATGCGTTCGTCCTCAACGAACTGGGCGTGGCGTAGTCACGGGAGGCCTCGGCGGGTCCTGCCGCAGGCCCGGCAAGGGTTGGTCCTTGGGTGGGCCGGGCACGGGCATCGGTGGCAGCAAGGGCGAACCGGGCTGGTGGTCGCCCGTCTTGGGCGGGGTGCTGGGCGTGATCTGCGGATAGGGTGTCGGCGTCGGGGTGCCCGGGGCACCCGGCACGGGCGTGACGATCCGTGGCTGCAGGCTGGCGGCATCGGCCACGGGCGCGCTGGCGAGGATCAGTACGGCGAGGATCGCATGGAACATCAGCAACCTCCTGCTAGAAATCTTCCTACAGGCTAAGCCGAATATGATCGTTTTGCCTGTCCGACACCCCGCCAGCCGCGCTAGACTCGCAGGCATAACCGTCATCCGCCTGATTACAAGAAAGGTAATACCCCATGAGTTCGGCCTCCACGTCCGCCGCCACCGCCCGCCTCGACCGCATCCTCGCCGATGCCAAGCGCGACAAGGAAATGGGCTATCGCGACAAGGCGCTGAAGATGTACCCGCACGTTTGCGGCCGCTGCGCCCGGGAGTTTTCCGGCAAGCGCCTGTCGGAGCTGACCGTGCACCATCGTGACCACAACCACGACAACAACCCCCAGGACGGTTCGAACTGGGAACTGCTGTGCCTGTATTGCCATGACAACGAGCATGCCCGCTACACCGACCAGCAGTACTTCAGCGAAGGCTCGCTGAGCACGCCGAAGATCGACAAGGCGACCCACAACCCGTTCGCCGGGTTGGCGCAGCTGCTCAAGAAATGAGGTGAGCGCGGGGCGCCGCCGCGAATAGGCCAGCACTGCCTGCATGACAGGCAGTGCCGGGATCGGTGCCGAACGCCGTCAGAACAGCACCGGTACTGCTCGGATCACGAAGCGTTGATCCAGATGGTCTTGAGCTCCGTGTACTGGTCATGGGCCCAGATGGACTTGTCACGCCCACCGAAGCCAGACTCCTTGTAGCCACCGAACGGCGTCGAGGCATCGCCCTCGCCGAAGCAGTTGACCGTCACCACGCCGGCGCGGATCTCCCGCGACAGGCGCAAGGCATTGCGCAGGCTGCCGGTATAGGCCGAGGCGGCCAGGCCATAGACGGTGTCGTTGGCCAGTTCGATGGCCTGGTCAATGGTCGAGAAGGTGGTCACGCTCAGCACCGGGCCGAAGATCTCCTCGATGAACAGCTTGCTGTCGCGGGCCACGCCATCGACGATGGTCGGCTGCACGAACACGCCCGACTCGGTCTGGCCACCCTGCACCACCGAGAGCTTCTGCTCGACGGCATACTCCAGGTAGGACTTGACCTTCTCGAAGTGCGACTTGCTGACCATCGCGCCCAAGCGATTCTCCGGGTCCAACGGGTCGCCCAGCTTCCAGTCGCCCAGGTGCTTGGCCACCAACTTCAGCAGTTCGTCCTTGACGTCCTCATGGACGATCAGGCGCGAGGACGCCGAGCAGTTCTCGCCCATGTTCCAGAACGCACCGGCGGTGACGAACTGGGCCACTTCGTCCAGGTCCTCGCAGTCGTTCATGACCACGGCCGGGTTCTTGCCCCCAAGCTCCAGCACCACGCGCTTGAGGTTGGACTCGGCGGCGTACTTGAGGAACAGGCGGCCGGTATCGGTCGAGCCGGTGAAGCTGACCATGGCGATGTCCATGTGGCGACCGATCGCCTCGCCCGCCTCGCGGCCACCGCCCGGGGTGATGTTGAACACGCCCGGTGGAATGCCCGCCTCATGGGCCAGCTCGACCACGCGCAGGGCGCTGAGGGTGGTTTCCTTGGCCGGCTTGACCACGATGGAGCAACCGGCGGCCAGCGACGGGGCGATCTTCCAGGCCAGCATCAGCAGCGGGAAGTTCCACGGCAGCACCAGGCCGACCACGCCGATGGCCTCGCGCACCACCATGGTCACGGCGGCATTGCCGGTCGGGGCGGTGTTGTCGTAGATCTTGTCGATCAGCTCGGCGTGCCAACGAAGGGTGTGGATGGTTTCCGGCACATCGACGTTCTGGCACTCGCTGACCGGCTTGCCGCTGTCCAGCGCTTCCAGCACGGCCAGCTCGTGGGCGTTGTCTTCCAGCAGTTGGGCGAACTTGAGCAGCACATGCTTGCGCTCGCCAGGTTGCAGCTTGGCCCAGCGGCCGTCTTCGAAGGCGCGCTTGGCAGCAGCGACGGCAAGGTCGACGTCCTGCACGTCGCAGGCGGCGACTTCGGCCAACGGCTGGCCAGTGGCCGGGTTGGTGGTGACGAAGGTCCGGCCCGAGAGCGCATCGCGGAACTCGCCATCGATGAACGCCTGGGTTCGTGGTTGCAGTTCGGCGGCGATGGCCGCGTACTGTTCCTTGCTCAGCAATTCAGCCATTTCAGGCACCTCCAGTGATGTGCGCGATAGTGCGCTTGAGTTCGGCCACGACGCCCTTGAGGGCCTCTTTCTCTTCGCCATCCAGGCCATGCAGCGGGGCGCGCACGCCGCCGGTGGCCAGGCCATTGAGCTCGCAGCCATACTTGATCGACTGGACGAACTTGCCCCCTTCCAGGACGTCCATCAGCGGCATCATGGCGGCCATGATGCGGCGGCCCTTGTCGAAGTCCTTCTCCAGCACGCAAGCCTCGTACAGGGCCACGTGCTCGCGCGGGATGAAGTTGGAGCCGGCGCAGACCCAGCTCTTGGCACCCCAGGCGAAGAACTCCAGGGCTTGGTCGTCCCAGCCGCAGGACAGCGAGATGCTCGGGCGCTGGGTGGCCAGGCGGTGCAGTTGGTTCATGTCGCCGGAGCTTTCCTTGATGGCGACGATGTTCTTCACGTCGGCGACCGCGTCGAAGAACGCCTCGCCCATGCTCATGCCCATGCGGCCCGGGTAGTTGTAGAGCATGATCGGCAGGTCGGCAGCGGCGTCCACGGCCTTCACGTGCAGGGCGATTTCCTGCTGGGTCGGCAAAGCGTAGGGCGGCGTACCGACCAGCAGGGCGTCGGCCTTGATTTCCTTGGCGTGCTTGGCGAAGGCCACGGAATCCTCGGTCCGGATCGCGCCGGTCCCGACGATCAGCGGCAGGCGGCCGTTGAGCACGTCCTTGGCCTGGGCCGCCAGGTCGAAGCGCTCCTGGGCGGTGTGGGCGTAGTACTCGCCGGTAGAGCCGCCGATGATGACGCCATGGACCTTGGCGGCGACCAGGTACTCCAGGACCTCGGCGAACGCGGCCTTGTCGATGGAGCCATCCGCGGCCAGGGGCGTGATTGCCGGGGTGTAGATGCCTTCGAATTTCACAGTGAGTCCTCCAGTGCAACGATCGGTGTTGTTCAGGTCGCCCCGGCGAACCGGTGCGACATCTTGCGCATCAGTTCAGGGAAGCGGCCTGCTGCAGGTTCAGCGAGCGGGTCTCGGGAGCCAGGGCCCAGGAGAAGACCAGGCCAACCAAGGTGACGATGGCGGCGGCGTACATGGTGAACGCGATGCCGTAGCTGTCCAGGGCCATGGGCACCAACCAGGTGCCGACCGCCGCGCCGATCCGCGACATCGAGGTGCCCACGCCCACGGCGCCGGCACGGATCTCGGTGGGGAACAGCTCGTTCGGGTACACCAGTTGCAGCACCTGGGCGCCGCCGATGAACAGGGCGTAGGCGCCGAACAGGCCGAGGATCACCATCTCGGAACCGGCGTGGAAGACGCCCAGCCCCAGCAGTGCGAGGCCCGACCAGCAAAAGCTGTGGATCAGCATGCTGCGCCGCCCCAGGGTGTTGATCAGGCGCGTGGCGATGATGCAGCCGACGACGAACAGCAAGGTGATGGCCACCGAGCCGACCGAGGCCCAGTCGCCCTTGAGGTTGAGCGCTGCGAGCACCTTCGGTGCGAAGGCATACACGGCGAACACCGGGATCACCGAGCAGGTCCAGAACATGGTGACGAACAGCATGCGCTTGCCATACCCCGAGTGCAGCAGGCTGAGGAACGAGGGCTTCTTCTGCTCAGGCTCTTCCGGCAGGTTGCGCAGGGAGAAACCGTTGCCATAGACCTGCCGGATCACCGCCTCGGCCTCGTCGGCGCGCCCCTTGCTCAATAGCCAGCGCGGCGACTCCGGGGTGCCGATGCGCACCAGCAGCAACAGCGCGCCGATCAGCGCCGGGCTGGCCAGCACCAGGCGCCAGGCCTCGTCGCCCCCCTGGCGCAGGATGACGTCGCCGAGGATGTAGGCGAAGGCAGCACCGGCGAACCAGAGGATGGTCAGGGTGGCCAGGCGCGGGCCACGGTTCTTCTTCGGCAGGAACTCCACCAGCAGCGAGGTGGCCACCGGGTATTCGATGCCCACGGCGATGCCGATGGAAAAACGCAGCAGGAACAGCGCCACGGCCGATTCCACCCAGAACTGGCTGAGCGAAGCCAGGATGAACAAGGTCGGGCCAACGAAGAACACGCGCTTGCGCCCGAAGCGATCGGTCAGCCAACCACCGAGGAAGCCGCCGAAGAAGATGCCGATCAGCGCCGAAGCGGCGATCATGCCCTGCCAGAAGCTGGAAAGGCCCAGGCCAGCGGACATCTGCACCATGGCCACGCCGATGATGCTCAGCACGTAGCCATCGACGAACGAGCCGCCGCCGGACCGCAGGGTCAGCAACTGGTGAAAACGGTTGATCGGTACATCTTCAACGGAAATATTCGGACTTGTCATTATTGTTCCTGTTACTTCTGTATTGCGCTTTGTTCAGGACGAGCGAATCCGCGAAACCGAAAACAGCATTCAGTCCCGTTTGATCGAACTGCACATCTCGACCGTGGATTTCGGGCAAGGGGCGCCCGTGCCGGGCACACTGCGCCCGGCGGATTACACGCGATTCGTTAACCTAGCGAGCCATCAGCTTTCTTTTCCGGCGCGGTACTGCCCCCACATCAGGTTCAGGTTCAGGCCCAGGGAAACCAAGGGCTGCGGTGGATTCGCACAAGGCCCAGGGGCGTTCAGGAGAAAATCGATCAACTCGTTTCGCTCGCCCGCCAGCCAATCGGCCAGCAGTTTCCCGGTGACGGTGCCGCGCGTCACGCCCAGGCCGTTGCAGCACAATGCGCCGTATACATTCGGCGCCAACTTGCCGAAGAAGCCCATGTGATTGCGCGACAGGGCCAGGGCACCGCCCCAGGTGTATTCGAAGTCCACCCCGGGCAACATCGGGAAGCGCCGTTCGAACGAGGCACGGTGGCGGTGGACGAAGCGCTCCAGGTACTTGCGGTTGGCACGCCCGTCCGGGTTGTAGCTGAAGCTGTTGCGGATCAGCAGGCGGTTGTCGGGCGTGCGGCGCAAGGTGGTGCCGAACGGGTCCGCCGGAATCACGCCCCAGTATGGCTTGCCACCCAGGCGTGCCTGCTCTTGTTCGGTCAGCGGGCGGGTCAGGCTGCCATAGGTGAACACCGGCAGCATGCGGCCCTTGAGAAAGCCAAAGCTCATGCCGAAGGCATTGGTGGTCAGCACCAGGTTGTCGGCAGTGATCGAGCCGTTGGCGTGGCGCAGCACCACCTTGTCGCCATACTCCACGTCGGTGATCGGCGTGTGCTCGTAGAGCGAGACGTTGGCCGGCAGGCTGTCGGCCAGGCCCTTGACCAAGGCGGAGGGCTGGATCAGCGCGGTGCCGGGAGTGAACAGGCCCTTGCGGTAGAAATGCGTGCCGATGTGCTCGGGCAGGTCGCGGCCGTCGATCATCTCGTAGGGCTGGCCCAGCTTGTCCAGGCCACGGCGGTAGGCGTCCAGCACGGCGATGCCACGGTCCTCGACGGCGGCCTGGTACTTGCCGCAGTGGGTGAACTGGCAATCGATGTCGTAGCGTTCGACCAGTTCCTTGAGAAACGACTGCCCCCCCAGGTTCAGCTTGAGGACGGTCTTGGCGATGTCGATGTCGCCGATGTAGTCCTCGGCGCCGATGTCATGGGGCAAGTCGATGGCGAAACCGGCGTTGCGCCCGGAGGTGCCGAAGCCCACTTCCTGGGCCTCGATCAGCACGACCTGGTCATCGGGGAAGTTCGTTGCCAGCTGGCGCGCCGCGGCCAGGCCGGTGAAGCCGGCGCCGACCACGACCCAACGGGCCCTGCTGTTGCCACTGTGGGCCGGACGGGGCTGCCGGGGCTTGCTCAGGTGGTACCAGCCACAGGAGGCATCATCGGCAGGCAACGAAGTTATTCTTGTCATCTCATGAACCTGGGTATTGTTGTTGACTTGCGATCACCGCCATGGCGGTGACTGGACCTCACAGCGCCAAGGGCACGTCCATCCCCTGTGGCGCGGCGTATTCGGCCATGCGCCGGCGCGACAGCTCCATGTGCGCGCGAATCACCCGCCCGGCGGTCTCCGTGTCCCGCCGCTCGATCGCCTCGATGACCTGGTCGTGCTGGTCGCAGGCCAGCTCCAGGTCGCGTTGCATGTCGTCAGTGGTGGGGTGGCGGTAGAAGATCTTGCCCAGGCGCGTATGGTCGATGAGGATCCGACGCAGGCTCGGCAGCAGGTAGTCGTTGTGCGCCATCTTGCCGATCTCCAGGTGGAAGGCATCGTTGTAGAGCACGCGGTTTTCCACGTCCCGCTCCTCGATGGCCTTGCGGAACAGCGCCTGGATGCCCTTGAGTACCTCGACCTCGGCCGCGCTCGCATGGAGCGCGGCCAGCTGGGTGGTGGCCACGTAGATCAGCGGTGCGGCGAGGAAGAAGCTGTGCAGCGACTCGTGGTTCATCGCCGCCACCCGTGGTGCGCGGTTGGCTTCCAGCTCGATGTAGCCCTCGGCGGCGATCTGGCGCAGCAGTTCACGCACCGGCGGACGCGACAGGCCGAATTCGTCGCACAAGGCCAGTTCGTCCACCACCGCCCCGGGCGCGAGCTCCATGCTGAGGATCCGCCGCCGCAAGGCGTCGGCCAGGACGACCTTGCGGTCCTGGGGCGCTTCGGCACTGATCGGTTGGAGGTTGGCGGTGGCTTTCATGGTGGCCTTCTTTGTTGTCATGGCTCTGTGTCTACAGTTTGTATAACGAATATAGGGGAGCGTTAGACAATATGTCTACAGCTTTTTCGATGAACGGCTTATGCCCTGGAACCCACGTGGAACAAGGGCTTCAGTAGCATCTGGCTATTTGAGCACAGCGGCCCAGAGGCTGTCGCGAGATGCATGCCCAGATACGACAGGAAAGTCATCCAGACATGACGAATCGCCCTACGATCGATCATTTTTCGTACAGCCCAAGGTCCGTTCGGCACATGGAAGGAACGGGGGATTTTCACCAGGGTCAGCTGCATACCAACCCTTGGAGGAGGCCTTTCCATGCTCGATATCCATTCGCCAAGCCTGTCGCGCGACCACAATGTCCATGGTTGGGAACGCGCCAGCTCACTGGCCGGCGGTGCCCTGATGATCAGCAAGGGGCTGCGTCATGGCGGCCTGCTTGGCTTGTTGCAGGTCGCAGTGGGTGGCATGGCCCTGGCCCGGGGCATCAGCGGGCACTGCTCGACCAAGGCCTGGTGGCAGCGGCAGCGGGCGGAATATCACCGCCTGCGCGACGACATCGAGCGCAGTGCGGCAGAGCTGAAGGCGATCGAGGCCCGGGCAGAGGCGGCGGCGCAGACGGTGGCGAAGCCTTGAGCGCTGTTTTGCCTGGCCAGCCCCATTCGCGGGCAAGCCCGCCCCAGCGCTGACTTCAAGCACGGCGTGATTCTGGGAGATCACCCAGCCCTTCGGGCTACGCTGTCGCGCAGAGAACAGAGACCGAAAGAGCAACGGGGCCCCTGTGGGAGCGGGCTTGCCCGCGATCAAGGGCGTAGCCCTTGCCATATGTCGGTGGTGTCAGGGCTGGCCCAATCGCCGGCAAGCCGGCTCCCGCAGAGTGGTCGAGTCGATCACAAGTAATGTGGTTTGCAGGGGCCTGTGGGAGCGGGCTTGCCCGCGAACAAGGGCGTAGCCCTTGCCATATGTCGGTGGTGTCAGGGCTGGCCCAATCGCCGGCAAGCCGGCTCCCACAGGGCGGTCGAGTCGATCACAAGTAATGTGGTTTGCAGGGGCCTGTGGGAGCGGGCTTGCCCGCGATCAAGGGCGTAGCCCTTGCCATATGTCGGTGGTGTCAGGGCTGGCCCAATCGCCGGCAAGCCGGCTCCCACAGAGTGGTCGAGTCGATCACAAGTAATGTGGTT
>NZ_JBDLLR010000001.1:1469614-1953495 GCF_046365545.1 Pseudomonas sp. HLMP | reverse complement strand
TCTCATATGGCCACTTGTGATGCTGATAATCTTGGCGACTATCAGTCCGTACTCACAAGCACCCACACGAATTGCTTGATTCGATTGTTAAAGAGCGTTTGGTCAAGAGCGTTTCGTCTCAACCGAGGCCGCGTATTCTACGCTTTCCTCAGAGTCTGTCAAGCGTTTGTTTTGAAGTTTTTTTCGAAGCTGCTTTCTTATCGAAAGCGTTCAACTTCAACTGCCACCTGACTCGCAGCAAGTGCATCGCTGCGGGAGGCGAATAATACGCGCTTTGAATTCAGAGTCAACACTCCCGTCGAAAAAAGTTTCGCATGCCCGAGGCAACCGCACGAAACGCCCCTCTATTCATATGAACAGTTGAATTTCGCCCTGGGCGCGGCTTCCCCGCCCAGGCTGGCCTATCCTGACTGAACCCTCCCCGGTGCTTGCCTGGCAAGGGGGCGCTGTTCACGAAGGAGTCGCCCGCGCATGGACAGGATCGTCGACCTCCCCGCTCCGCGCCTGCAGGTCCGCCGTCTGATCGGCGGCTTTTCCCTACTGTTCGCCCTTGCCGCGCTGGTCACCTTGGGCGCCCTGTTCAACATCGCCGCTACCCTCGACCGACAGGAACGCCAACGCAGCACCTTTCACGCCACCCAGGCGCTGGAACAGCGCCTGCTCGCCTCCCGCCAGTTTCTCTCCAGCTATGCCGTCTGGGATGCCGCCTACCAGCACCTGGCCAACGAGGTCGACTGGCATT
The DNA here is from genome assembly GCF_046365545.1 of Pseudomonas sp. HLMP. Lineage (NCBI taxonomy): Bacteria > Pseudomonadati > Pseudomonadota > Gammaproteobacteria > Pseudomonadales > Pseudomonadaceae > Pseudomonas > Pseudomonas sp. HLMP. The sequence goes on along the minus strand of NZ_JBDLLR010000001.1, from coordinate 1,952,753 downwards.
GGGCCTATGACGAGAAGAATGTCGGCGAATCGCTGTACAGCGCCAGCGGGTTCGAAGGTGTCTTCGTGGTCGACGACCGGCATACCCGCTACGCCCTGTTAAGAGGCGAGCCAACCGACCTCCCCGCCGAGACCTTCATCGATGCCCCGCTGGCACCGATCATCGCCCAGGCCCGCCAGGTAGCCGTCGACCGCGAACAGGTCACTCACTTCGTGCTGTTCGATGGCTGGCCCGCGGTGCTCAGCGCCGCTGCCGTGCGCCCGGACATGGAGGTCCTGAAGATCGATGTCGGCAAGGCGCCGGTGATGCTGTTCGTCGACCAGTTGACCGAGGCCAAGCTGGCCCACCTGGGCGAAGGCGCGGGGCTGGCCGACATGCGCCTGGAAAAGAACACGACCACGCACCGGGCCACGCCACGCATCGTCCTGGGCGACACCGGCTACCACCTGACCTGGACCACCCCGCTGCCAGGCCGGCAACTGCTCTGGGCGGTCCTGCCGCCGCTGCTGGGCGCCCTGCTGGTGCTCGGCCTGGTGATGCTCTACCTGTTCCGCCATGCCCTGCGCAGTTCCCGCGCCATCGACCAGAGCCTGCAGCGCCTGCGACACAGCAACCAGGCGCTGGAGGCCAGCGAGCAGCGCTTTCGTGCCGTTGCCGAGGCCACCTCCGACTGGATCTGGGAAACCGATCGCCACCAGCGCCTGACCTACCTGTCGCAGCGCTTCGCCAGCGTCACGGGCTATCGGCTCGAAGACTGGCTGGGGCAACCGCTGAACCAACTGCTGGCCTGCGATACCACGCCCCTGGCCTCCTGGCTCGACGCCCAGGCCGAAGCCGACCCACAGCAGATGGCCAACCTACGCTGCGCCTACCACGACCCCAACGGGCAGCACCGCTACTGCCGCATGTCCGCACGGCCGATCCTGGTCGACGGCAAGCTCGCCGGCTTTCGCGGAACCGCCAGCGACATCACCCATGAAGTCGCCGCCCACGCGCACATCCAGCACCTGTCGCTGCACGATGCGCTGACCGGCCTGGCCAACCGCAACAAGCTCACGCGCCATCTGGAACAGGCCCTGCAACGCGGCAGCGATGCACCGCCGCTGACCTTGCTGCTGCTGGACCTGGACAATTTCAAGCCGATCAACGACGCCCTCGGCCATGCCATCGGCGATGCGGTACTGCAGGAAGTGGCGTCGCGCCTGCGCGAGGCCACCCGCGAAGACGACCTGGTGGCGCGCCTGGGCGGCGACGAGTTCGCCCTGGTCGTCGAGGCCATGGACGACCGCAACGAGATCGATCGCCTCTGCACACACCTGATCGCCCTGTTGCGCCAGCCTATCGTCGTCAACGGGCAGCGACTGCATGTCGGCGCCAGCCTCGGCATCGCCCAGACCGGCCCCCAGGTCTGCGATGCCGGCGAGCTGGTACGCTGCGCCGATATCGCCCTGTACCAGGCCAAGGCCGACGGCAAGAACACCTGGCGTTACTTCTGCGCGCAGATGAACCAGCAGATCCAGTACCGCCGGCAACTGGAGAACGACCTGCGCCAGGCCCTCGAGCAGGAGGCGTTCGTGCTCCATTACCAGCCCCGCTACCGCCTGCAGGACCTGCGGATCGTCTCGGTCGAAGCGCTGCTGCGCTGGCAGCATCCCCAGCAGGGCCTGCTCGGCCCCGATACCTTCATTCCCCTGGCCGAGCAGAGCGACCTGATCGTCGCCCTCGGCCGCTGGGTATTGCGCCAGGCCTGCCGCACCGCCCGCCACTGGCAAGCAGAGTTGCTGGTCTCGGTGAACCTGTCGCCGGCGCAATGCTCCCGCAGCGACGTGGTCGCCGAGGTACGCGAGATTCTCCTGGAGACCGATTTCCCCGCCCAGCGCCTGGAACTCGAGATCACCGAGAACGTCATGCTCGCCGACATCGAAGGTGCCCTCGGCACCCTGCTCGCCCTGAAGGAGCTGGGTGTTCACCTGAACATGGATGACTTCGGCACGGGCTACTCCTCGCTGGGTTGCCTGCGCAGCTATCCGTTCGACAGCATCAAGATCGACAAGCGTTTCATCGCCGGCCTGACCAACCCGAACAGCAACGACCAGGCCGTGGTCCAGGCGATCATCGACCTGGGCAAAGCCATGGGCCTGACGGTGACCGCCGAAGGGGTGGAAACCGAGCAGCAGCTCAGGATGCTGGCCGACAAAGGCTGCCATGAAGTCCAGGGCTACTACCTGAGCCGGCCGCTGGACCAGGCGAGCTTCGAGGCGCTGCTGCGCGAGGGTGATGCAGGGCGACTGCACAGCCGCCCCTGACAACTACGCAGGAGAGATGCTGCGCTCGGCAACGATTTCCGCCAGGTCGGTGCGCCGCAGGTAGATCCGCAGGGGCTCACCGATGTTCAGGCGATCGTCCACATGCTGCGCCAGCAGCAGTGCCAGGCGCTCACGGCACAGGACCATGCGCCGGCCCGCCTCTGGCCGCCAGACGAATTCGCTGCAGGGGATGATGCTGTCGCCGGCGACGTCCAGGCCGAACGAATCCTCGGAGAAGCGCACGATGTGGGTGCCGCGCTTGCCATGGAAGCCGACGAAACCCTTGAGTCGATCGGCGGCGTTGCAGATGTCCTGTGATGTAATGGCCATGACGTACCTCGCAAGATGTTTGGAAGTGACGCACGCCAGGCACGAGCGGTCGCCTCTGGTGGGCAACGCGCAGGTGCCAGCCTAGCGCAAGTCCCGGACCGTTCGCCAAGGTTTTTCATCCGACGTCGCCTGTACCGCTAGACTGTAAGGCTCCAGCCCCCGTTTCCCACCCTGACACTGGATTGTCATGACCAACGCCGTCAGCGCCGACATCGCCACCATTGGCCGCATCAATGTCGTACCGGCCATCCTCCAGGTGATCTGCGAGACCACCGGCATGCGCTTTGCTGCCGTGGCACGGGTCACCGAGGACAGCTGGACCGCCTGCGCCGTGCTCGACAACCTGGGCTTCGGCCTCAAGGCCGGTGACGAGCTCGATGTGGCCAGCACCCTGTGCCACGAGATCCGCAGCAGCCAGCAGACCATCGTGATCGACAAGGCCAGCGAGGACGAGCAGTACTGCCGTCACCACACGCCGCGCATCTACCGCTTCGAGAGCTATATCTCGGTACCGGTGCTACGTGCCGACGGCCGCTTCTTCGGCACCCTCTGCGCCCTCGACCCCGAGCCTGCGCAGCTCAAGGGCAGCGCCATCCAGCCGATGATGGAGTCGTTCGCCCGCCTGCTGTCGATCCAGATCGAAAGCGAGGAAAACGCCCAGCGCACCGAGCGCGCCCTGCAGAAGGAACGCGCCATGGCGGAGGTACGCGAACAGTTCATCGCCGTGCTCGGCCACGACCTGCGCAACCCCTTGTTCGCCATCACCGCCGGCGCAGAACTGCTGGCCCAGCGCCTGCAGGACGACAAGAGTCGCGCCATCGCCCGTCATATCCTCACCAGTGGCCGTCGTGCCTCACAGTTGGTGCGCGATGTGCTGGACTTCGCCCGAGGCCGTCTCGGTGCCGGCATCCCCCTCAACCAGCAGCCCTGCCCAGACCTGCGCGAAGCCCTTGGCCATGTCGCCTCGGAGCTGCAACGGGTGCATCCGCAGCGACGCATCCTGCTGGACATCGCCGACATCGGCGGCCTGCGCTGCGACCGCGAACGGGTGGCCCAGTTGCTTTCCAACCTGATCGCCAACGCGCTCACCCACGGCGCCCCCGACGGGCCAGTCACGGTCAGCGCGGCCATCCGCGATGGCACCTTCGTGCTCAGCGTCCACAACCTCGGCGAACCCATCCCCGCGCAGACACTGGCCCAGCTGTTCCAGCCTTTTTCCCGGCCATTGTCCGACGCCCCCCAACAAGGCCTGGGCCTGGGCCTGTACATCGCCAACCAGATCGCCCTGGCCCATGGCGGGTACATGGACGTGGCCTCCAGCGCACAGGCCGGGACCCTGTTCAGCTTCCGCCTGCCGGTGGATCGACCTGAGACGCCAGCAGCGCCGCCAGCCAGTCCATGAACACCTGGACCCGGCGCGGCACATGGCGCTGCCGGGCATACAACAGGGAAACCGGCATCGCCTGGGCCTGCCAGGCCTCGAGCACCGACACCAGCGCGCCGCTGCGCAGGTGTTCGGCCACCCCGACCGCCGGCACCTGGATCAGGCCAAGGCCAGCCAGGCAGGCGGCGGAATAGGCTTCGGTGTTGTTGACCGTGACCACGCCGCCCATGGCCTGGAAGCGCAGTTCGCCATTGTGCTCGTACTCGAACCCCGGGCTGCGTGAGCCCAGGTTGCGCACGTAGTGGACCAGCCGGTGCCCTGCCAGGTCTTCGAGGCTGCGGGGCTCGCCGTGGCGGGCCAGGTAGGCAGGGCTGAGGCAGTTGCGCATGCTCAAGCGGCCCACAGGCCGCGCCACCACATCCAGGTCACTCAGGGCGCCGATGCGTAGCACGCAGTCGAAACCTTCGCGCAACAGGTCGACCTGGCGGTCGGTGCAACTGATCTCCACCTCCAGGTGTGGGTAGCGCGCGAGGAACTCCGGTAATGCCGGGACGATGACCCGACGGGCCATCATGGTCGGCAGGTCGATGCGCAGGCATCCGGCCAGCGCGGCATCGTCGCCCCGGAACAGGTGCTCGATCTCGTCCATGCCCGAGAGCAGGTCCTTGCTGCGCTCGTACAACAACACGCCATCCTGGGTCGCCTGCACCCGGCGAGTGGTGCGGTTGAACAGGCGCGTGCCCAACAGGTTCTCCAGCGCCCTGACCTGCTCCGACACCGTCGAGCGTGGCAACCCCAGGTGTTCGCCAGCCTGGGTGAAACTGGCCAGTTCACTGACCCTGACGAAGGTTCGCAAGAGTTCCAGCTTGTTCATGCATGGCCCCTATTGTCCGGTGAATACGAACAGTATTTCCGGATTCACAGGATTTAACAGCCCTGCCTCGATCAATAACCTGTTGCCATCGTCACCACCATCAACGAGGTAACCGACATGACCCGCAAGCTCGCTCTGATCACCGGCGCCAGCCGCGGCCTGGGCAGGAACGCCGCCGAGCACCTGGCCGCACGCGGCATCGACATCATCGGCACCTACCACAACAAGGCCGACGAGGCCCGCGCCGTAGCCGAGCGCCTGGAACAGGCCGGGGTGAAGGCCGCCATGCTGCAGCTGGATGTCAGCGACAGCGGCAGCTTCATCGCCTTCGCCGAACGCCTGGGCGAAACCCTCCAGCAGCGGTTCGACCGCCCCGATTTCGACTTCCTGGTGAACAATGCCGGCATCGGCGTGAACGTGCCCTTCGCCGAAACCAGCGAGGCCCAGTTCGACCAGTTGCTGAACATCCAGCTCAAAGGGCCGTTCTTCCTGACCCAGCGCCTGTTGCCGCTGCTGGCCGACGGTGGCCGCATCGTCAACATCTCCAGCGGCCTGACCCGTTTCGCCCTGCCCGGCTATGCCGCCTACGCCGCCATGAAGGGGGCGATGGAGGTACTGACCCGCTACCAGGCCAAGGAACTGGGCGCGCACGGCATTCGCGTGAACATCCTGGCACCAGGCGCCATCGAGACCGATTTCGGTGGCGGCGTCGTACGCGACAACCAGCAGGTCAATGCTTTCATCGCCAGCAATACCGCGCTGGGGCGTGTCGGCCTGCCCGACGACATCGGCGCCGCCATAGCCCTGTTGCTGGAAGAAGGCAATGGCTGGATCACCGGCCAGCGCCTGGAGGTTTCCGGCGGCATGTTCCTTTAAAGGCTGGCCGGGCCACTCAGGAACTGCTGCAGGCTGGCCAGCGCCGGCAGTACCAGGGCCTGGCTGGTCAGGCACAGGCCGACCCGACGGCGCAGCGCCAGCCCCGGGCTTGGCTGCCAGTAGATGCCCGGGTGGCGTTCGACCAGCGATTGCGGCAACCAGGCCGCGCCCAAGCCGGCAGCGACCATGGCCAGGGCCTGCTGCAACGAAGCGGCCTGGCCCACCTGCTCGCCCTCGCCATACAGGCTCATCAGCCGTTGGTGCGAGGGGTGGTGCGGGCAGGTGATCCAGCGCCCGTCGGGCTGGCTGCCGGTAGCCATCGTCAGGACGAAAGCTTCCTCCCACAGCGGCAGGAACAGCTCATCCTCGCAACGCAGCGCCTCGTCGGCCAGCCGCGCATCACCATCGCAGCCCTCCAGCAAGGTCAACTGCAAGCCACCGACGGCCTGGCTGGCCAGGCGCACGCAGGCTTCGACCTGTGCCGGCGCGATATCCGCCTCGATGCCCAATGCCAACGACACCCGCTCCTGCCCCTGGCGGAAACGCAGGCGCAGCGCCTCGGCTTCAGCGACCATGCGGCACGCCTGCGGATACAGCTGGCGCGCCTGTTCGCTGACCTCGACCCCACGGGCCTGACGCAGGAACAGTTCGACGCCCAGGTCGTCCTCCAACTGGCGAATGGTCACCGACAAGGTCGGCTGGGCCACGCACAAGCGCTGCGCGGCAACGGTGATGTTGCGTTCTTCGAACACAGCGATGAACGCTTTGAGGTGACGGATATCCATAGACAGAACCGATGCCAGCCAGAGAAATAAGCCGTTTTTCAGGGCCGAAAGGGTTATCTAGAATCCCGGCCATCGAAAACGATTATGCCTGGGAGGCAGTCATGAACAAACCGCTGATCATCGTCACGGGCGCCAGCTCCGGTATCGGCGCCGCTACCGCTCGCCTGTTCTCCGCCGCCGGCCACCCGCTGCTGCTGGTCGCTCGACGGCTGGAGCGTCTCGAAGCGCTGGGCCTGCCCGATTGCCTGTGCCGCGCCGTGGACATCCGCGACCGTGCGACACTGGCCGCCGCCGTGCAGGAAGCCGAAGCGCTGTATGGGCCGGCCGATGCGCTGGTGAACAATGCCGGGGTGATGCTGCTGGGGCAGATGCACGAACAGGATCCGCAGCAGTGGGAGCGCATGTTCGACATCAACGTCAAAGGGCTGCTCAACGGCGTGCATGCCCTGCTCGGCGGCATGGTCGAGCGGCGCCGCGGCACGCTGATCAATGTCAGCTCCGTGGCTGGGCGCAAGACCTTCCCCAACCACGTGGCCTACGTGGGCAGCAAGTTCGCCGTGCATGGGTTGTCGGAGAACCTGCGCGAGGAGCTGGCACCGCATAACGTGCGGGTGGTGACCATTGCGCCGGGTGCGGTGGAGACCGAGTTGCTCGGGCATACCACCGACGAGGGCATCAAGCGCGACTACGAGGCCTGGAAGGCCAATGACATGGGAGGCGTGGTGCTGGCGGCAGAGGATGTGGCCGGGGCCATCGTCTGGGCTTACCAGCAGCCACAGCAGGTATGCATTCGAGAGATCGTGCTGGCGGCTACGGCGCAGCAGCCCTGAACAGCCGGGCTTCAGTTGCATTTAGGATCGCTTCGCGCCCCATCGTCGGCAATATTGGCGCCGTCGCCTGCCGTATCCATGAGGCTCAACGCTCGGCCTGGTCCTCTTGCACCTGCACGCTCGCCGTCATCCCGGCACTGAGGCTCACGCCCTCGGGTATCCGGTCCAGGCGTATCCGCACCGGTATGCGCTGCGCCAGGCGTACCCAGTTGAAGGTCGGCTCGACCTCGGGCAACAACTGGCTGTCGGGGTTGCTGTTACGGTCGGTGATGCCGCGGCTGATGCTTTCCACATGCCCCTGGATCGATTCGCCCGCGCCCATCAGCCAGACCTTGACCGGGTCACCCTCGCGAATGCGCGGCAGCTTGGTCTCCTCGAAGTAGGCCTGGATATAGAAGGTCGAGTCGTCCACCAGCGCCATCACCGGCTGCCCGGTGGTGACATAGTTACCCTCGGCCAGGCGCAGGTTGGTGATGTGCCCGCTACGCGGCGCGCGTACTTCGCTGCGGGCCAGGTTGATCTTGGCCACCTGCAACTGCGCCTCGGCCTCGTGCAGCTCGCCCCGGGCGATCGCGGCGTTGATCTGGGCGTTCTCCCGCAGTTCGGCGCTGATCGCCCCCGGCCCCAACGCGGTACGCCGCGCCGCCTCGCGCTCACGCAGGCGCAACTGCTGGGCGCGGGTCTCGGCCACCGCGCTGGCCTGGTCGAACGCGGCCTGGAAGCGCTCGCGGTCGATGCTCATGAGCACCTCGCCCGCCTTGACCTGCTGGTTGTCGTGCACCGCGAGCCGGCGCACCCAGCCGGAAACGTCCGGTGCGATCACCACCACATCGGCGCGCACCCGCGCATCGCGGGTCCAGGGGGTGAGCATGTAGTACTGCCACAGGCGATAGCCGGCGAACACCGCGACCACCACCACACACAAGGTAACCAAGATACGTACCGCTGTACGCATGGATCGACTCCTTACAAAGGCCCCAGCAGATGCACCACCAGGGACAGGACACAAACGAACAACGCCGCATCGAACAACGCTTCGTGCCAGATCCAGCGCCCCAACGGCGTGGCCTGCACCACCAGGCGCAACAGGCCGGTCAAGACCAGCGCCATCAACACATAGACCAGGAACGGGCTGAGCAGCACGCCACCCAGCGCCCATTCACGCAACCCCATGGACGTCCTCCTGCCAGCGGCACCATTTGCCCCAGCTCCTGCGCAACTGCAGTACCGCCCCTTCGGCCAGGCGCAACGGGTCGCTCGGGGGCAGTCGGCGCAAGGCCTCGATGAACTGTTCACTGGCCGCGTCCAGGCGCTCGCCGCGCCCTGGCGCCGGCCCGCTGGCCAGCACCGCCGCCAATTGCTGCAGGTACTGGCGCTCGGCATCGCCCAGTGGCGCCTGGGCCACGGCCAGGCACATGCGCAGGTGCACCAGCTCATCGCCGATGTCCAGGCCGTGCAGGCCATCGTCCCAGCGCTTGCGCTCGGCTTCCGGCAACTCGCTGGCATGCCGCGCCAGCTGCATCAGGCGGTCGGCCATGCGCCCGCCGAACCAGCTGTCGGCGCCACGCAGGTCACGCCGGGTCAGGCGCACCAGGTCGCCCTGGGTCGCCGCCCGCAGGCGCCTGCCAAGCCAGGCCGGGTGGCGCAGCACCAGCAGGCGGAACGCCAAGACAGCGGCGCCCACCCCGATCAGCATGGCCTGGGCACTGTTGAGCATGGTCGCCACGTCGAAGTGCATGGCATTGAGCGGCGCCACCAGGACGATGAAATGCAAGCAATAGGACGTGGCGGTCGCGCCGATGCGCGGATGGGCCATGCCCAGGGCACCGAAGAACAGCGGAACCCCCATGCCCAGGCAGAGCATGGCGAAGCTGCTCCATTGCGGCAGGAGGATCTGCCCGACGAAGAAGGCCACGGGTACCGCCAGGAGGATCCCGCGCAGGAAGCTCAAGCCGATCTGCGCGCCGTTCTCGCGGCTGGCGAACAGGCTGCAGACCACGCAGGTCAGCACCAACCCACCCGGTGCCGAAGGCCAGGCGGTGGCCAGCCAGAAACAGGCCATCACCAGGAACGCCACGGCGCTGCGTGTGCCGAACAGTAATGCCAGCGGCACGTCGCGGTGGGCGGCAAGCCCCTGGGCCACATCCGTCGGCGCCCTGCCCGCCTCCACGTCCTGCAACGCCTGGGTGGCGGCCATGGCAAAGTCCAAGAGCAAGGTCAGGCGCGCCAGGCAATAGTGTTCGGCGGAGCTGATCCGTTCGTCGTGGGCCGCGTCCCAGACACGCTGGCGCAGCAGCAACAGGCTCGGTCGATCGGGCTTGGCCAATTGCTCGCGGGCTTCATCCAGCCAGGGAGCCATCCGCTGTGCCTGGTCTTCGTCGAGCTGACGCCACTGCCGACGCACCGAGCGCGAAATGCGCAGCAGCACCATCAGCTTCTGGCTGAGCCCACGGATGGCTCTGGCCCGTTGCCGGCCGCGATTGCCTTCGAACCAGGCATGCTCGCGCTGGGCATCGATGGCGACGATCCGTCCGAGGATCTCCAGCAGCCCCTTGCGCGCCTCGTCCTCGCCACCGAGCATGGCGCTGGAGGCTTGCAGGCCGTTCTGCCAGGCCTGGCGCGCCTGACCGCCGAGCTGTTGCTCCACCCGCATGGGCCAGAGCAAGGCGCTGGTGGCGGTGGCGCAGACGATGCCCAGGCAGATCTCGGTGCAGCGCGCCACCGCCTGGTCGAATACTTGCAAAGGATGGTCGATCGCCGGCAAGGCGATGATCGCCACGGTGTAGCCGGCCAGCACGAAGGCATAGGCCCAGGCGCTGCGCAGTTGGGTGGAAGCGGCGGTGCACAGCGCCAGCCATAGGGCCAGGGTGAGCAGGAAGAGCCAGGGCGCCTGGGCGAACAGGCCAATGAACAGCACCGACATGAAGGTCCCCACCAGGGTGCCGGCCAGGCGCGCCAGGCCCTTCTGCACCACCATCCCGGACAGCGGCTGGGCGACGATGAATGCCGTCATCAAGGCCCACGAAGGCTGCTCCAGGCCCCAACGCATGGCCAGCCACAACGCCAGGCCGCCACCGAGCAAGGTCTTGATGGCGAACTTGATGGCGAGGTCGCTGGGGGCGAACAGGGCCTTGAGGGTGATGGGCACGAATCGGACCTTGCGAGGGGATGGTGAATAGAAAGATAGACAACGGCGGGGAGGATAAAGCGGAAAGGGTGTAATTAGCTAGCTAATCATCTTTTTAGTCGAAGAGGTTGCACCTGTCTCTAGCGGGGCCACAAAGCCCCCCCAAAAGGTAGCTGAACTACCCTCGGAGCAGCCCAATGGGTCGACAAGAAATTCCAGGCAAAAAAATGGGCGACCGAAGTCGCCCCAAATGCCTTGCGTGCTCGTGAATCCAGGAGGATCAGCGCGGCTTGCGCTTGTTCGAGTCCTTCCAGATGAAAATGCCCAGACCGGCAAAGAACGCGAACATCAACCCGACCGTTACCACACCAGCGATAACCACATTGTCGAAGAACATGTCGGCCTCCCGTTTGCGCCTGCCGTTGTCCGATGGGTGCAAGGTAACGAATGCAGGGGGAGGGAAAATTGACCGGAGTCAATGGTGCCCGGGGCCAGGCACGCGAGGCGGGCGCAGGTTTGACCTGCGTCAAGTTTCAGCGCTTCTTCGGCTTGCCCTTGGGCTTTTTCTTCTTCGCCTTGCCCAACGGCATGGCCTGCTCGAACGCCTGGCGCACTTCGTTCAGGCGCTTCTCGTTGAGGTCATGGATGCGTTTGGCGCGCTCGGCGCCGAAGTCGATCAGGTTGTCTTGGCTCATGGGCAGGCTCGACTGACAGCAGAGACTTGCATGATGACCGCAGGCGGCGTCCCTGGCCAGTCAGACTTCGATGTCGACCAGCAGGCCCTGGCGCGGGCGATCGCCCAGCGGCGCCACCGGCACGGTGTTGTCGGCATTGAGTTCATCGCCAGGCACGGCGTCGTAGCGCTCGTCCTGCGCATGCCGGCGGCGCTGCTGCTGACGGCGTTGCTCTTCGCGCAGCAGCAAGGCTTGCTCCTGGGGATCGCGCTGGTGCCGCAGGTCGATGGTGCCATCGCTGGAGGCAGGCTGCGCCGGGACCACCGGCGCAATGTCCGGGGTCGGCTTGACCGGGTCCTGTTGCGAGGTCACCGGGGCGGCGCTGATTGGAATGATCGGCGGCAGCATGCAATTGTCTCCTGTGACCCTTGTATCGGCCGGCCATCAGCCACCTTGAACCTTCACGCACAGGATTGTGCGGGGCGTCACAACAGCGCCGAGGCCGCCAGAACGATCTCAGCCGGCAGCATCGTCCAGTTCGTCGTCGGTCGGCGGCCCGCCTTCGCTCCACGGCCGCTTGTAGACCTGCAGCCAGACCGCATCCATGTGCTCGCGCAACACGGGCGAGGCATTCTTCAACGAAGCGCTGTCGTGGCGCTCGCCGCCGATGGGCTCCTCGCCCGACGGAGTGACCAGCGACTGCCCGGTGATGGTATAGACCGCCTGGCCCTGGCGCATCTCGATGGCGATGTCGTGGGGATCGATGCCACCGCCGCAGAAGGCATGGCTGGCCACGGTCACCTCGGCGACACCGTCCTTGTCGAGGTCGCTGACGTCACTGACATCGGTATAGAAGTCCACATCCAGGTCCAGGCCCGGGCAGGTGGTTTCCTGCTCGCTCTGCCAACGCGGCGTGAACAGATCGCCATCGGCGCGGCCATACAAGGTGGCCTTGAGCACCACCTGGTCGACCTCCTGCTCGGCCTGCGCGTCGGTGGCCTGGCCATCGCTGCGGCTGAGCACCAGCAGACCCTCGCCATCGCGGTCGCGAAAGTGCACGCTCTTGATCGGCGTGCGCACGCCCAGCACTTCCAGTTGCTCGACCGGAATCGGCGGCAGGGTCTGGAAACCCTGCTGCTCGCAGGCGGCCAGCGACAGCAGGCCGCCCATGGCCAGGGAGGCATTCAACCAGCGGTGCTTGGCAGGCATGTCGGCGCGCAACCCTCCTCGGCAAGACGGTATTCGTCGATGAAGCAGCTAGACTCTTTGGTCTACCGGGCCTATCCGTTAACATAGCCGGCTTTTTCATCGCGGGAGTTCAGGCAGTATGGCGCAGCAGTATCAACCGGGGCAACGCTGGATCAGCGACAGCGAAGCCGAGCTCGGCCTGGGGACCATCCTGGCGCAGGATGGCCGCCTGCTGACCGTGCTCTACCCGGCCACTGGCGACACCCGCCAATATTCCCTGCGCAATGCGCCGCTGACCCGCGTACGCTTTTCGCCCGGTGACCAGATCACCCACTTCGACGGCTGGAAACTGACCGTGCGCGAGGTCGAGGACGCCGATGGCCTGCTGGTCTACCACGGCCTCGACAACCAGAACCAGCCGCGTGTCCTGCCGGAAACCCAGCTGTCCAACTTCATCCAGTTCCGCCTGGCCAGCGACCGTCTGTTCGCCGGCCAGATCGACCCGCTGCCGTGGTTTTCCCTGCGCTACAACACCCTGCAGCACACCAGCAAGCAGATGCTGTCGTCGCTGTGGGGCCTGGGCGGTTGCCGCGCCCAGCCCATCGCCCACCAGTTGCACATCGCCCGCGAGGTGGCCGACCGTATCGCCCCGCGTGTGCTGCTGGCCGACGAAGTGGGCCTGGGCAAGACCATCGAGGCAGGCCTGGTGATCCATCGCCAGTTGCTCTGCGGACGCGCCAGCCGCGTGCTCATCCTGGTCCCGGAGAACCTCCAGCATCAATGGCTGGTGGAAATGCGCCGGCGCTTCAACCTGCAGGTGGCACTGTTCGATGCCGAGCGCTTCATCGAGAGCGACGCCAGCAACCCGTTCGAAGATGCCCAGTTGGCGCTGGTGGCCCTGGAGTGGCTGGTCGACGACGAAAAGGCCCAGGATGCCCTGTTCGCCGCGGGCTGGGACCTGCTGGTGGTCGACGAGGCCCACCACCTGGTCTGGCACGAGGAGCAGGCCAGCCCCGAGTACACCCTGGTCGAGCAACTGGCCCAGGTCATCCCTGGCGTGCTGCTGCTGACCGCCACCCCCGAGCAACTGGGCCAGGACAGCCACTTCGCCCGCCTGCGCCTGCTCGACCCCAACCGATTCCACGACCTGGCTGCGTTCCGCGCCGAGAGCGAGCACTATCGCCCGGTGGCCGAAGCGGTACAGGAACTGCTCGATGAGGGCCGCCTGTCGCCCAAGGCCCACGCCACCATCGAAGGCTTCCTCGGTGCCGAAGGCGAAACCCTGCTGGCCGCGGTCAGCGCTGGCGACAGCCAGGCCAACGCACGCCTGATCCGCGAACTGCTCGACCGCCACGGCACCGGGCGGGTGCTGTTTCGCAACACCCGCGCGGCGATCCAGGGCTTCCCGGAACGCCAGTTACACCCCTACCCGCTGGCCAACCCGGAGCAGTACCGCGACCTGCCCAACGGCGAGCACGCCGAGCTGTACCCGGAGGTGGCCTTCCAGGCCCAGGGCGAAACCAACGACGACGAGCGCTGGTGGCGCTTCGACCCACGGGTCGACTGGCTGATCGATACCCTGAAGATGCTCAAGCGCACCAAGGTCCTGGTGATCTGCGCCCACGCCGAGACCGCCATGGACCTGGAGGACGCCCTGCGCGTGCGCTCCGGCATCCCGGCCACGGTGTTCCATGAAGGCATGAGCATCCTCGAGCGCGACCGTGCCGCGGCCTACTTCGCCGACGAGGAGTTCGGCGCCCAAGTACTGATCTGTTCGGAAATCGGCAGCGAGGGGCGCAACTTCCAGTTCGCCCATCACCTGGTGATGTTCGACCTGCCGGCCCACCCGGACCTGCTCGAACAGCGGATCGGCCGCCTCGACCGGATCGGCCAGAAACACACCATCGAACTGCACGTGCCCTACCTGCAGGACAGCCCCCAGGAGCGCCTGTTCCAGTGGTACCATCTGGGCCTGAACGCCTTCCTCGCCACCTGCCCGACCGGCAATGCCCTGCAGCACCGTTTCGGCCCGCGCCTGCTGCCGATGCTCGAAGCCGGCGACGGCAGCGCCTGGGACAAGCTGGTGGCCGAGGCGCGCGCCGAGCGCGAGCGCCTGGAAGCCGAGCTGCACAGCGGCCGCGACCGCCTGCTGGAGCTCAACTCGGGCGGTGCCGGCGAAGGCCAGGCCCTGGTCGAGGCGATCCTCGAGCAGGATGACCAGTTCGCCCTGCCGATCTATATGGAAACCCTGTTCGACGCCTTCGGCATCGACAGCGAGGACCATTCGGAAAACGCCCTGATCCTCAAGCCGAGCGAGAAGATGCTCGACGCCAGCTTCCCGCTGGGCGACGAGGAAGGCGTGACCATCACCTACGACCGTGGCCAGGCCCTGTCCCGCGAGGACATGCAGTTCCTGACCTGGGAACACCCGATGGTCCAGGGCGGCATGGACCTGGTGCTGTCCGGCTCCATGGGCAACACCGCCGTGGCGCTGATCAAGAACAAGGCGCTCAAGCCCGGCACCGTGCTGCTCGAGCTGCTCTACGTCAGCGAAGTGGTTGCCCCGCGCCACCTGCAACTGGGCCGCTACCTGCCATCGGCGGCCTTGCGCTGCCTGCTCGACGCCAACGGCAACGACCTGGCGCCTCGCGTGGCCTTCGAGACCCTCAACGACCAGTTGGAGAGCGTGCCCAAGGCCAGCGCCAACAAGTTCGTCCAAGCCCAGCGTGACGTACTGGCCAAGCGCATTGCCGGTGGCGAAGCCAAGGTCATGCCCACGCACGAGGAGCGGGTGGCCGAAGCCCAGCGACGCCTCGCCGCCGAGGCCGACGAAGAGCTGGCCCGCCTGACGGCGCTCAAGGCGGTCAACCCAAGCGTGCGCGACAGCGAGATCGACGCCTTGCGCAAGCAGCGCGAGGATGGCCTGGCCATGCTGGAGAAGGCCGCCCTGCGCCTGGAGGCGATCCGCGTGCTGGTCGCGGGCTGATGCCTTAGTACATGCAACATGCTGGGGCCGCTTCGTGCCCATCGCTGGCAAGCTGGCGATGGGCACGAAGCGGCCTCATGGAATTTCCCACCGCCCTTAGATCTCCCCGCTATCAAGCCAATATCCAAATGATTGAAATCAAAGTGCCATCAATCAGGAAGGCTTAATCACCCGTTCCTATACTGCTGCTCAACGGTCTCCGTGAGGACTTCCTGGAGACGCGCGAGAACTCGACGAAGAGGCAAGCAATGGAATGGCTGGGACTGCAATTGTTCGCCGAGCTGCCGACCAGCGGACAGATCGTTCTCGACTGCCGTCATGAACCTTTCATGGTCGTGCTCGCCTATGCGGTGGCCTGCGCGGCATGCTTCGCCACCCTCGACATGGCCGAACGCCAATGCCACAGCGAAGACGACGCCGCGCGCCGGCAATGGCGCATGCTCGGCGCCTGCTGCCTGGCCGGCGGTATCTGGGCCATGCACTTCATCAGCATGCTGGCGTTCCAGGCGCCCCTGGAGATCCACTACGACGTGCCCTTGACCGGGCTGTCGCTGCTGATCGCTCTGCTCGCCGCCTGGCTGGCGATGAACACCCTCGACCGCAGCGCGATGCGCCCGCGCCACTACCTGCAGGCCGCACTGTTCATCGGGCTGGGCATCACCCTGATGCACTATGTCGGCATGGCCGCGCTGCAGGCCAGTGCCCAGCAGTATTACCAGGCCGGCCTGGTAGTGGCGTCCCTGGGCATCGCCATCGCCACCAGCCTGCTGGCCCTGTTGATGGCCCGCTACTTCAGCAATGGCGCCGGCACCCTGCACCTGGTGCTGAAGTACGGCGCCAGCCTGCTGATGGCCGCCGGCATCGTGGCCACCCATTTCACCGGCATGGCCGCGATGACCCTGGTGATCCCGGCCGACACCGCCCTGCGCCTGCCCTCGGTGGACAACAGCCTGCAACTGGGGCTGACCCTCGCCTCGATCACCTTGCTGATCTGTGGCGGCAGCATCAGCGCGGCGCTGTCGGACAAGAAGCTGCAAAGCAAGGAACGCGACCTGCGCCGGGTCAACGTGCTGCTCAGCCAGCTCGACCAGGCCCGAGTCTCGCTGCAGCAGGCCGCCCACTACGATGCCCTGACCAACCTGGTCAACCGCCGAGGCTTCAACCAGGTATTCGCCGAACGTCTGGTGGAACACAGTGCCAACGACGGCATGCTGGCCGTCATGTTCCTCGACATCGATCACTTCAAGCGGATCAACGACAGCCTCGGCCATGCCGCCGGCGACGAGTTGCTCAAGGTGATCGCCGACCACATCAAGGCCGCCACCCGCAACCAGGACCTGGTGGCGCGTTTCGGTGGCGACGAATTCTGCATCGTCACCAGCCTCAACAGCCGCGACGAAGCACGCCACCTGGCCCAGCGCATCATGCAACGGATGAAAGAGCCAATCGACCTGGGCGGGCGGCGCATGGTCATGACCACCAGCATCGGCATCAGCATCTTCCCCGATGACGGCCGCACCGCCGAAGAACTGCTCAAGAACGCCGACCTGGCGCTGTACCAGTCCAAGGGCTGCGGGCGCAACAGCCTGAACTTCTTCGACAACGGCCTGAAGACCCGCGCCACCCTGGAGCTGCAACTGGAGGAAGAGCTGCGCCTGGCCCTGCTCGAAGAATGCGGCCTGTGCGTGCACTACCAGCCGATCTTCGACCTGCACAACGGCCAGGTGGCCAAGCTCGAAGCCCTGGTGCGCTGGCAGCATCCGCAACATGGGCTGCTCGCCCCCGACCGTTTCATCGGTATCGCCGAGACCAACGGCCTGATCGTCGACCTTGATCTATGGGTGCTGCGCCGCGCCTGCGAAGACCTGGCCCGGCTCAACCGCCACGGCTATGGCGCGCTCAAGGTCACGGTCAATTGCTCGGCAGTGACCCTGGGGCGCGAGGAGTTGGCCAGCGAGGTGGAGATGGCGCTGTTCCAGGCCGGCCTGACACCTCGCCAACTGGAACTGGAAGTCACCGAGAATGCCCTGATGGGCGATATCCAGCGCACCGTCAGCCTGCTCAAGCGTATCCGCGCCCAGGGCGTGGCCCTGTCGATCGACGACTTCGGTACCGGCTATTCATCGCTGGCCTACCTCAAGCGCCTGCCCCTGGACGTGCTGAAGATCGATCGCTCGTTCATCCAGGACGTGCCGGGTAGCCAGAAGGACCGCGAGATCGTCCAGGCGATCATCATCATGGCCCATACCCTGCACCTGCAGGTGGTCTGCGAAGGCGTCGAGACCGTGGAGCAGCACGAGTTCCTCGCCGCCCACGGCTGCGACTTCCTCCAGGGCTACCTGCTCAGCCGCCCGGTGCCACTGGCCGAGCTACGCCCGATCCTCGAACGGCTCGACCGCCAGGACAGCGACTTCAGCCCTTGTTGCGATACAGTTCTACCAGGGTCGCTGGATCTTTTTGCAGATAGCCCTGGCTACCGTGCAAGCGCATCAATTGCGCGGCGAGGCCACTGAGCGGCGTTGCCGAGCCCTGCTCGCGCGAGAACTTCACTGCAGTATCCAGGTCCTTGAGCAATGTGCGCACGTGCCACTTGATCGGCTCGAAACGGCTCTCGGCCATCTGTGGCGCGAGGATCTGCAACGGCTTGGAGTCGGCGAAACCGCCTGCCAGGGCCTCGGCGATCAGCCGCGCATCGACCCCGGACTGCTCGGCCAGGGCCACCACCTCGGCGATCACCAGGGCATTGCAGGCCACGATCATCTGGTTGCAGGCCTTGGTCACTTGGCCCGCACCGATGCCCCCCATGTGGGTCACCCGCTGGCCCAGGGTCAGCAGCACCGGGCGCGCCCGCGCCAGGTCCTCGGCCTCGCCGCCGACCATGATCGCCAGGGTGCCGGCCTCGGCGCCGGGGGTGCCACCCGATACCGGCGCATCCAGCCAGGCCATGCCGCACAGTGCCGCCAGCTCGGCGGCCATCTCGCGGGTGGCGGTCGGCTCCAGGCTGGAGAAGTCCACCAGCAACTGGCCACTGCGCCCGCCCTGGGCCACGCCCTGCTCGCCGAACACCACCTCGCGCACCACCGCCGTATCGGCCAGGCACAGCAGCACCATGTCCGTGTCACGGCACAGCTCGGCGGGGCTGGCGGCCAGGCGCGCGCCGGCGGCAACCAGTTCGGCGCACTTCTGCGGGCTACGGTTCCAGACCGTCAGCGGGTAGCCCGCGGCCAGCAGGCGCCGGCACATCGGCAGGCCCATCAGGCCGATTCCGGCGAATCCCAGCGAAGGCAATGCAGTACTCATGAGCAACTCCAGGCAGATGATTAAAGAAGCAGGGCAATCGGGCGATGCACTGCGAAGGCGACAAGACAACTCATGGGATATAAGGCAAACCCCTATCGCCTACGTGAAAGGCGCACTGATACAGTCGCGAAATTTCCCAATGATGGCCAGATGACATACCTGTCGACGGCCCACCACCCAAGGCGAATGGCGCACTATGACCTCTACCAACACTTCTGCCAATGCGCTGCCCGAGTCGTCGATCCCCTCTTCCTCGCCGGCCGCGCTGTCCCCGCGGGACCTGCAGCCCACGCGCCTGCTGCCGACGCAACAATACCTCTACTACACCGAGCAGGACATCCAGCGCATCCTCGACAACCTCGACGGCCTGCGCGACCTGGTGTTCCCGCAGAACCTGCACGTCGAGGACGAAAGCCAGCTACGCCTCGAACAGCAGTTCCCCTCGGTGTGCCTGATCGGCCTGGGCCGCTGCGGCTCGAACATCGCCCTGGACGTGGCAGAACTGGTCTACAACGCCCGCACCTTCTTCCTCAACGAGTTCAACAACGAGGAGCGCAACAAGGGCGAGGCCGGCTACAGCCCGGCACGCTGGATCCGCCAGAACCTGCGCCTGGTGCAGAACAAGGTGGCGAAGCCGGTATTCCTGGTCGAGCCGCTGGTGATGCTGGGCGACCTGGACAAGGACATCGCCGGGCGCATCCGCTTCTCGCGCAAGGGCGAGCGCGGGGGCTTCCTGCGCGACTACAGCAAGATGAAGATCATGGACCTGTCCGAGGTCCACGCCGGCGGTGCCGGCAATGCGCCGATCCTCGGCCAGTACCTGGCCAAGATCATCCTCAACAAGGACACCCAGCGCTTCTCCAGCAGCGACTGGAAGCTGATCCACTCGTACCTGATCGACTCCTGCGGTATCAAGGCCAACCAGTCGCGTCTGTATTTCTACATCTTCAGCGCCGGTGGCGGCACTGGCTCGGGCATGGCCTCGGAGTTCGGCCTGGCCCAGCAGTACTCGTACATGAACAAAACCTTCGACACCAAGCCGGCCGACGAGAATGACGGCAAGAGCGGGCATTCGTTCGTCTTCGAGCCGATCTTCACCAGCGGCATCTGCGTACTGCCGAACGTTTCCGACCATCGCAGCGAGATGTCCGAAGCCCTGCACATCAACGCCGGGCGCTTGCTGTGCAAGTACCTCTCGGAAGAGTGGGACTTCTCGTACAACTTCGACAACGAAGACAGCAGCGAAGCCAGCGTCATGGGCCGCATCCGCCCGTGGAACGCGATGATGCTGATTTCCAACGACATCATGCGCTACGCCGAGGAGAACGACGACGGCACGATCCAGAACATCGACGTCAACGCCATGGAGAAGCACGCCAACCAGTACATCTCCCAGCAGATCTTCAACATCCTCACGGCCCAGGCGGTGACCACCGACTACGACCAGAACTACTTCCGCCGTGCCGGCATCGATATCGGCGAGACCATTCGCCTGGATGCCAACGACCTGTTCATGAGCCTGGCCGGCCCGGTGGCCATCGCCTATGCCGAATCGGTGGTGCCGGAGCAGCCTGTGCCCGGTTCGGACAAGTTCAAGGTGTTCGAGAAGGAAAACCCGCGACTGGACATCGACGACCTGTTCCTGCGCTCCATCGACCTGCCGCACTTCAACAAGCAGACCCAGGCCATCGAAGGCATCAGCCTGCTGCCGATCGAGTCACGCCGCTACCGCGCGGCCCTGGAGCAGTACCAGGCTTCGGGCTACGACGCGGCGGCGCTGCATGACCTGCACTTTTTCAAGAACTGCTCGTCGGTGGTGTCGATCGTTTCGCTGCCCAAGGACTACAAGCTGTCGTACATGGACCTGAACCGGCTCAAGACGCACCTCAACAGCCTGTTCCCCAACACCACCCTCAAGCGCTACGCCCTGGTGATCGGCGCCTCGGCCAACCTCTCGCTGACCACCCTGATCGCCAAGAGCCCGTGCCTGTCGGACGACTTCCTGACCTTGATCGTGGCCTTCATCAAGCGCTGCTTCGCCCGCAACCCGTATCGCTTCGACGACACCCTGGACAACGCCATCCTCGAGTTCATCACCAGCGAGCAGTTCGACGAGGCACGCATCGACGAGTTGCTCAACGAGTTCGAGAACCCGGCGAAGATCCTCGACACCAACTGGTATGCGATCAAGCCGATGTACGAGAAGAAGTACCGCGAACTGATCAATGACAAGAGCCGCTTCGTCTCGATCAACGACATCCGCCTGTCGCGCGACTGCGTGAAGAAGGCGGTGAAGTACCTGCGCGAGATCTTCCGCCACCGGATCGGCAAGACGCGGGTGATCTCGCTGAACAACCATACCGGGCGGGTCGACTACTGACGGCGCGAAGCGGCCCCCATTACGCATACCGTAAACTGTTACCGCGCAGCCGAATCACTCACCCGACTGTTACCAACATCCACCCCACCTGAACGTCGATACGCACCAGCACGGAAGACCTGTGCGTTTTCACGCACCAAAAAAGCGCAGCCTCACTGCGCTTTCTTCTCTTGCATCACCACGAATGGCGAAACCACCACCGCCCAGATCTGCGGATCGCGGTTCTGCAGGTCTAGCGCCTGCTGCGCAGTGACCGGGGCGACAGTGCCATCGTTACGCCACTTGGCGAAGATCTCGCTGCGATTCTCGGCCATCGCCTCGGCAACGGCGATCAGGTCCAGGCTCGGGTCGACCCAAATCAGGTCACCCTTGGCCCAGAAACGCTCCAGTGCCTTCCACTCGATGATTGCCGTCTCGCCGAGCAATTTGGCATAGAGGGTGCTTGCTTGATCAGTCATGGGTTCCTACCAGCAGAAAAACGGCCAATGAAAAGGCCGGCATTTTTGCAGAAAAACCCGGTTTCAAATATGTAATTTGGTCGATTGGCCCCGAACTTGTGGGGTGGGGCCAGGGATGCAGGCAAAGTAATGGCGCTTTTCTGTATCTTTGTGTCGACCAGGCGACACCCCGGGAAACAGACGCTTTTCGCCCGCTTTTCAAGCGCTTGGACAGCGCTCTACACTGTACCGGTACAGTTCCGGGACACGTTCCGGGGGAAGGTGGGCTTGCGACATGGCGTGGCCATGCCGGCGTTCCCGCCCGATCTGTAGCCCTGGCCGCCAGGACTATAAGAATTACAACAGAATGAGTGGAGCACTATGATCAAGATTTCCAAGCTGTTCGCCGCAATGGTCCTGGCCGGGGTCGCCAGCCATTCGTTTGCCGCCGACACCATCAAGATCGGTATCGCCGGTCCCAAGACCGGTCCGGTCACCCAGTACGGCGACATGCAGTTCATCGGCGCCAAACAAGCCATCGAGGACATCAACGCCAAGGGCGGCGTCGACGGCAAGATGCTCGAGGCCAAGGAATACGACGACGCGTGCGACCCGAAACAGGCCGTCGCGGTCGCCAACAAGGTGGTCAACGATGGCGTCAAGTTCGTGGTCGGCCACCTGTGCTCCAGCTCCACCCAGCCTGCGTCCGACATCTACGAAGACGAAGGCGTGATCATGATCACCCCAGCCGCCACCAGCCCGGAAATCACCGCCCGTGGCTACAAGCTGGTGTTCCGCACCATCGGCCTGGACAGCGCCCAGGGCCCGGCCGCCGGCAACTACATCGCCGACCACGTCAAGCCGAAGGTCGTCGCGGTCCTGCACGACAAGCAGCAGTACGGCGAAGGCATCGCCACCGCGGTCAAGCAGACCCTCGAAGGCAAGGGCGTCAAGGTCGCCGTCTTCGAAGGCCTGAACGCCGGTGACAAGGACTTCTCCTCGATCATCCAGAAGCTCAAGCAGAACAACGTCGACTTCGTCTACTACGGCGGCTACCACCCAGAGCTGGGCCTGATCCTGCGCCAGTCGAAGGAAAAAGGCCTGAACGCCAAGTTCATGGGCCCGGAAGGCGTGGGCAACGACTCCATCTCGCAGATCGCCCAGAGCGCCTCCGAAGGCCTGCTGGTGACTCTGCCCAAGTCCTTCGACGCGGATCCTGCGAACAAGGCGATCGTCGACGCCATCAAGGGTGACGGCAAGGATCCGAGCGGTCCGTTCGTGTTCCCGGCCTACTCCGCCGTCCAGGTGATCGCCGATGGCATCAAGGCCGCCGGCACCAGCGACGACGCCGAGAAAGTCGCCGAGGAAATCCACAAGGGCACCTTCCACACCCCGACCGGCGACCTGTCGTTCGACGAGAAAGGCGACCTGAAGGACTTCAAGTTCGTGGTCTACGAATGGCACTTCGGCAAGCCGAAGACCGAAGTCTCCCCTCAGTAACAGCGTGACTAGCTAACTGGAAGCCCACTGTGTGAGCAGTGGGCTTTGTTTTACGAGGTTCATGGGCCCGATTCCCGCGATCCGGGAGGGGGTTCACCTGAAAATCTTAAAACCGTCACCCGCGGTTCCCTGGCCGTGCCCGCCCTCGTTGCCAACGCCTACGAGGCGAGCCGGGTTCATCACCCGCCAGCGAAATGCTAATCAGGTTTTTAGGAGCGCTGTAAATGCCTGAGATCTACCATTTCTTCCAACAACTGGTTAATGGATTGACCATCGGCAGCACCTACGCCTTGATCGCCATCGGCTACACGATGGTGTACGGCATCATCGGCATGATCAACTTCGCCCATGGCGAGGTGTACATGATCGGTTCCTACGTGGCCTTCATCGCCCTGGCGGGCCTGGCCATGATGGGCATCGACTCGCTGCCGCTGCTGATGGCCGTGGCGTTCATCGCCACCATGGTCGTGACCAGTGCCTATGGCTATAGCATCGAACGGGTCGCCTACCGGCCGTTGCGCAACAGCAACCGCCTGATCCCGCTGATCTCCGCCATCGGCATGTCGATCTTCCTGCAGAACACCGTCCTGCTGTCGCAGGACTCCAAGGACAAGTCCATCCCCAACCTGATCCCGGGCTCCTTCTCCTTCGGGCCGGGCGGCGCGCAAGAGGTGCTGGTGTCCTACATGCAGATCCTGGTCTTCGTGGTCACCCTCGTGGCCATGACCTGCCTGACCCTGTTCATCTCCCGTTCCCGTCTGGGTCGCGCCTGCCGCGCCTGCGCCGAGGACCTCAAGATGGCCAACCTGCTGGGCATCAACACCAACAACATCATCGCCTTGACCTTCGTCATCGGTGCCGCCCTGGCGGCGGTGGCGGCCGTACTGCTGAGCATGCAGTACGGGGTGATCAACCCCAACGCCGGCTTCCTGGTGGGCCTGAAGGCCTTCACCGCGGCGGTACTGGGCGGCATCGGCAGCATCCCGGGCGCCATGCTCGGCGGGCTGGTGCTGGGCGTGGCGGAAGCCTTCGGCGCCGACATCTTCGGCGACCAGTACAAGGACGTGGTGGCGTTCGGCCTGTTGGTTCTCGTCTTGCTGTTCCGGCCGACCGGCATCCTGGGCCGTCCGGAGGTTGAAAAAGTATGAACAGACATCTCAAACAGGCGCTGTTCAGCGCCGCCCTGGTCTGGGCCGTGGCCTTCCCGGTGCTGGGCCTGAAACTCAGCATCGACGGCATCCGGCTGGTGGTCCACAGCCAGGGCCCGTTCACCCTCACGGTCATCACCGTCTGCTCGGTACTGATGTTCCTGCGCGTGCTGTTCGACAAGCAATGGAACTCGATGATGCGCGGGCGCTCCGAGCGCAAGCTGATCCCGCCAGCCGTCAGCAACTACCTGACCCTGCCCAAGACCCAGCGCTGGGTGATCCTGGGCCTGATCGTGGTGGCGCTGGTCTGGCCGTTCTTCGGCTCGCGTGGCGCGGTCGACATCGCCACCCTGATCCTGATCTACGTGTTGCTGGGCCTGGGCCTGAACATCGTGGTGGGCCTTGCCGGCCTGCTCGACCTGGGCTACGTCGGCTTCTACGCCGTCGGCGCCTACAGCTACGCCCTGCTGTCGCACTACTACGGCCTGAGCTTCTGGGTGTGCCTGCCGATCGCCGGCCTGATGGCGGCCATCTTCGGCTTCCTGCTGGGCTTCCCGGTGCTGCGCCTGCGCGGTGACTACCTGGCGATCGTGACCCTGGGCTTCGGCGAGATCATCCGCCTGTTCCTGCGCAACCTCACCAGCCTCACGGGCGGCCCCAACGGCATCAGCAACATCGACAAGCCGACCTTCTTCGGCCTGACCTTCGAACGCCGCGCCGCCGAGGGGATGCAGACCTTCCACGAGTTCTTCGGCCTGCCGTACAACTCGATCAACAAGGTCATCTTCCTCTACCTGGTAGCCCTGCTGCTGGCGTTGCTGGCGCTGTTCGTCATCAACCGCCTGCTGCGCATGCCGATCGGCCGCGCCTGGGAAGCCCTGCGCGAGGACGAGATCGCCTGCCGTGCCCTGGGCCTGAACCCGACCGTGATCAAGCTGTCGGCCTTCACCCTGGGTGCCTGCTTCGCCGGTTTCGCCGGCAGCTTCTTCGCCGCTCGCCAAGGGCTGGTGACACCGGAGTCGTTCACCTTCATCGAGTCGGCGATCATCCTCGCCATCGTCGTCCTCGGCGGCATGGGTTCGCAGTTGGGCGTGATACTCGCGGCCATCGTGATGATCCTGTTGCCGGAGCTGATGCGTGAGTTCAGCGAGTACCGCATGCTGATGTTCGGCGCGATGATGGTGTTGATGATGATCTGGCGTCCGCAAGGCCTGCTGCCTATGCAACGTCCACACATGGAGCTGCGTCGATGAGCCGCGAAATTCTGCAAGTCAGCGGCCTGAGCATGCGCTTCGGCGGCTTGTTGGCGGTCAATGGCGTGGGCCTGACCGTCAAGGAAAAACAGGTGGTGGCGCTGATCGGCCCGAACGGCGCCGGCAAGACCACCGTGTTCAACTGCCTGACCGGCTTCTACAAGCCCACTGGCGGCACCATCCTGCTCGATGGCCAGCCGATCCAGGGCCTGGCCGGCCACCAGATCGCCCGCAAGGGCGTGGTGCGGACCTTCCAGAACGTACGCCTGTTCAAGGAAATGACCGCGCTGGAAAACCTGCTGATCGCCCAGCACCGGCACCTGAACACCAACTTCTTCGCCGGCCTGCTCAAGACCCCGAGCTTCCGCCGCAGCGAGAAGGAGGCCATGGAACGGGCCCAGTACTGGCTGGAGAAGGTCAACCTGACCGCCTTCGCCAACCGTACCGCCGGTACCCTGGCCTACGGCCAGCAGCGTCGCCTGGAGATCGCCCGCTGCATGATGACCCAGCCCCGGATCATCATGCTCGACGAGCCGGCCGCTGGCCTCAACCCCCGGGAAACCGAGGACCTCAAGGCCCTGATCAGCTACCTTCGCGAGTCGCACAACGTGACGGTGCTGCTGATCGAGCACGACATGAAGCTGGTGATGAGCATTTCCGACCACATCGTGGTGATCAACCAGGGCACGCCCCTGGCCGACGGCACGCCGGAGGAGATCCGCGGCAACCCTGATGTGATCAAGGCCTACCTGGGGGAGGCGTAAATGCTGAAGTTCGAGAACGTTTCCACCTTCTACGGCAAGATCCAGGCGCTGCACAGCGTCAACGTGGAGATCAACCAGGGCGAGATCGTCACCCTGATCGGCGCCAACGGCGCCGGCAAGTCGACCCTGCTGATGACCCTCTGCGGCTCGCCCCAGGCACACAGCGGCAGCATCACGTACCTGGGCGAGGAGCTGGTCGGCCAGCCTTCCTCGCACATCATGCGCAAGAGCATCGCCGTGGTCCCGGAGGGCCGCCGCGTGTTCGCCCGCCTGACCGTGGAGGAGAACCTGGCCATGGGCGGCTTCTTCACCAGCAAGGGCGACTACCAGGAGCAGTTGGACAGGGTCCTGCAACTGTTCCCGCGCCTGAAGGAGCGCTATGTGCAGCGTGGCGGCACCATGTCCGGCGGCGAGCAGCAGATGCTGGCCATCGGCCGGGCGCTGATGAGCAAGCCCAAGCTGCTGCTGCTCGACGAGCCGTCGCTGGGCCTGGCGCCGATCATCATCCAGCAGATCTTCGACATCATCGAGCAGTTGCGCCGCGATGGCGTGACCGTGTTCCTGGTGGAGCAGAACGCCAACCAGGCGTTGAAGATCGCCGACCGCGCCTACGTGCTGGAGAACGGCCACGTGGTCATGCAGGGCACCGGCGAGGCGTTGCTCAGCGACCCGAAGGTGCGCGACGCCTACCTGGGCGGTTGATCGTCATGGTGTGGAAAAGGGCCTTCGGGCCAACGCCTGTCAGTTAAGCGGCGCTTTGTCATATTTGGGGCTGCCTCGCAGCCCATCGCCGGCAAGCCGGCTTCCCACAGGGACCGCGTCGACCACACATGATGCGGTTTGCACGGGCCATGTGGGAGCTTGCCGGCGATGGGGCGCGAAGCGGCCCCAAATGGCAATTGGGGCTTCGCCCGGCCCACCAGACCGCTGCCAACAGAGCGGAACACATGAAACCTTGTGATCGCCCCCCAGGCTGAGTAACGTGGCCACTTCTTTTGCTGGATCGCCCGGAGCCTGCCCCATGCGCGTCACCCCTTCCCTGCTGCTCGTCACCCTGCTCCCCCTGTTTGCAGGCTGCCAGGCGCTGGCGAACAAGCCAACCGACCCGAACATCGGCACCACGCGCATGCAGGGCGAACTGAGTGCCGAAGGTGGCAAGCTGCTGTTCAAGCCCTGCAGCGAAAGCCGCCACTTCGAGGTCAACGATGTAGGTGCCACCGGCCTGCTGCAGGAAGCCGCCAACCTCGCCGAGGATGCTGGCGACACGCTGTTCGCCGACGTGCGCGGCCGCCTTGCCGGCAGCAAGCAGGCCGACAGCGATGGCCGCCTCGACGTGACGCGCCTGTACCGTCTCGAGCCTTCCGCCAATGCCTGCGGCGATCCCAACTTCAAGCAACTGACCCTGCGCGCCGACGGCCATGAACCAGGCTGGGCGATCAAGGCCAGCGGCAAGGGTATGGTCCTGGAACGGCTCGGCCAGGATCCGCTGCCACTGCCCTACCTGGAAGAACAGATGCCCAACGGCGGCCTGAGCCTGTCCAGCGAAGCCAATGGGCAACACATCGAGCTCTGGGTCGCTCCGCAGCGTTGCGTCGACATCGCCACCGGCGCGATACGCCACCTGCGCGCCGAACTGCGCATCGACGGCCAGACCCTGCAAGGCTGCGGCTACTACGGCGGCGCCCGCGACAACTGATCGCCCGGATGCGTTTATCCTGCCAGTCAAGGTGGCGAACAGCTTATACTTGGCGGTTTGTGTAAAGCCGCCGGCCACCCCATGGCCGGGATACTGGATCCTGCCATGCTACGAATCACCGAACTGAAGCTGCCCCTGGACCATTCCGACGAGGCCCTGCGCGAGGCCATCGTCCAGCGCCTGGGCATCCTCGACGAGCAGTTGCTCAGCTTCACCCTGTTCAAGCGCAGCTACGACGCCCGCAAGAAGAACAGCGAGATGCTGTTCATCTACACCATCGACCTGGAAGCGAGCAACGAGGCGCAACTGCTGCACACGTTCGCCGATGACCGCAACATCAGCGTCGCCCCCGACATCAGCTACACATTCGTCGGCCAGGCTCCGGCCAACCAGGTGGAGCGCCCGATCGTGGTCGGCTTCGGCCCCTGTGGCATCTTCGCCGGCCTGTTGCTGGCACAGATGGGCTTTCGACCGATCATCCTAGAGCGCGGCAAGGAAGTGCGCCAGCGCACCAAGGACACCTGGGGCCTGTGGCGCAAGAGCGTGCTCAACCCCGAGTCCAACGTGCAGTTCGGCGAAGGCGGCGCCGGGACCTTCTCCGATGGCAAACTCTACAGCCAGATCAAGGACCCGCTGCACCATGGCCGCAAGGTCTTGGAAGAGTTCGTCAAGGCCGGCGCCCCGGACGAGATCCTCTACATCAGCAAGCCGCACATCGGTACCTTCCGCCTGACCGGCATGGTCGAGAACATGCGCCAGGAAATCATCGCCCTGGGCGGCGAAGTGCGTTTCCAGGAAAAGGTCACCGACCTGCTCATCGACGATGGCCAGCTCAACGGCGTGGTGCTGGAGAGCGGCGAGCAGTTGCATTCGCGCCATGTGGTCCTGGCCCTGGGGCACAGCGCTCGCGACACCTTCCGCATGCTGCACGGCAAGGGCATCTACATGGAAGCCAAGCCGTTTTCCATCGGTTTTCGCATCGAGCACCCACAATCGCTGATCGACAAGGCGCGCCTGGGCAAGTATGCCGGGCACCCGAAACTCGGCGCCGCCGACTACAAGCTGGTGCATCACGCCAGCAACGGCCGCTCGGTCTACAGCTTCTGCATGTGCCCAGGCGGCACCGTGGTCGCCGCCACCAGCGAGCCGGGCCGGGTGGTCACCAATGGCATGAGCCAGTATTCGCGTAACGAGCGCAACGCCAACTCCGGCATCGTCGTCGGCATCGACCCCGAACGCGACTACCCGGGCGGCCCGCTGGCCGGTATCGAGCTGCAGGAGCGCCTGGAAGCCCATGCCTACGTGCTGGGCGGCAGCAACTACCAGGCACCGGCGCAACTGGTCGGCGACTTCGTCGCCGGGCGGCCCTCCACCGAGCTGGGCAGTGTCGAGCCGTCCTACAAACCGGGGGTGACCCTCGGCGACCTGGCACCCAGCCTGCCCGATTTCGCCATCGAGGCCATCCGTGAGGCACTGCCGGCCTTCGATCGCCAGATCAAAGGCTACAACCTGCACGATGCGGTGCTGACCGGCATCGAGACGCGCACCTCCTCGCCCCTGCGCATCACCCGCGACGCCAGCTACCAGAGCCTCAACCTCAAGGGCCTGTTCCCGGCTGGCGAAGGCGCAGGTTACGCCGGCGGCATTCTCTCGGCCGGGGTCGATGGCATTCGCGTCGCCGAGGCGGTGGCGCGGGACATCCTGGGGCTGGATGCCTGACAGCGCCTTGCAGGCAAGAAAAAACCCCGACCGGCCTCGCCGTGTCGGGGTTTGTTTTTAGTGCAACTTCAGTGAGTGACGCGGCTGGTACCGTCAACGGTCATGATGCGTACCCGCTCGCCGACGCGGAAGATCTCGTTCTGCTGCACTTCCTGCACATAGGCGCGCATGCTGCCGTCGTCCTCGCGCACAGTGATCTCGACACCCTGGGTGCGGGTCAGGCCTTCCTCGGCGGCAGAACCGGCCAGGCCACCGGCAACGGCACCGATCACCGCAGCCACGATGCTGCCACGGCCACCCCCCACGGCGCTGCCGGCCACGCCACCGACGATCGCGCCCGCGCCACCGCCGATCGGGGTCTTGGTACCTTCGATCTTCACCGGGCGCAGGGATTCGATAGTGCCCATGCGCACGGTCTGCACGCGACGGGCCTCATCCCGGGAATAGCTGTCGCCCGTCAGGTTCGAGGCACAACCGCCGAGCAGCAGCGACATGGTGGTGAAGCTCGCCACCAGCAAAACGGATTTACGCATGGGATAACTCTCCATAGGTCATGTGTCCATTAGACGCCGTGGATTGACGACTGTCACGGCGCAAAGGTTATAAAATTGTTTTCATTCAGCTCAGGTACAGCCTGCGCCGGCTGTGTTGCGGCTAAACATTCTGACCAAGGATAGCCATGGATTACTTCATCGTCGTGGTCGCGACCGTCGCGGGCCTGTACTTCCATTGGTGGCTGTACGTGCGCATGCGACGCTGGATGGACCGTGACCTGGCGCTGTCGCTGGCCGGCAACGACGAAGCCAAGCGCACCTACATGCTGCAACGCCTCGAGCAGGCGCGGGCGCAGAAGATCAAGCGAAAGGAACTGGCGGCCTGGCTGGAACGCGAAGCCGCCGCCTATCCGGGTTAGGGAGCCAGGCGCTCACGCAGCCACTGGCCATCCACCAGGCGATAGTTCAGGCGATCGTGCAGGCGGCTCGCGCGCCCCTGCCAGAACTCGACGCGCTCGGGCAGCAAGCGATAGCCCCCCCAGTGCTCGGGGCAATGCGGCTGGGTATCGGAAAAACGCGCCTCGGTAGCCTTGACCAGGTTCTCCAACGCCTCGCGGCTGGCAATCACCCGGCTCTGCGGCGACGCCCATGCCCCCAGGCGGCTGCCCAGCGGGCGTACCTGGTAGTAGTCGTCGGACTCCTTGGCCGTGACCTTCTCCACCCGCCCTTCGATACGCACCTGGCGTTCCAATGCCGGCCAGAAGAACGTCATGGCGGCAAAGGGGTTGGCCAGCAGTTGCTGGCCCTTGGCGCTGTCGTAGTTGGTGAAGAAGGTGAAACCGCGCTCATCGAGCCCCTTGAGCAGCAGCACCCGGCAATGCGGCCGGCCTTCGCCGTCGACAGTGGCCAGGGTCATGGCGTTGGCCTCCACCGGTGGCTGCTCGGTCTTCACCGCATCGGCGAACCACTGGTGGAACAGGGCGAACGGCTCACCCGGGGCCTGAGCTTCGGCCAGGCCATCACGGGTGTAGTCGCGGCGCATAT
Source organism: Pseudomonas sp. HLMP (assembly GCF_046365545.1). Lineage (NCBI taxonomy): Bacteria > Pseudomonadati > Pseudomonadota > Gammaproteobacteria > Pseudomonadales > Pseudomonadaceae > Pseudomonas > Pseudomonas sp. HLMP. Next base: position 1,921,658 of record NZ_JBDLLR010000001.1, on the reverse strand, counting down.
CGGCCAGGGATTGGGTCATGACTGCGTTTCCTTAAGACGATCAGTTGCCTTTCTTCGCAGGGCTGTTGGCGGCTACTTTCTTGTTGGTCGAGGCCTTCTTCGCGGTGGTCTTGGCCGCAGGCTTCTTCGCCACGGTCTTGGCCGGGGCCTTCACCGCAGGTTTGCTGGCGGCGGCCTTGGCTGCCGGCGCCTTGGCGTCCTGGACTGCAACCATGGAGGCTGCGACCGGTGCCGGGGCGGCCTGCTGGTACTTGGCCAGCAGCGCCACCATGGTGTTCTGCGGAGTCAGCAGCATTTCCACCCGACGGTTCAGCTTCCGGCCCTCGACACTGTCGTTGGCCGCACGCGGCATGTCCGAACCCATGCCCTTGAGCATCAGGCGATCACGCTCCAGGCCGCTGAGACGGAAGATCGCCGACACCGACGCGGCACGTTCCAGGCTGAGCTTCTGGTTCGCCGCGGCGGCACCGCTGCTGTCGGCGTGGCCCAGAATCAGCACGGCGCTCTTCGTATCGGCCTCGGCCAGCTTGGCCACGCGGGTGATCGGGCCCAGGGTCATCGGCAGCAGCATGTTCGGGCGATCCGGGTTGTAGGAGCCATCCACCGGGATGGTCACCGCCAGCACATCGTCGCGGCGCTCCAGCTCGAACTTGCTGCCCTTGATCGCCTCGCGCACCTTGGGCTCGTACTCGTCCAGCCAGGCCTGGGTGGCCTTCTCGTCGATCTTCGGCACCGCCGGGCCCTTGGCCTGCTGTTCTGCGCCGCCGAAGGGCCACCACCAGCGGCTGCCGCTCTCGGACTTGGCCTCGGCCTTGGCCACCTTCTCGGTCACAGCCTCCTTCACTTCCTGCTCGGCCACTTTGTCCGAGCCGAATGGCCACCAGCTGTGGCTCGTGTCGTTCGAGGCAGTCTGCGGGTGCTGGGCGCAACCGGTAGCGGCCAGGCACAGGGCAAGTGCTAAGGTTTTATGTGAAGACATCAGCGATACACCATGAAATTGAAAGAGATTTTGCCCGCGCACACCAGGCGTTGGCATTGAGGATAGTCAAAGGATCCGGGCAATACCCGCACAACCCGATCAAAGGCACGTGCCAAGGGCGCGCACCAGTTTCTGTGCCCTGGGGTCCATGAGCACATAGGGGCCAAGGGTATTGGTGACGAAACCGAAGGCGACATCGTGCTCGGGATCGGCGAAGCCGACCGAGCCACCGGCGCCGGGATGGCCGAAGGCTTTCGCGCCCAGGCCAAAGGTGGCGTTGGCCACGTCGGGCTGGTCGAGCATGCAGCCCAGGCCGAAGCGGGTCTGGGTCAGCAGGGTACGGTCCTGGCCGAGGCTGTGTTCACGGGTCAGCTCGTCGAGCAGCTCCGACTCCAACAGGCTGCCGTCGAGCAGGCCGGCATAGAAGCCCGCCAGGCTGCGGGCGTTGCCGTGGCCGTTGGCCGCCGGCTGCTGCATGCGCCGCCATTCGGGCTTGTTGGTGCTGGTGAGGATCGCCGGTGGGTTGGTGAAGGCGCGGGTCGACAGTGCCTCCGGCTCACGCAGTGTCACCTGCAGCAGCCGCTGGGCCGCGGCGTCGCCGGGGTTGCCCTTGCCACGGGCGATGTGCGCCACGCGGTGGAACTCCTCGTCCGCCAGGCCCACATGAAAATCCAGGCCCAGCGGCCGTGCGGTGCGGGCGACGATCGACTCACCCGGGCCACGCCCATCGGCGCGGCGAATCAGCTCGCCGACCAGCCAGCCGTAGGTGATGGCAGCGTAGCCGTGCTCGCTGCCTGGCACCCACCAGGGCGCCTCGGCGGCCAGGGCATCGATCATGGCCTGCCAATCGTACAGGGCCTCGGCCGGCAGCAGCTCGCGGATGGCTGGCAGGCCGGCGCGGTGGCTGAGCAGTTGACGCAAGGTCACGCCGTCCTTGCCGGCCTGGGCGAACTCCGGCCAGTAGCGCGCCACCGGGGTATCCAGGGCCAGCTTGCCCTCGCCCACCAATTGCAACGCGGTGACGGCGGTGAAGGTCTTGGTGCAGGAGAACAGGTTGGCGATGGTGTCGCTGTGCCAGGCTTCCTGGCCATCCCTGTCGGCGCTACCGGCCCACAGGTCGACGACCGTTTCGCCACCGACCTGGATGCACAGCGCCGCACCACGCTCCTGGGGATCTTCGAACAACGCGGCGAAGGCATCGCGCACCGCCTCGAACTTCAGCTCATAGTGACCCTGGATCTGCACCCGCCTGTTCTCCGTCGACTCGTCTTACAAAAGGATGCATTGTTTCAGTAGTTGACGGATTTGCAAACAACCTGTGGCTGGGTGGTCGCCTGTGCTGTCGGGATTCGAGGCTTGCGCTGCCTGTACCGCCGCGAATGGGCCGGTACGGGCAACGAAAAATCAGGGCGCCGGCTTTTCCAGGATCCTGCCCAGCTCGTCCATCAACTGCAGATTGCTCCTGCGTACCGCCTTGACGAAGCCTGGGTACGGCACGTCGGTAATGGCCACCAGCCCCAGATGGCCGTTCTCGCCATCGAGCAGTCGCCCGCTGGCCGGCTGGTCCAGGTACTGGAACCAGTGCGCGCCGACGATCATCGGCTGGGCCAGCGCCGCCTTGAGGAAATTGCCATAGGCAGGCCCCCGGTCCTCTTCGCGGGCGACCTCCAGCGGCCCCGGCCAGAACGGCCCACGGTCGCGGGAGCCGAACTGGAATTCCGAGACCAGCACCGGCTTGTCCAGCTCGGCCAGCTGGGCGAAGTCGTAGCCGTCCTCGGGCTTGAGGGTATAGAAATTGAAGCTCAGGACATCGCAGAACTCGGCGCAGGCCTTGACCGCCTCCGGGGTGCTCACGGCATAGCGTCCCCCCAGCAGCAGGTGGTTCGGGGCATGCCACTGCAGCGAGTCGGCGATGGTCTTGAAGTAGGTCTCGGCGAACACCAGCTGGAAATGCTGGTAGTCGCGCTCGATCTCCGGGTGCTCGGGGCTGGGCAGCGGCGCCTCGAAGCCGGGGTCCTCCAGCAGTTCCCAGCCCTGCAGGTCGATACCCCAGGCCTTGGACAGCCCCTCCTCGTTGCGGTACTTGTCGCGCAACTGCTTGAGGAAGGCGCGCTTGGCCGGCACGTCGGTGGTCAGGCGCAGGGTGCCGTAGGCCAGGCCATAGCGGGCCTTGGGGTCGTCCCCGGGCGCGGCCCAGGCCAGCTCGTTGTCGGCGAAATAGCCGATCAGCCAAGGGTCGTTGCGATGATCGCGGGCGGCGATGGCCACCGCACGTTCAGTGGCCATGGCGAAGCGTGGATCGAACGGGTCGGGCATGCGTCCCCACCAATCCATGCCCGTGCTGATGCTGGCGTAATCGCCGACGATCGACAGCGGCAAGGTATAGGGCACCCGCTTGGCCTGCCCCAAGGCCGGGTCGCTCCAGTTGCCCAGGGTATTGAATCCCCAGGCCAGCAGACGGTCGAGGGCATGGGCCTGCCAACGCGGTGCATCCACCGCCGGCGCTGGGCAAACCTCGGCCGTCTGCCCCTCGAGTACCTCCGGGCAAGGCTCGCCATAGGTACGCTGCAGGTTGGCGGCATAGAAATCGAACCAGCGCCCCTGCTTGAAGTTGCGCCCTTGCGACGACGGATTGCCGTCGTCGTTGTTGCCTTCGCCATAGAACGCCGCCAGGGGCTCGCCCTCGCCCGGCAAGGCCTGGAACTGGGTCTGGCGGCCGGCCACGTAGGTGCGCCCGCCGTCGCTGGCCACGGCATTGACGCCAAGGGAGTAGAACGGGTGGCCTTCCGGCGTCACCAGGAACCAACGACCATCACGCTTCTCGGTACGAAAGAAGCCCTTGGCCTCGAACACCGGCCCCGCCAACAGGCCGCCGTAGATGTCCAGGCGCTGCTTGCCACGCTCGGCGAGCCAGCCTTGCAGTTGCTGCCGTTCGCGGCGCTCGGCGGCCTTGAGCTGCTGGTCGTTGATGATCTTCTCTGGCCAGCGCCCTCGGGTGGACTGGCCATAGGCGTCGATCAGCCCTTCGTAGGCCGCCTTGAATGCCAGGTCATCGTCCTGGATGCCGACCTTCTCGATCAACAGGCTCTGCGCTACCCGGGGGTTGGGGATACTGAGGCTGACGGAAACGACCTGCCCCAGGTCGACCTCCCCCTCACTGCTGGCCAGCAGCAGGCGCTGGCCCTCATGGACCCAGGGCATCGGAGGGCCGGCGCGCATGCCCTGGCTCAGCGGCGAACGGGCCTTGAGTGGCACCATCACGGTCTGCGCGGGCCCTGCGGGCAGGTCGACACGGCTGGTCAGGGTACGGCCGTCGCTGCTCTGCACCGTCACGTCCACGGTCAGGGCCCAATCCATGGCGCTCTGCAGGCGCAGCGTCAGGGCCTGGCCGGCAGACCAGTCCCAGGCGCCGCTCTGCGGGCTCAAGCGCAAGGTCGGCCGCGCCACCGGGTTGAACACCACGCGCCGCAGTACCTCGCCCTCGGCTGTCTGCTCCGCGTTGTACTGCGGCAGGTCGGCATCGGTGGTGGTCACGGTGACCACGGAGGCCGGGCGCACGAAGCTGAACAACGTCTGCTGCCCGGCCAGCAGCGGCGAGCTGAACAGCAGGGCGAACACGGCAGGCAGGGTACGGCGGATCATGGGGCGGTCGTTCTCCTCTCGATGGGTGACGACAGAGGTGGACGGAGGACCGGCGCATCATGCTCCGGCCGTCAGGAAATCTCCCGCCGGAACGGCGGCAGGGCGTTGAGGATAGCCTTGCCATAGCGCTGGGTGACCAGGCGCCGATCCAGCAAGGTGATGACGCCACGGTCCTGCTCGGTACGCAGCAGGCGACCGCAAGCCTGGATCAGGCGCAGCGAGGCATCGGGCACGGCGATCTCCATGAATGGATTGCCGCCGCGGGCCTCAATCCATTCGGCCAGCGCCGCCTCGACCGGGTCGTCCGGTACGGCGAAGGGAATCTTGGCGATCACCACGTGCTCGCAGTAGGCGCCGGGCAGGTCGACCCCCTCGGCGAAGCTGGCCAGGCCGAACAGCACGCTGTGCTGGCCATCGTCGACCCGCGCCTTGTGCTTGTTGAGGGTTTCCTGCTTGGACAGGTTGCCCTGGATCAGCACCAACTTGCGCCAGTCGCGGTCCAGGCCGTCGAACACATCCTGCATCTGCTTGCGCGAGGAGAACAGCACCAGCGCGCCACGGGCGTCCTCGAGCATGTCGGGCAACGCGCGGATGATCGCCGCGGTGTGCCCGGGTACATCGCGCGGATCGGCGCCCAGGTCCGGAACCCGCAGCAGGCCGGCATCGCCATGGTGGAACGGGCTGGGCACCACGCAGGTGACCGCGTCGCGGGGCAGGCCCGAACGCATGCGGAAGCGGTCGAACTTGCCCAGGGCGGTCAGGGTGGCCGAGGTCACCAAGGCGCCATGGGCGACGTTCCACAGGCTGCGGCGCAGCATCTCGGCAGCGAGGATGGGGCTTGCGTTGACCTCGATGTCGAACAGCGCGCCGCTCTCGGCCAGGGTCAGCCAACGCGCCATCGGCGGGCTGTCCTGCGGGTCTTCGGCGGTGAAGGCGGTCCACAGTTCCCAGTTGCCCTGGGCGCGGGTCACCAGGCTGCCGAACAGGGGGTACCACTCCTCGGCCTGGTGGCTGGCGATACCGATGTTGGTCTCGCCGTCCATGCCTTCCTTGAGCAAGTCGGCCAGGCGGGTGAACAGGTCGTTGAGGCGGGCGAAGCCTTTCTTCAGCTCGATGCCCACCTCGCGGATCTGCTCCGGCACCACGCCGCCCTCGAAGCGGTAGCGTGGCCGCTCGCGGCCTTCCATGTCCTCGCCGGGGCGGAAGTCGGCCACCTGCTCGCACAGCGTGAACATGAACTGCTGCTGGGTACGGATCTCCCGCGCCAGCTCCGGCACCTGCTCGATCAACTTGCCCAGGTCGCCTGGCAAGGGGTGCTGGGCCAGCAGCTTGGTGAGGTTCTTGGCGGTCTGCTCCAGCCAGTCGGCGGTGGAGCGCAGGCGCGAATAGTGGGCGAAATGGCCGATGGCCTTGTCCGGCAGGTGATGGCCTTCGTCGAACACATAGATGGTGTCGCGCGGGTCGGGCAGCACGGCGCCGCCGCCCAGGGCCAGGTCGGCCAGGACCATGTCGTGGTTGGTGACGATCACGTCGACCTTGCCCATGCCCTCGCGGGCCTTGTAGAACACGCACTGCTGGAAGTTCGGGCAGTGGCGGCCGGTGCACTGGCTGTGGTCGGTGGTCAGCCGCGCCCAGTCCTGGTCCTCCAGGGCCTCGGGCCAACTGTCGCGGTCACCGTCCCAGCGGTTGCCGGCGAGCTTCTCGATCATGCTGTTGAACAGCTTCTGGCTCTTCTCGTCGACCTCGATGCGAAAGCCCTCCTCCTCGAACAGCTGGGCGGTGGCCGACTGGGCATGGCCCTCCTGCAGCAGCACGTCGAGCTTGGACAGGCACAGGTAGCGGCCGCGCCCCTTGGCCAGGGCGAAGCTGAAGTTCAGGCCGCTGCTGCGCATCAGGTCGGGCAGGTCCTTGAAGACGATCTGCTCCTGCAGGGCGACGGTCGCGGTGGCGATCACCAGGCGCTTGCCGGCGGCCTTGGCGGCGGGGATCGCGGCCAGGCTGTAGGCGACCGTCTTGCCGGTACCGGTACCGGCCTCCACCGCCACCACGGCGGGCTCGCCGGCGCGGCGGCCTTCGTCGTCGCAGGCGATGTCGCCGAGGACCTTGGCCACTTCGGCGATCATCAGGCGCTGGCCGTAGCGTGGGCGCAGGCTCTTGGCTTCGAGAAAACGCGTGTAGGCGCCCTGGATGGTGGCTTTGAGTTCGTTGCTGATCATGATCTGGGGGCGCCCGCAGGGCTGGATATATTTTCAGTGTTTCGCATGGGCCGGCTATCATACCCCGCTATTGCCCTTTATGCCGCATGGAGATCCGGATGCTCGCCTTTGCCCTGCCCTACACCCTGCATGTCCTGGCCGCCCTGGTTTGGGTCGGCGGCATATTCTTCGCCTGGCTGGTGCTGCGCCCGGCAACGGTCGCGGCCCTGGAGGGGCCGGCACGGTTGCGGCTGTGGGTGGAAGTTTTCCGACGGTTCTTCAGATGGGTCTGGCTGGCGGTAGCGATCCTGGCGATCAGCGGCATCGGCATGTTGCATATGCGCTTCGCCGGCTTCGAGACGGCACCGCGCTACATCCAGGTGATGATCGGCGGGGGGATCGCCATGTTCGCGCTGTTCCTGCGGATCCAGGCGCTGCTGCTGCCGGAGCTGCGCGCGGCGGTGCAGGCCGAGGATTGGGCGGCAGGTGCCGGGGTGCTGGGGCGGATACGACGGATGGTGGGGATCAACCTGCTGCTGGGGCTGCTGGTGGTGGCGGTGGCCAGTTCGCGGCTGCTGGTTTGAGCCACCTCGGCAGCCTCGATCTACGCCTTGCGCGGCACCTCCAGCGGCTTGGGAATGGACATGACGTGAAAGATGCCGGTCAGCAGGATCTGCAGGCGGTCGAACCAGCGATGGCTGCGCCCGCGCAGGCTGCCATTGAAGAACAGCACCTCCAGGAAATGCAGCCCCAGCAGGGCGATGCCCGCGGCATTGATCAACAGGTTGAATGGCAGCGGCTGGGGTATGAACAGGTTCACCAGCACCACCCACCAGAACACCACCGTCAAGGCCTTGCCCAGCCCCAGGATGAATTTCATGTTCCCTCCCTGCTAGTCAGTCGAGGTGCAGTTCCACCCGGCGGTTGTGCGCGCGGCCTTCGTCGGTGCCGTTTTCGGCCACCGGTTCGCTTTCGCCACGCCCTTGGCTGGTCACCTTGTTCGGCGCCACCCCCTGGCTGATGAGAAATTCAGCGACGCTGCTGGCGCGACGCTCGGACAGCCCCTGGTTGTAGCCATCGGTGCCGACACTGTCGGTGTGGCCGATGACCCTGATGCTGGCCACACGGGGGTCATTGAGCGTGGGTAGCAAGGCCAGCAGGCGTTCCCTGGCACCCGCCGTCAACTCGGCCGAGTCGAAGGCGAACAACACCTGCCCCTGGTCGTCGAGGGTGATCACCTCGGGGACTGGCGCCTCGGCCTTGGGCGTGGAGGGTGGGTATTGCGGCAATGGGCAGCCCATGTGGTCGACCGCGGTACCGGCCGGGGTATCGGGGCAACGGTCACGACGGTCGAAGACGCCATCGCCATCTTCGTCGCCATCCTGGGCGTAGCAGATCAAGCCACCGGCGATGGCGCCAGCGACGCCGGCACCGGCGGCCCAACTGGAACTCTCGATGGCGCCCAGGCCACCGCCGACCAACCCGCCGAGCAGGCTGCACAGGGGCCAGTTCCGTTGATTGAGGGGCGCACTACCATCGCTGTGGGTGGCACAACCGGTAAGCAGGCTGGAGGCCACCAGCAGTGGCAGTGCCGCCTTCGACAAAACACTCATGATGAATGCTCCTGTGTCACCGGCCCGAACCGGTCATTCAGGAGTAAAGACGCGCCCGCGCCACTTCTCAAGGCGCGGGCGCCTGCCGTCAACGCTCGATCTTGATCTCGGTGCGACGGTTCATGGCACGGCCATCGGCGGTGGCGTTGTCCGCGACCGGCTGGGTTTCGCCTGCGCCCACCACCGAGACGAAGCTGCTGCGTGGCACGCCGCTGTCGACCAGGTAGTCGGTGACCGAGTGGGCACGGCGCTCGGACAGTTTCTGGTTGTAGCTGTCGGAGCCGACGCTGTCGGTATGCCCGGTGACGCTCAGGCGGGCGCTCGGCGCTTCCTGCTTCAGGCGAGTGGCGATGGTGTCTAGCCGGGTCTTGTCGGCGGCGGTCAGGCGCGCGGAGTCGAATTCGAAGTGCACGTCACGGATGACGATGACTTCCTCTTTCTCCACCACCACCTCTTCCACCACGGCGACCGGCTCCGGCGGGCAGCCATTGGCATCGACCTGCACGCCACGCGGCGTGCCAGGGCACTTATCGCGGCTGTCCGGCACGCCATCGCCATCTTCGTCGCCATCGCCATGGGCCCAGCAGTAGCCCGCCGCCAGGCCACCGCCGAGCAGCGCGCCCCATCCGGCCCAGCTGGAGCTCTCGATGGCGCCGAGGGCCGCGCCGCTCACACCCCCGACGGCAGCACACTTCGGCCAGTCGGTTTTTTGCAAACCTGCACAACCAGTTAACACACTGGTGAGCAGAACCAGGGGTATCGCTGTGCGTACTATGCTCATTTCGTTGCTTCTCCTAGGGGGAATCGGCATAAGACCGATCCTTGGGAGTAAAGACCGCGCATTACCTCTCTGCCAGCAATAAGCCACGACGCGGCCGCTCGCCCCTTTGCCCGCGCGCGCCGGCCCGTTAGTCTTGAGCGACCTGAACGAGGATTGGCAATGACCGACGGTTTTTCCCAACGCACGCCGCAGCAGGCGCTGGCCGCCCTGCTCGAGCGCTTCACGCCCCAGCGCCTGCTGCTGGTCGGCAGCCGTTTTCCGGCCCTGGACGCCTTCGCCGAGGCCCACCCCGGCACTTGCATCGAGGTCGCCGCGCCAGGCCCGCTGCCGGCCCCGCTGGCTGCCCAGCGCTTCGACCTGGCGGTGCTGGTCGACTGCCTCGAACACCTGCCCCGGCGCGCCGGCCTGGAACTGCTGGGTGGCATCCGCAATCTCAATGCCAGCAGGGTCGCGGTGCTGGCAGACCTGGCCGCCTGTGGCTGGCAGGACACCGACTTCTTCGCCCTGGCCCTGTCGGCCAGCGAGAAGTTTCGCCGCGACGAGCAGGTGCTGAGCCTGTTCACCTATGATCTACATGACTACAAGCAGGTCCCCGACTGGCTCAACGCCAAGTTCTGGGCCAACCCTGAAAACTTCGGCAAGTACTGGTGGTGACCCGATGAGTGTCTCGGTCTGCCCGTGTGGCAGTGGCAACCTGCTCGACGCCTGCTGCGGGCATTACCATGCCGGCACCCCGGCCCCGGATGCCCAGGCGCTGATGCGCTCGCGCTACAGCGCCTATGTGCTGGGCCTGGTCGACTACCTGGTGGCCACCACCCTGCCGGCCCAGCAGGCCGGCCTGGACTGCGCCGCCATGGCCGCCTGGAGTGCCAGCAGCACCTGGCTGGGCCTGGAGGTGGAGAGCGCCGAGGTGCTCGGTGGTCAGCCTGAACATGCCTTCGTCACCTTCACCGCGCGCTGGCACGACCAGGAAGGCGACCACCAGCACCGCGAGCGGTCGGCCTTCGTCCAGCACGACGGGCGCTGGTACTTCATCGACCCGACCGTGGGGCTGAAGGCCGGACGCAACGACCCCTGCCCCTGCGCCAGCGGGCAGAAGTTCAAGAAGTGCTGCGCCAGTTACATCGGTAGCTGAGCATGATCGCCCTGGCCCGCCTGCTCGTCTTCAGCTTCGTGCTGACGCTGCTGGCAGGTTGCGCCGGCTGGGGCGGCAGCGACTGGCGCCAGCCCGAGGTGCACCTGGTCAAGGTCGAGACGGTCAAGGCCCGGCTGCACCAGCAGGAATTCGTCCTGCACCTGCGCGTCGACAACCCCAACGACAGCCGCCTGTTCATCCGCAACCTGGCCTACTCGGTGCGGCTCAACGACCTGCTGCTGGTCGAGGACCAGACCAGCCTCTGGCGCAGCGTCGGCGGCCATGCCCGGCGGACCTTCAAGATCACCGCACGGACCAACCTGTGGCGGCAGCTCAAGCCCCTGGCCAAGCTGCTGCGCAGCGAGCAGCCATTGCACTACCGGCTGCAGGGCGAACTGAATACCGGCTTGCTCATTCGCCGGGACCTGCACTTGTCGCGCAGTGGTGAGATAATCCCCGGCGATCTTCAACCGGAGTAACCCTGCAATGACCCAGCAACCCCATGTCCATGGCCCCGACTGCAACCACGGTCACGACCACCACCACGATCATGGCCATGTGCACGGCCCGCACTGCAACCACGGCCACCAGGAGCCGGTCCGCAATGCCCTGAAGGATGTCGGGCGCAACGATCCTTGCCCGTGTGGCAGCCAGAAGAAATTCAAGAAGTGCCACGGGGCTTGAGGCTCTCTTGAGCGGCGAGCTGCAAGTTGCAAGCGACAAGAAAGCGTGGGCCGTGCACTCTGCTGCTTTTTCTTCCAGCTTGTAGCTTGCAGCTTGCCGCTTTCCCCGGCAATTTAGCGCCTTTCGAACCCCCGCCACGCCCCGCAGGAGCCTTGTCATGGCCGCCCCCGTTCTTCCGCCCTTCCGTCCCCACTTCGGCGGCACCGCCGTGCTGCTTGGCCTGCTCGGCCTTGGTGGCTGTCAGTTGGGTGGCTACCAGGACAGCGTGCCGCCGAGCAGTGGCGTACAACCGCTCAAGGGCCTGGCGCAGAACGTCTCGGTGCGGCGCAACGCCATGGGCGCGCCGCTGATCGAAAGCAGCAACTTCCACGACGCGCTGTTCAGCCTCGGCTATGTGCATGCCGGCGACCGCATCGGCCAGATGCTCGCCATGCGCCTGCTGGCCCAGGGCCGCCTGGCCGAGCTGGCGGGGCCAGAGGCACTGGACATCGACCGGCTGATGCGCGCCGCCAATCTCAAGCAGGGCGCCGGCCAGCTGTATGCCGACGCCTCGCCGCGCCTGCAACGCTTCTTCGAGGTCTATGCCCGCGGCGTCAATGCCTACCTGTTCCGCTACCGCGACAAGCTGCCGGCCGACATCGCCCGCAGCGGCTACCGCCCGGAATACTGGAAACCCGAAGACTCGGCGCTGATCTTCAGCCTCTATGCCTTCAGCCAGTCGGTGAACCTGCAGGAAGAACTGGCCGCCCTGACCCTGGCCCAGCAGGCCGGCAGCGACAAGCTGGCCTGGCTGCTGCCCGGCGCCCCGGACGAACCGCTGGCCGAAGCCGAGATCGACAAGCTCAAGGGCCTGGACCTCACCCGCCAACTGCCGGGCCTGGCATCGTTGGCGGCGGCCGGGCAGACGCTCGCCGACCTCGGCCTGCTTGGCAGCCCCGGATCGGCCAACCTGGCCCTGGGGCCTCAGCGCAGCCGCAGCGGCAAGAGCCTGCTGGCCAGCGACAGCCAGGCCACCTGGGCCCTGAGCCCAGTGCAGATCCACACCACCAAGTACCAGGTCGCCGGCCTGTCGCTGCCTGGCCTGCCCATCGTACTGACCGGTTACAACGGCAAGCTGGCCTGGAGCGGTAGCGCGGTGATGGCCGACAACCAGGACCTGTACCTGGAGCAACTGCGCCGCCAGGGCAGCCAGTTGAACTACCTGGCCGACGGCAAGTGGCTACCCGCCCGGGCGCGCAACGAGACCTTCTTCGTCCGCGGCCAGCGCCCCCAGCGCGAGGTGATGTACGAGACCCGCCACGGTACCCTGCTCGGCCAGCCGGGCAATGCTGGCCTGGGCCTGGCGCTGCACCTGCCCCTCGCCAAGGGCGACCGCAGCCTCGACGCGCTGTTCGACCTGACCCGTGCCCAGACGGTGGAGCGCGCCTTCGACAGCACCCGCGAAGTCGGCGCCGTGGCCCTCAACTTTGTCTTCGCCGAGCCACAACACATCGGCTGGCAGGTCAGCGGCCGCTATCCCAACCGTCGCGAAGGCCAAGGCCTGCTGCCCTCCCCAGGCTGGGACGGGCGCTACGACTGGGACGGTTTTGCCGACCCGATGCTCCACCCCTACGACCAGGACCCGCCCGCAGGCTGGATCGGCCATGCCAATCAGCGCAGCCTGCCACGCGGCTACGGCATGCAGTTGTCCAACACCTGGTACTACCCCGAGCGCGCCGAGCGCCTGGCCCAGCTGGCCGAGAACGGCCGCCACGACAGCCGCAGCCTGGCGGCGCTGCAGAACGACCAGGTCAGCCTGCTGGCCGACAAGCTCAAGCAGATGTTCGAGGCCCCCGGCATGGCCCAGCCGCTCGAACAGGCCATCGCTGCCCTGCCCGCCGACCAGCGCGAAAAGGCCCGCGATACCCTGGCCCGGCTCAAGGCGTTCGACGGCCGCCTGAGCCCAGTGTCGGCAGATGCCGCGCTGTACGAGCTGTTCCTCCAAGAAGTGGCCCGGCAGACCTTCCTCGACGATCTCGGCCCGGAGTCCAGCCCGGCGTGGCAGGCTTTCGTCAGCAACGCCCGGCTTTCCTACTCGGCCCAGGCCGATCACTTGCTGGGCCGCGAGGACAGCCCGTTCTGGGACGATCGCGGCACCCCACAGAAGGAAGACAAGCCCGGCATACTCGCGCGCAGCCTGGCGGCGGCGGTGGATGCCGGCATCGCCCAATTGGGGGCCGATCGCCGTACCTGGCAATGGGGCAAGCTGCATCAGTACCGCTGGCCGGCGCCGGCCTACCATGGCCTGGGCGATGCCATCCGTCGCTCGCCACAGGCCGCCGGTGGCGACTTCAGCACCCTGGCGCTCACCCCTTATGCCTGGGGCAGCAGCTTCGACACCCAACTGCCGGCCTCGGCACGCATGATCGTCGACTTCGGCCAGGCTGAACCGCTGCAGGTGCTGACCAGCAGCGGCCAGTCCGGCAACCCGGCCAGCCGGCACCACACCGACGGGCTGGATACCTGGTTCCAGGGGCGTTTCATGAGCCTGCCGCTGCAGCCACAGCACTTCGCCCGCGCCTATGGCACCCAGCGCCTGACCCTGGTGCCCGGCCGTTGACCGGGGCCGCTTCGCCCCCCATCGCCGGCAAGCCCCACTGGATGCGAGTCGACCATACATGATGCGGTTTGCCGGCGAATGGGCCGGATGAACCGGCAACGCCAGTTCCAGCACCACGCCCGCGAGGAGTAGGCGCAAGGCCCGAAGTTATGCTTCTATCCTTCTAGCCAAGCCCATGCCGCAGACCATTGTCGTCACCAGTCAGGACCACCATGCACCATTCGACCCACGACCTGCTGTCTCCCGTCCCGGGTATCGCCCGCCAGCTCCACAGCTTCCACTTCGGCCCGCGCGGTGGCGGCAAGGTATACATCCAGGCCTCGCTACACGCCGATGAACTGCCCGGCATGCTGGTGGCCTGGCACCTGAAGCGGCGCCTGGCCGAACTGGAACAGCAAGGGCGCCTGCAGCAGGAAATCATCCTGGTGCCGGTGGCCAATCCGGTGGGCCTGGAGCAGGTGTTGCTGGACGCCCCCCTGGGACGCTTCGAACTGCAGAGCGGCGAGAACTTCAACCGCAACTTCGTCGACCTTTCGGACAGCATCGGCGACCAGATCGAAGGCCACCTGACCCAGGACCCGGCGCACAACCTGGCGCTGATCCGCGAGTACCTGCGCCGTGGCCTGGATGCCCACCCGGCACGCACGCCGCTGCAATCCCAGCGCCTGACCCTGCAACGCCTGGCCTGCGACGCCGACATGGTGCTGGACCTGCACTGCGACTTCGAAGCGGTCGAACACCTGTACACCACGCCAGAGGCCTGGCCACAGGTCGAGCCCCTGGCGCGCTACCTCGGCGCCCAGGCCAGCCTGCTGGCCACCGACTCCGGCGGCCAGTCGTTCGACGAATGCTTCAGCCTGGTCTGGTGGCAGCTGCAACAGCGCTTTGGCAAACGCTTCCCGATCCCTTTGGGCAGCTTCTCGGTGACCATCGAATTGCGCGGCCAGGCGGATGTGAACCACACGCTGGCGAGCCAGGACTGCCAGGCGATACTGGATTTCCTGACCCATGCCGGGGTGATCGAAGGGCAGGCAGCACCGCTACCGCCCCTGGCTCACCCGGCCACGCCGTTGGCGGCCGTGGAGCCGGTCACGGCGCCACTGGGCGGGCTGCTGGTGTTCCATGCCAGCCCAGGCCAGTACCTGCAGGCCGGGCAACTGGTCGCCGAGGTCATCGACCCGCTCAGCGACCGGGTGACGGCCGTGCACAATACCCAGCCCGGCCTGCTCTATGCCCGTAGCGTACGGCGCATGGCCACGGCGGGGATGGTCATCGCCCACGTCGCGGGGCAACAGCTCTGCCGCAGCGGCTACCTGCTGGCCAACTGAGCCTCGCCCAGGCAGCCGTGGCCGTCAGGCCACGGGGGACGGTGGCGGCTCGTCGGGCAGGGTCGGTTCACCCGGCTCCATGGGTGGGGCTTCGCCGGGTTCCGGCGGTTGCGGTGTATCGGGATCGGGCTGGTGGGGTACGCCACCGGCCTGTACCGGCGTAGGGGGATGCGCAAGCAGCGACCATGCCAGCAACCCGATCTGGTTGGGCTGGAGGACGGCCAGCTTCGCGCTGATGGCGGGATGGAGTTTCATCGGCAGCTCCTGGCGAGAGCCGGCGCACGTCATGCGCGCCGGGGCGGTTCTACCATTGGAGTGCCGGGCGCGCGCGGAATTCCACGCGCTCGTCGGCTCAGGTGCGCGGCAGGGTGACGCCGCGTTGGCCCTGGTACTTGCCGCCACGGTCCTTGTAGGACACTTCGCACTCTTCATCGGACTCGAGGAAGAGCATCTGCGCCACGCCCTCGTTGGCATAGATCTTCGCCGGCAGGGTCGTGGTGTTGGAGAACTCCAGGGTCACATGGCCCTCCCACTCCGGCTCCAGCGGGGTGACGTTGACGATGATGCCGCAGCGCGCATAGGTGCTCTTGCCCAGGCAGATGGTCAGCACGTTGCGCGGGATGCGGAAGTACTCGACGGTACGGGCCAGGGCGAAGGAGTTCGGCGGGATGATGCAGACGTCGCTCTTGACGTCGACGAAGCTGCCGGCATCGAAGTTCTTCGGGTCGACGGTGGCCGAGTTGATGTTGGTGAATACCTTGAATTCGTCGGCGCAACGTACATCGTAGCCGTAGCTGGAGACGCCGAAGGAGATCACCCGGCTGTCCTCGCCGCCGCGCACCTGGCGCTCGACGAACGGCTCGATCATGCCGTGTTCCTGCGCCATGCGGCGAATCCACTTGTCCGATTTGATGCTCATGGCGGGGGTGTCCTGAGAGTGCAAGGTGAAAAACGAGACGCGCATCTTACCGGTCCCGGCGCCTGGGTTAAAGTTCCACGCCCTATCCCGCGTCGGACGGGGCTTGTACAGGCCACTGATCCGAATTTCGCCAAAGCGCTTCTTGGCCATTGGCAGGTCGCGGAAAGTGGGTTAAGGTGACGCCACTGTGCTGCACGTGACACCGAGAATCTCTGTTTGATGCACGATTCCCATCGGCCCATCGCTGAATTTTCCGCTCTCTTTGCACTCAGTCCCGGCCAGGGCGTTTCCTGTGCCGCAACCAACTTTGTCCAAGGAGACAGACCATGTCCAACCGCCAATCCGGTACCGTCAAGTGGTTCAACGATGAGAAGGGCTACGGCTTCATCACCCCTCAGTCGGGTGACGACCTGTTCGTACACTTCAAGGCCATCCAGGCTGACGGCTTCAAAACCCTGAAAGAAGGCCAAGCTGTTACTTTCGTCGCTACCCGCGGCCAGAAAGGCATGCAGGCTGAAGAAGTTCGCATCGAAGGCTAATCCTTCTTTACGCGCTTCAAAAAAACCCGCCAATTGGCGGGTTTTTTGTGCCTGCAATCTGTAGCGATGGGCCGCAAAGCGGCCCCAATGGCAGCAGAACCGGCACCGGGGCGCTCCCACGAAGGCGTCAATCCTCGCTGATGGTGATGCTCGGCATCGCCGGCGCCGCCGCTTCCTGCAGCACGATCCGCGCTCCCACCTGGCGGGCGAGCTCCTGGTAGACCATGGCGATCTGGCTCTGCGGCTCGGCGATGGCGGTAGGCTTGCCGCTGTCGGCCTGCTCGCGGATCAGCATCGACAACGGCAGCGAGGCCAGCAGGTCGACGCCGTACTGCGCCGCCAGCTTCTCGCCGCCCCCTTCGCCGAACAGGTGCTCGGCATGGCCGCAATTGGAGCAGATGTGCACGGCCATGTTCTCCACCACGCCCAGCACCGGGATGTTGACCTTGCGGAACATCTCCACGCCCTTCTTGGCATCCAGCAAAGCCAGGTCCTGCGGCGTGGTGACGATCACCGAGCCGGCCACCGGCACCTTCTGCGCCAGGGTCAGCTGGATATCGCCGGTGCCCGGCGGCATGTCGATGACCAAGTAGTCCAGGTCATCCCAGGCGGTCTGGGTCACCAGTTGCAGCAGGGCGCCGGACACCATCGGGCCACGCCAGACCATCGGTGTGTTGTCGTCGGTGAGGAAGGCCATGGACATGACTTCCACCCCATGGGCCTGGATCGGCACGAACCACTTCTGCTCGCGCACCTGTGGGCGCGTACCTTCGGGGATGCCGAACATCACCCCCTGGCTCGGACCATAGATGTCGGCATCGAGGATACCCACCCGGGCACCTTCGCGGGCCAGGGCCAGGGCCAGGTTGGCGGCGGTGGTCGACTTGCCCACCCCACCCTTGCCCGAGGCCACGGCGATGATGTTCTTCACGTTGGCCATCGCCGGTACCTGGGCCTGGGCCTTGTGCGCGGCGATCACGCAGTCGATCGACACCTGCGCGGCACTGACCCCCTCGAGGTTCTCGATGGCCGTGCCCAGCACCTGCGCCCAACCGTTCTTGAACAACCCGGCGGCATAGCCCAACTGCAGTTGCACCTTGACCTGCCCGCCCTGGATATCGATGGTGCGCACGCAGCCGGCGCTGACCGGATCCTGGTTCAGGTAGGGGTCGGTGTACTGGCGAAGCACGCCTTCGACGGCGGCACGTGTGACGGCACTCATGGAGACTCCCATTGGCAATTCGAATGTGGAACAGGCACCTATGCTAACCCGTCAGTCGTCAACAGATGCGTCCTTGGGGTGAAATATATTCGTCGGCGCTTTATAGTGGCCGATCATCCTTGTTCTTCACCCGTAGCCGATTAAGTAGCCGAGCCACCATGTCCGAGCCACGTCAGATTCTCGTCACCAGCGCCCTGCCCTATGCCAATGGTTCCATCCACCTTGGCCATATGCTCGAGTACATCCAGACGGACATGTGGGTTCGCTTCCAGAAGCTGCTTGGCAACCAGTGCATCTATGTCTGCGCCGACGACGCCCACGGCTCGGCCATCATGCTGCGCGCCGAGAAGGAAGGCATCACCCCTGAACAGCTGATCGCCAATGTCCAGGCCGAGCACAGCGGCGACTTCGCCGACTTCCTGGTCGACTTCGACAATTTCCATTCGACCCACTCCGAGGAAAACCGCGAGCTGTCGAGCCTGATCTATACCCGCCTGCGCGATGCCGGGCACATCGCCACCCGCTCGGTGACCCAGTATTTCGACCCCGAGAAAGGCATGTTCCTGGCCGACCGCTTCATCAAGGGCACCTGCCCCAAGTGCGCGGCCGAGGACCAGTACGGCGACAACTGCGAGAAATGCGGCGCCACCTACGCGCCCACCGAGCTGAAGAACCCCAAGTCGGCGATCTCCGGCGCCACACCGGAGCTGCGTGACTCCCAGCACTTCTTCTTCAAGCTGCCGGACTTCCAGGCCATGCTGCAGCAGTGGACCCGCAGCGGCACCCTGCAGGAAGCAGTATCGAACAAGCTCGCCGAGTGGCTGGACTCCGGGCTGCAGGAATGGGACATCTCCCGCGATGCGCCGTACTTCGGCTTCGAGATCCCCGATGAGCCGGGCAAGTACTTCTACGTCTGGCTGGATGCGCCGATCGGCTACATGGCCAGCTTCAAGAACCTCTGCGCGCGCCGCCCGGAGCTGGACTTCGATGCGTTCTGGAAAGAAGACTCCACGGCCGAGCTGTACCACTTCATCGGCAAGGACATCGTCAACTTCCATGCGCTGTTCTGGCCGGCCATGCTCGAAGGCTCGGGCTTGCGCAAGCCGACCGGCATCAACGTGCACGGCTATCTGACCGTCAACGGCGCCAAGATGTCCAAGTCGCGCGGCACCTTCATCAAGGCGCGCACCTACCTGGACCACCTGGCCCCGGAATACCTGCGCTACTACTATGCCTCCAAGCTGGGCCGCGGCGTCGACGACCTCGACCTGAACCTGGACGACTTCGTGCAGAAGGTCAATTCCGACCTGGTCGGCAAGGTGGTCAACATCGCCAGCCGCTGCGCAGGCTTCATCCACAAGGGCAACGACGGCGTACTGGTTGCCGGTGACGCCGCGCCCGAGTTGAGCGAGGCGTTCCTCAATGCCGCCCCCTCGATCGCCGAGGCCTACGAAGGCCGTGACTTCGCCCGCGCCATGCGCGAGATCATGGCCCTGGCCGACCGCGCCAACGCCTGGATCGCCGACAAGGCGCCCTGGGCCCTGGCCAAGCAGGAAGGCAAGCAGGACGAGGTCCAGGCCATCTGTGCCCAGGGCATCAACCTGTTCCGCCACCTGGTGATCTTCCTCAAGCCGGTGCTGCCGGTGCTGGCTGCCGATGCCGAAGCCTTCCTCAACGTCGCCCCGCTGACCTGGAACGATCACCTGTCGCGCCTGGAAAACCACAAGCTCAACCCGTTCAAGGCGCTGATGAGCCGCATCGAGCCAGCCAAGGTCGAAGCCATGGTCGCCGCCAGCAAGGAAGACCTGGCCGCCACCCAACCGGCAGCTCCGGCCGGCAATGGCGAACTGGCCAAGGATCCGCTGTCGGCCGAGATCGAGTTCGACACCTTCGCCGCGGTCGACCTGCGCGTGGCACTGATCGTCAAGGCCGAGGCCGTGGAAGGTGCCGACAAGCTGCTGCGCCTGACCCTGGACATCGGTGACGAGCGCCGCAACGTGTTCTCCGGCATCAAGTCGGCCTACCCCGACCCTGCCAAGCTGGAGGGTCGCCTGACCATGATGGTGGCCAACCTCAAGCCACGGAAGATGCGTTTCGGCGTCTCCGAAGGCATGGTCATGGCGGCCGGCCCTGGCGGCGAGGAAATCTACCTGCTCAGCCCCGACAGCGGCGCCAAGCCGGGCCAGCGCATCAAGTAGGCAGCACGGCCCCGGTGGGGCCTGGCTTGCCGGCTCCCACAAGAAAAGCGCCGCCCCCGGGGCTTGTGCAATACCTGGGAGCCGGCTTGCCGGCGATGGGGCGCGAAGCGGCCCCAGGACCGCAAGGCACCGCTTGACCAGCACAGGGCCCCGCCCCACAGGCCCTCTGCTACCTCAATAAGCTATGTTTAATGACGGCAGCTCCCAGCCATCGGCATCCCCATGAGCGACTACATCCTGGTCCTGGTCAGCGCTGCGCTGGTCACTCACCTGATCCTGCACAGGGAGCCCGTCTCTCGCCTGCGGATCCATGCGCTCGGCCTGTCCGGCGCACTGGTGATCGCCTTGGGGCTGACTTGCGGGCAGCTGCTGCAGGCCCTGGTGCTGGTGCCGCTGGGCTTGCAGGCGTTGCAGTTGTTCCTGTTCCTGCCCCTGCTCGCCCTACTGGCCTGGGGTGTGCCACGCCTGCTGGCACGCCTGCGGCCTGATTGGCCGCTGGAGCACATGCCCACCCCGTTGGCGGCCACTGTCGTGCTGCTAGGCTTGCTGTTGCAGGCCTCCCACGACCCACAACGATGGCTGGCGACCCTGGCCTGGGGCCTGGCCGGCGGGCTGGGCTTCTGGCTCGCCCTGGCGCTGTTCGACGACCTGCGCCAGCGCAGCGATCATATCGACATGCCCGTCGCCCTGCGCGGGTTGCCCATCGAGTTGCTCGGCGCCGGGGTGATGGCCATGGCCTTCTCCGGTTTCAACGGATTATTCACACAATGAGCCTGATTCAACGCATCGACGCCCTGCTCCCGCAAACCCAGTGCGGCAAGTGCGGCCATGCCGGTTGCCGCCCCTACGCCGAGGGGCTGGCCGCTGGCGAGGCGATCAACAAATGCCCGCCGGGCGGCGACGAAACCATCGCCGCACTGGCACGACTGCTGGATGTACCGGTGATCGCGCTCGACCCGACCCGTGGCAGCGCCCCATCCCAGGTGGCCTATATCCGCGAAGCCGAATGCATCGGCTGCACCAAGTGCATCCAGGCCTGCCCAGTGGATGCCATCGTCGGCGCCGCCAAACTGATGCACACGGTGATCGCCAGCGAGTGCACCGGCTGCGACCTGTGCCTGGCCCCCTGCCCGGTCGACTGCATCGACCTGGTCGCCGTACCGGACAATGTGGTGCCCATCGTCAGTGGCCTGGCACGTACCGCCGAGCAATTGAGCGCACGCACCCAGCGACGCGACCATGCCCGTCATCGCCATGAACAACGCAATGCCAGGTTGCGACGCGAAGAAGCACGCCGGCAGGCGCAGCAGCTGGCGCGCCAGCGAGGCGCGGCCGTCTCGACGCCCGACAGCGCCGCCCTCCAAGACCCGATCAAGGCGGCCATCGAGCGGGTCAAGGCGCAGAAGGCCGCCAATGCCGATGCCACGCTGAAGCAGGCGAAGATCGCCGCGGCCATGAGCCGCGCGCAGTTGAGCAAAGCCCGCAGCGCCTTCGGCGCTACCCCCAACGACGCACAACGCGCCCAACTGCACGCCTTGGAAGCGGCCGCCGAACAGGCCCAGCAACGCCTCGATGCTCTGCTGGCCGGGCCAGGCCATGTCAGCGCCTGACCCACGCCTGCGCTCGGCCATGGGCCTGGTGCTGCTGGCCTGCGTGCCGGGCCTGCTGAGCCTGTTCTGGCTCCAGGGCTGGGGGGTGTTGTTCAACCTGTTGCTGTGTGCCGGCACCGCCCTGGCCTGTGAACCCCTGCTGCTGGCCATGCGCGGCCAGCCCCCGGCGCCGGCACTGGCCGATGGCAGTGCCCTGGTCAGCGCCGTGCTGCTGGCCGTCGCCCTTCCCCCCCATGCGCCCTGGTGGTTGCCGGTCATCGCCGCGACCGTGGCCATCGGCATCGGCAAGCAGGCCTTTGGTGGCGTCGGCCGCAACCTGTTCAATCCGGCGATGGTCGGCTATGCCTTCGTTCTCCTGAGCTTTCCCTTGCAGATGACCCAGTGGCCGGGCCAGGCGAGCGGGTTCCTGGACAGCCTGCAACTGGCCTTCACCGGCCACGGGCAGATCGATGCCTGGGCCCAGCCCACGGTGCTCGACGGCCTGCGCCATAATCGCAGCCTGACCGTCGAGGAACTGTTCGCCCAGCATCCGGGATTCGGCAGCATCGGTGGGCGCGACAGCGAGTGGATCAACCTGGCGTTCCTGCTTGGCGGGCTGTTCCTGCTGCAGCGCAAGGTCATCAGTTGGCATGCGCCAGCCGGGTTGCTGGCGGGCCTGTTCCTGTTCAGCCTGCTGTGCTGGAACGGTTCGGGCTCCGACTCCAACGGCTCGCCGCTGCTGCACCTGTTCTCCGGTTCGACCATGCTGGCCGCCTTCTTCATCGCCACCGAACCGGTGTCGGGCCCCAAGGCCCCCCTGGCTCGGCTGTTGTTCGGGCTCGGCGCCGGCGTGCTCATCTACCTGATCCGCACCTGGGGCAACTACCCCGACGGTACGGCATTCGCCATCCTCCTGATGAACCTTGCCGTGCCCGCCCTGGAGCGCCAGGCCGCACGCCGCCAGCAGGCCACCCCATGACGCCGGCGCTGCGCAATGCCGTGCTGCTGGCACTGGTCGCCGGCCTGGCCGTGGCGGTGACATTGGCCTGGCGCCAGTGGACCCAGGCCCCGATCGCCGAAGCCGAACAGCAATTGCACGCCCGGCGCTGGCTGGCGGCACTTCCCCAGGACAGCTACGACAACCAGCCCCTGCAAGCGCCCCTGCCCCTGGCCGCTACGCGCCTGCCCCACAGCCAACTGCTGGCCGGCTACCGCGCGACACGAGCCGGCAAACCCAGCGCTATCCTGCTGCGCAGCCAGGCCCAGGGATATGGCGGGCCGATCCTGCTGATGATCGCCATCGATCCGGACGGGCGCCTGCTGGGGATACAGGTGCTGGAACAACAGGAGAGCCCAGGCCTGGGCGCCCGCCTGGCCGATCCCCAGGCGCATTGGCTGGAGCAGTTCTCGGGCCGTACGCGCGCAGGCAGCTGGGCACTGAAACGCGACCAGGGCGAGTTCGACCAGTTGGCAGGCGCCACCGTCACCTCGCGCGCAGTGATCGCGGCGCTGCAGGATGCCCTGCGCTACTTCGACGAACACCGTGCCTCCTTGCTGGGGGAAGACGCCCATGAATAGGTTCTGGTTGCCGGGCATCAGCCTCGTGCCGCTGCTCGGCGCAACTTCGACACTGGCACAAGCCATCACGATAGGCCTGAGCACCCTGGTGCTGATGGTGCTGCACCAGGGCCTGATGGCCCCGCTGCGCGCGTCACTTACCGGGGCCGCGCGCCTGCTGGCGAGCCTGCTGCTGCTGGCGGCCCTGGCGAGCTGCCTGCAACTGGGGCTGCGGGCCTGGGCCCTGCCGCTTGCCTTGACGCTCGGTCATTACCCGGCCCTGCTCAGCGTGCAGTGCCTGGCAGCGGACTGTCTGCTCCCCGACGCATCACGCTGGCGCTACCTGGCGATCCATCTCGCCGGCCTGCTGGCCCTGTACGTGCTGCTCGGCGCCTGCCGCCAATGGCTGACCCTGGGGCCGGGCCTGCACCTGGCCAGCCTGGCCCCGGGCGGGTTGATACTGCTCGGCCTGCTGCTGGCCTTGTACAATCGTCTGCGTCCGGGCCCTGCCCCCTCACGCCGTCAAGGAAGCCTCTGACCCCATGAATGCCGCCAAACGCCTGGAGATCTTTCGCAGGCTGCACGAAGACAATCCCGACCCCAAGACCGAACTGGCCTATACCACCCCCTTCGAACTGCTGATCGCCGTGATCCTTTCCGCCCAGGCGACGGACGTGGGTGTCAACAAGGCCACCGCCCGCCTGTATCCGGTCGCCAATACCCCCGAGGCCATCTATGCCCTGGGGGTCGATGGCCTGAGCCAATACATCAGGACCATCGGCCTGTACAACAGCAAGGCGAAGAACATCATCGAGACCTGCCGCCTGCTCATCGAGCAGCATGGCAGTGCGGTACCCCAGACCCGCGAAGCGCTCGAAGCCTTGCCCGGGGTAGGTCGCAAGACCGCCAACGTGGTGCTCAACACTGCCTTCCGGCAACCGACCATGGCGGTCGACACCCATATCTTCCGGGTCAGCAACCGGACCGGCATCGCCCCCGGCAAGACGGTGCTGGAGGTGGAAAAGAAGCTGGTCAAGTTCGTGCCCAAGGACTACCTGCTCGACGCCCACCATTGGCTCATCCTGCATGGCCGCTATGTCTGCCAGGCCCGCAAGCCGCGTTGTGGAAGCTGCCGTATCGAGGATTTGTGCGAGTACAAGCACAAGACCTCGGACGATTGAAGCAATAGAGAAAAACGCGCGTATACGATTGAAAAAATCTTTTTTACCGGACTCGGCTTTCTCGCTATAAGGACGGCCAATGGCCCCTTGGCTTGGAGTAAATCATGAGCACCGATAAAGACGACCTGTCGATCGACGATGATCTCACCACCTTGGAAGACGACGTAGAGCCTCCGGTGGAACCCGCGAAGACCAACCTGAGCAAACGCCGCACCATCGACAACCTTCTCGAGGAGCGGCGCCTGCAGAAGCAGCTGGCCGACTACGACTACGACCTGTAGCCATCGGACACCCGAGAAAGCCTCCCTTGCGGAGGCTTTTGCGTTTCAGGTCAGGTCGTGGCGCTGGGCAAGTTCGATGAGGTCGACCAGCGACCGGGCATTGAGCTTGAGCAACAGCCGGGTCTTGTAGGTACTGACGGTCTTGTTGCTGAGGAACATGCTGTCGGCGATTTCCTTGTTGCTCCTGCCGCGCGCCAGTTGCTGCAGCACCATCATCTCCCGGCCGGAGAGACGTTCGACCATTTCCTTCTCGCTGCCGCCATTCACGCAGGTACGGCTCTTGTGCAAGGCCTGGTTGGGGAAGTAGCTGTATCCGGACAATACCGCCTTGATCGCACTGAGCAACTCGGTCAGTTCCTGTTGCTTGCATACGTAGCCAGCAGCGCCGGCCTGCATGCAACGCATCGAGAAATGCCCTGGCGCCTGGGAGGTGAGCACCAGGACCTTGCTCCCCGGGCTGGCACCGGTCATGCGGGCGATGACCTCCAACCCATCGAGCCTGGGGATGCCGATATCCAGCACCACGATATCGGGCAGGCACTCCCGGGTCAGTTGCAAAGCGTCCACACCATTGTCGGCTTCCGCCACCACCTCGTAACCATGCCGCTCCATCAGCATGCGTACGGCCAGGCGGATAACCGGATGATCATCCACGATAAGCACTTTATTCATGCGATATCCATTGATTCGTTATTCTAATTTGAAGCACCACAATAACTTAGCCAATCACTGAATGGTGCGGTGATTTACGGCACACGGCCAGACAAAGAAGAAGCCTACATAAGTTAGAGAAATATCCTACAGCCTTGCTTTTAGGGCAGTCCCATCGGCCGCCCATTCAAAGATGCCCAAACGCTAGCACTGACTTCTACCCGGGCCAAGTTCGTATCGTTCTTCCTAACTGAAGGAATATTCCAGTCGTATCGGTAATTAATAACTGCAATCGGGCAGAATTAAGGAAGTATTGCTTCAGCGGGAAATAATCCATCTTTCCGTCCACAACGGGAACGGGATAGAGATAGGAAAAATCGCTAATCAGGCAAGCGCCATGCGGCATACAGAATCCATCAGTCCCCTGACGATCATCGCCATCTTCGCCGGCATCATCGAGGCGTCCGCCTTGGCATCGTTGCCGTTTCTCAGCGAAAACAGCCAGACGATCTACACCTGGTTCTTGGTCGGTTTTCCGTTTTTCCTGACGGTATTGTTTTTTCTCACCCTGAACTTCAATTATCGGTCGCTGTACCAGCCGGCACGGCCGGAACCGGCAGCCCAGGCTGACGCCTCGTCGTCGAAGGTGAGTACGGATCAGGCCGATGCACGGAAAGCCATGACCATTGCGCTATCCGGCCCCGATACGCGCAAGATGATCGAGCAGCATATCCTGCGGACCCTGACCCAGCCTCATGCGCGCGCACGCACCTGGGTGCTCCACAACCTGGATACCCGGACCTGCATTCACCTGTCGGTGAACGCCCTGGAGCATGGCGAAGAGAAGTGGACGCCCCGCTGATCCCGGGGCTTGAAAAAAACCGGCACAAGGCCGTAATGCTGTTCACTTAAGCCATTGGGGCCGCCTTGCGGCCCTTCGCGGGCAAGCCCGCTCCCACAAGTACGCTGCAAACCTCAAGGAATGCACGCTCCTGTGGGAGCGGGCTCGCCCGCGAAGGGCTGCAAGGCAGCCCCAATCGATGTCATATCCGACTTAAGTGAGCAGCATTACGGCACAAGGCCGAGGGTCTGTCTGCCCTACATGCCGATCAGAGCAGCGAACGGCCCTTGTTGGCGGCAATGCGCATGCGCAGTGCATTGAGCTTGATGAAGCCAGCGGCATCGGCCTGGTTGTAGGCGCCACCGTCTTCCTCGAAGGTCGCGATGTTGGCATCGAACAGCGAGTCGTCCGACTTGCGGCCGACGACGACGACGTTACCCTTGTACAGCTTCAGGCGCACCACGCCATTCACGTTGACCTGGGAGGCGTCGATCATCTGCTGCAGCATCAGGCGCTCCGGGCTCCACCAGTAGCCGGTGTAGATCAGGCTGGCGTACTTGGGCATCAGCTCATCCTTCAGGTGAGCGACTTCGCGGTCCAGGGTGATCGACTCGATGGCACGGTGGGCCTTGAGCATGATGGTGCCGCCGGGGGTTTCGTAGCAGCCGCGGGACTTCATGCCGACATAGCGGTTCTCGACGATGTCCAGGCGACCGATGCCGTTCTCGCCGCCGATGCGGTTGAGGGTGGCCAGCACGGTGGCCGGGGTCATCTCGACGCCGTCGATGGCGACGATGTCACCGTTGCGGTAGGTGAGCTCGATGTAGGTCGGCTTGTCGGGGGCGTTCTCCGGGGAGACGCTCCAGCGCCACATGTCTTCCTCGTGCTCGGTCCAGGTATCTTCCAGGACACCGCCCTCGTAGGAGATGTGCAGCAGGTTGGCGTCCATCGAGTACGGCGACTTCTTCTTGCCGTGGCGCTCGATCGGGATGCCGTGCTTCTCGGCGTAGTCCATCAGCTTCTCGCGGGACAGCAGGTCCCATTCGCGCCATGGCGCGATGACCTTGACGCCTGGCTTGAGCGCATAGGCGCCCAGCTCGAAGCGCACCTGGTCGTTGCCCTTGCCGGTGGCGCCATGGGAAATGGCGTCGGCGCCAGTTTCGTTGGCGATCTCGATCAGGCGCTTGGCGATCAGCGGACGGGCGATGGAAGTACCCAGCAGGTACTCGCCTTCATAGACGGTGTTGGCGCGGAACATCGGGAAGACGAAATCGCGCACGAACTCTTCGCGCAGGTCGTCGATGTAGATTTCTTTCACGCCCAGGGCCTGTGCCTTGGCGCGGGCCGGCTCGACCTCCTCGCCCTGCCCCAGGTCAGCGGTGAAGGTCACCACTTCGCAGTTGTAGGTATCCTGCAGCCACTTGAGAATCACCGAAGTATCAAGGCCGCCGGAATACGCCAGTACGACCTTTTTTACGTCCGCCATGCCATCACTCCACGGGGTTGTACGGAAAGCCGTCGATTCTACCGGCCCTGCCGAAAAATTTACAGTGGGGCGACAGCTTGTGACGACAAAGCGACAAGAACTGTCGAGAGCGCGACCACCGGTCGCACTCAGGACGCCTTGCCGGCCGGTGGTACGGCGGTAGCAGGGGCCGGTGCGTTGGCTGCCGGCGCCGCAGGTGGCTGCGCAGCAGGCTTTTGCTGGGGCTGCTCGACCGGCGTGACACGATCGAGGGTGATGTTGACCCGGCGGTTGCGCGCACGGTTGGCGGCGCTGTTGTTCTTCACCAGCGGGTAGCGCTCGCCATGGAAGCGCACGCTGATCTGCTCTTCGGGCACGCCGTGGGCCTTGAGGTAGTCGGCGACCGCCAGGGCCCTGCGCCGCGAGGTGTCACGGTTGGTCAGGCGATTGCCGCTGTTGTCGGAGTGACCGTCGAGCTCGATGTGGTTCACCGACGGGTCGGCCTTGAGGTAGTCGAGGATCACGTCCAAGCGGGCGCGGGCCGCGCTGTCCAGGTCGATGCCCGCGCTGGGGAAGCCTACCTGGGTCTGGCGGATCTGGTCGAAGTTCATCGGCAACAGCTTGCCCACGCACAGCTGGTAGTCGCTGTAGGCCTTGGCGAAACTCACCGGCAGCACGCGCACTTCCATGGGCCTGCCACCTTCGCCGGTGTAGTTGCGCACCACCGTGCTGCGCCCATCGAGCAGGCCATTGATCAAACGGCTGGCCTGGCCCTGGGAGGAGCTCAAGAGCACCCCGCTGCGCCCCAGTCGTACCGCGCCGAGGTTGATGTCGCCCCGCCCGGGCTGCCAGGGCGCCGCGGCGGCCAGCAAGGTCGCCGAGCCTGCGCCCAGGACGTTGCTGTGCGAGCGCAGTTGGAAAACCGCCTGTTCACCGGCTCGCCGCACGAACTCGCCACTGCCGAAACCGTCGATCGGCTGGACCAGCCGGCATTCGAACTGATCGCCCTCGACTGTCCAGGCGATGTTCTCCACGCGCGTCTGGAAGGTCAGTGCCCCAGCCGGCAGGCTGGCAAGCAGGGTGAACAGGGCTAGGTAACGCTGGTGCACAGGCGGCTCCACAGATTCTGGCGGCTTACCAGCAGGCTATCGGACGCCGCCCGGAAAACTTGATAGCCGTGCTCGCCCCGGGGTTTTCCGGTAGCATTCGTCCTTGAGTTCGAACCGCCTGGAATCCCCAATGTCCGATCGCCTGACCCTCCTGCGCCCCGACGACTGGCACATCCATCTGCGCGATGGTGCCGTCCTCCCCCATACCGTCGGCGATGTGGCGCGCACCTTCGCCCGCGCCATCGTCATGCCCAATCTCGTTCCGCCGGTGCGCGATGCCGCCGAAGCCGGTGCCTACCGTGAGCGTATCCTCGCCGCGCGGCCTGCCGGCAGCCGCTTCGAGCCGCTGATGGTGCTGTACCTCACCGACCGCACCAGCCCCGAGGATATCCGCGCGGCCAAGGCCAGCGGTTTCGTGTACGCCGCCAAGCTGTACCCGGCCGGCGCCACGACCAACTCCGATTCGGGCGTGACCAGCATCGACAATATCTTCCCAGCCCTCGAGGCCCTGGCCGAGGCCGGTATGCCGCTGCTGGTGCACGGTGAGGTGACGCGCGCGGAAATCGACGTGTTCGATCGCGAGAAGCGCTTCATCGACGAGCATATGCGGCGTGTGGTCGAGCGCTTCCCCACGCTGAAGGTGGTGTTCGAGCACATCACCACTGCCGATGCCGCGCAATTCGTCACCGAGGCGCCCGCCAACGTCGGCGCGACCATCACCCCCCAGCACCTGCTGTACAACCGTAACCACATGCTGGTGGGCGGTATCCGCCCGCACTTCTATTGCCTGCCGATCCTCAAGCGCAACACCCACCAGGTGGCGCTGCTGGACGCGGCCACCAGCGGCAACCCCAAGTTCTTCCTCGGCACCGACTCGGCGCCGCATGCCCGCCATGCCAAGGAAGCCGCCTGTGGCTGCGCCGGCTGCTACACCGCCTATGCGGCCATCGAGCTGTATGCCGAGGCATTCGAGCAACGCAACGCACTGGACAAGCTGGAAGGCTTCGCCAGCCTGCACGGCCCGGCCTTCTATGGCCTGCCGGCCAACACCGACACCATTACCCTGGTCCGCGAAGAGTGGGCCGCCCCGGACAGCCTGCCGTTCGGCGACAACACCGTGGTCCCGCTGCGCGCCGGTGAAAAACTGCGCTGGCGCCTGCTGGAGGGCAAGGCGTGAGCGAAGTTCTCTTTGATGATGACCAGGAAGGTCAAGGCGGTGGTTCGCGCCATCCGATGGCCGAGCGTTTTCGCGGCTACCTGCCGGTGGTGGTCGACGTCGAGACCGGTGGCTTCAACTGCGCCACCGATGCGTTGCTGGAGATCGCCGCGGTCACCATCGGCATGGACGAGAAGGGTTTCCTGTTCCCGGAGCACACCTACTTCTACCGCGTCGAGCCGTTCGAAGGCGCCAACATCGAGCCGGCGGCCCTGGA
This sequence comes from Pseudomonas sp. HLMP, assembly GCF_046365545.1. Classification (NCBI taxonomy): domain Bacteria; kingdom Pseudomonadati; phylum Pseudomonadota; class Gammaproteobacteria; order Pseudomonadales; family Pseudomonadaceae; genus Pseudomonas; species Pseudomonas sp. HLMP. The sequence continues at coordinate 1,891,717 of NZ_JBDLLR010000001.1, read as the reverse complement.
GTTCACCGGTATCAAGCTGGATCACCCGCTGCGCATGGCGGTGAGCGAGGAAACCGCGCTCACCGACATCTTCCGCGGGGTGCGCAAGGCATTGAAGGCCAATGGCTGCAAGCGGGCGATCCTGGTCGGCCACAACAGCAGCTTCGACCTGGGCTTCCTCAATGCCGCGGTGACGCGCAACGACCTCAAGCGCAACCCGTTCCACCCCTTCTCGAGCTTCGACACCGCCACCCTGGCGGGCCTTGCCTACGGCCAGACCGTCCTGGCGCGAGCCTGCCAGAGCGCCGACATCGACTTCGACGGCCGCGAGGCCCACTCGGCACGCTACGACACGGAGAAGACTGCCGAGCTGTTCTGCGGCATCGTCAATCGCTGGAAGGAAATGGGCGGCTGGCGGGACTTCAACGACTGAGCGGCAAGCGAGAGTCGGGCACGAACAGCTTTTTCTCGAAACCCCAAGCGAAAAAAAACCGGCCACGAAGGCCAATGCCAGTCAGTTAAGACTTTCAGTTGTCATTTGGGGCCGCTTCGCGCCCCATCGCCGGCAAGCCGGCTCCCACACTGTCCGTGCAAACCGCATCATGTGTGGTCGCCGCGGTCCCTGTGGGAGCCGGCTTGCCGGCGATGGGCTGCAAGGTAGCCCCAAAAATGACAAAGCGCCGCTTAACTGACTGACATTGGCCACGAAGGCCGGTTTTTTTCGCGGGCGATTACAGCTTGCCGGCGTTCTCGCTCAGGTAGGCAGCGACGCCTTCCGGCGAAGCGGTCATGCCCTTGTCGCCTTTCTTCCAGTTGGCCGGGCAGACTTCGCCGTGCTCTTCGTGGAATTGCAGGGCGTCGACCAGGCGCAGCAGTTCGTCCATGTTACGGCCCAGCGGCAGGTCGTTGATGATCTGCGAGCGAACGACACCGTTCTTGTCGATCAGGAAGGCGCCACGGAAGGCAACGCCGCCCTCGGACTCGACGTCATAGGCCTTGCAGATCTCATGAGAGATATCGGCCGCCAGGGTGTACTTGACCTGGCCGATACCGCCCTTGTCGACCGGGGTGTTACGCCAGGCGTTGTGAGTGAAGTGCGAGTCGATCGACACGCCGATCACTTCCACACCGCGCGCCTGGAAGTCAGGAATGCGGTTGTCCAGGGCGATCAGCTCGGACGGGCAGACGAAGGTGAAGTCCAGCGGGTAGAAGAACACCAGGCCGTACTTGCCCTTGATGGCCGAAGCCAGGTTGAAGCTGTCGACGATCTCGCCGTTGCCCAGCACGGCTGGAACGGTGAAATCCGGGGCTTGTTTACCAACGAGCACGCTCATTCGTTATCTCCTGATGATGGTGAAAAACCGTGGCCCGGACGGGTAGACCCGCCCGGCATCCGACAAAGGCCGCCCATCATACACGGCTTCGCGTGACAGGCCGAATGCCAACCGCCGGTCGCGCGAATGCGCACCGGGCGAGAATGCGCTTTGACAAGCATTCTCATTACCATTAATCTCCAAGCCATCAAATCAACCAGCTATGGTCTGACCTTATGTATGTGTGTCTTTGTGTCGGCGTCACCGACGGACAGATCCGCGATGCGATCTATGAAGGATGCTGCAGCTACAAGGAAGTCCGAGCCGCCACCAATGTCGGCAGCCAATGCGGCAAATGCGCCTGCCTGGCCAAGCAGGTGGTCCGCGAAACCCTGACCGACCTGCAGGTCAGCCAGCAAGCCGCCCTGCCCTACCCCGTTGAATTCAACGTGGCCTAGACAACGAATTCGAAGAACCGGACCTTGTGTCCGGTTTTTTTATGTCTGAAATTCAATAAGTTAGCACCATAACGCGGTTCACAAACATTCTTATTCCTATTAAATTTCACTTATTATTCAATAACTTAGGTTTGACAGAAGAAGTTATCGGGCTCAAACTTCCTTGTATTGGCACACTTCTACAGGGCAGGAACCCGACATGAAAGGCGACGTAAGCGTCATCCAGCATCTCAACAAGATCCTCGGAAACGAGCTGGTCGCGATCAACCAGTACTTCCTGCACGCGCGCATGTACGAAGATTGGGGCCTGAACAAGCTCGGCAAGCACGAGTACAAGGAATCCATCGACGAGATGAAGCACGCTGACAAACTGATCAAGCGTATCCTCTTCCTCGAAGGCATCCCCAACGTGCAGGACTTGGGCAAGCTGCTGATCGGCGAGCACACCAAGGAAATGCTCGAATGCGACCTGAAGATCGAGCAGAAAGGCCTGGTCGACCTCAAGGCCGCCATCGCCCACTGCGAGACTGCCGGCGACTTCGGTTCGCGCGAGCTGCTGGAAGACATCCTCGAATCCGAGGAAGAACATATCGACTGGCTGGAAACCCAGCTGGGCCTGATCGACAAGATCGGTATCGAGAACTACCTGCAGTCGCAGATGGGCGAAGAATAAGGCAAGCAATGGTCAGGGCTGCCTCGCAGTCCTTTCACGACACAAGGCCGCTTCCACACGCACAGCGCTTATGAAGAATAGCGCCATGCCTGTGGAGCGGCCTTGATTCATATTGCCAGCCAGTCAAGCGGCATTGAGGCTGCTTGCAGCCTATCGCCGGCAAACCGGCGATGGGCCGCGAAGCGGCCCCAGAATGGCGGCTGAAAGACCGGCCGTGAATACGTCAGCGGCCTCCCAGACGATGGCCGATTCAGGCCTCGGAAGCCTTGGCCTTGGCGGCAGCTTCCTTGATCAGGGTCTGCAGCTCACCCTTCTCGAACATCTCGAGCATGATGTCGCTGCCGCCGACCAGCTCACCGCCGACCCACAGTTGCGGGAAGGTCGGCCAGTTGGCGTACTTGGGCAGGTTGGCGCGGATTTCCGGGTTCTGCAGGATGTCGACGTAGGCGAACTTCTCGCCACAACCCATCACGGCCTGCGCGGCACGCGCCGAGAAGCCACACTGTGGGGCATTCGGCGAGCCTTTCATGTAAAGCAGAATGGTGTTGTTGGCAATCTGCTCTTTGATTGTTTCGATGATATCCATGGAGCACCTCGGCTGAACTTTCCGACGCGGTCGTCGGCACGGTGACGCATTGTAACGGAAAGCCGAGCAGCATGCTCGGCCCTGCCGGCCTTCAGGCGGCCTCCACATGCACAGGGACGCCATTGAGCACGGCATTGCCCGATACAGCATCGAGCAGGTGCTCGTCGGTGAGGTCATTGGCGCTGACCCCGGGCTGGCTGCTGGCGATGCGCAATTGCGCGCCCTGGCGCCCGTGCCCGTAGCCATGAGGCAGGCTGACCACGCCCGGCATCATCTCCTCGCTGGCCTGGACCTGCACTTCCAGCTCACCTGTACGCGAGCGGATCCGCACCCATTGGCCATCCGCCAGCCCGCGCGCCTGCAGGTCCTGCGGATGCATCAGCAACTGATGGCGTGGCTTGCCTTTCACCAGCCGATGGAAATTATGCATCCAGGAATTGTTGCTGCGCACATGCCGGCGACCGATCAGCAGCAGTTGATCCGGTGCAGGCGGCCTCTGCCGAGCCAGGCGTTGCAGGTCGTCCAGCAAGGCCGCAGGCGCCGCCTCGATGGCCTGGCTGGCGGTGCGCAGGCGCCCGGCCAGGTTCGGCCGCAACGGCCCCAGGTCCAGGCCGTGGGGATGGCGATCCAGGGTCTGCAGCGACAACCGCCAGGGTGAATCGTCGCCATGGCGGCCCTGGCGCAGGGCCAGGTCGATCATCTGCGCCGGTGCCAGGGTCGGCTTGAGTGCCAGCCCGGCACGCTCGGCGTAGGCCCTGGCCAGGCCGACGAAGATCTCCCAGTCGTGCAACGCGCCCTCCGGCCTGGGCAGGATCGCCCGGTTGAAGCGCGTGACATTGCGCACCGCCAGCAGGTTGAAGGTGGTGTCGTAGTGGTCGTTTTCCAGCGCCGAGGTAGAAGGCAGGATCAGGTCGGCGTGACGGGTCGTCTCGTTGATGTACAGGTCGATGCTGAGCATGAAGTCGAGCCCCGCCAAGGCCTCGTCCAACTGCCGGCCATTGGGCGTGGATAACACCGGATTGCCGGCCACGGTCACCAGCGCCCGCACCTGCCCCTCGCCGGGCGCCAGGATTTCCTCGGCCAAGGCAGCCACCGGCAGCTCGCCACCATATTCCGGCAGGCCCGAGACCCGGCTCTGCCACTGGTTGAAATGCCCGCCCGAGGTACTGCCCACCAGGTCGACCGCAGGCTCGGTGCACAGCGCCCCACCCTCGCGGTCGAGATTGCCGCTGACCAGGTTGATCAATTGCACCAGCCACTGGCAGAGGGTCCCGAAGGCCTGGGTGGAAACGCCCATGCGCCCATAGCACACCGCCCGCTCGGCCGCCGCGAAATCCTCTGCCAGTTGGCGGATATCGGCCGCCGCGATACCGCACAGCCCGCTCATCGCCTCGGCGCTGAACGGCATAATCGCCTCGCGTACCTGCTCGAGCCCGTTCACTGGCAGGTGCGAGCCCTGGGCCAGGCCCTCGGCGAACAGGGTGTTGAGCATCGCCGCCAGCAGCGCAGCGTCGCCACCGGGGCGAATGAACAGGTGACGGTCGGCCATCGCCGCTGTCTCGCTGCGCCGAGGATCCACCACCACCAGCCGACCACCCCGCGCACGCAGGGCCTTCAGGCGCTTCTCCACATCCGGCACGGTCATGATGCTGCCATTGGAAGCCAGCGGGTTGCCGCCGAGGATCAGCATGAAATCGGTGTGGTCGATATCCGGCACCGGCAACAGCAGGCCATGGCCGTACATCAGGTAGCTGGCCAGATGGTGGGGCAATTGGTCCACCGAGGTGGCGGAAAAACGGTTGCGGGTCTTGAGTAGGCCGAGAAAGTAGTTGCTGTGGGTCATCAGCCCGTAGTTGTGCACGCTGGGATTGCCCTGGTACACCGCAACGGCATTGCGCCCATGGGCCTGCTGGATACTCCACAGCCTGTCGGCGGCCAGGGCGAAGGCCTCGTCCCAGGCGATCGGCTGCCAGCCCCCGCCGACCCGCCGGTGGGGTTGGCGCAAGCGGTCGGGGTCGTCCTGGATGTCCTGCAGGGCCACGGCCTTGGGGCAGATATGGCCACGGCTGAACGGGTCGTGCGGGTCGCCCTTGATCGAGGCGATGCGTACCCGCCCATCGGCTTCGTGGGCCAGTTCGATGTTCAGGCCACAAATGGCCTCGCACAGGTGACAGGCTCGGTGATGCAAGGTCGTGCTCATGGCCGCCTCCGCCGTGACGTTGTGGAACTGCGACTATGCGCTCGCCCCGCAGCGCCGACCAGCGAGGTTCGCCGCATGAATCCCGCGACATCAGGCGGCACGATTGGCGACGCAAGGTTTGCCAAGCGGCCTGCAAGCCGTGTACAAAACCTGTAGAAAATAAAAAACAGTCGCTGCACAACGGGTTACGACATCCTTTGCAACAGAGCGACCGTTCCCCCCCTTGGTTTGAGGCGACATTTAATTATAGTATTGCGCCTTTCCCTATTCCGTCCGCCCCGTGCGGCTTACGCCGCAGGTCACTCCCGTTGTCAAGAAAACCCATACGGTCGACCTGCAAACCGTTGCAGATAAGGTAGTCAATCATGAGCGCTAGGCACTTTCTCTCCCTGATGGATTTCACTGCTGACGAATTGCTCGGCGTGATCCGTCGAGGCATCGAGCTGAAGGACCTGCGTAACCGCGGCGTGTTGTTCGAGCCGCTGAAGAACCGCGTGCTGGGGATGATCTTCGAGAAGTCCTCCACGCGCACCCGCCTGTCGTTCGAAGCCGGCATGATCCAGCTCGGCGGCCAGGCCATCTTCCTGTCGCCCCGCGACACCCAGCTGGGCCGCGGCGAGCCGATCGGCGACAGCGCCATCGTCATGTCGCGCATGCTCGATGCGGTGATGATCCGTACCTTCGCCCACGGTACCCTGACCGAGTTCGCCGCTCACTCGCGCGTCCCGGTGATCAATGGCCTGTCCGACGACCTGCACCCTTGCCAGCTGCTGGCCGACATGCAGACCTTCCTCGAACACCGTGGCTCGATCCAGGGCAAGACCGTGGCCTGGATCGGCGATGGCAACAACATGTGCAACACCTATGTCGAAGCGGCGATCCAGTTCGACTTCCAACTGCGCGTGGCCTGCCCGGAGGGCTATGAGCCCGATCCGCGCTTCCTCGCCCAGGCCGGCGATCGCGTGCAAGTCATGCGCGACCCGAAGGAAGCGGTGCGCGGCGCTCACCTGGTGAGCACGGATGTCTGGACTTCCATGGGCCAGGAGGAGGAAACTGCACGGCGCCTGGCGCATTTCGCGCCTTACCAGGTCAACCGCGAACTGCTCGACCTGGCGGCACCCGACGCCCTGTTCATGCACTGCCTGCCCGCCCACCGTGGCGAGGAAATCAGCCTGGACCTGCTCGACGACCCACGCTCGGTCGCCTGGGACCAGGCCGAGAACCGCCTGCATGCGCAGAAGGCCCTTCTGGAATTCCTTGTAGAACCGGCTTACCACCACGCATGAGTCAACCCCTATTGCTCAACCTGCGCAACCTCGCCTGCGGCTACGGCGACCAGCGCATCGTCCAGAACCTCAACCTGCACCTGAACGCAGGCGACATCGGTTGCCTGCTGGGCTCCTCGGGCTGCGGCAAGACCACCACCCTGCGCGCCATCGCCGGCTTCGAGCCGGTGCACGAAGGCGAGATCCAGCTGGCCGGCGAGGTCATTTCCCGCGCCGGCTTCACCCTCGCGCCGGAAAAACGCCGGATCGGCATGGTATTCCAGGACTACGCCCTGTTCCCGCACCTGACCGTGGCGCAGAACATCGCCTTCGGGTTGGGCAAGCATCCACGCCAGGGCGAGGTGGTCGAGGAGATGCTCGAGCTGGTCAAGCTCGGCAAGCTGGGGGGACGCTATCCTCATGAGTTGTCCGGCGGCCAGCAACAGCGCGTGGCCCTGGCCCGGGCCCTGGCTCCGGAACCACAACTGCTGCTGCTCGACGAACCCTTCTCCAACCTCGACGTGGAACTGCGCCGGCGCCTGAGCCATGAGGTCCGCGACATTCTCAAGAGCCGCGGGACCAGTGCCATCCTGGTGACCCATGACCAGGAAGAAGCCTTCGCCGTCAGCGACCATGTGGGCGTCTTCAGGGAAGGACGCCTGGAGCAGTGGGACACGCCCTACAACCTCTACCACGAACCGCAGACGCCCTTCGTGGCCAGCTTCATCGGCCAGGGCTATTTCATCCGCGGGCAGATGAGCAGCCACGAGGCGGTCAATACCGAGCTGGGCGAGCTGCGCGGCAACCGTGCCTACATCATGGCGCCAGGCAGTTCGGTGGATGTGCTGTTGCGCCCGGACGACATCGTCTACGCACCGGACAGCGACCTGCGGGCGAACATCATCGGCAAGAGCTTCCTCGGCGCCTCTACCCTGTATCGCCTGCTGTTGCCCACCGGCAGCCAGCTGGAGGCGATCTTCCCGAGCCATGTCGATCATCAGGTCGGCGAGGATGTCGGCATTGCCGTGTCTGCCGACCACCTGGTGCTGTTCCCGGCACCAGGCAGCGTCGCGGCGCAGTTGCCACGCCCGGAGAACGGGGTACGACGCTACAGTTCGGCGACCTGAGTTTCAGCGGAGCTTGGGCTTGCTCGCGAAAGGGCCAGCTCAAGCTTCGCAACGGCAAAAACTCAGCCCCGCCCAATCCCGGCGAACGTCGCCTGGGTATGCGTAGCCAGCACCGCCGCCGCCAGCTCCACCTCCAACCCGCGTCGTCCAGCGCTCACATGGATGGTTTCGAACTGTTGCGCCGATTCGTCGATGAAGGTGCGCAAGCGCTTCTTCTGCCCCAGCGGGCTGATCCCGCCCACCAGGTACCCCGTGGCGCGCTGCGCTGCAGCTGGATCGGCCATCTCGCATTTCTTCACGCCCGCCGCCTGGGCCAGCGCCTTCAGGTCGAGGGTGCCGCCCACCGGCACCACCGCCACCAGCAACTCGCCCTTCTCGCTGCAGGCCAGCAGCGTCTTGAACACCCTCTGGGGATCGAGCCCGAGCTTTTCCGCCGCCTCCAGGCCATAGGACGCAGACTTGGGATCATGTTCGTAGCTGTGCACACGGTGTTCGGCACGTGCCTTCTTCAGCAGGTCGAGGGCGGGGGTCATGTACGGCTCCAGTCGATGACAGGTCGGCGGCTACTTTAGGGCAAATCCTACAGGCCAGCCAGCACATGGCTGACATGCCTCACGACCTCCGAGTTCGCAGTGAATGCAACCAGTCAGATTGTGGCCGACCGTTCACTTTCGACCTTTGACATCAGCGTTTCTTGTCTATATTTTTTCGTTTGCGAATATTCGATGCACTTTTAAGGTGCATTTTCTTACGTCCGCCCGGGGTCAATGGGGATAGACACCGGGCTTTGCTGTCGAGCGCCCAGCGCCTCACAACAACAAGAACCGAGGTCATACATGACGACTGCTGCAAGACAACCGACGCTTTCCGGCCAGTGCACGGCCGAGTTCCTCGGCACCGCTCTGCTCATCTTCTTCGGCACAGGCTGCGTCGCCGCGCTCAAGGTCGCCGGCGCCAGCTTCGGCCTGTGGGAAATCAGCATCATCTGGGGGATCGGCGTGAGCATGGCGATCTACCTCACCGCCGGCGTGTCCGGCGCGCACCTGAACCCGGCCGTGAGCATCGCCCTGTGCCTGTTCGCCGGCTTCGACAAGCGCAAGCTGCCGTTCTATGTCCTCGCCCAGGTCTGCGGTGCCTTCTGCGCCGCCGCGCTGGTCTACACCCTGTACAGCAACCTGTTCTTCGATTTCGAACAAGCCCACGCCATGGCCCGTGGCAGCCAGGCCAGCCTGGAGCTCGCCTCGGTGTTCTCCACCTACCCGCATCCGGCGCTGTCCATCGCCCAGGCCTTCCTGGTCGAATTGGTCATCACCGCTATCCTCATGGCGGTGATCATGGCCCTGACCGACGACGACAACGGCCTGCCCCGCGGCGCCATGGCGCCCTTGCTCATCGGCCTGCTGATCGCCGTGATCGGCAGTGCCATGGGCCCGCTCACCGGCTTTGCGATGAACCCGGCGCGGGATTTCGGGCCCAAGCTGATGACCTTCCTGGCCGGCTGGGGCGAGATCGCCTTCACCGGCGGACGCGACGTGCCCTACTTCCTGGTGCCGCTGTTCGCTCCGATCCTCGGCGCCTGCCTGGGCGCCGCCTTGTATCGCGGCCTGATCGCCCGCCACCTGCCGATGGCACAAGCCGCGAACCGGCAAACAGACGATAATCCTCAGGGCGACACCCAGGTTTCCTGACGCCGCCGGGCCCCGGGCCCGGCCTGCCCTGACCTACTCCTATTTTGTGCAAGGCCACCGACATGACAGATACCCAGGACAAGAACTACATCATCGCCCTGGACCAGGGCACCACCAGTTCGCGGGCCATCATCTTCGACCGTGACGCCAACGTGGTCGGTACCTCCCAGCGCGAGTTCGTGCAGCATTATCCGCAGGCCGGCTGGGTCGAGCACGACCCGATGGAAATCTTCGCCACGCAGAGCGCGACCATGGTCGAAGCCCTGGCCCAGGCCGGCATCAGCCATGCCCAGGTGGCCGCGCTGGGCATCACCAACCAGCGCGAGACCACCGTGGTCTGGGACAAGGAAACCGGCCGCCCGGTGTACAACGCCATCGTCTGGCAATGCCGGCGCAGCACCGAGATCTGCGAGCAGCTCAAGCGCGACGGCCATGAGGCGTACATCCGCGAAACCACGGGCCTGGTCACCGACCCGTATTTCTCCGGCACCAAGCTCAAGTGGATCCTCGACAACGTCGACGGCGCCAGGGCCCGCGCCGAACGGGGCGAGCTGCTGTTCGGCACCGTCGACAGCTGGCTGATCTGGAAATTCTCCGGCGGCAAGGTGCATGTCACCGACTACACCAATGCCTCGCGCACCCTGATGTTCAACATCCACACCCTGCAGTGGGACGAGAAGCTCCTCGAGATCCTTGGCATTCCACGGCAGATGCTGCCAGAGGTACGTCCGTCTTCGCAGGTGTACGGCCATACCAAGAGCGGCATCGCCATCGCCGGCATCGCTGGCGACCAGCAATCGGCACTGTTCGGCCAGATGTGCGTGGAGCCCGGCCAGGCCAAGAACACCTATGGCACCGGCTGTTTCCTGCTGATGAACACCGGCGACAAAGCGGTGAAATCTTCCCATGGCCTGCTCACCACCATCGCCTGCGGCCCTCGCGGCGAGGTGGCCTATGCCCTGGAAGGCGCGGTATTCAACGGCGGCTCCACCGTGCAATGGCTGCGCGACGAACTGAAGATCGTCAACGATGCCTTCGACACCGAATATTTCGCCAGCAAGGTCAAGGACAGCAACGGCGTCTACCTGGTGCCGGCCTTCACCGGCCTTGGCGCACCGTACTGGGACCCCTACGCCCGTGGCGCACTGTTCGGCCTGACCCGTGGGGTGAAGGTCGATCACATCATCCGTGCGGCCCTGGAGTCGATCGCCTACCAGACCCGTGACGTGCTCGACGCCATGCAGCAGGACTGCGGCCAGCGCCTGAGCGAACTGCGCGTGGACGGCGGCGCGGTGGCCAACAACTTCCTCATGCAGTTCCAGGCCGACATCCTCGGCACCTGCGTCGAACGGCCAAGGATGCGCGAGACCACGGCGCTCGGCGCCGCCTACCTGGCCGGCCTGGCCTGCGGCTTCTGGAGCGGCCTGGACGAGTTGCGCGACAAGGCGATCATTGAGCGCGAGTTCAGCCCGCAGCTGGACGAGGCGCAGAAGGAGAAGCTCTACGCCGGCTGGAAGAAAGCGGTGGATCGTACCCGCGATTGGGAGGCGTAGGCTGCAAGCTGCAAGCTGCAAGCTGCAAGCTGCAAGCTGCAAGCTGCAAGCTGCAAGCCAAGCATAGGGACACCGGCTGGCGTGTTCGGCTTTTCTTGTCGCTTGTAGCTTGCCGCTTGCCGCTGCCTTTTGGTTTCATTGCAGAATTTGTCCGGCAGCCCAAAAGGACCGCCCATGAATCTGCCTCCCCGCCAACAACAAATCCTCGAACTGGTGCGCGAGCGCGGTTACGTCAGTATCGAAGAAATGGCCCAGCTGTTCGTCGTCACCCCGCAAACCATCCGCCGCGACATCAACCAGCTCGCCGAAGGCAACCTGCTACGCCGCTACCATGGCGGCGCAGCCTACGATTCGAGCATCGAGAACACCGCCTACGCCATGCGCGCCGACCAGATGCGCGACGAGAAACAGCGCATCGCCGAAACCGTGGCCCGGCAGATTCCCGACCATGCCTCCTTGTTCATCAACATTGGCACCACCACCGAATCCATCGCCCGTGCCCTGCTCAACCACAACCACTTGAAGGTCATCACCAACAACTTGCACGTGGCCGCGATCCTCGGCGCCAAGGATGATTTCGAGGTGCTGGTGGCCGGCGGCACCGTACGCCGCGACGGCGGTGTGGTCGGCCAGGCCAGCGTCGACTTCATCAATCAGTTCAAGGTCGACTTCGCCCTGGTCGGCATCAGCGGCATCGACGAGGATGGCAGCCTGCTGGACTTCGACTACCAGGAAGTCCGGGTATCCCAGGCGATCATCGCCAATGCCCGCCAGGTGATCCTCGCCGCCGACTCCAGCAAGTTCGGCCGCAACGCCATGGTACGCCTCGGCTCGATCAGGCTGGTCGACTGCCTGGTGACCGACCAGGCGCCCTCTCCCGCCCTGACCCAGCTACTCAACCAGCACAAGATCCGCCTGGAAGTGGTCTGAGCAGCCCAGGGCTGCTGTCCAGACCACTCGCGCTCCTTCTCAAGGGCGCTGGGGCTGCCTTGCAGCCCCCAAACGGCAACTGCCTCACCGCAAAGCGCCAACCTTATGTTCGATAATGTTCATTTTCTTGTCATCTGATCAGCTTTTCCTATAAGGACTAACTGGCGACAGGCGTTTCATTGCGCTAGTATTTTCGAAAACGAACATAAATGTTCACATTCGATATGAACAGCACTCCCGGAGGCCTTGCCGTGTCACAGCCCGCTTCGTCCTTGCTCCCCCTCGCCGATTGCTACGACCTCGCCGTGATCGGCGGCGGTATCAATGGCGTGGGCATCGCCGCCGACGCGGCCGGGCGCGGCCTGAAGGTATTGCTCTGCGAAAAGGACGACCTCGCCAGTCACACCTCGTCGGCCAGCAGCAAGCTGATCCACGGCGGCCTGCGTTACCTGGAGCACTACGAGTTCCGCCTGGTCCGCGAGGCGCTGGCCGAGCGCGAGGTGCTGCTCGCCAAGGCGCCGCACATCGTCAAGCCGATGCGCTTCGTGTTGCCCCACCGCCCGCACCTGCGGCCGGCCTGGATGATCCGCGCCGGCCTGTTCCTCTACGACCACCTGGGCAAGCGCAAGCGCCTGGGCGCCTCGCGCAGCTTGCGCTTCGGCCCGGGCAACCCGCTCAAGCCCGCCATCACCCGCGGTTTCGAATACGCCGATTGCGCCGTCGACGACGCCCGCCTGGTGGTGCTCAATGCCATGGCCGCCCGCGAGAAAGGCGCACACATCCGCACTCGCACCCGTTGCCTGGGCGCCGAGCGGGTCGATGGCCTGTGGCAGGTAGAGCTGTCGCTCGCCGATGGCAGCCGGCAGACCATCCGTGCCCGTGCCCTGGTCAACGCCGCCGGCCCCTGGGTCGCCAGCTTCATCAAGGACGACCTGGGGCTCGACGCGCCCTACGGCATCCGTCTGATCCAGGGCAGCCACCTGATCGTGCCGCGCCTGTACGAGGGCGAGCATGCCTATATCCTGCAGAACGAAGACCAGCGCATCGTCTTCGCCATCCCCTACCTGGAGCGCTTCACCCTGATCGGCACCACCGACCGCGAATACAGCGGCGATCCGGCCGAGGTGGCGATCACCGAGGCGGAGACCGACTACCTGCTGAAGGTGGTCAACGAGCACTTCAACCACCAGCTCGGGCGGGCCGACATCCTGCACACCTATTCCGGGGTACGGCCGCTGTGCAACGACGAATCGGACAACCCCTCGGCGGTCACCCGCGACTATACCCTGGCGTTGTCCAGCGCCGAGGGCCAGGCGCCGCTGCTGTCGGTGTTCGGCGGCAAGCTGACCACCTACCGCAAGCTGGCCGAGTCGGCCATGGCGGAACTACGGCCGTTCTTCACCCACATGCGCGACAGCTGGACCGCCAGCGCGCCCTTGCCCGGCGGCGAGCGCATGACCACCGTCCAGGCCCTGGTCGACGGCCTGCTGGCCCGCTGCAGCTGGTTGCCGGAGGATATTGCCAGGCGCTGGGTGCAAACCTACGGCAGCCGAGCCTGGCGCCTGCTCGAAGGCGTGCAGGGTCCGGAGGACCTCGGTCAGGCCATCGGCGGCGGCCTGTTCAGCCGTGAGGTGGATTACCTGTGCAGCGAGGAATGGGCGATCAGCGCCGACGATATCCTCTGGCGCCGTACCAAGCTGGGTCTGTTCACCAGCCAGGCCGAGCAGCAGGGGCTGCGCGAGTACCTGCAGCGTGCCGAGTCGAACCGTGCGCGCGTGCGTGCGGCCTGAGCCTGGCCTGGACCTGCTTCTGCCAATAGAGCTGCTTTGCAGCCCATCACCGGCAAACCGACTCCACACAGGGTGGTCGCGCCGTTCTTGAGATCGGTGCCGAACCTGGGAGCCGGCTTGCCGGCGATGGAGCGTGAAGCGGCCCCGAATGGCAGGCCTGCACACAACCGCCAACCCGTTCGGATTCCCGAACGGCTCACACCCATCCATTCGGAAATCCGTACACAAACATTCCCTGGAAAACCGTCAGAAAAGATTAATCCCCAGTATTTACGCGGCGTTATGATCAGTATCAGGGCTTGGCATGAGTCATGCTCTACACTTGGTAGCCGAATGCACACCGCTTCATGCTGTATTCGTTGAACGAAGAGTCCGCCAACGGCTCCATAAAAAAAACAACGTCGAGGAAAATTTGATGCGCATCGTTCGTCATCTGTTGGGCGCCGCCATCGCGGCCGCGGTCATCGCTTCGCCAGTCATGGCCGAGGAACTGACCGGCACCCTGAAGAAGATCAAGGACTCGGGGACCATCACCCTGGGGCACCGCGACTCCTCCATTCCGTTTTCCTACCTGGCCGGCAAGCCACAACCCGTGGGCTACTCCCACGACATCCAGCTGGCCGTCGTCGAGCACCTGAAAAAGCAACTGGGCACCGACATCAAGGTCCGCTACAACCTGGTCACCTCCCAGACCCGCATCCCGCTGGTGCAGAACGGCACCGTCGACCTGGAATGCGGCTCCACCACCAACAACGTCGAACGCCAGCAGCAGGTCGGCTTCTCCGTGGGCATCTTCGAAGTCGGTACCCGCCTGCTGACCAAGGTCAAGGACGGCCAGCCGGCCTACAAGGACTTCCCGGACCTGGCCGGCAAGAACGTGGTGACCACCGCCGGCACCACCTCCGAGCGCATCCTCAAGGCGATGAACGCCGACAAGCAGATGAAGATGAACGTGATCTCCGCCAAGGACCACGGCGAAGCCTTCAACATGCTCGAAAGCGGCCGCGCCGTGGCCTTCATGATGGACGATGCCCTGCTCGCCGGCGAAATGGCCAAGGCACGCAAGCCTGCCGACTGGGTCATCACCGGTACCCCGCAGTCCTACGAGATCTACGGCTGCATGGTGCGCAAAGGTGACGAGGCGTTCAAGAAAGCGGTCGACGAGGCGATCGTGGAGTACTACAAGTCGGGCGAGATCAACAAGACCTACGAGAAGTGGTTCCAGCAACCGATCCCGCCAAAAGGCCTGAACCTGAACTTCCCGATGAGCGAAGAGCTGAAGAAGCTGATCGCCGAGCCGACCGACAAGGCAGCGGACGAAAAGCAGTCCTGACCCCTGAACGTGGCCCGTGGCTCACCTCGAGCGCGAATTAACCCGACGGGCCACTCGTTAGTGTCTAACCTTTCATCCGAGGGCGCATACCGCCCTCGGATGTTCGAAGGTGCCCGTGAAACAACCGTCTGAGGGGAAATCCCGATGAATTACAACTGGGACTGGGGCGTGTTCTTCAAGTCCACCGGCGTGGGCAGCGAAACCTACCTGGACTGGTACCTCACCGGCCTGGGATGGACCATCGCCATCGCCGTCTCCGCCTGGATCATCGCACTGCTGCTGGGCTCCATACTCGGCGTCATGCGCACCGTGCCGAACCGCCTGGTGGCCGGCATCGCCACCGCCTACGTGGAGCTGTTCCGCAACGTGCCGCTGCTGGTGCAGCTGTTCATCTGGTACTTCCTGGTACCGGACCTGCTGCCCGAAGGCCTGCAGGAATGGTTCAAGCAGGACCTCAACCCGACCACCTCGGCGCTGATCAGCGTGGTCATCTGCCTGGGCCTGTTCACCGCCGCGCGGGTCTGCGAACAGGTGCGTACCGGCATCCAGGCCCTGCCGCGCGGCCAGGAAGCGGCCGCCCGTGCGATGGGCTTCAGCATGCCGCAGATCTACACCAACGTCCTGTTGCCGCAGGCGTACCGGATCATCATTCCGCCGCTCACCTCGGAGTTCCTGAACGTGTTCAAGAACTCTTCCGTGGCCTCGTTGATCGGCCTCATGGAGCTGCTGGCCCAGACCAAGCAGACCGCCGAGTTCTCCGCCAACCTGTTCGAGGCGTTCACCCTGGCCACCCTGATCTACTTCACCTTGAACATGGGCCTGATGCTGCTCATGCGCATGGTCGAGAAGAAAGTCTCGGTACCTGGCCTGATTTCCGTGGGAGGTAAGTAATGGACATGGATTTCACCGAGATCGTCCCGGCCCTGCCTGCGCTCTGGGAAGGCATGCTGATGACCCTCAGGCTGATGGTCATGGGCGTGATCGGCGGCATCGTGCTGGGGACCATCCTGGCCTTGATGCGCCTGTCGTCGAGCAAGCTGCTGTCGAACATCGCCGGCGCCTACGTCAACTACTTCCGCTCCATCCCGCTGCTGCTGGTGATCACCTGGTTCTACCTGGCCGTGCCATTCGTGCTGCGCTGGATCACCGGCGAGGACACCCCGGTCGGTGCCTTCACCTCCTGCGTGGTGGCGTTCATGATGTTCGAGGCCGCCTACTTCTGCGAAATCGTGCGGGCTGGCGTGCAATCGATCTCCAAGGGCCAGATGGGCGCCGCCCAGGCCCTGGGCATGACCTATGGCCAGACCATGCGCCTGATCATCCTGCCCCAGGCCTTCCGCAAGATGACCCCGCTGCTGCTGCAGCAGAGCATCATCCTGTTCCAGGACACCTCGCTGGTCTACACCGTGGGCCTGGTGGACTTCCTCAATTCGGCACGCTCCAACGGCGACATCATCGGGCGCTCCCATGAGTTCCTGATCTTCGCCGGTGTCGTCTACTTCCTCATCAGCTTCACCGCTTCGTGGCTGGTCAAGCGCCTGCAAAAAAGGATCGCCGTATGATTTCCATCAAGAACGTCAACAAGTGGTACGGAGACTTCCAGGTGCTGACCGACTGCAACACCGAAGTCAAGAAAGGCGAGGTGGTGGTGGTCTGCGGCCCGTCCGGCTCGGGCAAGTCCACCTTGATCAAGTGCGTCAATGCCCTCGAGCCGTTCCAGAAGGGCGACATCGTGGTCGACGGCACCTCGATCGCCGACCCCAAGACCAACCTGCCCAAGCTGCGCTCGCGGGTCGGCATGGTGTTCCAGCACTTCGAGCTGTTCCCGCACCTGACCATCACCGAGAACCTGACCATCGCCCAACGCAAGGTGCTCGGCCGCAGCGAAGCGGAGGCCACCAAGAAAGGCCTGGCCCTGCTCGAGCGGGTCGGCCTGAGCAGCCAGGCCAAGAAGCACCCTGGCCAGCTTTCGGGGGGTCAGCAGCAACGCGTGGCGATCGCCCGCGCCCTGTCGATGGACCCGATCGTCATGCTGTTCGACGAACCGACCTCGGCACTGGACCCGGAAATGGTCAGCGAAGTCCTGGATGTGATGGTCGAACTGGCCCATGAAGGCATGACCATGATGTGCGTGACCCACGAGATGGGCTTTGCCCGCAAGGTCGCCAACCGGGTCATCTTCATGGACAAGGGCAACATCATCGAAGACTGCACCAAGGAAGAGTTCTTCGGCGACCAGGCCGCCCGCGACCAGCGTACCCAGCACTTCCTCAGCAAGATCCTGCAGCACTGAGCAGGCCCCACGCCGCTGCCCGGCCCCGCCGGGCAGCGGATGCTGGTGGTGACAAGGCCACTGTGATGAAATGCGACCCTTCGCTCCTTCGCCCTGCCCAGCCTGCCGTGAAATCCCGCTTGATCCGCCAGTTGCTCCTACCGCCCCTGATCATCCTGCTGATGGTCGGCCTGGGCATGGCCGGCTACCTGGTCAGCGAGAGCAACGGCATCCGCGCCCTGAGCGAGAATGGCGAGCGCCAGCTGGAACTGCACGCGCGCACCGTCGAGAGCGAGATCAGCAAGTACACCTACCTGCCGAGCCTGCTGGAGCTGGAAAACAGCGTCTCGCAGTTGCTCACCGACCCTGACAGCGGTTTTCGCCAGCGGGTCAACGAATACCTCGAGGGCCTGAACCGCCGCAGCCGCAGCCGGGCGATCTTCGTCCTCGACACCAACGGCCGGGTCCAGGCCACCAGCAACTGGCGCGACGCCGACTCCTTCCTCGGCGAGGACCTGTCGTTCCGTGCCTATTTCCAGGATGCCGTGCGCGGCGAGCCTGGGCGCTTCTATGGCATCGGCAGCACCACCGGCGAGGCCGGCTACTACCTGGCCCACGGCCTGGAGGAGCATGGCAAGATCATCGGCGTGGCGGTGATCAAGGTCCGCCTGGACACCCTCGAGGAGCGCTGGCAACGCGCCCGCCTGGAGGCGTTCGTCAGCGACGAGAACGGCATCATCATCCTCTCCAGCGATCCGGCCCGCCGCCTCAAGTCGGTGCGCCCGCTGACCCCGCAGATCAAGGAGCGCCTGGCGCGCAGCCTGCAGTACTACTGGTGGCCGCTGAACGAGTTGCAGCCCCTGGCTCGCGAAACCCTGGCCGATGGCGTCGAGAAGCTGACCTTCCCGGCCAACAGCGAGAACGGCCGCAGCAAGCCCCACGAGGTGGCCTACCTGACCCAGACCCGGCGCCTGGCCGACACCCCCTGGCATTTCACCCTGCTCACTCCGCTGCAGGACCTGCACCGCGAATCCACGGTGCAGGGCATCCTGGTGGGCGCGGCCTTCGCCTTGCTGGCCATCCTGGCGATCGCCTGGAACGAGCGCCGCAAGGTGATCGCCACCCGCCTGGCCGCCCGCGAGGCCCTGGAAGAGGCCAACAGCCAGCTGGAGCGGCGGATCGCCGAGCGTACCGCGGACCTTCGCGCCAGCAACGAGCGGCTCAAGGGCCAGATCCGCGAGCGCCGGCATGCCGAACAGACCCTGCGCCACGCCCAGGACGAACTGGTCCAGGCCGGCAAGCTGGCGGCCATCGGGCAGATGTCCACCAGCATCGCCCACGAATTGAACCAGCCCCTGGCGGCCCTGCGTACCCTGTCCGGCAATACCGTGCGTTTTCTCGAGCGCGGTGCCCTGGAGACCGCCAGCACCAACCTGCGCACCATGAACGACCTGATCGACCGCATGGGCCGCATCACCGCCAGCCTGCGCTCGTTCGCCCGCCGCGGCGACGACAGCGGCCAGGCCTCGCTGGCCAAAGCGGTGGAGGCCACCTTGCAGGTGCTGGGTAACCGCATCGCCAGCTGCCACCTGCAGTTGCACAGCCAGTTCGACGACCAGCGGCTGGCCATCGACCAGACCCGCCTGGAGCAGATCCTGGTCAACCTGATCGGCAACGCCCTGGACGCCATGGCCGGCCAGCCTCAGCCGCAGTTGTGGCTGGAAGGCGAACCGCAGGGCGACAAGTACCGCCTGCGGGTGCGCGACAACGGCCACGGCATCGATGCCGAGGCACGCAAGCACCTGTTCGAACCCTTCTTCACCACCAAACCGGGCGAGCACGGCCTGGGCCTGGGCCTGACCCTGTCGGCGAGCCTCGCCGCCGCCGCCAAGGGCACCCTGGGCGTCGAGCATCCCGCCAGCGGCGGCACCGCCTTCGTCCTCGCCCTGCCCCTGGTCACGCCCCCAACCGAATTGGCTGAGCCTCTATGAACCAAGCGCCCCTCACCGTCCTGATCGTCGAAGACGACCCGCATGTGCTGCTCGGCTGCCAACAGGCACTGGCCCTGGAAGACATCGCCTGCGAAGGCGTGGGCAGCGCCGAACGGGCGCTGGAACGCATCGGCGACGACTTCGCCGGTATCGTCGTCAGCGACATCCGCCTGCCGGGCATGGACGGCCTGGAACTGCTCGGCCGGCTCAAGGCCCGCGACCGCAGCTTGCCGGTGGTGCTGATCACCGGCCATGGCGATATCGACATGGCGGTCGGAGCCATGCGCAACGGCGCCTACGATTTCATGGAGAAACCCTTCTCCCCGGAGCGCCTGGTGGACGTGGTGCGCCGGGCCCTGGAGCAACGCGGGCTGTCCCGCGAAGTGCATGCGCTGCGCCGCCAGCTGGCCGGCCAGAGCACGCTCGAAGGGCGCATCATCGGCCGCTCGCCGGCCATGCAGAACCTGCGCGAGCTGATCGCCAACGTCGCCGACACCTCGGCCAACGTACTGATCGAGGGCGAGACCGGCACCGGCAAGGAACTGGTCGCCCGTTGCCTGCACGACTTCAGCCGACGCCAGGGCCAGCCCTTCGTCGCCCTCAACTGCGGCGGCCTGCCGGAAAACCTGTTCGAGAGCGAGATCTTCGGTCACGAGGCCAACGCCTTCACCGGTGCCGGCAAGCGGCGCATCGGCAAGATCGAGCATGCCAATGGCGGTACCCTGTTCCTCGACGAGGTCGAGAGCATGCCGCTCAACCTGCAGATCAAACTGTTGCGCGTGCTGCAGGAACGCACCCTGGAGCGCCTGGGCTCGAACCAGAGCATCCCGGTGGACTGCCGGGTGATCGCCGCGACCAAGTCCGACCTCGACGCCATGGGCCAGAGCGGCCAGTTCCGCAGCGACCTGTACTACCGCCTGAACGTGGTCACCCTCGAGCTGCCGCCGCTGCGCGAGCGCCGCGAGGACATCCTGCAACTGTTCGAGCACTTTCTCCAGCAATCGGCGCTGCGCTTCGACCGCGAGGTGCCGGAGCTGGACAGCCAGACCTTGTCGCGTCTGATGGCCCACGACTGGCCGGGCAACGTGCGCGAACTGCGCAATGTCGCCGAACGCTACGCGCTGGGCCTGCCGGCATTCAAGAAAAGCGGCGGCGGTGCCAGCCAAGGCCTGGGCTTCGCCGAAGCGGTGGAGGCCTTCGAGCGCAACCTGCTCAGCGATGCCCTGCAACGCACCGGGGGCAACCTCAGCCAAGCCAGCCAGGAGCTGGGCATGGCCAAGACCACGCTGTTCGACAAAGTGAAGAAATACGGCCTCGCCTGAGCCGAAGGAAACCGACGTGGACCTCGTACTGAAAGCCGGCCTGGGTGCCGCCGTGGTGGTGCTCCTGGCCATCCTCTCCAAGACCCGCAACTACTACATCGCAGGCCTGGTGCCGTTGTTCCCGACCTTTGCCCTGATCGCCCACTACATCGTGGGCAAGGGGCGACCGCTGGCGGACCTGAAGACCACCATCCTGTTCGGCATGTGGTCGATCATTCCCTATTTCGTCTACTTGGCGGCGCTGTACCTGTTGGTCGACCGGATGCGCCTGGAGACCTCGCTGGCCCTGGCCACGCTGGCCTGGCTGGTGGCGGCGACCGTGCTGGTGACACTGTGGATGCGCTTTCACTGAGACTGGTCGCGTCTGTACCGGCCCCATCGCCGGCAGCCCCGAAAATGACAACCCGCCGCTTAACTGACCGGCCTCGAGACGGTGCAGCGTCAAAGCCTGGCAAGGTGGGTCAGGTCTTCACGATGCGCCTTCAGGTAAGGCAGCACCGCCCCCAGCAACGGCGCCTTGAACGGCTCCTGGAAGCGATGGGCCAAACCCGGGATCAGCCGCAGCTGGCTCCCCCGGATATGCGCAGCCAGGTGCACCCCATGCATCACCGGCAACAGCGGGTCGGCCGTGCCATGCACCACCAGCGTGGGTACGCGCAACTGGTTGAGCAGCGCCACCCGGCTCGGCTCGGCGAGGATCGCCATGATCTGGCGCTTCACCCCTTCCGGGTTGAAGGCCCGGTCGTAGGCCATCGCCGCCTGGTGCAGCAGGGCCGCACGGTCATCGGCGACCTCGGGGCTGCCCAAGGCCGCCAGCAGGTCGGCCTGGTGCTCGATGGCCAGCGCCCGGTTCGGCGCATCGCGGCGCGCCAACAGTTGCACCAACGCAGGGCTGGGCGCCGGCAGGCCCTCGGCGCCCGAGCTGGACATGACCAGGGTCAGGCTGCGCACACGCCCGGGCGCCATGGCCGCCAGGTGCTGGGCGATCATCCCGCCCATGCTCACCCCCAGCACATGGAACCGCTCGACCCCGAGTGCATCCATCAGGCGCAAACCGTCCCCGGCCATGTCGGTCAGCGTATAGGGCGCAGCCACTGGCAGCCCCAGGCGGTAGCGCAACAGCTCGACCGTCAAGTTGGCCGAGGCCGGCAGTTGGTTCCAGCGCGACAGGCCGACATCCCGATTGTCGTAGCGAATCACCCGAAAGCCCTGGCGACACAGGGCCTCGACCACGTCGTCGGGCCAGTGGATCAATTGTCCGCCCAGGCCCATGACCAGCAGCAAGGCAGGGTCCGACGGTGCACCGACGCTCTGGTACACCAGGCTCAGTTCGCCCAGCTCGGCCCGTTGCACCGGCACCTGGGCGTCGCAGCGCTGAACGGCGAAGCTGGCCGGCACGCTACACAGCAAGAAGAAGAAAACCAGTAAAACCCGCATGAAAAGAAACACCAGAATGCAAATCCCCAGTAGAGCGCGAGTCTGATGAAATTCATGCGGGCGCGCTGCCACAGTTGCGTGACAGTTTGATGAATGGCGCCGAGCGGTCAGCGGGCGTTGCCAGTCGACAGCACCTGCAACATGAGGGAAACTCAACACCCTGTATTTTTTACCAAGTGTTTCCCCGGAGTGCTGCAGTGCTGGAAATCCGCCACCTGAAAACCCTTCATGCCCTGCGCGAGGCCGACAGCCTGGTGGAGGCCGCCGAACGCCTGCACCTGACCCAGTCGGCACTGTCGCACCAGTTCAAGGAACTGGAAGAACGCCTGGGGTTGCCGCTGTTCGTGCGCAAGACCAAGCCGATCCGCTTCACCAGCGCCGGCCTGCGCCTGCTGCAACTGGCCGATGCCACCCTGCCGCTGCTGCGCAGCGCCGAACGCGACATCGCCCGCTTGGCCGGTGGCACCGCCGGGCGCCTGCACATGGCTATCGAGTGCCACAGCTGCTTCCAGTGGCTGATGCCGACCATCGACCAGTTCCGCGACGCCTGGCCAGAGGTGGAACTGGACCTGGCCTCGGGCTTCGCCTTCGCACCGTTGCCGGCCCTGGCCCGGGGCGACCTCGACCTGGTGGTGACCTCCGACCCGCTGGACCTGGCCGGCATCACCTATGTACCGCTGTTCACCTACGAGGCCATGCTCGCCGTGGCCAACCAGCACCCCTTGGCCAGCAAGCCCTATATCGTGCCCCAGGACCTGGCCGACCAGACCCTGATCACCTATCCGGTGGAGCGCGACCGCCTGGATATCTTCACCCGCTTCCTGGAGCCGGCCGACATCGAGCCGGCCGCGGTGCGTACCTCGGAGCTGACGGTGATGATGATGCAACTGGTGGCCAGCGGCCGTGGCGTGTGCGGCATGCCCCACTGGGCGCTGCACGAATACAGCTCACGGGGCTACGTGAAGGGCAAGCGCCTGGGCGAGAAGGGCCTGTTCGCCACGCTCTACGCGGCAGTACGCACCGACATGCTCGATGCGCCGTACATGCGCGACTTCCTGCTGACGGCCAAGGATACGTCCTTCGCCACCCTCGACGGGGTCAGCGCGGTGCGTTGAGGGCCTTGCGGTAGAGCGGCAGGATCAGGTCACGGGTCAGCGGCGCCAGGGGCAGGGCCGGCACTTCGTCGGCGGCCAGCCACACCGTCTCCTCGATCTCCGCCGCCGGGGCCACGGCCTCGGCACTGTCGACCCGGAACAACTCGGCCTGCACCTCGAAACCCGGCTCGTTGGCCGCCGGGGCGCTGAAGCTGCCCAGGTAGACGGCCTGCTGCGGGTCGATCCGCAACCCCAGTTCTTCATGCAGCTCGCGCACCAGGGCCGCTGCGGGCGACTCCTCGGCATCGATCTTGCCACCCGGCTGCATGAAGGCCTGGGTGCCACGCTTGCGCACCAGCAAGGTACGCCCCTGGGGGTCGATCAGCAGGGCGGCGGCGATGCGAATGATCTTGCTCATGGGCTGGGCTCTTGGGCTGGCTGAAGGCGCGGAAGGATCACATGGGGTGGCCTGGCTGACAAGCCTCGTGCCATCCGCTTCGCGGGCAAGGCCCAGTCAAGCGACATCGGGGCTGCGTTGCAGCCCTTTCAGCGGACGAACGGCCCCTTGCCAACCTGTCCCAGGCCCGCCATAAACGACACATGAACCTCCCCGCCCAGCACCACCCGGTGCTCGAACTGTTCCACCCCGCCGTCGGCGCCTGGTTCGGCCAGCAGTTCGCCACCGTGACCAACGCCCAGGCCCGCGCCTGGCCGCTGATCCATGCTGGCCAATCGATGCTGCTCGCCGCGCCGACCGGCTCGGGCAAGACCCTGAGCGCCTTCCTCGCCGTCCTCGACGAACTGTTCCGCCAGGGCCTGGCGCACGCCGGCCCCCTGCCCGCCCAAACCCAGGTGGTGTACGTTTCGCCGCTCAAGGCGCTGTCCAACGATATCCGCCTGAACCTGCAGGCTCCCCTCGAAGGCATCAGCCAGGCCCTGCAAGCCCAGGGCCTCGAAGCGCCGCGCATCACCACCGCGCTGCGCACCGGCGACACCCCGCAGAAGGAGCGTGCCGCCATGCGCAAGCTGGCGCCGCACATCCTGGTGACCACCCCCGAGTCGCTCTATGTACTGCTCGGCTCGGCGTCCGGGCGCGAAGGCCTGGCCAACGTGCACACGGTGATCGTCGACGAGATCCATGCTCTGGCCGGCAACAAGCGCGGCTGCCACCTGGCGTTGACCCTGGAACGCCTGCAGGCGCTGTGCGCCAGGCCCTTGCGGCGTATCGGGCTGTCTGCCACGCAACGACCGGTGGAGCGCGTCGCACACTTCCTGGTGGGGCACGAGCGCCCCTGCGCCATCGTCGACATCGGCCACGCCCGCCGCCGCGACCTGGCCATCGAAGTCCCGCCCGTACCCTTGGGCGCGGTCATGGCCACGGATGTCTGGGACCTGGTCTACGACCGCATCGCCGCCCTGGCCCGCGAGCACCGCACCACGCTGGTGTTCGTCAACACCCGGCGCCTGGCCGAACGCCTGACCCGTCACCTGGGCGAGCGCCTGGGCACGCAGGCGGTGGCGGCGCACCACGGCAGCCTGGCCAAGGAATATCGCCTGGCCGCCGAACAACGCCTCAAGGGTGGTGAGCTGCAGGTCCTGGTGGCCACCGCCTCGCTGGAACTGGGTATCGACATCGGTGACGTCGAACTGGTGTGCCAGATCGCCTCGCCCGGCTCGATCGCGGCCTTCCTGCAACGCGTCGGCCGCTCCGGGCACCAGATCGACGGCGTGCCCAAGGGACGGCTGTTTCCGACCTCGCGGGACGACCTCATCGAATGCGTGGCCCTGCTCGACTGCGTGCGCCGTGGTGAACTGGACGAGCTGCATGTCCCCCGGGCCCCGCTGGACGTGCTCGCCCAGCAGATCGTCGCCGAGGTGAGCAACCAGCCCTGGGCGGAGCAGGCGCTGTACCACTGCCTGCGCCAGGCCACGCCCTACGCGCAGTTGGACGAAGCACACTACCAGGCCGTGCTGCGCATGCTCGCCGAAGGCTTCAATGGCCGCCAGGGCGTGCGCAGCGCCTACCTGCACCGCGATGCCGTCAGCGGTTCCCTGCGCGGGCGCCGGGGTAGCCAACTGACCGCGTTGACCTGCGGCGGCACCATCCCCGAGACCGCCGACTATGCCGTGCTGCTCGAGCCGCAGGCGCTGAACATCGGCAGCGTCAACGAAGACTTCGCGGTCGAGAGCATCGCCGGTGACATCTTTCAGCTGGGCAATGCCTCCTACCGCATCCTGCGGGTCGAGCCCGGGCGGGTACGGGTCGAGGACGCCCATGGCCTGCCGCCGACCATCCCGTTCTGGCTGGGCGAAGCTCCCGGGCGCAGTGACGAGCTGTCCGCCGCGGTCGCCCGCCTGCAGGCACGGCTCGATGAACAGTTGCAGCGCAGCGCCGGCGACATCGCCACGGTGCTGGCATGGCTGCAGGAAAACTACGCACTGGCCCCGGACAGCGCCAACCAGTTGCTCGACTACCTGGGCCGTACCCGCCAGGTCCTCGGTGCCCTGCCCTCCCAGCAGACCCTGGTGATGGAGCGCTTCTTCGATGAGTCCGGCGGCACCCAGCTGGTCATCCACTCGCCCTATGGCAGCCGTATCAATCGTGCCTGGGGGCTGGCCCTGCGCAAGCGTTTTTGCCGGACCTTCAATTTCGAACTGCAGGCCGCGGCCAGCGAGGACGCCATCGTGCTGTCGCTGTCCACCAGCCACAGCTTCGAGCTGGACGAGGTCTGGCGCTACCTGGCGAGCCGCAGCGCCGAGCCGATCCTGGTCCAGGCCCTGCTCGACGCCCCGCTGTTCGGGGTGCGCTGGCGCTGGAACGCAGCCGTGGCCCTGGCCTTGCCGCGCTATGTCGGCGGACGCAAAGTGGCGCCGCAGATCCAACGAATGAAAAGCGAGGACCTGGTCGCCGCGGTGTTCCCCGACCAGATCGCTTGCCTCGAGAACATCGTCGGCGAGCGGCAGATCCCCGACCATCCGTTGGTGGCGCAGACCCTCGACGACTGCCTGCACGACGCCATGGATTGCGAAGGCTGGCTGGCCCTGCTGCGGCGCATGGAAAACGGCGAGGTGCGCCTGCTCAGCCGCGACCTGCCCGCCCCTTCGCCACTGGCCTCGGCCATCCTCAATGCACGGCCGTATACCTTCCTCGACGACGCCCCGCTGGAGGAGCGCCGCACCCAGGCCGTGCTCAACCGACGCTGGAACGAGACAAGCAGCAGCGACGACCTGGGCGCGCTGGATCCCGAGGCCATCGCCGCCGTAAGGGACGAAGCCTGGCCGCAACCGGCCAGCACCGATGAGATGCACGAAGCGCTGATGAGCCTGGGTGCGATCAGCCGGGCGGAAGCACAGGCCAATGCTGGCTGGGAGAGCTTGCTCGATCAATTGGCGAAGGCCGGTCGCGCCTGCCTGCTGCAGGATGCAGGGCAGGCCCTGTGGCTGGCCCGCGAACGCCTCGACCTGCTGACGGCCCTGTATCCCCTGGGCCGTCTCGAACCACCCCTGGGGCTGCTGCCCGGCTTCGACCAACCGATCGACGCCGATACCGCGCTGACCGAACTGCTGCGTGCCCGGCTCAGCGCTTTCGGCCCGTTGACGGTGACGCAGATCGCCGCGCCCCTGGGCCAGCCGAGCCCGGACATCGAGCAGGCGCTGGCTCGCCTGGAGGGCGAAGGCTATGTGCTGCGTGGTCACTTCAGCCCCGGCCAGCAAGCGCAGCAATGGTGCGAAAGGCACCTGCTGGCGCGCATCCACCGCTACACGATCAAACGCCTGCGCCGGGAGATCGAACCGGTCAGCCTGCAGGACTTCATGCGTTTTCTGTTCGACTGGCAGCACCTGGCCACCGGGACGCGGCTGCGCGGCCCGCAGGCGGTGGCCGAGGCGCTCGGCCAGTTGCAGGGTTTCCCCAGCGCCGCGGGGGCCTGGGAGGCGGAGCTGCTGCCGGCGCGGATCGAGGACTACAGCCGGCACTGGCTGGACGATGCCTGCCGCAGCGGTCAATGGGCCTGGAGCCGGCTGGCCGCCACGGTGTCCACCAGTACGCTGTCCAGCACGCCCCTGGTGCTGCTGCCCCGCGAACACCTCGGGCTGTGGCGCAGCCTGGCCAACACCCCCGACCCCGAGCAATTGGCGCCGCGTGCGCAACGGGTGCACCAGGCTCTTCAGGAGCAGGGTGCGCTGTTCTTCGACGAACTGGCCCACGAGGCCCATCTGCTGCCCAGCGAACTGGAAACGGCGCTGCAGGAGCTGGTGGGTTCGGGGTTGGTCGGGGCCGACAGTTTCAGCGGCCTGCGCAGCCTGATCCTGCCGGCGGCGAAGCGCACGTCGCGCAACAGCCGCCGTGGCCATCCGCCGCTGTCCAGCAGCATGGCCCATGCCGGACGCTGGGCGCTGCTCCGGCGTGGGGGCGGCACTGCGGACACCGAGCAGCGCCTGGAACACATCGCCCGTACCTTGCTGCGGCGCTACGGGGTGATCTGTTGGCGCCTGCTGGAACGGGAAAGCGATGTGCTGCCGCCCTGGCGCGACCTGCTGCGCTGCTATCACCGACTGGAGGCGCGAGGGGAGATTCGCGGTGGGCGCTTCATCGCCGGGCTGGCCGGCGAGCAGTTCGCCCTGCCGGAGGCGGTCGGGCTGTTGCGCCAGGTCAGGCGCCGGGGCATGGACGGCGCCTTGGTGATGGTCAGTGCGTGCGACCCGTTGAACCTGCTCGGAACCTTGCTGCCGGGGGCGAAGGTGCCGGCGGTGGGCGGCAATCGCCTACTGTACCGGGACGGAGTGGCAGTGGCGACGCGGGTTGCCGGGCAGTATCGGTTTCTCGTCGAGGCGCCAGGGGCGGAGCAGGAGGTTTGGCGGCAGAAATTGCTGCGGGACGTGTATTCGGGCTGATGCGGCTTGGCGAGGTGGATGGCCACAGTCATTTGGGGCCGCTTCGCGCCCCAAATGGCAACCAGGTCCCTTAACTGCGAATGAAGCAGCGCAACCGTATCACCTGACCTTGCCGGCAAACCCGGCGAAGCGCTTGTTGAACCCAGCCACCCGCCCTTCGACGGTAGCCTTGCGCTGTTGGCCGGTGTAGACCGGATGCGAGGCGCTGGACACATCCAGGGCCACATAGGGATAGGTCTGGCCATCACTGTGCACCTGGGTACGGTCAGTCTCCACGGTGGAGCCGATCAGGAAATACACATCGGCAGCGGTGTCATGGAACAGCACAGGACGGTAGGCGGGATGAATATCGGGTTTCATGGTGAATCACCTCAGGTTTGAATTGATACTTTATAACATAATTTATCGAGAATGATTTTCGATACCCGAATTTTCATTTTTCTCCTCCCCTGCACGCTGGCAAAGCGCCGTCCAACCGGGCTATGGTCGGGGTTTGCCCAGGCCCTGAGCCTGACCGAGCCATTCGCAAGGACCCCGTATGAGCCTGTCACTTCTCAGTCGCTATGCCTTCTTCGCTGCCTGCGTGTTGTTCACCCTGGCCAGCCTGCCGTTCCTCCACCACGAGTGGCTGTGGCCATTCACCCTGGCCACCGCCGTGCTCAGCCTGATCGGCCTGTTCGACCTGCTGCAGCAACGCCACGCGGTACGGCGCAACTACCCGATCCTCGGCAATATCCGCTACCTGGTCGAAGGCATCCGCCCGGAAATCCGCCAGTACCTGCTGGAAGCCGACAGCGACGCCCTGCCCTTCTCCCGGGCACAGCGCTCGCTGGTCTACGCACGGGCCAAGAACGAAGCCTCGGACAAACCGTTCGGTACCCTCATCGATGTCTATGAGTCTGGCTTCGAGTTCATCGGCCACTCCATGCGCCCGGCGCCACTGGCCGACCCGGCGAGCTTTCGCGTGGAGGTCGGCGGCCCGCAGTGCAGCCAGCCCTACTCGGCGTCGATCTTCAACATCTCGGCCATGAGCTTCGGCTCGCTCAGTGCCAATGCCATCCGTGCGTTGAACCAGGGGGCCAAGCTCGGCAATTTCGCCCATGACACCGGCGAAGGCAGCATCAGCCCGTACCACCGCGAACACGGCGGCGACCTGGTCTGGGAGCTGGGCAGCGGCTACTTCGGCTGCCGCACGCCAGACGGGCGCTTCGACCCCGAGCGCTTCGCCGAACAGGCGCGCAGCCCGCAGGTACGGATGATCGAGATCAAGATGAGCCAAGGCGCCAAGCCGGGCCATGGCGGCATCCTGCCCAAGCACAAGGTGACCAAGGAAATCGCCGAGACCCGCGGCATCCTCATGGGCGAGGACTGCATCTCGCCGTCACGCCACACCGCGTTCTCCACGCCGATCGAGATGATGCAGTTCATCGCCCGCCTGCGCGAGTTGTCCGGCGGCAAGCCAGTGGGTTTCAAGTTCTGCCTGGGCCACCCCTGGGAGTTCATGGGCATCGCCAAGGCCATGCTGGAAACCGGCATCCTGCCGGACTTCATCGTCGTCGACGGCAAGGAGGGTGGCACCGGTGCGGCCCCTGTGGAGTTCACCGACCATATCGGCGTGCCGCTGCGCGAAGGCTTGCTGTTCGTGCATAACACCCTGGTCGGCCTGAACCTGCGTGACAAGATCAAGCTCGGTGCCAGCGGCAAGATCGTCAGCGCCTTCGACATCGCCAGCGTGCTGGCCATCGGTGCCGACTGGGCCAACTCGGCACGCGGCTTCATGTTCGCCATCGGCTGCATCCAGTCGCAGAGCTGCCACACCAACAAGTGCCCGACCGGCGTGGCGACCCAGGATGCCTTGCGCCAGCGTGCGCTGGTAGTCCCGGACAAGGCCCAGCGGGTGCTCAACTTCCACCACAACACCCTGCGCGCCCTGGCCGAGATGCTCGCCGCGGCGGGCCTTGAGCATCCGTCGCAGCTGGAGGCCAAGCACCTGGTGCGACGCATCAGCGCCACCGAGATCAAGCTGTTCTCGCAGATGCACGTGTTCCTCAAGCCCGGTGAATTGCTCACCGGCGAGGTCAATGGCCAGTTCTACTCACGCATGTGGCAACTGGCCCGGGCCGACAGCTTCGAGCCGCACAGCGAGGTGGCGGCCTGAAGCATTCATCGTGGCCTGGGGCTGCTTTGCAGCCCCAGGCCCACTGGGTCAGGAGGCGGTGTTCGCCACCCCTTGCGCTTGGCCCTTGGGCGCCAGGCGGAACACGTGGTACAGCACCGTCAGCAGCACCAGGAACGCCGGGCCGATGTACAGCGCCACGCGGGTGTCCTCGAAGTACGCCATCAGCCCCACCACCAGCACCAGGAAGGCCAGCGCCAGGTAGGAACTCAGTGGCCACAGCCACATGCGGTACTTCAGGCCCTGGCGCTCGGCAGTGGAAAGCCCGGCACGGAACTTGAGCTGGGCCAGCAGGATCATCACCCAGGTCCAGATCGCACCGAAGGTGGCGATCGAGGTCACCCAGACGAACACCTTCTCCGGGACCAGGTAGTTGGCCAGCACGCCCAGCAACAGCGCACCGATCGACAGCAGCAGGGCATTGCGCGGTACGCCGTTGTTCGAGGTGCGGGCGAAGATGGACGGTGCCTGGCCGTTCTGCGCCAGGCTATAGAGCATGCGCCCAGTGCTGAAGATACCGCCGTTGCAGGACGACAGCGCGGCGGTGATCACCACGAAGTTGATGATGCCGGCAGCGGTCTTGATCCCCAGGCGCTCGAAGGTCATCACGAACGGGCTGCCCTGGCTGCCGATCTCGTTCCACGGGTAGATCGACAGGATCACGAACAGCGCGCCGACATAGAACAGCAGGATGCGCCAGAACACCGAGCCGATGGCCTGGGGAATGGTCTTCTGTGGGTTGCGCGCTTCACCGGCGGTCAGGCCGATCATTTCCACGCCCAGGTAAGCGAACATCACCATCTGCAGCGACATCAGCACGCCGGTCACGCCGTTGGGCATGAAGCCGCCATTGCTCCACAGGTTGGAAATGCCTACGGCCACGCCGTCGTTGCCGAAACCGAAGGCGATGATGCCGATGCCACCCAGGACCATGGCGATGATGGTGACGATCTTGATCAGGGCGAACCAGAACTCGAACTCGCCGAACGCCTTGACCGCGATCAGGTTGATCGCCCCCATGCTGCCCAGGGCCGCCAGGGCCCAGATCCAGCGCGGTACGTCAGGGAACCAGATGCCCATGTAGATGGCCACGGCGGTGATTTCCGCGACGCAGGTGACCAGCCACAGGAACCAGTAGTTCCAGCCGGTGAGGAAGCCCGCCAGCGGGCCGAGGTAATCCTGGGCGTAGCGGCTGAAGGAACCGGCGACCGGGTTGTGCACGGCCATCTCGCCGAGGGCGCGCATGATCACCAGGATCGCCAGGCCGCCAATGATGTAGGAAAGCATGATCGCGGGGCCGGCCATTTCGATGGCCTTGGCCGAACCGAGGAACAGGCCGACACCGATACAGGCGCCCAGCGCCATCAGACGGATGTGCCGTTCGCCCAGTTCTCGCTTGAGTGGGCCGCCCTGGGCGGTCTCACCATGGGCAGGGTGGTTGCCGACTGGCATAGCAATACAACCTCATTTTGTTATTGGATATGACCTTCGTGCAGAGCCGACCCTGCCGATGGGCCGGGTGTCGTCTTGCCGGGCGAGCCTTGTGGGCCAGCCCGTCCACCGCTGCGCAAGGCAGCCGGCAGGGCGAAGGGGTCGAGCAGTATAGGAATCCGCCAGTAGGGCTTTTCACTATATAAACAAGGAAATTTGGCGAGAATTCTCGGTCAAAAAGCCTTTCGCGGAGGGCATTCAAGCCCTTCCAGCCCCTCTCCACGGATCGGGGCGGCTACCATAGCAACATTGCCGAAGAATGGAAGCAGCACCAAAGCCGCATATTCCCACCTCGGTTTTCGACGCTTCTTACAAATTTTTCACCAAATCCGGCCAACGTCTAAGCTTCAGACAAGCAAGACGAAAATACCCGGCCGGATTGAAGACTATGGGCGCACTGTGGCAATCGGAACCAACCAGAATGGAAGCACCCGAAACACATCTGGCTGAAGCCCCATTGCCAAAGACCCCACGCCAACGCCGCCTGTGGTGGAGGCTGATCGTCCTGGTCCTGCTGCTGGCGATCATCGCCATCGGCTTCGCCGTCTATGACGAAGTGCAGACTTCGAAGCTGCAGTCGCGGGAGTTCAGCCGCCTGGCCAGCACCCTCACCTACTCCCTGGAGCCGGGCCCCAGCGATGCCATCATCTACCCAGGCGACGGCCCGTTCGACAAACGCCTGGGCTACAGTTCACTGGGCGAGTTCCTGCCACGCCTGCTCAAGCGTGACTATCTGATCAGCGAACAGGTGCGTTTTTCGCCGGCGCTGATGAACTATGTCGAGCACGGCCTGTTCGCGCCCTACGTGGAGAAGATCCAGACCGGCCTGTCGATCACCGACTGCCGCGGCGACACCCTCTATCAATACAAATACCCACAACACCTGTACCCGGACTTCGCCTCGATCCCGCCGGTGATCGTCAACAGCCTGCTGTTCATCGAGAACCGCGAACTGCTCGACCCGAACGATCCACGCAACAACCCGGCCGTGGACTGGCCGCGCTTCGCCAAGGCGGCGTACAGCCAGGTGGCCAAGTACCTGGCCTTGCCCGGCCAGTCCGCTGGCGGCAGCACCCTGGCCACCCAGCTGGAGAAATACCGCCACTCGCCCGACGGGCTGACCGTTTCCGGCGCCGAGAAGATCCGCCAGATGATTTCCGCCAGCGTACGCGCCTACCAGGGCGGGCCGGATACCACGGTGGCGCGCCAACGCATCGTGCGCGACTACCTCAACAGCGTGCCGCTGTCGGCCGTGCCCGGCCATGGCGAAGTGCATGGCATGGCCGAAGGGCTGCGGGTCTGGTATGGCGCCGACTTCGCCCAGGTCAACCGGGCCCTGGCCTCCACCGCCACGGATGCCCAGAGCATGGCCGAGCGCGGCCTGGCCCTGCGTCAGGTGCTGTCGCTGATGATTGCCCAGCGCCGGCCATCCCACTACCTGACCAAGGGCCGGGTAGACCTGGCGCGGCTCACCGATGCGCACATCCGCGTGTTGAGCGCCAATGGCGTGATCGACCAGGCGCTGGCCGATGCGGCACTGGCCAGCAAGGCGGTGTACCGTGACTGGGTGGCCCAGCCGACCATCGTGCCGATCATCACCAACAAGGGCATCAGCCTGGCCCGCAACCGCCTGGCGGCCATGCTCAATCGCCCGCTGTACGACCTCGATCGCCTGGACCTGTCAGCCACCAGTACCCTGCAGGCCGACCTGCAGATGCAGGTCAGCCAGTACCTGAGGAACCTCTCCGACCCCGAGTTCGCCGCCCAGATCGGGCTGATCGGCGAGCGCCTGCTCACGCCCAAGACCACCGATCAGGTGCGCTACAGCTTCACCCTGTTCGAGCGTACGGCCGACGGCTCGCGGGTACGGGTGCAGACCGACAGCACCGACCAGCCGTTCGACATCAACGAAGGCAGCAAGCTGGAGCTCGGTTCGACGGCCAAGCTGCGGGTCCTGACCACCTACCTGGAAATCATCGCCGAACTGCACGACAAGTACGCCGGCAAGCCGGTGGCCGAGCTGAAGCAGGTCGAGGTGGCAGCCCTTGACCGCATCACCCGCTGGTCGCTGGACTGGCTGATGCAGAACAGCAAGGACCAGAACCTCGACGCCATGCTCGATGCCGCCCTGGAGCGCAAGTATTCGGCCAACACCGGCGAAGCCTTCTTCACCGGCGGCGGCATGCATGTGTTCAACAACTTCCGCAAGGAAGACAACAGCCGCAACCCGACCCTCAAGGTGGCCCTGCGCGAGTCGATCAACCTGCCGTTCATCCGCCTGATGCGCGACCTGGTCCGCTACGTCACCTACCAGCAGCCCTACAACCGCGAGCCGCTGCTCAAGGACGATGCCGACCCGCGCCGCCAGGAGTACCTGGCCCGCTTCGCCGATCGCGAAGGCACCAGCTACCTGATGCGCTTCTGGCGCAAGTACCAGCGCAAGACCTCCCAGCAGCGCCTGGACACCTTCCTCGACAGCATGCGCGTCACTCCGCAGCGCCTGGCCGCGGTGCACCGCTACCTGTTTCCCGAGGCCGGCCAGGAAACCTTCAACGCCTTCGTCCGCGCCCATAGCCAGAAGGACAAGCAAGCCCTGGCCAAGCTCACCGACGGGCGCCTGTCGCAGATGTACGATGCCTATGGCCCCGGCAAGTACGACCTGCCCGACCAGGGCTACATCGCCAAGGTCCACCCGCTGGACCTATGGCTGCTCGGCTACCTGCTGAAGAACCCCGGCGCCTCGCTCACCGAGACCATCAACGCCAGCCGCTTCGAGCGCCAGGAGGTCTACAGCTGGTTGTTCAAGAGCCGCCACCAGGGGGCCCGCGACAGCCGCATCCGCACCATGGTCGAGATCGAGGCCTTCCTGGATATCCACCAGCGCTGGAAGCGCGTGGGCTATCCGTTCGACCACCTGGTGCCGTCCCTGGCCACGGCCATCGGCAGCTCCGGCGACCGCCCCGCGGCGTTGTCCGAGCTGGTCGGCATCATCCAGAACGATGGCGTGCGCCTGCCTACCCTGCGCATCGACACCCTGCACTTCGCCGCCGATACACCCTACGAGACCAAGCTGATCAGCGACCCGGACCGTGGCCAGCGGATCCTCCCGGTGGAAGTCGCCCGGGCCCTGAAGGGCGCCCTGTCGCAGGTGGTCGATGCCGGTACCGCGCGGCGCATCTCCGGCAGCTTCAAGCTGCACGACGGCACCTCGCTGGTGATGGGCGGCAAGACCGGCACCGGCGACAACCGCATCGAAAGCTTCGGCGCCGGCGGCCGGCTGATCGCTTCGCGCTCGCTCAACCGTACTGCCACCTTCGTGTTCTTCCTCGGCGACAACCACTTCGGCACCCTCACCGCCTTCGTCCCAGGGCGCGCGGCCGAAGCGTTCAAGTTCACCTCGGCCCTGCCGGTGCAGGTGCTCAAGGGCATGGCGCCGATCCTCATGCCGTACCTGGAACCGGGCAGCGCCACCCAATGCAAGGCGCCGGAGGTCGCGCACGCGGCCCCTTGAATGGGCATTACCCGAGCCCTGGGAAATGCATCGAATATCCAGATGATAATCATCATCATTCAAGGCTTGTCTAAAGATATATCTTGAGTAATATCTAGCGATATATCGTCAAAGACGGAGCCTTGCATGCGTGACCATGACCCATTCGAACGCCGCCCTGGTCGCGGCGAGCGCGGCCCTCGAGTGTTCGCCCCGGGCGATCTCAAGCTCCTGCTGCTGTCGATGCTCGCCGAACAACCCGGCCACGGCTACGACCTGATCCGCCAGATCGAAAGCCTCTTCGATGGTAGCTACAGCCCCAGCCCAGGGGTGATCTACCCGACCCTCAATTTCCTCGAGGAGGCCGAACTCATCAGCGGCCAGGTGCAGGGCAGCAAACGTCTCTACGCCATCACCGACAGCGGCCGCGACGCCCTGCTCGCCCAGGCTGTGGCGCTGGACGGCGTGCGCATGCGTATCGAGGTGAGCAAGCGCGCCTTGCGTGGCCATGACCGCCCCCCACAAATCCACGAAGCCGTCGGCAACCTGCGCCACGCGCTGCACATGCACAGCGGACGCTGGTCGCCCGAAGAGATCGAGCGGGTGCGCACGCTGCTCAACGACACTGCCAAGGCCATCGCCTCCGGGCCGGCCGATTCCGTTCAGGAGAACACCCCATGAGCGATACCATCCACCGCGTCAACCACACGATCAAGCAACGCCGCCTGCAGGTACTGCGGGTCACCGAGCTGACCCCGCGCATGCGCCGCATCACCCTCGGCAGCCCTGAGCTCGCCGGCTTCACCAGCCTCGGCAGCGACGACCACATCAAGCTGTTGTTCGCCCTCACGCCCGAGCAGCAACAAGCCATCGATGCCCGCGACCTGGGCCGCGACGGCGGCGCTCGCCCGACCATGCGCGAATACACGCCACGGCGTATCGACCTGCAGGCCAACGAGCTGGACATCGACTTCGTCCTGCATGGCGACGGCCCCGCCTCCACCTGGGCGGCCCAGGCCACGCCAGGCCAGACCCTGGACATCGCCGGCCCGCGCGCCTCGATGGTGGTGCCGGACATCTTCGACAGCTACCTGCTGGTCGGCGACGAGACCGCCATTCCCGCCATCGCCCGGCGCCTGGAGGAACTGCCGACCGGCCGCCAGGTACTGGCGGTGATCCAGGTCGAGGATGAACAGGAACGCCAGCCACTACCGAGCAAGGCCCAGGTGGAAGTGATCTGGGTGCGTCGCCACGAGGAAGACCTGCTCGACCGGGTGCGACACCTGGCACTGCCAGCGGGCCGGCTGTACGGCTGGATCGCCCTGGAAAGAACCCTGACCCGCCAGGCCAAGGCGTTGCTGCTGGAGAAAGGTGTGCCCGAGGATGCCTTGAAGGCTGCGGCCTACTGGCGTGTGGACGGTAGCGCTGACGACGAATGAGGTTTGCAGCCCCGATGCCGTTTGGGGCCGCTTCGCGCCCCATCGCCGGCAAGCCCTCCCCTAGAGGGCCCCTGCAAAGCGCATCATTTGTGGTCGACTCGGCCCCTGTGGGAGTTGCCCACGAATGGGGCCCCAGCGATTCACCGCGACTGCGCCATCCCCGGCAACCGCCTGCCCCGCCAACGATCCACCCCCAGCAGCACCAGGCCGATGCCCCAGAACCCCACCAGTACCCCCAGGGCATTGAGCATCACCTGCCCGTACCCCAGGCTGGCCACATCGATGAACGGATAGGCATACACCCCGATCTCGTGCCCACGCCACAGGGCAAAGGCGAAGTACAGCGCCGGGTACAGGCTCCAGGCCGGCAAGTGCCAGAGCCGCAGACTGCCCTTGGGTACCTCGAGCCACCAGTACAGGACGAACACCAACGGCATCACGTCGTGCAGCAGTGCATTCGCCAGCCATTGCCACCCCTGCGGCTGCCAGAGGTGCCGCAGCAACAGGTTGTAGGCCACGGCGACCAGGACGATGCTCGTGGCAATCCCCGAACTCACCATGGGTGAAAGAAAGATCCCCCTCGCCCGCGACGCCCTGCCAAAGGCCCGGTAGCTCAGCACCGTGGCCACCAGGGTATTGGTCAATACCGTGAAATAGCCGAACACATTGATCAGGCCGCCGACCAGGCTGGCCTGCTCCTGCCAACGCGCCAGCAGCACCAGCCAGACCTGTATCGCCAGGCCGCTCCAGCCAAGCAGCGCGGCCAGGAGCAGCCAGGGATGACGCGGCATTCAGCCGGCCCGCTGCAGCTTCACGTAGAGCTGCTCGACCCGCTCTCGGGCCCAGGGTGTCTTGCGCAGGAAGGTCAGGCTCGACTTGATGCTCGGGTTGCTCTTGAAACAGCGGATGTCGATGCGCTCGGCCAGGCCCTGCCACTGGTAGTGGGCCACCAGCTCGGTGAGGATCTGCTCCAGCGTCTTGCCGTGCAGTGCGTTGTGTTGGGCCGTGCTCATGCCAGTGCTCCAGCGGTGAAAAGATGCGCACCTTACACGAGTCTAGCGGCCGGTGGGGCTGGCGGAGCGGTTCCAGGCAGATGGGTCCGGCAGCTGCCGGTTGCCATTTTGCGGTCCATCGCCGGCAAGCCGGCGCCCACAGGGTTCGAGTCGATCACCCCATGATGATGCGGTTCGCCCAAGACCCTGGGCGCGGCTTGCCCGCGAAAGGGCCGGCATCGACGACACAAAACCCCTGGCCAGAGGCCATACCCTTGTGCTGAAATAGTGATGTTATATTGTAACAGCACAACTATTCTGCCAAGGAACGTCACAGCCCCATGCTTCACATGCCCTTGCGTCTCTCCCCACTCGCCGTCGCGCTCTGGCTGGCCTCGACGCCCAGCCAGGCGGTGGAACTGGAACCCCAGGTGATCACCGCCAACCCGCTGGGCAGCCGCCAACTGGCCACGCCGAGCACCGTCCTCGAAGGCGACGACCTGCTGCAACAGCAGCAGGGCAGCCTCGGCGAAACCCTCAACAAACAGCCCGGTGTCGCCTCCACCTGGTTCGGGCCCGGCGCCAGCCGCCCGGTGATCCGTGGCCTGGACGGCGACCGTATCCGCATCCTGCGCAACGGCGTGGGCGCCCTGGACGCCTCGTCCCTGTCCTATGACCATGCCGTGCCCCTGGACCCGATCAATGTCGAGCGCATCGAAATCGTCCGGGGCCCGGCCGCCCTGCTCTACGGCGGCAATGCCATCGGTGGCGTGGTCAATACCTTCGACAACCGCATTCCCGACTCGCCCATCGACGGCATCCACGGTGCCGGCGAACTGCGCTATGGCGGCGCCGACACCACCCGCAGCAGCGCCGGCAAGCTGGAAGCCGGCAACGGCGCCTTCGCCCTGCACCTGGATGCCAACAGCCGCCAGTTCAACGACCTGCGCATCCCAGGCTACGCCCGCAGCTCCAAGGTCCGCGATGCCGACGAACCGGGCAGCCGCCACCGCCTGGAGAACAGCGACGGACGCCAGGACGGCGGTGCGCTCGGGGGGGCCTACCACTGGGACCACGGCTATGCCGGCCTGTCCTACAGCCGCTACGACAGCAACTATGGCTCGGTGGCCGAGCCCGGCGTACGCCTGGACATGCAGCAGGACCACTACGGCTTCGCCTCGGAGCTGCGCGACCTGCAAGGCCCGTTCAGCTCGGTCAAGGTCGATGCCGGCTACACCGACTACGAACACCGCGAGATCGAAAGCGGCGAAGTGCATACCACCTTCAAGAACAAGGGCTACGAAGCCCGCATCGAAGCGCGCCACCAGCCACTCGGCCCGGTCGAGGGCGTGATCGGCGCCCAGGTCAGCCGCAACGAGTTCTCCGCCCTGGGTGAGGAAGCCTTCGTCCCGCACACCGACACCGACAGCCTGGCGCTGTTCATGCTCGAACAGTGGCAGGCCAGCGAACGCCTGAACCTGAGCCTGGGTGCGCGCCTGGAACACACCCGGGTCGACCCGGACGCCAAGGGCAACGAGCACTTCATCGGCGCCGACGACGCCAGCAGTTTCACCGCCGCCAGCCTGTCGTCCGGCGCGGTGTACCAGTTCGACCCGGTCTGGTCGCTGGCCGCCAGCCTCGCCTACACCGAACGCGCACCGACCTTCTATGAGCTGTACGCCAACGGCGCACACGTGGCCACCGGCGCCTACGAAGTGGGCGACCCAGGCCTGAACAAGGAAAAGGCCATCTCCGGCGACCTGGCACTGCGCTTCGACAATGGCACCCACAAGGGCAGCGTCGGAGTGTTCTACAGCCACTTTCGCAACTACATCGGCCTGATCGGCAGCGGCAACCTGCGCGAAGGTCACGATCACGATCATGACCATGACGACGATCACGACCATGACCACGAACATGAGCACGGCGACATTCCCGAGTACCTGTACCAGGGCGTGCGCGCTCGCTTCTACGGCATCGAGGCCCAGGACCGCTGGCAACTGGCCGAGAACCGCTATGGCAGCTTCGCCCTGGAGCTGTCTGGCGATTACACCCGGGCCAAGAACCTCGACAGCGGCGAGCCGCTGCCGCGCATCGCGCCGTTGCGCCTGAACAGTGCCCTGCTCTGGGAGCGCGATCGCTGGCAGGCGCGCGTCGACGTCCAGCATGCCGCCTCCCAGCACCGCAAGCCGTCGAACGAGACCAGCACCGATGGCTACACCACCCTCGGTGCCAGCCTCGGTTATCGCTTCGACATCGGCCAGAGCCAGTGGCTGGCGTTCGTGCGGGGCGAGAACCTGACCGACCAGACCGTGCGCTACGCCAGCTCGATCCTGCGGGATATCGCCCCGGCGCCGGGGCGTAGCGTCCAGGTGGGGTTGCGTACGTCCTTCTGATCGCAAGGGGGCGCTGTGCGCCCCATTCGCCGGCAAGCCGGCTCTCAGGTCCGGCGCCGACCTCAAGAACGGCGCGGTCCCTGTGCGCGCAGCTTGCCGGCGATAGGCTGCGAAGCAGCCCCCGACGCGCCCGACTGTTACCCCAGCGACAACAATCCCCTGCGACATTTTGTCTTTTTTTCTTACAACTTCCCCTATATCCTCCTCGCCACACGCTGAAACGCTTCACCCACGAACCTTGCACGCAATCTCATCGACGGGCCCGTCTCTTCGATGCGTTCGCCGTTTTTTCAATAATCAAAAGATAGCGCTATCTCATGCTCCAACTGCCTCGATCCCGATACCCGGGCCTTGCCCTTGCCACCCTGCTCGGCAGCCTGTCACCCCTCGTCGGCGCCAGTGAAATGTTCGCCAGCGACTCGCCATGGATGCTCGGCGACTGGGGCGGCACCCGCAGCGAACTGCTGGAAAAAGGCTACGACTTCACCCTTGGCTATACCGGCGAGATGGGCAGCAACCTGCAGGGTGGCTACGACCATGACCGCACCGCGCGCTACAGCGACCAGTTCACCTTCGCCAGCCACCTGGACCTGGAGAAGATCCTCGGCTGGCACGACGCCGAGTTCCAACTGACGATCACCGAGCGCCATGGCCAGAACATCAGCAATGACCGGATCAACGACCCACGGGTCGGTGGCTTCACCTCGGCCCAGGAAGTCTGGGGCCGTGGCCAGACCTGGCGGCTGACCCAACTGTGGATCAAGCAGAAGTACCTCGACGGCGCCCTGGACGTGAAATTCGGCCGCTTCGGCGAAGGCGAGGACTTCAACAGCTTCCCCTGCGACTTCCAGAACCTGGCGTTCTGCGGCTCCCAGGTGGGCAACTGGGTCGGCGACATCTGGTACAACTGGCCGGTCAGCCAGTGGGCCCTGCGCGTGCGCTACAACCTGCGCGACGACCTCTATGCCCAGGTCGGCCTCTTCGAACAGAATCCCTCCAACCTCGAGTCCGGCAACGGCTTCAAGCTCAGCGGCAGCGGCACGCAAGGCGCCGTGATGCCGGTCGAACTGGTCTGGAGCCCACGGGTCAATGGCCTGAAAGGGGAATATCGCGCCGGCTACTACTACAGTAATGCCAAGGCACAAGATGTTTACCGGGACGACAACGGCCAGGCCGCGGCCCTCAGTGGCCAAGCCTACCGCAGCAGGTCCAGCAAGCACGGCTTCTGGCTCGGCGGCCAGCAGCAGTTGACGTCCCTGGCCTCTGACCAGTCGCGTGGCCTGAGCCTGTTCGCCAATGCCACGTTGCACGACAAGAAGACCAATGCCATCGACAACTATGTTCAGGCAGGTGTGGTGTACAAAGGGCCCTTCGATGCCCGCGCCAAGGACGACATCGGTTTCGCCCTCGCTCGCGTGCACGTCAATCCCGCCTACCGCAAGAACGCGCGCCTCATCAACCAGGCTGCGGGCCTCGACGACTACGACAACCCAGGCTACCTGCCCGTCCAGGACACCGAGTACAGCGCCGAGCTCTACTACGGCATCCACCTGGCCGACTGGCTCACCGTACGCCCCAACCTGCAGTACATCCGCCATC
The DNA here is from genome assembly GCF_046365545.1 of Pseudomonas sp. HLMP. Lineage (NCBI taxonomy): Bacteria > Pseudomonadati > Pseudomonadota > Gammaproteobacteria > Pseudomonadales > Pseudomonadaceae > Pseudomonas > Pseudomonas sp. HLMP. The sequence goes on along the minus strand of NZ_JBDLLR010000001.1, from coordinate 1,850,230 downwards.
CGGGCGGTGTGTCGCAGGTCGACGCCGCCCTGATCGGCGGCCTGAAGATCCAGAGCAGTTTCTAAACCCACCCTTCGACCTACGGAGAACATACGATGAGCACTGACGGTGCCAAGAATGGAACCCGCTGGCTACCGCGCCTTCTGGGCGTGCTGCTGTTGCTGATGGGCCTGGCCCTGCTGGCCGGCGGCATCAAGCTGAGCCAGTTGGGAGGTTCCCTGTACTACCTGATCGCCGGTATCGGCTTCGCCCTGTCCGGCATCCTGCTGCTGGCCATGCGCCGCATCGCCCTGGGCCTGTACGGCCTGGTGCTGCTGGGCAGCACGCTCTGGGCCCTGTGGGAAGTGGGCCTGGACTGGTGGCAACTGGTGCCGCGCCTGGCCATCTGGTTCGCCATCGGCGTGCTCCTGCTGCTGCCCTGGGCGCGTCGCTCGCTGGTGGGCCCTTCCTCCAAGGTCAACACCGCCGTGCTGAGCCTTGCGGTCGTCGCCTCCGGTGCTACCGCCGTGGCCAGCCAGTTCACCCACCCGGGCGAGATCCATGGCGAACTGGGCCGTGACAGCAGCGAAATGGCCAGCGCCGCCCCGGCGATGCCCGACGGCGAATGGCAGGCCTACGGCCGTACCGAGCATGGCGATCGCTACTCGCCGCTGCGCCAGATCACCCCACAGAACGTCTACCGCCTGGAGGAAGCCTGGCGCATCCGCACCGGCGACCTGCCGACCGAAAACGACCCGGTGGAGCTGACCAACCAGAACACCCCGCTGAAGGTCAACGGCATGCTCTATGCCTGCACCGCCCACAGCAGGCTGCTGGCCCTGGACCCGGACACCGGTGCCGAGATCTGGCGCTACGACCCGCAGATCAAAAGCCCAGTGGGCACCTTCAAGGGCTTCGCCCACATGACCTGCCGTGGCGTCTCCTACTATGACGAGAACCGCTACGTCAGCCGCGACGGCAGCCCGGCGCCGAAGATCTCCGACGCGGGCCTGGCAGTCGCCCAGGCCTGCCCGCGCCGGCTCTACCTGCCTACCGCCGACGCCCGCCTGATCGCCATCAACGCCGACACCGGCAAGGTCTGCGAAGGCTTCGCCAACCAGGGCGTGATCGACCTGACCACCGGCATCGGCCCGTTCACCGCCGGCGGCTACTACTCCACCTCGCCCGCGGCGATCACCCGTGACCTGGTGATCATCGGCGGCCACGTCACCGACAACGAGTCGACCAACGAGCCGTCCGGGGTGATCCGCGCCTACGACGTGCACGACGGCCGCCTGGTGTGGAACTGGGACAGCAACAACCCGGACGACACCAAGCCCCTGGCCGCCGGCCAGATGTACAGCCGCAACTCGGCCAACATGTGGTCGATCGCCAGCGTCGACGAAGACCTTGGCATGATCTACCTGCCCCTGGGCAACCAGACCCCGGACCAGTGGGGCGCCGACCGCACCCCAGGCGCCGAGAAGTACAGCGCCGGCATCGTCGCCCTGGACCTGGCCAGCGGCAAGGTGCGCTGGAACTACCAGTTCACCCACCACGACCTGTGGGACATGGACGTGGGCAGCCAGCCGACCCTGGTCCACCTGAAGACCGACGACGGCATCAAGCCAGCGGTCATCGTGCCGACCAAGCAGGGCAGCCTGTACGTGCTCGATCGCCGCGACGGCACGCCGATCGTGCCGATCCGCGAGATCCCGGTGCCGCAAGGTGCCGTCAAGGGCGACCGTACCGCGCCGACCCAGGCCCGCTCCGACCTCAACCTGCTCGGCCCTGAGCTGACCGAACAGGCCATGTGGGGCGCCACGCCGTTCGACCAGATGCTCTGCCGCATCCAGTTCCGCGAGCTGCGCTACGAAGGCCAGTACACCCCGCCCTCCGAGCAGGGCACCCTGGTCTACCCGGGCAACGTCGGCGTGTTCAACTGGGGCAGCGTATCGGTCGATCCGGTGCGCCAACTGCTGTTCACCACCCCGAACTACATGGCCTTCGTGTCGAAGATGGTACCTCGCGAGAAAGTCGCCGCCGGCAGCAAGCGCGAGAGCGAGACCAGCGGCGTGCAACCGAACACCGGCGCCCCCTACGCGGTGATCATGCACCCGTTCATGTCGCCGCTGGGCGTACCTTGCCAGGCACCGGCCTGGGGCTACGTGGCAGCCATCGACCTGTTCACCAACAAGGTGGTGTGGAAGCGCAAGAACGGCACCACCCGCGACAGCACCCCGGTGCCGATCGGCCTGCCGGTAGGTGTGCCGAGCATGGGCGGCTCGATCGTCACCGCCGGCGGCGTGGGCTTCCTCAGCGGCACCCTGGACCAGTACCTGCGTGCCTATGACGTGAACAACGGCAAGGAGCTGTGGAAAGCCCGCCTGCCGGCAGGCGGCCAGGCCACGCCGATGACCTACACCGGCAAGGATGGCAAGCAGTACGTGCTGGTCACCGCCGGAGGCCACGGCTCGCTGGGCACGAAGATGGGCGACTACATCATCGCCTACAAGCTCGCCGAGTAAGCTGCAAGCTGCAAGCTGCAAGCTGCAAGAAGAAAGTGGAGCATGCACGATCTGCTTCTTCTTGCAGCTTGAAGTGAAGCGCCTTGCCCCTGGGACGGGTTGAAACCCGTCCTCCCCCGCCCCATCTAAGCACCATAGCCATTCACGCAGGTGCCCCATGAGCGACCAGCAGGATTTCCCGGAACATCCCGACGAACACAGCGAAGTCGAGCATCTCGAAGCCAAGGCCACCACCGGCCACCACCTCGCCCTGCCCGGCCAGCAACTGCCGGACAAGGTCTATGTGATCCCGATCCACAACCGCCCGTTCTTCCCGGCCCAGGTGCTGCCGGTGATCGTCAATGAAGAGCCCTGGGCGGAAACCCTCGACCTGGTGGCCAAGACGCCCCACCACTCCCTGGCCCTGTTCTTCATGGACACCCCGCCAGAAGACCATCGCCATTTCGATACCTCGGCCCTGCCGCAGTACGGCACCCTGGTCAAGGTCCACCACGCCAGCCGCGAGAACGGCAAGCTGCAGTTCGTCGCCCAGGGCCTGACCCGGGTACGCATCCGTACCTGGCTCAAGCACCATCGTCCACCCTACCTGGTAGAGGTCGACTACCCCCGCCAGCCGGCCGAGCCGACCGACGAGGTCAAGGCCTACGGCATGGCCCTGATCAACGCGATCAAGGAGCTGCTGCCGCTGAACCCGCTGTACAGCGAGGAGCTGAAGAACTACCTCAACCGCTTCAGCCCCAACGACCCGTCGCCGCTGACCGACTTCGCCGCGGCACTCACCTCCGCCACCGGCGCCCAACTGCAGGAAGTGCTCGACTGCGTGCCGATGCTCAAGCGCATGGAAAAGGTCCTGCCGATGCTGCGCAAGGAGGTCGAGGTCGCGCGCCTGCAGAACGAGATCTCCGCCGAGGTCAACCGGCAGATCGGCGAGCACCAGCGCGAATTCTTCCTCAAGGAGCAGCTCAAGGTCATCCAGCAGGAACTGGGCCTGACCAAGGACGACCGCAGCGCCGACCTGGAGCAGTTCCAGCAACGCCTGGAGGGCAAGACCCTGCCCGAGTCGGCGAAAAAGCGCATCGACGAGGAAATGAGCAAGCTGGCGATCCTCGAGACCGGTTCGCCGGAATACGCCGTTACCCGCAACTACCTGGAATGGGCCACCGCCCTGCCCTGGGGCGTGTACGGTGCGGACAAGCTCGACCTCAAGCACGCCCGCAAGGTCCTCGACCAGCACCATGCAGGGCTGGACGACATCAAGGAACGCATCCTCGAATTCCTCGCCGTGGGCGCCTGGAAGGGCGAGATCAGCGGCTCGATCGTCCTGTTGGTCGGCCCGCCCGGGGTCGGCAAGACCAGCATCGGCAAGTCGATCGCCGAATCCCTCGGCCGGCCGTTCTACCGCTTCAGCGTCGGCGGCATGCGCGATGAAGCCGAGATCAAGGGCCACCGGCGCACCTACATCGGCGCCCAGCCAGGCAAGCTGGTGCAGGCGCTCAAGGAGGTCGAGGTGATGAACCCGGTGATCATGCTCGACGAGATCGACAAGATGGGCCAGAGCTACCAGGGCGACCCAGCCTCGGCGCTGCTGGAAACCCTGGACCCGGAGCAGAACGTCGACTTCCTCGACCATTACCTGGACCTGCGCCTGGACCTCTCCAAGGTGCTGTTCGTGTGTACCGCCAACACCCTGGACTCGATCCCCGGCCCCCTGCTCGACCGCATGGAGGTGATCCGCCTGTCTGGCTATATCACCGAGGAAAAACTGGCCATCGCCAAGCGCCACCTGTGGCCCAAGCAGTTGGCCAAGGCCGGCGTGGCCAAGAGCAGCCTGGGCATCAGCGACAGCGCCCTGCGCCTGGTGATCGAAGGCTATGCCCGCGAAGCCGGTGTGCGCCAGTTGGAGAAACAACTGGGCAAGCTGGTGCGCAAGGCCGTGGTCAAGCTGCTGGAAGACCCGGACGCCAAGCTCAGGATCGGCCCCAAGGACCTGGAGCCGGCGCTGGGCATGCCGGTGTTCCGCAGCGAACAGGTGCTGGCCGGCAAGGGCGTGATCACCGGCCTTGCCTGGACCAGCATGGGCGGCGCCACCTTGCCGATCGAGGCCACGCGTATCCATACCCTCAACCGTGGTTTCAAGCTGACCGGCAAGCTGGGTGATGTGATGAAGGAGTCCGCTGAGATCGCCTACAGCTATGTCAGTGCCAACCTCAAGCAGTACGGGGGCGACCCTGGTTTCTTCAACGAGGCCTTCATCCACCTGCACGTGCCGGAGGGCGCCACGCCCAAGGACGGCCCCAGCGCCGGCATCACCATGGCCAGCGCCCTGCTGTCCCTGGCCCGCGACCAGTCGCCGAAGAAAGGCGTGGCCATGACCGGCGAGCTGACCCTCACCGGCCAGGTCCTGCCCATTGGCGGAGTGCGCGAGAAAGTGATCGCCGCAAGGCGCCAGAAGATCTTCGAGCTGATCCTGCCGGAAGCCAACCGGGGGGATTTCGAGGAGTTGCCGGACTACCTGCGCGACGGGTTGACGGTGCACTTCGCCAAGCGCTTCGCCGATGTGGCGAAAGTGCTGTTCTGAAGGCCGGCGGCCGCAGTGCGGCCCATTCGCAGCGGTTCGAGGCGAATGGGCCGGCACAGGCTACACATTGATCCGACACCTTCGGTATCCTCAGGCCATCGCCAGCCTCCGGAGCCAACATGACCGTCCTTCGCCTGCTCGTTCCCCTGAGCCTCGCCCTGCTCGCCGCCTGCGCCCAGCAGCCACGCCAGAATGTCGACCTGGACGCCGAGAGCGAATGCCCCAGGCACCTGCAGGTCGGCCAGACGCTGACCCTGACCCTGCCCAGCAATCCCTCCACCGGCTATCGCTGGCTGCTGCAAGACCCCGCTGCGAACATACTGCGCAGCCTCGGCCCCGAGGTCTACAGCGCCCCTGAAGAGGCCGGCATCGTCGGCAGCGCCGGTGTTTCCACCTGGCGCTTCCAGGCCCAGGCCGCCGGCGAGGGCCACCTGATCCTGGTCTACCAGCAACCTTGGGCACCGGAAGTCCGCCCCGTGCAGACCTTCGACTGCACGATTCGAGTGCAATGAGCACACGGCGCCGGTCAGCCAACCATGCAAGCTTGCCGCGGTTTGGCTAGAATGCCGGCCCTCTAGTTTGCCAGCCGCCTGGATCCACCGTGAGCAAAGAACCCGACCGCCTATTCGCCCAGCCCTTGGAGCAGGTGCCCGACTTCGTCTTCAACGAGGATGTGGTGCGGGTGTTCCCGGACATGATCAAGCGCTCGGTGCCCGGTTACCCGACCATCGTCGAGAACCTTGGCGTGCTGGCGGCCCGCTTCGCCCAGCCGCACACGGCCCTCTATGACCTGGGCGCCTCGCTCGGCGCGGTGACCCAGGCCCTGCGCCGCCATGTACGTACCGACGGCTGCCGGGTGATCGCGGTGGACAACTCCGTCGCCATGGTCGAGCGCTGCCGCCAGTACCTCACTGCCCAGGACTCGATGTTCCAGGAACTGCTGCCGGTGCAGGTGCTGGAAGCCGACATCCTCGCCCTGCCGTTCGAACCGGCCTCGGTGGTGGCGATGAATTTCACCCTGCAGTTCATCGCCCCGGAGCAACGCCTGGCACTGCTTGGCCGCATCCACCAGGCCCTGCTGCCCGGCGGTGCGCTGATCCTCTCCGAGAAACTGCGGTTCGAGGATGACCAGGAACAGGCGCTGCTCAACGAACTGCACCTGGACTTCAAGCGTGCCAATGGCTACAGCGAACTGGAAATCGCCCAGAAGCGCAGCGCCATCGAGAACGTGATGAAGCCCGACAGCCTGGAGAGCCACAAGCAACGCCTGCGCGACGCCGGCTTCTCCAAGGTCGTGCCCTGGTTCCAATGCCTCAACTTCGCCTCGCTGATTGCCCTACCATGATCGATCTGTCCCCTCTCGTCCGCCGCCTGGCGGGTACGCCTCTCGCCACCTGGTCCCAAGGCCTGCAGGCACAACTGGAAGCCAAGCTGGAAAAAGGCCATGGCGATCTCGACCGCTGGCGTGGCGCCCTGGAGGCCCTGCCTGATTTACAGGCGAGCGAAATCGACCTGGCCGACGGCCTGCGCCTGGACTGTGCGTGCGACGACGCTACCCGCGCCGTGCTACACCAGGCACTGATGGGGCTCTCGCCCTGGCGCAAGGGGCCGTTCGACCTGTTCGGCGTGCACGTGGACACCGAATGGCGCTCGGACTGGAAATGGTCGCGAGTCTCCCCGCACCTGGACCTCAAGGGCAAACGCGTGCTCGACGTGGGCTGCGGCAATGGCTACTACCAGTGGCGCATGCTCGGCGCCGGGGCCGACATGGTCATCGGCGTCGACCCCAACTGGCTGTTCTTCTGCCAGTTCCAGGCCGTGCAGAAATACCTGCCCGACCTGCCGGCCTGGCACCTGCCGTTCGCCCTGGAAGACCTGCCCGCCAACCTGGAAGGTTTCGACACGGTCTTTTCCATGGGCGTGTTCTACCATCGCCGCTCGCCCATCGAGCACCTGCTGGCGCTCAAGGACTGCCTGGTCAAGGAGGGCGAGCTGGTGTTGGAAACCCTGGTGATCGAAGGCGACGAACACCAGGTGCTGGTGCCCGAGGACCGCTACGCACAGATGCGCAACGTCTGGTTCCTGCCGTCGGTACCGGCGCTGGAGCGCTGGCTGCGCCGGGCCGGGTTCCGTGACGTGCGCTGTGTCGACCTGAGCGTCACCAGCGTGCAGGAGCAGCGCAGCACCGAGTGGATGCGCTACCAGTCGCTCGGCGACTTCCTCGACCCGCACGACCACAGCCTGACCATCGAAGGCCTGCCAGCCCCGCGTCGGGCGACGCTGCTGGCGCGCAAGTAAGCCATTCGCGAAAGGGCCGCAAGGCGGCCCCACCTGGGTCAGCGCGCGCTGGCCGCGACGATCAAGGCCTTCATCTCGGCCACCGCCGCCTTGAAACCGACGAACAACGCATGCGCCACCAGCGCATGGCCGATGTTCAGCTCATTGATGCCCTTGATCGCCGCCACCGCCTCGACGTTGTGGTAATGTAGACCATGGCCTGCGTTGACGATCAGGCCCTGGCCAACGCCGAAGGCGACACCGTCGACGATACGCTTGAGTTCCTCGGCCACCTCGGTCGGCGACTGAGCATCGGCATAGCGCCCGGTATGCAGTTCGATGGCCGGGGCACCGACCCGACGAGAGGCTTCGATCTGCCGTTCGTCGGCATCGATGAACAGCGAAACCTCCGCACCGGTACGCGCCAGGCGCTCCACCGCCGCCTTGATCCGCGCTTCCTGGCCGGCGACGTCAAGGCCACCTTCGGTGGTCAGTTCCTGGCGCGTCTCGGGGACCAGGCAGATATGCGCCGGACGGATCTTCTCGGCGAAGGCCATCATCTCTTCGGTGACGCCCATCTCGAAGTTCATGCGGGTCTGCAGCACGTCCTTGAGCAGCAGCACGTCGCGCTCCTGGATGTGCCGGCGGTCTTCGCGCAGGTGCACGGTGATGCCGTCGGCGCCCGCTTCCTCGGCGTCCAGCGCGGCCTTGACCGGATCCGGGTAACGCGTGCTCCTGGCCTGGCGGAGCGTCGCCACGTGGTCGATGTTGACGCCGAGAAGCATGCGGTTGCTGTGAGTCACGAAAGGCTCTCCTGAAAATCGGGCCTCACAGCATACGACGTGCTCAGCGCTTGCGAAACAGTTCCCGGCTGACCAGTGGCTTGGGCCCCAGGTGCACGGCCAGGGCCTGGCGCATCAGGCGCTTGGCCGCCAGCAAGGCACCCGGTGCATCCCAGTCGGCCTCGGCCAGGGCCAGCAGCTCGGCACCGTTGAACAGCCCAGGCTGGACCAGGTACACCCGCTCCAGCCCGGCATCCACCTGCAGACGATACAGGCCGTCGGCCTGGACCGGATCGTCGTTGATGTCGCGGTCCAGGGCGAAGGCATAGCCCAGCTCATCCAGCAGGCGCCATTCGAAGGCGCGCAGCAACGGCTCCAGCGGCCGGCCGGCGGCCAGGGCCTGGAGGGTCAAGGTGTAATGCTCGAACAACAGCGGATGGGCCACTTCCGCCGGCAGCAGGCGCATCAGCAGCTCGTTGAGGTAGAGCCCGCTGAACAGCGCGTCGCCATGCAGCCAGGCGGCCACGCCAACGCTGTCCAGGCGGCCGACGTTCTTCAGCTCGCCACGCCCGCGCAGTTCTACCTCCAACGGCACGAACGGCCGCACCAGGCTGCCGCCCTTGCCCCGGGCCCGGCGCAGCACCGCGCGCACGCGCCCCTGGGGCGTGAGGAAATCCACCAGCGCGCTGGTTTCCCGGTAGGCGCGGCTGTGCAGCACGTAAGCCGGTTGGCCGACTGGTTGTTCCATGGGGAAGGGCCCGGAGGGTGGGCGGCCCGTGAAGCGCCGGGCCGCCGGAGATTACAGGTCGCCGTAGCCCAGCGAGCGCAGGGCGCGCTCGTCGTCGGACCAGCCGCCCTTGACCTTGACCCAGAGGTTGAGCATGACCTTGGCGTCGAACAGCAGCTCCATGTCCTTGCGCGCGTCGGAGCCGATGCGTTTGATGCGCTCGCCCTTGTCGCCGATGATGATCTTCTTCTGCCCGTCACGCTCGACCAGGATCAGCGCATGGATGTGCAGCACATGGCCCTGCTGCTTGAACTCCTCGATCTCCACGGTGATCTGGTACGGCAGCTCCGCGCCGAGCTGGCGCATGATCTTCTCGCGTACCAGCTCGGCGGCGAGAAAGCGGCTGCTGCGGTCGGTGATCTGGTCTTCCGGGAAGAAATGCTCGTTCTCCGGCAGGTGCTGGCCGATCAGTTCTTCCAGCGCCTGCAGGTTGTGCCCCTGCTGGGCGGAGATCGGCACGATCTCGGCGTTCGGCAGTTGCTCCTGGAGCCATTGCAGGTGCGGGATCAGCTCGGCCTTCTCGTCCATGCGGTCGGTCTTGTTGACCGCCAGGATCACCGGGCCCTTGACGTACTGCACGCGCTCGAGCACCAGTTGGTCCTCGTCGGTCCAGCGGGTGCGGTCGACCACGAAGATCACCACGTCCACGTCCTTCAGGGCGGCCGAGGCGGTGCGGTTCATGTAGCGGTTCAGGGCCTTGTCGTTGGCCTTGTGCATGCCGGGCGTGTCGACGTAGATCGCCTGCACGTCGCCTTCGGTCTTGATGCCGAGCATGGTGTGACGGGTGGTCTGCGGCTTGCGCGAGGTGATCGCCAGCTTCTGGCCGAGGATGTGGTTGAGCAGGGTCGACTTGCCCACGTTGGGGCGGCCGACGATGGCCACGTAGCCGCAGCGGGTCGGGTTGCTATCAGTCATTGCCATTCTCCACGCCCAGGGCGATCAGTGCAGCGGCGGCGGCGACCTGCTCGGCGATACGCCGGCTCACGCCCTGGCCGCGGCTCTTGTTGTTCAGCAGCACCACTTCGCACTCGACGAAGAAGGTCCGGCAGTGAGGTTCGCCCTGGATGTCCACCACTTCATAGCGCGGCAGCTCGCAGGCACGCGACTGCAGGAACTCCTGCAGGCGGGTCTTGGGGTCCTTGTTGGTGTCGACCAGGGTCAAGCCGTCGAACTCGCCAGCCAGCCAGGCCAGGATGCGTTCGCGGGCGGTCGCCATGTCGGCGTCCAGATAGATCGCCCCGATCAGCGCCTCGAGGGCGTCGGCGAGGATCGACTCACGGCGAAAGCCGCCGCTCTTGAGCTCGCCAGACCCCAGGCGCAGGTACTCGCCCAGGTCGAAGCCGCGAGCCAGGCGGGCCAGCGTCTCGCCCTTGACCAGACGCGCGCGCAGGCGCGACAACTGGCCTTCGCGGGCCTGCGGAAAGCGCTCGAACAGCGCCTCGCCGACCACGAAGTTGAGGATCGCATCGCCCAGGAACTCCAGGCGCTCGTTGTTGCGCCCGGCATAGCTGCGATGGGTCAGGGCCAGGAGCATCTGCTCCTGGTTCTTGAAGGTATAGCCGAGCTTGCGCTCCAGGCGGGCAAGGGAAGCACTCATGGGGCCACCCGTGGGTTGTTCAACGCGTTGTTCAAATCAACATCCTGAAAGACTGTTTGGCTGTGGCCCACCACCCCGGGGCGGTGGAATCTCCCGATCCCTGAGAACACAGCCTATGTCAGAAAAGCATTCGGCGCTGTCTATCAGGACAGCGCCGTTGGTATCAATGGATCAGGCCGACCCGCGACAGGTTGGGGAAGTGGCTGAGCTTGGGCTCCGGCCAGCTCATCCACACCGCGAAGGCCTTGCCGACGATGTTCCGATCCGGAACCATGCCGTGCAGTTCCTTCGGAATGTTCGGATCGTCCCAGTAGCGGCTGTCGTTGGAGTTGTCGCGGTTGTCGCCCATCATGAAGTAGTGACCGGCCGGCACGGTCCATTGCTGGTCCGGCGGCATACGGTAACGGCTCATTTCCTTGCGGATCAGGTGCTCGGCCTCGCCCAGTTTCTCCTTGTACAGCTGGGCGCTGCCCAAGGTACCCGGCTCGGCGCCGACCAGCTGCTCGGCGACCGGCTGGCCATTGACGTACAGGCGCTTGTCGCTGGTATAGCGGACCTGATCGCCCGGCAGGCCGACCACGCGCTTGATGTAGTTGACGTTCGGGTCGCTGGGGTAACGGAACACCATCACGTCGCCGCGCTGCGGGTCACCCACCTCGATGACCTTCTTGTCGATCACCGGCAGGCGAATGCCGTAGGAGAACTTGTTCACCAGGATGAAGTCGCCCACTTCCAGGGTCGGTTTCATCGACCCCGAAGGGATCTGGAACGGCTCGACCAGGAACGAGCGCAGCACCAGCACGATGAACAGCACCGGGAAGAACGACTTGCCGTACTCGACCAGCAGCGGTTCCTTGCTCAGACGCTCGACCACCGCCATCTCGGGCTGGCTGACGCTGCCCTGGTAGTTGGCGACCGCCGCCCGCCGGCGCGGAGCCAGGAACAGCAGGTCGATCAAGCCCAACAGGCCGCAGACGGCAACGGCGATGACTAGCAACAGCGGGAAATTTAGCGACATAGGACCTAGCTATCCAACCTGAGCACGGCGAGGAAGGCCTCCTGTGGAATTTCCACGTTGCCCACCTGTTTCATGCGTTTCTTACCGGCCTTCTGCTTCTCCAGCAGCTTCTTCTTACGGCTGACGTCACCGCCATAGCACTTGGCCAGTACGTTCTTTCTGAGCGCCTTGACAGTGGTGCGCGCGATGATCTGGCCGCCGATGGCTGCCTGGATCGCCACGTCGAACATCTGCCGAGGGATCAGTTCCTTCATTTTCTCCGTCAACGCACGGCCCTTGTAGTGGGCATTGTCGCGGTGAACGATCAGCGCCAGGGCGTCTACCTTGTCGCCGTTGATCAGCACGTCCAGCTTGACCAGGTTGGCCGACTGGTAGCGATCGAAATGATAATCCAGCGAGGCATAGCCGCGGCTGGTGGACTTCAGACGGTCGAAGAAGTCGAGCACCACCTCGTTCATCGGCAGGTCGTAGCGCACCTGCACCTGGGAGCCGAGGAACTGCATGTCGCGCTGAACGCCACGCTTCTCGATGCACAGGGTGATGACGTTGCCCAGGTGCTCCTGGGGCACCAGGATGGTGGCCTGGACGATCGGCTCGCGGAAGTCGGCGACCGCCGAGACGTCCGGCAGTTTGGACGGGTTGTCGACGTAGATGGTCTCGCCGGTCTTGAGCTCGAGTTCGTAGATCACGCTCGGCGCGGTGGTGATCAGGTCCAGGTCGTATTCGCGCTCCAGGCGCTCCTGGATGATCTCCATGTGCAGCATGCCGAGGAAGCCGCAGCGGAAGCCGAAGCCGAGGGCGTCGGAGCTCTCCGGCAGGTATTGCAGCGAGGAGTCGTTCAGGGTCAGCTTCTGCAGCGCTTCGCGAAAGTCCTCGAAATCGTCGGAACTGACCGGGAACAGGCCGGCATAGACCTGCGGCTGGATCTTCTTGAAGCCGGGCAGGACCTCGACCTCGGGCGTCGAGGACAGGGTCAGGGTATCACCGACCGGGGCACCGTGGATGTCCTTGATGCTGGCGATGATGAAGCCCACCTCGCCGGCCTTGAGGTCGGCGGTCTGGGTGTGTTTCGGGGTGAAGACGCCGACGCTGTCGACCAGGTGCACCTTGCCGGTGGACTTGACCAGGATCTTGTCGCCCTTCTTGACCCGGCCGTGGCGTACACGCACCAGGGAGACGACGCCCAGGTAGTTGTCGAACCAGGAGTCGATGATCAGTGCCTGCAGGGGCGCGTCGATCTCGCCTTCGGGCGCGGGGATGGTGTGTACCAGGCGTTCGAGCACCTCGTCCACGCCCATGCCGCTCTTGGCGCTGCAGGCCACGGCGTCGGTGGCGTCGATGCCGATGATCTTCTCGATCTCGTCCTTGACGCGGTCCGGGTCGGCCTGGGGCAGGTCCATCTTGTTCAGCACCGGCATGACCTCCAGGCCCTGCTCGATGGCGGTATAGCAGTTGGCCACGGACTGGGCCTCGACGCCCTGCCCTGCGTCCACCACCAGCAGCGCGCCTTCGCACGCGGCCAGCGAACGGCTGACCTCGTAGGTGAAGTCGACGTGGCCGGGGGTGTCGATGAAGTTCAGCTGGTAGGTCTTGCCGTCCTGGGCCTTGTAGTGCAGCGTGACGCTGTGGGCCTTGATGGTGATCCCGCGCTCGCGCTCCAGATCCATGGAGTCGAGGACCTGGGCTTCCATCTCGCGTGCCGTCAGGCCACCGCACATCTGGATGAAACGGTCGGCCAGCGTCGACTTGCCATGGTCGATGTGGGCGATGATGGAGAAATTGCGGATATGACTCAAATCACTCACGGGTCAACACTCGAAAAGGCTGCGAGCCGGACGCCCGCCGAAAAATAGCCGTGAATTGTAACTCAAGCCGCAGGGATATGGGAGATTCCTCATCGGACGACATGTGTACGAATACGCTTCCTGACAGCAGGCGCGGCTCCATGCCGGCCAGGTGGGGCATTCAGCCACCTCCAGGGCCACTTCGCGCCTAGGACACCTTCATGAAAAAGGGCAGCCGAAGAAGCTGCCCTTTTCCTACCTCACACCCAGCGCTTATTCCGCCAGCTTGAAGGTAATGAAGCTGGCGCGCCCCTGGCGCAGCACGCGCATGGACACCGAACGGTTCTTCGGCAGGTCCTTGGCGATCTCGGTGAACTGCTTGGCTGAGGTGATCGCCTGGTTGTTCAGGTGGCTGATGACATCGCCCGGACGCAGGCCGATCATCGCCGCCGGGCCATCCTGGACCTCCTTGATGACGACGCCGCCCTTGAGCTCCAGGGATTTCTTCTGCTCGGCGCTCAGGTCGGTCACGGAAACCCCCAGGCGGTTGCTGCTGCGCTCGGCGCCGCCCTGGCCACCGCTACCGATCTGCACGTCGTCCTCCGGCAGCGCGCCGATGGTGACGTCCAGGTTCTGCCGCTTGCCGTTGCGAATGATCTCCAGGCGGGCCTTGTCGCCATCCTTGAGGCTACCCACCAGGTGCGGCAGGTCGGCCGACATGATGATCGGCTGGCCGTTCATGCTCAGGATCACGTCGCCCACCTGCAGGCCGCCCTTGGCTGCCGGGCCGTCTTCCAGTACCTGGGCCACCAGGGCGCCGGCCGGTTTGTCCAGGCCGAAGGATTCGGCCAGGTCCTTGTTGACCTCCTGGATCACCACGCCGAGCCAGCCGCGGCTGACCTTGCCGTCTTTCTTCAGCTGGTTGGAGACATCCAGCGCCACGTCGATCGGGATGGCGAACGACAGGCCCATGAAACCGCCGGAACGGGTGAAGATCTGCGAGTTGATCCCCACCACCTCGCCGTTCATGTTGAACAGCGGACCACCCGAGTTGCCCGGGTTGATCGCCACGTCGGTCTGGATGAACGGTACGTAGGTGTCGTTGGGCAGGGTACGGCCCTTGGCACTGACGATACCCTTGGTCACCGAGTGGTCGAAACCGAATGGCGAGCCGATGGCCAGCACCCATTCGCCGACCTTGAGCTTGCTGGAGTCACCCAGCTTGACGGTCGGCAGGTTCTTGCCGTCGACCTTGAGCAAGGCCACGTCGGTACGCGGGTCGGTGCCGACCAGCTTGGCCTGCAACTCGCTGCGGTCGGACAGGCGGACGATGATCTCGTCGGCATCGGCGACCACGTGGTTGTTGGTCAGCACGTAGCCGTCGCTGGAAATGATGAAGCCCGAGCCCAGCGACTGCGCCTCGCGCTGGCGGTCGCCACGGGGCGAACGCGGCACCTGCGGCATGTTGCGCTCGAAGAACTCGCGGAACATCGGCGGCAGGCCTTCGAGGTCCGGCATCTGCCCGGCGGCGATGCGGCGCTCTGGCAGCTTCTGCTTGGTGCTGATGTTCACCACCGCCGGCGAAGCCTGCTCGACCAGGGTGGTGAAGTCCGGCAGGGACTCCTCGGCCTGGGCCGTGAGCACCTGGCCGAGCATGAGCACGGCGGCGAACATCGAGAGATAGGATTTCAAGCGTGGTATTGACATACGGCTCCCGTCACAACGAGCGTAGTTAGCAAGTAAGGCCCCTGCACAAGCAGGAAAGGCCAGACCCCGAAAAGCCTGACCTATAGAAAATTTACGAAGGGATTGCAAATGACAATGCTTTAATTTCATTTCAGCCCAGTGACTTCCAGGCTGCCGGACAGCACGCCGTCATTGACTTGCCTGGGCATCCTGGGCCCGCATCGACAGCGCGACACGCTCGGCGGTCCCCAGGGGAATCTCCCCGACCACGGTGACCATCACCTTGCCCTTGGGCGTGTTGAGGTGGCGCGACACGGCCACGGTCGGCCCCAACTGGGCACGGGTATCAGTCCCGGCATCGTCCTTGACCGGCTCCAGGAATACCGAGAAACGCGCCAGGCCATCGTCGTACATCAGGCTGCTGACGGTGCTGTTGCGTGCCGGGTCGCGGCGCACCGAGCTGTTGATCAACTCGAAGCCCGGCGGCAGCCAGTCCGAACGCCAGCCGGCAGCGGCTTCGCTGGAGGTCGCGGCAATCCGTTCGATCGGCTTGCACGCTGCACTGGCCCGCAGGTCGTCGTCGCTCGGCTGATCGTCGGTGTCCAGGCGGGTCATCTGGAAGCGCTCGAGCAACTGGCCCTTGTCGTTGAGCATCAACGAGCGCAGGGGCAGGCCGGACCGGCGGTCCAAGTGCAATTCGAACGCGTAGCGGTGCTGGTCCCGCGGGCTGAGCGTGACGATCACCGCGTCACGCCCGGCGACCCGTGACCGGCCAGCCACGGCCAGGTCGTACCAGCTCATCAGTTTCAGGGGATCGAGCACACGCGGTGCGGAGTCTGGCGGGGTACCCACGCCACTGACCAGGGAGCCGCTGACGCACTGGACCTTGCCATCGACGCGCACGATTTCCTGGGCCGCGCCATCGAGCTGCAACAACCGCTCGCTGACCTGACCGTCCTGGACGCGGTGCCAGATATCGTGGGAAGAAAAGCTGCCATTACGTTCGTAGACGAAGGAACCCTGGTAACTCTGTTCTTGCTCGGCCCGTGCCAGCCTGCCCAGCCACTCGCTCGCCTCGGGCGAGGAGTTGGCCGCCAACGCCGGCACCGCCATGCAGCTGCCGAGCAGCAGCGACAGGAGAGGTAGCGCGCGCATGATCCTCCTTACTTAGCGGTTTTCCAGGCTGGCGGCGCGGGCATAGGGCAGAGCGGTCTCGGTGCCCTTGAGCGCGGACTCCTGGGCATGCTGGCGCAGGTACCCCGGCAGACGCTGATCCCAGCCGGCCTGGTTCTGCAGCACGCCGTTGGCCATCGGCCCGGTCGGTTGCTCACTGCTTTCACTATAGCCTGCCAGTACGGCGGGGCCCTGTGCCTGTGGCATGCTCAGGCCCTGCTGGGCTGGCTGCTGGGCAGCGAGCTCGGCGCCGGTGATCTCGTCCTGGTTGTACATGCGTACGCCAGCCAGCACGGCAACGGTCACCGAGGCGGCGACAGCCAGGCGACCGATGGTGCGCCACGGGCCCTGCTTGACCTTCGCCGGCACGGCTTCGTCGGCCAGCGCCGCGGAAACCGCCGAGGCGATGTCCAGTTTCGGCAGCAGCAGTTCCTTGTGCATGGCTGCACGGGCGATCTGGTAGCGCGACCAGGTGGCACGGGTTTCAGGATCGTCGACGGCGTTCAACACCCGACGCAGTTCAAGTTCGTCCGCTTCGTTATCCATCACCGCGGACAGCGATTCCTGCAAAGCTTCACGACTCATGGCGGTTCCTCTCTTGGCTGTCGCCGCTGTCTCAGGTTTCCTGCAATAGAGGCTGCAGGGCTTTGTCTATGGCCTCCCGAGCGCGGAAGATTCGAGAGCGCACGGTACCCACCGGACATTGCATGACACTGGCAATGTCTTCGTAACTCAGTCCGTCGAACTCACGCAGGGTCAAGGCCGTACGCAGGTCCTCGGGCAGTTGCTGGATGGTGCGATGGACAGTGCCTTCGATTTCATCCCGCAACAACGAGCGCTCTGGGGACTCGAGATCCTTGAGACCATGATCGCCGTCGTAAAACTCCGCATCCTCGGAGCTCACATCGCTGTCTGGCGGCCGTCTTCCACGGGACACCAGGTAGTTCTTCGCCGTGTTGATGGCGATGCGGTACAGCCAGGTATAGAACGCGCTGTCACCGCGAAAATTTCCCAGCGCCCGGTAGGCCTTGATGAAAGCCTCCTGAGCCACATCCTGGGCTTCATGGGTGTCGTGGACGAACCGCACGATCAACCCGAGAATCTTGTGCTGATACTTCAGCACCAACAGATCGAACGCTCGCCTGTCGCCGCGCTGCACGCGCTCGACAAGCTGCTGATCCTCTTCCTGGGTTAGCATGAACACTCCTCAGTGGACTCGAAGGAGCGTTGCAACAGCCATCGTTCAGGCTTGCAACCATAGACTCGGGCTTTGCGCAAAAGTTCTCCCCTCCAAGCAAGTTTCCTGCGGCCCTTGGTCGGCTCGCACGAAAGACGCAGCGCGGTCGTGGCCGGCTGCGTCGATAATCAGGTTTCGAATACGCAGGTGTCAGCCCGGATAGAGCTGCCGCCATGCGTCGCCGCGGCATTTGTGGCGTGCGGGCAGCCTTCTTAGGATTTCCGCCGATGATGGAAAGTTCCCACGAAGATCTGCGCAACGGCGTAGACGCCATTGGAAATCAGGCACCTGTGACTGCTATAAAGGCAGCCCGGTCACGTTTCACGATAGTTTCACAATGCCATCTGCGCATGACTATTGTGCCGCTCCCTCACTCAAGAATACTAGTGTCCCGACATGAGCCAACAATTCCAACATGATGTCCTGGTGATCGGCAGCGGCGCCGCCGGCCTCAGCCTGGCACTGAACCTTCCCAGCCATCTGCGCATCGCCGTGCTGAGCAAGGGCGACCTGGCCAACGGTTCGACCTTCTGGGCCCAGGGCGGCGTCGCGGCTGTGCTCGACGATACCGACACCGTGCAATCCCATGTCGAGGACACGCTCAACGCCGGTGGCGGCCTGTGCCATGAAGACGCCGTGCGCTTTACCGTCGAGCACAGCCGCGAGGCCATCCAGTGGCTGATCGAGCAAGGCGTGCCATTTACCCGCGACGAGCACTACAGCGTCGACGATGGCGGCTTCGAATTCCACTTGACCCGCGAGGGCGGGCACAGCCACCGACGCATCATCCATGCCGCCGACGCCACCGGTGCGGCGATCTTCACCACCCTGCTGGCCCAGGCCCGGCAACGGCCGAACATCGAGCTGCTGGAACAGCGCGTGGCGGTCGACCTGATCACCGAACGCCGCCTGGGCCTGCCCGGCGAGCGCTGCCTGGGCGCCTACGTGCTGGACCGCAACAGCGGCGAAGTCGACACCTTCGGCGCGCGCTTCACCGTGCTGGCCACTGGTGGCGCGGCCAAGGTCTACCTCTACACCAGCAACCCCGACGGTGCCTGCGGCGACGGTATCGCCATGGCCTGGCGCGCCGGCTGCCGGGTGGCCAACCTCGAATTCAACCAGTTCCATCCCACCTGCCTCTACCACCCGCAGGCCAAGAGCTTCCTGATCACCGAGGCCCTGCGCGGCGAGGGCGCCCTGCTGCGCCTGCCCAACGGCGAGCGCTTCATGCCGCGCTTCGACCCGCGCGAGGAGCTGGCGCCCCGCGACATCGTGGCCCGGGCCATCGACCATGAGATGAAGCGCCTGGGCGTGGACTGCGTATACCTGGACATCACCCACAAGCCGGCCGATTTCATCAAGAGCCACTTCCCCACCGTCTACGAGCGCTGCCTGGCCTTCGGCATCGACATCACCCGACAACCGATCCCGGTGGTTCCGGCCGCCCACTACACCTGCGGCGGTGTGATGGTCGACGATCGCGGCCACACCGACGTGCCAGGCCTGTACGCCATCGGAGAAACCAGCTTCACCGGCTTGCATGGCGCCAACCGCATGGCCAGCAATTCGCTGCTGGAGTGCTTCGTCTATGGCCGCGCCGCCGCCGCCGACATCGCGGCGCACCTGGACCAGGTGGGCATGCCCGCCGCCCTGCCCTGCTGGGACGCAAGCCAGGTCACCGACTCGGACGAGGACGTGATCATCGCGCACAACTGGGACGAACTGCGGCGATTCATGTGGGACTACGTGGGCATCGTGCGCACCAGCAAGCGCCTGCAGCGTGCCGAGCACCGGGTGCGCCTGCTGCTGGACGAGATCGACGAGTTCTACAGCAACTACAAGGTCAGCCGCGACCTGATCGAGTTGCGCAACCTGGCCCAGGTGGCGGAACTGATGATCCGCTCGGCCATGCAGCGCAAGGAAAGCCGCGGGCTGCACTACACCCTCGACTACCCAGGCATGCTGCCCGAGGCGCGGGATACCATCCTGAACCCGCTCTGAGGTCGTCGCGGCGATGGGTCTAAACGGGGGACTTAGTCTGATGTGACATCGATTGGGGCTGCCTTGCAGCCCTTCGCGGGCAAGCCCGCTCCCACAGGATCGTGCATTCCTTGAGGCTTGCAGCATACTTCTGGGAGCGGGCTTGCCCGCGAAGGGCCGCAAGGCGGCCCCAATGGCTTAAGTGAACAGCATTAGGGGCTTACCCTGCCCTACAGAGAGCCCACTACCGACCACCTGCGGCGGCTGAACTTCAACCGCACACGCAAGCGCCGATGCATATCCCGGCCCAGTGCATCCTTGGGAATGCACTGGGCCTCCCCGAAGCGCCGCCCCGGACGCACGTACCGCAACACCACCAGCCCAGGCAGCGCCACGCTGTCGCGGCACAGGCGCACCGGCTGCCAGCCCCGGGCGCGACTGAACAGCCGCCAGCCCGACGGGTCACGGCGCAGGCCGGTGATCGCCTCGGGATGCGTCAGCAGGATACGGCGGGGAATGGCCCAGCAGGCGTGGGCAACGCAGGCGACCGCCAGGGGCAGGGTCACCCACCAGGGCTGCGCCCCCAGGCCAAGGGCCGCGAACGCCAGCACCTGGCAGGCCAGGTAGGCCGTCAGCAGCAGGCGCGAGCCCTGCCAACGGCACTCGAAATGCTCACTTGGGCTGGACACGGTCCAGGATGATGCGGACCATGCGCTGCAACTCAGGGTCCTCGGACTCGTTGCGCTCCATGAACCAGCCGAACAGGTCCTGGTCCTCACAGGTCAGCAGGCGACGGTACAGCTCGCGGTCCGCTTCGCTCAGGCTGGGGTAGACCTCCTGGGTGAATGGCACCAGCAGTACGTCCAGTTCCAGCATGCCACGGCGGCTGTGCCAGAAAAGCCGGTTGAGTTCAGTTTGTTCGACCATGGGGCCCTCCTCGAATGGCCGGCCAGTATACCGTGCCGCGAACACCGCGGCACAAGGCGTTGGTCTAGTCACCTACCTATTTTGTTACCGGCGTTCTATGATGGCCGCCAGTCTCCAGCAACCGCGATGACCCATGGCCGATTCCGCTTTCTTCTGTCCCCTGTCCCACGAGGGCATCCTCGCTGTCCGCGGCTCCGATGCCGGCAAGTTCCTGCAAGGCCAGCTGACCTGCAACATCAACTACCTCAGCCAGGAACACGCCAGCCTCGGCGCCCGTTGCATGGTCAAGGGCCGCATGCAATCGAGCTTCCGCATCCTGCCGGAAGGCAACGGCTACCTGCTGGCCATGGCCAGCGAACTGCTCGAACCGCAATTGGCCGACCTGAAGAAATACGCGGTGTTCTCCAAGGCCACCCTCACCGACGAAAGCAGCGCCTGGGCCCGCTTCGGCCTGCAACACGGCGAGGCCGCCCTGCAGGCCCTGGGCCTGGCCGTACCCGGCGAGGCTGGCGCCACCGTACGCCATGACGACCTGATCGCCATCAACGTCAGCGCAGGCCGTGTGGAGCTCTGGGTGCCCGCCCCGCAGGCCGGCGACGTGCGCGCGAAACTGGCCGCCAGCCTGGCGCAAGGCAGCCTCGACGACTGGCTGCTGGGCCAGGTGCGCGCCGGTATCGGCCAAGTCATGGGCCCGACCCGCGAGCTGTTCATCCCACAGATGATCAACCTGCAGGCCGTCGGCGGCGTGAGCTTCAAGAAAGGCTGCTACACCGGCCAGGAAATCGTCGCGCGCATGCAGTACCTGGGCAAGCTCAAGCGCCGCCAGTATCGCCTGGCCCTGGACCAGGCCGAGGTACCGGCCCCTGGCACCGCGATCTTCTCGCCGACCCACGGCTCGTCGGTCGGCGAAGTGGTCATCGCGGCCAGCAGTGGCCAGGGCTGCGAATTGCTCGCGGTGCTCAGCGCCGAAGCGGTGGAGGATGACAACCTGCACCTGGGCAGCCTCGAAGGCCCGCGCCTGGAGCTGCTGAGCCTGCCCTACGAACTGGACCGCGACCGGGAAATCCAGCGCTGACCAGCCTGCCCCGCCGTACCGGCGGGGCCGCACCACCACTGCGGTAGAGAAACCCATGAACAAGCTGGCCGAGATGGTCCAAGCGCAATTGCTCGCTGCCATCGACAACGACGACCTGGTGTTGCCGACCTTGCCGGAGGTTGCCCTGAGCATCCGCGAGGCCGCCGAGAACAGCGAGATCAGCGTCGCCGCCCTGAGCAGGGTGATCGGCCGCGACGCCGCGCTGTCGGCACGCCTGATCAAGGTGGTCAACAGCCCCCTGCTGCGGGCCACGGTGGAGGTCACCGACCTGCACACCGCCATCACCCGCCTGGGTATCAACTACAGCTGCAACCTGGCGATCGGCCTGGTGATCGAGCAGATCTTCCATGCCCGCTCACCGGCTGTGGAACAAAAACTACGGGATATCTGGGCCAACAGCCTGGAAGTTGCAGGCATCAGCTATGAACTGTGCCGCCGCCATACCCAGCTCAAGCCCGACCAGGCAACCCTCGGTGGCCTGGTCCACCAGATCGGCGCATTGCCGGTGCTGATCTATGCCGAGGAACACAACGAGCTGCTCTCCGATCCAGTGTGCCTGCACTACGTGATCGAGCAGATCCATCCGGTGCTGGGTGACAAGATCCTCAGTGCCTGGGAGTTTCCCGAGCAGTTGGCCAACCTGCCCAGTCAGGTCCAGGACCTGGACCGGCGTACCGACAAGATCGACTACATCGACATCGTGCAGGTCGCCCGCTGCATCAGCCAGCGGACCCGCAGCCGCCCGCTGGCCGCCCTGCCCGCCTACCACCACCTCGGCCTGCCCCAGGGTACCGAACTGGATGTCATGGACCTGCTCGACGCGCGCAGCATGTTGCGCTGAGGGTAACGCGCCGATCTGGGGCACGGCCCCCAGCGCTCAATCGGCGATGAAACTGACCCGCACCCGCAACCCACCCTGCTCGCCATCGTGCAGGCTGATCTGCGCCAGGTGCGCCCGGCAGATCTCGCCGACGATCGCCAACCCCAGCCCGGTGCCCTGGGCGCTACGCCGGTAGAAACGCTCGAACACCCGCTCGCGCTCCTCCTCGGGAATCCCCGGCCCGTCGTCCTCCACTTCGAGGATGGCCGGCGCCAGTACCCGCAGGATCACGTTGCCGCCGACCGGCGTATGGGCCAGGGCATTGTCCACCAGGTTGCTGAGCAGTTCGTTGAGCAAGGTCGGCTCGCCCTTGAGCCACACCGGCGCCTGCGCCTCCAGGGCCAGGGCCACGCCCCGGGCATGGGCCAGCGGCGCCATGGCCAGGCCCAGTTCACGGGCCAGCTGGCTGAGGTCCAGGCGCTGCGCACCGCCTTCGGCGATCGCCCGCGCACCGTTTTCCACCCGCGCCAGCGACAGCAGCTGGTTGGCCAGATGGGTCAGCCGATCGGTGCCCTGGGCAGCAGCCTCCAGGGTCTGCCGCCATTGCTCCGGCTCGTGCGAGCGCAAGCCCAGCTCGACCCGTGCCTTGAGCGCCGCCAGGGGGGTGCGCAGCTCATGGGCGGCATCGGCGATGAACTGGGCCTGGCGCTCGAACTGGCCACGCAAGCGTTCGGTGAAGTGGTTCAAGGCCCGCACCAGGGGGCCGAGTTCGCGCTGCACCTGCACCACCGGCAGGGCGCGCAGGTCGTCGGGCTGGCGCTCTTCCACCGCCGTGCGCAGCCGCTCCAGCGGACGCAGCGCGGCGCTGACGGCGAACCACACCACCACCAGCGCGGCCAGGGCCAGCATGCCCAGGCGCAGCAAGGTATCGGCCATCAGGCCACGGGCCATGCGCACCCGTGCTTCCTCCGTCTCGGCCACGCGGATCTCGGCCATGCCATTCATGTTCGGCTCGCTGACCGCCTTGAGCAGGCTGACCACCCGCACGTCCTGGCCCAGGTAGGTGGCATCGTAGAAGCGTGCCAGGGCCGGGTAGTCGTCGGTACGTGGCGTGCCCGGCGGGGGCGCTGGCAGGTTCTCGTAGCCGGAGATCAGCCGCTGGTGGATATCCAGCACCTGGTAGTAGATGCGCCCGGCGCTGTCGTAGGCGAAGGTATCCAGGGCCACGTAGGGCACGTCGGCGCTGAGGGTACCGTCGCGCTGCGACAGGCCGGCGGCGATGGTCCGCGCCGACGCCAGCAAGGTGCGGTCGTAGGCGGTGTCGGCGGCCTCGCGGCCGTTCCAGTAGGCACTCAAGCCACTGGCCAGCATCAACACCACCAGCAGCAGGGCCAGGTTGCCCAGCAGGCGCCAGCGCAGGCTGCCGTCGTCACGCATCGCGGTGCTCGAGCAGGTAGCCGAGCCCCCTGAAGGTAACGATGGCCACCGGGTGGCCGTCGAGTTTCTTGCGCAGGCGGTGGATGTAGATCTCGATGGCATCGGGGCTGGCCTCCTCGTCCAGGCCGAACACCTGGGCGGCCAGTTGCTCCTTGCTCATCACCCGCCCAGGGCGGGCGATCAGCGCCTCGAGCACGCTCTGCTCGCGCTGGGTCAGGGTCAGGGTCAGGGCCTCGTCCTGCAGGGTGAAGCGCCGGGTGTCCAGGTCGTAGACCAGCGGGCCGCAGCGTTGCTGGCGCTCGCCACCGAGCACGCTGCGACGCAGCAGGGCCTTGACCCGCGCCTCCAGCTCGGTCAGCTCGAAGGGCTTGGCCAGGTAGTCGTCGGCGCCCAGGTTCAGGCCATGGACCCGGTCCTTGACGTCGCTGCGCGCAGTCAGCATCAGCACCGGCAAGGTCTTGCCCCGCCCACGCAGGCGCGCCAGCACCTCGAACCCGTCCATGCGCGGCAGGCCGACATCGAGCACGGCCACGGCATAGTCCTCGCTGGCCAGGGCCAGGTCGGCGGCCACGCCATCGTGCAGCACATCCACGGTCAGGCCCTGGCTCTTGAGGGCCTGGGCCACGCTTTCGGCCAGTGGCAGGTGGTCTTCGACCAGCAACACACGCATCGGATTCTCCCGGCTCGGGTGGGGCGTTGGCGCGGAGTGTACCGCTGTCGAGGGGCCTGTGAAGCCCTTGTGGCAAACCTTTCACGCTGAAAGGTTAGCGAAAGGTTCATTCCCTAGCATCGCACCACGGTCGCCCCATGCGCCGCAAGAAAGCACCAGCAAGGTGCACCGAAATAAGAACAATAAACGGAGTTTCCGACGATGCTGTCCACGCAGCCCCGGGCGTTCGCGCCTATCCGTTCCCTGTCCGCACGTCCCTGCACCCTCGCCAGCGCCCTCGCGCTCGCCGGTGTCGCCCCGATGAGCCAGGCCGCCTTCTTCGAAGACAGCACGGCCACCTTCGAAACCCGCAACATGTATTTCAACCGCGACTTCCGCGACGGCACCAGCGCGCAGCAATCCAAGCGCGACGAGTGGGCCCAGGGGTTCATGCTCAACTTCGAGTCCGGCTATACCGAAGGCACCGTGGGGTTCGGCCTGGATGCGCTGGGCATGCTCGGCATCAAGCTCGATTCCAGCCCCGACCGCACCGACAGCGGCCTGCTGCCGACCCATGACGATGGCAAGGCGGCCGACGAATACTCCAAGCTCGGCCTGACCGGCAAGGTCAAGGTTTCCAAGACCGAGCTGAAGATCGGCACGCTGATCCCGGAACTGCCGACCCTGCAGCCCAACGATGGCCGCATCCTGCCGCAGACCTTCGAAGGCGGCCTGGTCACCTCGCAGGAGATCAAGGACCTGACCTTCACCGGCGGCCGCCTGGAAAAGGCCAAGGACCGCAACGACACCAACTGGGAAGACATCGCCCTCAACAACAAGAACGGCCGCTTCGGCGGTACCTTCTCCGCCGACCACTACGACCTCGCCGGCCTGGACTACCAGTTCACCGACCGCATCACCGGCAGCTACCACTTCGCCCAGCTCGACGATATCTACCGCCAGCACTTCCTCGGCATGGTCGCCACCCAGCCCTGGGGCCCGGGCACCTTCGGCGCCGACCTGCGCCTGGCGGTCAGCGACGACCAGGGGCAGGCCAAGGCCGGCAGCATCGACAACACCACCGTCAATGGCATGCTCAGCTATGCCCTGGACGGGCACAAGCTCAGCGCCGCCTACCAGCACCTGTCCGGCGACAGCGCCTTCCCCTACGTCGATGGCGCCGACCCGTACCTGGTCAACTTCGTCCAGATCAACGACTTCGCCGGCGCCGACGAGCGCTCCTGGCAGCTGCGCTACGACTACAACTTCGCCGCCCTCGGTATCCCCGGCCTGACCTTCATGACCCGCTACATCAGCGGCGACAACGTCAGCCGTGCCGACGGCAGCGAGGGCAAGGAGTGGGAGCGCAACACCGAGTTCAAGTACGTGGTACAAAGCGGCCCGTTGAAGGACGTCGCCGTGCGCCTGCGTAATGCCACCTTCCGCTCGAATTTTGCCCGCGACGCCGACGAAGTGCGGCTGCTGGTGAGCTACAGCGTGGCCCTGTGGTAATCCCTACAACAACAATGCCTCACGGAGATAGACGATGACCTTTTCACTGCGCCGCCTCGTCCTCGCCACCGGCTGCCTGCTGCTGGCCGGCAACGCCCTGGCCGCCGAGCCGAAACGCCCAGAATGCATCGCCCCCGCCTCGCCCGGCGGCGGCTTCGACCTGACCTGCAAGCTGGTGCAGAGCGCCCTGGTCAACGAGAAGATCCTCAGCAAGCCCATGCGCGTGACCTACATGCCCGGCGGCGTCGGCGCGGTGGCCTACAACGCCGTTGTCGCGCAGCGTCCGGCCGATGGCGGGACCCTGGTGGCCTGGTCCAGCGGCTCGCTGCTCAACCTGGCCCAGGGCAAGTTCGGCCGCTTCGACGAGAACGCCGTGAAGTGGCTGGCGGCGGTCGGCACCAGCTACGGCGCCATCGCGGTGAAGAAGGACTCACCCTACAAGAACCTCGACGACCTGGTCGCAGCGCTGAAGAAGGACCCGGGCAAGGTGGTGATCGGCTCCGGCGGCACCGTCGGCAGCCAGGACTGGATGCAGACCGCACTGATCGCCAAGGCCGCCGGCATCGACCCGCGTGACCTGCGCTACGTAGCCCTGGAAGGCGGCGGCGAGATCGCCACCGCGCTGCTCGGCGGGCACATCCAGGTCGGCTCCACCGACATCTCCGACTCCATGCCGCACATCCAGAGCGGCGACATGCGCATCCTGGCGGTGTTCTCCGAAAACCGCCTGGACGAGCCTGAGATGAAGGACATCCCCACCGCCAAGGAGCAGGGCTACGACATCGTCTGGCCGGTGGTGCGCGGCTTCTACCTGGGGCCGAAGGTCAGCGACGAGGACTACGCCTGGTGGAAAGCCTCGTTCGACAAGCTGCTGGCCTCGGAGGACTTCGCCAAGCTGCGCGACCAGCGCGAGATGTTCCCGTTCGCCATGACCGGCGAAGAACTCGACGGCTACGTGAAGAAACAGGTTGCCGACTACAAGGCGCTGGCCCGGGAATTCGGGCTGATCCAGTAACAGTTAGTGTCCTGTCTCGGAAATAAGCTGTTCGCTTTTGGCGGCGTCTTGGGCGCCCGGCCGGCGTTGCCACTCCTCGCCATAGCCCTGCTATGACTCGTCGCGGCGCCTTGGCCGAACACCCAAGCCACTCGCCAAAAGAGAACGTATTTCCAAGACAGGACACTAGAGCCATGCGGGGGCGGCCTTTCACGACACCAGGCCGCGCCCACAGTCGAGACTACCGAGGATTCTTCGATGATCCTGCAACGCATCTTCGCCCTGGCCCTGCTGGCGGTGTGCGCCGCCCTGGCCGTGATGGCCTGGCCTTACCAGGCCGCGTTTTCCTACGAACCGGTGGGCCCCCGCGCCTACCCGCTGCTGATGCTCGGCCTGATGGGCGTGGCGCTGCTCTACCTTGCCTTTCGTCCTACGCCCATCGTGCGCAAGGACGACGAGCCGGAGCTGGACCGCCCCACCCTGATCAAGATCACGACCTGTGTCGGCCTGTTGATCGTCTTCGCCAGCACCTTCGAGTCCCTGGGTTTCATCCTCAGCGCCATCCTCGTCGGCGTGCCGATGGCCCGGCTGTACGGCGGGCGCTGGTTGTCCAGCGTCATCGTGGTCGCGGCCATGAGCGCACTGCTCTACTGGCTGTTCGACCACGTGATGGACGTGCCCCTGCCCCTTGGCCTGCTGGACGTACTGGAGAACTGACACATGGATACCTTGAGCTACCTGGGCCAGGGCTTCGGCGTCGCCCTGAGCCCGTACAACCTGATCACCGCCCTGATCGGCACCCTGATCGGCACCGTGGTCGGCCTGCTGCCGGGCCTGGGCCCGATCAACGGCGTCGCCCTGCTGATCCCCATCGCCTTCGCCCTGGGCCTGCCCCCAGAGTCGGCGCTGATCCTGCTGGCCGCGGTGTACCTGGGCTGCGAGTATGGCGGGCGGATCAGCTCGATCCTGCTGAACATCCCCGGTGAAGCCTCCACCGTGATGACCACCCTCGACGGCTACCCCATGGCCCGCCAGGGCCTGGCTGGCGTGGCCCTGTCGCTGTCGGCCTGGAGTTCGTTCATCGGCGCCTTCATCGCCACCTGCGGCATGGTGCTGTTCGCCCCGCTGCTGGCCAAATGGGCGATCGCCTTCGGCCCGGCGGAATACTTCGTGCTGATGGTGTTCGCCATCGTCTGTCTTGGCGGCATGGCCGGCGACAAGCCACTCAAGACCTTCATCGCCGCGCTGATCGGCCTGTTCCTCTCCAGCGTCGGCATCGATGCCAACAGCGGCGTGTACCGCTTCACCGGCGACAGCGTGCACCTGGCCGACGGTATCCAGTTCGTCGTGCTGGTACTGGGCCTGTTCTCGATCAGCGAGATCCTCCTGCTGCTGGAAAAGACCCACCATGGCCACGCGGCGGTCAAGGCCACCGGGCGCATGCTGTTCAACCTCAAGGAAGCGGCCTCGGTGTTCGTCGTCAACATCCGCTGCGGCCTGCTGGGCTTCATCATGGGCGTGCTGCCCGGCGCCGGTGCGACCCTGGCCAGTGCCGTGGCCTACATGACCGAGAAGCGCATCGCCGGTGCCAAGGGCAAGTTCGGCAAGGGCGATGCGCGCGGCCTGGCCGCCCCGGAAACCGCCATCGGAGCCTCCTGCTGCGGCGCCCTGGTGCCGATGCTGACCCTCGGCGTACCGGGCTCGGGCACCACCGCGGTGATGATCGGCGCGCTGACCCTGTACAACATCACCCCGGGCCCGCTGCTGTTCGAACAGCAGCCAGACATCGTCTGGGGCCTGATCGCCTCGCTGTTCATCGCCAACATCATGCTGGTGATCCTGAACATCCCGATGATCCGCATCTTCACCCGCATCCTCGCGGTACCGAACTGGGCGCTGGTGCCAGTGATCGCGATCATCACCGCGATCGGCGTATATGCCGTGCATGCCACCACCTTCGACCTGTTCCTGATGGTCGGCATCGGCATCATGGGCTACATCTTGCGCAAGCTGGACTTCCCGCTGTCGCCGATCCTGCTCGGCTTCATCCTCGGCGGCCTGATGGAGCAGAACCTGCGCCGTGCCCTGTCGATCTCCAACGGCGAGCTGGGCATCCTCTGGTCGAGCCCGATCAGCCTGGTGGTATGGGTACTGACCGTCTTCATGCTGACCCTGCCGCTGCTGCGCATCTGGCGCAAGCGCAGCCTGCAACGCCGGGCCATGGCCGATGCCTGACCGGTCGTTGCCGCTGTTCTGGGCCACCGGGCTGGTCGGCCTTGCTGGCGGGTTTCTCGCCAGCAAGGCCGGCTGGCCCTTGCCGTGGATGGTCGGCTCGCTGCTGGCGATCATCCTGGTGCGCTGCCTGACGCCCTGGCAGTTGACGGAAATCCCCAATGGCCGCAAATGCGGCCAGTGGATCATCGGCATCGGCATTGGCCTGCACTTCACCCCAGTGGTGATCGAGCAGGTGGCCGGGCACTTCGCCCTGATCTTCTTCGGTGCGCTGTTCACCACCCTGTCGGCGGTGATCGGCGTATGGCTGCTACGACGCACCGGCGAAGACCGTGCCACGGCGTTCTTCGCCAGCATGCCGGGCGGCTCGGGAGAGATGGTCAACCTTGGCGCGCGCAACGGCGCGGTGCTCAGCCAGGTGGCCGCGGCCCAGAGCCTGCGGGTGCTGGCGGTAGTGTTGTGCGTGCCGGCGCTGTTCAAGTTCTTGCTCGGCGATGGCATGCCGCTGAACCATTCCGCCAGCGTCAGTTGGGGGTGGCTGGCACTGATCGCGCCGCTCGGGGTACTGGCCGCACTGGGCTGGCAACGCCTGCGCCAGCCCAACCCCTGGCTGTTCGGTCCACTGCTGGTGGCCGCCTGCGCGAGCCTGGCGGGCAACCTGCAGATCGCCCTGCCGCCGGGCGCCAGCCAGGTCGGCCAATGGCTGATCGGCAGCGGCCTGGCCTGCCACTTCAACCGTGCCTTCTTCCGCCGCGCACCGTCCTTCCTCGGCCGCACCCTGCTGGCCACGGCGCTGAGCATGCTCATCGCCGCTGCGGCGGCCTGGGCCTTGAGCCTGCTGACCCACCTGGACCTGCGCTCGCTGACCCTGGGCATGATGCCCGGCGGCATTGCCGAGATGAGCCTGACGGCGGAGACCTTGCAGTTGTCGGTGCCACTGGTGACGGCGCTGCAGGTGATGCGCTTGTTGTTCGTGCTGTTTCTCGCCGAGCCGTTGTTCCGGCGCTGGAACGACGGCTGATTCGCCAGGCCGGCGGGCTTGCCCAATGCCATTTGGGGCGCTTCGTGCCCCAACTGACAAAGCTCCCTGGATCCAGGATCAGAGCGGCGGCAACGCCCAGTCGATCGGCGCCAGCCCGCGCTGTTCGAGGAAGCCGTTGGCCCGGCTGAAATGCCCGCAACCGAAGAACCCGCGATAGGCCGACAGCGGCGACGGGTGCACCGACTTGAGCACCAGGTGCTTGGTGCCATCGATCAGCTTCTGCTTGCTCTGGGCATGGGCCCCCCACAGCAGGAACACCACGTTCTCGCACTGCTCGCTGACCACCTGGATGATGCGGTCGGTGAACGGCTGCCAGCCGGCGTTGGCGTGCGAGGCGGCATTGCCGCGCTGCACGGTCATGGTGGTGTTGAGCAACAACACGCCCTGGTCGGCCCAGCTCTGCAGATAGCCATGGTTGGGGATGGGCAGGTTGAGGTCGCGCTGCAGTTCCTTGTAGATGTTCACCAGCGACGGCGGCGTGGGCACGCCCGGCTGCACCGAGAAGCACAGGCCATGGGCCTGGCCTGGGCCGTGGTAGGGGTCCTGGCCGAGGATGACCACCTTCACCTTGTCCAGTGGCGTGGAATTCAGGGCATTGAAGATCAGCGGCCCCGGCGGGTAGATCTCCTTGCCGGCAGCGTATTCCTGGCGCAGGAACTCACGCAGCTGCTTCATGTAAGGCTGGTCGAACTCGGCGCGCAGCGCGGCTTTCCAGCTGGGTTCGAGTTTGATGCGATCGTCGTCAGTCATGGGGCCATCCGTAAACAATGGCGCGACACTAGGTAAGCCGTCCGGCCTTGTCAATCGATCCGACCGACGACGGGCACGATCCCACTGGCGAACCATACTTGTGCGATGACTTGCGTGAGGTAGCCCATGTCCATTCATTGCGAAGTACTCACCGGTGCCGAAGGCGCGCGCATCGGCATCGCCACACTGGACGCGCCCAAGACGCTCAATGCCCTGAGCCTGCCGATGATCGAGGTTCTCGACGAGCACCTGCGGGCCTGGGCCAGCGACCCTGGCATCGTCTGCGTACTGGTGCGCGGCAATGGCCCCAGGGCGTTCTGCGCCGGCGGCGATGTGCGGGCGCTGGTCAATGCCTGCCGTGACCATCCTGGCAGCGTGCCTGCGCTGGCCGCGACCTTCTTCGCCGCCGAATACCGGCTCGACTACCGCCTGCACACCTACCCCAAGCCCCTGCTGTGCTGGGGGCATGGCCACGTGCTGGGCGGCGGCATGGGCCTGTTGCAGGGAGCCGGCGTGCGTATCGTCACCCCCAGCAGCCGGCTGGCCATGCCGGAGATCAGCATCGGCCTGTACCCGGATGTCGGCGCCAGTTGGTTCCTCGCCCGCCTGCCGGGCAAGCTCGGCCTGTTCCTCGGCCTGACCGGCGCGCCGATCAATGCCCGTGATGCCCTCGACCTGGGCCTGGCCGACCGCTTGCTCGGCGAATACCAGCAGGAGGCGTTGATCGAGGAACTGCTGCAACTGAACTGGCAGGAGCAGACCGTCCTGCAACTGAACAGCCTGCTCAAGGCCGAGCAGCATCGGGCCTGCGCCGAATTGCCCGAGGCCCAGTGGCTCCCGCGCCGGGAGCAGATCGATGCCTTGCTCGATGTGGCCGACCCGGTGGCGGCCTGGCGCGCCCTGTGCGGCTTGAGCCAGCATGCCGACCCGCTGCTGGCCGAGGCCGGGCAGCGGCTGCACGAGGGCTGCCCGCTGACGGCGCACCTGGTATGGGAGCAGATCCGCCGGGCGCGCTACCTGTCCCTGGCCCAGGTGTTCCAGATGGAATACACCATGAGCCTGAACTGCTGCCGTCATCCAGAGTTCAGCGAAGGCGTGCGTGCGCGCCTGCTGGACAAGGACAACCAGCCGCGCTGGCACTGGCCGGACATCGCCCAGGTCCCGGCCGCGGTGGTCGAGGCGCATTTCGCCAAGGTGTGGGAGGGGCGGCATCCGTTGGCCGACCTAGGGTGAGCAAGTTTCCTCCAGGCCATGGCCTGTGGGGGATTCCGTGGTTTTTGACATCCAGGTAGGCCGCTACCTGACTGCCGGGCATTGGCCTCAACGCCGCCAGTTACGGTCCCCCTGCCGGCCATCAGGTCGGCGCTTGTCTTCGCCCCGGCCATTGGAGTGCCAGCGCTCGTTCTGGTAGCGCCGGTTGTCGTTGCGGTAATCATGCCGGTCCCGATCCCTGCCGTAATCGTAGCGATGGCGGTTGCCGTAGTCATGACGCGGGTTACCGTGCCATTGCTTCACGACAGGCGGTGGATAGGGCTTGTAGTGCGGTGCGGGCGCCGGCCGGTAGTAACGTGGCGCGGGCTGGTAGTAGTAGCGCGGTTGCGGCGCGACGTAATAGCGGTCGTAGCGGTAATGGCCCGGATAAGCATAGCGATCGCTGGTGTAGTAGTCCGTGCGGTAATACCCCCCGCCCCCATGGTAGGGTGCGCAGGCGGTGGTCAACAGGCCCAGCAGGGCGATCAGCAGCATTCGACGGTACATGGCGGCCTCCTGGACCGCTGGAGTGCCCGACCCAGCGGCGCTGGCGAGCGTCGACGGATAAGCGTTCATCGACATCGAATAAGACCGTCGCGCCCAGGTACAGTGCCATTTTTGCAATAACTTGAAACAGCTTGTCCGTCCCGCCCAAGCGACGCCTCCTCCTCCCTCCCCTTCGGATATACTCCGGCGCAAGATGTACCAGCCCGATGATCGCAACATGAATGACCAACAGCACTGCCCCGCCTGTGGCGCCCTCAACCAGTGCAGCCTGGCCGACCCTCGTAGCGCTACGCAGAACTGCTGGTGCTTCGCGGTGACCATCGACCCAGCCGCGCTCCAGGCCGTGCCCGCCGAACTGCGCGACAAGGCCTGCCTGTGCCCTCGCTGCGCGTCGCTCAGCGAGCACGCCGAAGCAACGCGGCGCTAGACTGCGCTCTTTTCACCCGACCTGCCGCCATGCGCCTAGACCGTTTCCTCGCCAACCACCCCTGCTACAACCGCCAGCAGGTCCGCCTGCTGCTGGTCCAGCGGCGTGTCCGCGTGGGCGATGCGGTGGTGAGCGACCCCCGTCATGAGGTCCGTGCGTTCGACCGCATCGAGGTGGACGGCCAAGTGCTCCAGGCCGGCCACCCGGCGCGCTACCTGATGCTGCACAAGCCCGCCGGTTACGTCAGCGCGACCCAGGACCCACGGCACCGCACGGTGCTCGACCTGCTGCCCGCTGGGCTGCGCGGCGACCTGCACATCGCCGGGCGCCTGGACTACAACACCACCGGGCTGATGATCCTGACCAACGACGGACAATGGTCGCGCCGCCTGACCCAGCCTGGTACCAAGCTGCCCAAGGTCTACCACGTCCAGACCGAGGACGAGATCGGCGAGCACTATGTCGCCAAGTTCCACGAAGGCTTCTACTTCGCCTTCGAAAACCTCACCACCCAGCCCGCCCGGCTGGACATCCTCGGGCCGCGCCAGGCACGCCTGGCGATCGTCGAGGGGCGTTATCACCAGGTCAAGCGCATGTTCGGCCACTTCCAGAACAAGGTGGTCGGGCTGCACCGCGAATGCATGGGGCCTATCCAGCTCGACCCTGCCCTGGCGCCGGGTGAGTTCCGCGAACTCACCGAGCAGGAGATCGCTTCGGTCTGAACGGATGGGGATGGGGCTGCTGCAGCCCTCGGACTACAAAGCCCCTGGATTGACCGGCATTCCCCAAACGACCGCCCAGCGGTTTTCCCCGCAGGATTCCCCGAACGGCACTTGCAGGATCCCGCCCCTGCTGCTTGAATCCTAACTCGTCGGTCTGCATGTGACTTATCGGTCACAACCGCAGTCCAAGACACCTTTTTGCCGGCCACCCGGGGCCTCGATGCCCTGGGGCACGGCAGATTGCCCACCTAAAACAATACCGTCGACACGCGTGCCAAGGATCGACACAAGGGCTCCGGTTTCTCTTCGAGGCGTATGCCTACCTGTCATGAAGAACGTGCACCCTAGGTGACGCGAATACCCTTTTTGCGCCAGGAGTCGATGACATGAGGCCAGAAATCGCTGTGCTTGATATCCAAGGTCAGTACCGGGTTTACACGGAGTTCCATCGCGCCGAAGCCGCCGAGAAGACGATCATCCTGATCAACGGCTCCCTGGCCACCACGGCCTCCTTTGCCCAGACGGTGCGCAGCCTGCACCCGCAGTTCAATGTCGTGCTGTACGACCAGCCCTACGCTGGCAAGTCCAAGCCGCACAACCGCCAGGAACGGCTGATCACCAAGGAGACCGAGGCGCATATCCTCCTCGAGCTGATCGAGCACTTCCAGGCCGACCACGTGATGTCCTTTTCCTGGGGCGGCGCCTGCGCACTGCTGGCCCTTGCGTACCAGCCGCGACGGGTACGCAAGGCCATCGTCAGTTCGTTTTCGCCGGTGATCAACGAACCCATGCGCGACTACCTGGAGCGCGGTTGCCAGTACCTGGCCGCCTGCGACCGCTACCAGGTGGGCAACCTGGTCAACGACACCATCGGCAAGTACCTGCCGTCGCTGTTCAAGCGCTTCAACTACCGCCACGTCAGCAGCCTCGACAGCCACGAGTACGCGCAGATGCACTTCCACATCAACCAGGTGCTGCAGCATGACCTGCAGCGGGCACTGAAGGCCGCGCACAACATCGACATCCCGGTGCTGTTCATCAATGGCGAGCGTGACGAGTACACCACCGTCGAGGATGCCCGGCAGTTCGGCCAGCATGTGCAGCAAAGCCACTTCAGCGTGATCCGCGACGCCGGCCACTTCCTCGACATGGAGCACAAGAGCGCCTGTGAAGATACCCGCACCGCCATGCTCGGCTTCCTCAAGCCAACCGTGCGTGCGCCCCGTCAACGCCACACGTACGTACAGGGGCAGCATGCATTGGCCATCTGACCGTCTCGGCGTCCCGTAGCCTCCAGCACCCGCAGGCTACGGGGCGTCGACAGGTCTTTTTACAACTCGGGCTTCTCATGGCGCGAGGGTTCTGGTAAAAAGTCGGGCTCCGAAGCGGGTGTAGTTCAATGGCAGAACTGCAGCTTCCCAAGCTGCTAGCGTGGGTTCGATTCCCATCACCCGCTCCATATCGCTTTCCCGCATGACGTTCCAGCAGCGTCATCGCCTGTCATAAAGGAGCTTCTGCTCCTTTTTTCGTGCCCTCCTTTCGTTATATGGCCTCTGGCCATCTCTTCGCCGATCGGCTTGAATGCCCTCTGGATTCCACTTGCAAGCGAAACGGCTTCGGGCGCATATGCTCGAAGCACTGCGAAACATTTCGAAAGGACTGCGCATGTTTCTCTCCCGCTGGCTACCCGGCCTGGCCAACCTCCTCCACTACCGCCGCGAGTGGTTCCATGCCGACCTGCAGGCAGGCCTGTCCGTGGCCGCGATCCAGATTCCCATCGCCATCGCCTACGCCCAGATCGTCGGTCTGCCGCCACAATACGGGCTGTATGCCTGCGTGCTGCCGATGATGGTCTACGCCCTGATCGGCAGTTCGCGGCAATTGATGGTCGGCCCGGACGCGGCGACCTGCGCCATGATCGCCGGCGCCGTGGCGCCGCTGGCCATGGGCGATACGCAGCGCACCGCCGAGCTGGCGGTGATCGTCACCGTGCTGGTGGGGCTGATGCT
Source organism: Pseudomonas sp. HLMP (assembly GCF_046365545.1). NCBI lineage: Bacteria > Pseudomonadati > Pseudomonadota > Gammaproteobacteria > Pseudomonadales > Pseudomonadaceae > Pseudomonas > Pseudomonas sp. HLMP. The sequence goes on along the minus strand of NZ_JBDLLR010000001.1, from coordinate 1,814,449 downwards.
GATCGCCGCCGGGGTGGCCCGGGCCGGGTTCATCGCCAGTTTCTTCTCGCGGCCGATCCTGATCGGCTACCTCAACGGCATCGGCCTGAGCCTGATCGCCGGGCAATTGAGCAAGGTGGTGGGGTTCAGGATCGAAGGCGACGGTTTCATCCTCAGCTTGCTCGACTTCCTCCAGCGTCTGAGTGAGATCCACTGGCTGACCCTGGCCATCGGCCTGGCCGGCCTGGGCCTGCTGATCTGGCTGCCGCGCCGTTATCCGCGCCTGCCCGCGGCGCTACTGACGGTGGCGCTGTTCACCCTGCTGGCGGGGCTGTTCGGCCTGGACCGTTTCGGCGTGGCCATCCTCGGCCCGGTGCCGGCGGGTATCCCGGAGCTGGCCTGGCCGCAGAGCAACCTGGCGGAAACCAAGAGCCTGCTGCGCGATGCCCTGGGTATCGCCACGGTGAGCTTCTGCAGCGCCATGCTCACCGCCCGCAGCTTCGCCGCCCGCCACGGCTACGCGCTCAACGCCAACCATGAGTTCGTCGCCCTTGGCGTCAGCAACCTGGCCGCCGGGATCTCCCAGGGCTTCGCCATCAGCGGCGCCGATTCGCGGACCGCGGTCAACGACATGGTCGGCGGCAAGAGCCAATTGGTGGGCATCATCGCCGCGCTGGTGATCGCCTTGATCCTGCTGTTCTTCACCGCGCCCATGGCCTGGATTCCCCAGGCCGCCCTGGGCGCCGTGCTGCTGATGGCCGGCTGGGGGCTGATCGATGTGAAGTCCCTGGGCAAGATCTACAGGCTCAGCCGCTTCGAGTTCTGCCTGTGCCTGCTGACCACCGTGGGCGTGCTCGGCCTGGGCGTGTTGCCGGGCATCATCTTCGCCGTGACCCTGGCGATCCTGCGCCTGCTGTACAGCATCTACCAGCCCACCGACGCCGTGCTCGGCTGGGCGCCCGGTATCGAAGGCCAGGTCGACATCCGCCACCACCCCGACGCCCGCACCGTCCCAGGCCTGGTGGTGTACCGCTTCGACGACGCGATCCTGTTCTTCAACGCCGACTACTTCAAGATGCGCCTGCTCGACGCCGTGCAGCAGGAGAGCAAGCCCCAGGCCGTACTGTTCGACGCCGAGGCGGTGACCCGCATCGACGTCAGCGGCATCGCCGCCCTGCGCGAAGTGCGCGACACCCTCGCCGCCCAGGGCATCCACTTCAGCATCGCCCGCGCCCGTGGCCCCTTCCTGCGCATGCTGGTGCGCTCGGGGATGGCGCGGGAGATGGAGGACAAACTACTGTTCGGCTCGGTGCGGGCGGGGATCCGGGCGTACCGGGTGTGGCGCAACAGGCAGCGGCAAGCCGTACGGGAGGAGTGACGCCGCTTACCGCTGGCATGCCTGTTTCAAGGATCGATGCCTTGAGGATACCTGCACGCCTCGGCTACGGTTTGCGTCCCTTTGCCGAGCAGGCTGACCAACCCGCACGGCAGGCTCCCCCGCCATTGCAGGTAGTCGTGCCCCGCCGGATATTCGACTTGCTCGACCTCATACCCCTTGTCCAGCAGCACATCACGCAGGTGGCGATTGCTGTCGAGGATCCTGGGCCCTTCGAACAGCCCGGCCTGCAGGTAGAAACGCAGCGGCAGGCGGGGCACCTTGACGTACTCACGGGTCAGCCAGCCAGGCTCCTCGCCCTCCCTGGCCCACCAGTAGGAACCCGACAGGCTCAGCACGTTACCGAACAGCTCCGGATGCCTGAGCCCCATGTAAGCTGCGGCCAGGCCGCCGTAGCTGGAGCCGGCGACCACGGTGTGCGAGGCCTGCGCCGAGATCCCTTGCCGATGCGCCCAGGGCATCAGTTCCTCGGCCATGAAGCGCGCGAAGGCTGGGTTGGGCGGCAGTTCCTGTTGACGGCTGAGGTCACTGGGATTGGCGATGATGATCGCAGCCGTGGGCGGTATCCGACCTTCGGCGATCAGGTTGTCGAGGATCGTCGGGGTCGGTACCTGGCGGGTGTAGGCGTGGGCGTCGAACAGCACCAGCAGGCCTTGGTCGGCCTGGCCCGGGCGCCAGCCAGCCGGACGGTACAGGTAGATGTCACGCTCGTTGCCCAGCGACCGGCTGGCCAGGCGCTTGCGCTCGACGCTGCCACGGGCCACGCCCGACCGCTCGGCACTCCACGGCTGCGGCGCAGCGTCGGGCAGCTCCAGGCGGGAACGTGACAACCAGGGGTCACCGCTGGCGTCGGCGAAGGTGTTGGGGTTGAGCGGGTCGCGGCGCGTGCTGGCGAGGATCACCCGGCGGTCGTCCGAGGGGGGTACATCCGGGGCCATCTGGTAGCTCAGCCGCGTAGCGGCGGGCACCTCGAAACTGCGGTACCAGACATCGCTTTCGCCCAGGCGCTGCAACGCCTCGTGGCTGCCACTCGGGGCGCCGAACATACGCACGTTGTCCCTGGCACCGCGCCAGAGGAAGGTGACCAGGCGCTGCCCGGGCTTGCCGGGAACCGCCTCGACCAAGGGCGTGCCCTGTTCGGCACGCGCCTGCCAGAACGCTGCCGTGTCGCCACCGTTAGCGAGTTGCCCGGCCAGCTCGCGCAGGGTCGGGCTGGCCAGCGGCACCGGAGCACGGCGCTGCTCGCTGGCCGCCAGCACCTGCTCCAGGCGCAAGCTGAAGTGGGCCCCCGGGCGGATCGGCAGGGGCTCGGCGCGCAGGCCGAAGCGGCCGTCGCGCCCGGCCACGAACAGGAACTCGCGGGGCTGGTCGAGGCCATCGAGCAGCAGGCGCAGCGATTGCCCGCGCTCATCGAGCAAGCGCAGGCTGACATCGCCATCGACCCGGCCACGAACCAGGTCCCCGGCCTTGAGCGACAGTGGCCAGACGGACTGGGAGGCCTCGAGGGCCCGGCCGCTGACGACCTGGCCTACCCGCAGCCCTTGGTCCGGCGCGGCCTGGGCCCCACCCGCACAAGCGGCAGCCATGAGCACCGCACACCCACAGCACGCGAATCGATGCATGTTCACCTCAGAAGTCGACACTGGCGGAGAGTTTCAGGGTTCGCGGCTCGCTCACCGTGGCGTAGCCAGGGTTGAACACCCCGGCCCAATAGGCGCGGTTCTCGACGTTTTCCAGGCTGGCACGCAGGGTCACGTCCTTGCTCAACACCTTGGTGGCATAGCGTGCGCCCAGGTCATAGCGAGTCCACTGGGGGATCTTCAGCGTGTTCTCGTCGTCCAGGTACTGGGAACTGCTGTGGATGCCCAGGGCGGTCAGGGTCAGGCCCTCTACCCACGGCAGGTCCCACTCGGCGCCAAGGTTGGCCGACCACTGCGGCACGCCACGGGCGGTATTGCCGTCGAGCTGGCCGTTGGCGGTCTTGGTCAGCCTGGCACGGGTATAGGTCACGCCACCGAGCAGACGTACGCCGGGCACGACCTCGCCGAACATGTTCCATTCCACGCCGCGGTTGCGCTGCTCGCCATCGTCGGTGTAGCGGTACTCGTCGGCCCCGCCGTCCTTGATCATGCTCGGCTTCTCGATCTGGAACACCGCCAGGGTATGACTGAAATCGCCCAAGTCCCACTTCACGCCGGTTTCCATCTGCCTGGCCACGTACGGTGCGAACTGCTCGCCATAGTTGGCCGCCTTGAGGTCAGTGACCATGCCGCCCTGGGTCAGCCCTTCGATGTAGTTGGCATACAGCGATACCGGCGCATCCCAGGGCTTGACCACGATCCCCAGGGCCGGGGTCAGCTTGCGCTCGTCGTAGGCGGGGTTGCTCATTTTCTGGCGTACCCGCTGGGCCCGTACCCCCAGGGTCAGCAGCACGCGGTCATCGACGAAACCCAGGGTGTCGGCCAGGGCGAAGCTGGACAAGGTGTTGTCGCCGGTCTTGTCGCTGCTGCCATGGTCGCCGGCGATCACCGCCTTGCCCGGGTGGTAGATGCTGGTGGTGTACTTCGGCCCGGTGACGGTCGGCGCACGGCCGATGTCCTGGTGCAGCAGGGTGGCACTGAGCACCAGTTGGTGGCTCACGTCACCGGTCATGAAGTTGCCGCGCAGGCCAGCCTCGGTGGACAGGCTGTGGGTGTAGCCGGCCTGGTTGTAGGTTTCGCCAGTGGCCGTGCCGTCGGCCTTGGTGACGATGACCCGGGTACCGTTGAGAAAGCCGTCGTAGCGGGTCCGCGCGCCACCGACGCTGGCGAAGGCGGTCCAGTGCTCGTCCAGCTCATATTCACCGTGCAGCACCACGGCTTTACTGATCTGCTTGGCATGGATGCCTTCGAGGATGTTGGTGTCGGGCTTGGGGGCCTTGGTCACCTGGCCCAGCTTGCTGAAGCCGGCCATCATCGGGCTGCCGTTGTCAAGTTTCTCATGGGTCTCGTAGGCATCGAGCTCGAGCTTGAAGTCGTCGCCCCGATAATCGAGCGCCAGGGACGCGAGGGTGCGATCCTTGGATTGCTGGTCCACACCGGTGTCGCCGCTACCGTAGACGCCGTTGAAGCGGATGCCGAAGCGACCGTCGGCGAAGCGCCGGCTCAGGTCAATGTGCTCGGCGACGAAACCATCGGACACGTAGCTGGTGGTCAGGCGCGTCAGCGGCGCATCGCCAGCGCGCTTGGGCACCAGGTTGATCACGCCGCCCACACCGCCATTGGGCGCCATGCCGGAAAGCAGTGCCCCCGGCCCCTTGAGCACCTCGACCCGCTCGAGGAACTCGGTCGGCACATGGCCATCCGGCGCCAGGCCGTACAGGCCGTTCACCGCAAGCTCAGTGGAGTCCAGGGAGTAACCGCGGATCATGAAGTTCTCGTAGGCATGGCCTTCGCCAGTGCTGAAGCGGATCGACGGATCGTTGCGCAACACCGCGCCGACCGTGCCGCTCTGCTGGTTCTCGATGGCCTGCGCGGTATACGCGGTGATGTTGAACGGCGTGTCCATGATGTCGCGGTTGCCCAACAGGCCAACCCGCGCACCGCGGGCGACCTGGCCGCCGCTGTAGGCGTCGGGCAGGTCACTGGCGAAGCCGCTGGCGTTGACCGTGGTCGCCCCCAGGGTCAGGGCGCCCGCCTCGCTGCTGCTGCGCAGGATCACCACACCGTTTTCCTCGACCGCCACCAGGTCACTGCCCTGCAGCAACTGCTGCAAGGCTTGCAACACCGTGTAGCGCCCCCGCAGGGCCGGTGCGCTGCGGCCGGCGAGCACACGGCTGTCGGCCGCGATGGCCACACCTGACTCATGGGCCAGGGCATGCACGGTGGCCTCCAGGGACTGGCTTGGCAGGTCCAGCGCCAGCGGCTGGCTGTCGGCCAGTGCGACGGCGGGCGCCAGGCTCGCGCCACCCAGGGCGCAGGCCAGGGCCAAACGGCGCAGGGTGCCGGGGAAGCGGGTGGGGTAAAGCGACATGATCGGTCCTTGCAGAAGGTGGATTCACCTGTGATGACGCAGCACCTTTGCGTTACCCCTCAAAAATCTGCCGGCCTGTTTCAACGTCGCTGCACCAGGCGTCGACCGCCCTCCTCCACCAGGCGTACCGGGAGGATCCGTGGCAGTGCTTCGAGCAGCACCTCGGGTCGGTCGCTGGGGAAGCTACCGGTCAGGCGCAACCCTGCCACGCCAGGATCGACCCGTAGCGGCTGCACCAGGTAGGCATTGAGTTCGCCGATGACATCCGCCAGCGCCTGGTCGGTGAACGACCACCAGCCGCGCTGCCAGTGGCCCAGCTCGGGGCCGAAGCGACCGCCGGAGCGCAGCGGACCCAGCCGGCCCCGCTCGTCCAGGCAGATACGCTCACCGGCCACCAGAATCTGCTCGCCGCCTTGCAGGTCGCGCACCTGGACCCGCCCCCGGGCAACTGCCACCTGCACCCGACCGCCACGGTCGCTGACGCTGAAGGCGGTGCCGAGCACCTCTACCCTGCCCAGGCGGGTGCTGACCAGAAACGGCCGCCACAGCTCGTGGGCGACGTCGAAGAACACATTGCCGTGCAACAACAGCACCTGGCGCTGGCCATGGTCGAAGCGCACCCGCAGGTTGGTCTCGGCAGCCGCCAGCAACTGGCTGCCGTCAGGCAGCGCGACGGCGCGCGGCGCTTCGGCGTGGGCGGTCTGCAGGTCGTGCTGGAAGGGTGAGGTACGCTTGAACATCCACCCCAGCCAGCCACCGGCCGCCAGCACCACGGCCAGGGCACTCCCCTGGCGCAGCAAGCGCCGACGGGCCGGGTCGTAGGGCTGCGGCTGCACCGCCCCCCGCAGCTGTGGTGCCAGGCGATGAACCATCTGCCAGCGCTGTTCGGCCTCCTGCCAGGCGCGTTCGTGCTCGTCGCTCCTGCCGCGCCAGCGCTGCACCTGGCCACCGACCTGGCGCACCCGCTCCGGGTCATCGCCGTGCAAGGCCGCCAGATACATCAGCGCCTGCTGCACCTTGCGCGGTGACACCGACTCAACCATGACGCACGGCCAGGCGCAGTTCGGACAGGTCGAACACCGCGCGGGCAATATGCAGCTCCACCGACTTGGCCGACAGGCCCAGCGCCTGGCACACCTCGCGGTGGCTCTGCCCATGCAGACGCACACGGACGAAGACTTCGCGGCGCAGGCGCGGCATGCGCTCGATGCGGGCGATCAGCTGCTGCAACTGCTCGCGGGCGATCATGATCTCCTCGACACTGGGGCTGAGCGCATCGGCGCGGGCCAACCAGTCCTCCAGCGCTGCCAGTTCGGTGCTGCGCCGGCGGTACTGGTCGATGCACAGGTTGCGCGCGGCCTGGAACAACAGCGCGCGGGCATTGATCACCGGCGCATTGAGGGCATGGGCGTAGGCCTGGGCGAAGCTGGACTGGGCGATGTCGGCGGCATCGTCAGGGTTGCGCAGGCGGGCGCACAGGTAGCGGCGCAGGTCGCTGTAGTGGGCGAGCAGGTCGTCGACGACCGCCTGGAAGGCCGGCGCGGCGCCGGTCCAGGGCGTGGTGAAGGATGTCATTGCGCGTAGGAGTGGGCTGGATCGTCAATAGGAATTCGTATCATTCTCACACATGTCTTCCAACCGTCGCCAGCCTATCGGTCTTGTGCGCCGCTTCAGTGGCCAGCCACGCGAGATCCACGACATGCTAAAGTCGCCACGTTCTTCGCCCTACCCAACGGACCTGCGATGCCTGCTCTCGACGCCCACCTGCCCGCCTGGGCGGACCTGAACGACCGCCATCCCTGCGATACCCTGCTGCTGGGCAACGGCGCCAGCCGCGCACTGTGGAAGCCGTTCGGCTACTTCTCGCTGTTCGAGGAGGCGCAGCGGGTCCGGCACAAGGCGCTGGGGGTCAGCGACCAGGCCTTGTTCAAGGCCCTCGGCACGGAGCTGTTCGAGCCGGTGCTCAGCACCCTGAACACCGCGGTGCGGGCCAACGCCGCGCTGGCCATCAACTCCACCGCCCCGCTCAACCGCTACTACTCGATCAAGGAAGCGCTGATCCACGCCATGCGCGTCGTGCACCTGCCCTGGGCGCAGGTGTCAGGCGCCATCCTGGCGACGATCAACCAGGCCCTGCGCGGCTATCGCAACGTCTATACCAGCAACTACGACCTGCTGCTGCCCTGGGCCGTAGGGCAGGCGCCGGAGGGCTTCGCCACGCTGTTCGACGAGCAGGGTTTCTTCGACGTGCGCCGTACCGTCACCGAAGGCACCCGCGTCGTTCACCTGCACGGCGGCCTGCACCTGCTCAAGCTGCCCGACGGCAGCACCCGCCAGCGCAGCGCCGAAGGCGGCGAACTGCTCGATGGCTTTGCCGTGAACATTCCTGGCGAGGTGCCGCTGTTCGTCAACGAGAGCCGCAGCGAGGAAAAACTGCGCGCCATCCGCGCCTCGGACTATCTGTCCTGGGGGTTGGGCCAGCTGGCCGGCGAAAACCAGGGCCTGTGCCTGTTCGGCCAGCACCTGGACGCCAGCGACCAGCACCTGCTCGACGCCATCCGCCAGGCCCGGCCGAAACACCTGTCGATTGCCATCCGGCCGTTGAGCGAGGCGTCGGTGATCAACCAGAAACAGCATTTCGCTCAACGCTTCGCTGATACGCCGCAGATCGCACTGCATTTCTTCGATGCCAGCAGCCATCCGCTGGGTAACCCCGCGTTGGCGATCGCGGTGCCTGCCGAACATGCCCGGCGGCGATGAGCAGACCGGGGGCAAAACTGCCCTGTCAGAGCACGGGACGGCTGGTGCTGCGTTGACAAACCAAGCTGGCGACACGTGTCAGATCCACAGCAGCTCCTGACGTCACATACCCGGGAGGGAATGGCCCTACATGACCTCAGGACCATTCCCTAGAGCAGGGCTTTACGAAGCGTGGCAGCGCAGAAGCCTCAAGCCGGAATCAACCCATCAGCCCGCAGCAATGTCTCCAGGCAATGCTCCTTGACGCCATAGAACGCCTTGAGCTGGCCGATCTTCTCGAGCAGCGCGGTGTTGTCCGCCGCCTGCCGGCGCTTCACCGCGAGGATCATCTTGTTCTTGTTGGTGTGCTCCAACGAGATGAACTCGAACACCTTGGTCTCGTAGCCACAGGCCTCCAGGTACAGCGCGCGCAGGCTGTCGGTGAGCATCTCGGCCTGCTGCCCCAGGTGCAGGCCGTACTGCAGCATCGGCTGGAGCAGGCCGGGGCTGTGCAACTGCGGGCGGATCTGCTTGTGGCAGCAGGGCGAGCACATGATGATCGCGGCCTTGCAGCGAATACCGGTGTGGATGGCGTAGTCGGTGGCGATGTCGCAGGCATGCAGGGCGATCATCACCTCGATGGCCTCGGGTACCACGCTGCGCACGTCGCCGCACTGGAACTCCAGCCCGGGATGCTGCAGGCGCGCGGCGGCGGCGTTGCACAGGTCGACCATGTCCTGGCGCAGCTCGACACCGGTGACCTGGGCGTCACGCGCCAGGCTGTTACGCAGGTAGTCATGCATGGCGAAGGTCAGGTAGCCCTTGCCCGAACCGAAGTCGGCCACACGCAGCGGCTGGCCTGCCGCCAGTGGCGCGCTGGCCAGGGCATGGTCGAAGACCTCGATGAACTTGTTGATCTGCTTCCACTTGCGCGACATGGACGGGATCAACGCGCCCTGGGCATCGGTCACGCCCAGGTCACGCAGGAACGGCCGCGACAACGCCAGGTAGCGCTTCTTCTCCCGGTCGTGCCCGGCCGCCGGCTGCGCTTCGCGCGGGGGTTGCGTGCCATGGTGCAGGAGCTGCGGCTTGCCCTTCTTGCTGAAGCCCAGTTGCACCTCACCCTCGCGGGTGAACAGGTGGGCATTGCGAAAGCTCTGCGGCAGCAGTTCGGCGACCAGCGCCTTGGCCTGCTCCAGCGGCAGGTTGCGGGTGATGTCGCGGGTCTGGTGGCGATAGACCAGCGACAGGCAGGGCTGGCCCTTGACCACCACAGGCTTGGCGATGATCCGCTGCAGGGTCGGGTCGTCACCGACATGGCGGGCCAGCACCAGCCTGGCCAGGGTGCCGTTGTCCAGGGCGTCGGCCAGCAGGCTCAGGAACTGGGCACGCGCATCCGGCGCGGTGGGAGCGGAAGGGTTGGCGGACATGGGAAATGGGTGCCTCGGTATGCGGGGAGCGCAACGCGCAATGGCGGGCATTCTACGTCGATGCCCGGCCAGCGCGAAGGTTTTCTCGATGGAAGCCCTCCTGCTCCCACAGGGGAGAAGCGGTTCAGTCGAGGATCACCAGGCGGTTGGGCAGTTCGTTGCACGCATGGGTCGGCGGCACATGCTCGCTGAGCAGCTCGCCACAGGCCTCGATGCACTCGACGAAGCCCTGCAGGGTCTGGCCCTGACGCACCTGCTCGGTGAAGCGCGCCACGATGTCGGCCCGGGCCTGCTCCGGCAGGTGCCGGGCGATGCCTTCGTCGACGAGGATCTCCACGTGGTGCTCGGCCTCGCTGACGAAGATCAGCACCCCGGTGGCACCGGCGGTGCGTTGCAGGTTCAGTTCGAGGAACTGCTGGCGCGCCAGCCCCGAGGCGCGCCGATGGCGCAGCACGCGCGGTACCAGGAGGCTGGCCAGGCGCGGGTTGCGCAGCAGCAGGCACAGGGCGATGAACAGCAGCACCTGGGCCACCAGCAGGCCGCGGATACCGGGCCAGCCCAGGGCCACATGCAGCAGGCCGGGCAATGCCAGGGCCAGCAGCGCGGCCCAGAGCAACGGCAAGTAGGCGTAGTCGTCGGCGCGACGCGCCAGCACCGTCACCAGTTCCGCGTCGGTGCGCCGTTCGGCCCGGGCGATGGCCTCGGCGATCAGCCGCTGCTCGTATTCGTTGAGGTCAGTCATGCCTTCGGTCTCTCGATCGTTCTTATAGTTGTCCCGGCATCCAGCCGGCGGGAGTGTATCTCATGACGCGCGCCATATAAGGCATAATCCGCCGCCGCACTGGATCATGCAGGGCTGATCGGCTAAAACAAGCCCGGCGAACTGTACAACTTCGATAGCCGCCTGAAAAACTCCGACCGCACGCATCCCCCGGATACGGCACAGGCCACGACAACGGAACCCATGATGAAACTGTCTTTGCTGGGCCTGGCCATGGGCCTTGCCAGTCAGGCGGCCCTGGCCGCCACCGCCGCACCGCCCCTGCAAAACAAGCAGGCCTTCATCGACCACTTGATCCAGCAAATGACCGTCGAGGAGAAGATCGGCCAGTTGCGCCTGATCAGCATCGGCCCGGAAATGCCCCGCGAAAAGATCCGCGAGGAAATCGCCGCCGGTCGCATCGGTGGCACCTTCAACTCGCTCACCGCCCCGGAGAACCGGCCGATGCAGGATGCCGCCATGCGCAGCCGCCTGAAGATCCCGATGTTCTTCGCCTACGACACGATCCACGGTGAACGTACCCTCTTCCCGATTGGCCTGGGCCTGGCCGCGACCTGGGACATGCATGCCATCGCCAAGGTCGGCCGCACCGCAGCCATCGAAGCCGCCGCCGACGCCTTGGACATGACCTTCGCGCCCATGGTCGATATCGCCCGCGACCCGCGCTGGGGCCGCACCAGCGAAGGCTTCGGCGAGGACACCTACCTCACCTCGCGGATCGCCAAGGTGATGGTCGAGTCGTTCCAGGGCAAGAGCCCGGCCAATCCCGACAGCGTCATGACCATCGTCAAGCATTTCGCCCTGTATGGCGCGGTGGAGGGTGGGCGCGACTACAACACGGTCGATATGAGCCTGCCGAAGATGTACAACGACTACCTGCCGCCCTACCGCGCCGCGCTCGACGCGGGTGCCGGTGGCGTGATGGTCGCGCTCAACTCGATCAACGGCGTGCCCGCCACCGCCAATACCTGGCTGATGAACGACCTGCTGCGCAAGGAATGGGGCTTCAAGGGCGTGACCATCAGCGACCATGGCGCGATCCAGGAGCTGATCCGCCATGGTGTCGCCCAGGATGGCCGCGAGGCGGCGAAGCTGGCGATCAAGGCCGGCATCGACATGAGCATGAACGATACCCTCTATGGCGAAGAACTGCCGGGCCTGCTCGAGTCAGGTGAAGTGACCCAGGCCGAGCTGGACCAGGCCGTGCGTGAAGTCCTCGGCGCCAAGTACGACATGGGCCTGTTCAAGGACCCGTACCTGCGCATTGGCAAGGCCGAGAACGACCTCAAGGACTACTACAGCGACGACCGCCTGCACCGCGACACCGCGCGCGACGTGGCACGACGCAGCCTGGTGCTGCTGGAGAACCGCAACCAGACCCTGCCACTGAAGAAGGCCGGCACCATCGCCCTGGTCGGCCCGCTGGCCGACGCGCCGATCGACATGATGGGCAGTTGGGCCGCCGCTGGCCGCCCGGAACACTCGGTCACCGTGCGCGAAGGCCTGCGTCGCGCCCTGGGCGACAAGGCGACCCTGCTCTACGCCAAAGGCTCCAACGTCACCGGCGACAAGGCAATCGTCGATTACCTGAACTTCCTCAACTTCGATGCTCCGGAGATCATCGACGACCCGCGCCCGGCCGCGGTACTGATCGACGAAGCGGTCAAGGCGGCACGGCAGTCCGACGTGGTGGTGGCCGTGGTTGGCGAGTCACGCGGCATGTCCCACGAGTCGTCGAGCCGCACCAGCCTGCAGATCCCTGCCGTACAGCGTGAGCTGATCAAGGCCCTCAAGACCACCGGCAAGCCACTGGTGCTGGTGCTGATGAATGGCCGGCCGCTGTCGATCGCGTGGGAGCGCGAACAGGCCGATGCCATCCTCGAGACCTGGTTCAGCGGCACCGAGGGCGGCAATGCCATCGCCGACGTTCTGTTCGGCGACTACAACCCGTCCGGCAAGCTGGCGATCACCTTCCCGCGCTCGGTCGGGCAGATCCCGATGCACTACAACCACCTGCGTATCGGCCGCCCCTACACGCCGGGCAAGCCGGGCAACTACACCTCGCAGTACTTCGAGGAGCCCAATGGGCCGCTGTACCCGTTCGGCTATGGCCTGAGCTACAGCACCTTCGAGTTGTCGAACCTGACGCTCTCGCACAAGACACTCGAGCGCGGCGCCAGCCTGCAAGCCAAGGTCACGGTGAAGAACACCGGCAAGCGCGACGGCGAGACCGTGGTGCAGCTGTACCTGCAGGATGTCACTGCGTCCATGAGCCGCCCGGTCAAGGAGCTGAAGAACTTCCAGAAGCTGATGCTCAAGGCAGGCGAGTCGCGGACCTTGACCTTCCGCATCGGCGAGCAGGACCTTAGGTTCTACAATAGCCAACTGCAACGGGTCGCCGAGCCCGGGCAGTTCAATGTCCAGGTCGGCCTGGACTCCCAGGCGGTGCAGCAACAGAGCTTCGAGCTGCTGTAGGTCGGTCTGCTCGGCCTCTTCGCAGGCACGCCCGCGAAGGGGTCGACACTGGCCCCCAGAACACACACCCGCACAGGCCAAGGATCCGCCTCATGCTTTTTTCTTTTCGAGCCCTGCGCCTGACCCTGATCGTCCTGCTGATCCTCCTCGGTACCGCGCTCAGCGCCGGCTGGGCCATGCACCAGGCCAAGCGCCAGGCGATGGAGACCGACGCCCGTCGGGCCAGCCAGCAGTTGACCCTGTACGCCAACTCCCTGCATACGCTGATCGAGCGCTACCGCGCCCTGCCGGCCGTGCTGGCCCTGGACCCGGAATTGATCGACGCCCTGCGCGGCCCACTCACCGAACAGCGCCAGGACGCCCTGAACCGCAAGCTCGAACGCATCAACGGCGCCGCCAACTCCTCCACCCTGGAACTGCTCGACCGCACCGGCCTGGCCGTGGCCGCCAGCAACTGGCGCCTGCCGACCAGCTACGTCGGCTCCAACTACGGCTTTCGCCCCTACTTCAAGCAGACCCGCAGCCAGGGCAGCGGCAGTTTCTACGCCGTCGGCGTGACCAGTGGCGTGCCGGGGTACTTCCTGTCCAGCGCGGTGCACGACGAACAGGGGCGCTTCCTCGGCGCCATGGTGGTCAAGCTGGAGTTTCCCGAGCTGGAGCGCGAATGGCGCCAGGGCAGCGACATCCTGCTGGTCAGCGACGCCCGCGGCATCATCTTCATCGCCAACCAGGACGGCTGGCGCTACCGCGAACTGCTGCCGATCTCCAGCGCCGATCGTGCCGAGCTGGCCGCGACCCGCCAGTACGACAAGCAGCCACTGGTGCCGCTGCAGCACCAGGTGCTGACCCGCTTCGGCGACAACAGCCACCTCACCCGCGTGCAAGGCCCCGAGGGCACCGGCGAATACCTGTGGGAGAGCCTGCCGCTGGAAACCGAGGGCTGGACCTTGCACCTGCTGCGCAAGCCGCAGGTCAGCAAGGATGGCCGCAACGCCGCCCTGGCCGCCGCCGCGGTATGGCTGAGCCTGGTGTTCGCCGCCCTGTTCGCCAGCCAGCGCCTGCGCCTGGCTCGCCTGCGCCAGCGCAGCCGCGACGAGCTCAAGCGTCTGGTCGAGGAACGCACCCGCGAACTGCGCACCGCCCAGGAAGGGTTGGTGCAGTCGGCCAAGCTGGCGGCCCTGGGGCAGATGTCGGCGGCACTGGCCCATGAGATCAACCAGCCGCTGACCACCCAACGCATGCAACTGGAAACCCTGCGCCTGCTGCTCGACCACGGCCGCCACGAAGAGGCACGCCAGGCCCTGGAGCCGCTGGAGCAGATGCTCACGCGCATGGCCGCGCTGACCGGCCACCTCAAGACCTTCGCCCGCAACAGTCCCGGCGGCCTGCGCGAGCGCCTGGACCTGGCCACCGTGGTCGACCAGGCCCTGCACCTGCTGGAGGCGCGTATCCGCGGCGAAGGCGTCGAAGTGGCCCTGTACCTGGCACGCCCGGCCTGGGTACGCGGCGATGCCATCCGCCTCGAGCAGGTGCTGATCAACCTGTTGCGCAACGCCCTCGATGCCATGGCCGACAAGCGCTACAAACGCCTGGAGATCCGTATCGAGGCCGATGACGGCCACTGGCGCCTGAGCGTGCTCGACTCCGGTGGCGGCATCCCCGAGGCCGACCTGGCCAAGGTCTTCGACCCCTTCTTCACCACCAAGCCGGTGGGCGAAGGGCTCGGCCTGGGCCTGGCGATCTCCTACGGCATCGTCCACGAGGCCGGCGGCCAACTGCAGGCCGAGAACCTGCCCGGCGGCGCCCGCCTGAGCCTTACCCTGCCACGTGACCTGGAGCCTGTATGTTGAATTCGGTGATCGTCGTCGACGATGAAGCCAGTATCCGCACCGCGGTGGAACAGTGGCTGAGCCTGTCGGGCTTCAGCGTGCAACTGTTCGCCCGTGCCGAGGATTGCCTGGCGCAATTGCCGCCCCACTACCCCGGGGTGATCGTCAGCGACGTGCGCATGCCGGGCATGGATGGCCTGCAACTGCTCGAGCGGCTGCAGGGCCAGGACCCCGACCTGCCGGTGATCCTGCTCACCGGCCACGGCGACGTGCCCATGGCGGTGGAGGCCATGCGCAGCGGCGCCTATGACTTCCTGGAAAAACCCTTCACGCCGCAGACCCTGCTCGGCAGCCTGCGCCGGGCCCTGGAAAAACGCCAACTGGTGCTGGAGAACCGCCGCCTGCACCAGCAGGCCGACCTCAAGGCACGCCTGGAAGGCACCCTGCTGGGCATGTCCCAGGGCCTGCAGCAATTGCGCCGGCAGGTCCTGGACCTGGCGAACCTGCCGGTCAACGTGCTGATCCGTGGCGAGACCGGCAGCGGCAAGGAGCGTGTCGCCCGCTGCCTGCACGACTTCGGGCCACGCGCCGACAAACCCTTCGTCGCCCTCAACTGTGCGGCGATCCCCGAGTCGCTGTTCGAGGCCGAGCTGTTCGGTCATGAGAGCGGCGCCTTCACCGGCGCCCAGGGCAAGCGCATCGGCAAGCTGGAATACGCCAATGGCGGCACGGTGTTCCTCGACGAGATCGAGAGCATGCCCCTGGCCCAACAGGCCAAGCTGCTGCGCGTGATCCAGGAGCAGAAACTCGAGCGCCTGGGGGCCAACCAGAGCATCAGCGTAGACCTGCGGATCATCGCCGCGACCAAGCCCGACCTGCTCGAAGAAGCCCGTGCCGGACGCTTCCGCGAAGACCTGGCCTACCGCCTGAATGTCGCCGAACTGCGCCTGGCACCCTTGCGCGAGCGGCGCGAGGACATCCCGTTGCTGTTCGAGCACTTCGCCCGCGCGGCCGCCGAGCGCCTGGGCCGCGCTGCACCACCGCTGGCCGGTGCGCAACTGGCGCAGCTGCTGGCCCACGACTGGCCGGGCAACGTGCGCGAACTGGCCAATGCCGCCGAACGCCACGCCCTGGGCCTGGACTCGCCGGGCCTGGAAGCAACCAGCGCGAGCCATTCCCTCGCCGAACAGATGGAAGCGTTCGAGGCCCAGTGCCTGCGTGCTGCGCTGCGCCAGCACAAGGGCGAGATCAAGGCGGTCATGGAAACCCTGCAACTGCCACGGCGCACGCTGAACGAGAAGATGCAGCGGCACGGGTTGGTACGCGAGGATTTCCTCGAGCGCGAATGAGCGGATTCTTGCTCGCTCGCGCTTTTCGATAAGCGGAAATCCGCTCATTCAGCCGCTTTCGTAGGGGCGGCGTTGCAGCCCATCGCGGGCAACCCCGCCCCCCGTGAGGGGGTGCCGTATACCTCAAGAAGTGCGGTTTACAGGGCTTGCGTGGGGGCTGACCGGCCCACGACAGGGCACGCGGCGCCCTCATTTGGATCACCCTGCATCCATTTGGCACACCTTCTGCACTTGTCCCGGCAAGCCGCGCCACGGCGCGCTCCACAAAAACAACGAGAAGGTATCCCTGATGGATAACGCCACCACCCTGCCCGCCGGGGCGGCCCTCGCGCCCGCCGCGGAAAAAACCACCTCCAGCCGTCTCAAGTCGATCTTCAGCGGATCCATCGGCAACATGGTCGAATGGTACGACTGGTACGTCTACGCCGCATTCTCGCTGTACTTCGCCAAGGCCTTCTTCCCGGCTGGCGACACCACCGCACAACTGCTCAATACCGCCGCGATCTTCGCCGTGGGATTCCTCATGCGCCCGATCGGTGGCTGGCTGATGGGCCTGTACGCCGACCGCAAGGGCCGCAAGGCCGCGCTGATGGCCTCGGTACTGCTGATGTGCGCAGGCTCCTTGATCATCGCCCTGACTCCGGGCTACGAAAGCATCGGCGTCGCCGCGCCGGTCCTGCTGGTGCTGGCGCGCCTGATGCAGGGCCTATCGGTGGGCGGTGAATACGGCACCTCGGCGACCTACCTCAGCGAGATGGCCACCAAGGACCGCCGTGGCTTCTTCTCCAGCTTCCAGTACGTGACCCTGATCTCCGGCCAGCTCATCGCCCTGGCGGTGCTGATCATCCTGCAACAGACGCTCACCACCGAGCAGTTGTACGCCTGGGGCTGGCGCGTGCCCTTCGTGATCGGCGCGCTGTGCGCGGTGGTCGCCCTGTACCTGCGCCGTGGCATGGAAGAAACCGCCTCCTTCACCAAGAAGGAGAAGGCCAAGGAAAGCCTGATGCGCACCCTGCTGCGCCATCCCAAGGAGCTGATGACCGTGGTCGGCCTGACCATGGGCGGCACCCTGGCGTTCTACACCTACACCACCTACATGCAGAAGTACCTGGTCAACACCGTGGGCATGAGCATCAGCGACTCGACCACCATCTCGGCGGCCACGCTGTTCCTGTTCATGTGCCTGCAACCGGTGATCGGCAGCCTCTCCGACAAGATCGGCCGCCGCCCGATCCTGATCGCCTTCGGCGTGCTCGGTACCCTGTTCACCGTGCCGATCCTCAGCACCCTGCACACCGTGCAGACCTGGTGGGGCGCCTTCTTCCTGATCATGGCGGCGCTGATCATCGTCAGCGGCTACACCTCGATCAACGCGGTGGTCAAGGCCGAGCTGTTCCCCACCGAGATCCGCGCCCTGGGCGTGGGCCTGCCCTACGCCCTGACCGTGTCGATCTTCGGCGGCACCGCCGAGTACGTGGCCCTGTGGTTCAAGAGCGCAGGCATGGAAACCGGCTTCTACTGGTACGTCACCGGCTGCATCGCTTGCTCGCTGCTGGTGTATGCCACCATGAAGGACACCCGCAAGCACTCGCGGATCACCACTGACTGATCCTGCTTGCAAGCCTGCAAAAGGGGCGCTCCGTCTGACGGGGCGCCCCTTTTTCATGGCTATCGTGAGCCGAATAACCCCCCCTATTCGGCTCACCAAATGAGCCGAATAGGGCTACTATTGGGCTCATGGCACAACAAGGGGAAACCATGAGCGATCCAATGTGGATCTGGCAGCGGCCAGCCTGGCCTCATTTGCGCTGGGATACAGAGCAGCTTGCCACGCTGCTGCGAAGCTGTGTCGAAACGCAGGGACGTTTGCTGGGCAGGATCGGTGCCGTGGACGAACTCAGCGAAAGCCACAATATCCTGGATACCTTGCTGCAGAACATCATTACGTCCTCCGCCATCGAGGGCGAGCAGCTCAATGTCGGCTCCGTGCGTTCCTCCCTGGCCCGTCGCCTGGGTCTCGAGGGGCATGGTTCGACTACAGCCCGCAGCGAGGGGCTTGCCGAACTGATGCTGGACGCGACGCAGGGATATGACCAGCCCTTGACCCTGCAACGCCTGTTCACCTGGCATCGATGGTTGTTCCCGGCAAGCGACGAGGCCCTGGGTAAACCCATCCTCGTCGGCCAACTGCGGGACGAGGCGCCCATGCAGGTGGTTTCCGGCCGCCTCGACAAACCCAGTGTACATTTCGAAGCGCCCCCGCGAGCCGGGCTGCAAGAGCAGCTCCAGGCGTTTCTCGAATGGTTCGAGGACAGTCGCCACTTCACGCAGTTGGACCCGTTCCTACGCGCCGGCATCGCCCACTTCTGGTTCGTGACCCTGCATCCGTTCGATGATGGCAATGGTCGCCTGACCCGCGCCCTCACTGACCTGGCCCTGGCCCAGGGCGAACGACAGGCCATCCGTTTCCATGCGATGTCCGCCAGCATCCTCGAGGATCGGTCAGGCTATTACGCGGTGCTGGAAAGCAGCCAGAAAGGCGACCTGGACATTACACGCTGGCTAGCCTGGTTCTTGACGACCTTGCTGCGCAGCCTGGAGCAGGCGCTGGTGCGGATCGACCGGGTGTTGGCCAAGGCGCGCTTCTGGCATGCGCACCGCAGTGATGGGCTGCTGCCCGAGCAGGTGAAGGTGCTCAACCGATTGCTCGATGGCGGCCAACGCGGCTTCGAGGCGGGTATCAACGCCAGTCAGTATCAAGCGGTGGCCAAGGTGTCCAAGGCCACCGCCACCCGCCATCTCACCGACCTGCTCGACAAGGGCTGCCTGGTTCGCCTGCCGGGCGGTGGTCGCAGTACCCGCTACCGGGTCAATACGCCCGTTGATGATCAGGTTGAACGATAGAACTTCAACCTGACCCTTCGCACTTAACCCCGAATTAATTCAGCAGAGGCATCCTTCGAAGGGTGGCGAAGTGTCTTTCGCCGCTCCCGGAAAGGGACACCTGACGTGATGCTTCGCAGGTATCTGCACATCAAAAAATCGAAAAAGTAGATTTATTAGCGCTACTTTTTGCGCTTTTTAATCTAATTAACCGGCGTAACATGAAACCCATAGAGCAGAGCAACCCATCGATTCCACTGGAGCAACGACCATGAAAAACAAACTGATCCTGACCCTGGCCCTGTCGGTACTGGCGACCGGCGCCTTCGCCGAAGACGGCTTCGACCGTACCAACGCCCACAACTTCACCGCCGTCCAGACCCAATCGGCGACTTATGCAGAAGATGGTTTCGACCGTACCGGCGCACAACGCTTCGCTGAAGATGGCTTCGACCGCACTGGCGCACAACGCTTCGCCGAAGATGGCTTCGACCGCACTGGCGCACAACGCTTCGCCGAAGATGGCTTCGACCGCACTGGCGCACAACGCTTCGCCGAAGACGGCTTCGACCGCACCCACGCCCACCGCATCGGCTGATCCCGCGATGCGAGCGCCCAGCCCGGCTTCGGCCGGGCTTGATCGTTTCCAGCCGGGCCCAGCCTTGGCACACTAGGCGCCTCGTCCCGCCAAGAGGAAGGGCCACAGGCCCTGCGCAGATGTACTACTACGAACCCGCCAAAGGCCACGGCCTGCCTCATGACCCGTTCAACGCCATCGTCGGCCCCCGGCCCATCGGCTGGATCTCCACCCAGGACCGCGAAGGTCGCCTGAACCTGGCGCCCTACAGTTTTTTCAACGCCTTCAACTACGTGCCGCCGATCATCGGTTTCTGCAGCATCGGCCGCAAAGACAGCCTGAACAACATCGAACAGACCGGTGAATTCGTCTGGAACCTGGCCACCCGCCCGCTGGCCGAGCAGATGAACCAGAGCTGCGTGGCGGTGGCGGCCGAGGTGGATGAATTCCAGTTGAGCGAACTGACGCCCACGGCATCGCGCATCGTCAGGGTACCGCGCGTGGGGGAAAGCCCGGTGGCCTTCGAGTGCAAGGTGAGCCAGATCGTCCAGCTCCAGCGCGCCGACCAGGCGCTGGTGCCCAGTTGGCTGATCCTTGGCGAAGTGGTGGCCGTGCATATCGCCGAGCATCTGCTCAAGGACGGCATCTACGACACTGCCGCCGCCGAGCCCATCCTGCGCGGCGGCGGGCCTGCGGATTACTTCGAGCTGGGCAACTGCTTCAAGATGCCCCGGCCACGGGCCTGATCACCAGACCAGCTCGCCGTCTTCGCTGACGCCTTGCAGGCGCCCGAGCTCGGCGCAGGCGGCTTCGTCGGCGGCCATCGCCGTCTTGAACAGTTGCCCGTCCAGCACCTTGTGGAAACGCGGCGCGCCGCCCATGCCCAGGGCCTTCACGGCGATCGCGGCGTGGTAGCCGCCGCCCTCTGCCGGAACCATTGCCGAAACCGCTTCGAAGCGGGGGAATTCTCTACGTGCCATCGTGCCTGTATCCACGTGTTGATCGAAGGGCGGCATTCTAACCTGGCGAGTGCCGGGCACCATCGGTGCTGCCTATTCGGGCCCAGGCATCATGCAAAGGTATGCAGGTCGAGGCTCGCGACCACCTGCGCCTGCACCAGCTCGCCGAACAGGTCCAGGGTCGGCGAGGCGAAGTAGCCGCTCATGGCCTGCTGGTCGCGCCAGCTGCCACTGAGCAGCCAGAGGTCCGTATCGGCCTGGGAGCGCTGCACGGTGAAACTCAGGCAGCCGGGCGTCTGCAACGAGGGTTCGAGCAGGTCACGCAGGCGCGCGCCCAACTCCGCCGAACGACCGCTGCTGGCCCGGATGAAAGCCAGGTGAGTGACCGGTTGAGGCTGGGTCATGAACGTTCTCCTTGAAGCAGACGGACGGAAAGGCCAGGCTGGCAAGGTTAGGCCCTCGCCCGCGCGCGCCGTTAGGCCATTACTGCCGGCCGCTTGCCTGATCCTGCAACCGTGCAGGATCAGGCAAGCGAGGAGCAGCTTTCGACTAGCGCCCACCCTTGCCCGAACCTATCCTGCGTCGGTCAGTAGAGGAAACCCGCCATGACCACGCCCACGCCCCCCGCCCCGTCCCTGGAGCTACAACGCCAGGAGCTGGCCGACCTGATCCTGCGCCATGCCGGCGAGCCCTACGGCACGGCCTCAGCGGTCGACGACCTTTACCTGGTGGCCTACCGGGAAAACGTGCGTTCGGTGCCGAGCCTGGCGCAACCTGCCCTGTGTGTCCTGGCCCAGGGCAGCAAGAGCCTGTTCCTGGGCGACGAGCAATACACCTACGACCCATTGCACTACATGGTGGTGTCGGTAACCCTGCCGATCAGCCGGGTGCGCCTGGACGCCAGCCCCGAGACGCCCAGCCTGGGCCTGCGCCTGGACATCGACCCGGCACATATCAGCCAACTGATCGCCGAAAGCGGGCCGATGCTGGTGCCCAACCTTCCTTCTGGCCGTGGCCTGTATGTGGAAAAGACCGATCCGCAGTTGCTCGATGCCTTGCTACGTCTGGTGCGCCTGCTCGACTCCCCCCGGGATATCCCCATGCTGGCGCCACTGATCCGCCGGGAAATCCTCTATCGCCTGCTACGCGGGCCACAGGGCTACCGCCTGTACGAGATCGCCCTGGCCAACAGCCAGACCCACCGGGTCAGCCAGGCCATCGCCTGGCTCAACCAGCACTTCCAGCGACCGCTGCGCATCGAAGATCTGGCGCGCGAGGTCAACCTCAGTACCTCGACCTTGCACCATCGATTCAAGGCAGTGACCTCGATGAGCCCCCTGCAGTACCAGAAGCAGTTGCGCCTGCAGGAAGCGCGGCGGTTGATGCTCAATGAGGGGCTCGAAGCCGCGGTGGCGGGGTACCGGGTGGGCTACGAAAGCCCGTCTCAGTTCAGCCGGGAGTACAGCAGGCTGTATGGCGCACCGCCGATCCGTGACGTGGCGCGGCTGCGTACCGCTGCCGATTGAAGGCCGGGTTGCGCTGCCATGATGGGGCGCGCAGCGGCCCCGATGCAGCCGCTTCGCCGTACCTGTCAGCCCCCCACCGCCGTCTGCCACTGGGCTTGGTCGATCTGGATCAAGGTCGGCCCCTGGCGCTCCACAGCCTGGCGCAGCGCGGCCTGCAACTGGCCCACGTCCTCCACCTGCTGCGCCGCGGCGCCCAGGGCCCGGGCGACACCGATGAAGTCCGGCGTATGGATGTCCACGCCCACCGGTTCGATGGCCCGGTTGACCATGTATTTCTTGATTTCCTCGTAACCCTGGTTGTTCCACAGCAGCACGATCAACGGCACCTGGGCCTCCACCGCGCTGGCCAGTTCAGGCAGGGTGAACTGCAAGCCGCCATCGCCGATCAGGCAGATGGCTGGTGAACGCTCGTCCACCTGCCCGCCGCTGCCGAGCCAGGCGCCCATGGCCGCCGGTAGGGCGTAGCCAAGGGTGCCGTAGCCGGTCGAGGCGTTGAACCAGCGCCGTGGCTGGTCCATGTCCAAGGTCAGGTTGCCGGTGTACACCGGCTGGGTCGAGTCGCCCACCAGGATGGCGTCGGGCAGGGTTTCCAGCACGCTGGTGAGCAGGCGTGTCTGGCTCAGGGTCGGCGGGTCCCAAGTGGTCGACAAGTCCTGGCGCAGGCGAGCGGCACGCACGGCGCCCCAGGCGGGGTCACGCACCGGTTGCATCTGAGTCTGCAAGGCATCGAGCAAGGCCTCGGCCGCCTGCTCGGCATCTGCCACCAGCGCCAGTTCCGGCAGGTAGTTGCGCACGGTCTGGTCCGGGTCGATGTCTATGCGCAGCAGGCTGCCGGGAATCTCGAAGCCGCCTTTGAAGGTCACGTCGTAGTCGGTCTCGGCAAGCTCGGTGCCGATGGCCAGCACCACGTCGGCCTCGGCGACCAGCGCGCGAGTGGCCGGCAGCGACTGGGTCGAACCGATCTGCAACGGATGCCCGGACGGCAGCAAGCCCTTGGCATTGATGGTCAGGGCCACCGGTGCCTGCAAGTGCTCCGCCAGGCGGGCCAGGGCCGTGCCCGCCGCCAGGGCGCCGCCACCGGCGAGGATCAACGGCCGCCGCGCCGAGGCCAGGCGTTCGGCCATGAGCGCCACACCCCGTGGCGCCGCGCCCGCCCGGCCGGTGCGCACGGGGCGACCCGGCAGCAGGTGGCCGGCCGGCTCGACCAGCACATCCAGGGGGATCTCGATATGCACCGGCCTTGGCCGGGCACCGTCGAACACGGCAAAGGCACGGGCCAGCACCTGGGGCAGGTCGTCGGCACTCATCAAGGTATGGGAGAACGCCGCCACACCGGCGACCAACCCTGCCTGGCTGGGCAGCTCGTGCAACTTGCCGCGACCGCCGCCGAGTTGGTCGCGGGCCTGCACGCTGGAAATCACCAGCATCGGGATCGAGTCGGCATAGGCTTGGCCCATGGCCGTGGTGATGTTGGTCATGCCAGGGCCGGTGATGATGAAACACACCCCCGGCTTGCCACGGGTGCGCGCATAGCCGTCGGCCATGAACCCGGCCCCCTGCTCGTGGCGTGGGGTGATGTGCCGGATCGACGATCCCGCCAGGCCGCGATACAGCTCCACGGTATGCACGCCAGGAATGCCGAAGACATGCTCCACGCCATAGCCTTCGAGGAGTTCGACCAGTACTTCGCCACAGGTTGCCATCTGTCTTTTACCTGATTCTTGTTGAGATCAGTGACCATGGAACCAAGGCATGGCTATCGCCACAATGCAAAAAAACACATACTAGTCATGTCTTGTGATCATGGCTCAGCGCAATGAAACGTCTGCCTCCTCTACCGGCCCTGCACACCTTTCTGGTCACCGCCCAACATTGCAATTTCACTCGCGCGGCGCAGCAGCTGCACATCACCCAGGGCGCGGTCAGCCGGCAGATCGCCGGGCTCGAGGAACACCTGGGCTATGCCCTGTTCCAGCGCCAGGCCCGTGGCCTGGCACTGACCCGCGAGGGCCAGGACTGGTTGCCCCGGGTGCAGCAGGTGTTCGCCCTCATCGAGCAGGGCGTGCGCGAAGTCGGCGGGCGCAGCGCCGTCCTGCAGCTCAAGGCGCCCACCTGCGTGATGCGCTGGCTGCTGCCACGGCTGATGGAATGGCAGGCCCTGCGCCCGGACGTGCCGGTGGAGCTGACCACCACCGTGCAGCACGGCGTGGACCTGCGCCGCGAAGGCTTCGATGCCGCCGTAGTCTATGGCGGGCCACCGAGCCCGGGCCTGCAGGTGCGCAAGCTATTCGACGAGCAACTGACGCCGGTCTGCGCCCCGTCGTTGCTGCAGGGCGCCGCGTCGTTGGCGTGCCTGGAGGACCTGTCCCGGCACATGCTGCTGCACCCCTCGTCGGACGAGCATGACTGGCGGCTGTGGCTACAGGCGGCGGGAGCGGCGTTCGAGCCGCAGGGGCCCAGGCAGCATTTCCAGACCCTGGACATGGCGATGGCCATGGCTGCCCAGGGTACCGGCGTGGCGATCGGCGACTGGGCGCTGATTGGCGACGACCTGCTCAGCGGCCGGCTGTGCATGCCTTTCGGGCTGAAGGTGGCAACCGGCAAGGGCTACTACCTGGTCTGCCCTGCCAAGCCGCTGCCGCCGGGGCTGGTCGAGCTGATGGATTGGCTCGAGGATCGCGCCAGGCAGTGATCCCAGGTTGACCTATGCTTGTAGGTATCACCTGTTGCAGCAACAGGAGGTACGCACCATGAGCATCAGATCCAGACGCTGGACCCTTGCCCTCATCGTGATCGCCGTCGCGGGGCTCTATGGTTCGGCCTGCTGGCGAGTCGAATTGCTGCGCAACCAACCCAACGCCGCGGCAAGCTGCGCCCAGGAGCATTGCGTGCCGCACACCGCGACCTTGAGCGCCGTGCGCTGAACCGACTGCACCGCGCCGATCACTCCTCGACGCTCATGTACTCCTTGGCCCAGCGAATGTAGTCCTCGGGCTGGGTGTAGGTATGCGACAGCTCGGTGGCGCTGAGGCTCTCGGACTTGTTCTGCTGCCCGCGTTGCAGACGCAGGCAGTCGTAGGTGGCCTTGATCGCGGCGAAGTAGGCGGCATGGCCGTCGACCACCACCCGCACGCCCAGGCGCGCCAGGCGCTCGTCGTCACGCAGGTTCGGGTTGCCGTAGCTGACCAGCATCAGCGGCACCGTCAGGTGCTCGGCGATCTGCTCCAGATGGTCGAAATCCCTCACACCCACCATGCAGATACCATCGGCCCCGGCCTTCTGGTAGCTCTGGGTGCGGACGATGATTTCCTCGGTGCTCAGCACGCCGGCGTTGGTCCGGGCGATGATCGACAGCGCCGAGTCGACCCGCGCCTCGAGGGCCGCGCGGATCTTGCCGACCCCTTCCTCCACCGGGATCAGGTCGGTGGACTTGCGGCCGAACTGCGCCGGCAGCAGGGTATCCTCGATGGTCAGCGCGGCCACGCCGGCGCGCTCCAGCTCGATCACCGTGCGCATCACGTTGAGGGCGTTGCCGTAGCCGTGGTCGGCATCGGCGATCACCGGCAACTGGGCCACCCGGCCGATGCGAGTGGCCTGCTCGACGAACTCGCTCAGGGTGATCAGGGCGAAATCGGGCGCGGCCAGCACCTGAAGCGAGGCCACCGAACCACCGAGGATGCCGACCTCGAAGCCCAGGTCGGCGGCGATGCGGGCCGACATGGGGTCGAACACCGACGCGGTGTGAAAGCACGAACCTGAAGCCAGCAGTTCGCGGAAGGCAAAACGCAGATCGTGGTGGGAAGCCTTGGACATGATCACTCCGCTTGTAAGGTGAAAATTGAACCTGACCTGTTCCAACCGTCGCCATCTGGGCGGTCATGCTCGACATGCAGGCAGAGGAATAGAAGGTGTGGGAAACAGCGCTGGGAAATCCTGCGGCAATGCGTTGCACCATGCTGGTGCAGACCGCGGATTTCAGCGACTGCGGCCAGGTCACGATATCACGCAGCCATGCAGCACTGGATGAATGCGCCAATGCCGATCTTGCATAGGGGATGCACGTAGTACATAGGAAGCTACCTAACTCAGGTTACAATCCGGCGGTTGGCGCGATAGCGAGGTGAGCTATTCAGGGGGCGCGAAGCGACCCTGGTGAGATACCACGACTCGAACCGCCCTGATACACCCCATTCCCCGACAAGGTATGCCCGTGACCGCCGCCCTCCCCCCTGCCGTGCTGCGCAGCGTCCTCACCGCCCTGATGCTGGCGATCTTCCTCGGCGCCCTGGACCAGACCATCGTCGCCGTGTCCATGCCCGCGATCTCCGCACAGTTCAACGATGTCGGCCTGCTGGCCTGGGTCATCTCCGGCTACATGGTGGCCATGACCGTGGCCGTGCCGATCTATGGCAAGCTCGGCGACCTCTACGGACGCCGACGCATGATCCTCACCGGCACCGCCGTGTTCACCCTGGCCTCGGTAGCCTGCGCCCTGGCCCAGGACATGCAGCAACTGGTGCTGGCACGGGTGGTCCAGGGCATCGGGGCCGGCGGCATGGTGTCGGTGAGCCAGGCGATCATCGGCGACTTCGTCCCGCCTCGGGAACGCGGTCGCTACCAGGGCTACTTCAGCAGCATGTACGCCCTGGCCAGCGTGGCCGGGCCGGTGCTCGGCGGCTGGCTGACCGAATACCTGTCATGGCGCTGGGTGTTCTGGATCAACCTGCCGCTGGGCCTGTTCGCCCTATGGGCGATCCACCGTGCCCTGGGCAACATGCCCGGCCAACGGCGCGACGCGCAGGTGGACTATCTCGGCGCGCTGCTGCTGATCCTCGGGCTGGGCAGCCTGCTGCTGGGCATCACCCTGGTCGGCCAGGGCCATGCCTGGCTGGCGCCACCGGTACTGGCGCTGTTCGCCACGGCCCTGCTGGGGCTGCTGCTGTTCGTCGGGCATGAGCGGCGCTGCGCCGAGCCGCTCCTGCCCCTGCAACTGTTCGGCAACCGCGCGGCGGTCCTGTGCTGGTGCACGGTGTTCTTCGCCAGCTTCCAGTCGATCGCCCTGACCATGCTCATGCCCCTGCGCTACCAGGGCATCACCGGCGCCGGCGCCGACAGCGCCGCCCTACACCTGCTGCCGCTGGCCATGGGCCTGCCCTTGGGCGCCTTCTGTGGTGGGCGCATGACCAGCCTCACCGGCCGCTACCGGCCGCAGATCCTCGCCGGCGCCGTGCTGATGCCCGTGGCCATCGCCGCCATGGCCCTGACGCCGCCGCAAGCGGGCGTGCTCAGCGCCGTATTCATGTCGCTGGCCGGCATCGCCTGCGGCCTGCAGTTCCCCACCTCGCTGGTGGGCGCGCAGAGCGCGGTCGAGATGAAGGACATCGGCGTTTCCACCAGCACCACCAACTTGTTCCGCTCCCTCGGCGGTGCCATGGGGGTGGCGTGCATGTCCAGCCTGCTGCTGGCGCTGCTGCACCAGGGTGGTTTCGAGTTGTTGGGCAATCCGCTGCTGGGCAGCCTGAAGGCGGGTGAAGCGGACCCGGTGACCCAGGCACGGTTGCTGGAGACGTTTCGTCATCTGCTGCTGGCCAGCGCCGGGGTATCGCTGATCGGGCTGGGGGCTGCACTGGCGATGCCCGACCGCCAACTGCGGGGGCATTGAGGATGCTGGGGCCGCTCGGGCGCCGCATTAACCTCCCCTTAATACAGAGGGGAAACACTTCATCACAATCCTTCACAAAGTGTCATTTGCGCAGGGAGGGACTCAAGCGCAGCATATCCAGCCCCGTGTCGACCCATTTTTCAGCATCGCCCAACAGGTCGAAGCTGTCCGGCAACAGCAACCAACGCCCGATCAAGCCATCGACATAGGCGAACAGGGCGATGGCCGCACGTTGCACGTCCAGGTCGGCGGGCAATTGCTCGCGGCGCACGGCATTGGTCATGGCCAGGGTGATGCCCTCATGGCAATCCAGGACCGCTCCCTGGCGCTGCTGGCGGATTTCACACATGTCGTCGGTGAACTCGCACTTGTGATGCAGGATTTCATTGATACGCCGGGTGCGCGCGTCGAGCGCCAGCTCGTTGAGCACCTGCAGCAACAGCGTGCGCATGCAGCCGAGCGGGTCGACCTCGTCCTCGCTCTCGCTGGCGCGGGCCAGGTGGTCATGGGTCTCGTGCAGGCTGTCGAGCAATGCCTGGATCAGGTCGGCCTTGTTGCTGAAATGCCAGTAGATCGCCCCGCGGGTCACGCCCGCCAGCTCGGCGATGTCGGCCAGGGTGGTTCGCGCAACCCCGCGCTTGTAGAAGGCCTTTTCCGCCGCCTCGATGATCTGGGCGCGGGTTTCCTGGGCTTCCTCTTTGGTTCGACGGACCATGGCAGCTCAACCTCTATCACGGCCCGCACGCTCGCATGGCGTGCGGTCATCAGGCCGGGGTCGCCTCTTTCAGGGCCTCACCCGGTGTATGTGTCCAGTCCGCGGGGGGATTCACACCCCTCTGCGGTATTTACAAACAAGCATGAATGTAAGTATATTCGTTAGTAAGCTATTTATCCACTGGATAAGTATTTTTCCGATAGGACACTTCCACTATTCTTGAGCGTCTCCCAGCTCTAGCGACCCGAGGATCCTCATGCAATTCAAGCCAGCCGTCACCGCCCTGGTTTCCGCCGTCGCCCTGGCAACCTTGCTAAGTGGCTGTAACAAAGAAGAAGCAGCGCCCGCGGCGCAGGCTCCTCTGGTCGGCGTCGTTACCCTCCAGCCACAGGCCTACACCCTGACCAGCGAACTGCCGGGACGCACCAGCGCCTACCGGGTCGCCGAGGTTCGTCCACAGGTCAACGGCATCATTCTCAAGCGCCTGTTCAAGGAAGGCAGCGACGTCAAGGCCGGCCAACAGCTGTACCAGATCGACCCGGCCATCTACGAAGCCAACCTGGCCAATGCCCAGGCCAACCTGCAAGCCACCCGCTCGCTGGCCGAGCGCTACAAGCAGCTGATCGACGAGCAGGCTGTCTCCAAGCAGGAATACGACGACGCCAATGCCAAACGATTGCAGGCTGAAGCCTCGCTCAAGAGCGCCCAGATCGACCTGCGCTACACCAAGGTCCTGGCCCCGATCAGCGGCCGCATCGGTCGCTCGTCGGTCACCGAAGGCGCGCTGGTGAACAACGGCCAGAGCAACGCCATGGCCACCATCCAGCAGCTCGACCCGATCTACGTCGACGTCACCCAGTCCACCGCCGAGCTGCTCAAGCTGCGCCGCGACCTGGAAAGCGGCCAGTTGCAGAAGGCCGGCGAGAATGCCGCCAAGGTCCAGCTGGTGCTGGAAGACGGCAGCCTGTTCGGTCAGGAAGGCCGCCTGGAGTTCTCCGAAGTCGCGGTCGACGAGACCACCGGCTCAGTGACCCTGCGGGCGATCTTCCCCAACCCCGAGCACACCCTGCTGCCCGGCATGTTCGTGCATGCCCGCCTGCAGGCCGGGGTCAACGCCAACGCCATCCTGGCCCCGCAGCAGGGCGTGACCCGGGACCTCAAGGGCAACCCGACCGCGCTGGTGGTCAACCAGGAGAACAAGGTCGAGCTGCGTAACCTCAAGGCCAA
The DNA here is from genome assembly GCF_046365545.1 of Pseudomonas sp. HLMP. Classification (NCBI taxonomy): domain Bacteria; kingdom Pseudomonadati; phylum Pseudomonadota; class Gammaproteobacteria; order Pseudomonadales; family Pseudomonadaceae; genus Pseudomonas; species Pseudomonas sp. HLMP. Next base: position 1,784,911 of record NZ_JBDLLR010000001.1, on the reverse strand, counting down.
CCGCACCCTGGGTAACGACTGGCTCATCGAGGAAGGCCTCAACCCGGGCGACCGCCTGATCACCGAAGGCCTGCAGTTCGTCCGCCCGGGCGTCGAGGTCAAGGTCAGCGAGGCCACCAACGTCAAGAAAGCGGTCAATCCAGCCCAGGCCAATGCGGCAAGCGCAGGCGGCAAAGGGGAGTAAGACATGTCGAAGTTCTTTATCGATCGCCCGATCTTCGCCTGGGTGATCGCATTGGTGATCATGCTGGTGGGCGCGTTGTCGATCCTGCGCCTGCCGATCAGCCAGTATCCCAACATCGCGCCGCCGGCCATCGCCATCGCCGTGACCTACCCGGGCGCCTCGGCGCAGACCGTGCAGGACACCGTGGTGCAGGTGATCGAGCAGCAGCTCAACGGTATCGACAACTTGCGTTATGTGTCCTCGGAGAGCAACTCCGACGGCAGCATGACCATCACCGCCACCTTCGAGCAGGGTACCAACCCCGACACCGCGCAGGTCCAGGTACAGAACAAGCTGAACCTGGCCACCCCACTGCTGCCGCAGGAAGTGCAGCAGCAAGGTATCCGCGTGACCAAGGCAGTGAAGAACTTCCTGCTGGTGATCGGCCTGGTGTCCGAAGACGGCAGCATGACCAAGGACGACCTGGCCAACTACATCGTCTCCAACATGCAGGACCCGATCTCGCGGACCGCCGGCGTGGGTGACTTCCAGGTGTTCGGTGCCCAGTACGCCATGCGTATCTGGCTCGACCCGGCCAAGCTGAACAAGTACCAGCTGACCCCGGTGGACGTGCGCACCGCCGTCGCCGCGCAGAACGTGCAGGTGTCCTCCGGCCAGCTCGGCGGCCTGCCGGCCATGCCGGGTACCCAGCTCAACGCCACCATCATCGGCAAGACCCGCCTGCAGACCGCCGAGCAGTTCGAGAAGATCCTGCTCAAGGTCAACCGCGACGGCTCCCAGGTGCGCCTGGGCGATGTCGCCAAGGTCGGCCTGGGTGGCGAGAACTACGCCATCAGCGCCCAGTACAACGGCATGCCGGCGTCGGGCCTGGCGGTCAAGCTGGCCACCGGCGCCAACGCCCTGGAAACCGCCAAGGCGCTGCGCCAGACCATCAGCGACCTCGAGCCCTTCTTCCCGCCAGGGGTGAAGGCCGTGTTCCCGTACGACACCACCCCAGTGGTCACCGAATCGATCAGCGGCGTGATCCACACCCTGGTCGAGGCCGTGGTGCTGGTGTTCCTGGTGATGTACCTGTTCCTGCAGAACTTCCGCGCCACCATCATCACCACCATGACCGTACCGGTGGTATTGCTGGGCACCTTCGGCATCCTTGCCGCGGCCGGCTTCAACATCAACACCCTGACCATGTTCGCCATGATCCTGGCCATCGGCCTGCTGGTGGACGACGCCATCGTCGTGGTGGAGAACGTCGAGCGGGTGATGGCCGAGGAAGGCCTGCCGCCGAAGGAGGCGACCAAGCGCTCCATGGGGCAGATCCAGGGCGCGCTGGTCGGTATCGCCCTGGTGCTCTCGGCGGTACTGCTGCCGATGGCGTTCTTCGGCGGCTCCACCGGCGTGATCTACCGGCAGTTCTCCATCACCATCGTCTCGGCCATGGGCCTGTCGGTGCTGGTGGCGCTGATCTTCACCCCGGCGCTGTGCGCCACCATGCTCAAGGCCATCCCCAAGGGCGAGCACCATGTGGCCAAGCGCGGCTTCTTCGGCTGGTTCAACCGCAACTTCGACCGCAGCGTGCGCGGCTACGAACGCAGCGTGGGCACCATCCTGCGCAACAAGGTGCCGTTCCTGCTGGCCTATGCGCTGATCGTCGTCGGCATGATCTGGTTGTTCATGCGCATCCCCACCGCGTTCCTCCCGGAAGAAGACCAGGGCGTACTGTTCGCCCAGGTACAGACCCCGGCCGGCTCCAGCGCCGAACGTACCCAGGTGGTGGTCGACCAGATGCGTGAATACCTGCTCACGGACGAAGCCGACACCGTGTCGTCGGTGTTCACCGTGACCGGCTTCAACTTCGCCGGCCGTGGCCAGAGCTCGGGCATGGCGTTCATCATGCTCAAGCCCTGGGACGAGCGCTCGGCGGAAAACAGCGTGTTCAACCTGGCCACCCGCGCCCAACAGCACTTCTTCAGCTTCCGCGATGCGATGGTGTTCGCCTTCGCCCCGCCGGCGGTACTCGAACTGGGTAACGCCACCGGCTTCGACGTGTTCCTCCAGGACCGCGCCGGCGTCGGCCACGAGAAGCTCATGGAAGCGCGCAACGAGTTCCTCGCCAAGGCCGCGCAGAGCAAGATCCTCACCGCGGTACGCCCCAACGGCCTGAACGACGAGCCGCAGTACCTGCTGACCGTCGACGACGAGCGCGCCAGTGCCTTGGGCGTGACCATCGCCGACATCAACAACACCCTGTCGATCGCCCTCGGCGGCAGCTACGTCAACGACTTCATCGACCGCGGCCGGGTCAAGAAGGTGTACATCCAGGGCGAGTCGAGCGCCCGGATGAGCCCGGAAGACCTGCAGAAGTGGTACGTGCGCAACGGCAATGGCGAGATGGTGCCGTTCTCCGCCTTCGCCAGCGGCCAATGGACCTACGGCTCGCCGAAGCTGTCGCGCTACAACGGCGTCGAGGCGGTCGAGATCCTCGGTGCCCCGGCCCCAGGCTACAGTACCGGTGAGGCCATGGCCGAGGTCGAGCGCATCGCGGGCGAACTGCCCTCGGGCATCGGCTACTCCTGGACCGGTATGTCCTACGAGGAAAAACTCTCCGGCTCGCAGATGCCGGCGCTGTTCGCCCTCTCGGTCCTGTTCGTGTTCCTCTGCCTGGCAGCGCTGTACGAAAGCTGGTCGATCCCGATCGCCGTGGTCCTGGTGGTGCCCCTGGGTATCATCGGTGCGCTGATCGCCACCAGCATGCGCGGGCTGTCCAACGACGTGTACTTCCTGGTCGGCCTGCTGACCACCATTGGCCTGGCGGCGAAGAACGCGATCCTGATCGTCGAGTTCGCCAAGGAGCTGCACGAGCAGGGCAACAGCCTGTACGACGCGACCATCGAGGCCTGCCGCATGCGTCTGCGCCCGATCATCATGACCTCGCTGGCGTTCATCCTCGGCGTGGTACCGTTGACCATCGCCAGCGGCGCGGGCTCGGGCAGCCAGCACGCCATCGGCACCGGGGTGATCGGCGGCATGACCAGTGCGACCGTGCTGGCCATCTTCTGGGTACCGCTGTTCTTCGTCGCCGTGTCGTCGCTGTTCGGCAGCAAGAAGCCGGAGGCCGACGCCACCCCTGAAACTCCACGTTATGAGGCTGGGCAATGACCAAGTCCTTGCTGTCCCTGGCGGTAACCGCCTTCATCCTCGGCGGTTGCTCGCTGATCCCCGACTACCAGGCCCCGGAATCGCCGGTGGCCGCGCAGTGGCCGCAAGGCCCTGCGTACTCGCCGACCGAGTCGGCCGAGGTGGCCGCCGCCGAACAGGGCTGGCGCCAGTTCTTCCACGACCCGGCGCTGCAGCAGCTGATCCAGACCGCCCTGGTGAACAACCGCGACCTGCGTGTCGCGGCGCTGAACATCGACGCCTACCGGGCGCAGTACCGCATCCAGCGGGCCGACCTGTTCCCGGCGGTCTCGGCCAATGGCAGCGGCAGCCGCCAGCGGGTTCCGGCGAACATGTCGCAGACTGGCGAATCGGGCATCACCAGCCAGTATTCGGCCACCCTCGGTGTCAGCGCCTATGAGCTGGACCTGTTCGGCCGGGTGCGCAGCCTGACCCAGCAGGCCCTGGAAACCTACCTGTCCAGCGAGCAGGCACGCCGCTCCACGCAGATCAGCCTGGTGGCCAGCGTGGCCAACGCCTACTACACTTGGCAGGCCGACCAGGCCCTGCTCAAGCTGACCGAGGAAACCCTCAAGACCTACGAGGAAAGCTACAACCTGACCCGCCGCAGCAACGAGGTCGGCGTGGCCTCCGCGCTCGACCTGAGCCAGGCACGCACCGCCGTGGAAGGCGCGCGGGTCAAGCTGTCGCAGTACCAACGCCTGGTCGCCCAGGACCTCAACAGCCTGACCGTGCTGCTGGGCACCGGCGTGCCGGCCGACCTGCCGGCACCGCTCAAGCTCGACGCCGACCAACTGGCCAAGATCCCCGCCGGCCTGCCGTCGGACCTGCTGCAGCGCCGCCCGGACATCCAGGAAGCCGAGCACCTGCTCAAGGCGGCCAACGCCAATATCGGCGCGGCCCGCGCGGCGTTCTTCCCGAGTATCAGCCTGACCGCCAATGCCGGCACCCTGAGCCCGGACATGGACGGGCTGTTCAAGGGCGGCTCCGGCACCTGGCTGTTCCAGCCGCAGATCAACCTGCCGATCTTCACCGCCGGCAGCCTGAAGGCGAGCCTGGACTACTCGAAGATCCAGAAGGACATCAACGTCGCCAAGTACGAAAAGACCATCCAGACCGCCTTCCAGGAAGTCTCCGATGGCCTGGCCGCACGCAAGACCTTCGAGGAGCAGCTGCAGGCGCAGCGCGACCTGGTATCGGCCAACCAGGACTACTACCGCCTGGCCGAGCGCCGCTACCGCATCGGCATCGACAGCAACCTGACCTTCCTCGACGCCCAGCGCAACCTGTTCAGCGCCCAGCAGGCGCTGATCAGCGACCGGCTCTCGCAACTGGTCAGCGAGGTCAACCTGTACAAGGCCCTCGGCGGCGGCTGGTACGAGCGCACCGGCCAGGCCAACCAGCAGGCCTCGGTGGATACGCCCAAAGGCTGATCGTCCAGCAGCGGCATCGAGCCCACCCTTGCGGTGGGCTTTTTTGTGTCAAATGACACCTTGGAGCTGCTTTGCCGACGATAGGGCCAAGGTGAACGGCGAAAATTAACCAGCCCGAACATTTCGTTCGATAATCGCCCCTTTCCGCTTGCAGCGAATTGCCTCGCCCCTCCCCGCCCCGCACCATCGCCCAGGCAACGTTGCACAAGTTCATCAAGAACCAGCGCCGAACCTGCGACCCGCACCGCAGTGCACCGGCTCGCCCAGATAAAAACAAGAGATCCACCACCGATGAGCACTTTGCAACCCGCACGCCAGTTGTTGCCCGGCCTATTGGCTATCTCCTGCGCCCTGCCCGCCCTGGCCGCCGAAAGCGGTTTCCTGGAAGACGCCACGGCGACGCTCAACCTGCGCAATTTCTACCTCAACCGCAACTTCGTCGACCCGGCCAATCCCCAGGGCAAGGCCGAGGAATGGACCCAGAGCTTCATCCTCGACGCCCGCTCCGGCTTCACCCAGGGCACCCTCGGCTTCGGTGTCGATGTGCTGGGGCTGTACTCGGTCAAGCTCGATGGCGGCAGGGGCACCGCCGGCACCCATCTGCTGCCGGTGCATGACGACGGCCGCCCGGCCGACGATTTCGGCCGCCTAGGCGTTGCCTTCAAGGCCAAGCTGTCGCAGACCGAACTGAAGATCGGCGAGTGGATGCCGGTGCTGCCGATCCTGCGTGCCGATGACGGCCGCTCACTGCCGCAGACCTTCCGTGGCGGCCAACTCACGTCCCGGGAAATCGACGGCCTGACCCTGTACGCCGGCCAGTTCCGTGGCAACAGCCCGCGCAACGATGCCAGCATGGAAGACATGTCGCTCAACGGTCGCGCCGCCTTCACCTCCGACCGCTTCGACTTCGCCGGCGGCGAGTACACGTTCAACGACAAGCGCACCCTGGTCGGCCTGTGGGACGCCCGGCTCAAGGACATCTACCGCCAGCAATACATCAACCTGGTGCACAGCCAGCCCCTGGGTGACTGGACCCTGGGCGCCAACCTCGGCTACTTCATCGGCAGCGAAGACGGCGCCGAACGCGCCGGTGCGCTGGACAACCGTACCGCCTCGGCCATGCTCTCGGCCCGCCATGGCGGGCACACCCTGTACCTGGGCTTGCAGAAGGTCAGCGGCGATGACGCCTGGCTGCGGGTCAACGGCACCAGCGGCGGCACCCTGGCCAACGACAGCTACAACTCGAGCTTCGACAATGCCAAGGAACGCTCCTGGCAGCTGCGCCACGATTTCAACTTCGTCACCCTCGGTCTCCCCGGCCTGACCTTGATGAATCGCTACATCAAGGGCGACAACGTACACATCGGCGGCATCAGCGACGGCAAGGAATGGGCACGGGAGACGGAACTGGCCTACGTCATACAGGCCGGCCCCTTCAAGGACCTGTCGCTGAAATGGCGCAACTCCACCATGCGACGCGACTTCAGCAGCAACGCCTTCGACGAGAACCGGCTGATCGTCAGCTATCCGCTTGGGCTGTTGTGATATCGGAGCAATCAGGGCTGCTTTGCAGCCCCAATCCGCTTGGCTGACCAGCATCGAGGGTATGCCTGCAAGGCCCTGTGGGGCTTGCCCGCGAACGGGTTTCTATGAAAATAACAAAAACGAATAATAAACAGCCAACCAATATGTTGACGCTATATAAAGCCAAGGCTAAAAACGAACCCTGACCACCCGCCGTAGAGCCTCACCATGGACCTCCGCCAGCTGCGCTACTTCATTGCCCTCACCGAATACCGCAGCTTCGTCCGTGCCGCCGATGCCATGGGCATCACCCAGCCGGCCTTCAGCCGCGCCATCCAGGGCCTGGAGCAGGTGCTGGGTTGCGCACTGGTGGACCGTGGCAGCAAGAACCTGCAGCCCACGCCCGAAGGCCAGGTGGTCCTGCAGCACGCCCGGCGCCTGGTGCAGGGCGCAGCGCAGTTGAGCAACGAGGTGCTGCAGATGACCAAGCTCGACGCCGGCGAGCTGCACTTCGGCAGCGGCCCGGCCCTGGCCGTGCGCCTGGTGCCCGAGGCCCTGCAGCACTTCATCGCGGCGCATCCCGGGATCCGCACCGCGCTGCTGGTGGACAACGCCGAACGCCTGGGCCAGGCCCTGCGCCGCGAGCAGATCGAGTTCTTCGTCGACGACATCCGCCCGTTCGAGGCCGACCCGAACTTCCACACCGAACCGCTCACGCCCCGCCCCGGCCTGTTTTTCTGCCGCCCTGGGCACCCACTGCTGGCCAAGGACAGCCTGTCGACCAACGACCTGTTCGCTTACCCGCTGGCCAGCGCCCTGCTCGTGCCTGGCGTGCGCAAGCGCCTGGCCAACCTCAGCGGGCGTAACGACTTCACCCCGCACCTGCAGACCGAGCACCTGGCGGTGCTGCGCAGCGTGGTGCTGGCCAGCGATGCCATCGGCAGCGCCAGCGAGGAGGCGGTGGCCGAAGACCTGGCCACTGGGCGCCTGGTGCGCCTGCACTGGCGCAACCTGCCACCGGGGCTGGAGGTATTGAGCGTGCGCTGCGGGGTGGTCAGCCGCAGCGGCTATCGCCTGTCGCCGGCGGCACGTGCGATGATCGAGACCCTGCTCCAGATCGACACCCAGTCTTCCTCGACAGGCAGTTCCGCTCGCCAGGGCAACCGGCAGCCGCGCCACGATCATTCGCCGCGCTGATGCCTGCGCATCAACGCTGCACGGTTCCGGGAGGCCAGGCCTCGCGCTATGCTCATGCATAACGATTCGTCGCGCTCCTGCCAGGGCGCCAAGGAGGAACGACAATGAAAAGCCTCGTCGATCACCTGAGCCAATACGCGGCCTATCACCGCGACCCACGCAACATCGCCACCCATTTCGTCGGCATCCCGCTGATCGTGCTGGCGGTGACGATCCTCCTGTCACGGCCCGGCTGGGCACTGGCCGGTGTCTGGCTCTCCCCGGCATTGCTGGTGGCCGCGGCGTCGGTATGGTTCTACCTGCGCCTGGACCTGCGCTTCGGGCTGGTCATGGGCGCGCTGCTAGGGCTGTGCCTGTGGGCCGGGCAGGCGCTGGCGGTGCAGGCTACCGGGCTGTGGCTGAGCGCCGGGCTGGGCGCGTTCGTGGTGGGCTGGATCATCCAGTTCGTCGGGCACTATTACGAAGGTCGCAAGCCGGCGTTCGTCGACGATGTCAGCGGGCTGATCATCGGGCCGCTGTTCGTGGTGGCGGAGTTGGCGTTCATGCTGGGATTGTGCCCGGCACTCAAGCGGGCCGTGGAGGCCAATGCCGGGCCGGTGGCGGTGCGTCAGAAGAAAGCCGCCGTGTGACTGGGGCTGCAAGGCAGCCCCCTGGATCCTGGATCAGGCCCGCGATTCGACCCCTAGCTCATCCCACACCGACTCGGCCAGGTGGAAGGTCGCGTTGGCCGCCGGTATCCCGCAGTAGATCGCGCTCTGCATGATCACTTCCTTGATCTCGTCCCGGGTCACGCCATTGTTGGCCGCGGCACGCAGGTGCAACTTGAGTTCCTCGTTGCGGTTCATGCCGATCAGCATGGCGATGGTGATCAGGCTGCGGGTATGCCGCGCCAGGCCCGGGCGGGTCCAGATATCGCCCCAGGCGTGGCGGGTGATCATCTCCTGGAACTCGCCGTTGAAGTCGTTGAGCTTCTCCAGGCTGCGGTCCACGTGGGCATCGCCAAGCACGGCACGGCGCACCTGCATGCCGGCTTCGTAGCGTTGTTTCTCGTCCATGCCGCGATCCTCAGCGAGCCAGCAGGAAGTCGAGCACACGGCGGCTGAACGGCGCGCCGATCTCGACGTTGGACAGGTGCGCGGCCGGGAACTCGGCATACTCGGCGCCGAGGATCCCCGCCTGCATGAAACGGCCATGCTCTGGCGTGGTGACCACGTCCTCGGTACCGGCAACGACCAGGGTCGGTACCTGGATACGGTTCAGTTGCTCGCGATAGTCGGCATCACGCACCGCGGCGCAGTTGGCCGCGTAGCCTTCGGGGGCGGTCTGCGCCAGCATGTGGCAGATGCGCTGGGCCTGCTCCGGCTCGGCCTGGGCGAAACCGGGCGTGAACCAACGGGCGATGGAGGCATCGCGCAGGTCGACCATGGCCTGGCGCCCGCCCTTGAGCACGGTGTCGATACGGGTGTTCCACACCTCGTCGTTGGCGATCCTCGCGGCGGTATTGCACAGGGTCAGGCTCAGCAGGCGGCTGCTGGCGTTGATGCCCAGCCACTGGCCGATCAGCCCGCCCATCGACAGCCCGACGAAATGCGCCTTGTGGATGTCCAGAGCATCGAGCAGGGCCAACACGTCGCGCCCCAGTTGCTCGATGCTGTACGGCCCCTCGGTCACCAGCGAACCGCCATGGCCACGGGTGTCGTAGCGCAACACGCGAAAATGCTCGCTCCAGGCCGGGATCTGGGTATCCCACATGTGCAGGTCGGTCCCCAGCGAGTTGGACAACACCAGCACCGGGGCATGCGCCGGGCCGTCGAGTTGGTAATGCAGTACGCCATCGGCCAGTTGCAAATGCGCCACAGCGGTCTCCTTCAGGCAGTGAAACGTTGGTGTTCAGCCACGGCGCGTGCCACCCAGACGCGGGCCTGGCCGAGGTAATGGGCAGGGTCGAGCAAACGGTCGAGCGCTTCGGCAGACAACTGCGCAGTGACCTGCGCATCGTCGCCGAGCACGGCGCGCAGGTGGCGCTGTTCGGCCACGGCACGCTGGCAGCATTGTTCCAGCAAGTGATGGGCATGGTCGCGCCCCAGGCGTTGGGCCAGGACGATGCTAACCGCCTCGGCCAGCACCAGGCCCTGGGTAAGGTCGAGGTTGCGGCGCATGCGCGCGGCATCCACCTCCATGCCCTCGACGATCGACTGGGCCTGGTGCAGGGCGCCAGAGACCAGGCAGCAGATTTCCGGCAGGGTTTCCCACTCGGCATGCCACAGGCCCAGGCTGCGCTCGTGCTCCTGGGGCATGGCCGCCAGCAAGGTGGCGACGAGGCCCGGCACACGGGTGGCGGCACCGATCAGCACCGCCGCCCCCACCGGGTTGCGCTTGTGCGGCATGGTCGAGGAACCGCCCTTGCCCGGTGCCGCCGGCTCGAACAGCTCCCCAGCCTCGGTCTGCATCAAGAGGCTGACGTCACGGCCGAACTTGCCCAGGCTGCCGGCGACCATCCCCAGCACCGTGGCGAACTCCACCAGGCGGTCACGCTGGGTGTGCCAGGGCTGCTCGGGCAGGGCCAGCGCCAGTTGCCCGGCCAATGCCTCGGCCACCGGCAAGGCCTTGCTGCCCAATGCCGCGAGCGTGCCGGAAGCACCGCCGAACTGCAGGCACAGCAAGCGCGGGCGCAGCGCCTGCAGGCGTTGGCGATGACGGGTCACCGCCCCCAGCATGCCGGCCAGCTTCATGCCCAGGGTCACTGGCGTGGCATGCTGCAACCAGGTGCGCCCCACCAACGGCGTGTCGGCGTGCTGCAGGGCCTGGCGGGCCAGGCTGTCGGCCAGCCTGGCCAGGTCCGCTTCGATCAATGCCAGGGCGTTACGCAGTTGCAGGACCAGCCCCGTGTCCATGGCGTCCTGGCTGGTGGCCCCCAGGTGCACGTAGCGCTCGGCCTCGGGCACGCCACTGGCGACCACCTTGCCCAACGCCTTGACCAGCGGGATCGCCGAGTTGCCGGCGATGGCGATGGCCTCGGCCAGGGCACGAGGATCGTAGCGCTCCGCCTGGCAGGCGGCCTCGATGGCCGCCACCGCGCTGTGCGGCACCAGCCCGACGGCCGCTTCGGCGCGGGCCAGGGCTGCCTCGAAGTCGAGCATGCCCTGCAGGCGGCCACGGTCGGAGAAGATCTCGCGCATGGCCGGCGCGGTGAAGTAGGCGTCGAACAGCTGGTTGCTCATGAAGCGTCCTCAATGATCGTGGTGCAGGTACGCCGCCTGCTTCGGCAGGCGCAGGCTGAACAGGAAGGCCACGGCCATCATGGCCGTCACGTACCAGTAGAAGGTGTTCTCCATGCCCAGGGTTTTCAAGCCCAGGGCCACATATTCGGCCGAGCCGCCGAACACTGCGTTGGCCACGGCATAAGCCAGCCCCACTCCCAGGGCACGCACCTGCGGCGGGAACATCTCGGCCTTCACCAGGCCGCTGATGGAGGTATAGAAACTGACGATGCACAACGCCAGGGTCACCAGCACGAAGGCCATGATCGGGCTGGTCACGGTCTTCAGCGCCATCAGCAGCGGCACGGTGAACAACGTACCCAGGGCGCCGAACAGCAGCATGGAATTACGCCGGCCGATACGGTCGGAGAGCATGCCGAAGAAGGGCTGCATGCACATGTACAGGAACAGCGCACCGGTCATCACGAAGCTGGCATTCTTGGCATGCATGCCGGCCGTATTGACCAGGTACTTCTGCATGTAGGTGGTGAAGGTGTAGAAGATCAGCGAACCACCGGCCGTGTAGCCGAGCACCGTGACGAAGGCCGCGGCGTGGTTGCGAAACAGCCCGCCGATGGACCCGGCGTCCTTGTCCTGTCGGGTTTCGGCGCTGCTGGTTTCCTTCAGCGAACGGCGCAGCATCAGCGAGATCAGCGCGGCGACGGCGCCGACCACGAAGGGAATGCGCCAACCCCAGGCACGCAGTTCGTCCTCGCTGAGCATTTGCTGCAGGATCACCACCACCAGCACCGCCAGCAACTGGCCACCGATCAGGGTCACGTACTGGAACGAGGCGAAGAAACCGCGCTGCCCGCGCAAGGCCACCTCGCTCATGTAGGTCGCGGTGGTGCCATACTCGCCCCCCACCGACAGCCCCTGCACCAGCCGCGCGAACAGCAGCAGGGCCGGCGCCCAGGTACCGATGCTGGCATAGGTCGGCAGGCAAGCGATGAGCAGCGAACCGGCGCACATCATCAGCACCGAGATCATCAACGAATTCTTGCGCCCGTGGCGGTCGGCCAGGCGGCCGAAGATCCAGCCACCGATGGGCCGCATCAGGAACCCGGCGGCGAACACGCCGGCGGTATTGAGCAGTTGCACGGTGGGGTCGTCGGAGGGGAAGAAGGCCGGGGCGAAGTAGATCGCGCAGAAGGCGTAGACATAGAAGTCGAACCATTCCACCAGGTTGCCCGAAGAGGCACCGACGATGGCGAAGATCCGCTTACTGCGCTCTTCGCCGGTGTAATAGGCTGAGGTCATGGCGTTTCACTCCTGGAGGGTCACTGCCTAGTCTAGACACACTTAGTAACACTCTCGTTCCGCTATCACCTAGGCAGTACCCGTGGGGCCTGGCAGAGCGCTGAATCTGGGGGCTGCCTTGCAGCTCCCAGACAGGTATCGGAGCGGGCCCGACACCACGCGGTCAGACCCGCTCGATGGCCAGCGCCAGCCCTTGGCCAACGCCCACGCACATGGTCGCCAGGCCCTTGCGCCCGCCGCTCTTCTCCAGTTGATGCAGCGCCGTCAGCACCAGCCGGGCGCCGCTCATGCCCAGCGGGTGGCCGAGAGCGATGGCGCCGCCATTGGGGTTGACCTGCGGCGCGTCGTCCGCCACGCCCAGCTCGCGCAGCACCGCCAGGCCCTGGCTGGCGAAGGCTTCGTTGAGTTCGATGACATCGAAGTCCGACACCGCCAGGCCAAGACGCTCGGTCAGCTTGCGCACCGCCGGCACCGGGCCGATGCCCATCACCCGAGGCGCCACGCCACCACTGGCCATGCCCAGCACCCGCGCGCGCGGGGTCAGCCCATGCTGTTTCACCGCCTCGGCGCAGGCCAGGATCAGCGCGGCGGCACCGTCGTTGACACCCGAGGCATTGCCGGCGGTGACGGTCTTGTCCGGGCCGTTGACCGGCTTGAGCCTGGCCAGGGCTTCCAGGGTGGTTTCCGGGCGCAGGTGCTCGTCCTGCTCGACGACGGTCTCGCCCTTGCGGTGGACGATACGCACCGGGACGATCTCTTCGGCGAAGAAGCCCGCCGCCTGGGCCGCGGCGGCCTTCTGCTGGCTGCGCAGGGCGAAGGCGTCCTGGTCGGCACGGGACACCTGGTAGTCATCGGCCACGTTGTCGGCGGTCTCGGGCATGGCATCCACGCCGTACTGGGCCTTCATCAGTGGGTTGACGAAGCGCCAGCCGATGGTGGTGTCCTCGAGCTTCATGTTGCGCGACCAGGCATTCTCGGCCTTGCCCATGACGAACGGCGCCCGCGACATCGACTCGACGCCGCCCGCGATGGCCAGCTCCATCTCGCCGCTGGCGATGGCGCGAAAGGCGGTGCCGACGGCATCCATGCCCGAGGCGCACAAACGATTGAGGGTCACGCCCGGGACGCTCTGCGGCAGCCCGGCCAGCAGCAGGGCCATGCGTGCCACGTTGCGGTTGTCCTCGCCGGCCTGGTTGGCGCAGCCGAGGAATACTTCGTCGAGCTGCGACCAATCGACCTGCGGGTTGCGTTCGACCAGCGCCTTGAGCGGCACTGCGGCCAGGTCGTCGGCGCGCACGCCGGCCAGGGCGCCGCCGAAGCGGCCGATGGGGGTGCGAATGGCATCGCAGATGAAGACGTCGCGCATCAGGCTTCTCCTGCCTTCTGGCCGTGGGCGGCGGCGGTACGGGCTTCCAGGTCACGCAGGGCCGACAGCTCGACCTCGGAAGGTTCGGCGGTGGTCTGCACGTTCTCGGCGAAACGGATCGGCCAGCCGGTGGCGGCGACGATCTGCTCGCGGGTCACACCCGGGTGGATCGAAGTGACCACGAACTCGTGGGTACCGGCTTCCGGCTCCATGATGCACAGGTCGGTGATGATGCCGACCGGGCCGTCACCCGGCAGGCCCAGGCGCTTGCGCGAATCGCCGCCCTCGCCGTGGCCGACCGAGGTGATGAAGTCCAGCTTGTCGACGAAGGCCCGCTGCGACTGCTTGAGGATGATCAGCACCTGCTTGGCGGAACCGGCGATCTCCGGCGCACCGCCGGCGCCCGGCAGGCGGGTCTTCGGTGCGTGGTAGTCACCGACCACCGTGGTGTTGATGTTGCCGAAGCGGTCGACCTGGGCCGCGCCGAGGAAACCGACATCGATACGCCCGCCCTGCAGCCAGTAGCGGAAGATCTCGCCGGTGGGTACCACGGTGTCGGCGGTCTCGGCCAGCTCGCCATCGCCGATGGACAGCGGCAGCACACTGGGCTTGGCACCGATCGGGCCGGATTCGTAGATCAGCACCACATCCGGCGACGAGGTCAGGCGCGCCAGGTTGGCGGCCTTGGACGGCAGGCCGATGCCGACGAAGCAGACAGCGCCGTTGCGCAGGCGACGGGCAGCGGCGACGGTCATCATTTCGGAAGTGGAATAGCTCATTGCGCAGCCTCCGCGGTGCTGGCCAGCTTGGCCTTGAATTCGTTGAAGTCGGCGGTGCCACGGATGTAGGTATCGATCCAGGCGGTGAACGACTCACGGTTGCGGGCGATCGGGTCCCAGGCCTGGTAGAAGCGGTTGTCGCGCTCGTAGTAGCCATGGGCGTAGGACGGATGGGCGCCACCGGGCACCAGGCAGACCGCGCTGATCGCCCAGGTCGGCAGGACGCAGGCGTTCATCGGCGCCTGCAGGTCGTCGACGATCTCCTCGACGGTGACGATGCAGCGCTTGGCTGCAAGAGCAGCTTCCTTCTGCACGCCCAGGATGCCCCACAGCAGCACGTTGCCCTTGCGGTCGGCCTTCTGCGCGTGGATCACGGTGACGTCTGGCCGTACCGACGGCACGGCGGCGAGCACTTCGCCAGTGAACGGGCAGGTGACGCTCTTGATCAGGGGGTTGACCTTCGGCAGGTCGGAGCCGGCGTAGGCGCGCAGCACTGCGAACGGCAGGCCCGAGGCACCGGCGACGTAGGCGTTGGCCAGGTCGGCGTGACTGTGCTCCTCGATCTCGATCGCGTGGGGCCAGTGTTTCTCCACTGCATCGCGCAGGCGGTGCAGCGAGCCGACACCTGGGTTGCCGCCCCAGGAGAAGATCAACTTGCGGGCGCAACCGGCACCGATCAGCTGGTCGTAGATCAAGTCCGGGGTCATGCGCACCAGGGTCAACTCCCGCTTGCCCTGGCGAATGATCTCGTGACCGGCGGCGGTCGGGATCAGGTGGGTGAAGCCTTCGAGGGCGACGGTATCGCCATCCTGGATGAATTGCTTCACGGCGTCGTGAAGCGGGAGGATTGCAGCCATGTGGAGACTCCTGGTCAGGGTGCTACGTTGAGCTCAGATTAAGGAGGCTGGCGGGTCGCTTACAATCCGATAATCGCACTTTCGTTCGATTATCGAACAATTTGTTGCTCTACTATTTAGTATTCGCGCGATCGACAGAAGCCCGTAGGGCGCGGATAGCTGATGGCTGATGCCCCTGAAATCAGGTCGCGTCAGCGTGACTCACCCTCCCTTTCACGATCACCCCCACCGTCGCCAGCGCCGCCGGTACCAGCAGCGCCGTCAGCACCTGCTCGAAATTCCATCCCAACCCCAACAGCGTCGCACCGCTCCAGGCCCCCAGGATCGCGCCGAAACGGCCGATGCCGAGCATCCAGGACACCCCGGTGGCTCGCCCTTGGGTCGGGTAGAACCGCGCCGCCAGCGATGGCATGGCCGATTGCGCACCGTTCACGCACATACCGGCGATCAGCACCAGGGTGGCAAGCAAGGTGATGTTGCCCAGGCTCTGCCCCACCGCGTAGGCGAACACCCCGGCCAGCAAGTAGAAGATGCCGATGACCTTGTGCGGGTCGAAGCGGTCCATGGCCCAGCCCACCGCCACCGCGCTGAGTACCCCGCCGAACTGGAACAGCGCCCCGATGAACGCCGCCTGCTCCAGGCTGGCGCCGCTGTCGCGCATCAGGGTCGGCAGCCAGCTGGTCAGCAGGTAGACGATCACCAGGCCCATGAAGTAGGTCAACCACAGCAGCACGGTGCCCAGGCCATAGCTACCGGAGAAGATCACCGCAAAGACATTGCGCGCCGCCACCACCTTCTGCTCCGGCACGCTGAAACTGGCAGCCTGGGCCACCACGCCTGGCGCGATAGGCGCCAGGGTCTTGCGTACCCGGTCATTGCCCCGGTTGCGTACCACCAAAAAGCGCGCCGACTCCGGCAGCCAGGCCATCAGCACCAGGGCCAGCAGCAACGGCAGCACGCCACCGATCACCAGCAGGCTGTGCCACCCATAGGCTGGGATCAGCTTGGCGGAAATGAAGCCCCCACCGGCCATCCCCAGGTTGAAACCGCAGAACATGCTGGTCACCAGCAGCGACTTGAGCCGCTCAGGGGTGTATTCGGACAGCAGCGTGGTGGCATTGGGCATGCCGGCGCCCAGCCCCAGGCCGGTCAGGAAGCGCAGCACCAGCAGTTGGTCGACATTGCTGGCGTAGGCCGAGGCCAGGCTGAAGCCGCCGAAAACCAGTACC
The DNA here is from genome assembly GCF_046365545.1 of Pseudomonas sp. HLMP. NCBI lineage: Bacteria > Pseudomonadati > Pseudomonadota > Gammaproteobacteria > Pseudomonadales > Pseudomonadaceae > Pseudomonas > Pseudomonas sp. HLMP. The sequence continues at coordinate 1,768,648 of NZ_JBDLLR010000001.1, read as the reverse complement.
GCCCCCACCAGCACGCCCTTGCGCCCGAAGCGGTCGGCCAACGGCCCGGAACCCAGGGCGCCGAATACCATGCCGATCAGCGCGGCGCTCATCACCGGGCCCAGGCTGGCGCGGTCGATCCCCCATTCCTGGGACAGGGCCGGGGCGATGAAGCCCATGGCAGCGGTGTCCAGGCCATCGAGGAAAACGATCAGGAAACACAGGATCACTACCCGCCACTGGTAGCGGGACAGTGGCTGGCCGTTGATGAACGACTGGACGTCGAGGCAATTTCCGACAGCGGTTTGCGGGTTGTTCATTGTTCTTGTCCGGAAAATGGGCGCAGGCAGTCCACTGCACGCGAGAACGGCGCAGGGAACGGCGATGGGACGTGGAACGGCTGGCGATCAGCCGGAAGATGGCCATGCTGCAAGCGGGTGCGGCCGCGGCAGCGAGGGGGCAGTGGTCATGGATGCGCCTCGGGTGTTGTTATTGTCCGGTCGGCAGGGCCGACCGCTGCGAGAGACATTAATCAGCGCCTGGGGCCTGCGCAATTCGCTGGAGGCGAGACTGTGCGTTTATCGAACAGGAAACACGGGGATCTGTTCGAAATGCGTTACCCATGGGGCTGCTCTGCAGCCCCAGATGCTTCAACACTGCCTATCAACCAAAAAGCTGATGGCACAGGTCGCGGCTAGCCGCCAACAGGATCGGCAGGAAGCGCTGCTCCAGTTCACTGCGGCTGACCCGGCCGACGTGGGTGCTGACATTGAGCGCAGCCAGCACCTGCCCCGAGGCGTCGTAGATCGGTACGGCGATCGAACGCAAGCCCTGCTCCAGTTCCTGATCGACCACGCACCAGCCCTGGGCGCGTACCTGCTGGATGCAGGCGAACAGCGAGTCGGGGTCATGCAGGGTGCGGCTGGTACGGGCCTTGAGGTCGGCACGCTCCAGGTATTCCCGCAGGCTGGCGTCGTCCAGCGCGGCCAGCAGGATCCGTCCCATGGACGTGCAGTAGGCCGGCAGGCGCCCCCCCACCGACAAATCGACCGAGATCAACCGCTCCACCGTGGCCGAACGGGCAATGTAGAGAATGTCGTCCCCCTCGAGGGTCGCCATGTTGGCCGCTTCGTGCAATTGATCGCTGATACGGTCCAGGTACGGCTGCGCAGACACCGCCAGGGGCGTGGACGACAGGTAGGCGTGGCCGAGGGTCAGCACCTTGGGCAACAGCGAGTAGGTCCGCCCGTCAGTGGTGGCATAGCCCAGCTTGATCAATGTATGCAGGCACCGACGTACCGCCGCCCGGGGGATCTCGGTGCGATGGCTGATCTGGGCGATGGTCAGGTGGCGCTTGCGCTCCTGGAACGCCTGGATGACCGCCAGGCCCCGGGCCAGGGAGGTCATGAAGTCCGGGTCGCCAGTGAACGCCTGGATACGCTTGGCCGGCGACGCCACGATCGGCGGGGCCAACGCGGGGGCGGTGGGGCGCGCAGGTTCCTGGTTTTCGCGATCCGTGGCCTGGGTGTCTTCGCTCATGGCTAACCTCAAAAAATCCGTCGTTCGTGCGATTATCGAACCAACGGCCGATAATCGCAATTGACCGCTGACACTTTTGCTTATACCTTTCTCCTGCCACATGTGGCTTCTTTGGAGAGACTGGTCAGGTACCCACCGTAGAAGTCCCCAGGCACGGCCTCGCTACCCGCGAGGCCGTTTTTCATTCCCCTTCTATTTCGAACGAACTTTCGGCAGACCTGCGCCTCCAACTTCATGAGGCAGAAACGGAACATGCCGACGGTCACAAGAGCAACTTCCAACTGTTTGCCCGTTATCGATAAAGAACGGTAGCCATTGACTTGCCGATTGCTATAATCGAATCCGCTGGCCCGGTCCGATCATTCGGCGCGGCCCACCCCGTCGCCCCATCGAGTTACCGCCAGCAAGCCAGGTGCAAGGCTCAAGGCCTATTTCCATTTTACGAGTCATGCACCGCATGGATACTGTCGCTGCAACAGCCTGTTCGCTCTGGCGACGCAGCCGCATGCGTAACTTCGCATGACGTGGCCAGGGCAAAAACGTCAACATAGTCGGGTATTACTGTGACGAAAGAAGAACTGCGCGCGGAACTCGAGCGCCAGGCTGAACGTTACCAAGAAGTCTACGGTGGCGAAGTCACCACCTATGCCGCGCAACCGGAACCGGAACGCAAACCGTGGCGCAAGCGCGCCACCGTCCAAGACCAGGTCTTTGCCCAGGAACTGGAAAAAATGGAAAAGGAACTGCGCAGCGAGCAGTCCTGAGCCCTTCCCGTTCCAGTGGCCTGTATTGGCCAGCTCGCACTCGGCCTCGGCACCAGCGGCCTCCTGCCTCTGGTGCAGGCCGATCTTTACCGTAACGCCATGGATGAAATGGAATTACACAAATTTCATACGGACGTTTGATTTTTTCCCCGCTCGCCAAATTTTCACTTTTTCGATGATTTTCAACGACTTTCAAGCACATTAAGCGCCGCTAACCTTTGTTGGTGCCCCGCCTCGCCCACTTCGCCCTCTGCTTCGAAGACGCCATCGGTCAGTCGCAGGTGCATCGATTGCCAAGGTTTTCTGGCATAATCGCGCCCCCCTAAGACCGCCAGAAAACCTTCATGATCGATTTATTCAGCGGATTGGATGCCTGGGTGCTGGTGAGCCTGCTGCTCGCCCTGACCTTCGTGCTCGCATTCGAGTTCATCAATGGCTTTCATGACACCGCCAACGCGGTAGCCACCGTCATCTATACCAAAGCCATGCCACCACACCTGGCCGTATTCTTCTCCGGCGTGTTCAACTTTCTCGGGGTTCTGCTGGGCGGTGTCGGGGTGGCCTATGCCATCGTCCACCTGCTACCGGTCGAGCTGCTGATCAATGTGAACACCGGGCACGGCCTGGCCATGGTCTTCTCCTTGCTGGCCGCGGCCATCACCTGGAACCTGGGCACCTGGTATTTCGGCATCCCCGCGTCCAGCTCCCATACCCTGATCGGCTCGATCCTCGGCGTGGGCCTGGCCAACGCCCTGATCAACGAGATCCCGCTGGGCGACGGCGTCAACTGGCAGAAGGCGATCGACATCGCCCTGTCGCTGGTGGTCTCGCCCATGGCCGGCTTCGCCGTGGCGGCCCTGGTGCTGATCGGCCTGAAGTGGTGGCGCCCGCTGTCGAAGATGCACAAGACCCCGGAGCAGCGCCGCAAGCTCGACGACAAGAAGCACCCGCCCTTCTGGAACCGCCTGGTCCTGGTGATCTCGGCCATGGGCGTGAGCTTCGTGCACGGCTCCAACGACGGCCAGAAAGGTATCGGCCTGATCATGTTGGTGCTGATCGGTATCGTCCCGGCGAAATTCGTCCTCGACCTGAACAGCACCACCTACCAGATCGAGCGTACCCGCGATGCCACCCTGCACCTGAGCCAGTTCTACCAGCGCAATGCCGCCACCCTGGGCGAGTACCTGGCACTGGGCAAGGCCATCCCGAGCGACCTGCCAGAGCAGTTCAGCTGCAACCCGCAGCAGACCGAACCGACCATTACCGCCCTGCAATCGTCGCTGGCAGGCGTGACCGACTACCGTGCCCTGAGCGCGGAGAAGCGTGTCGAGGTACGTCGCTACCTGCTCTGCCTGGACGACACGGCGAAGAAGGTCGGCAAGCTGCCTGGCCTGGATGCCCGTGAAAAGGCCGACCTGGACAAGCTGCGCAAGGACCTGACCGCCACCACCGAATATGCCCCGTTCTGGGTGATCGTGGCCGTCGCCCTGGCGCTGGGCCTGGGTACCATGGTGGGTTGGAAGCGCGTGGTACTGACCGTCGGCGAGAAGATCGGCAAGCAGGGCATGACCTATGCCCAGGGCATGTCGGCACAGATCACCGCCGCTTGCGCCATCGGCATGGCCAACGTGTTCAGCCTGCCGGTATCGACCACCCACGTACTGTCCTCGGGCGTGGCCGGTACCATGGTAGCCAACAAGAGCGGCCTGCAAGGCGGCACGGTGAAGACCATCCTGCTGGCCTGGGTACTGACCCTGCCGGCCTCCATGGGCCTGGCCGCGGGCTTGTTCTGGCTGGCGTCGAAGTCGATCAGCTGAACCGATCGCTGTTGCAGGAAAAGCGCCCCAAGGGCAATGCCGGTCAGTTAAGACTTTCAGTTGTCATTTGGGGCGGCTTCGCCCCCCATCGCCGGCAAGCCGGCGATGGGGGGTTAGCTCAACGTCGCTTGCCCCCCAGCAGCGACCCCATCAGCCCCCGCACCAATTGCCTGCCCAGCTGGTTGGCCGCCTGCCGCACCGCCGACTTGATCGCCTGCCCCGCCGCGCTTTGCAAAAACTCTCCCGCCTTGTCAGCGAAACTGTCCTCGTCAGCCTTGGGCTGCGGCACCGGCTCCACCGGTTCGCCCTTGCGTGCCATGAGCATTTCATAGGCCGACTCGCGATCGATCGGCTTGTCGTAACGCCCGGCCAACGGCGAGGCGGCGACCAAGGCACTGCGTTCGGCCGCGCTCAATGGCCCGATCCGCGACTGCGGCGGCGCCACCAGTACCCGCTGGACCTGTTCCGGCGTTCCCTTGTCCTGCAAGGTGCCCACCAGCGCCTCGCCGATACCGAGTTCGGTCAACACGCTCAAGGTATCGAACGCCGGATTGGGGCGGAAACCATCGGCCACGGCCCGGAGCGACTTCTGCTCCTTGGCGGTGAAGGCGCGCAGGCCATGCTGGATGCGCAAGCCCAACTGCGCCAATACCGCATCCGGCAGGTCGCCCGGCGACTGGGTGACGAAGTACACGCCTACCCCCTTGGAACGAATCAGCCGCACGACCTGCTCGAGGCGGTCTTGCAATGCCTTGGGGGTGTCGTTGAACAGCAGGTGCGCCTCGTCGAAGAACAGCGCCAGCACCGGCTTGTCGGCATCGCCCCGCTCGGGCAACTGTTCGAACAGCTCCGCCAGCAACCACAGCAGGAACGTGGCATACACCTTCGGCGCCTCGTGCACCAGGCGGCTGGCATCGAGCAGGTGGATGCGCCCACGGCCGTCGCTGTCCGGACGCAACAGGTCTTCCAGTTGTAGGGCCGGCTCGCCGAACAGCGCCTCGGCGCCCTGCTGCTCCAGGGTCGCCAAGCGGCGCAGCAAGGCCTGGGTGGAAGCGCTGGTCATCAGTGCGCTGTCTTCGCCCAGCAATTGGGGGTTGTCCTTCAGGTGCGCCAGCAAGGCCTTGAGGTCCTTCAGGTCCAGCAACAGCAGGCCCTCGCGGTCGGCCACCTTGAAGGCGGCATACAGCGCGGCCTGCTGGCTGTCGCTCAACTCGAGCAAATTGCCCAGTAACAGCGGGCCCATTTCGCTGAGCGTGGTGCGCAACGGATGACCGGACTCGCCGGCGATATCCCACAAGGTGACCGGATAAGCCTGCGGGCGATGCGCCAGCCAGGGCATCCCGGCGATGCGCTCGGCCACCTTGCCCTGTGGCGTGCCGGCAGCACCGAGGCCACACAGGTCACCCTTGACGTCGGCGGCGAACACCGCCACACCGGCATCGCTGAAGATCTCGGCCAGGTGCTGCAGGGTCACCGTCTTGCCTGTACCGGTGGCACCGGCCACCAGGCCATGGCGGTTGGCCAGGCGCATGGGCTGGCCCACAGGCTGGCCGTCCGGGCCTGCTCCTACAACTATTTGCGAAGAATCTGACATCTTCTTTCTACCTCTCCTCAAGCTTTGCCGCCTATCGGCCGATATCCCATCGTGATTTCCCCCTGAAAGACAGGAACAACCCGAAAAGGACCCCGGTGATTGTTGCACTGTTTTCCAAGCTGCCTTCGTGCGAACGACCCGATAAAACCTTAGCGGACCCGATACGCCATGAACAAAAGCCTTCGCTTCAGCCACAAGATCCTCTTGGCGGCCTCGCTGATCGTGATACTCGCGTTCAGCCTGTTCACCCTTTACAACGATTACCTCCAGCGTAATGCGATTCGCGAGGACCTGGAGAACTATCTGGCTGAAATGGGCGAGTCCACCTCGACCAACATCCGCAACCTCTTCGAAGGCCGTATCAAGCTGGTGGAGAACCTGGCCCAGAACATTGCCCAGGATCCCGCCAACGCCGAAACCCTGATGGGCCAGAATGCCCTGATCTCAAGCTTCCTCACGGTCTACCTGGGCAAGGTCGACGGCGGCTTCAGCGTGCGTCCCGACGCGCCGATGCCCGACGGCTACGACCCGCGCGTACGCCCCTGGTACAAGGACGGCATGAACGCCAGCGGCGCGATCCTCACCGAACCCTACATCGACCTGACCACCAACAAGATGGTCATCGGCATCCTCAGCAAGGTGTCCAGCAGCGTCGGCGTGGTTGGCGGCGACCTGACCCTCGATGGCCTGGTGGAGATCATCAACTCGCTGGACTTCGGCGGCATGGGCTACGCCTTCCTGGTCAACGACCAAGGCAAGATCCTGGTCCACCCGGACAAGGCGCTGGTGATGAAGTCGCTGTCGGACCTGTTCCCGCAGAACACGCCGAAACTCTCCAACGACCTGACCGAGGTCCGCTCCGACGGCCAGGACCGCCTGCTGACCTTCACCCCGATCAAAGGCCTGCCTTCGGCCAACTGGTACATCGGCCTGTCGGTGGACAAGGACAAGGCCTTCTCCATGCTCAGCAGCTTCCGCACCTCGGCGGTGATCGCTACCCTGGTCGCGGTGGTCATCATCATCGCCCTGCTCGGCCTGCTGATCCGTGTATTGATGCAACCGCTGCACGCCATGACCCGGGCCATGGAAGACATCGCCCAAGGCGAAGGCGACCTGACCAAGCGCCTGCAGATCCACCAGCATGACGAGTTCGGCATCCTCGGCAGTGCCTTCAACCGCTTCGTCGAACGCATCCACAGCTCGATCCGCGAAGTGTCCTCGGCCACCGAGCAGGTCAACGAAGTGGCCCTGCGGGTGATCAGCGCCTCCAACTCGTCGATGGCCAATTCCGACGAGCAGTCCAACCGCACCAACAGCGTCGCCGCGGCCATCAACGAGCTGGGCGCCGCGGCCCAGGAGATCGCCGGCAATGCCGCCCAGGCCTCGCAACACGCCACCTCGGCGCGCCTGCTGGCCGAGGAAGGCCAGCAGGTGGTGGAACGCAACATCGAAGCGATGAACCGCCTGTCGGACCTGATCGTCACCTCCAGCGCCCACATCGAGACGCTCAACAACAAGACGGTGAATATCGGCCAGATCCTCGAGGTGATCACCAGCATTTCCCAGCAGACCAACCTGCTGGCGCTCAATGCGGCGATCGAGGCGGCACGTGCCGGCGAGGCCGGCCGTGGTTTCGCCGTGGTCGCCGACGAGGTGCGTAACCTCGCCCACCGCACCCAGGAGTCGGCGCAGCAGGTGCAGAGCATGATCGAGGAGCTGCAGGTCGGTGCCCGCGAGTCGGTCGAGACCATGGACCAGAGCCAGCGCCACAGCCACGACAGCATGGCGATCGCCAACCAGGCCGGCGAGCGCCTGGGCAGCGTGACCCAGCGCATCGGCGAGATCGACGGCATGAACCAGTCGGTGGCCACCGCCACCGAGGAGCAGACCGCCGTGGTCGACTCGATCAACATGGATATCAACGAGATCAACATGCTCAACCAGGAAGGCGTCGAGAACCTGCAGGCCACCCTGCGCGCCTGCGCCGACCTCGAACAGCAGGCCACCCGCCTCAAGCACCTGGTCGGCAGCTTCAGGATCTAGCGGCAAGCAAAAGCAAAAGCAGGGGTGTGCGCACTCCTGCTTTTTCTTGCCGCTTGAAGCTTGCTGCTCACAGCCGCCCCCGATCGAACAAACTATCCTTCAGGAAGGTCAACCTTTAGGCGCGTCATCGCCGGCCCATAGCGGCCGGATGACAGACCCGAAGACGATCCCGGAGGGATGCTGATCGTGCACATCGCTGACATCACCATGTTCTACGCCCCGGCCAGCGGCGGCGTACGTACCTATCTTGATGCCAAACACCGCCGACTCGACGCCAAGACCGGCGTCCGCCACAGCCTCTTGATCCCCGGCCCCAGCGCCAGCCACGCCGATGGCATCTACCAGGTGCCGGCGCCTCCCCTGCCTTTTGGCAACGGCTACCGCTTCCCGGTACGCCTGGCCCCCTGGTGCAACGTGCTGCGCCGCCTGCAGCCCAACCTGATCGAAGTGGGCGACCCCTACCTCACCGCCTGGGCGGCCCTGGAAGCACGGCGCAAGCTCGACGTGCCGGTGATCGGTTTCTACCATTCCGACCTGCCGCTGCTGGTCAGCAACCGCATGGGCAACTGGTTCACGCCCAATGTCGAGGCCTACGTCAGCAAGCTGTACGGCAATTTCGACCGGGTCCTGGCACCGAGCCAGGTGATGGCCGACAAGCTGCGCCGGCTGGGGGTCAGGGATGTGCACGTGCAACGCCTGGGCGTCGACCTGGCCACCTTCAACCCCGAGCATCGCGACCCACACCTGCGTACCGAACTGGGCATTCCCGACACCACCCGCCTGCTGGTGTTCGCCGGCCGCGGCTCGCGAGAGAAGAACCTGCCGGTGCTGCTCGACTGCATGCGCCACCTGGGGCGCCACTACCACCTGCTGCTGGCGGGCTCGAACATGCCAACCAATGTGCCGGACAACGTCAGCGTGATCGACGCGTTCTGCCCGCCCGAGGAGGTCGCGCGGCTGTTCGCCAGCGCCGATCTGCTGGTGCATGCCGGCGACCAGGAGACCTTCGGCCTGGTGATCCTCGAAGCCATGGCCAGCGCCACGCCCGTGGTGGCCGTGCGCGCCGGTGCCTTCGGCGAGATCGTCAACGAGCAGTGCGGCCGGCTGTGCCGCCCCAACGACGGCCAGGCCATGGCGCAGGCCGTGCGCGAGACCTTCGAGGCCGGCGTGCGCCAGCTCGGCGCCCAGGCCCGCCGCCACGTGGAGCAGCACTACTCCTGGGACACCGTGGTCAACGGCCTGCTGGAGCACTACCAGGCGGTCCTTGGCCACCTGCCGCAGGTCCGCGCCCATGCCTGAGGCCACCTCGCCACGCAGCCTGATGCTGGTGCTGCACGACGTCGCGCCTGAGACCTGGCCCGACTACCAGCCCTTCGTCCAAGCCATCGACGCCCTCGGCAATGTGCCCATGACCTGGCTGGTGGTCCCGGACTTCCACCACCGCAACGCCCTGGGCCGCTCGCCGACCTTCTGCCGCCTGCTCGAACGCCGCCTGGCACAAGGCGACGAACTGGCCCTGCATGGCTACTACCATGCCGACGACGGCCCGCCGCCACGCAGCCCCGGGGAGTACTTCATGCGCCGGATCTACACCCATGAAGGTGAATTCTACGGGCTCGACGAAGGCGAGGCCTTGCAGCGCCTGGAGGCCGGCCTGGCGCTGTTCGGCCGCCAGGGTTGGCCGGTGGAAGGCTTCGTCGCGCCCGCCTGGCTGATGAGCGAAGGCACACGCCAGGCCCTGCGCCGCCTGCCCTTGCGCTATACCAGCACACCGCAGCACCTGTACCGCCTGCCGACATTCACCGCCATCGAGGCGCCGGGCCTGGTGTGGAGTGCCCGCAGCCCCTGGCGCCGCGGCTTGTCGAGGATGCTCTGCGACTGGCAATGCCGGCGCTGGCGCCAGGCCAGCACCCTGCGCCTGGGCCTGCACCCGGTGGACATGCGTCATCGCGCGTCCCGCGACTACTGGCTGCACACCCTGCTGGCGCTACGGGCGCAAGGCCGCGAGCCACTGACCAAGTCCGCCTGGCTGGACCGCCAGGCCAGGGCATGAACCGCCTGGGCTGGCTGGGCCTGGCACTGCTGTTGGCGGTGCTGGTCCCGGCCCTGCTCGGTGGCAGCGACCTGCTGCCCCGGCTGAAAACCTTCGCCCCCGGCCTGATGCTGATGCTGCTGGGCATGATCTTGCTGTGCTGGGTCATCAACGCCCTGCGTCTGCGCCTGCTGCTCGGCCAGCAAGGTACGCGGCTCGGGCGAGTGCGCAGCCTGGGTGTAGTCATGGCCACCGAGTTCGCCATCTGCACCACCCCAGGCGGTAGCGGCGGGCCCCTCACCCTCATGGCCCTGCTGGCCCGCGAACGCATCGGTCCGGCGCGCAGCGGCGCGGTCTTCGCCATGGACCAGTTGAATGACCTGGTGTTCTTCTTTTGCGCCATGCTGGCGATCGCCGGCTACGCCCTGTTCCACAGCCTGGGGCACAGCCAGGAAAGCATGCTGCTCGGCAGCGCGTCGCTGCTGTGCGTGGTGCTGGCTGGGGTGCTCGGGCTGCTGCGCTACCGGCGCCGGGTGATGCGCCTCAACGGCCGCCTACTGCGCCGGCTGGGCATGTCACGCCTGCGGCGGCGGCGCTGGGCGCGCAAGCTGCTGCATTTCAGCCATGCCCTGGCCGACACCTGGCGTCTGCCCAAGCGCACCCTGGCCCTGGTGTTCACCCTGACCTGCGCGCACTGGAGCCTGCGCTACAGCGTGCTGTACCTGGTGTTGAGGGGGTTGGGCGTAGAGCTGTCGTGGATACCGAGCTTCCTGGTGCAGATGCTGTCGCTCAGCGCCGGCCAGTTCAGCCTGCTGCCTGGTGGCGCCGGGGCCGCCGAGCTGACCTCGGCGAGCCTGCTGGCGCCGCTGGTGGGCAGTTCGACGGCGGCGGCGGCGATCCTGATCTGGCGCGCCGTCACCTATTACTTCTACCTGATCGCCGGTGGGCCGGTGTTCGTCTGCCTGCTGGCGCGTCCACTGCTGGAGCGCTGGCGTCGCCAGGCGGATTGAGCTGGCGCCAGAGTTCGGCGGCACCGGCGAAATCGGTGCCGGCATCGTCGCCCAGGGCGTCGAGATCGAAGCGGGCCAGGCAGCCCTCGCCCAACGTCGGCGGTGTCTCGGCTGCCGCCCTGTCGCGTGGCTCGACCATTATCCAATACTCGTCAGGGGGCGCTTTGCAGCCCCAAGGCTCAGTCGAACACCACGGTCTTGTTGCCGTGTACCAGCACGCGGTCTTCCAGGTGATAGCGCAGGCCACGGGCCAGGACCATCTTCTCCACGTCACGACCGAAACGCACCATGTCCTCGATGCTGTCGGCATGGCTGACACGGACCACGTCCTGCTCGATGATCGGCCCGGCATCCAGCTCCTCGGTGACGTAGTGGCAGGTCGCGCCGATCAGCTTGACCCCACGCAGGGCGGCCTGGTGATAGGGCTTGGCGCCGACGAAGGACGGCAGGAAGCTGTGGTGGATGTTGATCACCTTCTCGGCATAGGCCTGGCACAGCTGCGGCGGCAGGATCTGCATGTAGCGCGCCAACACCACGACATCAGCCGCATGCGCCTCGACCAGACGCGACACTTCGGCGAACGCTGGCGCCTTGTCCTTCGGATCGACCGGGACATGGAAGAACGGGATGCCATGCCACTCGACCATGCTGCGCAAGTCGTCGTGGTTGGAGATCACGCACGGGATCTCGCAGTCCAGCTCGTCGGTGTGCCAGCGGTGCAACAGGTCGGCCAGGCAGTGGGATTCGCGGCTAGCCATCAACACCACGCGCTTCTTCTGTGCCGAATCGGTGATCCGCCAGGTCATGGAGAACTCTTCGGCGATCGGCGCGAAGGCCTCGCGGAAGGCCTCGATATCGAACGGCAGGGATTCGGCGCGGATCTCATGGCGCATGAAGAACCAGCCGCTCTGCTCGTCGGAGTGGTGGCTGGCTTCGTTGATCCAGCCATTGTACAAGGCCAGGAAATTACTGACTTTCGCCACGATACCGACACGGTCGGGGCAGGCAATCACCAGTCGATAGGTGCGCATGAATGAGACTCCAGAACTTCGCAAAGGCGCATATTCTAGCGGCCTGCCAGGAAAAACGCAGTAATGATCGGCACAACCGCAGCGAATGCCGAGCGGCTTGAGTCGATGGTGAGAATGCACGGCGTCCGTAGGAAAACGATGATTTCATCACCGCATATGTAAATTTTTCTTAACCAAACAGATACGTTGTCGTCGGACAATTAACAGTTTATTGCTATTTTAATTGTTTACTTGAGAGTATCGCCTGTCTATTATTGCCCCCTACTGTCTGTCTCCCTGAACACGCATTAAGGAACACTCCATGTCCCTGATCAACGAGTACCGCGCTACCGAAGAAGCCATCAAGGAACTTCAGGCCCGCCTGGCCAACCTGTCGCAAGATGACAAGCTGAAGAAAGAGCTGGAGTTCGAAGGCAAACTGCGCGCACTGATGGGCGAATATTCCAAGTCCCTGCGCGACGTGATCGCCCTGCTCGATCCCGATTCCAAACTGAGCAAGGCGCCACGTGGTGCCGTAAAAACCACCGGCACCAAGCGTGCTCGCAAGGTCAAGCAATACAAGAACCCGCACAATGGTGAAGTGATCGAAACCAAGGGCGGCAACCACAAGACGCTGAAAGAGTGGAAAGCCAAGTGGGGCAGCGACGAGGTCGAAAGCTGGGCCACCCTGCTGGACTGATCCCCGGGTATTGTCCTTTTATACCCCCATGAAAAACGCCGGCACATTGCCGGCGTTTTTCATGGGGCACGCATTCTATAACTGATACTGCACCTTCAACTGCCGGAGATGCGCCTGCCAGGCCTCCAGCACCCGCCGCCCGGCCTCGTCCGCCGTGGCCCAACTGCTCTGCCAGGCCTGTTCGAAGTCACCCACGGTATTCGGCGCCCCCAGGCACGGATCGCTCAAGCGTTGCTGGCAGAATGATTGCCACCGTTGTCGTTCCTCGGTATTCAAGGTCTCGGCGAAGTTTCGTGCGCGATAACGGAACAACAGCTCCGGCAGCCGCGGATCATCGAACATCCAGTGCCCCTGGCCCAATTGTGCAGGCTCCAGGCGACGGACTTGTTCGCACAGGCGCCGGTCCCGATCGCCGATAAACCCGTCGTACAGTTGTTGTTCCGGATCCTCGCTGGGGGTGAAATCATCAGCGTTGTAAATGTGCGCCAGTTTTTCCTGCCAAACGTTTTGTTGATTGGCCAGTTGTTCGCCACGGCGTTGCAGCAGTGCCATATCCAGGCCCAAACGCTGCTGGTCAGCAGGGCGTAATACCGACAACGGCGCGAGCACCGGGCAACGATTGACCTGCACCAACTTCAAAGGTACAGGTAGTTGTCCCTCGGATAATTCATCGCGGCGCGTGTACAAACGCTGACGTAATGTTTCTGCGCTTTCCTGCAATAACGGCAGTGTTTCCAGGTGCAGGTCGCACACAATCAGTGCATTGCGATTACGCGGATGCCAGGCCAGCGGCAGCACCACGCCAAGATAGTTACGCTCTGCTGAAAAACGCCCCGAAACATGTACCAGCGGCTGCAGCAGGCGTACCTGTTCCATCACTTTGTGCTTGCTGCGCAACTGGAACAACCAGTCGTACAACCGAGGCTGCTGCTGGCGGATCAAGCGGGCCAGGGCGATGGTCGCCCGCACGTCGGAAAGTGCCTCGTGGGCCTGGCCATGGTCGATGCCGTTGGCCTGGCTGAGCAGCTCCAGGCGCAGGCTGGTACGACCATCCTGCTGCGGCCAGACGATCCCTTCCGGGCGCAAGGCATAGGCGGTGCGCACCACGTCGATCAGGTCCCAGCGGCTGTTGCCACCCTGCCATTCGCGGGCATAGGGATCGAAGAAGTTGCGGTAAAGGCTGTAGCGGGTGACTTCATCGTCGAAGCGCAGGGTGTTGTAACCCGCGCCACAGGTTCCGGGGCGCGCCAGTTGCTCATGCACTTTTGTCATGAACTCGGCTTCGCACAGCCCGTTGCCTGCCAGTTGCTCGGGGGTGATGCCGGTCACCAGGCAAGCCGCCGGGTGCGGCAGGATATCGTCGCTGGGCCGGCAATAAAGGCTGATCGGTGCCTCGATTTCGTTGAGTTCGAGGTCAGTGCGCACGCCTGCGACCTGCAGGGGCCGGTCGCGGCGCGGATCGATACCGGTGGTTTCGTAATCGTGCCAGAAGATGCTGGTGCTCACGGGGTCGTCCTGTAACAAGGTCGACCAGAGTCTACCGGAGACAGCCTCAGGCGGAAGCGTTCATGGGCCGGAAACTGAAGTAGCTGCGCAAGGAACGCACGAACTCCTCGTACTCGCGGGGTGCCTGCAACAGCATGAAGCCTGAATCGTAGTGCCCCGGCGTCTGGTCCTCGCGACACCATAGGCAACTGGCAGTCAGGTTGACGTATTGCCACCCGCCGCCTGCCAGCGGCAGGCGCAACTGCAGCTCGAAATCCGGCCCGACCAGCACCGGCAACTGGCTGATCAGCATCAACCCGTCCTCCGAGGCATTGCCGAGGTAGCCGATCTGCTGGTCGGTGAATCGGTTGTACACCTTGAGGACACAAGGCAACTGGTGACGTTCTATATGGCGTTCGATAAACATGCTGTCCGTACCTGATGCCAGGAAGACAAGGTACTGGCGGTGATCGTTACATCTGCCTGACAGATTAGCCCAGGGCGCCTGTCCAATTCCATGAAATCAACAACACCTTGGTGTTAGCGCCAAGGTGCACGGGTGACCGGCGTCGCCACCGCCGCCTCGCCAGGCCGATAGTGACCGAGTTGCTCGAGTGTCTGCAGCCGCGCCCGGGCGCGGTAGGCGTACTCGTTCTGCGGGTAGCGCTGGATCAGGTACTGGTAGGTCTGCGCCGCATCGACGTAGAGTTTCTGGCGCTCCAGGCACTGGCCCCGCAGCAGCGAGACTTCCGGGTGAATGAACGGCCGGGCACGGCTGGTACGGTCGACCTGCGACAGCTCCAGCATCACCCGCTGGCAATCGCCGCGGTCGTAGGCACGGTAGGCATTGTTCAGATGATGGTCCATCGACCAACGGGTGCAACCGACGACACTGGCCGCCACGGCCAAAACGATCAGGGCTCGCATGGGGGATCTCCTTTATTACGCAGTGTATCGGCTTGGTTTGGCATTTCTTCAGCTTCAAGCGGCAAGCTGCAAGCGGGTATGCGGCGCGAATCAGCTAGAGGCTTGCAGCTTGGAACCTCCGTTCAACCGCCAAGCCCAAGCGCTGCCAGGTAGTGCAATGGAACAATGACTACAGCGAGATTCCGGGGTAGCCTTTCGCTGCGCTTCACTATAGGAGTCTGTGCATGACCATCCGCCGTACCAAAATCGTCGCCACCCTCGGCCCCGCCAGCAACTCGCCGGAAGTGATCGAACAACTGATCCTCGCTGGCCTGGACGTGGCACGCCTGAACTTCTCCCACGGCACCCCGGACGAGCACAAGGCCCGCGCCCGCCTGATCCGCGACATCGCCGCCAAGCACGGGCGTCACGTCGCGCTGCTGGGCGACCTGCAGGGTCCGAAGATCCGCATCGCCAAGTTCAGCAACAAGCGCATCGAACTGAAGATCGGCGACACGTTCACCTTCTCCACCGCCCACCCGCTGACCGAAGGCACCCAGGACATCGTCGGCATCGACTACCCCGACCTGGTCAAGGACTGCGGCGTCGGCGACGAACTGCTGCTCGATGACGGCCGCGTGGTCATGCGTGTCGAGACCGCCACTACCGATGCCCTGCACTGCGTGGTGATCGTCGGTGGCCCGCTGTCCGACCACAAGGGCATCAACCGCAAGGGTGGCGGCCTGACCGCCCCGGCCCTGACCGACAAGGACAAGGCCGACATCAAGCTGGCGGCGGAAATGGACCTGGACTACCTGGCCGTGTCCTTCCCGCGTGACGCCAGCGACATGGAATACGCCCGCAAGCTGCGCGACGAAGCCGGCGGCACCGCCTGGCTGGTGGCCAAGATCGAGCGCGCCGAAGCCGTGGCCGACGACGAGACCCTCGATGGCCTGATCGCCGCCTCCGACGCCGTGATGGTCGCCCGTGGCGACCTGGGCGTGGAAATCGGCGACGCCGAGCTGATCGCCATCCAGAAGAAGATCATCCAGCACGCCCGCCGCAACAACAAGGCGGTGATCGTCGCGACCCAGATGATGGAGTCGATGATCCAGAACCCGATGCCGACCCGTGCCGAAGTGTCCGACGTGGCCAACGCCGTGCTGGACAACACCGACGCGGTGATGCTGTCGGCCGAGAGCGCCGCCGGCGCCTACCCGATCGAAGCGGTCCAGGCCATGGCGCGTATCTGCCAGGGCGCCGAGAAGCACCCGACCAGCCAGAAGTCCAGCCATCGCCTGCATACCACCTTCGAGCGCTGCGACGAAAGCATCGCCCTGGCGGCGATGTACACCGCCAACCACTTCCCCGGCGTCAAGGCGATCATCGCCCTCACCGAAAGTGGCTACACCCCGCTGATCATGTCACGCCTGCGCTCGCACGTGCCGATCTTCGCCATGTCGCCGCACAGCGGCACCCAGGCCCGTACCTCGCTGTTCCGTGGCGTCTACCCGATCGCCTTCGACCCCGCCTCGCTGCCGCCGGAGAAAGTCAGCCAGGCCGCGGTCGACGAACTGCTCAAGCGCGGCCTGGTGCAACAGGGTGACTGGGTGATCCTGACCAAGGGCGACAGCTACCACACCATCGGCGGGACCAATGGCATGAAGATCCTGCACGTGGGTGATCCGCTGATCTGAGTCGATTCTCCAACGCCGTAATCCTGGGGCCGTTTCGCGCCCCTTCGCGGGCAAGCCCGCTCCCACATGGCCCTGCCAACCGCATCATTCGTGATCGACTCGGCCCCTGTGGGAGCGGGCTTGCCCGCGCAAGGAGCCCCACAAGCCATCAGGCATGCTCGAGAAACACATCGGCAAACAGCTGGTTCCTCGGCAACCCGGCAATGAACAGCCGCCGTGCGAAGCGCTCGACACTCCCCGGCGCCCCGCACGCCAGCGCCACCGTCTGCCGCGATGACAGGCGCAACCCCGCCAGCGCTTGCTCCAACTGATCGGCCAACCCCCACTCGACACTCACCCTGGGATATCGATCGGCCAGGTCCGCCAACGGCCCGGCCAGGTACTGTCCGGCGCGGTCATGGGTCACATGCAGCACCCGGATCCCACCCTGGTGCCCCTGGCGCAACGCTTCCCGCAGGATGCCCCACAACGGCGCAAGCCCAGTTCCCGCGGCCAGCAGCCACAAGGGTCGCTCCTGCCAGTCCGGGTCGTAGTGCAAGGCGCCGCCCCGCAGCTCGCCCAGGCGCAGCTCATCGCCCTCGGCCAGCCGCCTGGCCTTGTCGCAGAAGGCGCCAGGGCGCCGGCAATCCAGGTGGAACTCCAGGAAGTCATCTTCCCCCGGCAGGCTCGCCAGTGAATACGGCCGCGCCACGCCGTCCAGCCACAGCACCAGGTGCTGCCCTGCCTGGTAGCGCAATGGCCGCTCGGGCCTAAGGCGCAAGCGCAGCACGTCGCCGAACCACGCCAGGGCGCAGACGCGCGCAGGCAAGCCATCGCTCGACGGATCGAACACCGCCACCCGCAAGTCGGCGCTCACCCGGCACTGGCAGGCCAGGCGCCAGCCCTGCTCGCGCTGCGCAAGGCCCAGCGCCTCGGGCATGGCGTCCTCGGGCTGCCCCTCCAGGCAACGCACCAGGCAGGCATGGCAACTGCCGGCGCGGCAGCTGTAGGGCACGCCACAACCTGCGGCATTGAGGGCATCGAGCAGGTTGCTGGCGGCCGGCACTGTCCAGCAGCGCTCGCCGACGCAGAGTTCAGGCATGGTCGGTATGTCTCCACGAATCACATCGCCCACTCTAGGGCTTCGCGGGTAAATCAGCAAAAAGGGTGCCCGTCGGTTGCCGACCTTGGTCCAGACCACACGCAGGTGTGCCGGGGGCGGATGCGCGCTATACTGCCGCGCCCTTTTGCGTCGGCCAGCCTGCCGGCGCGCCTTGCAAGGCATTTCGACGCGCAGGTCGGCGGTGTCGGAAGGCCTTTATGAATGTTCCCGTCTTTAAGAGGAGCGCGCTGCATGACCGTGATCAAGCAAGACGACCTGATTCAGAGCGTTGCCGACGCCCTGCAATTCATCTCGTACTACCACCCCGTCGATTTCATCCAGGCGATGCACGAAGCCTACCTGCGTGAAGAGTCGCCCGCCGCGCGCGACTCCATCGCCCAGATCCTGATCAACTCGCGCATGTGCGCCACCGGCCACCGCCCGATCTGCCAGGACACCGGCATCGTCACCGTGTTCGTCCGCGTGGGCATGGACGTACGCTGGGACGGCGCCACCATGAGCGTCGACGACATGATCAACGAGGGTGTGCGCCGCGCCTACAACCTGCCTGAGAACGTCCTGCGCGCCTCGATCCTGGCCGACCCGGCCGGTGCCCGCAAGAACACCAAGGACAACACTCCGGCGGTGATCCACTACTCCATCGTCCCCGGCGACAAGGTCGAGGTCGACGTCGCCGCCAAGGGCGGCGGCTCGGAGAACAAGTCGAAGATGGCCATGCTCAACCCGTCCGACTCGATCGTCGACTGGGTCCTGAAGACCGTCCCGACCATGGGCGCCGGCTGGTGCCCGCCTGGCATGCTGGGCATCGGCATCGGCGGTACCGCCGAGAAGGCCGCGGTGATGGCCAAGGAAGTCCTGATGGAGTCCATCGACATCCATGAACTCAAGGCCCGCGGCCCGCAGAACCGCATCGAGGAACTGCGCCTTGAGCTGTTCGAGAAGGTCAACCAGCTGGGCATCGGCGCCCAGGGCCTGGGCGGCCTGACCACCGTGCTCGACGTCAAGATCATGGACTACCCGACCCATGCCGCCTCCCTGCCGGTGTGCATGATCCCCAACTGCGCCGCCACCCGCCACGCCCACTTCGTGCTCGACGGCACGGGCCCGGCCGAGCTGGAAGCGCCGTCGCTGGACGCCTACCCGGAAATCGTCTGGGAAGCCGGCCCGAGCGCCCGCCGCGTCGACCTCGACAGCATCACCCCGGAAGAAGTCGCCAGCTGGAAGCCGGGCGAGACCCTGCTGCTCAACGGCAAGATGCTCACCGGCCGCGACGCCGCGCACAAGCGCATGGTCGAGATGCTCAACCGTGGCGAAGCGTTGCCGGTGGACCTCAAGGGCCGTTTCATCTACTACGTAGGCCCGGTCGATCCGGTCGGTGACGAAGTGGTAGGTCCTGCCGGCCCGACCACCGCCACCCGCATGGACAAGTTCACCCGCCAGATCCTCGAGCAGACCGGCCTGCTGGGCATGATCGGCAAGTCCGAGCGTGGCCCGACCGCCATCGAGGCGATCAAGGACAACAAGGCCGTGTACCTGATGGCCGTCGGCGGCGCCGCCTACCTGGTAGCCCAGGCGATCCGCAAGTCCCAGGTCCTGGCGTTCGCCGAGCTGGGCATGGAGGCGATCTACGAGTTCGAGGTCAAGGACATGCCGGTCACCGTCGCGGTGGACAGCAACGGTGAGTCGGTGCACATCACCGGCCCTGCCCTGTGGCAGAGCAAGATCGCCGAGAGCCTGGCGGTCGAAGTGAAGTAAAACGCCCGACCGTTTGGGGCTGCCTTGCAGCCCCAAGCTTCAAGGCTCTGCCAGACCCGCGCAGCGGCCAACCCAGCCCTACAGAACCCGCTCGAACTGCTCCGGCCAGTCCCGCCGGGTGAACACCTGCCCTTCCCGCCGTACCCGTCGCACCTCCTCCAGATCCACCTCACAGACCAACCAACGGCTACCGCCAGGGCACAATTCGGCGCTCTCGGCGATCACGCCATTGGCCGGCATACCATGGTCCGGCGGCACGAACAGCCCTGCCCGCCCGATGTTCTCATCCAGCGCCGGCGACCAAGGCGCCATGCCCACCGTAGGGCTCTGCAACACGGCGATCTGGTTCTCCAGGGCGCGCGCCTGGGCGCCGATACGCACGCGGTGATACCCCGCCTCGGTGTCGGTGCAACTGGGGGTGAGGATCAGGTCCGCACCGCCTTCGGCCAGGCGCCGGGCCAGCAGGGGGAACTCGTTGTCATAGCAGATCAGGATGCCCAGGCGCCCCAGGGCCGTGTCGAACACCTTGAGCCCTTCGCCTGCGGCGATCCCCCACTGCTCCCGTTCGAAGCGGGTCATGATCAGTTTGTCCTGATGGCCCAGCACCCCGTCCGGACCGAACAGCCAGGCACGGTTGCGGTAACGGCCATCGGCGTCGAGCACGGGCACGCTGCCAGGCTGCAGGTAGATGCCCCAGCGACGGGCAAGGCTTTCGCACAGCGCCAACCACGGCGCGACCAGCGGCTGGATGCCGGCGATCGACGCCTTCAGGTCGCTGCGCTGTTGTACCGGCAACTGGCCGCTGAGCACCAGGCCGGCATATTCAGGCAATAGCAGCAACTGCCCACCAGCCTCGACCGCCTCGGCGCACAAGCCGTGCAAGTGCTCGGCATAGGCGTCCCAGCTCTCGTACAGTTCGATGGCGTACTGGCACGCCGCGAGGCGGATCATACCGGCAGTTCCTTGAGCCAGAAGGACATGATCTTGGCCGATTCGGTCTGCTCGTCGAGGTCGCGCCAGGCATAGGTGGTGCGCAGCGACGGATCGTGCAGGAAGCCACGGTTGCGCCAGAAGCCATGCAACGGCTTGTAGTCCAGTGGGCGCCGGGGATGGCCGGCCGGGCGCTCGACAGCGCAGAAGGCGCAGTAGTCGAATTCAGCGAGCTTGTGGGCGTAGGATTCGCGCTCGATGAAGAAGCGCACGCCCAGGCCCTGGCCCCGGTAGGCCGGCAGCAACACCGACTCGCCGAAGTAGTAGACGCTCGCCGGGTCCCGGCTCTGGGCCAGGAACGGCTGCTGGAACTCGAGCGTCTCGTCGACCAGGGGCAGGCCGGTCGAGGCGCCGACCACCTTGCCGCCGTCCAGGGCCAGCACCACCAGGCTGCGCCCGGAACGGGCATAGGTGGACAGGTAGTCGGCCTCGTATTCCGGCGAGCCGTCGTAGAGGTAGGGGAACTCGCGGAACACCGTCAGGCGCAGGCGAGCGAGGTCATCGATGTAAGGCGCGATGGCAGCGCCGTGCAACAGGCGGATTTCCATGCGTAGCGGTCGTTTTGTCGATGTGGATGACGCGCTCGGCTAAGCCGGGCTTGAGGGGAAACCCTATCATCCGTTCCACGCCATTCCCTTTCCCGTACACGACAGGAACATTGCCATGACCGCTACCGAGCTCGTCAACGCCTACTACGCCGCCTTCAATGCCGGGGACATGCCGGCCTTCCTCGCCCTGCTCAGCGAGGACGTGATCCATGACATCAACCAGGGCGAGCGGCAGATGGGCAAGGCGGCCTTCGCAGCCTTCATGGACAAGATGAACCGCTGCTACCGGGAACGCCTGGCCGACATCGTGGTGATGCAGAACGCCGACGGCAGCCGCGCGGCCGCCGAGTTCACCGTGCACGGAGAGTACCTGGCCGATGACGAAGGGCTGCCACCGGCCAATGGGCAGACCTACGTGCTGCCGGCTGGGGCGTTCTTCTACATCCATTGCGGGAAGATCGCCCGGGTGACCAACTACTACAACCTCAATGACTGGGTCGAGCAGGTGGGCTGAGGGCTGGGGTTGGCAGTACAGTTTGGGGGCGCTTCGCACAAGCCCGGGTAAACCTCGGATGATGCGAATGGCCCCCTCCTCTACGTCAGGCAATCCGCGTCCCGAGCAATTTGAGAAATGCCGCCAACCACGCCGGATGCGCTGGCCAGGCCGGTGCGGTCACCAGGTTCCCGTCCACGTGCGCCTGGTCCATGGCGATGTCCACATATCGCCCTCCCGCCAACCTCACCTCGGGCGCACACGCCGGATACGCACTGCACTCGCGCCCATCCAGCACACCGGCCGCCGCCAGCAACTGGGCCCCATGGCACACCGCAGCGATGGGCTTGCCGGCCTGGTCGAAGGCCTTGACCAAACCCAGCACCCGCTCATCCAGGCGCAGGTACTCAGGCGCCCGGCCCCCTGGGATCAGCAGCGCGTCATAGCCCTCGGCCCGCACCTGCACGAAGTCCTGGTTCAGGGCGAAAGCGTGCCCTGGCTTCTCGCTGTAGGTCTGGTCACCTTCGAAATCGTGGATCGCCGTGCGCACGGTCTGCCCCGCCAGTTTCTCCGGGCACACCGCGTGCACCGTGTGGCCGACCATCTTCAAGGCCTGGAAGGGCACCATCACCTCGTAGTCCTCGACGTAGTCGCCCACCAGCATGAGAATCTTCTTCGCCGTCATCGCCGCCACTCCTTCCGTAGCATGAGAACAATCCCTGCACGATAGTCCGCTTCGCCGTCTTAGTCGCGGCGATCCAGCAGGTTGACCACCAGGCGATCGAGCAATCCCCACAGCCGCTGCTGCACCCGCCACCAGAGCGGCCGGGCCTGCCAGAGCGCCAGGTCGACCTCCTGGCTCAGGGCGAAGTCGCGCTCGAAACTGGCCGCCACGGCGGCGGTCAACGGTGGGTCGATGGCCTCGACATTGGCCTCGAGGTTGAAACGCAGGTTCCAGTGGTCGAAATTGCACGAACCGACGCTGACCCAGTCGTCCACCAGCACCATCTTCAGGTGCAGGAAGCAGGGCTGGTACTCGAAGATCCGCACGCCGGCGCGCAGCAACCGCGGATAGTAGCGATGACCGGCGTAGCGTATCGCCGGATGATCGGTGCGCGGGCCGGTGAGCAGCAGGCGCACATCGATGCCCTTCTGCGCAGCCCGGCGCAAGGAGCGGCGCACGCTGAAGGTCGGCAGGAAGTACGGCGTGGCCAGCCAGATGCGACGCTGGCCACTGTTCAGGGCCCGTACCAGCGCATGCAGGATGTCTCGGTGCTGACGGGCATCGGCATAGGCCACCCGGCCCAGGCCCTGCCCCTGGGCCGGTACGCGAGGCAGGCGCGGCAACCCGAAGCCTTCCGGTGGGCGCCAGGCGGTGCGCCGGTTGTTGGCGTGCCACTGGCGATCGAACAACAGTTGCCAGTCAGTCACGATCGGCCCCTGCATCTGCACCATCACCTCATGCCACTCGCTGGTTTCGTCCCCCGGCTTCCAGAACGCGTCGGTGACACCGGTGCCGCCGACCACGGCCCAGCGCTCGTCCACCAGCAGCAGCTTGCGATGGTCGCGATAGAAGTTGCGCAACCCTCGCAGCCAGCGCAGGCGGTTGTACAGCCGCAGCTCGACACCCGCCGTCTGCAGGCGCTGGCGCAGGGCCGAGGGGAAGGCCAGCGCACCGTAGTCGTCGAACAGGCAGCGCACCCGCACACCCCGGCCAGCGGCCTGCTCGAGGGCCTCGACCACCGCCTCGGCGCAGGCGCCGGCTTCCACGAGATAGAGCTCCAGGTCGACCTGGAATTCAGCACGCACGATCGCCATGAGCATGCGCGGAAAGAACCTGGGGCCGTCGATCAACAGCTCGAACTGGTTGCCACCCCGCCAAGGGAAGACCGGCCCCGACATGTCAGCGAGCGGCGAAGATCAGCACCGCACTCACCGGTACCGATGGGCTGATGGAAGAAAGCCCGGCGAGCTTGCGCAAGGTCGCCAGGCCCGGCATCAGGCCGAAGTCCTCGGCGCGCAGCAGCAGCGGCTCCAGGGTCACCACCTGGAAGCGCCGCTCGTCCAGACGAGTGGCCAGCAACAGGACGTTGTAGCTGCGCGACTCGCCATGCAGGGTCACGGTCACCGGCAGGCGCAGCTCCACCTGGGCGCCGTTGGCAAGGTCATTGATCGGCCCCAGGTCGATCTGCGCCTGCACCTGGGCCTCCGGGAAACGGGCGACCTCGAACAGCTCGTTGCGCATGCGTTCGTCACGCAGCGGAACGCCGCCACTGACCGAGTCCATCTCGATGCGCAGTTGCGCCAGGCCCTTGCGGTCGACCTTGCCGTGCAACACCAGGAAGCGATGCACCTCGGCGGTATCGCCGTTCTTGCTGGTGACGAAGGACAGGCGCGAGGACTCGCCGTCCAGGTGCCAATTGGCGTGGGCGGGCAAGCACAGGGCCAACAGGAGGGCGGGCAGGAGACGGAGCAACTTGAACATGTGAAGTCCTTTGAAACAAGGCCGTCAACCTTACCCGCCCCTCTTCATGGCAGCAAGCGGCAGCCCGCGCGCGCCCCCTGCCAGGCGGCCACGCTACTGCGCCCCAGGCCCTCGGCGAACACCCGTCGCCGCGCAGGGTCTTCCTCCAGCCGGCCCAACGGCAGGTACTGCTTCACGTAGCCCTGGCAATACGCCGCGTCGAAGCCCATGACGAACCGGCACGAGCAGTACTCCTTGGCCGAATAGGCCGAAAGAATCCCCGGGAAGTCCGCCAACGCCTGGCGCTCATGCCAGGCCCAGGCCAGCAACAACGACATCGGCACCAGCCACACCAGGTGCTTCATGCGCCCTCCGCAGCCAGGGCAGTCAGCACCCGCTTGAGCAGCTCGTTGTGCCGGTAGCTGCCATCACGGTCGTCGCCGTAACGGACGATCACCAGCTTCTGCGAAGGCAGCAGGTAGAGCGCCTGGCCCCAATGCCCAAGCGCCGCATAGGTATCCAGCGGTGCGTCCGGCCAGGGTGCAGGGTGGCCCGGCAACGGCTGGTTGAGCCACCAGTGGCCGCCGGGGTTGGCCTCGCCGGGGGCTGCCTCGGCGTGCTCGAACAGGCGTCGGTTGAACGCCACCCAACCCGCCGGCAGTAGCTGGCGATCGCGCCAGCGCCCCTCGCGCAGCATCAGCAGGCCGATCCTGGCCAGGTCGCGGGCGCTCAGGTAGAGGTAGGAAGACCCCACGTAGGTGCCGGCGCCATCGCGCTCCCAGACGGCACTGTCGATGCCCAGCGGCGTGAACAGCGCCTGCCAGGGGTAGTCCTCGTATTGCCCAGGCTCGAGCATGCCCCGCAGGGCGGCGGCCAGCAGGTTGCTGTCGCCGCTGGAATAGAGAAAGCGTGCGCCCGGCGTCGCGTCGGCGGGCATCGCAGCGGCAAAAGCGGCCATGTCGGCGCGGCCACGGGTATAGAGCATGGCCACCACCGAGGACTTGAGCGGCGCGTATTCGTAATCCTCCTGCCAGGCCAGGCCGCTGGCCCAGTGCAGCAAGTCGACCAGGCGCAAGCAAGGGTGGGCTTGCAGTGGCGGGTAGTAACGGGCCGCCGGGTCCTCGAGGGCGAAGCGCCCTTCGCCCTGGGCCACGCCGAGCAGAGTGGCCAGCACGCTCTTGCTGATCGACCAGGTCAGGTGCGGGGTATCGACACCGCTTGGCGCGGCGTAGCGCTCATGCAGGATGCGCCCATCGCGAATGATCAGCAGCGCGTCGCTGCGCACACCCGTGCGCTCGGTCGCATGGCGCGCCGGGAAGGCATAGGCGTCGACGGCCTGCCAGTCGAGCGCATTGGGCTCGGTGTGCCAGTCCGGGTCCGGCCATGCCTCGGCCCAGGCCGGCATGGCGACCATCCCCAGGATGCCCAACAGCCCCTTCAGCGTACCCATGGCCGGCCCTCTCGTCGCGGATCGGGCGAGCCTGCCAGGGTTTCATGACAATCCAGCGGCGGCCCAGGCCTTTTCCAGGCGCTTGTCGCGGGCGGCAGCGGCCAGCGCCAGCACGCCCTGGTCACGCTGCCAGCAATGTGCCCAGGCCTGCGGGCCGGCAGCCAGGGCCTTGTCGATATCGCCGCGCAAGCCCTGGAACTGGGCGAACAGCCCGGCGAGCAGCAGATGGCAGGCGGTGCTGTCGGCGCATTGCCGGCTGCCCTCGGCACAACCGCCAAGCAGGCCCAGCAGACGCAGGCGCAGCTCCCGCGGCCAGCCACTGTCCTGACCGACGCCATATAACCAGGCGACCAGCGCCGCCAGCACATAAAGGTCCTCGAGGGAGCGGAACGGTTTGACATAGGCGTCCCAGCCATCGCCAGCGAGCAGTTCGCAGGCGGCCTGCTGCAGGTGCAGGCGGGCATGCCCGACCTCGGGCATCAGCGGCAGCGCCGGCAGGGCCTCCAGACGCACCCCGGGCTCGCCCGGGTAGACCACCGCCAGGCTCAGG
Organism: Pseudomonas sp. HLMP; assembly: GCF_046365545.1. Taxonomy (NCBI): domain Bacteria; kingdom Pseudomonadati; phylum Pseudomonadota; class Gammaproteobacteria; order Pseudomonadales; family Pseudomonadaceae; genus Pseudomonas; species Pseudomonas sp. HLMP. The sequence goes on along the minus strand of NZ_JBDLLR010000001.1, from coordinate 1,742,720 downwards.
CGGGGAGGTTCGCCCTGCCCTTCGCTGCGCGCCGCCACCAACAGCCACTCGGCCTCGAGCCCTGCCGTCACGAAGTCCTTGCTGCCAGTCAGGCGCAGGCCATCGAGCCGGGTCTGCATGTCTGCCGGCCGCACGCTGCGCCGCTCAGTGGCGCATAGCGCGCCGAGGCTGGCCGGGGCGCTGGGCCAGAGCACGCGCAAAGCGGCCTGGTAGCCGACCAGGAAGGCCAGGCCCGGGGTGACCATGGCACGGCCGCCGAGCACCGCCAGCTCGAAGGGGTTGACCGGCCCCAGGCGCTCGAGCAGCGCACCGTGGCTTTCGCCCAGGCTGTCGGCCCGGGGCTGGCGGAAAGGGTCGTTGAGTCGTTGCAACCAGGCCATCGGACGCTCCTCGCAAGGGGTTGTCACGCAAGCATCACCAAAGATTCACAGGGGTGACACCGCGCGTACCTAGGCTGACTTTGCACAACAAAGCCGACCGGCCGCAACCCTCTTTGGCTGGCTTAGGGAGACTCGCAATGACTCGGATCGCTCGCTCTGGCGACAACAGCACTGAACGCCGTCTGCAAGCCGAACGCCTGGTCGGCGTCGCGGCCCTGCAAGAAGCGCAGGCCCTGCGTTTCAAGGTGTTCAGCGCCGAATTCAAGGCCAAGCTCAAGGGCGCGGAACAGGGCCTGGACATGGACGACTACGACATCCACTGCCGCCACATCGGCGTGCGCGACCTGGCCAGCGGCCAACTGGTCGCCACCACCCGTCTGCTCGATCACCAGGCCGCCAGCAGCCTGGGCCGTTTCTACAGCGAAGAAGAATTCAGCCTGCACGGGCTGCTCCAGTTGCAGGGCCCGATCCTCGAGCTGGGTCGCACCTGCGTCGACCCGGCCTACCGCAACGGCGGCACCATCGCCGTGCTCTGGGGGGAGCTTGCCGAGGTGCTCAACGAGGGCCGCTACAGCTACCTGATGGGGTGCGCCAGCATCCCCATGCAGGACGGCGGCGTGCAGGCCCACGCCATCATGCAGCGCCTGCGCGAGCGCTACCTGTGCACCGAGCACCTGCGCGCCGAGCCGAAGAAGCCGCTGCCGAGCCTGGCCCTGCCGAACAACGTCATCGCCGAAATGCCACCGCTGCTCAAGGCCTACATGCGCCTGGGCGCGAAGATCTGCGGCGAGCCCTGCTGGGACGAGGACTTCCAGGTCGCCGACGTGTTCATCCTGCTCAAGCGCGACGACCTCTGTCCGCGCTATGCCCGCCACTTCAAGGCGGCGGTCTGATGCCGCGCCTGCGGGTACTCGCCCGCCTGGCCCGGCTGATACTGGTGTTGCTGCTGGGCATGCTCATGGCCAGCGTGATCGCCTTCGGCGAACGCCTGGGCCTGAAAGCCTCCGTCGAACGGCGCCAGCGCTGGACGCGCCGGTTCATGCAGCACTTGGTCGGCGCCCTGCCCTTCAAGGTGCGCGTGGTCGGCCCGTTGCCACGCCAGCCGATGCTGTGGGTCAGCAACCATGTGTCCTGGACCGACATTCCCCTGCTCGGCATGCTCACGCCCCTGTCGTTCCTGTCCAAGGCCGAAGTGCGCCACTGGCCGTTGGCCGGCTGGCTGGCGCAGAAGGCCGGGACCCTGTTCATCCGCCGCGGAAGCGGCGACAGCCAACGCCTGGCCCGGCAGATCGGCAACCAGCTAAACCAGCGACGGCCGTTGCTGATCTTCCCGGAAGGCACCACCACCGACGGCCGCAGCCTGCGTACCTTCCATGGTCGTCTGCTGGCCGCTGCCATCGACCTGGGCACGCCGCTGCAGCCGGTGGCGATCCAGTACCTGCGCGATGGCGAGCCCGACCCTGTGGCGCCGTTCATCGGCGACGATGACCTGGTTTCGCACCTGGTGCGGCTGTTCAGCCAACCGCGCGGCGAGGTGGTCATTCAGTTGCTGCAGCCGATCACCAGTGCGGGCAAGGAGCGGGCGGCCCTGGCCTTCCAGGCGCAGCAGGCGATCCACATGGCGTTGTTCGGCATCCAGGACGTGGAGATGGCGCCGCGTCGTCGGACGCAGGCGGCATAGTTGCGGCGGCGTCAGTACCGGCCTACTCGCGGCGGTACCGCCTCACCTGCCCGCCGCAGCAAAGGCCTGCAACTGCGGATAGAACTCGCGAAAATCCGCCAGCAACGGCTCGTACAGCCGCTCCAACTCCCCCATCACCCCACTCATCCCCTCCGGCCGCGACAGCCGCCGGGCGATCCCCTTGAACACCTGCTCCAGGGTCGCGAAGTCGCCATAAGCCCCCAGCCAGTCATCCGCCGCCATGAACGGCGCAATGTGTGCCAGCCGCCCCGGAAGCTCGGACTGGGCCAGCAGCACGCGATAGAACGCCTCGGTGAACTCGCCCAGTGGCTGCTCGGCATAGTCCGCCCAATGCCGCGCCAGGCAGTGGTCGAAGAACACATCGAGGATGATCCCGGCATAGCGCCGCCGCTCGCGGGGGAAACGCGCCAGCGCCGCCAGCACCAGCGGGTGGCTGTCGGTATAGCTGTCGATATGCCGGTGCAACCGGATCGAGGCCTCCAGCGCCGGCGGGAAACGCCCGTCCAGCGAGCCCTTGACGAAGTCGCCATACAGGCTGCCCAGCAGTTGCTGCGGCGCGTGGCCGCCCAGGTGAAGGTGTGCGAGGTAATTCATGGCGCCAGTCTAGCACCCACTCCGGCCATATCGTTATAACGCGATATAGCGATTCGTGCTCAGCTCAGAACCTCTTCATATTTGTATATCGCGAAATATCGATTTATATTTCGCTCCATCGCGATATACCGCTACACACCACGAGCCCAACCATGCCTCTCGATCTCGACGAAATAATAAAAGCCCTGGCCCACCCGGTCCGGCGAGACATCCTCAACTGGCTGAAGGACCCCGCGGCGCAATTCCCCGACCAGCAGCACAGCACCGAATACGGCGTCTGTGCCGGGCAGATCGACCAACGCTGCGGCCTGTCGCAGTCGACCGTCTCCGCCCACCTGGCGACCTTGCAGCGCGCGGGCCTGATCAGCAGCCAGAAGATCGGCCAGTGGCATTTCTTCAAACGCAACGAGCAAACCATCCGGGCTTTCCTCGAGCAGATGAGCCAAGAGCTCTGACAAGGACCTTGCAATGCCCCTTTCCCTGTTGATCCTGGCGCTGAGCGCCTTTGCCATCGGTACCACCGAGTTCGTCATCATGGGCCTGCTGCCCGACGTGGCGCAGGACCTTGGCGTGACCATCCCCGGCGCCGGTTGGCTGGTGACCGGTTACGCCCTGGGCGTGGCCATCGGTGCACCGTTCATGGCCCTGGCCACCGCCCGCCTGCCCCGCAAGGCCGCGCTGGTGACGCTGATGAGCGTATTCATCGTCGGCAACCTGCTGTGCGCCGTGGCCAGCGACTACGACCTGCTGATGTTCGCCCGGGTGGTGACCGCCCTGTGCCACGGTGCCTTCTTCGGCATCGGCTCGGTGGTGGCCGCCAGCCTGGTGCCGGCCAACCGCCGCGCCTCTGCGGTGGCGCTGATGTTCACCGGCCTGACCCTGGCCAACGTGCTCGGCGTGCCCCTGGGCACTGCACTGGGCCAGGTCGCCGGCTGGCGTTCGACCTTCTGGGCCGTGACACTGATCGGGGTGATCGCCTTGATCGGCCTGGTGCGCTTCCTGCCGCTGCAGCGCCAGGAAGAAAAGGTCGACATGCGCGCCGAACTGGCCGCCCTCAAGGGCATCGGCATCTGGCTGTCGCTGGGCATGACCGTGCTGTTCGCCGCGTCCATGTTCGCCCTGTTCACCTATGTGGCACCGTTGCTCGGTGACGTCACCGGCGTATCGCCACGTGGCGTGACCTGGACCCTGCTGCTGATCGGCCTGGGCCTGACCCTGGGCAACATCCTCGGCGGCAAGCTGGCCGACCGCCGCCTGGGTGCCACCCTGGTAGGAGTGTTCGCCGCCATGGCGGTGGTGTCCACCGTACTGAGCTGGACCAGCAGCGCCCTGGTGCCGGCAGAAATCACCCTGTTCCTCTGGGCCACCGCCGCCTTCGCCGCCGTGCCGGCCCTGCAGGTCAACGTGGTGACCTACGGCAAGGCCGCACCGAACCTGGTCTCGACCCTGAACATCGGCGCCTTCAACCTGGGCAATGCCCTGGGCGCCTGGGTCGGCGGCAGCGTCATCGCCCATGGCTTCGGCCTGACCCGCGTGCCCCTGGCCGCGGCGGCCCTGGCGGTGCTGGCGCTGATCGTCACCCTCATCACCTTCAGCCAGCGCGGCGGCGATGCCGAACTGGCCAGCGCTTCCAATTGACCCACGCGAGGCTAAGCAGATGACCACGCTCTTCGATCCGATCACTCTGGGCGACCTCGAGCTGCCCAACCGCATCATCATGGCCCCGCTGACCCGCTGCCGCGCCGACGAAGGCCGCGTGCCCAACGCACTGATGGCCGAGTACTACGTGCAACGTGCCAGCGCCGGGCTGATTCTCAGCGAGGCGACCTCGGTGACGCCCATGGGCGTCGGCTACCCGGACACCCCCGGTATCTGGTCCGATGAGCAGGTGCGCGGCTGGACCAACGTGACCAAGGCCGTGCATGGCGCCGGTGGGCGCATCTTCCTGCAGCTGTGGCACGTGGGGCGCATCTCCCATCCCAGCTACCTGAACGGCGAGTTGCCCGTGGCGCCGAGCGCGATCCAGCCCAAGGGCCATGTCAGCCTGATCCGGCCGGTCACCGAGTACCCGACCCCACGCGCCCTGGAAACCGAGGAAATCGCCGACATCGTCGAGGCCTACCGCACGGGTGCCGAGAATGCCAAGGCCGCCGGCTTCGACGGCGTGGAGATCCATGGCGCCAATGGCTACCTGCTCGACCAGTTCCTGCAGAGCAGCACCAACCAGCGCACCGATCGCTACGGCGGCGCCCTGGAGAACCGTGCGCGCCTGCTGCTGGAAGTGACCGACGCGGTCATCGAGGTGTGGGGCGCCAACCGTGTGGGCATGCACCTGGCCCCTCGCGCCGACGCCCATGACATGGGCGACGCCGACCGCGCGCAAACCTTCACCTATGTCGCACGGGAGCTGGGCAAGCGAGGCATCGCCTTCATCTGCTCGCGGGAGCAGGAAGCCGACGACAGCATCGGCCCGTTGATCAAGGAAGCCTTCGGCGGCCCGTACATCGTCAACGAGCGCTTCGACAAGGCCAGCGCCAATGCGGCCCTGGCCAATGGCACGGCCGATGCGGTGGCCTTCGGTATCCCGTTCATCGCCAACCCAGACCTGCCGGCGCGCCTGGCTGCCGATGCGCCGTTGAACGAGCCGCACCCGGAAACCTTCTATGCCAAGGGGCCGGTGGGGTATATCGATTATCCGCGGATGTGACCACGGCTCGGGGTTGGCCAGTCAAGCCGCGTCCTGGGGCTGCTTTGCAGCCCCATCGACAAACCGGAGCACGCATCAAGGCCGGGCGTTGATCTGCTGCTGCAGGTTCTGGATCTGACTCTGCAGGGTGTTGAGGTTGCGGGTCACCTGGCTGCGGAAGGCGTCGAACTCCTGCACCGAGGCCCCTGCGGCAGGCGTCGGGCGGTTGTCGATCTGGCTCTTGAGCACCAGCACATCCTGCTCCAGGCTCTCGATGGCCGCGCTCGGGTTGCCCTGCTTCTTCAACGCCGCCACCTCATTGCTCAGGCTCTTGATCTGGCCGTCGAGCTTGCCGCCATCCACCTGGCCCGACTTCAGCGCCGCCAGTTCGCCATTGACGGCCTTGAGCTGCGCCTGCAACTGGTTCTGCAGCTCGGTCACCGCCTTCTGCTGCTCACGGGTATCGGCCAGCACCTGCTCCAGGCGCTTGCCCAGGTCACCGGCCTGGCCGGCCACCCCCTGCTGCTGCTTGCCCTGCTCGGCCAGGCTCGCCTGCAACTGGCGGATCTGCAGCTTCAGGGCCTCGCTGCCGGTATTGGCGCTGGACTCGCTGGCCTCCACCTTGCCGCTGATCGCCTGCAAGCGCCCCGCCGCTTCCTCGCTGATGCGGGCGAAACTCTCCTGGGTCGCCACCAGTTGCTGCTCCATCAGCGAGATCTGCTGGAAGCTCCACCAGCCCAACCCCGCCAAGGCGATGAACGACGCGCACAGCAATGCCCACAGGGGGCCGCTGCTGGCCGGGCGCGCGGCCTTCTGGCGGCTGCGCGCCACATGCGCCGGCAGCAGCTCGTCGTCATCTGGAGTACCGGCACGCAAGGTCGGTACGTCGTCGAAATCGTCGTGTGAGTCGTTACGCATGGATGCTTTCAACCGCGGTGGTAGCAAAGGGGCATTAGTATAAACCGCTCGGGCGGCGCATTGATGACCATCATCGGCGCGCCAGGTTCACGGATGCACGTTTTTCCACCAGGCGCAGAACTCGTCCAACGCCGTCCACAGGCTGACCTTCGGCCGGTAGTCCAGGTACTGGCGGGCGCGGCTGATGTCCAGGGTGAAGTCCTTGCTCATCACCTGCATCGCGGTACGCGACAGGGTCGGCTGCGGGCGCCCCGGCCACAGCAGGCATGCCGCTTCGTTCAGCGCCGCCAGGCTGTAGGCCAGCCCGTAGGCGCGGTAGCGGGTGACCTGGGGCAACTGCATCTGGCGCATCACGTAGTTGACCACGTCCCACAGCGGCACGGGCTGTCCATTGCTGATGTTGTAGGCTTGGCCGAGCGCCTGCTCGTCGGCGAACAAGGCACTGAGCAAGGCATCGTTGAGGTTGTGCACGCTGGTGAAATCGACTTTGTTCAGACCATTGCCGACGATCGCCAGGCGACGCTTGCGCTGCATCTGCAACAAGCGCGCAAAGATGCTCGCATCGCCGGCCCCGGTGACGAAACGCGGGCGCAGGGCCAGCACTTGCAGGCCGAACTCCTGGGCACCGAAGACCTTCTGCTCGGCCAGGTACTTGGTCGTCGCGTAGTGGTCGTGGAAACGGCGCGGCAGTTGGTCTTCGCGGATGTCCAGGCGCGAGCGGCCGGTGAAGTAGATCGACGGCGACGACAGGTGCACCAGGCGGCGCACGCGCGCCTTGAGGCAGCCTTCCACCACGTTCTCTGTGACCACCACGTTGCCCTGGTGGAAATCCTGATAGCGCCCCCAGTTACCCACCGCGCCGGCGCAGTGCACCACCGCGTCGACGCCCTGACACAGACGCCTGGCCAGTTCGCCATCGCCCAGGTCGCCCGGCATGAACTCGGCACCGCGCTTGACCAGGTGCTCCACGCCCTCGGCGCGCCGGCCGTTGACCCGTACCTCCAGGCCCTGCTCCAGGGCGAAACGTGCAAAGCGCCCGCCGATGAAGCCGCTCGCGCCGGTGACCAGAATTAGCATGTAAGACTCCGCCTTGCCAGATGACTGAAGCAACTGACGTCGCCCGCGCCTACAAGGGCACCAGCCAGCCCGGCGCCGTCTGGCGCAGGTGCTCGGTCAGTTGGGCGAGCAACTGCCCGCCATTGCGCCAATGATGCCAGTACAGCGGCACGTCGATGGGCGTATCGGCGCAGATTTCCACCAGTTGCCCGCCGGCCAGTTGCTCGGCGGCCTGCAGTTCAGGCACCAGGCCCCAGCCCAACCCAGCTTCGGTCATGCGCAGGAAGCCCTCGGAAGACGGGCACAGGTGATGGAGGAAACCGTCCTGGATACCCAGCGACGCCAGGTAGCGGTGCTGGAGGAAATCGTCCGGACCGAACACCACCGCCGGCGTGCGGGCCAGGCGCCGGGCCTCGAAGCCCCGGGGAAAATGCCGTGCCATGAATGCCGGGCTGGCCAGCGCCCGGTAGCGCATGGCCCCCAGGGGCAGGCTGCGCGCCCCGGCCACCGGCCGCTCGCTGCCGCACAGGCAGGCGGCCACTTCGCCGGCGCGCATGCGCTTGAGGCCGACGTCCTGGTCTTCCACCACCAGGTCGAGCAGCACCTGTTGCCCGGCGCAGAAGGCCCCCACCGCACCGGCCCACCAGGTCGCCAGGCTGTCGGCGTTGAGGGCGATGCGCAGGCGCTCGGGCATGCCTTCCTCGTCCAGCGCGGGCACCTGGCGTTGCAGGTCGCGCTCGAGCAGGCGCACCTGCTGCACATGGTTGAGCAACTGGCGGCCGACCTCGGTCGGGCTTGGCGGCGTGGCACGTACCAGCACCGGCTGGCCGACGCGCGCCTCGAGCAGCTTGATGCGCTGGGAAATGGCCGATTGCGACAGGCCCAGAACCTGGGCGGCGCGCTCGAAGCCGCCTTGCTCGATGACGGCGGCAAGGGCGGCGAGCAACTTGTAGTCGAACATCGATTTTCCTAATGAGAGATCAGCTTTATTTGTTTTTCTTATAGCGCGCATTTCCCCACAATGGCCAGCATCTTCCTTGGCAACAAGCACCGGCGCAGAGCCGGTGCCCCTGGAGTGTTCCCGCTATGTGGCAAAGCTATATGAACGGCATGCTGGTGGCCTTCGGCCTGATCATGGCCATCGGCGCGCAGAACGCCTTCGTCCTGGCGCAGAGCCTGCGCCGCGAACATCACCTACCGGTGGCGGCCCTGTGCATCGTCTGCGATGCGATCCTGGTGGCGGCCGGGGTGTTCGGCCTGGCCACGGTGCTGGCGCACAATCCGACCTTGCTGGCGGTGGCCCGCTGGGGCGGCGCGGTGTTCCTGATCTGGTACGGCGCCAAGGCCCTGCGCAGCGCCTGCTCGAAGCAGAGCCTGCAGCACCAGGAAGGCCAGGGCATGCGTTCACGCCGGGCCGTGCTGCTCAGCGCCCTGGCGGTGACCCTGCTCAACCCTCACGTGTACCTCGACACCGTGCTGCTGATCGGCTCCCTCGGAGCCCAGCAGAGCGTGCCCGGCGCCTACGTGGCCGGCGCCGCCAGCGCCTCGCTGGTCTGGTTCTCGACCCTGGCCCTGGGCGCGGCCTGGCTCGCCCCCTGGCTGGCCCGGCCCGCCACCTGGCGTCTGCTCGACCTCATGGTGGCGGTGATGATGTTCGCTGTGGCGGCGCAGCTGATTTTTTCTTGAGTTTCAAGCGGCGAGCTGCAAGTAAAAGCGGATCGTGTGGGCTTCTCTTGCCGCTTGTCCCTATAGTTGTTGCGTGGTTATGCGCGAGGCCGGGTGCTATGATCCAGCCCTTGCGTCGCAAAGAGTACAAACTCGCCGACGCTCATCGGGCCGCCCGTGATCGGCCTTGCGCAAACCGCAAACAGACCTGAATCAGGAGATCTACCATGGCTTTTGAATTGCCGCCGCTGCCGTACGCCCACGATGCCCTGCAGCCGCACATCTCCAAGGAAACCCTGGAGTATCACCACGACAAGCACCACAACACCTATGTCGTGAACCTGAACAACCTGGTCCCAGGCACCGAATTCGAAGGCAAGACCCTGGAAGAGATCGTCAAGACCTCTTCGGGTGGCATCTTCAACAACGCCGCTCAAGTCTGGAACCACACCTTCTACTGGAACTGCCTGTCGCCAAACGGTGGCGGCCAGCCGACCGGTGCCCTGGCCGATGCCATCACCAAGGCCTTCGGCTCCTTCGACAAATTCAAGGAAGAGTTCACCAAGACGTCCGTCGGCACCTTCGGCTCCGGCTGGGGCTGGCTGGTGAAGAAGGCCGACGGCTCCCTGGCTCTGGCCAGCACGATCGGCGCCGGCAACCCGCTGACCAGCGGCGACACCCCGCTGCTGACCTGCGACGTCTGGGAACACGCCTACTACATCGACTACCGCAACCTGCGTCCGAAGTACGTCGAGGCATTCTGGCAACTGGTCAACTGGGACTTCGTCGCCCAGCAGTTCGAAGGGAACACCTTCAAGGCCTGATGCTCTGGGCATCTTGAATTGAAACATCCGATGCCGGGCGACTGGCATCGGATTTTTTTTGTCCACAGAGCGCCTGAAGACGCGCTGGGGATCTCCCTATCAGGAGTGGCAAGAGAAACGCCCACGATCCGCTTTCACTTGTGGCTTGAAGCTTGAAGCTGAAAGCTCGCGGCTCACCCACGAACCGCCCGCTCTTGCCCCAGGCGGATAGCACGCTAACATCAAACATCTGGAAAGCTGACGTAGCGCACTCAAGTCGCAGGGCCGCGCAACCGATACATTGCCAAGGGCCCTTTCTACCGTGGCAATCGGTCGATAGTGTACTGCCAGGGACAATGGCAAAATAATGGCACGCGCATGGATTAAGGAACTCCCCTTGAAGCTGGAATTTCGGAACAGCTTATCGGTCAAGTTGCTCAGGGTCGTGCTGCTCTCGGCGCTGGCGGTCGGTGTCGTTCTCAGCTGTGCGCAGATCGTCTACGACGCCTACAAGACCCGCCAGGCGGTGAACACCGACGCCCAGCGCATCCTCGACATGTTCCGCGACCCATCGACCCAGGCGGTGTACAGCCTCGACCGGGAGATGGGCATGCAGGTCATGGAAGGCTTGTTCCAGGACGAGTCGGTGCGCATGGCTTCCATCGGTCATCCCAACGAAACCATGCTCGCGGAAAAGTCCCGCCCGCTACAGGACATGTCCCTGCGCTGGCTGACCGACCCGATCCTCGGCCAGGAACGCACCTTCACCACTCCGCTGGTCGGCCGTGGCCCCTACAGCGAGTACTACGGCGACCTGAGCATCACCCTGGACACCGCCAACTATGGCAAGGGCTTCCTGATCAACGCGGTGATCATCTTCATCGCCGGCGTGCTGCGCGCCTTGGCCATGGGCCTGGTGCTGTACCTGGTCTATCACTGGCTGCTGACCAAGCCGCTGTCGAAGATCATCGAGCACCTCACCCAGATCAACCCCGACCGTCCCAGCCAGCACCAGTTGCCATTGCTCAAGGGCCACGAGAAGAACGAACTGGGCCTGTGGATCAACACCGCCAACCAGTTGCTGGCCTCCATCGAGCGCAACACCCACCTGCGCCACGAGGCCGAGAACAGCCTGCAACGCATGGCCCAGTACGACTTTCTCACCGGCCTGCCCAACCGCCAGCAACTGCAGCAGCAGCTGGACAAGATCCTCGTCGACGGCGGCCGCCTGCAGCGTCGGGTGGCGGTACTGTGCGTCGGCCTCGACGACTTCAAGGGCATCAACGAACAGTTCAGCTACCAGGTCGGCGACCAACTGTTGCTGGCCCTGGCCGACCGCCTGCGCGCCCACAGTGGCCGCCTCGGCGCCCTCGCCCGCCTGGGTGGCGACCAGTTCGCCCTGGTGCAGGCCGACATCGAGCAGCCCTACGAGGCGGCCGAGCTGGCCCAGAGCATCCTCGACGACCTGGAGGTGCCATTCGCCCTGGACCACCAGCAGATCCGCCTGCGCGCCACCATCGGCATCACCCTGTTCCCGGAGGATGGCGACAGCACCGAGAAGCTGCTGCAGAAAGCCGAGCAGACCATGACCCTGGCCAAGGTCCGCTCGCGCAACCGCTACCAGTTCTATGTCGCCAGCGTCGACAGCGAGATGCGCCGGCGCCGCGAACTGGAAAAAGACCTGCGCGAGGCCCTGCCGCGCAACCAGCTGTACCTGGTGTACCAGCCGCAGGTCAGCTACCGCGACCACCGCGTGGTCGGCGTCGAGGCGCTGCTGCGCTGGCAGCATCCGGAGCTGGGTATGGTCCCGCCGGACCAGTTCATTCCCCTGGCCGAGCAGAACGGCAACATCATCGCCATCGGCGAATGGGTGCTCGACCAGGCCTGCCGTCAGTTGCGCGAATGGCACGACCTGGGCTTCAGCGAACTGCGCATGGCGGTCAACCTGTCCACCGTGCAACTGCACCACAGCGAGCTGCCACGGGTGGTCAACAACCTGCTGCAGATCTACCGCCTGCCGCCGCGCAGCCTGGAGCTGGAAGTCACCGAGACCGGCCTGATGGAAGACATCAGCACCGCCGCCCAACACCTGATCAGCCTGCGCCGCTCCGGTGCCCTGATCGCCATCGACGACTTCGGTACCGGCTACTCCTCGCTCAGCTACCTGAAGTCGCTGCCGCTGGACAAGATCAAGATCGACAAGAGCTTCGTCCAGGACCTGCTCGACGATGACGACGACGCCACCATCGTCCGGGCCATCATCCAGTTGGGCAAGAGCCTGGGCATGCAGGTGATCGCCGAGGGCGTGGAGAGCGCCGAGCAGGAGAGCTACATCATCGCCCAGGGCTGCCATGAGGGTCAGGGCTATCACTACAGCAAGCCCTTGTCTGCCCGCGAGCTGACCCTCTACCTCAAGCAGGCGCACCGCAACCAGGTGAGCGCGCTCTAACCTCGTCGCCAGGGGGGCTCGCGAAAACGACCAATCTTGATGAAATGCGCAACCGCCCCTTTACACAAAATGCAAATCTTTCGCATTATGTGGCGGTTTCGCGTGCCCCGGCACACAGTCCAACCACACGACGCAGGAAACCAACAATGATTCGAATGCCTCTGGCCTCCGCCAGTCTGCTGGCCATCGCCATCGCCCTCGCCGGTTGCGGCGAAGGCAAGGATGAAAAGGCTGCCGCTCCGCAAGCCCAGGCACCTGCTGCCGCCAGCACCAACGCCGCGGCGCCGGGGGCTGTCGACGAAACGGCCGGCAAGGCCGTGGTCAAGCATTACGCCGAGATCGTCCATGCCGTCTACAGCGATTCGCTGAGCACCGCCAAGACCCTGCAGACCGCCATCGACGCGTTCCTCGCCACCCCTAACGATGAAACCCTGGAAGCCGCCAAGCAAGCCTGGGCCGCCTCTCGCGTTCCTTACCTGCAGAGCGAAGTCTTCCGCTTCGGCAACACCATCATCGACGACTGGGAAGGCCAGGTGAACGCCTGGCCGCTGGACGAAGGCCTGATCGACTACGTCGACAAGAGCTACGAGCACGCCCTGGGCAACCCGGCGGCCAGCGCCAACATCATCGCCAACACCGAGATCCAGGTGGGCGAAGACAAGATCGACGTCAAGGACATCACCCCCGAGAAACTGGCCAGCCTGAACGAGCTGGGCGGCTCCGAGGCCAACGTCGCCACCGGTTACCACGCCATCGAGTTCCTGCTGTGGGGCCAGGACCTCAACGGCACCGGCCCAGGCGCAGGCAACCGTCCGGCTTCCGACTACCTGGAAGGCAAGGGTGCCACCGGAGGCCACAACGAGCGTCGCCGCGCCTACCTGAAGGCCGTCACCGACCTGCTGGTCAAGGACCTGGAAGAAATGGTCGGCAACTGGGCGCCGAACGTCGCCGACAACTACCGCGCCAAGCTGGAGGCCGAACCGGTGGCCGATGGCCTGCGCAAGATGCTGTTCGGCATGGGCAGCCTGTCGCTGGGCGAGCTGGCCGGCGAGCGCATGAAGGTTTCCCTGGAGGCCAACTCGCCAGAAGACGAGCACGACTGCTTCAGCGACAACACCCACTACTCGCACTTCTACGACGCCAAGGGCATCCGCAATGTCTACCTGGGCGAGTACACCCGCGTCGACGGCACCAAGATGACCGGTCCGAGCCTGTCGGAGCTGGTGGCCAAGATCGACCCAGCCACCGACGCGACCCTCAAGGCTGACCTGGAGGCCACCGAGGCGAAGATCCAGGTGATCGTCGACCACGCGCTCAAGGGTGAGCACTACGACCAGCTGATCGCTGCCGACAACACCGCCGGCAACCAGATCGTCCGCGACGCCATCGCCTCGCTGGTCAAGCAGACCGGCGCGATCGAACAGGCCGCTGGCAAGCTGGGCATCGCCAACCTGAACCCGGACACCGCCGATCACGAGTTCTGATCCTGGTGCAGTGGTTCGACAGAGGCGGCCCTCGGGCCGCCTTTTTCATTATCCGAACCTCATGGGCTTGGTAAATGCTGGGGCCGCTTCGCGCCCCGATGGCGGCCAATGGCATTGGAGCAAGCCCCCGCCCCCCCGCCAACTGACAAGGATTTCATCCAGCAAACGCAAATTGCTCTTATTCAAACCCCCTCGGCCTGCTAAGCTTGCACGCCGGTTTTTCGCTCACCCAGGATCCTCGATGTCCTCGTCGCTGTTCCGACTCCTTCCCTTGCTGCTGGCCACCACCCTGGCTGCCTGTGACGACGCCCCGCGCTTCACCCAGGCCGAACCCGGCGAGGCCCTTTCCGGCGGCAAGGCAACGGTGCAGCGCAGCGACCGCAACGCGTTCTCCTTGCCCTCGGCCAACCTCTCGCCGGAGCGGCGCCTGGACTTCAGCGTCGGCAACAGCTTCTTCCGCAACCCGTGGGTGATCGCCCCTTCCACCACCACCGCCCGCGACGGCCTCGGCCCGCTGTTCAATACCAACGCCTGCCAGAACTGCCACGTACGCGACGGCCGCGGCCATCCCCCCGAACCCGATGCCCGCAACGCGGTGTCGATGCTGGTTCGCCTGTCGATCCCCGATCAGCCGCAGTACGCCAAGGAAATCGAGCGTCTGGGCGTGGTCCCGGAGCCGGTCTACGGCACCCAGCTGCAGGACATGGCCGTCCCCGGCGTGGCCCCGGAGGGCAAGGTGCGGGTGGAATACACGCCTGAAACCGTGACCTTCGAGGACGGCCACCAGGTCGAGCTGCGCCGCCCGCGCCTGCAGATCACCCAGCTCGGCTACGGGCCGATGCACCCCGATACCCGCTTCTCCGCCCGGGTGGCGCCGCCGATGATCGGCCTTGGCCTGCTCGAGGCCATCCCCGAGGCGGCGATCCTGGCCAACGCCGACCCGGACGACGGCAACGGCGACGGCATCCGTGGCCGGCCCAACCAGGTCTGGGACCAGGCCACGGGCAAGACCGTGCTCGGCCGCTTCGGCTGGAAGGCCGGCCAGCCCAACGTCAACCAGCAGAACGTCCATGCCTTCGCCGGCGACATGGGCCTGACCACCAACCTGCAACCCGTCGACGACTGCACCCCGGCCCAGGCCGACTGCCTGGCCGCACCCAACGGCGATGGCGCCGATGGCGAGAAGGAGGTCAGCGACAACATCCTGCGCCTGGTCACCTTCTACACCCGCAACCTCGGCGTGCCAGCGCGCCGCGACGTCGATGCCCCCCAAGTGCTGGCTGGCAAGACCCTGTTCTTCCAGGCCGGCTGCCAGGGCTGCCATACCCCGCAATTCACCACCGCCGCCGATGCCAGCGAAGCGGAGCTGGCCAACCAGGTGATCCGCCCCTACAGCGACCTGCTGCTGCACGACATGGGCCCGGGCCTGGCCGACAACCGCAGCGAATTCGCTGCCGGTGGCCAGGACTGGCGCACCCCGCCCCTGTGGGGCATCGGCCTGACCGAAGCGGTCAGCGGCCACACCCAATTCCTCCATGACGGCCGCGCCCGCAACCTGCTCGAGGCCGTGCTCTGGCACGGCGGCGAAGCCGAAGCGGCGCGCAACCATGTTCTGACCTTCGATGCCGAGCAACGCGCAGCGCTGCTGGCGTTCCTGAATTCACTTTAAGCGCAAGGAGCCGGGCATGTTCCGACCCAAACTGTTGTTCACCAGCCTCGCCGCACTCGCCCTGGGCGCCTGCTCGCCACAAGACCCGCAGGCGGTGACCTCCGCCGCCATCGCCAAGCAGGTGATCCTGCCGACCTACAGCCGCTGGGTCGAAGCCGACCGCGCGCTTGCCGCCAGTGCCCTGGCCTACTGCGAAGGCAAGGCCTCCCTGGAGACCGCCCGCGCCGACTTCCTCAATGCCCAGAAGGCCTGGGCCGAGCTGCAGCCGCTGCTGGTCGGCCCGCTGGCCGAGGGCAATCGCGCCTGGCAGGTGCAGTTCTGGCCAGACAAGAAGAACCTGGTCGGCCGCCAGGTCGAGCAACTGGTCAATGGCGACAAGCCGATCGATGCCCAGGCCCTGAGCAAAGCCAGCGTGGTGGTACGTGGCCTCTCGGCCTACGAGTACATCCTGTTCGACAGCAAGCCGGACGTTGCCACCCCCGAGCAGAAGGCCCGCTACTGCCCGCTGCTGGTGGCCATCGGCGAGCACCAGAAGGCCCTGGCCGAAGAAATCCTCAAGGGCTGGAACAGCACCGACGGCATGCTGTCGCAGATGACCAAGTTCCCCAACCAGCGCTACGCCGACTCCCACGAGGCGATCGCCGACCTGCTGCGGGCCCAGGTCACCGCCCTGGATACCCTGAAGAAGAAGCTCGGCGCCCCCATGGGCCGGCAGAGCAAGGGCATCGCCCAGCCGCTGCAGGCCGAGGCCTGGCGCAGCCACTCCTCGCTCAAGAGCCTGGAGGCCAGCCTCAAGGCAGCCCAGGCGCTCTGGGCCGGGGTCGACAACCAGGGCCTGCGTGGCCTGCTGGGCAAGGACCAGGCCGCCCTGGCGGAAAAGATCGACGACGCCTACGCCACCTCTGTCAAACTGCTGGCCGACAACCAGAAGACCCTGGGCGAGCTGCTCGCCGACGACGCCGGCAAGCAGACCCTCAACCAGATCTACGACAGCCTCAACGTCGTCCACCGCCTGCACGAGGGCGAGCTGGCCAAGGCGTTGAACATCCAGCTGGGCTTCAATGCCAACGACGGTGACTGATCATGCTGCGACGCCAGGCCCTCAAACTCGGTAGCGTGTTGCTCAGCGCCCTGACCCTGGGCGGTTGGAGCCTGTTTCGCAACAAAGGCAGCGAACCCCTGCTGCTCTCGGCGCGCGACGATGGCGACGGCAGGCACTATGCGGTCGGCTACCGTCTGGACGGTACCCAGGTGTTCGCCACCCAGGTGGCCCAGCGTTGCCATGCCATCATCGACCATCCCGAGTTGCCGATCGCCCTGTTCGTCGCCCGCCGCCCCGGCACCGAAAGCTACTTGGTCGACTTGCGCGACGGGCGCCTGCTGCAGACCGTCGCCTCGCAACCGGACCGGCACTTCTATGGCCATGCGGTGATCCACAAGAGCGGCCAATGGCTGTACGCCACCGAGAACGACACCCGCGACCCGGGGCGTGGCGTGCTCGGCATCTACCGCTTCGAGGGCGAACGCCTGGTGCACAGCGGCGAGATCCCGACCCATGGCATCGGCCCGCATGAACTGTGCTGGCTACCCGACGGCGAAACCCTGGTGGTGGCCAACGGCGGCATCCGCACCGAGGCCGAGAGCCGCGTGGAGATGAACCTCGACGCCATGGAGCCGAGCCTGGTGCTGATGCAGCGCGACGGCACCCTGTTGAGCAAGGAGACTCTCGCCCAGCAGATGAACAGCGTGCGTCACCTGGCAGTCGGCAGCGACGGCACCATCGTCGCCTGCCAGCAGTTCATGGGCGATGCCGAGGAAACCGCCGAGCTGCTGGCGATCAAGCGCCCTGGCGAGCCGTTCAAGGCCTTCCCGGTGCCCGAGCGGCAGTTGCAGTCGATGGCCCAGTATACCGCCAGCGTCGCCCTGCACAGCGACTTGCGCCTGGTGGCGCTGACCGCGCCACGGGCCAACCGCCTGTTCATCTGGGACCTGGACAGCGGCGCGGTGAAGCTCGATGCACCGATGCCCGACTGTGCCGGCGTGGGGGCGGTGAAGGATGGTTTCGTGGTCACCTCCGGGCAGGGGCGTTGCCGCTTCTATGATTGCCGCAAGCGAGAGCTGGTCGGGCAGCCGATGGACCTGCCCTCCGGGTTCTGGGACAACCACCTGCATCTGGCCTGAGTATTTTCGGCGCCTGAGCGGCCCTGTTCGCGGCAGTTCGGCGCCGCGATGCCGCGCAAGGCGGTCCAGGACATACACCACCGCTCGACTGTCCGTCTGGCCCGCGCCAGCACGGCATCGGTGTCTTGTCCTTTCCCTCTCCCGCCAAAACAGGCAATACTTCCCCCATTCGCACGTGGGCAGGATCGCCCGTTGTCGTGCCAGACGAACAACAACTACGCATCCAAGGAACCGGACTTATGCTGCGCCGCCGCATGCTGATCATGTTGGCCGTGGTCCTGCTGATCGTACTGGCCCTGGGGGGCATCAAGGCCTTCTCGATCTACCAGCAGATCCAGGTGTTCTCTGCCCCGAAACCACCGGTCAGCGTGCCTGCCGCGATGGCCGAGCGACGCCTGTGGCAGGAGCGCCTGCCCGCGGTCGGCAGCCTCAAGGCGTTCCAGGGCGTGGAGCTGAGCCTGGAGGTAGCGGGCACGGTCAAGTCGCTGCACTTCGACTCCGGCCAGCAGGTCAAGGCCGGCCAGTTGCTGCTGCAACTGGACAGCGACGAGGAAGCCGCGCTGCTGCGCACTGCCCAGGCCGACCTGGGCCTGGCCAAGGTGGACTTCGGCCGCGGCAGCCAGCTGGTGGGCGATGCGGCCATCTCCCGTGGCGAGTTCGACCGCCTGGCCGCCCAGTACCGACGCAACCAAGCCGTGGTCGAGCAGCTCAAGGCATCGCTGGCGAAAAAGCGCATCCACGCGCCGTTCAGCGGCACCATCGGCATCCGCCAGGTAGATATCGGCGACTACCTGGCAAGCGGCACGGTGATCGCCACCCTGCAGGACCTCTCCAGCCTCTATGTCGACTTCAACGTGCCCGAACAGGCCTTGCCGCACCTGAGCCTTGGCCAGTCGTTGCAGGTCCAGGTGCCGGCCTACCCGGGCCAGACCTTCCCCGCCCGCCTCGGCGCCATCAACCCCAAGGTCGAGGAAAGCACCCGTAACCTGCTGGTCCGCGCCACCCTGGCCAACCCCGACGGCAAGCTGCTGCCAGGCATGTTCGCCAACCTGCAGGTGCTGCTGCCCGACCCGCGTCCCCAGGTGGTGGTGCCGGAAAGCGCCATCACCTACACCCTCTATGGCAACTCGGTCTATGTGGTCACCAGGAAGCAGAGCGAGGACCGGCAGGCGCAGCAGGACGATGGCCAGCCGACGCTGATCGCCGAACAGCGTACGGTACGCACCGGCGAGCGCCGCGATGGGCTGGTGGTGATCAGCGAAGGCCTCGAGGCCGGCGAGCAGGTGGTCACCGGCGGGCAACTGAAGCTGACCCCGGGCACGGCCATCCGCATCAGCGCGGACAAACCTCTCGAGCAGGACGACCAGGGCGCCCCCGGCGCCGACTGAACAGGAGGCAGGTATGGCGTTCACCGACCCGTTCATCCGCCGCCCGGTCCTGGCCAGCGTGGTCAGCCTGCTGATCCTGCTGCTCGGTTTCCAGGCCTGGAGCAAGCTGCAGATCCGCCAGTACCCGCAGATGGAAAATGCCCTGATCACGGTGACCACCGCCTACCCCGGGGCCAACGCCGAAACCATCCAGGGCTACATCACCCAGCCGCTGCAACAAAGCCTGGCCAGCGCCGACGGCATCGACTACATGACCTCGGTGAGCCGGCAGAACTTCTCGGTGATCTCCGTCTACGCGCGCATCGGCGCCGACAGCGACCGCCTGTTCACCCAACTGCTGGCCAAGGCCAACGAGGTACGCAACGAACTGCCCCAGGACGCCGAGGACCCGGTGCTGAGCAAGGAGGCGGCCGACGCCTCGGCGCTGATGTACATCAGCTTCTACAGCCAGCAGATGAACAACCCGCAGATCACCGACTACCTGTCGCGGGTGATCCAGCCCAAGCTCGCCACCCTGCCGGGCATGGCCGAGGCGGAAATCCTCGGCAACCAGGTGTTCGCCATGCGTATCTGGCTCGACCCGGTGCGGCTGGCCGGCTTCGGCCTCTCGGCCACCGACGTGACCGACGCGGTACGGCGCTACAACTTTCTCTCCGCCGCCGGCGAGGTCAAGGGCGAGTACGTGGTCACCAGCATCAACGCCGCCACCGAACTGAAATCCGCCGAGGCCTTCGCCGCCCTGCCCCTCAAGACCGAAGGCGACAGCCGCGTGCTGCTGGGCGATGTGGCACGGGTCGAGATGGGCGCGGAGAACTACGACACGGTCAGCTCGTTCGATGGCATCCCCTCGGTGTACATCGGCATCAAGGCCACCCCAGCGGCCAACCCGCTGGAGGTGATCAAGGAAGTGCGGCGGATCATGCCCGACCTGGAAAGCCAGTTGCCGTCTAACCTCAAGGTGTCCATCGCCTACGACGCCACCCTGTTCATCCAGGCCTCCATCGACGAGGTGATCAAGACCCTCGGCGAGGCGGTGCTGATCGTCATCGTCGTGGTGTTCCTGTTCCTCGGCGCCCTGCGCTCGGTGCTGATCCCGGTGGTGACCATCCCCCTGTCGATGATCGGCGTGCTGTTCTTCATGCAGGTGATGGGCTATTCGCTGAACCTGCTGACCTTGCTGGCGATGGTGCTGGCCATCGGCCTGGTGGTGGATGACGCCATCGTCGTGGTGGAGAACATCCACCGCCATATCGAGGAAGGCAAGACGCCCTTCGAAGCTGCCCTGGAGGGCGCGCGGGAGATCGCCATGCCGGTGGTGTCGATGACCATCACCCTGGCTGCGGTGTATGCCCCCATCGGCTTTCTCGAGGGCCTGACCGGGGCCTTGTTCAAGGAGTTCGCGTTGACCCTGGCCGGCGCGGTGATCATTTCCGGCATCGTCGCCCTGACCCTGTCACCGATGATGTGCGCCCTGCTGCTGCGCCACGAACAGAACCCCAGCGGCCTGGCCCATCGTCTGGACCTGATCTTCGACCGCCTCAAGGACCGCTACCAGCGCCTGCTGCACAGCACCCTGGAGAGTCGTCCGGTGGTTCTGGTGTTCGCCGTGATCGTGCTGTGCCTGATCCCGGTGCTGCTGATGTTCACCCACAACGAACTGGCGCCGGACGAGGACCAGGGGGTGATCTTCATGATGAGCAACTCGCCGCAGCCGACCAACCTCGACTACCTCAACGCCTACACCGATGAGTTCACACCGCTGTTCAAGCGCTTCCCCGAGTACTACTCATCGTTCCAGATCAACGGCTTCAACGGCGTACAGACCGGTATCGGCGGGTTCCTGCTCAAACCCTGGAACGAGCGCGAGCGTACCCAGATGGAGCTGTTACCCTTGGTGCAGGCCGAGCTGGAGGAGATCGGCGGCCTGCAGATCTTCGGCTTCAACCTGCCCTCGCTGCCCGGCACCGGCGAGGGCCTGCCATTCCAGTTCGTGATCAACACCGCCGGCGACTATGCGGCGCTGCTGGAGGTGGCCCAGCGCGTCAAGGACCGTGCCCAGGCCTCGGGCAAGTTCGCCTTCCTCGACATCGACCTGGCCTTCGACAAACCCGAGGTGGTGGTCGACATCGACCGGGCCAAGGCCGCGCAAATGGGCGTTTCAATGGATATCCTGGGCGGGACCCTGGCGACCCTGCTGGGCGAGGCGGAGATCAATCGCTTCACCCTCGAAGGCCGCAGCTACAAGGTGATCTCCCAGGTCGAACGGCCGTTTCGTGACAATCCCGGCTGGCTGAACAACTACTACGTGAAGAACGACCAGGGCCAATTGCTGCCGCTGTCGACCCTGATCACCCTGAGCGATCGCGCCCGTCCGCGTCAGCTCAACCAGTTCCAACAACTGAATTCGGCGATCATCCAGGGCGTGCCCATGGTCAGCATGGGCGAAGCGATCCAGACCGTGCAGGCGATCGCCCGGGAGGAGGCGCCGGAGGGGTTCTCCTTCGACTATGCCGGGGCGGCGCGACAGTTCGTCCAGGAAGGCAGCGCGCTGTGGGTCACCTTCGGCCTGGCGCTGGCGATCATCTTCCTGGTGCTGGCGGCGCAGTTCGAGAGTTTCCGCGATCCGCTGGTGATCCTGGTGACGGTGCCACTGTCGATCTGTGGCGCGCTGCTGCCCCTGTTCCTCGGGGTTTCCAGCATGAACATCTATACCCAGGTGGGCCTGGTGACCCTGATCGGGCTGATCAGCAAGCACGGGATCCTGATCGTCGAGTTCGCCAACCAGTTGCGCGAGGAGAAAGGGCTGGGCGTTCGCGAAGCGATCGAGGCGGCAGCGGCCATTCGTCTGCGGCCAGTGCTGATGACCACTGCGGCCATGGTGTTCGGCATGGTGCCGTTGATCCTGGCCAGCGGCGCCGGGGCGGTCAGCCGGTTCGACATCGGGATGGTGATCGCGACCGGGATGTCCATCGGCACGCTGTTCACCTTGTTCGTGTTGCCCTGCATCTATACGTTGCTGGCGCACCGGACGGTGGCGGCGGGAGAGAAACGCGAGGTGCAGGCCCGCTGAGGGGGGCTCATCTACCTCCGGGGCTGCTTTGCAGCCCGCTGAGGTAGATGAGCGCTCGCTCAACCAAGCGGCCGCAGCCCCTGGCGCAGGCCGAACAGGAACAACAACAGGTCGTGGTCCGGCTGGGCCTGGACCTGCTGCTTGACCACTACCCGAGGCAAGGGACACTGCCCGCCCATCTCTGCCTTGCTGAACACTGCTGGCCGCGGTTCTTCCCAGGCCGCCACCGCCGCCGTGGTCACCGCCAGGGCAGCCAACAGGAACAAAGCTCGAGCGATTTCTAGTTTCATTGCTCTAACCCTTTGACAGCGCTGCCAAACGCCATCTGGTAAAAGTAGAGCAGTGTCTGCCATTCCGCTTCATTGAGTGACGAATGGCGCCGCAACTGACGCAGGTCGTTGTAGGCCGCGCGCTGGCAGCGGATACGCCGCCGGCACTTCTCCAGGTCCAGCAGGGCCACTTCGGCTCGGGCGCGCTCGCCTTCGCCGCTGACCTTGACGAAGACATGCTTGCCATACAGGCAACCATGCTGCCAATGCCCCAGGTGCATGCGCGCCAGGTTGTCGGCCAGGTCCTTGAGCATGCGTTCATGCACGGCCTGGGGATAACGCTCCCGGGCCCCTTCGGCATGCCAGGTATCCAGTTCGACGAAGCCATCGAGGGCCTCGCTCACCAGCAGGGCACGCCATTGGCGATCGTCATCCCGCCTGGCACCGGCGAAGACGATGCGCGGCACACGCACACCGAGCCGCTCGAAACTGTGCAGGGCATCCAGCTCGCGCAGCACCGTCGGCCGGCCGAACGGATGCAGCAGGCTCCGGTAGATATGCCCGACCTGGCGCTTGGCATACAGCACTTGCCCGCGTTCGTCGTTCAGGCGCTGCACGCCACTCTCGCCGCCGCGGCGCTGGTTGGGCTCCTCGACCCACTCGCCCTGCTGCTGCCAGTAATACTCGAACCGCGACATTCTATTTTCGGCTACAGCCATGCAAACCTACCCTTTGCGCAACACATACACTCGCCACATGGCATAGAACGGCAAGAAGTCCAGACGTTCCTGAATTCTGAACCCGGCTGTCACGAATTCTTCTTCGACCGTGTCCACCGGTAACACGAAACGGTTCTGGTAGCTGCCCTGCTCTGCCCTGCTCTTGCGTCGCTGCTCGAGTTTCCTGCGCCGCCATGCCTTGAAATTGCCATCCACCCACAGCGACAGGATCACGCTGTCGCGGCTAACCCTCTGAAACTCCGAAAGAATCGTCTTGCGATGGGCCGCCTCGCCAATGTGGTGGAACAGCCGCATGCAGAAAATGCTGTCTACCGCGTTGTCGGGCAGGTCGATGGCAAAGGCAGACGTTTGCAAAGGCCGTACCCGTGCCACCACCTCTGGCGGTTGCGAGGCACAGGCTGTCTCGATCATCGCCTCGGAATTGTCGGCACCGATGATCACCCGGTTGGGCTTTTCTGCCAGCAATGGCCAGAAACGGCCGGCACCGCACGGCAGGTCCAGGACCAGGCCCGGTTCGCCAGCCAGCGCCAGGGCACGCCTGGCCAGCTGTTCGTCACGGTGGTGAGAGAGGCGACGCGCCAAGCCATCCTGGTGCTTGAGAAAGTATTCGCGGGCATGCTGCTCGTCGTACTTCTCGGAAAATTCAAGTTTGATGGGGCCTCGCATTGAACATCTCCTGATTCCAGTGCGCCGACTTTAGGCAGCTGCACGTTGGAATCAGGTCATGCAAGTGTGAAAAATCTGTCAGATGCACCGTAGGATTTTTCAGAAAGTTACCGGGAAGCAGGTGACTGGTCGCGCGTCTCGGTGTCTGGGGCCGGTGCGCTGCCCTGGCTCAGGTCCACCTGGAAGCGACAACCATGGGGCAATGTGGCCGTCAGGGTGACCCGCCAGCCCTGGTCGTCGCAGATCCGCTGCACCAGCGAAAGCCCCAGCCCCAGCCCCTCGCCCCGGCGCTCGTCGCCGCGCACGAAGGGGCGGAACATTGCCTCGCGCTGCTCCTCGGGGATCCCCACACCGCTGTCCTCGACACTGAAACCGTTGGGCTCCAGGCTCAGGCGGATGTAGCCGCTGTCGGTGTAGTGGGCGGCATTGCGCAACAGGTTGCCCATCACCGACTGCAGGAACGTGGCGTTGTACAGCACCGGGCTGGCACTGACGCGGCCATCGTAGTAGAGGGTCAGGCCCTTCTGCTCGATGGTGTCGCGCCAGACCCCGATCAGGTCGTCGGCGACCTCGCACAAGGTCGCCCGCGAGGCGATGGCCCCCTCGTCACGCTGGGCCCGGGCCAGCATCAGGAAGGTCTTGACCAGCTCGCGCATTTCTTCGGTCGCCCGCGCGATGCGCTCTACCTGGTTGCGGGAACGGCTGTCCAGGGCCGGGTTCTCCATCAACAGCTCGCAGGAGGTGGCCAGCACCATCAGCGGGGTGCGCAGCTCATGGCTGACATCGCTGGTGAACAACCGCTCACGGGTCAAGGCGTCGCGCAGCCGGCCCAGGGTATCGTCGAAGGCCGCCGCCAACTGGCCGACCTCGTCCGCCGCGTAGTCCGGCGCCAAGGGTGGCGCCAGGCCGAGCAACTGGTCACGGTGACGGACCTGGCGAGCCAGGCGGATCACCGGCGCCATCACCCGCCGGGCCAGCAGCCAGCCGAGGATCACCGCCAGCGCCAGGCTGAGCACGAAGCCCACCACCACGACCGCGAACAACACCCGCTCGCGCTCCTCGAAATCGCTCTGGTCCTGCAGCAGCACGTAGTGGCGGCCATCGACCACCTCGACCATGGCGTGGTACGACAGCTGGTCGCGAAACACTTCGTGAAAGCCTGGTTCCAGGTGGCGCAGGTCCTTGGGCAGTTCGAAGTCGTCGCGACCGCCGCTGAAGTAGAACAACTGGTCGGGGCGCGGCCGGTGACTCCAGTCGCTGATGCTGTCCATGCGCAGCAGGCGCTGCAGGTCCCCGCCGAGCACCGCGGAGATCAGCCGCTCCTCGACCAGGTGGACAGTGGCGACGATACCGAAGGCGAAGGCCCCGGCGACCAGGGCGCTCATCAGCGCGAAGGCGATGATGATGCGCTGGGCGAGGCTCTGCTTAAACTCCATCGCGACCCTCGGCGAGGCGGTAGCCGACGCCATGTACGGTGTGTAGCAGGGGCTTGTCGAACGGCTTGTCGATCACCTGGCGCAACTGGTGCACATGGCTGCGCAGGCTGTCGCTGTCGGGGCAGTCATCGCCCCACAGGGCCTCTTCCAGCACTTCGCGGCGCAGCACGTGCGGGCTCTTCTGCATCAGGACGGCAAGCAGCTTGAGGCCGACCGGGTTGAGCTTGAGCAGGCGCCCCTGGCGGGTGACCTCCAGGGTGTCGAGGTCGTAGCTGAGGTCGGCGACCTGCAGGGTCCGCCGGCCGCCCCCTTGGGAACGGCGCAGCACCGCCTCGATGCGCGCCGCCAGCTCCGACAGGGCGAAGGGTTTGAGCAGGTAGTCGTCGGCGCCGGAGCGAAAGCCTTGCAGGCGGTCGTCCAGTTGGTCGCGGGCGGTGAGCATGATCACCGGGGTGTCGCGGCGGGCGTCCTCGCGCAGGCGCTTGCACAGGGTGTAGCCATCGATGCCGGGCAGCATGATGTCGAGGACGATCAGGTCGTAGTGTTCGGTGGCGGCCAGGTGCAGCCCGGACAGACCGTCCTGGGCACAGTCGACGGTATAACCCTTCATGCCCAGGTAGTCGGCCAGGTTGGCGAGGATATCGCGGTTGTCTTCAACCAGTAGAATGCGCATCGGGGTCTCCTGTGCGGCGCTTTCGCGGGGCGCGGCAGGCGCAGCTTACGGCCATCGTGGCCGAGGCGCCAGCCTTGGGGCCGCTGCGCGGCCCATTCGCGGGCAAGCCCGCTCCCACAGGGTTCGAGTCGATCACGATGATGGGGTTCGCAGGGGCATGTGGGAGCAACGGTCTTGTGGTGTCTGTACCGGCGATGGGCTGCACAGCAGCCCCAAGGCCGAACAGCGGAATATCCCCGGGCAGCCACAATGAAAAAGCCCCGCACGAGGCGGGGCTTCTTCATGTGCAGCGGGTGAGGCTGGCTTACATCATGCCGCCCATGCCACCCATGCCGCCCATGTCAGGCATGCCTGCAGCCGGCTTGTCTTCCGGCAGGTCGGCGACCATGGCTTCGGTGGTGATCATCAGACCACCGATCGAAGCTGCGGCCTGCAGCGCCGAACGGGTGACCTTGGCTGGGTCCAGGATACCCATCTCGATCATGTCGCCGTACTCGCCGGTAGCAGCGTTGTAGCCGTAGTTGCCCGAACCCTGCTTGACCTTGTCGGCCACCACGCTCGGCTCGTCGCCAGCGTTGGCAGTGATCTGGCGCAGCGGGGCTTCGACCGAGCGACGCAGCAGGGCGATACCGACGTTCTGGTCTTCGTTGTCACCCTTGAGGTCAGCGACAGCTTGCAGGGCACGCACCAGGGCGACACCGCCGCCAGGCACGACGCCTTCTTCGACGGCTGCACGGGTGGCGTGCAGGGCGTCTTCGACGCGAGCCTTCTTCTCTTTCATCTCGACTTCGGTGCCGGCACCGACCTTGATCACGGCAACACCGCCAGCCAGCTTGGCCAGGCGCTCTTGCAGCTTCTCACGGTCGTAGTCGGAGGTGGTTTCCTCGATCTGGGCACGGATCTGCTTGACGCGAGCCTCGATGTCGGCGTCGGCGCCAGCGCCGTCGATGATGGTGGTGTTTTCCTTGGACAGGATGACGCGCTTGGCGTTACCCAGGTGCTCCAGGGTGGTGGACTCCAGGGTCAGGCCGATTTCCTCGGAGATGACCTGGCCGCCGGTCAGGGTGGCGATGTCCTGCAGCATGGCCTTGCGGCGGTCGCCGAAGCCAGGTGCCTTGACGGCCGCGACCTTGACGATGCCGCGCATGTTGTTGACCACCAGGGTGGCCAGGGCTTCGCCCTCGACGTCCTCGGCGACGATCAGCAGCGGACGGCCGGCCTTGGCGACAGCTTCCAGCACCGGCAGCAGTTCGCGGATGTTGGAGATCTTCTTGTCGACCAGCAGCAGCAGCGGGCTTTCGAGCTCGGCAACCATGGTGTCCGGCTTGTTGACGAAGTATGGCGACAGGTAGCCACGGTCGAACTGCATGCCTTCGACAACGGACAGTTCGTTCTCCAGGCCCGAACCTTCCTCGACGGTGATGACGCCTTCCTTGCCGACTTTTTCCATGGCTTCGGCGATGATTTCACCGATGGAGGTGTCGGAGTTGGCGGAGATGGTGCCTACCTGGGCGATGGCCTTGGAGTCGGCGCACGGCTTGGACAGGTTCTTCAGCTCGGCGACGATGGCGGCGGTGGCCTTGTCGATACCGCGCTTGAGGTCCATCGGGTTCATGCCGGCGGCAACGGCCTTCAGGCCTTCGTTGACGATGGCCTGGGCCAGGACGGTAGCGGTGGTGGTGCCGTCACCGGCAGCATCGTTGGCCTTGGAAGCGACTTCCTTGACCAGTTGGGCGCCCATGTTCTCGAAGGCGTCCTTCAGCTCGATTTCCTTGGCGACGGAAACGCCGTCCTTGGTGATGGTCGGCGCGCCGAAGCTCTTGGCCAGGACCACGTTGCGGCCTTTCGGGCCCAGGGTCGCTTTTACCGCGTCAGCCAGGACGTTGACACCAACGAGCATTTTCTTGCGGGCGGAATCGCCGAATTTTACGTCTTTAGCAGCCATGATCGTTTAATCCTTGAATTCTTCTGGAATAACGGAAACCGGGGTTGATCAGCCTTCGATGACGGCGAGGATTTCGTTCTCGCTCATCACCAGCAGGTCTTCGCCATCGACCTTCACGGTGTTGCTGCCCGAGTAAGGGCCGAAAACCACCTGGTCGCCCACTTTCACGGCCAGTGCGCGCACTTCGCCATTGTCCAGGATGCGACCGGTGCCGACGGCGACGATTTCGCCGCGGTTCGGTTTTTCAGCGGCCGAACCCGGCAGGACGATACCGCCAGCGGTTTTCGATTCTTCTTCGCTGCGACGGATGACGACGCGGTCATGCAGAGGACGAAGCTTCATTGTCGATCTCTCCCAAAGTGTGGTTTTCATCGGCCGGTGTCGACACCGGCGGGTTGAGGCTTCCGGCGTAGCCGGTGAGGGCTCGCACCAGGCGAACCCTCTGTGTCATGTCTGGTGGAAACCCACCAGAAACCTTGCGGTGACCCATACATGTGGTCGGCAAAATCAATTACAAGGCTTCTCCGAGAAAATTTTTCACCGAATCGCCCGGCAACGGATTTTTCACTGGCCCATTCGTGGCAAACCCGCTCCCCCGGTCCAGCGCTTGCTCGAGGTCAGCGCCGAACCTGGGGGAGCGGGTTTGCCGGGATACCGGAGCGCCGCGAGTGGGTATCTACTTGTTGTCGCGACGCTCGTACTCGCCCTCGATCACGTTGGGACGATGACCGGCATCCGGCCGGGCCTGGAACGGATCGTCCTGGAACGCCCGCTGGCGCATGGCCTGGGCTTCGGCGCGCTGGCGCAGCTTGCGCGCAGCCAGGTGGCGGGTGAACGGCAGCAGGCAGAGCAGGCCCAGCACGTCGCTGATGAAGCCTGGCAGCAACAGCAGGCCACCGCCGACGGCGAGCATCAGGCCCTGGAACATGTCCTCGGCGGGCAGCTCGCCACGCTGCAAGCTCTCACGGGCGCGCAGGGCGGTGGCCAACCCGGCCAGACGCATCACCAGCACACCCAGGGCAGAACCGGCGATGATCAGCAGCAACGCCGGGAAGAAACCGATGGCGGCGCTGACCTTGACGAAGACGAACAGCTCCAGCACCGGGAAAATCAGGAACAGCAATAAAAAAGCACGCATCAAGGGATCCTCG
Organism: Pseudomonas sp. HLMP; assembly: GCF_046365545.1. Classification (NCBI taxonomy): domain Bacteria; kingdom Pseudomonadati; phylum Pseudomonadota; class Gammaproteobacteria; order Pseudomonadales; family Pseudomonadaceae; genus Pseudomonas; species Pseudomonas sp. HLMP. Next base: position 1,713,795 of record NZ_JBDLLR010000001.1, on the reverse strand, counting down.
GCGGAAGACAACCTTCCAGTAAGACCATCAGATGGATGCGTGCGCTCGCTATTTCAACCCTCGACTTCAGTCGAAGCCGGCCATTGCTCGGCGCGAGCCAGCAAAACCAAGGCTTCGCGAACTTGTGTCGGCGTATTGCAGGTCGTCGGGAAAGCCAGCCAGTAGATCCCCTGGCCAATACGCAGGTGCATGCCCTCGCTGTCGATGCCGACCATCTCGGCCGCTGCGGTGCGCGGCAGGTCGGTCAGCTCGACATAGTGGGCGATGGCATTGGCGTGGTCGCTGTTCATGTGTTCGATCATGCTCGCTTCGGCCTTGCCGGCGAACGGGTTGGGCAGGGTCACCTGGTCGAGCCAGTGGATCGCGCCGAAGCCACCGATGTAGCGATGGCGCACCGGCTCCAGCACCCAGAAGTCGAAATCGTGGGCCTTGTGGTAGTTGCTGGCCTCGGGGAAATAGCGGTAGTAGCGCTCGGCTGCCGCCTCGATGGCAGTTGCGTCAGTGAGCTTGCGCGCCTCGGCCATCACCGTCAGGCGGCCCACGGCCTGGACGTCCTCGGCGTCGCGCTCGCCCACCAGCAGCGAGCACTTGGCATCCTTCTGCAGGTTGTGGGTGTGCTGGGCGATACGGCTGATGAGGATCAGCGGGTGGCCCTGGGCATCCAGGCAGTACGGCACCACCGAACCGAAGGGGTAACCCGGCATGGACTTGGAGTGGGTCGAGAGAACACCGCGGTACTCCTTGAGCAGCAGTTCCCGGGCGGGACGGTTGGCGTTGGTACTCACTACAGGGCTCCTGGCGAATGGAAATCAGCTACCCGCTATAAGCTACAAGCTGCAAGAAAAAGCAAGGCGGTGTGTTGCCAAAAGTGGGGGCTCCACCCGATGCCAGCCAGTTGAGCGACATTGGGCTGCGTTGCAGCCCCACATGGAAAGTCTTGACTGACCGGTATTGGGCGCTACACCCGCTTTTTCTTGCAGCTTGCGGCTCGGAGCTTGCGGCTGCCCGCTACCAGGTGACCCCGAAGCCGGCGGTATAGCGGGTCTTGTCCAGGTCGCTGTCGCGGGTGCCGCTGATGACATCCTTCTCCGCCTTGAGGTTGAGCGAGGCCCACTCGGTGACCTTGTAGCGCAGGCCCACCTCCGCATCCAGCGAGTAGTCGGCCACACCGCCCAGGGGCTTGCCGAACTCGCCGTTGGTGAACAGCTGGACGCTCTTGCCGATCAGGTAGCGGTTGTAGTCCCACTTCACCGCGGCGGCATAGAAGTTGTCCTTGCCGCCGTCCCGGTACTCGAAGTCGGTACGGTTGATCAGCGAACCGAGGGAGAAGGCACCCAACTCGTCGTCCCAGAACTGGTAGCCAGGGCCGGTACCCACGGTGCGCTGGCGAGCCAGGTCCTCGATGTGGTCACGCTTGTACTCCAGCCGGCCCTGCCAGAACCACTTGTCGGTGATGAAACGGTCCAGGGCGTATTCGGCACTCCAGTTGTTGGTGGTAGTGATGTCGTCCTTGGTCTCGCGGTTGTACTCGCCTTCGGCGTTGTGCCGCCAGCGACCATGGCGGGCGGTGGTCTTGAAACTCACGTCGTAGTCGTCGGTGTCGTTCTCGGCGCGCTTGTAGTCCATGGCCAGGTCGACGTTGCCCTTCCACAGGAAATCCTCGACCAGCGGCCGGGGCTTCATGATCTGCTCGATGCTCGTCAACTCCACCGTCTTGGGCACATCGCCATTGGCCAGGGTGACCTTGCCCGGCTCGGCGGCCTTGAGCGACTTGGTCTTCTCGCCGTTGTAGGCGTCCTGCTTGACCAGCAACTCCTGGTCGCTCTCCAGGGTCTGCACCTGCTTCCAGTCCAGGGCGATGGCGCCGCCGTAGGGTGTTTCCAGCAGCAGCTTGCCGCCATCGAACACCTTGATGGTGCCGCTGAGCCTGTCGCCGTTCTTCATCCACACGGTATCGGCGAACGCAGGGGCACAGAGGGAGGCGACGATCAGGCAAAGCAAGGTTCTAGAATACATAAGCGGACTACGGGTTCGATTTGACGAAAAAAGCCGGGCATTATCCAGATACCCACGACCAGAGCAAGGACAGACCCAGACCATGCCGTTGAGTTCCACTCTCATTTGCCACGACCGCCTGTCCGTTTTCATCTCCAGGCCAGGGCAGCCCTGATGTCCGGCAACTCTCGCGTCCCCCCGGAAGATGCCGAGGCCCGACGAATGGCGCTGTATTCCGTGCTGGGCCAGATCCCTGCCGGCAAGGTGGTCAGCTACGGCCAATTGGCCGAACTGGCGGGCCTGGGGCGGGCGGCGCGCTGGGTCGGGAGTACCCTTGGGCAACTGCCGCCGGATACCCGCCTGCCCTGGCACCGGGTGCTGGGGGCCGGCGGTCGACTGAGCCTGGCGCTGGGCACGCCATCGGGCGACGAACAGCGGGCCAGGCTGCGCGCAGAAGGCGTCAATGTGGCCAATAATCGTGTGGATATGTCGCGTCATGGCTGGCGTCCAATGGAGCACAGCGGTTAGAGTGCGCGTTTTGTTTTCGCAAACTTGAGGCAGATGTTGGCCCATGCCCCGTAAAACCTGGCGCGCTGCGCTCGCTGCCTATGCCAGCCCATCGACCCTGGTGCTCCTGCTGCTTGGCTTTGCCGCCGGTTTGCCCTACATGCTGGTGTTCTCCACACTCTCCGTCTGGCTACGAGAGGCCGGCGTGGCCCGCGAGACCATCGGCTACGCCAGCCTGATCGGCCTGGCCTATGCCTTCAAATGGGTCTGGTCACCACTGCTCGACCAATGGCGCCTGCCGGTACTGGGCAGCCTCGGCCGACGCCGCTCGTGGCTGCTGCTGTCGCAGGTGTTGGTGGTGGTGGGGCTGGTCGGCATGGGCCTGTGCGACCCGCAGAAGCACCTGTCGTGGCTGATCGCCCTGGCGGTGTTGGTGGCCTTCGCCTCGGCCACCCAGGACATCGCCGTCGACGCCTACCGCCTGGAGATCGCCGACGACCAGCGCCAGGCGGCCCTGGCCGCCAGCTACATGGCCGGCTACCGGGTCGCCGCCCTGCTCGCCACCGCCGGCGCGCTGTTCTTCGCCGAATGGTTCGGCTCCACCGGCTTCAGCTACCTGCACAAGGCCTGGACCGGTACCTATGTGCTGTTCGGCGTGCTGATGCTGCCGGCGGTGTTCACCACCCTGGTGATGCGCGAGCCCCCCGTGCCCCTGCGCACCCAACTGTCGGCAGCGCGCTACGGGCTGGTTCACCAACTGGCGTCGGTGTTCGTGCTGATCATCCTGCTGGTGTCGGTGCCGGCCAGCTTCACCCAACTGTTCAACACCGGTTGGGGCAGCGTGGTGTCCGGCGACGCGACCCCGCTCGACCTGCTGCTCGAAGACCGCGCCTTCCTGCGCCTGCTGCTCTATGTCCTGCTGACCTGGGCGTGCCTGTCGTCCCTGGGCCGGCGTGGCCTGGCGCCGGTGCTGACACCGGTGAACGACTTCATCCTGCGCTACCGCTGGCAAGCCCTGTTGCTGCTCGGCCTGATCGCCACCTACCGCATGTCGGACACCGTGATGGGGGTGATGGCCAATGTCTTCTACATCGACATGGGCTTCACCAAGGACGAGATCGCCAGCGTCAGCAAGATCTTCGGCCTCATCATGACCCTGGTCGGCGCCGGGGCCGGCGGCCTGCTGATCGTGCGCTTCGGTATCCTGCCGATCCTGTTCATCGGTGGCGCCGCCTCGGCGGCGACCAACATCCTGTTCCTGATGCTGGCCGACATGGGGCCGAACCTGAAGATGCTAGTGGTGACCATCTCCCTGGACAACTTCAGTTCCGGCCTGGCCACCTCGGCGTTCGTCGCCTACCTGTCGAGCCTGACCAACCTGAAGTTCTCCGCCACCCAGTACGCCCTGCTCAGCTCGATCATGCTGCTGCTGCCACGTTTGATCGGTGGTTACTCCGGCGTGCTGGTGGAGAAGTTCGGCTACCACGACTTCTTCCTGATCACGGCCCTGCTGGGCGTGCCGACGTTGATCCTGATCGCCCTGCAGTGGCGGCAGGAAGTGGGGCCCGGCAAGCAGGAGCCGGTGGAGAGTTCCGCAGCCGAGCGGCCCTGACGCAGGGCCGCTTTTCCCTAGGTCACTGCGCCACGGCACCTTCGTCCTGGCGCCCACCCACCACGAACCACAGCGGCCAGAGGGCCAGCGCACCGGCAACGCCCGCCCCCAGCGCGAAGTGCAGCAGGCTCGCCCCCGCCCCCAGCATCGCCAGCACCGCACCGCCCAGCCCCAGCAGGGCAATGGTGATCATCCCCAGCATGGCCGACACCAGCCCCTTGCTCTGCTCACTGGCGAACAGGGTCATGCGGTACAGCACCGCATTGGCCACGCCCAGGCCCAGGGCGTACAGCGACATCCCCGCCACCACGCTGGTCACCGTCGGCCAGTACCAGGTCGCCAGCACCATCAGGCACAAGCCCGCCAGGTAGGGCCACAGGGCCCCACGCACCAGGCTGGGCAGCGGGTAGCGGTCGGCGATGCGGTTGATGATCAGGTTGCCAAGGATCAGCCCGGCGAATACCGGCAACTGCCACAGCGCGTATTCCATCGTGCTCAGCCCCTCGTCGTGGATCAGCAGCACCGGCGACAGGCCGATCCAGCCGATCAGCGGCAGGCCCACCAGGCCCAGGGCCGCGCTGCCGGCAACGAAGCGGCGGTTGGCCAGCAATTGGCCATAACCGAACAGCAAGGGCAGCAGCTGGATCGGCGTGAACGCCAGGCGCGAGCCGTCGCGGCGCTCCACGCCCAGGGTTTCCGGCATCAGCCGGTACAGCAGCAGCCAGGTCAGCACCGCGCCGGCGGCAAAAGCCAGGAACAGCCAGCGCCAGTCGAGCCACTGCAGCAGCAAGGTGCCGACCAGTGGGCCGAGCAGCGGTGACAGCAGGGCGATATTGGCCAGCAACGCCATCATGCGGACCGCATCGGCCTCGCTGAACGCCTCGTTCAGCGCCGGGTAGCTGACAGTGACCACGAAGCCCAGGCCAACGCCCTGCAGCAGGCGCAGCACGTTGAACAAGCTGATGTCATGGACCCAGTAGGTGGCCAGGCACGCCAGGCCGAAGAAGGCGCAGCCGGCCAGCAACAGCGGACGTCGCCCATAGCGGTCGGCCAGTGGGCCGATCAGCCATTGCAGGAGCACGCCACCGAGCAGGTACAGGTTCAGGGCGTGGGGAATGAATTCGGGGCTGGCGGCCAGATCGTCGACCACCACCGGCATGGCAGGCATGACCGCGTCGCTGGCAAGGTAGGTCAGCAATTCGAACAGGGCCAGGGTGAGGCCGAACAGCAGGGCCCGCAGGGGCGAGATATACAGCAGTGGTTTCATGATGGACGTCAGGTTGGAACGGCGGGGAACAGCCTGTATGCCAGAAATGGCCGTGCGGGGCTGTGAACAAGTGTAATGAGGTGAATGGGATCGGGGCCGCTCGCGCGCCCTTGGCAGGCAAGCCCGCTCCTACATGGCCGTGCACATCACATCGTGTGATCGACTCGGCCTCTGTAGAAGCGGGCTTGCCTGCCAAGGGGCGCGTAGCGGCCCCGGCTGTTCAGCGGACCTTCGAAGGCCCTTACGACACGGCAGCCTCCTGCACCACGCGGATCACCCGCTGCGGGAACGGGATGTCGATTCCCACAGTCTTGAGCCGGTCGCGGGCCTGCTCGTTGAGCATGAACATCACGCTCCAGTAGTCCGGGGTCTTGACCCAGATACGCAGCGAAACGGTGATCGAGCTGTCGCCCAGCTCGGACACCACCGCCGCCGGCGCCGGATCAGGCAGCACCCGCGGGTCCTTGGCCAGCTCCAGCAACACCTCGCGGGCCTTCTGCAGGTCGGCATCGTAATCGACGCCGACATTGAATATCACCTGGCGGGTGGGCTGGCGGTTGTAGTTGGTGATGATGCCGTTGGACAAACTGCCGTTGGGCACGATGACCGTCTTGTTGTCACCGGTGCGCAGCACGGTGTGGAAGATCTGGATGCTGTCGACGGTACCGCTGACGCCCTGGGCCTCGATCCAGTCACCCAGGCGGAACGGACGGAACAGCAGGATCAGCACACCGCCGGCGAAGTTCGCCAGGCTGCCCTGCAAGGCCAGGCCGATGGCCAGGCCCGCCGCACCGATGGCGGCGACGAACGAGGTGGTCTCGATGCCGATCATCGAGGCCACGCTGACGAACAGCAGCACCTTGAGCACGATGTTGGCCAGGGAACTGATGAAGCTCTGCAAGGCCGCATCGCCATGGCGCATGCCGACCAGCGCGCCCAGGCGGGCACTGACCTTGTTGACGATCCACCAGCCGACGGCGAGCGTCAGCAGCGCCAGCAGCACGCGGCTGCCGTACTCCATGATCAAGGGAACCCAGGTCTGCGATTGACGGACCAGCTGATCGACTTCAGCGTTCAAATCCATATTCATCTCCTGATGCCGAACGGCAAGTACACGATAAGCAGGCCGCGAGGATTTCAGCGGCCATGGAAGCGATGGACATCACGGCGCCATCAGGGTTCCTGGCCGCCTGCCGGTCAGTCGCGGAAGTTGTTGAACTGCAGCGGCATGTCGAACTCCTTGGTGCGCAGCAGCGCGATGGCTTCCTGCAGGTCGTCGCGTTTCTTGCCGGTGACGCGCACCTGCTCGCCCTGGATGGCCGCCTGGACCTTGAGCTTGGCGTCCTTGATGGTGGCGACGATCTTCTTGGCCAGGTCCTTGTCGATACCTTCGCGGAACTTGGCCTCTTGCTTCATTTCCTTGCCCGAGGCATAGGCGTCCTTGACCTCCAGGCACTTGACGTCGATCTTGCGCTTGACCAGGGCCAGGCGCAGGATCTCGATCATCGCCTCGAGCTGGAAGTCCGCCTCGGCGGTCAGCAGCACGGTCTGCTCCTTGTCCTTGAACTCGAAGCTGCCCTTGCCCTTGAGGTCGTAGCGACGGTCCAGTTCCTTCACCGCGTTTTCCACAGCGTTGGTGACTTCGTGCTTGTCCAGTTCCGATACCACGTCGAACGAAGGCATGGTTGTTCTCCAAAAATAAAAGCGCGCTCGGTAGGGGCGCGCGCCGGGTCAGACGGTTAAAATGCGGGCACATTATAACGGGTTGCGAAACACAGATGAGCAGCACCTGGCATATTCTCGGCGCCGGTAGCCTCGGCAGCCTCTGGGCCTGCCGGCTGGCCCGCGCCGGCAAGGCGGTCCGCCTGATCCTGCGCGACGAGCGTCGCCTGGCGGCGTACCAGGCGGCCGGTGGCCTCACCCTGGTCGAGCACGACCAGGCCAGTCACTATGCGATCCCCGCCGAGACCGACGCGGCCACCGGCGGGCCGATCCATCGCCTGCTGGTGGCGTGCAAGGCCTACGACGCCGCACCGGCAGTGGCGCGCCTGGCGCCGCGCCTGGCCGAGGGCGCCGAACTGGTGCTGCTACAGAACGGCCTGGGCAGCCAGGACGAAGTCGCCGAGCAGGTGCCGCACGCCCGTTGCATCTTCGCCTCCAGCACCGAGGGCGCCTTCCGCGAGGCGGACTGGCGGGTGCGCTTCGCCGGCCACGGCTTCAACTGGCTGGGCGACCCGCTCAACCCCGGCGTACCGGAGTGGTTCGACGACCTGCAGGATGCGGGCATTGCGGCCCAGTGGACGGTCGACATCCTCCCGCGCCTGTGGCGCAAGCTGGCCCTCAACTGTGCGATCAATCCCCTCACCGTGCTCCACGACTGCCACAATGGCGGCCTGTTGGAACACCTCGGCGAGGTCGACACACTGTGCACGGAACTGAAGGCACTGCTGCGCCGCTGCGGCCAGCCCCAGGCCGCCGAAGACCTGGACGAGGAAGTGCAGCGGGTGATCCTGGCCACCGCGGCCAACTACTCTTCCATGTACCAGGACGTGCGCCATGGCCGCCGCACCGAGGTGCACTACCTGCTCGGCCACGCTTGCCGGGCGGCAACCCGCCACGGCCTGGCCGTACCGCACCTGGAACACCTGCACCGGAGTCTGGTCGATAGACTGCAGGCCCGCGGCCTGCCCAGCGACTGACGCCGCCTCTTCAACGAGTGGACATTGCCTCGCCCATGACCCTGCGCCAACGCCTGGAAAACCTCCCAGTCGGACAGAAACTGCTGGCAGCCCTACTGGTGCTGCTGGTCACTATCCTGCTGGTGGCCAACCTGGCGTTCATCAGCGCCGCCTACTGGATCACCCAGGAAAGCATGGCGCCCCAGGCCCTGCAGACCATCGGCCGCCTGGTGTCCAACCCGCAGCTCTCGGCGCGCGCCGGCGACTCGCCAGAGGCCGCCACGGCGCTGCTCAAGGAGCTCGACAGCTACTCTCCCCTGCGCGCCGCCGCGCTCTATGCCAGCGACGGGCGCATGCTCGCGCAGTTGCAGCACGGCGAGCCCCTGGCCCTGCCCAAGCGCTATCGCAACATCGACGGCTGGCGCCTGATGGAGTTTCGCAATACCCAACTGATTCGCCTGCCCCGTGCCGGCAGCCCACCGGCGCACCTGCTGCTGGTGGCCAGCAGCGAACTGCCGACGGCCTTCTACACCGGCACCCTGACCGCCAGCCTGGCGATCCTGGTGTTCAGCGTGCTGCTGTGGCTGCTCATCGCCCGGCAGATCAAGCGCCTGATCACCCAGCCGATCAATCAGTTGGAGGAGCTGAGCCGCCAGGTCACCCGCGAAGAGAGCTACGCCCTGCGCGCCCAGCGTGGCAATGACGACGAGATCGGTAGCCTGGCCGAGGCCTTCAACACCATGCTTTCGCGCATCGAGGCCCGCGAGCAACAGCTCAAGAATGCCCGTGACGAGTTCCAGATGGCCTACGACCAAGCCCAGGGCCTGGCCGAGGAAACCCGCCACACCAACCGCAAGCTGGAACTGGAAGTCCAGGTGCGCAGTAAGATCGAGAAGAAACTCACAGGCTTCCAGAACTACCTCAACAGCATCATCGACTCGATGCCCTCGGCCTTGATCGCCCTGGACGAACAGCTCTACGTGACCCAGTGGAACCACGAGGCCACGGTGCTTTCCGGCACTCCGCTGGACGAAGCGTTGAACCAGCCAATCTTCATCGCCTTCGAGCCGCTCAAGCCGTTCCTGCCACAGCTCAAGGAAAGCGTGGAGAAGCATCGGGTGGCGAAGATCGAGCGGGTCACCTGGCCCAAGGGCGACGATGTACGCCACTATGCCCTGACCTTCTACCCCCTGATGGGTGGTGGCGGGCGCGGCGTGGTGATCCGCATCGACGACATCACCCAGCGCCTGTCGCTGGAAGAAATGATGGTGCAGTCGGAGAAGATGCTGTCGGTCGGCGGGCTGGCCGCCGGCATGGCTCACGAGATCAACAACCCGCTGGGCGCCATCCTGCACAATGTGCAGAACATCCGCCGGCGCCTGTCACCGGATCTGGCGCGCAACCAAGCGCAGGCCGAGGAGCTCGGCGTCGACCTGGACGGCGTCAACCGCTACCTGGAAAGCCGCGAGGTGCCGCAACTGCTCGACGGCATCCAGCAGGCCGGCGCACGGGCGGCGAAGATCGTCACCCACATGCTCAGCTTCAGCCGCCGCAGCAACCGCCAGTTGGTGCCCTGCGACCTGCCGGCGCTGATCGACCAGGCGGTGGAGATCGCCGGCAACGACTTCGACCTGACCATCGGCTTCGACTTCAAGGGCCAGCACATCGTCCGCCAGTTCGACCCCAACCTGGGGCCGGTGCCCTGCACGGCCAACGAACTGGAACAGGTGCTGCTGAACCTGCTGAAGAACGCCGCCCAGGCCATTCACCTGCGCCCGCAGCCCTGCGAGCCGGGACGGATCATCCTGCGCACCCGGCTCAACCCGCCCTGGGCGGAAATCCAGGTCGAGGACAACGGCATCGGCATGCCCGAGGGCGTGCGCAAGCGGACCTTCGAGCCGTTCTTCACCACCAAAGAGATCGGCCAGGGCACCGGGCTTGGCCTGTCGGTCTCGTACTTCATCATCACCAACAACCACAAGGGGCAGATGGAGGTGCACTCCGCACCTGGCCAGGGGACCTGTTTCACTCTGCGCCTGCCCCTGAGCCAGCCCGCGCCGGCGGCGCCGGCCAAGACGGAGGCATGACATGGGCTACCGCCTGTCGAAAATCTACACACGCACCGGCGACAAGGGCGAGACCGGCCTGGGCGACGGCCGCCGGGTCCCCAAGGACCATCCACGGATCGAGGCGATCGGCGAGGTCGACAGCCTCAACAGCCAGCTCGGCCTGCTGCTGGCAGGCCTGGCCGAACACGGGCTGGAGGAGCTGACCGAGGTCCTGGCGCCCTGCCAGCACCGGCTGTTCGACCTCGGCGGAGAACTGGCGATGCCGAGCTACCAGGCCCTGGACCAGGCCGAGGTGGAACGACTGGAAGCGGCCATCGACCGCTGGAACGAGGAGCTGGGGCCGTTGAAGAACTTCATCCTGCCCAGCGGCTCGGCACTGGTGGCCCAGGCCCATGTCTGCCGCAGCCAGGCACGCAGCGCGGAGCGGCGCTGCCAGCAGCTCAATGCCATCGAGCCGCTGGAAGGGGTTGGCCTGGCCTACATCAACCGGTTGTCGGACTTGCTCTTCGTGGCCGCACGGATTATCGGGCGGCGGCAGGGGGTGGCCGAGGTGTTGTGGCAGGCACGTGAAAAACCGGCGATTCGTTGAAATTAGAGAAACTTCCTACGCAACGTTAGGAAGCTCAGGGGAAGATTCACCATAAGCCCATCATTAAGCTTCTTGTCCCGCGCACAAGACTTCAACTTCGAATGAAGGAGACAGCGGGACAAGGAGTCTTCCATGCCTCAGTACGGCCTGCTGTTCATTTCGCTGTCAGTAACCTGCCCTCGCCTCTTCGCTTGTCAGCGCACAATCTGGAGAGAGCCACATGCCAACTGATTCCTCGACTGTCAGCACTCTCTCTGGTCCTGCCTGCAGTGCCCGTATTCCCATACTGCCAATCCGCTACGCCGTCGTTCCGAAAGCGCGTGACGCCGCCCATTTACGCTACGCCGACTCAGGCTTTCGGCTCGAGCATGATTTCGCCCCACTGCAGCACTGTGCCTATACCCTCCGATCGCTGCGTGCCGGCTACATCTACGTTTTCATGAAAGGTCCTCTTGGCGAAAAACTCGTCATTCATGAATACGACGGTGCAGGTCTTTATCGTGAGCTCACATACAAGGGCCTTGAGGACTATCAGCGTCGTGATCGATATACCACCGGCAAATCCATAGGCTGGGTCTGGGCGGACACCTGCAAAGACACCGCCCGGGAAGTATGGATCGGTTACAGCTCGCACTTGTGGAGCAATGCGATGTCCGCGCAGGTCATGACGTCTGTCGCTTCACGCAAGCGCCATATGCGTGCTCTGAATATATCGGAGCTGATTTCAGGAGAGCGTACCGCTTCCAGCCAGGCACACGTTCTGCCCATCAGAGCTCTGCAGGACTGGGTCGAGGATTTCAAGCCCAATGCACTGCGCATGGACCTGCGGTGGAGCAGCCATCCATGTCCGGAAACACTGCATGTTGCTAACTTGGCGGGTATCGTACGCCACTACCCCTACGCTCAACCCAGGGTACCCGCCGTCGTCGCGCTCAATGATGCAGAGGGCATTTCCCTGGACCTTGGACTGTCGGCCAATGCCTATCGACATGCACTGAGTGACGTATCGGCGAGGGAGCATCCCGCACGTTCCATCCATGCGCAGACTCGGGAATCGATTCCTGCCTGCTACCAACTGGATGTGGGACGAATCTGCCAACAGAGCCAGGAATTCCACCACAAGAGCCTGGTAGCCATGTTGCTGGAAAGAACACTGGAGACGCTCTATCCCCCAAGTGCGCCAGACCTGATTCAGGCAACGAGAGTACAAGCCGAGCAGCATGAACGAGCCACTGGTTCGCCTCAGCCACCAGGCTTGACGCGCTACAATGTGCTGACCAACGAGCGCCATTCACCACTTGGCGCCCGTTTGGCGCAGCGCATCGACAGGGCCCGCTATGAGGCATTCATAAACGAGCGCGAAATTCAGGAATCCAAATTGCGCGATCTGCAGAGGCAGGCTCTGATCGCCAGTGCAGACCATGATACTTGGCTGGCCACTGCGGAAAACGCTCATATCGATGACCCTAAAAGCCTGGCAGCGGCCATCGCCAGTTACGACCGCGACAATGCCCTCAGCGCTCGCGGACTGGAAGTCACCCTTGCCTTGATGCTGAACAGCATGAGCCAGCCATCACCGGGTACGGAGGAGCAGGATCTACGGTTCAAGCGCCTGGAAAAATGGCTGGACCAGCACGACAGTCCTTTGTACCTGGCATTGGCCCCCTTCAATCCGCTCAACGATAAACCCGATGCAGCCGGTACGCTGATCGGCGCGAGCGACAGCACCATCGAAGTAGTGGCGGGTCGTTTTCCAGCCGTCGCCGATGTAACCGATCTTACGGCACAGGCTGTCAATACGGTTGTTTTAAAACGGTTGAAGGGCAAGACCCGGTGGAATGCAAGTAGCTCTTTCAGCCAACGCATAATCGCCGCCGCGCAAGAGGCCAACGCCGAAAAGGCACTGGGGCTTTTGAAAGCTCGCTACAGGATCACGGACCAGACTCTTCGTCAAAGCAGCCTCAGTCAGGCAGTAACGCAATACCTGGAGTCTGGTATGGCGCAGGTCGAGGAAATGAAACAGCTGCGCATCAGCGGTAGCCGAACGGTTACCCTGGAAATGACCACGACCCAGTACGTCAAACCCAAGATAGCGGCAATACTCCGATCTCTGGCGGGTGCGGGGCTGAATGCGGGCGTGCTTTGGTTCAACCTTATCAACCTGAAAGTGGCTTATGCGAATGTGCAGAAAAGCTCGGCACCGGAATATACGACTGGGTTTGCGTCTGCAATCGCTGGCGTGATAGGCGCAGCCTCTGCGACTCTTATCACGACCCGATCCGCACAAACAGCTGTGATGGCGAGGCTAGGCAGCATCTTACCAGGGTCGGCATTCGGTAACGGACTTGCACAGGCCGCGAGTAGCAATCTATTTGCGAGAGCAGCCGGGTATCCAGGGATCATACTTGGGCTGGCTTCAGATATACTGAAGGCCCGTAGACAGTCACAGAACGGCGACGAGATCGCCTACCGCTTGACCGTTGCCGCCGGTTTCTCGGCAGCTATTGGTTCGGCGATGATATTGGAGGGTACCCTGGCCATCGCTGGCCCAACATTCCTCATTCCATTTGCGGGGTGGAAAGCAGCTTTCATTGTTTTGGTGGGCGCATCAGTTTTGGCCGCAGGGTTGGCATTACATGCCAAGGCCACTGAGCGTTTACATACACCAATGGAGCTATGGGCTGCACGCAGCGCATTTGGAACACGACTGAATGATGGTGAAGAGCGCTCAGAGTTGTCTTTGGACGCTTCAAAAAAACTGCCCGCCTTCAAGACATTAAGCGAAGAACTGGAAAACTGGCATGCGGCTTATTACACGCCGATACGAATATCTCACCAAGATACTAAGCAATTTGGTATCAATGGACTAGACAGCAGCATCCATAGCCACACAGTTTGGGCGCACCCAGACTGGGGAACTATCATCCAAACCGGGCCGACCGAAACTGTCAGTTATGGAGAGATCACTGTACTGCTGCGTGGTTTTGTTCTCGGCCAAAGTAGATGGTCTGCGCATTTGCGTTACTACAACAGCTTCTCCAATACTGCTGAGAGACTATCTGTACAACCGACCTGCCACCTCATCCCAGGAGGGCTGATTCTCCATTTCAAAGCAGACATCCCGCAAGGATCTGTTCTTTCCCTAGACATCGATTATTTCCCTAACCAAGGTATCACTGAAAAAAGCAAGGCCAGGGCTAAGATAGTGGTGAGGGCGCACGAATGAATATTTCATGGATATTTACTCACCAACACAATTTTTCAGTTCCCCCCACAGTCGGCGACCAATATGTGAGCATGGACAGTAGATTGCTTTGCCTACGTAACCCATGGATTCCGGATTCAGTGTTCATGGGTAAAATGTATACATCCATGACTGTCATAATGATAATATTTCAAATCTGCCTATGGGCAGACTCCGACTTCTGGGAGCCAGAAAATTTCGATATTATCAATACACTCTTTGTAGTCATCCCTCCACTTTTCCTGACGCCCTTCTTGTACTACCGAATTTTTTTGATAAACAGGCTTTCCCACCTCTATTTCGACCGCCACACAAAAACCATCATTTACAAACGAAACAAGACGTTGCTGACCTTTGACTGGAACAAATGCGTCGGTGGATTCCTGCAGAAAACAGAATTTGCAGGTAGCTCATTCAGTATCAATTATGCCTTAGCGATCGCGGAGCGCCCCGAGCACGGCGCTATCAATCCCAATAACGCATTGTGGTTCCCGAGCAATCACCCCAGTGAGTGCAACCCACTCTATGCCCACGAAGTCTGGGCATACATCTGTCAGTTCATGGCTCATGGCCCCGACAAACTCCCCCCACCGAATGAGCCAGACTGGTGGCGCATACCGCTGAATACGATCTGCCTGACGCCCAAACAAGCCTGGCGCCACTATGCTCCTTGGCGAACAGGGGAGCCCGGTGAAATGCAAGGTAAGAAAAACTGGCTACTGCCCTTGTGGCTGGTGCTGTGGCCGTACAACCTGCTTAGCGCCCTGTGCTGGTACGTCGTATGCCGGCTATTCAAGGTCCAGAGCCCCGCCGCCCCAATATAGGAAGGCTCGCCCCCAACACCGGCCAACAGCCTGACACCCACATGCACGATGTCAGGCTGATTACCTTCAGGAGCGCTCAGGCCAGAACGCGCGAATGCCAGCAACACCTTGCGCACCAACCTCCCAGGCCCGCGCCCGCTCATCCGGCCCAACCCCACCCAGTAAAAATACCGGCTGGTTGAAGCCTGCGATCAAGCGCTGCGCCTCATCCCAGCCCAGGGGGGGGGCCTCGGGGTGGGTCTGGGTCGCTTGCACGGGCGATAAGGTGACGAAGTCCACCCCCATCTGCTCGGCCAGGGCTAGTTCCTCGGCACTGTGGCAGGACGCCGCCAACCAGCGCGCCTGGGGGAAGGGCCGGCCATTGGCCGCGTACTTGCGCAACTGGGCAGACGTCAGGTGCCAGCCGGCCGATGGAAAGTCGCCCAGCCACTCCAACGGCCCCTTGAGCATCAGTTGGGCCTTGCCTGCGCACAAGCCGACCGCATCCACCGCCACGTCGCGGTACTTGGGGTCGTACATGTCCGGCGCCCGCAACTGTATCAGCCGGATACCGCTGGCGACGGCCTTCTGTATACCGCGCAGCAACTGCGGCACCTCCAGGCCATCCGGGGTGATCAGGTACTGGTCGGGCAGGCGTGCAGCAGCGACGATCGGCCTGTTGGCCTCGGGGAAGTCATACTGCCCAAGATCCCGTGGCGCCACCCAGGCCAGGGGCTGCCCCTCGACGCCATGGGGCTCGCCGACGAAGGTGTCGACCTCACGCACATCCAGCAGGACCTGCTTGTCCGCATAGTCATGGCTGACCTTGATCAGCGGCCGCGAGCAGCTCACCTCGATGCCCAATTCCTCGCGCAACTCACGGGCCAGCGCAGCTTCGACGCCCTCGCCCTCCTCCACCTTGCCACCCGGGAACTCCCACAGGCCGCCCTGGTGCTGGGTATCGGCTCGGCGGGCAATGAGGATGCGCCCATCGGCGCCACGAATCACCGCTGCAACGACATGGATCCGCTTCACCCTTCACGCTCCGCCAGGCCAGCCTTCTGCCAGGCCTGGAAAGCCGGCCACTGGTAGAGGGTCTCGATATAGGCAGCCGCTTCTGCCGGCACTTCAACACGGTAGGTGCGCAAGCGCACGGCCACGGGTGCGAAGAATGCATCGGCCAAGGTCGGCCTGCCGAACAGGAACGGGCCGCTGTCCTTGGCTGCCAGGCGGCATTCGGACCACAGCGCGACGATGCGGTCGATGTCTACCTGCACCTCCAGCGGAACGCTTTCCAGCGCCTGGTCGCGGGACAGGTCGAACGGCATGGCGCCACGCAAGGCGACGAAGCCGCTGTGCATCTGTGCACAGGCCGAACGTGCTTGGGCCCGGGCGGCGATGTCGGCCGGCCATAGCTGGGCCTCGGGATGGCGCTCGGCCAGGTACTCGGCGATGGCCAGGGAGTCGGCGATGATGCCGTGCTCGGTCTTGAGTAGTGGCACCTTGCCCGTGGCCGAGAAGGCCAGGATGCGCTTGCGGGTGTCGGGCTGGTTGAGTTTGATCAGCGTTTCTTCATAGGGCACGCCAGCCAGCTCGAGGGCCAGGGCGCCGCGCAGCGACCAGGAAGAATACAGCTTGTCGCCGATGATCAGGTGATAGCTCATGGTTCGGCTCCATTGGGTTTGAACGTCCGGGCCGCGTCGCAGCCCATCGCAGCACAAGGCCACTCCTCCAGGCACTGGGTCACACCTGTGGGAGTGGCCTCGGTCGCGAAGGGGCCGCGCTGCGGCCCCCTTTTGTGTATCAGTCGATCAGGTCCGGTATTCGGCGTTGATCTTCACGTACTCGTGGGACAGGTCGGTGGTCCAGATGGTTTCGCTGCATTGGCCACGGCCCAGCTCGATACGAATGGTGATTTCTTCCTGGGCCATCACCTTGGCGCCCTGCTCTTCGGTATAGCCCGGGCTGCGGCCGCCCTTGCTGGCGATGCACACGTCATCGAGGTACACGTCGATCAGGCTGACGTCCAGCGCCGGCACGCCGGCTCGGCCGACCGCCGCGAGGATACGGCCCCAGTTGGGATCGGAGGCGAACAGCGCGGTCTTGATCAGCGGCGAGTGGGCCACGGCATAGCCGACATCCAGGCACTCCTGGTGGGTACCGCCGCCGTTGACCTGCACGGTGACGAACTTGGTCGCGCCTTCGCCGTCTCGGACGATCGCCTGCGCCACCTCCATGCAGACTTCGAATACCGCCTTTTTCAAGGCTTCGAACAGTGCACCGCTGGCTTCGGTGACCTCTGGGAGGTCGGCCTTGCCGGTGGCGATCAGCATGCAGCAGTCGTTGGTCGAGGTGTCGCCATCGATGGTGATGCGGTTGAAGGACTTGTTGGCGCCGTCGAGCAGCAGGTCCTTGAGCACCGCCGGGGCGACCTTGGCGTCGGTGGCGATGTAGCCGAGCATGGTGGCCATGTTCGGGCGGATCATCCCGGCGCCCTTGCTGATGCCGGTGACGGTGACGGTGACGCCGTCGTGCTGGAACTGACGACTGGCACCCTTGGGCAGGGTGTCGGTGGTCATGATGCCGGTGGCGGCTTCAGCCCAGTTGTTCTCCGACAGGTCGTCCAGGGCGGCCTGCAGCGCGCCCTCGATCTTCTCGACCGGCAGCGGCTCGCCGATCACGCCGGTGGAGAATGGCAGCACCGAACTGGCATCGACACCGGCCAGTTCGGCCAGCTTGGCGCAGGTACGCTCGGCGGCGGCCAGACCAGGGGCGCCAGTGCCGGCGTTGGCGTTGCCGGTGTTGGTCAGCAGGTAGCGCACGGTGCCCTGGACCCGTTGCTTGGACAGGATCACCGGTGCGGCGCAGAAGGCGTTGAGGGTGAAGACCCCGGCGACGCTGGAGCCTTCGGCACAGCGCATCACTACCACGTCCTTGCGCCCTGGGCGCTTGATGCCCGCCGAAGCGATGCCGAGTTCGAAACCGGGAACCGGGTGCAGGGTGGGCAAAGGACCAAGACCAACAGCCATGTAAGCGCTCCTAGGGAAAACAGTGGGGGTATACGACGTGGACGATCTTAATGTCGGCCAGCCATGTGAGGGAAGAGCGGAGCTGCTTTGCAGCCCTTCTCGACACAAGGCCGCTCCCACAGGCACAGCGCTCGGCTGAAAAGCAGCGCTGATGGTGTGGGAGCGGCCTTGTGTCGCGAAAGGGCCGCAAAGCGGCCCCCAGGAATCATCGTGCAGGCACCCTCGGCCCGATCATTCGATCTGCCCGTGGCAATGCTTGAACTTCTTGCCCGAACCGCACCAGCACGGCTCGTTGCGGCCCAGCTTCTGTTCATTGCGCACCGGCGCTGCCGCCACGGCCACCTCGGCGCCTTCTTCCTGCAGTCGCGCCTCGCCTTCCAGGCCTGGGGCGGCGGCGTGCTGGAACTGCATGCGCCGGGCCAGCTCTTCGGCCTCGCGGCGCAGGCGGGCTTCCTCCTCGGCCGGGTCCTCGCGACGGACCTGGACGTGGGACAGGACGCGGATGGTGTCGCGCTTGATCGACTCCAGCAGTTCCTGGAACAGGGTGAAGGACTCGCGCTTGTACTCCTGCTTCGGGTTCTTCTGCGCATAGCCGCGCAGGTGGATACCGTGGCGCAGGTGGTCCATGGTCGACAGGTGGTCTTTCCACAGGTCGTCCAGTACACGCAGCAGGATCTGCTTCTCGAAGGTACGCAGGGCTTCTTCGCCCGCCTGGTCTTCCTTCTCGGTGTAGGCGGCGGTGATCTCGTTGAGCAGTTTCTCGCGCAGGGTTTCCTCGTAGAGGTGATCGTCCTCGTCGAGCCACTGCTGGATCGGCAGCTTCATGGCGAAGTCGCTGGCCAGCGCAGCTTCCAGGCCTGCCACGTCCCACTGCTCGGGCAGCGACTGCGGCGGGATGTGCTGGCTGATGGTGGCGTCGAGCACTTCCTTGCGGAACTCGCCGATGGTCTCGCCGATGTTCTCTGCGGCCAGCAGGCTGTTGCGCATGTGGTAGATCACCTTGCGCTGCTCGTTGGCCACGTCGTCGTATTCCAGCAACTGCTTGCGGATGTCGAAGTTGCGTCCCTCGACCTTGCGCTGGGCCTTTTCGATGGCGTTGGTGACCATGCGATGCTCGATGGCCTCGCCGGACTGCATGCCGAGGGCCTTCATGAAGTTCTTCACCCGGTCGGAGGCGAAGATGCGCATCAGGCTGTCTTCCAGGGACAGGTAGAAACGGCTGGAGCCCGGGTCGCCCTGGCGGCCGGAACGGCCACGCAGCTGGTTGTCGATACGCCGGGATTCATGGCGCTCGGAGGCGATCACGTGCAGGCCGCCGGCCTCGATCACCTGCTGGTGGCGCTTCTGCCAGTCGGCCTTGATCTGCGCCACCTGCTCGTCGGTCGGGTTCTCCAGGGCGGCCACCTCGGCCTCCCAGTTGCCGCCCAGCAGGATGTCGGTACCACGGCCGGCCATGTTGGTAGCGATGGTCAGCGCACCCGGGGCACCGGCCTGGGCGATGATCTCGGCTTCCTTCTCGTGGTACTTGGCGTTGAGCACCTTGTGGTCGATGCCCTCCTTCTTCAGGAGGTTGGACATGTGCTCGGAGGTCTCGATGGTCGCCGTACCGACCAGGACCGGACGGCCCTGGGCCATGCTTTCCTTGATGTCAGCGATGATGGCCGCGTACTTCTCGTCGGCGGTCAGGTACACCAGGTCGTTGAAGTCCTTGCGCGCCAACGGCTTGTTCGGCGGAATGACCATCACGTTGAGGTTGTAGATCTGGGCGAACTCGAACGCCTCGGTGTCGGCGGTACCGGTCATGCCGGAGAGCTTGGCGTAGAGGCGGAAGTAGTTCTGGAAGGTGGTCGAGGCCAGCGTCTGGCTCTCGGCCTGGATGTTCAGGTTTTCCTTGGCCTCGATGGCCTGGTGCAGGCCTTCGGACAGGCGGCGGCCCGGCATGGTACGGCCGGTGTGCTCGTCGATCAGCAGGATCTGGCCGTCCTGGACGATGTACTCGACGTTGCGGTGGAACAGCTTGTGGGCGCGCAGGCCGGCGTAGACGTGGGTCAGCAGGCTCAGGTTGTGCGCCGAGTAGAGGCTCTCGCCCTCGGCCAGCAGGCCGGACTGGGTCAGCATCTCCTCGATGTACTGGTGGCCGGCCTCGTTCAGTTCGACCTGGCGGCTCTTCTCGTCGATGGTGAAGTGGCCTTCCTGGGTGACCTGGCCCTCGACCTCCTCGATGTGCTGCTTCAGGCGCGGGATCAGGCGGTTGATCTCGATGTACAGCTTGGAGCTGTCCTCGGCCTGGCCGGAGATGATCAGCGGGGTACGGGCTTCGTCGATGAGGATGGAGTCGACTTCGTCGATCACGGCGAAATTCAGCTCGCGCTGGTACTTCTCGTCCAGGCTGAAGGCCATGTTGTCGCGCAGGTAGTCGAAACCGAATTCGTTGTTGGTGCCGTAGGTGATGTCGGCGGCGTAGGCGGCGCGCTTCTCTTCCGGTGGCTGGAAGGGCGAGACCACGCCTACGCTCAGGCCGAGGAATTCGTACAGCGGACGCATCCAGTTGGCGTCACGGCGGGCCAGGTAGTCGTTCACCGTGACCACGTGTACACCTTTGCCGGACAGGGCATTGAGGTACACGGCCAGGGTTGCGACCAAGGTCTTGCCTTCACCGGTGCGCATTTCTGCGATCATGCCCTCGTGCAGGGTCATGCCACCGATCAGCTGCACATCGAAGTGACGCATGCCCATGACGCGCTTGCCGGCTTCGCGGGCCACGGCGAAGGCTTCGGGCAGCAGTTGGTCGAGGGTCTCGCCTTTGGCCAGGCGCTCTTTGAACTCTGCGGTCTTGCCCCGCAGCTGTTCGTCAGAGAGGGCCACCATCTTCTCTTCGAAGGCATTGACGATGTTCACCGTCTTGAGCATGCGTTTGACTTCACGCTCGTTCTTGCTTCCAAAAAGTTTCTTTAACAAAGGCGCAAACATATCGGCAGGATCTTCCACACTTAGGGATGGAGGGCGGCCCCGTGAGTCGCCCGTGCAGCCCTTGGGCCGCATGCGAACGAGCATTCTACCCGGAAACGATGGTGAGGAAAGTGGTGGATTTCCACGATGCTGGCACAGCGCTTTGGCGGGGGCTTTTCTAACATAAGGGCATTTTCGCCGAGTTCAAGGCGCGGCCCGATGAAACGTATCGAGAATGACTTGCATCCTGAATCCGGGGCTGCGCTGCCTGTGCCAGCCCATCGTCGGCACGCCGGCTCCCACAGGGACCTGCAAACCACCTCATCTGCGATCGACGCCCTCCCGCGATGGGCCGACACGGGCAATACCAGATCCGGCTTCTGTTAAGATGCCGATCTTGTAACCTCCTGCGTACCCCCATGGCCTACAAACCTTCACCCGCCCAGCCACCGTCCGCGCTCCTGCGCCAGGCCAGGCCCTTGCGCCTGCTGCTCAACCAGGCCGAACGCCTGGCACACCTGCAGCGCCTGCTGGAAAGCCAGCTGCAACCGGCCGCCCGCGCCCACTGCCATGTGGCGTCCTGGCGCGACGGCACCTTGCTGCTGGTGGTCACCGACGGTCACTGGGCGACCCGCCTGCGCTACCAGCAGAAGCGTCTGCAGCGACAGTTGCAGGCGCTCGAGGCGTTCGCCAACCTGCAGCGCATCAGGTTCCAGGTACAACCT
This sequence comes from Pseudomonas sp. HLMP, assembly GCF_046365545.1. Taxonomy (NCBI): domain Bacteria; kingdom Pseudomonadati; phylum Pseudomonadota; class Gammaproteobacteria; order Pseudomonadales; family Pseudomonadaceae; genus Pseudomonas; species Pseudomonas sp. HLMP. The sequence continues at coordinate 1,692,328 of NZ_JBDLLR010000001.1, read as the reverse complement.
CCTGTCGGAGCCCCCCGGCACTCGGGGCAGGCTGCGGAGCTTTCGGAAAACGCTGCCGAAAGCCTGCGCGAGACCGCCGAAGGGATTACCGACCCCAAACTGCGCGCGGCCCTGGAGCGGTTGGCCAGTCACGCTCGAGATAAGCGGTGATGCCCCCTGGGGCCGTACAGCAGCCCCCAAGAATCAGGCGTAAAAAAGGCCACCCGAAGGTGGCCTCAGAACTAGAGAGTGTTCGAACTTACACGGCCGCGACAGGGCGCATGTAGGAGATCGGTGCCGTGCTGGCATCTTCGAAGGTGACCACTTCCCAGGCGTCTTTCTCGGCGATGAGCTTGCGCAACAGCTGGTTGTTCAGCGCGTGCCCGGACTTGTAGCCCTTGAACTCGCCGATCAGGCTGTTGCCCAGCAGGTAGAGGTCGCCGATGGCGTCGAGGATCTTGTGCTTGACGAATTCGTCTTCGTAACGAAGGCCGTCTTCGTTGAGCACGCCGTCCTCATCGACCACGATGGCGTTTTCCACACTGCCGCCCAGCGCAAGGTTGTGCTTGCGCAGGTACTCGATGTCGCGCATGAACCCGAAGGTACGGGCGCGGCTGACTTCCTTCACGAACGAGGTGCTGGAGAAGTCGACGCTGGCGCTCTGGGTCCGGTTGCGCAGGACCGGGTGATCGAAGTCGATCTCGAAGCTCACCTTGAACCCGTCGAAAGGCAGGAAGGTGGCGCGCTTGTCGCCCTCCTCCACCGTCACTTCGCGCAGGATGCGGATGAACTTCTTGGCGGCGTCCTGTTCTTCCAGGCCGGCGGATTGAATCAGGAATACGAAGGGGCCTGCGCTGCCATCCATGATCGGCACTTCCGAGGCGGAGAGCTCGACGTAGGCGTTATCGATGCCCAGGCCCGCCATGGCGGAGAGCAGGTGCTCGACCGTATCGACCTTGACGTCACCGTTGACCAGCGTCGTCGACATGGTTGTCTCGCCGACGTTGGCCGCGCGAGCCGGGATCTCGACGACAGGGTCGAGGTCGGCACGGCGGAAGACGATGCCGGTGTCCACAGGCGCTGGCTTGAGGGTCAGGTAGACCTTCTCCCCGGAGTGCAGGCCGACACCTGTGGCACGGATGGTATTCTTCAGGGTGCGTTGTCTAATCATGGCATTGGCCGCTTCAGCGCAAATTGCGAACAGGTATCAACAAAGGCTGGGAATGATAACAGACCCGGCCTTTGCTGAACACCAATCACCCTTATACCCCTGATAAATTTCATCAATCAGCCTGACGACGCAGGAAGGCCGGGATATCCAGGTAGTCCAGATCGTCCTGTGGGTTGAGTTTAGCTGCCGCGGCGGCACCTGCATGGGCCTGGTTGCGCATCACGGTCGGACGCTCCAGGTCACGGTAGTTCACCGCTGGTTGCTCCGGACGGGCCGGCGCGGGGTTGGACGCCTCGTAGGCAGCGGCTGCGGTCTGCAGGGTGTTGTCCACCACCTTGACCGGTTTTTCGATGCGCGCGCCCAGGCCAGTGGCGACCACGGTCACGTGCAGTTCGTCGCGCATGTCCGGATCGATCACGGTGCCGACCTTGACCATGGCATGGTCGGAAGCGAAGGCCTCGATGATGCTGCCCACGTCGGAGTATTCGCCCAGGGACAGGTCGGGACCTGCGGTGATGTTCACCAGGATGCCACGGGCGCCCTGCAGGTTGACGTCTTCCAGCAGCGGGTTGCGGATCGCCGCCTCGGTGGCTTCGCGGGCACGGTTCGGGCCGCTGGCGCAGCCGGTACCCATCATCGCCATGCCCATCTCGCCCATCACGGTGCGCACGTCGGCGAAGTCGACGTTGATCATGCCCGGACGCTTGATGATGTCGGAGATGCCACGCACGGCGCCGGCCAGTACGTCGTCGGCCTTGGCGAAGGCGGACAGCAGGCTGGCATCCTTGCCCAGGATGGTCAGCAGCTTCTCGTTGGGGATGGTGATGAGCGAGTCGACGCTCTCGGCCAGCATGCGGATGCCTTCATCGGCGATCTGCATGCGCTTGCGCCCCTCGAACGGGAACGGACGGGTCACCACCGCGACGGTGAGGATACCCATCTCCTTGGCCACTTCGGCGATGATCGGCGCAGCACCGGTACCGGTACCGCCACCCATGCCGGTGGTGATGAACACCATGTTGGTGCCCTGCAGCACCTCGGCGATGCGCTCACGGTCTTCCAGCGCGGCCTGGCGACCGACTTCCGGATTGGCGCCTGCACCCAGGCCCTTGGTCACGCCGGTACCCAGTTGCAGGATGGTGCGTGCGCCAATGTTCTTCAGCGCCTGGGCATCGGTGTTGGCGCAGATGAATTCCACGCCCTCGATGTTGCTCTTGACCATATGGTTGACGGCGTTGCCGCCGCCACCGCCGACACCGATCACTTTGATGACCGGGCTTTGCGGGACGTTGTCTACGAGCTCGAACATTTTCCCTCTCCTTACAGTTCTCTAGTTTTGCGCCTACCACTACTGCTCTGAAACTTAGAAATTGCCCTGGACCCAACGCTTGAATCGCTCAAGCACCGGAGCCTTCGGTTCCTCGCCATAGCTGTTGCTGCTGTTGCCGGTCAGGGGCAGGTCCTCGGTCTGCTTCTGCAGGCCATAGGTAAGCAGGCCCACGCCGGTGGAATAGATCGGGTTGCGCACCACGTCGCTCAGCCCCCGAACGCTGTGCGGTACGCCCAGGCGTACCGGCATGTGGAAGATTTCCTCGGCCAGTTCCACGGCGCCTTCCATCTTCGCGGTGCCGCCGGTGAGGACGATGCCGGCGGGCACCAGGTCCTCGTAGCCGCTGCGACGCAGCTCGGCCTGGATCAGGGTGAAGAGCTCGTCGTAACGGGGCTCCACCACCTCGGCCAGGGCCTGGCGCGACAGCTCGCGCGGCGGGCGATCGCCCACGCTCGGCACCTTGATGGTCTCGCCTGCGCCAGCCAGTTTGGCCAGGGCACAGGCGTAGCGGATCTTGATTTCCTCGGCGTACTGGGTCGGCGTGCGCAGGGCCATGGCGATGTCGTTGGTCACCTGGTCGCCGGCGATCGGGATCACCGCGGTGTGGCGGATCGCGCCTTCGGTGAAGATGGCGATGTCGGTGGTGCCGCCACCGATGTCCACCAGGCACACGCCCAGTTCCTTCTCGTCGTCGGTCAGCACCGAGTAGGCCGAAGCCAGTTGCTCGAGGATGATGTCATCGATTTCCAGGCCGCAACGGCGCACGCACTTCTCGATGTTCTGCGCCGCGTTGACCGCGCAGGTGACCACGTGGACCTTGGCCTCCAGGCGCACGCCGGACATGCCAAGCGGCTCGCGCACGCCTTCCTGGTTGTCGATCACGTAGTCCTGCGGCAGGGTGTGCAGGACCCGCTGGTCGGCCGGGATCGCCACGGCCTGGGCGGCGTCGAGCACGCGCTCGAGGTCGGCGGTGCTGACCTCGCGGTCGCGGATGGCGACGATGCCGTGGGAGTTCAGGCTGCGGATATGGTTGCCGGCCACGCCGACGAACGCCGAGTGGATGCGGCAGCCAGCCATCAGCTGCGCCTCTTCCACCGCGCGCTGGATCGACTGCACGGTCGACTCGATGTTCACCACCACGCCCTTCTTCAGGCCGCGGGACGGATGGGTGCCGATCCCCACGATCTCCAGGGTGCCGTCATCGGCCACTTCGCCCACCAGCGCCACCACCTTGGAGGTGCCGATGTCCAGCCCGACGATCATTTTGCCGCTATGCGCGTTTGCCATGGTCCTGCCTCTCTCTAATTCTTCGCAACGGCGGGTTGGGCCGTCGTCGGTGCAATCGGTTCCCGCCAGCCAACGGCCAACCCGTTGGCGTACCGCAGATCGATGCGGGCGATGTTGGTGATCTGCTCTTTGAGTGTCTTGTCGTAAATGGCAATGAAACGGCGCATCTTCTCCACCAGGTGATCACGCCCCAACAACAGCTCGATCCCCGGGCCGGCGCTGCCTGCGCCGGTGGTGAGGAACCAACTGCCCCGCTCGCGCAGCTCCAGGCGAGCGATGGAAAACCCCAGGGGGCGCAGCATCTGGCTCAATACCTGATATTGCTGCATGACTTTTTGCTGGGCACGCTGCGGCCCGAACAGCTGCGGCAGGTGCTCATAGTTGGCCAGTTCGCGCGGGGTGAAGGCCTGGCCCTGGTTGTTGAGCAGGGCTTCATCCCCCCAGCGCGCCACCGGCAACTGTTCTTCCAGGCGGATCACCACCTCGTCCGGCCAGACCCGGCGAACCTCGGCGTGGGCGATCCAGGGCATCTGCTCGAGCTCCAGGCGCATGGCCGTCAGATCCACGCTGAAGAAGCTCGCCGCCACATAGGGCGCGATCCGTTGCTGCACCGCCTGCTGGCTGATGTAGCTCAGGTCGCCCTGCACGGCGATCCGGGTGATCGGCCGGTCGGCGTACGGCATCAGGCGCAACGCGCCTTCGTAGGCGCCGAAGCCGGCGGCCACCAGCAGTACCGGCCAGAGCAGGCGCTTGAGCGCGCTGAAGTTGGCCTTGGGCAGGCGCGCCGACATTGGCTCCTTGGCCACCAGTCGGCTGGCACCGCGCGGCACCGGCTTGCTACGGCCGGTGGCGGGTTGCTGATGACGGAACATCGCGCCTTGCATGGCGGTTAACCTCGCGTCTCGACGCTGTCGGCCAGGATCGCCAGCACCAGTTGCTGGAAGTCCAGGCCGGCCGCGCGGGCAGCCATCGGCACCAGGCTATGGTCGGTCATGCCCGGTGCGGTGTTGACCTCGAGCAGCCAGAAGCGACCCTGCTCGTCCTGCATCACGTCCAGCCGGCCCCAGCCTTCGATGCCGATGGCATCGCAGGCGCGCGCGGTCAGTTCGATCAGTTCCTGTTCCTTGGCGCTGTCCAGGCCGCACGGGATGCGGTACTGGGTATCGTTGGCCAGGTACTTGGCGTCGTAGTCGTAGAACACGTGCGGCGTGCCCAGGGCGATCGGCGGCAATACCTGGCCACGCAGCACGGCGACGGTGAATTCCGGGCCGTGGATCCATTGCTCGACCAGGACCTGGGAATCGTATTGGGCGGCATCCCTCCAGGCAGCGACCAGCTCTTCCACGCTGTTCACCTTGGCCATGCCGATACTGGAACCTTCATGGGCGGGTTTGACGATCAACGGGAAGCCCAGTTCCGTGCCCGCGGCGACACAGTCGTTTTCATTGGCCAGCACGGCGTGGCGTGGCGTCGGGATGCCCAGGCTTTGCCACACCTGCTTGGTGCGCAGCTTGTCCATGGCCAGGGCCGAGGCCAGGATGCCGCTGCCGGTGTAGGGGATGTCCAGGCACTCAAGCAGGCCCTGCATGCTGCCGTCTTCGCCACCACGGCCGTGGAGGATGATGAAGGCGCGGTCGATCTTCTCGCTCTGCAGGCGCGCGAGCAGGTCGTCGCCCACATCGATGCCGACCACGTCGACACCGGCACTGGTCAGCGCCTGCAGCACCGCGGTGCCGGACTTGAGGGAAACCTCACGCTCGGCGCTCTTGCCGCCGTAGAGCACGGCGACGCGACCGAAGGCCTTCACGTCCATGGTCGAATGCAGCTTGTCGTAGGCACGGGTCATTTCGACTTCTCCTGGCGGGTGACGGTGCCGGCGAACAGCGGGCTTTTCATCAGTTGCGGGGCCAGGCCACCGATGTCACCGGCACCCTGGCAGAGCAGGATGTCGCCGGCGCGCAGCAATGGCTTGACCAGCGGCGCCAGGTCGACGCCGCGTTCGATGTAGATCGGGTCCAGTTGGCCGCGCTGGCGGATGCTGTGGCACAGCTGGCGGCTGTCGGCCCCGGGGATCGGCTCCTCGCCGGCCGGGTACACCTCCATCAGCAGCAGCACGTTGGCGTCGGCCAGCACCTGCACGAAATCGTCGTACAGGTCGCGGGTACGGCTGTAGCGGTGCGGCTGGTAGACCATCACCAGGCGCCGGCTCGGCCAGCCGCCGCGCACGGCCTTGATCACCGCGGCCACTTCGGTCGGGTGGTGGCCGTAGTCGTCCACCAGCATCACGCTGCCGTCCTCGACCGGCAGCTCGCCGTATACCTGGAAGCGTCGACCCACGCCCTGGAAGCCCGACAGGCCCTGGACGATGGCCTCGTCGCTGATGCCCTCGTCGGTGGCGATGGCGATGGTGGCCAGGGCGTTGAGCACATTGTGGTTGCCCGGCATGTTGACCGAGACATCCAGCGGCTCGCGATCACGGCGCAGCACGGTGAAGTGGGTCTGCATGCCCTGCTGGCGCACGTTGATGGCGCGTACGTCGGCCTCGTCGCTGAAACCGTAGGTGACGGTCGGGCGCTTGACCTGCGGCAGTATCTCGCGCACCACCGGGTCGTCCAGGCACATCACCGCCAGGCCGTAGAACGGCAGGTTGTGCAGGAACTCGACGAAGGTCTTCTTCAGCTTGTTGAAGTCGCCTTCGTAGGTGGCCATGTGGTCGGCGTCGATGTTGGTGACCACGGCGACCATCGGCTGCAGGTGCAGGAAGCTGGCATCGCTCTCGTCGGCTTCGGCGATCAGGTAGCGGCTGGTGCCGAGCTGGGCGTTGGTGCCAGCCGCGGTCAGGCGTCCGCCGATGACGAAGGTCGGGTCCAGGCCACCGGCGGCGAACACCGAGGCCAGCAGGCTGGTGGTGGTGGTCTTGCCGTGGGTACCGGCCACGGCGACACCGTGACGGTAGCGCATCAGCTCAGCGAGCATCTCGGCACGCGGCACCACGGGGATGCGCCGCTCCAGGGCGGTGGCGACTTCCGGGTTGGCCGGGTTGATGGCACTGGAGACCACCAGCACATCGGCGTTGGCGGCGTTCTCGGCGCGATGGCCGACGAAGATCTCGGCACCGAACGACTCCAGCCGCTCGGTGACCGGCGAGGCCTTGAGGTCAGAGCCGGACACCTGGTAACCCAGGTTCAGCAGCACCTCGGCGATGCCGCACATGCCCACGCCGCCGATACCGACGAAGTGGATGCGGCGGATACGGCCCATCTTCGGCTGAGGCATGGCTTTCTGGCTTTCAACCATGGGCCACCTCCAGGCAGATATCGACCACGGTGCTGGTTGCGGCAGGTTTGGCCAGTCGCCGTGCGGTGCTGGCCATGGTGTTGAGTTTCTCGGGTTGCATCAGCACCTCGTTCAGGCGTTCAGCGAGCTGCGCTGCGCCAGTTGTCGCTTGTGGCATCAGGAAGGCGGCACCTTCGCGAGCCAGGTATTGGGCGTTGTGGGTCTGGTGGTCGTCGATGGCGTGGGGCAAGGGCACCAGCATCGAGGGCAGGCCTGCCGCCGCGAGTTCGCTGACGGTCAGGGCGCCGGCCCGGCACACCACCATGTCGGCCCAGCCATAGGCCTGGGCCATGTCCTTGATGAAGGGCTCTACCTGAGCCTCGACGCCCGCTTCGCGATAACGCTCGGCGGTGATCGACGCATGCTGCTTGCCGGCCTGGTGGAACACCTCCGGGCGCAGGTCCGCTGACACTTCCGACAGGGCCTTAGGCAGCAATTTATTCAATGGTTCCGCACCCAGGCTGCCGCCGAGCACCAACAGCCGCGCACGCCGCTCGGCCAGGGGCGCGCGCGACGCCTCCAGGAACAGCTCAGGGCGCACCGGATTGCCGGTGGTACGGCGCTTGGCGCTGGCCGCGAAGGTGTCAGGGAAAGCTTCGCAGACGCGCGCCGAGAGGGGCACCAGCAGCCGATTGGCGGTACCGGCACGGGCATTCTGCTCGTGGATCACCAGCGGCACGCCGCACAGCCGCGCGGCCACGCCACCAGGGCCGGTCACATAGCCGCCGAAGCCCAGCACGCAGGCCGGCTTCAGCTGGCCAATGATGCGCCGCGCCTGCAGCACCGCCTTGACCAGGGTGAATGGTGCCTTGAGCAGCGACAGCTTGCTCTTGCCACGCAGCCCGCTGACCTGGATCAGGTGCAAGGGCAGGCCGGCCTGGGGCACCAGTTCGTTCTCGATGCCGCGCGGGGTGCCCAACCAGTGCACGTTGTAGCCACGGGCCTGGAATTCGCGGGCGCAGGCCAGGGCCGGGAACACGTGGCCCCCGGTGCCGCCCGCCATGATCAGGACGTTCTTGCCGTCAGCGGCCATGGTAGGTCTCCTCGGCAAAATCGCTTTCCTTGAATTCGTGCTCCTCGCTGCCCAGGTGCGTGCGGCTCTCCCATTCGATACGCAGCAACAGCCCCACGCAGGCACAGCAGATGACCAACGAGCTGCCGCCATAGCTGAGGAACGGCAGGGTCAGGCCCTTGGTCGGCAGCAGGCCGACATTCACCCCGATGTTGATGAGGAACTGGCCTATCCACAGGAAGGCCAGGCCGAAGGCCATGTAGGCGGCGAAGAATTGCTTGGCTTTCTCGGCCCACAGACCGATGTACAGGGCGCGCACGGTGACGAAGACGAACAGCGCCACGGTGCACAGCGAGCCGAGCACACCCAGCTCCTCGGCCAGGACCGAGAACACGAAGTCGGTGTGCGCCTCGGGCAGGTAGAACTGCTTCTGCACGCTGTTGCCCAGGCCCACGCCCAGCCACTCGCCACGACCGAAGGCGATCAGCGCCTGGGTCAGCTGGTAGCCGGAACCGAACTGGTCGGCCCAGGGGTCGGTGAAGGTGATCAGGCGCGCCATCCGGTAGGGCTGCGCCTGCACCAGGATGAACACCGCCACCACCGCCAGCGCCACCATCAGGCTGAAGCGGAACAACCCCACCCCACCAAGGAACAGCATGGCCGCCGCGGCGCCCATCATCACCACGGTGGCGCCGAAGTCCGGCTCCATCAGCAGCAGGCCGGCCATCGGCAGCAGCACGATGAACGGCTTGAAGAAGCCCATCCAGCTTTCGCGCACCTCTTGCTGGCGGCGCACCAGGTAGCCGGCCAGGTAGATGACCACGAAGACCTTGGCGATCTCCGAGGGCTGGACGTTGAAGAAGCTGAAGCCGATCCAACGCATGGAGCCGTTCACTTCGCGACCGATGCCGGGCACCAGCACCAGCACCAGCAAGCCGAAGGCGCCCAGCAGCATCATGAAGCCCATGCGCTGCCAAGTGGCGATCGGCACCATCATGGTCGCCCCACAGGCGATCAGGCCCAGGGCCACGTACACCAGGTGGCGGAACATGTGGTACAGCGGGTTGCCCGACTGCACCGCGGCGACTTCCGAGGAGGCCGAGGTGATCATCACCAGGCCCAGGCCGAGCAGCGCCAGGCAGCCGGCGAGGAACGGGAAGTCCAGGTCGATGCCTCGGCCGCTGATCAGCGGCGACGGATAGGGCTTGATGATGCCGAAGATCATGCCAGCCCTCCTGCCGCCTGGGCGAACAGACGCCCGCGTTCTTCGAAGTTGCGGAACATGTCGAGGCTGGCGCAGGCCGGCGACAACAGCACGGCATCGCCGGGCTGGGCCAGTTCGGCGCAGCGCTGCACGGCCTCGTCCAGGGTCTTGACCCTGACCTGCCGCACACCCTCGCCGAGCGACTCGGCCAGGCGCTCGGCATCGCGGCCGAGCAGGACCACGGCGCGGCAGTAGCGCGCCACCGGCTCGCGCAAAGCGGAGAAATCGGCCCCCTTGCCGTCACCGCCGGCAATCAGCACCAGCTTGCCGTCGATATCCGCGCCCAGGCCCTCGATGGCGGCCAGGGCGGCACCGACGTTGGTGGCCTTGGAATCGTCGTACCAGTTCACCCCGTTGCGCTCGCGCACCCATTGGCAACGGTGGGCGAGCCCGGCGAATTCGCGCAGGGCCTCGAGCATCGGTGCGAACGGCAGGCCCACCGCATGGCCCAGGGCCAGCGCGGCCAGGGCATTGCTCTGGTTGTGGGCACCCCGGATCTTCAGCTCGCGCACCGGCATCAGGGCCTGGAACTCGAAGGCCAGGTGTTTTTCACCGTCCACTTCGCGCAGGCCGAAGGCCTTGAAGTCCGGCACGTTGAGGCCGAAGGTCCAGCAGGGCCGGCCTTCGACCGGCAGCGGCCGGCTCAGGGCGTCCTGGCGGTTCACCACCACCTGGCGGGCGCCGCGAAAGATCCGGTGCTTGGCCAGGTGGTAGGCCGGCAGGCCGCTGTAGCGGTCCATGTGGTCTTCGCTGATGTTGAGCACGGTGGCCACTTCGGCATTGAGCTGCTCGGTGGTCTCCAGCTGGAAGCTGGACAACTCCAGGACGTACAGCTCCACGGCGTCGTCGAGCAGATCGAGCGCCGGCGTGCCGAGGTTGCCGCCCACTGCCACACGTTTGCCAGCCTTGGCGGCCATCTCGCCGACCAGGGTGGTCACGGTGCTCTTGGCGTTGGAGCCGCTGATGGCCACGATCGGCGCCTTGGCATACCGGGCGAACAGTTCGATGTCGCCGGACAGGCGCACGCCACGCGCCGCGGCCTGCTGCAGCGCCGGTGTGGCCAGGGCCAGGCCGGGGCTGACGTACAACTCGTTGGCGCGGCACAGGAAGTCCACGTCCAGTTCGCCACAGCGCACTTCCACCTGCGGGTACTCGCGGCGCAGGGTATCCAGTTCCGGCGGCTGCTCGCGGGTGTCGGCGACCGCAAAGGCGATGCCCCGGTTCGCCAGAAAGCGAACCAGGGACATGCCGCTCTTGCCGAGGCCGACAACGATGCGGAATTGGTCGGAAGCGATCAGTGACACGCTCATCTACCTCAGTTTCAGGGTGGCAAGGCCGATCAGCACCAGAATCACGGTGATGATCCAGAAACGGACGATCACCCGTGGCTCGGGCCAACCCTTGAGTTCAAAGTGGTGGTGGATCGGTGCCATGCGGAACACGCGCTTGCCGGTCAACTTGAACGAAGCGACCTGGATCACCACCGACAGGGTTTCCATGACGAACACCCCGCCCATGATGAACAGGACGATCTCCTGGCGGACGATCACCGCGATGGTGCCCAGCGCAGCGCCCAGCGCCAGGGCGCCGACGTCGCCCATGAACACCTGGGCCGGGTAGGTGTTGAACCACAAGAAGCCCAGGCCCGCGCCGATCAGCGCGCCGCAGAACACGATCAGCTCGCCCGAGCCCGGCACGTACGGGATCAGCAGGTATTCGGCGAATTTCACGTTGCCCGACAGGTAGCAGAAGATGCCCAGGGCGCCGCCGACCATCACCGTCGGCATGATCGCCAGGCCATCGAGGCCATCGGTGAGGTTGACCGCGTTGCTCGAGCCTACGATGACGAAATAGGTCAGCACGACGAAGCCGATGCCCAGGGGGATGGTGACATCCTTGAGGAACGGCACGATCAGGGTGGTCTCGACGCTGGTCGGGGCGGTCATGTAGAGGAACACCGCGGCGCCCAGGCCGAACACCGACTGCCAGAAATACTTCCAGCGGCTCGGCAGGCCACGGGAGTTCTTCTCGATCACCTTGCGGTAGTCGTCGACCCAGCCGATGGCGCCGAACAGCATGGTCACCACCAGCACGACCCAGACATAACGGTTGGACAGGTCGGCCCACAGCAGGGTGCTGATGCCGATGGCCGACAGGATCAGGGCGCCGCCCATGGTGGGGGTGCCCGACTTGGACAGGTGCGATTGCGGGCCGTCGTTACGCACGGCCTGGCCAATCTGGCGGATCTGCAGGGTACGGATCATCCACGGCCCCAGCCACAGCGCCAGGGACAACGCGGTCAGTACGCCCAGGATCCCGCGCAGGGACAGGTACTGGAAGACCGCGAAGCCCTTGTGGAACTGTTGCAGATACTCGGCCAACAGCAGCAGCATTAATGTTTCTCCCCGCTGGCACCGCACAAGGCCGCCACGACGTTTTCCATCGCAGCGCTGCGCGAGCCCTTGATCAAGATAGTGGTGTTGCTGGCATGCTCGCCGCGAACAGCGTCGATCAGCTCAGCCTGAGTAGCGAAATGACGGCCATTGGCGCCGAACGCCTTGACCGCATGGGCCATGTTGGTACCCACCGCGTACAGGGCGTCGACCTTGCCGCGCGCGTAGTCGCCCACCTGGCGGTGGCCTTCCTGCGCCCATTGCCCCAGTTCGCCGATATCCCCGAGCACCAGGACGGTCCGCCCGGAAAAGCCGGCGAGTATATCAATGGCGGCGCACATCGAGGTGGGATTTGCGTTGTAGCTGTCGTCGATCACCCTGACGCCGTTGGGCGCGATTTGCGCCACGCTACGCCCCTTGACCGGCTGGACCGCGCCCAGCCCGGCCGCGATACCGGCAAGGCTCACACCCAGGGCATGGGCGGCAGCGGCGCCAGCCAGGGCATTGCTGACGTTGTGGGTGCCCAGCAGGTTCAGTTGCACCGCGACCGAGCCTTGCGGCCCGTGCAGGGTGAAGGATGGGCAACCACGGGCATCGCGACCGATGTCGCTGGCGTGGAAGTCGGCCTGCGGATTGGCCAGGGCGAAACTCAGGACCCGATGGGCACCCGCACGCACGTGCCAAGTGCCAAAGGCCTTGTCGTCCAGGTTGAGGATGGCCGTGCCGCCCTCGCCCAGGCCTTCGAGGATCTCGCCCTTGGCCTCGACGATTTTTTCCGGGCCGCCGAACTCGCCGACGTGGGCGGTCCCGGCGTTGTTGATGATGACCACTTCAGGGCGGGTCAAGCCGACGGTGTAGCGGATCTCGCCGATGCGCGAGGCGCCCAGCTCGATCACCGCGGCACTGTGCTCGGGGGCGATTTCCAGCAGGGTCAGCGGTGCGCCGAGGTCGTTGTTGAGGTTGCCACGGGTGGCCAGCACCGGGCCTCGGGTGCGCAAAATGCAGGCGAGCATCTCTTTGACGGTGGTCTTGCCGCTGGAGCCGGTGATGGCAACGACCGGCTTGTCGAACGCGGCGCGATTCAAGGCACCGAGCTGGCCCAGGGCCAGGCGGCTATCGGCGACCAGCAGTTGCGGCAGCTCGACATCGGCGATCTCACGCTCCACCAGGGCGGCCACGGCGCCCTTGGCCTTGACGTCGGCCAGGTAGTCATGGCCGTCGAAACGCGGGCCGGCCAGGGCGACGAACAACTGCCCGGCAGCCACCGTGCGGCTGTCGATGCTGACGCCGTCGAAGCGGGCATCGTCGCCAACCACCCGTGCGGCGAGCGGTGCGCTCAATTGGCTGAGTGTCATGGGCTTAAGCATGCGGAGCCTCCCAGGCTGCAAGTGCCTTCTCGGCTTCGACCAAGTCGGAGAAGTCAAGGCGCTGGCCGTTGATCTCCTGGTAATCCTCGTGCCCCTTGCCGGCCAGGACGATCACGTCGTCGGCGGCAGCGGTGGCGATCAGGTGCGCGATGGCCTCGCCACGGCCGGCGACGAACTCGACATCGACAGGCTTGGCGAAACCGGGGCGAATATCGTCGAAAATACGCTGCGGATCTTCGCTACGCGGATTGTCGTCGGTGACCAGCACGCGGTCGGCCAGGCGCTCGGCCACCTGGGCCATCAGCGGGCGCTTGCCACGGTCACGGTCGCCGCCGCAACCGAACAGGCACAGCAGGCGGCCATGGGCATGCGGGCGCAAGGCTTCGAGGACCTTCTCCAGGGCATCGGGCGTGTGTGCGTAGTCGACCACCACCAGCGGCTTGTCGCCGCCGCCCAGGCGCTGCATGCGACCGACCGGCCCCTGCAGTCGCGGGGTGACCTTGAGAATCTCGTCCAGCGGATAGTCCAGGGCCAGCAGGGTCGCCACGGCGGCGAGCATATTGCTCAGGTTGAAGCGCCCGAGCAGGCAGCTGCGCAGGGCATGCTCGCCTTGCGGGGTGACGATCATGGCACGCACGCCGTCGTCGTCGAAACTCGCCTGTTTGCAGAACAGCGTCGCCGCCGGGTCCTGCAAGCTGTAGCTGATCAGCCGCGACTCGGCGTGGACCATGGCCAGGCGACGACCGAAGTCATCGTCCAGGTTGACCACCCGGCACTGCAGGTTCGGCCAGGCGAACAGCCGGGCCTTGGCGGCCTCGTAGGCCTCCATGCTGCCGTGGTAGTCCAGGTGGTCGCGGGACAGGTTGGTCATCACGGCGATATCGAAGGCCAGGGCGGCCACCCGGCCCTGCTCCAGGGCATGGGACGACACCTCCATGGCCACGGCCTTGGCGCCGCCCTTCTTCAGGTCGTTCAGGGTCGCCTGCACGGCAATCGGGTCGGGCGTGGTCAGGCGGCCGCTGCGCAGCTCGCCATAAAAGCCGGTGCCGAGCGTACCGATCAGCCCACAGCGCCGGCCCAGCGCATCGAGCGCCTGGGCCACCAGCTGGGTGACACTGGTCTTGCCGTTGGTGCCGGTGACGCCGACCAGGTCGAGCTGGCGGCTCGGTTCGCCATAGAAGCGCCCGGCGATCTGCGACAGCTGGCCGATCAGGCCCTTGACCGGAATCAGCGGCACGTCGGTGATCGGCAGGACGCTTGCTCCCTGCTCTTCATAGGCCACCGCGGCGGCGCCACGGGCCAGCGCGTCGGCGATGTGCGCACGGCCGTCGACCTTGGCGCCGGGGACAGCCAGGAACAGGTCGCCCGGTCGCACCTGGCGGCTGTCGAGGGTCAGCTCGCGGATCAGCGGATCGCGGCTGGCATGGGCGAAAAGCTTGCTCAATGGCATCGTCATCAACCACGCCCTCCCTTGGCGGGTACTGCACTGGCCTGCTGCGTATCTGGCGGCGGCAGGTTGTCCGGCGGCACGTTCATCAGGCGCAGGGTGCCCGACATCACCTTGCTGAACACCGGCGCCGAGACCAGGCCGCCGAAGTAACCACCCTTGCTCGGCTCGTCGATGACCACGACGATGGCGTAACGCGGGTCGCTCATCGGACCGAAGCCGGCGAACAGCGAACGGTAGGCGTTTTCCGTGTAGCCCTTGGCACCGACGGTGGCCTTGCGCGCCGTACCGGACTTGCCACCGACGTGATAGAACGGCACCTGGGCGCGGAACACCCCACGCGGGGCCTCGATGACCTGCTGCAGCATGCCCTGGATGGTCTCGGCGGTTTCTTTCGGGATCGCCTGGACGGCTTCCGGGGCCTTGTCGACCTTGAGGATCGACAGCGGCACCATCTTGCCGTCGTTGGCCAGGGCGGCGTAGGCATGCACCAGTTGCAAGGCAGTCACCGAGACGCCATAGCCGTAGGACAGCGTGGCAGTCTCGGCCTTGCGCCATTCGCGATGGTTGGGCAGGTTGCCGACTCGCTCGCCAGGGAAGCCCAGGCCGGTGTACTGGCCCAGGCCCAGTTGCGACATGACCCGGTAGATGGCGTCGCCACCGATGTCGAAGGCGATCTTGCTCATGCCCACGTTACTGGAGTTGATCAGGATGCCGGTCAGGTCGAGGATCGGGCCCTCGCTACGGGACACGTCCTTGATGGTGTAGCGGCCGATCTGCAGGCTGCCGGGGTAGACCTCGACCTTGTCGGTCGGCTTCCAGCGGCCACTCTGCAACGCCGCGCTCATGGAGATCGGCTTGACCGTCGAGCCAGGCTCGAACACATCGATGATCGCCCGGTTGCGCATCGCGGCGGGGAACATGCTGCGGCGGTTGTTCGGGTTGTAGGTCGGCTGGTTGACCATGGCCAGGACCTCGCCGGTCTTGACGTCCATGATCACCAGGCTGCCGGCCTTGGCGTCCTGTTCGGCGATGGCGTTGCGCAGCTCGCGGGTGGCCAGGTACTGCAGGCGCAGGTCTATCGACAACGCCAAGGTCTTCCCGGCCTTGGCGTTCTTGGTCACCTGGATGTCCTTGATCAGCCGGCCACGCCGGTCCTTGATCACCTGCCGCTTGCCGGGCACGCCGGCGAGCCATTCGTCGTAGGCCAGCTCCACGCCTTCGCGCCCGTGATCGTCCAGGTCGGTGAAGCCGACCATGTGCGCGGTGACGTCCCCCGCCGGGTAGAAGCGGCGGAACTCCTCCATGCCGTAGACACCGGGGATCTTCAGGTCGAGCACTTGCTGGCCCTGCTCCGGGGTCAGGCCGCGGACCAGGTAGATGAACTCCTTGTTGGCCTGCTGGGTCAGGCGCTCGCTCAACTGCTGGGCGTTCTGCCCCAAGGCGGCGGCCAGTTGCCCCCAGCGCTCCTTGGAGGCCTGCATTTCCTTGGGGTTGGCCCACAGGGTGGTGACCGGCGTACTGACGGCCAGGGGCTCGCCATTGCGGTCGGTGATCAGGCCACGGTGCGCAGGGATCGGGATATGCCGCAGGCTGCGGGCGTCGCCCTGCCCCTTGAGGAAGTCACGGTCGATGACCTGCAGGTCGATGATGCGCCAGCAGATGGCGCCGACCATCAGCGCCAGCAATGCGATCACCACCCGGAAGCGCCAGGGGTAGAGTGCGCCTTCGAGCTTCATCATGGTGCCACCATCCGCACTTCGTCAGCGGCCGGCACACGCATGCGCAGTTGCTCGGTAGCCAGGTTCTCGATACGGCTATGGGCGGTCCAGGTGCTCTGCTCGAGGATCAACCGCCCCCATTCGGCCTGGACCTTGTCGCGCTCGTTCAGCTCACCGTAGAGGGTGTTGAGCAGTTGGCGGTTCCAGTGGGCGCTGTAGGACACCGCGATGGCCGAAACCAGGACACCGGCGAACAGCAGAAGCATCAGGAAGCTTCCGCCTGGCAAAGGTTTGGCGAACAGCCGGCTCACCGTAACTTCTCCGCCACCCGCATCACGGCACTGCGCGCGCGCGGGTTGGCCTTGAGTTCGGCATCGGAGGCGAACTGCGCCTTGCCGACCAGACGGATCTTCGGCTCGAAGGCCTTGTGCTGCACCGGCAGGTTGCGCGGCAGGTTGTCTGCCTCGCCCTTGGCCAGCTTGCGCATGAACAGCTTGACGATGCGGTCTTCCAGGGAGTGGAAGCTGATCACCACCAGGCGGCCACCGACTTCCAGCGCATCGAGCGCCGCCTCAAGGCCGGTCTCCAGGTCGCCCAGCTCGTTGTTGACGTGAATGCGCAGGCCCTGGAAGGCACGGGTTGCCGGGTTCTTGCCCTTTTCCCAGGCAGGGTTGGCCGCCTTGAGCACCTCGGCCAGGTCGCCGGTGCGGGTAAAGGGCTGTTGCTCCCGGCGCTGTACCACGGCACGGGCCATGCGTTTGGCGAAGCGCTCTTCGCCATATTCCTTGAAGACCCGGGCGATCTCCTCCTCGGGCGCGCTGGCGATAAACTCGGCAGCACTGAAACCCTTGCCCGGGTTCATGCGCATGTCCAGCGGGCCATCATTGAGGAAGCTGAAGCCGCGCTCGGGATCGTCCAGTTGCGGCGACGACACGCCCAGGTCGAGCAGCACGCCACTGACCTTGCCGTGCAGGCCGCGCGCAGACACTTCGTCGCCCATCTCGGCAAAGCTGCGCTGCACAATGACAAAGCGGCCGTCTTCGGCCGCCAGCGCTTGCCCCGTGGCAATCGCCTGTGGGTCCTTGTCGAAGCCCAGCAACCGCCCTTGCGGCCCGAGCTTGCTGAGAATCAGGCGGCTGTGCCCACCTCGCCCGAAGGTGCCATCCAGATAGCAACCATCGGCGCGCAGGGCCAGTGCCTCGACAGCCTCGTCGAGCAGCACGGTGATGTGGTTGAAGCCGCTATCTATAGTCACAGGATCAGGTCACGCAAATCGTCGGGCATGGCGCCCGGTTGTTGAATAGCTGCAAGATCAGCTGCCGAAACCGCGTTCCAGGCATCCTCATCCCACAGCTGGAATTTGTTCAGCTGCCCCACCAGCATCGCCTTCTTGTCGAGCTTGGCGTATTCGCGCAGGCGTGGCGGAACCAGGAAACGCCCACTGCCATCGAGCTCCAGGTCTACCGCATTACCGATCAGCAGACGCTGGAGGCGGCGGTTTTCCTCACGCAACGACGGCAAGGCGCGCAACTTGGCTTCTATCTGTTCCCACTCATCGAGGGGGTAGACACACAAGCAGGGATCGACAGCGTCGATGGTCACGATCAGCTGACCACCACAACGCGAATCGAGCTCGTCACGGTACCGACTCGGCATGGCGAGTCGGCCCTTTGCATCGAGGCTGACGGCGTTGGCTCCGCGGAACACGGCTGCGATTCCCCACAATGTTAGCTTTTTTGTGTCAGAAAACCCACTTCATCCCACTTTCTGCCACTTGCGCACACTATAGGAATCCGTCCGCTGCACCGTCAAGGCACGTTCATAAGGAAATCCCTTACAGGACGGCGATTTAGCTCAACATAGGAAGGAGGAAGGACTACAGGGAGAAAATTCTGGAGGGAAAAATCAAGCGCACTCAGTTGGATAGCCCACCAAGTTAAAGTGATTTATTAAGAGTAAGATTTTTTTGGTATTACCAGGACACATCTGCTATCGATTCAAGCAGGAGAAGGAGGTGGAGAGTCGATCTATAAGCCGGGTTCTGTCGAGGACAGTCATTCCTCTACGACGGCCATCACTGGACGCCTTTAGCAACCTACCCGGTTCCGACGCGGGCCACGCCGTATGGAACCCTATTTGGTCTTGCTCCGAGTGGGGTTTACCTAGCCACGAACTGTTGCCAGCCGTGCGGTGCGCTCTTACCGCACCTTTTCACCCTTACCGGCACCGAAGTGCTTAGGCGGTTGTTTTCTGTGGCACTTTCCGTAGGCTCGCGCCT
Source organism: Pseudomonas sp. HLMP (assembly GCF_046365545.1). Lineage (NCBI taxonomy): Bacteria > Pseudomonadati > Pseudomonadota > Gammaproteobacteria > Pseudomonadales > Pseudomonadaceae > Pseudomonas > Pseudomonas sp. HLMP. Next base: position 1,673,743 of record NZ_JBDLLR010000001.1, on the reverse strand, counting down.
CCCAGGCATTACCTGGCACTCTGCCCTATGGAGCCCGGACTTTCCTCCCCCTTCTTTTGCGGAACAAAAGAAGGCAGCGACTGTCCAATCGACTCTCCGCCGACAAGGTTAACGGCACGCGTGCCCAAGAACAAGTGATACGGTAAACAATACCAAAAAGCCACTATTTGGCTTTCTGTTTATCCAGGGCCATTTGATACAGCAGGTTCTTGCGCACACCCGTGATTTCCGCCGCCAGGGCAGCCGCCCGCTTCAGCGGCAATTCCGCCAGCAACAGATCCAGCACGCGCTGTGCCTGGGCGCTGATCGCCTGGTCGTCCTCGGGCGCACTCCACCCCCCCACCAGCACCACACACTCGCCCCGCTGCTGATTGCCGTCGCCCGCGACGAAGGCACGCAGTTCGCCCAACGGCAGGCCCTTGAGGGTCTCGAAGGTCTTGGTCAGTTCACGCCCCAGCACCGCCGGACGCTCCGCGCCGAAGACCGCCTCCATGTCCTCCAGGCACTCGAGGATACGATGCGGCGCCTCATAGAAGATCAGCGTACGCGGTTCTTCCTTTACCTGCTCCAGACGCGCACGACGCCCGGCGGCCTTGGCCGGGAGAAAACCTTCGAAGATGAAGCGGTCCGACGGCAGGCCCGCCGCCGACAATGCTGTGATCAGCGCGCAGGCGCCTGGCACCGGGACCACCCTCACCCCCGCCGCACGCGCCTGGCGCACCAGGTGGTAGCCCGGATCAGAGATCAACGGCGTGCCGGCGTCGGACACCAGCGCCACATCGTCCCCGGCCAGAAGACGGGTGATGAAACGCCCGCCTTCGTCGCGCTCGTTGTGCTCATGACAGGCCGCCAGCGGCGTGTCGATGCCGAAGTGCTGCAGCAGGCGTACCGAGTGACGGGTATCCTCGGCGGCGATCAGGGCCACGTCCGCCAGCACCTTCAGCGCCCTGGCGCTCATGTCGTCGAGGTTGCCGATCGGCGTCGCGACGACATAGAGCGTACCCACCGTGGATTTCGAAGTCCCTGCACCATCACTCACTGCGCACACCTGCCTTTCGGATCAAAGGCGCCATTGTAGCCCGAGTGCCAGGGCGCTGTACGGCCAATTCAGCGCCCGTCCCCATGCCCCGACCACGCGGACCTTGCGCAACATGGCGCAAGGAACTTCGCGGCCATCCCCTGCCAGGCGACCTATAGTGAAGGATCGACGTCAGCAAGATCGCGCCCTGGCCGACGCTTGGGTACAATTGCCGGCCAACTTGATCGAGTAACAGGACCTTTACATGATCGCTTGCCTGCGGCTGCTCACAGCCCTCTGCCTCGCTGCCCTGCTGGCAGCCTGCGCCAGCTCGCCCTCATCCAGCCTGGGCGAACTGCCACGCACCCCGGATGCCAGCATCGAGCAGTTGCTCGACAAGGCCGCCACCAGCAAGTCCGCGGAAGATGCCGCCCTACTGCGCCTGAGCGCCGCCGACATGGCCTACCGGCAGAAGGACTACCCGCGCGCCGCACGCATCCTCGAACAGGTTCCCCTGGATGGGCTCAAGCCTGCCCAGCAGGTGTTCGCCAGCACCCTGGCCGCCGAGCTGGCCATGAGCCGCAACCAGCCCAAGGCAGCACTGGACGCCCTCTCCCACCCGAGCCTGCAGCGCCTGGGCGAACTGCCGCAAGCGCAACAGGCACGCACCTACAGCGTCCACGCCGCCGCCCTGGAAGCCGACGGCCAGGCCCTGGCCGCCGCACAGCAGCGTGTCCTGCTCGCCCCACTGCTCGAAGGCCAGGCAGCCGAAGCCAACCATGACGCCATCTGGGCCCTGGTCGCGTCACTGCCGGCCGAGCAACTGCAGCAGCCGGCCAGCGACGAGACCCTGGCCGGCTGGACCAGCCTGGCCCTGGCGGTGAAAAGCGCCGGCACCCTCGAGCAGCAGCAGGCTGCCATCGACACCTGGAGCGCGCAGCACCCGAACCATCCGGCCGCCCAGCAACTGCCGCTGGCCCTGGTCAAGCTCAAGGAGCTGGCCAGCCAGCCGCTGACCAAGATCGCCCTGCTGCTGCCCCAGGAAGGCCCGCTGGCCGGTGTGGCCCGTGCCCTGCGCGACGGCTTCATGGCCGCCCACTTCCAGGCCCAGCAGTCCGGCCAACCGGCCCCGGCCGTGCAGGTCTTCGATAGCTCGCGCATGACCTCGCTCGATGATTTCTACAACCAGGCCCAGGCGGCCGGCGTACAACTGGTGGTAGGGCCACTGGAAAAACCGCTGGTGAAGAAACTCGCCGCCTACCCGCAGTTGCCGATCACCACCCTGGCACTGAACTACGCCGATGCAGGCCAGCAGGCGCCAGCACAGCTGTTCCAGTTCGGCCTCGCCGCCGAGGACGAGGCCCGCGAGGTCTCGCGCCGCGCCCGCGCCGACGGCATGGTCCGAGCCGTGGCCCTGGTCCCCAGCGGCGAATGGGGTGAGCGCGTACTCGCCGCCTTCCGCCAGGACTGGGAAAGCCATGGCGGCACCCTGCTGGCCGCCGAACGCATTGCCCAGCCGGTCGCCCTGGCCCAGCAGATCGCCGACCTGTTCCAACTGCGCCAGAGCGAAGGCCGCGCCAAGAGCCTGCAGAGCACCGTGGGCGGCACCATCGCCGCACAACCGTCGCGCCGCCAGGACATCGACTTCATCTTCCTCGCCTCCACGCCGCAGCAGGCACAGCAGATCAAGCCGACCCTGAACTTCCAATACGCCGGCGACGTGCCGGTCTATGCCACCTCGAACCTGTACAGCGCCAGCGGCGACGTCAACCAGTACAACGACATGAACGGCATCCGCTTCTGCGAGACGCCATGGCTGCTCGACAACACCAACAGCCTGCGCCAGCAGGTGGTCCAGCAATGGCCCCAGGCCGCCGGTAGCCTCGGCCGCCTGTATGCCATGGGCGTCGATGCCTACAGCCTGGCGCCGCGCCTGGGCCAGCTCAAGGCCCTACCGGACAACCGCATCGAAGGCCTTTCCGGCAGCCTGAGCATGAACGCCAGCCAGCGCATCGAACGCCAGCTGCCCTGGGCGGAGTTCGCTGGCGGCCAGGTCAAGCGCCTCCCGGATACGCCGCGCTGATGCCCGACGCATCGCCTTCGAGCGCCGGCGCAGCCGCAGAAAACCACGCCCTCGACTTCCTTCGGGGGCGTGGTCTGCAACTGCTGGCACGCAACTGGCGATGCAAGGGAGGCGAGCTCGATCTGGTCATGCTCGACGCCGATACAGTAGTATTCGTCGAAGTCCGCTACCGGTTGCACGCGGCCTTCGGCGGCGCCCTGGGCAGCATCGACGGGCGCAAGCAGAAACGACTGGCGCTTGCCGCCAACCTGTTCCTGCAGAAGGAGTCCCGCTGGGCCAAGCATCCCTGCCGCTTCGACGTCATCGCCCTGCAGGGCAGGCACCATGCAGGCCAACCGCTGCAATGGCTGAAAAACGCCTTCGAATGCTGAACCCATTCCGATTTTTTTGCTCTATGTTTCGCGGGCAGGTCACCGTCGCGCGTCGCGCCGGCCACCGCCCCTCTTAAGGTCACACCAGATGGACATGCAATCCCGAATTCGCCGGCTGTTCCAGGCCAGCATCGACACCAAGCAACAGGCAATGGACATCCTGGCACCGCACATCGAGCAGGCCAGCCTGGTCATGGTCAATGCCCTGCTCAACGAGGGCAAGATGCTCGCCTGCGGCAACGGTGGATCGGCTGGCGATGCCCAGCACTTTTCCTCGGAGCTGCTCAACCGTTTCGAGCGCGAACGCCCGAGCCTACCGGCCATTGCCCTGACCACCGACAGCTCGACCCTCACCTCGATCGCCAACGACTACAGCTACAACGAAGTCTTCTCCAAGCAGATTCGCGCCCTGGGCCAACCGGGCGACGTGCTGCTGGCGATCTCCACCAGCGGCAACTCGGCCAACGTGATACAAGCGATCCAGGCCGCGCACGACCGCGAGATGACCGTCGTGGCATTGACCGGGCGAGACGGCGGCGGGATGGCTTCGCTGCTGCTGCCCGAAGACGTGGAGATCCGCGTGCCAGCGAACGTCACCGCGCGAATCCAGGAAGTCCACCTGCTGGCGATCCATTGCCTGTGCGACCTGATCGACAGCCAACTGTTCGGGAGTGAAGAATGATCCCCAAGCGCCTCGGCCTGATGGCCCTGACCCTGTGCCTGAGTGTTTCCGGCTGCAGCTCGGTACTGACCTCTGCACGTAACTCGCCGATCGAAGATGATCGCGGCACCCGCACCATCGGCAGCAAGATCGACGACTCGCTGATCGAGACCAAGGTCTCGGTCAACGTCGCCAAGGCCAACCCCGACCTGGACAAGGGTTCGCACATCGTCGTCAGCAGCTACAACGGCGTTGTCCTGCTCGCCGGCCAGACCCCTCGCGCCGACCTCAAGAGCCTGGCCGAGCAAACCGCCAGCCAGGTGCAGCGGGTCAAGAAAGTGCACAACGAACTGCAGGTCATGCAGCCCTCCTCGATCCTGGCCCGCAACAACGACGCCTGGCTGACCACCAAGATCAAGACCCAGATGCTGGCTGACGCCAACGTTCCAGGCTCGCGCATCAAGGTGATCACCGAGAACGGCATCGTCTACATGCTGGGCCTGGTGACCCAGAAGGAGGCCACCGCCGCCACCAACGTGGTACAGGGCGTGTCTGGCGTGCAGAAGATCGTCAAGCTGTTCGAGTACATCGACTGACGACAGCGAAGCTACATCGGGGCTGCTTCGCAGCCCCCTCCCTGGATTACAAGACCTGCTTGACTGGCCGGCCTTGGTCCAGGGTCGCCTTCCAGGTTACTTGACCACCTTCAGGCTTGGCCTGCCACTCGGGCGTGGCGGCTGACCACCGCCCTCGGGCGGGCCGTCGTCATCCGGTTCGACATCGTCTTCCAGCTCGTCGCTGTCCATCAGCGGCGGCTCGAGCTCGAACACCATGCCCTGGCCATTCTCCCGGGCATAGATACCCAGGATCGCGCCCACTGGCACGAACAAGGAATGGGCCACGCCACTGAAGCGGCCCTCGAAGCTCACCGCGTCATTGTCCATGTGCAGGTTGCGCACGGCGTTGGGGGAAATGTTCAGGACGATCTGGCCGTCGCTGGCGAATCCCTGAGGCACCTGGACTGCCGGGTACTCGGCATTGACCAGCATGTGGGGGGTGCAATCGTTGTCGACGATCCACTCGTACAGCGCACGAACCAGATAGGGGCGACTGGAGTTCATCAACGGCTCCTTAAACCTTGCGCATTTCACGTTCAGCAGCGGACAGGCTCGCCTGGAAAGGCTCGCGGGCGAACTGTCGCTCCATGTAGTCCAGCAGCGGCTTGGCCTGCCGCGGCAAGTCGATACCCAGTACCGGCAACCGCCATAGTATGGGCAGTAGACAACAGTCGACCAGACTTTGCTCCTCACTCATGAAACAAGAAAACTCGCCGAACAGCGGGGAGACACCTGTCAGGCTTTCACGTAGCGCCTTGCGCGCCTCGGCGCGCGCAGCCTCGCTGCTGCGCGGATCCAGCACGGTATCCGCCAGCGAACACCAGTCGCGTTGGATGCGATGCATCAGCAAACGGCTGTTGCCCCGAGCCACCGGGTAGACCGGCATCAACGGCGGATGCGGATAACGTTCCTCGAGGTACTCCATCACCACGGTCGACTCGTACAGCGCCAGGTCTCGATCGACCAGGGTCGGCACGCTGCCATAGGGGTTCACCTCGACCAGCCCGGGCGGCAGGCGGCCGGGATCGACGTCGATGATCTGCACACTGACGCCTTTCTCCGCGAGAACAAGGCGTACCCGATGAGAATAATGGTCAGCGGGGTCGGAATAGCAGGCTAACCTGTTGGTCGCGCCCATGTAGCTCCTCCTCGCATGGGAATGCTTGTGAAACTGCAAATGCAAACGCGCCCTGAGGAGCCCTCCGCTGTCGCGGGGAGCGCCCCAGGGCGCGTTCAACTACCAGCAAAAACTACTGCGTGATCAATGCACGTCCTTCCAGTATTCGCGCTTGAGCAAATAGGCGAATACGAAGAAGAAAGCCAGGTACAGCAACACATAGGTACCGATGCGCTGGCTCTCCAGTTTGACCGGGTTGGCCGAATAGGCCAGGAAGGTCACCAGGTTCTTGACCTTCTCGTCGAACTGCTCAGGCGTCAGGGTACCGGAATTCGGCTCGATGGTCAGCTGGTCGCAGGCTTCATGGGTCAGCGGGCTGCCCGTCAGCGGGTCGAACTGCTTCTTGCCATCGACCACGGTCTGCACCTGCTTGCAGCCGATCACCTGGTTACCCTGCAGGCCAACCAGCACGTTGGGCATGCCGACGTTCGGGAACACCTTGTTGTTCACCCCATAAGGACGCGACTTGTCCTCGTAGAAGCTGCGCAGGTAGGTGTACAGCCAGTCGTTGCCGCGCACCCGGGCGACCAGGGTCAGGTCGGGCGGCGCCGCACCGAACCAGACCTTGGCATCGTCGGGCTGCATGCCGATCTGCATGTGATCGCCGATCTTGGCGCCGGTGAACACCAGCTTCTCGAGCATCAGCTCGTGGGGAATGCCCAGGTCATCGGCGACCCGCTCGTAACGCTGGAACTTGGCGCTGTGGCAACCCATGCAATAGTTGGCGAAGGTACGCGCACCGTCTTGCATGGCGGCCTTGTCGGTCAGGTCGATATCGACCTTGTCCAGCTCCAGGCTCTGCTCCGCGGCGAAGGACAAGGCAGGCATCACTGCCAGGAACAATACTGCAATAAGCTTTTTCATCAGCCAGTCACCCTTTCCGGAACCGGTTTGGTCTTCTCGAGCCTGGTGTAGAACGGCATCAGGAGGAAGTAGGCGAAATACAGCACGGTGCAGACCTGCGACAGCAAGGTCCGGCCCGGCGTAGGCGCCAGCACACCCAGCACACCCAGAATCACGAAGGCCACGCAGAACACCAGCAGGAACAGCTTGCTCAGCCAGCCCTTGTAGCGCATGGAGCGCACCGGGCTGCGGTCAAGCCAGGGCAGCACGAACAGCACGGCGATCGCGGCGCCCATGGCGATGACGCCGAACAGCTTGTCGGGGACCGCTCGCAAGATCGCGTAGAACGGCGTGAAGTACCAGACCGGCGCGATGTGCTCGGGGGTCTTGAACGCATTCGCCTGTTCGAAGTTCGGTTTCTCCAGGAAGTAGCCGCCCATCTCCGGGAAGAAGAACACCACGGCACAGAAGACGAAGAGGAACACCACGACGCCGACGATATCCTTGACGGTGTAGTACGGATGGAAGGGAATGCCGTCGAGGGGCACGCCGTTCTCGTCCTTGTTCTTCTTGATGTCGATGCCGTCGGGGTTGTTCGAACCCACTTCGTGCAACGCCAGGATGTGCAGCACCACCAGCCCGAGGATGACGATCGGCAAGGCGATCACATGGAGGGCGAAGAAGCGGTTCAGGGTGATGCCGGAGATCAGGTAGTCACCCCGGATCCACTGGGTCAGGTCGTCGCCGATCAGCGGGATGGCGCCGAACAGCGAGATGATCACCTGGGCGCCCCAGTAGGACATCTGGCCCCAGGGCAGCAGGTAACCCATGAACGCCTCGGCCATCAACGCCAGGTAGATCAGCATGCCGAACAGCCAGACCAGCTCGCGCGGCTTCTGGTACGAGCCGTAGAGCAGGCCGCGGAACATGTGCAGGTAGACCACGATGAAGAACGCCGAAGCGCCGGTGGAGTGCAGGTAGCGCAGGATCCAGCCGTACTCCACGTCACGCATGATGTACTCGACCGAGGCGAAGGCCTCTTCCGCCGAGGGCGTGAAGCTCATGGTCAACCAGACGCCGGTGACGATCTGGTTGACCAGCACCAGCAGGGCCAGGGAGCCGAAGAAGTACAGGAAGTTGAAGTTCTTGGGCGCGTAATACTTGCTCAGGTGGTCTTCCCACATCTTGGTGGCGGGGAAGCGAGCATCAATCCAGTCCATGAACTTGCTCATCATGCGTTCTCCTGATCGACGCCGATGACGATGATGTCGTCCGACTCGTAAGAGTGCGGAGGCACTGGCAGGTTGAGGGGTGCCGGCTGGGCCTTGTAGACACGGCCGGCCAGGTCGTAGTGCGAACCGTGGCAAGGGCAGAAGTAGCCGCCGACCCATTTCGGCCCGAGGTCGGCCGGCGCGACTTCAGGGCGGAAGGTCGGCGAGCAGCCCAGGTGGGTGCACAGGCCGACGAGGACAAGGATCTCGGGCTTGATCGAGCGGTTTTCCGGGTCGACATAGGTCGGCTGATCCGAGGCCTTGGACTCGGGATCGGAGAGCTCTCCGGCGATTTTCTTGAGGTTCCCGAGGATCTCTTGCGTTCGCCGCACGATGAACACCGGCTGGCCACGCCACTCAGCGACCATCTGCTGGCCCGGCTCGACCTTGGCGATATTGACCTTCACCGGTGCACCTGCGGCTTTCGCCTTGGCACTGGGAAACCATGACCCCACGAACGGTACCGCAGCCCCCACTGCCCCCGCCGCCCCGACCACGGATGTCGCGGCTACGAGGAAGCGGCGCCGGCCTGCGTTGACGCCGTCATTGCTCATTCAGTCCTCTCCCATCAGCTTGCTTGGCCTGTTGGATCAGGCCTCTACTTAGGTAATGTCTGTGGCACTAAAAATTGGCCGCAATGGTAAGGAACAAATCCACACACTGACAAGGTGATTACCCCCCAGGCGGGCTGCAACCCTCGCTTTGCTTGATCTGCGTCTATGCGGCAAGTTGTCACTGACATGCTGACAGGTTAGTCCAAGCCATAAAAAAAGCCCGGCTCCAAAAGGAACCGGGCTTCTTCGACTGCCGAAGCGAAATTAACGCTTGGAGTACTGAGGACGCTTACGCGCTTTACGCAGACCCACTTTCTTACGCTCGACTTCACGAGCGTCGCGGGTGACGTAGCCAGCACGGCGCAGGGCGCCACGCAGGGACTCGTCGTAGTCCATCAGGGCGCGGGTGATACCGTGACGGATCGCACCGGCCTGGCCGCTGACACCACCACCGACGACGGTGACGTAGATGTCGAACTTTTCAACGGTCTCGGTCAGCTCCAGCGGCTGGCGAACAACCATACGAGCGGTTTCGCGGCCGAAGAAGGTGTCCAGAGGACGGTTGTTGATGGAGATGTTGCCAGTGCCCGGACGCAGGAAAACGCGAGCGGTTGCGGTCTTGCGACGGCCAGTGCCGTAATTTTGAGTCGCCGACATAATGAACTATTCCGTTAAATCTTCAGTTCTTGAGGCTGCTGAGCAGTGTGAGGGTGAGCTGCACCCGCATAGACTTTCAGCTTACGGTACATGTCGCGACCCAGCGGGTTCTTAGGCAGCATGCCTTTGACCGCGGTCTCGATGACACGCTCAGGGGCCTTGGCGATCAACTTCTCGAAGTTGATTTCCTTGATACCGCCCGGGAAACCGGAGTGGGAGTAGTACATCTTGTCCGAAGTCTTGGCACCAGTGACACGTACCTGCTCGGCGTTGATGACGACGATGTAGTCGCCGGTGTCAACGTGAGGGGTGTATTCTGGCTTGTGCTTGCCACGCAGGCGACGAGCGATTTCGGTAGCCAGACGACCCAGGGTCTGACCAGCGGCGTCAACTACGTACCAGTCGCGCTTTACTGTTTCCGGTTTAGCAGTAAAAGTTTTCATTCTTTAAAGCCTCAGAGGCCGCCCAGCGAAAATAAGACGGCGAATCTTACTGGATAGTGCACCACTTGACAAGTCAAGCGCGCAGCCGCATACGGACGCTATTGGGGGCTCGGGTCGGCGCATCCAATATCCGGCTAGGGTTCCTCGCTGCCCGGCGGTGCATCACTTCCACCGTGCGCAGAGGGGCAGGATTATCCAGATTGCGGAAAAAATTTCAACCTGCTTTGATGGCCTTATTTGACCAGGGAGACCGTCACCCATGGAATACCGCCAGCTCGGCCGAACCGACCTGAACGTCAGCGCCCTGTGCCTGGGCACCATGACCTGGGGCGAGCAGAACGACCAGGACGAGGCCTTCGCCCAGATCGCCCTGGCCAAGGCCAACGGGGTCAACTTCATCGACACCGCCGAGATGTACCCGGTACCGCCACGCCCCGAGACCTACGCCGCCACCGAGCGCATCATCGGCAACTGGTTCGCCCGCCACGGCGACCGCGACGACTGGATCCTGGCCAGCAAGGTCGCCGGCCCGGGCAACGGCATCAGCCACATCCGCGACGGCCAGCTCAAGCACAACCGCCAGCACATCGTCGCCGCGCTGGACGAAAGTCTCAAGCGCCTGCAGACCGACCGCATCGACCTGTACCAGTTGCACTGGCCCGAGCGCAGCACCAACTTCTTCGGCAAGCTGGGCTACCAGCACCTGCCCCAGGACCATTTCACCCCACTGGAAGAGACCCTCGAGGTGCTCGACGAACAGGTGCGTGCGGGCAAGATCCGGCACATCGGCCTGTCCAACGAAACCCCGTGGGGCACCATGAAGTTCCTGCACCTAGCAGAAAACCGGGGCTGGCCGCGCGCGGTGTCGATCCAGAACCCCTACAACCTGCTCAACCGCAGCTTCGAGGTGGGCCTGGCGGAGGTGGCGATCCGCGAGCAGTGCGGCCTGCTGGCTTACTCGCCGCTGGCCTTCGGCATGCTGTCGGGCAAGTACGAGAATGGCGCCCGACCGGAGAAAGCACGCCTGACCCTGTTCAGCCGCTTCGCCCGCTATTCCAACCCGCAGACCGTGGCGGCCTGCAGCCGTTATGTCCAGCTGGCTCGCGAGCATGGCCTGGCCCCGGCGCAGATGGCCCTGGCCTTCGTCACCCGCCAGCCGTTCGTGACCAGCAACATCATTGGCGCGACCTGCGTGGAGCAACTGCAAAGCAACCTGGACAGCCTGGCCTTGAACCTCAGTGACGAGTTGCTGGCGGCGATCGAGGCGATCCACCAGGAGCAGCCCAACCCTGCGCCCTGAGCCCAGCGACAAGTTATCAGCGGCAAGAAAAAGCAGACCGTGCCGCCCCAATGCCAGTCAGTGAAGACTTCCCACCGCCATTTGGGGCCGCTTCGCGCCCCATGTCGCTTAACTGACGGGCTACGCCGGCCTGCTTTTTTCCTGCCGCTTGCCGCTGACAGCTTGCAGCTAGCCGAAAAACATAAGACGATCCAGCCGGTGATTGACCACTCTACCCTATAAGAACAATGACAATGATGTTTACCCAACCCTCCGCGTCCCTGCGTCGCGTCAGCATCCTGGCCATCGACAAGGTGTTCGCCTCGACCCTCATGCAGGCCAAGGACTTCTTCCACCTGGCCAGCCTGCGCTACAGCAAGCAACTGGGGCTGGGCCTGCAACCGATGTTCGATATCCACCTGGTCAGCCCCGACGGCCAGCCAGTGGACAGCTTCAGCAATGTGCAGGTGCCGGTCGACGGCGGCCTGGACGATGCCGACGTGATCATCCTCCCGGCCTTCTGGGACGACTTCGACAACCTCCAGCAACGCTACCCCCAGGTCCTGCCCTGGCTGCGCGAACAGCATGCCCGTGGCGCCGTGCTCTGCGGCGAGGCCAGTGGGGTGTTCTGGCTGGCCGAGGCCGGCCTGCTCGACGGCAAGGAAGCGACCACCTACTGGCGCTTCTTCGACAGTTTCGCCGAGCGCTTCCCCAAGGTACGCCTGAACCAGGACAAGCACCTGACCGACGCCGACAACCTCTATTGCGCCGGCGGCACCACCTCGGCCTGCGACCTGTACATCTACCTGATCGAGCGTTTCTGCGGGGCCAACGTCGCCCGCGCCGTGGCCCGCGACATCCTCTACGAAGTGCAGCGCAGCTACACCCCAGGGCGCATGGGCTTCGGCGGGCAGAAGCTGCACCAGGACCTGATCATCCTGCAGATCCAGCACTGGCTGGAGGAGCACTTCGCCGACAAGTTCCGCTTCGAGGACGTGGCCCGCAACCACGGCATGAGCATCCGCAACTTCATGCGTCGCTTCCAGAGCGCCACCGGCGACAAGCCCTTGCACTACTTGCAGCGCCTGCGCATCGAGACGGCCAAGGGCCTGCTCTCGAGCACGCGCAAGAGCATCAAGACCATCAGCTACGAAGTGGGCTACGACGACGCCAGCTTCTTTGCCCGCCTGTTCCGCCAGCACACCGAGCTGTCGCCGAACCAGTATCGGCAGCAGTTCATGCAGGAGGCCTGATACACAACTGCAAGCTACAAGCTGCAAGAAAAAGCAAAAGCCAGAACAGCGCACGGCTGCTCTGGCTTTTTCTTGAAGCTTGAAGCTCGAAGTTGCCCGTCAGGGCTTGTGCGCCCGTGACAGGAACTCGTGGGACTGCATCTCCAGCAGGCGGCTCAGGGTGCGCTGGAACTCGAAGCTCAGGCGCCCGCCGGTGTACAGGTCCTTGAGCTCCACTTCGGCCGAGATGATCAGCTTGACGTTGCGGTCGTAGAACTCATCCACCATGTTGATGAAACGGCGGGCGATGTCGTCGGTGGTCACACCCATCTGCTCGACATTGCTCAGCAGCACGGCGTGGAAGATCTTGCCCAGCTCGATGTAGTCGTTCTGGCTGCGCGGGCCGTCGCACAGGGCACGGAAGTCGAACCAGGCGACGTCGTCGCAGGTGCGCACGGCCTGGATCTCGCGGTTCTCGATCACCAGCACGTCATTCTCGACGGCCTGGGTGCACTCCGGCGTCAATGCCTTGAAACTCTGGCGCAGGCTTTCGTGCGCCGCGTCGTCGAGCGGATAGTGGTACAGCTCGGCCTGCTCCAGGTGACGCAGGCGGTAGTCGACCCCGCTGTCGACGTTGACCACTTCGGTGTTCTGCTTGATCAGGGCGATGGCCGGCAGGAAGCGCGCACGCTGCAGGCCATCCTTGTACAGGCCGTCGGGGACGATGTTGGAAGTGGCCACCAGGGTCACGCCGTTCTTGAACAGCTCTTCCATCAGGGTGCCGAGGATCATCGCGTCGGTGATGTCGGAGACGAAGAACTCATCGAAGCAGATCACCTTGGCTTCCTCGGAGAAACGCTTGGCGATGATGGTCAGCGGGTTCTTCTCGCCCTTGAGCGATTTCATTTCCTCGTGCACACGCTTCATGAAGCGGTGGAAGTGCGTGCGCATCTTCTGCTTGAACGGCAGCGCCTCGAAGAAGGTGTCCACCAGGTAGGTCTTGCCCCGGCCGACCCCGCCCCAGAAATACAGGCCCTTGACCGGCGCCTGTTCCTTCTTGCCGAACAGCTTGCCGAACACGCCCGGCCTGTTGTTCTGCGCCGCCAGCAGATCGTCGTACAGGCGCTGCAGGTGACGCACCGCCGTTTCCTGTGCCGCGTCATGGAAGAAGTCGGGACGTTTGAGATCTGCTTGATATCGTTCTAGGGGCGTCATAATTCGTTAGCGAGGTAACAAAAAGCGGGCCGTCACTGTAGCGACCGGCCCGCATAATGGCAATCAGACTTGCGGCGAAATGCCTCAGTCCTGCTGGGGTTGCAGCGCGGCGCGCAGGCTCTGGATGGCCGCATCGCGCGCCTCGGCGTCGGCGAACTGCGGCCCGTCGGCAACCTGTTCGCCATCGAGCCACAGGGAGAAGCCCAGGCCTTCGACACGCACGTCGGCCTCGACCCCCTGTTGCAATTGCTTGCTCACCACGCCTGCGCTCTTGCCGTCGGCGAAGCGGCGCGACAGCAGCAACTGCTCGCCATCGGCGGCCAGCAGGCGGAAACGGAAGCTGCCGTCGTCGTCGCGGAAGCTGACGAAGCGGGCGCTCTTGGCAGCCTTCTTCTTCACTTCGCTGCCGGCCTGCACGATGGCGCGGAACGAACGCAGGCCCACGGCCTCGCGCAGTTGCTCGAGGAACGGCGTGGCGGTCTTGCGCGCCTTGGCGGCGCCGGCCAGGAGGATGTCTTCCAGGTCGGAGGGCCGGGCGATCAACTGGTGATAGCGCTCGCGGGCCTCGCCCAGTTGGTCGTCGAGCAGTTGGAACAGGCGCTGCTTGGCCTCGCCCCAGCCCAGGCCCTGGAGCAGCTCTTCACGGAACCCGGCGGCCTGCGCCGGCGTGGAGAAGGCCTGGAACAGGGTGAACAGGTGCGAATTGTCCGGGTCTTTCGGCTCGCCGGGTGCGCGCGAGTCGGTGACGATGCGCGAGATGGCATCCTTCATGTCCTTGGCGCTGGTGAACAACGGGATGGTGTTGTCGTAGCTCTTGGACATCTTGCGACCGTCCAGGCCCGGCAGGGTCGCCACGCTTTCCTCGATCACCGCCTCGGGCAGGACGAAGAAGTCCTTGCCCTGGCCGAACAGGTGATTGAAACGCTGGCCGATATCGCGGGCCATCTCCACGTGCTGGATCTGGTCGCGGCCGACCGGCACCTTGTGGGCGTTGAACATCAGGATGTCGGCGGCCATCAGCACCGGGTAGCTGTACAGTCCCATGGTCACGCCGGCGTCCGGGTCTTCGCCGTTTTCCAGGTTCTTGTCCACCGAGGCCTTGTAGGCATGGGCGCGGTTGAGCAGGCCCTTGGCGCTGACGCAGGTCAGCAGCCAGGTCAGCTCGGGGATCTCGGGGATGTCGGACTGGCGGTAGAAGGTCACCTTGTCCGGGTCCAGGCCGCCGGCCAACCAGGTGGCGGCGATTTCCAGGCGCGAGCGCTGGATGCGCAGCGGGTCGTCGCACTTGATCAGGGCATGGTAGTCGGCCAGGAAGTAGAACGAGTCGGCGCCGGGCTGCTGGCTGGCGAGGATCGCCGGGCGGATGGCGCCGGCGTAGTTGCCCAGGTGCGGGGTGCCGGTGGTGGTGATACCGGTGAGGATACGCGTAGTCATGGGTTATCGCTTGATCAGGCTAGGCTCAGTTCGAAAGACGCGGCAGCACCAGATCCTTCAGATCGGTCAGCTTGCCATGGAAGAAGTGTCCGCATTCTGCCACTTTCAGCAGCTCATGGGGGCGCGACAGGGTGTCGGACCATTCGTAGACCAACGGCGGATCGACGACTTCGTCGGCGTCCGGCTGCACCACCGTCAGCGGGCAACGCTGCGGCAGCGGGAACTGCTCGTTCAGGCGCATCACCGCCGGGGCGATCATGAACAGGTGCTGCAGTTGCACCGCGTCGGCCTCCAGGCGCCCGGCCAGGCTGGCCGCGACGAAACCACCGAAGGAGAAGCCCATCAGCACCAGGGGCAGTTCGGGGTGCTTGGCCCGCAGCCAGGCCGCGGCAGCCTGGGCATCGGCCACCTCGCCGGCGCCCATGTCGTGGCTGCCGGCGCTCTGGCCGACGCCGCGGTAGTTGAAGCGCAGGGTGACGTAGCCGGCATCGCGGGCGGTGCGCTGCAGGGTCGAGACCACCTTGTTGAGCATGGTGCCGCCCTGGACCGGGTTGGGGTGGCAGATCAGCACGGCACCACGGGCATCGGCCACGTCCAGGTACAAGGCTTCCAGCTGGCCGCTGGGGCCATCGATGAACAAGGGGGTTTCGCGGATAAGCAAGGCACTACTCCGTGACCCGGGGGTGGGTCGACTCGTCTAGCTGAGGAATTCTGTTCTGAAATATTTGCGATCGCTCGCGGTATACAGCGCAGGTCTGAGCCGTTAACGTAAAGCAAAGCCGTTTATAGAGGAAGGACTCGTGGAACTCTCGCTCCTTGTTTGGTTGTTGCCGACCCTGGCCCTGGTCGTCGGCGTGGTGGTCGGCTTCGTGGTGGCCCGCCTGTTGCCCAACGCCGCGCCGAGCAGCACCCAACGCCAGCTGGACGACATCCAGCAGCGTTTCGACAACTACCAGAACGAAGTGGTGACCCACTTCAACAGCACTGCCGCGCTGGTCAAGAAACTGACCCAGAGCTACCAGGACGTCCAGGACCACCTGGCCGACGGCGCCAACCGCCTGGCCCTCGACGAGCTGACCCGCCAGCGCCTGCTGGCGGCCCTGCACTCCGAAGCGGCCCAGGGGCCTCGCGATCGCCTGACGCCACCGAAGGACACCGCCGAAGTGCCGCGCGACTATGCGCCCAAGTCGCCGAACTCACCGGGCATGCTCGATGAGAGCTACGGGCTCAAGCGTTGAAATGACTGGAATGCAGAAGGCCTCGTAAGAGGCCTTTTTTAGGGCTGCTCGCCTGCCCTGGCCCACTCGCGGGCAAGCCCTCATGTCAGTCGACCAAGGTTTTACAGCCGCCATTTGCGCCGCTTCGCGCCCCATCGCCGGCAAGCCGGCTGCCACAGGAGCTTGTGGTGCGCACGAATCAGGGCTCGATCACCGATACCAAGGTGCATCGACCTGCTCCACCTGATACCGCCCCCGCGCCTGCTCCAGCACCTCCTCGCCCAACCGCCCCTGCCGCACCAGGCTGTAGAGCGCCGCCAACACCACGCTGTAGCGATCCACCTCGAAGAACCGCCGCAACTGCTGACGCGTATCGCTACGCCCGAAGCCATCGGTCCCCAGCGTCATGTAGGGCGCCTGCACATACTCGGCGATCAACTGCGGCCAGGCCCGCGCATAGTCGCTGGCGGCAATCACTGGCGCATCCCCCTGCAGGCAGCGGCGCACATGGCAGTCTTCTTCATCCCCCTTGCCTTGCATCGCCGCCCGCTGCACATCTCGCGCCTGGCGCGCCAACTCGCTGAAACTGGTGACGCTGAACACCTCGCTGTCGACCTGCCATTCGAGGGCCAGCAACTCGCTGGCAGCGATCACCTCGCGCAGGATCGCTCCCGACCCCAGCAAACGCACCCGGCCCCGTGGTTGCAAGGCCTGCTGCCGGGCGACGCGGTACATGCCGCGCAGCACATCGTCCCGTACCGTCTCCGGCAACGACGGTTGTGGATAGTTTTCGTTCATCACCGCCACATAGTGGAACTCGTCGCGCTGCTCCACCAGCATGCGCCGTGCCGCATGGTCGAGGATCACCGCCAACTCGCCGGCGAAACACGGGTCCCAGGCCCGGCAGTTGGGCACCAGGGCCGCCATCACCAGGCTGGAGCCATCCTGGTGCTGCAGGCCTTCGCCTCCCAGGGTGGTGCGCCCGGCGGTCGCCCCCAGCAACAGGCCACGGGCACGCTGGTCGGCGGCGGCCCAGATCAGGTCGCCGACCCGCTGGAAGCCGAACATCGAGTAGTAGATGTACACCGGCAGCATCGGCTCGCCGTGCACCGCATAGGCCGTCGCCGCCGCGATCCATGACGAGATCGCCCCGGCCTCGGTGATACCCTCCTCCAGCAACTGGCCGTCGCGGGCCTCCTTGTAGGTCAGCAGCGAACCGGCGTCCTCGGGCTCGTAGCGCTGGCCGCAGGCCGAGTAGATGCCGATCTGGCGAAACAGGCTGGCCATGCCGAAGGTGCGCGCCTCGTCGGCGACGATCGGCACCACCCGAGGCCCCAGTTGCGGTGCCTTGAGCCAATGGCCGAGCAGGCGCACGGCCGCCATGGTGGTGGACATCTCCTTGTTGTCGGCCTGCAGGGCGAAGCCTGCGCAATCCTCCAGGCTTGGCAGCGCCAGCGGCCGGCAGTCCGTGCGCCGCACCGGCAACGGCCCGCCGAGCGCCGCGCGACGCTGGCGCAGGTAGACCATCTCTGGGCTGTCCTCGGCCGGGCGGTAGAAGCGCAACTGCTCCACCGCCTCGTCGGAGAGAGGCAAGTGGAAGCGGTCGCGAAACGCCAACAACGCCTGGACGTCGAGCTTCTTGGCCTGGTGCGCGGTCATTCGCGACTCGCCGGCACTGCTCATGCCATAGCCCTTCTTGGTCTTGGCCAGGATCACCGTCGGCCGTCCCTTGCAAGCCTTGGCTGCTGCATAGGCCGCATGCAGCTTGCGAAAATCGTGACCGCCGCGCTTGAGGGCATTGATCTCGTCGCAGTTCATGTGCGCCACCAGGCGCTGCAAGGCCGGATGCTGGTTGAAGAAGTGCTCCAGGTTGTAGGTGCCATCCTTGGCGCCGAGGGTCTGGAACTGCCCATCCGGGGTCGCGGCCAACTGGCGCAGCAGCGCGTGTTCGTGGTCGCGAGCGAACAGCGCATCCCATTCCGAGCCCCAGAGCACCTTGATCACGTTCCAGCCGGCCCCGCTGAACAAGGCTTCCAGCTCCTGGATGATCTGGCCATTGCCGCGCACCGGGCCGTCCAGGCGCTGCAGGTTGCAGTTGACGATGAACGTCAGGTTGTCCAGGCCTTCCCGCACGGCCAGGGTCAGACCGGCGATCGACTCCGGCTCGTCCATCTCACCGTCGCCGAACACGCCCCAGACATGCCGTGCGGATGTGTCGAGCAGGCCACGATGCTGCAGGTAACGCATGAAGCGCGCCTGGTAGATGGCATTGAGCGGCCCGATGCCCATGGAGCCGGTGGGGAACTGCCAGAACCCGGGCATCAGCCAGGGGTGTGGATAGGAGCACAGGCCGTCGCCTGCGACCTCCTGGCGATAATTACCCAGTTGCTCTTCGCTCAAACGCCCTTCGAGAAACGCCCGGGCATAAATGCCCGGTGCCGAATGGGGCTGGAAGAACACCAGGTCACCGGTGCGTCGTGCGCCGTCACCTTCGCCACGGAAGAAGTGCTGGAAGCCCACCTCGAAGATCTCCGCCGCCGAAGCATAACTGGCGATATGCCCACCCAGCTCGCCATAGGCGTGATTGGCCCGGACCACCATGGCCAACGCATTCCAGCGCAGGATGCTGGTGATGTGCTCATCGAGCTCCAGATCGCCGGGATAGGTGCCCTGCTGCTCCACCGGCAAGGTGTTGCGGTAGGCGGAAAACGGCTGGGCTTCGCGCGCCAGGCCCAGTTCCAAGGCATGGGCCTGCAGCCGCTGCAGCAAATAGCGCGCCCGCGCCGGGCCACAGTGGGCCAGGGTCGATTCGAGCGCCTCGCACCACTCGGCGGTTTCCGCCGGGTCACTGTCCAGGTCTTCGCCCTGAGGCGTCAACGGCTCGTTGGCGTTCATCATCGCGTCCAATTCCGCTGCAGGTTCATCAGGCACAGGCCTTCAGTGCCTGGGCAATATCGGCAAGCAGGTCCTCGATGTCTTCCAGACCCACCGACAAGCGCACCAAACCTTCGGAAATCCCGTGATGAGCCCGCTCCTCAGGGGTATAGCTGGAATGGGTCATGCTCGCCGGGTGCTGCGCCAACGACTCGGCATCGCCCAGGCTCACCGCCCGGCTGAACAGTTGCAGGGCGTTCATGAAGCGCCGCCCGGCCTCGATCCCGCCCTTGAGCTCGAAGGCGATCATCCCGCCCGGTAGGCGCATCTGCCGCCGGGCCAGTGCGTACTGGGCGAAGGCCGGCAGGCCCGGGTAATGGATCAGTTCCACCTGGGGTTGGCGCGCCAGGAACTCGGCCGCCTGCTGGGCATTGCCGCAGTGGCGGTCCATGCGCAGGGCCAGGGTCTTGATGCCACGCATCAGCAACGCGGCATCGTGGGGCGAAAGAACCGCACCGGTCATGTCCTTGAGCCCTTCCAGGCGGATGCGATCCAGTAGCGCCTTGCGCCCCACCACCAGGCCGGCAGTGATGTCCCCGTGGCCGCCCAGGTACTTGGTCGCCGAATGCACCACCAGGTCGGCCCCCAGTTCCAGTGGGCGCTGCAGGTACGGGGTGCAGTAGGTGTTGTCGACCACCACCTGGATATCCTGGCCACGGACGGCGTCGGCCACGGCGGCGATATCCACCAGTTGCATGTTGGGGTTGGCTGGGGTTTCGAAGTAGATCATCCGCGTCCTTGGCGTGATGGCCGCCTTCAGTGCCTTCAGGTCGTTGAGGTCGACGTGCTTGATCTTGACACCGAACTCGCCGATGCCGTGGTGCAGGTAGGCGAAGGTGCAGCCGTACAAGGTACGCCCGACGATCAACTCATCACCTGGGCGCAGTAGGGTCCACAGTGTCGAGGTGATGGCACCCATTCCCGACGCCAGGGCCAACCCGGCTTCCCCTCCTTCCAGCGAGGCCATGCGTTGTTCCAGCAGGGCCAGGGTCGGGTTGGAGATGCGGCTGTAGAAGTGCCCGCCCTCTTCGCCGGCGAAACAGGCGGCACCGTACTCGACGGTGGGGAAGGCATAGGTAGCGGTCTGGTACACCGGCGGTACCAGCGCACCACCATGGGAGAGCGGGTCATAGCCGTGGTGGATGGCCCGTGTGGAAAAACCGCTGTTGTTGTTGGAGTCGCGCATGGCAACAGTCTCTGGTGGTTTGTTATAAGCTTATGCCACCGACCTACCCGGTTTTTTCCAAAGTTGCCCACGCGATGGCGCATCTTTTGGAATGAAAACAACAAATACAGAACCAGGAGGGCAAACCATGCCTTCGAGCCTCGACCGCACCGATCGCGCCCTGCTCGCCGCCCTGCAGGACAACGCCCGCCTCACCGTTTCCGAACTGGCCGACCAGGTCGCCCTGACCACCTCGCCCTGCTGGCGGCGAGTCAAGCTGCTGGAAGACAACGGCTACATCACCGGCTACCAGGCCATTCTCTCGCCCAAGTCCCTGGGCTTCGGCGTCACCGCCTTCGTCAGCATCATGATGGAAACCCACACCAAGGACGTGGCCCGCGCCTTCGAACAGCGGCTGATGGAGATTCCCGAGATCGTCGCCTGCCACAACATCTCCGGGCGGTATGACTTTCTGCTGGAGATCCTGGCGCGGGACCTGGAGTCGTTCGGGGCGTTCGCGCGGGAAGTGCTGCAGTCATTGCCGGGGGTGAAGGAGATCTATTCGAGCTTTTCGTACAAGGCGGTGAAGGAACGGCGGGTGATTCCAGTGTCGGAGAAGCATATTTGAGAGTGCCTGACGAGAGCGTCAAGCCGGGGAAGCAAGCGCGACTCAATCATTACCAATAGTCTGCCCACTCTCGCCTCTCAGAGGGTTACCGCCGATTCTGGTGGTATTCAGAAGCCCACGGTTCGAGCCTGGGAGCGCTGTAGGAGTCGGCGAGAAGGTAACAGGGATTTGGCTTGGAGAAACCACTCGCGGAGAGGGCGCGCCAATACCATCGCATATTGCGAGCTTCTCAAAGGTGCAAAATTCCGGAGTTTCGACGCTTTCCGAAGGAGGTTCTGGAAAGCCGTTGCAAATGATCCTGAGCTTTCTAAGCAATTCCCTGAGAGGAGCTTACGCCGGATGAAAAAGAATGGCCTCGCGCCAATAGTACATGATGGAGATATTCATCTGGGCTCTGCAAGCTTCGTGCTTCACCATGACGCGGCTCACTTCGGATCCCAGGACTGCTTCGCGCCCCGAACGACAGTTGAGCATCGAGATTGGTGCAGACTTCCGTCAGCCAATGGACGATGAGGATGCAGAAATAGAAAGCCCTGCCGAAGCAGGGCTTTCTTCTTTCAGGTCAAGGCTTACGCCACGAGTGACCGTTTTCCTCGTTCGTCACCGCCGTTATGGCGGATGTCCAGGGCGGTGTACTTCAGAGCTGCTTGCGCTTGCATAGTAAGACTCCTTAACGATTCGCTGGCCGGATGACCAGCTCGCTCAGGGTGCCTGGCTGCCTGAACGAAAGGCACAAAACTTCCGCAAGCGTTCCTCATGCAGCCTCAGAGCGCGCCACGCTGACGCAGTACCTCCAACACCTGCTTCACGCCTTCCTCCACGCTGGTGGTCTGGGTGTCGATCACTAGGTCCGCATCCAGCGGTACATCGTACGGGAAGCTCTCGCCCGGGATGTTATCGCCAGCGGCGGCGTACAGGCCCTGCGGGTCGCGTTCGCGGCAAGCCTGTGGCGAGGCCTGGACGTAGACGGTCACCAGGCGCTCCTTGCCGATCAGTGCCTTGGCCTGTTCGCGGCCTTCGGCATCCGGAGCGACGAACGCGGCCAGGGTCAGCAGGCCAGCTTCGTTGAACTGGCGCGCCACATGGGCGGCGCGGCGCCAGTTCTCGGTGCGACCGGCACGGTCCTGTGGCAGGCCCTTGTTCAGGTCATGGCGCAGGTTCTGGCCGTCGAGCACGTAGACCGCACGACCCATGTCGAACAGCTTGCGCTCCACGGCATAGGCCAGGGTGCTCTTGCCGGCGCCGGACAGGCCGCTGAACAGCACGGTCGCCGGCTGCTGGCCAAAGCGCAGGGCACGTTCCTCGGTGGAAACGTGGGCCAGCTTGCCATGGTGGCCGGTGCTGCCGTGCGGCAGTACCGGCGGGGCGATGATCATGCCGGCGCCGACGGTGCCGTTGGTCAGGCGGTCGATGACGATGAACGCACCGGTGGTGCGGTTGCTGTCATAGCCGTCCAGGGCGATGGCGGCGTCCAGGCTGACCTTGACCCGGCCGATCTCGTTCAGTTGCAGGGCACTGGCCGCGCCCTGCTCCAGGGTGTTCACATCGACCTTGTGGGTGATGCTGGCGATAGAACCCGGCACGTAGCTGGTGGCACGCTTGATGTCGTACTTCTTGCCCGGGAGCATCGGCTCCTCGGCCATCCACACCAGCATGGCGTCGAACTGGTCGGTCACCGGCGGCACGTTGTCGGCATGCACCAGCAGGTCGCCACGGGAGATGTCGATCTCGTCTTCCATGGTCAGGGTCACGGCCTGGCCGGGGCCGGCGTGCTCCAGCTCGCCCTCGAAGGTGACGATGGACTTGACCCGGCTGCTCTTGCCCGACGGCAGCACGACGATGTCGTCGCCTTTGTGCACGACGCCACTGGCGATGGTGCCGGCGAAGCCACGGAAGTTCAGGTTCGGGCGGTTGACGTACTGCACCGGGAAGCGCAGGTCGGTGAAGTTACGGTCGGCCGCCACTTCCACGGTCTCGAGGATCTCCATCAGCGCAGGGCCGGTGTACCACGGCGAACGCTCGCTGCGATTGACCACGTTGTCGCCCTTGAGCGCCGACATCGGCACGAAGTGCAGGCTCGATGGCTTGAGGTTGATGCCTTCGGCGAACGTCAGGTAGTCGGCCTTGATCGACTCGAACACTTGCTGGTCGAAGTCCTTGAGGTCCATCTTGTTGACCGCGACGACGATATGCTTGATGCCCAGCAGGGAGGCGATGAAGCTGTGCCGGCGAGTCTGGGTCTGCACGCCGTAGCGGGCATCGACCAGGATGATCGCCAGGTCGCACGTCGAGGCACCGGTGGCCATGTTGCGGGTGTACTGCTCGTGGCCCGGGGTGTCGGCGATGATGAACTTGCGCTTGGCGGTGGAGAAGTAGCGGTAGGCGACATCGATGGTGATGCCCTGCTCGCGCTCGGCCTGCAGGCCGTCGACCAGCAGCGCCAGGTCCACGTCTTCGCCGGTGGTGCCGACTTTCTTCGAGTCGCGGGTGATGGCCTCGAGGTGGTCCTCGTAGATCATCTTCGAGTCGTGCAGCAGGCGCCCGATCAGGGTGCTCTTGCCGTCATCCACGTTACCGCAGGTGAGGAAACGCAGCAGTTCTTTGCGCTCGTGTTGAGCGAGATAAGCGAGGATATCTTCGCTGATCAAATCGGATTGGTGCGACATGGAGTAACCCTGAAAATTAGAAGTAGCCCTGACGTTTCTTGTCTTCCATGGAACCGGCGCCATCGTGGTCGATGACTCGGCCCTGGCGCTCGGAAGTGCGCGTCAGGAGCATTTCCTGAATGATGTCGGTGAGCGTTTCGGCCTCCGACTCGACAGCGCCCGTCAACGGGTAGCAGCCGAGGGTACGGAAACGCACCTTCTTCTTGACGATGCGCGCCTTCTCCTCGTCGCTGAGGTGTTCGAGGATGCGCTCGTCATCGATCATGATCAGGGTGCCGTTCTTCTCGATGACGTCACGCTCGGCGGCGAAGTACAGCGGCACGATCGGGATGCCTTCGAGGTAGATGTACTGCCAGATGTCCAGCTCGGTCCAGTTCGACAGCGGGAAGACGCGGATCGACTCGCCCTTGTTGACCTTGCCGTTGTAGATGTTCCACAGCTCCGGACGCTGGTTCTTCGGGTCCCAGCGATGCTTGCTGTCGCGGAACGAGTAGACGCGCTCCTTGGCCCGCGACTTCTCCTCGTCGCGGCGCGCGCCACCGAATGCGGCGTCGAAGCCGTACTTGTCCAGCGCCTGCTTCAGGCCCTGGGTCTTCATGATGTCGGTGTGCTTGGAGCTGCCATGGGTGAACGGGTTGATACCCTGCGCCACGCCCTCGGGGTTGACGTGGGTGATCAACTCCAGTCCCATTTCCTCGACCATCTTGTCGCGGAAGCGATACATCTCCTGGAACTTCCACTGGGTGTCGACATGCATCACCGGAAACGGCAGCTTGCCCGGGAAGAAGGCCTTGCGCGCCAGGTGCAGCATCACGGCGGAATCCTTGCCGATCGAGTACAGCATCACCGGGTTGTCGAACTCGGCGGCCACCTCGCGGATGATGTGGATGCTTTCCGCCTCCAGCTGTTTCAAGTGCGTCAGTTTGTCGACCATGGCTACTCACGAAAAACGATCTTATGGACGGCCAGCGGGCCGTGTTCGAGCGAGCCACTTTATCACAGCGCCTGATTCTATTTAGGAGGGCTGCTAGATCGAAACAATCTAACCATATGACTGGGGGTTTGGGATGAAATCGGGGCTGTGGCACGCCGCAACAGCCCCGCTCAGGCCATCAGATCGGATTCGGGCAATCGATGAACAGATGCTCCACGGCGAACCGCCGGGCCAGGTAGTCGCCCAGCGCCTGCACCCCATAGCGCTCGGTGGCATGGTGCCCGGCGGCGATGAAGCTGACGCCGTTCTCACGGGCGCTGTGGAAGGTCTGCTCGGAGGCCTCGCCGCTGAGGAACAGGTCGACCCCGGCGGCGATGGCATCGTCGATGTAGCCCTGGCCACCGCCGGTGCACCAGCCGACCCGACGGATCACCCCGTCGCCTTCCACCAACAGCGGCTCGCGGCCCATGGCCTCCTGCACGCGGCGAGCGAAATCCCGCGCCGACATCGGCTCGGCCAGCGAGCCCACCAACCCGACCACCCGGGGGTTCTCCGGGTCCAGCGGGCCTTCGACGGTGATGTCCAGCTGGCGCGCCAGCTGCACGTTGTTGCCCACCTCGGGGTGCACGTCCAGCGGCAGGTGGAAGGCCAACAGGCTGATGTCGTGCTTGAGCAGGGTCTTGATCCGGCGCTGCTTCATGCCGGTGATGCACGGGCTCTCGCCCTTCCAGAAATAACCATGGTGCACCAGCACCAGGTCGGCCTCGGCCTCTACCGCCGCATCCAGCAGCGCCTGGCTGGCGGTGACCCCGCTGACGATACGGCTGACCTGCGGGCGCCCCTCGACCTGCAGGCCGTTGGGGCAGTAATCCTGGATCTTGGCGCTGGCCAGGTAGCGCTCGGCTTCCTCGACCAAGGTGCTCAGGGCGACGGCCATGAAAATCTCCTCGAAATCTGCACATTCATCGGGAACAACGCCCGTATAATGGCCGCCATTATGGGCCGTCGCAGGCCTCGGGGAAACCGGTGGCAGACGCCTGGGGGCAAGGTAGCGAGGCCGTTTTGCGCACAGGCCCGCGAAGGCCGCTGCCGCAGCGTCGCAGATCGACCCGTTCAGGTGTATGATCGCGCGCGCTCGCGCCCTCGGGCCGCGCTGACGCCGCTCCCGCCCTACTCCCAGGATTCATTCGATGCTCAAGGCTCTGCGTTACTTTGGCTGGCCCCTGCTTACCGGTGTGCTGATCGCCCTGCTGATCATCCAGCGCTTTCCCCAGTGGGTCGGCCTGCCCAGCCAGGACGTCAACCTGCAACAGGCGCCGCAGACCACCCGGATCATGCAAGGCCCGGTGTCCTATGCCGACGCCGTGACCCTGGCCGCCCCCGCGGTCGCCAACCTGTACACCACCAAGGTGGTGAACAAGGGCGCCCATCCGCTGTTCGAGGATCCGCAGTTCCGCCGCTTCTTCGGCGACAACCTGCCCAAGCAGCGGCGCTGGGAGTCGAGCCTGGGTTCGGCGGTGATCATGAGCCCCGAGGGCTACCTGCTGACCAACAACCACGTGACCAGCGGTGCCGACCAGATCGTGGTGGCGCTCAAGGACGGCCGCGAGACCCTGGCGCGGGTGATCGGCAGCGATCCGGAGACGGACCTGGCGGTGCTCAAGATCGACCTGAAGAAATTGCCGGCCATCACCATCGGCCGCTCGGACAACATCCACATCGGCGACGTGTCCCTGGCCATCGGCAACCCTTTCGGCGTCGGCCAGACCGTGACCATGGGCATCATAAGCGCCACCGGCCGCAACCAGCTGGGGCTGAACAACTACGAGGACTTCATCCAGACCGACGCTGCGATCAACCCGGGCAACTCCGGCGGCGCGCTGGTCGATGCCAACGGCAACCTGATCGGCATCAACACGGCGATCTTCTCCAAGTCCGGCGGCTCCCAGGGCATCGGCTTCGCCATCCCGGTCAAGCTGGCCCTGGAGGTGATGAAGTCGATCATCGAGCATGGCCAGGTGATCCGTGGCTGGCTGGGCATCGAGGTACAACCCCTGAGCCAGGAACTGGCCGAGTCGTTCGGCATGGAGGGCCGCCCAGGCATCGTCGTGGCGGGGATTTTCCGCGATGGCCCGGCGCAACGGGCAGGGCTGCAGCTGGGCGACGTGATCCTCAGCATCAACGGCGAGCCGGCCGGCGACGGGCGCAAGTCGATGAACCAGGTGGCGCGGATCAAACCCAACGAGAAAGTCGCGATCGAGGTCATCCGCAATGGTCAGCAGCTCAAGCTGATCGCCGAGGTGGGGCTGCGACCACCGCCCGCACCGATCACGACCAAGGAAGAGAAGTAAACCGATTCCGGGGGCTGTCTTGCAGCCCATTCGCAGGGCAAGCCCTGCTCTCCAGTCAGGACCTTCAACTGACATCTGGGGCCGCAGAGCGACCCCAAACTGCCTCAATGCAGGATCTGGCTGAGGAACAACTTGGTCCGATCGCTGCGCGGCCGATCGAAGAAGTCATCCGGCGTGGCCTGCTCGACGATCTCGCCCTTGTCCATGAAGATCACCCGGTTCGCCACGGTGCGGGCAAACCCCATCTCGTGGGTCACGCAGAGCATGGTCATGCCATCCTCGGCCAGCCCCACCATGGTATCGAGCACTTCCTTGACCATCTCCGGATCGAGCGCCGAGGTCGGCTCGTCGAACAGCATGATCTTCGGCTTCATGCATAGCGCCCGAGCGATCGCCACCCGCTGCTGCTGGCCACCGGACAACTGCCCCGGGTACTTGTGCGCCTGCTCGGGAATGCGCACCCGCTCCAGGTAGTGCATGGCAATTTCCTCGGCCTTGCGCCGGGGCATCTTGCGCACCCACATCGGCGCCAGGGTGCAGTTCTCCAGGATGCTCAGGTGCGGGAACAGGTTGAAGTGCTGGAACACCATGCCCACCTCGCGGCGGATCGCCTCGATCTGCTTGAGGTCGTTGGTCAGCTCCACGCCATCGACCACGATGCGCCCTTGCTGGTGTTCCTCCAGGCGGTTGAGGCAGCGGATGGTGGTGGACTTGCCCGAGCCGGACGGCCCGCACAGCACGATGCGCTCGCCCTGTCGCACATTGAGGTTGATGTCCTTGAGCACGTGGAACTGGCCGTACCACTTGTTCACGCCCTGCATCTGGATGATGCCTTCCGGGCCTGCAGGCTGCTTGATCGCTTCACTCATTTCGAAACTCCTAACGCTTGTGGCCCGTGTCCAGCCTGCGCTCCAAGTGCATGGAGTAGCGGGACATACCGAAACAGAAAATCCAGAACACCAGGGCGGCGAACACATAGCCCTCGGTGGCCATGCCCAGCCAGGCCGGGTCCGCAGCCGCCTGCTTGACGCTGTTGAGCAGGTCGAACAGGCCGATGATGATCACCAGGCTGGTGTCCTTGAACAGTGCGATGAAGGTGTTGACGATGCCAGGGATCACCAGCTTCAGCGCCTGGGGCAGGATCACCAGGCCCATGGCGCGCCAGTAGCCCAGGCCCATGGCCGCGGCCGCTTCGTACTGGCCCTTGGGGATGGCCTGCAGGCCACCGCGCACCACCTCGGCGATATAGGCCGACTGGAACAGGATCACCCCGATCATCGCCCGCAACAGCTTGTCGAAGCTCATGCCTTCGGGCAGGAACAGCGGCAGCATCACCGAAGACATGAACAGCACGGTGATCAGCGGCACGCCACGCCAGAACTCGATGAAGGTGACGCAGACCACCTTCACCGCCGGCAGGTTCGAGCGCCGTCCCAGCGCCAGCAGGATGCCCAGGGGCAAGGCGCCGACGATGCCGACGGTGGCGATCACCAGGGTCAGCATCAGGCCGCCCCACTGGCTGGTGGGCACCGTCTCCAGGCCCAGGTGGCCGCCATGCAACAGGGTGTAGGCAAGGATCGGGTACAGCACCAGAAAGCCCAGGCCGTAGGCCACCTTGCGCGGGAAGCGCCGGATGAACAGCGGCGCGGCGCCGAGCACGGCGAGCCACACGGTCAGGTCGACGCGCCAGCGCAACTCCACCGGGTAGTAGCCGTACATGAACTGGCCGAAGCGCTGCTGGATGAACACCCAGCAGGCGCCCTCCTTGGTGCAGTCGGCGCGGGTGGTACCGATCCAGTTGGCATCGATGAACGCCCACTGCACCAGCGGCGGTACGATCAGCCATACCAGGTACAGGGCGAATAGGGTCAGGAGGGTGTTGAGCCAGTTGGAAAACAGGTTGCTCCGCATCCAGGCGAGCACGCCGACGGTCTTGACCGGTGGCGGCATGTCAGGTTTGAAAACATGGGCAGTCACGGGCGTATCCTCACCGCTCGATCAGCGCGATGCGCTTGTTGTACCAGTTCATCAGCAGGGAAATGCTGATGCTGATGGCGAGATAGACACTCATGGTGATGGCGATCACCTCGATGGCCTGGCCGGTCTGGTTGAGCACGGTACCGGCGAACAGCGAGACCATCTCCGGGTAGCCGATACCGGCGGCCAGGGACGAGTTCTTCGCCAGGTTCAGGTACTGGCTGGTCAGCGGCGGCACGATCACCCGCAGGGCCTGGGGGATGATCACCTTGCGCAGGGTCGGCCCCTCGCGTAGGCCGAGGGAACGCGCAGCCTCGGTCTGGCCATGGCTGACCGAACGGATACCCGAGCGCACGATCTCGGCGATGAACGCCGCGGTGTAGATGGTCAGCGCCAGGGTCAGGGCCAGCAGTTCCGGGATCAGCACCCAGCCACCGACGAAGTTGAAGCCCTTGAGCTGCGGCACTTCCCAGTGCACCGGGCTGCCGAACAGCAGCACGCACACGCCGGGGATGCCGAAGAACAGCAACAGGCCGACCCAGAACTTGTGGAACGGCTCGCCGGTTTCGTCGAAACGCTTGTTGGCATGCCGCACCATCAGCACGATGGCGACGATCGCCGCCACCAGGGCGATGACGAACGGCCAGAAGCCCTCGGCCATGGACGCGCCCGGCATGTTCAGGCCACGGTTGCTGATGAAGAACATGTCGTCGATGTTGATGCTGCCCCGAGGCCCCGGCAGGGTGAGGAACACGGCGAAGTACCAGAACAGGATCTGCAGCAAGGGCGGGATGTTGCGGAAGGTCTCCACGTACACGGTCGCCAGCTTGTTGATCATCCAGTTCGGCGACAGCCGCGCCACGCCGATGACGAAGCCCAGAAAGGTGGCCAGGACGATGCCGATGAAGGTCACCAGCAAGGTGTTGAGCAGGCCGATGACGAACACGCGCGCATAGCTGTCCGACTCCACGTAGGGAATCAGGTGCTGGGCGATGCCGAAGCCGGCGCTGCGTTCGAGGAAGTCGAAGCCCGAGGTGATGCCCCGGTGCTGCAGGTTGGTCTGGGTGTTATGGAACAGGTACCAGCCCAGGCCGACCACGATAACCACCGTGATGACCTGGAACAGCCACGCGCGCACACGTGGATCGCTCAGGGAAAACCCCTTGGGTGCGCCGATTTGATTGTGCATGAAATGCCCCGCAAAGAAGGGATCGAACAGCCTGCGGCGGCAGGATGCCGCCGCAGGAGGCAACCATCAGCGCACAGGTGGCGCGTACTGGATGCCGCCGTTGTTCCACAGGGCGTTCATGCCGCGGTCGATCTTCAGGTCAGTGCTCTGGCCCAGGTTCTTCTCGAACACTTCGCCATAGTTGCCGACCTGCTTGACGATCTGTACCACCCAGTCCTTGGGCAGCTTGAGGTCCTTGCCGTACTCGCCGTCGGTGCCGAGCAGGCGGGCGACGTCGGGGTTCTTGGTGGACTTGGCCTCGGCCTCGACGTTCTTCGAGGTCACGCCGGCTTCCTCGGCGTTGAGCATGGCGAACAGGGTCCACTTGACGATGTTGAACCACTCCTCGTCACCCTTGCGCACCACCGGGCCCAGGGGCTCCTTGGAGATGGTTTCCGGCAGCACCACGTAGTCGGCCGGGGCGGCCAGCTTGGAACGCTGCGCGTAGAGCTGCGACTTGTCCGAGGTCAGCACGTCGCAACGCCCGGACTCCAGCGACTTGGCGCTCTCGTCGGAGGTGTCGAAGGTGATGGGGGTGTACTTCAGGCCATTGGCGCGGAAGTAGTCGGAGACGTTCAGCTCGGTGGTGGTACCGGCCTGGATGCAGATGGTCGCACCATCGAGCTCCTTGGCGCTGGAGACGCCGAGCTTCTTGTTGACCAGAAAGCCCACGCCATCGTAGTAGGTGACGCCGGTGAACAGCAGGCCCATGCCGGCATCGCGCGAGCTGGTCCAGGTGGTGTTGCGCGACAGCACGTCGACCTCGCCGGACTGCAGCGCAGTGAAGCGCTCCTTGGCATTGAGCTGGCTGAACTTGACCTTGGTGGCGTCACCGAACACAGCGGCGGCCACGGCGCGGCAGACATCGGCATCGATGCCGACGATCTTGCCGGTGTTGTCCGGCACCGAGAAACCTGGCAAGCCATCGCTCACGCCACACTGGACGAAGCCCTTCTTGGTCACCGCATCGAGAGTAGCGCCGGCCTGGGCGACACCGACGCTGCCCAGTGCGGTGGCAGCGGTCAGGACTGCCAGGGTGGATTTCAACCTCTTCATCAACAACCTCCAAATCGCTCTTGTTGTACCGAGCCGGAATTGCACCGCACCCTTGTGAGGTGCATCCGACCCTTGTTGGCTTGTTATTGGGTCAATTGGCGCAATGAGCTGTTCTATGACAGCCTTTCTATCCACACGGGGGTGTTACCGTCGCCGGCCCATCCCCTCGCATCGCTTGGGACATAGCAAAGTGCGTACCAGAGCTGAAGGCTGGAGCGTTTAAGCGGTCGTCAAGTAGGAAAAGTTGTAGAGTTGCGACATCTTCTTGTGGCATTACCCACCCTTGCCTTTTTTTAACGCACTCAATAAGTACGCACGCACGTTTTTGGAGCCGTCATGAGTAACCCCCTGATTCTCGAACCGCAGAACACCACCGATGCCTGTGTGATCTGGTTGCACGGTCTTGGTGCAGACCGTTACGACTTCCTACCAGTGGCCGAAGCCCTGCAGGAGCACCTGCTCAGCACCCGTTTCGTCATGCCCCAGGCGCCCACTCGTCCGGTAACGATCAATGGCGGCTACGCCATGCCCAGTTGGTACGACATCAAGGCCATGACCCCGGCCCGGGCCATCGACGAAGCCCAGCTCGAGGAGTCCGCCGAGCAGGTGGTGGGCCTGATCGAGGCCGAGCGGGCCAAGGGCATCGACCTGGCGCGGATCTTCCTGGCGGGCTTTTCCCAGGGTGGCGCGGTGGTCCTGCACACAGCCTATATAAAGTGGCAGGAAGCCCTGGGCGGCGTGCTGGCGTTGTCCACCTACGCCCCGACCTTCACCGAGGGCCACCAGCTCAGCGCTTGCCAGCAACGTACCCCGGCCCTGTGCCTGCATGGCGTGCACGATCCGGTGGTGATCCCGTCCATGGGCCGCACCGCCTTCGAGTACCTCAAGCACTGGGGTGTCGAAGCGACCTGGGAGGAATATCCGATGGAGCACGAAGTGGTGCCCCAGGAGATCAACGACATCTACAACTGGCTGGTCCGCCGTTTGCGCTAGCGGTGTATTTCGCTGTAGTTGTCGGACCGCTCCACTACGCCGCGCCTGAATCTTGCATTACACTGCCCGGCGTACATTCCTTAACCAGTTGATGAGACGATCGTGCTCAAGGCACTCAAAAAAATATTCGGCAAGGGAGACGCCACACCTCAGGCCGTCGAACCCGCAGCCCACGTGATCACGCCCCCGACGGCGGCCGAGCCGCCGGCCGCCAAGGCCAAGCCCACTTCCCCTCCCCAGGCCGAGGCGCCAGTCGCGCCCCGTGGCGACAAGCCTGGCAAGGACAAACCGCGTCGCGAACGCAAGCCCAAGCCCCAGGCCAGCCTGTGGAAGCCAGAGGATTTCGTGGTCGAGCCCCAGGAGGGCAAGACCCGCTTCCACGACTTCAAGCTCTCCAACGAGTTGATGCACGCCATCCATGACCTGGGCTTCCCCTACTGCACGCCGATCCAGGCCCAGGTACTGGGCCACACCCTGCGTGGCCAGGACGCCATCGGCCGGGCCCAGACCGGCACCGGCAAGACCGCGGCGTTCCTGATCTCGATCATTTCCCAGTTGCAGCAGGTGCCGCCGCCCAAGGAGCGCTACATGGGCGAGCCACGGGCCCTGGTGATCGCGCCCACCCGCGAACTGGTGGTGCAGATCGCCAAGGACGCCATGGCCCTGACCAAGTACAGCAGCCTGAACGTCATGACCTTCGTTGGCGGCATGGACTTCGACAAGCAGCTCAAGGCCCTGGAATCGCGTCACTGCGACATCCTGGTGGCCACCCCGGGGCGCTTGCTGGACTTCCACCAGCGCGGCGAGGTGCACCTGGACATGGTCGAGGTGCTGGTGCTGGACGAAGCCGACCGCATGCTCGACATGGGCTTCATCCCCCAGGTGCGGCAGATCATCCGCCAGACCCCGCCCAAGAGCGAACGCCAGACCCTGCTG
Source organism: Pseudomonas sp. HLMP (assembly GCF_046365545.1). Taxonomy (NCBI): domain Bacteria; kingdom Pseudomonadati; phylum Pseudomonadota; class Gammaproteobacteria; order Pseudomonadales; family Pseudomonadaceae; genus Pseudomonas; species Pseudomonas sp. HLMP. Next base: position 1,640,803 of record NZ_JBDLLR010000001.1, on the reverse strand, counting down.
TTCTCCGCCACCTTCACCGACGACGTGATGAACCTGGCCAAGCAGTGGACCACCAACCCGGCCATCGTCGAGATCGAGCCGGAGAACGTGGCCAGCGAAACCGTCGAGCAGCACGTCTATGCGGTGGCCAGCAGCGACAAGTACAAGCTGTTGTACAACCTGGTGACCCAGAACAAGTGGGAGCGGGTGATGGTCTTCGCCAACCGCAAGGACGAGGTGCGGCGCATCGAGGAGCGCCTGGTGCGCGACGGCATCAACGCCGCACAGTTGTCTGGCGATGTGCCGCAGCACAAGCGCATTCGCACCCTGGAGAGCTTCCGCGAGGGGCGTATCGCGGTGCTGGTGGCCACCGACGTGGCTGGCCGTGGCATCCATATCGATGGCATCAGCCACGTGATCAACTTCACCCTGCCGGAGGATCCGGACGACTACGTGCACCGCATCGGCCGGACTGGCCGGGCGGGGACCAGCGGCGTGTCGATCAGCTTCGCCGGCGAGGACGATGCCTACCAGTTGCCGGCCATCGAAGAGCTGCTGGGGCGCAAGATCAAGTGCGAGATGCCGCCGGATGAGTTGCTCAAGCCGGTGCCGCGCAAGCACCACTGAGCCGTGCGCAGGGGCCGCTTCGCGGCCCCAGGATTACAAGGTGTCGCTCAGTTGGCCGGCAGGGGCAAATCCCAGCCGGCTACCAACGCCCGGCCGCGTCCTGGTCGCTCTGCTTGCCTTCCACCCAGCGCGGCCCCTCTTGGGTGTTCTCCTTCTTCCAGAACGGTGCCCGGGTCTTCAGGTAATCCATGATGAAGTTGCAGGCATCGAAGGCCGCCTGCCGGTGTGCGCTGGCCACACCGACGAAGACGATCGGCTCGCCCGGCTCCAGCGCACCGATGCGGTGCAGCACCTCGACCTTGAGCAACGGCCAACGCTGCTCGGCTTCGACGACGATCTTGGCCAGGGCCTTCTCGGTCATCCCCGGGTAATGCTCGAGAAACATCCCGGCCACGTCACGGCCATCGTTGAAATCCCGCACATAGCCGACGAAACCGACCACCGCCCCCACGCCGACATTGGCCGCATGCATGGCATTGAGCTCGTGGCCCGGATCGAACGCCTGCGCCTGTACCCGCACGCCCATGCTCAACCTCCCGTCACCGGTGGGAAGAACGCCACTTCGTCGCCCTCCTCCACAGGCTCGTCGAGCTTGCACAGGTCCTGGTTGCGCGCGCACATCAGGTTCTGCTCGGCCAGCACCTCATGCTGCCCGCCCTTGGCTACCAGCGCCTGGCGCACATCGTCGAGGGTCACGAAGGCGCCTTCGAGCGGCTCGCCATCGCGGCCCAGCAGTTCACGGTAACGGGCGAAATACACCACCTGGACTTTCATCACGCCTCCACCTGGTAATGGCCGCTCTTGCCGCCGATCTTCTCCAGCAGGCGCACCTGCTCGATGACCATGCCCTTGTCCACGGCCTTGCACATGTCGTAGATCGTCAGCGCGGCGACGCTGGCGGCAGTCAGCGCCTCCATTTCCACGCCGGTCTGCCCGGCCAGCTTGCAGCGGGCGACGATGTGCACGACATCCTGCCCCTCGGCGGCCAGTTCGACCTTGACGCTGGTGAGCATCAAGGGATGGCACAGCGGGATCAGGTCACTGGTCTTCTTCGCCGCCTGGATCCCGGCGATCCGCGCCACGGCGAACACGTCGCCCTTGGGGTGCTCGCCATCGACGATCATCTGCAAGGTCTGCGGCAACATGCGCACCCGCGCCTCGGCCACCGCCTCGCGTGCGGTCACGGCTTTTTCGGTGACGTCGACCATATTGGCGCGCCCCTGAGAATCGAGATGAGTCAGCACAGCTTTCCTCCTGTTAGGGAGCAAAGAGTGTAAACCCGCAGGTCAGAATCACGCAGAAAAAAAAGCCGGGCGCAAAGCCGCCCGGCTCGAAAAAGACTACAGGTGGGACTCGGCGTACTCGGCCAGCACCGAGCGCGGCACGCCCTGCAGGGTGATGTGAACGCCGTGGGGGAAGTCCTTGAAGCGTTCGGTGAGGTAGGTCAGGCCAGAACTGGTGGCCGACAGGTACGGCGTATCGATCTGCGCCAGGTTGCCCAGGCAGACCACCTTGGACCCGGCTCCGGCACGGGTGATGATGGTCTTCATCTGGTGCGGGGTGAGGTTCTGGCATTCGTCGATGAGGATCAGACTCTGCTGGAAGCTGCGACCGCGAATGTAGTTCAGCGACTTGAACTGCAGCGGCACCCTTTCGAGGATGTACTCGACGCTGCCATGGGTGCTCTCGTCGTCCATGTGCAAGGCTTCGAGGTTGTCGGTGATCGCCCCCAGCCACGGCTCCATCTTCTCCGCCTCGGTGCCTGGCAGGAAGCCGATCTCCTGGTCCAGCCCCTGCACGCTGCGGGTGGCGATGATGCGCCGGTAGCGCTTGCTGACCATGGTCTGCTCGATGGCCGCGGCGAGCGCGAGGATGGTCTTGCCGGAGCCAGCGGCGCCGGTCAGGTTGACCAGGTGGATGTCTGGGTCCAGCAGGGCGAACAGCGCCAGGCTCTGGTGGATGTCACGCGGTTTCAGGCCCCAGGCTTCCTGGTGCAGCAAGGGCTCCTGGTGCAGGTCGAGCAGCAGCAGCTCGTCCTCACGGATGCCCTTGATCCAGCCGACGAAGCCTTGTTCGTCGATGATGAACTCGTTGACGTGCACCGCCGGCAGGTTGTCGGTCAGTTGCACCCGGTGCCAGGTGCGGCCACGCTCCTGGCGGGTCTCGACCTTGCTGACGCGGTCCCAGAACGAGCCGGTCACCGAGTGATAGCCCTTGGACAGCAGCGAAACGTCGTCGACCAACTGGTCGGTGCTGTAGTCCTCGGCGGCGATGCCGCAGGCACGCGCCTTCAGGCGCATGTTGATGTCCTTGGTCACCAGTACCACGTCCAGGTCGGGGCGTCTGGTGCGCAGCTCGAGGAGCTGGTTGATGATGATGTTGTCGTTGAGGGTGTCCGGCAGTAGCCGGTTGGGTTCGTTGCGCGGGCTCATCAGGATCGACAGGAAGCCCTTGGGGCCGCTCTTGCCACGCTGGATCGGCACGCCCTGCTCGACGTCGCTGGGCGAGGCATCGCCCAGGGTCTGGTCGATCAGGCGGATGGCCTGGCGGCATTCGGCGGCGATGGTGTGCTTGCCGGTCTTGAGCTTGTCGAGTTCCTCCAGCACCGTCATCGGGATAGCGACGTGGTGCTCCTCGAAGTTGAGCAAGGCATTGGGGTCGTGAATCAGGACATTGGTATCGAGCACATACAGGATTGGCTTGTTGGAGGAAGGGTTGCGTCCTTGGTCATCCATACTCGGTCACCTTGTGTGAAAGCCACGCGACGCGTACCGCTGCGCCGCAGAGTGACCGCCGTTCTCCCCGTATCCGCGTCGTTACGGGCGGGGAGCGCACCTGGCAAGGAGGGCCTGGATGACGCCACCTGTGCTGCAGGTTTCGGCTGTCTGATTCCTACATACCGCATAATCCATGACCAAAAAAAGTCTTTTTACGTTCCGTTGAAGTTTATTTTTCCGATTGACGAACAGGGCTTGGCTTGGGGCTGGTGCGGTACTAAAGTCAAAGATCAGGCCTATGCAAGCTGCAAGCTCTAAAGCTCCCCCCGCCTCCCGTACGCCAGGCAATCCTCCCAACCGATCCCGCCCTGCGCCGTATTGCGCAGCAGCCATTCCACCGCCGGCCGTGCCTTGGGCAGGTCGTCGTGGAACTGGATCACGCCCTTGCGCCACAGCAGCATCAGGGCCAGCACACGCTGGGCCGACGCCTCGGCGCTCAACGCGCTGTCGTCGTGGGCGTCGATGTCCCACAGCGAGACCTGCAGCTGCTGGGCAGTCATGAAGGCCTCGCCATCGGCCCGGCGCTGCCCGTAGGGCGGTCGGAACAGCGGCACGTACTGCTCCGGCAGGTCGGACTGGACCCGCGCCTGGCTGCGTCGTAACGAATCCTGCCAGTCCTGCCACTGGGCGTGGGACCGGTACTCCCAGCCCTGGATCCCCACGCATTGGCCGGCATACAGCGCCGCCAGGGCATTGGCCGGCCCTGCGTCGCGGCGCTGCTGCAGGCGGTTGCCGAGGACGAAGAACGTAGCGCCCAGTTTCTGACGGCGCAGGTAATCGGCCAGCGCGTCGGTGTGACCGCCCTGCAGGCCAGGTCCACCGACGAAGGTCAGCAGGAACATCCGGTCATTGAGTTCGTCGCCATTGCGCTCGCGGCTGGACAAGCGCTCCACCTCGCTGCTGGTCTGTGGGAACAGCGCGGCCTTGCGCAACTGCTCGTCCAGGTAGCGGGTGTGGAACTGCCGGCTCGGCTCGATCCAGCCGCTATAGAAGCTGCCTACCCCGTCGGCGAAGCTGGCGGCCCGGGTACGCAGCTCGGCCATGGACTCGACCGGGTAACAGAACGAGGCGTCCAGCCCGCAACTGCGTTGCGCCTGCTGGTAGTTCTGCCACAGCCGTTGCCACATCCGCGCCCGCACCGCACGAATCACCGGCAGGTTGATCTGCCTGAGCCGCAGGCGCGCCGCCAAGGCCTTTTCATCGAGCATCTCGCTCTCCTGAAGGGCCTGGGCGAACGACAGGATTTCGGCCCGCGATGCGACATCGAACAGCGCCGGGCTGTCCAGTCGCTCGGGCCACAGGCTGCGATCCAGGCTGGCCGGAGCTGGTGGTGCCGCCTGGGCGGCCAGGCTCAACAGGCCGGCCAGCAGGACGAAGGCAATGCGCACGATCGAACTCTCCACGAGAACACCGGGCGCACTATAGCTCGCGCCCCGGTGATGGTCTGCGACTATCGTCACCATAGTTTGGCCTTGCCCGCCCCAGCCCGTAGAATCCGCAGCGACGATTCCAGGAGCCGACCCGATGCTGACGGTGATTTCCCCCGCCAAGACCCTCGACTACGACACCCCGCCGGTGACCCAGCGCTTCACCCTGCCTCAGTACCTGGACGACTCCCAGGCACTGATCACCCAGTTGCGCGAGCTGTCGCCAGCGCAGATCAGCGAGCTGATGCACCTGTCCGACAAGCTCGCCGGCCTCAACGCCGCCCGCTTCGGCAGTTGGACCCCAGACTTCACCCCGGCCAACGCCAAGCAGGCGCTGCTGGCCTTCAAGGGCGACGTCTATACCGGCCTGGACGCCGAAAGCCTCGACGAGGACGACTTCAGCTACGCCCAGGACCACCTGCGCATGCTCTCGGGCCTGTACGGCCTGCTGCGTCCGCTGGACCTGATGCAGCCCTATCGCCTGGAGATGGGCACCAAGCTGGCCAACGCCCGCGGCAAGGACCTCTATGCCTTCTGGGGCACGCGCATCAGCGAGTGGCTGAACCAGGCCCTGGCCGACCAGGGCGACGATGTGCTGCTCAACCTGGCCAGCAATGAATACTTCAGCGCGGTCAAGCGCAGCGCCTTGAATGCACGCGTCATCAACGTCGATTTCAAGGACTTCAAGAACGGGCAGTACAAGATCATCAGCTTCTATGCCAAGAAAGCGCGCGGGATGATGAGCCGGTTCGTGATCCAGGAACGCATCGACGATCCCGAGCGGCTCAAGCAGTTCGATGCGCAGGGGTACTACTACAGTGCCGAACAGTCCAAGCCGGATCACCTGGTGTTCCTGCGCGACCACCCTGCCGAATAAGCAGGGCTACCCAGCAATGCCCATCGATTAGCTATGGGGCTGCTTCGCAGCCCCCAAATGGCCGACCGGTCATCGGATTACCGACGGTGTATTAATGGCCACTCCCTATCATCCGCCCTGCAATAGGGCAGGCTTCAAATTGCCACCTCGCCACAATCTCGACGTCAAAAAAACAACGCCCCTATCGTTATCGCAAAACGCCATAAGACCGTTCGTAGTTTTTTGACGATTCTTGAAAAAATTTTTCGCGTGCTGGCATAAAACTATCCCACCCCTATCTCGCCCTTTATATACAAGGGTTGAACTGCGCCGTGCCATCAGATTGAAAGTATTTAGCCCTGAAAAAATATTTAGAAATCTTTCACCGGCGCGCAACCCACCTCGGAACTTCTGCTACCAGCAATCGCTCATAGGACCCGTAACGATTCTTCAACGCGTGGCGTGAGAGATGACTTACAGATGACAAGCGGCAGGTATCCACTACCGGCTCCAACAACTCGACAGGCGCAACGGATAACACACCGAACGCCCTGTCCATGCAGGAGAGACGCGCCCCTACTAATCGTCCTAGTGGTTGATTTCAAAGGATTTATCCACTTGAAAAAACAAGCACAGCAGCGCGCCAGGTAGCGCACTGCAATAAAGACGGCTGCATTTCAGGGCACGCCTTTTAATTACTGGCCTTTGACTGCCAACTTTGAGTGCATAACTTTGTGCGCTCCAGATTTATTCATGCCTGCGCTCGGCGAAGTGTGCATTCGCCATGAAACCGTGCGCCCGAAAACTGCTGGTTAATCAACCCGGTCCGGTTCTTTTGCAAGGAACCGGCGTGATAAACACACGAGGTGAATGCGATGCGTATCAGCATCTTTGGTTTGGGTTATGTGGGTGCGGTCTGTGCAGGTTGCCTGTCGGCACGGGGCCATGAAGTGATTGGTGTGGACGTGTCCAGCACCAAGATCGACCTGATCAACCAGGGCAAGTCGCCCATCGTCGAGCCAGGCCTGGAACAGCTGCTGCAACAGGGCATCGCCACGGGCCGCCTGCGCGGCACCACCGACTTCGCCGAGGCCATCCGCGCCAGCGACGTGTCGATGATCTGCGTCGGTACCCCGAGCAAGAAGAACGGCGACCTGGGCCTGGAGTACATCGAATCGGTGTGCCGCGAAATCGGCCATGTGCTGCGCGACAAAACCAGCCGCCACACCATCGTGGTGCGTAGCACCGTACTGCCAGGCACCGTCAAGAACGTGGTGATCCCGATCCTCGAAGACTGCTCCGGCAAGCGAGCCGGTGTCGACTTCGGCGTCGCGGTCAACCCCGAGTTCCTGCGCGAGAGCACCGCGATCAAGGACTACGACCACCCACCGATGACCGTCATCGGCGAGCTGGACAGCGCCAGCGGCGACGTACTCCAGGCCCTGTACGAGGAACTGGACGCGCCGATCATCCGCAAGCCGGTCGAGGTGGCCGAGATGATCAAGTACACCTGCAACGTCTGGCACGCCACCAAGGTCACCTTCGCCAACGAGATCGGCAACATCGCCAAGGCGGTGGGCGTCGATGGCCGCGAGGTGATGGACGTGGTCTGCCAGGACAAGGCGCTGAACCTGTCCCAGTACTACATGCGCCCAGGCTTCGCCTTCGGCGGCTCGTGCCTGCCCAAGGACGTGCGCGCCCTCACCTACCGCGCCGCCAGCCTCGACGTGAAGGCCCCGCTGCTCGACTCGCTGATGCGCAGCAACGAGTCCCAGGTGCAGAACGCCTTCGACATCATCGAAAGCCACGACAAGCGCAAGGTCGCCCTGCTTGGCCTGTCCTTCAAGGCCGGCACCGACGACCTGCGCGAAAGCCCGCTGGTGGAACTGGCCGAGCGCCTGATCGGCAAAGGCTACGAGCTGAACATCTACGACCAGAACGTGCAGTACGCCCGTGTCCACGGCGCCAACAAGGACTACATCGAGTCGAAGATCCCCCATGTCTCGTCGCTGCTCAACGCCGACCTCGAGCAGGTGATCGACAACGCCGAGATCATCGTCCTGGGCAACCGCGACGAGAAGTTCCGCGCCCTCGCCCAGCAGGCCCCGGCAGGCAAGCAGGTCATCGACCTGGTCGGCTTCATGAGCAAGCCCACCTGTCCGGGCAGCCGCACCGAAGGCATCTGCTGGTAACCCTCGGCCGGGCAGCGCTGCGTCGCTGCCCTTCCCCCTGATTTCGCGACGGATGCTGAACATGCAAAGGCTCCAGACAGTGCTGTTGCAGTGCGCCGGGTGGCTGCTCTACATGAGCCTGCTCATGCTGATCGCCCTGGCCCTGCCCAGCGATATCTTCGACTCGCAGTCGAAGCACTTCATCTTCCTGGTCGGCGCTGTCGGCATCTGGCGCTACTCCATGGGCGCCACCCATTTCATCCGCGGCATGATCTTCCTCTACGGCGTCTACCCCTACCTGCGCCACAAGGTGCGCAAGCTGGGCAAAGCGGCCGACCCGTCGCACGTCTACCTGATGGTCACCAGCTTTCGCATCGACGCCCACACCACCGCCCAGGTGTACAGCTCGGTGATCCGCGAGGCGATCGCCTGCGGCTACCCGACCACCGTGGTCTGCTCGCTGGTGGAGATGTCCGACGAGCTGCTGGTGAAGAGCCTGTGGGCCAAGTACAACCCACCCGAGCACGTCACTCTGGACTTCGTGCGCATCGCCGGCACCGGCAAGCGCGACGGCCTGGCCTACGGCTTTCGCGCCATCTCGCGGATGATGCCGGACGAGCATGCGGTGGTGGCGGTGATCGACGGCGACACCGTGCTCGGCGAAGGCGTGGTACGCAAGACCGTGCCCTGGTTCAAGCTCTTTCCCAGCGTCGGTGGCCTGACCACCAACGAATTCTGCGAAGTGCGTGGCGGCTACATCATGAGCGAGTGGCACAAGCTGCGCTTCGCCCAGCGCCACATCAACATGTGCTCGATGGCCCTGTCCAAGCGCGTGCTGACCATGACCGGGCGCATGTCGATGTTCCGCGCCAGCGTCGTGACCAACCCCGAGTTCATCGCCGACGTCGAGAGCGACTCGCTGCAGCACTGGCGCCTGGGCCGTTTCAAGTTCCTCACCGGCGACGACAAGTCCAGCTGGTTCAGCCTGATGCGCCTGGGCTACGACACCTTCTACGTGCCGGACGCGGCGATCAACACCGTCGAGCATCCGCCGGAGAAGAGCTTCGTCAAGGCCAGCCGCAAGCTGATGTACCGCTGGTACGGCAACAACCTGCGGCAGAACTCCCGCGCCCTGGGCCTTGGCCTGCAGCGCCTGGGGCTGTTCACCAGCATCGTCCTGCTCGACCAGCGCGTGTCCATGTGGACCAGCCTGCTGGGCCTGACCGTGGCGGTGATCGCCAGCCTCAAGTTCGGCCTGGGCTTTTTGCTGGTGTACCTGCTGTGGATCGGCATCACCCGCCTGATCCTCACCATCATGCTGCTGTGCTCGGGCCACAGCGTGGGGCCGGCCTACCCGCTGATCCTCTATTACAACCAGATCGTCGGCGCGCTGATGAAGATCTACGTGTTCTTCCGGCTCGACAAGCAGTCCTGGACCCGCCAGCCCACTGCCCTCAAGCGTGACCTCGCAAGCTTTCAACAATGGTTCAACACCTGGTCCTCGCGAACCATGACCTTCTCGGCAGCCAGCATCTTCGTCGCCGTGCTGTTCATGGTCGTGTGAGCCCCTCGGATCGGATCTAACAGGAACGAAATCGCCATGAATACCGCCGTGAACGCCAATGTCGTGCATGAGTCCGAAGCCCAGCGCCAGCACGTCCGGGTACGCATCCCCGCCAAGCTGCGCTACCTGGACCGCAACCGCGAGCCACGCGATGTGAAGGTGGACGATCTTTCCGCCGGGGGCCTGTCCTTCCATGCCAAGCAGCCGCTGAACGTCGGCGACGTGCTGCGTGGCCGCCTGCAGTTCGTGGTCGACAACCTCGGCCTGTCCATGGACATCGAGTTCCAGGTGCGCTCCTACCTGAGCGACAGCGGCCGGGTCGGCGTGCAGTTCCAGAACCTGGAGCAGCGTGACGTGGCGACCCTGCGCCATATCATCACCACCTTCCTGTCGGGCGAGCTGATCAACGTCGGCGACGTGCTCAGCACCCTGCAGCGCGACAACTTCACCAAGGCGCGCAAGCAGAAGGACAGCGGCTCCGGCCTCTCGGCCTTCGGCCGCCTGCGCGCGGTGACCGTGAGCCTCGGCGTGTTCGTGGTCGGCGTGGCCGCCTTCGGCTTCATCGCCAAGTCGCTGTACGGCCTGTACTTCGTCAGCCATGCCGAGGCCGGTGTGGTCGCGGTGCCCACCACCAACGTCACCATGCCCCGCGACGGCACCGTGCAGAGCCTGGTCGAAAGCGGTGGCCAGGTGATCAAGGGCGCGCCGCTGGCCAGCTTCAGCACCAGCATGCTCGACCTGCTCAAGGGCCACCTGGACGACTCGCAGCTCGAACCGGCCAAGGTCGAGGAGCTGTTCGGCAAGCAGCTCGCCGGCACCCTCACCAGCCCCTGCGATTGCGTGGTCGCCCGCCAGCTGGTGGATGACGGTCAGTACGCCAGCAAGGGCCAGCCAATCTTCCAGCTGGTCCCGCGCACCAGCAACCCGATGATCGAGGCACGCTTCAGCTACCGCCAGTTCGACGAGGTCAAGCCGGGTACCCGGGTCAACTTCCAGATCGCCGGCGAGGACGAGGTGCGCACCGGCCAGATCGTCGGCAGCAGCAGCCTCAACAGCGAAGACCTGGCCGCCGACATCCGCGTGCAGATCAAGCCCGATGGCGCCCTGCCCGCCGAGCTGGCCGGCCGCCCCGCCGCGGTCAGCAGCGACCGTGGCCCGTCGCTCAACTGGCTGATCGACAAGGCCGTGGCCCGTGGGCTGTAAGAGGACCGAGCGATGACCCGCAGACACCACTTTTCCTGTGCGCCCCTTGGGTTCTGTGCCTTGGCTGCAGCCATTGCGTTGGCCGGCTGCGCCGGCCTGCCCGACCAGCGCCTGGCCAACGAGGCCATGAAACGCGGCGACACCGCCCTGGCCGAACGCAACTACAAGGCCCTGGCCGACCTCGGCTACAGCGACGCCCAGGTGGGCCTGGCCGACATCAAGGTCGCCTCGCGCGACCCCGCCCAGCTCGAGCAGGCCGAGGCCACCTACCGCGCCGCTGCCGCCACCTCGCCCCGCGCCCAGGCACGCCTCGGTCGCCTGCTGGTGGCCAAGCCCGACAGCACCCAGGCCGAGCGCGAGGAGGCCGAGGCCCTGCTCAAGCTGGCCGCGCAGCAAGGCGAAGGCAACACCCTGATCCCGTTGGCGATGCTCTACCTGCAGCACCCGCAGAGCTTCCCGAACGTGAACGCCCAGCAGCAGATCGACCAGTGGCGCGCCGCCGGCAACCCGGAAGCGGGCCTGGCCCAGGTGCTGCTGTACCGCACCCAGGGCACCTACGACCAGAACCTGGCCGAGGTGGAACGGATCTGCAAGGCCGCGCTCACTACCACCGACATCTGCTACGTGGAACTGGCCACCGTCTACCAGAAGCGCGGCCAGGCCGAACAGCAGGCCGCACTCGTCCAGCAGCTCAAGGCCGCCCATGCCCGTGGTCAGGTGCCGGCCAGCCGAGTCGACGGTGTGGCCCGGGTGCTGGCCGACCGCAGCCTCGGCCAGACCGACGAGAACACCGCCAAGGATCTGCTCGAACACATCGCCCCGGCCAACCCGGCATCCTGGGTCAGCCTGGCGCAACTGCTCTACGACTTCCCCGAGCTCGGCGACACCGAGCAGTTGCTCGGCTACATCGACAAGGGCCGTGCCGCCGAACAACCGCGCGCCGAGCTGCTGCTCGGCCGCCTGTACTACGAGGGCAAGACGCTGCCAGCCGATGCCGAGAAGGCCGAGCAGCACCTGCAGGCCGCCGCCGATGCCGGCGAGATCAGCGCCCACTACTACCTCGGCCAGCTGTACCGCCGTGGCTACCTGGGCCAGGTCGAGCCGCAGAAGGCCGTCGACCACCTGCTCAGCGCCGCCCGTGGTGGCCAGCTCAGCGCCGACTACGCCCTGGCCCAGCTCTACAGCGAAGGCCATGGCATTCGCCCGGTGCCGGCCAACGCCTGGGTATTCGCGCAACTGGCCCAGGCCAACCCGACGCAGCAGTCGGCCGAACTGCTGCAGCAACTCGACCAGCAATTGACGCCTGACCAGCGCAGCCAGGCCCAGCGCCTGCTCGCGCAAGAGAAGCAGGCGCGCGGCAGCATGGTCCAGGGCGCCCCCAGCGCCCTGGCCCTCGACGCCCTGCAAGAAGAAGACGACGACGCCGAGGATTCCTCCCTATGACGCTCAACCCATTCGTGAAAGCCGGCATTGGCCTGAGCTTCGCACTGCTGTGGTCCTGCCCGACCCTGGCCGACATGACCGCCGAGAAGAACTTCGGCATGGACGTGAAGATCACCGGCCAGTCCGAGGACGACCGCGACCTGGGCACCCGCTCCGGCGGCGACGTCAACGGCCTGGGCCTTGACCTGCGCCCATGGGTCTACGGCGAGCGCGGCAACTGGAGTGCCTTCGCCATGGGCCAGGCCGTGGCCGCCACCGACATCATCGAGACCGATACCCTGCGCCAGTCCGACGACGGCAGCGCCATCCAGGCCGACGACGACAGCCGCGAACCGGACAAGAGCTACCTGGCCCTGCGTGAGTTCTGGATCGGCTACAGCGGCTTCACGCCCTACCCGGGCGAGCAACTGCGCCTCGGTCGCCAGCGCCTGCGCAGCGACGACGGCATGTGGCGCGACACCAACATCGAAGCGCTGAACTGGACCTTCGACACCACCCTGCTCAAGGCCGACCTGGGCATCGCCCAACGCTTCAGCGAATACCGCACCGACCTCACCGAGCTGGCGCCGCAGGACAAGGACCGCACCCACGTCTACGGCAACATCGCCACCCAGTGGACGCCTGGGCACTGGGTCGGCCTGCGTGCCCACCACACCCATGACGGCGGCAGCCTGAAGGACCCGGGCGAAACCGTCGATGCCCTGGACAAGACCCGCACCGGCGACCTCACCTGGTTGGGCCTTGAGGCCAACAGCGACGCCTACAACTGGCGCAACGACCATACCCTCAACTACTGGGGCAGCGTCACCTGGCTGACTGGCGATCGCGACACCTTGAGCAGCGAGCCGGTAGGGGGCGAGCAAGTCGCCACTGGCAAGCAGAGCGGCGACGTCAACGCCTGGGCCACCGACCTCGGCGTACGCCTGCGCCTGAACCCCAACTGGCAGGTCGGCGCCGCCTATGCCCGTGGCAGTGGCGGCGGCGGCCGCGATGGTTCGAGCAACTACGAACAGACCGGCCTGGAGAGCAACCGCTCCAACTTCACCGGCACCCGCTCGCGCGTGCACCGCTTCGGCGAAGCCTTCCGCGGCGAGCTGGGCAACCTGCAGGCGGCCACGTTGTTCGCCTCCTGGCAGCTGCGCGAGGACTACGACGCCAGCTTCATCTACCACAAGTTCTGGCGTGTCGATGGCGAACAGAACATCGGCTCCAGCGGCATCAACGCGGTGGTCGAGGACAACGGCGTCAGCCGCCCGCTGGTCAACGGCGAGAAGGACCTGGGCCAGGAGATGGACGTGGTCGTCACCAAGTACTTCAAGCAAGGCTTGCTGCCCGCCGCGCTGAGCCAGTCGATCGACGAACCCTCGGCCCTGGTGCGCCTGCGCGCCGGCGTGTTCAAGCCGGGCGATGCCTACGGCAGCGAGGCCGACTCGTACATGCACCGCGCCTTCGTCGACGTGATCTGGCGCTTCTGAGCCCGGGCCCCAGAGGACAGAGAGAACCGACATGAACCTGAACCCGCAATTGCGCCACGGCCTGCTGGCCAGCGCCCTGCTCCTGGCGGGCAGCGGCATGGCCCTGGCCGAGCCGGTCAAGCCGGTGGCCAAGGAGCTGCAGCAGGCCAAGACCTACACGGTCTCCAGCGCGCCGGTCGAACCGCTGCACATGGCGCCGCCGAAGCTGCCCGACCTCTCTGGCTATACCGCCGAGGCGGTGCAGAAGAAGCTCGACCGCAGCCGCAAGGGCAAGGTCAGCGTGCGCCGTATGCTCCAGGAGGACACCCTCAAGGAGTTCATCGGCGGCGACAACAAGGGCGCCGAATGGGTCAGGCGCCAGCATGGCATTCCCCAGGCGATCTTCATCGACGACGGCCATGTCGACCTGCAGCAACTGAGCCGTCAGGTGCCCAGGCAGTACCTGCGCGAGACCGCCCCGGGCGTGTACCTGGCGCGCCTGCCAATCGTGGTCGGGCGCAAGGGCATCCTCGAGATCGACGGCAAGGTCAAGGAGTTGCGCCTGTCCCAGGAGGCCGGTTCGTTCCTGGTCAACGACGGCAAGCTGTTCGTCACCGACACCCAGGTCACCGCCTGGCGCGAGCAGGACAACGGCCCGGCCACCTTCCGCAAGCCCGACGAGTTCCGCCCCTTCCTACTGTCGTGGGGCGGCACCGAGACCTACATCGTCAACAGCAAAATGGCCAGCTTCGGCTACGCCAAGAGCAAGTCGTACGGCGTGAGCATCTCCCAGTACACGCCGAACATGGCCAAGCGCATGGGCCGCGCGGAACCCACCGGCTGGATCATCGGCTCGCAGTTCAGCGACATGTGGTACGGCTTCTACTGCTACGAAACCCAGGACTTCGTGATCAAGGACAGCACCTACCGCGACAACATCGTCTACGGCATCGACCCGCACGACCGCTCGCACCGCCTGATCATCGCCGGCAACACCGTGTACGGGACCAAGAAGAAGCACGGGATCATCGTCTCGCGCGAGGTCAACGACAGCTGGATCATCAACAACAAGAGCTACGACAACAAGCTCTCGGGCGTGGTGATCGACCGTAACAGCGTCAACAACCTGATCGCCTACAACGAGGTCTACCGCAACCACACCGACGGCATCACCCTGTACGAGAGCGGCGACAACCTGATCTGGGGCAACAAGCTGATCAACAACCGCCGCCACGGTATCCGCGTGCGCAACAGCGTGAACATCCGCCTGTACGAGAACATCGCCATGGCCAACGGCCTGGTGGGTGTGTACGGGCACATCAAGGACCTCTCCGACACCGACCGCGACATCGCCCTCGACCCGTTCGACACCAAAGTCTCGCTGATCATCGTCGGTGGCGAGCTGGCAGCCAACGGCTCCGGCCCCCTGTCGATCGACTCGCCCCTGTCGGTGGAGCTGTACAAGGTCTCCATGCTCGCCCCGCGCAAGGCCAGCGGCATCAGCCTCAATGGCGTGCTGGGCGAGCGCCAGGACGAAATCCTCGACCTGCTGGTACGCCAGCAGAAGGCCGTGCTGATCGACCCGGTCGAACGCCAGACCGAAATGATCGATTAAGGAAGCCCCGACCATGACCCCACACCTGATGAAACTACTCGGCCTGTCCGCCGCCCTCCTGGCCATCAGCCAGGGCGTGCGCGCCGATGAGGTACAGGCCCCTGCCTTCACCGCCGAACCCTGCTGCCAGCTGTGCCCCGAGGCCCATGACGCCAGCCGCTACGTGACCCGTTACCAGCAGAACTTCACCACCCTGGTGCAGGCCCAGGGCGACTGGCTGTTCCGTACCCGCGAGGACCTGCGTACCGAGTTCGACACCACCCCGGCCGGCTACAAGCGCCTGCAGCAGGTACACGACGCCTTCGCCAAGCGCGGCATCGAGCTGGTGCTGGTGTACCAGCCGACCCGCGGCCTGGTGAACCGCAACATGCTCAACCCCCAGGAAAAGGCCGCCTTCGACTACCAGAAGGCCCTGCGCAACTACCAGGCCATGCTCCAGCGCTTCAGCAAGATGGGCTACAACGTCCCCGACCTGTCGCCGCTGACCAACGAGCAACTGGCCGCCGCCGACCAGGGCAAGGACTTCTACTTCCGTGGCGACCAGCACTGGACGCCCTACGGCGCCGAGCGCGCGGCGAAGATCGTGGCCGAGACCGTGCACAAGATGCCGGCCTTCGAAGGCATCCCGCGCAAGGAATTCGAGACCCACAAGTCCGGGCGCATGGGCAAGACCGGCACCCTGCACAATGTCGCCGGCCAACTGTGCGGCACCAGCTATGCGGTGCAGTACATGGACCAGTTCGCCACCGAGCCCAAGGGCGAGGCCGGCGGCGACGACCTGTTCGGCGATGGCGGCAATGCCCGGATCACCCTGGTCGGCACCAGCCACAGTGGCAAGAACTACAACTTCTCGGGCTTCCTGCAGCAGTACATCGGCGCCGACGTGCTCAACGTCGCCTTCCCCGGTGGCGGCCTGGAAGGCTCGATGATCCAGTACCTGGGCAGCGAGGAATTCAAGAGCAACCCGCCGAAGATCCTGATCTGGGAATTCTCCCCGCTCTACCGCCTGGACCAGGAAACCATCTGGCGGCAGATCCTCGCCCTGCTCGACGACGGCTGCGAAGGACGCCCGGCGCAGATGAGCGCCAGCACCTCGCTCAAGCCGGGCAAGAACGAGCTGATGGTCAATGGCAAGGGCGGCGTGATCAAGGACCTGGTCAACCGCAACCTGCAGATGGACATCCGCTTCGAGGACACCTCGGTCAAGACCCTGCAAGCCACCCTCTGGTACCTCAACGGCCGCCACGAGGACATCAAGATCGAAAAACCCGAGACCTCCGAGACCGACGGGCGCTTCGTCTTCCAGATGCGTGAGGACGAGGACTGGGCCAGCCAGAACCTGCTGGCCGTAGAAATCCAGGGCCCGGAAAGCGGCACGCAGAAGGTCGAGGCCAAGCTGTGCAAACGCAACGACTTCGCCGGCGCCGCGCAACACACTGCGCAGACCGGCCAGTGAGGCGACCATGACCCTTATCCCCAGAAAGACCGCCCCCGCCCTGCTCGCCCTGGCCCTGTTCGGCGGCGCCGCGCAGGCCGCGCTGGTGCCACCGCAGGGCTACTACGCCGGGATCGAGAAGCTCAAGACCGGCGACGGCAACTTCCGCTGCCAGGCGGCCCCCAAGCCGTATACCGGCGCCCTGCAATTTCGCAGCAAATACGAAGGCTCCGACAGCGCCCGGGCGACCCTCAACGTCGCCTCGGAGAAAGCCTTCCGCAAATCCACCGAGGACATCACCACCCTCGAGCGCGGCATCAGCAAGATGGTCGGCCAGTACATGCGCGACGGCCGCCCGGCCCAGCTCGACTGCACCCTGACCTGGCTCGGCACCTGGGCGCGCGCCAATGCGCTGATGTCGACCGACTACAACCACACCGGCAAGTCCATGCGCAAATGGGCCCTGGGCAGCATCAGCGGCGCCTGGCTGCGCCTGAAGTTCTCCAACTCCCAGCCACTGGCCGCGCACCAAGCCGAAGCCGAGCTGATCGACAAGTGGCTGGGCCGCCTGGCCGAACAGACCGTGCGCGACTGGAGCGACCTGCCGCTGGAGAAGATCAACAACCACAGCTACTGGGCCGCCTGGTCGGTGATGGCCACCGCCGTGGCCACCGACCGCCGCGACCTGTTCGACTGGGCGGTGCAGGAATACAAGGTCGGCGCCAACCAGGTCGATGCCCAGGGCTTCCTGCCCAACGAGCTCAAGCGCCGCCAGCGCGCCCTGGCCTACCACAACTATGCCCTGCCGCCGCTGGCGATGATCGCCAGCTTCGCCCAGGCCAACGGCGTCGACCTGCGTGGCGAGAACGACAACGCCCTGCAGCGCCTGGCGCAGAAAGTCCTGGCCGGTGCGAAGGACCCGAGCGCCTTCGCCTCGCGCAATGGCCAGAAGCAGGACATGAAGGACCTCAAGGTCGACAGCAAGTACGCCTGGCTCGAGCCGTACTGCAGCCTTTACCCATGCAGTGGCGACACCTTGCAGCGCAAGCGCGGAATGCAGCCGTTCAACAGCTTCCGGCTGGGGGGCGATGTGACACGGGTCTACGACCCGGGTGCGCAGTTGAAAAAGTAACACGACCCCTGTGGGAGCCGGCTTGCCGGCGATGGGCCGCAAAGCGGTCCCGACCAACGCTAGTTGCGTCGCCGGCAAGCCGGCTCCCACAGAGGTACCAGGTTGCCTTCCGGTCTTGCACCGGGGGGTTTGGGGGGCGCTTTGCCCTGGATGCTGTGAACAAATTAGGAGAACCGGGATGGTCTTCTCGTCAAACGTGTTCCTGTTCCTGTTCTTGCCGATCTTCCTCGGCCTGTACTACCTGAGCGGGCAACGCTATCGCAACCTGCTGCTGCTGGTCGCCAGCTATATCTTCTACGCCTGGTGGCGGGTGGACTTCCTCGCCCTGTTCGCCGGGGTCACCCTGTGGAACTACTGGATCGGCCTGAAGGTCGGCGCCGCCGGCGTGCGCACCAAGCCGGCACAGCGCTGGCTGCTGCTGGGCGTGGGCGTGGACCTGGCGATCCTCGGCTACTTCAAGTACGCCAATTTCGGCGTCGACAGCCTCAACGCCATCATCACCTCGTTTGGCCTGGAGCCGTTCATCCTCACCCACGTGCTGCTGCCGATCGGTATCTCGTTCTACATCTTCGAGTCGATCAGCTACATCATCGACGTGTACCGCGGCGACACCCCGGCCACGCGCAACCTGATCGACTTCGCAGCGTTCGTGGCGATCTTCCCGCACCTGATCGCCGGCCCCGTGCTGCGCTTCAAGGACCTGGTCGATCAGTTCAACAATCGCACCCACACCCTCGACAAGTTCTCCGAAGGCTGCACCCGCTTCATGCAGGGCTTCATCAAGAAGGTGTTCATCGCCGACACCCTGGCGGTGGTCGCCGACCACTGCTTCGCCCTGCAGAACCCCACCACCGGCGATGCCTGGCTCGGCGCCCTGGCCTACACCGCGCAGCTGTACTTCGACTTCTCCGGCTACAGCGACATGGCCATCGGCCTGGGTCTGATGATGGGCTTTCGCTTCATGGAGAACTTCAAGCAGCCCTACATCAGCCAGTCGATCACCGAGTTCTGGCGGCGCTGGCACATCAGCCTGTCGACCTGGCTGCGCGACTACCTGTACATCACCCTGGGCGGCAACCGCAAAGGCACCTTCAACACCTACCGCAACCTGTTCTTGACCATGCTGTTGGGCGGTTTGTGGCATGGCGCCAACTTCACCTACATCATCTGGGGCGCCTGGCATGGCATGTGGCTGGCCATCGAACGGGCGCTGGGCCTGGACACCAACCCGCAGCGCTTCAACCCGGTCAAGTGGGCCTTCACCTTCCTGCTGGTGGTGACCGGCTGGGTGATCTTCCGCGCCGAGAGCCTGGACGTGGCCGCGCGCATGTACGGCGCCATGTTCAGCTTCGGCGACTGGCAGTTGTCGGAGCTCAACCGCGCCCAGCTCACCGGGCTGCAAGTGGCGACCCTGGTGCTGGCTTACGCCACCCTGGCCTTCTTCGGCCTGCGCGACTTCTACCGCAATGCCGCACCGACGCCCAAGGCCACCCCGGTGCAGGTCAATGCCGACGGCTCGCTGGGCCTGGACTGGACCCGGGTCATGACCCGCGCCCTGGTCCTGCTGCTGTTCGTCGCCTCGGTGCTCAAGCTCTCGGCGCAGAGCTACTCGCCGTTCCTCTACTTCCAGTTCTGAGGTCATGATCATGAACCGGACACTGCGCATCACCTATTCCCTGTCGTTCCTCGGCCTGCTGGTCGGGCTCGGCGCCTGGTCCGTCGGTGGCCTGGAGAGCTTCAACCGCACCGGGCAGATGACCCTGCTCGACGGCAAGCTGGCCAAGGCCGCCGAGACCCACTACGACGAACAGTTCCCGATCAAGCGCATCGGCACCAACCTGTGGGCGGCCCTGGACTTCAAGCTGTTCAACGAAGGCCGCCCGGGCGTGGTGCTGGGCCGTGAGCAGTGGCTGTTCACCGACGAGGAATTCAAGCCCAGCGCCGACGCCGAGCAACTGATGCAGGACAACCTGGCGCTGATCCGCGGCGTACGCGACACCCTGCAACGCCACGGCAGCCAACTGGTGCTGGCGATCGTGCCGGCCAAGGCGCGGATCTATGCCGAGTACCTGGGCAAGGAATTGCCGACCAGCCTGCACGATGACCTGTACAACCGCTTCCATGCCCAGGCCCGCCAGGCCGGCGTGTTCGCCCCCGACCTGCTGACCCCGATGGAACAGGCCAAGGCCCGCGGCCAGGTGTTCCTGCGCACCGACACCCACTGGACGCCCATGGGCGCCGAGGTCGCCGCGCAAACCCTGGCCGAGGCGGTGGCGCGCCAACACCTGCTCGATGGCGAGCCCCAGGCGTTCGTCACCCAGGCCGGCGACAGCGGCCCGTACAAGGGCGACCTGACCAACTTCCTACCCCTGGACCCGCTGTTCAGCGAGCTGCTGCCAGCCCCGGACAACCTGCAGCAACGCAGCACCCAGCCTGTCCAGGCCGAAGGCGAAAGCGGCGACGCCTTGTTCGCCGACACCCAGATCCCGGTGGCGCTGGTCGGTACCAGCTACAGCGCCAACCCGCACTGGAACTTCCTCGGCGCCCTGCAGCAAGCCTTGCGCAGCGACGTGGCCAACTACGCCGAAGACGGCCATGGCCCGCTGCTGCCGATGCTCAAGTACCTGCAGAGCGACGCCTTCAAGGACGCTGCCCCGCAAGTGGTGGTGTGGGAGTTCCCGGAACGCTATCTGCCAATGAAGAACGACCTCAGCGCCTTCGATCCGCAGTGGATCGCGCAGTTGAAGAACACCCGCAATACCGACGCAAACCTGGCCCTGTCGTCCAATCGGACGGACCACTGAAGAGGAAACGCACATGACCAACAAGCCTTCCATCGCCAAAGCACTCACCCTCGCGGCCGGCCTGTCCCTGGCCTCCCTGCAGGCCTTCGCCGGCGCCGACGCCGCGCTCTACGGCCCGAGCGCACCGAAAGGCTCGACCTTCGTGCGCCTGTACAACGCCAGCAGCGCACCGGTCGCCGCCAGCGTGGGCAACACCCAGATCAAGCAGGTCGGCGCCCAGGCCAGCAGCGACTTCAGCTTCCTGCCTGGTGGTGACTACACCGCCCAGGTCGGCGGCAAGAGCGTCCCGGTCAAGCTGGCCTCGGACAAGTACTACACCCTGGTCAACAGCGCCAGCGGCAGCCCGCAGTTGATCGAGGAGCCGCCGTTCAAGAACAAGCAGAAGGCCCTGGTACGGGTACAGAACCTCAGCGACCAGTCGCTGACCCTCAAGACCGCCGACGGCAAGACCGAAGTGGTCAAGCCGGTGGCGGCCAAGGGCCGTGGCGAGCGCGAGATCAACCCGGTCAAAGTCAACCTCGCCCTCTACGAAGGTGACAAGAAAGTCAGCGACGTCAAGCCCGTCGCCCTCGAACGCGGCGAAGCGGCCGTGCTCTACGTCACCGGCTCCGGCAGCAGCCTGTCGCCGGTGTGGGTCACCCGTCCCGTGGCCAGCAACTGATCCCCTGCCTCTATCGACCTTTGGAGAAACATCATGATCCCGGTAATTCTTTCTGGTGGTAGCGGTTCCCGTCTGTGGCCCCTGTCGCGCAAGCAGTTCCCCAAGCAGTTCCTGGCGCTGACCGGTGAGCACACCCTGTTCCAGCAAACCCTCCAGCGCCTGGTGTTCGAAGGCATGGACGCCCCCATCGTGGTGTGCAACAAGGACCACAAGTTCATCGTCCAGGAGCAACTGTCCGGGCTGAACCTGCAGACCCAGGCCATCCTGATGGAGCCCTTCGGCCGCAACACCGCGCCGGCGGTGGCGATGACCGCGATGAAGCTGGTCAACGAAGGCCGCGACGAGCTCATGCTGGTGCTGCCAGCCGACCACGTGATCGAAGACCAGAAGGCCCTGCAACGCGCCCTGGCCCTGGCCACCGTGGCCGCCGAGCGCGGCGAGATGGTGCTGTTCGGCGTGCCGGCGACCAAGCCCGAGACCGGCTACGGCTACATCCGCTCCAGCCAGGACGCCCTGCTGCCCGAAGGCGTGGCGCGGGTCGCGCAGTTCGTCGAGAAGCCCGATGAGAAGCGCGCCAACGAATTCGTCCGCGCCGGTGGCTACTTCTGGAACAGCGGCATGTTCCTGTTCCGCGCCAGCCGCTTCCTCGAGGAGCTGAAGAAGCACGACCCAGACATCTACGACACCTGCCTGCTGGCCCTGGAGCGCAGCGTCGATGACGGCGACGTGCTGGCCATCGACGAGGCCACCTTCGCCTGCTGCCCGGACAACTCCATCGACTACGCCGTGATGGAGAAGACCCAGCGTGCCTGTGTGGTGCCGCTGACCGCCGGCTGGAGCGACGTGGGCTGCTGGTCGTCGCTGTGGGACGTGCACGAGAAGGACGCCAACGGCAACGTCACCAAGGGCGACGTGGTGGTGCAGGACAGCCGCAACTGCATGATCCACGGCAACGGCAAGCTGGTGTCGGTGATCGGCCTCGAGAACATCGTGGTGGTCGAGACCAAGGACGCCATGATGATCGCCCACAAGGACAAGGTCCAAGGCGTCAAGCAACTGGTCAACACCCTCGACCAGCAGGGCCGCAGCGAAACCCAGAACCACCTGGAGGTGTACCGCCCGTGGGGCTCGTACGATTCGGTGGACATGGGCGGGCGCTTCCAGGTCAAGCACATCACCGTCAAGCCAGGCGCCAGCCTGTCGCTGCAGATGCACCATCACCGCGCCGAGCACTGGATCGTGGTGTCCGGCACCGCCGAGGTGACCTGCGACGAGAACGTGTTCCTGCTCACCGAGAACCAGTCGACCTACATCCCCATCGCCTCGATCCACCGCCTGCGCAACCCGGGCAAGATCCCGCTGGAGATCATCGAGGTGCAGTCCGGCAGCTACCTGGGCGAGGATGACATCGAGCGCTTCGAGGATGTGTATGGGCGGACTTCGACGCCTGCCGAGCGGGGCGTTTCCGTGAAGACCATCGCCCAATAGCAGCTGCAAGCTACAAGAAAAAGCAGGGCAGCGGTGTGCCGACGATACTGGCCCTACCGCTGTCCTGCTTTTGCTTTTGCTTGAAGCTTGAAGCTTGCCGTTCCAAGATGTCCGAACCCAAGCACTCAAGGCCCCTATCCCAATGATCATCGGCGCCCTGCTCATTCTCACCTGGCTGGTCTTGCTGCTGCGCTACCCGGCCAAGGCCCTGCCGATTTCGCTGGCCGCCGTGTTCGGCCTGGGATTGGTGGCGTTGTGGGTGGTGTGGGAAGACAACCGTGAAGCCTCGCGACTGGCCCGACTGGACCTGCGACTGACCTACGCACCGGACAAATGCCCCGCCGACCGTGCCTTGCAGGTACGCATGACGAACGGCAACGACGTCCCCCTGACCGAACTGCGCTGGCGTGTGGCCGCCTATGCCCCGGGCGATACCGTCAACCTCGCCGAAAACACCTACAACGCGCCCCGCTACCGCGGCCCCGGTGAGCTGCAGCCCAGTGCCGAATGGAGCGACTGCCTGCCCCTGCCACCGCTACGCTCCGGTTACCGGCCACAGACGCTGGAGTTCCGTGCCGAGCACCTGCAAGGTACATTCGCCAACTGAACAGGTTGTCGGTACCGCCGCGAATGGGCCGGCACTGACACACCACGGATCCACACGCCCACCACAAAGGCCTCCCCATGCCCACCGTCCTGATCACCGGTTGTTCCAGCGGCATCGGCCGCGCCCTGGCCGACACCTTTCGCGATGCCGGCCACGAAGTCTGGGCCACCGCCCGCAAGCCCGAAGACGTCGAACAACTGGCCGCCGCCGGCTTCGCCGCGCGGCAACTGGATGTCAACGACAGCGACGACCTGGCTCGCCTGGCCGAGGAGCTGGAAGACCGCTACGGCGGCCTGGACATCCTGATCAACAATGCCGGCTACGGCGCCATGGGGCCGCTGCTCGACGGCGGCGTCGATGCCATTCGCCAGCAGTTCGAGACCAACGTCTTCGCCCTGGTCGGCGTGACCCGTGCCCTGTTCCCGCTGTTGCGCCGCGCCCGTGGCCTGGTGGTGAACATCGGCAGCGTCTCCGGCGTGCTGGTCACCCCGTTCGCTGGTGCCTACTGTGCGTCCAAGGCTGCCGTGCATGCCTTGAGCGACACCCTGCGCCTGGAACTGGCACCGTTCGGCATCCGTGTGATGGAGGTGCAGCCGGGGGCGATCGCCTCGCAGTTCGCCAGCAATGCCCAGCGCCAGGCCGAGCAGGTGCTCGCCGCCGATTCGCCCTGGTGGCCGCTGCGCGAGCATGTCCAGGCGCGGGCCCGGGCATCCCAGGACAAGCCGACCTCGGCGGCAGCGTTCGCCAAGGGGTTGCTGGATGCGACCCGCAAGGTGCCGACACCGGCCCTGGTGCGGCTGGGCAACGGCAGTACGGCGTTGCCACTGATGGCCCGGTGGCTGCCGCAGCGGCTACTGGACAAGGTGCTGCGCAAGCGGTTCGGATTGCTGCGACCGCTTTGAGACCGCGTCGCCCCATTGGCGAACCTGTGGAAGAACCCGTCAAGACGTTCAGCTCTGGGGCTGCTTCGCAGCCCTACACCTTCGGAGGTTGCTCGTCGAACGCCTGCCAGCCACCACCCAGGGCCTTGTACAACCCCACCAAGGCCTGGGACACTGCCGCCGAGCTGTCGATCCACTGCTCCTCGCTGGCCAGCAACGCCCCCTGCACGCTCAGCACATTGAGAAAATCCACAGCCCCTTCCACATACTGCCGCTGGGCCGTCTCCAGGGCGACGCGGTTCTGCCGCACCGCCTCGGCCAGGTGGTCGCGGCGCAACTGGCTGGCGTTGTACAGGCGCAGCACATCGTCGATCTCATGCCAGGCGCCCAGCACCACCTTGCGGTAGTTCAGCGCCGCCTCCTGCTGCTGGGCCTCGCGCAACTCGAGGGTGCCCTTCAACCGTCCGCCCTCGAAGATCGGCAACGACAGCTGCGGGCCGAAGGCGAAGCGCCGCGAGTCCCAGGCGCCGAAATCAGACAGCTGCATGGCCTGCAAGCCCACGCTGCCAGACAGGCGAATGCTCGGGTAGAAGTCGGCCTTGGCCACACCGATGCTCGCGGTGGCGGCATGTAGCCGCGCCTCGGCCTGGCGGATGTCCGGGCGCCGTTCGGCCAGCTCGGACGGCAAGCCGATGGCGAAGGCCTGCTGCGGCGCCGGCAACTCGCCCACGGCCAGCAATTCATCCTGCAGGCTGCGTGGCGGCTCAGCGGCGAGCAGGCTGAGGGCGTTGATCAGATCATCGCGCCGCGCCTCCAGGGTCGGCAGGCGCGCCTCGATCGAGGCCACCTGGGCACTGGCCTGGGCCACGTCCAGGCGCGTGGCGACACCCTCGGTCTGGCGGTCCTGGGACAGCTTCAGGCTGTGCTGGGCGACCTCGAGGTTGTCGCGGGTGACCTCCAGGGTGTGCTGCACCGCGCGCAACTGGATGTAGTCACCGGCGGTTTCAGCCAACAGCGCCAGAAGCACACCCCGACGGTCGTTCTCGGCCACTTCCACCGTGGCGTCGGCGGCCTCGACCTGGCGCCGTACACGGCCCCACAGGTCCAGTTCCCAACCGGCGATCAGGTCGCCCTGCCAGAGGTTGAAGGCCGACTTGCCGGCCTTGCCGGACGGGTCGTTCAGGCCTTCGGCGCTATTGCGGGCGCGGCTGTAGTTGCCGTCGAGGTCCACCGACGGCGCCTCGTCGGCGGCCACGGCACTGCGCAGGGCGCGGCTCTGCAGCAGGCGCGCACTGGCCATCTGCAGGTCCAGGTTGCGCTCGGCGACGCGCTGGATCAGCGCGCTCAGGCGCGCATCGTGAAAGTTGTCCCACCAGCGCAACTCCACAGGTTCTGCCGTCGGCTGGCTGGCCGCCGCCTCGCCTTGCAAGGGCGCCCAGGCTTGCGGCGCCTGGCTGTCGGGGCGCTGGAAGTCCGGCCCGAGGGTGCAACCGGCCAGCAGCAGGGTCAGCAGCAGCGGGCTCAAGCGTGATGCCGGTTTCATCGAGCGGTGACCTCCTTGCCAGCGAGCCTGTCGCCGTGGGTGTCGATGGTCGCCTCCACCGACATGCCCACGCGCAGGCGCTCCAGCAGAGGCTGGCCGTCATCGAAGACGATCTTCACCGGGATGCGCTGGACCACCTTGGTGAAGTTGCCAGTGGCGTTGTCTGGCTTGACGGCGGCGAAGGTCACACCAGTGGCCGGGGCGATGCTCTCGACATGGCCGTGCAGTTGCTCGCCGGAGAAGGTATCGACGCTGATGCTGACCGGCTGGCCGGGTTGCACGTGGGTCAGCTGGGTCTCCTGGAAGTTGCCGACCACGTAGGCCCGCTGCAGCGGCACCACCGACAACAGGCGCGCCCCCGGGTTGACATAGGCACCGACCCGCAGGGCGCGCTCGCCGACCATACCGTCCACCGGCGCGGTGATGCGGGTGTAGGACAGGTCCAGTTGGGCCTTCTCCAGGCCTGCCTCGGCGCGCTTGAGCTGGCCGTCGGCGCTGGCCACCTGGGCGCTGAGGATATCCACCTGCTTGCGCGCCGCTACCCGCGCCGCCTGGGCGTTGGCCAGGCGGGCACGGGCCTGGTCGACCCGGCTGCGCGCCTGCTGGGCGTTCTGCACGGTGCCGGCGCCCTGCTCGGCCAGGCGGCTGTAACGCTTGACCTCATGCTCGGCGAAGGCCATCTCGGCCTGGGCCGCCTTGACCGCCGCCTCGGCCTGGGCGATCAGCGCGGCCTGGCGCTCCAGGGTGGCGCGGGCATCGGCGCTCTGCGCCCTGGCCACCAGCAACTGGGCCTGGGCGGCGTCGAGGGCGGCCTGGTAGTCACGGGCATCGATGGTCGCCAGCAACTGGCCGGCCTTGACCTGCTGGTTGTCTTCCACCAGCACGTCCTTGATGAAGCCTGCGACCTTGGGTGCGACCACGGTGTAGTCGGCGGTCACGTAGGCATCGTTGGTGGTCTGCCGGTGGTCGCTACCCAGCAGCCAGGGCCCGACCAGGGCGGCCAGCACGGCCACGGCGAGCACCGAGCCGATCACGATAGTCTTGCGGTTGTTGGTCATTTCAGCAGTCTCGGATTCATCCCGGGATCAAGCCACCGCGCGCGGTGGATAGACCCGGGTAGGCACGAAAGGAATCAGGCAAATCAAGGCCACGGCGACGCCGGCCATCACCAGGTACAGGTCGGCCGAGGTCAGTACCAGGGCCTGTTCGTGGATGCGCTGGGCCAAGCCCGGAGCACGGTCGTCGAGCAGCGGTGCATTGCCCAGGCTGTCGACCAGGTGGTTGGAATGGAAATGCCGGCGCAGGGTGCCGAGGGCGTCCAGCAGGCCGGTGGCGATCACCGCGGCCAGGCCCTTGACGGTGTTGAACCAGGCCGAGGCGAACGGGCCTTCCTGCGGGGTCATGCCATTGGTGGAGAGCATCAGCAACGGCAGTACCGCCATCGGCTGGCCGAATACCTGCAGCAGGTAGAACACGTAGAAGTCGTCGCGGATCCACTCGCTGGTCAGCAGGCTGCTGCCCAGGCACGACAGCGCCAGCATGCCCAGGCCGGCCGCCAGTACCCAGCGGCAATCCACCGCGCGGATGTTGCACAGCGCCGCCGTGAGCGGCAGGGCGAGCAACTGCGGCATGGCCACCAGCATCATCAGCGGGCTGGTCTGCGCCGGACGATAGCCCTGGATCTGCGCCAGGTACGCCGACGGGATGCTCCCCACGCCCGACAGCACGACCAGCACCCCGGCCAGGGTCAGCAGGGCGAAGCTCAGGTTGCGTCGCGACAGCATGCGCAACTGGAAGAACGGCAGCGGCTCGGACCATTCGTTGAACAGGAACAGCACCAACAGCAGCACGCCACCGCCGAGCAGCCAGCAGATCAGCGGCGAGTCGAACCAGCCCCAGCGATCCCCCAGCGACAGGCCAAGGACGATGCTGCTGATCGCTGGCAAGCCGAGCACCACGCCGCGCCAGTCGAACTGCTTGAAGCGCTCCAGACGCAGCGGGTCCTGGGGCAGGCCCCAGCCGACGCAGAACATGGCCAGGGCCGAGGGCAGGATGATCTGCCAGAACGCCCACTGCCAGCCGACATATTCGGTCCACAAGCCTGCCAGCGGCGTGCCCAGGTTGGGGCCGAAGGTGGCGGTCAGGGCGTAGCAGGCCAGGCCATAGACCTTGATACCCGGCGGCAGGAAACGCAGCGCCACGCTCATCAGCATCGGCGGCAATGCTCCCGACGCCAGGCCCTGGACGATACGCAGCAGCATCAGGCTATGCAGGTTCGGGGCGAAGGGTTGGAGCAGGCCGAGCACGGCGAACAGGCCGATGGCAGCCAGGGTGAAGCGGCGCAGGGAGAAGGTGGTGGCCAGCCACGGCGCAAAGGCCATGGCCGATACCGAGGCGGCGCTGTAGGCCGCCAGCAGCCAGGCGCCCTCGTCGGCGCCGATGCCCATGGCGCCACGGATATCGGCCAGGGAAATCTTCGTCACCGACTCGTTGAGGCCGGCGCAGAGCACCGCCAGCAGCACACCGAACAGCCCGGCCACCACCCGCAGACCGAACGCGGCTTGCACCGGCGCAGCCGGCGCGGGGGCGGCGAGCGCGGCGGAAGGCGCGGACAGGGAACTCATGGGCAGACATCTCCAGCAACAATTTCAGGGGCTGGGAAAGTCTAAGAAGGTCGAATGCTGACGAAAACTGACTTATTGGCAGTTTTAAGTTGCGTCAGACGCAATCCATGGATCGTGTGTGCCTGCGAATGCGCCGGTACATCCATCGCAAGCCGTCAGGGATCGACGCTGCAGCAGGCCTTCAGCATCTGCCGCAACCAGCGATGCGCCGGATCGTTGTGAAACCGCGGGTGCCACGCCTGCACCACCGTCACCCGCTCCAGCGGCAACGGAATCTCGAACGAACGCAAGGGCAACCCAAGCTTGTTCACACTGCTCAGGATGTTGGCCGGCATCGGCAGGATCAGGTTCGACTCCGGCAGGGAGAACATCGCCGAATGAAAGCTCGGCGTGATCAGCGCGACCCGCCGTTGCACCTTGAAATTGGCCAGCTCCACATCGATCGGGCCATTGGCCCGGCCGCGTCGCGACACGCTGATCTGCGGGTAGGCGGCGAAGCGCTCGGGGGTGATCTCGTCGTCGAAGATCGGGTGATCGCGACGGGCCAGGCCCACGTAGACAGTATGGAACAGGCTTTGCACCTTGATCTCTGGCCCCAGGTCGATGGTCGAGCTGATGATCAGGTCGGTGCGCCCGTCGCGCAGCACCGCATCGTCGTCGCCCCCGCTTTCCGGCACGAAGCGCAGCACCGTGCGTGGTGCCTGCTCGTGCATCATGCGCAGCAACTGGGCGCCATAGAGCGCGATGAACAGGTCGTTGGTGCGGATGTTGAAGGCCCGTTCGAGGTTGGGCAGGTCCACGTCGTCGCCGCTGCGAAACACCTGCCCGGCCTGCTCCACCAGCGTCGCCACCTGCTCGCGCAGCGCCAGCGCCCGTGGCGTCGGTACCAGGCCACGGCCGGCGCGCACCAGGATCGGGTCACCGAGGGCATCGCGGATCCGCCCCAGGGTCCGGCTCATGGCCGCCGGGCTCAGGTTCATGCGCTGGGCCGCGCCAACCACGCTGCCCTCGTCGAGCAGGGCATCGAGGGCGACGAGCAGGTTCATGTCTGGCAGTTGCATGGCCGTTATCCGTGACAGCTGTGGGAAAGTGATCTTATCAGGTCGGATGATTGCGTCTGGTGCAATGTCCCCGTGCACGGTGGGCTATTTATCAGACAGGTGAAAGGGTCAAGAATGGGGCCGGTACAGCCGCCGTCGCCCCCAGCCTCTCCAAGGAACCTCCATGCCCCACCCGGTCCTGATCGCCATCGACGCCTCTCCTGCCGCCAGTGCCCTGCTCGCCCTCGCTCACCGCTACTGCCGTCCTGGCGAGCATGAACTGCACATACTGCTGGCCATCGACTCGACCTTCGCCGTGCACGAGCGCCCGACGGCCTACACCGAGGAAGAACAGGAAGAATACCCCGCCGCCTGCGAGGAACAGCGCCTGGCCGACCATGCCGTGGCCACGGCGGTGCGTGCCCTGCGCGATGCAGGGTTCGACAGCCACGGCTACGTGGTCGCCGACGAGCCCGTCGAGGCCATCGTCGACAAAGCCCGCGAACTGGACTGCGAACTGATCATCATGGGCCACCGCCACCTGTCGCGACTGGGACGCTTGCTGGACCCTTCGATCAGCACGAAGGTGATCGACAGGGTAGAGATTCCGGTGTTGGTGGGGGCGGCTTGACTCCAGCAGAACACCCCAACCAGTCGGACCAGGCCTGAGGAAACCCATCGTACTGGCTAAGCCAGGGCTTCAACTCCGGGCTTATCCAGCCGATTACTTCAAGACAGAGCAGGTACCGCTGACGTACGTCAGGCTCCAGCCAAAGCAAGGCATCATGGTGGGCGGTGCGATTACGAAGATCTCGAATCTGGTTCAACACTTTCGACAACTCGTTTCTCTGCCGCTTTTTCTTTGGGCAACGAGGAAAGGCCAAACGTAACTCCTTCCAGAACTCCTGCTCATGTCGAGTGTTGAGCAACGACACCCAGAAACCGAAGCTCAAGTCCGAAACGATCTTGTCGGGGGTAACCGAATGACGCTTTGCCTTGATGGACGTCCTGGTTTTTTCAATCTCCAACCGATCCGCCTCGGTGAAGGAGCCGACCATCTCCCACCAGTCGGACCTTCCGTATTTTGATTTCAGTGCTTGATGCATAGCATTGCGCAGACTGATCTCGAGTACATGCAAGCATGGCAGGATCGCTTGCCCTAGCAACATGTTATGGGCGTAGGCTATCGTGGCTTCGACCTTCCGGGGGTTGAGCGCGTATCGAGCCAGACGGGGTTTGGAAAACGCCTGTTCGAGCGATGGGTTCCAGTCCTGGTTTGTCAAACTCGGCCATCCTGTATTAGCATTCGCCGTGCAGCCCTATGTCGCCCTCTCCCAGAAGTCCGATGGTCATGCTGGTGATGACGCTAGGTACGTATCCATGGCCCCGCATTGCGGGGCCATTCTTTTTCTGGATCGCTGGCTCTGGGAGCACTGCCCCTTTTTCTTGGCAAAGGTGTCTGCACAGTCGATCCGGTTCGGCCATTGTGCAGCCCAAACGACCAAAGGCTCATGGCATCCTCGTCCTAGATGCTTGCAGGCCATTTCCCAAAGACATACCCAGGCCCGTTATGAACTCGGCGCCGTAACCTGTGGCTGGCTCGCCCCGCGAATGCGTCAGGATCACCCCTCCCCCGGCTTGACCACCACCGTACAGGTCGTCCCCGCCGCCAGCAGAAACCCTTCCGGCACTTCATCGATATGGATCCGCACCGGTACCCGCTGGGCCAGCCTCACCCAGTTGAAGGTCGGGTTCACATCGGCGATCAGCTCCCGGCTCTGCGGATTGTCACGGTCGTAGATGCCGCGTGCGATGCTCTCCACATGCCCTTTGATGCGCTCGCCGCTCATCATCTGCAACTCGGCCTCATCGCCCACCTTCACATGGGGCAACTTGGTCTCCTCGAAGAAGCCGTACACCCAGAACGAGTGCTCGTCGACCACCGCCATCACCGGCTCCCCGGTGCGGGCGTAATCCCCCCTGTGGATATTCAGGTTGGTCACGTAGCCATCGACCGTGGCGACGATCCGCGTGCGCTTGAGGTTCAGCT
The DNA here is from genome assembly GCF_046365545.1 of Pseudomonas sp. HLMP. NCBI lineage: Bacteria > Pseudomonadati > Pseudomonadota > Gammaproteobacteria > Pseudomonadales > Pseudomonadaceae > Pseudomonas > Pseudomonas sp. HLMP. The sequence continues at coordinate 1,609,422 of NZ_JBDLLR010000001.1, read as the reverse complement.
CGGCGGCGGCGAGCTGGGCCTGGGCCTGCTGGTAGTCGGCCAGGGCAGCAGTGGCGATGTTGCTGGCGTCGTCGCGGTTCTCCCTGGAGATCACCAGGTTGTCCAGGTCGGCACGGCGCCTGGCATTGACCTTGCGCATCTCCCAGGTGGCCTTGCGCGAGGCGACCTGTGCCCGGGCCTGCTCGACCGCCAGCTGGTAATGCTCGGGGTCGATCTGGATCAGCACATCGCCCTTCTTCACCCGCTGGTTGTCGCGCACCGGCACGTCCACCACGTAGCCGGGCACGTCGGCGGCGACATTGACGATGTCGGCGCGCACCCGGCCGTCGCGGGTCCAGGGCGTGGTCATGTAGTGCAGCCACAACTGGCGGCCGATCACCACGGCGGCGGCCAGCACCAGCAGGGTGGCGACCAGGCTGAAGAACTTTTTCATCGAAGGATTCTCACCAGTAGAGCGACAGCGCCAGGGCGCCGAACAGGCAGACGAACAGGCTCAGGCGCAGCAGCGCCGGATGCCAGAAAAAACGGTAGCCATCCACGCTCGCGATGAAGCGGTCCAGGCCCCAGGCCAGGCCCGCGGCGAACAGGAACATCAAGGTCATGGTGGGCATGTACACGCCATGGAAGGCGATCTCACGGGGCATGGTGCAATCCTTTCGCCGGCGCCAGCGGCGATCGTGGGTCGAGCAGGGAAGTACGGATGAAATGCAGGTAGCTCTGCACCCGGCGCAGCACCGAGGTGTCGAAGTGCCGGGCGAAGGGTTCGTCGGTGGCCCGCACGCGACTGATGGCATGGTCCACCGCCACCAGGGCGCGTTCGTGGTTGCTGGCGTTGGGCAGCAGGAACAGCCGCGCCAGGGCCCGGCCCATGACACGGATGGCCTGGCGCCAGGGCTGCGATTCGGCGTAGGCCGGGTGCACCGGGGCACCGGCCTGCTCCTTGCGCAGCTCGATGATGGCGTGGCCGATCTCCGACACCACGAACATCCAGCGCATCAGCTCGCTCTGCACCTGCGGCTTGCCGGCGGCCAGGCCATAGGCCTGGTGCAGCAGGTCGCGGGTACGGCTTTCGAAGGCCGAGCCCAGCCCGCGCAGGCGCCCGCTGATGGCGAACAGCACCTGTTCGCGCAGGTCCTGCTCCAGGCGGCTCCACAGCCAGCGGCTATTGGGCGGCAGGATGATCGCCCCGGCAGCCGCGCAGACCAGCATGCCGATGACCATGCCGAGGTAATCGTTGATGAAGGTGTAGGGGTCGTAGACCGTCAGGTTGTTGGGCACCGAGCCGATGGCGAAGAACACCAGCAGGCCGATCCCATAGCCGGCATAGGCCGGACGCGAGGAAAGGAAGGCGCCGAGCACGAACACCGGCGCCAGCACCATGCACAACAGCGCAAAGCCATCGATCCAGGGGAAGACGAAGAAGGTCTCGAAGAAGCCGACGAAGGCGCCGAGCAAGGTCCCGCAGGCCATCTGGAACGACATGCGCCGAGGGTTCGGCGAGGCGGCCGACAAGCCCACGGTGACGCAGGCGATCAGGGTCATCATGCCGCCGCTCGGCCAGTCGCTGAGCAGCCAGTAGCTGCCCAGCAGCAACAGCACCGCCGAGGCGCGCATGCCCGCCGCCAACGACACCAGCCAGTTGGTCCGCGACACGTAGGGCTCGTCCCACTGCTCGCGCTCATGCTTGTGCACGGCCAGCGAGGCGTGGGTCTGGGCGTAGCTGTACAGGTCGTCGACGAAGCGGTACAGCAGCTCGTAGGCAGTGTGGAAATCCAGCAGGTCGGCCTCGCTGGGCTGGGTCTGCAGGTAGGCCGCCCGCAGGCCGCGTACCTGGGCCTGCAGGCCGTCCTTGTAGGCGGCCAGCTCGAGCGTCAGGCGCAGCGCGTCGGCGTCGGTCAGGGCCCGGTCGACGTAGGGTTCGAGCAACTCGGCGAGGGTCGCAAGGCCCGGTTCGATGGCGCCGACGATCTGCAGCGGGCCACGGGCGCGCAGGCGTTCGAGCAGCCGGTGCAGGGCGTTGAAGCGCGTGGTGATGGCCATGAACTCGCTGTTCATGCGCACCAGCCGGCCGCTGCGCCGACGCATGTGCGGGTCTTCGAAGGCGGTGACGTTGCGCAGGCTCTCAAGGCCCACCGCCTCGGCGATGAAGCGCACGTTGCTGCTCTCGTAGCGGTCGCGCTGGCTATCGCCGTGCAAGGCCTCGACCACCACCCTGGCAAACACGCCAAAACGCTGGTACAGGGCGTTGCGCATGGCAGCGCTGGCCGACTGGGGCAGGATCGCCGCACTGACCAGGGTGGACACGAGAATGCCCAGGGAGATCTCCAGCACCCGCCAGACCGCCGCCATGAACGCCCGGTCGGGGTGCTCCAGCACCGGCAGGCCGATCATCGCCGCGGTGTAGCCGGCCAGGACGAAGCCATAGGCGCGGAAGGTGCGGTAGCGCATGGCACCAGCCGAGCACAAGCCGACCCACAGCGCCAGGCTGGGCAGGAACAGCTCGGTGTTCTGCGGAAAGAGGGCGATCAGCGCGACCATCATCGCCGAGCCGGCCAGGGTGCCAAGCACCCGGTAGAAGCTCTTGGCGAACACATGGCCACTCTGCGGCTGCATGACGATGAACACGGTGATCATCGCCGTGCGCGGCTGCGGCAGCTCCAGGCGCATGGCCAGCCACAAGGTGATGAAGGCCGCCGCGAGGATCTTGAAGATGTAGACCCAGGTCACCCCGTCGGTACGCGCCCAGGCAAAGAAGCCCCGGCGCCATTCCAGGCTGTGCAGCCAGCGCAGGGCCAGGCTCGGTACGCTCATTCGGCGTGGCCCGGTCGGTCGAAGATGGCCAGGGTCGCCGGTGTCCTGGGCGCCGCCTGGCGCTCCTGCTCCGGCACATCCTGGCCCGCCTGCAAACCACCACCGAGGGCGGTGACCAGTTCGGCATGGGCGGTCAGGCGCGCGGCCTGGACCTGCTGCTGCACCTGCTGCTGGCGAAACAGCAGCGTCTGGGCGTTGAGCACCTCGAGGTAGCCGGTCAGGCCGCGCTGGAAGGCGACCATGGCGATGTCATAGGTCTTCTGCGCGGCCGCCACGGACTCGGCGGCAAAGTGCGCCTGCTCCTTCATCGACTCGCGCCGGATCAGCTGGTCGGAGATGTTCTTCAGCGCCCCCACCACCGTCTGGTTGTAACGCGCCACGGCCACGTCGTAGCCAGCGGACGCCACGCCCAGTTGTGAGCGCAGGCGACCACCGTCGAAGATCGGCAGGCTGATGGCCGGCCCCACGTTGTAGTTGAACTTGCGCCCGGTGATGAATTCCAGCGGGCCACCACCGGTGGCCATGAAGCCGAGGCCGCCGACCAGATCGACGTTGGGGAAGAAACCAGCATGGGCAACGTCGATGCCACGGGCCTGGGCCGCCACCTGCCAGCGGCTGGCGACCACGTCGGGGCGCTGGCCGACCAGTTCGGCAGGCAGGTTCGACGGCAGCTTCAGCGGCGCGCCGAGGGTCAGGCTCGGGCGCTGGATCTGCGCACCCTCCCCCGGCCCCTGCCCGGCCAGTGCCGCCAACTGGTTGCGCGCCAGGGCGATCTCTTCACCGAGCGCATCGAGCTGGCGATGGGTCTCCGGCAACGGCGCCTCGGCCTGGCTGACCTCGAAGTGGGTGCCGATGCCGCCGGCAAGACGACGCTTGGCCAGGGCGAGGATCTGTTCCTGTTGCTCCAGTTCGGCCTTGACGATGTCGCGCTGGGCGAAGTGCAAGGCCAGTTGGATATACACCTTGACCAGGTTGTTCACCAGCTCCAGCTGGGCCTGACGCGCCTCGGCGACGCTCATGTGAGCCAGGTCCACCGCCTGCTCGCTGGCATTGCGCTCGCGGCCCCAGAGGTCGAGGGCGTAGCTCAGGCCGATGGCGGCATTGTTGTCCCAGGTGTTGGCGCCGGACAGCGCGCCGGGGCCGTAGAACTGATCCTCTGGCCAATTGTGACGCTTGAGGGTCGCCTCGCCGTTGGCCTGCAGCTTCTCGGCCGACTCGACCACGCCGGCCATGGCCTTGGCCTCGCGCACCCGCGCCGCGGCCATGGCCAGGGTCGGGCTGCCAGCCAGGGCCAGCGCCACCCAGTGGTCCAGTTGCGCATCGCCATAGGCACGCCACCACTGCTGCTCGGGCCAGTGGGCGTCGTGAGCGGCTTCGCGGATCGCGTCGTCGGTGGTCAGGGTGTTGGCTTGCAGCGTCTTGCTTTGCGGGGCGATGCCCCAGGTTCCGATACAGCCGCTCAAGGTGAGGCTGAGGGCACAGGCACTGAGCGCATTCAGCGCTCTGATGATGCGACGCGGCACAGCTGCGATTTCCCGGATGAGGTGGATGAGGCCGGGCAATTCTAGGGGGCGCTCGCACTGGCGATAAGCGCATATTCCTGCGAATCTTTGTTACCAAAACAGCGATAATCCGGCTTTAGTCGGAAGACCGTTTAGGTTACTTCATGTCACAATTTTGTCCTCTACCTTGAGAGTGACCCATGGACACCCTGCAAAACATGCGTGCTTTCAGTTGCGTGGCCCAGCTCGGCAGCTTCACCGCTGCCGCCGCGCAACTGGATACGACCACCGCGAACGTCTCGCGGGCGGTCTCCAACCTGGAAGCCCATCTGCAAACCCGGCTGCTCAACCGCACCACCCGGCGCATCGCCCTCACCGAGGCCGGCAAGCGTTACCTGATGCGCTGCGAGCAGATCCTGACCTTCGTCGAGGAGGCCGAAGCCGAGGCCAGCGACGCCCACGCCCGCCCGGCCGGGCAGTTGAAGGTGCACTCGATGACCGGGGTCGGCCAGCATTTCGTGGTCGATGCCATCGCCCGCTACCGCGAGTCGCACCCGGACGTGACCTTCGACCTGACCATGGCCAACCGCGTACCGGACCTGCTCGACGAGGGCTACGACGTGTCCATCGTGCTGGCCAGCGAGCTGCCGGACTCCGGTTTCGTTTCGCAGCGCCTGGGGATCACCTACAGCATCGTCTGCGCCTCCCCGGAATACGTGGCCAGGCACGGCATCGCCCACAAGCCGGCCGACCTGCTCCAGCATGCCTGCCTGCGCATGGTCAGCCCCGTGATCCCCCTGGAGAAGTGGCTGTTCAACGGCCCGGAAGGCCAGGAGATGGTCAACATCACCACCTCGCCGTTCCAGGTGAACTCCGCCGACGCCATGAAGACCGCGATCCGCAGCGGCATGGGCGTGGGCGTGCTGCCGATCTACTCGGCCATAGACGGCCTGCGCGACGGCAGCCTGGTGCGGATCATGCCCGACTACCGGCTGCAGGAGCTGAACCTGTACGCGATCTACCCTTCGCGCCAGTACCTGGATGCCAAGATCAAGACCTGGGTCGAGTACCTGCGCAATTCCCTGCCCGAGATCCTCGCGGCGCACGAGGCCGACCTGAAGACCCACGAGCTTTTGATCGCCAACTGACGGGGGCCGCAAGCTGCAAGCTTGCAGCCCGAAGTCCGAAGTCCGAAACTGCCCTCCCCGCCTTGCAGAGAAGTAGCCCGATGAAAAAGACCGTCCTGGCCTTCAGCCGCATCACCCCGGCCATGGCCGAGCGCCTGCAGCAAGACTTCAACGTGATCGTGCCCAACCCCAAGCTCGGCGACATCGCCGCCCAGTTCAACGAAGCCCTGCCCGAGGCCCACGGCCTGATCGGCGTCGGCCGCAAGCTGGGCCGTGCGCAGCTCGAAGGGGCGGCGAAGCTCGAGGTGGTCTCCAGCATCTCGGTGGGCTACGACAACTACGACCTGGCCTATTTCAACGAACGCGGCATCGCCCTGACCAACACCCCCGACGTGCTCACCGAAAGCACCGCCGACCTGGGCTTCGCCCTGATCATGGGGTGCGCCCGCCGGGTCGCCGAGCTGGACGCCTGGACCAAGGCCGGCCAGTGGCGAGCCACCGTGGGCCCAGCCCAGTTCGGCAGCGACGTGTACGGCAAGACCTTGGGCATCGTTGGCCTGGGCAACATCGGCGCGGCCATCGCCCGCCGTGGCCGCTTCGGCTTCGGCATGCAAGTGCTGTACAGCGGCAACAGCCGCAAGCCGGCCCTGGAACAGGAGCTCGGTGCCCAGTACCGCAGCCTGGAGCAACTGCTCGGCGAAGCCGATTTCGTCTGCCTGGTAGTGCCGCTGTCCGATGCCACGCGCAAGCTGATCGGCGCGCGCGAGCTGAAGCTGATGAAGCCCAGCGCCTTCCTGGTCAACATCTCCCGCGGGCCGGTGGTGGACGAAGCAGCGCTGGTCGAGGCCCTGCAAGACGGCACCCTCCGTGGCGCCGGGCTGGATGTGTACGAGCGCGAACCGCTGGCCGAGTCGCCGCTGTTCAGCCTGCCCAACGCCCTGACCCTGCCGCACGTCGGCTCGGCCACCGCCGAGACCCGCGACGCCATGGCCAACCGGGCGATGGACAACCTGCGTGCGGCGCTGCTGGGCAAGCGGCCACAGGACCTGGTGAACCCGCAGGTGTGGAAACACTGATCGATGGGTTGACCACTCAGGCCCTATCGCTGGCAAGCCGGCGATAGGGCCGCACAGGCAACGCAGCACTACTTGACCGTAACCACCGCTGCAGGCGCCTTGGCCCTTGGCTTGCGAAACACCAGCACGTTGCCCGCCATCACCGCCACCAACCCCAGCAGTGCCGGCGGCGTCCACTGATAGCCCTCGGCAAAGGCCGACACGTTCAGCGCCACCAGCGGGAACAGCACCGTGCAATAGGCCGCCCGCTCCGGCCCCATGCGGCCCACCAGGGTCAGGTAGGCGGTGAAGCCGATCACCGAACCCGGGATCACCAGGTACAGCAACGAACCGATGTAGCGTGCATTCCACTCCATGGCGAACGGAATGCCACTGAACAGGCAATACACCGACAGCATCGCCGCCCCATAGACCATGCCCCAGGCATTGGTGGTCATGGGCTTGAGGCCGGCCTTCTGCTGCAGGCTGGAAAGCAGGTTGCCCGCCGAGAAGCACAAGGTGCCGAACAACGCCAGGCCCAGGCCGTACAGGGTCTGGCGGCTGGCCGCATGGCCGGACAGCTCCGGCCAGAACAGCAGCCCCAGGCCGAGCAGCCCCAGGGCGCCGCCGCCGAGCACATTGGTCGCGATGCGCTGGCCGAAGAAAACCCGCGCATTCAATGCGTTCCACAAGGTCGCGGTGGAGAACACCACGGCGATCAGGCCGCTGGCGATCCACTGGCTGGCGGTGAGAAAGCACATGAAATTGACGCAGAACAGGCACAGGCCCTGGGCCAGGCAGACCAGGTGGCCACGTCGATCCATCGGTTGCAGGCGGCGGGTCAGCAGGAGGATGGCGAATAGGATCAACCCGGCCAGGGCGAAGCGGTAGACGATCGACACCGGGATGGCGACCACGCCCAGTTGCAGCTTCAAGGCGATCCAGGTGGTGCCCCAGATCAAGACGGTGAGCAGGTACAGCGATAGGTTCATGGCAGCAATTCCTCGGGCATAGCGAAGTCGGTGCCCGGCACACCGCAAGACACGCCGCCCCCACGCCGTCGAGAGCGACGCGTTCCCTGTGGGAGCGGGCTTGCCCGCGATCGAGGGCACAGCCCTCGCCAGGACTTACAGTCTCCCCTCCCCCTCCGTCGCCACGCTTGCACAAACTTGCGCTTTTGCAGCGTCAGGGGCTGCCAGCCCGAGGTCGTCGCAGTAGGATGGCATCGAGAGGAAGCGCCGATGACCCCACTGACCCAGCTGCACGTCTTCAATGCCATGCACGCCTCGCCCCATGCCCGCCTGGAACTGAGCGCGCAACTGGGCGACGGGCTGGCTGCAGCCCTGTGGCGCAACCGCGACGACGCCCGCGACTACCTGGCCCCCAGCCACCATACCCTGTCGTGCTACATCGCCGACGGCACCGGCACCTTTCGCCGCCAGCGCCCGGCCGACAAGGGCGCGCCGGACAAACTGTGCATCATGCCTGCCGGCCACGAGTCGAACTGGGTGGTCAATGGCCCGATCCGCCTGGCGCACCTGTACATCAGCGAAGAACAGTTCGCCCTCGGCTGCATCCGCCTGCTCGATCGCGAACCACGCGAGATGCAGTTGCAAGAGGCGACCTTCCTCGACGATCCGCAGCAAGCCCGGCGCTTCCGCCAACTGATCGCCCTGGACTGGAGCGAACCCGGCGAGCGCCTGCTGGCCAGCAGCCTGGCCCACGAGGTCATCGACCACGCGGTGCTCTGCCAGGCCGGCCTGCGCCAGGGCGTGCGCCTGAAAGGCGGGCTGGCGCCACACCAGCGCCGGCAACTGGTCGATTACATCGAGGCGCACCTGGACCAGCCCATCACCCTCGGCGAGCTGGCCCTGCGCTGCAATCTCTCCGAGTACCACTTCGCCCGCATGTTCCGCAGCAGCTTCGGCCTGCCGCCACACCAGTACCTGCTGGCCCGCCGCCTGCACCACGCCTGCCAGTTGCTGCGCCTGGGCCAGTTGCCGCTGGGCCAGGTCGCCCTGCTCTGCGGCTTCGCCAGCGCCAGCCACTTCAGCAACCGCTTCCGCCAGGTGCTGGGGGCGACGCCCGGCGAATACCGGGCCGCTTTCTCGAATTAGTCAGCATTGGGGCCGCTACCCAAATGGCAGTTGAACAGCTTAGACAGCCAGGACAGCCAGCAGCGGCCCCAGCACCAGGCTCGCCGCAGCCAGCCCCAGCAGCAGGCGCGGCTGGTACGGCAGGCCGAAGACCCACAGGGTCACCCCGGCCATCAGCACCGCGATCCATTCCACCAGGCCCAGCGCCCAGCCGCGCAGGTGCACCGCGAGCACCAGCGACAGCGCCAGCAGCACCCAACCGCCGATGCGTAGAGCACGCACCAGCTGGGCACCGGGCTTGCGCCCCAGCAGGTCGTTGAAGTGCTTTTCCATGGCCAGGCAAAGGGCGGCAAAACCGGCGAAACCGATCAAGGCAATACTCAACATCAATTCACCTGCGCCGTATCGCCGGCGGACTTGGCCGCGCGCGGCGCACGCTTGGCAGTGGGTTTGGGCGTGCGCAGCATCTTGCTGGCAGCCCAGGCGAGGAACAGGCCGGTGGCCAGCGCGGTGAGGTCGAAGCCGGCCATGGCCCAGTCGCCCACGGCGATCGAATGATCCAGGCCCTGGCCAGTGCTCAGGCCATTGAGCAGCGGCAACAAAGCAAACGCCAACGCCCCCAGCCCCAACTGCTCGCCCCAGGCCCGGCGCCCCGGGCGCAGCAGCGCGTGGACCAGCGACAGCGCCCAGGCCAGGAAGAAGGCATTGACCTCCCAGTCGGCACGCCCCTGCAGGGCCACCGGCAGCAGGCGGTTGGCCCAGAAGAACGCTGCCACGCCAAGCATCAGGCCACTCATGCTGGCGATGTTGAGCACTTCGACCAGGCGCAGCTCAGCCGGCATGTGCGCGCTCTTGGCATGCTTGAGCTGGCGTTTGCCCAGCCACATCACCAGCCCGGTACCGATCACCGCCGTACCAGCCACGCCGAAGACGAAGTACAACCAGCGCAACCAGGGCCCGGCGAAGTTGCCCATGTGCAGCCCGACCAGGGTGAAGGAGGTCATCATCGCCGCGCTTTCCGGCGCACCCTGGCTCAGCAGCTCGCCGCTGGCGCCGTCGAAGGTCCAGTTGGCGCTGCGCTTGTAGGCCACGTTATCTGCCGAGGCCTGGGTGAAGGTCACGCGGGCATTGGCGTCGCCGGGGTTCTGCACTTGGATGTAACCGATGCGCGCGCCCGGTACCCGCTCCTGGACCTTGGCATACAGACTCGGCAGCGGCACCAGCGGCGCCGCGACACCGGCCAGCTTCGGCGGCTCGTCGCGCCCGAAGAGGTCGTTGAAATAGCCGTTGGGGCTGCCATAGCTGGCCAGGATGCCGGCCGGCATCACCAGGTACATGAAAAGCACCAGGCTGCTGTAGCTGATCATCAGGTGGAACGGCAGCACCAGCACGCCGATGGCGTTGTGGCCATCGAGCCATGAGCGCTGCCCCTTGCCCGGGCGGAAGGTGAAGAACTCCTTGAAGATCTTCTTGTGGGTGATGATGCCGGTGACCAGGCCCAGCAGCATGATGAAGGCGCAGAAGGTCGACAACCAGCGGCCCCAGGGATAGGGCATCTCCAGTTGGAAGTGAAAGCGGTAGAAGAATTCGCCGCCGCGGCTGTCGCGGGCCTCGACCTCCTGGCCGCTTTGGGCGTCCAGCGACTTGCCGGTGAAGCCACGGCGCCCGCCGGCGTCCCTGTCGCGCCAATTGACGCTCAGCGCCGCCTCGCGCGCGTTGGGCAGGCGGATGAACCAGCTGCCGGCATTGCCAGCGTTGGTTTCCAGGTAGCGCTGGGCCAGGCCCAGGCTCGCCATCGAATCGAGCGGATGGCTGTGGATTTCCGGCTGGCTCCAGTGATTGATCTCCTCCTTGAAGTACGACAGCGTCCCGGTGAGGAAGATGGCGAACAACAGCCAGCCGAAGATCAGGCCGGTCCAGGTGTGCAGCCAGGCCATGGCCTGGCGGAAGCCCTCTTTCATGGGTTTTTCATCCAGTAGGCCAGCCCGTTGATCGCCCCCAGCACCAGGCTCGGCAGCAGTACGCCCAGCCAGGCACGTGCGGCGCTACGGCAGGCGAAGCACCAGATGAAGGCCAGCAGGTAGAACAGGAACGACAGCATCATGCCGGTCAAGGCCGCATCGACCTGGCGCATCGGCGCCAGCAGCGAGATGCACACGCTCGCCATGGAGGCCAGCAGGTAGCCGCCCAGCAAGGCGGCCAGGCTGCGCGAGGTCACGGCCAGTCGATAGGCCAGGGGCAGGCCGGCTTTGCTTTTCATGGCGGCGGTCCGGGAAGCATCGGGGGCTCAATAGTAATGATTTCAATTCTCATAGGCAAAGCCTGGGCGATGCCTTGGGTTTGCGGGGGCTTTGCCCCGCATGGCATCGGCAGCGATTGCCCTGCACCGCCCTGCCCGAATACAATGCGAACAATTCTTACTTGCAGATGCGTCGAAAGGCGCCGGAGTCGCATCGGTGCCCAGCGCCCTCTCTTCCACGGTCGAAGGCCTCTACCACGCCCATCACAACTGGCTGACCGGTTGGCTGCGCCGCCGCCTGGGCTGCCCGCAGAGCGCCGCGGACCTCGCCCAGGACACCTACGTGCGCCTGCTACAGGCCCGCGAAGCGCCCCAGTTGGTCGAGCCGCGCGCCTTCCTCGTCACCGTGGCCAAGCGCGTGCTGTGCAACCACTTTCGCCGCCAGGAGCTGGAGCGTGCCTATCTCCAGGCCTTGGCCGAGGTTCCCGAAGAGGTGGCGCCGAGCGAGGAGCAGAAGGCACTCATCTTCGAGACCCTGCTGGAACTCGATCGCCTGCTCGACGGCCTGCCTCCGCTGGTCAAACGGGCCTTCCTGCTGGCCCAGGTCGATGGCCTGGGCCAGGCCGACATCGCCCGTGAGCTGGGCATCTCGCTGGCCACGGTCAAGCGCTACCTGAACAAGGCAGCCCTGCGCTGCTACTTCGCGCTATGAACACCAGCTTCTCCCCACAGGTGGCCGAGCAGGCCGTGCACTGGCTGATCGAGTCCCAGGGCGAGGACTTCGACCTGGCCCAGCAGCAGACCCTGGAACGCTGGCTGCAGGCCGACCACGAGCACCAGCGCGCCTGGGCGCATATCCAGCAGGTCAACCAACGCTTGCGCGGGGTGGCCTCGCCGGTGGTGCACGCCACGCTGCAGGCGCCACCCTCTCCGGCGCGGCGGCGAGCGCTCAAGGCGCTGTTGCTGGTCGGCGTGGCCAGTGCCACGGGGCTGGGCTTGCGACAGCACAATCCCCTGCCAGGGCTGATGGCCGACTACCGTAGCCCGGTCGGCCAGCGCCGGCGGATGCACCTGGACGACGGCAGCCTGTTGCAGCTCAACACTCGCAGCGCCGCCGACGTACGTTTCGATGGCCAGCAACGGCAGGTGCGCCTGCTCGAAGGTGAAGTGCAATTGCAGGTGGCCAAGGACCCGCGCCCCTTGCTGCTACGCACTGGCGAGGGTGCGCTGCAACTGACGCAGGGGCGTTTCAACGTACGGCAGTTCGCCGACTTCAGCCTGGTCTCGGTGTTCAGTGGCTCGGCGAGCCTGGCCGGGCAAGCGTTGCTGGCCGGTCAACAGGCCAGGTTCGCCAACGGTGGTTGGCATGACATTGCACCGCTGAACCGCAATATCGGAGCCTGGGTCGACGGCATGCTGGTGGCCTCGCACATGCGTCTGGCGGACTTTCTCGCCGAGCTCGGGCGCTATCGGCACGGGCAACTGGGGTGCAGCGACCAGGTGGCTGAGCTGCGGATCTCCGGGTCGTATCCGTTGGACGACAGTGAACGGATCCTGGAGATGCTGGAAGTGGCGTTGCCGGTACGGGTCAAGCGGTTTACCCGCTACTGGGTGAAGGTGGAGCCGCGAATCGGTTGACCCGCCGCCAAGCGAAACCCGGAAAAAAATTGCAATTCCCCTGAGCCATTTTCAAAGGCTCGCGTGACAGAGAAGGCAGCCCCCCCTTCTCAAGGACCACTCGCATGCTGTTTCGTCCCAGCCCCCTCGTCCAGGCCTTGTTGCTCGCCACCGCCCTGGGCCTCACCGTACCTACCATCCAGGCCGCCGATGCCCGCGCCTACCACATCGCCGCCGGCGCCCTGGAAGATGCCCTCAACCAGTTCGGCCGCGAGAGCGGCGCGCTGATCAGCTTCGGTTCGCACCTGACCCAAGGCCTGCAGAGCCCAGGCCTGGAGGGCGAATACGATGTACGCCAGGGCCTCGATACGTTGCTGCGCGGCAGTGGCCTGCAGGCACGCCAGGAAGCCGACAACGCCTACAGCCTGCAACCGGCCGCCGCCGGTGCGCCCGTGGAGTTGAGCGCCTCGACCGTGGTCGGTGACTGGCTGGCCGAAGCGCGCCAGGACAACGTCTTCGAACACCCCGGCGCCCGCGACGTGGTGCGCCGCGAAGACTTCGAGCGCAACGGCGCCAGCACCGCCCGTGAAGTGCTCAACCGCATCCCGGGGGTGAACGCACCGGAAAACAACGGCACGGGCAGCCACGACCTGGCGCTGAACTTCGGCATCCGCGGCCTCAACCCACGCCTGGCCTCGCGCTCGACCGTGCTGATGGATGGCATCCCGGTCCCCTTCGCCCCCTACGGCCAGCCACAGCTGTCGCTGGCACCGATCAGCCTGGGCAACATGGACGCGGTGGATGTGGTACGCGGCGGCGGCGCGGTGCGCTACGGGCCGCAGAACGTCGGTGGCATCGTCAACTTCGTGACCCGGGCGATCCCGGAGCAAGCGACCTTCAAGGCCGCCATGCAGAACCAGATCAGCCCCTCGTCGAGCCACGACGGCTTCAAGAACAGCGCCAACCTGCTGGTCGGCGGCACCCACGACAACGGCCTGGGCGGCGCCCTGCTGTACTCCGGCACCCGCGGCGGCGACTGGCGCGAGCACAGCGACACGCAGATCGACGACCTGATCCTCAAGGGCAAGCTGCAGCTCGACGAGGCCAACAGCCTGCACGCCATGGCCCAGTACTACGAGGGCGAGGCCGACATGCCCGGCGGCCTGAGCACAGCCGACTTCGACGCCGACCCGTACCAGTCGACACGCCTGCAGGACAAGTTCTGGGGCCGCCGTACGCTGGTCAATGTCGGCTACGACTACAAGCAGGACGACCGCCAGTTCAGCGTCAACAGCTTCTTCACCAAGACCCTGCGCAGCGGCTACCTCGACCAGGGCAGCTTCGTTTCGCTGTCGCCACGCGAATACTGGGTGCGCGGCATCGAGACCCGCTTCTCGCAAGGCCTGGCCCTGGGCGACAGCTGGCACGAGCTGGGCATCGGCTACCGCTACGTCAACGAAGCCGGCCACGAGCTGCGCTTCCGCGAGCCGATCAACGGTGATCTGCCGACCACCGCCAGCCGCAACGACCGCGATACCCGTGGCAGCACCGAGGCCCACGCGATCTACCTGGACGATCGCATCGACATCGGCCGCTGGACCATCACCCCAGGCATCCGCTACGAGATGATCGACTCCGAGCAGAGCAACAAGCTTACCGGCGAGCGTTACCAAGGCAGCTACAACACCGCCCTGCCAGCGCTGAACGTGATGTACCACCTGACCGACATCTGGAACCTCTACGCCAACACCGAAGGCTCCTTCGGCAGCGTGCAGTACAGCCAGATGCCCAACCGGGTCAGCAGCGGCGAGGTCAAGCCGGAAAAAGCGCGCACCTGGGAAGTCGGCACCCGCTACGACAACGGTGACCTGCAGGCAGAGATCGGCGCCTTCCTGATCAACTTCGACAACCAGTACGAAAGCAACCAGACCAACGACTCGGTGATCGCCCGCGGCGAAACCCGCCACCAGGGCATCGAGACCAGCGTGCGCTATGCCCTCGACGGCCTGAACCCGGCACTGGCCGGCTTCGATGTGCACGCCAGCTACGCCTTCGTCGACGCCACGATCCGCGAGGACGGGCCGAACAAGGGCAACCAGGTGCCGTTCTCCTCGCGGCACAAGGGCACCCTGGGTATCGGCTACACCGAGGGCCCATGGCAGTTGAACCTGGACAGCAGCTTCCAGAGCAGCCAGTACGCCGACAACGCCAACACCGGCAGCGAAAGCGCCGACGGCAGCACCGGGCGCATCCCCGGCTACATGCTGGTCAGCACCCGCGCCGGGTATGACTTCGGGCCGCAGTTGTCGAACCTGAAGGTGGCGGTGGGGGTGAAGAACCTGTTCAACCGCGAGTACTACACCCGCTCGTTCGATGACAACAACAAGGGCAAGTACGTGGGGGAACCGCGGACGGTGTATGTGCAAACGTCCGTGGCGTTCTGAAGACGACGGGTCAGTTGAATAGTGCTTCGAGTCTTGGGGCTGCTTTGCAGCCCCAAGTGGCAATGGAAAGTCCCGACCGACCAGCCCAGAGCGAACCCACCCCCTCCACCCGAATTTGCAACAGGAAATTTATTTTGCAGAAGGGCTTGAATTCGTTTCGCCATTGCCTGACTTTACAGTCAAGAGGCGAAGAAATTCCAAGGGCCTCAGTGGCCTAGGCACGCCTCCACGCGAGCAAGCTGAATAAGGATTGAATCATGCAAATCCAGGTCAACAGCAGCAATCACCTCCAAGGCAACATCCGGCTCAACGAGTGGGTCCGCAGCACGCTGGAAAGCACGCTCGAACGCTACGAGGACGACCTCACCCGCATCGAGGTCCACCTGCGCGACGAGAACGGCGCCAAGCCCGGCCCCCAGGACAAACGCTGCCAGATGGAGGCTCGCCCGAAAGGCCATCAACCGATTTCCGTGACCCACACCGCCGCCTCGCTGGACCAGGCGGTCGATGGTGCCGCCAGCAAGCTGAACAATGCGCTGGAGCACTTCTACGGCAAGCTGCGCAGCCGCCGCTCGGTGATCCAGCCCGAGTAACCCTGTAGCCCTCGACGCCCGGTGCCCGCACCGGGCGTTTTCGTTCCCGCCGATCGAAGGCCCTGAACCAACCTCCCGCTCACCCGGTCAATTCCTGCAGACATTCATTCGCAGACACCGACCATGAACAACCCCTTCGACCAGATCAGCGACGCCTTCGCCCCCCGATACCGGGTCAACCTGAGCATCGAACGCCTGGACGGCAGCATCATGCTGACCCTCTCCGACGACAGCGGCGTGGTCGCCAAGCGGCTGATCACCGAGGCCCAGCGCAACGACCCGGTACGCCTGCAGCGGCTCATCGACAGCATCCGCCTGGGCCTGGCCATCGAGCAGGGCCATAGCGTCATGGAAGTCCTCGCCGCGCTGACCGAAGGCGGCACCCGCCGTGGTATCGCCTGGCAGCCCAGCAATATCGCCCGCTAGCGCTGCCAGCCGAAGCGCCTGCGCACATTGTGCTTCGAACCCCCGCCGGTACATCCACCGCTCCTGGGCAGAAACTCAGACCTTGCCGTCGTCCAGGTCCTTGCCACTGGCATCGATCACCCGGGTGGAGGGGTAGCGGTACGAGGCATAGCGCACCACCAGGATGGAAAACGCCAGCAGCAGGATGCCCCCGCACAGGTACAACAGGCCCGCATCCGGCGCCTTGTGGTGCGAGACATCGCCGATCAGCAGGCGGGTCAGCGCGGTGATCGCCACGTAGAGCAGGAAGCGGATCGGCATGTGGTTGGTCTTGAAGTAGATCCCCACCATGGCGCCGAGCTCCAGGTAGATGAACAGCAGCAGGATGTCGTCCACGCTCACCCCGCCCTTGCCCAGCATGTCCAGGAAGGTCATCAGCGCCGCGTAGGCGGTGATGCCACCGATACCGAACAACGCCAGGTAGTGGAACGACTCGACGCACAGGTTGCCCAGCGAGTCGGCGGAGCCATGCAGGCCCTTGCGCAGCTTTTCAGCCCATTTGATGTTCACGATGTTCGATTCCCCGATACGACCTGAAGGATGATGCGCCACGCCTGTGACGCTTGTGCCATGCAGTTAAAGGGCCAGGCCCTGGTCTTGGAAGGCGACCGATTGCCGCAAGGCACCTGTGGGCTACGCTTTTGCCGAATGCCTTGGAGATGAAAAGCCATCATCGTGGTTGCAACGAGGCGGCTGAAACGGATACTGTATATAAATACAGTTAACCAGTAACCCCAACAGCAAAAGGCACAGAGGTGATGAATGGCCGTCGAAGTGGTGTACCGCAGCAGCCGAGACCCGGAGCGCTTGTTCATGGATAAGGCTGAAGCAGATCGTCACGACAAGATGCTCGAGCTGGCCGAACGCCTGGCCGAGGTGTTGCACAAGGCGGTGCCTTCGCTGAGCGAGCAGCAGGTCGAGGAAGCCGGTATCTACATGGCCAGGCATCGTGATGTGTTCGCCCGGGCGTTCAAGAACCAGCCGGATGCGCTGGGGGAGTTGCTCGAAAGTAGTGGGGGCGAGTAAGCCTCACCGTCGCTTGGGGCTGCCCCACGGCAGCCCCGGAACTCACCCGTAAAGCAACCGCTCCGCCAGCATCTGCGCCACCCGCGCCGGCGAGCGCTTTTCCGCCTGGGCATGGGCGAACACTTCGGTCAGCCGGGTGGGGATGCGCGCCAGGTGCGCGGTGATGGTGCCCAGGTCTTCGCCACAGTGGGTCAGCGCTACGTAGATCAGGCCACCGGCATTGATCACATAGTCAGGCGCATAGAGGATGCCGCGCTTCTCCAACTGGTCAGCCACCTGCAACGTGGTCAACTGATTGTTCGCCGCACCCGCCACCGCCGCGCAACGCAGCTGCATCACGCTCTGGCCATTGAGCACCGGCCCTACGCCACAAGGCGCGAAGATGTCGCAAGGCGTGCTGATCAGCGCATCGTTGGTCACCGGATGCGCATCCAGCTGCTCCACGGCCAAACGCACCCGCCCCGGGTCGAGATCGCTGACCAGCAGCTCCGCTCCCGCCGCATGCAGTTGCTCGGCCAGGGCGTAGCCGACGTTACCCAGCCCTTGCACCGCCACCCGCAAGCCTTCGAGGTTGTCGCTGCCCAGCCGGGCCACGGACGTGGCGCGGATACCGGCGAACACCCCCATGGCCGCGTGGGGCGAAGGATCGCCCGAGGCGGTGGTGCTGGTGACATGGGGGGTGACCTGGGCGATGCAGTCCATGTCCAGGGTCGAGGTGCCGCTGTCCACCGCAGTGATGAACCGCCCTTGCAGGGTATCGACGAAACGGCCGAAGGCCTCGAACAATGCCGCGCGGTTTTCCACATGCGGATTGCGCATGATCACCGCCTTGCCGCCGCCCAGCGGCAAGCCAGCGAGGGCCGCCTTGTAGCTCATGCCCTGGGCCAGGCGGATGGCATCGGTCATGGCGCTTTCGTCATCGGCATAGGGCAGGTAGCGGCAACCGCCCATGGCCGGCCCCAATTGCTCGCTGTGGATCGCCACCACGGCCTTGAGGCCTGTGGGCGGGTCGATGCACAGGTGCAGCGACTGGGTGCGGGTGCTTTGCATGAGCGCGAACATCAACGGGCTCCCCGAAGAGGTGCTCTTTCCAGTATAGGCAGCTCTTTGACGCTCGATCCCCTGACGGACCACTGGACGAATCACGGCGCCAGGGCTAAAAGATAAGCGTGTGTGGAGATGCCCATGAACCCACGTCAAGCCTGCCTGGCCTGCCTGGAACGCGAACCTGTCGCCCTGTTGGAGGCGACCCTGTGGATCGCCGCCGAACATGACCGGACGGTAGAGCCGGCGGCAGGCCTTGCCCAGTTGCACGAGCTGCAACGCCAGGTCAGCGCCAACCTGCCGATGCTGCCGCTCGGCGAACTGGCCCAGCCACTGCTGCGCCAACTCAACGCCCTGGGTTTCCAGCAGGACGAGTACCATCCCCTGCGCCCCCAGGCCGCCTTGATGGACAAGGTCTTGCAGCGTCGACGCGGGCAACCGCTGCCGTTGGCCATCCTCGCCCTGGAGCTGGCCCGGCGCCTGTCGATTCCCCTGGAAGGCGTGAACTTTCCCGGCCACTTCCTGCTGCGCGTGCCGGGCGCCGATCACCTGCTCGACCCGTGCGGCGGACGGCGCCTGTATCCGACCGACTGCCGCGAACTGCTCGCCCGCCAGTTCGGCCCGCACCTGCCGCTGAGCGCCGAGCACCTGCGCACGGCCAGCCCCCTGCAGATGCTCCAGCGCCTGTCACGCAACCTGCGCCAGTTGCACACCAGCAACGACAACGACCTGGCCGCGCTGATCGACGCCGAGCGGGTCATGCAACTGGGGCCGGTGACGGTCAACGACTACCTGGCCCGCGCCACCCTCTACCAGCATCTGGACTGCCCCCAGGCCGAACGCTTCGACCTGGAGCATGCCCTGCTGCTGACTGACGACCCGGTGCAGCGCCTCAAGCTGAGCGAACGCCTCGCCCAGCTACCCTCGGCGAAGCGCTCGATTCACTGAGCCGGTGTGTCCACCTGGCAGGAAGGGTGGGCCTTGAGAAAGGCGGGATGCGCCTCGGCCAGGGCGGCGACGCGGCGGATCCTCGGGAAGCTGCCGAGGTCGACGTTGAAGCGCTCGGCCGCATACAGCTGCGGGATCAGGTAGACATCCGCCAGCCCAGGCTCGTCGCCGAAGCAGAAGCCCTCGTCGCCGATCAACTGCTCGACAGCTGCCAGACCCTGGCCAATCCAATGGGCGATCCACTGGTTGACCTGGGCCTCGTCATGGCCCAACTGGCGCAATTGCTTGAGCACGCTGACGTTGTGCAGCGGGTGGATGTCGCAGCCAATGATCGCCGCCACGCCACGTACCTTGGCGCGCGCCTCGGCATCGGCTGGCAACAGCGCCGGCTGTGGATGAACCTCTTCCAGGTACTCGATGATCGCCGGCGACTGCACCAGCAGTGCGCCGCCGTCGGTACGCAGGGCCGGCACGCGGCCCTGGGGATTGAGCGCCAGGTAGCCCGCCGTGTGCTGCTCGCCCTGCAGCAGGTTCACCGGCAGGGCCTGGTAATCCAGGCCCTTGAGCGCCAGGGCGATGCGCACCCGATACGAGGAGGTGGAACGGTAGTAGGTAAACAGCTCCATCGCCCTGCCCCTCAGTTGGCCGCCAGGATCTTGCCGCGGCATTCGCCGAAGCCGATGCTGGCCACGCCGTCGCGGGTGCAGCGGGCGCGCAGGATGATCTCGTCGCCGTCCTCGAGGAACTTGCGCACCTCGCCGCTGGCCAGCTCCACCGGGTGCTTGCCGCCCTCGGTGATCTCCAGCAGGCTGCCGAAGGAGCCAGGCACCGCGCCAGACAGGGTACCCGAACCGAACAGGTCGCCCGGCTGCAACTGGCAGCCGTTGACGCTGTGGTGGGCGACCATCTGCGCCACGGTCCAGTACATGCTGCGGGTATTGCTCAGGGTCAGGCGATGGGCCGGCAAGCCCTCCTCGCGCATGCGCTCGGTGAGCAGCAGCACTTCCAGTTCGATGTCGAAGGCGCCGTTGGCCTGGTCACGGGTGTCCAGCAGGTACGACAGTGGCTGCGGGTCGCCTTGCGGGCGGGCCGGCTGGGCGCAGCGGAACGGCTCCAAGGCCTCGGCGGTGACCACCCAGGGCGAGACGGTGGTGATGAAGCTCTTGGACAGGAATGGGCCCAGCGGCTGGTATTCCCAGGCCTGGATGTCACGCGCCGACCAGTCGTTGAGCAGGCAGAAGCCGGCCACGTGCTCGGCGGCGTCGCCTACCGGGATGGGCTGGCCCATGGCGTTGCCCTGGCCGATCCAGATACCCAGCTCCAGCTCGTAGTCCAGGCGCGCGCAAGGGCCGAAGCTCGGCTCGGCCTGCCCGGCCGGCAGCGTCTGGCCCTTGGGCCGGCGCACGTCGGTGCCGGAGGGGCGGATGGTCGAAGCGCGGCCATGGTAGCCGATGGGCACGTACTTGTAGTTGGGCAGCAGCGGGTTGTCTGGGCGGAACAGCTTGCCGACGTTCTTGGCGTGCTCGATGCCCACGTAGAAGTCGGTGTAGTCGCCGACCTTGGCCGGCAGGTGCATCTGGCACTCGCTGGCCGGGTACAGCGCCGCTTTCAGCGCCGCCTGGTGCTCGCTGTGCTCGCCGAGCAGCGCCAGCAGGCGCTCGCGCAGGGCGACACGGGCCGGGCGGCCGAGGGCGAAGAAGGCGTTCAGCGCGCCGCCACGGGTGGCTTGCACCGCGGCCTTGGCCTCGCCGTCGAACAGCCCGGCGGCCAGTACCGCCTCCAGGTCGAGGATGGCGTCGCCGATGGCCACGCCGCAACGCAGCGCTTCGCCCGGGCGGCTGAAGATGCCCAGGGGCAGGTTCTGCAACGGGAAGTCGCGGTGGCCGTTGGCGTGCTCGACCCAGCTGCGGGCGATGGCGGTCTGGTTCATGGGTTATCTCCGGTTCGGGTTGAAGGTGCTCGGCAAGGTGGCCCAGCAACTATCGTAGTCGGCCTGCAGTTGCGGGCACTCCAGGGCATGGCGGCTCGGACGCAGCACCTGGCTGGTCTCGAACATGAACGCCATGGTGTCGTCGATCTTGTGCGGCGCCAGGTCGGCGGCGATGGCCTTGGCGCAGGTCTCGGCATCCGGGCCGTGGGCGCTCATCACGCCATGCAGCGAAGCGCCGCCGGGCAGGAAGCCTTCGGCCTTGGCATCGTAGGCGCCGTGGATCAGGCCCATGAACTCGTTCATCAGGTTGCGGTGGAACCATGGCGGACGGAAGGTGTTCTCGGCCACCATCCAGCGCGGCGGGAAGATCACGAAATCCATGTTGGCCAGGCCGTGGACGCTGGTCGGCGAGGTCAGCACAGTGAAGATCGACGGGTCCGGGTGGTCGAAGCTGACCGTGCCGATGGTGTTGAAACGGCGCAGGTCGTACTTGTAGGGCACGTTGCTACCATGCCATGCCACCACGTCCAGCGGCGAGTGCTGGAGCTCGCAGGCCCAGTGTTCGCCGAGGAACTTCTGCACCAGTTGCACAGGCCCCTCGGCCTCCTCGTAGTGGGCGACCGGGGTGAGGAAGTCACGCGGGTTGGCCAGGCCATTGCTGCCGATCGGCCCCAGATCCGGGATGCGCAGCGGCGCGCCATGGTTCTCGGCGATGTAGCCACGGGCCTGGCCGTCGAGCAGTTCGACGCGGAACTTCATGCCGCGCGGGATCACGGCGATCTCCAGCGGCTCGACCTCCATCACGCCCAGCTCGGTGGCGATGCGCAGGCGGCCCTGCTCCGGCACCAGCAGCAGCTCACCGTCGGCGTTGAAGAACACCCGCTCCATGGAGCGGTTGGCGCGGTAGATGTAGATGCTCACGCCAGCCGGCTTCTGCGCCGCCGAGTTGGCCACCATGGGCACCCAGCCCTCGATGAAGTCGGTGGACTCGGACGGGATCGGCTGTGGGCTCCAGCGCAGGCGGTTGGGGGTGACGTCGCCCAGCGGGCTGCCCAGTGGCTGGCGCTCCAGGCGCTCGAAGCGCGGGTGCAGGGCCGAGGGGCGGATGCGGTACAGCCAGGTGCGGCGCAGTTCGCTGCGCGGCATGGTGAACGCGGTGCCCGAGAGCAGCTCGGCGTACAGGCCATAAGGGGCTTTCTGCGGCGAGTTCTGCCCCACAGGCAGGGCGCCGGGCAACGCCTCGCTGGCGAATTCGTTGCCGAACCCGCTCAGGTATTCAAGAACAGGGGAATGGTCGCGATTCATCGGTGCCTCCGGGCTCCCAGGGAGCCGTTGCTGGCAGCTGGCTGCTGGCCCGTTCCGGCTCTTTCCGGCGATCGACCCAGGCGTGGCAGCGCGTCTGCATTGTTTTTATCGTAATCAGATTACGAATAACGTAATTTGATTGCCACATGGCGTCAAGCTATAAAGACGCCCATCTGTCTCCCTGGATGCCCAAGCCCATGGCCAAAGCCAGCTCCCCCGCCGACAACGGCAAGCAGAAGGTTCGCTCGGCGGAAGTCGGCACCGATATTCTCAAGGCCCTTGCCGAACTCTCGCCGTCCACCTCCCTGTCGCGCCTGGCTGAGCATGTGGACATGCCCGCCAGCAAGGTGCACCGCTACCTGCAGGCGCTGATCGCCAGCGGCTTCGCCGAGCAGGACCCGGCCACCAACCACTACGGGCTGGGGCGCGAGGCCCTGCGGGTGGGGATGGCTGCGCTGGGGAGCATCGATGTGCTGAAGGTGTCGGCCCTGCCGCTGTCGCAACTGCGCGACGCGCTCAACGAGAGCTGTTTCGTGGCCGTGTGGGGCAACCAGGGCGCCACGGTGGTGAGCATCGAACCGGCGGTACGCGCGGTGACGGTGGTGACGCAGATCGGCTCGGTCCTGCCGCTGCTCAGCTCCTCCACGGGACTGGTGTTCGCCGCCTACCTGCCGGAGCGCGAAACTGTCGAGTTGCGCGAGCGGGAGCTGGCCACGCTGAACCAGCCGTTCAGCGACTATGCGCCGTTGCTGATGCAGATCCGCGAGCGCGGCCTGCACCATGTGCATGGTCTGCTGATGCCGGGCGTGGATGCCCTGTCGGCACCGGTGTTCAATGCCATGGGCCAGATCGCTGCGGTGATGACCGTGGTCGGCCCGACGTCGATCTTCCATGCCGACGAACATGGCCCGGCGGCCCAGCGCTTGCTGGCGGCGACGCAGGCTGCCAGTTGGCGGATGGGCTACGCGCCAGCGCACTGACACGGCGTATCGCGTGAGGGGCACGGTTCGTGCCAGGACTTTTACCCTAAACGTAAAGGTGAATGTCGGAAGTCGCTATTTTTCCTACGGGATCAAGCGCTTATTCTGACCTCACTGGCTGGCACGAAGGGCTCTCCCCCTGTTCTTCGGGCCTGCAAGGTTCACCGACGTTGATTTTGAAGCTCCTTGATCTAACGTCTCGATTGGCCGCTGCGTTTGCAGCGGCCTTTTTTATGTCTGCAGGAATATCGGGGCCGCTGCGCGGCCCATCGCCGGCAAGCCAGCTCCCACAGGTCCAGCGGCGTTCACAAATCATGTGCCCTGCCGGGAACATCTGTGGAGGATTACCCTGCACGCGGAGAACAGAGGCCGAAAGGGCAACGGGGCCCCTGTGGGAGCCGGCTTGCCGGCGATGGGCTGCGCAGCCCCAATGGCCTCAACCCAGCGGATACTTCTGCAGGTTCGCCATCATTTGCTGCAACGCTTGCAGGCTGTCCTCGGGATGCACCGAGCCGTCGAAATCGCAGATCCGTCCCCAGTTGTCCGCCACCTGCTCCGGGGTAAAGCCTTCCCGAGGATCGAAGCCGACACCCAGGCTACGCTCCCAGCGCACCTTGCCGACCCAACCGCCGCCCACTTCGAACAGTTGCCCGCTGTCCTCGCAGCGCTCGCTGCCCAGGTACACCACCAGCGGGCTGACCAGCTCGGGCTTGAGCCGCTCGAACACCTGGGGCGGAATCAACCCTTCGGTCATGCGCGTCCCGCCGGTGGGGGCGATGGCGTTGACCAGGATGCCGTGCCTGCGTCCTTCGATGGCCAGGGTACGGGTCAGGCCATACAGGCCCAGCTTGGCCATGCCGTAGTTGGCCTGGCCGAAGTTGCCGTAGATGCCGGAGGTCGACGCGGTGAAGATCACCCGCCCCCAGTTCTGCTCGCGCAAGTGTGGCCAGGCGGCGTGGGTGACCTTGTAGGCCCCCTCCACATGGACCCGGTAGACCAGGTCCCAATCGCCGTCCTCCATCTTGTGGAAGGTCTTGTCGCGCAGGATGCCGGCATTGTTCACCAGCACATCGACCCGGCCGAAGCAATCCAGGGCCTGCTCGACGATGCGTGCGCCGTCGGTGACCGAGTCATGGTTGGCCACCGCCATGCCACCCGCTGCGCGGATCTCCTCCACCACTCGGTCGGCCGCCGAGGCGCTGGCGCCTTCGCCGTGGGTCGAGCCCCCCAGGTCGTTGACCACCACCTTGGCCCCACGCGCGGCGAACAGCAACGCATGGGCCCTGCCCAGGCCGCCACCGGCCCCCGTGACGATCACCACACGATCTTGCAGTCGTACCGCTTCGCTCATGTCCAAGGCTCCAGGCAGGGATTGGGGTCCGGGCAGTGTCCGCCAGCCGCGGACGGCGGACAATCAAGCGCACGGGGGCTGAATGGCGGGCGATAAGACAGGCCGATGATCGCCCACCGCCTAATCTGTGCGACCCGCCTTCAGGACCAGGCGACTTTCTGCGTGAAGCACGTCGGGGGCTGCTCGCGAAAGGCCAGGTAATGCCGCAGCACCTGCAGCGGCGCCTCGGTGTGCGGGTAGTGGCCGATACCCTGCAGCGACACGGTGTCCGGCTCCGGCACCAGTTGTCGGTAGCGCTCGACCATCCGCGCGCCGGAGACCGGGTCGACCACGCCATTGATGAAGCGCAGCGGCACGCCCCGGCGCTGCAGCGCACCGACCCAGCGCTCGCGATGCACCCGGCGTTCGGGCAGGTAGCTGATCAGCTTGTGCAGGATGCGCGTGCCACGGTTGGAGACGATCAGGCTCCAGTAGTCATCCAGGGCACTTTCGCTGGGATGGGTGCAGGGGCCGTAGATATGGCTGACGTTGCGCACCAGGTCGTCCCGCCCGAAACTGCGGCCCACCAACCAGCCCAAGGGGCTGAGCAAGAGCTTCTGGAGCAGCAGCACCTGGTAGCACTCGGGGAACAGGCCGCTGTTGAGGAACGCGCAGCTGGCGACTTCCAGGCGTCGCTCGTGGTGCCGGGCCAGCAGCTCCTGGGCCACGCTGCCACCGTAGTCGTGGGCCAGCAGGTGGACTGGCTGATCGATGCGCAGGTGCGCGAGCAGGGCCTGTTGCAGGTCGGCCTGCTCCATCAGGCTGTAGTCGTGGTCAAGCGGCTTGGCCGAATCGCCAAAGCCGAGCATGTCGCAGGCCAGCACACGGAAGCGCTGGGTCAGGGGTGCCCACAGGTAGTGCCAATCCCAGCTGGCGGTGGGGAAACCGTGAAGCAGTAGCAGTGGCTCTCCTTGCCCTGCTGTCCAGTAACGGATGCTCTGGCCCCGGAAGGAAAAACTTTGGCCTCGGGTACGCCAGACGCACAAAGGTATTTCAGCCAGTGGCATCAGAGTTGTCCCGGTGGATAAGTGTTGGCGATATAGGGCAGGGTTGCGCTCATTGCGTGTCACCTCGGCACTTACATGTGCTCTCTATGTCGAGGCTCAGTCTAGTCAGCGCATGGGGCGGCGAAACTTGCATTGGCAGCCAGCTTGCTGGCTTTGCGGGTCAGCGGTATGAACGGTCAGAGCAGCCACGTCAGCAGGGGTGCGGCGAACAGGTTGAGCAGGCCGGTCAGGACCATGACCAGGCCGGCCACGGAGCCTTCCTCGCCCCCTACCTCCTGGGCCCGGCTGACACCCGCGCCATGGGCGCCGACACCGAACAGCGCGCCACGGGCCAAGGGCGTGCGCAGGGGCAGCCAGCGCAGCAGGATGCCGCCGAACACTGCACCGAGCACGCCGGTGAACATGACGAACACGGCGGTCAGCTCCGGCACGCCACCGAGGTCACGGGCCAGCGGCATGGCGAACGGCGTGGTGATCGAACGCGGCAGCAGCGACAGGCTGACCGACTCGTCCAGCGCCAGCAGGTGCGCCAAGCCCCAGGAACTGGCGATCGAAGCGCCGCTACCGGCCAGCATGCCCACCAGCAGCGCCGGCCAATGCCGTGCCAGCAAAGCCCGCTGTTGCCAGATCGGCACGGCGAAGGCCACCGTCACCGGGCCCAGCACGCTCATCAGCCAGTGGGTGTTGCGCGCGTATTCGGCATAGGCGGTGTGCAGCGGCACAGCCACCGCCAGCAACAGGGCCGGCACCAGGATCAGCGGCGACAGCAGGTAGCGCCCGCTGCGCCGGTACAGCCAACGGCTGCCCAGGTAGGCCAGCAGGGTCAGCGCCAACCAGAACAACGGCATGGGTTCAAGGCTCATGGCGCAGCCTCCAGCGGCACACCAGCTCGACGGTCACGGCCGTGACCACCATCACCAGCAAGGTACTCACGGCGATCACCAGCAGGATGCGCCAGCCCTCGTTGCGCAGCAGGTTGCCGTAGTCGAGCAGGCTCATCAGCGCCGGGATGAAGAACAGCAGCATCTCTGCCATCAGCCAGCCGGCCCCCAGCTGCAGCATGGCCGGCTTCACCACACCGCAGGCGAACAGCAGCAACAGCAGCGCCAGCCCCATCACCCCCCCGGGAATCGGCCACCCCAGCCAGACGGCGAGCTGGCCGCCAAGCAGGAACAGGGCAAGCAGGATCGCCAGCTCGGCGAGCAGGCGCAGGCATTTTTTCAACGACAGGGGTTTCATGGTACGGAGTCCTCGACAGGCGCTCATTTTAAGTTTTCACCTGCCTAGGCCAGAAGCGAATTGTTAGACTGATCGCCATTCCATAATGGAATTCTACACATGGAATTCAAACAGCTGCGCAGTTTCATCGAAGTGGTGCATCGAGGGGGCTTCACCCAGGCCGCCCAGACCCTGCACATCAGCCAATCTGCGGTGAGCAAGCAGGTTGCCCAGCTCGAGCAGGACCTCGGCCAGCCGCTCTTGGAGCGCCAGGGCTCGCAGCTGCACCTGACGGCTGCCGGGCGCATCGTCCTCGAACGTGGCGAAGCCCTGCTGCGCCAGCGCCAGGCGTTGCTGGGCGAGCTCGACGACCTCGACCAGATGGCCCGGGGCGAGCTGCGCCTGGGGCTGCCGCTGCTGGGCAGCGACGCGCTGTTCGCGGGGTTGTTCGCCGAGTACCGGCGGCGTCATCCGAACATCGACATCCAGTTGCTCGAAGGGGGTAGCCGCACCGTGGAGCAGGCGGTCGCCAGCGGCGAGCTGGAGCTGGGCGGCAGCCTGACGCCGAGCGATCCGGCCTTCGAGTACCAGCCCTTTTGCAACGAACCGCTGGATGCCCTGTTGCCGGCCGGGCATGCCCTGGCGGGTTTGCCACAGGTCGAACTGCGCCAGTTGGCGGACACGCCGTTTCTCTTGTACCAGCGCAGCTTCGTGCTCAATGACCGCCTGCTGGGCGCCTGCCAGCAGATGGGATTCACCCCGAAGGAAGGTGGACGCAGCGGCCAGGCGGACTTCCTCGCCGCGCTGGTCGCGGCGGGCCAGGGCGTGGTGTTGTTGCCCAGGGTGGTGGCGCGGGCGCTGGAGCGGCCCGGCGTGGTGCGCTTGCCGCTGCTGGCGCCGGCAGCCCTGCGTTGGGACATTGCCTTCATCTGGCGGCGCGGGGCCTACCTGTCACGGGCAGCGCAGGCCTGGTTGCAACTGCTGCGCGAGCGGCCGGCGCCAGGTGGATGATACGGGGGCCAGTACCAGCCCCCAAGAAGGCTCAGCCTTGCAGCGCCGCCACGAACTCGGCGATCCACGGCTCGGCATCGGTCTCCGGGGTCACGGTCTCGCTGGCATCCAGGCGCAGCATCGGCAGTACTTCACGCAGCCCCAGCTCGGCGAACAGCTCGCGCATCTGCTCGCCACCGCCACAGTAGGTATCGCCATAGCTCGAATCGCCCAACCCGATCACCGCGCCCGGCAGCCCACGCCACTCGGCAGGCAGGGTGTCGCGAATGCTGCTGAACAACGGGATGATGCTGTCGGGCAGCTCACCCATGCCCGTGGTCGAGGTCACGGCCAGGAAGGCGTCGGGGGCGAAACCCTGCAGGTCCTGCAAGGTGGCGCGGGCAGCGTGCCAGGCCTGCAGGCCGGCAGCCTTGAGCAGGGACTCGGCGTGACGGGCGACTTCATCGGCGGTGCCGTACACCGAACCAGAAATAATGGCGACTTTCATCGGGCAGAGGATTCCGAAACTGAGTGAAAACGTAGGATACTAGCATCCGACAGTGGCAAAAGGCCGCCTCCCACCAAAGTCTCCTTCCCACCCAAGGGCCCGGGCATGCATCAGCACCGGCCCAGGTTGGCCGTCGGAAATCTGACCAACGCTTCTGAACGAAGCGCCTTGCGTGCTGTCCATGACGTTGAAGAAACCGCCACCTTCGAGTTCGACCATGCAAGCAGACGCCCTCCTGACCCAGGACGAACTGGACTTCATCCAGAACATGCAGCATTCGCCCCAGTTGAACCTGGCCGACCCCATGTCGGGCCTGCTGGTCAATGGCGACCATCGGCTCCAGCAGTTGCTCACCCGCCTGGTGGCCAACGAGCAGGTCACGCTCCAGGCGCAGTTCAACAACCAGCAGATCAGCTTTCCCCTGCAACTGGTGGAAGACGAATTCCACGCCCTGCACCTGCAGTTGGGCTCACCGGAGATCTACGAGGACGGCCCCATGCTGCGCCCCTGGCGCCTGTCGCTGGAAGAGCCGGCCGCGCTGCTCGACGCGCACGGCGCAGGCAGCGGCCTGTGGGTCCGGGAGATTTCCTTCAAAGGTGTACTGGTGCAAGTGCGCGACCTGCCAGAAGCGCCTGCGCGCTTCGACCTGCACTTCGCTCCCGAAGGCATCCCAGCCATCGGCCTGCATGGCGTACTGCGCCGCCGCATCGGCCCGGACCTGGCCGCCTACGACCTCAGCCGCAGCCCAGCGCAAGAGATCGAGCGCCTGCGCGAATACATCCTCCAGGCCCATCGCCAGGCCCACCCGGAGCTGCACGCTCAGGTCGCCGGCTGACCGCCCAGGTACTGCCGCAAGCGCCTGCGCATCAGGCCACCCTCGGCGCCCAGGCAGGCCATGGCGCTCCCCGCCAGGTTGCCCTGGGCAAGCTCCGCCGTCTCCCCCGCCAACAACAACGGGCAGCCCAGCCCTGGCGCCAGACGCGCCAGACGCTTGCCCAACTCCACGGTCGGCTGGTGGTTGGCGAACAGTACCAGCGCATCGGGCGCCAAGCGTTCGCAGACCAGCGCCAGTTCCTCCAGTGGCTGCCCCAGGGGCAGCAGCGTCACGCTCACTTCGTCGTAGCCCAACAGCAAGCCTGCCACCAGCAGCTCTAGTTCATGGCATTGCCCCGGCAAAGGCGCCAGCACCACGCGGCTGCCACGCGGCTCGCGAGCCAGTTGCAGGCGCAGCAGCACCCGGCCACGCAGGAACTGGTCGAGAAACAACCAGGCGCTGGCCTGGCCGAAACTCCCATGGCCCGTGCGCAGTGACTGCCATACCGGCATGAACACCTCGCCGAAGACCTGGTCCAGGGCAAGGCCGGCGAATACCCGGTCGAACAGCCGGTCCAGGCCGCCACCGTCGAAGCGCTGCGCCGCCGCGTGCACCTGCACCCGCCAGCGCGCCAGGTCGTCGGCATGGGCGGCGGCACACGCATCCTGGGCCAGCGCCTGGTCGCGGGCCAGGATGCTGCCGACCTTGCTCACCGCCACACCACGCGCCAGCCAGCCCAGGATGCTGCGGATGGTGTCGATGTCGGCCTGGGAATAAAGGCGGTGCCCACTACGGGTCCGCGTCGGCCGAATCAGCCCATAGCGGCGCTCCCACGCCCGCAGGGTCACCGGGTTGACGCCGGTCTGCCGGGAAACTTCGCGAATCGGCACCCGCGCCTGGGGTTCCAGGCCCGCGCCATTGGCCAAGGCCGCTACCTCTTCGTTCATCTGCGCTGGCAACCCTGTCATGTGTGTCTGAGGGGCATTCTACGACGGGAGGCCACGCAGGGTCAGCGCGACCGCCTGCCAGCCGGCACTGACCGGTCACGAAAAATCCGCGATAATCCGTGCCCGATTCTTGCATCACGCCTGTGTCGCCCATCACCCCGGGCCACGCAAGCCAAGGGGCCAGCTACCCGCCAGCCCCGTCGCCAGGAGATACACGATGTCTACCCCACCCGTCACCCTGATGGTGTCGCGCCGCGCCGCCCATGGCCGTTACCAGGAGCTGCTGGCCTGGCTCCACGAAGGCGAACAACTGGCCACCGACTTTCCCGGCTACCTGGGCTCGGGCATCCTCGCCCCACCCGCCGACGGCGACGAGTTCCAGATCGTCTTCCGCTTCACCGACGAACAGACCCTGCATGCCTGGGAGCACTCCGCCTCCCGTCGCGCCTGGCTGCAGCGTGGCAACGGCCTGTTCGAGCGCCCCGAAGAGCGGCGCGTGACCGGCCTGGACGACTGGTTCGGCACCCATCTGGTGCACAAACCGCCACGCTGGAAGCAGGCCGTGGCCATCTGGCTGGCGTTCTTCCCGGTCTCGCTGCTGTTCAACGTGCTGTTCGGGCACTGGCTGGCGCCGCTGGACCTGGTGCCACGGGTCCTGCTCAGTACCCTGGGCCTGACGCCGGTGATGGTGTACCTGTTCATCCCACTCTCGACCCGCCTGCTGGCCGGCTGGCTGAACGCAGCCCCGGCATCCGCCACACAGGCGGCGCGCGGACTGCGCAGCCGCTGAGGCCAGGTCATACAAAGGGAAACAGTTCGGGTATGCTGGGGCATCCATGCAAGGACAGACAAGTTGATTGCCCCGAACATGAACAGCCCAATCCTCGTCACCGGAGCCAGCCAGCGCGTCGGGCTGGCCCTGGCCCTCGAACTGGCACAGGCCGGCCATACGGTGGTCAGTGCCAGCCGTAGCCTCCAGCCGCAGTCCCCGCACCCGAACATCCTCCAGTTCCAGGCCGACCTCTGCCGGGAAGCCGACCGCCAGGCGCTGATCGACCACCTGCACGGCCACTATGACGGCCTGCGCGCAATCATCCACAACGCCTCGCTGTGGCTGGACGACGGCCTGGACAACCTCGAGACCATGTTCCGCCTGCACGTCGAGGCGCCCTACCATCTCAACCTGGCCCTGGGCGAGTTGCTGGCCAAGGTGGACAAGGCCGACATCATCCACATCTGCGACGAAACCTCCTCGCGCGGCAGCAAGAGCCATATCGGCTATGCCGCGACCAAGGCCGCCCTGCAGAACATGGTGCTGTCGTTCGCCGAAAAATACGCGCCGAAGGTGCGCGTGAACGGTATCCTGCCAGGCCTGCTGATCCTCAAGGAGGGCGGCGACGAGGCCTACCGCCAGCAGACCCTGAAGAAGGCCCTGCTGGAATTCGAGCCCGGTGCACGCCCCTTGATCGAGGCGGTGATGTTCCTGCTCCAGAGCCAGTACAGCACCGGCAGCCAGGTGGTCATCAATGGTGGCCGCCACCTGAAGAACCGCATGACCTGAGAGAAGCCCATGACGCCCCAACAACAGCTCGAACTCGAAGCCGCCGCCTTCCGGCGCCTGGTCGAACACCTGCGCCAACGCACCGACGTGCAGAACATCGACCTGATGAACCTTTCCGGCTTCTGCCGCAACTGCCTGTCCAAGTGGTACAAGGCCGCCGCCGACGAGCGGCAGATCGACCTGAGCCTGGATGATGCCCGGGAAGTGGTCTACGGCATGCCCTATGCCGAGTGGAAAGCCCAGTACCAGAAAGAAGCCAGCGCCGAACAACAGGCGGCGTTCGAAAAAGGAAAGCCACGTGACTGATCTGAACACCCTGCGCGACAGCCTCGCCAGCGGCGAACACGCCTTCGCCGACACCCTGGCGTTCATTGCCGCGAACTACAGCTACCAGCCCCAGGCCTTCGTCAACGGTGGCGTCGAGAACGCCGCCGGGCAGAACGAAGGCTCGTGCAAGACCCTGGGCCTGGCCCTGCTCGAAGGCCTGAGCGACCAGGAAGCGCTGCTGGCCTTCGGCGAGCACTACCGCAGCGTGCTGGCCACCCCCGAGGGCAGCGACCATGCCAACATCCGCGCGCTGATGGCGCATGGGCTGGCAAGCGTGAAGTTCGCGCAGCAGCCGCTCACGCGGCTGGCCTGACGACTGCGAGCGGAGGGTATGGCCCAATGCCGGCCGGCCGCTTCGCGCCCCATCGCCGGCAAGCCCCACATGGCCTCGCAAGCCACATCATTTATGGTCGACTCGTACCCTGTGGGAGCTGGCTTGCCAGCGATGGGCTGAAAGGCAGCCCCAAAAATGAAAAAACGCCGCTTAACTGACTGACATTGACGCATAGCCCTCCTTTGCCCCAGGGACCGCCCCACATGCCGATCGAGCACCCCGTCCCCTTCCGCCAGGCCATGCTGTTCTGGCTCAAGCTGGGCTTCATCGGCTTCGGCGGCCCCGCCGGGCAGATCGCCCTGATGCACCGGGAAATCGTCGAGCGCCGTCGCTGGCTCAGCGAATCCCGTTTTCTCCATGCACTCAACTACTGCATGCTCCTGCCCGGCCCCGAGGCCCAGCAACTGGCCACCTACCTGGGCTGGCTGATGCACCGTACCTGGGGTGGCATCGTTGCCGGGGCGCTGTTCGTCCTGCCTTCGCTGTTCATTCTCATCGGCCTGTCATGGGTCTATGTCGCCCACGGCCAGCAACCGGTGGTCGCCGGGCTGTTCTACGGCCTGAAGCCGGCGATCACCGCCATTGTCCTGCAAGCGGCCTGGCGCATCGGCTCACGCGTCCTGCACAACGCCGCGCTATGGGCAGTTGCCCTGGCAGCATTCGTCGCCTTGTTCGGCCTGGGCCTGCCGTTCCCGCTGATCATCCTTGGCGCCGCCTTGCTCGGCTACCTGGGCGGGCGTTGGCAGCCCCGGCTGTTCCAGGCCGAGCATGAGCCCTTGCCGGACGCATTGCCGGCACAACCCGGGCATACCCGCTGGCGTTGGCCACACCTGCTGCGGCTGTTGGCCTGTGGCGCAGCCCTGTGGTGCCTGCCGATGGGCCTGTTGCTCCTGCTGTTCGGCTGGCAAGGCACGTTCACCCAGATGGCCTGGTTCTTCACCAAGGCAGCCTTGCTGACCTTCGGCGGCGCCTACGCGGTGCTGCCCTATGTCTACCAGGGCGCGGTGAGCCATTTCGGCTGGCTGACACCGACGCAGATGATCGACGGCCTGGCCCTGGGTGAAAGCACGCCGGGGCCGTTGATCATGCTGGTGGTCTTCGTCGCCTTCGTCGGTGCCTACGCCCAGGCCCCGCTCGGGGCCGACCAGGCCTTCCTCGCCGGGGCACTGGCAGCCTGCCTGGTCACCTGGTTCACCTTCCTGCCGTCGTTCCTGTTCATCCTGATCGGCGCACCGCTGGTGGAGAGCACCCGGCGCCAACTGCGTTTCAGCGCACCCTTGACGGCGATCAGCGCCGCCGTGGTCGGGGTGATCATCAACCTGGCCTTGTTCTTTGGCTATCACGTGTTCTGGCCGCATGGGTTCGCCCAAGGGATCGACTGGCTGGCACTGTTGGTCGCGGTGCTGGCGGCCGTGGGGTTGCTGCTGTTCCGGCGGGGCGTGCTGGAAGTGTTGCTCGCCTGTGCGCTGGCAGGGTTGCTGGCGGTGTTGTATGGGTATCAGGCTTGAGTGCTGGGCCTTTTGCCCGCGAATGGGCCGGCGGCTTTCACAAACGCTGCCCCGGGGTACCAGGTGGCAAGTTGCCCTGCTGCAGCCACTGCAGTGCGATCGGCCACAGGCTGTCGCGGAAGCGATCATGGAAGAAGGCGAAGTGGCCGATCTCGCCGACCGAGATATCCACAGGCGCCACCCGCAGGTGCAGGCGCTCGGCGTCATTGAGGTAACCCAGCAAGCGTTCGGTGGCGGCAATGGTGCCGAACGGATCGTCGGCCAGGCTGATCGCCAGGGTCGCCGCTCGCACCTTGGCGAACGGCGGCTCCGCCAGCGTGCGTCCGCTGGGGCGGTGCTCGTAGCGGGGCGTGCGGGTGGTCCAGTCGTGTACCACCCCCGCCGGCGTGTCTTCCAGCCAGCCCAGGCGCTTGCCTGGGAAGTAACCGAACAACCGCGTCAGCAGCGGCATCACCACATGCCACTTGCCGAACAGCCGCCAGCGCTGCTGCGC
Source organism: Pseudomonas sp. HLMP (assembly GCF_046365545.1). NCBI lineage: Bacteria > Pseudomonadati > Pseudomonadota > Gammaproteobacteria > Pseudomonadales > Pseudomonadaceae > Pseudomonas > Pseudomonas sp. HLMP. The sequence continues at coordinate 1,575,143 of NZ_JBDLLR010000001.1, read as the reverse complement.
CGCATAGTCACGCCAATAGGCGAACTGCGCCCCCACCATCACCAGCCGCCGTACTTGGCCCGCAGACGGCGCCAGGCCCACCGCGCAGCCACCGAAGCTATGCCCCACCACGTCCACCGGCTGGCCGGGAAACTCATTGGCCGCCAGTTGCAGCATGGCCTCGAAATCGAGCCGTCCCCAGTCGCTCCAGGACGCCTGGAAGCCACGCAGCGACGCCGGACGCGATTCGCCGATGCCACGGTAGTCGTAGGTCAGCACGTCGAAGCCCTGGGCGAACAAGTAGTCGGCGAAGCGCGCGTAATAGCGGCAGCGCACCGAGGTGGCGGCGTTGATGATCACCAGCGGGCGCTGGGGGTCGGCTTGGGCATGACGCCAACGAAAGCCGCCGAGGCTATAGCCATCGGCGGCGTCCTGGCGAAAAGCGCTGGCGGGCTGGATGAGGCTGCTCATGGCGCACTCCCTGCGGCGTCTCGCACCGACAGGGCGCGGGCACGGGCGATTGTTCGTCCGCCAACGCTAGTATTGAGCGCGCGTCATTTCAACTATTTGGCCCCAGCATTTGCCCACCCCAACGGCATAGCCCGCTCCCGGCCAACCTCTCAGGCAGTCGGCAAGGCCCGGGCCACGCCCGGCTTGCGCAGCACCTCCAGCCGCGAGCCCTGGTAGCGGGTTTCGCGGAACAGCTTGAAGCGCCCGAACAGGCCATAGACATGCATCACCCGCCCTTGCTCGTGATACCCCATGCGCAAATGCAGCTTCATGGCTGGGACGTTGTGGGTCTCGACCACGTCCACCACCTTGTTGCAGCCCTTCTCGCGCATGGCGTTCCACAGCTCCACCTGGGCGGTGACCGACAGCTCGCTGCCGAAATAGCGGCGCGTCATCTCGCCGCCGAACTCGAAGAACTCGCCCGGCTTCACCGGGAAGGTGCAGCCGTAGTAGTGCGTGTCGCGGTAGTCCACCACGCTGGCCCAGATGAACGCCACCGCATCGCCCTGCTCGTCCAGGTACATGTGCCCGGTGTGGCCTTCGGCCGCCAACTCGCGCATGGTCTCGACGCGGTCGCCGAAGTAGCGGGCGAAAGCGTCGGCGTTCTCGGGGGTGATCTGTACCAGGGTTACCGGTGGGTGTTCCTTGAGGTTGTACGGCGGTACGGGGCTGACCAGGTCACGCTCCATCCACAACAACTCCCAATGGAAAAACACATAGCGCTCGAACAAGGTCTTGAGGGTGCGTTTAAGACCTTTTTGGCGGATTCGTTCTTGTATTTTTTGCAATGTGCTCATACTGCTGCCTCCCCAGCCCAGGCGGAATTACCTGGTCATTAGCAGCGGTATAGATCAGCCGGAGCGCCCTCATAGCAAAGGGCCAGCGAAGGAATTGTTTCAGATTATGTGCAGGCCCCGGAGGGAACCGTGCAGCCGTCCATGAACGGCTGCACGGTCAAGGGCTTGCTTACAGCTCGACGCAGTCGAACCGTACGTCGGTGGCTACGTCTTCGTCGTAGTTGACGTCGGCGCGCTCGAAACCGAACAGCTTGAGGAACTCTTTCTTGTAACCGGCATAGTCGGTCAGCTGGAACAGGTTCTCGGTGGTCACCTGCGGCCACAGGGCCTTGCAGGCGTCCTGGACGTCGTCACGCAGTTCCCAGTCGTCCAGGCGCAGGCGGCCCTTCTCGTCGACTTCAGCGGCCTGGCCGTCGGCACGGTACAGGCGGTCGCGGAACATACGGTCCAGCTGGTCCTGGGTACCTTCGTGAACACCCTTCTCCTGCATGATCTTGAAGACCATCGACAGGTACAGCGGCATCACCGGGATGGCCGAGCTGGCCTGGGTGACGACCGACTTCAGTACGGCCACGTTGGCGCCGCCCTTGATCTCGGTTGCCAGTTTACGGTCCAGGCGCAGGGCAGTTTCGTCCAGGTCCTGCTTGGCCTTGCCCAGGGCGCCGTGCCAGTAGATCGGCCAGGTGATCTCGGTGCCGATGTAGCTGAAGGCGACGGTGCGCGCACCTTCGGCCAGCACGCCGGCGCCGGCCAGGGCGTCGATCCACAGCTGCCAGTCCTGGCCGCCCATGACGGTGACGGTGTCCTGGATTTCCTGCTCGGTGGCCGGCTCGATGCTGGCCTCGATGATGGTGTCCTTGTTGGTGTCGATGGCGGTCGACTTGTACGGCTGGCCGATCGGCTTGAGCGCCGAGCGCACCAGTTCACCGGTCTGCGGCAGCTTGCGTACAGGAGAGGCCAGGGAATAGACCACCAGGTCGACCTTGCCACCCATCTCGTGCTTGATCAGCTCGATGACCTTGGCACGGGCTTCATCGGAGAAGGCATCGCCATTGATCGACTTGCTGTACAGGCCCTCGGCCTTGGCGAACTTGTCGAAGGCCGCGGCGTTGTACCAGCCGGCGGTACCGGCCTTGGTCTCGGTGCCGGGCTTTTCGAAGAACACGCCCAGGGTGTCGGCCTTGAAGCCGAAAGCCGCGGTGATGCGCGCCGCCAGGCCATAGCCGCTGGATGCACCGATCACCAGGACCTTCTTCGGCCCATCCTCGCGCACGCCCAGCTTGCGGGTGGCTTCGATCTGGTCACGGACGTTGAGCTCGCAGCCCTTCGGGTGGGTCGTGGTGCAGATGAAACCGCGGACCTTAGGATGAATGATGGCCAATGTCTGTACCTCATCAGGTGTTTAGGCATGGGACAGCCGCCAACCATGGCGACGACCCGTTTATTGGAGGGTGAGACTACACCCGGAAGCGATCCGACACATCTTAAGGACTGATCGTGGTGTTTCAAGAGAACATTGCGCTCGCCCATGCCGGCCAGATCGTTGATGAGCGCCTGCCGGATATGAGCGGCATTGCAGCGGAATCGTATAGGCTCACGCCTGCCACTCATTTGTTTTTCACATCAATGAGAAAGAAAAACAAATTTAACAAATGAGCGATTCCCACCGATGCTGACAGGAATGCGCCGAGCTGGCGTCCACCCTTCACGGAGAACAACAACATGAACGACGTCGTCATCGTCGCCGCGACCCGCACCGCCATCGGCAGTTTCCAGGGTGCCCTGGCCAACGTACCGGCCGTGGACCTGGGCGCCGCGGTGATCAAGCGCCTGCTGGAGCAGACCCAACTGGACCCGGCCCAGGTCGACGAGGTGATCCTCGGCCAGGTGCTCACCGCCGCTGCCGGCCAGAACCCGGCGCGCCAGGCGGCGATCAAGGCCGGCCTGCCCTATGGCGTGCCCGCGCTGACCCTGAACAAGGTCTGCGGCTCGGGCCTCAAGGCCCTGCACCTGGCGGCCCAGGCGATCCGCTGCGGTGACGCCGAGGTGGTGATCGCTGGCGGCCAGGAGAGCATGAGCCTGGCGCCCTACGTGCTGCCGTCCGCCCGTACCGGCCAGCGCATGGGCCACGGCCAGCTGGTCGACAGCATGATCACCGACGGCCTGTGGGACGCCTTCAACGACTACCACATGGGCATTACCGCCGAGAACCTGGTCGAGCAATACGGCATCAGCCGCGAGCAGCAGGATGCCTTCGCCGCCGAGTCCCAGCGCAAGGCCGTGGCCGCCATCGAGGCTGGCCGCTTCAAGGACGAGATCACCCCCATCGTCCTGCCGCAGAAGAAGGGCGACCCCAAGGTCTTCGACACCGACGAGCAACCGCGCCCCGGCACCACCGCCGAATCCCTGGCCAAGCTGCGCCCGGCCTTCAAGAAGGACGGCAGCGTGACCGCCGGCAACGCCTCCAGCCTCAACGACGGCGCCGCCGCGGTGCTGCTGATGAGCGCCAGCAAGGCCCAGGCCCTGGGCTTGCCGGTGCTGGCCAAGGTCACCGCCTACGCCAGTGCTGGCGTGGACCCGGCAGTCATGGGCATCGGCCCGGTGTCCGCCACCCAGCGCTGCCTGGACAAGGCCGGCTGGCAGCTGGGCGACCTGGACCTGATCGAAGCCAACGAAGCCTTCGCCGCCCAGGCCCTGGCCGTTGGCAAGCGCCTGGAATGGGATGCCTCGCGAGTCAACGTCAACGGCGGCGCGATCGCCCTCGGCCACCCCATTGGCGCCTCCGGCTGCCGCGTGCTGGTGACCCTGCTGCACGAGATGATCAAGCGCGATGCCAAGAAAGGCCTGGCCACCCTGTGCATCGGGGGTGGGCAGGGCGTGGCGTTGGCGATCGAGCGCTGAGCCGTTCGCTGCGAGTGTGTTCCGGGGCTGCTTTGCAGCCCATCGCCGGCAAGCCCCCACAGGCCCCTGCAAACTGCATCATGTGTAGTCGACTCAGCACCCTGTGAGAGCGGGCTTGTCGGGCGCCGAACCGCCGCGACAGGCCAGCCCTGCCCCCCTGAGCATGGCCAGGGCTACGCCTTCATCTACGGCTAAAGCCACCTCGCTATATACTTTTGCAATAGCGTTATGGCACTGTAGCGAGCATCCGCTTTCCCTTTTGCCGTAGCCATGCCGATCCGCCATCCCCGCCCTGCCCCACAGCAGCACCGCCATGCCTAGTATCCGCGAGCGCAACCGCCGCCTGATCGTCGAGGCCGCCAGCGCGGAGTTCGCCGACAAGGGCTTCGAAGCGTCCACGGTCGAAGACATCGCGGCCCGTGCCGGCCTGCCGAAAGCCAACGTCCACTATTACTTCGAAACCAAACGCAACCTCTATGCCTGTGTGCTCGACCGGGTCATGGAGCCGCTCCTGCGCGCAGCGCGCAGCCTCGATCCCGAAGCGCTGCCGAAAGACGCGCTGGAACGCTATATCCAGGCCAAGATAGGGGTGATCCGGCAATATCCACATGCCTGCAAGGTCCTGGTGCGGGAGATGCTGCACGGTGCCCATCACCTCTCCGGCAGCCGCGCCGAGGCCATGCGCGAGATCGCCCGGCAGAACCTGGGCTGCCTCAACACCTGGATGGACCGGGGCCTGATCGCCCGCACCGCGCCGGAACACCTGCTGCTGTTCCTCTGGTCGATGCCCATGGCGCATATCCGCTTCGCCCCACAGGGGAGCCGGCTGGCGCAATCGCGCACGCACGACGGCCACGACCTGCAACCCTCGGCCTCGGCACTCACCAGGATGCTGCTGCGGGGCTTGCAGCCAGAACGGCCTGAACAACGCATCGCTATATAGAAAAATAAATATCGATAACCCAATACGCAAAACGGGACGCCAAGGCGTCCCGTTCGTCGATCCAGGGTAATCAGGCCCCCTGGCTACGCAGCTCGCGGGCAGCGGCAACCATGTTGACCAATGCCGCCTCGGTCTCCGGCCAGGCGCGGGTCTTCAGGCCGCAGTCCGGGTTGACCCACAGGCGCTCGGCGGGAATGCGCCGGGCGGCCGTGCGCAGCAACTTGACCATCTCGTCCTTGCTCGGCACTCGCGGCGAGTGGATGTCGTACACGCCTGGGCCGATCTCGTTCGGGTAGTCGAACCGCTCGAAGGCCTCCAGCAGCTCCATGTCCGAACGCGAGGTCTCGATGGTGATCACGTCGGCGTCCATGGCGGCGATCGACTCGATCACGTCGTTGAACTCGCTGTAGCACATGTGGGTGTGGATCTGGGTTTCATCCCGCACGCCCGAGGCGCACAGGCGGAAGGCTTCGGTGGCCCATTCCAGGTAATGAGCCCAGGCGCCCCTGCGCAGCGGCAGGCCCTCTCGGAAGGCCGCTTCGTCGATCTGCACGATCTTGATGCCGGCCGCCTCCAGGTCGACCACCTCGTCGCGAATCGCCAGCGCCAGCTGACGGGCCTGGACCTCGCGGCTCACGTCCTCGCGTGGGAACGACCACATCAGCATGGTCACAGGGCCGGTCAGCATGCCCTTCATCACCTTGCCGGTCAGGCCTTGGGCGTACTCGATCCACGCCACGGTCATGGCTTTCGGACGGCTCAAGTCACCGAAGATCACCGCCGGCTTGACGCAGCGCGAGCCGTAGCTCTGCACCCAGCCGAAGCGGGTGAACACGTAGCCGTCGAGCTGCTCGGCGAAGTACTCGACCATGTCGTTGCGCTCGGCCTCGCCGTGCACCAGCACGTCCAGGCCCAGGTTTTCCTGGATCTGCACCGCATGGCGGATCTCGCTCTGCATGGCCTCGACGTACTCGGCCTCGGTCAGCTTGCCTTGCTTGAACGACTGCCGCGCCAGGCGGATCGCCGACGTCTGTGGGAAGGAGCCGATGGTGGTGGTCGGGAAAGCCGGCAGGTCGAGCCCGGCGCGCTGCTTGGCGATGCGCTGCTCGAACGCCGACTGGCGCTGGCTGTCGGCCGGCTTGATCGCCGCCAGACGGGCCTGCACGGCAGGCTTGTGAATGCGTGGCGACGCAGCGCGGCTGGCCTGGATGGCCCGGCTGCGCGCCAGGGCAGCGGCGACGTCGGCCACGCCGGGTTCGTTGACGGCCTTGGTCAGCACCGCGACCTCCTGGCACTTCTGCACGGCGAAGGCCAGCCAGCTTTTCAGTTCGGCATCCAGCTTGTCTTCACGGGCCAGGTCGACCGGGCTGTGCAGCAACGAGCAGGAGGGCGCCACCCACAGGCGATCGCCCAGGCGTTCGGCGGCGTGGCGCAGCACATCCAGTGCTTTTTCCAGGTCGCAGGCCCAGACGTTGCGGCCGTTGACCAGGCCCAGCGACAGCACCTTGTAGGCCGGCAGGCGGTCGAGGATGGTCGGGTACTGCTTAGGGGCGCGCACCAGGTCGATGTGCAGGCCATCGACCGGCAGGTTGGCCGCCAGGCCCAGGTTGTCTTCCAGGCCGCCGAAATAGGTGGCGATCAGCTTCTTCAGCGGTGCGCGCTGCAGGATGTTGTAGACACGCTCGTAGGCGTTCTTCCAGTCCTGCGGCAGATCGAGGACCAGGATCGGCTCGTCGATCTGCACCCACTCCACACCCTGGGCGGCCAGGCGGTTGAAGATCTGGTCGTACAACGGTAGCAGGCGGTCGACCAACTCCAGCTTGTCGAAGTCGGCGCCCTTGGTCTTGCCCAGCCACAGGTAGGTCAGCGGGCCGATAACCACCGGTTTGACTGCATGGCCCAGGGCCTTGGCCTCGTCCACTTCCTCGAACAACTGCTCCCAGCTCAGGGCGAACTGCTGGTCGGCGGTGAACTCGGGGACCAGATAGTGGTAGTTGGTGTCGAACCACTTGGTCATTTCCTGGGCGTGGGCACCGCCGCAGCAGCTGTCGCTGCGGTCCGTCGCCACGGCGCCTCGCGCCATGGCGAACAGGGTCTGCAGGGTCGGCTTGGCACCCTCGTGGTCCCGGAAGCGCTCCGGGATCACGCCGAAGGTCAGCGAGTGGGTCAGGACCTGGTCGTACCAGGCGAAGTCGCCGACCGGCAACAGCTCGATGCCGGCGTCTTTCTGCACCTGCCAATGGGCTGCGCGCAGCTCACGGCCCACGGTGCGCAGGCCGGCTTCGTCCAGTTCGCCCTTCCAGAAGGCTTCCTGGGCTTTCTTCAATTCACGGTCGCGCCCGATGCGCGGAAAACCCAGGTTGTGCGCCAGTGCCATGTTCTTGTCCCTCAGCATGCAGAAATGAATGAGAGGATTGTCGGCGCGCAGCCATCGTGAGACAAACTCATTTAATTTAAGATGATCACAAGATTTACTCATGATCCTATTGAAGCATGCCTGGTTCGCAGGGATAGTGCGGCGCTGCTTTAGAGCGGCGCCGAACCGCCGCGAATGGCCAGCCCAGGCACCCAGGATGTCTCTTTCAAAGCAATTCCCTACGCCCCCGGACATGACCCCTCCCCCACCCTCCTTCACAATGCCACCGTGCCCCAACCCAATAGCCAACCGCCCATGAGCCAGTTGAAAAAGGCGCTGCACGAAAAATCCTTCGTCTGCGTCATGGAGTTCGTCCCCAAGTCCTCCAGCGCGCACTTCGCCAGCATCGAGGCCCTGATGGCCCGCTCGCACCTGTGCGGCTGGCCCATGACCGTGGCTATCGCCGACCGCGTCGGCAGCCCTTTCGAAATGTCTCCCCTGGAGGCCTTCGCCAGCCTCGAGCAGCCCCACCCCGCCCTGCTGCATTTCTCCGGCAAGGACCGCGAACGCCAGCATCTGCTGGAGCAACTGCAACGTATGGACGCCGCAGGCCTCGACCAACTCCTGCTGCTCACCGGCGACCGCCTGCCCGGCCATGAACCCGGCCAGCGCCCGGTGCGCTACCTGGAGTCGGTGGCGGCCTTGCAGATCGTCCGCCAGGCCCGACCGGGCTGGCTGCTGGGCGCCGGCATGCACCCGTTCAAATACCGCGAGGAAGAAGGCGGCGCGCAGTACTTCAAGGCCGAGAAGAAGCTCGCCGCCGGCGCAGACTTCCTCACCCTGCAACTGGGCTACGATGCCAGCAAGCACCGTGAAGCCATCCAGTGGATGAGCCGCCAACCCTCACCCAAGCCGCTACTGGCCTGCGTCATGGGCCTGACCCTGGGGCGCGCGCGGATCTTCGAGCAGGTGGCCGGCATCGTGGTCACCCCCTCCATGCGCGACCTGCTCGAAGCCGAGGCGGCCCTCTCCAAGGCCCATGCCCAGGCACGCAGCCTCGAACGCCTGGCCTTGCAGATCATCGGCCTGCGCCTGATGGGGTACGCCGGGATTCACCTGTCCGGCATCCATGACGTCGAGCAATTGCTGACGCTGGAGCAGACGATCAACCGCTGGCAATCGCGCATTCATTCGCTGGAGCAATGGGCACCGGCGTGGGCGGCCTGCTGGCAGATGCCCGGGCTGCCTGCGGTGACCTTCCATCCGCCCGATGCGAACTGGCGGCTGGGCGAATCCCGCGTTACCGCCTCGCGCAAGGAAACAGCGCGTTATCACCTGCTGTCTGGCTTTCATTCGCTGCTGTTCAGCCGCAGTTCGTGGCTGAGCCAGGCGTTCGGCTGGGCCGTGCAACGGCCGGTCTGGGCCACGCCTACCGGCGCCCGCGTGCTCCATCGCCTGGAGCGCAGCGTGAAAAGGCCGCTGGTGGGGTGCGACACCTGTGGGCGCTGTCGCCTGGAAGATACCCTTTACGTCTGCCCCGAGACCTGCCCGAAGGGCTTGGCGAATGGGCCCTGCGGCGGGACCTCGCTCAACCGCTGCGAGTTTGGGGACAGGGAATGCATACATAGCGTCAAGTACCGGATGGCCAAGGCTGTGGGGCAGACCGAAGTGCTGGTCGAACGGCTGATTCCTTGCGTCGAGGAAAACAGCCGGCACCGGAGTTCCTGGCCGGGGTGGTTCGAGGCGCGGGGGTGTGCTTCTGCATCACCCTGTGGGGGCGGGGTGGCGTCGCGATTGGGGCAACGGGCCGAACAAAAAACGGCGCTACGAATATCCCAACCAGGTGTCATTACCGAACTGGATAACTGATCCGCATCAGGGTTTATCCACAGGGCGAACCACGAGCCGCGTCCCACTAAAACACAATGGGACGCGGCTTCAATCATGTCGGCTCATTACTCAGCAACTTGCCGCATTGCTCGCTCGCCAAACGGCTGATGATCTTGATCGCCTGGTGAATACCCGCCGTGGTGCGGAAGCTCAGTTGTGGTGGGTGTTCACATTCCAGATGCTCGTCATGCTGCACCAGCACCTCGCCGAGTAATTCGAGGGTCCAGATGTAGCTCTGGATGGAGGTTATGCGCTCGTGGTCAGTCATGGCGTACCTGCCTCAGGTTGCCCTGGCTGTGGATGGGGTAGAAACGGTGGGGTCGAGTCACCGGCGGGATTGGACGGTGGGGAACGGATGCGAGGATCCTGAATGGACTTACGATGGTCATGCATGAGGTCCTTTTCAGTTGAAGCACCACACCAATCGTCGCCAAACGATTAGGGTGGCAGCTGTACGCAGGTTGGCGAACCGAGGAAAAGGAACTCGGCAGACCCGAAGGGTCTCCCACGCACAGCCGCCATTACACGAAACTGCGGACACAAAAAAAGCGCCTGCAATCGTGATCTGGGCGCCTTTGCGCCTTTTCGTTCGGGTCGCCAAACCCGGTCGCGGAATTGGCCGCGACCAGGGCAATTTATCCCCGTGAGCCGGCCAGAGCAAGCATCATCCGAATACGAAGTCTCGCTCGTTTCTGTAAGAACTGTCGGTCGTGTCCCGGGAAGTGGTGTAACTGAACCTGCCGAAGGCGCCGCTTCCGACCTCAATCAGGACTGTGTACTATCGACGAAGGCCGATGCTGCCCGCCGCTCGCTCCGGAAGGAAAGGTGAAAGCGTCTCTGCTCCAGCCCCTATCGCATCTCTCTTGATAGTCGAGGTTTGGCAACGCGAGCACCAGAATGCCTCGACTCCAGGAGGAATGATGCTGTCAATCGAGAAAGCCAAACGGATGGCCAAGAGCCTGCGCGCCTCTCTAGACGCCCGCAGTCACGAAGTTTCCCATGCAGTTGCGCTTGAAATGGTAGCGCAGCAATTGGGATACAAGGATTGGAACACCGCCTCGGCGCTACTTCCCCACGAGGCTCCCCACCCCGCCATTACCTTCGACAAGGCCATACCGATACTGCGGATGTTCGACGAAACCAAGGCGAGGGAGTTCTACGTTGATTTTCTGGGTTTCAGTATCGAATTCGAGCATCGGTTCGAGGCTGACTTGCCCCTCTATCTTGGACTCAACCGAGGCGGTCTACAGATACACCTGTCTGAACATCATGGCGATGCGAGCCCTGGAGCGACGATATTCGTTCCGATGCAAAACATAGAGATGCTTCGTGACGAGTTACTGGCTAAGCGCTATGGCTATGGGCGGCCGGATATTGTTCAACAGGACTGGGGGCAGCTTTTGGAGGTGTACGATCCTTTTGGTAATCGTATTCGGTTCTGTCAAAGCTGATTACCAGGTCTAGGTGGGGTACGGACGCAGCAGCTAATCTTGAGATCTACCACCTGCGCTGCCCGAGGGATTTGCAATTTGCCTATGCCGATGATGTGCAACCGGGTGCCTAGAGGCAAGCGTCTGGCATCACGCATTGACAATGTTGTCCCTGAGCCCAGCCCCAAAGGGCGATCAGAGCGCTAGTCGCATTTTAATGGGCTGTTCAAGCTTCCCACACGGAAGCGAGCACGGCGGAAGGTCTTCTAGGCGGGTAAATCCAATCTTTTCGTAAAGTGATCTGGCGGGCTTATTTGATTCAAAGACACTGAGATCCACCGAGGTGAAGCCAATACCTCGGCAATGCTCAATCACGGCGGAAAGTAGAGCAGATCCATGGCCATTACGGCGATACTCTCGCTTCACTTGCATCCCTAGAACCCCAATGCTATCGCTACCGCCAGGTCGGCAGAAGCTTTCCGGGTAGGCCTCCGCCGAGCCCACTATTTGACCATCATGCTCTATCACGTATACAGGCCAAGATTTTTTTACAACTTGCATTAATGCTCGTTCTATTGCCTCTAGAGGGGGCGGGGTTGAGCGAGCTGAGTAACGGCCTTCGGCATTCACCTCACAAAAAAGTGAGTAAAATCCGTTGAGGTCATCTAGGGTAATTTGCCTAACTTCCATGTTCACCTCATCAATAGTCCTTAAAGTACCGGCTAGCTGACGGTAGCATTCATGCACCAAGTGTGGGGTAAACAGCTTAGCAATTTCGCTAGACTTCTGCGTCGGCATGCGGTTCGAAATCGAGCCGGGTAAACAGATGCAGGCCGACTTCATCGTGTTTCGCCGAGCCAAATCCCCGATGTCAGCCTTCGTGGCCACGCTGGGCTATAGCCGGATGACTTACGTCCATTTTGTGCCTGATGAGTCATTCGAGTCAGTGCACGACTCATTGCTGCTGGCCTTCGATTACTTCGGCGGTGTGCCTGACGAAATCCTGTTCGACAACATGAAAACCGCAGTCATCGAGCGCGATGCCTACGGCGATGGCCAGCATCGCTTTCACGCCGGGCTGCTGCAGATGGCCGACGACCTGGGCTTTCGCATACGTCTTTGCCGCCCTTGAACCTCCAACATCAGGCCATCGTCGAGCGGTGCCAGGCACTCAAGCTCGAATGCACAGCCGAGCATTACCGATGCTGGCTCAACAAGCGGTGAAGGACGATCTGGGCTTCAGCGACTTTCTGGAGCAACTACTGCGTCATGAGCATGGCTTTCGCCAACAACGCAGTCGCGAGTTGCTGACGCGCATGGCGTGTTTTCCCGGGATCAAGACGCTGGAGGAATATGATTTCAGTTTCAGCCCGGGCGTTCCCAAGGCGCTGCTGCAGGAGCTGGCCGCTCTGGCATTTGTAGCCCGAACCGAGAACGTAGTGCTGATCGGCCCGTCCGGTGTCGGCAAGACTCATCTGGCCATTGCCTTGGGGTATCGGGCGGTGCAAAGCGGAATCAAGACACGCTTCATCACCGCAGCCGATCTGATGCTGCAGTTGGGAGCCGCACAGCGACAAGGGCGGCTCAAAGCCTATCTGAACCGCGCGATCCTTTCACCAAGACTGCTGGTGATCGACGAAATCGGCTACCTGCCTTTTGGCCGTGAAGAGGCCAATCTGTTTTTTCAGGTGGTAGCCCAGCGCTACGAAAAAGGCTCGATGATCCTGACGTCAAACCTGCCGTTCACCCAATGGGCCAATGCCTTCAGCGACGACACGACACTGACCGCCGCCATGCTGGACAGGCTGCTACACCACGCTCACATCCTGACCCTGACAGGTGAAAGTTACCGACTCAAGGACAAACGTAAATCGGGTGTGATCCGCCAGAACCATAAACCCGAGTGATCCGGGTGGGTCATTATTACTTCGGCAAATCGGGCATTAAGTGGGTCGGTTTTAAGTCGGCGTTGACACAGGTCGAGTTCATCGACGAAAACGTCGACCACCCGAACTGGATTTTCTTCGGTGATGTAATCTTCCAGGAACTCCGGCAGCAACATGACTTGCGTCCGAACCTCACTTTCAATGAATCGCTTCATGAGCGTTCCCACCACGACCTCGACGATCAGAAGATTAGTCAGTCGCAGGTGTTTTCACACAGCCTGGGCCAGAAACAGTCATTCAAAGGTGTATACGAGGGCAGGGACGATTCACAGGCAAACAGTGCACATTTCGCTGCTGGTAAGGGACGCGGCTTGCGCGACTGCATCGATTTCAATGTTGAGATTGAGTAGCTGGGTTACTACAGCACGTTCTTGGTGAAACACCATTTCACTGGGCGGGGCCAAGTCTCCGCCACACTGAACCGTCTTACCTGGCTGGCAGCTTGCACCAAGACCTTAAACCTGGGTACGGCGGTGAGGGTGCTGCCTGACAAGAAAATTAAGCGAGCGTAGCTCAGCGCTTGTAAAGTTTATGCGATGCCACTGGGAGCATGGCGCGGTTAAAAGTTGGAGCTGGCCGCTCCAACTTTTATTCAGGAAATATTATATATCAGTAAGCTGATTTACCATGCAAAGAACCAGCCATGCTTGATCTAAATTGAGCACCCCAATGACCATCTACATTTGTAATAATATAGAAAGAGTCAAACGTATGACCCGGAATAGGTTTTCCAGCCTTGTCCAGGCGTGTAAATTTAAGCGCTACATGATACTTGTTTGCATTCCCCTTTCCGTCACTACCAGACTGAACAACATATCGGTAGTCCCAGCGGGTATTTTCCCATCCAATTTCTTTTGCAAGCTGTTGCAAGTTTTGGTCTTTTGCATAGGCCTCAGGTGTTTGCCAGACAGTGACTTGGTTACCAGACATGCGCACATGCGGGTAGTTGAGCGTCTTAGCCCAAGCCAATTCATCTTTGGCATTGAATGTTGTCAGGAAGTTATCCAACGCTTTGCATGGAACATCAAACTCCTGACTATAATTCCCCTTCGCATCCTTTGCACAACTATCTGGCAGGTCAGCGTGAGCGGTCGCTGCAAAGGCTTGGGAGGTGGCAATCCCTGCAACCAAAAACAAAGGTGCTTTAAATACAGATTTCATAATCATTCCTTATTATTTTACATTTACAGTCTGGCACCCTGCGACAAAACAGGATCCGTTTAATTTCGCTCGAAAAATCAAGCACTTCAAGTGTGAGCAATCTTATGATGACTCACAAATTCTCATTACAGACCAAATAGAGTTTCCGAACTAATTCTGCGAATTGGACCATCCGTGAGTAATTTTGACTGCTCTGGATCATGACCATAGAGGATAAAGGCCCCTTTTGACTTCAGCAGCTTAAACAAGTTAAAATTATCAAGCATTCCTTGAGCATCATTCACCACCATTGCATCGGGAAGCGTCATCTTTTCAAGAGAAGCCTTTAAGTAGCAAGCATCCGCGGTAATTACGACTTCTTTACCATCTACCTTGACTTTAAGTGACTGGTGCCCGGGCGTGTGTCCAAAGCTAGGAACTAGCACAACCGATCCATCACCGAAAAGATCATGTTCCCCATCAACCTCAAGACGGTCGTGACCTAAATCATAATGTCGAGGTGAATATATTTCTTTTTCGATATTTTCTTCATTCTTCGCGGCTTCCCACTCACGCTTTTGAATAACCAATTGTGCGTTAGGGATACAAGCATTTCCACCACAGTGATCGAAATGCAGATGAGAATTAATGATGAAATTTATCTTTAATGGGTCAACGCCAAAAGCTTCCAAACGTTTAGCTACATCCTCACCAGGCACAAAATTAACCGTAGTTAAATCAGCAAAAACGCCGAGTGATTTTTTTACCACATCTGGATCTTTCGACTGCAAAGGCAACTCAAGCCCTGTATCAAAAAGGACAGTACCCTTGGGATGCTCGATTAAATAGCACGGCACTGGAATTGCCAGATCCCCTGTTTCACCAGCCATAAAGAAACCATAAGGCATAGTGATCCAGCCACAGGTCATTGCATATAACTTAACTTCTTCCATAGCTATAGCCCTTTGAATAATAATGGTTAGGCTTTAATATTTCAGGCAATCATTAATTTCATTTCTATCCATTCTAGCACATCACACTTCTATCCATAACAGCCAAGCCTGAAAATTTGACCATTCAAATACCAATACAGCAAGCTCATTATGAAAACAAAACCAACTTCCCGTTACCAGGCCGCCCGATAGATCGCCTCGATATCTGCAGCTGTGAACTTTCGGGGATTGTTGCGCATCAACCTGTCAATATTGCTGGCCTCCTCGGCCATTGGTGCCAAAGCGTCCTCGGGAATGTTGAAAGCGCGAAGGCCGTTAGGAATGTCTACCGCAGCACACAGTTCAGCCATCGCATCGACACTCGCGTCTGCAGCCTGGCGATCGCTTAAACCGACGATATTCACGCCCATTGCCTGAGCGACGTCGCGAAGACGCTCCGCACAGGCAAGTTTGTTCCAGCGCATTACATAGGGCAGCAGCAAAGCGTTGCTAACGCCGTGTGCGATCTTGAAGCGTCCGCCCAGCGGGTAGGCCAGCGCATGTACTGCGCCCACGCCTGCGTTTCCAAAAGCCATGCCAGCCATCAGACTCGCCGTAGCCATGTCTTCCCGAGCAACAAGGTCATCGGGGTTGGCATACGCTTTAGGCAAAGCGCGAGCAATCACCTTGATGGCTCCAAGAGCAATGGCATCGGTGATCGGTGAGCGATTGATCGAAAGGTACGCTTCGATCGCATGCACAAGCGCATCGACACCGCTGGCAGCGGTTACGTTACGTGGGCAAGTGCGCGTCATGACTGGACTCACGAGAGCAACGTCAGGCAGCAGGTAGTTGCTCACAATGCCTTTCTTGAGCTGCGCCTTTTTGTCGGAGAAGATCGCCACGTTAGTGACTTCCGAACCCGTGCCTGCCGTAGTAGGAATCGCGATCAGCGCAGGCCCCTTGCGGCTTACTTGATCGACGCCGAACAGCTCGTCCAACGTGCCATCGTGTCCCGCGAAGGCCGAGACACCTTTAGCGATGTCGATAGCGCTACCGCCCCCCAGCCCAATGAGCCCATCATGACCACCCTCGCGAAATGCACGGGTACAATCTTCGACCAAACTGATTTCAGGCTCTGGTTGAGCTTGGTCATAGAGGCCATAGCGGCGGCCCCCCATGTGGGCCAAGGCGAGGTCAACTGTACCCGACTTGAGTAGGATCGCATCGGTCACGATTAATGGATTATTAACCTTCAGCCGGGTCAGCTCAGCGTCCAGCTGTTCAACCGCGCTGGAGCCGGTCAGGAGTTTATTGGCGATTAGAAAGGCAGAAACACTCATCGGCTCATCCTCATTTTTTATTGAGATGAACCACGAGAGAACAAAACATGTGCCAATTTCTTGAAAGGCCCGTGCTTGAAGGGTTTCGCCCCGTTCTTGCTAACCTCCGACACGACCGTGTGATCACAGTTTCAATCACAAAAGCGACTACCGATTAGAAACCTAATCAGATCTTTCCCAGCGTTTCATCTTCTGGACGATGGTTGCTTGGCTCACACCCAGCGCTTTGGCTGCTAGGCGCGTGGTCTTGTGGACGCGCATTGCTGAAAGGATCGCGCTCCGCTCTGCGTTTTCTAGGACCTTGCGCAGCGGCAGACGATTTTGATTTAAGCGATCATCGTGCAGGTTAAGGATCTCCTCGGGGAGATCCAACGCCTCAATCGTGTCACTTTCGCAGATAACTACCAAACGCTCGACCAGGTTGATCAATTCGCGAATATTTCCAGGCCATGCATAATCACAGAGCAGGTCTAGGGTCTCTAGCCCCCAAGACATGTTGCGCTCATAGCGCTCGTTGAACTGCCTTAGGTAATGCTCCAACAGCGTAGAGATCTCTCCGGCGCGCTCGCGAAGCGCGGGAATGCGGATGGGCACCACGTTCAGTCGATAGTACAAGTCAGCACGGAACAACCCCTGCTCTACTCTCTGTCGCAAGTCATGGTGGGTGGCGCTTATGATTCGGATATCTACTTCGCGCAGTTCAAGCCCACCCACGGGTATGAACCGCTTCTCCTCAATGACCTTCAGAAGCTTGACCTGAAGCGACAAAGGAAGGTCGCCAATTTCGTCAAGGAACAACGTTCCATGATTCGCCAGTTCTAGGAGCCCTCGCTTACCTTTGGCAGCTGCGCCAGTAAACGCCCCAGGCGCGTAGCCAAACAACTCCGCCTCGATCAGGTTTTCCGGCATTGCTCCACAGTTGAGCGGAATGAAAGGTTCCTTAGCCCGAGCGCTAGAATTGTGAATGTACTGAGCGACGAGACTTTTGCCGACCCCCGTCTCCCCTAACAGCAGCACCTTCACGTCACTGCCTGCTACGCGTCGTGCCTGTGCGAAAAGTGGGCCTGATTGCGCCTGGTCAAAGACCAGCGAAGACTGAGCCAGTTTTTCATATTCGCCAGCATGCAACTGCGCTGTGCTCTGACGCAGCTTCTTGAGCCCAGCGAGCTCATCCCGCTCATGCTTCATACGCAGAAGCTCGGTCATGTCACGTACGGCGCTGACGACGTAGCTGATACGGCGATTCTCGAAAATAGGGGTTGCACTCACCAGCAGCTTCTTACCGTTACTGAGGCTCTGCATGACAGAAACCGGAGCGCCTTGCTGGAGTACGCGCAAAGATGCGGATTGAGAAACGACACCGTCGCGTACCAGGTCGTGCATGCTGCGTCCAATGAGCTGTTCGCTCTGCAGTCCAGTCAGACGCTCGTACGCGCTGTTTACCTTAACTGTAATCCCTACCCCATCCGTGATGTACACGCCGTCGTGCAGTGCGTTCAGAATCGTATCGAATGTTTGACCAGTGAAGTTCAAAACAACGCTCCGAGCTAGTAAAGCGTTAGTGTAACCTTGCCGTCCCTGATTTCTTAGACCCCTCCACACCTAAAGGGCGGCGTGATATGCCCTCGGAACCGTCCGCTTCTGGTCCAGGCTGTGTGAAAACATCTGCGGTTGTCTAACCTTCTGTTCGTCGAGATCGTGGCGCGGATTCCGTGCCCGGTCAGCCGGCCCTTGTCCCCCATGCGCTGCAAGGCAGAGTTAACGGTGCCATCGCTTATAGGCTTGCGTGGGTCATTGCGACCCGCGATAAGCGTGCGGTAGCCGTCGGTCAGCTTGTGTACGCGCTTCGCCTCTTCCACGGCCTGCCGCGACAGCGGGACCAGGTACGGTGGAATCTCCCCCGCTTTGCGTCCTTACCCTCTTCTGCAACTGCTTCACCACCCCGGCCGGCACCGACCACAGGGCATCATCGAAGTCGAACTGGTCAATCGTTGCGCTGCGTAGCTCGATCGTGCGCACGCCGGTCAGCAGCAACAGTCGGATGGCGCTGCGCACGTACCCGGCCATCTTGTAGCCACGCAGCACCAGCAGGCATTCCCGCAACTCGTCGCGCCGCAGGAACGGGTTGTGCTGCTCTGGTGGCTCAGGAACTGCAACGATGTCCAGGTCGGCAGCCGGGTTGACGTCCAACAAGCCTTCGGCCATGCCGTACCGGAAAATCTCGTTGAGCCAGAAGCGGCACTTGCGTGCCGAGTTCAAGGCCCCGCGCCGCTCGACCCGGCGCATGGCCTCCAGTACATTGGCACGCTTGATCTGCGCAATGGGTATTCGGCCCAGCTCTAGCAGCAAGTCCGTGTCCAGATAGAAGCGGGCCTGCATCGCTGCGCCCTTCCTGGCCGCCGACCAGCGCGGCAGCTTGAAAGCGTGCCAGCGGTTGGCCACCGCCTCGAAGGTGTTCTCCTGGTGCACGGCGGCCTCGGCCTTGGCTCGGCGGCGCTCGTCGCGTGGGCCTATGCCCTTGACCACCAGCGAGCGGGCCTCGTCGCGGCGCTCCCGTGCATCACGCAGGCCGATGGCTGGATAGGTGCCCATCGATATCCGCGCCTGCTTACCGTGCCACGTAAACCGGTAGTGCCAGGACTTCGTGCCGTTGGGCGCGATGTACAGGAACAGCCCGTCGCTGTCCTTGAGGGTGTAGGCCTTGTCCTGGGGCTTACGCTGTGTCTGTGAGGGGCATTTAGTACATCACCTGTGCACTCGAATCTACGATGTGCTGCGCAATGTACTAAAAGTTTCCGGAATGTGCTGGAAGGACTCGGAACCTACCGGAAAAACAAAACCGCCACAGAGGGCGGTTTCATTGGGGTTTCCGGTAGTTACTGGGCCTTACCGGAGAATGTCATGGTGCCGGAGACAGGAATCGAACCTGCGACCTTCGCGTTACGAGTGCGCTGCTCTACCGACTGAGCTACACCGGCGTGAGCGCAACGCTACCACTGCCGTGACAGATACGCAAACCCCTGTTTCGCCTCGGTTATTCCCCACCCCAGCCCCAACCTCAAGACGCCTTGCAACCATTCGGCGCGAGGTCTTCCTCCACCGTCGTGGTACAGCTCCACCCCGTCGCGGAGCGGGTCAGCGTGAGCGTCTTGCCGAGCACCGTGGCAGGCGCATCGGCCAGGGTACAGACGATGCTGGCACTACCATCGGCAGCCGTCCCGCTGGCAGTGATGGCGCAATGCGCTGTGCTCGCCTGGCCCCCCAGCGCGGCGACATCCGCCACATCCTTGCCCTCGTTCAAGCGCAGGTCCATGGCGGTCTTGAGCGCGGAGATTTCCAGCAACCCAGCTGCCGCCTTGGTCCGCGCCTGGTGGTTGGTGTACATGGGGACGGCGATGGTCGCCAGGATGCCGATGATCGCCACGACGATCATCAGTTCGATCAGGGTAATGCCTCGTTGCCCTTTCATGAGCGTGTTTCCTTGTTGATACGGCTATGCCTTGGTTCCAGTCTCGGACACCAGGCCGACAGGCGCGCAGTAGAGCCGAACGGACACCTTTTGTCACCCCTGCCCGCCTGGACGTCCTGTTCGCTGAACTACTCTAGTGACCATCAGAGCAACCCGCCTGGTCATGGGCACGGCAAGCTGTTACGGGGCTTGTCGCGACAGCAGCAAGGACTTTCGCATGAGCCATTCGACACGCCTCTATGCCTGGGAAGGCACCGACCCCAGCGGCCAGCGCATCAGTGGGCAAACCCAGGGGCGTAGCCCGGCGTACGTGCGCGCCGGGTTGCAGCGCCAGGGCATCCAGGTCGCCAGCCTGCGGCCGGCCAGCCGCCTGGGATGGCGCTGGCCCCGTGGCCGGGACAAGGCCGACCCGGCGGGTTTCAGCCGGCAGTTGGCGACGCTGCTCAAGGCCGGGGTACCGCTGTTGCAGGCATTCGAGGTGATGGGGCGCAGCGGTGGGGACGAGAGCCTGGCCAGGCTGCTGGCGCGGTTGCAGCAGGATGTCGCCGGAGGCCTGGGCCTGGCCGATGCGCTGCAGCGCCATCCGCGTTGGTTCGATCGGCTGTACTGCAACCTGGTGCGGGTGGGCGAGCAGTCCGGCACGCTCGATGGCCAGCTCGAACAGCTGGCCACCCTGCTGGAACAGCGCCAGGCCCTGCGGCGGCGGGTGCGCAAGGCGATGCTCTACCCGCTTCTGCTGTTGCTGACCGGGCTGGGCGTGTCGGCGCTTCTGCTACTGGAGGTGGTGCCGCGCTTTCAGGCGCTGTTCGCCAGCTTCGACAGGGCGCTGCCGCCGCTCACCCAGTGGGTCATCGACTTGTCCACAGGGCTGGGGCGCCATGCGCCGTGGCTGCTGGTCACCAGCATCATGCTGGGCGCGGGCCTGGTGCAGCTGTATCGACGTCATGAATACGCACGCCTGTGGATATCCCGGCAGGTACTGCGCCTGCCGGTGCTCGGCGGGCTGCTGGGCCGGGCGGCGCTGGCGCGTTTTGCACGTAGCCTGTCCACGGCCTATGCCGCTGGGGTTCCGCTGCTCGATGCGCTGGGCACGGTGGCGGCGGTGAGTGGCTCGGGAGTGCATGAACAGGCGATCCTGCGCTTGCGCCAGGGCATGGCCAACGGCCAGGGGCTGCACCAGGCGATGGCGCTGGAACCGCTGTTTCCGCCATTGCTGGTACAGCTCACGGCCATCGGCGAATCCAGTGGCACCCTCGACCAGATGCTGGGCAAGGCCGCCAGCCACTACGAGGAACAGGTCAGCCAGGCGCTCGACCAGCTGACAGGCCTGCTGGAGCCTGCCATCGTGCTAATTCTCGGCGTGGTGGTGGGTGGTTTGGTGGTGGCCATGTACTTGCCGATCTTCCAGTTGGGTAGCTTGATCTGACATGAACCTGTGGACTGTTCTGGCCGGCGAGCCGGCTCTTTTCCTGACGTTGGCGGGGCTGCTGGGTCTGTTGGCCGGCAGTTTTCTCAATGTCGTGGCGCACCGCCTGCCGGTCATGCTCGAGCGCCAGTGGCAACGGGAGGCGCAGGAGGCGCTTGGCCTGCCGACGGTGGCGCACGAGCGCTTCGACCTGTGCCTGCCTGCCTCGCATTGCCCCCATTGCGGCCATCGCCTGCGCGCGTGGGAGAACGTTCCGCTGCTGAGCTACCTGGCGCTACGGGGGCGCTGCTCTGCGTGCAAGGCCTCCATCAGCCCGCGCTACCCGCTGGTGGAGTTGGGCTGCGCGGCGTTTTCCGTGGCTGTCGCCTGGCATTCGGGGCCAACCCTCGAACTGCTTTTCACCCTGCTGCTGACCTGGGGGCTGCTGGCCCTGAGCCTGATCGACAGCGAACATCAGCTACTTCCGGACGTGCTGGTGCTGCCGCTACTCTGGCTGGGCCTGGTCGGCAATGCCCTGGGGTTGTTCGTACCGCTGCACGACGCGCTCTGGGGAGCGATCTTCGGCTACCTGAGCCTGTGGCTGGTGTATTGGCTGTTCAAGCTGGTGACCGGCAAGGAGGGGCTGGGCTATGGCGACTTCAAGCTGCTGGCGATGATCGGCGCCTGGGGGGGCTGGCAGGTGCTGCCGTTGACGCTGCTGTTGTCTTCGGTGCTAGGCGCGCTGATCGGGCTGTGCCTGCTGCGCCTGCGCAAGGCGTCGATGGGCTCGGCCATGCCCTTTGGCCCCTATCTGGCCATTGCGGGCTGGATCGCCGTGCTCTGGGGTGATGAAATATACACCTCCTACATGCAACTGCTTGGAATCTGATGACCACCGCGGCTTTTACCCCTTGGATTCTTGGCCTGACCGGCGGCATCGGCAGTGGCAAGAGCGCTGCGGCGCAGCGCTTCGTCGAGTTGGGCGTGCACCTGGTCGATGCCGACCAGGCGGCGCGCTGGGTCGTCGAGCCTGGCCGCCCTGCCCTGGCCAGCATCGTCGAGCGCTTCGGTGCTGGCGTGCTGCTGGATGACGGCCAGCTCGACCGTGCGGCCTTGCGCCAGCTGATCTTCGCCGACCCGACCCAGCGCCGCTGGCTGGAGGAGCTGCTGCATCCGCTGATCGGCCAGGAGATCTTCAGCTACCTGGCCAAGGCCGAATCGCCCTATGCGGTGTACGTCTCGCCGCTGCTGATCGAGTCTGGGCAGCATCAGAAGACCCAGCGGGTGTTGGTGATCGATGCTCCGCCTGCGCTGCAGGTACAGCGCACCCTGCTGCGCGACAACACCAGCCCCGAGCAGGTGCAGGCCATCCTCCAGGCCCAGCTGGAGCGCGAAGCGCGGTTGCGTCATGCCGATGACGTGGTGGTCAATGACCGCGACCTGGGCTGGCTGCACGAGCAGGTCGATCGCCTGCATCATTTTTACCTGACTTTACGAGGAGGCCAGCCATGAGCCAGCCATTGACCGTTGACTGCCCGACCTGTGGTGCACCTGTGGAATGGAGCGAGAAAAGCCCGTTCCGGCCGTTCTGCTCCGATCGTTGCAAGCTGATCGACCTGGGCGCCTGGGCGGCGGAGGAGCACAAGATTCCTGGCTCGAGCGAGGCCGAGGATGAGCTGTACTCCGGGGATCTGGAGCCACGGCACTGAGTCTGCTTGTGGGGCCTGGGAGATTGCTGGGGCTGCAACGTAGCCCCAAGACGCCCCTACTTAGAAGCAGAAGTGCCTCAGCGTTCATCATCCTTCCAGGGCGCCTGTAAGTAGCGGGTACGGTTGAAGGTCTCCAGCCATTCGGGGCAGAACACCACCAGGGCGCTGATCACTGTGCCGTTGATGAAGGCCTCGGGGAAGATGATCAACCACAGGTAGCCGACGAAATCCTCCAACCATTCCGGCATGGCGAAGCGCCCATCCAGCCACAACAGGCCAAGCCCGGCCAACAGGCAGAGCAAGGCAGCCAGCGCTGCGGCGAAAAACCCTGAACAGAAGATATAGACGAACAGGTTGCGCGGCTGCGCCCGCTCGACCAGGATCGCACACACCTCGGTGACCAGCACCGGCAACCCGATCAGCAACAGGCCGTTGATGCCCAGGGCCGCCAGGTCCTGGCGCCCGAGCAGGAGCAGGCCGAGTTGGGCGAGGAAACCGCCGAGGATCGCCAGCGGCCAGTCCAGCAGCAGGGTCACGGCGGTCATGCCGATGAAGTGGTACGACACGCCGGTATCGAAATCGCGCCGCACCAACCACAGGGCGAACAGGCCGAACACCGTGCCGAACAACAGGTGCTGGCGGCGGCTGTCGCTGAACAGCTCGACCCAGCGGGTACGGCTCGCCGCCCAGATCAATAGCGGTACATAGGCCAGCCAGCCCAGGGTCAGGCTGGTGGTGGACAGGACCTGTGCGCTGATCACCTCGAACTCGCTCCCGTGTCGAACAATCACGAGTCTACACCCATTCAACCGGGCCCCCGACCGAATCCTGCGCACAAACAGCATCTTACCGTCATGGATTAGCGGCTAAGCTTGTTCCCATGGATGACTCAGACTACCTGCGCCTGCTCACCATCCAGGCCGAACAAGCCAATGCCTTTCTCTCCAATGCTCGCAAGTGGGAGCGTGAGCGTTGGGTGTGCCAGCGCCTGCTGCAAGGGCTGAACATCCCTTATCGCAGCGAAGACTTCATGCCGGCCGGCCAGGAACCGCCGGACGTGCTGTTTCGCGATGCTGCCTTCGAGGTGTTCTTCGTCCTCGACGAGGGGCGTCGGCTCAACGACGAGTGGCGTGAGGAGCTGCAGCGCAGGCGCAGTGCGTTCTCCCTGAGCCAGCTGGTGCGCCGCGAAGCACGGCCACGACGGATCAGTGCCCAGGAGCTGCTCGCTCGCCTGGCGCCAACGCTGCGCAAGAAGGCGCACAACTACCGGGAGCGTGGGCTCGACCTGGGCGAGTTGGACATCATCGCCTTCGCCAGCCTCAAGCGCGAAGTGCTGGACCTCAACAGCCACTTCCCGCCCCCCACCGAATACCTGCGCCAGGGCTGGCGCTCGCTGTCGCTGGTCGGGCCGACCTTCGCCCGGGTGCTGTTCGCCCACCCTGACGCGCCGGATTTTTTACGCGGCAACCTGGGGCGCAGCATCGTCTTCGATGTAGGTATCAGTCTTTGATCCAGTGCCGAGAGTCTTTGCGATGGCGTACACTCGGCGCCGGAGATAGAAAGCATTATCATTTGTTTCAAGCGCTTGCGTGATCGTTGTAGCGTTCATGCAATCACAAACGTCTATCTGACGAGGCCCACCATGACCAGCCGCCTGAATCCAGAAGATCAGCGTCGTGTCGATGAATACCTGCGAGCCCCCCAGCACCAGGTCGAGCGCAAGCCTTTCCGGCCCTTGCTGCTCCTTGCGCTGGTGGTGATCGTGACCATCGGTCTGGGCCTGCTTAGCCGCCTGTTGAGTGGACTGGTGCTATGAGCTGCCTCGCGCTCGCCCTCCCCTCCTGCAGTGTGCGGCCGGCCCCCGGGGCCAAGGATTCCGTAAAACTTGTGAGATATCCCCATGACTCATCGCATCGTGATTGTCGGCGGCGGCGCCGGCGGCCTGGAACTGGCGACCCGCCTGGGTAAAAGCCTGGGCAAGCGCAAGAAGGCCGAGATCACCCTGGTCGACGCCAACCTGACGCACATCTGGAAGCCGCTGCTGCACGAGGTGGCCGCAGGTTCGCTCAACTCCTCGGAAGACGAACTGAACTACGTGGCCCAGGCCAAGTGGAACCACTTCAACTTCCAGCTGGGACGCATGAGCGGGCTGGACCGGGAGAACAAGCAGATCCAGCTGGCCGCGACCCTCGACGAAGAGGGCCGCGAACTGCTGCCTGCGCGGACCCTGGGCTACGACACCCTGGTCATTTCCGTGGGCAGCAACACCAACGACTTCGGCACCCTTGGCGCAGCCCAGCACTGCCTGTTCCTCGACACCCGCAAGCAGGCCGAGCGCTTCCACCAGCAGTTGCTCAACCACTACCTGCGCGCCCATGCGGGCGATACGGCCAGCGAGAAGATCAGCGTGGCGATCGTCGGCGCCGGCGCCACCGGCGTGGAGCTGGCCGCCGAGCTGCACCATGCCGCCCATGAGCTGGCCGCCTATGGCCTGGACCGCATCCAGCCCAAGGACATGCACATCACCGTGATCGAGGCCGGGCCACGGGTATTGCCGGCCCTGCCCGAGCGCATCAGCGTGCCGGTGCACAAGACCCTGGAGAAGCTGGGAGTGACGGTGATGACCAATGCAGCCGTCAGCGAAGTGACCGAGGATGGCCTGAAGACCGCCAGCGGCGAGGTCATCCAGGCCAGCCTCAAGGTCTGGGCGGCGGGTATCCGCGCACCGGGCTTCCTCAAGGATATCGATGGGCTGGAGACCAACCGTATCAACCAGTTGGTGGTGCGCCCGACCCTGCAGACCACCCGCGACGACGACATCTTCGCCTTCGGCGATTGCGCCGCCTGCCCGCAACCGGGCAGCGACCGCAACGTGCCGCCACGGGCCCAGGCCGCGCACCAGCAGGCCTCGATGCTGGCCAAGAGCCTCAAGGCGCGCCTGGAAGGCAAGCCGCTGCCGAGCTATGAATACCGTGACTACGGCTCGCTGGTGTCGCTGTCGCGCTTCTCGGCGGTGGGCAACCTGATGGGCAACCTCACCGGCAGCGTGATGCTGGAGGGGTGGCTGGCGCGGATGTTCTATGTGTCGCTGTACCGGATGCACCAGATGGCGCTGTATGGGACCTTCCGCACGTTGATGCTGATGCTGGGCAGCAAGATCGGGCGTGGGACCGAACCGCGCTTGAAGCTGCACTGATCCATATGGAATTGAAACTGAAGGGCCGCGATGCGGCCCTTTTTGTCGCTGGGATGCGACTGGACAGGTTCTGGGGCTGCTGCGCAGCCCATCGCCGGTACCGTTGCCCTCGAGAGCGGCGCTGTAGCCTGTGGGGAAGCGGCACGAAGCAATTTGCCAAGTGCCGAATGCTCTCTGTGCAACAAGCTGCACGAGAAAAATTCGAGACAAAAGAAAAAGGGCATCTCATGCGAGATGCCCTTTTTACATGGTGGGTCGTGAAGGACTCGAACCTTCGACCAATTGGTTAAAAGCCAACTGCTCTACCAACTGAGCTAACGACCCGGAAAATGGTCGGGGTGAGGGGATTCGAACTCCTGACATCCTGCTCCCAAAGCAGGCGCGCTACCGGACTGCGCTACACCCCGAATTTGGCTCCGCGACCTGGACTCGAACCAGGGACCCAATGATTAACAGTCATTTGCTCTACCGACTGAGCTATCGCGGAACTACAACTTCGTACTACTTCGAAGGCTGTTCAGCTTCGAACTCTTCGACATTCGCGTTTGCGTTCATGTCTCCGAGGCGCGCTATTCTACATCCTCCGAATCGCTTGTCAACCCCCAATTTGCTTTCAACTTACTGATTTGCAAATTGTTTTCAGATCGCCTCTACCGCCGGTGATCTGTGTAGTGCCTGACAGCGGGGCGCATATTAAGCGCACCCGAAGCAAAATGCAAAGAAAATTTTCAACATTCTCAAAGAGTTATTCAGAATCCAACGTTACGGCCGCTGGAAGCCTGTGGAGCAATGCCGGTCGGTCAAGGCTTTCAGCGGCCATTTGGGGCTGCAAGGCAGCCCCAAATGGCTTGTAGGCGTTCAAAAAAGCCCCGCGAATGCGGGGCTCGTCGGGAGCAAGGCTCAGGCAAAGACGATCTCGTCGCCCTCGACTTTGGCCGTGATCGCCGCGCCAGGCAGGAACTGCCCGCCGAGGATCAACTGCGCCAGCGGGTTCTCGATCCAGCGCTGTATCGCACGCTTGAGCGGCCGTGCACCATACACCGGGTCGTAGCCGACAGCGATCAGCTTGTCCAGCGCCTCCGGGCTCAGGGTCAGCGACAGCTCGCGCTCGGCCAGGCGGCTGCGCAGGCGGCCAAGCTGGATCTCGGTGATACCGGCGATCTGCTCGCGGCCCAGCGGCTCGAACACCACCACTTCGTCGATCCGGTTGATGAACTCCGGACGGAAGTGCGAACTCACCGCATCCATCACCGCTGCACGCTGCGCTTCGCGGTCACCCGCCAGTTCCTGGATCTGCGCCGAGCCCAGGTTGGAGGTCATCACGATCACGGTGTTGCGAAAATCCACGGTGCGCCCATGGCTGTCGGTCAGGCGGCCATCCTCGAGCACCTGCAACAGCACGTTGAACACGTCCGGGTGGGCCTTCTCCACTTCGTCGAGCAGCACCACCGAGTAAGGCTTACGCCGCACGGCCTCGGTCAGGTAGCCACCCTCCTCGTAGCCCACGTATCCGGGTGGGGCGCCGATCAGGCGAGCGACGGAGTGTTTCTCCATGAACTCGGACATGTCGATACGCACCATCGCCTCTTCAGTGTCGAACAGGAACTCGGCCAGCGCCTTGCACAGCTCGGTCTTGCCCACGCCGGTCGGGCCAAGGAACAGGAACGAGCCGCTCGGCCGGTTGGGGTCGGCAAGGCCGGCGCGGGAACGGCGCACGGCGTTGGCCACGGCGGTCACCGCCTCGTCCTGACCGATGACACGCTGGTGCAGCAGCGCTTCCATCTTCAGCAACTTCTCGCGCTCGCCTTCGAGCATCTTGGCCACCGGGATGCCGGTCCACTTGGACACCACTTCAGCGATCTCTTCCTCGGTGACCTTGTTGCGCAGCAGCTGGTTCTCGGTCTTGCCGTGCTGGTCGACCATCTGCAGGCTGCGCTCAAGGTCCGGGATCACCCCGTACTGCAGCTCGGCCATGCGGCTGAGGTCGCCCTTGCGGCGGGCCGCTTCCAGTTCCTGGCGGGCTTGCTCGATCTTCTGCTGGATCTGCGCCGAGCCCTGCACTTCCGCTTTTTCGGACGCCCAGATCTCTTCGAGGTCAGAGTACTCACGCTCCAGCCGCTCGATTTCCTCGGTCAGTTTCTCCAGGCGCTTCTTGGCGGCCTCGTCTTCTTCCTTCTTCAGTGCCTGGGATTCGACCTTCAGCTGGATCAGGCGACGGTCGAGGCGGTCGAGCACTTCCGGCTTGGAGTCGATCTCCATGCGGATGCGGCTGGCCGCTTCGTCGATCAGGTCGATGGCCTTGTCTGGCAACTGGCGGTCTGTGATGTAGCGGTGGCTGAGCTTGGCCGCGGCGATGATCGCGCCGTCGGTGATGGCCACCTTGTGGTGCACCTCGTAGCGCTCCTTCAGGCCACGCAGGATCGCGATGGTGTCTTCCTCGCTCGGCTCTTCCACCAGCACCTTCTGGAAGCGCCGCTCCAGCGCCGCGTCCTTCTCGATGAACTGGCGGTACTCGTTGAGCGTGGTGGCACCGACGCAGTGCAGCTCGCCACGGGCCAGGGCCGGCTTGAGCATGTTGCCGGCATCCATGGCGCCCTCGCCCTTGCCGGCACCGACCATGGTGTGCAACTCGTCGATGAACAGGATGATCTGGCCTTCCTGCTTGGACAGCTCGTTGAGCAGGGCCTTGAGGCGCTCCTCGAACTCGCCGCGGTACTTGGCGCCGGCGATCAGCGCGCCCATGTCCAGGGCGAGCAGGCGCTTGCCTTTGAGGCCATCGGGCACTTCGCCGTTGATGATGCGCTGGGCCAGGCCCTCGGCGATGGCGGTCTTGCCCACGCCCGGCTCGCCAATCAGCACCGGGTTGTTCTTGGTGCGCCGCTGCAGCACCTGCACGGTGCGGCGGATCTCGTCGTCACGGCCGATCACCGGGTCGAGCTTGCCTTCCTCAGCACGCTTGGTCAGGTCGACGGTGTACTTGTCCAGGGCCTGGCGCGATTCCTCGGCATTGGCGTCATTGACCGCCGCGCCGCCACGCAGGTTGTTGATGGCGTTCTCCAGGGCCTTCTTGCTCACGCCCTGGCTGAGCAGCAGCTTGCCGAGCTTGCTGTTCTCGTCCATGGCGGCGAGCAGCACCAGTTCGCTGGAGATGAACTGGTCGCCCTTCTGCTGGGCCAGGCGGTCGGCCTGGTTGAGCAGGCGCGCCAGGTCCTGGGACATGTTCACGTCGCCGGTGGGGTTCTGGATCTTCGGCAACTGGTCCAGCTCTTTCACCAGGGCCTGGCGCAGGCTGTTGATGTCGAAGCCGACCTGCATCAGCAGCGGCTTGATGGAGCCGCCCTGCTGGTCGATCAGCGCCTGCATCAGGTGCAGGGGCTCGATGGCCGGGTGGTCCATGCCCACCGCCAGGGATTGGGAATCGGATAACGCCAGTTGCAACTTGCTGGTCAAACGGTCTATTCGCATGGGGATACCTTCCTATAAGGGCAGGTCGGAGCGATGGACACACCTGATGAAGAAACCTGCCAGAGATAACCTGTAGATAAGGTTGATTCTGGAAGTTTCAAGCTTAGCGGGCTTGACCTGGGTCAGCTCGGCTGGAGCCAGACCAGCGATGCAAAGCGCCCGCCTTGCGGGGTTTGCCGATAGGAAAAGAAGCGCGGGTCGCTGACCGTGCAGAAGCCGCCGCCATGAGTGGCCGTCACGCCACGGGCAGCCAGGCGGATACGCGCGAGCGTGTAGATGTCGGCCATCAGCTTGCCGGGCCGCTCGCCTGGGACAAAGGCCTCGGCAGCCTCGGGGTGCACGGCGGTGAAGGCATCGCGCACTTCCAGCCCGACCTCGAAGGCCTGCGGGCCGATGGCCGGGCCGAGCCAGACCAACACGTCCTCGGCAGGCACGGCCAGCGTGTCGAGGGTGGCTTCCAGCACCCCGCCGGCCAACCCGCGCCAGCCGGCATGGGCGGCCGCCACGCGCGTACCGGCGCGGTCGCAGAACAGCACCGGCAGGCAGTCGGCGGTCATCACCGCGCAGGCGATGCCGGGACGGGCGGTCCAACTGGCGTCGGCTTCGGCCACCACGGTCGGGTCGGCCTCGACCACGGCCAGGCCATGTACCTGCTTGAGCCAGGCCGGCTGGATGTGCAGCGCATCGCTCAGGCGCCGGCGGTTCTCGGCGACCGCTGCCGGGTCGTCGCCAACGTGGTCGCCGAGGTTGAAGGTGTCGTAGGGCGGCAGGCTGCTGCCGCCCCCGCGCGTGGTGACACAGGCGTGTACCGACGCCGGGGCCGGCCAGTCGGGGAACAGCAGCGCCTGCGTCAGGTCGTTCATCCGATGAAGCTCTCGCGGTCCTGCTTGAGCAGCGACAGCAGCCAGACGAAATCGTCCGGCAGCGGCGACTCCCAGCCGATGCGCTTGCCGGTGGTCGGGTGGTCCAGCTCCAGGAAACGCGCGTGCAGGGCCTGGCGCGGGAAGGTCTTGAGCGCCTCGACCATGGTCGGGTTGGCCGCCGGTGGGATGCGGAAGCGCCCGCCGTACACCGGGTCGCCGACCAACGGGAAGTTGACGTGGGCCATGTGCACGCGGATCTGGTGGGTCCGCCCGGTTTCCAGCTTGACCCGCACATGGGTGTGCGAGCGGAAGCGCTCCAGCACGCGGTAGTGGCTGACCGCCGGCTTGCCGCCTTCGGTGACCGCCATGCGCTGGCGCTGGGTGCCATGCCGGCCGATCGGTGCATCGACCTTGCCGCCAGCGGTGATCACGCCGACGACGATGCATTCATAGATGCGGCTGACGCTGCGGCGCTGCAGTTGCTCGACCAGGTTGGTCTGCGCCTGCAGGGTCTTGGCCACCACCATCAGGCCGGTGGTGTCCTTGTCCAGGCGGTGGACGATGCCAGCGCGCGGTACGTTGACGATGTCCGGCACATGGTGCAGCAGGGCATTGAGCAGGGTGCCATCGGCATGCCCGGCAGCGGGGTGGACCACCAGCCCGGCGGGCTTGTTGATCACCAGGATCTGGTCGTCTTCGTAGACGATGTCCAGTTCGATGGCCTGGGCCTCCCATTCGCCCTGGGCTTCGTGCTCGGCCTCCAGGGCCAGCAGGGAGCCGCCATGGACGATGTCGCGCGGGCGCAGCACCGCGCCGTCGACCGTCAGGCGGCCTTCCTTGATCCACGCGGCAAGACGCGAGCGCGAATACTCGGCGAACAGTTGGGCAGCGACCTGGTCGAGGCGTTGACCGCCCAGTTCGGACGGTACCTCTGCGCTAAGTTGAATGATCTCGGACATGCTCGATTCGGCGGGCGTACAGCCTTTGGTTTCGGCTGCGCGCTTGTGGTTAAATACGGCTTCTTTTGCCCCGGGATTGGCCGGGGGCGCTCATCATAACAGGACGGCACCGCCCAAGACAGCGGCCGTCAAAGGGACGCAAGCCGCCATGCAAGTGAAACACCTGCTGCTGATCGCCATCCTCGGGCTTACCGCTGCCTGTTCCTCGAACAAGGAAGTCATCGACGAGAATCTCAGCGAAGCCGAGCTGTACCAGCAGGCGCAGGCCGACCTGGACAACCACAGCTACACCAGCGCCGTGAGCAAGCTCAAGGCCCTGGAGTCGCGCTATCCGTTCGGCCGCTACGCCGACCAGGCCCAGTTGGAGCTGATCTACGCCAACTACAAGAATGCCGAGCCGGAGGCTGCCAAATCCGCCGCCGAGCGTTTCATCCGCCTGCACCCGCAGCACCCCAACGTCGACTACGCCTACTACCTCAAGGGCCTGACCTCGTTCGACCAGGACCGCGGCCTGCTGGCGCGCTTCCTGCCGCTGGACATGACCAAGCGTGACCCGGGTGCCGCCCGCGACTCCTACAACGAGTTCGCCCAGCTCACCAGCCGCTTCCCCAACAGCCGCTATGCCCCGGACGCCAAGCAGCGCATGATCTACCTGCGCAACCTGCTGGCCTCCTACGAGATCCACGTGGCCGACTACTACCTGGGCCGCCAGGCCTATGTAGCCGCCGCCAACCGTGGCCGCTACGTGGTGGAGAACTTCCAGGAGACGCCGTCGGTCGGCGACGGCCTGGCCGTGATGGTCGAGGCCTACCAGCGCCTGCACCTGGACGATCTGGCCGCCACCAGCCTGGAAACCCTCAAGCTCAACTACCCCGACCACCCGAGCCTGGTCGATGGCGAGTTCCGCCCCAAGCGGGACGAGGCCGACAACCGCTCCTGGCTGTCCAAGGCCACCCTGGGCCTGATCGAGACCGAAACCCCGCTGCCGCCGGGCGAGACCCGCGCCAACCAGGACGTGGTCAAGCAGTTCCAGGATGCCCGCGCCGAGATGCCAGAAGAGCTGCTGCCCAAGGACGAGAACGGCGACCCGATCCTGCCGGAAGGTCCGAAGGAAGCCGAGAAGGAGCGTTCCTGGTTCAGCTACATGACCTTCGGTCTGTTCGACTGATCTGCAACGCATGAGAAAGGGAGGTCCAGACCTCCCTTTTTTCATGCCTGCGCCCTAGACTGTCTGCTCTATTTACCGACAAGCTGGACACCATGGTTCGCCTACTCTTCTGGATCGCCCTGATCGCCGCCGCGCTCTGGCTGTGGCGCAAGTTCAAGACCAGTCAGCAAGGCCGTCACGAGCCTACGCTCGACGACCCGCTGAAAATGGTGCGCTGCGCCCACTGCGGCGTGCACCTGCCCAACGACCGGGCCCTGAAACTGGGTAACGACTGGTATTGCAGCCAGGCGCACCTGGAGCAGGGGCCTGGCCAGAAAGACTGATCGATTGCCCTACCGGCCCGTCGAATAGCGCCTTGTGATCCTGGGGCTGCCGTGCAGCCCCAAAACCGGCATTAGGCCAAGCCCTCCCACTTATCCCTCCCCGACCCTTTCGCACCATTTACGACCCCTTCCCTGACGCCACCATTGACCGAACCCGGCAAAGTTCGCTAAATCCTATTTATCCGCATAAATATGAAAAACAGTACAAATGCTCAAACCCAAGCGTAAGCGCCAGAAGCTCTCCGACGTGATCGTCGAATCGGTCAAGCGCTCGATCGTCACCGAGGCCCTGCACCCCGGCGATCGCCTGCCCACCGAGCGCGAGCTGATGGAGCACTTCGAATGTTCCAAGGGCACCGCCCGCGAGGCACTCAAGGCCCTGGAGGTCGAGGGCCTGGTCAGCACCCGCACCGGCCCGGCCGGCGGCGCCTACCTCAACGAGGTGGGCACCGAGCCGGCCAGCCGCGCCCTGCGCAACTACCTGCACTTCCAGCACCTGGACGGCGAGCAGGTGTACCAACTGCGCAAGGTCATCGAAGTGGAACTGGCGGTGTCGGTGATGGGCCAGCTGAGTGAAGCCGACTACGCCGCGCTACAGGCCAACATCGACTTCTGCAGCGCCCCGGAAGACAGCGAACAGGGCCAGCGCGAGCAACGCCTGGCGGAGCTGGAGTTCCACACCCTGCTGGCGCACCGCTGCCCCAACCCGCTGCTGCGCTTCATGGCGGTGTTCCTCAACGACCTGCTGCGCGACCTGGTGGTGCTGAAGAAGGCCTACCTGCCCAAGCGCCAGCAGTTCGCCGCCGCCAACATCGACTACCACAAGCAGCTCCTGCTGGCCCTGCGCGCCAGCGACGAACAGGCCGTGCGCCGGCTGATGCATGCACACATGTGCGACGCCGAGCACCACATGACCGCGCTGGAGGGCGAGGTCGCACGCAACTTCCTGCTGGAGTTCGAACACCACCACTGATCAGCCTGGAAAGAGGCCTGCGCACAGGCCCGGCCGTACCCGCTTTGCCATTGCCACTCCTGCCTAATAACCACAACCAAGGAGTTACCCATGCAAAGACGTACCCTGCTCAAGGCAGGCCTTGCCCTGGGTGCCCTCGGTAGCCTCCCCCTCGGGGCGCACCGGGCATTCGCCGACGAACCGCTGACCTTCTACGGGCTCAAGTCCATGTCCGGTGCCTTCGCCAGCTATGGCAAGTACGCCGACATGGGCTCGCGCCTGGCCATCGCCGAGCATCCCCAACTGCTCGGACGGCCCTTGAAGTACAAGGTGATCGACACCGAGGGCAACGCCGGCAAGGCAGTGCGCAAGGTACAGGAAGCCATCGGCCAGGATGGCGCCCGCTTCTTCCAGGGCTGCACCCTGTCGTCCTCGGCCCTGGCGGTGTCGAAGGAGATCCATAAGGCCGGTGGCGTGTTCATGACCCCAGTCGGCGCCGACGAGATCACCGGCAAGGACTGCAACGCCTCGACCTTCCGCTGGTCGGTGCCGACCTACGGGGCCATCCGCGAGACCCTGGTGCCGATGATCCGCCAACTGCCGCAGGCCAGGCGCTGGTACACCATCACCCCGCAGTACGTGTTCGGCGATGCCCTGCTGGACAACGCACGCAAGGTGTTCGCCGAGTTCGGCGTCGAGCACATCGGCAACAGTTACCACTCCCTGCAGGAACAGGAATTTTCCGGCTACCTGACCAACGCCATCGCTGCCAAGCCCGATGTGCTGGTACTGCTCAACTTCGGCAGCCAGTCGTCCAACGCCCTGCGCCAGGCGGTCAACTTCGGCATCAAGGAGCGCATGAAAGTACTGCTGGTGTGGTCGGCCGGCCTCGACCAGTTCCAGGAACTGGGCAGCGACGTGCTGGAGGGCGTGTACCTGGGCGCACAGTACTGGCACCAGGTCGACACGCCGCTGAACAGGCACCTGGTCGAAGCCACGCGCAAGGCCTATGGCGTCAACCCCAACTACCCGCTGGCGGCCGACTACATCGGCACCAAGGTCATGCTCGAGGCCATCGCCAAGGCCGGCACCTTCGATGGCCCGAGCGTGGCCCGCACCCTCCAGGGCATGCGTTTCCAGGGTCCGACCGGCGACGAGTTGATCCGCCCGGGCGACCACCAGGTGCTCAAGGACTATTACCTGCTGCGCGGCAAACCCCAGGGCCAGATGCGCGACGAGGACGACCTGGCCGAGGTACTCAGTGCCGGCCGCTCGTTCATCGAGGTCGACCACACCGGTTGCGCCCTGGCCTGAGCCGCGGCGTTCGTCCCAACCATCCAGACATGCAGCCGCCCGGCGCGCTGCAGAGGGCACGTCCATGCTCGACTTGTACCTGTTCCAGCTGCTCAACGGCCTGGGCCTGGGGATGATCTACTTCCTCATCGCCGTGGGCCTGACGATCATTTTCGGCCTGCTCAACTTCGTCAATTTCGCCCATGGCGCGTTCTTCCTGCTCGGCGCCTACCTGTGCTACACCGCCGTGGCCCTGACCGGCAATTTCTGGCTGGCCCTGCTGCTGGCGCCACTGGCCGTCGCTGCGCTGGCGTGGGCCGTGGAGCGCATGCTGATCAAGCGCATCTACCACCTGCCGCATACCTTCCAGATCCTCGTCACCCTGGGGATAGCCCTGATCATCCAGGAAGCCTCGGTGCTGATCTGGGGCCCGGTCGGCAAACATATCGCGGTGCCGCCGGAGCTGCGCGGGGTGCTGATCGTCGGCGATTTCATCTACCCCTACTACCGCCTGTTCCTCATCGGCTTCGCCGCGCTGATCGGCCTGGGCCTGTGGCTGCTGTTGGAGCGCACGCGCTTCGGGGCGCTGGTGCGCGCCGGCAGTGAAAGCACCGAAACGGTCTCGCTGCTGGGCACCAACATCTTCCGCCTGTTCTCCCTGACCTTCGCTCTCGGCGTGGGCCTGGCCGGGGTCGCCGGGGTGCTGTTCGCCCCCTTGCGCGGCGCCCAGCCGTTCGTCGGCCCGGAGATCCTCGGCATCGCCTTCGTGGTGGTGGTGATCGGCGGCATGGGCTCGTTCGGCGGCGCCCTGGTAGGAGGCCTGCTGGTGGGCGTGGTGCAGAGCATGATGACCAGCCTCTGGCCGCAAGGCGCCAGCCTGATGATCTATGGCGCCATGGCGGCGGTGATCCTGGTACGTCCCTACGGCCTGTTCGGGAGAGCATGAAGATGAGCGAGAAAAATCCTTTGCCCGTGGCCAAGGGCCGCGCGCCGGCCCTGCTGGGCCTGGTGATCGTCACCCTGGTCGGCCTGCCACTGCTGCTGCCGTCGGCGACCCTGGCCACCGAGATCCTGATCTTTGCCCTGGCGGCGCTGGCCTGCAACCTGTTGCTGGGCTACACAGGCCTGCTGTCGTTCGGCCAGGGCATCTTCTTCGGCGTCGGGGCCTATGGTGCCTCGCTGCTGATGATCCACCTCAAGTGGGGGCTGTTCAGCGCCCTGCTCGGCGCGGCGGTGTTCGGCGCCTTCCTGGCGCTGCTGGTAGGCGCCCTGGCGATCCGCCGCAAGGGCATCTACTTCGTCATGCTGACCCTGGCCTTCAGCCAGATGGCCTACTTCCTGGCCTATACCCTGAGTGACTGGACCGGTGGCGACAACGGCCTGCTCGACGTACCACGGCCGAACATCCAGGTCGCCGGCCAGGTGCTGGTGGACCTGGCCGACCCACGGCACTTCTATGCCTTCGTCGCGGTGCTGTTCCTGCTGATCTTCGCCGGCGCCCTGCGGGTGATCCGCTCGCCGTTCGGCAGCACCCTGCTGGCGATCCGCGAGAACGAGACCCGCGCCGCGGCCATCGGCTACGACACCCGCCATTTCAAGATCCTGGTGTTCATGCTGTCCGGCGCCATCACCGGTATCGCCGGGGCGTTGTACGCGATGCTGCTGCACTTCGCGCCGCTGTCGAACATCGACCTGATGATGAGCGAGAACATCCTGATCATGACCATCGTCGGCGGCACCGGCTCGCTGTTCGGCTCCTTGCTGGGCGCCGGCGCCATCGTCGTGCTGGGCGACGTGTTGTCGGAACTGTGGCCGCGCTGGCTGATGCTGCTGGGGGCGATCCTGATCCTGGTGGTGGTGTTCATGCGCGGCGGGTTGTGGGGCGGCCTCGCCGAACTGGGCAAGCGCCTGTGCCCGAGCCGCCCGTTCAGCGCCAAGACCAAGGAGACCCTGTGATGAGCGACTACCTCCTGGAAACCCGTGGCCTGGAACTGGCCTACGGGCCGTTTCGCGCGGTCGACGGCGTCGACCTGAACGTGCGTGCCGGCACCATCCATACCGTCATCGGCCCCAATGGCGCCGGCAAGACCAGCCTGTTCCATTGCCTGACCGGCGAGCGCCAGGCCACTGGTGGCAAGATCCTGTTCAATGGCCAGGACATCCTGCGCAAGCCGTCCCATGGCCGGGTAGCGCTGGGCATGGCGCGCTCGTTCCAGCTCACCAGCCTGTTCCAGAACCTGTCGGTGCGCGAGAACCTGCGCCTGGCGGCCCAGGGCCGCGATGGCCTCGGTGCGCTGAACTTCTGGCGCAGCGTCGAGCACAAGCGCAGCCACTGGGACACCGCCGACCAGGTGCTCGAACGCCTCAAGCTCACCGCCCGCGCCGACACCCTGGCCGGCGAGTTGTCCCACGGCCAGCAGCGGGTGCTGGAGGTGGGCATGTCGATCTGCGCCCGCCCAACCCTGCTGATGCTCGATGAGCCCACCTCCGGGATGGGCATCGACGACATCCCGGTGATGACCGAGTTGATCAGCGACCTGGGCCGCGACCACACCGTGCTGCTGATCGAGCACAACATGAGCATCGTCATGTCGATCAGCCAGCGCATCACCGTCATGAGCCATGGCCAGATCCTGGTCGAAGGCACCCCGGACTTGGTGCGCAACGACGAGCGCGTGCGCACCGCCTACCTAGGAGAGGCCGCCTGATGCTCAACGTCGATTCGATCCATTCCTACTACGACAAGAGCCATGTGCTCGAAGGGGTCTCGCTGAAGGTCGAGGCCGGCGAACTGGTGACCCTGCTCGGGCGCAACGGCGCCGGCAAGACCACCACCCTGCGCAGCATCCTCGGCATCGTGCGGCCGCGCCAGGGGCAGATCACCTTCAATGGCCAGCCCCTGGTCGGCCGCGAGATCTTCGACATCGCCCGTCAAGGTATCGCGCTGGTGCCGGAGCATCGCGGGATCTTCCGCCAGCTCAGTGTCGAGGAAAACCTGAAGATCGCCGTGCGCAAGGACAGTCGCTGGCAATTGCAGGACGTATACGCCATGTTCCCGCGGCTAAAGGAACGGCGGCGCAATGGCGGTTTTGCCCTGTCGGGCGGCGAACAGCAGATGCTCGCCATCGCCCGCGCCCTGCTCAACGACCCCAGGCTGCTGGTCCTCGACGAACCCACCGAAGGCCTGGCACCGGTGATCGTCGACGAACTGGTGAGGATCCTGCGGCGGATCAAGGACGAAGGGCTGTCGATCCTGCTGGTGGAACAGAACCTGATGGTCTGCGACGCCCTCGCCGACCGTCACTACGTGCTCGAACAAGGCCGGGTGGCCTACCAGGGCAGCGCTGCACAGTTTCGCGCCGACCCGAGCATCAAGAATCGCTATCTGGCCCTGAGTGCCTGAAAGGAGACGGACCATGAATACCCGTATCGATCCCTCGCGGCACCTGCTCGGCCAGGGCACGCTGGTCAACCGTGAACGCCTGTGGCAATCGCTGATGGACCTGGCCCGGCTCGGCGCCACGCCCAAGGGAGGCGTCTGCCGCCTGGCCCTGACCGACCTCGACCGCCAGGCCCGCGACCTGTTCGTGCACTGGTGCACCGAGGCGGGCTGCACTGTCAGCATCGATGCCATCGGCAATATCTTCGCCCGCCGCCCCGGACGCAATCCCGACCTGGCGCCAGTGATGACCGGCAGCCACATCGACACCCAGCCCACCGGCGGCAAGTTCGACGGTTGCTATGGGGTCATGGCCGGGTTGGAAGTGGTGCGTACCCTCAACGACCTGGGCCTTGCCACCGAGGCGCCGCTGGAGGTGGTGGTATGGACCAACGAGGAAGGCTCGCGCTTTCCGCCGTGCATGATGGGCTCGGGGGTGTTCGCCGGGAAGTTCGACCTGCAGGAGACCCTGGAGAAGGTCGACGACCAGGGCCTGTCGGTGGGCGCGGAGCTTACCCGCATCGGCTATGCCGGCCCCCGTGTGCCCACCGGCCATGCGGTCGGCGCCTACTTCGAGGCGCACATAGAGCAGGGCCCGGTGCTGGAAGACCTGCGCACCACCATCGGCGTGGTCCAGGGCTGCCTGGGACAGAAGTGGTTCGACCTGGTACTGACCGGCGTCGAGGCCCATGCCGGCCCTACCCCGATGCGCCTGCGCAAGGATGCCCTGGTCGGTGCCGCCGAGGTGGTCACCGCGGTCAACCGCATCGCCCACGCTCATCAGCCCCATGCCTGCGGTACCGTCGGCTGCCTGAACGTGCACCCAGCCTCGCGCAACGTGATCCCGGGCCAGGTGCAGATGACGATCGACCTGCGCCATCTCGACCCCGGCCACCTGGATGCCATGGTCGGCGAGGTACGCCAAACGATCGAGGCCTGCTCGGCCAAGCACGGCCTGCGCTTCGAGCTCACGCCCACCGCGGACTTCCCACCGTTGTACTTCGCCGAAGCGTGCGTCGATGCCGTGCGCCAGGGTGCCCGCGAGC
Source organism: Pseudomonas sp. HLMP (assembly GCF_046365545.1). Classification (NCBI taxonomy): domain Bacteria; kingdom Pseudomonadati; phylum Pseudomonadota; class Gammaproteobacteria; order Pseudomonadales; family Pseudomonadaceae; genus Pseudomonas; species Pseudomonas sp. HLMP. The sequence goes on along the minus strand of NZ_JBDLLR010000001.1, from coordinate 1,535,689 downwards.
TGGGCCTGAGCCACATGGACATCGTCAGTGGCGCCGGCCACGACGCGATCTTCCTCGCCGAGTTGGGCCCTGCAGGGATGATCTTCGTGCCCTGCGAAGGTGGCATCAGCCACAACGAGATCGAGAACGCTGCGCCGCAGGACCTGGCCGACGGCTGCGACGTGCTGCTGCGCGCCATGTTCCAGGCCGCCAACAAGGGAGCCCAATGAGATGACCGGCAAGACCTGCATCGGCGAACTGACCGCCCTCGAGTTGCTCGACCTGTACCAGCGCCGCCAGCTGTCTCCCGTGGAAGTGATCGACGATGTACTGGCGCGCATCGACCGCTACAACCCGGTGGTGAATGCCTACTGCCATGTGGATGGCGAAGGCGCCCGCGCCTCTGCCCGCGCCAGCGAGCAGCGCTGGCGGCGTGGCGAGCCCTGTGGCAGGCTGGATGGCCTGCCGACCTCGATCAAGGACCTTACCCTGACCCGCGGCATGCCGACCCGCAAGGGCTCAAGGACTACGTCTGCGGCCGGGCCGTGGGAGGTGGATGCGCCATTCAGCGCGTTCATGCGCGAGGCCGGCGCAGTGCTGGTGGGCAAGACCACCACCCCGGAGTTCGGCTGGAAGGGCGTCACCGACAACCCGTTGTACGGCATCACCCGCAACCCCTGGGACACTCGCCTGACCGCCGGCGGCTCCTCGGGTGGCGCGGCCGCCGCGGCGGCGCTCAACCTCGGCGTGCTGCACCAGGGCAGCGACGCAGGCGGCTCGATCCGCATTCCCTGTGCCTTCACCGGCACCTTCGGCATCAAACCGACCTTTGGCTATGTGCCGCAGTGGCCGGCCAGTGCCATGACCCTGCTGTCGCACTTGGGGCCAATGACCCGCACGGTCGACGATGCCGTGCTGATGCTCGATTGCGTAGCCCAGCCGGATCCACGCGACGGCCTGGCCGGCGCGCCACGGCGAACGCCCTGGCTGGGCGACGAACAAAACCTGAGCGGTCTGCGCATCGCTTACAGTGCCGATTTCGGCTACGTGCAGGTCGATCCACAGATCCAGGCGCTGGTGGCCCAGGCGGTGCAACGCCTGGCGCGGCTGGGCGCGCAGGTGGAGGAAGTTGACCCAGGGTTCGCCGACCCGCTGCAGGCGTTCAATACCTTGTGGTTCGCCGGTGCTGCCCGGCTGGCTGGCCAGCTCTCGGATGAACAGCGGGCGCTGCTCGACCCAGGGTTGCGGTGGCTCGCCGAACAAGGGGCGCGGATCGGCCTGGACGAGTACACCCTGGCCCTTGAGGCACGGGCGGAACTGGTGGCGCGGATGAACGCCTTCCACCAGCGTTACGACGTGCTGGTGTCACCGATGCTGCCACTGGTGGCTTTCGAAGCGGGGCACAACGTACCGCCAGGGTCGGCGATGGCGCAGTGGATGGAATGGACGCCGTTCAGCTACCCCTTCAACCTGACCCAGCAGCCAGCGGCCTCGGTGCCTTGCGGTTTTACCCGGGAAGGGCTGCCGGTGGGGTTGCAGGTGGTGGCCGGGCGGTTTGCCGATGAGCAGGTGCTGAGGGTGTGCAAGGTCTATGAACAACACTATCCGAGCCGGCATTTGCAGGAACCGGTCGTTGGTTGAGGGGCTGTGCGTTGAACCCTGTTCGCGGCGGTTCGGCGCCCCGGGATCGAGTCAGCCACAGAGTGTGTGATTTGCGGGAGGGCTTGATCACTCGAGTGGCATTGGGGCTGCTTTGCAGCCCCGGTCTTCAGCCCAGGCGCCCTGCCGGGGCATAGGGCACCGGATCGATGATCGGCTGGCTGCCGGTCAATAGGTCGGTGAACAACTGGCACGACGCCGGCGCCAGCACCAGCCCGTTGCGGTAATGCCCGCAGTTCAGCCATAACCCCTCATGCCCCGGCACCGGGCCGATGTAGGGAATACCTTCGGGCGACCCCGGACGCAGCCCGGCCCAGTGCGCCACCGGGGTGGCATCGGCCAACGCCGGCAGGAGTTCGACCGCCGAGGCCTTGAGGCTTTCCAGCGCGTCCACGGTCGGGGTCTTGTCGTAGCCAGCATGTTCCAAGGTACTGCCGACCAGGATGTGCCCGTCGCGCCGTGGGATGGCATAGCGTCCCTTGGCCAGGACCATGCTCGGCAGGAAGTCCTCGGCACACTTGAACAGGATCATCTGGCCCTTCACCGGCTCCACCGGCAGCGCCAGGCCGAGGGTGAGCAACAGCTCGCCACTCCAGGCACCCGCGCTGAGCACCACGTCATCGGCCGCCAGCATGCCTTCGGCGGTGTGCACACCGGTGACCCGCCCGCCTTCCTGGCGGAACCCGGTGACCTGGCAGTGCTCGCGCAAGGTCACGTTAGGCAGGGCCTGCAGGGCTGCCTTCAACGATTTCACCAGGCGTGGGTTACGCACGTTGGCTACACCCGCCATGTAGATGGCGCGCGTGAAGCCTGGGCCGAGCACCGGCACCGCATCGTAGGCCGCCGAGATATCCACGGCGCTCAGTGGCCGCTGCTCGCGCCTGGCCCAGGCCAGGGCCTCGGCCTCGTCGTCCAGGTCCAACCAGTACAGGCCGGTGGTGTGCACCTCGGGGTCGATCCCCGTGCTCGCGTACAGGCGCTCGCCCAGCTGTGGATAGAAATCCTGCGACCAGTGCGCCAGTGCCGTCACCGCCGGGCTGTAGCGCCAGGGGTACAGGGGCGAGACGATACCGCCACCGGCCCAGGACGACTCGCGCCCCACTTCACCCTGGTCGCACACCACCACCTGGCCGACCTTGGGCGCCAGGTTGAACGCTGTCAGCAGGCCAATGACCCCGCCACCGACAATCACTACTTGCTTGCTCATCCGTCGATCCACTACCTGAAATAAACGCGACCTTCAGCTACCCCAACAGCCCTCGGCGGGCTCGACAGCCCCCGGATTGCTCCGCACGCCGGCCTGGTCGAGCTGGTAGTCACCACAACCATCGTCCGCCATCAGAGCGCCGGGCAGGCGCCTGGCGAGCAGGCGGAAACTGTCGTCGCCACGCTCTGCCTGCAGGCTGTAGTAGCGGCTGCCGGCGGGCAATGGCGTCTGCTGCTGGTCACTGTCGGCATACTGGCCGGTACGTGCATGGTGGCGCTCCAGGCGCAGGGCGGCATCGTGCAGCAGGCCGACCACTTCGCTTCGCGCGGCACGTCTCAACGGGTCGTGGTAACTGGGGTAGGCAATGGCTGCCAGAATGCCGGTCACGGCCACGACAATCAACAATTCGATCAGGCTCAGGCCTTGCTGCATGTCATTGTCCTCTCAATCGCTGGCGCCACAGAAGCCGCCGTGGCGCTACAGCCTGGTCGGCCTGCAGGGCGTACACAGCCTCCAGCACATGCCGCGCCTGGCGCTCGCGGCTGACGGCGGTGACCCTGTAGAGGGTCACCTGCACACCTTCAGGGACCTGTGCCGCCAGGGCGCTTTCGCCCAGGTTCTGTAACAGGAAGAATCCGTTTTCCGTACGCTGCCATGACAGGTCCCCGCCCTGCACATCATGGGCGTCAGGAGGCGGCAGGCAGGCCTGGCAAGGTGCTGGAGGCGCCAGCAGCAACCGGGCAGCCCCCTCGAGCAAGGCTGCTTCGGCCTGCTCCAGGGCTCGTGCGTTCGCCAGCAGCAGGCCGCCCAGGCGCGCCTGGATCAGGGCATCGTGCAGGGCCGAAGCACTGAGCAGCCCCAGCAACAGGCTGAGCAGAAGCCCCACCAGCAGGACCATGCCGCGCTGGCGCCTCATGGTTCGGGCAACCGGTTGCGCAGGGCCACGCTCAGCTCGTGCTGCAACTCGATCCGCTGTTGCGGCTCGAACAGCGTCAGTTGCAGGTCCACGCGCCCGCCCTCCGCCGTCGGCACCAAGGTCGCACGCAGGTCGCGAACGTGGTCGATCAACGCCTCGGCCTGACTGCCGCTCATCCGTCTCAAGTTGCCCGCACGCAGTTGATAGGTGATCCGGGCGATGGGGAATGCCAATGTCCGCTCGTTGCCGGGGTGGCGCCCTTCCTTGACCTGCGCCCAACTGCGGCAATCGGTCAGCAAGGTCCAGGCTGGTTGCCTGGCGCTGCCCGGCAGTTGCTCCAGCACCAGGCTCAGGCTGTCCAGGCGCCCATCGCCGGCCAGGGTGATCCGTAGCGGTTGGGCAAACGCCTGGGCGGCAGCGGCCGTATCGAACGTGATCGCCTGTTGGCGCAGGCACCCGGACATGCCTGTCATGCGGATGTCCTGGGCCATTCTGTGCAGCGCCAGCCGGGCATCGTCCTGCAGGCGTGCCGCCGCGCCTTGCAGGCGCCAGGCCTGGTAGGCGGCGACGAACACCTGGCTCGCTGCCGCCAGCAGCATCAGGCCCAGCGCCAACGCCAACAATGCTTCCAGCAGGCCAAAACCGGCCTGGGCCCTGCTCATGGCAGTACCCTGCCCTGCAGGCTGACGGACTGTTGCGTCCCCTCCCGGGCCTCCAGCCAATGGATTTCCAGCACGACGTTCGCCCCGCTACGCCGCACCCGCCCCTCGGCTGCCCCACCGAGCACCTGCCGGATTCGTGCCTGCCAGCCGGCCTGCTCGCCCGCCTCCAACCGGCCCGCCGCCCTCGCCCGCTCGAGCAGCCCCTGCGCCAGGTGGATCGCCTGGCTATCGCGCCGCGTGTTGTCGAGCACCTGCAAGGCACGCACTTGCAAGGCGGCGGTGGCGAACAGCCCGAGCGCCAGTACTCCCATCGCCAGCAACACCTCCAGCAACGTCATGCCGCATTCCTTTGTCCGCATCCTGCGCCTCCTGCGAATTTTCCCTGCCGCCCTCTCCTACCTGGCCGACTGGACCTTCTGCCCATCGGCCTCGAAGCTACAGCGAAGCACTTCCAGGGAGGAATGCACGGTGAAGCAACAGGGAGTAACACTGATACAAACCCTGTGCGCGCTGGCGCTGGTCAGCCTGCTGACACAGGTGGGCATACCGGCCTACAACCATCTCAGCGAAGGCCTGCACCAGGCCGCTGCGGCCCGCGAGCTGGCACATGCACTGCGCAATGCACGCGGCCATGCCTTGCTGCGACAGCAAACGGTGCTGGTTCGGGCACTGCAAAACGACTGGGGGATCGGCTGGCGTACGCTGCTGGCGCACGATGGGCAATTGCTGCACGAGCGACGCCTGGGCCGCAGGCTCAAGGTCGTCGGTAACCTGGGCAATGAAGTGAAATTCAGTGGCTTGGGGGTTCCGCTGCGTGGCAACGGCGCGTTTCTGGGGGGCACCTTCGAGATCTGCCAGGGCACCACGCAAGCGAGTCATTTGCAGGTGGTGCTCGCCCCCAGCGGCAGGATCAGCCTGCGCACCGGGACGGCTGATCCGCCACTGTGCGCAGGCCGCTGATCAGATCAGCGAGCGAACCCGCAGCTCCTTGGGCATGGAGAAGGTGATGTTCTCCTCGCGGCCATCGAGCTCTTCGGCGCCGCTGGCGCCCCAGGCCCTGAGCTGGTCGATCACGCCACGCACCAGCACCTCGGGGGCCGAGGCGCCAGCGGTGATGCCGATACGCGCGACGCCCTCGAACCAGCCTTGCTGCAAGTCCTCGGCACCGTCGATCAGGTAGGCCGGGGTACCCATGCGTTCGGCCAGTTCGCGCAGGCGGTTGGAGTTGGAGCTGTTGGGGCTGCCGACCACCAGGACCACATCGCACTCGCCGGCCAGTTGCTTGACCGCATCCTGGCGGTTCTGGGTGGCATAGCAGATATCGTCCTTGCGTGGCCCGCCGATGTTCGGAAAGCGCGCGCGCAGGGCATCGATGACCCGGCTGGTGTCGTCCATCGACAGGGTGGTCTGGGTGACGAAGGCCAGGTGATCCGGGTCGCGCACCTGCAGGTTGGCGACATCCTGCTCGTCCTCGACCAGGTAGATCGAGCCGCCATTGCTGGCGTCGTACTGGCCCATGGTGCCCTCGACCTCCGGATGCCCGGCATGGCCGATGAGGATGCATTCCCGGCCGTCGCGGCTGTACTTGGCCACCTCGATGTGCACCTTGGTGACCAGCGGGCAGGTGGCATCGAACACCTTGAGGCCGCGGCCGGCCGCTTCCTGGCGCACGGCCTGGGAAACACCGTGGGCGCTGAAGATGACGATGACATCGTCCGGCACCTGGTCGAGTTCTTCGACGAAAATAGCACCGCGATTGCGCAGGTCTTCGACCACGAACTTGTTGTGCACCACTTCGTGGCGCACGTAGATCGGCGGGCCGAAGACTTCCAGGGCCCGGTTGACGATCTCGATCGCCCGGTCGACCCCCGCGCAGAAGCCGCGAGGGTTGGCGAGTTTGATTTGCATGCTCGGCTCCAGGCTTACAGCGCCTTCACCTCGAGGATCTCTACCTCGAAGTTCAGGGTCTTGCCAGCCAGTGGGTGATTGAAGTCGATGGTCACCTGGTTGTCGTCGAAAGCCTTGACCACGCCCGGCAACTCGGCGTTGGCGGCATCGTTGAAGATCACCAGCAGGCCTTCGGAAAGCGCCATGTCGGTGAACTGCGAGCGCGGCATCACCTGCACGTTCTGCGGGTTCGGCTGGCCGAAGGCGTTCTCCGGAGCGATGGTCAGGGTGCGCTTGTCACCGGCCTTGAAGCCGAACAGGGCGGCTTCGAAGCCGGGCAGCAGGTTACCATCACCGACCTTGAAGCAGGCCGGTGCCTTGTCGAAGGTGCTGTCGACGGTGTCGCCGTTTTCCAGGTGCAACGCGAAGTGCAGGGTGACTTCGGTGTTCTGGCCGATACGGGTCTCAGTCATGGACAGGTTCTCCGGACTTCTTGCTCTTGAACATATCCAGCGCCAGCATCACCGCGCCAACGGTAATGGCACTGTCGGCCAGGTTGAAGGCCGGGAAATACCAGCGGTTCTGCCAGTGCACCAGGATGAAGTCGACCACGTGCCCCAGCACGATACGGTCGTACAGGTTGCCCAGCGCGCCCCCCAGCACCAGGGCCAGGGCGATGGCCAGCCAGGTCTCGTTGCGCCCCAGGCGCTTGAGCCAGACCACCAGCACCGCGCTGACCACCAGGGCGATCAGGGCGAACAGCCAGCGCTGCCAGCCGGAGCTGTCGGCGAGGAAGCTGAAGGCGGCGCCGGTGTTGTAGGCCAGGGTCCAGCTGAAGTAGTCGGGGATGACCACGATCTGCTGGTACAGGCTCAGGGCACCCTCGAAATAGACCTTGGTGGCCTGGTCGAGGACCAGGACCACCAGGCTCAGCCAGAGCCAGGCAAGGCGCCCGAAGCGCCCCGCAGCAGGGTTAGGCATAGTGACGCACCTCGCCGGAACCGCTGATGTTGTCTACGCAACGGCCACAGATCTCCGGGTACTCCGGATGGCTGCCGACGTCGGCGCGGAAGTGCCAGCAGCGGCCGCACTTGGCATGGCCGGACTTGACGACTTTCAGCTTGAGGCCTTCGACCTCGGTTGTCACGGCATCGGCCGGCGCCTGGACGAACGGCACCACGCTGGCGGCGGAGGTGATCAGCACGAAGCGCAGCTCGTCGCCCAGCTTGGCCAGGTCGGCGCTGAGCCCTTGCTCGGCGAACAGGGTCACCTCGGCCTGCAGGTTGCCGCCGATGGCCTTGGCCGCGCGCTGGTTCTCCAGCTCCTTGTTGACCGCCGCCTTGACCGCCATGACGCGATCCCAGTAGGCGCGATTCAGCTCGAAGCCTTCGGGCAGCTCGGCCAGGCCTTCATACCAGGTGTTGAGCATGACCGACTCGTTGCGCTCGCCTGGCAGGTACTGCCAGATCTCGTCGGCGGTGAACGCCAGGATCGGCGCGATCCAGCGCACCAGGGCCTCGCTGATGTGGTACAGCGCGGTCTGGCAGGAGCGGCGGGCGACGCTGTTGGCACCAGTGGTGTACTGACGGTCCTTGATGATGTCGAGGTAGAAGCCGCCCAGCTCCTGGACGCAGAAGTTGTGCACCTTGGAATAGACGTTCCAGAAGCGGTACTCGCCGTAGTGCTCTTGCAGCTCGCGCTGCAGCAGCAGGGTACGGTCGACCGCCCAACGGTCCAGCGCCAGCATCTCTTCGGCCGGCAGCAGGTCACGGGCCGGGTCGAAGCCGGTCAGGTTGGAGAGCAGGAAGCGTGCGGTGTTGCGGATACGGCGGTAGGCGTCGGCACTGCGCTGCAGGATCTGCTCGGACACGGCCATCTCGCCGGAATAGTCGGTGGCGGCGACCCACAGGCGCAGGATGTCGGCACCCAGGGTGTCGTTGACCTTCTGCGGCTCGATGGTGTTGCCCAGCGACTTGGACATCTTGCGGCCGCTCTCGTCCACGGTGAAGCCGTGGGTCAGCAGTTCGCGGTACGGCGCGTGGTTGTCGATGGCGCAGCCGGTCAACAGCGAGGAATGGAACCAGCCACGGTGCTGGTCGGAACCTTCCAGGTACAGATCGGCGCGCGGTCCGGTGGCGTGGCCGATGTCATGGGAGCCGCGCAGCACATGCCAGTGGGTGGTGCCGGAGTCAAACCAGACGTCCAGGGTATCGGTGATCTTGTCGTACTGGGCGGCTTCATCACCGAGCAGCTCGGCGGCGTCCAGCTTGAACCAGGCCTCGATACCTTCCTGCTCGACGCGCTTGGCCACTTCCTCCATCAGCTCGACGGTGCGTGGGTGCAGCTCGCCGGTCTGCTTGTCGAGGAAGAACGGGATCGGCACGCCCCAGTTGCGCTGACGCGAGATGCACCAGTCGGGACGGTTGGCGATCATCGCGTGCAGACGCGCCTGGCCCCAGGACGGCACGAACTTGGTTTCTTCGATGGCCTTGAGGGCGCGCTCGCGCAGGGTATCGCCGCTGTTGGGCTGGCGGTCCATGCCGACGAACCACTGGGCGGTGGCACGGTAGATCAGTGGGGTCTTGTGGCGCCAGCAATGCATGTAGCTGTGGCTGATGGTCTCGGTGTGCATCAGCGCGCCGACTTCGCGCAGCTTCTCGACGATGGCCGGGTTGGCCTTCCAGATGAACTGGCCGCCGAAGAATTCCAGCGAGGGCACGTACACGCCGTTGCTCTGCACCGGGGTGAGGATGTCGTCGTTGAGCATGCCGTAGCGCTTGCAGGTGACGAAGTCATCCTCGCCGTAGGCTGGCGACGAGTGCACCACGCCGGTACCGGCGCCCAGCTCGACGTAGTCGGCCAGGTAGATCGGCGACAGGCGGTCGTAGAACGGGTGGCGGAAGTTGATCAGCTCCAGCGCCGAGCCCGGCGCGGTGGCGATCACCGAACCTTCCAGGCCATAGCGCCCGAGGCACGACTCGACCAGTTCCTCGGCCAGCACCAGCAGGCGCTCGCCGGTATCGACCAGGGCGTAGTTGAACTCCGGATGGATGTTCAGCGCCTGGTTGGCCGGGATGGTCCAAGGGGTGGTGGTCCAGATCACGATGGCGGCCGGCTTGGCCAGGCTCGCCAGGCCGAAGGCAGCGGCCAGCTTGTCGGCATCGACGACCTCGAAGGCCACGTCGATGGTCTGGGATTTCTTGTCGGCGTACTCGACCTCGGCCTCGGCCAGGGCCGAGCCGCAGTCGAAGCACCAGTTCACGGGCTTGAGGCCCTTGAACACGAAGCCTTGCTTGACCATCTCGGCCAGGGCGCGGATCTCGCCGGCCTCGTTGGCGAAGTTCATGGTCTTGTAGGGGTTGTCCCAGTCACCCAGCACGCCCAGGCGGATGAACTCGGTCTTCTGCCCTTCGATCTGCTCGGCGGCGTAGGCGCGGCACAGCTCGCGGGTCTGGTCCGGGGACAGGTGCTTGCCGTGGGTGACCTCGACCTTGTGCTCGATCGGCAGGCCGTGGCAGTCCCAACCCGGCACGTAGGGCGCGTCGAAGCCCGACAAGGTCTTGGAGCGGACGATCATGTCCTTGAGGATCTTGTTCAGCGCATGACCGATGTGGATCTTGCCGTTGGCATAGGGCGGGCCGTCGTGCAGGACGAACTTCGGACGGTCCTTGCCAATCTCGCGCAGCTTCTGGTACAGGCCAATGCTGTCCCAGCGCTGCAGGATCTGCGGTTCGCGCTGAGGCAGGCCGGCCTTCATCGGGAAGGCGGTGTCCGGAAGGTTTAGCGTGGCTTTGTAGTCGGTCATTTCAGGCTCTTCGTTAGCGGTTGAGCGTGCCAGTGGGCACGTGCGGCGGCGATGTCCGCGTCGATCGCCGACTTCAGCGCCTCCAGGGAGGCGAATCGCTGCTCCTCGCGCAGCTTGTGGTGGAACTCCACCGTCAGGCGCCGGCCATACAGGTCGCCGGCGAAATCCAGGAGGTGAATCTCCAGATGGGGGCGCCCGTCACCGGCGACGGTGGGCCGTACCCCGATGTTGGCGACACCTGGCCAGACCTGGCCATCGATCTCGGCGCTGGTCAGGTAGACCCCGCTCAGCGGCACGCGGCGGCGCTTGAGCTGGATATTGGCGGTCGGCGTGCCGAGCTGGCGGGCCAGCTTCTGGCCGTGCAGCACCCGGCCGCTGATGCAATAGGGGCGGCCCAGCAGGTGCTCGGCCAGCACGAAGTCGGCGTTGGCCAGGGCATTGCGCACTTCGGTGCTGCTGACCCGCAGGCCGTCCCGCTCGACGGTATTGGCGGCCTCGACGGTGAAGCCATGCTGGCGCCCGGCCTCGACCAGGAAGGCGAAGTCGCCAGAGCGGTCGCAGCCGAAGCGGAAATCGTCGCCGACCTCCAGGTGACGCACGCCCAAGCCGTCGACCAGGATGGTCTCGACGAATTCATCGGCGCCGAGCTTGCTCAGGCGCTGGTTGAAGGCCAGGCACAGCACCCGGTCGATGCCCTCGGCGGCGAGCAGCTCGATCTTGTCGCGCAGGCGGGCCAGGCGGGCGGGGGCGGTATCGGGGGCGAAGTACTCGCGCGGCTGCGGCTCGAAGATCACCACGCAGGTCGGCAGGCCAAGTTCCTGCCCACGTTCGCGCAGGCGCCCCAGGATCGCCTGGTGGCCCCGGTGAACCCCGTCGAAGTTGCCAATGGTGGCGACACAGCCCCGGTGCTCGGGGCGCAGGTTGTGAAGTCCTCGAACCAGCTGCATAACGCGCTTCTTGCTCATAAAGTGGCCGATTATAACCACACCCGGGCGCCGGTGACAGGCAGCAGCGCCACAGTGGGGCGTGGAATGCGAAAAACCGACGCCTGGCCCGCTCCTCGCCTCAGTGCAAGGCCTTGCGGGCGAAGTGCCGCGGGCGGAAACCGCACAGGAGCAGGCAGCCGAAATAGGTCAGCACGCCTGCCAGGATCAACCCACCCAGGCGCAGGAAGCGCTCGGGCATGTTGCCCTGCGCCCAGGCGGGCATGTAGTACATCCCCACCAGCAGCACCGCAGACATCAGCAACACCGCCAGGACCAGCTTGGCCAGGAACAGGGGCCAGCCCGGCTGTGGCTGGAACAACTGCTGGCTGCGCAGTTTCCAGTACAACAGGCCTGCGTTGAGGCAGGCGCCGAGGCTGATCGCCAGGGCAAGGCCGGCATGCTTGAGCGGGCCGATCAAGGCCAGGTTGAACAGCTGGGTGCAGACCAAGGTGAAGATCGCGATCTTCACCGGCGTGCGGATATTCTGCTGCGCATAGAAGCCGGGGGCCAGCACCTTGACCAGGATGATCGCCAACAGGCCGACGGAATAGGCGATCAGCGCCCGCTGGGTCATGGCGGCGTCGAAGGCGGTGAACTTGCCGTACTGGAACAGCGCCACGGTCAGCGGCTCGGCGAGGATCGCCAGGGCCAGGGTGCAGGGCAGCACCAGCAGGAAGCACAGGCGCAGGCCCCAGTCGAGGATCCGCGAGTACTCCTGGCGGTCACGGTTGGCGTAGGTCTTGGCCAGGGTCGGCAGCAGTATCGTGCCCAGGGCCACTCCCAGCACCCCCGAAGGCAGCTCCATCAGGCGATCGGCGTAGTACATCCAGGAGACCGACCCGGCTACCAGGAACGAGGCGAAGACGGTGTTGATGATCAGCGAGATCTGGCTGACGGATACCCCGAGGATCGCCGGCAGCATCTGCTTGAGTACCCGCCAGACGCCGGTGTCGCGCAGGTTCAGGCGCGGCAGCACGAGCATGCCGATCTTCTTCAACGCGGGCAGTTGGTACAGCAGTTGCGCCAGGCCGCCGGCCAGCACGCCCCAGGCCAGGGCCATGATCGGCGGGTCGAAGTACGGGGTCAGCAGCACGGCGAAGGCGATCATCGCCACGTTCAGCAGGGTCGGCGTGAACGCCGGAACCGAGAAGCGGTTCCAGGTATTGAGGATCGCCCCGACCAGCGAGGACAGCGAGATCAGCAATATATAAGGAAAGGTCACCCGCAGCAGCGCGGTGGTCAGCTCGTATTTCTCGGCGCTGTCGACGAAACCGGGCGCGGTGACCCAGACCACCCAGGGCGCGGCGAGGATACCCAGGGCGGTGACCAAGGCCAGGGACAGGGTCAGCAAGCCGCTGACATAGGCGATGAAGGTTCGGGTCGCCTCCTCGCCCTGCTGGGTCTTGTATTCGGCCAGGATCGGCACGAAGGCCTGGGAAAAGGCGCCCTCGGCGAAGATCCGGCGCAGCAGGTTGGGCAGTTTGAAGGCGATGAAGAAGGCGTCGGTGGCGATGCCGGCACCGAACACCCGCGCCAGGATGGTATCGCGGACGAACCCCAGCACCCGGGAAATCATGGTGATGGAGCTGACCGCGGCCAGGGATTTGAGCAGGTTCATCGAAAAGTTTCACGCCTGGGACGGAGAGCGCTGCCAGAAGGCGCGCGAATATGCGATACTTGCGCGTCTATGCAGGGCAAGCCAAAACTCCCGAGTTTACAGGTCGCTGCGCAGAAAGGAATCATTCCTTCGCGCTTGCGCTCCACTCGGCGGAACCCTGCAAGTGGCCTTGACATCCGCTCGACTGATCGGCATGATTCGCGGCCTATTTTGTTTGCTATTTACCTAAAGTCTTTCGAGGAGCTCGACGGTGGCCAACACACCTTCCGCCAAGAAACGTGCAAAACAGGCTGAGAAGCGTCGCAGCCACAACGCCAGCCTGCGTTCCATGGTCCGTACCTACATCAAGAATGTAGTCAAGGCCATCGACGCAAAAGACGCCGAAAAAGCGCAAGCCGCCTACATTCTGGCTGTGCCTGTAATCGACCGTATGGCCGACAAGGGCATCATCCACAAGAACAAGGCTGCTCGCCACAAAGGCCGTCTGAATGGCCACATCAAGGCGCTGAAAGAAGCTGCAGCTGCCTAAGCGACACGCTTGTCGAAAAACCGACCCTAGGGTCGGTTTTTTGTTGCCTGTGATTTGTGTTCATTGCCATCGATAACGGGTGCCTAAGCTGGCCTGTTCGCCGGCAAGCCTACGCACACAGGGCCCCTGTAAACCGCGTCATTTGCGGTCGACTCGCACCCTGCGGGAGCCGGCGATGGGCTGCAAAGCAGCCCCAGGCTTACAACCCCTACCTGACCGGCCAGCCTCACTTCGCGATCTGGATCTTCGGTGCCCACTGCAGCCACTCATCCTCCGGCTTGTCGAACAAGGCAAAGGTCTGCTGCGGGCGTGCCGGGTTACCCATCTTCTCGCCATCGGGCGTTGCGAAAGCAATGCCGCCGTCGATCAAGGTTTCCAGGGACTCGGTGCGCACCGTGGCGCCCTTGAACAGCCCCCAGTCGAAGCCGAAGCCGCTGCTGTTCCAGAACCGGCTGCCACCCCGGACCAACGCCGCATAGCGAGGCTCGATGAGGATGTGGATCAGCACCCGGTCGGCGGTCTGCCCCAGCTCGAAGCCGGTGACCTTGCCCACCGTGACCTCGCGATAGGTCACCGGTACGCCCGGCTTGATCGAACCACGGCGCGGTGCGCTGAGCGTCAGCGGCAGGCCGGCTTGCTGCGCGACCGCTTCCGGGGCTTCGGGCAGAGCGATGAAATCACGCTGCGGCCCCCTGTCCTGCACTGCCGGCTGGACTTCCAGGTACTGGCCACCCACCAAGGTATCGAGGTTCTCGGTACGCACCAGGCCGAAGGCCGGCTTGACCACCCAGAAGCGCGTACCGGCCCGGGCGATGCGCTCCTGCGCGGCGGTGATGCGTGCCCTGAGCAGGACTGCCTGCAGGTCCGCGGTCAGGTCGACGCTCTCGATGCTGCCCACGTCCAGGCCGCGGAAGCGAATCGGGGTGCCCGGCTTCAGGCCATCGGCGCGATCGACACGGATGGTGATGAGGGTACCGGCGCGATCGGCGGCCTCCTGGCTCTCGTGCAGGCGAAAGCGTGGAATGCGCCGCTTCAGGGGCACGTCGGCCCTGGGCGTGTCGAAGGCGATGCCACCGGCCATGAGGGTCTGCAGCGACTCGCTCTTGATCTTGATCCCCGACAACCCGCCGGAGAGGGTGATGCCGCTGGCGTTCCAGAAGCGTGTGGAGCCGTTGACCAGGTTCGCATACTCCTTCTCGATGTGCACCCCGATCAGAATGCGCTTGCTGTCGCGGGCGAACTGGTAGCTCTGCACACTGCCGACCTTGACCTGGCGATAGGTCACCGGGCTGCCGACTTCGAGGGAGCCGAGGGTGTCGGCGAACAGCACCATGTGCAGACCCGGGGCCTTGAGGTCCAGCGGCGGCGCCTTTGCCCGCGCCTCGAACTCACGCTGCGGCCTGGCCCCCTTCTCGCCCGGACGAATGGCGATGTAGTTGCCCTTCACCAAGGCTTCCAGGCCGGTGATGCCGGCCAGGGAGATGGAGGGCTTGACCACCCAGAACTGGGTGCCATCGACCAGGTAGTCTTCGGCCAGCGGATCCAAGGTCAGCTCGGCCGAGGCGCTGGACAGGTCTTCCTCGATCTTCAGGGTCTTCAGCGAACCGACCTGGATCCCCTTGTACATGACCGGCGTACGACCGGCCTGCAGGCCCTCGTAGTCGCTCAGCTTGACCTTGACGCGGATCCCCGCCTGGGCGGCGTCGAAATCCTCGTACAGGCGGAACGGTAGGCTCGGGTCGGTGGGCGGGCTGTCCTTGCGGTGCTCGGGCGTGGCGAAGGCGATGCCGCCGGCGACGATGCTGGCAAGGGATTCGCTGCGCAGCTTCACACCAGACAGGTCGGCGTCGATACTGATGCCGCTGGCGTTCCAGAACCGCGTGTGCTTGCGCACCAGGTTGGCGTAGGCCGGCTCGATGAAGACCTTGACCTCTACTGTGTCCTGGTCCTCGGAGAGGCGGTAGCTCTTCACCCGACCGACTTGGATTTGCTTGTAGAACACAGGGCTGTCGCGGTTGAGCGAACCGAGGCGATCAGCCTTGAGGGTCAGGTGCAGGCCCGGCTCGCTGTCGGACAACGGCGGCGCCTCCGACAAGGCGGTGAACTGCTTGGTCTTCTCGCCTTCGCCTGGGCTCACGGCGATGTAGTTACCCGATACCAGGGTTTCCAGGCCGGAGATGCCAGCCAGGCTGACACTCGGCTTGACCAGCCAGAAGCGCGTCCCGGTGGTCAGGTGCGGCTCCGCAGCCTTGTTCATCTCGACGGTGGCGATAACCCCGGTGCCGTCGCCTTCGACATCGAGCACCAGGCTCTTCACCTTGCCGACCGACATGCCCTTGTAGATGACTTCGGTCTTGTTGGCGACGATGCCCTCGCCGGTGAGGAAGCGGACCTGGATCTCCACACCGGCGTCACGGTAGGCCTGCCAGGCCAGCCAGCCACCGATCACCAAAGCGATCAGCGGCAGGATCCAGATGGCCGACCAATTCGAAGCTGGGCGGGTTTTAGCCGTAGGCATGTCACTCATGGTCGTCATCCGACTCCGTATTGTCCCAGATCAGTCGGGGATCGAAAGTTAAGGCTGCGAGCATCGTCAGGATCACCACGGAGGCGAAGGCGACAGCGCCCAGGTTGGCTTCGACACTGGCGATGCGGCCAAAATTCACCACCGCCACGAGGATGGCGATGACGAAAATATCCAGCATGGACCAGCGTCCGATGAATTCGATGAAGCGGTACATCAGGATCCTCTGCCGCGCCGACAAGGGCTGGTGACGCTGCACCGAGTAGAGCAGCAGGCCGATGCCGACCAGCTTGAAGGTCGGCACCAGGATGCTGGCGATGAACACCACCGCGGCGATCGGCAACATGCCGTGCTTGAGCAAGGTGATGACGCCGGACATGATGGTGTCCGGGCTGCCCTGGCCCAAGGCGCTCACCGTCATGATCGGCAGCACGTTGGCGGGGATGTAGAGGATCGAGGCCGTGATGAGCAGGGCCCAGGTGCGCACGATGCTGTTGGGGCGGCGCGCATGGACCACGGCGCCGCAGCGGGTGCAGGTCTGAGAGTCGCCGCCAGGCACCTGCCGGTTCAGCTCATGGCATTCATTGCAGACCAGGATGCCTGCATCAATCGCCCGCATGGATATCCTCCCCTGACAGGGCGATCCAGATCTGGTGTGGCGACATCACCACTTCCAGCCATACCTGGACCAGCAGCAGGCTGATGAAACAGAAAAGGCCAAGGCCTATGGTCAGCTCCGCCAGGTCGACCAACTTGACGATGGCCACCAGGACGCCCATGAAGTACACCTCGAGCATGCCCCAGTCACGCAGGTGGTGATAGATGCGGTAGAACAGCAGGCCATGGCTGCGTCCGATGTTCAGGCGAATGCTCAGCAACACGACCAGTTGGCACAGCAGCTTGAGCAAGGGGATGGCCATGCTGCACAGGAACACCACCACGGCGACGCCGCGCATCTGCGAGTTGTACAGGCCGACCACGCCACTCCAGACGGTGTCGTCGGAGGTCTGGCCGAGCAGGTGCAACTGCATGATGGGCAGGAAGTTGGCAGGCACATAGAGCAGCAGGGCCGTCAACACCAGCGCCAGGCTGCGATTGACCACGTTATGGCGGTGGGCGTAGAGCTCGTAGCCGCAGCGGGGGCAATGGGCCTTTTCGTCATTCTGCAGCACTGGCTTGCGCATCAGCAGGTCGCATTCGTGACAGGCCACGAGTTCGTCCAGCGGTAATTGGGGCAGCGCTTCGGGATCGACAGGATTGGGCATATCGAAGGTCTGAATGGATACGTGGGCCCTATTCTAGTGTTCTGGCTCGAAGAAAGGGACACCTGGCGGGTTGAACGAAAGGCTTGCATAGGTAAAGGGTGTTAGCGGACGACCGCCTGGGGTTGTTGGCACCGGCCCCGTCGCCAATCCCCAGCCAGGCGCCAGAAAGACAAAACCCCTACCTGCTCGCGCAGATAGGGGTTTTGCGAAATGAATCTTGACGATGACCTACTCTCACATGGGGAAACCCCACCATGTGAGAGTAGGTCATCGTCAAGATTCATTTCGCAAAACCCCTATCTGCGCGAGCAGGTAGGGGTTTTGTCTTTCTGGCGTCTGGCTGGGGATTGGCGGTGGCCCCATCGCTGGCAAGCCAGCTCCCACAGGTACAGCGCAGACCTGCAAGCCAGCGCCATCCCTGTGGGAGCCGGCTTGCCGGCGATGGGGCGCGAAGAGGCCCCGAAGGCCAGCCCAAAGCCTCACGCTTCCATCCTTTCTCCCACAGAGTACGCCGTTGCTGTCTCACTGCCTGTACCCGGTAGAGAGTGATATGGTTCCCTACCAGAATCGCTCCTCCCCAGAGATCCTCGATGACCGACACCACCTCACTGCATCCCGGCTTCATGATCATCCAGGGCAACCGCCTGGACGACCTGCGCAATCTGGTAGTGAACGTGATGCGCCATTACCCCCTGGCCCCCCTGGAGAACGAGATCGCCCTGGTCCAGAGCAACGGTATCGCCCAGTGGCTCAAGCTGGCCCTGGCCGAGGATCCGCAGGACGATGAACTGGGCGGTTGTGGCATCGCCGCAGCCATCGAGGTACAACTGCCGGGCAGCTTCATGTGGCAGCTGTACCGTCGGGTCCTGGGGCGCGACGAGATTCCGGAAGTCTCGCTGCTGGACAAGGCCCCCCTTACCTGGCGTCTGATGCGCCTGCTCCCCGAATTGATCGAACGCCCGCACTTCGAGCCTTTGCGCCGCTTTCTCACCGACGACAGCGACCTGCGCAAGCGCTACCAACTGGCCGAGCGCCTGGCTGACCTGTTCGACCAGTACCAGGTCTACCGCGCCGACTGGCTCAAGGACTGGGCTGCTGGCGAGCATGTGCTCAATACCGCCCGTGGCGAGCGCAAGCCCATGGCGGCGGGGAACCGCTGGCAGGCCGAGCTATGGCGGGCACTGCTCGAAGACGTCGGCGAGGCGGGCATGGCCCAGAGCCGTGCCGGCGTGCACCAGCGTTTCATGGCGCGTATCGACAGCTTGGAGCAGGCGCCCGCGGGGCTACCGCCACGGGTGATCGTCTTCGGCATCTCATCCTTGCCGGCCCAGGCGCTCGAGGCTCTGGCCGGCCTGGCGCGCTTCAGCCAGGTAGTGCTGTGCGTGCACAACCCTTGCCGCCATCACTGGGCCGACATCGTTGCCGACAAGGACCTGCTGCGGCATCAATACAAGCGCCAGCAACGCAAGCAGGGCATGCCCCTGCAACTGGACGACGAATCCCTGCACCAGCATGCCCACCCGCTGCTGGCCGCCTGGGGCAAGCAGGGCCGTGACTACATCAACCTGCTCGACAGCTACGACGACCCGGCCAGCTATCGTGGGGTCTTCAGCGACGGTCGCATCGACCTGTTCAGCGAAGGCCAGCCGACCACCTTGCTCGAGCAGTTGCAGGACGACATCCTCGAGCTGCGTCCCCTGGCAGAGACCCGCGCCCTTTGGCCGGCGGTCGATCCCGGCCAGGACCGCTCCGTGCGCTTTCATGTGGCCCACAGCCCACAGCGCGAGGTGGAGATCCTCCATGACCAACTGCTCGCCCGCTTCAGCGCCGACCCCACGCTACGCCCGCGTGACGTCATCGTCATGCTGCCAGCGATCGACAGTTATGCACCGCATATCCGCGCCGTGTTCGGCCAGCTCGATCGCAACGACCCACGCTACATTCCCTTCACCCTGACCGACCAGGGCCAGCGCGGCCGTGATCCGCTGCTGATCGCCCTGGAGCACCTGCTCAAGCTGCCGGACAGCCGCTTCGCCGTGAGCGAAGTCCTGGACCTGCTGGACGTGCCGGCCGTGCGTGCCCGCTTCGCCATCCAGGAAAGCGACCTGCCGACCTTGCACCGCTGGATCGAAGGCGCGGGCATCCGCTGGGGCCTGGATGCCGAGCAGCGGGCCACCCTGGGCCTGCCCGAGGGCCTGGAGCAGAACAGCTGGCGGTTCGGTTTGCGACGCATGCTGCTCGGCTATGCGGTCGGTATGGGCGAAGGATGCGATGGCATCGAGCCCTATGACGAAATCGGCGGCCTCGATGCTGCGCTGATCGGTCCGCTGGTGGCGTTGCTCGATGCCCTCGACGTGGCCTGCAAGGCCCTGGCGCAGCCCGCCACGGCAGCCCAGTGGGGGGAGCGCCTGCATGCCTTGCTGCAGGTGTTCTTCCTGGCCGGAAGCGAGCACGACGAGTTTCTCCTGATGCAGTTGCAAGAGCTGCGCGATAGCTGGCTGGCGACCTGCGAGGCCGTGGGCCTGCAGGACCCGTTGCCGCTCACCGTGGTGCGCGAGGCCTGGCTGTCGGGGCTGGACCAGGGCAAGCTGTCCCAGCGGTTTCTCGCCGGCTCGGTGAACTTCTGCACCCTGATGCCCATGCGTGCCATCCCGTTCCGGGTGGTCTGCCTGCTGGGCATGAACGACGGCGACTACCCCCGCGCCCAACCGCCGCTGGACTTCGACCTGATGGCCAGCGACTATCGCCCCGGCGATCGCTCCCGCCGCGAGGACGACCGCTACCTGTTGCTCGAGGCCTTGCTCTCGGCACGTGACCAGCTCTATGTCAGCTGGGTCGGACGCAGCATTCGCGACAACAGCGAGCGCCCTGCCTCGGTATTGATCGGCCAGCTACGCGACCACCTGGCCGCAGGCTGGCGTCTGGCCGGGGCCAAGGAGGGGCTGCGCCAGGACCCGGGTGAGCAGTTGCTGCACGCCCTGACCGTGGAACATCCGCTGCAGCCGTTCAGCCAGCGTTACTTCCAGAAAGGCAGCGCGCTGTTCAGCTATGCCCATGAATGGCAGGTGCTGCACCACGCCAGGGAGGTATCCACGGCGTTCGATGAGCCCTTGTCGCCCTATACCAGCGATGAGCCCCTGAGCCTGAGCCTGTTGCAGGATTTCCTTCGTCATCCTGTACGGCATTTCTTCAGCCAGCGTCTGAACGTATTTTTCGAAGCCCTGGAGGTGCCAACTCCGGATGAAGAACCCTTCGTCCTCGATGCCTTGCAGCGCTACAGCCTCAGCGAAAACCTGCTGGGGGCCGCGCTGGCCGATCCGGACAATGCCGAGCGTACCCTGCAGGCCCAGGCCCGGCGTCTGCAGGCCTGCGGTCTGCTGCCCCTGGCCGGCTTCGGCGAAATCCTCCAGGAAGAACTGATCCAGCCCTTGCCCGACCTGCTGCAACGTCACCGTCAATTGCTGCAGCGCTGGCCGACGGTGGTGGAGGGTGCCTTGCCTGTGCACTTCGAACAGGGCGCACAGCGCCTGGAAGGCTGGCTGGGCCGGGTCTACCAGGCTCAGGACCAGAGCCTGCTGAGCATCACGACCGTGCCCAATACCCTTGGCGCCGGGCGCAACAGCCTCAAATGGCACCGGCTGATACCCGCCTGGGTGATGCACTTGGCCGCCTGCGCCGCCGGTTATCCATTGCACAGTGCCCTGGTGGCCAGCGACCTGACGCTGTTGCTCGAGCCGCTGCCGCAAGGCCAGGCGGCCGAACTGCTGGGCCACTTGCTGGTAGCCCGCCAGGCGGCGATGAATGCGCCCCTGCCGGTGGCGGCCAAGACGGCATTCGCCTGGCTCGCCCAGGGCGATCCGGACAAGGCCCTGGCCGCTGCCGCCCGTGCCTACGAAGGCGATGGCCAGAACAACTTCGGCGAACGTAGCGAAAGCCTGGCCCTGGCGCGGCAGTTTCGCGACTTCGCCGCGCTGTGCGCCGAGGAGACCTTCGAAGGCTGGTGCGAAACCCTGTACCGCCCCCTGTTCACCGCCCCCTGGCAAACCTTGGGCAACCCGGAGAGCGCCGCATGACCCAGGCACGCCCCCTGGCATTGAGTTTTCCCCTGCATGGCAGCCAGTTGATCGAAGCCAGCGCCGGCACCGGCAAGACGTTCACCATCTCGGCGCTGTACCTGCGCCTGATCCTCGGCCATGGCGGTGAGCAAGGTTTCGCCCGTGAGCTGCTGCCACCGCAGATCCTCGTGGTGACCTTCACCGATGCTGCCACCAAGGAACTGCGCGAGCGCATCCGCGCCCGCCTGGCCGAAGCCGCGCGTTTTTTCCGTGGCGAACTGGCCGAGGCCGACCCACTGCTCGAGCAGTTGCGCGACGACTACCCCAGCGAGCACTGGCCGCGCTGTGCCAGCCGCCTGGAGATCGCCGTGCAGTGGATGGACGAGGCCGCGGTATCGACCATCCACGGTTGGTGCCAGCGCATGCTGCGCGAACATGCCTTCGACAGTGGCAGCCTGTTCACCCAGAGCCTGGAGACCGATCACAGCGAACTGCTCGGCCAGGTCATGCGCGACTATTGGCGGCGCTTCTGCTATGGCATGCATGGCGAAGCCCTGGCCTGGGTCCGTCGGCACTGGGGCAGCCCCGATGCGCTGCTGCCCAGGATCCGCCCGCTGTTCGGCCGGGTGCGCGAGGAACAGGGCGACGAGTCGCTGCAAGGGCTCATCGAGGCGGCGCTGCGGCAGCGCGCCGAGCAACTCTGTCAGCTCAAGGCGCCCTGGGGCCAGTGGGCCGATGAGTTGCAGCGGATCTGCCGCGAGGCCGTGGCGGCCAAGCAGGTGGACGGCCGCAAGATGCAGGCACGCTACTTCGATCCGTGGTTCGACAAGCTGCGCGCCTGGGCCGCTGACGGCCAGGAAGCGCAACTCGAGCTGGGCACCGGTTTCACTCGCCTGACCCCCGCCGGCCTGGCCGAAGTCTGGAAGAGCGGCGAACCACCAGAGCATCCCGCGCTGCATGCCATGGAAAACCTGAGCCAGCAGCTCCAGGGCCTGGCCAGCCCCGATGCGCGCCTGCTCGAGCACGCCGCCGCCTGGGTATCGGCGCGCTTCGAGGTGGAGAAACGCCGGCGTGCCGAGATGGGTTTCGACGACATGCTCCTGCGTCTGGAGCATGCCCTTGCCAGCGAAGCCGGCGAACGCCTGGCCGGGCTGATCCGCGAGCAGTTCCCAGTGGCGCTGATCGACGAATTCCAGGACACCGACCCGATCCAGTACGGCATTTTCGAGCGCATCTACCGGATCAGCGAGAACCGCCCGGAAACCGGCCTGTTCATGATCGGCGACCCCAAGCAGGCGATCTACGCCTTCCGTGGTGCCGACATCTTCACCTACCTGGCTGCCCGTCATGCCACCGCCGACCGCTTGCACAGCCTGGACACCAACTACCGCTCCAGCCAGGCCATGGTCGCCGCGGTCAACCGTATGTTCCTCCAGGCGGAGGCGCGTGGCGAAGGCCGCGGTGCCTTCCTGTTCCGTGAGGCGCAGGGCAACCCCTTGCCCTTCGTCGAGGTCCGTGCCAAGGGCCGCAGCGAGCAGTTTCTGGTCCAGGGCCAGCCGTGCGCCGCGCTGCAATGCTGGCTGCTGGAGAGCGATGAGCCGGTCGCCAGCACGCTGTACCGCCAGCGCCTGGCGGCCAGTTGCGCCAGCCATATCGTCGGGCTGCTCAATGGTGGTCAGCAGGGGCACGCCGGTTTTGCCGATGGCACAGGTGCGCTACGTCCTTGCCTGCCCTCGGACATTGCCATCCTCGTGCGCGACGGCCGCGAGGCGCAGTTGATCCGCGCCGAACTGGCGGCGCGTGATGTACGCAGCGTGTACCTGTCCGACAAGGATTCGGTGTTCGCCGCCCAGGAAGCCCACGACCTGCTGGCCTGGCTCAAGGCGTGCGCCGAGCCGGACTCCGAACGCCAGCTCAAGGCCGCGTTGGCGAGCCTCACCCTCGACCTGCCCCTGGCCGAACTGGAGCGACTGAACCAAGACGAACGGGTCTGGGAAGCCTGGGTCATGCGTTTTCGCCTGTACCGCGATACCTGGCAGCGCCAGGGCGTGTTGCCTATGTTGCGCCGCCTGCTGCACGACTTCCAGCTACCGCGCACGCTGATGGGGCGCAGCGACGGCGAGCGAGTGCTGACCAACCTGTTGCACCTGGCCGAGCTGTTGCAGCAGGCGGCCGGCGAGCTGGACGGCGAGCAGGCGTTGATCCGTCACCTGGCCGAGCACCTGGCCAGTGCCGGGCACGCCGGCGAGGAGCAGATCCTGCGCCTGGAGAGCGACGAGCAACTGGTCAAGGTGGTGACCATCCACAAGTCCAAGGGCCTTGAGTACCCACTGGTCTACCTGCCGTTCATCTGCACCAGCAAGCCGGTGGACGGCCAGCGCCTGCCTTTGGTCTGGCACGACAGCGACGGCCAGGCCCACCTGACCCTGACCCCCGATGACGAGCAGGTCGCCCGCGCCGACGATGAGCGCCTGGCCGAGGACCTGCGCCTGCTCTACGTTGCCTTGACCCGTGCCCAGCACGCCTGCTGGCTCGGCGTCGCCGACCTCAAGCGTGGCAACCAGAAGACCTCGCAGCTGCATCGCTCGGCCCTGGGCTACCTGCTCGGCGGCGGCTTGCCGTTGCCAGCGTCGAGCCAGCTGGCCGGCTGGTTGCAGGCCGTGCAGCAGGGCTGCCCGGAGATGGCCTGTATTGCCTTGCCCGAGGCCGACGAACAGCACTACCGGGCTCCCCACGACGAGCGTGAGCTGCTGCCTGCGCGCAAGCCGCGCCGCCCCGCTGCGGAGCATTGGTGGATCGCCTCCTACAGTGCCCTGCGTGTCGGCGACCAGACCCTTGGCGCCGACAGCTCCCAGGCCCAGCAATTGCTGGATGACGAACAGGTCGACGCCCAACTGCTGCGCGAAGTGCCTGCCGAGGGTGGTGATATCCACCGCTTTCCCCGGGGGCCGAATCCGGGCACCTTCCTCCATGGCTTGCTCGAATGGGCGGGGCGCGAAGGTTTCGCCGAGGTCAGCGGCAAGCCCGAACTGATCACGCGTACCGTCGGCCAGCGCTGCAACCGCCGCGACTGGACCGGCTGGATCCCGGCCTTGGACCAATGGCTGCGGCAACTGCTGGCCCAGCCGCTGCCGTTGCAACCCGAGGGGCCGAGCCTGACGTTGGCCGGGCTACGCCAGTATCAGGTCGAGATGGAGTTCTGGTTCGCCAGCCACCAGGTCGACGCCGTGCGCCTGGACCGCCTGGTGGCCCGCCAGACCCACGGCGGCGCGGCGCGGCCAGCCGCCCAGCCGACCCAGCTCAACGGCATGTTCAAGGGCTTCATCGACCTGGTCTTCGAACTGGACGGGCGCTACTACGTGACCGACTACAAGTCCAACTGGCTCGGCCCGGACACCGCGTCCTACAACGCTCTGGCCATGGAGCAGACGATCCTCGAGCATCGCTACGACCTGCAGTACGTGCTCTACCTGCTGGCCTTGCACCGCCAGTTGCGCGCCCGCCTGCCCGATTACGACTACGACCGCCATGTCGGTGGTGCCCTGTTCATCTTCCTGCGCGGTGCCGACAGCAGCGGCCATGGCCTGTATTTCACCAAGCCACCGCGCACCTTGATCGAGGCGTTGGACGCGCTGTTCCGTGGCGTCCATGAGCCCGAGCAGCCAGACCTGTTTGCCGGAGCCACACCATGAGCCGACGTCTCGACGACCTGTTGTCCACCCCATTGCAGGCCGAGCAACTGGCCGCCCTGGCGCCATTGCGCGACAGTCGCGACCTGCTGGTACTGCTCGACCGTTGGGTCGAGCGCGGTTGGCTGCGGGCCCTGGACCGGGCCTTCGTGAGCTTTCTCGAAGAGCTTGCCCCCGGCAGCGATCCCTTGCTGCTGCTGGCGGCAGCCCTGGCCAGCCATCAGTTGGGCCATGGGCATGTTTGCCTGGACCTGGAGCAGACCCTGGCCGAACCGGACTTCGCCTTGTCGCTGCCACCGGAAGGCGATGCCCTGGCAGGCCCCCTGCTGTTGCCGTCGCAGTTGCTCGCCAGCCTTGGGCTGGACACCTGGCAGCAGCGCATCGCCCACAGCCCCCTGGTGGCTGCCGGCGCCACGCCAGGGCAGGGCTCGCGCCCACTGGTGCTCAGCGGCCGGCGCCTGTACTTGCGCCGCTACTGGAGCTACGAGCGTCGTATCGACGAGGCCTTGCGCCAGCGCCTGAGCCAGGATGAAGCCGTACCGGCGGACCTGCCCGCACGCCTAGCACCATTGTTCGAAGGCTCGGCTCCGGCCGGGCAAGTGGACTGGCAGAAGCTCGCCTGCGCCCTGGCCA
This sequence comes from Pseudomonas sp. HLMP, assembly GCF_046365545.1. Lineage (NCBI taxonomy): Bacteria > Pseudomonadati > Pseudomonadota > Gammaproteobacteria > Pseudomonadales > Pseudomonadaceae > Pseudomonas > Pseudomonas sp. HLMP. Next base: position 1,510,275 of record NZ_JBDLLR010000001.1, on the reverse strand, counting down.
CCCGCGCCGCGTTCAGCATCATCACCGGCGGCCCAGGCACCGGCAAGACCACCACCGTGGTGCGCCTGCTGGCATTGTTGCAGGCGCCGGCGGTGGAGCAGGGTCGGCCGCTGCGGATACGCCTGGCGGCACCGACCGGCAAGGCTGCCGCGCGCCTGACCGAGTCCATCGGCCAGCAAGTGGAACGCCTGCCGGTGGATATCGCGGTTCGCGAGCAGATCCCCACCGATGTCAGCACCGTCCACCGCCTGCTCGGCAGCCGCCCCGGCTCACGGCATTTCCGCCACCATGCTGGCAACCCGCTGCCGCTGGACGTGCTGGTGGTCGATGAAGCCTCGATGATCGACCTGGAGATGATGGCCAACCTGCTCGACGCCCTGCCGCCGCGTGCGCGGCTGGTGCTGCTGGGGGACAAGGACCAGTTGGCCTCGGTGGAAGCTGGCGCGGTATTGGGCGACTTGTGCCGCGATGCCGAGGACGGCTGCTATTCCCCCGCCACCCGCGCCTGGCTGGAGCAGGTCGGTGGCCAGTCGCTTGAGGGCAGCGGCCTGCAGGCCGGCGATGCGCAGCGCAACCCGCTGGCCCAGCAGGTGGTGATGCTGCGCCATTCTCGGCGTTTCGGCGAGGGCAGCGGTATCGGCCAGCTGGCGCGCCTGGTCAATCGCCAGCAGGTGCAGGCAGCTCGCGACTTGCTGACGATGCCACCGGCCGATGTGTTCGGCCTGGCCCTGCGTGGTGAGCATGATCGTGCTTTCGACCGCCTGCTGCTCGATGGCCTGGGCCGTGACGAAACGGGGCCGCAGGGTTATCGCAACTACCTGCGGGCCATCGGCCGTCACCGTCCGCCCCACGGCACGCCAGCCGATGATCCCCGTTGGGAGCGGTGGGCCGGCCAGGTCCTGCGCAGTTTCGAGGATTTCCAGCTGTTGTGTGCGGTGCGCAAGGGCCCCTGGGGTGTCGAAGGGCTCAATGAGCGGGTGGCACGGGTACTGGGCAACGCCGGCCTGATCGACAGCCAGCAGCCCTGGTACGAAGGCCGCCCAGTGCTGGTGACCCGCAACGACTATGGCCTGGGCCTGATGAACGGTGATATCGGTATCGCCTTGCGTCTGCCGGACGAGCAGGGCGAGCCGGTACTGCGCGTGGCCTTCCCACGCAACGATGGCAGTGGCGGGGTGCGTTTCGTCCTGCCCAGCCGGCTCAACGAGGTGGAGACGGTGTTCGCCATGACGGTGCACAAGTCCCAGGGTTCGGAGTTCAGCCATACCGCCCTGGTATTGCCGGATGCGCTCAACCCGGTGCTGACCAAGGAGCTGATCTACACCGGGATCACTCGGGCCAAGCATTGCTTCAGCCTGGTCGAGCCGCGGATGGGCGTGTTCGAGGAAGCAGTGGGGCGCCGGGTGCGGAGGATTTCCGGGTTGATGCTCGAGCAGGTCTGAGGGGCCCGACCCATCTGGAGATCGCTGGGACGCGACGTGGCCCCAGATGGTATGCCCCTCAGCATTAATCTCATGACAGCCTTATGCTATCGTTGCGGCAATATCTGAAAGGATTTTGAGAGATTTCTCACATGATCGTGGCTGTCCCGCCCTGGGGACGAGTGACGGGCCGTGTACTTTCGTTGCTGATGGGCGTCCTGCTGCTATTCGCTGGCCCCGCCCGGGCAGACACCCCCGCGACCGCCATCCAGGCGCAGCAACGAGCCAAGGCCGTGACCCAGGTAGTACTGGGCATTCTCAGCTATGCGCGTTGGCCGGTGGAACCTGTGCCCCTGCGCTTGTGCCTGGTCGGCCCCACCGAATACGCCGACGACCTGATCAAGGGCAACGTGCAGAACTCCGGCCAGCCATTGCAGGTCCGGCGCCTGCTGGCCGACGATGGGCGCATTGCCGGCGCCTGCGATGCCGTCTATATCGGCAAGCTCGACAGGGGCGAGCGTGATCGCCTGTTCCAGGCGATCAGCGGCCATCCGGTCTTGAGCATCAGCGAGGCCGACGATCCCTGTACCGTGGGTAGCCTGTTCTGCCTGCGGGTCGCTGACGCGCAGGTGGCCTTCGAGGTGAACCTCGACTCGGTGGCGCGCAGTGGCGTACGTATCCACCCCAGCGTGTTGCAGCTGTCTCGACGGCGGGCGGTGCAGCCATGAAGTCGACGACCAAGCGGGCCACTCGCCCGACCCTGCGTTCCGTACTCGGCCGCGGCCACCTGGGAGTGGCCCTGCTGGCGGTGGGCCTGGTCGGGGTCTCCCTGACCCTGCTGGGCGTGCTCGCCCTGCGTGTCTATGCCAATCACAACCTGCACCTGATCGCGCGCTCGATCAACTACACGGTGGAAGCCGCCGTGGTGTTCGATGACAGCCCCGCGGCCAACGAGGCCCTGGCCGTGATCGCCGCCACCGAGGAGGTGGCCGACGCCAAGGTCTTCGACAGGGAGGGCGAGCTCCTGGCGCACTGGCAGCGTGCCGAGGATGGGATGCTCAGTCACCTGGAAGCCAAGGTGGCCAGCGCGCTGCTGGACGAGCCGATCAACCTGCCGATCATGCATGGCCAGCAACAGGTCGGGCATATGGAGTTGGTCGGCCAGGGGCGCAACCTGCTGCGCTTCCTGCTCAGTGGCCTGGCCGGGATCCTCTTTTGCACGGTCCTCAGCGCCGTCCTTGCCATCTATCTGTCGCGTCGCTTGTTCGGCAATATCATCGGCCCGCTGCGCAGCCTGGCCAGCGTGGCTCATGCCGCCCGCCGCGAGCGCAGTTTCGACCGGCGCGTGCCCGAGGCGCAGATCGCCGAGCTCAACGAGTTGGGCAACGACTTCAACGCCCTGCTCGATGAACTGGAGGTTTGGCAGAGCCACCTGCAGAGCGAGAACGAGACCTTGGCCCATCAGGCCAGCCACGACAGCCTGACCGGCCTGCCCAACCGTGCCTTCTTCGAAGGGCGCCTGAGCCGTAGCCTGCGCAACGCGGCCCGGCAGCAGGAACATCTGGCGGTGCTGTTCCTCGACAGCGACCACTTCAAGCAGATCAACGACAGCCTTGGCCATGCCGTGGGCGACGAGGTGCTGGTCAGTGTCGCCAGCCGGGTGCGGGCGCAGTTGCGCGAGCACGACCTGGTGGCCCGCCTGGGCGGTGACGAGTTCGCCGTGCTGCTGACTCCGCTGCATTCGCGGGAGGACGCGCAGGGTATCGCGGAGAAGATCGTCGACAGCATGACGCTGCCGATCCAGCTGGAGAACGGCAGCATCACCACCTCGCTGAGTGTCGGCATCGCCTATTACCCGGACGATGGCGACGACCCCGCCAGTCTGCTCAATGCCGCCGACGCGGCGATGTACCAGGCCAAGCGCATGCGCCGTGGCCATTGGCAAGTGGCCCAGCCGGAGCGCTGAGCCGCTGATGTTAAACACAGGAGCTTAATCGTGATTCACCGTTTTCCGTCATTGCGTTTTCCTTGCTTGGCCATGTTGCTGGTGCTGCTGGCGCTGGCTGGCTGCCAGAGCGTGCCACCCAAGGGCCTGACTGCCGAGCAGATTGCCGCGCTCAAGCGCGAGGGCTTCTCGCCGACCGATGAAGGCTGGGCGTTCGACCTGTCGGGCAAGGTGCTGTTCGGCAGTGACCTGGACAGGCTCAACAGCCAGAGCCAGGCCATCGTCGAACGCATCGGCAAGACACTGGTGGCGGTGGGTATCCCGCACGTACGCATCGACGGCCATGCCGATGCGTCGGGCCGCGCCGCCTACAACCAGCAGTTGTCCGAGCGCCGGGCGCAGAGCGTGGCGCGGGTGCTGGTCGGTATCGGCATGCAGCCGCAGAATATCGAGACCCGCGGCCTTGGCAGCAGCCAGCCGGTGGCTGACAACCGCACCCGCTCGGGGCGAACCGAGAATCGCCGGGTGTCGATCGTGGTGGCGTCGGACTGAGTGGCCTGGGGCGCGAAGCGGCCCCAACAGGGTTGTAAAGCCTGAGACGGCAGCCCCAGGCTCACGTGTGGGCAAACCGCATCTCTCGGGTTTCCCCCATCAACAACGGCGCATTGGCCTCGGTCACCTCGCGGATGTAGTCCCACAGCAAGGTGATGCGCTTGAGCTTGCGCAAGTCCTCCCGGCAGTACATCCAGAACTGCCGGGTGATATCCACCTCCACCGGCAGCACGTTGATCAGCCGTGGGTCCTGGGCTGCCAGGAAGCACGGCAGGATGGCCAGCCCGCGCCCCTGCAGCGCAGCCGTGTACTGGGCGATCACGCTGGTGCTGCGCAGGTGGGCATTGGCGTTGGGGATCAGGTTGGCCAGGTACAGCAGCTCGGAGCTGAAGGCCAGGTCGTCGACATAGCTGATGAACGGATGGCGCACCAGGTCGGCGACCTGGCGGATCGGCTCGTGGCTGTCCAGGTACGCCTGGGTGGCATACAGCCGCAGGCGGTAGTCGCACAGCTTGCAGCACACGTAGGGCCCATGCTCGGGACGCTCCAGGGCGATGACGATGTCCGCCTCGCGCTTGGACAGGCTGATGAAGTGCGGCAGCGGCAGGATGTCCACCGAGATGGCTGGGTAGGCGTCGACGAAGTGGCTCAACTGCGGGGTGACGAAGAAACTGCCAAAGCCCTCGGTACAGCCCATGCGAACATGCCCCGACAATGCCACACCTGAGCCGGACACCTGTTCGCAAGCCATGTGCAGGGTGCTTTCGATCGACTCGGCATAGCCCAGCAGGCGCTGGCCCTCGGCGGTGAGGACGAAGCCGTTGGTCCGCGATTTCTCGAACAGCAGCGTGCCCAGCGCCCCCTCCAGCGAGCCGATGCGCCGCGACACCGTGGTGTAGTCCACACCCAGGCGCTTGGCTGCGCTACTGGCCTTGCGGGTGCGCGCCACTTCCAGGAAGAACTTCAGGTCGTCCCAGTTCAGCGAACTCAGGGAGGTGAGGTCTTTTTGCATGATGATCCGGTTTTTTTGTGCGTTCTTGTTGGATGTTTGCACATCTATACTCGAAACAGACCCAAGAGCGCCACCTCGCGTTTGCCCGGCGCTGGCGATCTCGTCCCGACAATAATTCCAAGGAGAGCGCAGATGAACGCACCCCACACCCCCGACCAGGCCAAGGTCGAGCAGGTCAAGCTGCTGATCGACGGCCAGTGGGTCGAGTCCAAGACCACCGAGTGGCGCGATATCGTCAACCCGGCCACCCAGCAGGTGCTGGCACGGGTGCCGTTCGCCACCGTGGAGGAAGTCGATGCCGCCGTGGCGGCCGCCCAACGCGCCTTCGCCACCTGGCGCGAAACCCCGATCGGCGCCCGCATGCGCATCATGCTCAAGCTGCAGGCGCTGATCCGCGAGCACACCAAGCGCATCGCCCAGACCTTGAGCGCCGAGCAGGGCAAGACCCTGGCCGACGCCGAAGGCGACATCTTCCGCGGCCTGGAAGTGGTCGAGCACGCGGCGTCCATCGGCACCCTGCAGATGGGCGAGTTCGCCGAGAATGTCGCCGGCGGCGTGGACACCTACACCCTGCGTCAGCCGATCGGCGTGTGCGCTGGCATCACCCCGTTCAACTTCCCGGCGATGATTCCGCTGTGGATGTTCCCCATGGCCATCGTCTGCGGCAACACCTTCGTCCTCAAACCGTCCGAGCAGGACCCGCTGTCGACCATGCTACTGGTGGAGCTGGCGCTGGAAGCCGGCGTGCCGGCCGGTGTGCTCAACGTGGTGCATGGTGGCAAGCAGGTGGTGGACGCCATTTGCACCCACCCGGACATCAAGGCGATCTCCTTCGTTGGCTCCACCGAGGTCGGCACCCACGTCTACAACCTGGCCAGCCAGCATGGCAAGCGCGTGCAGTCGATGATGGGCGCGAAGAACCACGCCGTGGTGCTGCCCGACGCCAACCGCACCCAGACCATCAATGCCCTGGTCGGAGCCGCCTTCGGCGCGGCCGGCCAGCGCTGCATGGCCACCTCGGTGGCGGTGCTGGTGGGCAAGGCCCGTGAATGGCTGCCGGACATCAAGGCTGCGGCCAGCCAGCTCAAGGTCAACGCCGGTTGCGAGCCGGGCACCGATGTCGGCCCGCTGGTTTCCAAGCGCGCGAAGGAACGTGTGCTGGGCTTGATCGAAAGCGGCATCGAGGAAGGCGCCACGCTCGAACTCGATGGCCGCGACGTCAAGGTGCCGGGCTACGAGCAGGGCAACTTCGTCGGCCCGACCCTGTTCTCTGGCGTGACCACCGACATGCAGATCTACACCCAGGAGATCTTCGGCCCGGTGCTGGTGACCTTGGAGGTCGATACCCTCGACGAGGCCATCGCCCTGGTCAACCGCAACCCGTTCGGCAACGGTACCGGCCTGTTCACCCAGAGCGGCGCGGCGGCGCGCAAGTTCCAGAGCGAGATCGACATCGGCCAGGTCGGCATCAACATCCCGATCCCGGTGCCGGTGCCGTTCTTCAGCTTCACCGGGTCCCGTGGCTCCAAGCTGGGCGACCTGGGCCCGTACGGCAAGCAGGTGGTGCAGTTCTACACTCAGACCAAGACCGTCACCGCCCGCTGGTTCGACGACGACAGCCTGGGCGACGGCGTGAACACCACCATCAGCCTGCGCTAAGGAGATCGCCATGCGCATCGCATTCATCGGTTTGGGCAACATGGGCGCGCCCATGGCCCGCAACCTGATCAAGGCCGGGCACGCATTGAACCTGTTCGACCTGAACAAGGCCGTGCTCGCCGAACTCGCCGAGCTGGGCGGGCAGGTCAGCGCCTCGCCCAAGGACGCTGCCGCCAACAGTGACCTGGTGATCACCATGCTGCCGGCTGCGGCCCATGTGCGCAGCGTCTATCTCGGTGACGACGGCGTGCTGGCCGGCGTGCGTCCCGGCACGCCGACCGTGGATTGCAGCACCATCGACCCGCAGACCGCTCGGGAGGTGTCGAAGGCCGCGGCGGCCGAGGGCGTGGACATGGGCGATGCGCCGGTGTCCGGCGGTACCGGGGGCGCCGCGGCCGGCACCCTGACCTTCATGGTCGGGGCCAGCAACGAGCTGTTCGCCACCCTCAAGCCGGTGCTGGAGCAGATGGGCCGTAACATCGTGCACTGTGGTGAGGTCGGCACGGGCCAGATCGCCAAGATCTGCAACAACCTGCTGCTGGGCATCTCGATGATCGGCGTGTCCGAGGCCATGGCCCTGGGCAATGCCCTGGGCATCGACACCCAGGTGCTGGCCGGCATCATCAACAGTTCCACGGGCCGTTGCTGGAGTTCGGACACCTACAACCCATGGCCGGGCATCATCGAGACCGCCCCGGCGTCGCGGGGCTACACCGGCGGCTTTGGTGCCGAACTGATGCTCAAGGACCTGGGCCTGGCCACCGAAGCGGCGCGTCTGGCCCACCAGCCAGTGATCCTTGGCGCCGTGGCCCAGCAGCTGTACCAGGCCATGAGCCTGCGTGGCGAGGGTGGCAAGGATTTCTCGGCGATCATCGAGAGCTATCGCAAGAAGGATTGATGCGCGAGGTGGACTTCATCGCGGGCCAGGTGGCCTTCCCCATGTAACTGCGCACCTTGGGGAAGGGCATCTGCTCCGCGATCTTTTTGCCGTCCGGGAAATGCATTCGATTGATGGACCGCTGCAAGTGGGCTGCTTTGCAGCCCATTGCCGGCAAGCCCATCCAGAGGCCCTGCAGGGCCCAAGAGCAATCAGGCGAAGACGAAGTACTTGCGTACGGTCTCGACCACTTCCCAGGTCCCCTTCATCCCTGGCTCGATGACGAACACATCACCGGCCTTCAGGTGCTTGGGCTCTTCACCTTCCGGGGTGACGATGCAGTAGCCGTCGAGGAAGTGGCAGTACTCCCACTTCTCGTAGTTGACCTCGAACTTGCCAGGGGTGCAGATCCAGGTGCCCATGATCTTACTGCCATCGGCCGACAGGTAGGCGTTGAGGTTGACCGTGTGCGGATCGCCGCCGATGCGCTTCCACTTGGTGGCATCGACCACGGGGGTCGGGCAGGTTTCGCGTAGGACGGTGATGAAGTCGGACATGGCAGGGCTCCAGGTGAATGGCTGAATGACGCATCACCATAGGGGCTGTGGCCGAGGGGGAGTTGCCTGGGCTCGACGCCCAAGTGCCTGGACGCGCTATCGGGGGCTCGCCAGCGCATTCACTTCCACGGTGACATGGGCCAGCTCCTCATGGACATCAAGTACCCGGCGAACGTCGTCCGCATCCAGTGGCGCGCGGGTCGCTAGGCTGAGGATGCAGGCGTACTGGTCCTTGCCGACGCGCCACACGTGCAGGTCGGTAATGGTGGCGGGCATCGGCAGTTGTGCCACCGATTCGCGGATCTCCTCGACCACCGGCGCATCCATCTCGGCGTCCAGCAACACCCGCCCAGTGTCGCGTAGCAAGCCTCGGGCCCACCATGCCACCAATACTGCACCCACCAGGCCCATCACCGGGTCGAGCCAACCCGCGCTCCAGAACTTGCCCGCCAGCAGGGCGATGATCGCCAGTACCGAGGTGGCAGCATCGGCGATCACATGCAAGTACGCTGAACGCAGGTTCAGGTCGTGGTGATGACCATGGTCGTGATGAGGGTCGTGGCGGTGGTGATGGTGTGAGTGATCGTCGCGCAGCAGCCAGACGCAGATGAGGTTCACCGCAAGGCCCGAGGTTGCGATGGCGATTGCCTGGTCATAGTGGATCGGGCCCGGTGCCAGGAGTCGCTCGACCGACTGGAAAGCCATCAACCCCGCAACGCCCAGGAGTAGCAGCGCGCTGGAGTAGCCGCCGAGGATCTCGATCTTCCAGGTACCGAAGGCGAAGCGCCGATCGCCTGCATAACGCCGTGCGGCGGCATAGGCCAGCAGTGAAAGCCCCAGGGCCAGGGCGTGGGAGCTCATGTGCCAGCCGTCGGCGAGCAGGGCCATGGAGTTGAAGAACCAGCCCCCGGCGATTTCCACCACCATCATTACGGCGGTGAGCCATACCGCCAGGCGTGTCTTGCGTTCTGCGCCCAGGTTGCTGGTGTGGAACTGGTGACTGTGCAGCCACTTGTCCGAGGTTTGCTCCACCATGGTTTATCATGCTCCGCAAATGATCGAAAATATACTATACCCCAGTATACCTACCATGGTGCGAGACTGAATGGCACATACTGTCAATGGCAAGAAGCAATTGCTGACCCGCGTGCGCAAGATCAAAGGCCAAGCGGCGGCTCTGGAAACTGCGCTGGAGCAGGACAAGGACTGTCTAGCCATCCTGCAGCAGATCGCTGCTGTACGGGGGGCGGTGAACGGGTTGATGGCTGAGGTAATGGAAGGGCATATCCGCGAGCACTTGGTGGCGGACGGGCTGAGTGCTGAGGCGCGGCAGGAAGAGGTGGACAAAGTGGCGTCGTTGTTGCGGTCTTACCTCAAGTAATGAGGTCGAGGGCTGCTGTGCAGCCCATCGCCGGCACGCTACGCAATGGGCAGTGGTGTTCACGCATCAATACCCCCAAGGGGTATCAACTACCTCACGCCCACCAATAGCGCACGAAATGGAAGAACACCGGCGCCGCGAAGCACACCGAGTCCATACGATCGAGCATGCCGCCATGGCCCTCGATCATGTGCCCCCAATCCTTCACCCCACGGTCGCGCTTGATCGCCGACATCACCAGCCCGCCGAAGAAGCCCATCGTGTTCACCGTCAGGGCCATCAGCGCGGCCTGCCAGAAGCTGAACGGGGTGATCCAGCACAGCAGCGCACCGACCAGGGTGGCCAGGGCGACGCCGCCGGCCAGGCCTTCGACGGTCTTCGATGGCGACAGGTTGGGTGCGACCTTGTGCTTGCCGAACAGCTTGCCGCAGACGTACTGCAACACGTCGCTGATCTGCACCACGAGGATCAACCAGGCGATCAGCAGCAGGTTGCGGCCTTCATAGCCGGGGATGTCCAGGGTCATCAGCGCCGGCACCGAGGACAGGCAGTACACCGAGATCATCAGCCCCCACTGCACCTTCGAGGCACGCTCGAGAAAGCGCGTGGTGTCGCCGCCGAAGCTCGCCAGGATCGGCAGGAAGAGGAACAGGTACACCGGGATGAAGATGCTGAACAGGCCGTACCAATCCATGGCGATCAGCAGGTACTGCACCGGTAGCGCCAGGTAGAACGCTGCCAGCAGCGCCGGATAGTCGCTGCGCCGGGTGGGGGTGAGGGTCATGAACTCGCGCAGGGCGTAGAACGAGACGAAGTAGAACAGCAGGATCACGCCGTACTTGCCGAACACGAAGGCGAGGCCGATCACCAGCACCATCACCCACCAGGCGTTGATACGTGCGTTGAGGTTGTCGATCACCGCATGCGGCGCAGGGCCGGCACGCCACTTGAGCAGGCGGCCGATCACGCTGGCGAGCAGCAGCAGGGCGCCGATGCCGGCGAACAGGGAAAGGGTGTTGTCGTCCATTTCAGGCATCCTTCGGGGCCAGGTTCAGCAGGGCCTGGCTGGCCCGCTCGAGAAAGGCCTGCTTGCTTTCGTCGGCCTGCAGGCGGATCGGTTCGCCGAAACTCAAGGTACACAGCAGCGGCAACGGCAGGGCACGGCCCTTGGGCATCACCCGGTTGAGGTTGGCAAGCCACACCGGGACCAGTTCGATGTCGGGGTTGGCCGCTGCCAGGTGGAACAGGCCACTCTTGAACGGCAGCAGGGGCTCCTCGCCCAGGTTGCGGGTGCCCTCGGGGAAAAAGATCAACGAGTCTCCCTGGGCCAGGGCATCCAGCACCGGTTGCAGTGGGTTGTCGTGGGGGCTGCCGCCCTGGCGGTCGATGAGCACGCCGTTGAAGACCTTGCGGATGAGGAAGTCGCGGATACCGGGCTTGCTCCAGTAGTCGGCACCGGCCACTGGACGCGTGCGGCGGCGCAAGGGCTCTGGCAGCGAGGCCCAGAGCAGCACGAAGTCGCCGTGGCTACTGTGGTTGGCGAAGTACAGGCGCTGCACCGGTTGGGGTGTGCAGCCCAGCCACAGGGCGCGTGCGCCAGTGATCAGGCGCGCGGCGCAGGTGATGGCGAAGGCGGTCAGGGCGGCGAGCATGGCACGTTCTCATCCAGTGAAAGGGAGTGTCAGCAGAGTAGCGAGGGCCAGTAGGCCGTGGCCGCTTCGTACACCATCAGCCTGCCCGCTGCGCCAGGCTGACACTGAAGATGCCCCATTCGTCGATGCGCTGGGCGATCTTGCGAAAGCCTGCCGCCTCCACCAACTGGTCCATCTCTGCCTGGCTGCGGCGGCGCATCACCCAGGCCTGGCCGTCGCGGTGGCTGGTCAGGGCGCGGGCGATCATCTCCAGTTGCGGGTGCCAGGGCTGGCCGGTGTAGACCAGGTAGCCGCCAGGCTCGACGGCATCGGCCAGGCCTGCCAGGGAGTTGCCCACCAACTGATTGCTGGCGAACAGCTCGTAGAGGCCCGAGACCACCGCCAGGGTCGGACGTGGGTCGAGGGCGGCCAGGCCTTGGCGGTCGAAGGCGTCGCCTTGGACGAAGCGGGCGATCTCGTCCAGGCCTTTCTCGGCGATCAGTGCGCTGCCTTGCTGCACGTTCAGTTCGCTGTAGTCGCGCAGCAGGATCGAGTCGGGTAACTGTTCCAGGCCTTGCAGGGCCTCGAGGATGTAGCGGCCATGGCCGGCGGCGATATCGACGATATGCACCCTGCATTGCTGCGCGCGCAGGTGCTGGATGGCCAGGCGCAGCAGTTCCTCCGCATGCTGCTTGCGCTGGCGGATGCCGCGCCAGCCGATGGCATCGAGGTAATTGCGGTCGATCCATTCGCCCAGCTTGCCCTTGCCGCAGGGCTGGTTGCGGTAGACGTAGTCGAGGGTGCTGCCGGAGTCGAAGCCGGTTTCGAAGCCCAGCTTCACGCCGTCCGAGAAGCCCTTGCCCAGGCGCAGGCCGGCACGGGTGGCACGCCAGTAGAGGTCGCGGGGCGAGTGACGCGGCAGCGGTGCGGCCAGGCACTCGGCCTCGGCGCAGCTGGCGCCGACCTTGTCGGCATCGAGCAGCGAAGGCCGCGGGGCGGGGGCGTCGAAGCAGTGTTCGACGAAGCGCTGGATACGCGCCAGGGCGTGGCCGCGATCACGTTCGCCGAGGGTGTCGTGGAAGAAGCCCGGGAGGATGTGCAGTTCCTTGCGCGTGCTGCCCAGGCGCTCGAAGAAGCGCTCCTGCGGCTTGCGTTCGACCACCAGGTCGGTGCCGGAGACCAGCAACTGAGTCGGTACCTGGATCGCCTGGGCATCGGCGAGCACCCGCTCGGCCGCCTCGTACAGGCCCAGCAGCATGGTCACCGAGATCGGTCGGCTGATCAGCGGGTCGGCCACGTACGACATGACTCGCTCCGGGTCATGGGTGAGCAGGCGCGGCTTGACGTAGCTGTTGACGAAGAAGTTGCCACGCAAGGCCTTCAGCAGTTTCAGCCCTGGGCGGGCGAAGGGCACGTAGAGCTTGACCTTGAAGGCCGGCGAGGCGAGCACCAGGCAGCGTACCCTGGGCGCATAGTCATGGGCCCAGGTGGCCACCAGCACGGCGCCGACGCTCTGCGCCAGCACCACCATGTCCTGCTCCGCGATGCCGTGCTGGGCCTGGATATGCTCGATGAAGGTCTGCACGTCGCGCACGCTGGTGGCGAAGCTCGGGCTGTCACCACGTGCGCCCGGCGACTGGCCGTGGCCGCGGGCGTCCCAGGCGAAGAAGTCGTAGCCGGGCATGTCCAGTTCGTCGGCCAGATGGGCCATGCGCCCGCCATGCTCGTGGCCGCGGTGGAACATCACTACCGCCCGGCGCGGCTGGTGTTCGTTGCGGGTAGCGGGCCAGTGGCGGTAATGCAGCTCGACACCGTCATGAGTCGAGAAGTGCAGCGATTGCGCTTGGCGCATGGCGAAGGTCCTTGTCCGGCGAGGTCAGCGGGTTTCGGCCAGCCCTTGGCGAACCCGGTTGTAGAGGGTATAGAGCGAGAGCGCCAGGATGACCAGCAACAGGCCGTCGATCCATGCCGCATTCAATACCCCGAAGGCGACTCCGGCCCCCAGCACGCCGAAGGCAAACGCCCGGTCGCTCTTGCCCATCGGCCCGTCGTAGCGCCGCGAGGCTCCGGCCAGCGGCCCCATCACCCCGGCGTATTCGCTGATCAGCGATGCCAGCACGACCAGCACCACCAGGGTAGACGACACACCCGGCAGCAGGGCGAATGGCAGGTACAGCGCGGCATCGGCGATCAGGTCGCACAGTTCGTTGAGGTAGGCGCCCAGCTTCGACTGCAGGCCGAACTCCCGGGCGAGCATGCCATCGACCGCATTGAGCGCCATGCGCAGCAGCATCCAGATCGGAACCAGGATGAACAGCCAGGCCATGTGGCTTTGCCAGGCCAGCAGCAGGCCGAGCAGTACCGATACGAGCGCGGCGGCGACGGTGACCTGGTTGGCGGTGACGCCACGCTCGTACAAGCGCTTTACCGCAGGGCGCAGCAAGGCTTGGAAGCGGGGTTTTAGCTGGTAGATGGATGGCACGGTGAGCTCCCTGTCATGGTGCGGCTTCAAGGCGCAAACCTAGAGGATTATTTTGTGTAACGGCAAGCGCGATATTCCAACGGTGTGAAAGGATCGATCAAGCGGGAACGGAGTCAGCGGCTTTGTGTAAACGTGATTTTTGAATTGTAAACAATGCTGGTTTACAGTTTAAAAATAGAGTTTACAGGGGCTGGTATGGACAATCTGCGAAAGGAAGTCGGGGCTTATCTGGAGTCGATGCTGGGTGCCAGCGTCCAGACCAGGATTTCCCTGCTGAAACTCCCGTTTCATATCAAGGATGCGTACCAGCCAGTCGAGGTGAGATTGGGGCTTGGCTCGTTAGCGGATCTGGAACTGCTCTTGCTGGTACCGCGAGAGAGCCGCTATCCAGGCGTGATAGCCCTGAACAAGCATCTCGACCAGATCCGCAAGGCGACGGACGCGACTATCGTGCTGGCTTTCGCCTCTCTTTCCGCCCATGAGCGACGCAGCCTTATCGGTCATCGGATCAATTTCATCCAGCCACGCTATCAGATGTTCATCCCCGAGATAGCCATTGACTTGCGCGAGCGCTTTCGCCAGCGCAAACCCGTGCTGTCCGAAGCTGCCTTGTTGCCTGCGACCCAGGCGGTTCTCTTGCAATCCCTCTATGGGGGTTGGGCTAGCCATGACGTCTTCTCTTCGGTCGACATCCTTGGGGAATACACCTACAGCCGGGTCACCTTGGGCAAGGTGCTTGAGCAACTCCAGGCCCTTGGGTTGCTTGTACCGGTGGCCGATCGGGTGAACATCAATCGTTACGAATTCAAGGCTTCTGCGCCGGAAATTTTCAGCCAGGCCAGGCAGTATTTCCGTTCGCCTGTAAAGCGAAGGGTTTTCATCGATTCGACGTTGCAATTGGGTAACGGTGTGTTCCTTGCCGGGGAAGCGGCATTGGCCGAGTACACATTGCTCGCCGCACCTGGCCGGCCTGTTTATGGCATGACCCGGAAGGTTTTCTCGCGTCTGGAGGGAGAGGTTTTCAGGGTCACTGAGGATGTCGACCAGATCAGGGCAGAGGTTGAGGTCTGGTCATACGCTGGACTGCCGAACGAGGCCAATCTGGCCGACAAGGCCTCATTGCTGTTGAGTCTCGAAGAAAACCCCGATGAACGTATTCAAATGGCATTGGATGAAATCAGGGAGAGTATTCATTGGCTATCAGGGGACTAGAGCTATTCGCTGAGCATTTCAAAGGATACGGCGATCAGTACGTCATGATCGGTGGCGTGGCGGCTTGGCTGGTGATGGACGAGGCGGGCGGTGAGTTCCGAGCCACCAAGGATCTCGACATCGTGCTGATCATCGAGGCACTGGATGCCGCTTTCGTCAATCAATTCTGGCACTTCATTCGCGATGGCGGTTATCGCGTCAGGCAGCGCAGCGGAGACCGGCCGATCCTCTATCGGTTCCAGAATCCTGCGAAGGAAGCCTATCCTGCACAGATCGAGTTGTTCTCTCGCAAGCCAGAGGGGCTTGGTCACGAAGAGGGTGAAACACTGACGCCCATTCCCTCCGGCGAGGCAGTCTCCAGCTTGTCGGCAATTCTTCTCGACGACGCGTACTACGCGTTTCTGCTGGAAGCTCGCCAAGTTGGCAGTGATATCACGCATATCGGTGCGTCATGCCTCATCCCGTTCAAGGCCAAGGCATGGCTGGACCTGTCGAGGCGAAAGGACGCCGGTGAGCAGGTGGATAGCAGGAATATCCGCAAGCACAGGAACGATGTCCTTCAATTGAGTTCGTTGCTTTCCGAAGAGCCGATACCGCTGCCAGAGGTACTTCAGCAGGATATGGCGGTGTTTCTTGAGCGCATTGGAAAAGAGCAGGTCAGGCTCAAGGACCTGGGGCTTTCAGGTGAGCTGGAAACCTATGTCGAGCGATTGAAGGCAATATTCGGCGTGACGACCAGAACGGCAACGCAGCCTTGATGTGGTTAGCAACGTGCTCGCGGTTGCAGCGGGACCGGCTGAGACGAGTCTCACTCTGTCTCCAGTCGCCTTGCCAACGCCGCCGCATAGCCTGGCAATGCCTCGAAGTCCCGGGCACACAGCAACAACTGGCGATTGGCCCAGTCTTCGGTCAAGGCCGTCCAGCACAAGGGTAGTATCCCTTCCCAGCGGTGCACGGCAGCCAATGGCACCACGCCGATCCCAGCCCCTCCGGCGACCATGCGCAGCACACCATCGAACCCCTCGGCCCGCACCCGTACCTGCATGCGCCGCCCTTCGCGCAGGGCTTGTTCCTCCAGGTACAGGGCCAGGGCACTGTTGGCACCCAGGCCGACGTGGCCATGGGCGAGGCTGTCGACGAAGGTGGGTGCGTCGTGTTTGGCCAAGGGATGGCCGAGGGGCATCACCAGCACGAGCGGATCGGCGCGAAACGGCCGGGTCTGCAAATGCTCGTTGGGCGCAGCGGTGGAGATGATCCCCAGGTCGGCCATGCCTTGGCTGATCGACTGCACGATGCGCAGGCTCGGCAACTCCTGCACATCCACGCTGACCCCAGGGTGCTCGACGAGGTACGCGGCCAGCAGTTCCGGCAGGTATTCGGTCAGCGCGGCGGTATTGCACAACAAGCGCACCTGGCCCTGTTGGCCTTGGGCGTACTGGGCCAGGTCGTATTGCAGGCGCTCGACCTGTTGGCCGATCAGCCGGGCATGCTGCAACAGGGCCTGGCCGGCTGGGGTAGGCTGCACGCCACGGCGATTGCGCTCGAGCAGGGGAATGCCGAGGGACGCCTCCATGGCGCGGATACGGGCGCTGGCGGCGGGCAGCGACAGGTGGCTGCGGCGGGCGCCGGCGGTGATGTTGCCGCATTCCAGGGTGTGCTGGAACAGCGTGAGGTCGGTCAGGTCGAAATGCATCAGCCTCTGTCCTGGCAAGAGTCTGGCTGAGTATATGGCAGATTTTCCCAAGCCCCCGGGCCGGGCACCATGGGTCCATGAATACTGTCCTCGAGTTCTACCAGAACATGGGCCTGGCACTGTCGCTGCTGGTGCTCCTGACCTTCTTCCTGGCCGGCGCGGTCAAGGGCGTGATCGGCCTCGGGCTGCCGACCATCGCCATGGGCATGCTGGGCCTGGCTATGGCGCCGGCGCAGGCTGCTGCCTTGCTGATCGTGCCCTCCACCGTGACCAACCTCTGGCAACTGGCTGCCGGCGGGCACCTGCGCGTGCTGCTGCGCCGATTGGCCGGCATGTTGTCGATGATCTTCGTCGGTACCTTGCTCGGCAGCGCCTGGCTGGGCATCGACAGCGGCCCCTGGGCGGCGCATGCACTGGGTGGGGCGCTGCTGGTGTATGCCTTGTACGGGCTGGTGGGGCCGACAGTGTCGGTGGTGCCGCGGCGGGAGTGGTGGTTGGGCCCGTTGTGTGGCCTGGCGACGGGTGTCGTGACGGCGGCGACGGGCGTGTTCGTGATGCCGGCGGTGCCCTACCTGCAGAGCCTGGGGTTGTCGCGCGACGAGATGGTCCAGGCCCTGGGCCTGGCGTTCACGGTTTCCACCTTCGCCCTGGCCTTGGGCCTGGCAGGGCAGGATGCGCTGGGTGGCCAGGCACTGGGCGCATCACTGCTGGTGCTGGTACCCGCCCTGCTGGGGATGCTCGGCGGCCAGTGGCTGCGCCAGCGCATCAGTGCCCCGCTGTTCAGGCGCTGCTTCTTCATCGGCCTGGCGCTGCTGGGGGGGCAGCTGCTGGTCAACGGGTAGCGGAGGACGGGCTGAGCATTTCGATCAGCTGGATATCGAAGTCGCGCTCCAGGTAGTCCATGCGCCGTTCGAAGAACTCGCGCATATGCGGCAGGGCCGAATGCACGTCCAGGTCGGCCTTGCTGGCCCACACCTCGTAGAACACGAACAGGCTCGGGTCTTCCTTGTCGCGCAGCATGTGGTACTCGATGCAACCCGGCTCCTGGCGGCTGGGCTCGACGTAGGCACGGAACAGTCGTTCGAAGGCTTCGGCCTTTTCCGGGCGGGTCTTGGCTTTGAGGATGAAGGCGTATTGCTCGGTCATGGAGAGGGCCTTGGGAATGGGGAGGTGTCAGAGTCTAAGGCAACAATAGGGTTGTCATTCATGATTTGAGCGCAAATGTATTTTGCGTTGGGATCTCTTTTTCCTCCTCCGCTGGATACCTACTCTACCGCCATCCAACTTGACTCGATCGGCGGCTCACTGGCCTCGGATCGACACCACCTTACGAGGCCCCCATGAAAAAGATCCTCCTGCTCAACGGCGGCAAACGCTTCGCTCACTCCGACGGTCGCCTGAACGAGACCCTGCACGATGTCGCCCTGGCCCACCTGGACCGCGCCGGTTTCGACGTGAAGCAGACCTATATCGACGGCGGCTACGACATCCGGGAAGAGGTGGAAAAGTACCTCTGGGCCGATGTGGTGATCTACCAGATGCCCGGCTGGTGGATGGGCGCGCCCTGGACCGTCAAGCAGTACATCGACGAAGTCTTCACCGCCGGCCACGGCAGCCTGTACGCCAACGACGGCCGCACCCGCTCCGATGCTTCGCAGAAGTACGGCAGCGGTGGGCTGGTCCAGGGCAAGCAGTACATGATCTCGGCCACCTGGAACGCACCGCAACAGGCCTTCGATGACCCAGCCGACTTCTTCGAGGGCAAGGGGGTGGATGCGGTGTACTTCCCGTTCCACAAGGCCAACCAGTTCCTGGGCATGAGTGGGCTGCCGACCTTCCTGGCGGTGGATGTGATGAAGCGGCCGGATGTGCCGGCGACCGTGGCGGCCTATGAGGCGCACCTGGACAAGGTGTTCGGCAAGGCCCAGTGATGGGGCCTGGGGCTGCGAAGCGGCCCCCTTGCAGGAACCCCCATCACCGGCTATCAATCACGGCATGTTTCAGCACAGGTCTGATACGTGAAAACCCGATCCGAAGAGCTCCAGGTATTCGTCGCCGTGATCGACTGCGGCTCGATCTCCGCCGCCGCCGAGCAGATCGGCCAGACCCCCTCGGCGGTCAGCCGCACCCTGTCGCGGCTGGAAACCAAGCTCGGCACCACGCTGGTCAATCGCACCACCCGGCGCATGGACCTGACCGAGGAAGGTCGCTTCTTCCTCGAACGCGCGCGGCTGATCCTCGAGCAGATGGACGAGATGGAAGAACGTCTGTCGATGCACCGCCAGACCCCCTCCGGGCGCCTGCGCATCAATGCCGCCGCGCCGTTCATGCTGCATGCCATCCTGCCCTGGATCGGCGAGTTCCGCCGCCAGTACCCAGGGATCGAACTGGAACTGAACACCGACGACCTGATCATCGACCTGCTGGAGCAGAGCACCGACGTGGCCATCCGCATCGGCGAGCTGGCCGACTCCAGCCTGCACGCCCGCTCCCTGGGCTGCAGCCCGGTGCAGGTACTGGCCAGCCCCGAGTACCTGGCCCGCCATGGCACCCCACAGCGGGTGGAGGACCTCGACGAGCATTGCCTGCTCGGCTTCAGCCAGTTGGAAACCCTCAACCAGTGGCCATTGCGTCATGCCGAGGGCGATCGCTGGAGCATCCGCCCCAGCCTGGTCGCCTCCAGCGGCGAGACCTTGCGTCAGTTGGCCCTGGCTGGCGAGGGCATCGTCAGCCTGTCGCACTTCATGACCCACGAGGACATCCGCAGCGGTCGCCTGCAGGTCGTGCTAGGCGAGTTCAACAATGGCTATCGCCAACCGATTCACGCGGTGTACTACCGCAATACCCAGTTGGCCCTGCGCATCCAGTGCTTCCTCGACTTCATCCAGCAAAAGCTGGCGATGTACGCCTGCTCGCTGCCCTGACGTTCATCGACGGTGGAAATTCCCTGGGTGTTTGCGTAGTCCAGAGGCTTGGGCCTTAATGACTGTTCGACAAGAACAACACCAAGGAAAGTGCGCATGCGTATCGTCATGTTCCGGTCCCTGGCCTTCGGGGCCGCGATTCTCAGCTGTTCCTCGGCATTTGCCGTGACCCTCGAAGGCGGTGCCGTGGCCGCCCCCGATGAATATGGCGCACAGGTCGCCGCCGATATTCTGAAGAAGGGCGGCAACGCGGTGGATGCCGCAGTGGCCACGGCCTTCACCCTGGCGGTGACCTACCCCGAGGCCGGCAACATCGGTGGCGGTGGCTTCATGACCCTGTTCGTCGACGGCAAGCCGTATTTCCTCGACTACCGCGAGGTGGCTCCCAAGGCCGCCAGCCGCGACATGTACCTGGACGACAAGGGCGAGGTCATCGAGAACCTGAGCCTGGTCGGCGCCCGTGCCGCCGGCGTGCCGGGTACGGTGATGGGGCTGTGGGAGGCCCATCAGAAGTTCGGCAAGCTGCCTTGGAGCGAGCTGCTGACCCCGGCCATCGGCTATGCCAAAAACGGCTTCAAGGTCGCCGAAAAACAGTACCAGTACCGCGACGACGCCCAGGGCCTGTTCAAGGAGGCCACCAACTTCAACGACTACTTCGCCAGCATGAAGGTCGGCGAGCTGTTCAAGCAGCCGGAGCTGGCGCAGACCCTCGAGCGCATCGCCGACAAGGGCGTCAGCGAGTTCTACCAGGGCCGGACCGCCGACCTGCTGGTGGCGCAGATGCAGGCCGACAAGGGCCTGATCACCAAGGACGACCTCAAGGACTACAAGGCCGTGTGGCGCCAGCCGATGGCCCTCGATTGGCGCGGCAACGTGGTCTATACCGCACCGCCGCCCAGCTCCGGCGGTGTTGCACTGGCCCAGCTGCTGGGCATCAAGGAAGTGCGGGCGGCGGACTTCAAGGGCGTGGCGCACAACTCGGCGCGCTACATCCACCTATTGGCGGAGATCGAGAAGCGCGTGTTCGCCGACCGCGCCGACTACCTGGGCGACCCGGCCTTCACCCAGGTGCCGGTCGCCCGGTTGATCGACAAGGACTACCTGGCCAAGCGCGCTGAACAGGTCAACCCCGATGCGATCTCCGAGACCGACAAGGTGCGCCCGGGCCTGGAGTCGCACCAGACCACCCACTTCTCCATCGTCGACAAGCAGGGCAACGCGGTGAGCAACACCTATACCCTCAACCTCGACTACGGCAGCGGTGTGGTGGTCAAGGGCGCGGGCTTTTTGCTCAACGACGAGATGGACGATTTCAGCGCCAAGCCTGGCGTGGCCAATGCCTTCGGTGTAGTCGGCGGTGACGCCAATGCCATCGCGCCGGGCAAACGCATGCTGTCGTCCATGAGCCCGAGCCTGGTCACCCGTGACGGCAAGGTGACGCTGGTGATCGGCACGCCGGGTGGTTCGCGGATCTTCACCTCGATCTTCCAGGTGATGAACAACCTGTATGACTACGGCATGCCGTTGGAGAAGGCCGTGGCGGCGCAGCGCGTGCATCACCAACTGCTGCCCAAGGACACGATCTACTTCGACAGCTACGCGCCGCTGACCGGGCCGGTGGCCGAGGAGCTGAAGGCGATGGGCTATGTGCTGGAGGACCAGGGCTGGGAAATGGGCGATATCCAGGCGATCCGGGTGACGGGGGACACGCTGGAGACTGCGTCCGATCCGCGTGGGCGGGGTGTAGGGAAGGTTGTCAGGTAACCGGGTGGCGTGCCTGGCCTGACGCATTCGCGGCGCTCTGGCCGCAAGATGAAGACATTTGGGCTGGGGCCGCTTCGCGCCCCTTTCGCGGCCTTGTGTCGCGAAAGGGCTGCAAAGCAGCCCCTGGTCCTGCCGGTCAAACGCGGAACTGGCTGACCAGCGTTTGCAGGTGCCCACCCAGCCGCGCCAGTTCGACGCTGGAGGCCGCCGTCTCGTCGCTCGCCGTGGCGGTCTGTTCCGACACGTCCCGTACATTCAGGATGCTGCGGCTGATTTCCTCGGCCACGGCGCTCTGCTGTTCGGCAGCGGCAGCGATCTGCTGGTTCATCGACTGGATGTTCGACACCGTGCGGGTGATGTTCTCCAGCGACAGCCCGGCCTTGCGCGCAAGCTCCACGCTGCTGTCGGTCAGGGAGCGGCTGCCGAGCATGACGTCGGCCACCTGCTGGGTACCGTTCTGCAGGCTGGCCACCAGCTCCTCGATCTCCTCGGTGGACTGCTGGGTACGCTGGGCCAGGCCGCGTACCTCGTCGGCCACCACCGCGAAGCCACGGCCGGCTTCACCGGCGCGTGCCGCCTCGATGGCGGCGTTGAGCGCCAGCAGGTTGGTCTGCTCGGCCACCGACTTGATCACGTCCATGACGCTGCCGATCTTCTGGCTTTCTTGCTGCAGCAGGCTCATGGCCTCGGTGGAGCGATGCACCTCGGCGGCCAGGCGCTCGATCTGGCTGACCGCCTCGCCCACCACGCGATCGCCGGCACGGGCTTCCTCATCGGCGCCGGTTGCGGCATGGGAGGCCTGCTCGGCATTGCGCGCCACTTCCTGGACGGTCGCGGCCATCTCGTGCATCGCCGTGGCGACCTGGTCGGTCTCGACCTTCTGGCTGTTGGCGCCTGCGCTGGTCTGCTCGGTCACCGCCGACAGTTCCTCGGCGGCACTGGCGATCTGCGTGACGCCGTCGCGAATACCGGTGATCAGCTCGCGCAGGGTCACGCCCATGCGGGCGATGCCCTGCTGCAGCACGCCCAGTTCGTCGCGACGGGTGACGCGCAGGTCCTGGGTGAGGTCGCCGCTGGCGATCTTTTCCACCACATCCAGGGTCTCGCGCAGCGGGCGGGTGATCTGCCGGGTGATGAGGAAGGCCGCCAGCACGCCCACCAGCAGCGCCAGCAGCGTGGCGATGGTCTGCAGGCTGCGCGCCTGGGCGCTTTCGTTGTCGCGGCGCTCGAGCTGGATCTTGTACAGCGCATCGCTGCGCTTGACGATATCGGCACCCTGTACGGTCATTTCCGCGCGGGCCACGCCAATCTCGGCGGTGGCGTCGCGGAACTGACGCACGGCATCGCGATAGGCCAGCATGGCACGCTCGAACTGCTGGATAGGCGCGGTCTCGCCCGGCAACTGGCGCTTGAGGTCGTCGATTTGCGCCAGTGCGGCATCGAGCTGGCGCAGGGCGGCCTGTTCGGCATCGGGGGTGAGGTCGGTGATGTAGTTGCGCACGTCCAGGCGCACCTGGGCCAACTGTTGCTCGACCTTGCTGACTACCAGGTACTGCGCCAGGCGGGCGGCATCGTCCTGCGGGCTTGCCAGCACGTCGCGGCCGATCGTCTCGATCGCATCGTGGGCCTGGCTGGCGGTCTGGCCCATGGCCTCACGAGCGGCGAGGGTGGCCCTGTAGCCTTTGCGCATCTTGTCCAGCGAGACCCGGTACTCACTGATGGTCTGGCCCTGCTCGCGCAGCAGCTTGAGGTTTTCCGGGCTCTTGAAAGTGTTGACCAGGTGTTGCTGCTGGGCGCCGAAGGTGTCGAGCTTGTCCAGCACGTTGGCGGCCGAGGTGTCGTCGCCGTTGGTCAGCATGTATTGCAGGCGCGCGACGCGCAGGTTGGTCAGGTCGCTGTTGAGCTGGGTGATGTCGCTCATCCAGTTGCTGCGGTCGATCAGGCTGCCCAGGCTGGTCCAGCCGGTCAGGGCCAGCAGGCCGGTCAGCAGCAGGACCAGGCCGAAGCCCAGCCCGAGTTTAAGGTTGACGCTGATGTTGGCAAACCAGCTGTTCATGCACGCTCTCCCGAAGTGATTTTCGCTCTCTTGATCTCCAACCGCCGGGCGTTTGTTGTTATCAGGTGGGCCCGCTGATTCGTGGAGGGGTTATCGGCAAGCAGGGCCGAAGCTGAAACGCTTTTTCGAGAACATTTGAAACGTTTGCGTGCGGGAGATCGCGGAGGGCGCTCTGCGCCCCATTCGCGGGCTTGCCGGGACGTCGGAGCGCCGCGAATGGGGTTTAGGTCGGTTTCAGAGGCTGCGTGCGTTGAAGGTATCGCAGCGATTGACGTCGCCGCTGGAAAAACCGGCCTTGAACCAGCGCACGCGCTGGGCCGAGGTGCCATGGGTGAACGAGTCCGGCACCACGCGGCCCTGGCCGCGCTGCTGCAGGCGGTCGTCGCCGATGGCATTGGCGGCGTTGAGGGCTTCCTCGACATCGCCCGGCTCCAGCCAGTTCAGGCGTTTCTGCGCCTGGTAGGCCCAGACCCCGGCCAGGCAGTCGGCCTGCAGCTCCTGGCGCACCAGCAGGCCGTTGTCGCCCTCCATGCGCTGGCCACTGCGGCGGGCAGCGTCGACCTGGGCAGAGACCCCCAGCAGGGTCTGCACATGGTGGCCGATCTCATGGGCGATCACATAGGCCTGGGCGAAGTCGCCGGCGGCGGCGAAGCGGGTTTCCATTTCGCGGAAGAACGTCATGTCCAGGTACACCCGTTGGTCGGCCGGGCAGTAGAACGGTCCGACCGCCGAGGAGGCGAAACCGCAGGCCGAGCTGACCTGGCCGCTGAACAGCACCAGCTTGGGGTCGCGGTACTGTTTGCCGGCCTGGGCGAACAGGGCTTTCCAGGTATCTTCGGTGTCGCCGAGGATCGAGGCGACGAACTCGGCCTGCTCGTCGTTGGCCGGCGGTGCCTTGCCACCCGCCCCGGCAGGGACCTGCTGCTGTTGCTGCTCCATCTGGCCGGCGATCTGGCCGAGGATCTGCAACGGATCCTGCCCGGTGATCCAGCCGATCCCCACGATCAGCAGGATCGCGCCAAGCCCCAACCCCTTGCCGCCGCCAAAACGCATGCCGCCGCCACCACCTGCGCCGCGGGCATCGACTACGTTGTCGCTGCGTCGGCCTTTTCGCCATTCCATGAAATGCTCTCCGGAGCGTGAAACATGAAGACAAAGATTAGTTCAGTGTCGCTGCGCCTGTCAGCCGGCGTGTGCATCCATAACCAAAAGGTTATGGATGGTCGGCATGTTTTCAATATTCACGCTGCCCGGCCTGTTCGAAACTGCAGGCCAGCCTGCCACGCACAGGCGACTCCATAATTCCAAGAGAGGAAAACGGCATGCCCGCCCAGGACACCCGCCGCTTCGTGATCCGTGATCGCAACTGGCACCCCAAGGCCTTCACCCCCGACTACAAGACGTCCGTGGCACGCTCCCCGCGCCAAGCCTTGGTGAGCATCCCGCAATCGATCAGCGAAAGCACCGGCCCGGACTTTTCCCACCTCGGTTTCGGCCCCCACGACAACGATCTGCTGCTGAATTTCAACCATGGCGGCCTGCCGATCGGCGAGCGCATCATCGTGGCCGGGCGTGTGCTCGACCAGTACGGCACGCCGGTGCCCAACACCCTGGTGGAGATGTGGCAGGCCAACGCCGGTGGTCGCTACCGGCACAAGAACGATCGCTACCTGGCGCCGCTGGACCCGAATTTCGGCGGTGTTGGCCGCTGCTTGACCGACCGCGACGGCTACTACAGCTTCCGCACCATCAAGCCTGGCCCCTACCCCTGGCGCAACGGCCCCAACGATTGGCGTCCGGCGCATATCCATGTGTCGATCAGCGGCCCGTCGATCGCCACCCGGCTGATCACCCAGCTGTATTTCGAAGGCGACCCGCTGATCCCGCTGTGCCCGATCGTCAAGTCGATCGCCAACCCCGACGCGGTACAGCGGCTGATCGCCAAGCTCGACATGAGCAACGCCAACCCCATGGACTGCCTGGCCTATCGCTTCGACATCGTGCTGCGCGGCCAGCGCAAGAGCCACTTCGAGAACTGCTGAGGAGCCTGCCATGCCTATCGAACTGCTGCCGGAAACCCCTTCGCAGACCGCCGGCCCCTACGTGCATATCGGCCTCGCCCTGGCGGCGGCCGGCAACCCGACCCGCGACCAGGAGATCTGGAACCGCCTGGCCAAGCCGCACGCGCCGGGCGAGCACATCCTGTTGATCGGCCACGTGTATGACGGCAACGGCCACCTGGTGCGCGATTCGTTCCTGGAGTTCTGGCAAGCCGACGCCAGCGGCGAGTACCAGGACCACTACAACCTGGAAAACGCCTTCAACAGCTTCGGCCGCACCGCCACCACCTTCGACGCCGGCGAGTGGACCCTGCACACGGTCAAGCCAGGGGTGGTGAAGAATGCCGCGGGCGTACCCATGGCGCCGCATATCAACATCAGCCTGTTCGCCCGTGGCATCAACATCCACCTGCATACGCGGTTGTATTTCGACGATGAGGCCGAGGCCAACGCCACGTGCCCGGTGCTCAACCTGATCGAGCAGCCGCAGCGGCGCGAGACGCTGATCGCCAGGCGCTGCGAGGTGGAAGGCCAGGCGGCGTATCGCTTCGATATCCGCATTCAGGGAGAAGGAGAGACGGTGTTCTTCGACTTCTGATGCACCGGAAAAGCATCGCCGGCAAGCTGGTTTCCACAGGCACCGCGTAGCCCTCAAGCTCAGCGCATTGCCTGTGGAAGCCTGCTTGCCGGCGATAGCGCCCGTGCGGTCAGCGCCGTACCAGCAGCACGCCGCTTTCCATGTGGTGGGTATACGGGAACTGGTCGAACAGCGCGCAGCGCTCGATGCGGTGGGTGTCGTGCAACTGGGCGATGTTCGCCGCCAGGGTCTCGGGGTTGCACGAGATGTACAGGATGCGCTCGAAGCGCCGGGCCAGTTCGCAGGTGTCCGGGTCCATGCCGGCACGCGGCGGGTCGACGAACACCGTGCCGAACGCATAGCCCTTCAGGTCGATGCCTTCGAGCCGGCGGAACGGGCGAACCTCGTTCAGGGCCTGGGTCAGCTCTTCGGCCGACAGGCGCACCAGCCGAACGTTATCCACACCGTTCTCATCCAGGTTGCTCAGCGCGGCATTGACCGAGGTCTTGCTGATCTCGGTGGCCAGCACCTGGCGCGCGCGGGTGGCCAGCGGCAGGGTGAAGTTGCCGTTGCCGCAGTACAGCTCCAGCAGGTCGTCATCACGCTCGCCCATGGCCTCGAAGGCCCAGCCCAGCATCTTCTGGTTCACCGCGCCGTTGGGCTGGGTGAAGGCGCCTTCCGGCTGGCGGTAGCTGAACACGCGGCCGGCCACCTCGAGTCTTTCCACGGCATAGTCGCGGCCGATGACCAGGCGCTTGCCCTTGGAACGGCCGATGATGCTGACGCCCAGCTCGTCGGCCAACTGTCGCGCGGCGATTTCCCAGGCTTCGTCCAGCGGGCGGTGGTAGCACAGGGTGACCATGGCATCGCCGGCCAGGGTGGTGAGGAACTCCACCTGGAACAGCCGGTTGCTCAGCGCCTCGCTGGCCTGCCAGGCGGCTTTCAGGCGCGGCATCAAGGCATTGATCCGCTGGCTGGCGATGGGGAAGTCGTCGATCAGGATCGGCGTGTGCTTCTCGCCCGGGGCGAACATCGCGTAGTGGCGCTGGCCGTCCTCGCGCCACAGGCGGAATTCGGCGCGCAGGCGATAGTGCTCGCGCGGCGAGTCGAACACGGCCGGTTCCGGCGCGTCGAACGGTGCCAGCAGCTCGCGCAGGCGGGTGACCTTGGCGTCCAGTTGCGTGGCATAGGTGGAAGGATCGAAGACAGCACTCATGCGTTGAGCCAGCCCAGCTTGATGACGAACAGGATGGACAGGATCACCAGGGCCGAGTTCAGGTCGCGGTAGCGACCGGAGATCAGCTTGACGGCGGTCCAGGCGATGAAACCGAAGGCGATGCCGTTGGCGATCGAGTAGGTCAGCGGCATGGCCAGGGCGGTGACCACCACGGGCGCGGCCTCGGTGACGTCGTCCCAGTTTATTTCCGCCAGGCCCGAGGCCATCAGCACCGCGACGAACAGCAGCGCCGGGGCGGTGGCGAAGGCCGGTACGCTGCCGGCCAGTGGGGCGAAGAACAGCGCCAGGAGGAACAGCATGGCGACCACGATGGCGGTCAGGCCCGTACGCCCGCCCGCACTCACGCCCGCGGCGGATTCGATGTAGCTGGTGGTGGTCGAGGTGCCCAGCAGGGAGCCGGCCATGGCCGCGGTACTGTCGGCGATCAGGGCTCGGCCCATCTTCGGCATGTAGCCGTCCTTGCCCATCAGCCCCGCGCGCTTGGCCACGCCGATCAGGGTGCCGGAATTGTCGAACAGGTCGACGAACAGGAAGGCGAAGATCACGCTGACCAGGCCCACGTCGAGGGCGCCGGCGATGTCCAGCTGCAGGAAGGTCGGCGCCAGCGACGGTGGCATGGAGACGATGCCGCCGAACGGCGTCACGCCCAGCAGGATCGAGGCCAGGGTGATCGCGAGGATGCCGATCAGCACCGCGCCGCGCACCTTCAGCGATTCGAGCGCGACGATCAGGAAGAAGCCAAGGGTCGCCAGGATCGGCGCGGGTTGCTTGAGGTCACCCAGGCCCACCAGGGTCGCCGGGTTGTCGACCACGATGCCGGCGTTGTGCAGGGCGATCAGCGCCAGGAACAGGCCGATGCCCGCCGCGATGGCCGAGCGCAGCGGCAGCGGGATGCTGTTCACGATCCACTCGCGGATACGGAAGATCGACAGCAGGAAGAACAGCACCGCCGAGAGGAACACCGCACCCAGCGCGACCTGCCAGGTGTGACCCATGTGCAGGACCACGGTATAGGTGAAGAAGGCGTTCAGGCCCATGCCGGGCGCCAGGGCGATCGGGTAGTTGGCGATCAGGCCCATGGTCGCTGAGCCGATGGCCGCGGCCAGGCAGGTGGCGACGAAGATCGCACCCTTGTCCATGCCGGTCTCGCCGAGGATGCTCGGGTTGACGAACAGGATGTAGGCCATGGCCAGGAAGGTGGTGACGCCCGCGAGTATCTCGGTGCGCACGTTGGTGTTGTGTGCTCTTAGTTGAAACAGCCTTTCCAGCATGCCCGCTCCCCAAGGCGCCCCCGGCGCCGTGAATGTATCGACCCCATCAGCAAAGCACAGACCGTAGCGGATGCCGTGGATTTGCGTGGGGCTGAAAAAAGCCGCGCATCATACCAGCATGGATGGCGGGGGCCTATGGGCGCCGGGACGGGCGGGGTGGGTGGCATACCGCGGCACAGGCTCGGCACATGCCTAGCCTTCGTGCAACCGGTCGCGCTTGGCCAGGGTCGGGAACAGTTTCATCCACATCCCGGTCACCACCAGCGTGCCCACGCCGCCCAGCACCACCGCCGGCACCGTGCCGAACCAGTGCGCCGTCACCCCTGACTCGAACTCCCCGAGTTGGTTGGAGGCGCCGATGAACAAGCCGTTCACCGCACTGACCCGCCCGCGCATCTCATCCGGCGTCTCCAACTGCACGAAGGCACCGCGGATGACCATGCTGATCATGTCGGCCGCACCGAGCACCACCAGCACGGCCAGGGAGAACCAGAACGAGGTGGACAGGCCGAAGGCGATGGTCGCCACGCCGAACACGCCGACGGCGGTGAACATGATCAGGCCCACCTTGCGCTCCACCGGGAAGCGCGCCAGCCACAGCGACATCATCAGCGCCCCCACCGCCGGCGCCGAGCGCAGCAGGCCCAGGCCCCAGGCGCCGGTGAGCAGGATGTCCTTGGCGAATACCGGCAGCAGCGCCGTGGCGCCACCGAGCAGCACGGCGAACAGATCCAGGGAAATGGCCCCGAAGATGTCCCGGCGGCTGCGGATGAAACGGATGCCGGCCAGCAGCGATTCGAGGTTGGCGCGGCCGCGCTGGGGGAGTTGCTGGCGAGCGTCGAGGCTCAGGGTCAGCAGGCAGGCGATGGTGTACAGGGCGACCGTCGGCGCATACACCCAGAGGCTGCCGAAGGCATAGAGGAAACCACCCACGGCCGGGGCGACGATGGTCGCTGACTGGGTCGCCGAGGCCGAGGCTGCCACGGCTCGCGGAAACAGCCCTGGCGGTACGACATTGGGCAGCAGGGCCTGGGTCGCCGGCATTTCGAAGGAGCGAGTGGCGCCGAGCAGGAAGGCGAGGATGAAGATCAGCTCGCGGCTGACATTGTCGGTGGCGCTGCCCACTGCCAGGGCCAGGGCGATCGAGGCCTGCAGGGTCTGGCACAGGGCGGCGACACGGCGGCGGTCGTAACGATCGGCCACGTGGCCGGTGTGCAGCATGAACAGCACCCGCGGCGCGAACTCCACCAGGCCGACCCAGCCCAGGTCCAGGACGTTGCCGGTCAACTGGTAGAGGTGCCAGCCGATGGCCACGGTGAGCATCTGGAAGCCGCTGGCGGTGAACACACGGGCCAGCCAGAAGGCGAGGAAAGGGCGGTGGTGGCGCAACAGCAGCGGGGTGGAGTCGGGCATCGCAGATCTGCAACCTCGGTGGTAGAGGGGGATGCAGGGTATCATCTGGCTGTAACAAATAGTTACTTCTTCAGAGGGCATGCGCTGACGAAGGCCCCTGTGTGGGGCTTGCCGGCGATGGGCTGCAAGGCAGCCAACGGGATCATCCAGGCCGCCCGTTTGCAACCGGGTGAGGCAACCGGTCACGCGGCAATCAACCACACGCCCCATCCGGCCATTCGCGTCTATGCTTTCCAGCAGTCGTTGACCTGGATCAATAGTTCCAGATGCAACGATTCGGCCTGATGGCCGGACTCCCTGCGATCGAACAGAACAATTCCAGCGCGCCGCACTCGATAACCGTGGGGGCTGTGGGCGTGAAGGCCATCGGCCTGGACGCCGGATTACCTGAAGAGGAAGCACTATGTTCGGTTTAGAGGCCTTGGAGCTCGCCCGAATCCAGTTTGCGTTTACCGTATCCTTCCACATCCTGTTCCCAGCCATCACCATTGGCCTGGCGAGCTACCTGGCGGTTCTCGAAGGCCTCTGGCTGAAGACCGGCAACAACGTCTACCGTGACCTCTACCACTTCTGGTCGAAGATCTTCGCCGTCAACTTCGGCATGGGCGTGGTCTCCGGCCTGGTCATGGCCTACCAGTTCGGCACCAACTGGAGCCGTTTCTCCGATTTCGCCGGCGCCATCACCGGCCCCTTGCTGACCTACGAGGTGCTGACCGCTTTCTTCCTCGAGGCGGGCTTCCTCGGCGTCATGCTGTTCGGCTGGAACCGTGTCGGTCGGGGGTTGCACTTCTTCTCCACGCTGATGGTCGCCCTCGGCACCCTGGTGTCGACCTTCTGGATCCTCGCCTCCAACAGCTGGATGCAGACCCCCCAGGGCCACGAGATCATCGATGGTCGGGTGGTGCCGGTAGACTGGCTGGCGGTGATCTTCAACCCGTCCTTCCCCTTCCGCCTGATGCACATGGCCACCGCTGCGTTCGTCGCCACGGCCTTCTTCGTCGGCGCCTCGGCCGCCTGGCACCTGCTGCGCGGGCGTGACAACCCGGCCGTGCGCAAGATGCTCTCGATGGCCATGTGGATGGCCCTGATCGTTGCCCCGATCCAGGCGGTGATCGGTGACTTCCACGGCCTCAATACACTCAAGCACCAGCCTGTGAAGATCGCGGCCATCGAAGGCCACTGGGAGAACGTGCCTGGCGAGCCGACGCCGCTGATCCTGTTCGGCAATCCCGACATGCAGGCCGAGACCACCCGCTTCAAGATCGAGATCCCGGCCCTGGGCAGCCTGATCCTGACCCACAGCCTGGACAAGCAGGTCCCGGCGATGAAGGAGTTCCCGCCCGAGGACCGGCCCAACTCGACCATCGTGTTCTGGTCGTTCCGCATCATGGTCGGCCTGGGCCTGCTGATGATCTTCGTCGGCCTGTGGAGCCTGTGGCTGCGAAAGCGCGGCACGCTGTACAGTTCGCGGCCGTTCCTTTACCTGACCCTGTGGATGGGCCCGTCGGGCCTGATCGCCATCCTTGCCGGCTGGTTCACCACCGAGGTCGGCCGCCAGCCCTGGGTGGTCTACGGCCTGATGCGGACCGCCGATGGCGTGTCCAACCACAGCTACACCCAGCTCGGCCTGACCCTGGTGATTTTCGTGGTGGTCTACTTCGCCCTGTTCGGCACGGGCCTGGGCTACATGATGCGCCTGGTGCGCAAGGGGCCGCAGACCGGCGAGGGCGACGAGCACAAACCCGGTGGGCCGGGGCAGAAACGCACGCCGGCACGGCCGTTGTCCGCCGCCGATGACGACGGCATCGATGCCGACGCCGCCAGCCTGAACAAGGGGAACTGAGCCATGGGTATCGATCTTCCGTTGATCTGGGCCGTGATCATCATCTTCGGCGTCATGATGTACGTGGTGATGGATGGCTTCGACTTAGGGATCGGCATGCTCTTCCCCTTCGTCAAGGGCGAGCGTGACCGTGACGTGATGATGAACACCGTCGCCCCGGTATGGGACGGCAACGAAACCTGGCTGGTGCTGGGCGGCGCCGGACTGTTCGGTGCGTTCCCCATGGCCTATTCGGTGGTGTTGGAGGCGCTGTACCTGCCGCTGATCCTCATGCTGGTGGGGCTGATCTTCCGCGGCGTGGCGTTCGAGTTCCGCTTCAAGGCCACGGCCGCCAAGCGCCACATCTGGGACAAGGCCTTCATCTGGGGGTCGCTGGTCGCCACCTTCTTCCAGGGCGTGGCCCTGGGTGCCTTCATCGAAGGCTTCAAGGTGGTCGATCGCCACTATGCCGGTGGTTCGCTGGACTGGCTCACCCCGTTCAGCCTGTTCAGCGGGCTTGGCCTGATCGTCGCCTACACCTTGCTCGGTTGCACCTGGCTGATCATGAAGACCGAAGGCCCGCTGCAGCAGCAGATGCATGACCTGGCTCGGCCCCTGGCGCTGGTGCTACTGGTGGTGATCGGTATCGTCAGCCTGTGGACGCCGTTGGCCTATCCGCAGATCGCCGAGCGCTGGTTCAGCCTGCCCAACCTGATCTGGTTCATGCCGGTGCCGATCCTGGTGCTGGTGACCTTCTACGGGCTGCTGCGGGCGGTGGCACGCAATGCCCACTACACCCCGTTCGTGCTGACCCTGGTGCTGATCTTCCTCGGCTACAGCGGCCTGGGCATCAGCCTGTGGCCGAACATCATCCCGCCGTCGATCTCCATCTGGGATGCCGCGGCTCCGCCGCAGAGCCAGGGCTTCATGCTGGTGGGCACGTTGTTCATCCTGCCGTTCATCCTGGGGTACACCTTCTGGAGCTACTACGTGTTCCGTGGCAAGGTGACCCATGATCAGGGCTATCACTGAGGGGGCGCGGCGATGAACGTTGGAGAGAAAAAGCCACTGTGGCAGCGCCTGGGTTGGCTGGTGCTGATCTGGGCGGCCAGCGTCGCCGCCCTTGGGGTGGTGGCCTGGCTGATGAGGATGTTCATGAGTGCGGCGGGGCTCAGTACGCATTGAGTCCCTCGGGGGGCCAGAACAGGGGCTGCGAAGCAGCCCCAAATGGCAGCAGAAACGCTAACGGATCTGCATTGATAGGCCCTACTTGCGCGCCTTGAGCACCACGAACTTCGGCGTCGCCGCCACCTGCTCTACCCCACGGAACAACCGCGCCAGTTTGCTGTGATAACCCAGATGGCGGTTGCCGACGATGTACAGCGCGCCCCCGATCACCAGCGCTTCACGGGCCTGCTGGAACATGCGCCAGGCAAGGAAATCGCCGACCACCTGCTGCTGGTGGAACGGCGGGTTGCACAGCACCACGTCCAGCGACTGCTTGTCCTGCCCGGCCAGGCCATCGGCGGGGCGGATCGTTACCTCGCGTTCGCCCAGCGCCGCTCGCCAGTTCTCCCGGGCCGACTGCACGGCCATGTACGACTCATCCACCAGCGTGTAGTGCGCGTCGGGGTTGGCCAGGGCACTGGCGATCGCCAGCACGCCATTGCCGCAGCCCAGGTCGGCGACACGGGCCTGGCCAAGGTCGCGGGGCAGGTGCGGCAGGAAGGCACGGGTACCGATGTCCAGCCCTTCGCGGCAGAACACATTGGCATGGTTGACCAGCTCCAGGGCGGGGGATTCCAGGCGGTAGCGGGTGGGGTAGGGCGAACGCGCGGCGGGACGCTCGTCGACGACGCTGGCCGTGAGCAGGCGTGCCTTTTTCTGGGCCAGCGAAGCCTGCACCGGGCCGATGTACTTTTCCATCAGGTCGCCTGCGGCACGCGGCAGATGCTTGATCATGGCGCCGGCGATCACCTGGGCGCCTGGCGCCAGGTGGCCCTGCAGGCGGATCAACTGCTCTTCGAGCAGGGCGAGGGCCTTGGGCACACGCACCAGTACCCGATCGAACGGGCCCTGCCAGCGTTCGCTGGCGGGCACGAAGGGCACGCTGTCGTAGGGCTTGCCATTGCGTACCAGGTTCTTTTCCAGGGCCAGGTGGGCCAGGTGCGAGTCGCCACTGCTGACCACGTCCAGGTGCCCGGCCAGGCTGGCGGCCAGGGCCCCGAAGCTGTCATTGAGCACCAGTACCCGGCAACCGGCCCCCGGTGCCTGGCCGGCCAGGTGCTCCAGCAGGTAGTGGTCCGCGGCATCGAAGGCTTGCAGGGGATCGTTGGCCTGTTCCGGCTGGCGGATCAGGTCGAGTTCGGCGAAGGGGCTGGTCAGCAGGGGCATGGCGTTGGCTCGGGTGCGAAACTGCCCATCGCAGGCCACGACGAGCTTCAGGTGCGCGATTCTACAGGGCTTTGTGCCTGGCGTCAGAGCAGGCCGCGGGTGGCGGCGATGGCGATCGCTCCGGCCTTGTTGGCGGCGTTGGTCTTGGTGATCACGCTGCGGATGTGGAAGTTCACGGTGCTGGTCGACAGCGAAAGGATGCAGGCGATGTCCGAGGCGGTCTTGCCGGCGGCGGACCACTTGAGGACCTCCAGCTCCCGGTCGCTCAGGCTGGGCTCGGGGGCGAGCCGCGCCAGGTGATACTCGCAGAGCAGGGCATGCAGGCTATTGCACAGCCAGAGCACCTGGGCGGCCTTCTCGTAGAATTCGGCGGTGTCGATCGCTCCTTGTGGCCTGGCCACGCTCAGTTGGGTTTCGTTGTGCTGCAGGTCGTGCACCGATTGTGTCCAGCCGTGACACAAACCATGGCTGCAGGCCGTTTCGCGCAGGTGGGGAACCTCGTGGTACAACTCATCGTGCCAGAGGACGGGCATCGTGGTGCGATGGCATCTGTTGACGACCGGGTCTTCGCGCAGCGCTTCGCCGCCCTGGCAGTGGGCGTTCCATTCGCCTGGATAGTTGTTGTAGCGCACCACCTGCGGAGGATGGGCGGCGATGGGCAGGTACAGCGCCAGGCCCAGGTAGGTCATGTCCAGATCTTGGACCAGGCCAAGGGCGCGATCGAACAGTCGTTGTGGCTCCCGCTCCTCGAGCAGCAATTGCAGTTGTTGGGTTTTCCACTGTGGCATGAGTCGGCTCCCTCTGGACTCTAGATGGATCCAAAATTCCGCTACCGGATGATTGTAGGAAAAGACCTAGCAATTTGTTCGGAATATTTTGTTATAGACCGTGCTCGCCGACGAGCGCCGCACGAGGCCCTACAAACCATCGGTGTTCATCCCCGGCGCTTTGGGCGACACTGGGCGTTCCTGATCGATGGAGCCCGTCATGACTGCCAGCGCCGACAAGTTCACCCGCCAGACCCTGCTCGACGTCCAGCCGTTGACCCCCAATCTGTTCACCCTGCGGGTCACTCGCGACCCTGGCTTTCGTTTCCGTTCCGGGCAGTTCGCCCGTCTGGGCGTGACCAAGGCCGATGGCAGCGTGGTATGGCGGGCTTACTCGATGGTCAGCGCCCCCCATGACGAGTTCCTCGACTTCTTCTCCATCGTCGTGCCGGGCGGCGAGTTCACCAGCGAGCTGAGCCGCCTGGGCGAGGGCGATCACTTGCTCATCGATCGCCAGGCCTTTGGCTACCTGACCCTCGACCGTTTC
This sequence comes from Pseudomonas sp. HLMP, assembly GCF_046365545.1. Taxonomy (NCBI): domain Bacteria; kingdom Pseudomonadati; phylum Pseudomonadota; class Gammaproteobacteria; order Pseudomonadales; family Pseudomonadaceae; genus Pseudomonas; species Pseudomonas sp. HLMP. Next base: position 1,475,021 of record NZ_JBDLLR010000001.1, on the reverse strand, counting down.
GTGGGTGGCCGTGACCTGTGGTTGCTGGCCACCGGCACCGGTATCGCGCCGTTCATGTCGATCCTGCAAGACTTCGAAGCCTGGGAGCGATTCGACAATATCAAGCTGGTGTATTCGGTGCGCGAGGCCAAGGAACTGGCCTACCTGGACCTGATCGCCGGCCTGGAGCAGCGTGACTACCTGGCCGAGTTCGCCGGCAAGCTGCAGTTCATCCCGGTGGTCACCCGCGAGCGGTACCCTGGGGCGTTGAATGCGCGGATCACCACGCTGATCGAGCATGGCGAACTGGAGAAGGCAGCGGGGCTGGAGCTGTCACCGGAGCATTCGCGGATCATGCTGTGCGGTAACCCGGACATGATCGACGACACCCGCAAGGTGCTGAAGGCGCGCGACCTGCAGTTGAGCCTGAGCCGGCGGCCGGGGCAGGTGGCGGTGGAGAACTACTGGTAGCTGCAAGCCACGAGCTGCAAGAAAAAGCAGCTATCACACCGATCGGCTTTTTCTTGCAGCTTGCAGCTCGTGGCTAGTCGCTCAGGGCTGACGGTTCTTGAGCAGGTCGCGGATCTCGGTCAGCAGGGTCTCCTCGGGCGTCGGCACGGGCGGGGCGCTCGGGGCCTCGGCTTCTTCGCGCTTGAGGCGATTGATCACCTTCACGCCCATGAAGATCGCGAAGGCGATGATCAGGAAGTCGATCACCGTCTGGATGAACTTGCCATAAGCCAGCACCACCGCGGGGATGTCGCCCTCGGCGGCCTTGAGGGTGATGGCCAGGTCACTGAAGTCCACCCCACCGATCAACAGGCCCAGCGGCGGCATGACCACGTCGCCCACGAAGGACGATACGATCTTGCCGAAGGCCGCGCCGATAATGATACCGACGGCCATGTCGACGACATTTCCCTTTACCGCAAAGGCCTTGAATTCACTGAGCATGCCCATGGTTTATTCCTTGTAACAAATGGATAAGGTATTCGCAGTGTAAGCCAGCTATGCGCTTCATGCGTTACGCCGATGCTAGAGACTGCGGTTAGATCGAATAGTTTTGTCGCTTCCCGGCACGTTCGAGGCACGTCCGGCTCGGCTATCATGGCGATTTTTTCCAGGAGACTGAGCCCATGGCCAAGGCCAAGCGCTTGTATGGCTGCACCGAGTGTGGCGCGACCTTCCCCAAATGGGCCGGCCAGTGCGGTGAATGCGGGGCCTGGAACACCCTGGTCGAGACCCTGATCGAGAGCGGCGGTGCCGCGGCGCCCAGCGGGCGTGCCGGCTGGGCCGGGCAACAGGCACAGATCAAGACCCTGGCCGAGGTCAGCGTCGAGGAGATCCCACGTTTCGGCACTGGCAGTACCGAGCTGGACCGGGTGCTCGGTGGTGGCCTGGTCGACGGTTCGGTGGTGCTGATCGGCGGCGACCCGGGGATCGGCAAGTCGACCATTCTGCTGCAGACCCTGTGCAACGTCGCCGCGCGCATGCCGGCGCTGTACGTCACCGGCGAGGAGTCCCAGCAGCAGGTGGCCATGCGCTCGCGGCGCCTGGGCCTGCCCCAGGACCAGCTCAAGGTGATGACCGAAACCTGCATCGAGGCGATCATCGCCACGGCGCGCCAGGAAAAGCCCCGGGTCATGGTCATCGACTCGATCCAGACCATCTTCACCGAACAGCTGCAGTCCGCGCCCGGCGGCGTGGCCCAGGTCCGCGAGAGCACCGCATTGCTGGTGCGCTATGCCAAGCAGAGCGGCACGGCGGTGTTCCTGGTCGGCCACGTGACCAAGGAGGGCTCCCTGGCCGGTCCACGGGTGCTGGAGCACATGGTCGACACCGTGCTGTACTTCGAGGGTGAGTCCGATGGCCGACTGCGTCTGCTGCGGGCGGTGAAGAATCGCTTCGGCGCGGTCAACGAGCTGGGCGTGTTCGGCATGACCGACCGGGGCCTCAAGGAGGTTTCCAACCCGTCGGCGATCTTCCTCAACCGCGCCCAGGAGGAAGTGCCCGGCAGCGTGGTCATGGCGACTTGGGAAGGTACCCGGCCGATGCTGGTGGAGGTCCAGGCGCTGGTGGACGACAGCCACCTGGCCAACCCGCGCCGGGTCACCCTGGGCCTGGACCAGAACCGCCTGGCCATGCTGCTGGCGGTGTTGCACCGGCACGGTGGTATTCCCACCCATGATCAGGACGTGTTCCTCAATGTGGTGGGGGGCGTCAAGGTGCTGGAGACGGCGTCGGACCTGGCATTGATGGCGGCGGTCATGTCCAGCCTGCGCAACCGCCCGCTGGCCGATGGCCTGCTGGTGTTCGGCGAGATCGGCCTGTCCGGTGAGGTACGCCCGGTGCCCAGTGGCCAGGAGCGCCTCAAGGAGGCCGCCAAGCACGGCTTCAAGCGCGCCATCGTGCCCAAGGGCAATGCGCCGAAGGAAGCCCCGGCCGGTTTGCAAGTGATTGCCGTGACCCGGCTGGAACAGGCCTTGGATGCACTCTTCGAGTGATCCAAGCCCCAAGGCTGGTCAGTGAAGTGGCATTGGGGCCGATAGTTTCGCGACATGAAAAAAGGGGAGCCGACGATGCGCATCGGCTCCCCTTGCGTGACCGCCGCAGGTGGCGATCAGTGCTCTGCCAGCGCCTTGCGCCTGGGCGCCTCGTCGCCCTGTTCGTCAGGTTCGAGCACCGGCACCTCGTTGCCGTCGGCATCGAACAGTTTGCCGTCCTTGAAGTAGTCGCCATCACGCAGGGCCGAGAGGTCGGAATACTGGATGGTTCGCTCGTAGCCCGCGGCGAACACCGATTGCTGGTCCGAGTTGCCCACGGTGAAGTGGTTGAAGATCAGGTTCAGCAGGATGGCCATGATCGCCGCCGAGCTGATGCCGGAGTGGAAAATGGTCTCGAACCAGTTCGGGAAGTGGTGGTAGAAGTTCGGCGCGGCAATCGGGATCATGCCGAAGCCCAGCGAGGCGGCGACGATGATCAGGTTGACGTTGTTCTTGTAGTTGACCTTCGACAGGGTGCGGATACCGCTGGCGGCCACGGTGCCGAACAACACGATGCCTGCACCGCCCAGTACCGGCGTCGGTACCGCGGCGATCACCCGGCCCATGATCGGCAGCAGGCCGAGCACCACCAGGATCACCCCGCCGGTGGCCACCACGTAGCGGCTCTTGACCCCGGTCACCGCCACCAGGCCGACGTTCTGGGCGAACGCACTCTGGGTGAAGGAGCCGAAGATCGGTGCCAGGATGCTCGAGGCCATGTCGGCGCGCAGGCCGTTGCCCAGTCGTTTGGAGTCGACCTTGGTATCGATGATCTCGCCCACGGCGAGGATGTCGGCCGAGGTCTCCACCAGGGTCACCATTATCACGATGCACATCGACAGGATCGCGGCGATGTGGAAGGTCGGCATGCCGAAGTGGAACGGGCTGGGGAAGGCGAACATCGGGCCTTCGCTGACCTTGCTGAAGTCGGTCATGCCCAGGGCCCAGGCGATCAGGGTACCTGCCACCATGGCCAGGAGGATCGACAGGCGCGAGATGGTCGCGTTGCCCAGCTTGCTCAGCAGCAGGACGATGGCGAAGGTCAGTGCCGCCAGGCCGATGTTGGCCATGCTACCGAACTCCGGCGAGGCGCTGTTGCCGCCCATCACCCAGCGCGCGGCGACCGGCATCAGGGTCAGGCCGATGGTGGTGATGACGATACCGGTGACCAGCGGCGGGAAGAACTTGGTGATGCGCGAGAACACCGGGGTGATCAGGAAGCCGATCAGCGAGGCCGCCATGACCGCGCCGAGCACGCCCTGCAGGCCACCGCCGCCTTCACTGCTGAGGATCGCCCCCATGGTGGCGACACCGGCGAAGGACACCCCTTGCACCAATGGCAACTGGCAGCCGAAGAACGGCAGGCCAAGGGTCTGCAACAGCGTGGCCAGGCCACCGGCGAACAGCGAGGCGGCGATCAGCAGGCCGATCTCCGCGGGCGCCAGACCCGCGGCCTGGCCGAGGATCAGGGGCACGGCCACGATCCCCCCGTACATGGTCAGCACATGCTGCAGACCATAGGCCAGGTTGGCGCCAAGCCCGAGGTATTCATCCTCGGGGCGCTTGGCGGGAGACGTGCTAGGGGACGTAGTCATGGAGCAGGCTCTCTGTTTATTGTTGTGTCGCTACTGTAGACAATTCCTACAAACAAATACCACAAGAATTGTATACAAGATTTTGATCGGAGCGCGGACAAGGGCGTTCGCAAGGTGCGGGCAAATGGAATGCAGAATGCGTTCCAAGCTGGCAGAGGCGATGCTAGAGGGGTGTGTACAACACAGCTGCTACCCAACAGAAAGCTGTCTGGGTAGACAGGAAACACATGGCGGGAAGAATGTTAGCTGGCTAAGAGATATCAATATTCGATGAGTTCGCGCAGCTCGCGCATCATTTCGGTGCTGTCGGCGACGTTCAGTTCCACAAGACGGTGCAAATGGGTCATCGAATCGATGTCGATATAAAGGCAGATGAAGCCGAGCCGGGTGGGTTCTTCATGACGCAATTCCACCTGCATCTGTACACGGGTCTGCGGGTCGAGATGGATGATGGCGTCGAAATCCTGGGTCAGGTCGGCATCCCACGGCTCGGGACGCTCGATCAGCAGGCCCTTGAGCGACAGGTCGAGCAGTTTCACCGGCCAGCGCCGTGTGCCCTGGCGCAGCTCGGTGGGGGCGTCGAAGTCGATGCGCTGGAAGCGGCGGCGTTCGTCGTGTTCGCTCATGGCTAGACCCTCCGGGGGTGCTTCCTGACTATAGTTGATTGTGTCTGTGCATCAGGTACCGCTGACGGGCCGCGGAGGCTCTAGATCAAAGCAAGTATGGCAATGCGCGATGACACGCCCTAGACTCGGTGGGCGGTCTTTTTCCAATCCACCAGCTGGAAGTGAACCATGAACAACAATAATAGCCTGCTACGCCACATTCCGTGGTTGGCGCTGGCGGTCATAGGCGCTTGCGCGCTGGGTGTGGTCGCCCTGCGTCGCGGCGAGGCGATCAATGCCTTGTGGATCGTAGTCGCCGCCGTGGCCATCTACCTGGTCGCCTACCGCTACTACAGCCTGTTCATCGCCACCAAGGTGATGCAGCTCGACCCGCGTCGGGCCACCCCGGCGGTCCTCAACAACGATGGCCTGGACTACGTCCCGACCAACAAGCACATCCTCTTCGGCCACCACTTCGCCGCCATCGCCGGCGCCGGCCCCCTGGTCGGTCCGGTGCTCGCCGCGCAGATGGGCTACCTGCCCGGCACGCTCTGGCTGATCGCCGGCGTGGTGCTGGCTGGCGCCGTGCAGGACTTCATGGTCCTGTTCCTGTCCACCCGCCGCAACGGCCGTTCGCTGGGCGACATGGTCCGCGAGGAAATGGGCCGGATTCCGGGCACCATCG
>NZ_JBDLLR010000001.1:491689-1469514 GCF_046365545.1 Pseudomonas sp. HLMP | reverse complement strand
TCAAGGAGTTTTTCGTTTCGACTACGTCGGAAGTGGGGCGCATTATAAGGGGATTCGAAACCCCGTCAACCGTTATTTTCATAAATCTTTAAATAAAGAGCACAGCACAGACAAAACGGGGAGGCCTACTGGCCTCCCCGTCTTCAGAGATAAAGCTACCCTTACTCTGCCTTCAAGGTAATGCGCGCAAAAGCCTTCTTGCCCGCCTGGCACACATGGGTCGCCCCCAGGGCAAAGACGAAGCCACGATCGACCACAGCGCCATCGACCTTCACACTCCCTGCATTAAGCAGGTCACGAGCAGCAGCCGAGTTCTTCACCAGCCCTGCCTTGTTCAGGACCGCAGCGATCGGCATGTCTTCGGCCGCCGCCACCTCGACCTGCGGCAGATCCTCAGGCAGTTCGCCATCCTTCATACGGTTGCCTGCCGCACGATGAGCGCTGGCCGCCGCCTCTTCACCATGGAAGCGGGCGACGATCTCCTCCGCCAGCTTGATCTTGATATCGCGCGGGTTGGCGCCGTTCTCGACATCGGCGCGGAACTGGTCGATCTCTTCCATCGAACGGAAGCTCAGCAGCTCGAAGTAACGCCACATCAGCGTGTCCGGGATCGACACCAGCTTGCTGTACATCACCCCAGGCGCCTCCTGGATACCCACATAGTTACCCAGCGACTTGGACATCTTCTTCACGCCGTCGAGCCCCTCGAGCAGCGGCATGGTCACGATGTTCTGCGCTTCCTGGCCATAAGCCCGCTGCAGCTCTCGTCCCATCAGCAGGTTGAACTTCTGGTCGGTGCCACCCAGCTCGACGTCGGCCTTGAGCGCGACCGAGTCATAGCCTTGCACCAGCGGGTAGAGGAACTCGTGGATCGCGATGGGCTGATTGCTGCTGTAGCGCTTGTCGAAGTCGTCGCGCTCGAGCATGCGGGCAACCGTGTACTGCGAAGCCAGGCGAATGAAGTCGGCCGGCGTCAGCTTGTCCATCCAGGTGGAATTGAACGCGACCTCGGTCTTGGCCGGGTCGAGGATCTTGAACACCTGCTGCTTGTAGGTCTCGGCATTCTCCAGGACCTGCTCGCGGGTCAGCGGTGGGCGGGTGGCGCTCTTGCCGCTCGGGTCACCGATCATGCCGGTGAAGTCACCGATCAGGAAGATGACCTGATGGCCAAGGTCCTGGAACTGGCGCAGCTTGTTGATCAGCACCGTGTGGCCCAGGTGCAAGTCTGGAGCGGTCGGATCGAAGCCCGCCTTGATACGCAGAGGCTGGCCGCGTTTGAGCTTCTCCGCCAGTTCCGACTCGACCAACACCTCTTCCGCACCGCGCTTGATAAGCGCCAGCTGCTCTTCAACCGACTTCATATGACAGACCCGCAAGGCTCAGATTCAAGGGGAGCCAACCATACAAGATCGGCCATCAAATACAAGTTTTGCAAAGGAATGTGACCCGAACGGCGTGTCGCGGCGTCTACGCGCCCTTGCGTGAAAATGGATTTGGTTATATTTTATACAGTTATTTCATCTTCATCATGTCATTCATCTTTTCCTTTTCACCTTTTTCAAAGTCACTTCACCTATGACCAACGAAACGCCTAAAGCGCCCCCGCTTTATCCGAAAAGCCATTTGTTGGCCGCCAGCGGCATCGCCGCCCTCCTCAGCCTGGCCTTGCTGGTATTCCCCTCCAGCGAGGTCGAAGCCAAGAAAACCACGCTGAGCCTGGAGCTGGAAAGCCCGGCCGAGCAGCTGCAGGACGCGTCCAAGGCAGCCCCACTGGTACAGGCCGAGGGCAGCCAGGATTCGCCCTTCGCCCAGATCGACACCGCCGAACCACCGGCCGAGCAGACCGCCGAGCAGGCCCCTGCGGTCGAGGAGAAGGACCCCGGCCACCGTGAAGTCACGGTCGCCCGTGGCGATACCCTGTCCACCCTGTTCGCCAAGGTCGGCCTGCCCGCCAACGTGGTCCATGACGTACTGGCCAGCAGCAAGCAGGCCAAGCAGTTCAGCCAGCTCAAGCATGGTCAGGTGCTGCAGTTCGAGTTCGACAAGGACGGCCAGTTGGCCAGCCTGCACAGCAAGGTCAGCAGCCTCGAAAGCATTCGCCTGACCCGCACCGCCAAGGGCTACAGCTTCGCTCGCGAAGTCAGCAAACCAGTGGTACGCACCGCCTACACCCATGGGGTCATCAAGAGTTCCCTGTCGGCTTCCGCGCAACGCGCAGGCCTGTCCCACAGCATGACCATGGACATGGCACGCATCCTCGGCTACGACATCGACTTCGCCCAGGACATCCGCCAGGGCGACGAATTCGACGTGGTCTACGAGCAGAAGATCATGGACGGCAAGGTGATCGGCACCGGCAACATCCTGTCCGCCCGCTTCACCAACCGCGGCAAGACCTACACCGCCGTGCGCTACACCAACAAGCAGGGCAACACCAGCTACTACACCGCCGACGGCAAGAGCCTGCGCAAGGCCTTCATCCGCACCCCGGTGGACTTCGCCCGCATCAGCTCGCGCTTCTCCAATGGGCGCAAGCACCCGATCCTGAACAAGATCCGCGCCCACAAAGGCGTCGACTACGCCGCACCGCGAGGCACGCCGATCAAGGCCGCCGGCGACGGCAAAGTGCTCCTGGCGGGGCGCCGCGGCGGCTACGGCAACACCGTGATCATCGCCCATGGCAATACCTACAAGACCCTCTACGGCCACATGCAGGGCTTCGCCAAGGGCATCAGGACCGGCAGTTCGGTCAAGCAAGGCCAGGTCATCGGCTACATCGGCACCACCGGCCTGTCCACCGGGCCGCACCTGCACTATGAGTTCCAGGTCAATGGCGTGCACGTCGATCCTCTGAGCCAGAAAGTGCCCATGGCCGACCCGATCGCCAAGTCCGAGCGCCAGCGCTTCCTGCAGCAGAGCCAGCCCCTGATCGCCCGCATGGACCAGGAAAAGGCCACCCTGCTCGCCGCGAACAAGCGCTGAGCCCATGGCGCTCTACCTGGGAGTGATGTCCGGTACCAGCCTCGACGGCCTGGACATCGCCCTGATCGAACAGGGCGAGCAGCACCAACTGCTCGCCACCCACTACACCCCCATGCCCTCGGACCTGCGCCAGGACCTGCTAGCCCTTTGCGCCAGCGGCCCCGACGAGATCGCCCGCGCCGCACTGGCAGAAAACCGCTGGGCCAGGCTGGCAGCCGAAGGCGTGCGCCATCTCTTGCTCAGCCAGGGCCTGCAGGCCGATGCCATCCGTGCGATCGGCAGCCATGGGCAGACCATCCGTCATGAACCGGCACGCGGCTTCACCGTGCAGATCGGCAACCCCGCCCTGCTGGCCGAGCTCACCGGGATCTGCGTGGTCGGCGACTTCCGCCGCCGCGACGTTGCCGCCGGTGGCCAGGGCGCGCCGCTGGTGCCTGCCTACCATGAGGCGCTGTTCGCTCATCTGGGCCAGCGCGTGGCGATACTCAACGTGGGCGGTTTCAGCAACCTCAGCCTGATCGAGCATGACAAACCGGTCCGCGGCTTCGACTGCGGGCCGGGCAATGTGCTGCTCGATGCCTGGATCGAACGCAAGCGTGGCCAGGCCTATGACGCCGATGGCGCCTGGGCGGCCAGCGGCACGTCGAACCCTGGCCTGCTAGCCAGCCTGCTGGCGGACCCGTTCTTTGCCGGCACCGGCCCCAAGAGCACCGGCCGCGAAGTCTTCAACCTGCCGTGGCTGGATGCCCACCTGTCGGCACTGCCGCCTTGTCGGGACGAAGATGTCCAGGCCACCCTGCTGGAGCTCACTGCACGCAGCATCGTCGACTCGCTGAGCGGCGCCCAGGCGAACACCGAAGCACTGCTGGTCTGCGGTGGCGGGGCTCGCAATGGCGCGTTGATGCGCCGCCTGGCCGAGCTGCTGCCGGCCGCCAAGGTCGACAGCACCGCCGCCCATGGGGTCGATCCCGACTGGGTCGAGGCCATGGCCTTCGCCTGGCTGGCCCATTGCTGCCTCGAGCGAATCCCCGGCAACCGCCCCAGTGTCACCGGCGCCCAGGGCCTGCGCATACTCGGCGCCATCTATCCGGCCTGACCCACCCCACAAAGCAAAACGCCGCGCAATCGCGCGGCGTTTTCATGCCAACGGCAAGGCTCAGATCGAGAACGAGGAACCACAGCCGCAGGTGGTGGCGGCGTTGGGGTTCTTGATCACGAAGCGCGAACCTTCCAGGCCTTCCTGGTAGTCCACTTCGGCGCCTGCCAGGTACTGGAAGCTCATCGGATCGACCACCAGGGACACGCCTTCGCGCTCGACCACGGTGTCGTCCTCGGCCACTTCCTCATCGAAGGTGAAGCCGTACTGGAAACCGGAGCAACCACCGCCCGTCACGAACACGCGCAACTTCAGACGATCATTGCCCTCTTCGGTGACCAGGGTCTTCACCTTTTGCGCAGCCCCTTGGGTGAATTCCAAAGCGGTGGGGGTGAAGGTTTCGACGCTCATGTTGATTCTCCCGGCGCAGTGCCGCCATAAAACTCGATGACGCGCATTATCCGCTTCTCCGAGAAAATCGGTCAACAATACGTAAGCCGCAAGCTTCAAGCTGAACGCGGAACACTCACTTGCAGCTTGCAGCTGCTGTCAGGGCAGCAGGCCGGCGTGCGACAGGCCCATGCGTTCGTCCAGGCCGAACAGGATGTTCAGGTTCTGCACCGCCTGGCCGGAAGCGCCCTTGACCAGGTTGTCGATCACCGACAACACCACCACCAGGTCACTGCCCTGGGGACGATGCACGGCGATGCGGCAGACATTGGCGCCACGCACGCTACGGGTCTCTGGGTGGCTACCGGCCGGCATCACGTCGACGAACGGCTCGTCCGCGTAGCGCTTCTCGAACAGGGCCTGCAGGTCGACCGAGGTGTCGGCGACGGTCGCATAGAGCGTGGCGTGAATGCCACGGATCATCGGGGTCAGGTGCGGCACGAAGGTCAGGCCGACGTCCTTGCCCGCGGCTTGGCGCAGGCCCTGGCTGATTTCCGGCAGGTGGCGGTGGCCCTTGACCGCGTAGGCCTTCATGCTCTCGCCCGCCTCGCAGAACAGCGAGCCCACCGAAGCACCCCGGCCGGCGCCGCTGACACCCGACTTGCAGTCGGCGATCAGGCGTGACGGGTCAGCCAGGCCGGCTTCGAGCAGCGGCAGGAAGCCCAGCTGGGCGGCCGTCGGATAGCAGCCAGGCACGGCGATCAGACGGGCCTGGCGGATCTTCTCGCGATTGACCTCGGGCAGGCCGTATACCGCATCCTTGAGCAGCTCCGGCGCACCGTGGGGCTGGCCGTACCACTTGCCCCACTCCACGGCGTCCTGCAGGCGGAAGTCGGCGGACAGGTCGATGACCTTGGTCCCGGCCGCCAGCAGCTCGCCGGCCAAGGCGTGGGCAACACCGTGGGGCGTGGCGAAGAACACCACGTCGCAGGCGCCCAGGGCCTTGCTGTCCGGCACGCTGAAGGCCAGGCCGTCATAGTGGCCACGCAGGTTCGGGTACATGTCGGCTACCGCCACACCGGCCTCGGAGCGCGACGTGATGACCGCCACCTCGGCCTGTGGATGCTGTGCCAGCAGACGCAACAGTTCGACGCCGGTGTAACCCGTGCCGCCGACGATACCGACCTTGATCATAACGCTTGCCCCTTATCAACGAGCCGACTGGAAAACGCACGATAATAGGGGTGCGAGCCGCCTGTAACAACTCTTGGGGTGACCCTTCGGGCGCTTGGCCTCTACTATCTGACGACCGTGAAAACCTGAAGGAACTCCCTCCATGCTCTATCTATGGATCAAGGCGCTGCACATCGTCAGCGTGGTCTGCTGGTTCGCCGGACTGTTCTACCTGCCCCGGCTGTTCGTCTACCACGCGCAAAGCCAGGACAACATCAGCCAGGAGCGCTTCGTCACGATGGAGCGCAAGCTCTTTCGCGGCATCATGAACCCCGCGATGATCGCCACCTATGTCTTCGGCATCTGGATGCTCTACCTCACCCCGGGCTGGCTCAGTCAGGGCTGGCTGCATGCCAAGCTCACCCTGGTCGTCCTGCTGACCGTCTACCATCACATGTGCGGCGCCCAGCGCAAGCGCTTCGCCGCCGGCAACAACACCCGCAGCCATGTGTACTACCGCTGGTTCAACGAAGTGCCGGTACTGTTGCTGCTGGGCATCGTGATTCTCGTGGTGGTCAAACCGTTCTGAGCCCAACCATCCCCTGACAGGAGCCCCGCCATGCCCTTGCCCGCCTCGCTCGAACAACGCCTGCGCCTGCCGGTGGTCGCCGCACCGATGTTCCTGATTTCCAATCCCCGGCTGGTACTGGCCTGCTGCGGCAGTGGCGTGGTGGGCAGCTTTCCTGCCTTGAACCAGCGCGACAGCAGCGGTTTCAAAGCGTGGCTGGAAGAGATCGAGGACGGCCTCGCCAGCTTGCCGACAGCGGCACCCTACGCGGTCAACCTGATCGTCCACCCCAGCAACCCGCGCCTGCAGGCCGACCTGGCCCTGTGCGTCGAACACCGCGTGCCCATCGTCATCACCAGCCTGGGCGCCGTGAAGGAGGTGGTGGATGCGGTGCATGGCTATGGCGGCCTGGTATTCCATGACGTCACGACCCGCCGCCATGCGGAGAAAGCCGCCGAGGCCGGGGTAGACGGCCTGATCGCCGTGGCAGCAGGCGCCGGGGGGCACGCCGGGACCTGGAGCCCGCTCGCCCTGGTGGCCGAGATCCGCCAGTTCTTCGACAAGACGCTGCTGCTGGCGGGCTGCATCAACCATGGCCACCAGGTCCTCGCCGCCCAACTGCTGGGAGCCGACCTGGCGTACATGGGCACCCGTTTCATCGCCACCACCGAGAGCCAGGCCCAGGATGCCTACAAGCAGATGCTGTTGGAGGCCCGCGCTGCCGACATCATCCATACCCCTGCCGTGTCCGGCGTGCCCGCCAGCTTCCTGCGCCAGAGCCTGGAGCAGGCCGGCTACGACATGGACGCGCTGAAGGCCAGCCATGAGCAGGCCCGTCTCAAACCGCTGGATGATGAAGCGAAAGCCTGGAAAACGGTCTGGTCCGCTGGCCAGGGGGTCGGCGATATCCACGACCTGCCCAGCGCTGGCGCACTGATCGAACGCCTGCGGGGCGAATACCGCGCGGCCCTGGCACACAGCCATCGACTGCACGACCGGGCCCTGTAGCAAAAGGCAACACCTTGCCGGGCCACGCTGTACACTAGGCGCCCCATCCGCCGCTCCAGGAGCCTTGCATGACCCGTTACGCCATGATCACCGGTGCTTCCAGCGGCCTGGGCCTGGCCCTGGCGGAAGCCCTGGCGCGGCGCGGGCGCAACCTGATCCTGGTGGCACGCCATCGCGAGACCCTCGAGCCGGTGGCCATCGAGCTGACCCAGCGTTTCGGTGTCGAGGTGCTGTTCCGCGCCTGCGACCTGAGCCAGCCTTTGCGCTTGTCCGGCTTCGTGCTCGAACTGGAAGAAGGCGAACGGCGCATCGACCTGTTGGTCAACTGCGCCGGCCAGCGCGCCTACGGGCCGTTCCTGGCCCACGAATGGGCGGATGAGCAGGACCTGCTGGAGGTCAACATTCTCGCCCTGACCCGCCTGTGCCACGCCATCGGCAACCTGATGGCCGTGCAGGGCGGCGGTCAGATCCTCAATGTCGCATCCCTCGCCAGCTTCGCCCCCGGCCCCTGGATGGCCAGCTATGCGGCGAGCAAGGCCTACGTGGTGAGTTTCTCCCAAGCCCTGCGCGAAGAGCTCGGGCGCACCGGGATCAAGGTGTCGGTGCTGTGCCCTGGCCCTGTGCGTTCGCCACGGCGACGCATCCCCAGGCTGGAAGGCTCCAGCCGCTGCCTGAGCCCGGAAGAGGTGGCGCTGCATGCCGTGCGCGCCCTGGACAAGAACCGTGCCCTGATCGTACCCGGACGGCGCAACCGCTGGCTGGCCTTCCTGCCACGCCTGCTGCCGCACTGGCTGACGCGCAAGCTGGCCGGGATGATCCATCGTCGCTACTGCCCGCTCGGCGCCGAATAGCCACTGGGCGAGCGGCGCCGCGCTGGTTACACTCGGCCCGGACCCTCACCATGGAGCAAGTGCTGTGGAGACTCTCTTCACCAAGATCATCAACCGGGAGATCCCGGCGAAGATCATCTACGAGGACGACCAGGTTCTGGCCTTCCACGATATCGCCCCCCAGGCGCCTGTGCATTTTCTGGTCATCCCGAAAAAGCCCATCCGCACCCTCAACGACCTGACCGAAGAGGACAAGGGCCTGGCCGGCCACATCCTGTTCACTGCCCAGCGCCTGGCCAAGGAGCTAGGTTGCGAGGAAGGCTTCCGGGTGGTCATGAACTGCAACGAGCTGGGCGGCCAGACCGTCTACCACATCCACATGCATGTGCTCGGCCAACGCCAGATGCACTGGCCGCCGGGCTGATCCAGGGCAACCCCCTCCCCGCCGATTGCGGTAAACTGTCGGGCACACTCTAGCGGAGGTGCCCGATGGCTACCGAACGTCACTACTCGCCGCTCGACCGCTTGTTGCTGCAGGCCGATACCGCCATGCGCACCTTGCTGCCCTTCAGCGGCCAACCTTCTCGTCCCTCCCCGGCCATCGTGCAACCGGACGCCGAGCTGGACGAAGCCCAGACCCGCCATATCGCCGGCCTGATGCGCATCAACCATACCGGCGAGGTATGTGCCCAGGCGCTCTACCAGGGCCAGGCGTTGACCGCCAAACTGCCGCAGGTACGCAAGGCCATGGAGCATGCCGCCGAGGAAGAGGTCGACCACCTGGCCTGGTGCGAGCAGCGCATCCGCCAGCTGGGCAGCCACCCGAGCGTGCTCAACCCGCTGTTCTACGGTATGTCGTTCGGCATCGGCGCCCTCGCCGGCCTGGTCAGCGACAAGGTCAGCCTGGGCTTCGTCGCGGCCACCGAGCACCAGGTCTGCAAGCACCTGGACGAACACCTGGAGCAGATCCCCCCGCAAGACGAGAAATCCCGCGCCATCCTCGAGCAGATGCGCGTGGACGAGGAGCAGCACGCCGAATCCGCCCTCGAGGCCGGCGGCTACCGCTTCCCCGCACCGGTGCGCCTGGGCATGAGCCTGATGGCCAAGGTGATGACCAAGAGCACCTATCGCATCTAGGGGCACGGCCATGACGGAACGTTTCGACGCCAAGGACCTGGCGCGTGCCGTGGACGCCGGCATTCTCCAGCCGGGCCAGGAGCAGGCGCTGCTGGCGTTCTTGCGCCAGCAGCCGGAAAACCGTGGCACCTTTCAATTGGCCCATGTGGCCTTCTATTTCGGCGCGCTGCTGATCATGGGCGCCATGGGCTGGCTGCTTACCGAAGCCTGGATGCGCATCGGCGACTCGGCCCTGCTGGCCATTGCACTGTTGTATATCGTCCTGCTGACAGGCTTCGCCATGGCATTGCAGCGGCGCCAGCAACCCATCGCTGCCGGGGTGCTGGCTGCGGTCGCGGTAAGCATCGTGCCACTGGCAGTGTTCGCCATCGAGCGCATGTTGGGCTGGTGGCCGCTGGACGACACCCAAGCCGACTACCACCAGTACTACACCTACGTCCAAGGTGGCTGGTTGCTGATGGAAGCGGCCACGGTGCTCGCCGGGCTGCTGATGCTGCGTCTGGTGCCCTTCCCGTTCATCGTGATGCCGATCGCCGTGGCCCTGTGGTTCATGTCCATGGACCTGAGCGAATGGTTCTTTGGCTCGCCATTTAGTTGGGAGCAGCGGCGCACGGTATCGCTATGGTTCGGCCTGGCCCTGCTGCTGGTGTTCGTCGTAGTGGATGGCCGCACCCGTAGGGACTATGCCTTCTGGGGCTACCTGGCCGGGCTGGCGGCATTCTGGGGAGGCCTGACGCTGATGAACAGCGACAGCGAGCTGGGCAAGGCCCTCTACTGCCTGGTCAACCTTGGCTTGATGGGGCTGGCGGTGCTACTGCGCCGGCCGGTGTTCATGGTGTTCGGCGCCATGGGCGTGGCGGCTTACCTCGGCTACCTCTCCTACGAGGTGTTCGCCGACTCGCTGCTGTTCCCGCTGGTGCTGACCTTGATCGGCCTTGGCGTGATCGGCCTGGGGCTGCTTTACCAGAAGCGCCGCGAGCAGCTCAGCCAGTCGCTGCGCGCCCGTCTGCCGAGTTGGTTGCAACAAGCACTGCCAGCGCTGCGCGATTGATGGGCCGGGCAAGCGGCCCTATCAAGTCGAATACCCTGCCTCAGCCCAGCTCGACGATCTCGTAGCCGTGGGTAATCTCGACACCGGCGCGATCGAGCATGATCGAGGCCGAGCAGTACTTCTCCGCCGACAGCTCCACCGCACGCTTGACCTGGGCCTCCTTCAGGCCACGCCCCTTGACCACGAACTTCAAGTGGATCTTGGTGAACACCTTGGGATCCTCGTCGGCGCGCTCGGCCTCCAGGAAGGCCTCGCAGCTTTCCACGGCCTGGCGCGACTTCTTCAGGATGCTCACGACATCGAAGCTGCTGCAACCGCCCAGGCCGAGCAGGAGCATCTCCATCGGGCGCACGCCCAGGTTGCGACCGCCAGCCTCGGGCGGGCCATCCATCACCACGACGTGGCCGCTCCCCGATTCGCCGAGGAACATCGCTTCACCGGCCCACTGGATGCGTGCCTTCATGTATCTGGACTCCCTAATGTTCGGAAAAGGCCGTCAGCTTAGACCTTGTGGAGCTGTCGGAAAAGCTCAAGACGAGTCGCTTTCATACCAATACCAGAGGCAGTGTCTGATAAGCTGGCGCCAAATGACTGGCACTTTCCGCCAAACCCCTATAAAAAGCCTATGCGTCATATCGAACAGGATTTCGTGATGGTTGCCTCAGCCCTACCCGCCAAGATCAAGAACATCGACAAGCTGCTCACCCACTGCCAGCGCCGCCGCTATGCCGCCAAGAGCAATATCATCTGTGCGGGCGACCGGGCAGACACGCTGTCGTTCATCGTCAAAGGCTCGGTGACCATCCTGATCGAGGACGACGACGGTCATGAGATGATCATCGCCTACCTCAACAGCGGCGATTTTTTCGGCGAGTTGGGCCTGTTCGAACCTAGCGGCCAGGAACAGCAACGTAGTGCCTGGGTCCGCGCCAAGACCGAATGCGAAGTGGCCGAGATCGGCTACGACAAGTTCCGCGAACTGGCTCGCCAGGATCCGGAAATCCTCTATGCGCTCGGCAGCCAGATGGCCCAGCGTCTGCGCAACACCACCCGCAAGGTCGGCGACCTCGCCTTCTTCGACGTCACCGGCCGCGTGGCCCGCTGCCTGCTGGACCTGTGCAAGCAGCCCGACGCGATGACCCACCCGGACGGTATGCAGATCAAGATCACCCGCCAGGAGATCGGCCGTATCGTCGGGTGCTCACGGGAAATGGTCGGTCGTGTGCTCAAGGACCTCGAGGAACGCAGCCTGGTCCAGGTCAAGGGCAAGACCATGGTGGTCTACGGCACCCGCTAGTCCCGGGGAAGCGCCGCGATCACCTCGTCGTAAGCCTGGCTCAGGCGCTCGAACCAGGGCGCCTCGGGCACGACCTCATGCAGGGCGACATGGGCATCGGCCCGGCAGCGTTGCTCCAGCTCACAACATTCGTTGAAGCGGTTGACCGCCGCGACCATCGACTCACGCTCGTTGTCCAGCAACAGCGCGCCATGCACCAGCACCACCGGGCGTTTGCCGCCCAGCCCCTGGCGCCAGCGCTGGGCCGTGCCGACCAGTTTGCGGCCATCGAGATTGACGTTGTACCGGCCATCGCAGAAAGCGCCATCGATCTCGCCGACCGATGCCACACCGCCCCATTCGCGCAGCACATCGCACAAGGGCAGGCACAGGCGCTCGTAGGCATTCTCGATGCGCCCCTGGTCCCCTTCGCTACGCGGCGCCACATAGACCAGTGCCACGTTCACCGTGGCATGCGACTGCGGCACCGGCTCCCCGCCGGTCTCGCGCAACAACACCGGCCAGCCACTGATCGCCAGTTCCGTGCAGGCAGCCTCGAAGTTCTCCAGGCGGCTCATGCGCCGCGGCATCACCAGGGCCCGGTCGGTCGGGCGCCAGAACAGCACACCAGCTTCGCGCTCGCCACGGCAGACTGCGGCCAGCAGCTCCTGTTCGGCGTGCAGGCCCTGTTCGACGGTAAGGGCCAGAGGTTGATCGCTCATCAGTTTTCCACCTTGTCCATGCAAAGAAGCCGGCATGTGCCGGCTTCAGGGTCGCTCAGTCCAGTTGCTGGACCACGTTGTGCACGGGCCGCTCGGGGAAGAACAGACGCTGCAGCTCCAGCCCCGGCTGCTCGGCGCGCATGAACGCCTCGCCGACCAGGAAGGAATACACCTCGTTGATTTCCATCAGTTCCACGTCGGCACGGTTGAGGATGCCGCTCTCGGTGATGGCCAGACGATCGCGCGGGATGCGCGGCAGCAGGTCGAGAGTGGTTTCCAGGCTGACCTCGAAGGTGTGCAGGTTGCGGTTGTTGACGCCGACCAGCGGGGTGTCGAGGGTCTGCAGGGCACGCTCCAGTTCATCGCCGTCGTGCACCTCCACCAGCACGTCGAGCCCGACGTCCTTGGCGGTGGCAGCCAGCTCGGCCATGCGCACGTCATCCAGCGCGGCGACGATCAGCAATACGCAGTCGGCGCCCAGGGCACGGGCCTCGACGACCTGGTAAGGGTCGATCAGGAAGTCCTTGCGGATCACCGGCAGCGCACAGGCCGCGCGGGCCTGCTGCAGGTAGGCATCGCCGCCCTGGAAGTAGTCCACATCGGTCAGTACCGACAGGCAGGTCGCCCCACCCTTCTCGTAGCTGGCGGCGATCTCCGCCGGCACGAAGTGTTCGCGGATCACCCCCTTGCTCGGCGAGGCCTTCTTGATTTCGGCGATCACCGCCGGCTGCTTGCGCCCGGCCTGCTCGATCAACGCATTGGCAAAGCCACGCGGGGCATCGGCTGCCTTGGCCAGGCGCTCCAGCTCGGCCAGGCTGACCCGGGCACTGCGCTCGGCCACTTCCTCGACCTTGCGGGCGAGGATTTTCTCCAGCACCGTCGGTACGCTCATGCTTCGTTCTCCTGCTTGAATACCGCGGTGAAGGCACCCAGCTCCTGCAACTTCTCCCAGGCAAGGCCGGTGTGCAGCACGTCATGGGCCAGCTCCACCCCTGCTTTGAGGCTCATCGCGTGATCGGCGGCATACAGCGCGGCACCGGCGTTGAGCACGATCATCTCGGCAGCCTTCTGGCCGTTCTCGGTCTTGCGCCGGCCCAGGGCATCGCGGATCAGCTCCAGCGAGGCCTGCGGGCCCTCGACCGCCAGACCATGCAGGCTCTGGCTCTTCATGCCGAGGTCTTCCGGCTCGACCCAGTACTCGCTGATCTGGTCATTCTTCAGCTCGGCGACGAAGGTCGGCGCGGCCAGGCTGAACTCGTCCAGGCCATCCTTCGAGTGCACCACCAACACATGCTTGCTGCCCAGACGCTGCAGCACCTGAGCCAGTGGGCGGCACAGGGCCTGGGTGAAGACCCCGACCACCTGGTGTTTCACACCGGCCGGATTCGTAAGCGGGCCGAGCATGTTGAACAGGGTGCGCAGCCCCAGCTCGCGGCGAGGCCCGGCGGCGTGCTTCATGGCGCTGTGGTGGGTCTGGGCGAACATGAAACCGATCCCCAGGCTGTCGATGCAGCGAGCGACCTGCACCGGAGTCAGGTTCAGGTAGATGCCGGCGGCCTCCAGCAGGTCGGCGCTGCCGCTCTTGCCGGACACCGCCCGGTTGCCATGCTTGGCCACGGTGCAACCGGCCGCGGCGAGAACGAAGGCCGAGGCGGTGGACACGTTGAAGATGTTGGCGCCATCACCACCGGTGCCGACGATGTCGACGACACCATCCAGGCTCTGCAGCTCGACCTTGTCGGCCAGCTCGCGCATCACCGACACGGCGCCGACGATCTCGTCGATGCTCTCGCTCTTCATGCGCATGCCCATCAGGAAGGCACCGATCTGCGCCTCCGTGCACTGGCCGGTCATGATCTGGCGCATGACGCCGCGCATTTCCTCGGTGGACAGGTCCAGATGGCCGACGATACGGCTCAACGCGCTCTTGATATCCATGTTCGTTCCTTAGCGGCGGCCGCCGGTCTGCTTGAGGAAATTGGCGAACAACTCATGCCCTTGCTCGGTGAGGATCGACTCGGGGTGGAACTGCACTCCTTCGATGTTCAGGGCCTTGTGGCGCAGGCCCATGATCTCGTCGACCGAACCATCGTCATGCGCGGTCCAGGCGGTGACCTCCAGGCAATCCGGCAGGGTTTCGCGCTTGACCACCAGGGAATGGTAGCGGGTCACGGTGAGCGGGTTGTTGAGGCCGGCGAACACGCCCAGGTCGCGGTGATGCACCGGGCTGGTCTTGCCATGCATCACCTGGCGGGCCCGCACCACGTCACCGCCGAAGGCCTGGCCGATGGACTGGTGGCCCAGGCACACGCCCAGGATCGGCAACTTGCCGGCAAAGTGCAGGATGGCTTCGATGGACACGCCCGCCTCGCTCGGCGTGCAAGGGCCCGGGGAGACGACGATGCGCTCCGGCTCGAGGGCTTCGATCTGGGCGATGGTCATTTCGTCGTTGCGAATGACCTTGACCTCGGCACCCAGCTCGCCGAGGTATTGAACGACGTTGTAGGTGAAGGAGTCGTAGTTGTCGATCATCAGTAACATCTGGAGCGAACCTCTTGAATACTGACTTTGGATTCGAACCTTCCCATGCCAGCCACGGGTGCGGACGATCCCGCAAGGGGCGGCAGGTGCAGCGAATGGAAGGCAAACGGGGACGGGCCGGGCAAGCCGGCAGGAGATAAAGTCAGGCGCGCCAACGCCAACGGGCGTGGGCCTTGATAACGCGCATCAGGAGTCTGCTGACGATCAACACGGGGTAGGTCTCGTTCATACGTCACGGCACAGTAGCCTACCGGGGCGGCAGGTGCAATATGCCCGTAAATACCGGGAAACGAATGGACTTGGAAAGCATGACCTGCGATTTGCTAAGGTCAGTCGGCTTGTCCTCATAAAAACAACGAAAAGGATATTCAGACATGCGCAAACCGCCCTTCCTGCGTTCCCTGCTCGGCCTGCTGGCCCTGGCCTGCAGCCAGGCCATGGCGGCGCCCTCGCCCTACTCGACGCTCATCGTCTTCGGTGACAGCCTCAGCGATGCCGGCCAGTTCCCCGACCTGGCCGGTGGCACCGCCGCCATGCGCTTCACCAACCGTGACACCGACGGCAACTATGCGCCCGTCTCGCCGATGCTGCTCGGCGGCCGCCTGGGCGTGGCACCGGCCGACCTCAACCCGTCCACCTCGCTGGCTGTCCGCCCCGACGGCAACAACTGGGCGGTCGGCGGCTACACCACCCAGCAGATCCTCGATTCGATCACCGATACCTCGCGGACGGTCATTCCGCCGGGCAACCCTGGGGCCGGCGCCGTACTGCGCGAGCGCCCCGGCTACCTGGCCAGCGGCCTGGGCGCCGACCCGAACGCGCTCTACTACCTGACCGGTGGTGGCAACGATTTCCTCCAGGGCCTGGTCAACAGCCCCGCCGATGCCGCAGCCGCTGGCGCGCGCCTGGCGGCCAGCGCCCAGGCGCTGCAGCAGGGCGGCGCCCGCTACATCATGGTCTGGCTACTGCCCGACCTGGGCCAGACGCCGAACTTCAGCGGTACACCGCAGCAAGGCCCGCTCTCCCAGTTGTCCGGCGTATTCAACCAGTCCTTGGTGGAACAACTGGACCGCGTCGACGCCGAGATCATCCCGCTGAACATCCCCGTCCTGCTCCAGGAGGCCCTCGCCAGCCCGGCGCAGTTCGGCCTTGCGGCCGACCAGGACCTGGTCGGCACCTGCTACAGCGGCGGCAGTTGCGTGGAGAACCCGGTTTACGGCATCAATGGCCCCACACCGGACCCGAGCCGGCTGCTGTTCAACGACTCGGTGCACCCGACCATCGCCGGCCAGCGGCTGATCGCCGACTACGCCTACTCGATCATCGCCGCTCCCTGGGAGCTGACCTTGCTTCCAGAAATGGCCCACGCCAGCCTGCGCGCCCACCAGGACGAACTGCGCAACCAGTGGCAGACACCCTGGCAAGCCGTCGGCCACTGGCAGGCCATTCTCGCCACTGGCGCCCAGGACCTGGACTTCGACGACCAGCGCAGCGCCGCCAGTGGCGACGGGCGCGGCTACAACCTGACCCTCGGCGGCAGCTACCGGCTCGACGAGGCCTGGCGCATCGGCCTGGCCGCAGGCGTCTATCGGCAGAAACTAGAGGCCGGCGAACAGGACTCGGACTACAAGCTCGACAGTTACCTGGCCACGCTGTTCGCCCAGTTCCGCCAGCAGCGCTGGTGGGCGGACGCCGCCTTGACCGCGGGGCACCTGGATTACCACGACCTCGAGCGCACCTTCGCCCTGGGCGTGGACGAGCGCAACGAGAAAGGCGACACGGACGGCGAAACCTGGGCACTGTCGGGTCGCCTGGGTTACAACCTAGCGACAGAGGGCAGCGACTGGCAGTTGTCACCGTTCGTCAGCGCCGACTATGCCCGGGTCAAGGTGGATGGCTATGACGAGAAGAGCGGGCGCTCCACTGCGCTGGGCTTCGACGATCAGGACCGTACCTCGCGACGCCTGGGAGTGGGGCTGCAGGGCAGCTACCTATTCGCCCCGGACACCCGGCTGTTCGCCGAGGTCGCCCGCGAGCATGAGTTCGAGGATGATCGCCAGGACCTGACGATGCGTCTGGCCACCCTGCCAGCCAATGATTTCACACTCACCGGCTATACCCCTCACAGCAACCTGACCCGTGCCAGCCTGGGGCTTACCCATGAACTGACGCCGGGGCTGCACCTGCGTGGCAACTACAACTGGCGCAAGAGCGATGAGCTGACCCAGCAGGGAGTGAGCCTGGCCCTGAGCCTGGACTTTTGAAGCCCCTGGGGTCGCTTTGCGTCCCCAACCGATACAAAAACGGCGCCCACCAGGGGCGCCGTTTCTTCATGCCAGCCATCAGGCCTTGGGCGTCTGCTCCGCCAGGCCCACCGCACGGAACATGGCGCGGCGCTTGTTGATGGTCTCTTCCCACTCCAGCGCCGGCACCGAGTCGGCGACGATACCGCCACCGGCCTGGACATGCAGCTCGCCATCCTTGATCACCGCAGTACGGATGGCAATGGCCGTGTCCATGTTGCCGTTCCAGGCGAAGTAGCCCACCGCCCCCCCATAGACACCGCGCTTGACCGGCTCCAGCTCGTCGATGATCTCCATCGCGCGGATCTTCGGCGCCCCCGACAGGGTGCCAGCCGGCAGGATGGCACGCAGCGCATCCATGGCAGTCAAGCCCTGGCGCAACTGCCCGGTGACGTTGGAGACGATGTGCATCACGTTGGAATAGCGCTCGATCACCATCTTCTCGGTCAGGCGTACGCTGCCCGTCGAGGACACCCGGCCCACGTCGTTGCGCCCCAGGTCGATGAGCATCAGGTGCTCGGCGATTTCCTTCTCGTCGGACAGCAGGTCGTCCTCCAGTGCCCGGTCGGCCTCCTCGGTGACGCCACGCGGGCGGGTGCCGGCGATCGGGCGCACGGTCACCAGGTTGTCTTCGACCCGCACCAGCACCTCGGGCGAACTGCCGACCACATGGAAATCGCCGAAGTTGAAGAAGTACATGTACGGCGTCGGGTTGAAGCAGCGCAGCGCCCGGTACAGGTCGATGGGCGCGGCCTTGAAGTCGATGGACATGCGCTGGGACGGCACCACCTGCATGCAATCCCCGGCCAGGATGTACTCCTTGATGCGGGCCACCGCGTTCTCGTAGTCCTCGCGGGTGTAGCTGGAGCGGAATTCCGGCTCGGCGGCGAGCGGGCCGCTCAGATCCAGGCCGCGGCGCGGGGTGATCGGCTGGCGCAGCGTGTCCAGCAGGCCCTCGAGCCGTGCCTGCCCCTCTTCGTAGGCCTGCTCCTGGGCCGGGTCGACCAGCACGATCGCGTGCATCTTGCCCGCCAAGTTGTCGAACACCACCACGGCATCGGAGACCATCAGCAGGATGTCCGGCACACCCAGCGGATCCGGGTTCGGGCAGGCGCCCAGGCGCTTTTCCACATAACGGACGCAGTCATAGCCGAAGTAGCCGACCAGGCCGCCATTGAAGCGCGGCAAACCCGGAATGTCGGCGACCTTGTAGCGATCCTTGAAGGCCTCGACGAACGCCAGCGGGTCCTCGACGTCATGGCTTTCCACTTCTTCGCCGTCCTGCAAGATGCTCACGTGGTAGCCATGTACCCGCAGCACAGTGCGCGAGGGCAAGCCGATCATCGAGTAGCGCCCCCACTTCTCGCCGCCCTGTACGGACTCGAGCAGGTAGGAGTTGGGTTGGTCGGCGAGCTTCAGGTAGATCGACAGCGGCGTGTCGAAGTCGGCCAGGGTTTCACAGGCCAGGGGAATGCGGTTGTAGCCGGCAGCGGCCAGGCGCAGGAATTCTTCGCGGGTCATGGGTAGCCTCGTGGCAAGCAGCAATGGGGTCGGGCAAGCGGACGGGCCGGCAGGCGCCGGCGGGCGGAAGTCAGGCGCGCCAGCGCCAACGGGCCAGGGCCTTGATGACTTTCATCCAGAATTTGCCGGTAACCGCCACGGTGGACTCTCTGTCTTGTGAGGCTTGAAGGTCCGCCAACGTTATCCCAGTGGCCGGGACTAAGCAACCGGGCAGCAGGGCGCGCAGGTCGTCGATGACCAGGCTGGGGGATTCCTCATCGATGGGCCGCCCATGGTTGTAGCCATAGGTCAGGCCGACGCATTGCACACCCGCAGCCCTGGCCGCCAGCACATCGCTGCGCGAATCGCCGACGAACAGCGACTCGGCGGGGGCGACGCCGGCCATCTTCATGACGAACAGCAAGGCCGCCGGGTCAGGCTTCTTCTGCGCCAGGGTGTCGCCGCCAATGATCCAGCGGAAGTAACGACCGATCTTCATCTGATCGAGCAGCGGGCCGACGAAACGCTCAGGCTTGTTGGTGATCAGCGCCATCTCCACGCCTTGCTTGCGCAGCCAGCGCAGGGTGTCGCGCACCCCGGGGTAGATCACCGTCAGGTCGTGGCTTTCGGCGTAGGCCTCCATGAACAGGGCCAGGCCCTGCTCGGCCAGTGCATCGTCGACGCCTGCGTGATCCAGGCCGCCGGCCAGGGCGCGGCGCACGAGGACCTGGGCACCATTGCCGACCCATTGGCGCACGGCCTCCAGGCCAGCGGGCGGGCGCCCCATCTGGAGCAGCATGCGATCCACGGCGGCAGCCAGGTCGGGGACCGAATCGATCAGGGTGCCATCCAGATCGAACATCACCAGCCTGGGCAGCGTCCCTGGGAACAGCTGCTCGAAGCCGCTCATGGGTGGGCCTGGGCCAGTTCGGCGCGCATGCTGGCGATGACGTCCTGGTAATCCGGCGCATTGAAGATCGCCGAGCCCGCCACGAAGGTGTCGGCACCTGCGGCCGCGATCTCGCGGATATTGCCGACGTTGACGCCGCCATCGATCTCCAGGCGGATGTCACGGCCGCTGGCATCGATCAAGGCGCGCGCCTCGCGCAGCTTGTCGAGGGTGCCGGGGATGAACTTCTGGCCACCGAAGCCTGGGTTGACGCTCATCAGCAGGACCATGTCGACCTTGTCCATCACGTACTTCAGCACGTCCAGGCCGGTGGCCGGGTTGAACACCAGGCCAGCCTTGCAGCCACCGTCGCGGATCAGTTGCAGGGAGCGGTCGATGTGCTGGGAGGCTTCCGGATGGAACGTGATGTAGGTGGCGCCGGCTTCGATGAAGTCGCCGATGATGCGGTCGACCGGGCTGACCATCAGGTGCACGTCGATCGGCGCGGTCACGCCATACTTGCGCAGGGCGCTGCAGACCATCGGGCCGATGGTCAGGTTGGGTACGTAGTGGTTGTCCATCACATCGAAGTGGACGATGTCGGCGCCAGCGGCGAGCACCTTGTCGACGTCCTCGCCCAGGCGGGCGAAATCGGCGGAGAGGATGGAGGGGGCAATAGCGTAGGGCTGCATGGCGCACCTGTTGGCAGAATCACGGTGGCGCGCATTGTAACCCAGGCGAGCGAATCGGGGCTGATTGGCGTCAAGCGGTGCCGATGGCGACACAAAATCATTCGGTTGGCAGCGCTTTGTCATCTTTGGGGCTGCCTTGCAGCCCCAAATACCCCTTAGAAAGGGCCGGCACAACCTGCCAATCAGGTCGGCTGCTGGGTTCGCATCTTCTCGCTCCGCCCGCGCAACCACTCCAGGGTCAGCAGCAGAACCACCGAAAAGGCGATCAGCAACGTCGCCGCCGCGGCAATGGTCGGGCTCAGGTTCTCGCGGATGCCGCTGAACATCTGTCGTGGCAACGTCGCCTGCTCGGGCCCGGCGAGGAACAGGGTCACCACCACCTCGTCGAACGACGTGGCGAAGGCGAACAACGCCCCGGAGATCACCCCGGGCGCGATCAGCGGCAAGGTCACCCGGCGGAAGGCCAACAGCGGCGAGGCTCCCAGGCTGGCCGCCGCTCGCACCAGGTTGTAGTTGAAGCCCTGCAAGGTCGCCGACACGGTGATGATGACGAACGGCACGCCCAGTACCGCATGCACCAGGATCAGCGAGATGAAGCTGTTGCCCAGGCCCAGCGGGGCGAAGAACAGATAGCTGGCCACGCCGATGATCACCACAGGCACCACCATCGGCGAAATCACCAGGGCCATCACCAGCGACTTGCCAGGAAAGTCGCTGCGGGTCAGGCCGATGGCGGCCAGGGTGCCGAACACCATGGCCAGCACGGTGGCCGCCGGGGCGACGATGATGCTGTTCTTCAACGAACGCATCCATTCAGCGGACGAAAAGAAGTCCTCGTACCACTGCAGCGAAAAACCCTGCAGCGGGTAGACCAGGAAACTGCCGCTGTTGAACGACAACGGCACGATCACCAGCACCGGCAATACCAGGAACAGCAGGATCAGGCCGCAGAGGATTCGCAGGCTGTAGAACCAGACCCGCTCCACGGGCGACATGTAAGGGCTCAGCATGGCAAGGCTCCTCAGCTCAGGCGCAGGCGGCTGGCGCCGACCAGCCAGCTATAGATCAGGTACAGCAACACGGTGGCCAGCAGCAGCAACCCGCCCAGCGCGGTGGCCATGCCCCAGTTGATGCTGGTGTTGGTGTAGAAGGCGACGAAGTAGCTGACCATCTGGTCGTTGGGGCTGCCGAGCAGCGCCGGGGTGATGTAGTAGCCGATGGAGATGATGAACACCAGCAGGCAACCGGCGCCGACACCGGCATAGGTCTGCGGGAAGTACACCCGCCAGAAACTGGCGAACGGATGGCAACCCAGGGAGATCGCCGCGCGCATGTAGCTGGGCGAGATGCCCTTCATCACGCTGTACAGCGGCAAGATCATGAACGGCAGGAGGATATGGACCATCGAGATGTACACGCCGGTGCGGTTGAACACCAACTCCAGCGGCTCATCGATGATGCCCACCGCCATCAGCGCACTGTTGATCAGGCCGCCCGACTGCAACAGCACGATCCAGGCCGCCACCCGCACCAGGATCGAGGTCCAGAACGGCAGCAGCACCAGGATCATCAGCAGGTTGCTCTGCCGGGTCGGCAGGTTGGCCAGCAGGTAGGCCAGCGGATAGGCCAGCAGCAGGCAGATCACGGTGATCACCACGCCCATCCACAGGGTGCGGGCGAAGATGTCCAGGTAGATCGCCTGGTCGGGCGTGGCCTTGGCCAGCTCGCCCAGGTCGTCGATGCGGTGGTCCAGTGCGGCCAGCAGGTAGAACGGCGTGACCGTGCTGGTGTTGCGGCGGATCGCCTGCCAATAGGCCGGATCGCCCCAACGCTCGTCGAGCGTCTGCAAGGCATCCTTGTAGGCGCTCGGCTCAGTCTTGAACGGCAGCGCCCTGGCGGTCTTGGCCAGCAGGCTGCGGTAGCCGGCCAGTTCCATGTTCAGGCGCTTGGAAAGGTCGCCCAAGGTCTGGTTGCGACGCGATTCGGCCAGGTCCTGACTGAGCGCCTTGTACACTTCTTCGCCCGGCAGGCCCTTGCCGTCCCACTGCGACACGGCCTCGACGGTACGTGGCAGGCCGGCGACCACCTCCGGGTTGCCGACGCTCTTGTACAGCAGTGCCGCGATCGGCACCAGGAACACCAGCAACAGGAACAGCGCCAGCGGCGCGATCAACGCCTGCGCTTTCCAGCGGTTGACCCGCTCGGCATGCTTGAGACGCTGCTTGAGGCTTTTACCTGCGCCTTCGTTCAGGGGCACTGCAATGGCCATGGCGAACTCCGAAAAATCTGGGGAACGAGGAGCGCCGGGCCGTTCCCCGGCGCTCCTTCGGTGCGGCTTACTTCCTCGCCGCCCAAGCGTTGAAGCGTTGTTCCAGCTGCTCGCTGTTGTCGGCCCAGAAGGCCACGTCGATCTGCACCTGGTTGGCGATGTTCTCAGGCGTGGTCGGCATGTCCTTCTTCACCTCGTCCGAGAGCAGGCTGACCGCCTTGGCGTTGGCCGGGCCATAGGCGATGTTCTCGGAGTAGATCTTCTGCTGCTGGGGCTGCACGCTGAAGGCGATGAACTTCTTCGCTTCGTCGGTATCCTTGGCGCCCCTCGGAATGGCCCAGGCGTCGAAGTCGTAGATACCGCCGTTCCACACCACCTTGAGGTTGCTCTCCTTCTGCACCGCGGCGATGCGGCCGTTGTAGGCCGAGCTCATGACCACGTCACCCGAGGCCAGGTACTGGGGCGGCTGGGCACCGGCCTCCCACCACTGGATGCTCGGCTTGATCTCGTCGAGCTTCTTGAAGGCACGGTCCTGGCCTTCCTTGGTGGCCAGCACCTTGTACACATCCTTCGGCGCCACACCGTCGGCCATCAGGGCGAACTCCAGGGTGTACTTGGCCCCCTTGCGCAGGCCGCGCTTGCCCGGGAACTGCTTGGTGTCCCAGAAATCAGCCCAGCTGGTGGGCGCGGTCTTGAGCTTGTCGGCGTTGTAGGCCAGCACGGTGGACCAGACGAAGAAGCCCACGCCACAGGGTTGGATGGCGCCAGGCACGTAGTCGGCCTCATCGCCGAACAGGGCCGGGTCGAGCTCCTCGAACATGCCCTCGTCGCAACCACGGGCCAGCTCTGGCGACTCCACCTCCACCAGGTTCCAGGACACGCTCTTGGTGTCGACCATGGCCTTGACCTTGGCCATTTCGCCGTTGTACTCACCGGCGATGATCTTGCCCTTGCCCGCCTTCTCCCATGGCTCGTAGAACGCCTTGACCTGGGCGGCCTTGTTCGCACCGCCGAAAGACACCACGGTCAGGTCGGCGGCCAGGGCCTGGCCGGCGGCGAACAGGCCAAGGGCCAGGGCGGTCAGTTTCAACTGCTTGCGCATTATTATTCTCTCCACAGTACAGGGTTGGTGAAGCAAACCATCAGTGGGCTTCGGCAATCGGATCGAGCGCGCGGGCGTGCTCCACCTCCCAGCCAAGCGGTACCACATCGCCCACGGCCAGGGCCGGGTCGAGCTCGGCAATCGGCTGCTTCACGAAGAAGTCGGCCTTGCCGCAGACTTCCAGGCGCACCCGCACGTGGTCGCCCAGGTAGATGAACTCGGCCACCCGGCCGGAGAAACGGTTGACGCAGCGCTCGCTGTGGCCGTTGAGGCGCACCCGCTCCGGGCGGATCGACAGGGTCACCGGCTCGCCCGCCGCCCCCACGTTCACCGCCAGCGCCTCGACCCGCTCGCCGCGGGGCAGCTGCACCTGACAGCGGTCGCCATCGTGCGACAGCAAGGTGCCGTTGAGGCGGTTGTTCTCGCCGATGAAGTTGGCGACGAAGGTGTTGCGCGGCTCTTCATAGAGGGTGCGCGGGTCGGCGATCTGCTGGATCTCGCCCTGGTGGAACACCGCCACCCGGTCGGACATGGTCAGCGCCTCGCCCTGGTCGTGGGTCACATAGACCACGGTCACGCCCAGGCGCTGGTGGATGTGCTTGATCTCCATCTGCATGTGCTCGCGCAACTGCTTGTCGAGCGCGCCGAGCGGCTCGTCCATCAGCACCAGCTGCGGCTCGAACACCAGGGCGCGGGCCAGGGCCACCCGCTGCTGCTGGCCACCGGAGAGCTGGCCCGGGTAGCGCTTGGCGAAGGCATCGAGCTGGACCATGGCCAGTACCCGCTTGACCCGCTCGCTGATGTCGGTCTTGCTCAGGTTGCGCACGCTCAAGGGGAAGGCCAGGTTCTCTTCCACGGTCATGTGCGGGAACAGCGCGTAGTTCTGGAACACCATGCCGATGTCGCGTTTGTGCGGCGGCACGTTGTTGATCGAACGCCCGGCCAGCTGGATCTCGCCGGCGGTGGGGGTCTCGAAGCCGGCCAGCATCATCAGGCTGGTGGTCTTGCCCGAGCCGGACGGGCCGAGCAAGGTGAGGAACTCGCCCTTGCGGATGTCCAGGTTGAGGTCCTTGACGATCAGCGATTCGCCGTCGTAGCTCTTCTGTACACCCCGGAAAGCTACCAGCGTCTCGCCACCGGCAGCGTTCGAATTCACCTCGCTCATGCCTGCACCTTCTTCTTGGAATGACTGCGTGAGCCAAGACTAGAGAAGCGGCAAGCCCCCGGAAATCGGGGGTGCTGAGAGAATGCCATCATCCGGATGGAAGATTTGCTGTAGGGATTGCCCTACAAGCGTGACGGTTTCAGACATTCCAGCGGCCCGCCCCCATAGGGCTTGCGCCAACCGAAGGTGCTCTGCGCCGCAGCCCAGCCCCAATCGAAGGCCGGGCTTGCTCGCACAGGCCGGGAGCCCCCCGGGCTCACCCCATGTCGCAAACGGGACACTCACACCAGCTTGTGCTCCATGGCGTACTTCACCAGTTCCGCCAGTGAGTTGACCTTGAGCTTCTGCATCAGGCGCGCCTTGTGGGTGCTGATGGTCTTGCTGGAGAGCGCCAGTTGCTGGGCGATGTCGTTGACGTTGGCGCCCTGGGCCAGGCGCTCGAACACCGAGAACTCACGCTCCGAGAGCAGGGTATGCAGGGGTCGGGTCTCGGTCAGGCCGACCTCGAAGACCATGCGGTCGGCCAGTGCCGGGTCGATGTAGCGCCCACCGCCTGCCACGCGGCGGATGGCCGTCAGCAGCAGGGCCGGATCGCTGTCCTTGGTGGCGTAGCCAGCGGCGCCAGCCTTCAGGGCACGAGCGGCCATCTGCGCCTCGTCGTGCATCGACAGCACCAGGATTGCCGGCGGATTGCCCTGCGCCCGGATCCGCGCAATCGCCTCCAGGCCGTTCACCCCCGGCATGGAGATATCCAGCAACACCACCTCGCAGGGCGTATGGCGCAGGGTCTCGAGCAATTGCTCACCGTTGCCGGCCTCCCCCACCACCTGCATGTCCTTGGCCAGGCCGATCAACTGCTTGATGCCCTCGCGGACGATGGTGTGGTCTTCGGCCACCAGCACTCGAATCACGGTCGCTCTCCTAATCCAATGGTATGGCCACGCTCAGGCTGCTGCCCTCGCCCGGCTCGCTGTCCAGGGTCATGCTGCCGCCCAGCATCAGCACCCGCTCGCGTACGCCCACCAGGCCGAACGACGCCGGCCGGGCCTGGTCGGTGCGAAACCCCACGCCATCATCGATGACGGTCATCCGCAGCGAGCCGTTTTCGCGCGCCAGCTCGATCTGCACGGTATGCGCCTGGGCATGGCGCATGACGTTGGTCAGCGCCTCCTGCAGGATGCGAAACAGCCCGGTGGCCTTGGCATCGCTCAATGGTGGCAGATTCTCCGGCACCTGTACCAGGCAGGGGATCTGCGTGCGTGCCTCGAAACGCCGGGCCTGCCATTCGACGGCCGAGGCAATGCCCGCATCGAGAATCGGCGGACGCAAGGCGCTCGCCACATCGCGCACCAGCTGGAACAACTGGGCGATCAGGCGTTTCATGCTGGCCAGGCGTTCGTTCAGGCCTGGGTCGAGTTCGGCGTAGGCCAGTTCGCACATGGAGACTTCGAGCTTGAGCACCGTGAGCATCTGCCCCAGTTCGTCATGCACCTCCCGGGCGATACGCGCCTTCTCTTCCTCGCGCACGCTTTCCAGGTGCGCCGACAGCTCGCGCAACTGTTCCTGCGAGCGCGCCAGCGCATGCTCGACCCGCTTGCTCTGGGTAATGTCCCAGACAATGCCATCCCACACCACTCGGCCATCGGGCAGGCGTCGGGTACTGGCCTTGATGTCGGCCCAGCGCTCCTCGCCCTGGCGCGTGAGGATGCGCCCTTGCCAGGACCAGTCCTGGTCGCTGGCCAGGGCCAAGTCCTGGACGCGATGGTAGTCGGCGCGGTCCTGCGGGTGGACCAGATTGCGCAACCCCATGTCGGGGTGCTGGATGTCGGCGGGCGCGTAGCCGACCAACGCCTCGCTGCCTTCGCTGATGTAGGGGAACTCCAGATCGCCCTCGGCGGGGTCGCGCTCCAGGCGGAACACCAGCCCCGGCACGTTGCCGGCGATCCCCTTGAGCCGCGCCTCGCTCTCGCGCAGAGCAGCCAGGGCGCGGCGGCGCTCGGTGACATCGGTGATGAACACCACCAGGTATTCGGCATCACGAAAGCGCAGGAAACTCAGCGACAGGTCCACCGGCAGCAGGTTGCCATCGGCACGCAGGCAATGGGTCTCGAACTGTTCGACGCCACCCTCGCCGGTGCGCACGCGCCTCCACAGCTCCAGCCAGCGGTCCATGTGCAAGGCCGGCTCGAAGTCGATCAGCGGCCGCTCCAGCAGCTCGCCCTCGCCACAGCCGAGCATGCGTTCGGCGGCATGGTTGGCGTAGCGGATATGGCTGTCCCAGTTGACCCAGAGGATACCCACGGTGCTCTGGTCGATGGAGAACTGGCTCAGGCGCAGCGCCTCTTCGCGCATCTGCCGTTCGGCCAGGTTTTCCCGTGCCGCCAGCAGATTGCGCTCCAGCTGACGCTGCTGGCGGCGCTGCCAGACCAGCGTGGCCATGGCACAGAGCAACAACAGACCGAACAGTAGGGCGAGGTTCTGCCAAAAACCAGTGGTCTCGCTCAGGCGCGGGTACTTGGGTTGCAGCCAGCGCTGGTGCAGCTGCTCCAACTCCTTGGCCGGCATGGCCTGCAGGCCGCGCTCCAGGACATCGGCCAGCAAGGGCCAGTCGCGCCGCGAGCCGACCCGCAGCAACTGTGGCAGGCCGATGTCGCCGACCACCGCCAGGTCACCGAACTCCCCCTCCCGGGACAGCCGGCTGAGCTGGGCTTCGTCGAGCACTGCGTAGCTTGCCTGCGCCCCCAACACCAGCTGCAAGGCCTCGCGCTCATCGGGAACGCCTTGCAGGTTCAGGTTGCCATAGTTGCTTCGCAGGTAATCGGCCAGGGCACTGGGCATGCGCACCGCGACCCGGTCATTGGCACCCAGTTTCTCCAACTCGACCGCCACCGCGCCGGTGCGGGCACCGACCACCAGCTGTGGTATGCGCATGTAGGGGTCGCTGAACAGCCACAGGCGCAGGCTGGCCGGTGTTTGCATCAGCCCTGGCGCGAAATCGATCTCGCCGGCCTGCAAGGCATGCTCGAGGGCCGCCTGGTCGCTGAAGTTGCGCCAGGTGAGGTCCAGCCGGAGTGCCCTCGCCAGCCAGTTCACCAACTCGACATTGGCGCCATACAACTGCTGCAGGCGGCGATCGAACTGGGCATAGGGCGCCTGCAGCACCACACCGACCCGCAGGCTGCGGTGGTTGTCCAGCCATTGCTGCTGGGCCGGCTCCAGCACTACCGACGGCGCAGGCTCAGGCCTGGCCAGGGCGATCAAGGGCAGCCACAAACAGCCGATAACCAACAGGCGACGCACTCGCTTCATCTATACGCTCGTCTTGGCAAGGACGGCCATCTGCTTGGTCGTCACGGACAAATACTATTAGGCTGCCGGTATCATTCTGGCTTTGGGTTGATTCATGTTCACACTTTATCGCACGACGCTGGCCCTGTTCTGCCTGGCTTCGATCCTATCGCTCGGCGCACAGGCCGCCGAGGCCGAGCAACCACAAGCTGCCGCCAAGACAGCAACCGCCCCCGCGCCACGCCCGCCCCTGGCCGAACGCAGCGAAGAAGACGCCCAGGCGCTCGAGCGCCTGGTGCCCAAAGCCGAACAGCAGACCTTGCAGGCCGGTGGCGAGAGCTTCCTGGCCTTGTGGAAACCGGCCAACGACAGTGATCCGAAGGGGGCGGTAATCATCGTCCCGGGTGCGGGAGAAAATGCTGACTGGCCCAAGGTGGTCGGCCCGCTGCGCCACAAGTTTCCCGATGTCGGCTGGCATAGCCTGAGCGTCAGCCTTCCCGACCTGGTCGTCGACAGCCCGCAGGCACGCGCCGAGCGCACGCCGGAAGCAGAGCCGACAGACAACCAGGGCGAGACCGCGCCAGCCCAGGACACCCCGGCCGACGCCAACGCCAACGTCGCCCAAGCCACCGCTGCCGAGGCCGACAGTGCACAAGGCACTGACGCCAGTGAAGCCGGGGAGCAAGGCGACCAAGCCGATGCCGAGCGCATCTTCGCCCGCCTCGACGCAGCGCTGGCCTATGCCCAGCAGCACAACCCTCGCAGCATCGTCCTGCTCGGCCATGGCAGCGGCGCCTACTGGGCAGCGCGCTACCTGGGTGAGCGGCAACCGCCCCAGGTACAGAAGCTGGTGATGATCGCGGCGCAGACGCCAGCACGGGTGGAGCACGACCTGCAGAGCCTGGCGCCGACCCTCAAGCTGCCCACCGCCGACCTCTACTACGCCACGCGCCCCCGCGACCGCCAGGCCGCCGAGCTGCGCCTGCAGGCCAGCAAGCGGCAGAAGGACAGCCAGTACCGGCAACTGTCGCTGATCGCCATGCCGGGTAACGCGGCGGCGGAGCAAGAGCAACTGTTCCGCCGGGTTCGAGGGTGGTTGATGCCGCAGGAGTGATTGCCGTTTCGAGTCGACCAGCAGGCTCATGGCGCTTGTCCCGTCAATAAGCCGCAAGCTCCAAGCCGCAAGCAGGTCCTGTGTCAAGGCGCCTACTTGCGGCTTTTCAGTCGTATAGAGTGGAGCTATCTACCCGGCTCATCTTGCAGCGTGCCGCTAAAGCTTGCAGCTGCTCAAAGCCCCCGCCGCTTGCGCACCAGGGCATAGGCTTGGTGCAACTCACGAGTACGCTCGGTCGCCTCACGCACCCGCGCTTCGCTCGCGCCACTACCGACCAGCTTGTCCGGGTGATGCCGGCTGAGCAGACGGCGGTAGGCCTGCTTCACCGCGTCGACATCGGTGTCGACCTCGACGCCAAGCAGGCGCAAGGCCGCCGCATAGGTCATCGCGCCACCTTCCGGTGCGCCCCTGCGGGGTTCGTATTCAAGGGACAGGGCCTGCACCTGCGGTCGCGTCAGCCCCATCGCCCGCCCCCACTCCAGCAACAGCTCACGCTCGCGCAGGCCTGCCTTGCCGTCGGCCCAGACCATCCGCCAACAGGCGCGCACCGTCCCTTCCGCGGCATGGGGCTGCTGGCTGATCCGTTGCAGGTGACGCGCCAGAGAATCCTTGCCCGACTTGCCACGGTTGAAGGCGGCAATCGCCCGGAGCCGCGCAGGCTCGGCCATGTGCAGGCGCGCCATCTCTTGACGCGCCTGCTGGATATGCCCTTCGCCAACCCGGCCATCGCTCTTGGCCAAGCGCCCGAGCAACACGAACAGCAGTTCTTCGTCCCGCAGCGCCGGGCGCCCGCCCAGGCGCTCTCGCACATCCTCCCAGCCCTGCAGGCGCAGGCGACGGTCCATGGCCTGGCCTAGCAGGGCACCCAGCAGGGCACCTGGGATGCTGGCCAGGGCAAAGCCGGCGCCGGCGCCTATCACCGTGCTCGGCCACCACATGTCAGTCGCACCCGACGATCAGGCGCTCGGCCTCGGCCAGGCGCTCCAGGGTCCCGACATCGACCCAGCGGCCACGGTAGTGCTCGCCGCTCACCCGCCCCTCGCCCATGGCCTTGCGCAGCAGTGGCGCCAGCTTGAAGGCACCGGGCTGGCAGCCTTCGAACAGTGCCGGGGCGAGCACCGAGATGCCGCTGAACGTCAGGGTATCGGCGGCCTCGTCACCGTCGAGGACTCGCTCGCCTTCCAGGCGGAAGTCACCGCGCCCGTGATGCCCAGGGTTGTCCACCAGCACCAGGTGCGCGAGCCCCTCCAGCGGAGTGCGCAGGCGGGTGAAGTCGTAGTCGGTCCAGATATCGCCATTGACCAGCAGGAACGGCGCCGTGCCCAGCAACGGCAGCGCCTTGAA
This sequence comes from Pseudomonas sp. HLMP, assembly GCF_046365545.1. Classification (NCBI taxonomy): domain Bacteria; kingdom Pseudomonadati; phylum Pseudomonadota; class Gammaproteobacteria; order Pseudomonadales; family Pseudomonadaceae; genus Pseudomonas; species Pseudomonas sp. HLMP. The sequence goes on along the minus strand of NZ_JBDLLR010000001.1, from coordinate 1,439,074 downwards.
GATCCCGCCACCGGTCTCGAGCGGCTCGCCCTCGGGCGAATAACGGATGCTCAGGCCGAAGCGTGAACCATCGCCCAGGTGGTCCTCGATCTGCTGGCCGAGCCAGGCATGGTTGATCACCACCTCGGTGAAACCTGCCCTGGCCAGTGCGCGCAGGTGGTACTCGATCAAGGGCTGGCCAGCGACAGGCACCAGTGGCTTGGGGGTGTGCAGGGTCAGGGGGCGCATGCGCTCGCCCTTGCCCGCCGCCAGGATCATCGCCTTCATGGGCGCGCCCCGATCTGCAGCTCAGCGATCAGTTGGCCCAACTCGGCCAGCTCGGGCCGACGACCGATGACCTCTTCGATGTAGGCGAAGAAGCGTGGCACGTCGGCAAGGTAGCGGGGCTTGCCATCACGGTGGCAGATACGGGCGAAGATGCCGATCACCTTGAGGTGGCGCTGCACGCCCATCAGATCGCTGGCGCAGTGGAATACCTCGAAGTCGTCCTGCACCGGGATACCCGCCTCGCGCGCCTTCTGCCAGTAGTCGCGCAGCCAGCCCTCGACACGGGTTTGGGGCCAACTGACGAAGGCATCCTTGAACAGGCAGGTGATGTCATAGGTCACCGGGCCGTAGACCGCGTCCTGGAAGTCCAGCACGCCTGGGTTGGGCTCGCTGCGCATCAGGTTGCGCGGCATATAGTCGCGGTGCACCAACACCTTGGGCTGGGCCAGGGCGCTGTCGATCAGCAGTTGGCTGACCCGCTCCCAGGCCGCCTGCTGGGCCTCGGAAAGCGCCAGGCCCAGGGCATGGCCGACGTACCACTGCGGGAACAGCTCCAGCTCGCGACGCAGCAAGGCAACATCGTAGCTCGGCAGCGGTGCTGTCATCGGCAGGCGCTGGAATGCCAGCAAGGCGTCGATGGCATCGGCGAACAGTACATCGGCGTTGTCGGCGTCGATGATATCCAGGTAGGTCTGGCGGCCAAGATCCCCCAGCAGCAGGAAGCCACGCTCCAGGTCCTGGGCATGGATGATCGGCACGTGCACACCGGCGCTGGACAGCAGGTGGTCGATATCGACGAAGGGGCGGCAGTTCTCCTGAGGTGGAGGCGCGTCCATGATCACGAAGCTATGATCGCCGCCCTGCCAGCGGAAATAGCGACGGAAACTCGCATCGCTACTGGCGGCGGTCAAGGTGCCTTCGGGCACTTCGCCCCAGGCGTTGTCATGGAAAAGAGGGTGGAGCTGCTCATCGAGCCAGGCGGTCAGTTGCTGCAGGCGTACATCGTGATCGGGCATTACAAGGGTCTCCGACGGCCCTAGCCGTCAAGCGGGTCATGCTTTATTATCCAGCATCTTTTCCAGACCATCGAGAGGCGTGCGGCCCCACACGCGGGCAGATGGCACGAAGGAAGCCCGGACTAATAAGATGGCATTGAAATCCCCCGCGTTTCGTAGAAAGTTCCCGCTGCTGGTGACTGGCGGCTTGCTGGCCCTGCAACCTCTGGCCACCCCCTATGTGGTGGCAGCCGAGCAGTTCGACTGCCAAGTGTCCGCCTCCGGTGGCTGGGACTGCAAGCCCAAGACCGCTGCCAGCAACCTGCCACCGCGTCCGGTGCACGAAGGCGCCGCCCCCAGCTCCAGCAGCGAGGGTACCGAGGCGCAGGTCGCCGAGGCCAGCGCCGAACCCAAGCCGGTCCTGGTCACCGAGAGCAAGGGCCGTGGCCTGAAGTCGCGCAGCGAAGACTACAGCCACCTGGACTGGGTCCCGCGCGAGAAGCTCACCCCTGCCCAGTTGGCCGAGACCGGCCCGTACTGCGCCGGTGCGTACATCGAGCCGGAACGCCCGGGCATGAACGACACCACGCCCAAGGACGAGTCGCCGACCTACCTGAACGCCAAGGTGTCCCGCTACCAGCAGGAACAGCAGATCGCCACGCTCGCCGGCGACGTGGTCATGCGCCAGGGCAGCATGCAGGTCGAGGCCGACGAGGCCAACCTGTACCAGGCCGAAAACCGGGGCGAGCTCAAGGGTAACGTCAAGCTGCGCGACAACGGCTCGCTGGTCGTTGGCGACCAGGCAGAAATCCAGCTGGACACCGGCGAAGCCCAGGTCGACAACGCCGAGTACGTGATGCACAAATCGCGCATCCGCGGTAATGCCCTGTACGCCAAGCGTGGCGAGAATGCCATCATTCGCCTCAAGGACGGCACCTACACCACCTGTGAGCCGAACAGCAACGCCTGGCAGCTCAAGGGCAACAACATCACCCTGAACCCGGCCACCGGCTTCGGTACCGCGACCAACGTCACCCTGCGGGTCAAGGATTTCCCGGTGTTCTATACACCGTACATCTATTTCCCGATCGACGACCGTCGCCAGTCCGGCTTCCTGCCACCGTCGTTCAGCACCAGCAGCGACACCGGCTTCATGCTGGTCACACCGTACTACTTCAACCTGGCGCCGAACTACGACGCCACGTTGTATCCACGCTACATGACCAAGCGTGGCCTGCTGATGGAAGGCGAGTTCCGCTACCTGACCAAGTCCAGCGAAGGCCAGTTCGGCGGCGCGTACCTGAACGACCAGGACGATGACCGCAAGGACCAGACCGACTACAAGGACCAGCGCTGGATGGTCAACTGGCAGCACAAGGGCGGCCTGGATTCGCGGTTGATGACCGAGGTGGACTACACCGACATCAGCGATCCGTTCTACTTCCAGGATCTGGAGTCGGATCAGATTGGTGTCGAGAGTAAGGATGTCGTCGACCAGCAGGGTGCCCTGACCTACCGTGGCGACAGTTATACCGCACGGCTGAACGTGCATGCCTACGAGATGGCGACCATTTCCCGCATCACGCCGTACGACAAACTGCCGCAGATTACCTTCAATGGCATGCTGCCTTATCATCCGGGCGGGTTCGACTTCAGCTATCAGACCGAAGCAGTTCGCTTCGATCGTGACCTGAAGGACGACTTCGTCCGCGACGAGGATGGCAACCCGGACTTTTCCGCCGGCGCAGCAGGACGGCGACTGGATGAAAACGTCTTCGGCCTAGCACGTGCCAACGGCACCCGCCTGAACGTGGCCCCGGCAATCAGCCTGCCCATGGAGGCCAGCTACGGCTTCATCAAGCCGAAGCTTAAGTACGTATACACTCACTACGACCTGGATCTGGACAGCAAAGGCAAAAGTGACATTGCAACGCTTGCAGTCAGAGACCCTGCACAACTTGACCTGCGCGGTGATTTCTCCAGTAACCAGAACCGCAGCGTTCCAGTCTTCAGCGTCGACAGTGGCCTGTATTTCGACCGCAACACTCAATGGTTCGGCAAGAACTATCGCCAAACCCTGGAGCCCCGGCTGTTCTACCTCTATGTACCGTATGAGGACCAGAAGGACATCCCGGTCTTCGACACCAGCGAGAGCTACTTCAGCTACTCCTCACTGTTCCGCGACAACCGCTTCAGTGGTTCCGACCGCATCGGCGACGAGAACAAACTGTCGCTGGGCGTGACCAGTCGTTGGATCGAGGAAAACGGTTTCGAACGTCAACGCATCAGTATCGGCCAGGCGCTTTACTTCAAGGACCGCAAGGTACAGATGCCAGGCATCGACTGGCGTACCCGCGACGACTCGCAATCGGACGTGTCACCTTACGCCCTGGAGTACCAGTACGCCTTCAACCGCGACTGGCGCTTCAACTCCGACTACAACTGGGACCCGGACAGCCGCAGCCCTCGCTCGGGCAGCGCCATGTTCCACTACCAGCCTGAGGACAATCCGAACAAGATCGTCAACCTGGGCTACCGCTACCGCAACGACCTGGTCCGCTACGACTCGCTGACCGGACGTTGGCAGGTGGGCGGCGGCGACTACGGCACTCCAGGCAGCCCGAATTACATCAAGGACTACTACAAGATCGAGCAACACGACTTCTCGGTCATCTGGCCAATCGTGCCGCAGTGGAGCGTGATCGGTCGCTGGCAGCACGATTACAACCGCAACCGTACCCTGGAAGCCATGGGTGGCTTCGAGTACGACAACTGCTGCTGGAAACTGCGCTTGATCAACCGCTACTGGCTCGACTACGACGACTTCAGCCAGGCCGTTCCGCAGAATGAAAAAGGCGACCACGGCGTCTTCCTGCAAATCGTGCTCAAAGGCCTCGGTGGCGTAGTGGGCAACAAGGTCGAGTCGTTCCTCGACGAAGGCATTCAAGGTTACCGTACACGTGAAGAGCAAGCTTATTGATCGACTGCGCCCGCTGATGCTGGGCGCTGTATTGCTGAGTGGCGCGGTGCATGCCGCGGTGCAACCCCTGGACCGGGTCGTGGCTATCGTCGACAACGACGTAGTCATGCAGAGCCAGCTGGACCAGCGTATCCGTGAAGTGCAGCAGACCATCGCCAAGCGCGGCGGTGGCACGCCACCGCCCGGAGCCCTGGAGCAGCAGGTCCTGGAGCGCCTGATCGTCGAGAACCTGCAACTGCAGATCGGCGAGCGCTCGGGCATCCGCATCACCGACGAGGAACTCAACCAGGCCATCGCCACCATTGCCCAGCGCAACGGCATGACCCTGGAGCAGTTCCGCGCCGCCCTGGCCCAGGACGGCCTGTCGTTCGACGACGCCCGCGACCAGGTCAAGCGCGAGATGATCATCAGCCGCGTGCGCCAGCGCCGCGTGGCCGAGCGCATCCAGGTCTCGGAGCAGGAAGTGAAGAACTTCCTCAACTCCGACCTGGGCAAGATGCAGCTGTCCGAGGAATACCGCCTGGCCAACATCCTCATCCCCACCCCGGAAAGCGCCAATTCCAGCGCCATCCAGGCGGCTGCCCAACAGGCTGGCGAGGTCTACCAGCAGCTCAAGCAGGGCGCCGACTTCGGCCAGATGGCCATCGCCCGCTCGGCCAGCGAGAACGCCCTGGAAGGCGGCGAGATGGGCTGGCGCAAGGCCGGCCAGTTGCCGCCAGACTTCGCCGGCCTGCTCAGCAGCATGGCCGTGGGTGACATCACCCAGCCGATCCGCATCCCCAACGGCTTCATCATCCTCAAGCTCGAGGAGAAACGTGGCGGCGGCAACGTCCTGCGTGACGAGGTGCATGTCCGTCACATCCTGATCAAGCCCAGCGAGATCCGCAGCGAAGCGGCTACCCAACAGCTGGCCGAACGCCTGTACGAGCGCATCAGGAACGGCGAAGACTTCGCCGAGCTGGCGAAGAGCTTCTCGGAAGACCCGGGTTCGGCGCTCAACGGCGGCGACCTCAACTGGGTCGACCCCAACAGCCTGGTGCCGGAGTTCCGCGAAGTGATGACCAGCGCCCCCCAGGGCGAGGTGTCCCGTCCGTTCCGCAGCCAATACGGCTGGCATGTGCTCGAAGTACTGGGCCGCCGCGCCACCGACAGCACCGAACAGGCCCGCGAGCAGCAGGCCATGAACGTCCTGCGCAACCGCAAGTACGACGAAGAGCTGCAGACCTGGCTGCGCCAGATCCGCGACGAAGCCTACGTTGAAATCAAGCTGCCTGGCGCCGACCAGGCCGCCCAGTGAAGCCCCTGCGCTTCGCCGTCACGCCCGGCGAGCCGGCCGGCATAGGTCCCGACCTGTGCCTGCTGCTCGCCGCCGAGGCCCAGCCCCACCCCCTGATCGCCATCACCAGCCGTGACCTGCTCGCCGAGCGGGCCACGCAACTGGGGCTGGCCGTCAACCTGCTGCCCGTCTCGGTAGACGCCTGGCCCGACCAGCCGGCTCCCGCCGGCAGCCTGTACGTCTGGGATACGCCGCTGGCCGCAAAGGTGGTGCCGGGGCAACTGGACAAGGCCAACGCTGCCTTCGTCCTGGAAACCCTGACCCGGGCCGGCCAAGGCTGCCTCGACGGGCATTTCGCCGGCATGATCACCGCCCCCGTGCACAAGGGCGTGATCAACGAAAGCGGCATCGCCTTCTCCGGCCACACCGAATTCCTTGCCGACCTGACCCACACCGCCCAGGTGGTGATGATGCTCGCCACCCACGGCTTGCGCGTGGCCCTGGTGACCACCCACCTGCCCCTGCGCGAGATCGCCGACGCCATCAGCGCCGAGCGCCTGGAGCGTGTCACGCGCATCCTGCATGCCGACCTGCGCGACAAGTTCGGCATCGCCAATCCGCGCATCCTGGTCTGCGGCCTCAACCCGCATGCCGGTGAGGGCGGCCATCTGGGCCGCGAAGAAATCGACATCATCGAGCCCACACTGCAGCGCCTGCGCAACGAAGGCATGGACCTGCGCGGCCCGCTGCCGGCCGATACCCTGTTCACCCCCAAATACCTGGAGCACTGCGACGCAGTGCTGGCGATGTACCACGACCAGGGCCTGCCCGTACTCAAATACAAAGGCTTCGGCGCCGCCGTCAACGTAACCCTGGGCCTGCCGATCATCCGCACGTCGGTCGATCACGGCACCGCCCTGGACCTGGCCGGCACCGGCAAGGTCGACACCGGCAGCCTGCGCGTCGCCCTGGAAACCGCCTACCAGATGGCCGAGAACCGACCATGAACGAGCAATACCAACACCGGGCGCGCAAGCGCTTCGGCCAGAACTTCCTGCATGACGCCGGGATCATCGACCGCATCCTGCGGGCGATCAACGCCAAGGCCGGCGAGCACCTGCTGGAGATCGGCCCAGGCCAGGGCGCCCTCACCGAGGGCCTGCTGGGCAGCGGCGCACAGCTGGACGTCGTGGAGCTGGACAAGGACTTGGTGCCGATCCTCCAGCACAAGTTCGCAGGCAACCCCAACTTCCGCCTGCACCAGGGCGACGCCCTGAAGTTCGACTTCAACCAGTTGGGCGTGCCGCCACGCAGCCTCAAGGTCGTGGGCAACCTGCCCTACAACATCTCCACACCGCTGATCTTCCACTTGCTGGAGCATGCCGAGCTGATCCGCGACATGCATTTCATGCTGCAGAAGGAAGTGGTCGAGCGCCTGGCTGCGGGCCCCGGCGGTGGAGACTGGGGCCGCCTGTCGATCATGGTGCAGTACCACTGCCGGGTCGAGCACCTGTTCAATGTCGGGCCGGGCGCCTTCAACCCTCCGCCGAAGGTGGATTCGGCCATCGTGCGCCTGGTCCCCCACGAGACCCTGCCCCATCCGGCCAAGGACCCGCGCCTGCTCGAGCGTATCGTCCGCGAAGCCTTCAACCAGCGCCGCAAGACGCTGCGCAATACCCTCAAGGGGCTGCTCGACAGCCAGGCCATCGAAGCGGCGGGCGTCGATGGCAGCCTGCGACCGGAGCAACTCGACCTGGCCGCCTTCGTGCGCCTGGCTGACCAGCTGGCAGAGCAGCAGGGCAGCGCCTTGTAATCATGGGGCTGCGTTGCAGCCCATCGCCGGCAAGCCCCACAGGTGCCCTGCACGGCACATGACGCGTCAACACCGCTGCCACCTGTGAGAGCGGGCTTGCCTGCAAATGGGCCCCGGCAGTCACCGACCGCCCGCACAACTGGCCTACACCCCCGCCAATGGCCTAGACTGCACCCATTGCCGTATTTGCGTCCGTTCGTCCAAGGCCTTTGCATGTCCGACCCCCGCTACCAGATCGACGTCAGCGTCGTCACCCGCTATCTCACAGAACAATCCGACCCCGACAACGACCGTTTCGCCTTCGCCTACACCATCACGGTGCAGAACAACGGCTCGGTCAAGGCCCGATTGATGTCACGCCATTGGCTGATCACCAACGGCGACGGCGAGGTCGAGGAAGTACGCGGCGCCGGCGTGGTCGGCCAGCAGCCACTCATCGAGCCGGGCCAGAGCCACACCTACAGCAGCGGCGCGGTGATCACCACCCGCGTCGGCACCATGCAGGGCAGCTACCAGATGCTCGCCGAGGACGGTCAGCACTTCGATGCCCTCATCGCCCCCTTCCGCCTGGCCGTACCGGGAGCCTTGCACTGATGGCGGTGTATGCGGTCGGCGACCTGCAAGGCTGCCTGCAGCCACTGAAGTGCCTGCTCGAACGGGTACGCTTCGACCCAACGGTCGATCGTCTCTGGCTGGTCGGCGACCTGGTCAACCGTGGCCCCGAGTCGCTGGAAACCTTGCGCTTTCTCTATGGCATCCGCGATTCGCTGGTCTGCGTGCTCGGCAACCATGACCTGCACCTGCTGGCCGCCTGGCACAACGTCGAACGCCTGAAGAAAAGCGATACCCTGCGCGAAATCATCGAGGCACCGGACGCCGACCAATTGTTCGACTGGCTGCGCCGGCAGAAACTGCTGCACTACGACGAGCCCCGAGGCATCGCCATGGTTCATGCCGGCATCCCGCCCCAGTGGACCTTGGGCAAGGCGCTGGAGCTGGCCGCCGAGGTGGAGGAAGTCCTGCGCGACGACAGCCGCCTGAAACTGTACTTGGATGGCATGTACGGCAACGAGCCGAACAAGTGGAGCAAGAGCCTGACCGGCATAGAACGCCTGCGGGTCATCACCAACTACTTCACCCGCATGCGCTTCTGCACCGCCGAAGGCAAGCTCGACCTCAAGAGCAAGGAAGGCCCAGGCAGCGCGCCCAAGGGCTACAAGCCCTGGTTCGCCCACAAGGATCGCCGTTCACGCCACGTGAAGATCATCTTCGGCCATTGGGCCGCCCTCGAGGGGCGTGTCGACGTGCCCGACGTCATCGGCCTGGACACCGGCTGCGTGTGGGGCGGCGCGATGACCCTGTACAACGTCGACAGCGGCGAATTCCACCGCTGCGACTGCGCCGACGACGGCACCCCGCGCCCGCCGGCACAACCGGCTAGAATCAATGACCAGTCCTGAAGGAAACCGTCCCATGAGCGAATTCAAGCGCATCCCTCCCGAGCAGGCCCAGGCCCTGCGTGAGCAAGGTGCGGTGGTCGTCGACATCCGCGACCCGCAGTCTTTCGCCGCCGGGCACATCGCCGGCGCCACACATCTGGATAACCATTCGGTCGCCGAGTTCATTCGCAATGCCGACCTCGATGCACCGACCCTGGTGGTCTGCTACCACGGCAATTCCAGCCAGAGCGCCGCCGCCTATCTGGTCGGCCAGGGCTTCTCCGATGTCTACAGCCTCGATGGCGGCTTCGAGCTGTGGCGCAGCACCTACCCGGCCGAAACGGCCCAGGGCACTGCCGAATAATTTTTTTATTTTTCCTGCAGCCCGCGCCCCATGCGGGCTCGGGCATCAGCTGACGAACGGTCGTGGGCATCTTCTCGACCTCGTGCCCTTGACCTTGCGTATAACCAACTATCCTTAAGCCCAGGCCATCCAAAAAAGGGGAGAGCCGGTACACCGGCGTGCGGGTCATCGGTAGCGTTTCTACGGGTGTTCTGGGGGGTATACAGCAATCGGCCAGCCCGGTTGCATGCCAGCATCAGCTGACTGATCCGGCGTCGGCTCCACGTATCGAGCGAGGTGACGTCATGAGCATTTTTAGCCACTTCCAACAACGTTTCGAGTCAACCCGCCAGGAAGAACTCTCGCTGCAGGAGTACCTCGAGCTGTGCAAAGAGGATCGCAGCGCCTACGCTTCGGCGGCCGAACGGCTGTTGCTGGCCATCGGCGAACCGGAGCTGGTCGATACCTCAACGAACTCCAGGCTGTCGAGAATCTTCTCCAACAAGGTGATCCGTCGCTATCCGGCCTTTGCCGACTTCCATGGCATGGAAGAGTGCATCGACCAGATCGTGTCCTACTTCCGCCACGCCGCACAGGGCCTGGAGGAGAAGAAACAGATCCTGTACCTGCTGGGCCCGGTGGGTGGCGGTAAATCGTCCCTGGCCGAGAAGCTCAAGCAACTGATGGAAAAGGTGCCCTTCTATGCCATCAAGGGCTCGCCGGTGTTCGAATCCCCCCTGGGCCTGTTCAATGCGGCCGAAGACGGCGCCATTCTCGAGGAAGAGTTCGGCATCCCACGGCGCTACCTGAATACCATCATGTCGCCTTGGGCCACCAAGCGCCTGCAGGAGTTCGGCGGCGACATCTCCAAGTTCCGGGTGGTCAAGCTCTACCCTTCCATCCTTAACCAGATCGCCATCGCCAAGACCGAACCAGGCGACGAGAACAACCAGGACATCTCCGCGCTGGTGGGCAAGGTGGATATCCGCAAGCTCGAGGAATTCCCGCAGAACGACGCCGACGCCTACAGCTATTCGGGCGCCCTGTGCCGGGCCAACCAGGGCCTGATGGAATTCGTCGAGATGTTCAAGGCGCCGATCAAGGTCCTGCACCCGCTGCTGACCGCCACGCAAGAGGGCAACTACAACAGCACCGAAGGCCTGGGCGCGATCCCCTACTCCGGGATCCTGCTGGCCCACTCCAACGAGTCGGAGTGGCACACCTTCCGGAACAACAAGAACAACGAGGCATTCATCGACCGGATCTACATCGTCAAGGTGCCGTACTGCCTGCGCGTCAGCGACGAGGTCAAGATCTACGACAAACTGCTGGTCAACAGTTCGCTGGCCAAGGCCCACTGCGCACCGGACACCCTCAAGATGCTCGCCCAGTTCACCGTGCTGTCGCGCCTCAAGGAGCCGGAGAACTCCAACATCTACTCGAAGATGCGCGTGTACGACGGCGAGAACCTCAAGGACACCGATCCGAAGGCCAAGTCGATCCAGGAATACCGCGATGCCGCGGGCGTCGACGAAGGCATGAACGGCCTGTCGACCCGTTTCGCCTTCAAGATCCTCTCCAAGGTCTTCAACTTCGACCCCCACGAAGTGGCAGCCAACCCGGTGCACTTGCTCTACGTGCTGGAACAGCAGATCGAACAGGAGCAGTTCCCTGCCGAAGTGCGTGAGCGCTACCTGCGCTATCTCAAGGAATACCTGGCACCGCGCTACATCGAGTTCATCGGCAAGGAGATCCAGACCGCCTACCTGGAGTCCTACAGCGAATACGGCCAGAACATCTTCGACCGCTACGTGCTGTACGCCGACTTCTGGATCCAGGACCAGGAATACCGCGACCCGGAAACCGGCGAGATCCTCAACCGCATCGCCCTCAACGAGGAGCTGGAGAAGATCGAGAAACCAGCCGGCATCAGCAACCCGAAGGATTTCCGCAACGAGATCGTCAACTTCGTGCTGCGTGCCCGTGCCAACAACAATGGCAAGAACCCGAGCTGGCTGAGCTATGAGAAGCTGCGGGTGGTGATCGAGAAGAAAATGTTCTCCAACACCGAGGACCTGCTGCCGGTCATCAGCTTCAACGCCAAGGCCAGCAAGGAGGACCAACAGAAACACAACGACTTCGTCACCCGGATGGTGGAGCGTGGCTACACCGACAAACAGGTACGCCTGCTGTCGGAATGGTATCTGCGGGTCAGGAAATCGCAATAAAGCGGCAAGCTACAAGCCGCGGGCTGCAAGCTGTCCAGCGCCGAACCTGCTACAGGCGCGACAGCTTGCGGCAGCGGGGGCTGCTTTGTCTTGCAGCTTGTCGCTTGAAGCTCGCAGCTGCTTCCAGCTACCGGAGGGCCCATGAGCTACGTAATCGACCGACGCCTGAACGGCAAGAACAAGAGCACGGTCAACCGCCAGCGTTTCCTGCGGCGTTACCGTGAGCACATCAAGAAAGCCGTCGAAGAGGCCGTAAGCCGCCGTTCCATCATGGACATGGAGCATGGCGAGCAGATCAGCATCCCGGCGCGGGATATCGACGAGCCGGTGCTGCACCATGGTCGTGGCGGCAAGCAGACCATCGTCCACCCGGGCAACAAGGAATTCACCGCCGGCGAACACATCCCGCGCCCCCAGGGTGGCGGAGGTGGCGGCGGGCGTGGCAAGGCCGGCAACTCCGGCGAAGGCATGGACGACTTCGTCTTCCAGATCACCCAGGAGGAATTCCTCGAGTTCATGTTCGAGGACCTGGAGCTGCCCAACCTGGTCAAGCGCCACCTGACCGGCGCCGACACCTTCAAGACCGTGCGCGCAGGCATCGCCAACGAAGGCAACCCGTCGCGCATCAACATCGTGCGCACCCTGCGCTCGGCCCATGCCCGGCGCATCGCCCTGACCGGCAGCAGCCGCGCCCTGTTGCGCGAGGCCCAGGCCGAGCTGGCTCGCCTGAAGGTCGAGGAGCCCGACAACTTCACCGATATCCAGGCAACCGAAGCGGAAATCGAACGCCTCAAGGCGCGCATCAACCGCCTGCCCTTTCTCGACACCTTCGACCTCAAGTACAACCTGCTGGTCAAGCAGCCCAACCCCAGCTCCAAGGCGGTGATGTTCTGCCTGATGGACGTCTCCGGCTCCATGACCCAGGCCACCAAGGACATCGCCAAGCGCTTCTTCATCCTGCTCTACCTGTTCCTCAAGCGAAACTACGATCGCATCGAGGTGGTATTCATCCGCCACCACACCAGCGCCCGCGAGGTCGACGAGGAAGAATTCTTCTACTCCCGGGAGACCGGCGGCACCATCGTTTCCAGCGCGCTCAAGCTGATGCAGGAAATCATGGCCGACCGCTACCCGGCCAATGAATGGAACATCTATGCCGCCCAGGCCTCGGACGGCGATAACTGGAACGATGACTCGCCGATCTGCCGCGACATCCTCGCCAACCAGATCATGCCGCATGTGCAGTACTACACTTATGTCGAGATCACCCCTCGCGAGCATCAGGCGCTATGGTACGAATACGAGCGCATCGGCGAGGCCTATCCCGACACGTTCGCCCAGCAGCAGTTGGTATCGGCCGGCGACATCTACCCGGTCTTCCGTGAACTCTTCCAGCGCAGGTTAGCCACATGACCGCCAGAGCACAGAGACGCCAACCCATTTCCACCGGCTCGGAGTGGACGTTCGAGTTGATCCAGGCCTACGACCGGGAAATCAGCCGCCTGGCCGAGCGTTACGCCCTGGACACCTACCCCAACCAGATCGAGGTGATCACCGCCGAGCAGATGATGGACGCCTATGCCTCCGTCGGCATGCCCCTCGGTTATCACCATTGGTCCTATGGCAAGCAGTTCCTCAGCACGGAAAAGTCCTATAGCCGCGGCCAGATGGGCCTGGCGTACGAGATCGTGATCAACTCCGACCCCTGCATCGCCTACCTCATGGAAGAGAACACCATGTGCATGCAGGCGCTGGTGATCGCCCATGCCTGCTATGGCCACAACAGTTTCTTCAAGGGCAACTACCTGTTCCGCACCTGGACCGACGCCAGCTCGATCATCGATTACCTGGTCTTCGCCAAGCAGTACATCGCCCAATGCGAGGAGCGCCACGGCATCGATGCCGTCGAGGACCTGATCGACTCCTGCCATGCCCTGATGAACTACGGGGTCGACCGCTACAAGCGCCCCTACCCGATCTCGGCCGAGGAAGAGCGCCGTCGACAGAAAGAGCGTGAGGAACACCTGCAACGGCAGATCAATGACCTGTGGCGCACCATTCCCAAGGGTGCGGAAAAGGGCGGCGAACGGGATGATGTACGCTTCCCCGCCGAACCACAGGAAAACATCCTCTACTTCATCGAAAAGCACGCCCCGCTGCTCGAACCCTGGCAACGTGAAGTGGTGCGCATCGTGCGCAAGATCGCCCAGTACTTCTACCCACAGCGCCAGACCCAGGTGATGAACGAAGGCTGGGCCACGTTCTGGCACTACACCCTGATGAACGACCTGTACGACGAAGGGCTGGTGACCGACGGGTTCATCATGGAGTTCCTGCAGTCACACACCAGCGTGGTGTTCCAGCCAGGCTTCGACAGCCCCTACTACAGCGGTATCAACCCTTATGCCCTGGGTTTTGCCATGTACACCGACATCCGTCGCATGTGCGAGAACCCCACCGAGGAAGATCGCCGCTGGTTCCCCGACATTGCCGGCAGCGATTGGCTTTCTACCCTCAAGTTCGCCATGAGCAGCTTCAAGGACGAGAGCTTCATCCTGCAATACCTGTCACCCAAGGTGATCCGCGACCTCAAGCTGTTCAGCATCCTCGACGACGACCAACGCGACGACCTGCTGGTTCCGGCGATCCACGACGAGGCCGGCTACCGGCTGATCCGCGAACAACTGGCCGCCCAGTACAACCTGGGCAACCGCGAGCCCAACGTGCAGATCTGGAGCATCGACCGTCGCGGCGACCGCTCCCTGACCCTGCGCCATCAACAGCACAACCGCAAGCCGCTGGGCGACTCCACCGAGGAAGTGCTCAAGCACCTGCATCGCCTCTGGGGCTTCGACATCCACCTGGAAACCGTTCAGGGCGACCAGGTGATGAAGACCCATCACATGCCGCCGCGTGGCGAACAAGGCGAAGCGAGCGAATACGGCCGCATGGACCTGGCCGTGGTGCATCACCTCTAGCAGGCGCACCTCCATTGCTGTCGACAGGGTATCCTGTGGGCAGTAATGGAGGTTTCTCATGCAGATCTACAAAGTCGGTGGCGCGGTGCGCGACCGCTTGCTCGGGCGCCCGGTCAGCGATATCGACTGGCTGGTGGTCGGCGCCACGGTCGAACAGATGCAGGCCCAGGGCTTTCGCCCGGTCGGTGCTGATTTCCCGGTATTCATCCATCCCAGGACCGGCGAGGAGTACGCCCTGGCGCGCACCGAACGCAAGAGCGGACGTGGCTATGGCGGATTCACCTTCCATGCCAGCCCCGAGGTGACTCTCGAAGAGGACCTGATCCGCCGCGACCTGACCATCAACGCCATGGCCGAGGACGAGCAGGGCACGCTGTGCGACCCCTACCATGGTAAGGAAGACCTGGAACGGCGCATATTACGCCACGTTTCCCCGGCGTTCGCCGAAGATCCCTTGCGCGTTCTGCGGGTGGCCCGCTTTGCCGCGCGCTATGCCCCGCTGGGTTTTCGCGTGGCCGAGGAAACCCTCGAGCTGATGCGCCAGATCAGCGCCTCGGGCGAGCTGCAGGCGCTGACCGCCGAGCGTAGCTGGAAGGAAATCGAGCGAGCGCTGATGGAAGACCAACCACAGGTGTTCATCCAGGTATTGCGTGCGTGTGACGCCCTGGCGGAACTGATGCCCGAGGTCGATGCGCTGTTCGAACAACCAACCGGGCTCGACAGCGGCAGCCATACCCTCGCGGTCCTGCAACAGGCCGCTCGGCACCGGCAACCGCTGAATGTACGCTGGGCTTGCCTGTTGCACGCTCTGGGCCTAGCGCAGATCAAAGCGATGAATCAGCGCTTCAAGGCCCCCCGGGAATGCCAGGAACTGGCGCAGTTGGTTGGCAAGTGCCACACCTCTTTCCAACGAGCCCTTGAATTACCCGCTGGGGCGCTGTTGGAACTGCTGCACACGTTCGACGTATACCGCCGCCCGCAACGCTTCGAGGACTTCATCGCGGCCTGCGAGATGGATGCAGGTGCACGCCTGGGGCTGGAAAGCGGGGATTATCCACAGGCCGGTTACCTGCGTGGCGCCGCGGCGGTGGCCAAGGAGGTCGATGTGAAGCGCCTGGTGGAGCGAGGCCTGACCGGGCAAGCGCTGGGCGAGGCGCTCAAGGGAGAGCGACTGAAGGCGCTGGAAGCCTACAAACGACAATACGAAGCGTAGAAACCCTAGGCACTCATGCTTGCCCATGCACGGGCAAGCCCGCTGCCACAGGGCCCTGCACGCCTTGTGGGACGTGCCTCGATGCCAGCCTGCATTGGGCCGCTCAATGCCTTGACTGACCAGCACCGAGGCTCTCCCGCCTCACATCCGGGTCAGCTGCAACCCACGCCACTCGAACGACACCGGCGCCAGCACCTGCTCGATATCCGCCTCCTGCCACAGTTGCGCCATGCGCTTGCCCACGCCCGGATGCACCAGCTCCGGCGCCAGCAACGACAAGGGCCAGAGCACGAACGCATTCTTCAGGATTTCCGCCCGCGGCAGCA
Source organism: Pseudomonas sp. HLMP (assembly GCF_046365545.1). Classification (NCBI taxonomy): domain Bacteria; kingdom Pseudomonadati; phylum Pseudomonadota; class Gammaproteobacteria; order Pseudomonadales; family Pseudomonadaceae; genus Pseudomonas; species Pseudomonas sp. HLMP. The sequence goes on along the minus strand of NZ_JBDLLR010000001.1, from coordinate 1,423,216 downwards.
CCAGGCCATTGAAGGTGCCCAGCAAGTCATCGAACATCAGCACATCGATGTCCAGCGGCAACCCCTTGCGCTCAGGGGCATAACGGCCATTGTCCGCCTCGATGAACTTCAGCCGGCGATCCAGCTCGAGCAGCGGCAGATCGGTCTGCCCGGTCACCACCAGGTTGAAGAAAGGCCCGCTCTTGATGCCCACCGCCTGGCTCTCGAACACCGGCGAACAACGCATGTCGCGCAGAAAGCCGGCCAGGGCGTCGAGCCCGGCGCACAGGTGCGCCTCGCGCTCGATGTTGCTGCCCAGCCCCAGGTATACCGTGCTCAGAGACATCCGCGCTCGATCTCCACGCCAACGCCGCCACGGGCCGCTGGTACGGCGCCCGGCTTGGTCAGTTTCAGACGCATCCAGGGAATGCCGAACGTCTCCATCAGCTCCGCCACCAGGCGCTCGGCAAAGGTTTCGACCAATTCGAAGCGGGCCTGCTCGGCGAACGCCTGGACACGCGCCGAAACGCTGGCGTAATCCAGCGCCAGGCGCAGATCGTCACCGGCGGCGGCCGGACGGTTGTCCCAGGCGAAACTCAGGTCCAGGCGCAGGCACTGGCGAATATCCCGCTCCCAGTCATAGGCACCGATGACGGTATCGACTTCCAGGCCTTCGATGAACACTCTGTCCAAGCACTTCTCTCCACAGCACGACAAGGGCGACTGGCGCCGTTAGAATCAGGGCATCCCCGCCCGGAATAGTTAGCATGTTTTGGTTATTGGCGCTGCTCGCCTACCTGCTTGGCTCTCTGTCCTTCGCCATCGTCCTCAGCCGCCTCAGCGGCAGCCCCGACCCGCGCTCCAGCGGCTCGGGCAACGCCGGCGCCACCAACATGCTGCGCCTGGCGGGCCGCAAGCTGGCGATCCTGACCCTCCTGGGCGACCTGTGCAAGGGCCTGTTGCCCGTGCTGCTGGCCCAACTGCTCGGGCTCGGCCTGCAGGAGCAGGCCTGGATCGGCCTCTGTGCGGTGGTCGGCCATATGTTCCCCCTGTACTTCCGCTTCCAGGGTGGCAAGGGCGTGGCGACGGCCGCCGGCATGCTCATGGGCCTGTACCTGCCGGCCGCGCTGCTGGCCATCGTTGCCTGGCTGCTGACCTTCTACCTCACCCGCACCAGCTCCCTGGCGGCGCTGATCGCCACACCGCTGACCCTGCCATTGCTGGCCTGGCGCGAGCCCGAGGCACTGCTGCCGATGGCCGCGCTCACCCTGCTGATCGTCTGGCGCCACCGCAGCAATCTACGCGACCTGTTCGCCGGGCGCGAACGACATTTCTGAATCGCCAGCCTGAACGGCATTCACCTTCATACCGCCGGTAGCTGCTCCATCGGCCAGCGTGCCTGCACGCTGATCGCCAGGTCCTGGCGCTGCCCGGCGAGCAGGCGCTGGCAGCCGGCATAGGCGATCATGGCGCCGTTGTCGGTGCAGAACCGGGGCCGGGCGTAATACACATTGCCCTTGATGCTGGACAGCATGGCCTCCAGCGAGGCCCGCAGGGCCTTGTTGGCGCTCACCCCCCCGGCGATCACCAGGCGCTTGAGCCCGGTCTGCTTGAGGGCACGCTTGCACTTGATGGTCAAAGTCTCCACCACCGCCTGCTGGAATGCCAGGGACAGGTCGCACCGGGTCTGCTCGCTGTCGTCCCCGGCATCGCGGCATTGCTGCCAGGTATTCAGGGCGAACGTCTTGAGGCCGCTGAAGCTGAACTCCAGGCCAGGCCGATCGGTCATCGGCCGGGGGAAGACGAAGCGCCCGGGTACACCGCGCTCGGCCAGGCGGGCGATTTCAGGCCCGCCGGGATAATTCAGGCCAATCAGCTTGGCGGTCTTGTCGAAGGCCTCACCCGCCGCGTCGTCCAGGCTCTCGCCAAGCAACTGGTACTGGCCGACGCCATCGACCCGCACCAACTGGGTATGGCCACCGGAGACCAGCAGGGCGACGAACGGAAACTCGGGGGGCTGTTCTTCGAGCATGGGCGCCAGCAGGTGGCCCTCCATGTGGTGCACGCCGATCGCCGGAATGTCCCAGGCGAACGCCAGTGCCTGGGCGCACGAGGCACCGACCAGCAGGGCCCCCACCAGGCCGGGGCCGGCGGTATAGGCGATCGCATCGATCTCGGTGGCGACGCAGCCGGCTTCGCCCAGCACCTGGCGGATCAGCGGCAGCATGCGCTTGACGTGGTCACGCGAAGCCAGCTCCGGTACCACCCCGCCATAGATGCGGTGCAGGTCGATCTGGCTGAACAGGGCATCGGCCAGCAGGCCGCGCTCGCTGTCGTATAATGCGACGCCAGTTTCGTCGCAGGATGTTTCCAATCCCAGTACTAGCATGGGTCTGTGCCTTGTCGAGGCTGAATTCGAAGGCGCGCATGATAGTCCCCGTACCCGATGCCGACCAGCGGTTTTCGATCAGAGGCTTTGCATTCCGGCCGTCTAAGGGTTAACATCCGCAGCCCTTGAAAACCGACGTTCTCCAGCACACCCTTGTTTTGCCAGGAGCGCGTCCACCCCGGTAATGAATGAAGGTAGCCCTGGATGCCAGCCGTCAAAGTTAAAGAGAACGAACCCTTCGACGTAGCTCTGCGTCGTTTCAAGCGCTCCTGCGAAAAAGCCGGTGTACTGGCTGAAGTTCGTAGCCGCGAGTTTTACGAGAAGCCGACTGCCGAGCGCAAGCGCAAGGCCGCTGCCGCTGTCAAGCGTCACGCCAAGAAGGTCCAGCGCGAACAGCGCCGCGCCGTTCGTCTGTACTGATACAGGCGTTCTACGCAAAGCTTCTGCCCCGCCCGGCCTTGTGCCGGGTTGATGGCAGCGGTAGCTTCAAACCTTTGGCGCCAAGCCTGAGGTGCCCCTTGCAGCAGCTTGCGGGCAATCCGCCTGAACACGTCAGAGCTGGTCAATGGCCAGTCGTGCACGTCGTGACTGACGAGCCCTCCGTGGCTGACGAGCACATTTTTTCCTCGCACCCTCCAATAGCACCACTCGCCCCGAACCCGCGCGTAGCGATTAGACTTGCCAGTTGCCAGATGACGAGACTGCCATGGCCGGGCTGATTCCCCAGAGCTTCATCGACGACCTTCTCAACCGCACCGACATCGTCGACGTGGTGAGCTCGCGCGTCCAGCTGAAGAAGACCGGCAAGAACCTCTCTGCCTGCTGCCCGTTCCATAAGGAAAAGACCCCGTCCTTCACCGTCAGCCCCGACAAGCAGTTCTACTACTGCTTCGGCTGTGGCGCCGGTGGCAACGCGCTCGGCTTCATCATGGACCACGACAACCTGGACTTCCCCCAGGCCGTCGAAGAGCTGGCCAGGGCCGCAGGCATGGAAGTCCCGCGGGAGGAGGGCCGGCGCGGGCAGAAACCCCGCCAGCCCACCGACTCGCCGCTCTACCCGCTGCTCGAAGCCGCCGCCGAGTTCTACCGCCAGGCCCTGCGCAGCCACCCGACCCGCAAGGCGGCGGTGGGCTACCTCAAGGGCCGCGGGCTGTCCGGCGAGATCGCCCGCGATTTCGGCCTGGGTTTCGCCCCGCCGGGCTGGGACAACCTGCTCAAGCACCTGGGCGCCGACACCCTGCAGCAGAAGGTCATGATCGACGCAGGCCTGCTGATCGAGAACGCCGAGACCGGCAAGCGCTACGACCGCTTCCGCGACCGAGTGATGTTCCCGATCCGCGACAGCCGTGGCCGGGTCATCGCCTTCGGCGGGCGAGTCCTGGGCGACGACAAGCCCAAGTACCTGAACTCCCCGGAAACCCCGGTGTTCCACAAGGGCCAGGAGCTCTACGGCCTGTTCGAGGCGCGCAAGCACAACCGCAACCTCGACGAGATCATCGTCGTCGAGGGCTACATGGACGTCATCGCCCTGGCCCAGCAGGGCCTGCGCAATGCGGTGGCGACCCTGGGCACGGCCACCAGCGAGGAGCACCTCAAGCGCCTGTTCCGCGTAGTCCCCAGCGTGCTGTTCTGCTTCGACGGCGACCAGGCCGGCCGCAAGGCCGCCTGGCGCGCCCTGGAGTCCACGTTGGCGAGCCTGCAGGACGGCCGCCGCGCGCGCTTCCTGTTCCTGCCCGAAGGCGAAGACCCGGACAGCCTGGTCCGCGCCGAGGGCACCGACGCTTTCCTGGCGCGCATCAATCAGCACGCCCAGCCCCTGGCCGACTATTTCTTCGAGCAACTGGGCAACGAGGCCGATCCACGCTCGCTGGAAGGCAAGGCGCACATGGCGACCCTGGCCGCGCCGTTGATCGAAAAGATCCCCGGCGCCAACCTTCGTCAGCTGATGCGCAATCGCCTGAAGGAAATCACCGGACTGGACCCCCAGCAGGTGGAACAACTGGCACAGAGCGCGCCCGCGACCAGCACGCCGGACTACGACCCTGGCTACGACTACGACGCCATGGCCAGCTACACGCCCGACTATGGCGATACGCACCAGCCCGACTACGCCCCCGCCCACCAGGAGCAGCGCCCTTGGACGCAAAACAAAGGCGGCGGCAAGAAGCAATGGGACGGCAAGCCCTGGGACAAGAAAGGCGGCAAGCCCTGGCAGCGCGACGGCCAGCGCGGCGAAGCGCCACCCCGCGTGCCGGCCCCGGTGGAGCCGCCGACGCTGTCGGCCTTGCGCACCCTGCTGCACCACCCCTTGCTGGCCGGCAAGGTCGAGGACGCCAGCCACTTCGCCGACGAAGAGCATCTCTACAGCCAACTGCTGGTGGCCCTGATCGAGGCCGCACAGAAGAATCCTGGGCTAAGCTCAATGCAGTTGATCGCACGCTGGCACGGCACTGAACAAGGCCGCCTGCTGCGCGCCCTGGCGGAAAAGGAATGGTTGATCGATGCCGACAACCTTGAACAACAGTTTTTCGACACTATAACTAGCTTGTCCGCCCGCCAACGCGAGCGCAGCCTGGAACATCTGCTCAGGAAAGCACGTCAAAGTGAGTTGAGCGCCGAGGAAAAATCTCAGCTGCTCGCACTGCTGAGCCGCAATGTTCCCGCACAAACCCCGACCTCATCTGGCGCGTGAGGTCCATGCTCGGGTATAATCCTCGGCTTGTTTTTTGCCCGCCAAGACCTTCAGTGGATAGGGTGTTATGTCCGGAAAAGCGCAACAGCAGTCTCGTATCAAAGAGTTGATCACCCGCGGTCGTGAGCAGGGCTACCTGACTTACGCGGAGGTCAACGACCACCTGCCTGAGGATATTTCAGATCCTGAACAGGTGGAAGACATCATCCGCATGATCAACGACATGGGGATCAACGTATTCGAGAGTGCTCCGGATGCGGATGCCCTGCTGTTGGCGGAAGCCGACACCGACGAAGCCGCAGCCGAAGAAGCCGCCGCCGCGTTGGCGGCGGTTGAAACCGATATCGGCCGCACGACCGACCCGGTGCGCATGTACATGCGTGAGATGGGTACCGTCGAGCTGCTGACCCGCGAAGGCGAGATCGAAATCGCCAAGCGCATCGAGGAAGGCATTCGTGAAGTGATGGGCGCCATCGCCCACTTCCCGGGTACCGTCGACTACATCCTCGGCGAATACGACCGCGTCACCACCGAAGGTGGCCGCCTGTCCGACGTCCTCAGCGGCTACATCGACCCCGATGACAGCATCGCCACGCCTTCCGAGGAAACCCCTCAGCTCGGCGCCAAGGCCGCGGCCGCCAAGGAAGAGGAAGAAGAGGACGAAGAAAGCGAAGAAAACGCTGACGACAGCGAGGACGAAGGCGAAAGCGGCCCGGATCCGGAAGTCGCTCGCCAGCGTTTCGGCGCGGTGTCCGACCAGCTGGACGTCACCGTCAAGGCGCTGAAGAAGCACGGTCGCGGCAGCGATGAAGGGATCGCCGCCCTGCAGGCCCTGGCCGAGCTGTTCATGCCGATCAAGCTGGTGCCCAAGCAGTTCGACGTCCTGGTCGAGCGCGTACGCAGCGCCCTGGAGCGTCTGCGCGCCCAGGAGCGGGCCATCATGCAGCTGTGCGTACGTGATGCGCGCATGCCACGTGCCGACTTCCTGCGCCTGTTCCCAAGCAACGAAACCGACCAGACCTGGAGCGGCGACCTGTCCAAGCGCAACACCAAGTGGGCTGCCGCCCTGGGTGAGAAGAACGCCGCCATCGTCGCCTGCCAGCAGAAACTGATCGACCTCGAGAACGAGACCGGCCTGACCGTCGCCGAAATCAAGGAAATCAACCGCCGCATGTCCATTGGCGAGGCCAAGGCCCGCCGTGCCAAGAAGGAAATGGTCGAGGCGAACCTGCGCCTGGTGATTTCCATCGCCAAGAAGTACACCAACCGCGGCCTGCAGTTCCTCGACCTGATCCAGGAAGGCAACATCGGCCTGATGAAGGCGGTGGACAAGTTCGAATACCGTCGCGGCTACAAGTTCTCGACCTATGCCACCTGGTGGATTCGCCAGGCGATCACCCGCTCGATCGCCGACCAGGCGCGCACCATCCGTATTCCGGTGCACATGATCGAGACGATCAACAAGCTCAACCGTATTTCCCGGCAGATGCTGCAGGAGATGGGTCGCGAACCGACGCCGGAAGAGCTCGGCGAGCGCATGGAGATGCCAGAGGACAAGATCCGCAAGGTGCTGAAGATCGCCAAGGAACCGATCTCCATGGAGACCCCGATCGGTGACGACGAAGATTCGCACCTGGGCGACTTCATCGAGGACTCGACCATGCAGTCCCCGATCGACGTAGCCACGGTCGAAAGCCTGAAGGAAGCCACCCGTGACGTGCTCTCGGGCCTGACCGCACGCGAAGCCAAGGTGCTGCGCATGCGTTTCGGCATCGACATGAACACCGACCACACCCTCGAAGAAGTGGGCAAGCAGTTCGACGTGACCCGCGAGCGGATCCGTCAGATCGAAGCCAAGGCGCTGCGCAAGCTGCGCCACCCGACTCGCAGCGAACACCTGCGATCGTTCCTCGATGAGTGATGACGAACCCCGGCCCAGGCCGGGGTTTTTCTTTTGGGGCAATGGCATTGGGGTAGGCTCTTGCCCGCACCGGCGAGCCAGCCGATTCGCGGGCAAGCCCGCTCCCACGGGCCCCGGCAGGCCGGACAATCTCCCACCGCCCACCCAATGCCCGTCTACACTCGAATTCAGACCCCCTGAACGAGAGGCCGCTATGCCCTTTATGCCGGCCCTTCTGTTGCTGATCCTGCTCATCTGGAACACAACGGCCGGCGCCCTGACCCTGACCGACGAGGAGAAAGCCTGGCTCAGCGCCCATCCACAGCTGCGCCTGGGCATCGACGCGTCCTGGCCCCCTTTCGAGTTCCGCGACCAGGAAGGCCGCTACCAGGGATTGGCCGCCGACTACATCACCCTGATCCAGGAACGCCTGGGCGTCACGCTCAAACCCGTCGAGCCCAGCAATTGGACCCAGGTGCTGGAACAGGCCCGGCAGAACCGCATCGACCTGCTGCCAGGCATCATGTCGACGCCGGAGCGCCAGACCTACCTGGCCTTCACCCGCCCCTACCTCGATTTCCCCATCGTTATCCTCGCCCACGAAGGCGGCCCGCAACCACGCACACTGAAAGACCTGTACGGCCTCAAGATCGCCGTAGTGGAAAACTACGCCCCCCACGAACTGCTGCGCAGCCACCACCCCGACCTCAACCTGGTGGCCCTGCCCAATGTCAGCTCAGCCCTCCAGGCACTGGCCATCGACGAGGTGGATGCCGTGGTCGGCGACCTCGCCTCGAGCATCTGGAGCCTGCGCCAGCTCAAGCTCGAAGGCCTCTACGTGAGCGGCGAGACGCCCTACCGCTATCAACTGGCCATGGCTGCCCCACGGGAGAACAAGCTGCTGGTCGGCATCCTCGACAAAGTCATGGCCGACATGAGCAGTGGCGAAATCAACCAGATCCAGCAACGCTGGGTCGGCAACGTCGTGGATCAACGAACCTTCTGGCACGACATGCTGCTCTACGGCCTGCCCGCCGTCCTGCTGCTGGTGGCCATTCTCGCCGTGGTGATCCGCATCAACCGGCGCCTGAGCTCGGAAATATCCCGGCGCATCGCCCTCGAACAGGAACTGCGCAGCAGCGAGTACCACTACCGCAGCCTGGTCGAAAGCCTGTCTGCCATCGCCTGGGAAGCCGACGCCAACGACTTCACCTACAGCTACGTCTCGCCCCATGCCGAGGACCTGCTCGGCTACCCGCTCAACGAGTGGCTCAAGCCAGGCTTCTGGCGCAGCATCCTGCACCCCGAAGATGCGCTCTGGGCCCAGGCCTACTGCGACAGCGAAACCGCCGCCGGGCGTGACCACAACCTCGACTACCGGGTGATCCGCGCCGATGGCCACACCCTCTGGGTACGCAATATCGTCAGCATGATCGAGCACGGCCACCGTCCGCTGATGCGCGGCCTGATGATCGACATCAGCGAGACCAAACGCACCGAAGACGCCCTGCGCCTGTCGGAGCAGAAGTTCGCCTCGGTGTTCCAGCAATGCCCGGACATCCTGTTGATCGCCAGGCACAGCGACGGCTGCCTGCTGGAAGTCAACGAGGCCTTCGAGGAGCAGATCGGCCTGAGCGCGGCCCAGGTGATCGGCCGCACCGCCACCGAGCTGGACCTGTGGGCCGTCGCCGGTGCCGGCCCGGCCTTGCTCGAACGCCTGCACAGCGGCGGCATCCGCAACCTGGAAATGAGCTTCCGGCGCAGCAATGGCCAGCTGTTCACCGGCCTGACCTCAGCCGAGACCTTCGACCTGGACGGCATCCCGGCCCTGGTGGTCGCCGTGCGCGACATCAGCCAGCTCAAGGAAACGCAACAGCAGTTGCAGACCTCCGAGGAGAAGTTCGCCAAGGCCTTCCACGCCTCGCCCGACGGCCTGCTGCTGTCACGCCAGAGCGATGGCCTGCTCATCGAGGTTAACGAAGGCTTCTGCCGCCTGACCGGCTACGACATCAACCCAGCCATCGACCAGACTTCCCTGGACCTGGGCATCTGGGTCGACCTCAACGAGCGCAGTCGCCTGGTCGAGCAACTCAAGCGCGACGGTTTCGTGCGCGACTTCAGCTGCCACATCCGCCGCAGCGACGGGCAGATCCGCCTGTGCGAACTGTCCGCTCGGCCACTGCCGATCGCCGGGGTCGACTGCATGCTGACGATCGCCCGCGACATCACCGAACGCCACCTGATGCAGGAAAAACTGCAGCTGGCCGCCACGGTGTTCGAGAACACCGCCGAAGGCGTACTGATCACCGACCCCGACCAGCGCATCAGCGCGGTCAACCGCGCCTTCAGCGAGATCACCGGCTACAGCGAGATCGAGGCCCTCGGCCAGACCCCGCGCCTGCTCGCCTCCGGCCAGCACGACAGCGCCTTCTACGCCGCCATGTGGCACCAACTGACCGCTGAGGGCCACTGGCAAGGCGAAATCTACAACAAGCGCAAGAACGGCGAACTCTACCCCGGCTGGCTGACTATCAGCACCGTGCGCAACAGCGAGCGTGGCATCACCCACTTCGTCGCCGTGTTCGCCGACATTTCCAGCCTCAAGCACGCCCAGGCCAAGCTCGACTACCAGGCTCACCACGACCCGCTCACCGGCCTGCCCAATCGCGCGCTGTTCGAGAACCGCCTGCAAGCCGCCCTCACCTGCGCACAGATCTCCAATCGCCAGGGCGCGGTGCTGTTCCTTGACCTGGACCGCTTCAAGCACATCAACGACAGCCTCGGCCACCCGGTCGGCGACCTGCTGCTCAAAGGCATCGCCCAGCGCCTCAAGGAGCAGGTGCGCGACGTCGACACCGTGGCCCGCCTGGGCGGCGACGAATTCATCATCCTCCTGCCCGGCCTGCACAGGCCCAGCGACGCCAGCGCCATCGCCAATAAGCTGCTGGCCTGCTTCCACGCCCCATTCCAGGCCGGTGAACACGAGTTCTTCACCAGCGCCAGCATCGGCATCAGCCTTTATCCACAGGATGGCAGCGACGTTGCCAGCCTGATCCGCAACGCCGACGCCGCCATGTACCGCTCCAAGGCCAAGGGCCGCAACCGTGTCGAAGCCTACACCCGCGACCTCACCGCCCAGGCCAGCGAACGCATCGCCCTGGAGCATGAACTGCGCCGCGCCATCGAGCGCAACGAGATGAGCCTGTGCTACCAGCCCAAGTTCAGCCTCAAGACCCAGAGCCTGGTCGGCGCCGAAGCCCTGATCCGCTGGAGCCACCCGACCTTCGGCGAAGTCCCGCCGGAGCACTTCATTCACCTCGCCGAGGAGAACGGCACCATTCTCCAACTGGGCGACTGGGTGCTGGAGCAGGCCTGCCGGCAGATGCACGCCTGGAAGCGCACCCATCAACCGTTCGGCCCCTTGTCGATCAACCTCGCCGGCGCCCAACTGCGCCAACCCAACCTGGCCAGGCGCATCGAGCACCTGCTCAAGGCCTACCAGCTCAAGGCGGGCGACTTGCAGTTGGAAATCACCGAGAACTTCATCATGAGCCAGGCCGAAGAGGCTCTGGCCATTCTTCACCAGCTCAAGGCCCTTGGCGTACAGCTGGCCATCGACGACTTCGGCACCGGCTATTCGTCCCTGAGCTACCTCAAGCGCCTGCCCCTGGACATCCTCAAGATCGACCAGTCCTTCATCCGCGGCCTCCCCGACGACCCCCACGACGCCGCCATCACCCGCGCCATCATCGCCCTTGGCCGCAGCATGCAGCTGACCATCATCGCCGAGGGCGTGGAGAACCAGGCACAACAACGCTTCCTCGCCGCCGAAGGCTGCGAGCAGATCCAGGGCTACATCGTCAGCCTGCCTCTACCGCCCGAGGAGTTCGCCGCTACCTGCCTGCGCATAGCACTATCGGATCTTTCAGATGGCACCGTCTCGAAACCCTCGTTATAATCCGGCCACCTCCTGGGGCCTATAGCTCAGTTGGTTAGAGCAGAGGACTCATAATCCTTTGGTCCACGGTTCGAGTCCGTGTGGGCCCACCAGTCCAGAAGCCGCGCACTGCGCGGCTTTCGTCTTTTCAAAGCCAGCGATCCACCTCTCCTCCCCCTCCTGCAAGCCCCTTTGCGTCCACAATGCGTCCACACCGGCATCAAATGCGGGATATCGCCGCAGCTCCGCTAGCAAAGAAACATCACAAGACGTAAGCGCCCCGCCCATCTGCCCAGACTAACCATCCACCCCCTCGACACCAGGCACCAGCCGATCCCGGCTATTGGTGAAGTGCAAGCATATGGCCGCACGCGCGGCATCCGGATCCTGTCGGCGGATTGCATTGAGGATGGCCTCATGCTCCAGGTTGGCCAGGTATGCATGACGGGCCAGGTTCGCGCCGGAGCGCTCGACCAGGTCGAGCCTGTTGCGGGGAATCAGGGCGCTTCCCAGGTGGCTCATGAGCTCGGTGAAGTAGACATTGCCCGTGGCCTCCGCAATCAGCAGGTGAAAACGCCGGTCAGGCTCGATGCAGCTATCCCCGGCTGCCGCCAGGTCCTGATAGTCATCCAGGGCCTGGCGCATGCGTCGCAAATGGTCGTCAGTGCGCCTCAGGGCTGCCAGGGCGGCGGCCTGCCCCTCCAGCCCAATGCGTAATTCCAGCACCTGGCGTACACCCGCCGCTGTCTCCACCCCCACATGGAAGCCGCTTTGCGGTTGTCGCTCGATCACGAACGTACCGATGCCATGCCGCGTTTCAACAAGGCCTGAAGCCTGGAGCTTCGACAGCGCTTCGCGCACCACTGTCCGGCTCACGCCATGCTCGCGTGCGACAGCTCCCTCGGACGGCAACTTGTCTCCCGGCTGGAAAGTACCCATCAGTATGCGGCGCGTCAGGTCGGACACGAGGTCATGAGCACGTGTATGGCTTTTCTTGCGCGGGATCGGCGCAGGGGACTCTTGAAACGCCATGCTTCCTCACCTCTGGTGGCAGTTGACAGACAACCCAAGCCGTTTTCGGGAGATTTTAGCAGCGCCAAGTTGTATGACAACTAATTTTTATATCTAATTTACGACGTGTCAGAGCAACCCGACAGCAACATGAAATAGCCTGAATTGTGATCATATTCCAGCATATTAGCCACTAAAAGCAGGTTGTATCCTGTGAATTCTTTCTCGAAAAACGCTTGTCGTACAACATTTTCGGTCCTACCATCGCCCTCGACATGTCAGACAAGCCACGCTGCCTCCTCCACAACAACATCCAAGCAGGTTGTGACCCGTCATGAATCCTCAAGAGTTGAAATCGATCCTTCCTCCTGGGCTTTCGCCCTTCCCTGTCACCGACTTCACTGCCAACGGTGATTTGAACGCTGCCCGCGACGCAGTCCGCCCGCAATAGAGCGGATGGCCTGGCGGCTCACGCCGCCTGCCCATTGCGACAAAGAACCACCAACCAGGGACGCCACCTGGCCGGTACAGCCCGCACAAAAACAATTAGTGGGAGATCAGGTCATGAACCAGATCGCAGATTCAGCCGCCGACAGCGATGTCCTCGGCCGCGCGGTAGGCAAGGTCAAACGCCATGTGCTACCGCTGTTCGTCATCATGTTCATCGTCAACTACATCGACCGGGTGAACATCGGCTTCGTTCGCACGCACATTGAAACGGACCTGGGCATCGGCGCTGCCGCCTTCGGCCTGGGTGCCGGTCTGTTCTTCATCGGCTATGCGCTTTTCGAAGTGCCGTCGAACATGCTGCTGCAACGCGTCGGCGCACGGGTGTGGCTCACTCGCATCATGCTCACCTGGGGCCTGGTCGCCAGTGCCACGGCGTTCATGCAGAACGAAACGCACTTTTACATCCTGCGATTCCTCCTGGGCGTCGCCGAGGCCGGTTTCTTCCCTGGCGTCATCTACTACTTCACCCGCTGGCTGCCCAAGGATGAACGCGGCAAAGCCATCGCCATCTTTCTCAGTGGCTCAGCAGCAGCCTCGCTGATTTCAGGCCCTCTGGCGGGCGCCTTGATGCAGATCGAGGGCCTGGGCATGCACGGCTGGCAGTGGATGCTGTTCATCGAGGGGATGGTCTCCGTCGTGCTGTGCTTCGCCGTCTGGTTCTGGCTGGACTCCACGCCCAACGACGCCAAATGGTTGACCGCGGACGAGAAGAACGCGCTCAACAGCGCCATCGAACGCGAGCAGCGCGAGCGTGAAGCGCTGAAGGGGCCAAGGCTTACCGTATGGCGCCTGCTACGCGATCCCCAGATCATCCTGTTCTGCGTGCTGTACTTCTGCATCCAGCTGACCATCTACGCGGCGACCTTCTGGCTGCCAAGCATCATCAAGAACATGGGTGGGCTCAGCGATATCCAGGTCGGTTTCTTCAACTCGATCCCCTGGCTGATCTCCATCGTCGCCATGTATGCCTTTGCCGCCTGCGCCAGTCGCTGGAGGTTCCAGCAGGCGTGGGTTGCAGCTGCGCTGCTGATCGCCGGCCTGGGGATGTTCCTCTCCACCACCGGCGGCCCGGTCTTCGCGTTCGTGGCGGTGTGCTTCGCGGCCATCGGCTTCAAGTCGGCTTCTGCGCTGTTCTGGCCAATCCCCCAGGCCTACCTGGATGCACGCATCGCCGCAGCGGTCATTGCCCTGATCAACTCCCTGGGCAACCTCGGCGGCTTCGTCGCCCCGGCGACCTTCGGCATTCTCGAAGAGCAGACCGGTTCGATCCAAGGCGGCCTCTACGGCCTGGCCTGCACCTCGCTGCTCGCTGCCCTGCTCGTCTTCTTCATCCGCACGGCCCCGAAGGGCGCGGGTGACGACAACGCCAAACATCCCTCGGCGCTGAGCCAGCCTCACTGACTTCCTGCAGGAATTGACGACCATGAACCTTCACAGCCCAACCCAGCCCTTTTTCACCCCCTCCACCCAAGTGTCCAATGGCACGCCCGTGGTCACCGAGCTACGGGTAATCCCGGTTGCAGGGCACGATGCGATGCTGCTGAATCTCAGCGGTGCCCATGGCCCGTACTTCACCCGCAATGTCGTAATCCTGCGCGACAGTGCGGGCAACACGGGTGCCGGCGAGGTGCCAGGGGGCGAACGTATCCGCCAGACCCTGGAAGATGCCCGTAGCCTGGTCGTGGGCCAGCCGATCGGGCACTACCAGCGCGTGCTCAACGCCATGCGCCAGACGTTCGCCAGCCGGGATGCCGACGGGCGCGGCTTGCAGACCTTCGACCTGCGCATCACCGTGCACGCTGTCACCGCCATGGAGTCGGCACTGCTCGACCTGCTTGGCCAACACCTCGGTGTGCCGATGGCCGCCTTGCTCGGCGAAGGCCAGCAGCGCGACGCAGTGAAGATGCTCGGCTACCTCTTCTATGTCGGTGACCGCAACGACACCAACCTGGAATACCGCAGCGAGCCTGACGCCGACAATGACTGGTTCCGCATCCGTCATGAAAAGGCGCTGACACCTGAAGCGGTGGTACGCCTGGCAGAAGCTGCCAAGGCACGCTACGGCTTCACCGACTTCAAGCTCAAGGGCGGCGTACTGCGTGGCGAAGAAGAGATCGAAGCGGTTACCGCGCTCGCCGAGCGTTTCCCTGAAGCTCGAATCACCCTCGACCCCAATGGTGCCTGGTCGCTCAAGGAGGCCATCAGGCTGTGCCGTGACCAGCACCACGTGCTGGCTTACGCCGAAGATCCCTGTGGCGCTGAAAACGGCTACTCCGGCCGCGAGGTGATGGCCGAGTTCCGCCGCGCGACCGGCCTTGCGACGGCCACCAACATGATCGCCACCGACTGGCGCGAAATGGGGCATGCGATCCAGTTGCAGTCGGTGGATATCCCGCTTGCCGACCCGCACTTCTGGACACTGCAGGGCTCGGTCCGGGTGGCCCAGATGTGCCATGACTGGGGCCTGACCTGGGGCTCCCATTCCAACAACCACTTCGACATTTCCCTGGCCATGTTCACCCAGGTGGCAGCCGCGGCGCCGGGCGAGATCACGGCCATCGATACCCACTGGATCTGGCAGGACGGCCAACGCCTGACACGCGACCCGCTTCGGATCGTCGACGGCTTCGTCAAGGTACCGGAGCGTCCAGGCCTGGGTGTCGACATCGACGAGGACCAGTTGGCCAAGGCGAACGAACTCTATTTCCAGAAGGGCCTGGGCGCGCGGGATGACAGCATCGCCATGCAGTTCCTGGTTCCCGGCTGGCAGTTCGACAACAAGCGTCCGTGCCTGGTGCGCTAGGCGCCTGGCGGCCTGTCTTCAATGCCGTTGAGTTGTCATTTTGGGGCTGCGTAGCGGCCCCAATGGCGGTTGCATGTCTTGGCTGACCGGCGCAGGGCTTGATCCGGGATACTCGCTCGAGACGAACCGCAGCGCCTTGGCCTCTCAAAACACATCGATGGGATACTCAGTGATCACCCTGACCTGGTCCTGGGTGCCCCCCGTACTCGCATCCCCTCGGTGCCACGCCAGGCGCAGGCGCACCGAAAGATCCTTCGCCGGCCCCGACTGGACCACATACCTGGCCTCGGCATCGGTTTCGAACTCGCTGTCGTCAGAGCCGTACTTGTTGAAGTAAGCCCCCGAAGACACCTTCGTGCCGTCTATGTCCTGGCCGTTGAGGTAGCGGACCATGAACGACAACCCAGGCACGCCATAGACCACCATGTCGAGGTCATAGCGCAGTTGCCACGATTTCTCGCCCGGGCCATTGAAGTCCGAGTACTGCACCGAGTTCGGCAGGAAGATCGACCCTCCGGCCCGCCCGCTATCCCCGAAGCCCACGTAGTCGAAAGGCTGGTCGCCATGGATGCTCTGACGCGCAAGCGTCAGGGTATGGCCTGAGTACTTGTAGGCCACCTGCATGCCGACAGCTGTCGTGTTGATGGTGCCGGCCTTGGCCTGGCCACTGTCGAGGGTTCGATAGACATTGAAGTCAAAGGTCAGGCCTTGGTTCTGCCCCAGAGGTAGCGCGTAGTTGACGTTCCCGTAGTATTGGTCCCAAACATCCTTGAAACGGCTGACGTAAAGGCTGGCCACCACGCCTTCGGCAAACCTGTACTTGCCGCCGGCATAGCTGACCGAAGGTGTGGTGACCAGGGCATAGGTGGCCCAGAGCTCACCGTCGCTGTTGGTATTGACCTGATCGGTCCCCGCCGTGAAGTGCCCGGCATCGACCAGCAACGGAGCGAAATCGTTACTCGTGAGCTGGAAGCCCGTGGCGGTCTGGGGGAACAGTCGGCTGGTGCTCTGGGCGAAGACAGGGGCCGACGGGCTCATCTCGCCATAGCGAAGCACCGTTGATTTGAAGCGGGCTTTCACGGCACCGCCGGCTCGTCCGTATTCGTCGTCCGGCCGCCCATCATCGCCGACCGGCAGATTGCCGGTGCCGGTTCGGCCACTACCGCCATCGAGTTTGAGGCCCCAATAGCCGAACAGGTCGACACCGAACCCTACCGGCCCCGGCGTGAATGCCGACTGGAAGTTGGCAAGGAATGCCTGGGTCCAGTCCACCTGATCCGAACGCTGCTCGCCTCGGCTGGTGTTGTAGTAATAGTTCTTTGCCAAGACATTCAGGCGCCCCATCTTCTCCCCAACTTCCCCTGCCTGCCCCGCCGCATTGACGGAGGGTGCGAGCATGAGCGCGCCCAGCGATATATATAAACCAATAGACTGCCTGGAGCCTGCAACCGAACGTGCAAACCTGTTAGCCAACACCATGACCACCTCTTTCACGCTTTAATTATTATTGAACGCCAGGCAGGGAATACCCGGAGCGCTTACGCCAAGAGAATTCGATACCGAGAGAACTTGCCCCCAGGCGCTGGAACAAAAACAATCACCGCCCACCAATTGTTCCAGCCGGGTTCAATTCAAGATATTGAAAGAAACTTACCTACCCAGGAATGAATAGCCGTAGCCGACGAGCTTCGCGTCATCGCCATGGCGCCCGAGGAAGGACACCCCCACCGACACCCCACCCGTGATGGTTCCAGCCGGCACCGTGATCTCCGGAAACCCGGTGGCGGATGCGATATAGGCCGCCGCATAGGTATCGTCCGACTGGCACTCGAAGCTATCGTCCTTCTGCCCATGCACCACCGAAGCCGGGCAGTTGATGGTCGCGAACATCAAGCCATCGATGCCTGAGGCTTGCATCAGGTTTTCAAGATCCCGACGCAGGCCTGGGATCCGGTTGGACAGGATCGAGATGTACAGGGGCGTGTCAGCCTGCGAATGCCCAGCGAGCGCCTCCAGCGCCTCGAAACGCTTGGGGTTCATCGGATGCCCATCGCGCTTCGACTGCTCAGGCTTTGCCCGCGCCAGGAATTGCTCCAGCGTTTTCGGCTGATCGGCCGAAAGCGTCGAGAGATAGCGCTCGAACTGCGGCTTGAACTCACTATCCCCCACAGGCCCCAGTACATCTGCCCAGAGGGTTTCATAGGCTTTCGGCAAGGTGATGCTCACAACGTTCGCGCCTTTGCCTTCGAGCCGCTGCTGGGCCTGGTGGAAAAC
This sequence comes from Pseudomonas sp. HLMP, assembly GCF_046365545.1. Taxonomy (NCBI): domain Bacteria; kingdom Pseudomonadati; phylum Pseudomonadota; class Gammaproteobacteria; order Pseudomonadales; family Pseudomonadaceae; genus Pseudomonas; species Pseudomonas sp. HLMP. The sequence continues at coordinate 1,405,721 of NZ_JBDLLR010000001.1, read as the reverse complement.
CTGGTCGACCTGTGCATTCGCGCCTTCGAAGTTGGTCACCACACCGATGGTCTTGCCATCCAGCGCGTTGGGGCGAAGCGCTTCGACGAACCCGATGCGCTCTGCTGCGATGCCCTGGGTGGCCGCATCGTTGTCGTCCTGGCCCTTGAGCACGTCGAGCACGATCGCCTGGTCAGCCACGCTTCGGGTGACCACCCCGACGGTGTCGAAGGTCAGGGACAAGGGGATGACGCCGCTGCGGCCGATCAGGCCCATGGAGGGCCGCAGCCCAACGGTGCCGGTCACGCTTGCCGGACCACGGATCGACCCGCTGGTATCCGACCCCAGCGCAAAAGGGGCGAACCGGGCCGCGACCGCGGCAGCGGAGCCGCTGCTGGAGCCAGAGGCATCGCGCTTGGTGTTCAGCGGGTTGAGCGTCTGGCCGCCCAGCGAGCTGTAGCCGAACCAGCCGAAGGAGGCGGCCAGTTCGGACATGTTCGCCTTGCCCAGCAGGATCGCCCCGCTGTCCAGCAGGCGCTGGACAGCGAAGGCGTTCCGGGAAGGAATCGAAGCGCGCAGCACATAGGCGCCACCGCTGGTCACCTGGTCGCGCGTGTCGAAGTTGTCCTTCGCCAAAAACGGTATCCCCGCAAGCGGGCCGCTGTGGTCCTGGGGGTTCCGGGCTCGCTCGACATCCCAGGCACGGGCCTGTTCGAGCGCCTTGCCGTTCACCGCGATCACCGCATTGATATGCCGGCCCTGGCGATTGTCTTTCTGGATGTTCGCCTGGAAATGGCGTACCAACTGTTCCGATGTCACCTCTCCCCTATCGAGCGCTTCACGAAGTTGGAGAAGATTCATTGAATCTATGTCTGCCGCCATCACGCGTGAACTTATCGTGGCGAACAGCAATACCGCGCCCACGGTTCTTGTTATGGATACCATGACGAATCCTACTGGTGGTGCGAATAGATTAGGAGCGCCCGAACAGCGGGCACCTGTCGAATGATCAGTCAGCAGGGCCTGCGACAGCGGGTGCGAGCATATTGTTCTTCGACAAATATTCGCTGGCCACTTTCTCGATGGACTCCCTGCCGACATCGACGCGCGAGTTGAGCGTCGCCATGGTATCGCTGGTGAGGCTCGCGGATAACGTGTTGAGCAGCTCGGCGACGCCAGGATGGGCTTCCAGGAATTGGGTGCGGACGACCGGGGTCAAGGCATAACTTGGGAAGAATCCCTTGTCGTCCTCAAGGATCACGAAGCCGAACGCCGGAACGCGACCATCGGTGGACAACACCAAGGCCACATCGGCCTGCCCCTCACGCAGGGCCTGGTAGGTCAACCCGCCGTCCATGCGGATGATGTCGTCACGCTCGAACGTGAACGCATAGAGATCCTGAAGCGGTCGCAGACCATCAGGCCGCGAATAGAACTCCGCGTTGGAGGCGAACTTCAGGTGTTCGCCATCGTTGACCTTGGTGGCCAGGTCGCTGAGCGTGGCAATGCCTTTCGCCTTCGCCTCCTCCTCCCGCATGGCGAAGGCATAGGTATTGTTGGCCTCGGACGGCTGCAGCCAGGTCAGCCCCTTGGCAGCGTCCAGGCGCTTGACGCGCGCGTAGGTCTGCTGGGCATCGAGCCGCTCCTTGACCTTGTTGTAGATGATCAGCGACGTACCGGTGTATTCCCAGTAAATGTCGACCTGGCCATTCTCCTGTGCAGAACGCAGCACGGACGACCCCAGGTCGGGACGCTTGTCCACCTTGTACCCTTCGCTGCGCAGCAGTTGGGCGGTCATCTCGGCAATCAACTGTTGCTCGGTGAATTTCTTGCCCCCGACGACGACACTCGGCTGGGCAGCCTGGGCGGCCCCCAGCAGCGCCATCGTGAGCAGTGCGACAATGCCTCGTGCGAACATACAGCACCTATGTGTTTTGAGTTGTTATCAGGACTATCGCGCCGCAAGTCGCAAGCCACGGGAGACCGTCGCGTACTGGACGAAGCCGCAGGCCAGGTCCACTGCGATGGCCAGGCCCGCCGTCGCCACGGCACCCGCGATCATCATGGGGTAGTCGTTCAGGTCGATGCCGGTGAAGATCAGCTCGCCCAGGCCTCCCCCGCCGACCAGAAAGGCAAGCGGCGCGGTACCGACGTTGATCGCCAGCGCGGTGCGGATACCGGCGAAGATCACGTTGAGCGCATTCGGGATCTCGACCTTGAACAATGTCTCGCGCGGCGTCATGCCCATGGCTTCGGCGGCTTCGACCAGGTGACGCGGCACCGAGCGCAGGCCCTCGTAGGTGTTCACGGTGATCGGCAGCAGCGTCGCCACCCACAGCGCAAAGATGGCGGCAGGCCCGCCAACCCCCACGAAGCTCATGGCCAAGGCAAGCAGCGCGAGCTTCGGGATCGCCTGGCCGACGTTGAGCACCTGCATGACAGCCAGGGCATACTTCTGGTTGCCCGTGCGACTCATCCAGATGCCCACCGGCAGCGCCACGATCAACGCCAGTGCACTGCTCACCGCGACGATGTGCATGTGCTGGAGGGAGAGGTAGATGATTTCGCTCCAGTAGCCCTGGAGCCATTCCCAGAGGTTGGCCACGCCGTTCATCAGTGCACCACCGTCGTCGTGTTCTCGACCAGGCGGGCAAGGATGTCTTGCTGGTGCACGAACCCGACCAGCTTGCCGTTCTTGTCGTTGCACACAGCCCAGTCACGCCCCTGCCCCAGCAATTGCGACAGCACCTGGCGCAGATCGTCCGTGTGCTGCACGACCAGGGGCGCGAACGAGGCCGCGCCATTGCCCCCGACGATCTGCATCTGCTCCTGGGGCGGCGTCTGCCGCGCGATATCGCCGGCACGCAAGAGCCTCAGGCGTTTCATGATGCGATCGCCGCCCATGAAGTTGGCGACGAATTCGCTGGCGGGGCGGGCCAGAAGGTCATCGGGCGTGCCGAACTGCTCCACCTTGCCCGCATTGAACAGCGCCACGCAGTCGGCCATCTTCACCGCTTCGTCGATGTCATGGCTGACGAACAGGACGGTCTTGCCGACCTGGCGCTGGATGCGCATGAACTCGTCCTGGATGATGTCCCGGTTGATCGGGTCGATCGCACCGAAAGGCTCGTCCATCAGCATCACGGGTGGGTCGGCGGCCAGCGCACGGGCGACACCGACACGCTGCTGCTGCCCGCCGGACAGTTCGCAAGGGAAGCGTTTGGAAAACTTCGAAGGCTCCAGCGCCACCACCTCCAGCAACTCCGCGGCACGCTTGCGGCTCTTGGTCTTGTCCCAGCCGAGCAGATCGGGCACTACGCAGATGTTGTCCTCGACAGTCATGTTGGGGAACAGGCCCACTTGCTGGATCACATAGCCGATCGATCGACGCAGGGTCACGGTATCCAGCTCTGCCGTGTCACGCCCGCCAATGAGGATTCGCCCGGAAGTCGGCGGGATCAAGCGGTTGATCATCTTCAGCGTGGTGGTCTTTCCACACCCCGAAGGACCGAGAAGCACGCAGATCTTGCCCTCTTCCACGGTAAAGGAAACATCTTCCACAGCCGTGATAGAGCCGAACTTTTTATTCAAATTATTAATCTGGATCACGTTGTAGCTTCCTTCATGCTGGGGTTATTCATCTTGATAACCCCTTTTGGGGTCAACGCACGCTGCAGGACGGACAGGGCATAATCAGCGGCCACCGCGATGATGCTGATCAAGATGGCCCCGGCCAGCAGTTGGCGCGTATCGGTCTGGGAGATGCCGCGCACGATCAGGCTGCCCAACCCGCCTGCGCCGATATAGGCGGCGATGGCCGCGATGCCGATATTGATCACGGTCGCCACACGCACCCCGGCCATGATCAAGGGCGTTGCCAACGGCAGTTCGACTTTCCAGAGCCGCTGCCAGGAAGACATGCCCATGCCCCGGGCCGCCTCGCGCAGGGCCGGGTCGACGTTGGAGATCGCCGTATGGGTATTGCGGATGATCGGAAGTTGCGAATAAAGAAAGAGCGCAATGATTGCCGGAACGACGCCGATCCCCTGGCCAATCAAGGAAAGGACGGGGATCATGAGGCCAAACAGTGCGGCGGAGGGGATCGTCATGAGCATGGCGGCAAACGACAAGACCCAACGGCTTGCACGAGGATGCTGGGAGATGAAGATACCCACCGGCACACCCGTCAAGATAGCCAGCCCGACAGCGACGAACACAATGAAGAGATGTTGCCCCAACAACTGGGCGACAAGCCCTGAATTGGAAAGAATGAAACTTAGCGTTTCCATTTTTGTTATGCCTATCTCCGCAAGGTTCTTGTGATTTCCGGGTCATCGGGAGCGGATGCCGGATTTATGACGACCTTACCCCGCTCCCTTCTCCCGGCTGAGCTTCAGGTTCGACGACCTTTATCAAAAAATCGACATGACCCATGCCGCGCATATCCCTTGCGAAAGCCACGGGCTGATACTCGGCAGACCACCGTACAAATCTTCTAAAAGCGCGTTTCGAAAGGCCGGCCATATATAAGGAAACAGCACCCGAAGCCCAGGTCGGTTAGTTACTAAGCCACCTATTTATGTCGGACCATGCCGTGTCCCCGAGGCCGCCAAAAGCCGGGCGCGGACATATCCCATCGCGGTACATCCTGCCGGCGCCTATGCCTGGCCCATATCAAACTTTCGCCGCTCCTCACCCGGGCTGCAGCCCCACGCCTTGCGATAGGCACTGCCCAAATGAGAGGCAGAGACGAACCCGCACGAGTAGGCGATCGAGGCAATGGACTTGGTGCTTTCCCTCAGCATCCGCCGCGCCTCGGCCAGGCGCAGCTCCAGGTAGAATCGCTGGGGCGTCATGCCGAAATGCTGGTGCCACAAGCGTTCGAGCTGACGCTGGGAGAGATTGCACACCTGCGCCACTTGCTCGATGCTGATGACGTGCTCGAAGTTGTCCTCCATCTGCGCGATGGCCGCTGTGATGCGTCTATCGTGCACACCGAATCGCCATTGGATGGACATCCGCTGTTGTTCTTCCGGCCCTCGAATCCTGGCATGCAGGAACTGCTCAGCCACCGCGGCGGCAAGCTTGCCACCATAGTCGACGGAGATCTGCGCCAGCATCAGGTCGATGGCCGCCGTGCCGCCGGCACAGGTCCAGCGATTGTCATGGTTTACGTAGAGTTCGCGCGTCACTTCGATGGTGGGAAACTCTTCGGCGAACTGGTTGATCGACTCCCAGTGCAGCGTGCACTTCTTCCCTTCCAGCAAGCCCGCCCGTGCAAGGATGAACGTGCCGGTGCTGAAGGCTCCCACGGTCTTGCCCTTGGCGACGGAGCGGTGCAGGAACCTGATCATCTTCGGTGGGCGCTGATGCTCGATATCCAGGCTCGCCAGCACGAATACCCGATCGAGCTCAGGCGCCTCTTCGAGCGACTGGGTATTGATCTCCACGCCACTGCTGGAGCTGACGGTACCGCCGGCCTCCGATAACAAGCTCCATTGATAGAGCGTTTTTCCGGCGAGGCGATTGGCAGCCCGCAGCGGCTCGCTGGCGCCAGCCAGGGCCATCATGGAGAACTGGGGAAGGATGAGCAGCCCGATTCGCTTGGGGGCTTCACCTTGCACGTTGGCGGTGGATGAGCTGAGCATACCTTTCCTCGATATTTCTCAGGGGCGAGAGACACGAGTCATAGGCATACCACATTACGACATGCTGGCGGAGCAGGCGGGGCCCGCGCGCAGACTCTGCGACGACGATCGCAGCGCGACACAAGCGGCGACCGATCTGGCGTCCCGGCCATCGGTGGCCAAGCGCGTCGGGAGGGTACAGCGAGGGGGGTGGCGAGACAAGGTCTGCGACTGGAAGGCCCGACGTGCGGGCCCGCCAGCTTGCATGCTGCGACTCAGGCGTACCGACGGACCGCCTCGTCGATCTTCTCGATGATGGCCTGGAACACCGGGTGGTCCGCCTGGTTCTGCTGGCCATGTTGCATGTCAGCCAGCAAGAACACGCCTTCACCGGCGTCCCCCGGGTACAGGCGGAACAGACGCTCGGACTCGGCCGGCATGTGCAGGCTGTTCTTGGCACCGTGGATGATCAAGGCCGGCGGGAAGCCCGTTGCCCCTTCGATGGCCTGCTCTGGATCGAACGCCACATAGGAGGTGTACGACTTGGCGGTTACGTGGCTGCAGCCCGGCCAACGGTCGGCGCCACCGGCTTCGGTGTAGGCGCCCAGTTGTTCATCCACGTATTGCTGGGTGGCCGGATCGAGCGGGTAGTAACCCAGGCGGGTCGCCTCGGTGCCGGTGTCGAACGGCGGGATGGGCGCGTCGCCATCGAGTTCGCGAATCGCGGCATCAGCGGCCTTGGCATCGGCGCGCAGCGATTGCAGGTCCTGGATGCGGGTGTAGCTCATCGGCACCCAGAACTTGATCTGCTCCTTGCCAGCCTTGGCCAGCTCGGCCACCGCGGCAAGGCTGGCCACCGAGCCCATTGCCCAGGAAGCGACCACCGGCATCTCGCCGAAGGCCTCACGCGCCCAGGCCACGGCGCCCAGCACCTCGTCCTTCTGGTCTTCCAGGCTCACGTTGGTCACGGTGATGTCGCCGACCTGATGGGTGTTACGGACCTGCTTGTTGGAGAAGAATCCGGCAACATCGTAGGTCATGACACGGTAGCCACGGGCAGCCAATGCGCGGCCGAACAGCTGGCCGTACATCGAGACACCGCCGGTGAAGCCAGAGTTGAAGACGACGGGCGGAAGATCGCTTGCCTGTTCGGGCTGGAATACCGCCCCTTTCAGGCGCACGCTGTGGCCAGCGTAGTCAACGTCGAATTCAATTTCCTGCATCGAGACTTTATTGTTCATATTTCGTCCTGCCTAGCACTCTGGCTTAATCAAAGTTGAATATTTCTGCTGCTGCACCACTGAGAATCTGTCCGGCCGGTATTGCGCATTTAACCGACAGCCGCTCGGCCAGATCCTGAACAAACCCGAACGCCCCGGCGGTATCGAAACTGCGCGCAAAATCACTCCCATCGCTATCAGCACCAACATGCGGCGCATCCGTGGCTTCGAGAATCAACTTGCCTGCCCCCAGTTCCGAAATCAGGCGACTTGCAAACGGCAGCACTTTTTCAACGTCGGTAGACGTTCGATAGCCGGGGCCCTTGAACCAGACATTTCCTCTTTCCCGCGCTTCTCGCAGCAGGGAAACATAGGCTTCTTCTTCCGCGCCCCGTGAAGCGTGGCAACTGCCGAGGTGGTCGATCATCACCCGCACATGCCGCGGTATCTGCCTGAGGACGCGAAGGTTGGTCTCGGCTTCCTGGGCATAGACATGGACGTGCTGGTGATCGCGCAGACGGTCGTACAATGCATTCCAGGCCGTATCGCTGTAGGCACCGTCCCGAACCGAGCCGGGTTTCGCGTCATGCAGCACGATCCTGATTCCCGCCACTTGCGGATGAGCCAGGCGGACTTGCGTCGCATAGGCAGGATCGGCCTTGATCGTGCCGACCAGGCGTATGCCGGAATACGTGGCCGGGTCACGGGCCTGTAAATCCTTGAGTTCTTCGAACGAAGCGAAGACGTTTTCCGAATCGGGAAGAATGCTCAGGTGAACATTGTTCAAGAATCGCGGGAGCACATTGTTTTTTGAAAGCTGCGCCAAGTAGCCCGTTAACGAATGAGGCTTCGGCAGCGTATAGGGAAGTTTTCCGGCGACTTTTTCAAGGTCCGCTTCTGTATAGAAATGAACATGGCTATCGATCATTGCTCTTTCGTTGTGCATGGCCAACTTCCCGCTGTGTTGGGCAAAACGATAAACGCAAATGTCAGGCGACCACTCCCGCGAACCCGACGTGTCGTATCATTTTTTCGCCATCGGGGCGGCTTTCTGATGGTGGATGATGGGCCAGCCGGTGGTTAGGTCTTTGCGAGAGTGCTCCTACCTTTTTCACAGGCAAGACGGGCTGCGTCCTTTAAAGCTGCGAACCACCCAGATTTCGCCTACAAGATGCAGCTGATCCAGACTTTGTAGAAAGCACCACTTCCAGCATTATTAGGCACTTGATCCTACACAACCCCACTATGGAGCGCGTCAATGTCCTCAGTCCTTCCGTCTCCTCGGGCATTCGCGGATTGTCGGGATATCACAAATGGCCCCGTCATCCTTCTGGCATCCGGCACATCGGCGAAAAACTTTCCGATCGCTGAGTTCGCCCATGTCCCGGTGATTGCCATGAATGGCTCGATCTCACTGTTGCTGGAAGCAGGAATAGCGCCGTTCTTCTATGCCTGCACTGATAGGGATTTTGCCCGCCAACAACCCGAGTTGTTCTCGCTGGCCATGGAAAAGAGCCAACGGATAGCGCTGTGGAAGGACCAGTACGAAAACCTTCAGCCGCCACCAAAGGGGGAGGTTTTCCTGCTCAGGAAAGTCAGGGATCTTTCATTCCTCCAGCGACTGCTCAGCAACGAACAGGCTCTGGTGCGCAGCCGCAATAGCTTCGACAAGAGAGCCCGCTCGCTGGGCTTCAGCAAGGACCTTCAACAGGGTTTCTTCGATGCTCGCACGGTCGCTTATGTGGCATTGCAGATCGCCTACCATGTCGGCTTCACCCAAGTGTTTCTCGTGGGTGTCGATCTGCAGCAGTCGGCTGGCCGCTTCTACGAGCAGGAGGGTTCAGACAAGTCTCCTTGCGGACTCGACCAGCACTTCCAAGGCAGGATCCTGCCATCCTTCGAACTGACGGCTCGCCAGGTCGTAGGGGATCGCTTCAGGATATATAACCTGTCCGCGACCTCCAGGATTCCGGACGACGTCATCCCCAAGATCACGCTGGACAGGTTCCGCGCCATGGTGGAGTTGCCGCCGCAACCCTGACGGCTGTTCATTTCTCGATGATCACCGCATTGCGCTGGTTATAGAAAACACAATTATCGGAAATGCTCTTGTTGACAAAAGACATCGCCCCGATCGTCACATTGTTCCCCACTCGCACTTGGTCGGCGATGATGCAACTGTTCGCGCCCACGCTCACATTGTCGCCGATTACCAGGCTGTAGCTTTCACGCCCCAACGTCTTGATGCCAATCGTACTGTTCTGGCGGATGAACAGATTGCGGCCGATGCGCGCATGCCCACTGATGACAATGCCCGGGAGATGAGCGATGCGCAGCCCAGGCCCGATCGATGCCCCCACGTCTATGTCGACGGCGTACCGCAGATTCAGGCGTTGGTTGAGCCGCCGAGCATAGCCGGCACGCAGCCCCCCCTTTGCGCACAAGTATTGCGCAATACGAAACCAGAACAGGTAGCGGAGTTTGTTGTCCTTGCGTGCCCGCCGGAGAACGTTGAGCAACAAGCTGATTTTGCGTCCGGGCTTTTTCTTGTTGGAGACCTCCATGCGCCAACATTCAAGCAACTGTTCGAAATTCAAGATGCATCCCACACTGGCCTGGGCCAAGTCACTCGTGTGATTGGCGATGGCAACATCGCCGCGTCCAGGCATGATAACCGCGGTATTTCCATGGTGACAGACGAAACCCTGTTGCCCGCTTTCTTGTACACGCTTGACGTCCCATCTAGGCTAAGCGGCCATATAGACAGGAAGCCTGCATGTCCGACTACCGCCCCATCGCTCTCGACGAAATCGACCGCCAGCTGATCGCCCTGCTGCAGATCAACGCCCGCGAAAGCGTCGCCACCCTCGCTCGCCACCTGGGTATCGCCCGGACCACGGTGAACTCGCGCCTGGCGCGGCTGGAAAAGGCCAAGGTCATCACCGGTTACGGCGTACGCCTGGGCCAGCGCCTGATCGGTGGCGGCCTGCAAGCGTACGTGGGGATCAAGGTGCAGCCGCGCTCGGGCAAGGACATCGTGCGCCGCCTCAGCGCCATGGGCCAGGTCCAGCAACTGTGCGCGGTGAGCGGCGAATTCGACTATGTGGCCTGGCTGAACAGCGACTCACCGGAGCAACTGGACCAACTGCTCGACCAGATCGGCAGCCTCGATGGCGTGGAAAAGACCACCACTTCCATCATCCTCAGTAGCAAGGTGGATCGGGGGCAGCCGGGCTGAGGGCCGGCTGCCTGGATGGGCATCAAGCGCCCTGGCCGTCGAGCACACCCTCCAGCAGGGCCTTGAGCGTTTCTGCCGAGTGCTGGATCGACCAAATCATCCCGCGCCCATTCTCCGGGCATGGTGCTGGGCGCAGTCACTGGCGATTTCATCGATGCCGCGCGCCAGAAGGCTAGCGTGGACAACGCTCGTAGGATAGTTCCTGAATACAAGCAGGTCTGTAGGAAATGGCTCGTCCGCTCCGGATCCAGACTTCAACAAGTCCTTCTCCCAGCACGGCCGCCAAGCTTGGTATTGCTGCCTTTACATCGAACATGGCAACTGGCGAGCCATTCGCCGGAGGCTAGCGCCAGGCAAACGTTCCCCGAAACACCTCGAAAACCTCAAGCCCAACCTCTGTGCCTCCCCCCGGATAGGCTGCCAGAGGTCGCCCCTTGACGAGCGGCCACACCCCCAAGCTATACGCAGGTAGCGTACAGATCATGGAAGCGATCTTTATCGAACTGCCGGCTTTCGAGCGGCACCGCGCGGAACACCTCGATGACGAGGGCTTTCGCACCTTGCAGCAGACACTCCTGACATATCCCTATGTCGGCAATGTCATCCCGGGTACCGGAGGGCTGCGCAAGATGCGCTTTGCCGCTCCCCAACGCCACAAGGGCAAGCGAGGGGGTATCAGGGTGATCTACTACGGGTGGGAAGCGGGTTACCAGTTCTGGTTGTTCACGCTCTATGGAAAAGACCTGCAGGACGACCTAAGCCCTCTCCAACGGCAGGCAATCAAGCATCTGCTGGAACGCGAATACCTGACGAGGACAACCCATGCCACGCAACATTTTCACTGAACTCACCGAAGGCTTCGACGCCCTCGCCGAGGAGCGCGCCGGGAAGCTGACCCTGCGCACCCACAAAATGGCGTTTCAGGAACTGGCGCCACTGGCCGCCAACGAACTGATCGAGCTGCGCCAACGCCTGAATATGTCCCGAGCCGTATTCGCCAGCTACCTGCGCACCAATGCCCGCACCCTGGAGAACTGGGAGCAGGGCCGCTCCAGACCCAACGCCCAGGCGGTGGCGCTGATCCGCCTGGTGCAGAAGTGCCCAGAAACGCTCGAGCACCTGGCCGCGCTGGGCTGAATGTCGTCATTATGCAATCAATTAATGTCATTAAGACGATTAACACAGCATAACGACGCCACTCTGCATCTTAATTACGAACACCCCGCTCCATAAAATGGCCACCAGGCATTTCCTATACTCAGGCTCCGCCCCTGCGCAGCCTCCCTGGCAAGGTCCTCACATGAACAAGAAAAACCGCCATCCCGCCGACGGCAAGAAACCCATCACCATCTTCGGCCCGGACTTCCCCTTCGCGTTCGACGATTGGCTGGAGCACCCCGCTGGCCTGGGCAGCATTCCAGCCGAGCGACATGGCGAGGAAGTGGCGATCGTCGGTGCCGGTATCGCCGGGCTGGTGGCGGCCTACGAACTGATGAAGCTGGGCCTCAAGCCAGTGGTGTACGAGGCCTCCAAACTGGGTGGGCGCCTGCGCTCCCAGGCGTTCAACGGCACCGACGGGATCATCGCCGAGCTCGGCGGCATGCGTTTCCCGGTATCGTCGACAGCCTTCTACCACTATGTCGACAAGCTCGGCCTCGAGACCCGGCCCTTCCCCAACCCGCTGACCCCAGCCTCGGGCAGCACGGTGATCGACCTGGAAGGCCAGACCTACTACGCCGAGAAACCCGCCGACCTGCCGGCGCTGTTCCATGAGGTGGCCGATGCCTGGGCCGACGCCCTGGAGAGCGGTGCCCGCTTCAGCGAGATCCAGCAGGCCATCCGCGATCGCGACGTGCCACGCCTCAAGGAACTGTGGAACACCCTGGTGCCACTGTGGGACGACCGCACCTTCTATGACTTCGTCGCCACCTCGCGCGCCTTCGCCAAGCTCAGCTTCCAGCACCGCGAGGTGTTCGGCCAGGTCGGCTTCGGCACAGGCGGCTGGGACTCGGACTTCCCCAACTCGATGCTGGAGATCTTCCGCGTGGTGATGACCAACTGCGACGATCACCAGCACCTGGTCGTCGGTGGCGTCGAGCAGGTGCCCCAGGGCATCTGGCGCCATGTGCCGGAGCGTTGCGCCCACTGGCCGACCGGCACCAGCCTCAGCTCGCTGCACGGCGGCGCGCCACGCACCGGCGTCAAGCGCATCGCCCGCGCTGCCGATGGTCGCCTGGCAGTTACCGACAACTGGGGCGATACCCGCCACTATGCCGCGGTGCTCGCCACCTGCCAGAGCTGGCTGCTGACCACCCAGATCGACTGCGAAGAATCGCTGTTCTCGCAGAAGATGTGGATGGCCTTGGACCGCACGCGCTACATGCAGTCGTCGAAGACCTTCGTCATGGTCGACCGGCCGTTCTGGAAGGACAAGGACCCGGAAACCGGCCGCGACCTGATGAGCATGACCCTCACCGATCGCCTGACCCGTGGTACCTACCTGTTCGACAACGGCGACGACAAGCCGGGGGTGATCTGCCTGTCCTACGCCTGGATGAGCGACGCCCTGAAGATGCTGCCGCACCCGGTGGAAAAACGCGTGCAGCTGGCCCTCGACGCACTGAAGAAGATCTACCCGAAGACCGACATCGCCGGCCATATCATCGGCGACCCGATCACCGTGTCGTGGGAGGCCGATCCGCACTTCCTCGGCGCCTTCAAGGGTGCGCTGCCGGGCCACTATCGCTACAACCAGCGCATGTACGCACACTTCATGCAGGATGACATGCCGGCCGAGCAACGCGGCATCTTCATCGCCGGCGACGATGTGTCGTGGACGCCAGCCTGGGTGGAAGGCGCGGTGCAGACCTCGCTGAACGCGGTGTGGGGTATCATGAATCACTTCGGTGGCAAGACCCACCCGGACAATCCCGGCCCGGGCGACGTGTTCCATGAGATCGGGCCGATCGCCCTGGCCGACTGAAACAAGGAGGCGCCATGCGCATCGCCCTGTTCCAGGGTACGCCCAGGCCACTGGACGTACCCGGCAATCTCGAGCGCCTGCAACAGCAGGCGCAACTGGCGGCAGCCCGCGGCGCGCAACTGCTGGTCTGCCCGGAGATGTACCTGAGCGGCTACAACATCGGTGCAGAGGCAGTGCAGCGCCTCGCCGAGCCCGATGACGGCCCTTCGGCCATGAGCGTGGTGGAAATCGCCCAGGCCCACCGCATCGCCATCGTCTACGGCTATCCGGAGCGCGCCGAAGACGGCGCGGTATACAACAGCGTGCAGTTGATCGACGCCCATGGTCGCAGCTTGTGCAACTACCGCAAGACTCATCTGTTCGGCGAGCTGGACCGCGCCATGTTCAGCCCGGGCGCCGATCACTTCCCGGTGGTCGAGCTGGACGGCTGGAAGCTGGGCATGCTGATCTGCTACGACATCGAGTTCCCGGAAAACGCCCGTCGCCTGGCCCTGGCCGGCGCCGAGCTGATCCTGGTGCCGACGGCGAACATGACGCCCTACGACTTCATCTGCCAGGTCACCGTGCGCGCACGGGCACAGGAGAACCAGTGCTACCTGGTGTATGCCAACTACTGTGGTGCGGAAGGCGAGATCCAGTATTGCGGCCAGAGCAGCATCATCGGTCCGGATGGGAGCTTGCTGGCCATGGCAGGGCGCAGCGAGTGCCAGTTGCTGGCCGAGCTGGAGCATGAATGCGTGGTGCAAGGGCGGGCGGCGTTTCCCTACCTGACCGATCTGCGGCGCGAGCTGCACCAGGCTCGCCAGGACTGAGCCCCCGGGGGCTGGCTTGCCGGCGATGGGGCGCAAAGCGGCCCTAATTGCCCCCAGCCAGCCCCCACAAATGCGCTAGCATGAGCGCATGTACGCCACTCGCCACCTCACCCTCGCCAATGGCCTGCAGCTCGTCCTGCGCCACGCCCCGCACCTCAAGCGCGCCGCCGCGGCGCTGCGGGTGCATGCCGGCAGCCATGACGCCCCAGCGAAATGGCCTGGCCTGGCCCATTTCCTCGAGCACCTGTTCTTCCTGGGTACCGACCGTTTTCCCCTGGAAGACGGCCTGATGCGCTATGTGCAAAGCCTGGGCGGCCAGGTCAACGCCAGCACCCGCGAGCGCACCACCGACTTCTTCTTCGAGGTCCCGCCCACTGCGCTGCCAGGCGGCCTGGAGCGCCTATGCCAGATGCTCGCCGAGCCGGACCTGGGCATCGAACGCCAGGTCCGCGAGCGCGAAGTGATCCATGCCGAATTCATCGCCTGGTCGCGCAACCCCGAGGCCCAGCGGCACTTCGCCCTGCTCCAGTGCGTGTCCGCCCGCCATCCGCTGAGCGGTTTCCAGGCGGGCAACCGGCACAGCCTGGTGTTGCGCGATCCGGCGTTCCAGCAGGCTCTGCGGCAGTTTCACCAACAGTTCTACCAAGGCGGGCAGATGACCCTGGCCCTGTGCGGGCCACAGCCATTGGACGCGCTGCAAGCCGTGGGCCAGCGCCTCGGCGGCCTGTTCGCTGACGGCCAGCGCATCCCCCAGGCGATGCCCCCGGCCCTGCTGCAAGGCGCCCTGCGTCACCTCCCCCCAGCCGGACGAAGGTTGGACCTGCTGTTCGCCCATGAAAACCTGCCGCAAGGCGCAGAACAGGCACTGGAACTGCTGCTCGCCTACCTGGGTGACAGCCGACAGGGTGGCTGGCTGGCACACCTGCGCCAACGTGGATGGCTACAAGGCTTCCAGGCCGAGCCACTGCACGCCTTCGCCGGGCAACTGCTCTGGAGCGTTCGCCTGCAACTGAGCGAAGAGGCATCGCAAGCCGACATTCGCACGTCGCTGCACAGCTGGCTCGGCTTCATGCGCCACGCCGATAGGGCGACCTTGAACGAGGCGTTCGCCCGCCTGCAGCACAGCCGCGAGCAAGCCGCCAGCGCCCTCGACCTGGCCCGCCGAGACAGCGCAGGCCACCCCTTCCGGGCCCTCGATGCACAAGGCCTGGAGGCCTTGCGAATACTGCTGGGCAGCCTCCCCAGCAGTGACAGTGCCCACGACCACTGGCGGCTAGCGCCACCCGACCCGTTGCTGCAAGCCGGCCTTCCCCGGCACTCCACGGCCGCGCCTCCAGCAGGCCTGGCGATCAGCGACCTCCTGCCGGACACACGCCGCTTCGCCGCGCTCTACCTGCGCTGGCAGATAACCTCCTGCTTGCGTCAACGTTTCCATCCGCTACTCGAACAGGCACTGCGCCCGCTGATGGAGCGCGCCGAACGCACATCGATACAACTGGCCTTCGATGCCGTCGGCGAATACTGGCAACTGCGTTGCACGGGGCGTCCGGAAGCGGTGTTGCGCGCGGTCGAGGAGTCGCTCGCCCTGCTACGTGCACCCACGCTGGATAACTGGCAGTCACCGCCCACCCAGGGGCCGGCGCTGATTCCACTTCGGGCATTGCTCAAGGCACTGCCCGACGTCCTGCGAAACGGCGAAGCCCAACCCACTTCGGCCGCCCCGTTGGACCAGGCCCTGCTCGACCGGCTCTGGCAAACGGCGCGCTGGCAGGGCCTGGCCGTGGGCTTCGACCAGGCCGGGCAGGCAGCCCTGGGCGTGACCCTGGACAAGCTGATGGGCCAACCCGCCCACCTGCAGCGGCCCGCGCCCTTCCACGGGCTGCACTGGCATCACGCCCAGGCCGAGGGCAGCGAGAGCGCCCTGCTGCTGTTCTGCCCGCTACCGGCTGAACAGCAAGCCGCAGGCCGGCTGCTGGCGCAACTGCTGCAGGGTCCGTACTACGAGCGCATGCGAGTGGAGTTGCAACTGGGCTATGCGGTGTTCAGCGCCTTTCGTCAGGTCGAGGGCGTCGGCGGCCTGCTCTTCGGCGTGCAATCGCCCCATGCCAGCCCCACGCAAATCCTCACCCACCTGCTGGCCCTGCTCCAGGAAGGTGTGCAGCTCGACAGCGGCGTGCGCCAAGCCCTGGCCGAGCAGTTCGCGGAGTCCGCCATGGCCAACACCGACATGGCGGAATGGGCATGGCAGACACAACTGGCCACACAAGCCAGCGACCTTTCCTACATGCAGCGGTCTATTCTGAATACAGACCAGACGCACCTGGATCTGTTAATGCAGCGCCTGCTGGCGGCCGAAGATGGCTGGCTATGCTTGGCCAATGCACCGGCGCCAGATGAGCGCTGGCAATGAGCGAAGGTCGATTGTTACGGTAAGTGCAAGGGCACTTTTCGAATAATTAACCTTTCGGTACAAATTTTTCTTGTAAGATAGCGCAATCTCAGCCAATGGAACCTCCTCCGCGAGGCGGTACCCAAACAAGTGACTGACAACCCCAACCCCTATCCGGAAGGAGCAAGCCCATGTGGACCAAACCTGCATACACTGACCTGCGTATCGGCTTCGAAGTGACCATGTACTTCGCCAACCGCTAAGCCAGCCTGCGGTTCGACGCCTCGGTCCGCCGGGGCGTTTTCGTTTTTCGGATACGCATCTTCGGATAGAGAGCAGCCATGTACATCCAGATTCTCGGTTCCGCCGCTGGCGGCGGTTTTCCCCAGTGGAACTGCAACTGCGCCAACTGCAAGGGCTTTCGCGACGGCACGCTGCGCGCCACGGCGCGGACCCAGTCGTCCATCGCCCTGTCCGACGACGGCGAGCACTGGATCCTGTGCAACGCCTCGCCAGACATCCGCGCCCAACTCCAGGCCTTCGCGCCGATGCAACCGGCCCGCGCCCTGCGTGACACCGGCATCGATGCGATCGTTTTGCTCGACAGCCAGATCGACCACACCACCGGCCTGCTCAGCCTGCGCGAAGGCTGCCCGCACCAGGTCTGGTGCACCGACATGGTCCACCAGGACCTGACCACCGGCTTTCCGCTGTTCAACATGCTCAGCCACTGGAATGGCGGCCTGAAATGGAACCGCATCGAGCTGGACGGCAGCTTCGTCATCGAAGCCTGCCCAAACCTCAGGTTCACCCCCTTCCCCCTGCGCAGCGCCGCACCGCCTTATTCGCCGCATCGCTTCGACCCGCACCCGGGCGACAACCTGGGCCTGCTGGTCGAAGACCTGCGCACCGGCGGCAAGCTGTTCTATGCCCCAGGCCTCGGCCAGGTCGACGGCCAGTTGCTGGAGATGATGCACGGCGCCGACTGCCTGCTGGTCGACGGCACCCTGTGGGAGGATGATGAAATGCAACGGCGCGGTGTCGGTACCCGCACCGGCCGCGAGATGGGCCACCTGGCGCAGAACGGCCCGGGCGGCATGCTCGAGGTGCTGGAGGGCTTCCCGCGCCAGCGCAAGGTGCTTATCCACATCAACAACACCAACCCGATTCTCGATGAAGACTCCCCGGAACGGGCCGAGGTACAACGCCGGGGCGTGGAAGTCGCCTACGACGGCATGAGCATCGAGCTGTAGGAGGCCTGATGAGCGACGCAACACCGATGTCCCCTGCCGAACTCGAGCAGGCCTTGCGCGCCAAGGGCGCCTACTACCACATCCATCACCCCTACCACGTGGCGATGTACGAAGGCCGCGCCACCCGCGAGCAGATCCAGGGCTGGGTGGCCAACCGCTTCTACTACCAGGTCAACATCCCGATGAAGGATGCCGCGATCCTGGCCAACTGCCCGGACCGCGAGGTGCGCCGCGAGTGGATCCAGCGCCTGCTCGACCATGACGGCGCCCCTGGCGAGGACGGTGGCATCGAGGCCTGGCTGCGCCTGGGCCAGGCGGTGGGCCTGGATCCGGATCAGTTGCGTTCCCAGGAACTGGTCCTGCCCGGCGTGCGCTTCGCCGTGGACGCCTATGTCAACTTCGCCCGCCGCGCCAGTTGGCAGGAGGCCGCCAGCAGCTCGCTGACCGAGCTGTTCGCCCCACAGATCCACCAGTCGCGCCTGGACAGTTGGCCGCAGCACTACCCGTGGATCGACCCGGCCGGCTACGAGTACTTCCGCACCCGCCTGGGCCAGGCCCGGCGCGATGTCGAGCATGGCCTGGCGATCACCCTGCAGCACTACACCACCCGCGCCGGCCAGGAGCGCATGCTGGAGATCCTGCAGTTCAAACTGGATATTCTCTGGAGCATGCTCGATGCCATGAGCATGGCCTACGAACTGGACCGCCCGCCCTACCACACCGTCACCGGCGAGCGGGTCTGGCACAAGGGGATCGCCCTATGAGTTTCGATCGTCAGCAAGTCCCGCAGTGGCGCCCGGGCTATCGTTTCCAGTACGAACCGGCGCAGAAGGGCCATGTCCTGCTGTACCCCGAGGGCATGATCAAGCTCAACGAAAGCGCCGCGCTGATCGGCGGCCTGATCGATGGCCAACGCGACGTGGCGGCGATCATCGCCGAGCTCGAGCGGCAGTTCCCCGGTGTCCCGGAAGTGGCCGACGACATCGAGCAGTTCATGGAGGTGGCCCGTGCCGAACACTGGATCGTCCTCGCCTGAAATGCCGGCCAAACCGGAGGTCGGCCTGCCGCTGTGGTTGCTGGCCGAGCTGACCTACCGTTGCCCGTTGCAGTGCCCGTACTGCTCCAACCCACTGGACTTCGCCGCGCAGGGCCAGGAGCTCTCCACCGAGCAGTGGTTCCGGGTGATGGCCGAGGCCCGTGAGCTGGGCGCGGCGCAACTGGGCTTCTCCGGTGGCGAGCCGCTGGTGCGCCAGGACCTCGCCGAGCTGATCGGCGAAGCCCGGCGCCTGGGCTACTACACCAACCTGATCACCTCCGGCATCGGCCTGACCGAGCAGAAGATCGCCGCGTTCAAGCAGGCCGGGCTGGACCATATTCAGATCAGCTTCCAAGCCAGCGACGAGCAGGTCAACAACCTGCTGGCCGGCTCGAAGAAAGCCTTCGCCCAGAAGCTGGAGATGGCCCGGGCGGTGAAAGCCCATGGCTATCCGATGGTGCTGAACTTCGTCACCCACCGGCACAACATCGACAAGATCGACCGCATCATCGAGCTGTGCATCGCCCTGGAGGCCGACTTCGTCGAACTCGCCACCTGCCAGTTCTACGGCTGGGCGCACCTCAACCGCCTGGGCCTGCTGCCGACCCGCGCCCAGCTGGAGCGGGCCGAACGCATCACCAACGCGTACCGGGAAACACTCAAGGCCGCCGGCAACCCGTGCAAGCTGATCTTCGTCACCCCGGATTACTACGAGGAACGCCCCAAGGCCTGCATGAACGGCTGGGGCAGCCTGTTCCTCACCGTCACCCCGAATGGCACGGCCCTGCCTTGCCACGGCGCGCGACAGCTGCCGGTGCAGTTCCCCAACGTGCGCGACCATGACCTGCGCCACATCTGGTACGACTCGTTCGGCTTCAACCGTTTCCGCGGCTACGACTGGATGCCCGAGCCCTGCCGCTCGTGCGACGAGAAGGAAAAGGACTTCGGCGGCTGCCGCTGCCAGGCCTTCATGCTCACCGGCGATGCCAGCAACGCCGACCCGGTGTGCGCCAAGTCCGCCGACCACGGCATCATCCTCAAGGCCCGCGAGGAAGCCGAAACCGCCCAGCTGGGCATCGAAGAGATGACCTTCCGCAATGAGCGCAACTCCCGTGTCATCGCCCGTGGCTGACTTCAGCGCTGCCCAGGCAGTGGCAGCCGGCACCGATTTCGCCGAACTCAAGGTCGGCGCCGCCGGGCTGTTCTGGAACGAGTTCCGCCCTGCCGACGGTGCCTGCCGCATCTGGCACTGGCGCAACGCCCAGGCCCATTGCCTGACCCCGGACGGCTACAGCGTGCGCAGCCGCGTCTACGAGTACGGCGGTGGCAGCTTCTGCCTGGGCGGTGACGGCCTGGTGTTCGTCAACGAGGCCGACCAGCAGGTCTACACCCAGGCGCTCGACGGTTCCCCGCCACGCGCCCTGACCCAGGCCGAACATTGCCGCTATGGCGATGTGCTGTGGCAGGCGGGCCAGGTCCTGGCGGTGGAAGAACAGCATGTCGAGCGGGTCGAGCATCGTCTGGTGGCCCTCTCCGGCGAAGGCCGCGTGGTGCTGGCCGAAGGCGCCGACTTCTATGCCTCGCCCACCCTGAGCGACGACAGCCAGCGCCTGGCCTGGGTCGAGTGGGACCGACCGGAGCAACCCTGGACCCGCACCCGCCTGATGTGCCGTGAACGCGACAGCCGAGGTGATTGGGGGCCGGCCCGTTGCCTGGCAGGTGACGCGGCAGACGAAGAATCGCTGCAGCAACCCCGCTTCGACGCCGACGGACGGCTGTACTGCCTGAGCGATCGCAATGGCTTCTGGCAGCCCTGGGGGGAAGTCGATGGCCAGTGGCAGGCACTGCCTGCGGCGACCGCCGACCATGCCGCAGCCCCCTGGCAACTGGGGGCCAGCACCTGGCTGGCGCTCGGCCCCGATACCTACCTGGCCAGTTGGTTCGAGGAAGGTTTCGGGCACCTGGGCCTGCGCAGCCACGGCGGGCAGGTGCAGCACCTTGGCAGCGACTACACGCGCTTTCGCAGCCTGGCCATGGATGCCGGGCACATCTACGCCATTGCTGGCTCGCCACTGAACCCGCCAGCGGTCATCGCCATCGACCGGCATACCAGGCAGGTACAGGTACTGGCCGGTGGCGGCCTGCCCTTGCCGGCCGAACGGGTCAGCCGCCCGCAGCCGATCCACTACCCCAGCGGCGGCGACACGGCCCATGGTTTCTTCTACCCGGCCATGGATGGCAGCGCAGCGCCTGCGCCGCTGGTGGTGTTCATCCATGGTGGCCCGACCTCGGCCTGCTATCCGGTATTCGACCCACGCATCCAGTATTGGACGCAACGGGGTTTCGCCGTGGCCGACCTCAACTACCGGGGCAGCAGCGGCTATGGCCGTGCCTACCGCCAGGCCCTGCACCTGCGTTGGGGCGAGATCGATGTGGAGGACGCCTGCGCCGCGGTCGCCCACCTCGCCGGGCTGGGCCTGGTCGACTCGTGCAAGGCTTTCATCCGTGGCGGCAGTGCAGGCGGCTACACCACCCTGTGCGCCCTCGCCTTC
This sequence comes from Pseudomonas sp. HLMP, assembly GCF_046365545.1. Classification (NCBI taxonomy): domain Bacteria; kingdom Pseudomonadati; phylum Pseudomonadota; class Gammaproteobacteria; order Pseudomonadales; family Pseudomonadaceae; genus Pseudomonas; species Pseudomonas sp. HLMP. The sequence goes on along the minus strand of NZ_JBDLLR010000001.1, from coordinate 1,384,632 downwards.
CACGACGTGTTCCGTGCTGGCGCCAGCCTGTACGGCGTTAGCGACCCCGTGGCGTTGGGCCGGGCGACGCACAAGTTCGAGGGTGACTACCTGGACTGGCTGATCGGCGACCCGCTGCGGGATGCCGAGCGCTACCGCCAGCGCACGCCGCTGCTGCATGCCGAGCGGATCAAGGCACCCGTGATCTTCTTCCAGGGCGAGCTGGATGCCGTGGTGGTGCCGGCGCAGACCCGGGCCATGCTCGAGGCGCTCAAGGCCAACGGCATCGAGGCCGAGGGGCATTTCTATGCGGGGGAGCGGCATGGTTTGCGCCAGGCACAAAACCTGGCCCATGCGCTGGAGGAAGAGTGGAAATTCTACTGCCGGGTGCTAGGCAGGTAGATTCCTGGGCTTTGTACTCTCCAGAGCCCTGTGAAAGTCAGCTTGCCGGCGATGGGCTGCAAGGCAGCCCTATGCGACAGGCCAGCTCTAGCAACCCTCAACGCTTGGCGATGATGTACACCGCATGCACGATCCCCGGGATATAACCCAGCAGCGTCAACAGGATGTTCAGCCAGAACGCGCCACCGAACCCGACCTGCAGGAACACCCCCAGCGGCGGAAGAATGATGGCGATGATGATGCGAATGAAGTCCATGCAGATCTCTCCTTGGAAGGTTCACAAGAGAGACTAGCGGCATGGCCCTATGGTTCCACAGCCAGGCGCCAGGCAAAAAAAACGCCCCGGGCCAAAGACTACAGGCCAAGGGCGATGCGCAGGAACGCGAGACGGTTCGTTGAAACTCTTGCGACCGCAAGGCCGGTCAGGCCGATACCTCGCGGCGGCTGTGCTGCTGGGCATGCAAGCGGGCGAAAGCGCGGGCCAGGCGCAGGAGCATCTCGTCGATGTTGCCCTTGCTCACCGTCAGCGCCGGTGAGAAGCGCACCACGTCCGCCTGTGGGGCATTGAGCAGCAGTCCCTCGCGCAGCGCGGCCTCGACCAGATCACGGGCCAGGTCTTCGCGCAACTGCAAGGCCCAGAGCAGCCCCTGGCCACGTACCTCGCCCTGGCCATAGCGGCCAGCCAGGCGGCAGAGGCCATCGCGCAGGTGGCGGCCGCTGTCCTGCACATGCTCGAAGAAACCCGGCTCCAGCACGGTATCCAGCACTGCTAGGCCAGCGGCGCTCATCAAGGCATTGCCGTGGTGGCTGCCCTCCAGCTCGCCGGGCTCGGCGCAGCAGGCGTTGCCACGGGCCAGCAAGGCGGCCAATGGCACGCCACCGCCCAGGCCCTTGCCCAGGGTGACGATGTCGGCGCGCACACCGTAGGTCCGCTCGGCCAACAGGGCACCGCAGCGGCCAATGCCGGTCTGGACTTCGTCGAGAATCAGCAGGATGCCCAGTTCACGGCACAGTTGCTCGACACCCTTGAGGTATTCGCGGGTCGCCGGGACCACCCCCGCCTCCCCCTGGATCGGTTCGAGCATGATCGCCACGGTGCGCGAGTCCACCGCCGCGTGCAGGGCAGCCAGGTCGTTGAACGGCACCTTGCTGAAGCCCGGCAGGCCAGGTTCGCAGCGGTTGCACGGCAACGGGTCGGAGGCCGACAGCGCCCCCAGGCTCCGCCCATGGCAGCCCTGGCTGGCAGTGATGATGTGATAGGCACCATTGCGATGCAGCTGGCCCCACTTGCGGGCCAGCTTGATCGCCCCTTCGCAGGCTTCGGCGCCGCTGTTGAGCAGGTACGCCTGGTCGCTGCCGGTGCTCTGGCACAGCCGCTCGACCAGCTCCAGCAGGCTCCGGCTGTGAAAACCCGCACCCGGGTTGATCAGCGCCTGGGCCTGGTTGCCCAGCGCCTTGGCCAGCACGCCTGGGCTGTGACCGAGGCTGTTGACCGCACAACCCTGGGTGAAATCCAGGTAGGCATGCCCTTCGCTGTCCCACAGCCACGAGCCCTGCCCCCGCACGAAGACCTGCTCAGCCCGTTGCGCGCTCGCCATCAGGTGCTCGCGAGCCAGTTGCGGCACCGCCGGCTCGGCCACTGGGGCACGCTTGGGCTCGGCGGCCACCGGGGGCGAGCGGCGCAGGTTGAACAGGTTCATCGGGGCTCCAGCCAATCACGGTCAGGGTGGTCAAGGCCCCGGTCGATGTGCCGGAGGGTTTATATTCTGCCTTGCCTATCAAAAGTCTTTTTCATCCAGGGTAACAATCACTGTAATGATCGCTGTAAGCCGCTGGAATACGGGATAGACTAGGCGTCACGGCGCGTTGCGGCCATTCCGTTTTTTCAGCTTTTTCGATAAGTATTGCTTATGGATTTTCGTCAGTTGCGTTATTTCGTCGCGGTGTACGAAGAAGGCCACGTAGGCCGTGCCGCCGAACGCCTGTCCCTGTCCCAGCCGGCGCTGTCGCAGCAGATCCGCCAGCTCGAGCACAGCCTCGACCTGAGCCTGTTCGAACGCAGCAACAAGCGGCTGCTGCCGACCCTTGCCGCCCATACCCTGTACAACCACGCCCTGCCGCTGCTCGACGGCCTGCAGCGGGCCCACGACGCCATGCGCAGCTTCAAGGGCCAGTCCCTGCGTACCCTGGCCATCGGCGTGTTGCAGACGGTACGGCCGAGCCTGGTACCGCAACTGCTGGAGCGCGTGCGCCGAGCCCAGCCGCACCTGGTGGTGCAGATCTACGAGTTGTCGGGGCTGGAGATCGAGCGGCGCCTGCTCAACGGCAGCCTGGACATCGGCATCAGCTACCTGCCGCCGCGCCAACCGGGGTTGCATGGTTTGCTGCTGTACGAAGATGAGCTGCAGCTTGTCATCCCCGACACTCACCCCCTGAAGGACTTCAAGAAGGTCTCGATCCGCCAGGCAGCCGAACTGCCGATGCTGATGCTTGGTGAGGAGTTCCAGATCCGCCAGATCTGGCAGGCGCAACTGGCCAACCTCGGCCGCAGGCCGCAGGTGCAAGCGGAGATGAACAACATGGGCGGGATTCTCGACAGCCTCGCCCATACGGCGCTGGCGACCATCCTGCCTGGGCGCGCCAAAGATGCTGCCGAGGACGACCAGCCCTTGCTGTGGAAGCCTCTGAGTGAACCGCGGGTGCCGCTGAAGGTCGGCCTGGTGTTTCGCGATGTGCAGCGCCAGCAAGCCTCGGTGGAGTTGCTGCGCACGCTGCTGGAGGAAGAGACCGATGCCCGCCAGTTGGGCGTTTCGCCCCTGGACGTACTCGGTTGAACAATCTGCAGACGAAGAAAACCCCGCCTAAGCGGGGTTTTCCAGACTGTTTCCCTTGACATCCTTATCGCCCCGCCACCCTGGCAGGAAATCCTACGTTGTCCCTGTTCTGTCCATTGCGCATCCTGCGCTACGTCCATGTGAGAAAGATTAACAGTGGATCCAATCCTAGGAAAGGGGAGAAAAGTCACCACGCGATGTAGGAAAAAGCTTACAAAAAACATCCGGTATTAGGGCTGCCTTGCAGCCCCGCGTTATCTCAGAACTGCCCCGCATCCAGCAGGTACAGCGTTTCGCTCCCCGCCTTCACCGAGGCCACCAGCGAATGCACACGCGGCAGCAGGCGAGCGAAGTAGAAACGCGCAGTCCCCAGCTTGCCAGCATAGAACGCCTCGTCACCTTCGCCAGCCAACGCCGCCCGGGCCATCAGCGCCCACATGTAGGCATAGGCCACGTAGCCGAAGGCGTGCAGGTATTCCACCGAGGCGGCACCGATCTCGTTGGGATTGCCCTTGGCCCGCTCCAGCACCCAGGCGGTCAGCTCATCGAGCTGATCCAGGGAAGCCGCCAGCGGCTTGGCGAACGCTTCCAGGTCACTGCCGGCACCGGCGATGAACTGGCGGATCTCGTCGGAGAACAGGCGGTAGAACGCCCCACCGCTGCCGACCACCTTGCGGCCCATCAGGTCCAGGGCCTGGATACCGTTGGTGCCCTCGTAGATCTGGGTGATGCGCACGTCACGCACCAGTTGCTCCTGGCCCCACTCGCGGATGTAGCCGTGGCCGCCGAACACCTGCTGGCCATGCACCGCGCACTCCAGGCCCAGGTCGGTGAGAAACGCCTTGGCCACTGGCGTCAGCAGCGCCACCATCTCCTCGCTGCGCTTGCGGGTGGTGGCATCTTCGCTGTACTTGGCGCTGTCCAGTTGCATGGCCACATAGGTGGAGAACGCACGACCACCTTCGATCAGCGCCTTCATGGTCAGCAACATACGACGCACGTCTGGGTGGACGATGATCGGGTCGGCCTGCTTGTCCTTGGCCTGCGGGCCCGTGGGCGCGCGGCTCTGCTGGCGCTCGCGGGCGTACTCGACGGCGTTCTGGTAGGAGCGCTCGGCCGACGCCAGGCCCTGGATGCCAACCCCCAGGCGCTCGTAGTTCATCATGGTGAACATGGCCGCCAGGCCCTTGTTCGGCTCACCCACCAGGTAACCGGTGGCGCCGTCGAAGTTCATCACGCAGGTGGCCGAGGCCTGGATGCCCATCTTATGTTCGATCGAACCGCAGTTGGCCGGGTTGCGCGCACCCAGGCTGCCGTCTTCGTTGACCAGGAACTTCGGCACCAGGAACAGCGAGATGCCCTTGGGCCCTGCCGGTGCGTCCGGCAGCTTGGCCAGCACCAGGTGGATGATGTTCTCGGTCAGGTCGTGTTCGCCGCCGGTGATGAAGATCTTGGTGCCGCTGACCTTGTAGCTGCCATCGGCCTGGGGCTCGGCCTTGGTGCGGATGATGCCCAGGTCGGTGCCGGCGTGGGGCTCGGTCAGGCACATGGAGCCAGCCCAGATGCCGGCGTACAGGTTGGGCAGGTACTTTTCCTTCAGCGCCTCGCTGGCATGGGCGTTGATCGACAGGCAGGCCCCGGCGGTCAGCATCGGGTACAGGCCGAAGGCCAGGCTGGAGGCGTTGACCATCTCCTCGACCTGGGCGGAAATCGCCTTGGGCATGCCCATGCCGCCGAACAGCGGGTCGCCACCCACGCCGACCCAGCCGCCTTCGGCGTAGGTCTTGTAGGCCTCGATGAAACCGGCTGGGGTACGCACGGCACCGTTGTCCCAATGGCAGCCTTCCTCGTCGCCGGCACGGCTCAGCGGAGCGATGGTCTTGCCGGTCACCTTGCCCGCCTCCTCCAGCACGGCCATGGCGGTTTCTTCGTCGACCGCCTCGGCCAGGCCAGGCAGTTGCGACCAGAGCCTGGCCACCTCGAAGACTTCATTCAGGACGAAGCGCATATCGCGCAGGGGCGCTTTATAGTCAGCCATCACAACCTCTCGCTATCAGGGGCGGGGCGATCCTGGAGGACCGCGGCACGGGGTTGGAAGGAGTGTAACCGAACAACTTTTGCGAGACATAGGGTCATCAACAGACCGCATGGTCTCATTCAGTCACGCCATGCGCACCGCCCCACGCTTCGACTGCTGACCGCAAACCATGACGCAGTTACGCCCCGCGCCCTTGGCGCTGTAGAGCGCCTGGTCGGCCGACTTGAGCACGGCATCCGGATTACGGTGTTCGGCCTGGCGTTCGGCGACGCCGATACTGATGGTCACCGAGACCGTGCTGCCAGCAGCCGCGCCACGGCGCTGGCGCCCCGCCGAGTCATCCTGGGGCCGGTTCTGCGGGTCGCGCAACTGGATCGCATAATTGGCGATCACCTCCCGCACCGCCTCCAGGTGCGGTACGCACTCCTCGGCACTCTTGCCTGCGAACACCAGGGCGAACTCCTCGCCACCGTAGCGGTAGGCCCGCCCACCACCCGTCACCCGCGCCAGCCGGCTGGCGACCAGGCGCAGCACTTGGTCGCCGACATCGTGGCCATGGGTGTCGTTGAATTTCTTGAAGTGGTCCACGTCGGTCATGGCGATCACGTAGTTGCGCCCCAGGCGTTGCATCCGCTCGTTCAGCGCACGGCGGCCCGGCAGCCCGGTCAGCTCGTCGCGAAACGCCATCTGGTAGGCCTCGTGGGCTACCGCCGCGGCGATCATCAGCATCACCTGGCTGCACATGATGTTCAGGGTGAAAGGCAGGATGAAGGTCTTGGGCAGCATCCAGAAGATGCCGACCAGGCCGATGATCTGCGCCGCATGCAGGGGCCTGGGCTGGCGCAGGTACTGCACCACCAGGAGGATGAAAATGCCCAGGAACAGCGGATAGGCGATCTGGATCAGGCTCATCCACTGACCGTGCAGCGACGGCCAGCGGATCTCCGCCAACCACGCCAGCAATGCCTCGGGGTAACGCTGCTCCAGCGCCAGCGCCACGCTGCCGACGGCGAACAGCACGGCGAAGCGGGCGAGCATGTCCTGGGCCAGATGGGTGCGCTCTTGCCAGGCGCCGAACAGGCCGAACAAGGCGGGCAGCAACAGGCAGACCAGGTGAAAGACCACTGCCGCGTCCTCACGAACCCGGCCATGGTCGCGGTAGAAGTCGGTCTGGGTATCGAGCAGGAAATAAGCGATATACACCGTGACCATCAGGAACAGTTCGCGCTGACGGCGATACACCGCGCAGTAGGCGCCACCCAGCAACAGGACCAGGGTGGGCAGGACATTGAACAGCGAAGTGAAGAAGACGTTGAGGTCTCTTACGTAAGCCGCCGCGAGCCCCGACAGCAACAGGATCAGTGAAGGCAGGAAGTGGCTCGTGCGTACAGCGGATAGACGAAACAAGAGAAATCTCCGACCCGGCAGATCGATAATGGCATTGTGCCTCTAGCTCATCGGCAGCGCACATGAATAGATGAATGCATTGAGTGCCGGCTGGAGCGCGAAGCGACCCCAAATGACAGCCCAAGGCTCAACCGGGCGAATTCCAGACGAAAAAAACCGCCTGCCGGTGAAGGCAGGCGGTTTTTCTCTACAGCCGGTTGGCTTAGCAGGACAGACCGAAGTCTTCTTCCTTCATGGCCATCAGGTTGTCGGCACCGGACAGGATCGCCGCCACATGGGCGCGGGTGCGCGGCAGGATGCGCTGGTAGTAGAAGCGTGCAGTCTGCAGCTTGGCGGTGTAGAACGCCTCCTCGCTGGTGCCGGCGGCCAGTTTCTCGGCGGCCAGGCGGGCGATGTCGGCCCAGAAGTAGGCCAGGCAGGCGTAACCGGAGTACATCAGGTAGTCCACCGAGGCGGCACCGACTTCCTCGCGGTCCTTCATCGCCGCCATGCCGATCTTCATGGTCAGCTCGCCCCACTCCTTGTTCAGCGCAGCCAACGGCTCGACGAACGCCTTGATGGCCTCGTTGCCTTCCTGGGCCTGGCAGAACTTGTGGACGATCTTGGTGAAGCCCTTGAGCGCCTCGCCCTGGGTCATCAGCACCTTGCGGCCGAGCAGGTCCAGGGCCTGGATGCCGGTGGTGCCTTCGTACAGCATGGAGATACGGCTGTCGCGCACGTTCTGCTCCATGCCCCACTCGGCGATGAAGCCATGGCCGCCGTAGATCTGCACGCCATGGTTGGCGGCCTCGAAGCCGACCTCGGTCATGAAGGCCTTGGCGATCGGGGTCATGAAGGCCAGCAGGGCGTCGGCCTTCTTACGAGCCTCTTCGTCCTGGCTGTACTTGACGATGTCCACCTGCTTGGCGGTGAAATAGACCATGGCGCGGTTGCCTTCGGCGAAGGCCTTCATGGTCAGCAGCATGCGCCGCACGTCCGGGTGCACGATGATCGGGTCGGCGGCCTTGTCCGGCGCCTTCGGGCCGGTCAGGGAACGCATCTGCAGGCGCTCGCGGGCATACTTCAGGCCACCCTGGAAGGCCACCTCGGCATGGGCCAGGCCCTGCAGCGCGGTGCCCAGGCGGGCGGTGTTCATGAAGGTGAACATGCAGTTCAGGCCCTTGTTGGCAGGGCCGATCAAGAAGCCGGTGGCGCCGTCGAAGTTCATCACGCAGGTGGCGTTGCCGTGGATGCCCATCTTGTGCTCGATGGAGCCGCAGGACACGGCGTTGCGCTCACCCACGCCACCTTCGGCGTTGGGCAGGAACTTGGGCACGATGAACAGCGAGATGCCCTTGGTGCCGGCCGGGGCATCGGGCAGGCGGGCCAGGACGATATGGACGATGTTGTCGGCCATGTCGTGCTCGCCGGCGGAGATGAAGATCTTGGTGCCGGAAACCTTGTAGGAACCATCGGCCTGGGGCTCGGCCTTGGTGCGCAGCATGCCCAGGTCGGTGCCGCAGTGTGGCTCGGTCAGGCACATGGTGCCGGTCCACTCGCCAGTCACCAGCTTGCTCAGGTAGGTGTGCTGCTGCTCGGCGGTGCCGTGGGCCGACAGGGTGTTCATGGCTCCGTGGGACAGGCCCGGGTACATGCCCCAGGACCAGTTCGCCTCGCCGACCATCTCGCTGATGGCCAGGCCCAGGGACTCCGGCAGGCCCTGGCCGCCGTGCTCGACGTCATGGGCCAGGCTCGGCCAGCCGCCTTCGACGAACTGCTTGTAGGCTTCCTTGAAGCCAGTAGGGGTCTTCACGCCCGACTCGCTCCAGGTGCAGCCTTCCTGGTCGCCGACACGGTTCAGCGGAGCCAGTACCTGCTCACAGAACTTCGCGCCTTCCTCGAGGATCGCGTCGACCATGTCGGGCGTGGCGTCCTGGCAGCCCGGCAGGCTCTGATAGTGCGCTTCAAAGCCGAGCAGCTCGTCGCGAACGAAGCGAATATCACGCAAGGGGGCTTTGTAATCAGGCATAGCGATGAACCTCTGTGATGAGTCCGGTGGGGAGACCGCTGGTACCGACCAGCTCTTGCCGGCTTTCGGTCAAACAGTTGTTTGAAACTTACGTTTAGCTCCGGGCAATGTCAAGGATGGACTATGGTGCCATTCATGCCGCGAAACATGGCATACACGCCAATCGGCTGCACGAGCGCCTTGTGTTTCCCGCTGCGGGGAGAGCGACTTGGCAACGGCGTTGTCTGGGCGGGCGCATTCGCGGCGGTTCGGCGCCCCGACAGGGGCACGCATCCTGTGTCATGCCAAGGCTTTGGGGAGCCGGCTTGCCGGCGATGGGCGGCAGCCCAGGGAAAGGCAAGTCAGGCGTAGGTGTCGATGAACCGACCGAGCATTTCGTCCGAAGCCTTGGCGACTTTCACGCCCAGTTCGACTTCATGCTTGCCCAGCGCCAGTTGCACGGTGCTGGTGGCCAGGTCCATCTGCTGGCTGCGGTCGACCGCACGCAGGCGTTCGGCCTGATAGTCGCTGGTCTGACTGGTGGCGGCACGCTCTACGGTGCCGTTGGCGATCTGGCTGGCGGCCGGGTCGATGCGCTGCTGGCCGGCCTGGATGGCGCCAAGGCCTGCGTAATAGGCAGAGCTACCGGTGATTTCCATGTCAGGACTCCGAGGACGCGGGATGATGAAACAGGCCTCATTAAAGCAGTTGAGGGGTAAAAAGGCCCGTTTAAATGACTAATAGCCTAGTGCCATCCAATAGACCGGCAATATTCCTGGCCCTCCAGTGGGGTTGACACACGCTGGGGCCGCTGCGCGGCCCCAATAGGGCTAATCCAGCAAATCCAGCTGCAGATGCGCCGCCACCGCGTCGGCACTGGCCACCTTCAGCCTCGGCACCCGCCCCAGGCAAGGTGCTGGCAGCCGCTCGGCCAAGCTGGCGAGGTTCTCCTCCAGCCGTGAGGTACGCGGATCGACGATGTTGGCCACCCAGCCGGCCAACTGCAGCCCATCGCGCGCAATGGCCTCGGCGCTGAGCAGGGCATGGTTGATGCACCCCAGGCGCACCCCCACCACCAAGATCACCGGCAGCTTCAAGGCGATCGCCAGGTCCGACAGGTTGGCCTGGCCCGACAACGGCACCCGCCAGCCCCCCGCGCCTTCCACCAAGGTGAAGTCGGCGCCCTGGGCCAACACCTGCTGCATGGCGGCCAGCAGCGTCGACACCTCCAGGCTCACCCCGGCCTCCCGCGCCGCCACGTGCGGGGCGATCGCCGGCTCGAAGGCGAATGGATTGACCTGCTCGTAGGGCAGCTTCACCGAACTTTCCGCGATCAGCGCCAGGGCATCGGCATTGCGCAAGCCTTTGGCGCCCAAGGTGCAGCCGGAGGCCACCGGCTTGGCGCCCAGGGTGCTCAGGCCCTGCGACCGCGCCGCGTGGAGCAATCCAGCGGCGATGGTAGTCTTGCCTACATCGGTGTCGGTGCCCGCGATGAAATAGGCCTGGCTCATCTCACGCCTCGTCTGCCATGGGTTTGCGCAACACGCCATAGACCACCTGGTAGGTGGCTGGCAGGCCTTCGGGCTGGCGGAAGCGCTCATAGGCCTGCAGCAGGCCCTGCATCCGCGCCCGCCCGGTCAGCCCGGACGGCCGGCCGGGATTGAGGTTGTGCGCCCCCAGGGCCTTGAGTTCGTGGGTCAGGCTGCGCACGTCCGGGTAGTGCAGTACCTGAGGGCGCCGCTCCAGGCCAAGCACCCGCAACCCGCTCTCGCCACACAGCCGCTGGTAGTCCTCGAAACACCGGAAGCGATTGACGTGGACCAGGCCATCCACGGCCTGCCAACTGGCGCGCAGCTCGTCGAGGGTACCGACGCACAAGCTGCTGAAGGCCAGCACGCCACCCGGGCGCAGCACCCGCCGCGCCTCACCCAGCACACTGGCGAACTGGCCGCACCATTGCACCGCCAGGCTGGAGAACACCAGGTCGACGCTTTCATCGCGCAACGGCAGGCGCTCGGCGTCGCCTGCCACGTGATAGCCGGCGCCGCCCTGCTCACGGGCATGGCGCAACATGCCTTCGGCAATGTCCACCGCCACGCCGGTCGCCGTGTCGAAGCGCTCGGCCAGGGCACGGCTGAAGTGGCCCGTGCCACTGCCCAGGTCGAGCCAGTGCGACGGTGCCAGGTCGTCCGGCAACCGGTCGAGCAGGGCCAGGCCCACAGCCCGCTGCAGGGCCGCCACGCTGTCATAGCTGGCCGCCGCGCGGGAGAACGAGGCCGCCACCTGGCGCTTGTCCGGCAGCGTGCCGGGCAGGTTCGGACGGGAAAGGTCAGTCATCGCCACTCTCATGCAGGAAACTCTTGATGCCCGCCGCCAGCTCCTGTGGGTATTCCAGCAGGAAGGCGTGGGAACTGTCTTCGACCAGGCCGACTTCCACGTCCGGCAGCAGTTCGCTCAGGGCCTTGGCCACCTCCGCCGGGACCAGCGCATCGCTGCCGGCGAACAGGTGCAACTGGGGCCCGCCGTAGTGCTCCAGGGCAGTGCGTGTATCGAGGCTGGCCAAGAGCTCCAGGCCAGTGGCCAGGTACAGCGGGTCGGTGTCCGGCACACCGACACCCAACTGGCGCAGCAGGGTGCGCGGCATCTGTGCGCCTTCGCTGCATAGGGTACGAAAGCGCTTGAGGGTCACCTGGGGATGGCTGCGGCAACCGTCGAGAAAGGTACCGAAGGTGTCCACCGCCATGCCGTGGGGCCAATCCGGCCGGCAGACGAAGCTGGGGTTGCTGGCCAAGGTCAGCAGGCCGCAACAGTGGTCGCCGCGCTTGTGCGCAAGCAAGCTGGCGAGCATGCCGCCGAGCGACCAGCCGCCCAGCCAGGTGTCGTTGGGCAGCTTGCGGTCGAGGTACTCGACCCAGGCCTGGACATTGGCCTCGGCCAGCTCCGGCAGCGGCATCAGCTCGACCTGCAGGCGCGAGTCCTGGGCCCGCAGGCTTGCGGCCAGCGGTTCCAGCGAGGCAGTGCCCAGCCCCCAGCCGGGCAGGAGGATCAGTCGGTTACGCATCGGCGGACTCCAACGATGGATAGCATTCTGCCAATGCATTCAACAATAGCTGGACCTGAGCCTCACTGTGCGCCGCGCTCAGGGTCACGCGCAGACGGGCGGCACCGGCCGGCACGGTCGGCGGACGGATCGCGGTGACCAACAGCCCTCGCTCGCGCAACATCTGCGACAGGCGCAGGGCCCGTGCACTGTCGCCAACCAGGATGGGCTGGATCGGCGTCTGGCTGTCCATCAATTCGAGGCCGATCTGCTCGGCGCCCCGGCGGAACTGGCTGACCAGGGCAGCCAGGTGCTCGCGCCGCCAGGTTTCACGGCGCAACAGCTCCAGGCTCTTGAGCGTGGCACAGGCCAGCGCCGGTGGCTGGCTGGTGGTGTAGATATACGGTCTGGCGAACTGCACCAGGGCCTCGATCAGCGCCTCGCTGCCGGCCACGAAGGCACCCGCGGTGCCGCAGGCCTTGCCGAGGGTGCCGATCAATACCGGCACGTCGTCCAGTCCCAGGCCGAAATGCTCGACGACTCCGCCACCGTTGGCGCCAAGGGTGCCCAGGCCATGGGCGTCATCGACCATCAGCCAGGCGCCACGGGCCCGGGCGACCGCGGCCAGAGCCGGCAGGTCGGCCAGGTCGCCATCCATGCTGAAGACCCCGTCGGTGACCACCAGGGTATCGCCGCTGGCCTTGTCCAGGCGGCTGGCCAGGCTGGCCGGGTCGTTGTGCAGGTAACGGCTGAAGCGCGCACCACTGAGCAGCCCACCGTCGAGCAGCGAGGCATGGTTGAGGCGGTCCTGCAGCACGCTGTCGCCCTGCCCCACCAGCGCGGTGATGGCGCCGAGGTTGGCCATGTAGCCTGTGGAAAACAGCAACGCCCGTGGACGCCCGGTCAACTCGGCGAGCGCCTCTTCCAGCGCATGGTGCGGCGCGCTGTGGCCGATCACCAGGTGCGAGGCACCGCCACCGACGCCCCAGCGCTCGGCTCCGGCGCGCCAGGCGGCGATAACCTGCGGGTGGTTGGCCAGGCCCAGGTAGTCGTTACTGCAGAAGGCCAGCAGCCGCTGCCCATCGACCACCACCTCCGGCCCCTGGGGGCTTTGCAGTAGCGGCCGCTGCCGGTACAGGTCCGCGGCGCGCCGTTCGGCCAGGCGCGCCGCCAGGTCGAAGGCCATGTTCAGGCCGACGCGGCGTTGTAGAAGAGCTCGCTGCTACGCTGCTCGACCAGCGCCTGCTCGATGGCCGCCTGGTGCACTTCGTCGGCGTGCTCTTCGCGCGCCTGCGGCTGGATACCGAGGCGGGCGAACAGTTGCATGTCCTTGTCGGCCTGGGGGTTGGCGGTGGTCAGCAGCTTCTCGCCGTAGAAGATCGAATTGGCGCCGGCCATGAAGGCCAGGGCCTGCATCTGCTCGTTCATCTGCTCGCGGCCAGCGGACAGGCGCACATGGGACTTGGGCATGAGGATCCGCGCCACCGCCAGCATGCGGATGAAGTCGAACGGGTCCACGTCTTCCTCGTCGGCCAACGGCGTGCCGGCGACCTTGACCAGCATGTTGATCGGCACCGACTCGGGGTGCTCGGGCAGGTTGGCCAGCTGGATCAGCAGGCCGGCACGGTCATCGAGCGACTCGCCCATGCCGAGGATGCCGCCGGAGCAGATTTTCATGCCGGCATCGCGCACATAGGCCAGGGTCTGCAGGCGCTCGCCGTAGGTGCGGGTGGTGATGATGTTGCCGTAGAACTCCGGCGAGGTGTCGAGGTTGTGGTTGTAGTAGTCCAGCCCGGCCTCGGCCAGGGCCTGGGTCTGCTCGCGGTCGAGGCGGCCGAGGGTCATGCAGGTCTCCAGGCCCATGGCCTTGACCCCTTTGACCATCTCCAGCACGTAGGGCATGTCCTTGGCCGAGGGGTGCTTCCAGGCCGCGCCCATGCAGAAGCGGGTCGAACCGATGGCCTTGGCCCGGGCGGCCTCCTCCAGCACTTTCTGCACTTCCATCAGCTTCTGTTTTTCCAGCCCGGTGTTGTAGTGGCCGGACTGCGGACAATATTTGCAATCTTCCGGGCAGGCGCCGGTCTTGATCGACAGCAGGGTGGAAACCTGCACGCGGTTGGGGTCGAAGTGCGCGCGGTGCACGGTCTGCGCCTGGAACAGCAGGTCGTTGAACGGTTGCTGGAACAGCGCCTTGACCTCGGCCAGGGTCCAGTCGTGACGTGTTGTTGCAGTTGTGCTGGCGCTCATCGGCGTTTCCTTGTTTAGGCTCTGACTGGCGCCGGGACAGGCGCATCACGGATAGCCCGCATAGTCACGGAAGGCCCATGGACTGTCAACCACCACTCAAAACACTGGTTTACAAGTGTACAAATATCAACCAATACTGCTTGCTCTGCGACGAGCCCGCCGCACAGGCCTACCCCCTGTGCATGGCTTGCGAGCTGGAACTCCCCTGGCTGGACGAGCACTGCACCCGGTGCGCCCTGCCCTTGCCGATGGACGGCCTGACCTGCGGCCAATGCAGCCGCAGGCCCCCGGCGTTCGAACAGGCCGTGGCGGCCTGGCATTATGGCTTCCCGGTCGACACCCTGATCGCGCGCTTCAAGCACCACAGCCAATGGCCGCTGGGCCGGCTGATGGCCCAATTGTTGGGCCATGCCTTGCAGCACCGCTTCGCCCAGGGCCTGCCAAGGCCTGACCAGCTGTTGCCCGTCCCCCTGGGCATGCGTCGACTGCGCCAACGCGGCTTCAACCAGGCCGGCATGCTGGCCCGCTGGCTGTCCACGCAACTGGCCATCCCCAGCGATGACCAGCTGCTGCGAAGGGTGCGCGAGACACCTGCACAGCAGACCCTGGACGCCAAGGCACGCCAGCGCAACTTGCGCCAAGCCTTCACACTCGCCCCAGATGCCGCTGTGGAGGGCCAGCACCTGGCCCTGGTCGACGATGTGCTGACCACCGGCGCCACCGTCCAGGCCTTGGCGAGCCTGCTGCGCAAGGCCGGTGCGCGGCGGGTGGATGTGTACTGCCTGGCGCGCACGCCCAAGCCGGGGCAGGCATGAGCGGGTTGCCCGGCAGCACGGAACTTGACTTGCCCAGGAGCGGGAGGCACCGTCGCTGCATCGCCATCCGTTCCCGGCACTGCCCATGTCCCTACCCGCCCTGCTCACCCAGCACATCGCCCGCCGCCCACAACGCATCGCCCTGTTGCAGCACGTTGCCGAGCAAGGCTCGATCACCCGCGCCGCCAAGGCTGCCGGCATCAGCTACAAGGCCGCCTGGGATGCCATCGACGAACTCAACAACCTGGCCAGCCGCCCCCTGGTGGAGCGCAGCACCGGGGGCCGCGGCGGCGGTGGGGCGCGGCTGTCGGTCGAAGGTGAGCGGGTACTGCGCCTGTACCAGCGCCTGCAGGCCCTGCAAGCGGAAATCCTCGAGGCCGCCGAGGAGAGCAGCGACCTCGACCTGCTCGGCCGCCTGATGCTGCGCACCAGCGCGCGCAACCAGTTGCAGGGGAAGATCAGCGGCCTGCGTCGCGAGGGGCGGCATGACCGCGTCAGCCTCGACCTGGGCGCTGGCCTGGAAATCGAGGCGTTGATCACCCGGGGCAGCACCGAACGCCTGGAGCTTGGGCTGGGGACCACGGTGGTGGCCCTGCTCAAGGCCGGTTGGGTGCAGTTGCTCGGTGATGCCGACGAGGTCGAGGCTGGCAGCAATTGCCTGAAGGCCACGGTCGAGGAAGTGCTGGCGGATCAAGGCGGGCCCAGCGAGGTGCGCCTGGCGCTGGGCAATGGGCAGACCTTGTGTGCCTTCGCCGAAGTGGATTGGCTGGCACAAAGGAAGGTTGGCCAGGGTTGTGGAGTGAGGGTGCAGTTCCATCCGTCCCATGTGCTGCTTGGGGTGCCCGTGTAGCCTGGCCGTGCGCTGCGCGCCCGGTTCGCGGGCAAGCCCGCTCCCACAGGGACCGCACCACTCTCGAGATCACTGGGCTTGTCCCGCGAATGGCCTGCCTGGAATGCGCTACCATGCGCCCATGCCGTCCGCGCCCTGGAGCCTTCATGTCCCACCCCTTCGATACCCTCACCCCCGACCTGGTCCTGGATGCCGTGGAAAGCCTGGGCTTTCTCAGCGATGCCCGGGTCCTGGCGCTCAACAGCTACGAAAACCGCGTCTACCAGGTGGGCATCGAAGGGGAGCAACCGCTGGTCGCCAAGTTCTACCGCCCAGGCCGCTGGGATGATGCCGCGATCCTCGAGGAACACCGCTTCAGCAGCGAGCTGGCCGAGTGCGAAGTCCCCGTGGTCGCACCGCTGCAACACCAGGGCCGCAGCCTGTTCGAACATCGAGGCTTTCGTTTCGCCCTGTTCCCACGCCGGGGCGGCTACGCGCCAGAGCCCGGTAACCTCGACCAGCTCTACCGGCTCGGCCAGTTGCTCGGCCGTCTGCATGCCGTGGGCGCCGCACGCCCGTTCGAGCACCGCGAAAGCCTGACGGTGGACAACTTCGGCCATGCCTCGCTCGAGACCTTGCTGGCCGGCGACTTCATCCCAAAAGACCTGCTGCCGGCCTTCGAGTCCGTGGCCCGCGACCTGCTGCAACGGGTCGAGGCCCTCTATGCGCGAACCCCGCACCAGGTCATCCGCCTGCATGGCGACTGCCACCCCGGCAACCTGATGTACCGCGACGAAACCTTCCATATCGTCGACCTGGACGACTGCCGCATGGGCCCGGCCGTGCAGGACCTGTGGATGATGCTCGCCGGTAGCCGCGAGGAGCGCCTGGGCCAGTTGGCCGAGCTGATCGACGGCTACAACGAGTTCCACGACTTCGACCCGCGCGAGCTGGCCCTGATCGAGCCGCTGCGTGCCCTGCGCCAGTTGCACTACAGCGCCTGGCTGGCCCGGCGCTGGGACGATCCGGCGTTTCCGCCGAGCTTCCCCTGGTTCGGCCAGCCACGCTATTGGGGCGACCAGATCCTCGCCCTGCGCGAGCAGATCGCCGCCCTGGATGAAGAACCCCTGAAATTGTTCTAGAACCCCAAGCCGGTCTGTCTACAATAGGCATGCTGTATTTAGCTACCTAAGCAAGGAATCTGCATGCACGCTGCAAACCCGCGTCGCGGGTACATCCTGGGCCTTGGCGCCTATATCATCTGGGGTTTGTTCCCCTTGTACTTCAAAGCCATCCAGAACGTCCCGGCGGTGGAAATCATCGTCCATCGGGTGCTCTGGTCGGCGCTGTTTGGCTCGCTCCTGCTGCTGGTGTGGAAGCACCCCGGCTGGTGGCGCGAACTGCGTGACAACCCACGTCGCCTGGCGGTCCTGGCCCTGAGCGGCGCCTTGATCGCCGGCAACTGGCTGACCTACGTGTGGGCCGTGAACAATGGCCGCATGCTCGAAGCCAGCCTGGGCTACTACATCAATCCGCTGGTCAACGTGCTGCTGGGCATGCTCTTGCTCGGCGAACGCCTGCGCCGCCTGCAATGGCTGGCGGTGGGGCTGGCGGCGGTAGGCGTGGCCCAGCAGGTCTGGCAGGTCGGCAGCCTGCCCTGGGTATCGCTGGTGCTGGCGCTGTCGTTTGGCTTCTATGGCCTGATCCGCAAGCAGGCGCCGGTGGCGGCCCTGCCCGGCCTGGTGGTGGAAACCTGGATGCTGGTGCCCCTGGCCGCCGGCTGGCTGCTCCTGCACCCGGCCGCGAGCAGCGCCCAGGGCGACTTCTACACCAGCAGCGAAGCCCTCTGGCTGATGGCTGCAGGCCCGGTCACCCTGGTGCCGCTGGTGTGCTTCAACGCCGCCGCCCGTCACCTGCCCTATACCACCCTGGGCTTCCTGCAATACCTGGCACCGACCCTGGTGCTGCTGCAGGCGGTGTTGCTGTTCGGCGAGCACCTGTCGTCCAGCACCTTGCTGGCCTTCATGTTCATCTGGGCGGGCCTGGCGATCTACAGCGTCGATGCCTGGTTGAGCCTGCGCAAGCGGGCTTGATCAAGAAACGATCAAAACTCTGCAGGCCACGGAATACTTGGCCTGCAGCAAGGTCTCCAAAGGTTATCCACACCCTCGTCCCCGTGCTTTGTGCACAAGCGGATGATTTCTGGACGTTTTTTGCTCAAAACCGGGGAGGCCGCGCCGCTTCTGGGCTGCAGGCGAACGCCCCCAGGTTATCCACAGCGCCGTCCCCGCGAAACCGGGATAACCCATTCCCCGGCTTTCCGGCGATGGGACGCGAAGCGGCCCTGATGACAATGCACTATTCCTCCGGCCGCAGCTTCAGTTCGACCATCAGGTCATCCGCCAGGCTCTCCAGCCGCTGCTGCAGTTCATCCAGCGACAGCGTCAGGGGCAGCGCCAGCAGCGCATCGGCATGGAACAACGGCTCGCTGCTCATCGGCGCAGGCCGTACCTCGGTGGTGAAACGCTCAAGGTTGACCCCCTGCTCAGCCAGCAAGCGGGTAATATCGCGCACGATGCCCGGCCGGTCGTTGCCCACCAGCTCCATGGCGATCGGCTTCCAGGTGCAGGACGGCTCGATGCCACTTTCGGCGATCAGCACGCGGATATCATGGCTGGCCAGCCCATGCAGGGCTTCCACCAGGTCGTCATAGGATTCGGCCGGCACCGCCACCCGCAGGATCCCGGCGAACTGCCCGGCCATCCGCGACATGCGACTCTCCAGCCAGTTGCCATTATGCTCGGCGATACATTGAGCGATGCGTTCGACCTGCCCGGCCTTGTCGGGGGCGATCACTGTCAGTACGAGATGGTCCACGGGCCGCTCCTCTACGCTGTTTTCAATCGCCGGCGCCGCCGCGCGCGGCGAAATACGGGGGATCGAATCAGTATAGGCAAGGCGCGGCAACCTGCCGCAGGGCGGTTCGCACAGCTAATCGTGTACTGTTTCAAGATTTATCTGGAACAATCCACCTGTTTTTTGCGAACATAATGCCTCCCAGCGTGACCCGATGCGGCCTCTTGGTCGCACAGCGACGCTTTTAGTCTGATTTTCACCTGCCTGCTGCTTCATGTAGTATGCGCCGGCGCGGACTACAAAACGTCGTTTGGATGTCTGCCAAGGCGCCTGTGAAAATACGCAACCGCCCGCCGGCCCGTCTGGCAGGCCGCACCCAGCCGCGCTCGGGGTTATACGACGAGGGCAAGTACTGGTGCCGTGTTTAGAGAAGCGCTACAGGCTTAATACAGAAGAGCGAAATAGCTGAGCAGAGTGAGGCAAGCAATGACTGAACACGTTCAAGTCGGTGGCCTTCAGGTCGCCAAGGTCCTGTACGACTTCGTCAACGACGAAGCCATTCCAGGGACCGGCATCGTCGCCGAGCAGTTCTGGGCCGGTGCGGAAAAGATCATCAACGACCTCGCTGCAAAGAACAAAGCCCTGCTCGCCAAGCGCGACGAACTGCAAGCCAAGATCGACGCCTGGCACCAAGCGCGCAAAGGCCAGGCCCACGATGCCGCGGCCTACAAGAGCTTCCTCCAGGAAATCGGCTACCTGCTGCCCCCGGTCGACGACTTCCAGGCCACCACCCAGAACGTGGACGAAGAGATCGCCCGCATGGCCGGCCCACAGCTGGTGGTGCCGGTGATGAACGCCCGCTTCGCCCTCAACGCCGCCAACGCCCGCTGGGGTTCGCTGTATGACGCGCTGTACGGCACCGATGCCATCAGCGAAGAAGGCGGCGCCGAGAAAGGCCCGGGCTACAACAAGGTCCGTGGCGACAAGGTCATCGCCTTCGGCCGCGCCTTCCTCGACGAAGCCGCGCCCCTGGCCGCCGGCTCCCACGTCGACTCCACCGGCTACCGCATCGAAGGCGGCAAGCTGGTCGTCGCCCTCAAGGGCGGCAGCAACAGCGGCCTGCGCGACGACGCCCAACTGATCGGCTACCACGGCGACGCCGCGGCTCCGACCGCCATCCTGCTCAAGCACAACGGCCTGCACTTCGAGATCCAGGTCGATGCCAGCACGCCGGTCGGCAGCACCGATGCCGCGGGCGTCAAGGACATCCTGATGGAATCGGCGCTGACCACCATCATGGACTGCGAAGACTCGGTCGCCGCCGTCGATGCCGACGACAAGGTCCTGGTCTATCGCAACTGGCTGGGCCTGATGAAGGGCGACCTGGCCGAGAACGTGACCAAGGGTGGCAAGACCTTCACCCGTACCATGAACCCGGACCGCGAATACACCGCGCCAAACGGCGGCAGCGTCACCCTGCACGGCCGCTCGCTGCTGTTCGTGCGTAACGTTGGCCACCTGATGACCAACCCGGCGATCCTCGACGCCCAGGGCAACGAGATCCCCGAAGGCATCCAGGACGGCCTGTTCACCAGCCTGATCGCCCTGCACAACCTCAAGGGCAACACCAGCCGCAAGAACAGCCGCACCGGCAGTGTCTACATCGTCAAGCCGAAGATGCACGGCCCCGAGGAAGTGGCCTTCGCCGCCGAGATCTTCAGCCGTGTCGAAGACCTGCTGGGCATGCCACGCAACACCCTGAAGGTCGGCATCATGGACGAGGAGCGCCGCACCACGGTCAACCTCAAGGCCTGTATCAAGGCCGCCGCCGAGCGCGTGGTGTTCATCAACACCGGCTTCCTCGACCGCACCGGCGACGAGATCCACACCTCCATGGAAGCCGGCGCCGTGGTGCGCAAGGGCGCCATGAAGAACGAGAAGTGGATCGGCGCCTACGAGAACAACAACGTCGACATCGGCCTGGCCACCGGCCTGCAAGGTCGCGCGCAGATCGGCAAGGGCATGTGGGCCATGCCCGACCTGATGGCCGCCATGCTCGAGCAGAAGATCGCTCACCCGCTGGCCGGAGCCAACACCGCCTGGGTACCATCGCCAACCGCCGCCACCCTGCATGCCCTGCACTACCACAAGGTCGACGTGCAGGCGCGCCAGGCGGAACTGGCCAAGCGTACCCCGGCATCGGTGGACGATATCCTGACCATCCCGCTGGCCGCCGACACCAACTGGTCGGCCGAGGAGATCCGCAACGAGCTGGACAACAATGCCCAGGGCATCCTCGGCTACGTGGTGCGCTGGATCGACCAGGGCGTGGGTTGCTCCAAGGTGCCGGACATCAACGACGTCGGCCTGATGGAAGACCGCGCCACCCTGCGGATTTCCGCCCAGTTGCTGGCCAACTGGCTGCGCCATGGCATCGTCAGCCAGGAGCAGGTCATGGAAAGCCTCAAGCGCATGGCCGCGGTGGTGGACAAGCAGAACGCCGGTGACGCCCAGTACCGCCCGATGGCGCCGAACTTCGACGACAACGTCGCGTTCCAGGCGGCAGTCGAGCTGGTGGTCGAGGGTGCCAAGCAGCCGAATGGCTATACCGAGCCGGTGCTGCACCGTCGTCGCCGCGAGTTCAAGGCGCGTAATGGGCTGTAAGCAACATCTTCGTACCGGGGGCCGCGTTGCGGCCCCACTTGGATGAATCTACTCGATCCCCAGCTCCTTCCTCACCAGTTCCAGCACCCTCCCCAAGTCCACCGGCTTGAGCAAAAAATCCACCACTCCCAGGTGCATCACGTCCACCGCCTCCTTCACATCGGTGTCGCCCGACACCACGATGATCGACAGCGCCGCCCGCTCCGATTCACGAATTCGCCGGATCAGTTCCAGGCCATCCGTGGGCGCCATGCGCAAATCGGTGATCACCAGGCCGATACGGGGGTTGCGCTTGAGTTGCCGGAGCGCCGCCGCGACCCCCTCGGCGTCGACACACTCGATCCCCTTGCTCTTCAGGTAAAGGCACAACGCCTCGCGACTGAGCGCGTTGTCGTCCACCACCAGCACCTGCTGGGCCGGTGCAGGAGGGGCAGTCACCACGGCCAATGCTTCGCGCTCGGCGTCACTCAGGATGTCTTCATGCTCGACCATGTCCATCTCGTCAAAAAAATCCCACTTACCCAGTTCAGACCGCAAAACAACGCTATGCAAGCTGCCTTTTGTCGGCTATTTGACACCCGACACATTCCGGCAGGTCGCACCGCGTCCTATAGACTTACGTCCAATGGGCACCACAGGGCTGCCGGCCGACCATGGAGCCTTAGAACAACAAGGTCGGCGTCTACTTACGCCGACACACCTATGCGGTAGTTCCATGAGCAAAAAGGACGCCTACAGCCAGGCCGGCAGAACGGCGGTGCTGCAGAACATTCAAGGTACCCTGCAGTTCCTCCAGCGTTTTCCGCCCTTCAACCAGATGGAGCACAGCCACCTGGCCTACCTGGTGGAGCAATGCCAACTGCGCTTCTACGCCAGCGGCGAAAGCATCATCAAGCCCGCCGACGGCCCGGTGGAGCACTTCTACATCGTCAAGCAGGGCCGTGTGATCGGCGAACGCCAGCACGTCACCAAGCCTGGTGTGGAGACCACCTTCGAGATCGCCAGTGGCGAATGCTTCCCCCTGGCCGCCCTGCTCGGCGAGCGGGCCACCCGCACCGAACACCTGGCCGGCGAGGACACCTTCTGCCTGCAACTGGACAAGGCCGCCTTCATCCGCGTGTTCTCCCTCTCGGAGGCCTTTCGCGACTTCGCCCTGCGCGGCGTCAGCAGCCTGCTCGACCAGGTCAACCAGCAGGTTCGCCAGCGCGCCGTGGAAACCCTGGGCAACCAGTATTCGCTGAACACGCCTTTGGGCGAACTGGCCATGCGCCACCCGGTGGTCTGCGCCCCGGACATGCCCCTGCGCGAGGCCGTGCACCTGATGCATGAACAGCAGGTCGGCAGCATCGTCATCGTCGATCCGCAGCGTTTCCCGATCGGCATCTTCACCCTGCGCGACCTGCGCCAGGTGGTGGCCGATGCCAGCGCCGAGCTGTCCGCGCCGATCGATCGCTACATGACGGCCAAGCCGTTCTACCTGAGCCCCCAGGCCAGCGCCTTCGACGCCGCCATGGCCATGACCGAGCGGCACATCGCCCACGTCTGCCTGGTGGAGAACCTGCGCCTGTGCGGCGTGATTTCCGAGCGCGACCTGTTCTCCCTGCAGCGGGTCGATCTGGTTCACCTGGCCCGCACCATCCGCCACGCACCACGCCTGGACACCCTGGTGTCGCTGCGCGGCGAGATCGGCCAACTGGTCGAGCGCATGCTGGCCCACGGCGCCTCCTCGACCCAGATCACCCAGATCATCACCCTGCTCAACGACCACACCGTGTGCCGGGTGATCGAGCTGGCCCTGGCCGAGCGCGGCGACCCTGGCGTGCCGTTCAGCTGGTTGTGCTTCGGCAGCGAAGGGCGGCGCGAGCAGACCCTGCACACCGACCAGGACAACGGCATTCTCTTCGACGCCCGCGACAGCGCCGAGGCCGACGCGATCCGCGCACGCCTGCTGCCGTTGGCCCAATACATCAACCAGTGCCTGGCCCAGTGCGGGTTCAGCCTGTGCAAGGGCAACGTCATGGCCGGCAACCCCGAGCTGTGCCTGTCTCGCAGCGAATGGGCGCGGCGCTTCGCCGGCTTCATCCGCGAGGCCAGCCCCGAGAACCTGCTCGGCTCGAGCATCTACTTCGACCTGCGGGTGGTCTGGGGCGACGAACAGGGCTGCGCGCAGTTGCGCCAGGGGATCCTCGAGCAGGTCCAGGGCAACCGCCTCTTCCAGCGCATGATGGCCAACAACGCCCTGCGCCAGCGCCCGCCCGTGGGGCGCCTGCGCGAATTCGTGCTGACCCGCCAGGGCAACGACAAGACCGCCACCCTCGACCTCAAGGTCCAGGGCCTGACGCCCTTCGTCGATGGCGCGCGGCTGCTGGCCCTGGCCAACGGCATCGAGGCTTGCAACACCCTGGAGCGCCTTCGCCAGCTGGTGGCCCGGGGTGTCATCGACCCGCTCGATGGCGCCGCCTACGAGGAGGCCTACCACTTCATCCAGCAGACCCGCATGCAACAGCACCAGCGCCAGACCCGCGACAACCTGCCCTACTCCAACCGGCTCGACCCGGACAGCCTCAACCACCTGGACCGGCGCATCCTGCGCGAGTCCCTACGCCAGGCCCAGCGCCTGCAGAGCAGCCTGGCCCTGCGGTACCAGCTATGAATCTGTTCGCCTGGCTGCGCCCGCCCTCGCCCGCCCTGGACGACCACCTGCGCCAACGCCTGGCACGCCTGCCCAAGGCCCCGGCCCTGAGCGTGAAATCGCTGCGCGAACAACGCTGGGTGGTGCTCGACCTGGAAACCAGCGGCCTGAACGTCAACCGCGACCAGGTGCTGTCGATCGGCGCCGTGGCCATCGAGGACGGCGCCATCGATTTCCGCCAGCAGTTCGAACGCACCCTGCACCGCCCGGACCAGAAGACCAACCCCAGCGTGCTGATCCATGGCCTTGGGCCCAGCGCCTTGGCCGCTGGCTGCGATCCGGCCGAGGCCCTGCTCGACTTGCTGGCGTTCATCGGCGACAGCCCCGTGCTCGCCTTCCATGCCCCCTTCGACCAGCGCATGCTGGCCCGGGCCCTGAAAGACAGCCTCGGCTATCGTCTGCAGCACCCCTTCTTCGACGTGGCCGAACTGGCGCCGATGCTCAACCCTGACACCGTATTGCGCGAGGCCAGCCTCGACGACTGGATCGCACGCTTCGGCCTGCAGGTGGAAGAACGCCACCACGCCAGCGCCGATGCCCAGGTCACCGCCGAACTGGCGCTTATCCTGTTCAGCCAGGCCCGCCGCCAGCAGCTCGACAGCCCGCTGCAACTGAACTTGCGCCTGCAGCAGTGGCGTCGGCGCAACGCCCAGCATCAGGGTGGGTGATGGCAATCCGATAAGCGTCAATTGCACCGCGCCCCTAAGCTCTGCGACAATCGCGAATAATTATCGTTAGTTAACGCATTCGTTCCGGGGGGACGCTTCTTGTCGTCTGCGCAGAGCCCACACGCCGAGCTGGTCGGTACGCTGTACCGCGATCATCGCGGCTGGCTGCTGGCCTGGCTGCAACGCAGCACCGCCTGCCGCCAGCGCGCCGAAGACCTGAGCCAGGACACCTTCGTGCGCCTGCTCGGCCGCGAGCAACTGGCCGCGCCCCGCGAACCCCGCGCCTTCCTCGTGGCAGTGGCCAAGGGGCTGCTGTTCGACCACTTCCGCCGCGCGGCCCTGGAACAGGCCTACCTGGCGGAGCTGGCACGCCTGCCGGAGGCCGAGCAACCGTCCCCGGAAGCCCAGCACCTGATCCTCGAAGACCTCAAGGCCATCGACCGCCTGCTCGGCAAGCTGTCGAGCAAGGCGCGCGCGGCCTTCCTGCACAACCGCCTGGACGGCATGGGCCATGCCGAGATCGCCGAACGCCTGGGGGTTTCGGTGTCGAGGGTGCGCCAGTACATCGCCCAGGCCATGCGCCAGTGCTACGTCGCGCTCTACGGGGAGCCGACGTGAATACCACGCCGGTCTCGGCCAAGGTCCTGGATGCCGCCATTGCCTGGAAGCTGTGCCTTGACGAAGGCAACGGCAGCCCCGACGAGCGCAGCGAATTCATGCGCTGGCATGCCGCCAGCGAGGAGCATGCCCGCGCCTGGCGCCAGTTGGGCATGCTCGACCAGCGTGTCAGTGCCGCCGCCGGCCCTGCGCGCCATGCCCTGCTGCAGTCGCGCGCCGGCCTGCGGCGGCGGATCGCCAAGCTCGGCGGTGGGCTGGCCGGCATGCTGCTGGTGGGCGTGCTGCTGGCCTGGGCCGGCGCACCGTCGCTGTCGCCGGGCTACTGGCTGGCCGACCAGCGCACCGGCACCGGCGAACTGCGCACCCTGCGCCTGGAGGACGGCACCCTGCTGAGCCTGAACACCCATACCGCGGTGGACATCGACTATGCCGGCGAACAGCGGCTGATCGTCCTGTACCAGGGGGAGATTTCCGTCGAAACCGGCCACCAGGACAGCCGCCCGTTGCTGGTGCGCACCGACGACGGCCGCCTGCGGCCGCTGGGTACACGCTTCTTGGTCAAGCGCGAGGAGCAGGGTACCCGCCTGGAGGTGCTGCAAGCCTCGGTCGCCGCACGCCCGTCGAACAGCGGCGACGAGCAGGTCCTGCGCGAGGGCCAGCAGGTACTGATGACCAGCGACGGTCTCGGCCAGGTCAACCCAGTGGCCAGCGGCGCTGATGCCTGGACCCACGGCATGCTGGTGGTGGACAACGTACGCCTGGCCGACCTGGTGGCCGAGCTTGGCCGTTACCGCAAGGGGCACCTGGGCGTCGCCGCCGAAGTCGCCGACCTGCGGGTGACCGGCAGCTTCCCACTGACCGACACCGACCTGGCCCTGGCCTCGCTGCTGCCGGCACTGCCGGTGAAGATCGAGCGGCATACACCCTGGTGGGTGACAGTGGTCAAAAAATAAACACCCGCGGTATTGGGGCTGCGTTGCAGCCCCCTGGCAGCTGAAACGGCATTGTCCCTGCCCTCTTACAGCGCCCAACTCGCCACTCGCAACTTTTTTTCCACCGCCCCTGTCACTTTCCCAATCTCGTTCGGCAAGGAAGCAGTTAGCACTTATCCGTCGAGGAGCCGCTGCATGTCCCGTGCCGTTGATTCATTCCTGCGCCCCAGCCTGATGGCCCTGGCCATCGCCCTGGCCAGCCCATTGGCCAGCCCTGCCCTGCACGCCGCCGAACAGTCCGGCATGCACGCCTACGACCTGCCCAGCGCGCCGCTGGCCAGCACCCTGAACCAGATCGCCAGCCAGGCCGGCATCGCCCTGGCCATCGACCCGGCCCTGGTCAGCGGCCGCCAGTCAGCGCCGGTCAACGGCCAGTACGATGCCCTCGGCGCCCTGCAGGCCGCCCTGCGCGGCACCGGCCTGCAACTGCAACAGAGCAGCGTCGGCAGCTACAGCTTGGTGGCCACGCCCGAAGGCAGCCTGGCGTTGCCGGAAACCGCCATCAACGCCACCGGCGACTATGAAAGCGCCTGGGGCGCATCCAGCGGCTACGCGGCCACCCGCACTGCCGCCGGCACCAAGACCGACACACCTATCGTCGAGGCGCCCCGCTCGCTGTCGGTGATCACCCGCCAGCAGTTGGACGACCGCCAGGTCCTCAACCTCAACGACGCCTTGCGCTACACCGCCGGCGTGCAGAGCAGCGGCTACGGCTCCGACTCCCGTGCCGACTGGCTGCGAGTGCGCGGCTTCGACCCGACTCAGTTTCTCGACGGCCTGCCGCTGCCCAAAGGCTCCTTCGCCAACCCCAAGGTCGAGCCGTGGAACCTCGAACGCATCACCGTGCTGCGTGGCCCGGCATCATCCGTCTACGGCCAGACGCCACCCGGCGGTATGCTCGACATGGTCAGCCGCCGCCCGCAGGCCGAACGTGCCCACCAGATCGAGGCCCAGGTCGGCAGCAACGAGCACAAGCAGATCAACTTCGACAGCACCGGCAAGATCGACGACGAAGGCCGCTTTCTCTACCGCGTCAGTGGCGTGGTGCGCGACAGCAACTCGCCCATCGACCACATCCCGGACAAGCGCTACAACATCGCCCCCAGCCTGACCTGGAACATCGATGAAGACACCAAGCTGACCTTCATCTCTCAGTACACCCGCGACGATACTGGCATCACCGGGCAGTTCCTGCCGCTGCAGGGCACCAAGCTGGGCTCGCCGGTGGGCAAGATCTCCCACCACAAGAACCTGGGCGAGCCGGACTGGGACTTCTACGACCGCACCTACTACGCCCTGGGCTATGGCTTCGAGCACCGTTTCAACGACACCTGGCAGCTCCGCCAGAACCTGCGCTACACCAAGAGCGACTTGGAATTCCAGGCAGTCAACGTTGCTACGGTCAACAACATCGACGCCGATGGCAACGTCAACCGCGAGTCCGGCATCGTCAATGAAGACATCAGCCAGTTCGCCGTGGACAACAACCTGCAGGCCAACTTCCAGACGGGCGCCGTCGATCACACCCTGCTGATGGGCCTGGACCACCAGCGCTCGAATACCAACTACCAATGGCTGTATGGCCTGGGCGTGCCACCGATCAATGTCGTGCGCCCGATCTACGGCGCCGACATGTCCAATGTCACCTACTTCGCCATGCAGGACTTCGGTCAGAAAACCTACCAGACCGGCGTCTATATCCAGGACCAGATGGCCCTGGACAACTGGCGCCTGACCCTCGGCGGGCGCGAGGACTGGGTGCACACCGGCACCGTGTTCCACAACAAGGCCGACGCCACCAGCACCCAACGTGACAAGGCCTTCAGCGGTAACGTCGGCCTGAGCTACGTGTTCGACAACGGCGTGACCCCCTATGTCTCCTACACCGAGTCGTTCCAACCGGCCAGCGGCGCCAACGTCGACTCAGCCCAATCCTTCGAGCCCACCGAAGGCCGCCAGTACGAAGTGGGGGTGAAGTTCCAGCCGGTGGGCAGCGACACCCTGCTCACCGCCGCCGTCTATGACCTGCGCCAAAAGAACGTGCGGGTCACTGAAGGCAGCATCACCCGCCAGGTCGGCGAGCTGCAGGTGCGCGGCCTGGAACTGGAGGCCACCAGCCAACTGACCGAGAACTTCAAGACCGTCGCGTCCTACACCTACACCGACACCGAGATCCGCAAAGGCCTAGCCACCGAGAAAGGCAACCGCATGGCCCTGATCCCGCGCAACCAGGCCACCCTGTGGGCCGACTACACCTGGCACAGCGGCCTGCTGGACGGCTTCGGCATCGGCGGCGGCGTGCGCTACGTCGGCGATACCTACGGCAACACGGCCAACACTGAGCTTGCCCATGTCAGCTCCTACACGGTGTACGACGCCTCGGTCCACTACGACCTGGGCCGCCTGGACAACAGCATGAAAGGCCTGAGCGTAGCCGTGGAAGCGAAGAACCTGTTCAACAAGGACTATCTGTCCAACTGTGATGGCTACTGGTGCTACTACGGCGACGAGCGCAACGTGGTGGCCAGCGTCAACTACAAGTTCTGAAGGCGGGGGCGCGTTGCGCCCCTTTTCGCGACACCCCGGAGCCGTGATGAAAAGCCGAACCATCCGCCGCTGGTCCGTGATCCATACCTGGAGCAGCCTGGTCTGCACCTTGTTCCTGCTGTTACTGGCGCTGACCGGCCTGCCACTGATCTTCCACCATGAGCTGGAACACTTGCTGGGCGATGCCCCCGAACTGCGTGAAATGCCCGCAGACACCCCGCACCTGGACCTGCAACAGCTGGTCCTGAAGGCCGAGGCCCATCGCCCCGGCGAGGTGATGCAGTACTTCGGCTACGACGAGGACGACCGCAACGGCGTGGTGGCGATCATGGCGGCCACCGCCGGCACCGAGCCCAACGCCTCGCACACCTTCATGCTCGATGCCCGCACCGGCGAGGCGGTGGCCATGCCGGCCGCCAACGGTGGCATCATGATGACCATGCTGCGCCTGCACGTGGACATGTTCGCCGGCCTGCCGGGCAAGCTGCTGCTGGCCTTCATGGGTGTGCTGTTCGTCGTGGCGATCGTCTCCGGCACCGTGCTCTACGCACCGTTCATGCGCCGTCTGGCGTTCGCCACGGTACGCCACGACAAGTCGCGACGCCTGCGCTGGCTCGACCTGCACAACCTGATCGGCATCGTCACCCTGACCTGGGCCCTGGTGGTCGGCGTCACCGGGGTGATCAGCGCCTGTGCCGACCTGGTCATCGCCGCCTGGCGCAACGAAAGCCTGGCAGCGATGGTCGCCCCCTATCGCGATGCGCCACCGCTCACCGCGCGCGCCCCGGCCGACCGCCTGCTGGACATCGCCGCCGAGGCCGCCCCGGGCATGCACCCGGACTTCATCGCCTTCCCCGGCACACGCTTTTCCAGCGAGCACCACTACGCCGTGTTCATGAAAGGCGCCACGCACCTGACCTCGCACCTGCTGACCCCGGTGCTGATCGATGCACAAACCCTGCAGGTCACCGCCGTGGGCGACCGCCCCTGGTACATGGACGCCATGGGCCTGTCGCAGCCACTGCACTTCGGCGACTACGGCGGGCGGCCGATGCAGATCCTCTGGGCAGTGCTCGATGTGCTGACCATCGTCGTGCTCGGCAGCGGTCTTTACCTGTGGTGGGGCAAGCAGCGCAAGGCTCGGGAGGTGCAGGCATGAGCCACAGGTCGCAGTCGAGCCGACGGATCTTCGCCTGGCCGGCGCTGATCGCCGTGCTCGGCGCCGTGGGGCTGTTCGCCGCGCTGCTGGGGGATGGTGGGTGGGACGTGCTGTCCTGGCTGGGGCTGGGGATACCGGCGGTGCTGGGGGTGCGCGGGTTGTGGCGACGGGGGTGAGCCTTGGGGAGGCTCGCTGTCTTGGCGCCCATTGGGGCCGCGAAGCGGCCCCACGATCCTGCAGGAACCTCACGCCCCCAATCGCGGCAACACCTCATCCAGGCGCCGGTGCAAGGCACTGCCGCTCGGCCAGTTGCGCAGCAACCGCGCCCGGTCCCGGGCATAAGCTGGAGCGAAGCTGAGTTGCGTGGCGTGCTGGCACATGGCATCGAGGTCGATCAACGACCACTGCCCATCCAGCCAGAACAGGTTGTGCCCCTTCATGTCGCCATGGCTGATGCGCTCACGGACCAACTGCTGCATCAGGTGCACCAGGGCCTGCACCTGCTCCTCGGGCGCTTCGCCGCTTTCCACGTAGGGCTGGAAACACTCGATCAAGTCCGGGCCATCGGCATATTCAGTGACCAGGTAAGCCCGGCTGCGCAGGCCCATGACCCGCTGCTCCAGCACTGCCAGCGGCCGTGGCGTGGCGATGTCGAGAAACGCCAGGCGGTGCCCCTCGATCCATGAATGCCAGGCCCGGCTCGGGCGCCAGAAGCGCTTGAACCAATGGGCAGTGTTCTTGATGTTGTAGCGCTTGAGCACCAGCGCACGACCGCCCACGTCGATGCGTGCCACGCTGGCGGCCCCACCGGTCTTGAACAGGTGGCCCTGGTCGATCAGTGCATCGGCCTGGGCCAGCACCGGCAGCATGGCGTCCACCTCAGCCCGGCGGATCGCCCGCAGCCCCGACAGGCTGCGCTCGACACTGAACAGCGTGCATTCGCGCCCGGCCTTCTCCAGGTAATCCTTCAGGCGCCAGCTGCGCACCTTGTCCACCTGCTTCTGCAGGGTTTCCAGCGGCAAGGCGTGCTCGGCGTTGGCCAGCAGATAGTGCACCAGCAGCTCTTCGATGAACGGTTCCAGGCGCTTGGGCAACTGGGCGAAGAACACCCCGAGGTTCTCCAGCACCCGCTGGCGCGACAGTTGCTGGCCCGGCGTCTCGGCTTTGATGCCAGCACCGTCGATCAGGTACAGCCGGCCGTCATGGCGCAGCAGGTTGTCCAAGTGCAGGTCTTCCTGCCACAACCCCTTGGCATGCATGTGCGCGACCGCGGCGAGCGCCTCGCCGAGCACCTGTTGCTGCTCGTCGGCCAGCACGGGCAGGTCCTGCACCTTGGCCCAGGCATCGGCCAGGCTCTCGGCGCCTTCGAGGAACTCGAACAGCAGCCAGCCGCCCTCGCCCTCCTTGAGGCCGTCGGCCAGCAGCTGCGGTGTGGTCAGGCCCTGGGCGGCCATCAGCCGGGCGCCTTCGAGCTCACGCTGGAAATGCCGGGCGGCGCTGTTGCCGACCAGCAGCTTGGCCAGCACCGGCGTGCCACGCCAGATGCCGGCGCCGACATAGCGTTGGCCCGGCAACACGCGCAGCAGGCTGAGCAATTGCAGGTCAGCGCTGCCAGCGGCATCGGCCAGGGTCACGGTCAGGGGCAGCGTCGGGCTGCGCCCGGCGTCCTTCAGTTCAGGCAAACGCATCAGCGGGCCTCCTTTTCACGACGGCGGCGCCCTAGGCGCTGCAACCAGGTATCGACCAGCGAACTGTCGGCCGGCTGCTGCAGGTAGGCCGCCAGCAAGGTACGCACGTCCGCCTCGCTCCAGGCCCGGGCACGGCGCAGCAACGGCTCCAGGTCCTTGAGCCGGTCACGCATGCCGAACAGCAGCGGGCGGGTCTTCTCCAGGTCGATCAGCTGTGCCTGCCAGCCCTCGCGGCGCTCACGCAGGAAGATGTGCTTGGGGTAGAAGCAACCATGCAACTGCCCGGCGGCGTGCAGCGTGCGCGCCAGGGTGCCGCAGGCCTGGAGGATGCCTTGGCGTGTTGCCGGCTGCAGTTGCGGCCACTGGGCCAACAGGCTTTCCAGGTCGCTCCAGTCGTCCAGGGCGCGGGTCATGAGAATGGCGCGGTGTTGGCCGTTACCCTTGCGCTCGCCGTAGAAGACGGCCTGCAAGGCCGGGATGTTCAGTTTCCGGTAACGGCTGATGTTGCGAAATTCGCGGGCGAAGGTCGGCTCGCCGAAGGGGCGGTACAGGGTGCGCGTGAGGTAGTCGCTCTGGCGCTTGAGGTAGAACCC
Organism: Pseudomonas sp. HLMP; assembly: GCF_046365545.1. Lineage (NCBI taxonomy): Bacteria > Pseudomonadati > Pseudomonadota > Gammaproteobacteria > Pseudomonadales > Pseudomonadaceae > Pseudomonas > Pseudomonas sp. HLMP. The sequence continues at coordinate 1,352,577 of NZ_JBDLLR010000001.1, read as the reverse complement.
CTTGCCTTCCAGCTCCAGGCGAAAGACGCTGCTCCAGCCGCCACGGCCGGTATTGGGTTCGTCCACGGCATCGAGCTGCAGCGCCCACAGCGCCTCGAAGTCGCTCAGGCCATGCCGTTGCAGCAGCGCCTCGTCGGCACTGGCCAGGTAATCGGTCATTCCCTTCCCTCGAAAAATCTCACCACCTGGCGGATGCGCCGCTTGTCCCGTGCGTTGAGCCGCTCGTGCCCGCGGTATTGCAGGTAGAAGCGCAACCGCTGGGTTGCCGACAGATGGTATTTGGCGACCTTGTCCAGGCATGCCAGGTCCTTGATGACCCGGTGGCGCAACATGAAGCCACGCCAGAAATCACCGGTCGGGCAGTCGATGAAGAACACCGTGGCCTGGTCGTCGACCAGCAGGTTACGCCACTTCAGGTCGTTATGGGCGAAGTGGTGATCGTGCATGACCCGGGTATGGCGTGCCAGCTGGCGGCTGACATGGTCGACCCAGGCGCGGTCAGCCAGGCGCGGGTCGTTGCGTTCGGCCAGCGCCGAGAGGTCTTCGGTACGCGGCAGCTCGCGGGTGATCATCGCCCCGCGGCCGAAGGCCAGGCCCTTGCGCTCCAGCCCCCAGGCCACCACCTCGGCGGTCGGGATATCCCACTTGGCGAACTGCTTGAGGTTCTGCCACTCGGCCTTGATGCGCGGCCGCCCCATGTAGCGACGCAGGGCCTTGCCGGCACCGGTGTAGCGCTTGACGTAGTAGTTGACCCCTTCGCGCTGGATACGGATGACCTCGCTGAGCGGGTCATGGGTCAGGCGTTCGCCCTCGAGGGCGAACACCGCCTCGAGGCTGCCGAAGTCCGCCGCCAGGCGCTCGTAGCCTGGCGCCAGTGTCCATCCCGCCATCAGAGCGCGTCTCCATAGCGTTGCTTGCGATCGTAGAGTTTCTGCGCCTTGCGCTCGAGCCTGGCGAGCAGCACGGCTTCGTCGGCCAGGACCTGGCGCAGGGGGCGCTGGAAGTAGCCACGCAGGAAACGCAGCTTGTCGCGGCGAGTCAGGCCGATGTCCAGGGCCGAGAAGTACAGGGCCGCCAGGTCCTTGTCGCGCCAGCGGCGAGGGATGCGGGCCCTGGTCTGGGCACGGTGCAGGTCGATCACCGAGAGCTTCAGGTCCTCGGGCGTCACCGGGCGGTCGGTGTGCAGCAGGAAGTGGCAGATGTAGCAGTCGCGATGGTTGACCCCGGCACGGTGCATGGCACCGGTCATGCGCGCCACCTCGGCGATCAGCGCGTGCTTCAGGCGCACGGGTGGCGGCTGTTTGGTCCAGTCGAGGCTGAAGTCTTCCAGGCTGATGGTCGGCGCCAGTTCCTCGGTGACGATGAACGAGTGCTGGGTCGCCGGGTTGCTGCCCCGCTCGCCATAGGCCACGGCGGTCATGGTCGGCACACCGACCTCATGCAGGCGCTGGATGGCCCGCCACTCCTGGCCGGCACCGAGCACCGGCAGCTTGGCGCTGAACAGGTTCTTGAAGATCTCGCCCCAGCCGATGCCACGGTGGATCTTGACGAAGTAGCCTTCGCCATCGACCTCGGTGCGCAAGGTACGGCGCCCCTCCAACTCACGGAACACCTGGCCTTGCAGGGCCTCCACGGCATCGAAGGGGTCGCGCCCGGCCCACAGGCGCTTGAAGGGTTCGGCCAGTATCAGCTTCATGCGGTCTCCTGACCCAGGATCACGTCGGCAGCACGCTGCGGCATGCTGTACAGGTCGGCGCTGTCGGCGAAGGCCAACCCATTGTGCGACCAGGCGACACGGGCCTGGCCATCCTCGAGCATGCGTTGCAGGTAGGTGTCGAGTTGCTGCTGTTCGAAAGGCTCGTCCAGCACCAGGCCGCAATTGGCCTCGGCGATGTAGTGCGCATAGCCGCAGACCTGGGAGACCAGCACCGGCAGGCCGGCCACCAGGGCCTCCAGCAGCACGGTGCCGGTGTTCTCGTTGTAGGCCGGGTGGATCAGCAGGTCAGCGCCGAGCAGAAAGCGCGGGATATCGCTGCGCCCCTTGAGGAACTGCACCTGCTCGCCCAACCCCAACGTGGCGCTCTGCAACTGGAACACCTTGGGGTCGTCCTGGCCGATGACCATCAACCGGGTGCGCTTGCGCAGGGCCGACGGCAGCGCGGCCAGGGCCTTGAGGCTGCGGTCGACGCCCTTGGTCTTGAAGCCCGAACCGATCTGCACCAGCAGCAAATCGTCGTCGCCCAGGCCGAACGCCTTGCGGAACTCGGCGCGTATCGCGTCGGCGTCGGCCGGCCGCCGGCGGTCCTGGGAGATGCCCGGCGGCAGCAGGTGGAAGCGCGCCTGCGGCGTGCCGTAGTGCTTGATGAACAACGGCTGCTGCACCTCGGAGATCATCAGGATCTCGGTGGCAGCCTCCTTGGCGAACACCGCACGCTCGTACTCGGCGAAATGCCGGTAGCGGCCCCAGCGCCGGTACAGGCCGCCGCGCAGGGTCTGGGCCTTGTCCTCGAAACAGCCATCGGCGGCGTAGTAGACGTCCAGGCCCGGCATCTTGTTGAAGCCGATCAGGCGATCGACCGGGCGCTTTGCCAGGTCCTCGGCCATCCAGGCGCTGAGTTTCTCGTTGCGGCGGTGGTTGAACAGCGCCTTGACCGGCGCCACCAGCACCTCGAAGCCCGGCGGAACATCGCCCTCCCAGATCAGCGTGTAGACACGGATCTGGTGGCCCCGCTTCTGGCACTCCAGGGCAATGCGCATGAAATCGCGCTGCAGCCCGCCGAAGGGGAAGTATTTGTAAAGCACGAAAGCCAGTTGCATCAACGAACATCCTCAGCCAGCAGCAACGCGCTCAAGCGGCTCGCCACATGCTCGGGATTCAGGCGAGTGAAGCACAGCGGCCACTCGCGTTTGAGATCGAACCGGCGCAGGTCCTCGGCGCTCGGCTTGTAGGTGCATTTCTTCTGCAGGCAGGGCGCGCAGGGAAAATCGCTGGCCTGGTGGACCTGGGCACGTCCGTAGGCACCGGTCAGGCCAGGGTTGGTGGGGCCGAACAGCGAAATGGTCGGCACGTCCAGCGCCGCGGCCAGGTGGCCCAGGCCGGTGTCCACCGCCACGCAGGCCTTGGCCGCCGCCAGCACGCGGGCGACGCCGGCCAGGTTCAGGCGCGGCAGCACCTGGCAGTTGTCCAGGCCCTGGGCGATGCGCTCGGCGCGGTCCTTCTCGGCCTGGTTGCCCCAGGGCAGGCACACCTGCAGCTTGCGCCGGCCCATGCGCTCGGCCAGTTCACGCCAGTAGGCCTCGGGCCAGTGCTTGGTGGCCCAGGTGGTGCCATGCAGGAACACCACGTAGGGTGCGGCGGGCGGCAGTTGCAGGCGGTCGAGGTCCAGGCCGTAGCGGCCGAGGCCTTCCGGCAGGTCGTAGGCCAGGGCCAGGGCGAACAGCTGGCGCACCCGCTCCACCGCATGCTGGCCGACGGCGACCGACAGGCGCCGGTCGTAGAAGCGGCTGGCCCAGCCTTCGCGGGCCGAATAGCGGTCCAGCCCGGCCACCGGCGCCTTGACGTAGCGGGTCAGCCAGGCCGACTTGACCAGGCCCTGGGCATCGATCACCAGGTCGTACCGCTGCGCCCGCAGGCGTTGCTTGAACGCCCGCCATTCGCCGCTCTTGAGGGTCTGCCAGATGTTCTTGCGCCAGCGGCGGATGGCCACCGGGATCACCTGATCGACGGCCGGATGCCAACTGGGGATCTCGGCGAAGCCTTCTTCCACCACCCAGTCGAAGCGGATCCCAGGGATGGCATGGGCGGCATCGGTGAGTGCCGGGAGAGTGTGGATCACATCGCCCAGCGACGACGTCTTGATGATCAGGACCCGCACTTAGTCGACCTCGGTCACGGTATCGATCAGGTTCGGCCCGCCCAGGCTGTGCAGGGCGGCGATCACTTTCTGCGGCTCCAGCAGGCGCAGGCAGTTGTAGTGGCCGAAGCGGCAGGTGCGGTCGAAGCAGGGGCTGCATTCGATCCCCAGGCGCACGATCTCCACCTGTTCGGCCAGCGGCGGGGTGAAGCCCGGCGAGGTCGAGCCATAGACCGCCACCAGCGGGCGGTTGAGCGCGGCAGCCACGTGCATCAGGCCGGAGTCGTTGGACACCACTGCAGCGGCGCACGACAACAGGTCGATGGCTTCGGCCAGGGAGGTTTCACCGGCCAGGTTGGTCGACTCCTCACGAAAACCTGGGATCAGCCGGTCGCGGATCGACTCGCCCACCGGGTGGTCGTTCTTCGAACCGAACAGCCAGACCTGCCAGCCCTGGCGGATCATCGCATCGGCCACCTCGGCGTAATGCTCGGCCGGCCAGCGCTTGGCCTCGCCGAACTCCGCGCCCGGGCACAGCGCCAGCACCGGCCGGTCCAGCTCCAGGCCGAACTTGGCCAGGGCGGCGTCGCGGCTCTGCGCCTCGATCTGCAGGGTCGGCCGTGGATAAGGTTGCGCCAGCTCGACGCCTGGCGCATAGGCCAGGGCCATGAAGCGCTCGATCATCAGGGGATAGCGCGCCTTGTCCAGGGTGCGCACATCGTTGAGCAGGCCATAGCGCATCTCGCCACGCCAGCCGGTGCGCTTGGGGATGCCGGCGAAGAACGGCACCAACGCCGATTTCAGCGAGTTGGGCAGGAGGATCGCCTGGTCGTACTGGCCGGCCAGCGATTTGCCGATACGCCGGCGCGTGGCCAGCTCCAGCACGCCGTGGCCGAGCGGGAAGCTCAAGGCCTGGCGCACCTCGGGCATGCGCTCGAGGATCGGCCGGCTCCATTCGGGCGCCAGCACATCGATCACGCATTCGGGGTGCTGCTGTTTCAGGCACTGGAACAGGGTTTGCGCCATTACCATGTCGCCAACCCAGCTGGGCCCAATGATCAGTATTCTCATGCTTAGTCCAGAAACGCTCGGGGAGGCTGCAGGCTGCGGTACAGCCTGGCCTCCCCTCTTTATATTCAGGCTATGTGGCGGACAGTGTATCACCCAGGTCCATGCTGTTCCCCAATCGCCGGCACGCCGGCGATTGGGCCTCACGTCAGACCCAACTGCCCCCAGATCCGCCGCACCTCGCGGCGCTCATCGGCGAACTGCGCCGCGTCGATCACCCCAGCCTGCTTCTGCAGGGCCTGGCGGTGCGAAGCCGAACGGAACGCCTTGTACACCTCGCGCAGCAGCACCGCGTCGCCGGCAGGCACCAGGCCGGCCTGCTCCAGCTCCTCGAGGATGCGGATGTTGTCGGTCCAGCGCAGCAAGGCCGGATGGTCGTGGGACCAGGCCAAAGCGGCGTATTGCACCATAAATTCGATATCGACGATACCGCCGGCATCCTGCTTGATATCGAAGGGCTGGCCGGCGTCGAAGGCGTTGCCCGCGGTGCCTGCGGCGGTGACCTTGGTGCCGAGGTTGTCGCGCATCTTGGCGCGCATCTCGCTCACTTCGCTGCGCAGCTTGTCCAGGTCGCGGGCCTGGCCGAGCACACGGGCGCGTACCGCCTCGAAGGCCGTCGCCACCTGCTTGCAGCCCACCAACACGCGGGCCCGCACCAGCGCCTGGTGCTCCCAGGTCCAGGCTTCGTTCTGCTGGTAGCGCTCGAAGGCACCGAGGGAGCTGACCAGCAGCCCCGAGGCCCCGGACGGGCGCAGGCGCATGTCGACGTCGTAGAGCTGGCCGGAGTTGGTCTGGGTGGTCAGCATATGGATGATGCGCTGGCCCAGGCGGGTGAAGAACTGCGCACTGTCGATCGGCTTGGCGCCATCGGTCTCGGCCTGGGGGTCGCCATCGTGGATGAACACCAGGTCCAGGTCCGAGCCATGGCCCAGTTCGATGCCGCCGACCTTGCCGTAGCCGACGATGATGAAGCCCGGGTCGCACAGGCTGCCGTCGCTGCGCCTGGGCTGGCCATGACGGGCCACGGTCTGGCGCCAGGCCAGGGCCAGCACCTGGTCGAGGATCGCCTCGGCCAGCCAGGTCAGGTAGTCGCTGACCTTCATCAGCGGCAGGTTGCCGGTGATCTCCGAGGCGGCCACGCGCAGGCTGTGGGCCAGCTTGAAGTGGCGCAGGGCTTCCATCTGCTGCTCCAGGTCGTCCTCGGGGATGCGCGTCAGCCGCTCACGCAGCTCCGAAGCCAGCTCCGGCGCCAGCGGCGGGCTGAACAGGCGGCCTTCGTTGAGCAGTTCGTCGAGCAGCAGCGGGAAGCGGGCGATCTGCTCGGCGATCCACGGGCTGGCTGCGCACAGGGTCAGCAGGCGGCGCAAGGCGCCGGGGTTCTCGGTCAGCAACACCAGGTAGGCGGAACGCCGTGCCACCGCCTCGACCAGCGGCAGCACCCGTTCCAGCACCAGGTCCGGGTCGTCGTGCTCGACGGCCTGGGCCAGCAGGCGCGGAATGAAGGCATCCAGCCGCTCGCGGCCGATACGTTGCATCGAGCGCAACTGCGGGCTGGCGCGCAACCCGGCCAGCCGCCGCAGGGCCTCGGCCGGCTGCTTGAAGCCGGCCTCTTCCAATTGGCGGCAGGCGGCCTCCTCGTCCTGAGCCTGCTCCCACAACGGCGACCATTCGCCACCGACCACCAGCTCGCCCTCGCCGTCCTCGTCGTCCGGGTCGGCGATCACCTGGCGGAAGTGCCAGTCGATACGCCCACGCCAATGCATGAGTTGCGCGTGGAAGCCCGACCAGTCGGCAAAGCCGAGGATATAGGCAACGCGCGCGCGGTCCGTGGCATCGTCCGGCAGCATCTGCGTCTGGCGGTCGGCGATGGCCTGGATCGCATGCTCAGTATAACGCAGGAACTCGTAGCCTTCGCGCAGCTCGGCGACCACCGCCGGCGGCAGGTAGCCCTGGCCCTCGAGGGTGGCCAGGACCTTGAGCAGCGGTCGCTGCTGCAGGCTCAGGTCGCGCCCGCCGTGGATCAGTTGGAAGGCCTGGGCGATGAACTCCACTTCACGGATGCCACCGGCGCCAAGCTTGATGTTCTCGGCCATGCCCTTGCGGCGCACCTCCTGCTGGATCAGCTGCTTCATGGTGCGCAGCGCCTCGATGGCCGAGAAGTCCAGGTAACGGCGGTAGACGAACGGGCGCAGCATGTCCTGCAACTGGGCACCTGCCACCTGGTCGCCGGCCACCACCCGCGCCTTGATCATGGCGTAGCGCTCCCAGTCGCGGCCCTGGTCTTGGTAGTACTGCTCCAGGGCATTGAACGACAGCACCAGGGCACCCGCCGAGCCGTAGGGGCGCAGGCGCATGTCGACGCGGAACACGAAACCGTCGACGGTGACCGGGTCCAGCGCCTTGATCAGCCGCTGGCCCAGGCGGGTGAAGAACTCCTGGTTGTCCAGCGAACGCTTGACTCCTTCGGTTTCACCGCCCTCGGGGAAGGCGAAGATCAGGTCGATGTCCGACGAGAGGTTCAGCTCCACCGCCCCCAGCTTGCCCATGCCCAACACCACCATGTGCTGCGGCTGGCCACTGCGGTTGCCGATCGGTGTACCGAACTGTTGGCAATGGCGTGGGTACAGCCACTGGTAGGCCTGGTCGATGGAGGCGTCGGCCAGGTCGGAAAGATCGCGGCAGGTTTCGCCGAGCGCGGCCTGTCGGGTGATATCGCGCCAGATGATGCGCAGTTGCTGGCGGTTGCGCTCGCGGCGCAGGTTGCGCGCCAGTTCCTCCTCGCTCTGCGCGGCCTGGGCCGCGGTGGCGACGCGCGCGCTTAGCTGGCCGGGGCCGAAACGCTGCTCGAGCTCGCCGCTGGCCAGCAGCTCGAAGAGCATGGCCGGCTCGCGCAGGGCCTGGTCGAGGACGAAGTCGCTGGCGGCAGCGACCTGGTCGAACTGTTGCCGATGCACCGGGCTCCAACTGTCCAGGTCCAGCCCTTCGAGGCCGGCGACGGCCTCCAGCAGGGATTGTCGGTTGCGAGCGGCCAGTGGCTGCAGGGCGGCGGGCAGATCGGACGGCAAAGGCAGGCGCATGGTCTATCCTTGATCGGCGAGTCGGTGAGGGGTAGGTACGGTCAAGGGGAAGCCGGACCACGGTTGGACTGTCATACAAAAGTTGGAAATAGCTGAAAAAAACGAATCATTGGCAAGAAACATCAAGATTCACCTCTTCAGAACACAGTCCCAACCAACGGGAACGTTTTTCTCCACAACCCGGAAGGCGGCCAAAAGCCGTTTTTCTGTAGTTTTACTACTACCCCGGCGGTGCAAAAGCATGAAATGCCAAATCATTTGTAGTAAAACTACACGGCGCCGGATGACTGTCCGGTAAATCCAAGAATTCACGACGTCTGCCCAAAAGGCCAGTCGCAAACTCAGGCCATCGATTCTGGTGGCCTTTCCGCCCTGGAGCAAGCCATGCAAGACCTCGATCCCGTCGAAACCCAGGAATGGCTGGATGCCTTGGAGTCGGTCATCGACAAAGAAGGCGAAGACCGCGCTCACTACCTGATGACCCGCATGGGCGAGCTGGCCACCCGTAGTGGCTCCCAGCTGCCGTATGCCATCACCACGCCATACCGCAATACCATCCCTGTCACCCACGAAGCACGCATGCCCGGCGACCTGTTCATGGAACGCCGCATTCGCTCGATGGTGCGTTGGAACGCCCTGGCCATGGTCATGCGTACCAACCTGAAGGATTCGGACCTGGGCGGCCACATTTCGAGCTTCGCCTCCAGTGCCACCCTGTACGACATCGGCTTCAACTACTTCTTCCAGGCTCCGACCGAGGAGCACGGTGGCGACCTGATCTTCTTCCAGGGCCACGCCTCCCCCGGCATCTACGCCCGCGCCTTCCTCGAAGGCCGCATCAGCGAAGACCAGATGAACAACTTCCGCCAGGAAGTGGACGGCAACGGCCTGTCCTCCTACCCACACCCCTGGCTGATGCCTGACTTCTGGCAGTTCCCGACCGTTTCCATGGGCCTGGGCCCGATCCAGGCGATCTACCAGGCACGCTTCATGAAGTACCTGGAAGCCCGTGGCTTCATCCCGGCCGGCAAGCAGAAGGTCTGGTGCTTCATGGGCGACGGCGAGTGCGACGAGCCGGAATCCCTGGGTGCCATCGCCCTGGCCGGCCGCGAGAAGCTGGACAACCTGATCTTCGTCATCAACTGCAACCTGCAGCGCCTGGACGGCCCGGTGCGTGGCAACGGCAAGATCATCCAGGAACTGGAAGGCGTGTTCCGCGGCGGTGGCTGGAACGTCAACAAGGTCGTCTGGGGCCGCTTCTGGGACCCGCTGTTCGCCAAGGACACCAACGGTGCCCTGCAGCGTCGCATGGACGAAGTCATCGACGGCGAATACCAGAACTACAAAGCCAAGGACGGTGCGTACGTCCGCGAGCATTTCTTCAACACCCCAGAACTCAAGGCCATGGTCGAAGACCTGTCCGACGAAGAGATCTGGAAGCTCAACCGTGGCGGCCACGACCCGTACAAGGTCTACGCGGCGTACCACCAGGCGGTCAACCACAAGGACCAGCCGACCGTCATCCTGGCCAAGACCATCAAGGGTTACGGCACCGGCGCTGGCGAAGCCAAGAACACCGCGCACAACACCAAGAAGGTCGACGTCGACAGCCTGCGTCAGTTCCGTGACCGCTTCGACATCCCGGTCAAGGACAGCGAGCTGGAGAACCTGCCGTTCTTCCGTCCCGAAGAAGGCAGCGCCGAAGCCAAGTACCTGGCCGAGCGCCGCGCCGCCCTGGGCGGTTTCGTGCCACAGCGCCGTGCCAAGAGCTTCAGCGTCCCGACCCCGCCGCTGGAAACCCTGAAGGCGATCCTGGACGGCTCGGGCGACCGCGAGATCTCCACCACCATGGCCTTCGTGCGTATCCTGGCGCAGCTGGTCAAGGACAAGGAAATCGGCCAGCGCATCGTCCCGATCATCCCGGACGAAGCCCGTACCTTCGGTATGGAAGGCATGTTCCGCCAGCTGGGCATCTACTCGTCCGTAGGCCAGCTGTACGAGCCGGTCGACAAGGACCAGGTGATGTTCTACCGCGAGGACAAGAAGGGCCAGATCCTCGAGGAAGGCATCAACGAAGCCGGCGCCATGTCGTCGTTCATCGCCGCCGGTACCTCGTACAGCAACCACAACCAGCCGATGCTGCCGTTCTACATCTTCTACTCGATGTTCGGCTTCCAGCGTATCGGTGACCTGGCCTGGGCCGCTGGCGACAGCCGCACCCGTGGCTTCCTGATCGGCGGCACCGCCGGCCGTACCACCCTCAACGGTGAAGGCCTGCAGCACGAAGACGGCCACAGCCACCTGCTGGCGGGCACCATCCCGAACTGCCGCACCTATGATCCGACCTACGGCTACGAGCTGGCGGTGATCATCCAGGACGGCATGAAGAAGATGACCGAAGAGCAACAGGACGTCTTCTACTACATCACCGTGATGAACGAAGCCTACACCCAGCCAGCCATGCCGGCCGGCGTCGAGGAAGGCATCATCAAGGGCATGTACCTGCTCGAGGAAGACACCCGCGAAGCCGCGCACCACGTGCAACTGATGGGCTCCGGCACCATCCTGCGCGAAGTCCGCGAAGCGGCGAAGATCCTGCGCGAGGAGTTCAACGTCGGCGCCGATGTGTGGAGCGTCACCAGCTTCAACGAACTGCGTCGCGACGGCCTGGCCGTTGAGCGCGCCAACCGCCTCAAGCCTGGCCAGAAGCCGCAGCAGACCTACGTCGAGCAGTGCCTGGCCGGCCGTAAGGGCCCGGTCGTGGCCTCGACCGACTACATGAAGATCTTTGCCGAGCAGATCCGTCAGTGGGTGCCGAGCAAGGAGTACAAGGTCCTGGGTACCGACGGTTTCGGTCGCAGCGACAGCCGCAAGAAGCTGCGTCACTTCTTCGAAGTCGACCGTCACTTCGTGGTGCTGGCTGCCCTGGAAGCCTTGGCCGACCGTGGCGAGATCGAACCGAAGGTGGTGGCCGACGCCATCGTCAAGTTCGGCATCGATCCGGACAAGCGCAACCCACTGGACTGCTGAGGAGTATTTTTAAGTGAGCGAACTCATTCGCGTACCTGACATCGGCAGCGGTGAAGGTGAAATCATCGAGCTGTTCGTCAAGGTCGGCGACCGTATCGAAGCCGACCAGAGCCTGCTGACCCTGGAGTCCGATAAGGCCTCCATGGAGATCCCGGCGCCCAAGGCTGGCGTGATCAAGGAGCTCAAGGTCAAGCTGGGCGATCGCCTGAAGGAAGGCGACGAGCTGCTGGTCCTGGAAGTCGAGGGCGCCGCCGCGGCGCCCGAGGCTCCGGCCGCCCCCGCCGCCGAAGAGCAACCGGCCGCCGCACCGGCGGCTGCCGAGGCCGCACCGGCGCCTGCCGCAGCCCCGGCTGCCGCCAGCGTGCAAGACATCCACGTGCCGGACATCGGCTCGTCGGGCAAGGCCAAGATCATCGAGGTCCTGGTCAAGGCCGGCGATACCGTCGAAGCCGACCAGTCGCTGATTACCCTGGAGTCCGACAAGGCCTCCATGGAAATCCCCTCGCCCGCCGCTGGCGTGGTGAAGGAAGTGATCGCCAAGCTGGACGACGAAGTCGGCACCGGTGACCTGATCCTCAAGCTGGAAGTCGCCGGCGCAGCCCCCGCTGCCGCCCCGGCTCCGGCCGCTGCTGCCCCTGCCCCAGCCAAGGCCGAAGCGGCTCCAGCCGCTGCGCCTGCTGCACCGGCCGCCACGGCGGCCCCTGTGGCCACCGCGCCTGCCGCCGACAGCAACGCCAAGGTCCACGCTGGCCCGGCCGTGCGCATGCTGGCCCGTGAGTTCGGCGTCGACCTGGGCGCGGTCGCCGCGACCGGCCCACACGGCCGTATCCTCAAGGAAGACGTGCAGGTCTACGTCAAAGCCATGATGCAGAAGGCCAAGGACGCTCCGGCAGGCGCCGGCGCGACCGGTGGTGCCGGCATCCCGCCGATCCCGGCCGTGGACTTCAGCAAGTTCGGTGAAGTCGAGGAAGTCGCCCTGACCCGCCTGATGCAGGTCGGTGCCGCCAACCTGCACCGCAGCTGGCTGAACGTGCCGCACGTGACCCAGTTCGACTCCGCCGACATCACCGAGCTGGAAGCCTTCCGCGTGGCGCAGAAGGCCGTGGCCGAGAAGGCCGGCGTCAAGCTGACCGTGCTGCCGCTGCTGCTCAAGGCCTGTGCCCACCTGCTCAAGGAACTGCCGGACTTCAACAGTTCCCTGGCGCCGAGCGGCAAGGCGGTGATCCGCAAGAAGTACGTGCACATCGGCTTCGCCGTGGACACCCCGGACGGCCTGCTGGTCCCGGTGATCAAGAACGTCGACCAGAAGAGCCTGCTGCAGCTGGCTGGCGAAGCCGCGGCCCTGGCCGAGAAGGCGCGCACCAAGAAACTGGCGGCCGACGACATGCAAGGCGCTTGCTTCACCATCTCCAGCCTCGGCCACATTGGCGGCACCGGCTTCACGCCGATCGTCAACGCGCCCGAGGTGGCGATCCTGGGTGTGTCCAAGGCCACCATGCAGCCGGTCTGGGACGGCAAGGCCTTCCAGCCGCGCCTGATGCTGCCGCTGTCGCTGTCCTACGATCACCGCGTGATCAACGGCGCCGCCGCCGCGCGCTTCACCAAGCGCCTGAGCGACCTGCTGGCGGACATCCGCACCCTGCTGCTGTAACGCAGCTACCTGCCTCCCCGACGGGAGGCAGGCCCCTTTCGAGCTGCCACGCTCGTACCTCAACCCCGTCACGTTCTGGCGGGGCTTTTTTTTTAGCTGCAAGCGACAAGAAAAAGCAGGCGGCGCCCTGACGAGCCGGGCATGGCCATGATAAGCAGCGCCGATCAGCTCGAAGCTCGCAGCTTTAGATTCCCGCCGATCAGCCGACAACCTGCTCATCGCAATGGCGGCTTGCCAGCCCCTGGGACATGATGCAACCTTGCCCCAGGCACCGCCGCATAGACCGTGGCCCGCCGCGCCAACCGCCCTCTTCAAGCGAGTCTTCGATGAAAAGCCAACCCGATGTCGCCAGCCGTACGGCGGCCGAGGTCGTCACGCAGCTTCCCGTGCCTTCACGGCTCGGCATGCTGCGTTTCGAAAGGCTCAACGAAGCCAGCTGGACGATGCTCTACCTCGACCCGGCCTGCGACCGCCAGTTCGGCCTGCCCGCCGCCGAGCTCTGCGCCCTGGTCGGCTCGCCCTATGCCAGCCTCATGGAGCCGGAGGCCCGCTACCAACTGCACGACGAGATCCAGCGGCAGCTGGCCCAACGCAGCCACTACCGGGTGCGCTACACCTTGCACGCCAGCACCGCGCCCCTGCGCTTGCTGGAGATCGGCGAAGCCTACAAGCAGCACAACCGACAACTGCTGCGCGGCTACCTCACGGTGCTCGACGAGCAACCGGACGACGGGCCGGACCTGGCGGCCAACGACCTCGAGTCGCGCAACAGTCGCCTGCAACTGGCCCTGCAACTGAACCAGCGCGCCCAGCAGGAGCAACTCGAACACCTGGAACGGGTACGCGCCCAGCAGGACCTGATCCTGCGCCTGGCACGCCAGCGCTACAGCGCCGGCAACTCGCTGCAGGAAGCCGCCGAGCTGATCACCCGCAGCGCCTGCGAGATCTACAAGGTCGATTGCGCCAGCATCTGGCACCTCGAGGACCAGCGCCTGGAACCGATCAGCGCCTGGCATCACCGCGACCAGCGACACCACAGGCCGGAGCCGATCGACGCCAGCCAGTTTCCCGACTACCTGGACGCCCTGCACGCCAGCCGCGCCATCGACGCCCACAATGCCAGCGACGACCCGCGCACCCGCGACATGGTCCAGCGCCTCTACCCCAGCGGCAACAACGCCATGCTCGATGCCAGCATCCGCGTCGACGGCCAGGTGGTGGGCGTGCTCTGCCTGGAGCAGACCGGCACACCCCGGGCCTGGCAGTCCGACGAGATCGCCTTCGCCGGCGAGTTGGCCGACCAGGTCGCCCAGGTCATCACCAACCACAACCGGCGCACGGCCACCAGCGCCCTGCACCTGTTCCAGCGCGCGGTGGAGCAAAGCGCCAGCGCCTTCCTGCTGGTCAACCGCGACGGGGTGGTGGAATACGTCAACCCAAGCTTCGCCGCCATCACCCAGTACAGCACCGAGGAAGTCCAAGGCCGCCACCTGGCCGAACTGCCAGCCCTGGAGAACCTCAGCGAACTGCTGTTCGACTCGCCATCCAGCCTGGCCATGGGCAACAGCTGGCAAGGCGAGTTCAAGAGCCGGCGCAAGAGCCTCGAGCCCTACTGGGGCCAACTGTCGATCTCCAAGGTCTATGGCGACAACCGCGAACTGACCCACTACATCGGCATCTACGAAGACATCACCCAGAGCAAGCTGGCCCAGCAGCGCATCGAACGCCTGGCCTACACCGACAACCTGACCAACCTGGGCAACCGCCCAGCGTTCATCCGCAACCTCGACGAGCGCTTCGCCCGCGACGACGAGCATCCAACCTGCCTGCTGCTGGTGGACATCGACAACTTCAAGCGGATCAACGACAGCCTCGGCCACCAGACCGGCGACAAGCTGCTGGTCAGCCTGGCCCGGCGCCTGCGCAACAGCCTGAACAACGGCGGCCAGCTGGCACGCTTCGCCAGCAACGAGTTCGCCGTGCTGCTCGACGGCACCAGCCTGGAAGATGGCCAGGGCGTGGCCCAGCAATTGCTGCGCACCCTCGACAAGCCAATGTTCGTCGACAACCAACTGATCAACGTCACCGCCTCGGTGGGCCTGGCCTGCGCACCTTTGCACGGCAGCGACCCGCAGACCCTGATGAAGAACGCCGGGCTCGCCCTGCACAAGGCCAAGGCCAACGGCAAGCACCAGGTCCAGGTCTTCACCGAAGTGCTCAACGCCGAGGCCAGCTACAAGCTGTTCGTCGAGAACAACCTGCGCCGCGCCCTGACCCAGAACGAGCTGGAGGTGTTCTACCAGCCCAAGCTGTGCCTGCGCAGCGGCCGCCTGCTCGGCCTGGAGGCGCTGCTGCGCTGGAACCACCCCGAGCGCGGCATGATCCGCCCCGACCAGTTCATCAGCGTGGCCGAGGAAACCGGCCTGATCATCCCCATCGGCAAATGGGTGGTGCGCCAGTCGTGCCGCATGAGCCAGCAGTTGCGCGAAGCCGGCATGGGCAACCTGCACGTGGCCATCAACCTCTCGCCCAAGCAGTTCTCCGACCCGGAGCTGGTGTCGTCGATCGGCAACATCCTCGAGGAAGAAGCCCTGCCGCCACACCTGCTGGAGCTGGAGCTGACCGAAGGCCTGCTGCTGGAAGCCACCGAAGACACCCACCGCCAGCTCGACGAGCTCAAGGCCCTGGGCCTGACCCTGGCCATGGACGATTTCGGCACCGGCTACTCGTCGCTGAGCTACCTGAAGAAGTTCCCGATCGACATCATCAAGATCGACCGCAGCTTCATCAACGAAATCCCCGACAACCAGGACGACATGGAGATCACCTCGGCGGTGGTGGCCATGGCCCATAACCTGAAGCTCAAGGTGGTCGCCGAAGGCATCGAGACCGCCGAGCAGTTGGCGTTCCTGCGCCGCCACCGCTGCGACGTCGGCCAGGGCTACCTGTTCGACCGGCCGATTCCCGGACGCGAACTGGTCGACAAGCTCAAGCGCTATCCACGTGGCCCTCTGGCCTGACAGCGGCGCCAACCTCGGGCACTATAGAACCCATTCGAGCCCTATCGCCGGCTTGCCGACGATGGCTCCGCCACCTATCCAACTGATAAACACAAGGAGCGGCCATGGTCCTGCGTTCGGAAATCCTGGTGAACAAAAACGTCATGCCCACTGCGGAGCAGGCCCTGCCTGGCCGCGAGACCCCGATGGCCCTGCCCGAGAAGCACTACGTGTTCAAGGACACCCCACTGCTGGGTCCGTTCTTCCAGAACGTCGATTTCGCCATCTTCGGCCTGGGCTGCTTCTGGGGCGCCGAGCGCCGCTTCTGGCAGCGCGAGGGCGTGGTCAGCACCGTGGTCGGCTACGCCGGCGGCTTCACCCCCAACCCAACCTACGAAGAAGTCTGCTCGGGCCTGACCGGCCATACCGAAGTGGTGCTGGTGGTGTTCGACAAGGACAAGGTCAGCTACCGTGAGCTGCTGGCGATGTTCTGGGAGCTGCACAACCCCACCCAAGGCATGCGCCAAGGCAACGACATCGGCACCCAGTACCGTTCGGCGATCTACTGCACCAGCCCCGAGCAGTTGGAGCAGGCCAAGGCCAGCCGCGAGGCGTTCCAGGCCGAGCTGACCAAGGCCGGTTTCGGCGAGATCACCACCGAGATCGCCGAGGCGCCGACCGTGTACTTCGCCGAGGCCTACCACCAGCAGTACCTGGCCAAGAACCCCGACGGCTACTGCGGCATCGGTGGCACTGGCGTATGCCTGCCACCCAGCCTGCAAGGCAACTGAGGGCAGCCATATGGCGACCATGACCCTGTTCCACTCGCCGCTCTCGCCGTTCGTACGCAAGGTGATGGTCGTGCTGCACGAAACCGGGCAGCTCGACCGCGTGACCTTGCAGGCGGTCAACATCAGCCCGGTGAACGGCGACGAGCAGCTCAACCAGGGCAACCCGATCGGCAAGATCCCGGCCCTGCGCCTGGAGGACGGCACCGTGCTGCATGATAGCCGGGTGATTTGCGAGTACCTCGACCTGCAGCACGTCGGCAACCCGCTGGTCCCCCGCGAGGGTTCGGCGCGCTGGCGCCGGCTGACGCTGGCGTCGCAGGCCGATGCGATCATGGATGCGGCGGTCTCGACCCGCTACGAGACCTTCCTGCGCCCCGAGGACAAGCGCTGGGACGGCTGGGTCCAGGCCCAGGCCGGCAAGATCCGCCGCAGCCTGGCCGACCTGGAACAGGCGCACCTGGCCGAGCTGGCCTCGACCTTCGATATCGCGGCTATCGGCGTGGCCTGCGCGCTGGGCTACCTGGACCTGCGCCAGCCGCAGTTCGGCTGGCGCGAGCGGCAACCGGGGCTGGCAGCTTGGTATGCCGAGGTGGCCAAGCGACCGTCGATGGTCGCTACCGTGCCGATGGCCTGACAGGCGCTGTCGCAGGCAGGCCCGATACCGGTCGGAAAGGGGCGCGAAGCGGCCCAAATGGCCAATCAGCAGTCCGGCTTGCCTGCGGTGAACTTGCGTGCCGGGTTCACCGCCGCCTTGAACTCACGCAGCGCCTTGGCGCCAATCAGCAGTGGATAGTTGAAGTTACTCCGGTCAGCCAGGTTGACCTCCACCGTGCGCTTCACCTCGCCCAGGCACAGCTCCAGCTCGACCACCGGCCGGCGCGCAGCCTCCAGCGTCTCGCCTTCGTCGTCCTCTTCGTCGGAGCGGGCCTTGATCTTGCTGATACGCGCCAGCTTGTGCTCGTAGACCTTGCCATCGGCATCCTTGGTCGCCAGGCGAAAACGCACCCATTGCTCGCCATCACGGGTAAAGCGCTCGATATCCCTGGCCGACAACGAAGCCGTCAGGGCGCCAGTATCCATCTTGGCCTTCAATGTTTCGCCAATCTCCGGCAGGGTGATGTACTCATAGCGGCCGTAAAGAGTCGGCTCAGCCGCCATGACCGGCAGTGCAAGCAGTGACAACAGGGCAAGCAATGGTTTCACGGATTACGCTTCCTTGAGTGAGGACAGTGGTTAGACTACTCGGGCAGGATAGGTTTCCTCCAGCTACGAAGTGCAAGTAAAGGCAGATAGCACAGCCCCCACCGCCTAATGCTGTTCACTTAAGTCTGATGTGACATCGATAGGGGCTGCCTTGCAGCCCTTCGCGGGCAAGCCCGCTCCCACAGGATCGTGCATTCCTTGAGGCTTGCAGCGTACTTGTGGGAGCGGGCTTGCCCGCGAAGGGCCGCAAAGCGGCCCCAATTGCTTAAGTGAACGGCATTAGCCCCCACCGCCCCGCTTTTTCTTGCAGCTTGAAGCTTGCCGCTACATAACGAATTTGGCGTAGGACCAAGCCGTGCTTATCATTGCCACCCGCTTAATTCCCACAACAAGAGTTCCCTTATGCGTCGCCTGCTGACCGGCATCCTCACGACCCTGCTGCTGCTGCTCAACACCCTGGTGCTGATCGGCCCGCTGATGGTCTTCGCCCTGCTCAAACTGGTACTGCCGGGCCGTGGCCGCGACTACGCCTCCTGGGCGGTGATGTGGATCGCCGAAACCTGGTCGGAAATCGACAAGGCGATCTTCGCCCTGTGCATCCCCACCCAATGGGATATCCGTGGCATCGAGACACTGCGCCAGGACACCTCCTACCTGTGCGTGAGCAACCACCAGAGCTGGGTCGACATCCCCGCCTTGATCGAGAGCCTCAACCGCCGGGTGCCGTTCTTCAAGTTCTTCCTCAAGAAGGAACTGATCTGGGTGCCGCTGCTGGGCCTGGCCTGGTGGGCGCTGGACTACCCGTTCATGAAGCGCTACAGCAAGGCCTTCCTGGACAAGCACCCGGAGCTCAAGGGCAAGGACCTGGAGATCACCAAGGCTGCCTGCGAGCTGTTCAAGCGCCAGCCGGTGACCGTGGTCAACTACCTGGAAGGCACCCGCTTCACCGAAGCCAAGCGCGAAGCACAGCAATCGCCCTACCGCCACCTGCTCAAGCCCAAGGCCGGCGGCGTGGCCTTCGTGCTGGCGGCGCTGGGCGAACAGCTCGATGCCCTGCTGGACGTCACCATCGTCTACCCCGGCGACAAGGCCCCCGGGTTCTGGGACCTGCTCTGCGGCAACATCAGCCGGGTAATCATCGACATCCGCGTGCGCGAGCTGGATCCGGCGCTGTGCAATGGCGACTATGAGAACGACCCGGCGTTTCGCCAGACCGTGCAGGACTGGGTGAACCAGCTGTGGCTGGACAAGGACCAGCGGATCGAGGCATTGCGGGCGCAGATGGGCTGAGGTCTTCGTTGCCTGGCACGGCCCATTCGCGGCGGTTCGGCGCGAATGGGCCCGCAAAAAAACATCACGGATGCCCGATTAAAATCCACATTAATAATTGAGATAAACAAATCTTTGTTTGTCATCACCCTCCAACCTGGATAAAAATCGATCAACAACTACAAAACGCCCGGATCGATCGATGGCAAATCAACCTTGCAATGCTGCCGAGGCAGCACCCGCCCAACTCCGCCGTGTCCTGGGCCTGCCCGCCCTGGTGTTCTTCGGCCTGGTGTACATGGTCCCGCTGACCATCTTCACCACCTACGGCATCGTCACCGAAATCACCGGCGGCCGCACGGCCGGCGCCTACCTCGTCACCCTGCTGGCGATGCTGTTCACCGCCACGTCCTACAGCTTCATGGTCAAGCGCTTCCCCGTCGCGGGCTCGGCGTACTCCTACACCAACCTCGCCTTCGGCCCCAATGTCGGCTTTCTCGCAGGCTGGTCGTTGCTGCTCGACTACCTGTTCATCCCGATGATCAACTACCTGCTCATCGGCCTGTTCCTCAACATCGCCTTCCCGGCCATCCCGGCATGGACGATCGTCCTGGCCTCGATCGCCCTGGTGACGGTGCTCAACGTGATCGGCATCCACTCGGTGGCCAAGGCCAGCAACCTGATCGTCGGCGCGCAGATCGTGTTCATCGGGGTGTTCGTGGCGCTGTCCTGGCAGACGCTGGGCAGCGGCCAGCCCGTCGACTTCCTCGCGCCGCTGGTGGGCGATGGCAGCGCACGAGGCTTCGGTTCCCTGATGGCCGGTGCAGCGGTGCTGTGCCTGTCGTTCCTGGGCTTCGACGCGGTCTCGACCCTGGCCGAAGAGTGCCGCGACGCCCGCCGCGATGTACCGCGGGCGATCATCCTCACCACCCTGTTTGCCGGCTTGCTGTTCACCGTGCTGGCCTACATCAGCCAGCTGGTGCTGCCAGGCAGCACCTTCGCCAATACCGATGCGGCGGCCAACGAGGTGATGTTCAAGGCAGGCGGGCAGTTCCTGGCCAACTTCTTCACCGCCGCGTTCGTCGCTGGCAGCCTGGGCTCGGCACTGGCCTCTCAAGCGGCGGTGTCGCGCATCCTGTTCACCATGGGCCGCGACAAGGTGCTGCCCAAGCGCAGCTTCGGCTATCTGTCGCCACGCTTCGGTACGCCGGTGTTCGCCATCCTGCTGGTGTCGGCGTTCTCCCTGCTGGCGCTGGTGATCGACCTGGCCACCCTGGCCTCGCTGATCAGCTTCGGCGCGCTGGTGGCGTTCTCGGCGGTGAACCTGGCGGTGGTGAAAACCCACCTGATGCACGATGCCAGCCAGCGCAACCTCAAGGGCCTGCTGCGCTATGGCCTGGTACCGCTGGTCGGCCTGAGCCTGACCTTGTGGCTGTGGACCAGCCTGTCGGCGCTGACCCTGGTGATCGGCCTGTGCTGGTTCGCCCTGGGGTTGGCTTACCTGGCCGTACTGACCGCCGGCTTCCGCCGCCCAGTACGCTTGGTGGACTTCTCGGAAAGCGCGTGATCCAACGCCGCACACGCGCTTACAGGGTGCGCGTGTGGGGCCTTCAGACCGAGGGTTGAGCCAACGGTGCCGGGGTCGCCCACAGGCTGCCCAGGTTCTGCAACAACGACCCGGCGATGCCCTGCTGGCCCAGGTACTGGAGGATCAGCGGGGCGAACTGGCCGATCATGCCGGTATCCATGCCCAGCGCCTTGAAGGCATTGTCCAGGTCGTTGCGGTTCTCGACATTGCCCAAGGCATTGCTCAGCGCCGGTTGGCTCTCGCTGTTCTTGCCCAGCAACTCACCCAGGCCGTTCAGCCCACCCAGGGCGTTGGCGCCAGCGAGCAGGTCCAGACCGGGCACGGCCTTGGTCAGTTGGCCGTAGTCGGCGTCGCTCAGGTTGTTGCGCGCCAGGCCCAGCATGGCACCCGCCCCGCCCACCGCCTGTTCGGGGGTGATCTTCAGTTCGCTGCCCAGGGTATTGAGCAGGTTGGCCGACGCCTCGGGCGCCTGCACCTGGCCCTGCTGCTGGCTCTGCATCGCCGACACGGCATTGGCCGCATCGCTGAGGTTGAAGGCGAACGCCGGGCTTGCGGCCAGGGTCATCAGGGTTGCCAGGGTGAATGCTTTCATCGGGAAGGACCTCGTCGGCCGGAATGGCCGGGAAACGAGGCATTCGACTGGCGACATCGGGCTTTGTTCCAGGCCAGCTATCGAGGACTGCTGCGCCCCTCGACCGCCAATGCCAGCGCCTCCGCCTGCCCCCAGGCAATCTGCATGGCCCGCAAGCCGTGCGCCAATAACTGCCGGGTTTCTTCATCCTCGATGCGCTCAAGGGCACGACGGCTGTCGCTGTAGGCGAACATCAAGTAGTGGCTGACGTTCATCAGCACGAACTCCATCGGAACGATACCGTCGTTGATGGCGCGGGAGAGGGATGTGCCCTTGGGCAGATCGAAGGTGTGGGGTGGGTCGGGGACGAGTTTTTTCATAGTCGGACTCGATGAATGGATGGGTGAACGCCACCACCATCGTTTCCACACGAAAGGCGGCAGCTGTACGCGGGGTGGAAAACCGGTCATCGAGCAACCCGGCAGGCCAAACGGCCTCCCGCGCACAACTGCCATAACGGCATGTCGATCGATGATTACCAGGGTTTCCACACCCCGATCGCTGAACCTTTCAGCGACCCGGCGAGCGTAGAGGGCAGGATTACCCGGGGCAATCAGATGAGCATCGACAGGATGCGTAGGGTATTTCCCAGGAAAGAGAATGACCAGCAGCTACGCATCAGAACTTTCGCAATCTGACACCAGAAATCAGAGTACTCACCAAGCAAACCTAGCAATTTTGTCAGTTGTGACGGCTAGCCTAGAACCCAGAAACTGAGGTCTCGACATGTGCCTACCGATTATCAAACGACTCATCCACATGGAGGGATTGACCAGTGGCCGAAAACAACACTAGTAGCTCCCTGTATTTCTATCGGGGAGGCGAGCTAATGAGCGTGAAGCAAGGTGCAACAAGCCGCACCATATTGCGTGGCTCCGTACCACTTGCGGAGCAGCACACAGACACCCTCACAAACACAGGCCTTCTGATAACTGACGATAAGGGCTCCGTGCTTCAGGTGGAAAACGCCGACACTAACGAAACCCATGCCTATTCCGCCTATGGTTACGCCTCGTCTCTACCGTCGCTTCGAACGCTGATTGGCTTCAACGGCGAGAGCCTGGAGCTTCAAACGCAAAATTATTTTCTAGGTTCAGGGTATCGAGCGTTCAGCCCCATTTTGATGCGATTTTATAGCCCTGACAGTTGGAGCCCTTTTGGCCAGGGCGACCTGAATACGTATGCTTATTGTCAGGGGGACCCGATTAATCGGAGCGACCCGAGTGGCCATTCAGGTGTACTGATAAGGTTTTTCAAAGGCATCGGTAACAGACTTGGAATGAGAACGCCAAGACCGGCCACAGCTAACACGAATCGCTCGTCTTTCCCTGAAAACAGACAAACCTTAATACACTCAAGAAGCTCAAACAGCCTCGGTGGCGGCAGTTCCGGCTATAACGCCAGCCTAGAATCAAACACCACTACCTCCAGTACGACTCCCCCATCATTACCTCAACATTCGCCTTCTAGAACAGGAAGCCGCTTCTCAACAAACAACCCCGAACGATTAGCGACTGGTCAGTCCGACCCGGACATCGCTCGCTGGATTTCGAACATCCCCCCTGATGCTGAGCATGAGTCGATGTTTAGCGCTATACGCCCGCTTTCACGTACCGACCTGCTGAATGCCAAGCGCCTTGGGGTGCAGCGTGCCGGTAAACGGATCGACAAAAAAATGACCGATTTTATGGCTAGACACCATCCTAGAGTTCTTTATATGAACGCTAATGAAGAAACCCTTACCCTGCAGCAAAAAATGCAAAAGCTAATCCGGAGAGTTTGAAACCCACCCTGAGAGAGCGGACGTTCTCAAGGCAGATCGTACCGCGGCCTCGATAATCCCTTGCATTCGAGATGCTTCCTATGGCTCGGATGCAAAAGAGCCCCGAAACGGGGCTCCTTCATGCTTGTTGTGATCAAGCCGCGCTGAACGTCTTGTGCGGATCGATCACAAACTTCTTCGGCACACCCGCATCGAACTCGCCATACCCTTCCGGTGCCTGATCCAGGCTGATCACCTGCACCCCGACCACCTCGGCGATATTGATGCGATCCCACATGATCGCCTGCATCAGCTGGCGGTTGTACTTCATCACCGGGGTTTGCCCAGTGTGGAAGCTATGCGACTTCGCCCAACCCAGACCAAAGCGAATGCTCAGCGAGCCGATCTTGGCCGCCGCATCCACCGCGCCCGGGTCTTCGGTGACGTACAGCCCCGGAATACCGATCTTGCCGGCCACGCGGGTCACCTGCATCAGCGAGTTGAGCACGGTAGCCGGCGCCTCGTGCTTGGCACCTTCATGGCCATGGCCACGAGCTTCGAAGCCCACGGCATCGACCGCGCAGTCCACTTCCGGCTCGCCCAGCAGGTCGGCGATCTGCTCGTGCAGCGGGGTGTCCTTGGACAGGTCGACCACCTCGAACCCCTGGGCCTTGGCATGGGCCAGGCGGGCCGGGTTCAGGTCGCCAACGATGACGCAGGCCGCGCCCAGCAGGCGAGCCGAGGCAGCGGCCGCCAGGCCGACCGGGCCGGCACCGGCGACGTACACGGTGCTGCCCGGGCCAACGCCCGCCGTGACGGCGCCGTGGTAGCCAGTGGGCAGGATGTCGGAGAGGCAGGTCAGGTCACGGATCTTCTCCATGGCCTTGTCGCGGTTTGGCAGCTTCAGCAGGTTGAAGTCGGCGTACGGCACCAGCACGTACTCGGCCTGGCCACCGGTCCAGTCGCCCATGTCGACATAGCCGTAGGCGCCGCCAGCGCGGGCCGGGTTGACAGTCAGGCAAACGCCGGTGTGCATTTCCTTGCAGGAGCGGCAACGGCCGCAGGCCACGTTGAATGGCACGGAGACCAGGTCGCCGATCTGCAAGTGTTCCACGTCACGGCCCTTCTCGATCACCTCACCAGTGATCTCGTGGCCGAGGACCAGGCCGACCTGGGCGGTGGTGCGGCCACGGACCATGTGCTGGTCGGAGCCGCAGATATTGGTGGAGACCACCTTGAGGATCACGCCGTGCTCGATCTTCTTGCCGCGTGGGTCCTGCATTTTGGGGTAGTCGATCTTCTGTACCTCGACCTTGCCGGCGCCGAGATACACCACTCCACGATTACCAGACATGCTCTTACCTCGCTTGATTTGTATTTATGCAGCGGTGGTGGAAAGCGCCGCCATCCTTGGGCGGCATGTGTTACTGGAATGGAGGAATTGTGGGCCTGATAGGGAGTATCGCGGTGACTGGAAGCGACAGGGGTTTGCCTGTTTACGGCAGCGCATCGCAGCATGTCATGGAGGCGCCTCTAAGCTTGGTCACAGCTCGTTGACGCTGACGCATGCAGAGCCTGGCATTCAAGGAGATGCCGTCATCTGCGCACCACAAGCGTGTGGAGTTCCTCTGCTCATCGACCGAGACTGAACCCCCGCAGCGCTTGATCGACGATGCGGACGCGCCGGATTGCAGGGCAAGCCTCCCTCGGGCCAGGTTTTGGAAAGCCACAGGCGCTTGGCGTTCTCACCGGTCTTTTGGCGATTTCGACAGGGGAGTTGAGCCCATGGGACGATGACAAGCGGCTCATCAGTGGGCATACCCATCATTTCTACCAGTTGTCGGGCAAGGTGCCAGATCGAATACTGGTGCTAACGTACATCGTGCTTTGCCGGAGGCCTGAGGAATGAGCGCTGAAGTAACCGAACTCATTTTTTATCAGAGGAACTCGCTTGCACTCATCCTCAGCCAGGTGCATCAATACTCATTTTTCAGAACGCCCGATTTTCCATTAGCGCTTCGACACCCTAACGTGACGCAAGAGACAGCGCTGCTGGCAATAGATGCCAGTACTTCCGTGTTGCAATACCTAGGGCCACACGCCACAACGACGATGGTCTATGCACCCCACGGACACTGTGCATTTTCTAGAGCCGAACCAAGATTGGCTGCTTTCAATGGCGAGTGGTTGGACCGTTGGTCAGAAACGTATTTACTGGGCAATGGACATCGGGCCTACAGCCCAAGATTGATGCGTTTCCTCTCCGCCGATACATACAGCCCTTTCGGCAAAGGGGGTGTAAATTCATATAGCTACTGCAATGGCGACCCCGTGAACAGGAATGATCCAACTGGGCACGTGGGCGTCCCCATTCGGAATCGCGGACACCGGACGCCACCCAGGCCATCGCCAAGACCTCGCAGCCAACAAAGAAAAATAAACATTCCTCAACAGCTAGCCTCACATGAAGAAAACTTATTCTTCAATGTAATGGACCGCCTCCCCGGGAATGACATTCAACGCTTGGCGGTCGCCATACCAGAGCTGGAACCGCTCATTGCTCAAAGGTCCATGCGCAATCTTGGTCGGTTCATGAATTCGAAAGAATTCGAGGGGCTGGCCCCCCTCACCGAAGGGACCACGCCTGGCATCCGGCCGCTGGAAGCACGTCAGCGGTTGGAAAGCCAGATAGCCGCGAGAATCGAAACAGCACCCGATCCTGTGCGCGCTTATCTGAACACGTTCAATCTGGCGGAGCGTAAGATCACGCCCCCGCCAAATCAGTCCCGGGACAATATCCGTCAGTAACACGCCGGCGCGTAGCCGAGGATATGGCGAAGCTGGTAATTGACCCCACCTCCCACTACAGCACCACGGTCCGATTGGCGTTCAGGAACACCCGCCGCTCGATGTGATAGCCCACCGCCCGCGCCAGGGTCAGGCATTCGATGTCCCGCCCCTTGGCGATCAAATCCTCGGGGTAGTGGCTGTGGTCCACGGTCTCGACGCCCTGGGCGATGATCGGCCCTTCGTCGAGGTCGTTGTTGATGTAGTGGGCGGTGGCGCCGACCATCTTCACGCCCTTGTTGTAAGCCTGGTGGTAGGGCTTGGCACCCTTGAAGCCCGGCAGCAGGGAGTGGTGGATGTTGATCGCCCAGCCATCCAGGCGCCGGCACAGCTCGGGCGAAAGCACCTGCATGTAGCGGGCGAGGATCACCAGCTCGGCGCCAGTCTCCTCGATCACCTGGAGCACCTTGCGCTCCTGGGCGGGCTTGTCCTTGGGGTCGAGGGCGAAGTGGTAATAGGGAATCTTGTGCCAGTGGGCCAGGGGCTCGAGGTCGGGGTGGTTGGAGATCACCGCGACCACGTCCATGGCCAGCTGGCCGATGCGCTGGCGGTACAGCAGGTCGTTCAGGCAATGGTCAGCCTTGGACACCATGATCACCACCTTGGGGCGGTGATTCGGCGCGGTCAGCTCGAACGTCATGCCGAACGCATCGCTGCGCTCGGCAAGGCCTGCACGGAAACCGGCCTCGTCGAAGTCGTCCGGCTGGCGGAACTCGACGCGGATGAAGAACCGCCCCGACAGCCGGTCGTCGAAGGAGTGATGCTCCGTGACGTAGCAACGCTGCTCGAAGAGGTAGCGGGTGACCACGTCGACGGTGCCGAGCATGCTCGGGCAGTCGGCGGTGAGGATCCAGGTGTCCGGTGCCCGACTCATGCGTATTCTCCTTATGCCTCGATCGCCAGGCCGTACTCGGCCGAAGCGTCCTGCAGCCACAGCCACCAGTAGTCGGCGAAGCTGCGGCGGATCACCAGCTCCCAGGTGTCTTCGGCTGTGCGGCGGATCACCAGTTGCGACTTGGCGAACACGGTGCCGACGGCCTTGCCGACCGGGAAGTTGTTCGGGTGCACATCATAGCTGGTGGACTTCATCAGCACCTCGCGCACATTGGGACCGCGCAGCTCGAGCAGGGTCTGCCCGCCGCTGACGTTGACCACCTGGACATGCTGGCCCTCGAGGGCTGCGCGCAGTTTCTGCTCGACGGCGAACTCCTGGCCGCCGGGAACGATCAGCAGCCACTCGTCCGGGCCCATCCACTGCAACGACATCTGCTCGTTGGCGACCACGGTCAGGGCCACCGGCAGCTCCAGGCCCAGGGCCTTGTGCACACCGCTGGCGAAGGCCGGGTCGTGGCCATCGCCACGAATGGTCAGGTGGCCGAGGAATTTCTTCTCGCGCAGGGTCACGCCTGCGTTCTTGCGGCCCTTGCCGACCAGGCTGGCCAGGTCGGCGTGGTGCAGTGGCGACTCGGCCCGCGCGTCGGCGCCGGGGTTTTGCTGGAAGACGTTGATAGCGCTCATTTCTTACCTGCCTTGAATTCTTGTTCGTCGAAACGATGAGCCTCTGAGGTGGATGTTCTGGCCCTATCGCTGGCACGCCAGCGCCCACAGGTACAGCATCGCCCCTCGGCCTGCATCGATCCTGTGGGAGCCGGCTTGCCGGCGATGGGGCCAGCAGGCTCACCACAGGGCTCGGAGTCAAACGTTCTGCCGCTCACCCTTCGGATCGAAGAACACCGAAGACACGATCTCCGCCTCGATCACGCTGCCGTCTGCCTGCGGCGAGTACACCCGCTCGCCCATGCGCTTGAGGCCGCCCTTGACCACGCCCATGGCGAACGAATAGCCCAGGGAGTTGGCCTTGTAGCTGGAGGTGACGTGGCCGACCATGTCCATCGGGATCGGCTGCTTCGGATCGAACACCAACTGGGCACCCTCGGGCAGCCACACGTTCGGGTCGACCGGCTTGAGGCCCACCAGTTGCTTGCGGTTCTCGCGCACGCAGTCCTCGCGGTTCATGCCGCGCAGGCCGATCCAGGAGAACGGCTTGTTGCGCCCGACGCACCAGCTCATGTTGAGGTCGTCCGGGGTCATCGAGCCGTCGGTGTCCTGGCCAACGATGATGAAGCCCTTCTCGGCCCGCAGCACGTGCATGGTCTCGGTGCCGTACGGGGTCAGGTTGTACTGTTTGCCCGCCTCGACGATCTGCTCCAGCACGCCCATGGCGTAGTTGGCTTGCACGTTGATCTCGTACGACAGCTCACCGGTGAACGAGATACGGAACACCCGCGCCGGCACGCCGCCGACCAGGCCTTCCTTCCAGCTCATGAACGGGAAGGCTTCCTTGTCCAGGTCGATGTCGGTCAGCTCGGCCAGCAGCTTGCGGCTGTTGGGGCCGGACAGGGTCATGGTCGCCCAGTGGTCGGTGACCGAGGTGAAGTACACCTTCAGTTCCGGCCATTCGGTCTGGTGGTACAGCTCCAGCCACTGCAGCACGCGAGCCGCGCCGCCGGTGGTGGTGGTCATGATGAAGTGGTTGTCGCCGACGCAGGCGGTCACGCCGTCGTCGAAGACCATGCCGTCTTCCTTGCACATCAGGCCGTAGCGGGCCTTGCCCACGTCGAGCTTGGTCCAGGCGTTGGTGTACACGCGGTTGAGGAACTCGCGGGCATCCGGGCCCTGGATGTCGATCTTGCCCAGGGTCGAGGCGTCGAGCAGGCCGACGCTGTCACGCACGGCCTTGCACTCGCGGGCCACGGCGGCGTGGATGTCCTCGCCCGGCTTGGGGAAGTACCACGGACGCTTCCACTGGCCGACGTCCTCGAACTCGGCGCCGTTTTTCACGTGCCAGGCATGCAGGGCGGTGAAGCGCACAGGCTCGAACAGGTGGCCGCAGTGCCGGCCCGCTACCGCGCCGAAGGTCACCGGCGTGTAGTTGGGGCGGAACATGGTGGTACCCATTTCCGGGATGCTGATGCCCAGCGAACGGGCGGCGATGGCCAGGCCGTTGATGTTGCCCAGCTTGCCCTGGTCGGTACCGAAGCCCAGCGCGGTGTAGCGCTTGACGTGCTCGACCGACTCGAAGCCTTCGCGGGTGGCCAGCTCGATACCGGCGGCGGTAACGTCGTTCTGCTGGTCGACGAACTGCTTGGGCGCACGGTTGGTGCCCTTGTCGTGGGGCACCTGGAACAGCGCCACGGTGGCCTCTTCCTTGCGCGCCACGGTTTTTGGCAGGGTGCCGACGGTGGCCTTGAAGCCGGCCTCGGTCGCCGCCTGGACACCACCCTCGAAACCATCGGCGATCACGTCGCCGAGTGCGTAGACGCCATTGACGCCGCCGACACACACACGTTTCTGCGGTGCATCGCCCGGCACGAAGCCGAGGATGTCTTCACGCCACACCGGGCGGCCGCCCAGGTGCGAAGCCAGGTGGACAATAGGGCTGTAGCCGCCGGAGGTGGCGATCAGGTCGCACTCGAGCACTTCGCCTGGGCTTGTGACCTTGTGCGCCTGCACGTCGATGGCGGCCACGCGGGCGCCGGTCACGTGCTTGCTGCCACGGGCCTCGATCACCGCACTGGAGGTCAGGATGCGGATACCCTTGGCACGCGCTTCCTCGACCAGCGAGCCACGTGGGTTATGGCGGGCGTCGGCGATGGCGACCACCTGCAGGCCGGCGTCGTGCCAGTCCAGGGCGGCGCGGTAGGCGTGGTCGTTGTTGGTCGACAGCACCAGCTTGCGGCCCGGGGCCACGCCATAGCGGCGCACGTAGGTGGAAACGGCGCCTGCCAGCATGTTGCCCGGCACATCGTTGTTGCCATACACCAGCGGACGCTCGTGGGCGCCGGCGGCCAGCACCACGCGCTTGGCGCGAACGCGATGCACACGGTGGCGTACCTGGCCGATCGGGGCGCGGTCGCCGAGGTGGTCGGTCAGGCGCTCGTGGATGGTCAGGAAGTTGTGGTCGTGGTAACCGTTGACCGTGGCACGCGGCAGCAGGGTCACTTCCGGCAGGCCTTCCAGCTCGGCGACCACCGCAGCCACCCATTCGGCCGCAGGCTTGCCGTCGAGGGTCTCGCGGCTGTCGAGCAGGCTGCCACCGAACTCTTCCTGTTCGTCGGCGAGGATCACGCGGGCACCGCTGCGTGCCGCGGCCAGGGCGGCAGCCAGGCCGGCAGGGCCAGCACCGACGATCAGCACGTCGCAGTGCTGGTTCATGTAGTCGTAGCTGTCCGGATCGTTCTGCAGCGGCGCACGGCCCAGGCCTGCCGCCTTGCGGATGTACTTCTCGTAGGTCATCCAGAACGACTTGGGATACATGAAGGTCTTGTAGTAGAACCCGGGCGGCATCATGCTGCCGCCGACCTTGCCGATGATGCCCATGACGTCGTTGTTGACGTTCGGCCAGCCGTTGGTGCTGGTGGCCACCAGGCCTGCGTACAGTGCCTGTTGGGTGGCACGCACGTTGGGGATCTGGGTGGCTTCGCTGGAGCCGACCTGCAGGATGGCGTTCGGCTCTTCGGTACCGGCGGCGATGATGCCGCGCGGACGCGAGTACTTGAAGCTGCGGCCGACGATGTCGACACCGTTGGCCAGCAATGCGGCGGCCAAGGTGTCACCGGCATAGCCCTGGTAGGTCTTGCCGTTGAAGGTGAAGTTCAGGACCTTGCTGCGATCGATGCGACCGCCGCTGGCGAGGCGATAGGTCTGGCTCATACTTTTTCCCCTTGGCCTTTGACGGTCGACGGTGCGTTGCTCGGCTTGCCGCTGGCGGTCACCTGCGGCTGCTCGCCGATCTTGTAGGTTTCCAGGATCTCGTAGGTCACGGTGTCACGGGTGACGTTGAAGTACTGGCGGCAACCGGCGACGTGGTCCCACAGCTCGTGGTGGATGCCGCGCGGGTTGTCACGGAAGAACATGTAGGTGCCCCACTCCTCGTCGGAGCAAGCGGCCGGGTCCAGCGGGCGGGCGATGTGCGCCTGGCCAGAGGCGTGGAACTCTTCTTCGGAGCGCAGCTCGCCGCAGTGGGGACAGAAGATTTGCAACATGACGATTGTCTCCGATTAGTGGGCGACGGCCGCAGCGCCGTGTTCGTCGATCAGCGCGCCGTTGTAGAAACGGTCGATGGAGAAAGGTGCGGCCAGCGGGTGCATCTCGCCCTTGGCCAGGCTCGCGGCGAAGACGTTGCCCGAGCCCGGGGTGGCCTTGAAGCCGCCCGTGCCCCAACCGCAGTTGAAGAACATGTTCTTGACCGGGGTCTTGGAGATGATTGGGCAGGCGTCCGGGGTGGTGTCGACGATGCCGCCCCACTGCCGGTTCATGCGTACGCGCGAGAGGTTCGGGAACATCTCGACGATCGCCTGCAGGGTGTGCTCGATGATCGGGTAGGAGCCGCGCTGGCCGTAGCCGACCCAGCCGTCGATACCGGCGCCGATGACCAGGTCGCCCTTGTCCGACTGGCTGATGTAGCCGTGGACGGCGTTGGACATGATCACGCTGTCGATGATCGGCTTGATCGGCTCGGACACCAGCGCCTGCAGCGGGTGCGATTCGAGCGGCAGGCGAAAGCCTGCCAGGCGCGCCATGTGCCCGGAGTTACCGGCGGTGACCACACCGACGCGCTTGGCGCCGATGAAGCCCTTGTTGGTTTCCACGCCGATCACCGCGCCGTTTTCCTTACGGAAACCAATGACCTCGGTCTGCTGGATCAGGTCCACGCCCAGGGCGTCGGCGGCACGGGCGAAGCCCCAGGCCACGGCGTCGTGGCGGGCCACGCCGCCACGGCGCTGCACGGTGGCGCCGAGGATCGGGTAGCGGGTGTTCTTCGAGCAATCCAGGTACGGGATCTCTGCCGCCACCTGGGCGGTGTTCAGCAGTTCGCCGTCCACGCCGTTGAGGCGGTTGGCACTGACCCGGCGCTCGGAGTCACGCATGTCCTGCAGGGTGTGGCACAGGTTGTAGACCCCACGCTGGGAGAACATCACGTTGTAGTTGAGGTCCTGGGACAGGCCCTCCCACAGCTTCATGGCGTGCTCGTACAGGTGCGCCGACTCGTCCCACAGGTAGTTGGAACGCACGATGGTGGTGTTGCGGGCGGTGTTGCCGCCGCCCAGCCAGCCTTTCTCGACCACGGCCACGTTGGTGATGCCGTGCTCCTTGGCCAGGTAGTAGGCCGTGGCCAGGCCATGGCCGCCACCGCCGACGATGACCACGTCGTAGACCTTCTTAGGCGTTGGCGTGCGCCACATGCGCTGCCAGTTCTCGTGGTGGCTGAGGGAGTGCTTGAAGAGGCCGAAGCCTGAATAACGTTGCATGGTTGGTTACTCCACTCAGCGGTAGACCGGGAAGTCGGCGCACAGGGCCGCGACGTTCTTGGCGACATCGGCTTCGACGTCGGCGTCGCCCAGGTTGTCCAGCACGTCGCAGATCCAGCCGGCCAGGGCCACGCACTGGGCGACCTTGAAGCCACGGGTGGTGACGGCCGGGGTGCCGATGCGCAGGCCCGAGGTGACGAACGGCGACTGCGGGTCGTTGGGCACGGCGTTCTTGTTGACGGTGATGTGGGCGCGGCCGAGGGCGGCGTCGGCGTCCTTACCGGTCAGGCCCTGGCGGATCAGGCTGACCAGGAACAGGTGGTTGTCGGTGCCGCCGGAAACCACGTCGTAGCCGCGCTCGACGAAGACCTGGGCCATGGCCTGGGCGTTGTCGATGACCTGCTGCTGGTAGGCCTTGAATTCAGGCTCCAGGGCTTCCTTGAAGCACACGGCCTTGGCGGCGATGACGTGCATCAGCGGGCCGCCCTGGGCGCCCGGGAACACGGCAGCGTTGAGCTTCTTCTCGATCTCTTCGTTCTTGCGCGCCAGGATCAGGCCGCCTCGCGGGCCACGCAGGGTCTTGTGGGTGGTGGTGGTGACCACGTCGGCGAACGGGATCGGGTTGGGGTACAGGCCAGCGGCGACCAGGCCGGCGACGTGGGCCATGTCGACGAACAGCAGCGCCCCGACCTTGTCGGCGATTTCACGGAAGCGCGGGAAGTCGAGGGTCTTGGAGTAGGCGGAGAAGCCGGCGACGATCATCTTCGGCTTGTGCTCGACGGCCAGGCGCTCGACTTCGTCGTAGTCGATCAGGCCGGTGTTGGTATCGATACCGTACTGCACGGCGTTGTACAGCTTGCCCGAGGAAGACACCTTGGCGCCGTGGGTCAGGTGGCCGCCGTGGGCCAGGCTCATGCCCAGGATGGTGTCGCCGGCCTGCAGCAGGGCCAGGTACACCGCGGCGTTGGCCGAGGAGCCGGAGTGCGGCTGGACGTTGGCGTAGTCGGCACCGAACAGTTGCTTGGCGCGGTCGATGGCCAGTTGCTCGACCTTGTCGACGTGCTCGCAGCCACCGTAGTAGCGCTTGCCCGGGTAGCCTTCGGCGTATTTGTTGGTCAGGCCGCTGCCCTGGGCCTGCATCACGCGCTTGCTGGTGTAGTTCTCCGAGGCGATCAGCTCGATGTGATCTTCCTGGCGCTGTTCTTCGGCATTCATCGCCGCCAGCAGTGCGTCGTCGTAACCCTGGATCTGGTCTTGCTTGCTGAACATCTTGTTGTCTCCTGGCAGCGATCGTTTCTTGTCTGATGAGGGTCTTCTCACCCTTTGCGGCGATGTTATGACCGGGACGGGGGACCCAGATGCCTGCGCACGCCTTGCAATGGCGCGTTTACGACATTCGCCACCGGCCTGTGCGATGGCCCCGCCCCGTGCAATCTTCTTCGCGGGCAGGCCTGGCACCACCAGGGACCAGCTTGTATAGGCATCTTCCGAAGCGATGGTTTAGAGTGCTGGTCTGCGTCGTTCACAGGACAGGTGTCATGACAGACAACAGCCAACAATTCGCCAGCGACAACTATTCCGGCATCTGCCCCGAAGCCTGGGCCGCGATGGAAAAGGCCAACCGCGGCCACGAGCGCGCCTATGGCGACGACCAATGGACCGAGCGCGCCGCCGACCATTTCCGCCAACTGTTCGAAACCGACTGCGAGGTGTTCTTCGCCTTCAACGGCACGGCAGCCAACTCCCTGGCCCTGGCCTCCCTGTGCCAGAGCTACCACAGCGTGATCTGCTCCGAGACGGCCCACGTCGAGACCGACGAATGCGGCGCGCCGGAGTTCTTCTCCAACGGCTCCAAGCTGCTCACCGCGCGCAGCGTCGAGGGCAAGCTGATCCCGGACTCGATTCGCGAGGTGGCGCTCAAGCGCCAGGACATCCACTACCCCAAGCCGCGCGTGGTGACCATCACCCAGGCCACCGAGGTGGGCACGGTCTACCGCCCCGACGAGCTCAAGGCGATCAGCAGCACCTGCAAGGCGCTGGGCCTGAACCTGCACATGGACGGTGCGCGCTTCTCCAATGCCTGCGCCTTCCTGGGCTGCTCGCCGGCGGAGCTGACCTGGAAGGCCGGCGTCGACGTGCTGTGCTTCGGCGGCACCAAGAACGGCATGGCGGTGGGCGAGGCGATCCTGTTCTTCAACCGTGCCCTGGCCGACGATTTCGACTACCGCTGCAAGCAGGCGGGGCAACTGGCGTCGAAGATGCGTTTCCTCTCCGCGCCCTGGGTCGGGCTGCTGGAGGATGGCGCCTGGTTGCGCCATGGCGTGCATGCCAATCATTGCGCGCAGTTGCTCGCCGCGCTGGTGAGTGACCTGCCGGATGTGGAGCTGATGTTCCCGGTGGAAGCCAACGGGGTGTTCCTGCAAATGCCGGAGCCGGCGCTGGAGGCCCTGCGGGCCAAGGGCTGGCGCTTCTATACCTTCATCGGCAGCGGTGGGGCGCGGTTCATGTGCTCGTGGGATACCCAGGAGGCGCGGGTGCGGGAGCTGGCGGCGGATATCCGCGCGGTCTTCGGCGCCTGATCAATGGCCGGGAGGGCTTCGCACTCCTTTCGCGACACAAGGCCGCAAAGCGGCCCCAGGGCCTCAGAGCCTGAACCCACCCATCTGCCGCGCCAGGTCATCGGCCAGCCCGCGCAACGCCTGGCACTGTTCCCGGCACGCTTGCACTTCGGCCGCCGTCTCCCGCGCCAGGTCGGAAATCCCCTGCACGGTACGGTTGATCTCCTCGGTCACCGCCGACTGCTCCTCGGTCGCCGTGGCCACCTGGTCGTTCATGTCGCTGATGTGCTCGACCTGATCGGTGATCGCCCCGAGTGAGGCTCCGGTACGCTGGCTGGCCTCCACGCCACTGCCGGTGGCCTGCTGCCCGGCCTGCATCGAGGCCACCGCGCTGCCGGCGCCCTGCTTGAGCCGCTGGATCATCTGCTGCACTTCATCGGTAGACACCTGGGTACGCCGCGCCAGCGTGCGCACCTCATCGGCCACCACCGCGAAACCGCGCCCCATCTCCCCGGCCCGCGCCGCCTCGATGGCAGCGTTGAGCGCCAGCAGGTTGGTTTGCTCTGAAATACTGCGGATCACCGCCAAGACCTCATCGATCGAGGCGACTTCGTCGGCCAACTGGCCAACCGCCGCTGCTGCCCGGCCGATCTCCCCGGACATACCCTCGATGTTGTCGATCGAGCGGCTCACCACCTCACGGGCCTGCAACGCCTCGTCGCGCGCCGCCTGCGAGGCCTGGGCGGCATTGCCGGCGTTCTGCGCGATGTCCTGCACGGTCAGGCCCATCTCGTGCACGGCGGTGGCGACCATCTCGGTCATTGCCTGCTGGCGACCGGAGCGCTCGGCGGTGTTGTCCACCACCAAGGTCACCTGCTCCACCGAGCGGTGCAAGCGTTCGGTGGTGCGCAGCACCTCGCCGATCAAGGCCCGCTGGCTGTCGAGGAAACGGTTGAAACCACGGGCCAGGTCGCCCAGTTCATCCTGGCGCGAATCGTCCAGGCGGTGGCTGAGGTCACCCGCCCCGCTACCGATCTGCACCAGTGCCGCCGTCACCTGGCGGATCGGCCGCACCAACCCGCGCGCCAGCAGCACCACCAGCAGCAGCGAGACCAGGGCCACGGCCCCGCCGATCAGGCTGGTCAACCACACCGCTTCGCGCATCTGGGCGTAGATCTGCGCCTCTGGCACCTCGGCCACCAAAGTCCAGTTCAGGTCGCGCAGGGGCAGGGCCAGGGCCAGGTAGTCTTCGCCATCGCGGCTGAACCGGGCGCTGCGCAGGCCCTCGCCGCCCGCAAGGACGGCCTTGGCCGCTTCCGCGCCAAGCTGTTCGCGCAACTGGCGCTTGCCGCTGAATTCATGCTGGGGATGGACCTGGATCAGACCATCGTTGCGCACCAGGAGCACCCGGCCGTGTTCGCCGAAACTGAAGTCGCGGATCAGTTGCGACAGCTCGGTCAGGCGCAGCCCCATGCCGGCCACACCGACCAGTTGGCCGTCCTTTTCCACGCGGTAGTCGATGAACAGCGCCACTTCACCCGTGGCGCCATCGACATCGATGTTGATCAGCCGCTCGGCGCCACTGTCGATGTAGCCGTAGAACCAGCTGTCCTTGGGGTTGTCGCGGCTCAGGGTACGGTCCAGGCCCTTCTCGCTGTAGTAGTGACCAGTGCCGGTGGCGGCGAACAGCGCGGTGAAAGCCTGGTTACGCTGCCTGGCGGCCTCGAGGTACTCGATGAAGCGGGGTAGCTCGGCCGGGTTCTCGCCAGCGGCCAGCCAGTCGCGCAGCAAGGTGTTGCCGGCGATGTCCGCCGCCGCCACCAGTGGCTGGCCGAGCATGCGCTCGATGTCGTTGCGAATCGCCTCGATGCTGGCCGGCAGGGCCGTATCGACCAGGTAACGCTCGGTCAGGCGATTCACCGCCGCGGTATACACCGCCACTACCACCAGGATGCTCGCCAGCAAGGCCGCGCCCATGCTCGCAATCAACTGCCACTGGATACTCCGCCGCCAGATCCGCATGCCCTTCCTCCCCAGGAAAATAAGCGTGGCGCAATACGCCTGGGGAAAAGTGTATACACTTACGTATTCAATTATTCCAGTGATCCTGGACAATGCATTGAAACCTATTGGGGGCGCTGCGCGCCCCTTTCGCCACGCAAGGCCGCTCCCACAGGGGTATCGGCGCCGATCTCAAGAGCGGCGCGGTCTGGGAGCCGGCTTGCCGGCGATGGGCTGCAAAGCAGCCCCAAAAGGCTTATTGGTCGCCGATGGTTCGGGCGATGGCATCGACCGTGGCGTCGATCTGCGCCTGGGTGCGTTCGAGGGTCTGCTGGTGCTCGCGCTGCAGTTCGATCTGCCGGGAGCACAGGTTCAGGGCTGCCAGCACCAGCAGCTTGTCACCGATCAGGGTGGGGTATTGACGCTTGGTTTCGGCCAGCGAAACGTTGAGCATCCGCACGGCTTGCGCCAGGGTCTCTTCCTGGCCTTCTGGCGCCTTGATCGAATAGTCGTTGCCGAGGATCGACACGACATTGATCGGCTGCGCTTGCAGTCTCATGCGTTGACGACACCTGCGCTGGCGCGCTCCACCAGGGCCTGGATACGCGCGGCGGTGGCGCCGTGCTTCTCTTCCTGCTCCATCAGCGACAGCTGCAGGCTGTCGTTCTCTTCCTTGGCCTGGGCCAGTTCCTGGCTGAGCGCGGCGTTCTGCTCGGCCAGTTGGGCGTTCTTGTGCACCAGGTCGTTGACCAGTTGCTCGAGTTGATTCAGGGAGGCTTCCAACATGGGGGTTTGTCTCAGGTTGTTGCAAAGGGCGCACACGATAAAGAAAACTGCGCACCCCCGCCATTAAATATCGGAAATGAAAGGCTTTAGCCTGGGCAGATTGACAGGTCCTGCCCCGCCTTGTTCCGACCTGAGTCAACCGCCCGTCAGGAAAAGCAGCGGCAAGCTGCAAGAAAAAAGCAGGCCCTGCGCCTAATGCCGTTCACTTAAGCAATTGGGGCCGCCTTGCGGCCCTTCGCGGGCAAGCCCGCTCCCACAGGATCGTGCATTCCTTGAGGTTTGCAGCGTACTTGTGGGAGCGGGCTTGCCCGCGAAGGGCTGCAAGGCAGCCCCAATCGATGCCACATCAGACTTAAGTGAACAGCATTAGGCCCTGCACCGGCCTGCTTTTCTCTTGCAGCTTGTAGCTTGCCGCTCAATAGTCGATCCGCACATCCCCCTTAGGCACACTGCAGCACGACAGGATGTAGCCTTCGGCTTCGTCCTCCTCGGTGATGCCGCCGTTGTGCTCCATCTCCACCTCGCCGCCGAGCTTGAGCACCTTGCAGGTACCGCAGATGCCCATGCCGCATGCCTTGGGAATCATCAACCCGACCTTCGCCGCCGCCGCATGCACCGTCTCGCCCGGCGCGACGCGGATGCTCTTCTCGCTGCCGATGAACTCCACCAGGTTGAGGTCGGCGACATCCATCTCCTCGGCCGCCTCGGCGGCCTGCTCGGCATGCTCCACCGCGTCGGCCTTGGCTTCTGGCGGGGTCGCGCCGAACGACTCCTCGTGGTAGTTGCGCATGTCGAAGCCCACGCCCTCGAGCATGCGCTTGACGGCATTCATGTAGGGCGTCGGGCCACAGCAGAAGATCTCGCGCTCCAGGTAGTCCGGGGCGATCAGTTCCATCAGCCGCTGGTTGAGGTAGCCACGGTAGCCCGCCCAAGGCTCGCCCAGGCCGTGCTTCTCGCAGATGATGTGCAGGCTGAAATTGGGGATCCGCGACGCCATCTGCTCCAGCTCGCGGTGATAGATGATGTCTTTCGGCGAACGGGCGCTATGCACGAAGACCATGTCGACGTTGCCGTTGGTGTCGTAGAACCAGCGGGCCATCGACATCACCGGGGTGATGCCGACACCGCCGGACAGGTACAGCACCTTCGGCGCCGGGAAGTCGATGGCGTTGAACAGGCCCACCGGCCCGTGCACCGCCAGTTCGAAACCTTCGTGCATGTTTTCGTGCAGCCAGTTGGAGACCTGGCCGCCCGGCACGCGCTTGACCGTGATGGAGAAGCTGTAGGGCACCGAGGGCGCACTGGAGATGGTGTAGGAGCGCATCACCTGCCGGCCATCGATCTCCAGCTCCAGAGTGACGAACTGCCCCGGCTTGAAGAAGAACATGATCGGCTGGTCGGCCATGAAGCAGAAGGTGCGCACGTCCCAGGTCTCCTGGATGACCTTGACGCAGCGCACGACGTGGCGGCCATTGGCCCAGGTCTGGGTGGTGACCGGATTGAGGAAGGTATCGGACATGTTCATCTCCAGCGGCCGACTACCGGCCTTCATGGCTCCGATAATGCGCAAGCCGGTGACGAAGTACATTCCCATCAGCGACATCGGCGTGCTTATCGCGACCAGCCCCGCGATACAAGGGCTGGCGCGTCGGAATTCGATTCGGCCATGTCGCCCATGGATATGGTTGCCCACCGCTTCGAACGCACACTCCACCGCAAATGAACCTGCTGTTCTTGCACGACAGCCTTGCGGCACAACAACAACGATTAGCCACCTTTCGCCGGCCGTACTCGGCCCTGAGGACCAAACGATGGACGTCACCGCAACCCTGAGCCTGGGCGATCCACTGGAAGCAGCACGCAAGGCCACCGCCGAGATGCTGCAGACCCGCGAGCGCACCTTCTCGCTCCCCCAGCCTTTCTACACCGACGAGCGTCTGTTCCAGATCGACATGCAGGAGATCTTCCACAAGGAGTGGCTGATCGCCGGCATGACCTGCGAGATTCCCGCCAAGGGCAATTACCTGACCCTGCAGATCGGCAAGAACCCGATCATCGTGGTGCGGGGTGCCGAGGGCAAAGTGCATGCCTTCCACAACGTCTGCCGCCACCGGGGCTCGCGCCTGTGCGTCAGCGACAAGGGCAAGGTGGCCAAACTGGTCTGCCCGTACCACCAGTGGACCTACGAGCTCGACGGCCGCCTGCTGTTCGCCGGCACCGAGATGGGTGTCGACTTCGACATGTCCCAGTACGGCCTCAAGCCGGTCAACGTGAAGACTGCCGGCGGCTACATCTTCATCAGCCTGTCGGAGAACCCGCCACCCATCGACGACTTCCTCGCCACCCTCGAGCACTACATGGAGCCGTACGACATGGAGAACGCCAAGGTGGCGGTGCAGACCACCTTGATGGAAAAAGCCAACTGGAAGCTGGTGCTGGAGAACAACCGCGAGTGCTACCACTGCAACGGCTCGCACCCTGAGCTGCTCAAGACCCTGCTGGAGTGGGACGACACCAACGACCCCCGCGCCGACCAGGCGTTCAAGGACCACGTCGCCGCCTGCGCCGCTGCCTGGGAAGCCGAGAAGATCCCGTACCTGCACAAGAGCCATGGTCTGCGCAACCGCATCGTACGCATGCCGCTGCTCAAGGGCACGGTGTCGATGACCATGGACGGCAAGCAGGCCTGCCAGAAGCTGATGGGCCGCATCAAGAACCCGGACCTGGGCTCGATGCGCATCCTGCACCTGCCGCACTCGTGGAACCACTGCATGGGCGACCACATGATCGTCTTCACCGTGTGGCCGATCAGTGCCCAGGAGTCGATGGTCACCACCAAGTGGCTGGTGCACAAGGATGCGGTCGAAGGTGTCGACTACGACCCCGAGCGCATGCGCCAGGTGTGGGACGCCACCAACGACCAGGACCGTCGCCTGGCCGAGGAAAACCAGCGTGGCATCAATTCCACCGCCTACCAGCCGGGGCCGTACTCCAAGACCTATGAGTTCGGGGTGGTCAACTTCATCGACTGGTACAGCCAGCAGATGCTCAACAACCTCGGCGCGGAGCCGGCACCGTACCTGAAGGAAGTGAAGACGCAGTAAGGCGCCGGATAGTGAAAGAGGGCAGTCGGGAGGCTGCTCTTTTTTTTGCCTCGGGCATCATGGCCTCACCAGACCGATCATTTATTGATCAGGTTCAATACAGCCCAGAGCTGCCAAGGCCTGCAGGCAAGGGCCAACATTTTATCCACAAGCTGACGCACAGTATTTGTGAAAAAACCTCCAGCTTGCCACTGCCAAGTGTCGATCACTTTTTGACCAAAACGCTGTAAGCCTTTGATTACTTGGCCTACAGCGATTACCGAACATCTTGTCCACAGACCGACCAACAGACTTTGTGAGCAAGATAAGGCAGCCTTCGCCGAGACTTGTGGATAATCCTCCAAAGGCCTTGTCGCAGGCCACCCGAAGGGTATTCCAGGGTCAATTGATCATTTATTGATCATTTTCATACAGACCAATGAATTCGCGGGCTAC
This sequence comes from Pseudomonas sp. HLMP, assembly GCF_046365545.1. NCBI lineage: Bacteria > Pseudomonadati > Pseudomonadota > Gammaproteobacteria > Pseudomonadales > Pseudomonadaceae > Pseudomonas > Pseudomonas sp. HLMP. The sequence continues at coordinate 1,311,612 of NZ_JBDLLR010000001.1, read as the reverse complement.
AGCGTATACCAAACAGATTATCCACAGAGCGACCAACAGCGATTGTGGGCAACATCCTGGAATATTCCCCGGGTCGACATCAAAACGACACGGAGCGCCCCAGCCAAGGCCTGATCATATTTTGAACAAACCTCTGAAATCCAGTAACCACGCGGCCTACAGCGAAGCGCAAACATTTTATCAACAGGTTGGCGAACAGATTCGGTGTGTAAAAAAGCCCGCCCTGCATAACCTGCAGGGCGGGCTTCGGGTCGTTCGGATGGATGGCTAGCGCAACACCCCCTCCTCCACCAGCAACTTCAGGATGGCCTCGGCGCCCTCCTGTGGAGAAACGTCCTTGAGCACCTTGCCGCCCCCGCCACTGGCCTTGGCCGTGGCAGCCTTCATGCGGTCGGCACCGCTCTTGGCCTTGATCACCTTGAGCCGCTTGGGCCGTGGCCGGGCCGGTTGCAGCTCGGCGTCAGCCAGCAGCTCGTCCTCCACCACCTCGACATTGCGCGCCGCCAGCACGCCGCGCCGGGCTGGGCCGAAGGCGCTCTGGCGCGGCTTGGGCGCGGCGTTATCCACAGTCGCCAGCAAGGGCAGGCGTACCTTCAACCGGCGCCGCTGGCCACGGGGCAGCGCCTGCAATACCTGCGCAGTGCCGTTGTCGATGGATTCCACCTCCGCCAGCCCGACCACCAGTGGCCAACCCAGCTTCTCGGCCAGGAGGAACGGCAGCATGCCCGACCCTTCGCCAGTTTCCGCCTGGCTGCCGGTCAGTACCAACTGGGCGCCCGCCTCGCGCAGGTAATCACCGAGCACGCCCAGCACATCGGCGCCCGCTGGCTGCTCCAGCACGTCCAGGTGATCCAGCCCCATGCCCAGGTAGGCACGCAGGGCCTCTTCCCGGGGATCGCCGGCATGTACCACCTGCAGGTTATCCCCAGCCAGTTGCAGGCCCAGCTCCACCGCACGGGCATCCTGCTCGGCACGGCGGGTGCGGCCGGAGCTGGGGTGGGCGCCGATGGAGACCAGGCTGATGACTTTCGTACTCATGCTCGTGCCCTTATGCCGCGTCGCGCTGGCTGGCGCTGCGGTAGTTGTCCACAGCCTCGATCAGCGCCTGGAGAATCGCCGAGCTGTCGCCAATCACCGACAGGTCGGCCCGTTTGATCATGTCGCAGCCTGGGTCCATGTTCACTGCCACCACCTTGTCGCAGGCGCCGATACCTTGCAGGTGCTGGATCGCGCCAGAGATACCCACAGCCACGTAGACCCGTGCGGTCACCCAGGTACCCGTGGCGCCGACCTGGCGGTTACGCGGCATGAAACCGTCGTCCACCGCCACCCGCGACGCCCCCTCGGTGGCGCCGAGCGCAGCGGTTGCCTTGTGGAAAAGCGCCCAGTCCTTGACCCCGTTGCCGCCGGAGACGATGAACTCGGCCTCGGCCATGGCGATGGCTGCCGGGTCCACGGCCACCGGGCCAAGGTCCTCGATGCGCGACAGGCTGCGGGCCACGCTTGTGGACAACTCCACCGGCAGTGCCTCGTGGCGGGTTTCGCTGACCGGCTCGGCGCACTCGGCGGCGGCCAGGATCAACCGCGCCAAGCCACGTTGCAGGTCTTGCTGGCCGGCCCCGGCGCGGCCGATGCACTGGCCGTCCTTGACCTGCCAGACCCGCGTCGCCGGGCGCTCGCCGAGCGCGGCGGCCAGGCGCCGACCGAGTTCGCCACCACCGGTGCGGCTGTCGGGCAACAGCCAGTGACGTGGCGAGAACTGGTTATCCACAGCGCGCAGGCCCTGCACCAGTTGCTCCGGTGCATAACCTTCGAACGCCTCGCCCTCGATGACCAGCAGGCGATCGACACCGGCTGTGGAAAAGTTGCTCTCCTTGTGCTCGCCGAAGACGATAGCCAGCACCGCGCCGTCGCTGCCCGCCAGGCTGTGGGCAAGCCCGAGCAGGTCGCGGTCGTGGCTGCCCAGACGGCCGCCGACCATGTCCGGCACCACGGCGATGTAGAACGCCGGCTCCGCGACCTGGTGCAATGGCAGTTGCACCTGGGCACCAGCACTGCGCCGCGCCCCACCGCTGGTGCCCTGCTGGGCGCCGCTGCGGTCGATGCGCTTGATGCCGCTGGGGCCGATGAAGCCAGCGGCGATCGCATGAGGGTTCTTGCGGATGAGGCCGTTGGGCCCCATCCAGCTAGTCTGCTGGGTCTGCATCGCCGCATGCAGCGGGTGCAGGCGGTTACGTGCGATCCACTCGGCACGAGGGTCGCGGCGGATGATGTCGCTCATCAGTGCACCTCCGCAGGTTCACGTTTGGCCACCTGGGGCTTGGTCGCCGGGGTGTCGTCTTCGATCAGCACGTCGGCCACCAACTCGGCCAGGTCCTTGATCTGCGGGCGGGGTTCGACCACGCCTTCGAGCATCGCCGTGCATTGCGGGCAACCCACCGCCACCAGCTCTGCCTCGGTCTCGCGGATGTCGTCCATGCGCATGTCGGGGATACGCTGCTTGCCCGGTATGTCGGTGATCGGCGCACCGCCGCCACCGCCGCAGCAGCGGGAGCGCAAGCCCGAGCGCTGCATCTCGCGGACCTCGATGCCCAAGGCCTTGAGCACCTCGCGCGGGGCTTCGTATTCGCCGTTGTAGCGGCCCAGGTAGCACGGGTCGTGGTAGGTGACGCTGCCCCCCTTGTGCTGGCCCAGGTTGAGCTTGTTGGCGGCGATCAGCTCGGCGATGTAGGTGCTGTGGTGCTGCACCTGGTACTCGCCGCCCAGGGCGCCGTATTCGTTCTTCAGCACATGGAAGCTGTGCGGGTCGCAGGTGACGATGCGCTGGAAGCGGTACTTGCTCAGCGTCTGGATGTTGCGCCGGGCCAATTGCTGGAAGGTCGCCTCATCGCCCAGACGGCGCGCCACGTCACCGCTGTCGCGCTCCTCCAGGCCGAGCACGGCGAAGTCCACGCCAGAGGCCTTGAGCACCTTGACGAAGGCGCGCAGGGTGCGCTGGTTGCGCATGTCGAAGGCACCATCGCCGACCCAGAACAGTACCTCGGTGTTCTTCACCTCGGACAGCAGCTGGAGGTTGAGGTCGGCCGCCCAGTTCATCCGCCCGCCAGGGTTGAAACCGCCGGGGTTGTCGGTGGCGATCAGGTTGTCCAGCACCTCGGCGCCCTTGTTCGGGGTCGCGCCCTTCTCCAGGGTGAGGTGGCGGCGCATGTCGACGATGGCATCGACGTGCTCGATCATCATCGGGCACTCCTCGACGCAGGCGCGGCAGGTGGTGCACGACCACAGGGTCTCGGCATCGACCAGGCCATTGACGATCGGCTGGTGCGGATGGCCGCCATGCTCGCCGATCGGCTTGCCCGGGTAGGGGCTGCCGGCGAAGGTGGCGTCGGTGCCACCGGCCAGGCCGATGACCATGTCCTGGATCAGCTTCTTCGGGTTCAGCGGCTGGCCGGCGGCGAACGCCGGGCACATGGCCTCGCACTTGCCGCACTGCACGCAGGCGTCGAAGCCCAGCAGCTGGTTCCAGGTGAAGTCCACCGGTTTTTCCACGCCCAGGGGCGCATTCGGGTCTTCCAGGTCCAGCGGTTTGAGGCCGGTGGAGCGGCCACCGCCGAAGCGCTCGGCGCGGCGGTGCCAGGCCAGGTGCAGGGCGCCGGCGAAGGCGTGCTTCATCGGCCCACCCCAGGTCATGCCGAAGAACAGCTCCGACACGCCCCACAGCACGCCCACGCCGAGCAGCGCCACCAGCAGCCAGCCGCCCGTGCCCTCGGGCAGGATGCCGGCCACCGGCAAGGTGGCGACGAAGAAGCTCGCGGCGAACACCAGCAGGCTCTTGGGCAGGCGCATCCAGGGGCCCTTGGACAGCCGCGAAGGCGGGTCCAGGCGCCGCTTGAAGACGAAGATGGCGCCACTGAACATGATCACCGTGGCCACCAGCAGGGCGTAACCGAGGATCTTGCTCTGCAGGCCGAAGCCGTGCACCAGGATCGCCAGCACCGCCGACAGGACGAAGCCGCCCGCCGTGGCCACGTGGGTCTTGGACATGTACTTGTCGCGCTCGACCACATGGTGCAGGTCCACCAGGTAGCGTCGCGGCATGGCCAGCAGGCCGCCGATCAGGTTGACCTTGGACGGCCGGCCACGCCGCCACATGCGCACCCGGCGCAGGGCGCCGAGCACCGCCAGGCCAAGGGCGGCGAACAGCAGGATGGGTAGAAGGGTGTTCAACATCGCTAGGCACCTTTGAGCTGCGAGCTGCAAGCTGCAAGCCGCAAGAAAAAGCCGAGTCGCTCTTGCTGGCTGCTTACAACGGCTGGCTCATCGCTGTTACGCAGAATCGTTTCCAAGCAACTCTCGGAGCGATGGCCGCAAGCAGAAGCGATGAGGACTGCTTCTGCTTGCCGCTTGCCGCTCGAAACTTGCAGCTAGCCTAGAAATCCTTGCACAGGCGCAAGGCGTCATAGATCGCCGCATGCACGTTACGCTGGGCCACGCAGTCGCCGATGCGGTACAGCAGGTAGCCCTCGCCCGGCTGGCTGAGGATCGGCTGCGGCTGGATGGCGAACAACGCCTCGATGTCGATCTGGCCCTTGTTGCGCGAGCCGTCCTTGAGCGCGTAGTAGAGTTCCTCGTCCGGCCGCACGCCGTTTTCCACCACCACCTGGTCGAGCACGCGCTCTTCCTTGGCGCCGGTGTACTCGTTCTCCAGCACCGCGATCACCTTGTCGCCCTCGCGGTAGACCTTTTCCAGCATCATGTCGCCGGTCATGATCACCTCTTTCGGATAGAGGCTGCGGTAGTAGGTCGGGAAGGTGGTGCCGCCCATGGCCACACCCGGCTTGATGTCGTCGGTGACGATCTCCACCTGGCAGCCCTTGTCGGCCAGAAAGTCCGCCGTGGACATGCCGGTGAACTCGCAGATGGTGTCGTACACCAGCACGCTCTTGCCCGGCGCGACCTTGCCGTCGAGGATGTCCCAGCTGCTGACCACCAGCCCTTCGGCGGCGCCCCAGTGCTCGTTCTGCTCGACGAACGGATGGCCGCCCACCGCCAGCACGACGATGTCCGGGCGCAGGTCCATGATGGTCTGCGCATCCGCCGCGGTGCCCAGGCGCAGGTCGACCTTCAGGCGGGCGAACTCCAGCTGGTACCAGCGGGTGATGCCGGCGATCTGGTCACGCTGCGGTGCCTTGGCGGCGATGGTGATCTGCCCGCCGATCTGCTCCTTCTTCTCGAACACGGTGACGTCGTGGCCGCGCTCGGCCGCCACGCGGGCCGCCTCCATGCCGGCAGGGCCGGCGCCGACCACCACCACCTTGCGCTTGGGCCCGGTGGACTTCTCGATGATGTGCGGCACGCCCATGTATTCACGGGAGGTCGCGGCGTTCTGGATGCACAGCACATCCAGGCCCTGGTACTGGCGGTCGATGCAGTAGTTGGCACCGACGCATTGCTTGATCTGGTCGACCTGGCCCATCTTGATCTTGGCGATCAGGTGCGGGTCGGCCATGTGCGCGCGGGTCATGCCGACCATGTCCACGTAGCCGCCTTCGAGGATGCGCGTGGCCTGGTTCGGGTCCTTGATGTTCTGCGCGTGCAGCACCGGGACCTTGACCACTTCCTTGATGCCGGCAGCCAGGTGCAGGAACGGCTCCGGCGGGTAGCTCATGTTGGGGATGACGTTGGCCAGGGTGTTGTGGGTGTCGCAGCCCGAGCCGACCACGCCGATGAAGTCGAGCATGCCGGTGGCGTCGTAGTACTTGGCGATCTCCTTCATGTCCTCGTGGCTCAGGCCATCGGGGTGGAATTCGTCGCCGCAGATGCGCATGCCCACGCAGAAGTCGTCACCGACCTCGGCGCGCACCGCCTTGAGCACTTCCAGGCCGAACTTCATGCGGCCTTCGAAGCTGCCGCCCCATTCGTCGGTACGCTTGTTGACCCGTGGGCTCCAGAACTGGTCGATCATGTGCTGGTGCACCGCCGACAGCTCGACGCCGTCCAGGCCGCCTTCCTTCGCCCGGCGCGCGGCCTGGGCGTAGTTGCCGATGACCCGCCAGATCTCCTCCACCTCGATGGTCTTGCAGGTGGCACGGTGCACGGGTTCGCGGATGCCCGACGGCGACATCAGGGTCGGCCAGTTGAAGCCGTCCCAGCGCGAGCGCCGGCCCATGTGGGTAATCTGGATCATGATCTTGGCGCCATGCTTGTGCATGGCGTCGGCCAGGTTCTGGAAGTGCGGGATGATCCGGTCGGTCGACAGGTTCACCGACGACCACCACTCCTGTGGGCTGTCGATGGCCACCACCGACGAACCGCCGCAGATGGCCAGGCCGATGCCGCCCTTGGCCTTCTCTTCGTAGTACTTGACGTAGCGCTCGGTGGTCATGCCGCCGTCGGTGGCGTAGACCTCGGCGTGCGCGGTGCTGAGCACGCGGTTGCGGATGGTCAGCTTGCCGATCTGGATCGGCTGGAACATTGCTTCGAATGCCATGACGCTCTCTCCGGCTTACAGCGGCTTGACGATGAACAGGCCGTCGTCGTGGCCTTCTTCCGACCCGCCGTAGACCTGTTCGGCCACGGTGCGGATGGAACTGCCACGGGCAGCCAGGATCTGGTCCATGGCACCGGCGAACCAGCCGGTGAACATGTAGTCGACCTTGCGGCCGACCTTGCCGTAGACGTAGACGAACGCCGAATGCTTGAGCTTGACGCTGGCGGTGCCCTTGTCCAGGTCGATGTCCTGGATCTCGAACAGGCCCCAGCCGCGCTGGGACAGGCGCTTCATGTAGTGCTCGAACACCGCCACGCCTTCCAGGCCATGGCATTCGGCTTCTTTTTCGCACCAGTGCCAGGCCGACTTGTAGCCGGCCTTGTAGAGGATCTCGGCGTAGGCGTCAGCGCCCAGCACTTCCTCGATGCCCATGTGGTTGTTGACGAAGAAATGCCGTGGCACGTAGAGCATCGGCAGGGCATCGGTGGTCCAGACACCGGTCTCGCTGTCGACTTCGATTGGCAATTGCGGGGCGATCTTGGCCATGGAAACTCAACTCCATAAAAATTTTTGTTGGATGCCCCGGCGTTGCTGGCCGGGGCTTTTCAGGCTTGGAGAGCGGCTTACTCGCCCCAGACGTCCTTGAGGACATTCACCCAGTTCTCACCCATGATCTTGCGCACCACCCGTTCGGAGTGGCCGCGCTTGAGCAGGGTCTCGGTGAGGTTGGGGAACTCGCCGACAGTGCGGATCCCCAGCGGGTTGATGATCTTCCCGAAATTGGTCAGGCGACGGGCGTAACCCTTGTCGTGGGTCAGGTACTCGAAGAAGTCCTGGCCGTGGCCCTGGGTGAAGTCGGTGCCGATGCCGATGGCGTCCTCACCGACGATGTTCATGGTGTACTCGATGGCCTCGGCGTAGTCGTCGATGGTCGAGTCGATGCCCTTGGCCAGGAACGGCGCGAACATGGTCACGCCGACGAAGCCGCCGTGGTCGGCGATGAACTTCAGCTCTTCGTCCGACTTGTTGCGCGGGTGCTCCTTCAGGCCCGAGGGCAGGCAATGGGAATAGCAGACCGGCTTCTTCGACTCGAGGATGACTTCCTCGCTGGTCTTGGAGCCGACGTGGGACAGGTCGCACATGATGCCGACGCGGTTCATCTCGGCGACGATCTCGCGACCGAAGCCCGACAGGCCGCCGTCGCGCTCGTAGCAGCCGGTGCCCACCAGGTTCTGGGTGTTGTAGCACATCTGCACGATGCCCACGCCCAGCTGCTTGAACACGTCGACGTAGCCGATCTGGTCTTCGAAGGCGTGGGCGTTCTGGAAGCCGAAGAGGATGCCGGTCTTGCCCAGCTCCTTGGCCTTGCGGATGTCGGCGGTGGTGCGCACCGGCATGACCAGGTCGCTGTTCTCGCGGATCAGCTTCTGGCTGGCGGCGATGTTGTCGACGGTGGCCTTGAAGCCCTCCCAGACCGATACCGTGCAGTTGGCCGCGGTCAGGCCACCCTTGCGCATGTCCTCGAACAGCTCGCGGTTCCATTTGGCGATGATCAGGCCATCGATGACGATGCTGTCGGCGTGAAGTTCGGCTGGGCTCATCAGGCTGTCCCCTTTTATTGACTTGGGCCACGCCGAACCTTGTGCCGGCGCTTTGGGGCCAGCATATGCCTGCCGCCCGAGGCGCCCCGGTGCAAAAACGACAGGGGGTTTGCCGAAAGCGTCAATGGGCGACAGGGCGCGCTCTGGCACGGCGTGTGGCGATGAGAGCGACTCTCGACAACCGTCGTTTTTGGCCATTCATGAACATTTGCGTCGGGAGCTACCGCAGCGTCGCAGGCTGAGCGAGAATCGCCTGCGATTCGTCAGCCTGTTTAAGGAGAAAACGGATGAAATCAATGGCATGGCTGGTGTTGCTGAGCGTGGCCCTGGGTGCCCAGGCCGGCGAGGAGGAAAGCACGCCCTGCGACAACGTCGAGACCGATCAGCAGGGCTATGCCTGCGCCGCCTTCAACAAGCACACCGCCGAGCGGGAGCTGAAGGCGGCCTATGACGAACTGGTCCAGCGCATCCGCGACCAGTATGCGGACGAAGTCGGCCAGGCCACGGCGCTGATCGAGCGAATGGACGCTGCCGAAAAACTCTGGGTGCAGCTGCGCGATGCCGACTGCAAAGTCGAGACCTTTGCAGGGAAGCCTGGCAGCCAGGCGTTCGAGGCGGCCTGGAACACCTGTATCGCCCAGCGTAGCGATGAGCGATCGGAGTACCTGCAGTCCATTGGCCAGCCATGATCTCGACGGCGCGCCCAACTGTCATTTGGGGCCGCTTCGCGCCCCATCGCCGGCTTGCCGCCGATCCTCCCTGGGACAGCGCTCGAAGCGTGCCCGGTAGCAACGGGTGAAATACGACGCCGACTCGAACCCACAGGCCACCCCCACCTCCAGCACGCTCATGTCGGTCTGGCGCAGCAACTGCCGCGCCTTGTCCAACCGCAGGCGCAGATAGAAGCCGCTGGGCGTGTCGTCCAGATGCAGGCGGAACAGCCGCTCCAGTTGCCGCCGGGTGACCTGCACGGCCTCGGCCAGCACCTGGGTATTGAGCGGCTGCTCGGTGTTGCGCTCCATCTCGCCGATCACCCGCACCAGCTTCTTGTTGCTGATGCCGTAGCGCGAGGCGATTTGCATGCGCTGGTGGTCCTGGCGCGGGCGGATGCGCCCGAGCACGAACTGCTCCGACACTTGCACCGCCAGTTCGCTGCCATGGCCCTGGGCGATCAGGTCGAGCATCAGGTCGATGGAGGCGGTGCCGCCGGCGCAGGTGATGCGCCGGCGGTCGATCTCGAACAGCTCCTGGGTCGCCTGCAGGCGCGGGTAGCGCTCCTTGAAAGCCTCCAGCGCCTCCCAGTGCAGGGTCGCCCGATACCCGTCGAGCAGGCCGGCCTCGGCCAGCACCACCGCGCCGGTATCGATACCGCCAAGGATCACCCCCTCATGGTCGAGACGGCGCAGCGCCTGTTGCAGCACAGGGCCGTAGCAGGCCAACGGCTCGAAGCCGGCCACCACCAGCAGCATACTGCCCCGCTCGCCCTCGCCCAGGGCGCCGTCGACGTTCACCGACATGCCATTGCTCGCCTGCACCGCGTCACCCTCCAGGCTCAGCACTCGCCAGCGGTACAGCGGCCCGCGAAAACGGTTGGCCACGCGCAAGGGCTCCAGCGCCGAAATGAAGCCCATGGCCGAGAAGCCCGGCAACAGCAGGAAGTGGATGGTTTGCGGCATTGATATGTTCCACGGCAGAAGTGGTCGCTTGTGTGCAATTGTTGGTCGTCAGGGTGCGATTTTCCACCCTGCCAGCAGCGTAGCGTGTTCACACGGCCCACAGAGGCCGATCCCATAACAATATGCACTGCCGTTGGAGAGCCACCATGCACAGCTTGATCCGCCGCAGCCTGTTGTCCCTCGCCCTGAGCAGCACCCTTGCCACGCCCCTGTTCGCCGCCGAGCCCGCCGTTTGCAAGAACGTACGCCTGGGCGTGGTCAACTGGACCGATGTCATCGCCACCAGCGCCATGGCCCAGGTCCTGCTCGATGGCCTGGGTTACCAGACCAAGCAGACCAGCGCCTCGCAGCAGATCATCTTCGCCGGGATCCGCGACAAGCGCCTGGACATGTTCCTGGGCTACTGGAACCCGATCATGACCCAGACCATCACCCCGTTCATCCAGGCCGGGCAGGTCAAGGTCCTCGACAAACCCAGCCTGGACGACGCCCGGGCCACCCTGGCGGTGCCGAAGTACCTCGCCGACAAGGGCCTGAAGAGCTTCGCCGACATCCACAAGTTCGAGAAGGAACTGGGCCGCAAGATCTACGGCATCGAGCCTGGCTCCGGGGCCAACACCCAGATCAAGGCCATGATCGCCAAGAACCAGTTCGGCCTGGGCAAGTTCCAGCTGGTCGAGTCCAGCGAGGCCGGCATGCTCGCCGCGGTCGACCGGGCCGTACGGCGCAAGCAGGCGGTGGTGTTCTTCGGTTGGGCGCCGCACCCGATGAACGTCAACATCGACATGACCTACCTCGATGGCAGCCAGGATGCCCTGGGCCCCGACGAAGGCCGTGCCACGGTGTGGACCGTCACCGCGCCGGACTATGCCGAACGTTGCCCCAACGCCCACCGCCTGCTGGCCAACCTGAGCTTCAGCGCCGAGGACGAGAGCCGCATGATGCAGCCGCTGCTCGACCACAAGGACCCGCTGGAGTCGGCCCGCCAGTGGCTCAAGGACCACCCCGAGGACAAGGCGCGCTGGCTGCAAGGCGTGACCACCTTCGATGGCAAGCCCGCGGCTGAGAACCTCAAGCTCACCGCCAACTGACCCGGCCTCATCGCCGGCAAGCCAGCTCCCCCAGGCGCTCCACGCACCAGGGCTCACCACGCCCTGTGGGAGCCGGCTTGCCGGCGATTGGGCCACCACCGACACCACAAGGAACACACCATGAACCACGACGTCATCATCACCTGTGCCCTCACCGGCGCCGGCGACACGGTCGCCAAGAGCCACCTCGTCCCTGTCACGCCCAAGCAGATCGCCGAATCCGCCGTGGAAGCCGCCAAGGCCGGCGCCACCGTGGTCCATTGCCACGTCCGCGACCCCGAGACCGGCCGTTTCAGCCGCGACGTGGCGCTGTACCGCGAAGTGATGGAGCGCATCCGCGAGGCCGACGTGGACGTGATCGTCAACCTCACCGCCGGCATGGGCGGCGATCTGGAGATCGGCCCTGGCGAAACACCCATGGCCTTCGGCCCAGGCACCGACCTGATCGGCCCACTGGAGCGCCTGGCCCACGTGGAGGCGCTGCTGCCAGAGATCTGCACCCTCGACTGCGGCACCCTCAACTTCGGCGACGGCAACGCCATCTACGTCTCCACCCCGAGCCAACTGCGTGCCGGCGCCAAGCGCATCACCGAGCTGGGCGTGAAGGCCGAGCTGGAAATCTTCGACACCGGCCACCTGTGGTTCGCCAAGCAGATGATGAAGGAAGGCCTGCTGGACGACCCGCTGTTCCAGCTGTGCCTGGGCATCCCGTGGGGCGCGCCGGCGGACACCACCACCATGAAGGCCATGGTCGACAACCTGCCCGCCGGTGTGACCTGGGCCGGCTTCGGCATCGGCCGCATGCAGATGCCCATGGCGGCCCAGGCCGTGCTGCTCGGCGGCAACGTACGGGTGGGGCTGGAAGACAACCTGTACCTGGACCGTGGCGTGCTGGCCAGCAACGGCCAGTTGGTCGAACGCGCGGCGGAAATCATCACCCGCATGGGCGGCCGTGTCCTCAGCCCGGCAGAAGGCCGGGAAAAGATGAACCTCAAGCGCCGCTAATTCAGGAGCCGTTCGACATGCCTTACATCACCGAGATCAAGACCTTCGCCGCCCTGGGTAGCGGCGTCATCGGCAGCGGCTGGGTCGCCCGCGCCCTGGCCCACGGCCTGGACGTGGTCGCCTGGGACCCGGCCCCCGGCGCCGAGCAGGCCCTGCGCAAGCGCATCGCCAATGCCTGGCCAGCCCTTGAGAAACAAGGCCTGGCGCCCGGCGCGGCGCAGGACCGGCTGACGTTCGTCAGCACCATCGAGGCGTGCGTGCGCGACGCTGACTTCATCCAGGAAAGCGCCCCGGAGCGCCTGGACCTCAAGCTCGACCTGCATGCCAGGATCAGTGCCGCGGCCAAACCCAACGCGATCATCGGTTCCAGCACCTCGGGGCTGCTGCCGAGCGAGTTCTACGAGTCGTCCACCCACCCCGAGCGCTGCGTGGTAGGCCACCCGTTCAACCCGGTGTACCTGCTGCCGCTGGTGGAGATCGTCGGCGGCCAGCGCACCGCCCCCGAGGCCATCGAAGCCGCGAAGACCATCTACACCGCGCTGGGCATGCGCCCGCTGCACGTGCGCAAGGAGGTTCCCGGCTTCATCGCCGACCGCCTGCTCGAAGCGCTGTGGCGCGAGGCCCTGCACCTGGTCAACGATGGTGTGGCCAGCACGGGCGAGATCGACGACGCGATCCGCTTCGGCGCCGGCCTGCGCTGGTCGTTCATGGGCACCTTCCTGACCTACACCCTCGCCGGTGGCGATGCTGGCATGCGTCACTTCATGTCGCAGTTCGGCCCGGCGCTCAAGCTGCCCTGGACCTACCTGCCGGCCCCGGAACTGACCGACAAGCTGATCGACGATGTGGTCGAGGGCACCGCCGAGCAGTTGGGCGAGCACAGCATCGCCGCGCTGGAGCGCTACCGTGACGACACCCTGCTGGCGGTACTGGAGGCGGTGAAGCACAGCAAGGCCCAGCACGGCATGGCCTTCGGCGATTGAGGAGCACCTGATGCCAGCACTGACCACCTACCGCACTCCAGTCCAAGAGGGCTGGGTCGACTACAACGGCCATCTGCGCGATGCCTATTACCTGCTGATCTTCAGCTACGCCACCGATGCGCTGATGGAGCGCATCGGCCTGGATGCCGACAGCCGTGGGCAGAGCGGCCATTCGCTGTTCACCCTGGAGGCGCACATCAACTACCTGCATGAGGTGAAGCTCGGCACCGAGGTGTGGGTGCAGACGCAGATCGTCGGCTTCGACAAGAAGCGCCTGCATGTGTACCACAGCCTGCACCGGGCAGGGTTCGACGAGGCGTTGGCGGCCAGCGAGCAGATGCTGCTGCATGTGGACCTGGCGGGGCCGAAGTCGGCGCCGTTTGGCGAGCGCAGCGTGGCGTTGCTGCAAGGGTTGCGGGAGGCACAACGAGACCTGCCGCCTGCCGAGTTCGTCGGGCGCGTGATGCGCTTGCCTGGTTGACCGATGCCAGTTGGGGCCGCTGTGTCGCGAAAGGCGCGCACAGCGGCCCCGAAGGTATGTACCGCAGAAAAAAATAACCCCGGAAAGCCGTGAGCATCCGGGGCCAAGAGCGAGCAACATCCACTTTGCATGAGCGAGGGTGACCAAACCCTCCGTTGCCGTGAATGACGCCAGTGTGCGGCCTCTGCGGGCCGTCGATTTAGCCGGGAACGACCTGTTCTTAGCCAAAGCAGCCATTGCGACACACTGCCCTTGCGGGCATGTCGCCGTGGACACAGAATCGGTCGTGAATCACAGCAGCACTCTCTTAGCGATAAAAGGGACAACAGCCATGATGCATGCGGATTTGATCGATCAGGACGACCTGCTGGGCCAACTGCGCGCCCTGGGCTTCGAGATGCCGGCCGGGGCCAGTGCCGAACAGGCCTGCGAGGTCGCCGTGCGCGGCCTGACCGAACCCAATGCCCGGGCCCTGCGCGGCATGGTCGAGCAGATGTACACCGGCAGCGCCACCATCCTCCCGGCCGTGCGCCAGGCCATCGACAAGCAGCTGTTGCCGGCGTTGGCGCAGTTCAACAAACGCGCCTGATTGGCTAATGCTGTTCACTTAAGTCCGATGTGACACCGATTGGGGCTGCCTTGCAGCCCTTCGCGGGCAAGCCCGCTCCCACAGGGTCGTGCATTTGCAGCGTACTTGTGGGAGCGGGCTTGCCCGCGAAGGGCCGCAAGGCGGCCCCAATTGCTTAAGTGAACAGCATTAGCCTGATTGGCGGCCCCAACAGCTCAGAGCCTCACACTGGCAAACGTCGACTCGTTGCGCGCCTGGCTCAGTGCCCCCAGCGGCCCACCATGGGGCGACAGGGCCATGGCCTGCGGGATCGGCATCATCGCCACCTGTTGCGCGGTATTGGAGCCGACACGCTCGTCACGCGGCGGAATGCCGAAGTATTCGCGGTAGCACTTGGAGAAGTGCGGCGTGGACACGAACCCACACACCGACGCCACCTCGATGATCGACATGGGCGTCTGCTTGAGCAACTGACGCGCACGGATCAGCCGCAGCTTCAGGTAGTAGCGCGACGGCGAGCAGTGCAGGTACTTCTGGAACAGGCGCTCGAGCTGGCGCCGCGACACCGAGACGTACACGGCCAGCTCGTCCAGGTCGATCGGCTCCTCCAGGTTGGCCTCCATCAGCGCAACGATCTCCTGCAGCTTCGGCTGGTTGGTGCCGAGCATGTGCTTGAGCGGTACGCGCTGATGATCCTGTTCGTTGCGGATGCGCTCGTAGACGAACATCTCGGAGATCGCCGCCGACAGTTCGCGGCCATGGTCGCGGCTGATCAGGTGCAGCATCATGTCCAGCGGCGCGGTACCGCCGGAACTGGTGAAGCGGTTGCGGTCGAGGGTGAACAGACGGGTGCTCATGTTGACCCGCGGGAAGGCCTCCTGCATGGCCGCCAGGCATTCCCAGTGCACGCTGCAGTCGAAACCGTCGAGCAGGCCTGCACAGGCCAGCGCCCAGCTGCCGGTGCACACCGCACCCAGGCGGCGCGACTGGCGGGCCTGGGCCTGCAGCCAGGTGACGTGCTCACGGGTCACCGAGCGCTGGATGCCGACGCCACCGCAGACGATCACGGTATCCATCGGCGGCGCGCTGTGCATGGCCGCATCGGGGGTGATCTGCAGGCCATCGCTGGCCCAGACCTGGCCGCCATCGACCGTCAGGGTGTGCCAGCGGTACAGCTCGCGGCCGGACAACTGGTTGGCCATACGCAGGGGCTCGACCGCGGACGCCAGGGAAATGAGGGTGAAGTTGTCCAGCAGGAGAAAGCCGATGGACTGGGGGGCTGTGCGGTTCTGGGTTGGATTCCCGGAGGTGTACGACGTCATCGCGATTTCTCCTCACACAAATGCAGGGTGTGCCTCAGGCGGGCACTGTTTCTTGTAATGGCCCCGATTCGGATGCAGGGGCTTTGCCAATCTCGACGCAAACGCCGTGCCTGAAATTGAACGGCTATCCAAAAAAACTCAAAAACGACGTCGTCATGCGACGTGTAGAGCTTTTCTGGCGAGGTGGTAGGTAAACGCAAACAGGCGCGCCAGCGCCTTTGCGTGTAACTGCTGAGCAATTCGGTAGCACTTGTGGGAAAGATGCCCAGAAGCGACATACTTGAGTGTCACCGACAACGACACCTCTGGTAGCGACAGCCGACGGCCGGTGGGTGTCGGCCGCTGCGCCAACAGGTGGCACAGCGGCCTGGAACGGGCGAAAACGGCGCATCAGCACTCGATGGCGCTGACCGCCAGGCCACCGCGCGAGGTTTCCTTGTACTTGTCGTGCATGTCGGCACCGGTGTCGCGCATGGTGCGAATCACCTGGTCGAGGGAGATGAAGTGCTCGCCGTCGCCACGCAGGGCCATCTGCACCGCGTTGATCGCCTTGACCGCGGCGATGGCGTTGCGCTCGATGCACGGCACCTGGACCAGGCCGCCGACCGGGTCGCAGGTCAGCCCCAGGTTGTGTTCCAGGGCGATCTCGGCGGCGTTCTCCAACTGCGCCGGGGTCGCCCCGAGCACCTCGGCCAGGCCCGCGGCGGCCATGGCGCAGGCCGAACCGACCTCGCCCTGGCAACCGACTTCGGCGCCGGAGATCGAGGCGTTCTTCTTGCACAGGATGCCCACCGCCGCCGCGCCGAGGAAGAACTCCACCACGTTGGATTCGTCCACCGCATCGGAGAAGCGCATGTAGTAGTGCAACACCGCCGGGATGATGCCGGCCGCGCCATTGGTGGGCGCGGTGACCATGCGCCCGCCGGCGGCGTTCTCTTCGTTGACCGCCAGGGCGAACAGGTTGACCCACTCCATGGCACTCATGGTCGAGCCGATCACGTTGGGCTTGCCCAGCTCCTGCAGGCTGCGGTGCAGCTTGGCCGCGCGCCGGCGCACATTGAGCCCGCCGGGCAGCGTACCCTCGTACTTGAGGCCGTTGTTCACGCATTCCTGCATGGCGTGCCAGAGCTTGAGCAGGCCGGCGCGGATCTCTTGCTCGCTGCGCCAGGCCTTTTCGTTCTCCATCATCAATTGCGACACGCGCATGTCGTTTTGCTTGCACAGCCGCAGCAGCTCGGCGGCACTGTTGAAATCGTAGGGCAGCACCGTCTGGTCGGCATCCAGCACGCCGCTGGCGGCCTGGGCGGCATCGACCACGAAGCCGCCGCCGACCGAGTAGTAAGTGTCACGGTGCAGCTCGCCCTGCTCGCCTTCGGCGACCAGGGTCATGGCGTTCGGGTGATAGGGCAGGTTCTCGTCGAGCAGCAGCATGTCGCGGGCCCAGACGAACGCGATGGGCAGGCGGCCATCCAGCAGCAGCGTGCTGGTTTCGCGCAGCTCGGCGATACGCGGGGCGATCACCGTGGGGTCGATGGCGTCGGGCCATTCGCCCATCAGGCCCATGATGGTGGCGTTGTCGGTGCCGTGGCCGGTGCCGGTGGCCGACAGCGAGCCGTACAGCCGCACCTCGACCCGCCTTACCCGCTCCAGCTCGCCGCGCTCGCGCAGGCCCTGGACGAACAGGGCGGCGGCGCGCATGGGGCCGACGGTGTGGGAGCTGGAAGGCCCGACACCGATCTTGAACAGGTCGAACACGCTGATGGCCATTGTCGAATCACCTCTTGATGGGCTTGTCTCCCCACGCCAGGCGTGAGGTCGCACAGCTGCTAGGCTGAACGCCGTGAATGCTCGCATCATCGGGCTTTTGCCCCACCTCCCGGCGTCTGCAACCGACGCCATTTTGTCCGGCAGCGCCGCCCTGGCCCGGTCACCGACCGACGCTTCCAGGCGCTCGGATGACGCAAAAAGACGGGGGAACGGGTGGAAGACCCCATATGCGACATCGCCCTTACTGGATGCGACCCGTCCTGTACTGGTTACGACCCCACCAGTAGGCGATTGCCGAGCACTGGGGGATTATCGAAAGCGACTCGTATTGCACGGCCTCGCAACCTGCCCTCTGCAGGCCTGGTCGACCGGACCCCGAGAACGTCCGGCGCCCCGCGCGAACCCGAAGATAAAATCACAGGAGTCCATTCATGAAAGCTTCACCCTCGCTGTTGCTGGCCGCGTTGCTGTCCGCTCCGCTGCTGGCCCAGGCCGCCGAACCCGAGCAGTGCCGAACGGTAAGGTTCTCCGATGTCGGCTGGACCGACATCACCGTGACCACCGCGGTGACCAGCGTCGTGCTCGAAGCCCTGGGCTACAAGACCCACACCACGATGATCTCGGTACCGGTGACCTACAAGTCGCTGGCCGCCGGCAAGGACCTCGACGTGTTCCTCGGCAACTGGATGCCGACCATGGAGAACGACATCAAGCAGTACCGCGACGCCGGCACCGTCGAGACGCTGCGCGCCAACCTGGAGAACGCCAAGTACACCCTGGCGGTGCCCCAGGCGCTGTACGACAAAGGCCTCAAGGATTTCGCCGACATCGTCAAGTTCAAGCGCGAACTGGGCGGCAAGATCTATGGCATCGAGCCGGGCAACGACGGCAACCGCACCATCCAGAACATGATCGACCAGAACGCCTTCGGCCTGAAGGACGCCGGTTTCAAGCTGGTGCAGTCCAGCGAGGCCGGCATGCTGTCGCAGGTCGACCGGGCGCAGAAGCGCGGTGATGCCGTGGTGTTCCTCGGCTGGGAACCGCACCCGATGAACAAGCGCTTCAAGATGCAGTACCTCTCCGGCGGCGACGATTTCTTCGGCCCCGAGTACGGCAAGGCGACGGTGCTGACCAATACCCGCAAGGGCTACGCGCAAGAATGCAGCAACGTTGGCCAGTTGCTGAAGAACCTGTCGTTCACCTTGGACATGGAAAGCACGCTGATGGGCAACGTCCTGGACGACAAGATGAAACCCGAGGCGGCCGCCAAGGCGTGGCTGAAGAACAACCCGCAAGTGCTCGACACCTGGCTGGCCGGGGTGACGACCGTGGACGGCGAACCGGGGCTGGAGGCGGTAAAGGCCAAGCTGACGCAGTAGCAGTAATGGATGCAATAGCAGTAGGCACTACCTCGGGGCAGGACCGTGCCCGCCCCGGACTGATTTCAATCTTTGCAGGTGGAAGCTCGCTATCATGCTTATCGAACAGAAAATACCCCTGGGACAATACATCGCGTCGTTCGTCGAATGGCTGACCCAGAACGGCGCAGATTACTTCGACGCCATCGCCCAAGGCCTGGAGTTCATGATCCATGGCGTCACCAGTGCCCTGACCTGGTTCAACCCCTACGTTCTCATCGCCCTGTTCGCCGCCCTGGCGCACCTGATCCAGCGCAAATGGGCCCTCACCGCGTTCGTTGCCTTCTCGTTCCTGCTGATCTTCAACCTGGGCTACTGGCAGGAAACCATGGAGACCCTGGCGCAGGTGACCTTCGCCACCGTGGTCTGCGTGGCCATCGGCGTGCCGCTGGGCATCCTCGCGGCGCACAAGCCGTGGTTCTACACCGGCATGCGGCCGATCCTCGACCTGATGCAGACGGTGCCCACCTTCGTCTACCTGATCCCGACCCTGACCCTGTTCGGCCTGGGCGTGGTACCGGGGCTGATCTCCACGGTGGTGTTCGCCATCGCCGCGCCGATCCGCCTGACCTACCTGGGGATCTGCGACGTACCCCAGGAGCTGATGGACGCCGGCAAGGCCTTCGGCTGCTCCCGGCGCCAGTTGCTGACCCGCATCGAACTGCCACACGCGATGCCGAGCATCGCCGCTGGCGTCACCCAGTGCATCATGCTGTCGCTGTCGATGGTGGTGATCGCCGCCCTGGTGGGCGCGGACGGCCTGGGCAAACCCGTGGTCAACGCATTGAACACCGCCGATATCTCGCTGGGCTTCGAAGCGGGCCTGGCGATCGTACTGCTGGCGATCATGCTCGACCGTATCTGCAAGCAACCGGAGCTGCCGGCAAGGGGTGAAGCATGAGCATCATTCGTTTCGAAGACGTCGACGTCATCTTCTCCAACAAGCCTCGCGAGGCCCTCGCCCTGCTCGACCAAGGCCAGACCCGCGAGCAGATCCTCAAGAAGACCGGCCTGGTGGTCGGTGTGGAAAAGGCCAACCTGGACATCGACAAGGGCGAGATCTGCGTGCTCATGGGCCTGTCCGGCTCGGGCAAGTCGAGCCTGCTGCGTTGCATCAACGGCCTGAACACCGTCAGCCGTGGCAAGTTGTTCGTCGAGCATGAAGGCAACCATATCGACATCGCACACTGCACCCCGGCCGAGCTGAAGATGATGCGCACCAAGCGCATCGCCATGGTGTTCCAGAAGTTCGCCCTGATGCCCTGGCTGACCGTGCGCGAGAACATCAGCTTTGGCCTGGAGATGCAGGGGCGCCCGGAAAAGGAACGGCGCAAGCTGGTGGACGAGAAGCTCGAGCTGGTGGGTCTGACCCAGTGGCGCAACAAGAAGCCCGACGAGCTCTCCGGCGGCATGCAGCAGCGCGTGGGCCTGGCCCGGGCGCTGGCCATGGATGCCGACATCCTGCTGATGGACGAACCCTTCTCGGCCCTCGACCCGCTGATCCGTCAGGGCCTGCAGGACGAGCTGCTGGAGCTGCAGCGCAAGCTGAGCAAGACCATCGTGTTCGTCAGCCACGACCTGGACGAGGCACTCAAGCTGGGCAGCCGCATCGCCATCATGAAGGACGGCCGCATCATCCAGTACAGCAAGCCCGAAGACATCGTCCTGAACCCGGCGGACGACTACGTGCGCACCTTCGTTGCCCACACCAACCCGCTCAACGTGCTGTGCGGGCGCAGCCTGATGCGCACCCTGGACAAGTGCAAGCGGATCAACGGTTCGGTGTGCCTGGACCCGGGCGTGGACTCCTGGCTCGACCTGGGCGAAGGCGGTTCGATCAAACGTGCCCGCCAGGGCCAGAATGGCCTGGACCTGCAGAACTGGGCGCCAGGGCAGGATGTGGAGACGCTGGCGCGCAAGCCGACCCTGGTGAGTGCCGACATCGGCATGCGCGAAGCCCTGCAGATCCGCTACCAGACCGGTAACAAGCTGGTGCTGCAAGAGAACGACAAGGTGGTGGGGATTCTTGGCGACAGCGAGCTGTATCACGCGTTGCTAGGCAAGAATCTCGGCTGATCGTGAACCCTGGGGCTGCTTTGCAGCCCCAGGGTTCAAAGCCCCACGCGCAGAATCAGCGAACGACGATTCCCCGCGCCGCCATGTAGGCCTTGGCCTCGGGCACGGTGTATTCGCCGAAGTGGAAGATGCTCGCCGCCAGCACCGCGCTGGCATGCCCTTCCAGGATCCCGTCAGCCAGGTGCTGCAGGTTGCCCACGCCGCCCGAGGCGATCACCGGGATGCCCACGGCATCGCTGATGGCGCGGGTCACGCCCAGGTCGAAGCCGCTCTTCATGCCATCCTGATCCATGCTGGTGAGCAGGATCTCGCCCGCCCCCAGGCCTTCCATCTTCTTCGCCCAGGCCACCGCATCCAGGCCGGTCGGCTTGCGCCCGCCGTGGGTGAAGATCTCCCAGCGCGGCGTCTCGTCGGGGCCGCTGACCTTCTTGGCGTCGATGGCGACGACGATGCACTGGGAGCCGAAGCGCTCGGCCGCCTCGCCGACGAACTCGGGGTTGAACACCGCGGCGGTATTGATCGAGACCTTGTCGGCACCGGCGTTGAGCAGGTTGCGGATGTCCTGCACGGTACGCACGCCACCGCCCACGGTCAGCGGGATGAACACCTGGCTGGCCATGCGCTCGACGGTATGCAGCGTGGTGTCTCGGCCATCGACGCTGGCGGTGATGTCGAGGAAGGTGATCTCGTCGGCACCCTGCTCGTCGTAGCGCCGGGCGATCTCCACCGGGTCGCCGGCATCGCGGATGTTCTCGAACTTGACGCCCTTGACCACCCGGCCGTTGTCCACGTCCAGGCAAGGGATGATGCGTTTAGCTAAAGCCATGGGGGACTCCTGGGGAGCAGCTGCAAGCTTCAAGCGGCAAGAGAAAGGCCGGACCGCGTACTGCCTTTATCTTGCCGCTTGCAGCTTGCCGCTCCTGTCAATAGTTGTCGCAGAAGGCCTGGGCCTCGGCGACGTCGAGGGTGCCTTCGTAGATGGCACGGCCGGTGATAGCGCCGATGATGCCCGGCGCCTTGGCGTCCAGCAGGGCCTTGATGTCGCCCAGGTTGTGGATGCCGCCCGAGGCGATCACCGGGATCGACGTGGCTTCGGCCAGGGCCTTGGTGAAGGGCACGTTGCAGCCCTGCATCATGCCGTCCTTGGCGATGTCGGTGTAGACGATCGCCGAAACGCCATCGGCCTCGAAACGCTTGGCCAGGTCGATGACCTGCACCGAGCTGACCTCGGCCCAGCCGTCGGTGGCGACGAAACCGTCCTTGGCGTCCAGGCCGACGATGACCTTGCCCGGGAAGGCCTTGCACGCTTCGGCGACGAACGCTGGCTGCTTGACCGCCTTGGTACCGATGATCACGTAGCTGACGCCGGCCTTGACGTAGTGCTCGATGGTTTCCAGCGAGCGGATACCGCCGCCGATCTGGATCGGCAGCTGTGGGTAGCGCTTGGCGATGGCGGTGACCACCTCGCCATTGACCGGCTGGCCTTCGAAGGCGCCATTGAGGTCGACCAGGTGCAGGCGACGGCAGCCCCCCTCGACCCATTTGGCGGCCATGCTCACCGGGTCGTCGGAGAATACGGTGGAGTCTTCCATGCGACCTTGGCGCAAGCGTACGCAGGCACCATCCTTGAGATCGATAGCGGGGATAATCAGCATGCTCTTTCCTTCATCAATTCAAGCGGCAAGCGGCAAGCCACAAGCTGCAAGCAATGCGCGGTGGTTGTTCGATAGGCGATCAGGCTTTAGCTTGCGGCTTTCAGCTTTTTTCCAACGCCCATAGGTCGCTTTCGATGCTCTCGAACCGCTCCTTGAGGTGCAGCTGAACATCGGCAATCGCCCTGTTGTAGTGATGGGGTGCAATTTCCTTGCTGAACAGTTCGAGAACCTCGGCCACTTCGAATGAGCCCAGTTGCAGCTCGAAGCGGTCCTCCAGGAACCGCTTCAAGGTGTCGAGGGCCTCGCGCTCCTGCTCGGGGGCCAGGGTGAGGACCGGCGCCTTGGTCCGCGACCTGCTCATCTACCAGCGCCCGTCCCAGGCGATGAAGTTCTGCAGCAACTGCAGGCCATGGGTATGGCTCTTCTCCGGGTGGAACTGCACGGCGAAGCGCGGGCCATCGGCCAGCGCCGCCGCGAAGTCGACGCCGTAGTGGCCGCGGCCGACCACCTGGCCCGGCTTGCCGGCATTGATGTAGTAGCTGTGCACGAAGTAGAAACGGGCCCGGTCGGGGATATCGTGCCACAGGGGGTGGTCGATGGCCTGGCTGACCTCGTTCCAGCCCATGTGCGGCACCTTCAGGTGCTCGCCGTCTTCCTGCAGGCCTTTGCCGAAGAAGCGCACCTGGCCGGGGAACAGGCCGATGCAATCGACGCCGTCGTTCTCCTCGCTGTGCTCGAGCAGCGCCTGCATGCCGACGCAGATGCCGAGGAATGGACGGTCCTGGCTGACCTCGCGGACCAGACCATCGAAGCCCAGGCGACGGATTTCGGCCATGCAGTCACGGATCGCGCCGACGCCGGGGAACACCACCCGGTCGGCCTCGCGGATCACCGCGGCGTCGCTGGTGATCAGCACCTTGCCGGCGCCGACATGCTCCAGGGCCTTGGCCACCGAGTGCAGGTTGCCCATGCCATAGTCGATAACGGCGACTGTCTGCATTACAGGCATCCCTTGGTCGAAGGCATCTGCCCGGCCATGCGCTCGTCCAGCTCGACGGCCATGCGCAGGGCGCGGCCGAAGGCCTTGAACACCGTCTCGATCTGGTGGTGGGTGTTGTGGCCACGCAGGTTGTCGATGTGCAGGGTCACCAGGGCGTGGTTGACAAAGCCCTGGAAGAACTCCTGGAACAGGTCGACGTCGAAGCCACCGACGCTGGCACGGGTGTACGGCACATGCATCTGCAGCCCCGGGCGGCCGGAGAAGTCGATGACCACGCGCGACAGCGCTTCGTCCAGCGGCACGTAGGCATGGCCGTAGCGGCGGATGCCCTTCTTGTCGCCGATGGCCTTGGCGAAGGCCTGGCCGAGGGTGATGCCGACGTCTTCCACGGTGTGGTGGTCGTCGATATGCAGGTCGCCCTTGCACTCGATGTCCAGGTCGATCAGCCCATGCCGGGCGATCTGGTCGAGCATGTGTTCAAGGAAAGGCACACCGATATCGAATCGGGCCTTGCCACTGCCATCGAGGTTGATCGAGGCCTTTACCTGGGTTTCCAGGGTATTGCGCTCGACGGAAGCCTTACGTTCGACCATCACCAGCTCCGCAAAATCATTGGGCGAAAAGGCTGCCATTATAGGCCCAGAACGCGCCGGCTTGGAACGCGGATGACATATGGCAGCGCCAGGCCATTTTTGCGCCCGCCGCCCCGTCCAAGGAACTGCGGTAGTGGATGAGGTCAAACCTGTACTGGCCAAACCATCGGCGCCTTCTTCAACATTCGTAAGAAATGCCCTGTATCGCTTGTCTGATACGCAGGAGCCATCGCCGCGGCGCTATACTTTGCCGCTTGAATTTCAAAATCGGACTACAAGGACTCGCCCATGAAAGCGTTCGGCAAAATCCTGGGGCTGGGGCTTCTCGGGTTGCTGCTGATCATCGTGGCGCTGGGCTTCGCCCTGACCCACCTCTTCGATCCCAACGACTATAAAGACGAGATTCGCCAGCTGGCCCGCGACAAGGCCCACGTCGAGCTGACCCTCAACGGTGAAATCGGCTGGAGCCTGTTCCCGTGGCTGGGCCTGGAGCTGCATGACGCCAGCGTCGCCACGCTGAACAACCCCAAGGCGCCGTTCGCCGACCTGCAGATGCTCGGCCTGTCGGTGCGCGTACTGCCCCTGCTGCGCCGCGAAGTGCAGATGAGCGACGTGCGCGTCGAGGGCCTGAACCTGACGTTGACCCGCGACGAACAGGGCCACGGCAACTGGGAAGACATCGGCAAGCCCCTGCCCGAGCAGAGCGCCAGCAGCGGCGCCAAGCCCGCCGAGCCCACCGCCAGCGAGCCCCCGGCCAGCCAGCAAGGTGCCAACGAGCGCCAGGTCAAGTTGGACATCGACAGCCTGACCGTGAACAACGCCCGGGTGCAGTACACCGATGCCCGCAGCGGCCAGAGCTTCAGCGCCGAAAGCATCCAGCTGAGCACCGGCGCGGTGCGCGAGGGCGTGAACATCCCGCTCAAGGCCAGCGCCTTCCTGAGCGCCAGCCAACCGAACCTCAAGGCCCGCACCGAGCTGACCGGCGAACTGCGCTTCGACCGTCGGCTCAAGCGCTACAACTTCGAGGACATGCGCCTTTCCGGCGAGACCTCGGGCGAGCCGCTGGCCGGCAAGACCATGACCTTCGCCGCCCAGGGCCAGTTGCTGGTCGACCTGGCAGCCAACGTCGCCTCGTGGAACGGCCTGAAGCTGTCGGCCAACCAGCTGCGCGCCCTGGGCGAACTGAACCTGCGCGACCTGGACAAGACCCCGCAACTGAGCGGTGGCCTGTCCGTGGCCCAGTTCGACCTGCGCACCTTCCTCGACAGCATCGGCCACCCGCTGCCGGCCACCGCCGACCCGGCCGCGTTCGGCAAGCTGGAGCTGGTCAGCCGCCTGCAGGGCAACCCGAACAGCCTGGCCCTGGAAGACCTGGCGGTGAAACTGGACGACAGCACCTTCAGCGGCCGCGTGGCCGTCGAAGACGTCGCCAAGCAGGCCTTGCGCCTGCGCCTGAAAGCCGACAAGTTCGACGCCGATCGCTACTTCCCGGCCAAGAGCGAGGAGGCCAAGGGCGCCACGGCCGCCCGCCAGGCCGAGGTCAAGCAGCAGGAAGCCCGCGCGGTGACTGGCACCACCCCGCTACCCAACGCCCCGACCCAGGTGGCCTGGAGCAACGACAAGCTGCTGCCGGTGGACCGCCTGCGCGCACTCGACCTGCAGGCCGACCTGTCGTTCGGCGCCCTGACGCTGGACAAGCTGCCGATCGCCGACGCCCAGCTCAAGGCCAGCGGCCAGGGCGGCCTGGTGACCCTCCAGACCCTGCGCGGCAGCCTGTACAACGGCAGCTTCGAGGCCAAGGGCACCGTCGATGTACGCCCGGCCGTACCACAGATCGGCGTCAACACGAAGATCACTCGCGTGCCGGTGGAGCACTTCATCAAGCGCGAAAGCCCGGACCAGGCCCCGCCGGTCAAGGGCCTGCTGACCCTCTCCAGCGACCTGACCGCCACCGGCAACAGCCAGAAGGCCCTGGTCGATACCCTCAACGGCAAAGCCAGCTTCACCATCAACGATGGCGTGCTGGTCAACGCCAACCTGGAACAGCAACTGTGCCAGGCCATCGCCACCCTCAACCGCAAGACGCTCAGCGGCGAGCCGCGCGGCAAGGACACGCCCTTCCAGGAACTGCGCGGCAGCCTGGTGATACGCAACGGCGTGGCCAGCAACCCGGACCTGAAGGCGCGCATCCCCGGCCTGGCCGTCAACGGCCATGGTGACGTCGACCTGCGCGTGCTGGGCATGGACTACAACATCGGCGTGATCGTCGAAGGCGACCAGCGCGCCATGCCTGACCCGGCCTGCCAGGTCAACGAGCGCTACGTTGGCGTCGAACTGCCGCTGCGCTGTCGCGGCCCGCTGGAGCTGGGTGCCAAGGCCTGCCGCCTGGACCAGGACGGCCTGGGCAAGGTCGCCGCCAAGCTGGCCGGCAATCGCCTGAAGGAGAAACTGGATGACAAGCTCGACGAAAAGCTCGGTGACAAGGTGAGCCCGGAAGTCAAAGAGGCACTCAAGGGGCTGTTCAAACGATGAGTCCCGAGCAGTTCTCCAGCGCCGTGCTGGACTGGTACGACCAGCACGGCCGCCACGACCTGCCCTGGCAACAGGGCATCACCCCCTACCGTGTCTGGGTCTCGGAAATCATGCTGCAGCAGACCCAGGTCAGCACCGTGCTCAACTATTTCGACCGTTTCATGCAGGCCCTGCCCACAGTACGGGCCCTGGCCGAGGCACCAGAGGACGAGGTACTGCACCTGTGGACGGGCCTGGGCTACTACACCCGCGCACGCAACCTGCAGAAGGCGGCGAAGATCGTGGTCGAAAAGCACGGCGGCGAATTCCCACGCAGCGTCGAGCAGCTCACCGAGCTGCCCGGCATCGGCCGCTCCACCGCTGGCGCCATCGCCAGCATCAGCATGGGCATTCGTGCACCGATCCTCGACGGCAACGTCAAGCGCGTGCTGGCCCGCTATACCGCCCAGGCCGGCTACCCGGGCGAGCCGAAGGTGGCCAATGCCCTGTGGGCCAATGCCGAGCGCTTCACGCCGATGACCCGGGTCAACCACTACACCCAGGCGATGATGGACCTGGGGGCGACGCTGTGCACCCGCAGCAAGCCCAGTTGCCTGATCTGCCCGCTGCAGCAAGGTTGCCAGGCGCACCTGCTCGGCCAGGAAACCCACTACCCCGAGCCCAAGCCGCGCAAGGCCCTGCCCCAGCGCCGCACGCTGATGCCGATCCTGGCCAACCAGCAAGGCGCCATCCTGCTCTACCGCCGCCCCTCCAGCGGCCTGTGGGGTGGCCTGTGGAGCCTGCCGGAGCTGGACAGCCTGGAGCAGCTCGACGACCTGGCCTACCAGCATGGCCTGCGCATGACCGCCAGCCACGCCCTGGAAGGCCTGACCCACACCTTCAGCCATTTCCAGCTGGCCATCGAGCCCTGGCTGGTGCGCGTCGACCCGGCTGGCTCGCACGTGGCCGAGCCCGACTGGCTCTGGTATAACCTGGCCACCCCGCCGCGCCTGGGCCTGGCTGCCCCGGTCAAGAAACTGCTCAAACGCGCGGCCGACGAATTGATTGCAGGAGAGCCCCGATGACCCGCACCGTGATGTGCCGCAAGTACAAAGAAGAACTGCCCGGCCTTGAGCGCCCGCCCTACCCCGGCGCCAAGGGCCAGGACATCTTCGACAACATCTCAAGGCAGGCCTGGGACGAATGGCAGAAGCACCAGACCATGCTGATCAACGAAAAGCGCCTGAACATGATGAACGCCGAGGACCGCAAGTTCCTCCAGGCGGAGATGGACAAGTTCTTCTCCGGCGAAGACTACGCCAAGGCCGAAGGCTACGTTCCCCCCAGCGAATGAGCCTCGGAAACGTAAGCGACGGAATTAATTTAAAAAATTTTCAAAAAGTCGTTGACGTGATCCTGAAAAACCCTTTTAATGCGCCCCGTTGCCCAGATAGCTCAGTCGGTAGAGCAGGGGATTGAAAATCCCCGTGTCGGCGGTTCGATTCCGTCTCTGGGCACCAAATACCGAAACCCTGGATCGAAAGATCCAGGGTTTTTTTGTGCCTGTCAGTCGGCGCAAGCGCCCTCTGTGGGAGCTGGCTTGCCAGCGATGGGGTGCGAAGCGGCCCCTGGCCCGGACGATCAGCCCAGCATTGACCGACATCAAAAAGCCATCAATCAGCGAGTCCTAGCATATCGGGTGGACACTCGAATCGACCCGAAGGGACTTCCATGAGCGACGACTCCACGCCCCTGCTCTCCCCCACGCCCGCCCAGGACGCCAGCCCAGGCATCGCCTCGATCCCTCGCCGCCGCCCCTCACGCCCGCGCAAGCCCGCCGCCAGGATCAAGCCCGAGCCGACCATCAGCGCCATCAGCCAGCAACCCGCCGCCCTGGAAGTGGCCACCGCCCGCCACGGCAGCAGCGAGGACAGCACCTCGGCGCGCCTGCCGGCCAACTACCCATACCGCACCCGCCTGCGCCGCCAGGACTACGAGAAGGCCAAGCACAACCTGCAGATCGAGCTGCTCAAGGTGCAGAGCTGGGTGAAGGAAACCGGCCAGCGCGTGGTCATCCTCTTCGAAGGCCGCGACGCGGCGGGCAAGGGCGGCACGATCAAGCGCTTCATGGAACACCTGAACCCGCGTGGCGCGCGGATCGTCGCCCTGGAAAAGCCCTCCGAGCAGGAAAAGGGCCAGTGGTACTTCCAGCGCTACATCCAGCACCTGCCCACGGCTGGCGAAATGGTGTTCTTCGACCGCTCCTGGTACAACCGCGCCGGCGTCGAGCGGGTGATGGACTTCTGCACGCCGCTGCAGTACCTGGAGTTCATGCGCCAGGCCCCGGAGCTGGAGCGCATGCTGTGCAACAGCGGCATCCTGCTGTTCAAGTACTGGTTCTCGGTGAACCGCGAGGAGCAACTGCGCCGCTTCATCTCCCGCCGCGACGACCCGCTCAAGCACTGGAAGCTCTCGCCCATCGACATCAAGTCGCTGGACAGGTGGGAGGACTACACCGCGGCCAAGGAGGCCATGTTCTTCCACACCGACACCGCCGACGCGCCCTGGACGGTGATCAAGTCCGACGACAAGAAGCGCGCGCGGATCAACTGCATCCGCCACTTCCTGCATTCGCTGGACTATCCGGGCAAGGACCACAGCGTGGCCCATGCACCCGACCCACTGCTAGTGGGGCGGGCTTCGCGGGGGTTCGAGGAGGATGAGCCGGCACCGCAGGCCAGTTGAACCCCAGGTCTGCTGCGCAGCCCTTTCTCGACACAAGGCCGCTCCCACAGGCTCGCCGCTGCTCTTGAGAGTAGCGCGCTCCCTGTGGGAGCTGGCTTGCCAGCGATGGGCCGCACAGCGGCCCCAATCGGCCAACGCTTGGGTTTCTTCGGCAACTACGCTTCAATACGCGCATTTTCCAGACACCCCCAAGGATCTACCCCATGGCCTCCAACACCAAGCAACAGAAACGCGCCAAGCGCGCCGCCGCCAAGGCCAAGCAGAACCGCATGGTGCGCAGCGGCCAGGCGGTCAAGGCCAGCACCGGCGAGAGCGCCAGCGTCGAGCAGGTGTTCACCAAGGCCATGGACTCGGGCAGCTACAACAGCCTGTTCGACAAGATGAAAGAAGCCCAGGAGAACGGCCTGGTGCCGATGATCTCGGTATTCCTGGTCGACCCGCTGCTGGCGCTGGTACTCAAGGGCCACAAGGAAGAGCACGCCACCGACTACATCGTCATGGTCTTCACCGCCTACCGCAAATGGCTCGACGGCACCGACGAAGACACCACCATGGCCTGGCTGGAAAGCGATGAGTTCCAAGAAGCCTATGTGGCAGCCTCCGAAGCGGTGGCCAAGCAGCAGCAACAGCAGAAGCAGTTCGGCTGAAACCCTATCGCCGGCGAGCCCCACGCAGGTCTGGGCCGATCAAGAACGATGGGGGTTGCAGAGGCCCTGCGGGAGCGGCCTTGCGTCGCGACAGGAGCATAAAGCGGTCCCAATGAAAAGGCCGCGCCCTGCACAGGACGCGGCCTTTTCATTCACAGCAGCCCACCTCAGTTGTCCAAGGCCACCTGCCCGGCCGCCTGGCCTTCGGCCTTGCGCTTGCGATGCACCAGCAAGCCAGCCGCGACCACGCCAATGCTCAGCAGCGCAGTGGCGATGATCTCGGCGCGATGATCCTCACGCAAGGCCATCACCGCCAGCACGGCGACGATGAAGGCGATGGCCGCCCAGGTCAGCCCCGGGAACAGCCACATCCTGAAGGCGATCGTCTCGCCACGGGCCTCACGCTGGCTGCGCATGCGCAGTTGCGACACGGCGATCACCAAGTACACCAGCAAGGCGATGGCGCCGGAGCTGGCCAGCAGGAACTCGAACACCGCCGCCGGGGCGACGAAGTTGGCGAACACGGTCAGGAAGGCCGCGGCAGTGGACAGCAGCACCGCCCAGTGCGGGGTGCCGGCCTTGGTGGTGCGCTGGGCCAGGGCCGGGGCGTCGCCGCGCTTGCTCAGGGAGAACAGCATGCGCGAGGAGGTGTACAGCGCCGAGTTCAGGCAGCTGGTCACGGCGATCAGCACGACGATGTCGACGATCAGCTTGGCGTTGGGCACGCCGATCCGGCTCAGCACGGTCTGGTAGGAGCCGGTCTCGGCCAGGGCCGGATCGTTCCACGGCACCAGGGCCACGACCAGGAAGATCGACACCAGGTAGAACAGGCAGATACGCCAGATCACCGAGTTGGTGGCGCGGGTGATCTGCTTGCCCGGGTCCTTCGACTCCGCCGCCGCGATGGTGACGATCTCGGTCCCCATGAACGAGAACATGGTCGTCAGCATGGCCGCCAGCACGGCGCCCAGGCCATTGGGCATGAAGCCCTGGGTATCGAACAGGTGGCTGGCGCCGCTGACCTGGCTACCTGGCGCCAGGCCGAACATGGCCACGCAACCGACCACGATGAAGCCGATGATCGCCAGCACCTTGAGCAGGGCGAACCAGAATTCGAACTCGCCGTAGTTCTTCACGCTGAACAGGTTGGTGCCGGTCAGCACCAGGGTGATGACCAAGGAGAAGGCCCACAGGTCCACGGCAGGGAACCAGGCGTGCAGGATGGCCGCCGCGGCGTTGGCCTCCAGCGGGATCACCAGGACCCAGAACCACCAGTACAGCCAGCCGATGGTGAAACCGGCCCAGCGCCCGATGGCGCGGTCGGCGTAGGTGGAGAAGGAACCGGTGTCCGGCGAGGCGATGGCCATCTCGCCAAGCATGCGCATCACCAGCACCACCAGGGTACCGGCGGCAGCATAGGCGAGCAGCACGGCCGGGCCGGCCAGGGCGATGGCGTGGCCGGAGCCGACGAACAGGCCGGCGCCGATCACGCCAGCGATGGACAGCATGGTCACATGCCGTTGCTTGAGCCCCTGAGCGAGGTCATTGGAATTGTGCTTACCGCTCATAAAACTACCTTTGTAAGGAGTGGACCGTCCGAACGTGATAGCAAGCGCGCCCTGGGGTCGATCCAGGCACCGCTGCATTCGGCCCTCTCCTGCTGGCAATAAGCGAGCCACCCGGCCAGGACACTCGTCCGGAAACTCCCCAACCCCCGAGTAGCACCGCCTTGCGGGGCATTCAGCCAGCCCTTGACCGAAAGGCCATCATTGCCCCATGCCAAGCCTGGATTACTGAAATACTCACTTACAAACGCACCAAAGGTGCTCCTCGGTAACACCAGCGCACGAAAATGCTGCATGAAAAAGTACAACCCAGCAGCGCAACCTGACCAAGACATAACGCGCGGGAAAGCGCCACCCGGCCAAAAACGGCTTCCCAGGCACGTCCAAAGCTGGCACCATCGCGCCTTTTTTCATCAAGGCTCCGGTGCTGGGCGAAGGCGCCCGCGGACATCCTCGCGACAGTCCGCTGCAACGATGCGACAAACTGTCCCGCCAGCGACCCGAGCCCCTTGCGACCTGGTTGGCTGTCATTCCGCCGCTATGCTAGCTTGGCGCTCGCCAGGAAGGCCGCCAACAGCTGGGAACGCACCCGAACACATGAGGACCGCACATGGCCCAGGCCACGCCCGCGCTGGAAATCCGCAACCTGCACAAACGCTACGGCGACCAGGAAATTCTCAAGGGCATTTCGCTGACCGCCCGCGACGGTGACGTGATCTCGATCCTCGGCTCGTCCGGTTCCGGCAAGTCCACCCTGCTGCGCTGCATCAACCTGCTGGAGAACCCGCACCAGGGCGAGATCTTCGTCGCCGGCGAGGCGCTCAAGCTCAAGGCGACGAGGAACGGCGACCTGATCGCTGCCGACAATCGCCAGATCAACCGCCTGCGCAGCGAGATCGGCTTCGTCTTCCAGAACTTCAACCTCTGGCCGCACATGTCGATCCTCGACAACATCATCGAGGCGCCGCGCCGCGTCCTCGGCCAGAGCAAGGCCGAGGCCATCGAGCACGCCGAGGCGCTGCTCAACAAGGTCGGCATCTACGACAAGCGTCATGCCTACCCCGCCCAGCTTTCCGGTGGCCAGCAGCAGCGCGCCGCCATTGCCCGTACCCTGGCCATGAAGCCCAAGGTCATCCTGTTCGACGAGCCGACCTCGGCCCTCGATCCGGAAATGGTCCAGGAAGTGCTTAACGTTATCCGTGCGCTCGCCGAAGAAGGCCGTACCATGCTGCTGGTGACGCACGAGATGAACTTTGCCCGCCAGGTGTCCAGCGAAGTGGTCTTCCTGCACCAGGGCCTGGTCGAAGAGCAAGGAACGCCGCAGCAGGTCTTCGAAAACCCGAACTCGGCGCGTTGCAAGCAATTCATGTCCAGCCACCGCTAACGGAGCAACACATGCAAACCTATAAGAAATTCCTCCTGGCCGCCGCCGCCACCCTGGTCTTCTCGGCCAACGCCATGGCCGCGGAAAAACTGCGCATGGGTATCGAAGCGGCCTACCCGCCGTTCAACAACAAGGACGCCAGCGGCAACGTGGTCGGCTTCGACAAGGACATCGGCGACGCCCTGTGCGCCAAGATGAAGGTCGAGTGCTCGGTCGTCACCTCCGACTGGGACGGCATCATCCCGGCCTTGAACGCCAAGAAGTTCGACTTCCTGGTGTCCTCGCTGTCGATCACCGAGGAGCGCAAGCAGGCCGTCGACTTCACCGACCCGTACTACTCCAACAAACTGCAGTTCATCGCGCCGAAGAACGTCGACTTCAAGACCGACAAGGCCTCGCTCAAGGGCAAGGTGATCGGCACCCAGCGCGCCACCCTGGCCGGTACCTGGCTCGAGGACAACTACGGCGACGACGTCGACATCAAGCTCTACGACACCCAGGAAAACGCCTACCTGGACCTGGTTTCCGGGCGCATCGACGGCATCCTGGCCGACAAGTACGTGCAGTACGAGTGGCTCAAGAGCAAGGACG
Organism: Pseudomonas sp. HLMP; assembly: GCF_046365545.1. Lineage (NCBI taxonomy): Bacteria > Pseudomonadati > Pseudomonadota > Gammaproteobacteria > Pseudomonadales > Pseudomonadaceae > Pseudomonas > Pseudomonas sp. HLMP. The sequence goes on along the minus strand of NZ_JBDLLR010000001.1, from coordinate 1,278,443 downwards.
GCCAGAACTTCGAGTTCAAGGGCGAGCCTGTGGTAGACAGCGACAAGATCGGCATCGCCGTGCGCAAGGGTGACCCCCTGCGCGAGAAGCTCAATGCCGCACTGCAAGAAATCAAAGCCGACGGTACGTACAAGAAGATCAACGACAAGTACTTCCCGTTCAGCATCGAATGATACGCCCCGACCGGCACCGCCTCGCGCGGTGTCGGTCCCTTGAACGCACCTGCCCATGAATATCGACCTGCACGGATTCGGTCCGGCCCTGGCGGCCGGCACCCTGATGACCGTAAAACTGGCGCTTTGCGCCCTGCTGCTGGGGCTGGTCCTGGGCCTGCTCGGCGCCTTGGCCAAGACCTCCTCGATCAAACCGCTGCAATGGCTCGGCAGCACCTACTCGACCCTGGTGCGCGGCGTGCCCGAACTGCTCTGGGTCCTGCTGATCTACTTCGGCACCGTCAGCCTGATGAACCGCATCGGCGAAGCCCTCAACATACCGGGGCTGGAACTCAATGCCTTCGCCGCCGGCGTGATCGCCCTCGGCCTGTGCTTCGGCGCCTATGCCACGGAGGTATTCCGTGGCGCCATCCTGGCGATCCCCAAGGGCCACCGTGAGGCCGGCCTGGCCTTGGGCCTGTCCAAGGGGCGCATCCTGTCGCGGATCATCCTGCCGCAGATGTGGCGCATCGCCCTGCCTGGCCTGGGCAACCTGTTCATGATCCTGATGAAGGACACCGCACTGGTTTCGGTGATCGGCCTGGAAGAAATCATGCGTCATTCGCAGATCGCCGTGACCGTGAGCAAGGAGCCGTTCACCTTCTATATGGTCGCTGCCTGCATCTACCTGAGCCTGACCATCGTCGCCATGGTTGGCATGCACTTCATGGAAAAACGCGCCGCTCGCGGCTTCGTGAGGGCCGAGCAATGAACTGGGAAGTCATCATCAAGTGGCTGCCACGCCTGGCCCAGGGCGCGACCCTGACCCTGGAGCTGGTGGCCATCGCGGTCATCGCCGGGCTGATCCTGGCCATCCCGCTGGGCGTTGCCCGTGCCTCGCGCCACTGGTACGTGCGCGCCCTGCCCTACGGCTACATCTTCTTCTTCCGCGGCACCCCGCTGCTGGTGCAGCTGTTCCTGGTGTACTACGGCCTGGCCCAGTTCGATGCGGTGCGCAGCAGCGCCCTGTGGCCCTACCTGCGCGACCCGTTCTGGTGCACCGTGCTGACCATGACCCTGCACACCGCCGCCTACATCGCCGAGATCCTGCGCGGCGCGCTGCAGGCCATCCCCAAGGGCGAGATCGAGGCGGCGCGCGCCCTGGGCATGTCGCGGAGCAAGACACTGTTCTACATCATGCTGCCACGGGCCGCGCGCATCGGCCTGCCGGCCTACAGCAACGAAGTGATCCTGATGCTCAAGGCCAGTGCCCTGGCCAGTACCGTGACCCTGCTGGAACTGACCGGCATGGCCCGGACCATCATCGCCCGTACCTACCTGCCGGTGGAGATCTTCTTCGCGGCCGGGGTGTTCTACCTGTTGATCTCCTTCGTCCTGGTGCAGTGCTTCAAGCTGCTCGAGCGCTGGTTGCGCGTCGACGCCTGCCAAGGGCGATGAACGCTTCGCGGGCAAGCCCGCTCCCACAGGCCACGCTGCCCTTGAGATCGCTGTGGGAGCGCGCCGGACCGGTCGGAAAGGGGCGCACAGCGCCCCCGAAAGGCGCTGCCCGCTAACTGACCGCCCTCGACCCTCGCCCCCGAACACGCCGCAACACCGCCATCCATAATGCAACCATGAGCAAGATCCCCTTCCTCCATGGCGACCAGCTCGCCGAGCGCTTCCACGCACTCGACCGCTTTCTCGCCCAGCACCAGCAGCTCTGGCGCCCCCGCCCGTTCACCCAGCTACGCATGGCCTGGGAAACGGACCACCCCGAGCTCTCGACCTGGCTGCGCCAGCGCTCCCTGGAGGAAGCCGAGGCAGCCCAGCAGCACCTCGATCAGCTCCCTGCCCCCGCCCCTTATCCACAGCTCGCCCAGCAGGCCAGGCAACTGTCCACGGTCGGCGAACTGCCAGACGCCGGCCTCCCCCCGGCCGGCCATCGCCTCGATGCCAACGTCCCCGGCCGCAAATGGCAACAGATCGAAGCCTTCAGCCGCCGCCTGAGCTTTCGCGAGCACACGCACCATTGGCTGGACTGGTGCTCGGGCAAAGGCCACCTGGGTCGGCGTGTATTGCAAGCAGGGCAGCGCCTGACCTGCCTGGAACACGATGCCGAGCTGGTCGCTGCCGGCCAGGCGTTGAGCGATCGCCACCGGCTACCCGCGACCCACGTACGACAGGATGTGCTCGCCGAAGACAGCGCCCGCCACCTGGGCGGCGACAGGAGCGTGGTCGCCCTGCACGCCTGCGGAGACCTGCACGTACGCCTGCTGCAACTGGCCAGCCAGCAGGGCTGCCACCAGATGGCGGTAGCCCCCTGTTGCTACAACCGCATCCAAGGCACGCACTACCAGGCGTTATCCGCAGCTGCGCAGGCTTCGAACCTGCAGCTCTCGCTGGACGACCTGGGCCTGCCCTTGAGCGAAACCGTCACCGCCGGCACCCGGGTACGCCGCCAGCGCGATGAGTCCATGGCCCGACGCCTGGGTTTCGACCTGCTGCAACGCCAGCAGCGCCAGCGCGACGAATACCTGCCCACACCCTCGCTACCGGTCGCCTGGCTGGCGAAGCCCTTCGCCCAGTACTGCCGCGACCTGGCCGCGCTCAAGGCGCTAGAGATCACCGGCGAGCCGGACTGGGCGGCTTTGGAAGCGGCAGGCCAACGACGCCTGGCCGAAGTGCGCAACCTGGAGCTGGTGCGCAACCTGTTCCGTCGTCCGCTGGAGCTCTGGCTGGTACTGGATCGCGCCCTGTTCCTCCAGGAACAAGGCTACGCCGTGCGCCTGGGCGTGTTCTGCGACTACCACCTGACACCACGCAACCTGCTGTTGCTGGCCGAACGCGGCGGATAGCCGCACATGCTTGACAGCCTGTGGATAACTCTGTGAACAAGCTTGTGATGAAAATCACGAAATCTTGGATCCAAACGCTATTTCAGCCGCTCGGCTTATTCCACCCACCGCTCGAAAACCAAGGAAAACAGGCCTTTGCGCAAAGACCGACGGCAGTGTCGATCGGCATGCTTTTCGCGCAAGCCCGGCATGCCGCTTGTGCATAAGCGTGCCAGGCAGGCGCGCTGGATGCCGTTTTCCGGGCCCGAGCCATACCTATGGATACTCGCCATCGCCCAGCGCGTATGGCATCAATTGCATGGCCTGCGACACCCCTCCAGCGCCTCCCGACGAAGACCGACCCACGAACGAACCACCATGAACCAAGCCAAGTCCTTCGCCCTGTTCGCCCTCGCCCTGACCCTGGCCGGTTGTGCCAATGACGCCTCCAATACCCCTTCCCTGGGCTGGAGCATGCCCGGCATGCAACTCGGTGGAGATCACGGCCTGCCCCTGCAGGTCGACACCCCGTGCCGCAAGCGCGGCTGTGACAACGACAAACTGTTCTTCAACCCTGGCAAGCCCGAGCCGGGCGTCAACACCATCCACCGTGGCTGGTAGGAAAATTCTTCTTTCTAGCCGGTAACTTAGGGTGTTGCTCGATGATCGCAAGAAGTGGTTTACAGTTGCCGATCCATCGCTATAATGACGCCCCTATGCCGGTATAGCTCAGCTGGTAGAGCAACTGACTTGTAATCAGTAGGTCCCGGGTTCGATTCCTGGTGCCGGCACCATATTTATCAAGGTGTTACGTGCGTTTCTTCATGTCGTTTCGGCAGTGCGCGTAACAACCGACGTAACAAGAGGTGTGTGTAAGCGCTGATCTGCGCGTCACCCTCGACCAGCCTCCCCTAGGGGCGACCGCCGTTTGATGTTGACCCATCGGAAAAAGGTTAGGTCGGTTAGGTTTCTTGCGAACAGGCTGCATCCCTCTCCGTTTCTGGCTTCCAGAAGACCTCTAAAAGTTAGGTTTTGGTTAAGTAATAGTAATTTCCTTACCTTTACCTATAGTCAGTTTCTCAAAAATAAATCCCTTTAAAATCAGGCACTTGAGAATCCCTAACCTCAGTCCTAACCATTCCTAACCATCAAAAGTTAGCGACCAAGCCCAGTAAATCCGGGCATCCCAACCCCCACCAAGCGCTCCCGACGAAAACTTACCTTTTTCCCACGGCTCCCCCCAGAACGAAGCGGCACGGCTCCCCCTTCGCCACCAAAAACACTCACGGCGCAGGGATTCGCAGAACTGGCGCCCACCCCATAACCTGCCAAACCCCAAAGACGGGGCGGCTTGGCCCTGGCTGCAGGGGCGCGGAATTTCCCACACGTTTAGCCCGCAGGCGTGGCGGGGGGACGAGGGCGCGCGCCGGGCTCAGCGACAGGCGGGCGAGCCTCGCGTATTGGCGGTCAGCGACTACACTGCGCTCACCTGGTGTCCACAGGCTCAAAATCGTTTATACTGTATGAACGTACAGCAACCAATTTGGTTGAATGATGTAAAACGTTGTGATAACGGTGTAGTAATAGTTGTCATAACCGCTATAATCTCGCGCCGTCCATCATGGCCACGGCTCAGACGAGATAGCAGATACAGGAGGGCTAAATGATTGTTTCTACGCAGAAAGCGGTTGAATTTGCGAAGCAGGCACTGCAGCTCGCCTGGGATGGCAATCTCCCTGTCAAGCCTGAGGTGATTGCCCAGGCACTCGTAGTCTATAAAAAGAACGACGCAACTGGCGCGGTAGAGAACGTGCCTATTCGGGTTCGCCGGCAGAACTCTTTTTCGCTCGGAACCGCGAGCGGTCAGGCATCGCTTGAGAACACCGGCGAGGGCTGGGCGTATTTTTGCGACTACAACGGCGACGAAATCAGTTACCGGAACCGTTTCACGGTCGCGCATGAACTGGGGCACGTGTTGCTTCGCCATGTGCACGAAGACAAGAACCGCTTACGTGACACCACGTTTGGCAACTCCGATCCGGTAGAGCGAGCGGCCAATACTTTTGCAGCTGAGCTGATCATGCCTGAGCAAAAGGTGCGTGAGATGTTCATCGGTTCGCCCACTGTTCAGCAGTTGGCGGAAGCTTTCGGTGTGTCCAACGCCGCAATGTCTTACAGGTTGCAGAATCTTGGCCTTGTTCGATGAGCGATGGCACTGACGAAAGCGTAGGATTCGGTGCGAGCGACTTGGGGGGGCCAAGACACGCGTCTCCAAGTCAGGCGTCCACTCCTGATGCGGGACTTACAAACGAATCTATCAAGCGAATGGCATGGAGCCGTTGGTTCGCCTTTGGTGCGCTTTTCGTGATGTCCGCTTCTGCTATAGGGTGCTTGGGATTCGCTATGTACGTCGGGTGCCATTTTCTCGGGGCGTACGACAAACATCAGGAATTCATGGCGAAGCACCCTGAGCAGGTTGTCGCCATAGCAAAGCAGCCTGTATCGAACGCTCCTGTCAATAATGCAAAGCCGTCCAAAGCGGCTCCGAGCTCCCCGGTTGAGACTCCAGTCAAATCTGAAACGCCTAATAACGAAAAGCTTTACTTCACCATGCTAGCGCCGCTTATTCCGGCCTCGTTCTCTTCAGCCCTAGCCATCATCCTGTTCATCACAATTGCGCGTTTTGTGACGAACTTCGTACGGATCGGGAAGGAAAGCACTGAGAAGGAGACTCCTGAGGATTACGGAGCCATCGCTGTGCTAGTTCAGGAAATCGGTAAGCTTATAAAGACGATGCGCGGCAAGTGACCGCCTCACCCGACGCAAAAAAGCCGCCTTCGAGGGCGGCTTTTCAGTTTAAACGACTCAGCTTACGTTACCGGCCGGCACCTCATCGGAATTGAACCTGAGGGACAAAGGCGTGCGCCGGGCTCGGTTCAGCTACCGCAGAAACGTGTCAGGCCGTCTAAACTGCTTCGTCAAAACCATGAGGAGTTAGCTGATGTCGATTGAAAACGTAACTGAACTGCGAACGGTAAACGGCCAAACCCAAGCGCAGCGCCTACTCGACGAGGGGTGGAGGATCCTAGCGGTTTGTGTGATGCAAGACGGCAGCAGCCAATATGCTGAGTATCACCTGGGGAGAGCGAAAGCCGCCCCCGCGAACCAGAAGCTGCAAGAGCTGATCGACAAAGGTGCTTTCACGGGAGCCAAGGCCATCCCCGCAGGCGGTGAGTCTCAGTGAGCAAAGAGCTCGATCAAGTCGTACGTCAGCAGCTCGCTCGTTTACTCCTGCCGGCGGGTTGGGCGGCTGAGTTGACGAAGCTGTTGATGCGTATCGAGGATGCCTCCACGCCCATGAATTGCCTTATGGCTCAAGAGCGAGTCGAGGGAGTAATCCAGGGGCTGGAGTTGGCTCGGGCACTGGACATGGCGACGATCGAACGACTTTATCTGCTTACCGCCAACGCCGCCGATGGGCGGCTCCGGCAGTTGCAGTATGACGACCCCTCATTAGGGTGAAGAGATGGGATGGGATTGGCTGATCGCATTAGTTGATAAAGATGGGGATTGGTGGGCCCGTGTACCCGCTTTCGCTGGTCTTGGCTTCTCCCTACTCGCCCTCTGGAAGGGGAGAACAAGTATCAAGCTTCATCTAGGTTTCATTGGCCGCGACGATATCGTCTCAGTGTCGAACCTCAGTCCTCATGCCATTGAGATCACCTCCGTAGGTGTAGTGGGTGCCGATGGGGGTATCACTGACTGGTCAGATGGGCCTGACCCCTGGCCCGGACTTCCAAAGCGCTTGGATTCCCGATCGGAATGCACGATCACCTTGCATGCAGAGCTCGCGCCTTACAGTGCATCGCATCAGAAGTACCACGGACGAGGCGGGTGTTTTATCCGCATCGCCGGGGGACGAGCTTTCAGTAACCCCGGTCGGCTACGCCGCAGATGGTGGTGGCTGCGCAGCCAGGTAGAGCGACTCCGTCGAAGTAATGGTGGAGATCCTTTGCAGGATTAACGGTCTAGGTTGCGCTTGATGGCAGTTCATAGGGATTGAACCGAACCACCTCCTCGCCCAACCAGTCGTTAATTTGCAGCAGTCTGGCCTGTTCTGGTTCAAGCTCGTTTACCGCCCACACACCTGCGGCATCTCGGACCGAACCGAACCCGCCTGCGTTCTGCGGCACCACCCCCATCAGCTGCGGCGGTATCCGCAGCATGGCCAGTTGGTCGTCGCGGCTGATGTTCTTGATCGCCCCGAAGTCATCCTTCGCCGCCACTTCGCTGATCGGGATGAGCTGGATGCCGTCCTTCTTACCGTTGGGCGCGTACATGAACAGGTTGCGGAAGTTGCCCGGCCCCTTGCTACTTTTCATCGCCTTGCGCAGGTCGTCGACGAAGTCCTCATTCTGGGCAGCATCCGTCATGTAGAGGATGAACCCAGCGTGGCTGCCATTCTGGTAATACTTGCGCCGGAACAGTGTGGCCGACTCGTTGAGCAGCGCGGCCTGGAGAGCCGGCAACCACTCTGGCAGGCCATATACCTCCTGGTTGATGTCGGCCACGCGCAAGTGGCAGATGCTGCCAGCGCGGAACTCGTAGTCGTCCCGCCAGCCGCGCACCTGGTAGTAGGTCTCCAGATCGGAGCCCCGCCGCATGTACTTAGCCAGGCACGGCCGGAGCCCGAGGGTATCGCGTAACATGTTGTCGCGTTTTTCAAGGTACAGGTTCCCCGACCAGCCCAGGTCCATGACAATCTGCTCGAAGGCCTGACGACTCAGTAGCTTGTGGGGTTTGAATGTCCGGGCCAGAGCATTTCGCTTGAAGATCAGCCCAGACTGCAGGTAGACGCTGGCCTTCGAAGAACGGGCCAGGCCGTCCAGGGAAACCGGGGGCTCATACCAACGGCCATTGTTGTAGCACTCCAGGTAATCCAGTATCTCCCGGCCGTCCAGGACGGGTGTTGGGTCGCCAAAAGTGAACGCCTCGGCGCGGGCGCCAGGGTTGGCCAGCAGCTCCCCAGCGGGCGCCGGTACAGCGCCGGCTTGATCGATGTTGCCCATCAGAAGATCTCCATGATGCGTGTGTTGGTTGCGGTCTGCCCTTCGAGCGGCTCGTTGTGCAACGCGTGGAAAAGCGCCCAGGCCAGGTCAGCATGGCCGGTCGCTTCATTGCGGCCCGCGGTGTATGTAAATTGGCGTCCGCCTGGGGTGACGGTCTTGCGGATGGCCATGAGCGATTGCGCGATGTCGGTTGCGCCTGCATCGAACTGCAGGCGCCCCTTGCTGATCACGTCCCAGGCCTTCATGACCAGGCGGGTCTTGACCTCGGGGTTGTAGCTGAAGGTGCGCAGCGCCGGGAAGAACTGGCGCACCAGCTGCGCGACGGCGCTGCCCATGGTGCGCATGAACCTGATCGTGAGCAGTTCCAGCAACGTGCAGCTCAAAATCGACCCGAGCGTGGTCCTGGCGACCCGCGAGTGGGTGACTGAGGAACTGGCGAAACAGGACTTCAAGCACTCAGTAGTCGCGGCCACCACAGGGAACATCACGCTGAGTGGCCTGCAGACGGTCGACGGGGTGGTGCTGGTGGCAGGATCACGGGTGCTGGTAAAGAACCAAGACGCCGCGCAGGACAACGGCATTTACCTAGCTGTCGCCGGCGGGCCTTGGGCGCGTGCGACGGACGCCAATACCAGCGCCAAGGTGACGCCTGGCCTGTTCGTGCAGGTGGAGCGCGGTACGATCAACGGCGATAGCGCCTGGCAGTTACTGACCGATGCGACCATATCCCTGGGCGCGACGGCCTTGAGTTTCGGTATGGCCTACGGTCGTACGGGCGTGAATGCTGGCACCTACCGCAGCGTACAGGTCGATGCCTATGGTCGTGTGGTTGCTGCGTCGAACCCGACCACGGCCGCAGGCTACGGACTGACGGACGTGTACACCAAAACGGAGATCGATACTCTCTACCCTCGGATGCAGAGTATTAATGACCCGAATATCTGTGCCAACAATTCCACGAAAGCCCCAAGTTCAAAGATGAGCTGTCACCCCGCACGCGAGAAGATTACGAGTACTGCCGAAATGTCCTGGTGAACCAGGACACCAGGATGGGCAAGCCATTGGGCGAGCTGGCCGTACGCCGATTCTCCCCAGCCCTGGTACAGCGACTGGTGGACAAGATCGCGAGCGAGGGCACCCCGTCGAAATCCGCCCACGTGCTGCGGTACTTGCGCCGCGTGCTCCAGTGGGGACGGAACCGCGGCTACTTGGACAGTAACCCCGCTCTAGGAGTCGAAGCCCCAAAGGAGCGCAGGCAGCGCCGCCTGCCGTCTGTGGCAGTTATGGAAGAGATGATCGACCGGGCCAAGGCGCTCGGCCGCCTTCATCGCAACGAGCCGGGCAGTTGTCCGGCCTACCTGAGCATTGCGATGGAGCTGGCCTACCTGTGCCGGCTCCGCGGCATCGAGGTCGTCACCCTGACTGACGCCAACGAGCTGGAGGAAGGCGTCCAGACCAATCGCCGCAAAGGCAGCAGGGACAACATTGTCCGTTGGACCCCTCGCTTGCGTGCCGTGTGGGACGAGGCGAAGGCGTACCGCCATAGAATTTGGACTGCCCGCAGCTTCCCTACTCCCCTGCGTCCAGAGCGCCGGCCGCTGATCGTCGGCAGCCATGGAATGGCCTTGAGCAAGTCAGGTCTGGACACCGCCTGGCAGCGCTTCATGACAAAGGCGATCGAGGCCGGGGTGCTCCTTGAGGAGGAGCGTTACGGCCTGCACGACCTCAAGCGCCGCGGCATCACTGACACACCAGGTACTCGAGCGCAGAAGCAGGAGGCCAGCGGACATCGCGACGAAGCCATGCTCGATATCTATGATCACAGCCTTCCAGTTGTGGACCCCGCCAATTCGCCTAAGCCATAGATTACGGCTTTCGGCTCACCACCATTCCCTAAAAATGCCAGGCAAGCGTCGCGTAGGAATATACCTGGCAGCGGCTCGTTTTTAATTGGCGGCAGAGCTAGAGTAGCGACTTGCCATCAGGCAGCTCTACTCTCGCTCGTAAGGATCGTAATCATGACGGCTGATTGGAACTGGTTTTTTAGCACATTGTCGCAATCGACAGCAGCAATAGTCGGTATAATCGGCGCCTTCATTATTGCTAAAATATTTGCAAACCAGGCAACTTTTACTGAAAAAAATAACAGAATGAAAAGCCTGACAGTCGAGGCGGAAAAAATTCTCGACAAGATAGGTACAATTAATTTTGACTGGTACAACAAGCATATAAATGCTGCGGCTTACGCAGATTGTTCCAGAAAAATACGCGCCGTTGTTGAAGAAGACCCCGCGATTATTACAGATGAGAATCTGCTTTCCATATTCACGGAGGCCAAATTTTCAATATTCACAGAAAAGAAAACTATTCTGGAGAATTTGAGGAAAGAGGTTGAATTCGTTTGTCAAACGAACATTGATAAACGTCTGCAAAAGGAGGCGCGGGAAAGAGCCCGAAAAGAAGCGGAAAGCGGCAAGCTAGTTGGTCATGCTGCCATAAATGCGTTAATAGGAAGCATGCCCGATTTCTCTTCCCTGTCAGCTCCTCGGACCGTTCTCAATATCCCGGACTTTAGCACTCCATGGCCTGCACTCCATGAGGAGCGTGATCGCATTACTCAATGTCACCTGGAAGCCAAGCATCACGCACGTATAGTTGCGGAGTTCCTAGAGTCGGCTAGAGGTAACCCGGAATCACCGCCTCAGATCACCTGGTCGCTTTTGTTAGTAGGGCTTATTTTTATTTTCGGAGTTATTTATCCACTGACATTCATGCCGGCCACTAGCGCTCCGGAATTTTCCATCACAAACCTTTGGGCCGCCTTTCTGTCAGTAAAGGGAGCGTTACTTTCTCTACTGGTCATTGCTTTCACGTATGTGTTTTATATGTTCACGCGAACAAACATCAAAATGAAATATGCAGAAGATCAACTAAACAAGCTTCATAAGCTATCTCAAGTCGATGAGTACTGCGAATATTTCAAGTTTCTCCCGCGCTCGGTCGAATAGACTAACTTTAGATTACTGCTTGCCATTTGCTGGAATTCCCACCTCCGCCTCCGCTGGAGGTGGGGGACCACGACAGACATCCAAGAACTCCATTCTGCCGCCTCCAAGCCACCTCGTTCACTCGCGTAACAAGCCCTCACATCCCCTTGAAAACACTGGCTTTTCGGGCACCTGCACGTAACAAGGAAGCGACCTAAGTCTTTGATTTCATTGTTGTGTGCAGGTGCCTTGTAATCAGTAGGTCCCGGGTTCGACTCCTGGTGCCGGCACCATACGTAGTACTCAAGAGGCTCACCGAAAGGTGGGCCTTTTTTGTTTTGGCTGCGAGATGTGACTCAGATGGCGAATTCCCCCAACCTTGCGCAAGGCGTTGTGCATTCAGCTATGGCGTTCTCAAAGGCGTTCCGGCAAACCCCTCCGCGATGGTTTGCGTTCGGCCTATTCTCCATGTTCCCCACGAACTGCTGTGAATTCGCGAGTTTGCTGCTGGCGTGGTTTCTATGCGAGGGACACGAGGGCATTACCATCGACGTGGTAACGGGTGAGTTGAAGGAAGATAGGGAGCAACGGCACATCTGGCTGAGGCTCGAAGGGTACAATCTGGATATCACCGCCGACCAATTCGATGCAGCTCTTCCTCACACGCTCATCACCCAACCCGGGGGGTGGCATGAGAGATACGCAGTGATTCACGCGGCGCCATTCCAAAGGGATTTTCACGAAGACTATGGGGATGATTGCAGGCAAGACATCATCGACGACTATAGGGCCTTGGCACATAACGCACGGGCGCGATGCAGCAAAATGTAGCCCAGAACCTGAAAAGCCACGCCGCAACCGCGGTGGTTCAGCCCAAGTACGATTCGAATCCGGCAGCTCGTGCGGCTTGCGCAAACCACCCCGCCGTGCCCTCAGTCACGCCGTACAATCGCGTGACATTTCTTTTGCAAATCCTTACACACCGTGCAATGCACCCTCAGCGGCTAGAGCCCGCAGCGGGCCTTGACGGGAGGGAGTAAGTGATTTGCTGCCCCGATTTCACCTCCCCCTCTCATCAGCACGGTGCCAAACTACCTTGCAAAACTGCGCAGCACTGCATACCCTTGCGCACAACACACCCGCCATGCCTATGGTTGCCTCGGCAGCTATGCACAAATTGAGCGGGTTTTTTTTACCTGGCCGTTTTGCATGAAGCCCTTCCAAAAACCTGCCATCGACATTCCTGCGCAGCTGGCTCTGCTCAAACAACGGGGCTTGAGCATTCAGGATGAAGCCAAGGCGCATTGCTTTCTCGAAGCAGTCAGCTTCTTTCGCCTGACGCCCTACATGCGCCCCTTCCAGATTCCGGAAGATGCTGACCACGCTTTCAAAGCCGGCACCCGACTACGCGACCTCACCCGTTTGTACGACTTCGATCGACGCTTGCGCCTGCTCGTCATCGATGCCATCGAGCGCATCGAAGTCGCCGCACGCGCCGCAATCAGCAACCACATGGGACCGACCCACGGTGCTCACTGGTATCTCCAGCGCCAATTGTTTCAAAGCAGCTATCGACATCCGGAGCTGCTGGACAGCATTCGCAGCAAGCAGGACAAGGCATGCCAGGATCATCAGCGCGAATGTCGGCGCATCGATGCCTCTAAGGCATCCACAGGACGCAAAGAGCAGCTGAAAAACCTACGCGCCAAGGAAAGCTATGCCCGCCACTATGCGCTGACCTATGACGCGCCAGGCCTGATGCCCGCTTGGGCCGCCATGGAAGAAATCACCCTAGGGGACCTCTCGCACTTATTCAAAGGCCTGGCGCGAGACGCAGACAGGAAAGCCATTGCCCGCCGCCTGGAACTACCTGGCCCGTTGCTGCAGTCCTGGCTCCATACCCTGACCACCATCCGCAACATCTGCGCGCACCATGCGCGGCTGTGGAACCGCGAGCTGGGCATTCGACCTGAGCTGCCAAAGACAGTCACCTTCCCCTGGCCGCAGCATCTGCAAGAGCCTGGGCAACACACACGGGTGTTTCCCGTGTTGTGCATGCTCAACCTGTTGATGCGCCGGGTCAGCCCACACACCAGCTGGGATAGGCGATTGCATGATTTACTGGCGGACTTTCCAGAAACCAACCTGCGAGCGATGGGCTTTCCCCCCAACTGGCAGCAAGACCCATTCTGGCAATTGTCCAACTGAAGCTCATATCGGCTGGGCCCTACCTGAGCGGCGCTGAACGGCAACAACCTGTTCGACAAGAAGTACTACCAGACCATCGGCGCCATCGACCGCAACAACTGGTATGGCGAGCCGCGCAACTACATGCTGACCCTGCGCGGCACCTTCTGCCCCATCCCCCTGAGGCAGAACGTCGCGATCATAGGAGAGCCGCTAACGCCCCCGATCGAACGCGAACACATGGCAAGCCGGTTCTGCTGCACAGCCTGGCCGGCATCAGGGCTGTGCAACTCGCAGAGGGTCCGACTGAGGTCGCTCGCAAGCCCAGAAGTCCACGGCGGCGACGTCCTGTTTCGGTGGTCCCAACCAGTCCGACAACCACTGGCATCGGCCAGCGGCACACACCTGGTAATCGCCAGCCTCGGGCGTGCGTCCGGCGCGCAGGGGTTGCAAGGGTGGCAGTTGCCGATGGTAATGCCAAGCACCATCACGCAGGCGGGCATCGTCCGGGATGTCCATGCCTGCGCCATTACCGCGCACGCGCGCCTCGCCCAGGACCAAGCCTGCAGGCGTCACCTGGTAATCCTCCTCCCAGCGGATCTTCTCGATGCTGTGCTGCCAGGCCAGGGTGAAGTCGTGCAGCGGCAGGCTGACCCAGACCACCCCCGCGAGCCCAATGCACAAGCTGGTCATGCCGGCTGCTGGGTAGGCGGACGCTGTCGCCAGCAATGCCAGCCCAGCACGATCGCCCCCAGGGCGAAGCCCGCTTCGTCGCTGATAGGCAGCGCAAGGATCAACGACACACCAGCGGCAAATGCCAACAGGCGCTCCCACCAGGGCATGGGCCCTCGCAGGTGGCCGATCGAGGCACAGCCCCAGAGCGTCACCGCGAACATGGCCTTGACCAGCATGTACAGGGTGGCGCTCCAGCTATCGCCCTGCATCATCAGCGCCGGATCGTATACCGCCATGAACGGCACGACGAACCCGGCCAGTGCGATGCGCACTGCCCAGATGCTGATCAGCAGCCCCCTTTCCTTGGCGATGGGCGCGGCGGCGAAACATGCCAGCGCCACCGGCGGGGTAAGGTCGGCGAGGATGCCGAAGTAGAACACGAACATGTGCGAGACGATCAGCGGCACCCCAAGCTCCAGCAAGGCCGGGGCGGCAATGGAGCTGGTGATGATGTAGTTGGGAATGGTCGGGATGCCCATGCCCAGCACCAGGCAGGTGAACATGGTCAGCACCAACGACAAGAGCAGGTTGTCGCGCCCCAAGTCCAGAATGTAGCCGGCAAAGGTAGTGGCCAGGCCAGTCAGCGAGATGACGCCAATGATCACCCCGACCAGTGTGCAGGCGATGCCCACCGGTACCGCATGGCGCGCGCCCTCGACCAGTGCCATGACACAAGCGCGAAGCGTCGCCCGGCCGCCCTGGACGAAGCAGCACGCCAAAGCGAGTGCGGCGATCACCAGCAGGATGACGCCGATGCCCATGCGGAAGAAACCCGAGCAAAGCACACCCAGGGCGATCCAGAAGGCCACCCGCAGCCAGGTCTTGCCAGCGCGCAGGATGATCGCCGAACCCAGGATGACGATGGCTGTCAGGGCCAGCCCGACCATTCCCGAATACAGCGGCGTGCGCCCGGAGAACAGCAAGGCCACCAGGATGATGAGCGGCACCAGCAGGAACCAGCGCTCACGCAACGCCCCCCAGGCGCTTGGGCACTGCTCGCGTGGCAGGCCGTGCAACTGGCTGCGCCGGGCCTCCAGATGGACCATCCAGTAGACCGAGCCGAAATACAGCAAGGCCGGGATCAGCGCCGCCTTGGCCACCTCGGCGTAAGGCACGTTGATCGTCTCGGCCATGATGAAAGCCACTGCCCCCATGACCGGCGGCATCAGCTGGCTCCCCATGCTGGCCGTCGCCTCGACGCCACCGGCAAAGGCTGGCGCGTACCCAAAGCGCTTCATCAGGGGGATGGTGAACTGACCGGTGGTGACCACATTGGCGACTCCGGAGCCGGTAATGGTGCCCATCAGCGCCGAGGAAAACACCGAGACCTTGGCCGGGCCACCGCTGCGGTGGCCGAACAGCCCCATCGCGAAATCGGTGAACAGACGGATCATCCCCGCCTGCTCGAGGAAGGCACCGAACAGGATGAACAGGTAGATGTAGGTGGCCGACACATAGGTCGGCGTACCGTAGAGCCCCTCGGTACCGAAGGCCAGTTGGTTGACCATCTGGTCCAGCCCGTAGCCCCGGTGAGCCAGCTCGCCCGGCAGGTACTGGCCGAGCACGCCATAGGCCAGGAACAACGCACAGATGATCGGCAGGGCAATGCCCATGACACGTCGCGCCGCCTCGAACACCAGGCCGATCAGCACCAGCCCGATCACCAGGTCGCCTGTGGTCAGCTCGCCAGAGCGCTGGATCAGCTCACCTTCGAAATACCACTGGTAAAACGCGGTGCCCATGCCCGCGAGCCCCAGCAGCCAGGCCATGGGCTGCCAGGGCCGGCGATGGCCGGCGAGCGGGTAGCTCAGGTATACGACCAGAAGCAGGAACCCCACATGGACCGCCCGCAGTACCTGGGTGGAGATCAACGGGAAGGCCGCGGTGGCGACCTGGAAGATCGAAAACGCCAGGGCGACGGCGAAGAGAGTGGCAGGCCATCGATCGGTGCTGGCCTGCAGGCCTTGGGTGGTATCGCTCATGCGCTGCTCCCACGGTTCGACGATGGTTTCAGGGGAGCAGGTTCTTTTCCTTGTAGTAACGCTCCGCGCCAGGATGCAGGGGGATCGGCAGGTTCGTCGCGGCATTTTCCACGCGGATGTCCTTCGCCGCGGCATGGGCCGTGACCAGTCGCGGGAGGTTTTCGAAGATCAGCTTGGTCATCTGGTAGGCCAGGTCGTCGCTGATGCCTTCATGGGTGACCAGGATGTTGTTGATGGCTGCGGTAGGTACCTCGGCGTCCTGCCCATCATAGGTCCCGGCGGGGATAGCGGCCTGTTGGTAGGCGTTGTTGCCGATCTTGGCCACCACATCGGCGGGAATGGGCACGAACACCACCGGCAAGGTGGCAGCCAGGTCGCGGATAGCTGCCTGGCCGAGCCCGGAGGACTGCAGCGTGGCGTCGAGCTGGCGGTTCTTGATCAGTTCGACGGACTCGGCATAGGGCAGGTATTCGACCTTACCCATGTCCTGGTAGCTGAGCCCTGCGGCCTTGAAGATGGCGCGGGCGTTGAGCTCGGTGCCGGACTTGGGCGCGCCCACCGAGATGCGCTTGCCCTTGAGGTCATCCAGGGATTCGATCCCCGACTCCTTGCTGGCGACGATCTGGATGTAGTTGGGGTAGGTACCGGCGATGGCCCGCAGCTTCTTCAACGGCGTCTTGAAACCCGCCTCGGCGTCGCCTTTCCAGGCATCGGCCACCGAGTCACCGAGCGCGAAAGCCAGCTCCCCCCGCCCGGCTTGCAGGAGATTGAGGTTCTCCACCGAGGCCTTGGTGGCCTGGACCGAGGTCTTGCTGCCCTCGATGCCATGGCTGTAGATCTGCGATATCCCCACACCGATGGGGTAATAGACACCGCTGGTGCCGCCCGTGAGGATGTTGATGAAGGTGGGCGCGGCCTGGGCCGTGGCGCAGACGGCAAAAACGGTGCTGGCCAATGCCAGTCGAAGGGCTCGGTTCATGGCGAAGTCTCCACTTATTGTTCTTTTTCCTGCGCCAATAAACCTAGAACGAATCGGCAGGTCCTGCCCAGCTTTTGCGATCGACACTCGCCGGCCCTACACGAAAGGCCTCTCTAATTGGGCTGTCTTGCAGACCGCCAGCATCTGGCCAGTTCGTACAAACCCTATCCCCCGCTGGCATTCATGAACCGCAGCACCTGCACCTCATCGCTGTCGAACCGGTGCCGGGCAGGCTTGCGCAGCACGGCCTGGCGTATCGCCTCGAGCACGGGCGCGTCATCACCAGGATGGCGCCGCAGCAGCCCGCGCAGGTCCAGCGCGTGCTCATGGCCCAGGCACAGCAGCAGGCGCCCCTCGGCGGTCATGCGCACGCGGTTGCAGGTGTCGCAGAAGTGCTGGCTGATCGGCGAGATGAAACCGATGCGCGTACCAGGATGCCCGCTCACCCGCACGTAACGGGCAGGGCCGCCGCTCTGCTCGGCGCTGTCGATCAGTGCATGGCGTTCGGCGATGCGCTCGCGCACCCAGGTGCTGGCGCAATAGCTTTCGTGGCGTGAGCGGCCCACGTCCCCCAGCGGCATTTCCTCGATGAAGCTGATATCCAGGCCGTGGGCGATGGCGAACTCGACCAAGGCGGGCACTTCGTCGCTATTGCGGCCATGCATCACCACGGTGTTGAGCTTGATGGCGGCAAAACCTGCCGAGCATGCCGCCTCGATGCCGTGCAGCACACGGTCGAGCTCACCGGTGCGGGTGATGGCACGGAAGCGTTTGGGGTCGAGGGTGTCGAGGCTGATGTTGAGGCGCTTGACGCCAGCCTGGGCCAACGGATGGGCCAGTTTGGCCAGTTGCGAGCCGTTGCTGGTCATCACCAGTTCGTGCAGGCCCGGCAGCGTCGCGATACGCTCGCACAGGCCGACGATGCCAGGGCGCACCAGCGGCTCGCCGCCGGTGAGGCGGATCTTGCGCACGCCCTGGCTGACGAACAGCCGCGCCACACGCTCGATTTCTTCCAGGCTCAGCACCTGCTGGCGGGGAAGGAAATGCATGTGTTCGGCCATGCAGTAGACGCAGCGCAAATCGCAGCGGTCGGTGACCGAGATGCGCAGGTAGTCGATTTTCCGGCCGTGGCCGTCGAGCAGCGGGGTGTTCATTCGGAGAGTCCTTGGGGCTGCCTGGCAGCCCATCGCCGGCAAACCCACGAAGAGGCGCGCAAAACGCTATTGAACCAACGGCGAATCCGCGCCATCGAGCAAGATGCCGCGGATATCAGCCTGGCCGACCAGGTTCTTGAGGTACTGCGCCACCGCCACCTGCCACACGCGCTGATCGAGCTCGGCACGAATCGCCTCGTGCACCACCGCGAACGGCAACGCACGGCCTTCGACACGCTGGTCGACCCACACCAGGTGCACGCCATAGCGGCTTTCCAGCGGCTGCTGCGCCAGCCCTGGCGGCAGGCGCAGCAGTTGCCGCTCGAACTCAGGCACGGTCTGCCCCAGGCTGATCTGCCCCAGCGCCCCGCCCTGCTCTTTCGACGGGCACCCCGAATGGGCCAGCGCCAGCTCGGCGAAGCGCGCGCCATCCTCGGCCAGCTGGGCGATCAGGCATTCGCCCAAGGCCCTGGCGTGGCTGCGCGCCTCGGCATCGTCCGGGGCGCAGGCCAGCAGGATATGCCGCACGGCCAGCAGCGGCGCGCTGGTGTAGCGTTCGCGGTTGTTGTCGTAGTAGTGCCGGCAAATGGCTTCGTCGGCACCCGGCAGTTGCAGCTCCTGCTCGATCAGCATCCGGGTCAGCGCCTCTTCCTCGCTTTCGCCCTGCACGCACTGCGCCTGCAAGCCCAGTTGCGCGATGCGCTGGCGCAGCAGTTCACGCACCACCAACGCCTGGCTGGCCAGGAAGATCGCCTCCTCGCGGCTCGGCGCCGGGTGGTACTGCAGCTCGCGGGCGATCGCCGCTCCTTCGAGGGCCACGCCATTGACCGTGATACGCGGCCACTGCAGCTCGCTGGTCGCGATCAGCGTCGCGGCATCCGGCAGCTGCTCGTGGGTATTTGCAATGCCCATGTTCGGGCCTCCTTCATCCAGTGCGGGGGCTCGCGCCCCCACGGTCATCAACCTTTCTGGCGCACGATCTGGTAGCGCCGGCCCAGGTACCACACCGGCGCGCTGACGAAATGCACCAGGCGGGTAAAGGGGAACAGCACGAACAGGGTCAGGCCGAGGAACACGTGCAGCTTGTACACCAGGCCCACCTGGGTGATCGCCGCGGCCGCCCGTTGCGGTTGCAAGGTCACGGTGTACTGCGCCCAGTCGGCCAGCATCACCATCACCGAGCCGTCCAGGTGCTGGGTGGACGCGACGATGGTCAGCAGGCCGAGCGACAGCTGGGTCAGCAACACCACCAGGATCAGGATGTCGGAGACGCTCGAGCTGGCGCGTACCCGTGGGTTGAACAGGCGCCGATGCAGCAACATCACCAGGCCGATGAAGCACAGCACGCCGAAGAAACCACCCGACACCATGGCCAGCAACTGCTTCTCGGCAGTGCCGATGACATGGTGGTACACCGCTTCGGGCGTCAGCAGGCCGACGAAGTGGCCGGCGAGGATGAACAGTACGCCGACGTGGAACAGGTTGCTGGCGACGCGCATGTAGCGCCGGTCGGCCGGGGTCTGGCTGAAGATCTGGCTGGAGCCGGCCTTCCAGCTGTACTGCGACAGGTCGAAGCGCGCCCAGCTGCCGACCAGGCAGATGGCCAGGGCGATGTACGGGTAGACCCCGAACACCAGCAGATCGACGTTAGACATTGCGCACCTCCCGAGCCTGGGCATCCGCCCCCTCATGCTTGAAATCCACCCAGTGCAACGGCACCGGCACCTCCTCGCGCGCCTTGCCAGGCGCACGTGGCTGGCTGGCGCAGCGCTCCTGCTGCTCGGCCTTGAGAAAGTCCACGGCCTCTTCCTCCCAGACCTTGTCCATCGCTTCCAACGAGTCGTCGCGTGGCTCGTCGGCCACCCGTTCGCGGGCAGCCTCCATGACCTGGCCCGGTTGCACCCCGGCGATCTGCAACAGGGCCCGGAAACACGCCGCGTAGCGGCTGCCCCGCTCCTCCAGGCGCGCAGCCAGCAGTGCCAGCAGGTGCGCTACATCGGCCAGGCCCTCGCGGGCGCCCAGGTCGTCGCAGGTCGCGAGGTACTCCAGGTACAGCGGGATGTAGTCCGGCAGCTCGCGCACGCCGATGGCAAAGCCGGCGGCTTCGTACTGGGCCATCAGGTCGACCATGGCCTGGCCACGGTCGCGGGACTCGCCATGCACGTGCTCGAACAGCAGCAGGGACAACGCCCGGCCCCGTTCGAACAGCGCGTCGTAGCGCTCCTGGACATCCATTGGCTCGGCGCCGGTCAGTTCGTCGAGCAGGCAGCGCAACGCCGCGCGCTGGGCGGGGCTGATCTGGCGGGCGGCGTCGATCGCCTGGGCCAGCTCGGCACGGGCCTGCCACAGCGGCGCCTCGGGGTAGTCGAGCAGCAGGGAAATCACCTTGAGAATGCGCATGTTCATTTCTCCCACAGCTGGACGGTCTTGAGCACATCGCGGCGGTTGGCCTTCTTCGCCCCGAACAGGTTGATGTCGGAGCTGCCGCCACACCCGCTGCCAAAGCTGAAGCCGCAGCCGGAACGCTCGGCGAAGGCGTCGCTCATGGCCTCCTCGCGGTGCGCCGAGGGCACGACGTAGCGGTCTTCGTAGTTGGCGATGGCCAGGTAGCGGTACATGTCCTCGCACTGGGCCTGGGTCAGGCCGACCGAGGCCAGCACGTCCAGGTCGCGCACGCCGTCCACCTGCTCGGCGCGTTTGTAGGCGCGCATCGCCAGCAGGCGCTTGAGGGCCAGGCGCACCGGCGCTTCGTCGCCGGCGGTGAGCAGGTTGGCCAGGTAGCGCACCGGGATGCGCAGGCTGTCGACATCGGGCAGCACGCCATCCAGGCTCACGCTGCCGGCAGCGGCGGCGTTCTGGATCGGCGACAGCGGCGGCACGTACCAGACCATCGGCAGGGTGCGGTACTCCGGGTGCAGCGGCAGGGCCAGTTGCCAGTCCACCGCCAGCTTGTACACCGGCGACTGCTGCGCCGCCTCGATCACCGACATCGGCACGCCATCCTTCAGGGCCTGCTCGATGACCTGCGGATCGTTAGGGTCGAGGAACATCTCCAGTTGCTTGCGGTACAGGTCCTGCTCGCCCGGGGTGCTGGCCACCTCGTGGATGCGGTCGGCGTCGTACAGCAGCACGCCGAGGTAGCGAATACGCCCGACGCAGGTTTCCGAACACACCGTGGGCATGCCCGCCTCGATGCGCGGGTAGCAGAAGATGCACTTCTCGGACTTGCCGCTCTTCCAGTTGAAATAGATCTTCTTGTACGGGCAGCCGCTGATGCACATGCGCCAGCCACGGCATTTCTCCTGGTCGATCAGGACGATGCCGTCTTCCTCGCGCTTGTAGATCGCCCCGCTGGGGCAAGACGCCGCGCACGCCGGGTTCAGGCAGTGCTCGCACAGGCGCGGCAGGTACATCATGAAGGTGTTCTCGTACTGGCCGTAGATGTCGGCCTGGACCTGATCGAAGTTCTTGTCCTTGCGCCGCTTGGCGAACTCGGTGCCGAGGATCTCCTCCCAGTTCGGCCCCCACTCGATCTTCTCCATGCGCTGGCCAGACACCAGCGAACGCGGCCGCGCCACCGGCTGGTGCTTGGCCTGCGGCGCGCTGTGCAGGTGCTGGTAGTCGAAGTCGAACGGCTCGTAGTAGTCGTCGATGGCCGGCAGGTCAGGGTTGGCGAAGATATTCGCCAGCACCCGGAACTTGCCGCCGATGCGCGGGCTGATCGAGCCATCGCGGTTACGCACCCAACCGCCTTTCCACTTGTCCTGGTTCTCCCATTCCTTGGGGTAGCCGATACCGGGCTTGCTCTCGACGTTGTTGAACCAGGCGTATTCCATGCCTTCGCGGCTGGTCCAGACGTTCTTGCAGGTGATCGAGCAGGTGTGGCAGCCGATGCACTTGTCCAGGTTCAGGACCATGCCGACTTGCGATCGAATCTTCATGGCTATCTCCTCAGAGGTCGTTGGGCAGTGGCTGTGGCAGGGCATCGCCGCCCAAGCCACCGACATCGGTGCCATCGAGCCAGTCGACCTTGCTCATCTTGCGCACCACGACGAACTCGTCGCGGTTGCAGCCGACCGTGCCGTAGTAGTTGAAACCGTAGGCCTGCTGGGCATAGCCACCGATCATGTGGGTGGGCTTGAGCACCACGCGGGTCACCGAGTTGTGGTGGCCGCCGCGGGTCTTGGTGCTCTCGGCACCAGGCACGTTCACGATGCGTTCCTGGGCGTGGTACATCATCGCCATGCCCTCCTTGACCCGCTGGCTGACCACCGCACGGGCAGTGAGCGCACCGTTGGCGTTGAAGCACTCGATCCAGTCGTTGTCCTCGATGCCGACCTTCTTCGCGTCGATCTCCGAGAGCCACACGATCGTCCCGCCACGGCTCAAGGTGAGCATGATCAGGTTGTCGCTGTAGGTGCTGTGGATGCCCCACTTCTGGTGCGGGGTGATCCAGTTGAGCGCGATCTCCGGGTTGCCGTTGGGCTTCTTGCCCTTCACGTAGTCCACGGTGCGGGTGTCGATCGGTGGGCGATAGCTTTGCAACTGCTCGCCGAAGGCCTGCATCCACGGGTGGTCCTGGTAGAACTGCTGGCGGCCGGTGAGGGTGCGCCAGGGGATCAGCTCGTGGACGTTGGTGTAGCCGGCGTTGTAGCTCACGTGCTCGTCCTCCAGGCCCGACCAGGTGGGGCTGGAGATGATCTTGCGCGGCTGCGCCTGGATATCGCGGAAGCGGATCGCCTCATGCGCCTTGGGCACGGCCAGGTGGCTGTGGTCGCGGCCGGTGAACGCCGACAGCGCGGCCCAGGCCTTCACCGCCACATGGCCGTTGGTTTCCGGCGCCAGGCTGAGGATCACTTCGGCGGCGTCGATGGCCGACTCGATCTTCGGCCGGCCCTGGCTCACGCCTTCGTCACGCACGGTGTGGTTGAGCTCGGCGAGGAACTCCACCTCGTGCTCGGTGTTCCAGTTGATGCCCTTGCCGCCGTTGCCAAGCGTGTCGAGCAGCGGGCCGAGGGAGGTGAACTTCTTGTAGGTGGCCGGGTAGTCGCGCTCGACCACGGTCATGTTCGGGCAGTTCAGGCCCGGCACCGGCGCCACGCCTTCGGTCTTCCAGTCGCTGCCGCCGAACGGCTGGGCCAGCTCGCCGGGGGTGTCGTGCAGCAGCGGCACGGTGACCAGGTCCTGCTCGACACCCAGCTGGCCTTCGCTCATGGCCGAGAACGCCTTGGCGATGCCCTTGTAGATCTCCCAGTCCGAACGCGCTTCCCAGGCCGGGTCGATGGCGGCGGACAGCGGGTGGATGAACGGGTGCATGTCCGAGGTGTTCATGTCGTCCTTCTCGTACCAGGTCGCGGTCGGCAGGACGATGTCGGAGTACATGCAGGTCGAGGACATGCGAAAGTCCAGGGTGGTGACCAGGTCGAGCTTGCCGATGGCACCTTCCTCCACCCACTCGGCTTCGCTCGGCTTGACGCCACCGCGCTTGCCCAGGTCTTCGTTCATCACGCCGTTGCGGGTGCCGAGCAGGTACTTGAGCATGTACTCATGGCCCTTGCCGGAGCTGCCCAGCAGGTTCGAGCGCCAGATGAACAGATTGCGCGGGAAGTTGGCCGGGTTGTCCGGCTGCTCGCAGGCAAAGCGCAGGGAGCCGTCCTGCAGCGACGTGAGCACGTAGTCCTGCGGCGTCATGCCGGCCGCGGCGGCATCGCGGGTGATCTGCAGCGGGTTGCGGTTGAGCTGCGGCGCGCTGGGCAGCCAGCCGGCACGCTCGGCTCGGATGTTGTAGTCGAGCATGTGCTCGGGGAACTGCGACTTGTCGGCCAACGGCGAGAGCACTTCGTGGATGCTCATCTTCTCGTGGCGCCACTGCGAGCTGTGGTTGTAGAAGAAGCTGGTGCCGTTCATCTGCCGGGGCGGACGGCTCCAGTCCAGGCCGAAGGCCAGCGGCAGCCAGCCGCACTGCGGGCGCAGCTTCTCCTGGCCGACATAGTGGGCCCAGCCGCCACCGGTCTGGCCGACGCAACCGCAGAGCATGAGCATGTTGATCAGCCCGCGGTAGTTCATGTCCATGTGGTACCAGTGGTTCATCGCCGCTCCGACGATGATCATGCTGCGGCCATGGGTCTTGTCGGCGTTGTCGGCGAACTCGCGGGCAACCTGGATGGCCTTTTCGCGCGACACGCCGGTGATGCGCTCCTGCCAGGCCGGGGTGCCCGGCACGCTGGCGTCGTCGTAGCTGCTGGCCACGTTGGCGCCACCCAGGCCACGGTCGATGCCGAGGTTGGCGGCCATCAGGTCGAACACCGTGGCGACCTTGGCCTGGCGGCCGTCGGCCAGGGTCAGGGTGCGCACCGGCACACGGCGCAGCTGGACCTCGTCGCCCGGGGCGGCGGCGAAGTGTTCGTGGTACTGGCCACCGAAGTAAGGGAAGGCCACTTCGGCGACATCGCCGTCGCCGATCAGGCTCAGGCGCAAGTCGGTGCTGCGCCCCTCACCGCCCTCGCGGGCCTCGATGTTCCATTTGCCTTTCTCGCCCCAGCGGTAACCGATGGCGCCCTGTGGCGAGACCAGCCCGGCGCTGTTGTCGTCGATGGCAATGGTCTTCCACTCGGGGTTGTTGTCCTGGCCCAGGTTGCCAGCCAGGTCCGAGGCCCGCAGGAAACGGTCGGCGCTGTAGCCATCGTCCCGCGCCTGGAGCAGCACCAGCATGGGCAAGTCGGTGTAGCGCTTGGCGTAGCTGCGGAAGTAGTCGCTGGGCGTGTCGAGGTGGAACTCCTTGAAGATCACGTGGGCGAAGGCCTGGGCCAGCGCCGCGTCGGTACCCTGCTTGGGGTTGAGCCAAAGGTCGGTGAGCTTGGCCACCTCGGCGTAGTCCGGGGTGATGGCCACGGTCTTGGTGCCCTTGTAGCGCACCTCGGTGAAGAAGTGCGCGTCGGGGGTGCGGGTCTGCGGGACGTTGGAGCCCCAGGCGATGATGTAGTTGGCGTTGTACCAGTCGGCCGACTCCGGCACGTCGGTCTGCTCGCCCCACACCTGCGGCGAGGCCGGCGGCAGGTCGCAGTACCAGTCGTAGAACGACAGGCACACGCCACCGATCAGCGACAGGTAGCGGGCACCGGCGGCGTAGCTGACCATCGACATGGCCGGGATCGGCGAGAAACCCACCACCCGGTCCGGGCCATGCTGCTTGACGGTATGCACGTTGGCCGCGGCGATGATCTCGTTGACTTCGTCCCAGCTCGAACGCACGAAGCCACCCATGCCGCGCTGGCACTTGTACGACTCGGCCTTGGCCGGATCGTCGACGATGCTGGCCCAGGCGTCCACGGGCGCCAGCGTGCGGCGCGCCTCACGCCACAGCTTGAGCAGCGGCTTGCGCACCTTGGGGTATTTCAGGCGGTTGGCGCTGTAGATGTACCAGCTGTAGCTGGCACCGCGCGGGCAGCCGCGTGGCTCGTGGTTGGGCAGGTCGCTGCGGGTACGCGGGTAGTCGGTCTGCTGGGTTTCCCAGGTGATCAGGCCGTTCTTCACGTAGATCTTCCAGGAGCACGACCCGGTGCAGTTCACCCCATGGGTGGAACGCACGATCTTGTCGTACTGCCAACGCGAACGGTAGACGTTCTCCCAGTCGCGGGACTCCTGGCGGGTCTCGCCGTGGCCATCGGCGAACTCACCCTGCTTGCGCTTGAAGAAGCGCATCTGGTCGAGTAGGTGGCTCATGTTCTGTTCCTCTCAGGCTGAGCGCGGTGGCCCGCGCTCGTGGTCAAGTCGTCGGGCTCGGTCAGCAAGGGGTCTCGGCGCCTTTGCGCGAGTACCACCACCAGGTCACCAGGATGCAGCTGACGTAGTAGGCGATGAACGCGTACAGGGCCGCTTCCGGCCCCCCGGTCAGGGCCAGGGAGCTGCCGAAGCTCTTGGGGATGAAGAAGCCGCCGAAGGCGCCGACGGCGGAGCTAAAGCCCAGCACCGCGGCCGACTCCTTGCCCGCCTCGCGCAGGGCCCGCTCGCGTTCGGCCGGCTGGGCCTTGGCGCTGGCGCGTTCGTGCAGGGTGCGGAAGATCACCGGGATCATGCGGAAGGTGGAGCCGTTGCCGATGCCGGTGGTGACGAACAGCACCATGAACATGCTGAGAAAGCCGAAGAAGTGCCCCGCCTCACCTTCGCCGGGCAGGAAGGCGATGACCCCAAGCACGGCGGCGATCATCAGCACGAAGTTCCACAGGGTCACCCGCGCCCCGCCAAGCTTGTCCGAGATCCAGCCACCCAGTGGCCGCGCCAGGGCCCCGACCAAGGGGCCGAGGAAAGCGAACTGAAGCGCATTAACCTCAGGGAAGGCGGTCTTGATCAGCAGCGGGAAGGCGGCGGCAAAACCGATGAACGAGCCGAAGGTGGCCAAGTACAGCCAGCACATCAGCCAATTGTGCTTGCGCTTGAAGATCACCGCCTGCTCAGAGAACGAGGCGCTGGCGCATTTGAGGTCATTCATGCCGAACCAGGCGGCGAGGGTCACCAGGATGATCAACGGCACCCAGACCAGGCCGGCGTTCTGCAGCCACATCGCCCCGCCATCGGCCAGTTCGCTCGGCTCGCCACCGGCGGCGCCGAACAGGCCCACGCCGATGACCAGCGGCACCAGGAACTGCATCCCGGACACCCCCAAATTGCCCAACCCGGCATTCAGGCCCAGGGCCGTACCCTGCTGCGCCTTGGGGAAGAAGAAGCTGATGTTGGACATCGACGAGGCGAAGTTGCCGCCGCCGAAGCCGCACAGCAGCGCGATGATCACGAACACGCTGTAGGGCGTGGCGGTGTCCTGCAGCGCCACGCCCATCCACACGGCCGGCAGCAGCAGCGAAGCGGTGCTCAGCGCGGTCCAGCGGCGGCCGCCGAACACCGGCACGATGAACGCATAGAACACCCGCAAGGCCGCACCGGACAGGCCCGGCAGCGCCGCCAGCCAGAACAGCTGGTCGGTGGTGAAGGCAAAGCCTGCGGCGTTCATGCGCACGATCACCGTGCTCCATACCATCCACATGGCGAAGGCCAGGAACAGCGCGGCGATGGAGATCCACAGGTTGCGGCTGGCGATGGCCTTGCCGGTGGCGCCCCAGAACTGCGGGTCTTCCGGACGCCAGTCTTCGATCACTGGCCCCGGCTGGAGCGCACCGCCCACAGCGGGGTTGTTGGATGCCGACATGATCAGTCTCCTCGAGGTATCAGGAATCGGAACGGGGGGTGCCGAGGACGGGTGTCCGACGGACTTCGCTGAGGTACATCCAGATCAGCGAGACCCAGACCACGCCGTACAGCAGCATGAAGTTGGAGCTGCGCACGCCGGTCAGGTCGACCAGCGCACCGAACAGGATCGGCAGGACGAAACCGCCCAGGCCGCCGGCCAGGCCGACGATGCCGGACACCGCACCCATGCGCTCCGGGAACTCGTCGGCGATGTACTTGAACACCGAGGCCTTGCCGAAGGCCCAGGCGACACCGACGACGAACATCAACAGGGTGAACACCCAGGCGTTGAGGCCGATGTGGAAGGTGCGCGGGCCGTCGACGGTGTGCAGGGTGAGGTCGGTCTGCGGGTACGACAGCAAGAACAGGCACACCCAGCTCACCCACAGCACCCACCAGGTCACGCTGTGCGCGCCCCAGCGGTCCGACATCCAGCCGCCCAGCGCACGCAGCACGCCGCCCGGCAGCGAGAAACAGGCGGCCAGCAGCGCGGCGCCCTGCAGGCTGAAGCCGTATTCGGCGACGTAGTACTGGGTCATCCACAGGGCCAGGGCAACGTAGCCGCCGAAGACGATCGAGTAGTACTGGCAGTAACGCCAGACGCGGGGGTCCTTGAGGGTGGCGAGTTGCTCGCGCAGGGACACGCTGGCCGCCACCCGGTGCGACTTGTCGTCGAAGGTGAAGCACCAGAACAGCAGCGCGGTGACCAGCAGGATCGCCGCGAATGCCTTCGGCACCATCTGCCAGCCGGCAGCGACGATGATCGCCGGGGCGAGGAACTTGGTCAGCGCCGAGCCGGCGTTGCCGGCGCCGAAGATGCCCATGGCCAGCCCCTGCCTGGACGCGCCGAACCACTTGGCGACGTAGGCGATGCCTACCGAGAACGAACCACCGGCAAGGCCGACGAACAGGCCCAGGACGAGGAACTGCCAGTACGCGGTCGCATGGCCGATCAGGTAGATCGGCAACACGCAGGCCAGCATCAGCACGAAGAACACGATGCGCCCGCCGAAGCGGTCGCCCAGCATGCCCAGCGGCAGGCGCACCAGCGAGCCACTGAGCACCGGCGTGGCGGCCAGCAGGCCGAATTGGGTTTCGTTGAGGTCGAGCAGATCCTTGATAGGCACCCCCAGCACCGCGAACATCATCCACACCATGAAACAGACGGTGAACGCGGTCGTGCTCATCCCGAGCACCAGCCCCTGTTGTACCTTGCGTTGCATGAACGCTCTCCAGGGCGACTTGTCCAGCGCAGGCTAGGAGCATGCCGGCAGGCCACGATTGACCTGCATCAAGGCGGCAGGGGCCGGGGCGGGCTTACTATGGCGGCATCTACCACCAAAGTGGTAGAGCCTTACTTGGCGGTTTAATCCTTTTAAATCAAATAGTTAGTCAATATTGCAGGACGCTTCGCGACGCCACTGGACGGCCTGGGATTCTTTGGAGGTAGCGCGATGCTGAACTGGCTGAAGAGCTCGCTGCCCGCGCGGGCAGGGCTGGCCGTGGTCCTGCTGGCCACCCTCAGCCTGGCCAGCACCTTCAGTGCCGTGCTGATCGCCCGGGTCAGCGAGAACGACGCCGCGGCCATGAACACCGCCGGCTCCCTGCGCATGGCCACCTTCCGCCTCAATTGGCAACTGGCGTCCGATGCCTCGGCCGCTACCCTCGAGCAACTGCGCCAGGACATGCAGCAGCGCCTGGCGAGCCCAACGTTGGCGCACACGCTGCAAGACGGCGACGACAGCCCGGTCGGCAAGGCCTTCTCGAAGGTCCTCGGACAATGGCAAGGTCACTTGCTGCCGGCGCTGGAGGCCAATGACCGGCAATTGTTCCAGCGCGAGGCACAGGTGTTCGTCGACCATATCGAAGACTTCGTCCTGCAACTGCAGAAACAGAGCGAGCGGCGCCAGGGCTGGCAACAGAACATCCAGGGCGCGGCGCTGCTGATCACCGTGGTCATCCTGCTGGTCGGCCTGTTCGAGCTGCACAGCGGTGTGATCGCACCGCTGCAGGAGCTGGTCCGCGCCACCGAGCGCTTTCGCGCCGGCAAGCTCGATGCGCGCATCCGCTATCGCTCGCGCGACGAACTGGGGCAGATGGCCGATAGCTTCAACGCCATGGCCGAGGCCATCGAACAGTCCCACCGCACGCTGGCTTCGCGGGTCGCGGAGAAAACCCAGGAACTGGCCCAGAGCAACGCCGCCCTCGACCTGCTCTGCCATGCCAGCCGCAGCATCGCCACCCAGCCGACCAGCGCCGAGCACCTGGACGCACTGATCGTCAGCTTCCAGCAACGCCTGCCCGGCCTGCGCCTGTCGCTGTGCCTGCGCGGCGGAGCCGAGGCCGGCCAGGGGCAACTGATCGCCCTGCATGGCGACAACGACACCCGTGAAGTGTGCGCCCCCCAGGACTGCGCCGGTTGCGAACGCCAGCGCCTGGCCAACCGCTTCAGCCTGCAGGTCAGCTCCCAGGGCACCGTGCTCGGCGACCTGCGTGCCCACTTCATCGACGGCCATGCCGCCCACCCATGGGAGCGCGAACTGATCCAGGCCCTGGCCGACCTGATCGGCACCAGCCTGTCGCTGGAAGGCCAGCGCGAGAAGGACAACCGCTTGCTGCTGCTCGACGAGCGCACCACCATCGCCCGCGAGCTGCATGACTCCCTGGCCCAGGCCCTGTCGTACATGAAGCTGCAGGTCAGCCGCCTGCAAACCCTGATCCGCCGTGGCGAGAACGCCGAGCACCTGCTGGTGGTGAGCGATGAACTGCGCGAAGGGCTGAACAATGGCTATCGCCAGTTGCGCGAGCTGCTGACCACCTTCCGCCTGCAGATCCAGGACGGTGGCCTGGAGCAGGCGCTGGAGGACACCGCCCGCGAGTTCGCCGAACGGGGCGCGATGCGCGTACACCTGCAACAGCAGCCGCTGGCCTTCAGCCTCGGCGCCAACGAACAGATCCACGTGCTGCAGATCGCCCGCGAAGCGCTGTCCAACTGCGCCCGCCACGCGCAGGCCAGCGAGGCCTGGGTGCACGTGCGCCAGCTGGGCGGCGAGGTCGAGTTGCTGGTGGAGGACGATGGCATCGGCATCCAGCCCGGCTACGACGGCCGCCTGCACCATGGCCTGAACATCATGCAAGAGCGCGCCCGCAGCCTGGGCGGCCAGCTCAGCCTGGCCCCCCGTGAACCCCATGGCACCCAGGTGCGACTACGTTTCGCGCCGAGCTTTTTGCGTCAACCCGAGGTACTCGCATGAACGCTACCGCCCCTCACACCCTGCTGCTGGCCGACGACCACCCGATGATGCGCCGCGCGCTGCGCCAGTTGATCGAGCTGGAGCACGACCTGGTGGTGGTCGGCGAGGCCAACAACGGCCTGGAAGCCTGCGCCCTGGTGGAGCGGCTGCAGCCGGACCTGGTGGTGCTCGACCACAACATGCCTGAACTCAACGGCGTCGAAGCGCTCAAGCGCCTGCGCGAGCAGGGCTATGCGGGGCGGATCCTGCTGTTCACGGTGTCCGATGCCGAACAGGATGTGAGCGATGCCATGCGCTTCGGTGCCAATGGCTACCTGCTCAAGGACATGGAGCCGGAGCTGCTGATCGACAGGTTGCACGAGGTGCTGGCGGGGGGCCTGGTGGTCAGCCCATCGCTGACCACGGTGCTGGCCCAGGCGCTGCGGGCATCCCACGGCGCCAGCTCGCAGGATCTGACGGACCGGGAGCGGCAGGTGTTGAAGATGATCGCCGGCGGGTTGAGCAACAAGATGATCGGCAACAAGCTGGGGATCACCGAAGGGACGGTGAAGGTGCATGTGAAGAACCTGCTGCACAAGCTGGGGCTGCGCTCGCGGGTGGAGGCGGCGGTCTGGGCGCTGGAGAACCTGCGCTAGGGCCTGCATTCCCAGGGCCGCTTCGCGCCCCATCGCCGGCAAGCCGGCTCCCACAGGGACCGCGGCGACCACATATGATGCGGTTTGCACGGACAATGTGGGAGCCGGCTTGCCGGCGGGCGATGGGCTGCAAAGCAGCCCCAGTACCCCGCTCACCCACGGCCCCCGCACACCTCCACGGCCTGCTCGGGCAGGCACTTAAGGTGCGGGACGAAATTGCATGGTCCGGTGCGCCAGTCCAGCTGCTTGCGCAAGATCGCGTCCCAACCGGTGCGGCAAGCGCCCGGAGAACCCGGCAGGCAACACACCAAGGTGCCGTTGCTCAGGCCCGCCAGGGCACGCGACTGGATCGTCGAGGTGCCGATCTCTTCCAGCGAGACCTGCCGGAACAACTCGCCGAAACCTTCCACGACCTTCTCCAGCAAGGGCTCGACAGCCTGGGGCGTGTTGTCGCGGGCCGTGAAGCCCGTGCCACCGGTGAGCAGCACCACCTGCACCTGCGGGTCGGCGATCCAGGCGCACAGGCGGGCGCGGATCTGCCAGGTATCGTCGGGCACCAACGCCCGCTCGTGAAGGATGTGCCCGGCCTCCTCAAGGCCATCGACCAGTGCCTGGCCCGAGCCGTCGTTGGCCAGGGTACGGGTGTCGCTGATGGTCAGCACGGCGATGCGCAGTGCCTGGAATTCGCGGGATGCAAGGTGAGCCATGCTGGCGCCCTCCTCTGGATGACAGCCCGCAGCCTGGGCCAGGCCGAAGCCTGCGCCCATCCCTCGAAGGAGGTACCACCGGGGTATGCGACTAAAAACCTTGATGTCGATCAACGCTGGCGGGTGTACCAGGCATAGTCTGGAGGCAGACGACCGCTGTCGGAGGGAAACCATGGCCAAGAAATTTCCCCACAACCCCAGCCATCCCGAGCGCATCTGCTGGGGTTGCGACCTGTACTGCCCGGCGAAGGCATTGGCCTGCGGCAACGGCGCGGACCGGACCATGCATCCGGCGGAGTTGTTCGGCGAGGACTGGTACCAGCAGGAGCAATGGGCCGAGCAGGCCAGCGAAGAGACGGTGCCCGACACAAGGGGCACACAGGCGCCATAGACGAGCCAGCCGCCTCAGCGTCGGCGCTCCTGGCGCAGCGCCACCAGCTTCGCGCGCATCTCCCGATGCCGCTTGCCGTTGAGCACCAGCAAGGCCAGCAGCGGCAACGCGGCACTGATCGCCAGCAACAAGGCGGGCACCGCGCCGCCGAACAGGCTCAGGGCCATCAGCAGGCTGATGACCAGCACGCCGACCACGACCCTGACCGCCCAACCCTGCCCACGGATCATCAGAAAGTGCCCCAGGCACAGCACCAGCACCAGGCCACCGCTGAGCAATACGCTGTACGACGCATTGTCCGGATGGTCGCGCCAGTGGCTGTCCACCCACAAGGTCACCGCCAACGCCACCGACAGCAGCGATGCGAAGAACCCCAGCAGGAACGTGGGGAAGTAGCGCGCCATGAAGGCACCGAAATCACTGCCAGCGGCCATCACTCGATTTCCTCATAAAGCCCAACGGCAATGCTCTGCACCGTGGCACTGCCCGCCAGGCCAAAGGTGGCGCCCAGGGAGTCGCGCAGCAACGTCTGGGTGGCATGGCTGATCTGGGTCGGCGTGTAGCGCTTGGCCAGGGTCCCGGCCGCCTGCTCGAGCTTGAGCTGCTTGGCGGTCAACGCCGGGTGCTTGATCGACAAGAGCTCGGTGGTCAGTGCCTTGCGCTGCTGGCGGGAAAGGGTCTTGCTCAGCTCCAGCCAACTGCGCCCGGTGGCGGCCTTGTGCACCTGCAGGTACTTGAGCGTGGTCAGGCCCGAGGCGCCAACGCCCAGCAGCGAGACACCGTCGAGCACCCTGGACGCGGCCTGGTACCACTCGTTCTCGTCCAGGGCGTCGTTGGCCGCCGGATTGGTGGTTTCACGCACCGTGCGCATCACGCCGATGCCGCACTGGATACTGCTGGCGGTGGCTGCAGCCCCGCCGATGTAGGTCAGTACCAGGCTGGTACCGCCGGAAAACGGCGCGGCGATGGTGCCGCTGAACACCACGAACCACCCCAGCACCGCACCGGCGCAGGACAAGGTGGTATTGACCGCCTCCTTGATCACCCGCGATTCGCGGGGATTGTTCTGCAACTGCTCGGTGTACTGGGCCGGTGTCTGGTACTTGTTGATCTCGCGCAGGATCACGCGCTTGGGCTTGATGCTGCAGATCGGCTGGAATTCGCGCAGGGTGATGACGTTGTAGTTGGCGTCGATGTACACCACCCCGGCGCCAACGATGCGCGGGTCGGCATCGATGGCGGCGAACATCTGCGGCAGGTTGATGCGGCTCTGGATGCGCTGGCGCGCCATGAACTGCGAGGTGTTGCCCAATTGGTTGACCAGAAGATCTGTCACAGGTCGATTCCCTCAACTCTCGGTGCCGCGATAGGGGCGCAGCGCGCCCCTGGTTTCAGGCTCACACGTTCGGGCAAGGCACCGGTGCCCAGTCGCCCATGTCCGGGCTGTTGCACATACGGTTGACCTGGTCCTGGCCGGCCTTGGCCACCTGCTGGGCCTCGGTCTTCTTGCTGGTGGCGTTCTGCAAGGTCTTCTCGGTGGCCACGGCCTCCTTCGGCACCGCCGGCAGCTTCTTGGGCGTGGTCTTCTTCGCGGTCTCGGCCTGGGCCACCACGGTGACGTCCGAACGCTGCACGCCGACCTGCTTGAGGTCTTGCTCGTAGGCCTGGGTGTAGTTGTCCAGGTTCTCGCCGAGACGGCCGCTGACCGCCGTGATCAGGTTGTTCGACTCCTGCAGGCCAGAGACGATCTCGGCCAGGCGCTTGCGGCCCTCGGTGTCGTCGATGCGCTTGGCCTTGCGCCCGTCCATCAGGTTGGCGAACTCGCGCTGGTAGCAGCTCTGCGAAGCCTTGGCATAGGCGGTGGTGCGGTCCATGTCCGCCGCGCTCTTGTCGATGTCGGTGGCATAGGAGGCGATGCGCTGCTTGTCATCGCTGATCTGCTTCTGGCGTTCGGTGTAGTAGCCCGCCGCACCGCCGACCAGGGCACCGCCGGCCGCGCCGATGGCAGCATTGCGGCCACGGTTGTCGTTGTCCACCAAAGCGCCGGTCAGGGCACCGCCCACGGCGCCGAGCAGCGCACCGGTGGCCACCGAACGGGTCATGTCGGAGTCGGTGGAGCGCAGGTGCTGCACCGGCTCGTAGCAGTTGGGGTAGTACTCGACCTTGGTGGTCGCACCGATCCTGGACACCGGCGAGCCGGCGCAACCGGTCAGCAGTACGCTGCTGAAACCCGCCGCCAGCAGCAGTGCGGTACGGGCCTGGGAAGCGTTGATCAGGGGCTTGCGTGTGAAAAGCATGGTCAGGTTCTCTCTTGGGTTGTACGGGGCCGACCAGCGTCATGCCGGCCGGGATTCCTTTCTCGGTCGAGTCGTTCAGGGCCTCGGGGTGGCCGAGGCGAGCAGCTCCTTGAGGATCGTCGCCGGGTCGGCCCGCCGGTTCTGGCGGTACTCCCCGACATGGCGGACGAACAGGGTCGCACGGGTCACCAGGCTCCTGCCCAGGACCGGCTTGCGGTTGAGTTCTTCCTTGACCCGCTGGAACTGCGCCTGGATCACCGCATCGGTGTAGCGCGTGCCGCTGGCCAGGTTGTCGATGTAGATCGCTACGGCGCCGTCCAGCGCGTTGCGGCCATTGGCGATGGCGGCGGCGAACATGCGGGCGCTGGTCGGGTCGCCCGAGGCCTCGGCCTGCCGCTGGCTGTTCTGCAGGTTGGTCAGGCGGATGTTGTAGTTGTTGATGGTCTCGGCCACCAGGGCGGCGGACTGGATCAGGTTGCCGGCGGCTTCCTCGCGTTGCTGGGCGATCAGCGAGACGTTGCGCTTGAGCTCCTCGTTGACCAGCCCAAGCTCGGCCTGCAGGCGTGGGTCGGCGGTGCTGGCGATGATGCCGTCCAGGCGCTTGGTCGGGTCCTGGGCATCGTCGATGGCGTCGGTCAGGCTGGCCAGGCGGCCCTCCTTCTGCCATTGCTCGAACAGCTCCTGGTAGCGTGAGCGCGGCGCCGACAGGGCACCGATGGCCACCCGAAAACCGGTGGTCTCGTTACGCTGCTCGGTGCCGTCGGCGCCGAACAGCGGGTATTCGCGGCGCATGCCGGTGAACAGCGTGCCCTCGCCTTCCAGGTAGTTGCCGCCCTTGACCACGAAGCCGCCATAGGCCCCCTGGCGCCGGCCGGCATGCACCAACTGGAACGACTCCTGGACCATCTCCGCGGCGTTGCCGATCACATCGAACAGCCCCAGCGGGTTCGGCTGCCGGGTGCCGATCGGCATCAACCGCGCAGCCTGGCCGGTGCCACCGGCCACCTGGTTGAACACCGCCCAGTCGGCCAGCGGCCCTTCGCTGTCGCTGCCCTCGACCTTGCGCGGGAACAGCCGACCTTCCAGCGCCTGGCGGCTGACCACCGAACCGCCACGGGCGGCGAACTCCCACTCCACTTCGGTGGGCAGGCGCACGAAGCCGATACCGCCATCCTCGGGCTTGCTGCCACGGCCGCTGATCGGCAGCAGGTCGCGGTGATGCTTCATCAGCCAGGCACTGTACACCGCCGCGAAGCGCTCGGCCTCGAAGCGCGACAGCTTGACCTTGGGCAAGCGCCCGGCCGCCTCGGTGACCGGTTCGCAGGCCGGCGGCGCCTCGCCGCTGGCCAGGGACTGGGCCTGGGACATGACCTGGGCATACTGCCGGGCGGTGACTTCGTACTTGCCGATGAAGTACATCATGGGCTTGAGCGGGCTGCCGGCCTCGACCTTGGGCAGGCTCGGGCCGACCTGCTCGCGCCACTGCGGCGCCAGGTCCTGCAGGCTGAACTGGCCGTTGATGAAGTCGCGGCGGTAGCCGGAGATGAACGACTGCTTGTAGCCCGCCTCGCCCTCGCTGAAGGGGTAGCCGAGGCTCACCTCACGGTCGTCCAGGCTGCCCTGGGCCAGCACATAGACGTGGCGGAACACCATCTCGCCGCCACAGGGCAAGGGCAGGCTGACGTCATCGGCCAGCGGCTTGGGGTTGTCCAGCTTGGCGCTGGCAGTGGCTTCGACCTTGTTTCCAGGCTGGGCCTCGTTCCCAGGTTGGGCCTTGGGCTTGTCATCGTCGTCGGCCTGGACGCAGGCGACCAGGCTCAGGGCGGCGATGACCAAGGCGGCGGCCTTCAGGCGACGTTCAGACATCACGGATTCCTTCGCAGGTGTCGATCCGCGCCACCCGCCAGCCGCCCAGGGCGGCCGCGGCAGCACTGGCCAGCAGGACGGCGAGCAGCGCGACGAGATAGTGCAGGGGCAACAGGTGGCTGGCGTACTCGCCGGGCACCTGCATGAAAAGCCGGTTCAGGCCGTGTTCGGCCAACAGGTACAGCACGGCGGCCAGGGCCGCGGCCAGCACGCCGCTGTAGAGTGCCTGGAGCACCACGAACAACAGCAACGCGGCGGTGCCCAAGCCCAGCAGGCGCAGCACGGCCAGCTCGCGCTGCTTGCGCTCCACCGCCGCCACCGCGCCCGCGGCGATGGCGGCAGCCGCGCCGCTCACGGCCAGGGCGGCGATGATCCAGAACACCAGGTCGAGGTTGCGGCTCAACGACTGCACCTGGGCGATCCGCGCCGCCTGGGTCGAGACCAGCACCTTGCGCTCGGCGAAATAACGGCGCAGCGGCTCCACGTCGGCGAGCCCACGGGCATACAGGCGAAACGCCGGGTAGACCCGCTGCGTGGGGTCGGCCTGGGCCTCGCCCGGCCAGCCGAGGGCCGGCACGGCACGCCCGTCGCGATAGTCTTCGGCGGCCTCCAGCAGCGCCAGGGGGGCGAACAGGGCATCGCGCTCGAATGCCGCCAGCGGCAACACCGCGAGCACCCGCAGGCGCGCCTGGCGCCATTGCACCTGGCCAGCCTGCTGGCGGCCGATGCTGGCCTGCAGCTCATCGCCGGCCTTGGCGCCGAGCTTTTCCGCCGCGGTGAAACTGAGCACCACCTCCTGCAAGTCGCCCGGCAGCGGCACACCGTGCAGCAACGGATCGCCAGCGGCGGTGGGCAGCATCTCCACCGTCACTCCGCGCCCACTGGCCGGCAGCAGCAGCTCGGCGGTGGCGGCGATCTGCCGGGTACGCGGGATAGCGAAGGCCACGTCCGGACGGGCGCCCAGCGCAGCGACGAAGGCGGCATCGAAGCGCCCGCCGCCCAGGGGGATGATTTCGCGCACGCCCGGGTCGCGCTGCAAGCGCTCGGTGAGGCTGCCGACCAGGCCGAACTTGAGGCCGAACAGCACCAGCAACGGCGCGATCACCGCCACCAGCGCCAGCACGCTGCAGGCCGACAAGCGCCCGTCGTTGCGGTAGTCCTGCCAGGCCAGGCCGGCGATCAGCAGCGGGCGCATCAGGCTGCCCTCTCCAGGGTCGCGGTGACGCCGCCGTCGGCATCGCGCCGGCACGCCATGCGCAGCACCGACAGGCCCGCGCTGCGCGCCAGGGCCTCGTCGTGGGTGGCGACCACGCAGGTCACCCGATGTGCCTGGGCCTGCTGCAACAGCAGGTCCATGACCCGCCCGGCATTGACCGGGTCGAGGGCCGCGGTGGGCTCGTCGGCCAACAGCAGCGCCGGGCCGTGCGCCAGGGCGCGGGCACAACTGACCCGCTGGCGCTGGCCCAGGGACAGCGCGGCCGGGCGCTTGTCCAGTTGGTCGTGCACGTCGAGCGCCTCGGCCAGGCGCTCGACGCTGCCGTCGTCGCTCAACCCGAGCAACTGGCGCGGCAGGCGAATATTGCCGCGCACGTCGAGAAAGCCCAGCAGCCCACCGGCCTGCAACACATAGCCCAGGTGACGGCTGCGCAGCGCGGCCAGGCGATCGAGCCGGCGCTGGCGCCAGAGCCCGGCGATGTCCTGCTCGATGCCGTCGAGCCCCAGGCTGAAGCCCTCGGCGGCATCGGGCGCCAGCACCAATGCCAGCAGGTCCAGCAAGGTGCTCTTGCCGCAGCCGCTGGGGCCGACCAGGGCCACGCGCTCGCCCGCGGCCAACCGCAGCCGGTCGATCTCCAGGCTGTAGCGCTGGGCGCCCTGCCCGCGCGTCTTGCGCACCCCCTGCAAGCGGATCATCACGGCAGGGTCGACAGCGGGACACGGTACAAGGCATCACCCGGCTCGGCATTGCCGAAGCGCACCCAGTTGGCCATGTCGTTGTGGAAGGTTTCGTACAGGCGGATCTTCGACTCCAGCTCGTCGATGAAGTCCTCCTGCTCGGCCACCGAGAGCGACAACCACAGGTCCTGGGTCATGCTCAGCGACTTGCTGCGGTACGGCAGGCCCTCCAGGTACTCGCCGAGCACACCGCTCTGGGCCAGGTTGGCGCCCTTGCGCAGCTCGCCCGGGTCGCGGCTCATGTAGGCGCTGGCGCTGGCGATCTCGTTGAAGAAGTCGCCGGGGGACGAGCGGGTCTTGCGCGCGGCATCGACGATCAGCTTGAGCGACTGCTGCAGGTCGTTGAGCTGCAGCTTGGTCAGCATCACGCACACCTGCAGGGTCGGCAGCGCCGGGTTGGTCAGGTCGCGGTCGGCGGTCCAGGCGCTGACCAGACGCGGCGCCTGGCTGGCGCCCTGGCGGCCGAGGAAGTCCATGTGCATGGCGTAGCCGATGGCCTGGGACTTGGCCGCCAGGCTCGATGCCGAGGTCAGCAGCGGCACCGGTTGTGGCTGCTTGTTGCGCACCTGGTGGACCAGCTCGGCGAAGGTCGAGCCGATCTCCCGCACCCGCTCGCCGAACACCGACACCTCGCCGCCCGGCACCGAGACGTAGAGGTCGCCGATCTGCGGGTTGCTGTCGGCGCTGAGCACACGGTACTGCTGTTCGGCCGAGGCATGGTTCTTTTGCCCGGCCGGGGTGCGCAGGTGCAGGGCGTAGATCTTGATCTGCTTGCTCAGGGCGGCCTGGCGCACCTCGGCCTCGTTCATCTGGGTGCTGCTGAACGGGTCGTTCTTGCGCAAGGCGCCCGCGTCGCTGACCAGCAGGATGATGCGCCCGCCGTAACCGGACCAGTCCAGGCCCTCGACCGCCTGCAGGATGCCGGCGAAGGCATCTTCGTTGAACGAATGGCTGGAAACCTGGGTGGCCTTGACCTGCGACGCCGCCCGCAGGAAGCGCGCCGGGTCGCGGCCCTCGTCGAGGTTCACCAGGGTCTTGCTCAGGTACTCCAGGCCGGGCGTGCGCTGGGTGCTGTTGCGAAAGCCCACCAGGCCGAAGCTGACGTTGTCCAGCTCGCCGCGTGCCGCCAGTTGCTGCTGCAGTTCGCTGACGACCTGGCGGACCCGGTCGATGTAGGGCTGCATGGAGACCGAGGTGTCCACCACCAGGACGATGGCCGTGCGAAACGCCTTGTCGTCGCCCGCCGCGACGCCTGCGGCCGTGGCCGCGCTGTCGCGGGCACTGGCTCCTGGGTCGATGGAGGCGATGTTGAGCAGTTGCACCGGCTGGCCTTCGGCATCGAAGCTTTCACGGAAGTCGAAGATCGGCATCAGGTAGAACTGCTCCTGGGGCACCGCGCTGGCGGTTGGTTCCAGGGCCATCACCTGGGGCACCTGGTCCGGCTGGCCCTGCGCCTTGAGCAGGGTATCGCGGGCCATGCCGGTATCGTCGAGCAGGCGCTGCACGTCATCGGCCTGGCGCAGGAACATCACCGGCGAACGGCCGGAGCGTTCGGTGAACTTGAGCACCAGGCTCTGCTTCCAGTCGCTGGTCTGCCCGGCGGGCAGCCAGCCGTCGCGCTGGCCATCACTGGAGGCGCCGACCTGCACCCAGGGTTTGCCGTCGACGTCCTTGCGCTGGTAGACGTAGAGCACGCTGAACGCCGGCAGGCTGTCGCCGGGCTCGGCCCCAGGCTCGCTGGCCAAGCGCGCGCCGGGCTGGCTCAGCACCCGCTGGAACAGCGTCTTCTTGCCTGGCATCAGCAGCGGACGCTGGTCATCCACAGCCGCGACGGGCGTGGCGCTACCCTGCTCGGGCGCCTGCGGCGAGGGCGGTGTGGTGGCCTGTGCCAGCGGCGCGTCGGGTGCCGGCGTATCGCCGCTGCCCAGCCACCAGTAGCCGACACCTGCAAGGCCGAGCGCGGCGGCGACCGCCACGGCCAGCAACGCCATGGCGGGTTTCTTCCTGGCAGGTACGGGCGCGGGCGGTGCCTCGGCCGCCGGGCGCTTGGCCGGTTCGGCGATCGGTGGCACCTGGGGGATCTCGATGGAAACCGGCGTCAGGCCGCCCAGGTCCGATGGCGTCGGGGCCACCGGCGTGCTCACCGGCAGCGGCCGGACCTGCGTGGCTTCGCTGTCCTCGGCCGGCAGGCGGTCGAGGGCCGCGAGAAACGCGGCGGCATCGGCGAAGCGTTCGTTGGGGTCCTTGGCCAGCAGCCCGCGCAGGATGTCCTGGTAGCGGCCATGCTCGATGGGCAACTCCGGCAACGGCTCGGTGAGGTGGGCCAGGGCCGTGGACAGGGCATCGTTGCCGCTGTACGGCAGCTTGCCGACGAGGATCTCGTAGAGCACCACGCCCAGGGCATAGAGGTCGGCACGGCCGTCGATCTCCAGCCCACGGGCCTGCTCCGGGCTCATGTAGCTGGGCGTACCCACGGCGAAGCCCGCCTGGGTGAACTGGGTGCGGTCGTCCAGCGACTTGGCGATGCCGAAGTCCGACAGCACCGCGGTACCGTCGGCGCGGAACAGGATGTTGGCGGGCTTGACGTCGCGGTGCACCAGCCCCTGGGCGTGGGCATAGCCCAGCACCTGGGCGATCTGGCGCACGTACAGCAGCCCCTGGCGAGGCTCCAGCCCAGCGGCGATGCGCTCCTTGAGCGTGCCATTGGGCAGGTACTCCATGGCCATGTAGTACAGCTCGCCGACATTGCCGATGTCATGGATGGTGGCGATGTGTGGGTGCGACAGCCGCGCCAGGGTCCGCCCTTCGCGCAGGAAGCGCTCGCAGAAGGTCGGGTCGGCGGCCAGGCTCGCCGCCATGATCTTGAGCGCCACCTTGCGCTCCAGCGAGCGCTGGGTGGCCAGGTACACGCTGGCCATGGCGCCCTGGCCAATCTCGCTGTCGATGTCGAATCCGGGAATCTGCATGTCCATGGTGAGGTTCTTCAGCCGGCCTTGACGACCACGGCGGTGATGTTGTCGGGAGCGCCACGGGTCAACCCCAGGTGCACCAGGCCGCGCACCACCTGGTAGGGGTCGGCGTGGCCGAGCACGTCGCCGATCTCGTGGTCCTCGGCGGTCTTGGTCAGGCCATCGCTGCACAACAGGTAGGTGTCGCCGGGCAGCACCTGCAGCGCGACCGCCTGCAACTCCAGCCGGTCCTCGACACCGATGGCACGGGTGACGATGTTGCCGCGCGGGTGCACACGGGCCTCGGCCTCGTTGAGCAGGCCGCTGTCCTGCAGTTCCTGGACGTAACTGTGATCGTGGGACAGGCGCTCGATGCGGCCATCGCGCAGGCGGTACAGGCGGCTGTCGCCGGCCCACAGGCCGATGCCCTGGTCGCCGCGCACGGCCAGCACCACCACGGTGCTGCCCATCATCGCCACCCCACGGCGAACGGTTTCGTCGCGCACCGCACGGTTGACCCGGGCGAGGCTGTCACGCACCGCCTGGGCGCACTCTTCCAGGCCCTGGCACGGCGGCAGGCGGCGCAGGCTGTCGACGGTCAGGCTGCTGACGTAGTCGCCAGCGGCATGACCGCCCATGCCGTCGGCCACCGCCCACAGGCCATCGGCGGTGAGCTCCAGGCAGGCGTCTTCGTTGATCCGGCGCACCATGCCGGTATGGCTGTAACTGGCCGCGGTGTAATGCATGGCGGTCATCCGAAATCTGCCTCGCTACCCAGGAGAAACCCGGCGAAATCCTCGCTGCGCGGCAAGCCGGCACAGCGCATCAAGCCAGGAGCGATACGCTCCGAGCCCCTGCCCCACCACAGGCTCATGCCCTCGCAGGCGCACTCGGCCAGGGCCAGGGCGCGGCCTTCGGGCGTGGTCGCGTCCAGCCGTTGCAGGCCCCCCACCGTCAGCCGCGCAGGCATCGCCTGGGGCAGCGGCCGGGTGT
The DNA here is from genome assembly GCF_046365545.1 of Pseudomonas sp. HLMP. NCBI lineage: Bacteria > Pseudomonadati > Pseudomonadota > Gammaproteobacteria > Pseudomonadales > Pseudomonadaceae > Pseudomonas > Pseudomonas sp. HLMP. The sequence goes on along the minus strand of NZ_JBDLLR010000001.1, from coordinate 1,236,080 downwards.
CGCGAAAAGGCTGCAAGGCCGCCGCGAAGGCGTCGAAAGCGGCATCGGGCTCGAGCGTGGCCAGCAACGTGGCCTCGACCTCCTCGAACCACGCCTCGCCCCCGCCCACGGCCGCGGCGAGCCGTTGCCCTGGCTCCAGCACCTGCGCCACGGTCAGCGGGAAGTACCGGCCCACCCGGTCGATGCTCGGCATCAGCACGCCGACCACGGCCTGGGGCCCGCACACCCCCGGCGCCAGCGCAAAGCGCCACAGGGGGCTGACCAGGTAGGCCTGCAACCACTGCTCGCCGAGCTGGCGCTGGCTGGCCTGGATCCCGGCGGCCAGCCACTGGTCCCAAGGCTGGATGAAACTCGTCGGCAGGCCACGGCTGACGAAGTCGCCACGGCAGGCCAGCTTTCCGTAGAACCCCACGTCGTTCACAGGCGCTCCGGCAGGCTGAAACCGCTGAGCACACGGCTGCGGAACGGGTTGAAGGCACTGCTGGCACGCAGCTCGTAGGACACGCTGGCCCCATCCACGCGCAGGCGCAGGTTGAAGCGCTCCGGCGAGCCGCCCGCCACCAGGTCGGACTGGTCGAGCAGGCGGAACCAGGCCCAAGGCCCTTCCAGGGTCATCCCGGAGCGGCCATTGGCCAATGGCGGCGAGATCGACAGGCGCACCACGCCGATGCTGTTGGGGTTGGGCCACTGCAGCGCCACCGGGCGGCTCGGGCCGTGGTCGTAGCTGACCTGCTGGCCGTCGAGGTCGAGCAAGAACTGGGTGATCGAGGCATCCATGGCTACCGGTTTGAGTTCGAAGCGCACCCCAGGGCGCAGCCCGCCGCCGCTGCGGAAGAAGGCGTCGCGGATCGCCGCGGCACGCTGGAAGGTGTGCAGCACGTTCGAGCTGATGCCAAGCTTCTGCGCCGCGCCCGGCTGCCAGCTCCACGGCGAGGTGGCGGTGTTGACGTAGGGTTGCAGGTACTTCTGGAAGTAGTTGTCCATCACCCCGCCGACGCCGAAGAACTGGCCGAAGTCTTCCAGGGTCGCGTCGCGTGGGCTGCCGGCTGACAGCGGGTAGCGGCCACTCAACGACTGGCGATAGACGCTCACCACCTCGCTGGTCCAGGCCGCGTTGAGCTGGTTGCGCACCCCGCCCATGACGATCGCGTTGGTCGAGCCGACCACCGAGCCGACCAGTTCCTGGACCACCTTCGGCTGGCGCGCCGCGCCCAGGGACACACGCTGGGAGGCAGCCTGGACCTGGTTCTTGGCCTCGCCCAGCAGGGCCTCGCCGCTGGCGCCGACCATGGCGCTGACCTGCACGTACAAGGCGTTGAGGTCGCTGAGCAGGCCGTCGAGCGCGGCGGGCTCGCCCTCGCCGCCGTCGGCCAGGGCCGCCAGTTCGGCGAAGTGCGCGGTCACCGGGTCGACCTCGCGCGTTGCCTGGCGCTCGCCGGGCACCGGCGTATCGCCGAGCAGGCCGCCGAGGCGCTGGCGTAGCTGGTCGACCCCGGCCTGCTCGACCTTGGCCTGGGCCTGGTCGAGGGTGGCCGGTTGTTGCAGGTCGGTTTCCCTGGCCACCGCCTGGAGCAGTTTCTTCAAGGGCGAAGTGGGGCCAGACAGCACGCGCAGCACGTCGGCAGCCTGGCCGACGCTGGTGATGGGCACGAAGTCCAGGTCCGCCAGCAGGGCATCCCAGTGGCGGATGTAGTCCTGGTAGAACAGCTGGCGCACGTCATCGGCCAGGCGCTTGGCATCGCCCGCCTCACCCACTTCGCGGCCAAGCACCCAGCGTTCCTCGGCCAGGGTCGTGCTGTGGGCCAGGCTGGCGGCGAGGAAGGCCTTGCGGTAACCCTCGACGGTGAACAGCCCTGGGAGCGGTTCGTCCAGCGGCTTGCCGCTCTTGCGCCGGAACACCAGAGCAGCGTCGCGCCCGGCGGCCTCGCTGATGCGAAAATCGACGACCCCGGACGGTAGCTTCTGGCGCTTGACCCGGTCGTAGACGCGCTGGGCTACCGGCAGCTGTTGCAACTGGCGGCGCGTGTCGTCGATCAGGCGCTGGTCCAGCCGGGCATTGGGCGGGCGCCGCTCGAACAGCGCCTGCAGGTGCTGGTCGAGGGCCTGGCGCTGGTCGGGCGCCAAGTCGCGGGGCAGGTTGCGCTCCCAGTCGAGGCTGATCCAGGCCTTGATGAACTCGGCGTCGTAGTGTTCGCCGTCGGCCAGCATCAGGTAGGCCTTCAGGCCCTCGTAGAGGTAGTCGGAGGGGCCGCCGGCATACAGCTGCTCCTCGATGCGGGTGACCAGGCGCGGGGCGAAAATGGCGATCAGCAGCTTGCGGTAGACGCTGGCCGACTCGCCTTCGAGCATGTCGCCCTGGTACAGCCCCAGGCCCTCGGCCCAGGCCGGCGGGTCGTCGGCCAGGCGGCGCACGGCGTTGAGCAGCGGCAGCACCTCGATGACCTCGCGCTGGGCCGGGCTCAGTTCCTGGACGCTGCGGCCCAGGGGCTTGAGGCGGTTGTCCACCTCGGCGATGTAGGCCTGGTTGGCCCGGTAGCTCAGGGTCCACAGGGTGCCGACCACCAGTACCAGGGCCACGCTCAGGGCCAGGGCGCCACGGGCGATCCACTTGCGCCGCCGCTCGACCTTGGGGTCGCAGCCGACCAGGCCGCGCTCGGCGAACGCCACGGCGGTGAACAGCCGCTCGATGAAATAGCTGCGCCCGGTGCCGCTCTGGCGCGCCAACTGCGCACGGTCCAGGCCCATGCTCTGGGCCATGCTGCCGATCAGCCGGTCGATCGGGCTGCCTTCCTGGGTTCCGCTGGTGAAGTACACCCCGCGCAGCAGCGCGCGCTCTTCGAAGGCATTGGGCTTGAAGACGCCGTCGAGGAACACCTGCAGGTTGCCGCGCAGGGCGGCGAACTGCTGGACGAAACCGTACACCAGGTCACGCCGGGCTGGATCGCGCTCCTGTTGCAGGCGCTCGACCAGGCGCTGGTTGAGACGCTGCTCGAGCAAGGCGAACTCGCCGCTGAACTGGGCCAGCGGGCCATCGCCTTGCTGGCCGTCGTCCAGGGGGAAGGTCATGCCCCAGACCTGAGCACGTTCTTCCTTGCCCAGGTTGTCGAAGAACTCCATGAAGCCCGGCAGCAGGTCGAGCTTGGTCAGCATCAGGTAGATCGGGAAGCGCACGCCCAACTGGGTGTACAGCTCCTGGATACGCGTGCGGATCGCCACGGCGTGGGCGGCGCGCTCGGCATCGCTGCACAGCAGCAGGTCGGACAGGCTGATGGCGATGAACGCGCCATCGATCGGCCGACGCGAGCGCTGGCTCTTGAGCAGGTCGAGAAAGCCCAGCCAGGCCGCCTTGTCCACCTGGGCATGGCTGTCCTGGGTGGTGTAGCGCCCGGCGGTGTCGAGCAGCACAGCCTGGTCGGTGAACCACCAGTCGCAGTTGCGCGTGCCGCCTACGCCCCGGATCGCCCCGGCGCCCATCTGCGCCGCCAGGGGGAAGTGCAGGCCGGAGTTGACCAGCGCGGTGGTCTTGCCCGAGCCGGGCGGGCCGATGATCACGTACCACGGCAGCTCGTACAGGTTGCGCCGCTCGTCGCCGCCCAGGCGCGCTTTCTTCAGCAGGGCCAGGGCCTCGTCCATGCGCTGGCGCAGGGTCGCCAGCTCCTCGGCGGTGGCTACGCTGGCCGGGTCTGGGGCGGTCTCGGCGGCCAGGCTTTCCATCACCTTGGCTGCCTGGCGACGGGCCTGGACGATGCGCCAGACACGGTAGGCGATCCACGCCGCGAACAGCAGGACGATCAGCGCCCAGCGCGGTGCGGCCGGCACCAGCCAGTCGAGCAGCGGGCCGACGAACCAGATGATCAGGCTCAGGGCCAGCAGGCCCAGTACCGGGATCACCCAGCGAATGACAAAACTGAAAAACGCCTTCACTCGACGCCCTCCGCCAGAACGGTGATCTCTACCCGGCGATTCTTCGCCCGGCCCTGCGCGGTGTCGTTGGAGGCCAGCGGCTCGGTGTCGCTCAGGCCCTGGGCGCTGAAGCGCCCGGGTTGGCCGGTGCGCGCGGCGAGGAGCTGGCGCACCTCCTCGGCACGGGCCTGGGACAACGCCCAGTTGGATGGGAAGCGGATCGTGGCGATCGGCCGGTTGTCGCTGTGGCCGGTCACGCGCACGTTGCCCTTGACCTTGGCGATGGCCTCGGCGATGCGCAGCATCAACGGCTGGAAGTCGCCCTTGATGCTGGCGCTGGCGGAGGCGAACAATTCATCCCCCCGGATGGTCACCACCGAACGGTCCACCGCATCTTCCACCGCGACCCGTCCGGCCCGGATATCCTCGACCAGCAGGCCGGCCAGACGCGGGCGTTCCACCGGCTTGGGCTGCACCACCGGGCGGTCCATGGCCTGCACCGGGATCTCGCCCAGGGCGTGGATACCCCGGAACACCGGTTCGGCGTCAGCGGCCAGCTTCAGGCGCAGGCCGAACAGCACCAGCAGCAACAGCGCCAGGGCCACCGCCAGGCCGACCCAGGGCGGCACGAACTGGGCCAACCGGTCACGCGCCACGCTGACCCCACGCCAGTGCGGCGCCAGCTCGCGCTCGATCTCGCCACGGGCCCCCCGAATGGCCGCCGCGGTGCGCTCGCGCAGGGCCTCGAGCTGGGCGCGACCACCGTTCATGACCCGGTAGCGGCCTTCGAAGCCCAGGCTCGTGCACAGGTACAGCAGCTCCAGCAGGTTGAGCCGCTCGCGCGGGCTTTGCAGGCAGTGTTCGAGCAGTTGGAACACCTTCTCGCCACCCCAGGCCTCGTTGTGCACGGTGATCAGCAGGCTCTGCTTGCCCCAGTCGCTACCGCTGCCCCAGGGCGTGCTGAGCACCGCCTCGTCGAGCGCCGTGCACAGGGCGTAGCGCGCCAGCAGCACCTCGTTGCGCGGCACCCCGGCGGCCTCGGCACGCTCTTCGAACTGGCGCAGGTAGGCCAGCAGTTGCGCGCGCAGGCTGGCCGGCGCGGGGTGGGCGATGGTGTTGCGCAGACGGGTGAGCAGCGCCAGCAGCGGGCCAGCGGCCTGCTCCAGGGGATTGAGGCCCTCGGCCTGGCCCGGCGCCAGTGGCTCGGCGGGCACGTTCAGCGGCGCCGCCGCGGCCGGTGCGGCCGGCTGCGGGCCGCGCCCGCCAGGGCGCGGCATGAACTGGGTACGGTCGTTGGCCTGCGGATCGTCGGGCTGCATCGCGGTTTATCCTCGAATGGCCCAGAAGGCCAGGTTCAGGCCAGGGAACTCGCCGGCGACGTAGAAGGCGAAGCCCCCGGAGTGCTGCAACTGCTTCCAGTGTTCGCTGCCACGGTCGAGCTCGAAGTAGGTCGAGCCGGCATGGAACGGGATCTGCCGTGGCGCCACCGGCAGCGGCAACAGGCCGATGCCCGGCAACTGCAGGTTGACCAGGTCGCGGATGTGCTCCACCGAGCCGATCTTGCTCTGCTGGCCGAAACGGCTGCGCAGGGTTTCGCTGGGCACGTCGGCGCGCACCACGAGGACGAAGCTGGCGCTGTCCAGCAGGCTGCGGTCGGCGAGCATGGCCACGTGGATGCCATAGGCCTTCTCGACGATCGGGATCGCCACCGCCTTGCTGTCGATCAGCATCGACAGGGCTTCGCGCAGCGCCGCCATCACCGGGGCGAAGGTCGCCGCCAGGTCGTCGTGCTGGTATACCGGGTAGCTGGCCGGGCGGCGGCCTTCGCTGCAGAACGTGGAGAACTCGCCGGCCAGGGCGAGCAGTTCGCTGTACAGCCGCTCGGGGTGCAACGGGCTGAGCTGGTTGAGGTGCTCGAACAGCGGCTGGGCGCGGTTGACCAGTTGCAGCAGCATGAAGTCGGCGATTTCCGAGGCTCCGCCGTTGGCCGAGGCCACCACCCGCCCGGCCAGCGCCTCGCCGCGCTGGTGCAGCAGGCCCAGCAGCTCGCTGCGAAAGCCCGACAGCAGGTCGTTGGCGCTCACGTCGAGCAGCGGCGGGATGTAGCTGTCGTCGAGCACCAGGGCGCGGTCGGCGCGTTTCTCGCGGATGCGCACCACGCCCAGCGCGGCGTACTCGCCCAGGCCATCCTCGCTGTGCAACAGGCGCAGGGCGCGGCTGCCCAGGGCCAGCGGCGCACGGTTCTCGAACGGCGCGTTGTCGTCGCGCACTTCGCTCACCCGGCTGACATAACGCGCCCCGTCCAGGGCCTGGCCGTCGTCGACCGTGTCACGCGCGCCGGCGCGCTTGAGCGGCAGGCCGAGGTGGATCACGCCGTCGCGCAGGTCGTCGGGGATCTCCAGCGGCGGTGGCGGCAGGTCGTCGCGAGGGATGTCGAACGGCGTGCCATCGGGCAGCAGACCGCGGGCGCTGAGGATCGCCAGCTTGCCCTGGGCCAGCAGGCCCTGGTCGATCAGCAGCTCGGAGAAACCCCAGGCAGCGGCAGACAACGGCCGGCTGCGGGCATCGATGAGGTTCTCCAGGTAACGGTCGTGCTGCTGGAAGTGCTGGGTCGTGATGAACATGCCTTCCGACCAGACCACTCGATTGTTCCAGGACATGGGTTCTCCGATTGCCTAGCGCACAGGTTCAGGTTGCGGGGTGGCCACGGCGCTGCGCACGGCGCGCACATCGAGGCTGATCTGGTAGTCGCGTGGCGGCACCGGCAGCACGCTGCGCCATTGGGCCTGGTCGATTTCGCGGTAGCCGACCACCAGGCCGACCTGGCGCGTGGCCGGGTCCAATGGGCGCTCGATGCGCAGTTGCTCACCGGGGTGCAGCAGCACTTCGTCCTGGTCGAGCAGGTCGGCGCCAAGGGTGGCCTGGGCGCGCTCGGCCAGGGCGAAGTAGTCGGCCCGGGCGAAGGTGGCGCTGTTCTTCAGTTCGTAGATGCGCACCCGCACGGGTGCCGGGCTGCCGCTGGCGCCAGGGTTGAGCCCGGCAGCGGCACTGAAATACAGGGTGACGCCTGGCGCTTGGCCGGCCGAGGGTTCGACCCCGCCCTGCCCGCCACAGCCACTGAGCAGCAGGGCAACCAGGGCGGCGATCAGTCTTCTTGCATTCATCCTCGTCCTCATGACGTATCGGTCTTCTTCCTTCCCGGCGCTTGGCTCAGGAGCGTTGCAATCGAGCGCTATGGGCCTCGTAGGCACGGCTGAACTCACGGCCGAACAGGTCCTGGAAGTCGTCTTCGGCTTCCTGGGAAATCTGCTTGTACAACGCGGTGAACTGCTGCCAGCAATGGGCCTGGCGCGAGCCGCCGAACAACTTGCCAAGGCCTGCGGGCGGTGCCAGGCGAGCCTCCAGCTGGCCCGGTTCGAAGCGCGTCAGCAGGTGCTTGATGGCCGCCTCGACCCCAGCCATCACCGCAAGCTGGTGGGCACGCAGGTCATCGAAGCTGTCACGCACCGCCTGGTCGGGGGCCATGAACGCCTGGCTGCCATGGCGCAGCAGCAACAGCAGGGCTTCGTCGGCGTTGGGGGCGAACTTCAGTGGGTTGTTCTGCACGGGGGCGATGGTGGTCTGCTGCATGCGGAACTCACCCTTGAGGCTGCTGCGCGCGCGCAGCACGTCGATCAGCCCCTCGACCATCAGCCGGTAGCTGCGGCCGATCGCCTCCATCTGCGCTGCGGCATCACCGCCATCGATGCACAAGTGCTCGACCCCCGCACCGCGCAGGAACGCCTGGAGCAGCGCTCCATCGGCCATGGGCGCCGTGGCGGTAGGCACTGGCACTGGCGCTGGCGCTGGCGGCTGCGGCTGCGGCTGCGGCTGCGGCTGCGGCTGCGGCTGCGGCTGCGGCTGCGGCTGCGGCTGCGGCTGCGGCTGCGGCTGCGATTGTGGTGGCGGCGCGAGCGGCTCGGTAGGTGTTGCCGGGGCAATCTCGACCTGGGGCGCAGGCGGCGTGCTGCCGCCGAACAGGTCCCAGTCTTCAGGGATCAGGCCCGGGCTGGCAGGCGCTGCCGGGGCGGGCGCCGGGGCGAGCGGCTCCGGTGGATGGAAGGCATGCTGCTGGGCCGGCACATGGTCCGGCTGGCTGGCGGGCGGCACGCTGGAGGGGCCGAGGAAGTCGAACAGGTCCGGCAGGGTGTCATGGCTGGAGGCACCCGGCGGCACCACGACCGGCGCTGGGACGACAGGGGGAGCGGAGGCGGCCACCTGGTTGGCCATCAACGCCTCGAACCCGTGCGCACTCGGCTGGTCGGCGGCGGGGACGGAAAACCCCGAATCGATCCGCGCCTGGATTTCATAGTCACCAATGCGGATGACTTCACCGTCCATCAGCGGTTCGCTGTTGCCACGACGCAGGCGTACACCGGCATGCACCAACTCCACGCCATTGGTGCTGTTATCGGTCAGATAATAACGCCCATCTTTGAACTGGATCACACAATGAAACGAAGACACCAGTCGCTCCGGATCGGGCAATACCCAATCATTGTCCGCGCCGCGACCAATGGTGATGGCACCCGTTTCAAGCAACATTTCCGGGCATTGTCCCGGTGTTATCTTGTGATAACTGGTTATTGTCAGGCAAAGTGCCATCACGCCTCCTTGCATGCATATATATGAAACGCGCGCACCCTCAAATGAATGGGCCGCCCAGCTCGCCCCACATCATGCGCACAACCCTTGAATCACGTGGCTTTCAGGCCTTAAATAGAATCAGGGTCGATATATTCAATCATAATGAACAGGCACATTGATGGCACCTGACAAATGGATAAACCTGCCTGACAAACGGATCACCGCCCTCTTTGCCGAGGTGTAGCTTACCTTGACAGCATTTTGGAAATAAACCATAAATGCGCAACTTTAATAGAGCCAAGATGATATCACTCCGATATCAATTTAATGCTCTTTGACAAGTTTGTGCGCTGGTTCACAAAAGTTGCCAGCGCCGATACAAGCCCATGCCACGGGCCGATATGGAGATCGATTTCTGGTGAACTCCTCGCTGCTGCTTGCCGCTGTTTCCGCAGACTTTCCCTGCGGCGACGACCTGGAATACGACCCGGACTTCCTGCAGCTGGAACGCGATGCACAGGGCCGTCCGGAGCGGGTCATGGGCGATGCCGTGCAGCCTGCCGAACCTCCCCAGTGGCGCGACATCGAACAGTCCTGCACCGCCCTGTTGCAACGCAGCAAGGACCTGCGCATCACCCACTTCCTGGTCCAGGCCAACTTGGCCCTGCATGGTCTGCCTGGCCTGGCGGCCAGCCTCGAACTGATCCGCGACCTGCTCGACGAGTACTGGCTGCACCTGCATCCGCAGCTCGACGCCGCCGACGACAACGACCCGACCGTGCGCATCAATGCCCTAGCCGGGCTCACCTGCGACACCAACCTCGCCCTGCTGCGTGACAGCATGCTGGTGCGCTCCCGCGCCTTCGGCCCGGTGGCGCTGCGCGCCGCCCTGCATGCCGCAGGCCTGCAGCACTTCGCCAGCGAGCAGTTGAGCGTCGAGGAACTGGCCGCCGCCCTGCGCGATGCCGACGCCGAACAGCTGGAACAGGCCCGCCAGGCCCTGACCCTGGCTCGCGCGGCCTGCGAGGCCATCGAACGCCGGGTGAGCGACCAGGTCGGCTCGGCCAGCGGCGTCGACCTCGACGCGCTCAAGCAGCCGCTGCGCCAGGCCCAGCAGGTGCTGGCCGACTACGGCCCGGCGTCCTCGGCCGACGACACCTCGACCGACGCCGCCGAACGACTGCCGGTCGGCAGCCCGGGCGAATCGCCGCTGCCCACGGCCCAGGCCACACGCCCTGCGGCCCGCCCCGGCGAAGTGAACAGCCGCGAGGACGTCGTGCAGAGCCTCGAGCGCCTGCTCCAGTACTACGCCCGCCACGAGCCCTCGAGCCCGCTGCCGGTGCTGCTGCGACGGGCCAAGAACCTGGTCAACGCCGATTTCGCGACCATCGTGCGCGACCTGATCCCCGATGGCCTGTCGCAATTCGAGAACCTGCGCGGCCCCGAAGGCGACTGACGCCGCGCGGACCGCTTATCACCGACGCCCGCAACGAACGAAGCCGCCGCACCGGCGACCAGGAGGAACAACGTGGCGAAAGACAGCTCCCAGAAATTCATCGCGCGCAACCGTGCGCCGCGGGTGCAAATCGAGTACGACGTCGAGCTGTATGGCGCCGAGAAGAAGGTCCAGTTGCCCTTCGTCATGGGCGTGCTGGCCGACCTTGCCGGCAAGCCGGCCGAGCCGCTGCCGGCGGTGGCCGAGCGCAAGTTCCTGGAGATCGACGTCGACAACTTCGACTCGCGCCTGAAGGCCATGCAGCCCCGGGTGGCGTTCAACGTACCCAACGAACTGACCGGCGACGGCAACCTGAGCCTGGACCTCACCTTCGAGAGCATGGACGACTTCAGCCCCGCCGCCGTGGCGCGCAAGGTCGATGCGCTCAACCAGTTGCTCGAGGCGCGCACCCAATTGGCCAACCTGCTGACCTACATGGACGGCAAGACTGGCGCCGAAGACATCATCCTGAAAGCCATCAAGGATCCCGCCCTGCTCCAGGCCTTGGCCAGCGCGCCGAAGCCGGCCGACAACGAGCCGAGCGCCTGAGGAGACCGACCATGAACGATCCATTGCGCGAAACCCAAGCCCAGCCGGCGGCCACCGAGCAGACCAGCGAGTTCGCCGCCCTGCTCATGCAGGAATTCAAGCCCAAGACCGAGCGCGCCAAAGAGGCGGTCGAAAGCGCCGTGCGCACCCTCGCCGAGCAGGCCCTGGCGCAGACCAACCTGGTGTCCGATGACGCCATCGGCTCGATCGAGTCGATCATCGCGGCGATCGACGCCAAGCTCACTGCACAGGTCAACCAGATCATCCATCACCCGGACTTCCAGCAGTTGGAAAGCGCCTGGCGCGGCCTGCACTACCTGGTCAACAACACCGAGAGCGACGAGCAGCTGAAGATCCGCGTGCTCAACGTGTCCAAGACCGACCTGCACAAGACCCTGAAGAAGTTCAAGGGCACCGCCTGGGACCAGAGCCCGGTGTTCAAGAAGCTCTACGAAGAGGAGTACGGCCAGTTCGGCGGCGAGCCGTACGGCTGCCTGGTCGGCGACTACTACTTCGACCAGTCGCCGCCCGACGTCGAGCTGCTCGGCGAGATGTCGAAGATCTGCGCGGCCATGCACGCGCCGTTCATCTCCGCCGCCTCGCCGACCGTGATGGGCATGGGCTCGTGGCAGGAGCTGTCCAACCCGCGCGACCTGACCAAGATCTTCACCACCCCGGAATACGCCGGCTGGCGTTCGCTGCGCGAATCGGAAGACGCGCGCTACATCGGCCTGACCATGCCGCGCTTCCTCGCCCGCCTGCCCTATGGCGCCAAGACCGACCCGGTGGAGGCCTTCGCCTTCGAGGAAGACACCGACGGCGCCGACAGCAGCAAGTACACCTGGGCCAACGCCGCCTACGCCATGGCGGTGAACATCAACCGTTCGTTCAAGCACTACGGCTGGTGCTCGCGCATCCGAGGCGTGGAGTCGGGCGGCGAGGTGCAGGGCCTGCCGGCGCACACCTTCCCCACCGACGACGGTGGCGTGGACATGAAGTGCCCGACCGAGATCGCCATTTCCGACCGTCGCGAGGCGGAACTGGCCAAGAACGGCTTCATGCCGCTGCTGCACAAGAAGAACACCGACTTCGCCGCGTTCATCGGCGCCCAGTCGCTGCAGAAACCGGCCGAGTACGACGACCCGGACGCCAGCGCCAACGCCAACCTGGCCGCGCGCCTGCCGTACCTGTTCGCCACCTGCCGTTTCGCCCACTACCTCAAGTGCATCGTCCGCGACAAGATCGGCTCGTTCAAGGAGAAGGACGAGATGCAGCGCTGGCTGCAGGACTGGATCCTCAACTACGTCGACGGCGACCCGGCGCACTCCACCGAGACCACCAAGGCCCAACACCCGCTGGCGGCCGCCGAAGTGGTGGTCGAGGAGGTCGAAGGTAACCCTGGGTACTACAACTCGCGCTTCTACCTGCGCCCGCACTACCAGCTCGAAGGGCTGACCGTGTCGCTGCGCCTGGTGACGAAGCTGCCTTCGGCCAAGGGTGCCTGACCGACACGGCGCTGAACCCTGTCGGGGCGGCCTTGCCCGCGAAGAGCGGCAAGGCCGCCCCGACAAAACTGCCAAACGACGAGCGTTTCCGGAGAGACCATGGCTGTAGATATTTTCATCAAGATCGGCGACATCAAGGGCGAGTCCATGGACAAGGCCCACAAGGACGAGATCGACGTGCTGAACTGGAGCTGGGGCATGTCCCAGTCCGGCAACATGCACATGGGCGGTGGCGGTGGCGCCGGCAAGGTCAATATCCAGGACCTGTCGGTGACCAAGTACGTCGACAAGTCCAGCCCCAACCTGATGGCTCACTGCTCCAGCGGCAAGCACATCGACAAGGTCAAGCTGACCGTGCGCAAGGCCGGGGGCGAGAACCAGGTCGAGTACCTGATCATCAACCTCGAAGAGGTCCTCATCAGCTCCCTGAGCACCGGTGGCTCGGGCAGCGACGACCGCCTGACCGAGAACATCACCCTGAACTTCGCCAAGGTCACCGTCGACTACCAGCCGCAGAAAGCCGACGGCAGCAAGGATGGCGGCCCGATCAAGTACGGCTGGAACGTGCGCTCCAACGTCAAGATCTGACCGAGTACGCCTGCGGCTCATGCCCGCAGGCGTTCTCCCCGAAGCGTCAGCCGCACCCGGTGAACACCATGGCCAAGCCCTCGTTTATCAATCTGTGGAATGCCTACCCGTCCGACCAGTTTCCCTGCGACGGACCGTGGGACAACCAGTGCGCCATTCGCATGAGCATCGCCCTCAATGGGGAACGCAGCGTCAAGGTCAACGCCTCCAGCTACAGCGAACCGCGCTGTGCCCATGGCCATGCCCGGGGCGCGGAGTCCTTGGCCAACTGGCTGTGGAAACACCATCTGGGCGCCCCTGTGCAACTTAGCGGCAGCGCCGAGGACCGCCAGAAGCTGAAGACCAAGCGTGGCATCATCTTCTTCAAGGATTGCTTCGCCCGCGCCGGACAGTCGTTCGAGGACCGCAGTGGCGATCATATAGATCTCTGGGACCGTGGGTTGGTGACCGGCGAGTTCGCCGACCAGGCCCACCGCTCCAAGGCCGTCTGGTTCTGGGAGCTGAAATGAAACGGTGCCATACACTACCGATGATCGTTCTTTCGTTGGCGACCTCAATGAGTGCCTGCGCGCAAGAGCGTCCCGCCACCACCGAGCCGCTTCCCGAGGGACCGCATGTCACACTGTCCGAGCGGCGCTTGACCTTGGAAAACCATCAGGGGCGTTGCGCCCTGCGCAGCAAGACAGACCAGACACTCCTGCAACTGGAAATACCCTGGCCGTGCCAGTTCAGCCCCGACAGGCGTTCCGGGGAGCCGCGCGTGGAACACTTCAACGGCGCGCAGATCATTATTGTCAGGCACATTGATTTCGACACCCCGACACCAGGCAGTTGCCGAAGCCAATACCAGGCCATCCGCCAGTTCAATAACCAGCTGGAACCCTCGGTCGTCGCCCACAGTGCCAGTTGCGCGACCGGGGCTGTGGACCAGAAGAACTTCGTGGGCCTGTTCAAGTGGTAGCCGAAATCGCCGCCCGCGACCGCTTGCAGCCCTCGCTGCTGGATCGCCTGACCGACGACGATCCCGGCAACCCGCAGGAGGCGCCGGACAAGCGCGTGCTGTCCCTGCAGCAGCTCAAGGCGTCGGTGTTGCGTGACCTCACCTGGTTGCTCAACACCACCTCGCTGCTCGACAGCGCCGCGACCCTGGACACCCCGGCCGGTGCCTCGGTGATCAACTACGGCCTGCCGGCCCTGGCCGGCAACAGCGCCTCGAACATCGACGCCCTCGCCCTGGAGCGCATCATCCACCAGGCCATCGTCACCTATGAACCGCGCATCCTCGCCCACACCTTGCGCGTGCGCGCCCAGGTCGCGCCCGCCGAAATGAACGCCAACGCCTTGAGCTTCGAGATCGAGGGCGACCTCTGGGCCCAGCCGGCGGCCCTGCCGCTGCTGCTGCAGACCGACCTGGACCTGGAGTCCGGGCATGTGCGCGTGGCCCCCGCCGACCGCCGGAGACGTGCATGAACCCGCGCCTGCTCGAGCTGTACAACCAGGAGCTGCAACACATCCGCGAAAGCGCGGCGGAGTTCGCCAGGGAGTACCCGAAGATCGCCGGCCGCCTGACCCTGGCCGGCATCGATTGCGCTGACCCCTACGTCGAGCGCCTGCTCGAAGGTTTTGCCTACCTCACCGCGCGAGTCCAGCTCAAGCTCGACGCCGAGTACCCGACCTTCACCCACAACCTGCTGGAGATCGCCTACCCGCACTACCTGGCGCCGACTCCCTCGATGACCGTGGTGCAGTTGCAGACCGACCCCGACGAAGGCTCGCTCGCCGCCGGCTTCCAACTGCCCCGGGGCAGCGTGCTGCGCGCCAACCTGGGCCGCGACTCGCAGACGCCGTGCGAATTTCGCAGCACCCAGGACGTCACCCTGTGGCCGCTGCGGGTGGCGCGCGCCGAATACTTCGGCAACCCCGGCGCCGTGCTCGGCCGCCTCGCCGCCAGCGAGCCACAGGCCCGCGCCGGGCTGCGCCTGACCTTGCGCAGCGGCGCCGGGATCCCCTTCGCCAGCCTGCCGCTGAGCCACCTGCCGCTGTACCTCAACGGCGCCGACGAAACCCCGTTCCGCCTGTACGAGCAGCTGCTCGGCAGCGCCTGCGCGGTGTTCGCCCGCCAGCCGGGCGGCGAGTGGGTCGAGCGCATTCCCCTGGAGCAGGCCCTGCGCCCCCGTGGCTTCGACGACTGCGAGGCGGCGCTGCCAGTGGTGCCCCAGGCCTTCCAGGGCTATCGCCTGCTGCAGGAGTACTTCGCCCTGCCCCAGCGCTTTCTGTTCGTCGACTTCGCCGGGCTGGAGCGGGCGGTGCAGCGCTGCACCGGCGAGGAGCTGGAGCTGGTGATCCTCTTCGAGCGCTTCGACCAGAGCCTGGAAAGCAGCGTCGGCGAGGCCCAGTTCGTGCCCTTCTGCACCCCGGCGATCAACCTGTTCCCGCGCCGGGTGGACCGCATCCACCTCACCGACAAGGTCAACGAGCACCATGTGATCGCCGACCGCACCCGGCCGACCGACTTCGAGATCCACTCGCTGCAACAAGTCACCGGCCACGGCACCGGGGCGGACCAAGCGTTCTTGCCGTTCTACGCCGTGCGCGACCCGTCGCGCTATGGCCGCGACCAGGCCTACTACATCGTGCGTCGCGAGCCACGGGTGCTGTCCAGCGAACAGCGGCGCAACGGTACACGCTCGAGCTACATGGGCAGCGAGACCTTCGTCAGCCTGGTCGACGGCCAGCACGCCCCCTACCGCCACGACCTGCGCCAGTTGGGCATCAGCGCCCTGTGCAGCAACCGCGACCTGCCGCTGTTCATGAACATCGGCGACGGCCGCAGCGATTTCAACCTGGCCGACAGCGCGCCGGTGTCCGCCGTGCGCTGCCTGGCCGGCCCCAGCCGCCCCAGGGCCAGCCATGCTCACGACAACCGCGCCTGGCGCCTGATCAGCCAGCTGTCGCTGAACTACCTGTCGCTGACCGAACAAGGCCAGGGCGCCGCCGCCCTGCGCGAGCTGCTGCGCCTGTACGGCGACAGCCAGGACGGTGCCCTGCAGTTGCAGATCGACGGCCTGCGCGAGGTCAGCGCCAAGCCTTGCACCCGGCGCCTGCCGATGCCCGGGCCGATCGTCTTCGGCCGGGGCCTGGAAATCACCCTGGCGTTCGACGAGAACGCCTTCCGTGGCACCGGGGTGTTTCTCCTCGGTGCGGTGTTCGAACGCTTCCTGACCCGCTACGTGTCCATCAACAGCTTCACCGAAACCGTGCTGCGCACCAGCGAACGCGGCGAGATCATGCGATGGAAAGCCAAGCCCGGATGCCGACCGACCCTGTGAACACGCTCCAGGCCATGCAGGCCGAGCCCTGGGAGTACGACTTCTTCCAGGCCCTGCGTCGCCTCGAGGCGGAACATCCCGAGCTGCCCCGCTTCGGCCATTCCCTGCGCCTGGCCGACGAGCCGGTGCGCCTCGGCCAGCGCCTGGACTGCGCCTTCGCCCCAGCCACCCTGGCCTCGGTGACGCCCGCCGAGGACGGCGGCCCGGCGCGCCTGGAGCAGTTCTTCTTCGGCCTCGGCGGCCCCAACGGCCCGCTGCCGTTGCACTTGACCGAGTACATGCGCGAGCGCCAGCGCAACCACGCCGACCCTACTAGCAAGCGCTTCCTCGACATCTTCCACCACCGCCTGCTGAGCCTGTTCTACCGTGCCTGGGCCGAGGCCCGGCCCACCGTCAGCCACGACCGCCCGGACGACGACTACTGGGCCGCACGCCTGGCCGCCCTGAGCGGCCGTGGCCTGCCGGCCCTGCGTGGCCAGGGGCCGCTGGCGGATACCGCCAAGCTGCACTGGTCGGGCCACCTGGCGGCGCAGACCCGCTACCCGGACGGCCTGTGCAGCATCCTGTCGGGCTACTTCGGCGTACCGGTGACCCTCGAGGAATACGTCGGCCAGTGGCTGGAGTTGCCCGAGCGCAGCCGCCTGGGCGCCCGTGCCAACCGCCTGGGCGTCGACCTGTGCCTGGGGCGCTATGCCTGGGACCGCCAGCACAAGTTCCGCCTGTGCCTCGGGCCGCTGAGCCTGGCGCAGTACCACGCCCTGCTCCCCGGCGGCAGCGCCTTCGTCGAGCTGGCAGCCTGGGTCGCCGAGTACCTGGGCCACGAGCTGGACTGGGACCTCAACCTGATCCTGCGGCGGGACGAAGTACCCGCCCTGCAACTCGACGCTGGCCGACGCCTGGGTTTCGACACCTGGCTCGGCCGTCCGCCACACGATGCCAACGACCTTGCGCTGGCCCGGTACTACGCCGAGCAGCCGGTCGAACCACCTGCCACAAGGAGTCAGGACCATGGGTGAAATCAGCCGCGCCGCGCTGTTCGGCAAACTCAACAGCATCGCCTACAAGGCCATCGAGGCCGCCACGGTGTTCTGCAAGCTGCGTGGCAACCCCTATGTGGAGCTGGCGCATTGGCTGCACCAGTTGCTGCAACTGCAGGACAGCGACCTGCACCGCATCGTGCGCCAGTTCAACGTCGAGCCGGCCCGCCTGGCCCGCGACCTGACCGATGCCCTGGACCGCCTGCCGCGCGGCTCGACCTCGATCACCGACCTGTCGTCCCAGGTCGAAGAAGCGGTGGAGCGCGGCTGGGTCTACGGCAGCCTGATGTTCGGCGAAAACCAGGTGCGTACCGGCTACCTGCTGGTGGGCATCCTCAAGACAGCGAGCCTGCGCAATGCCCTGCTGAACCTCTCGGGCGAGTTCGCCAAGCTCAAGGTCGAGGCCTTGAGCGAGCGCTTCGACGAATACGTGGGCGACTCGCCGGAGAACAACCTGGGCGCCAGCGACGGCTTCAGCGCCGCCGTGCCAGGCGAGGCCAGCGGTGCCGTGGCGCCGGCGGCGATGGGCAAGCAGGAGGCGCTCAAGCGCTTTACCGTCGACCTCACAGAGCAGGCGCGCAACGGCAAGCTCGACCCGATCGTCGGCCGCGACGAGGAGATCCGCCAGTTGGTCGACATCCTCATGCGCCGTCGGCAGAACAACCCGATCCTCACCGGCGAGGCCGGGGTGGGCAAGACCGCGGTGGTCGAGGGCTTCGCCCTGCGTATCGTCGCCGGCGACGTACCACCGGCGCTCAAGGACGTCGAGCTGCGCAGCCTGGACGTCGGCCTGCTGCAGGCCGGCGCCAGCATGAAGGGCGAGTTCGAGCAGCGGCTGCGCCAGGTGATCGAAGACGTACAGGCCTCGCCCAAGCCGATCATCCTGTTCATCGACGAGGCCCATACCCTGGTCGGCGCGGGTGGCGCGGCCGGTACCGGCGATGCCGCCAACCTGCTCAAGCCGGCGCTGGCCCGGGGCAGCCTGCGCACCGTGGCGGCGACCACCTGGGCCGAGTACAAGAAGCACATCGAGAAGGACCCGGCCCTGACCCGCCGCTTCCAGGTGGTGCAGGTGGCCGAGCCGAGCGAGGACAAGGCGCTGCTGATGATGCGCGGCGTGGCCTCGACCATGGAGCAGCACCACCAGGTGCAGATCCTCGACGAGGCCCTGGAGGCGGCGGTCAAGCTGTCGCACCGCTACATCCCGGCGCGCCAGTTGCCGGACAAGTCGGTGAGCCTGCTCGACACCGCCTGCGCCCGCGTGGCCATCAGCCTGCACGCGGTACCGGCCGAGGTGGACGACAGCCGCCGACGCATCGAGGCGCTGGACGTCGAGCTGCAGATCATCGCCCGCGAACAGGCCATCGGCGTCGTCACCGACCAGCGCCAGGCCCAGGCCGAGGCATTGCTGGAGGCCGAGCACCAACGCCTGGCCGGGTTGGAGGAGCGCTGGGCGGAGGAAAAGGCCCTGGTCGACGAACTGCTGGCCACCCGCGCGCAACTGCGCGAGCAGGTGGGCGTGGTCGACCACGAGGTCGATGCCCAGGGCAGCCATGAGCTGCGCGAGAAGCTGGTCGACCTGCAACAACGCCTCACCGCCCTGCAAGGCGAGAGCCCGCTGATCCTGCCGACCGTGGACTACCAGGCGGTCGCCTCGGTGGTCGCCGACTGGACCGGCATCCCGGTCGGGCGCATGGCGCGCAACGAGATCGAGACCGTACTCAACCTCGACACGCACCTGGCCAAGCGCATCATCGGCCAGGACCATGCCCTGAAGATGATCGCCAAGCGCATCCAGACCTCCCGCGCCGGCCTCGACAACCCCAACAAGCCGATCGGCGTGTTCATGCTCGCCGGCACCTCCGGCGTGGGCAAGACCGAGACCGCCCTGGCCCTGGCCGAGGCCATGTACGGTGGCGAGCAGAACCTGATCACCATCAACATGAGCGAGTTCCAGGAGGCCCACACCGTCTCCACCCTCAAGGGCGCCCCGCCCGGCTACGTCGGCTATGGCGAAGGCGGCGTGCTCACCGAGGCGGTGCGGCGCCGGCCATACAGCGTGGTGCTGCTCGACGAGGTGGAAAAGGCCCACCCGGACGTGCACGAGATCTTTTTTCAGGTGTTCGACAAGGGCGTGATGGAAGACGGCGAAGGCCGCCAGATCGACTTTCGCAACACCTTGATCCTGCTCACCACCAATGCCGGTACCGAGCTGATCGCCGACATCTGCAAGGATCCACAGGCCCTGCCCGAGCCCGAGTCGGTGGCGACGATGCTGCGCCAGCCGCTGCTGGAGATCTTCCCGCCAGCGCTGCTCGGCCGCCTGGTGACCATCCCCTACTACCCGCTCAGCGATGCCATGCTCAAGGCCATCGCCCGCCTGCAGCTGGAGCGCATCCGCAAGCGCGTGGAGAGCACGCACAAGGTGGGCTTCGCCTATGACGACGGGGTGCTCGACCTGATCGTCTCGCGCTGCACCGAGACCGAGAGCGGCGGCCGCATGATCGACGCCATCCTGACCAACGGCCTGCTGCCGGACATGAGCCGCGAGTTCCTCACCCGCTTGCTCGAAGGCAAGCCGTTGGCCAGCGTCGCCATCAGCCGCCGCGACAACGACCTGCACTATGACTTCGGCGCTGCCGGCTGACGGCGCGCCGTACGGGACGACCCATGCTGTTCAAGCAATTCACGCGCCTGGCGCAGATCAACAGCCCCCTGGGGCCGGACGTGCTGATCCTCAGCGAGATGGGCGGCAGCGAAGAGCTCGGCCGCCTGTTCGACTACGAGCTGCAGCTGACCAGCGACGATCCGGCCATCGACCTCAACCAGCTGCTGGGCAAGCCCATGAGCCTGTCGCTGCAACTGAACCTGGGCAGTTGGCGCTACTTCCACGGCATCGTCGCGCGCTGCAGCCAGGCGGTCGACAAGGGCCAGTTCGCCAGCTACCGGGTGACCCTGCGGCCTTGGCTGTGGCTGCTGACCCGCACCAGCGACTGCCGGATCTTCCAGCACCAGAGCGCGCCGCAGATCATCAAGCAGGTGTTTCGCGACCTGGGCTTCTCCGACTTCGAGGACGCCCTGAGCCGCAGCTACCGGGAACGCGAATACTGCGTGCAGTACCGCGAGACCAGCTTCGACTTCGTCAGCCGGCTGATGGAGGAAGAAGGCATCTACTACTTCTTCCGCCATGAGCAGGACCGCCATGTGCTGGTGCTGGCCGATGCCTACGGCGCCCACCAGCAGGCCCCCGGCTACGAGTCGGTGCCCTTCTACCCGCCGGATGGCCAGCATCGCGAGCGCGACCACATCAACGACTGGTACCTGGCCCAGGAAGTCCAGCCCGGCTCGCTGGAGCTCAACGACTACGACTTCCAGCGCCCCAGCGCGCGCATCGACGTGCGCTCGGCCATGCCGCGCCCGCACCAGGCCGGCGACTATCCGCTGTACGACTACCCCGGCGCCTATGCGCAGACCCAGGATGGCGAGCACTACGCCCGCACCCGCCTGGAAGCGCTGCAAAGCCTGCACGAGCGGGTCGAACTGCGCGGCAATGCCCGGGGCCTGGGCAGCGGCCACCTGTTCAACCTCACCGGCTTCACCCGCCAGGACCAGAACCGCGAGTACCTGATCGTCGCCGCCCGCTACTACGTAGCCCAGGAGCGCCTGGAAACCGGTGGCGGCAGCGCATCGGCCCAGTTCGAGAGCAACCTCAGTTGCATCGACGCCCAGCAGAGCTACCGCCCGGTGGCCAGCACCCTGCGGCCGATCGTCAAGGGCCCGCAGACCGCGGTGGTGGTCGGCCCGGCCGGCGAGGAGATCTGGACCGACCAGTACGGCCGCGTCAAGGTGCACTTCCACTGGGACCGCCACGACCAGTCCAACGAGAACAGCTCCTGCTGGATCCGCGTATCCCAGGCCTGGGCCGGCAAGAACTGGGGCTCGATGCAGGTCCCGCGGATCGGCCAGGAAGTGATCGTCAGCTTCCTCGAGGGCGACCCCGACCGCCCGATCATCACCGGACGGGTCTACAACGCCGAGCAGACGGTGCCCTACGACCTGCCCGCAGGCGCCACCCAGAGCGGCATGAAGAGCCGCTCCAGCAAAGGCGGCAGCCCGGCGAACTTCAACGAGATCCGTATGGAGGACAAGAAGGGTGCCGAACAGTTGTACATCCATGCCGAACGCAACATGGACACGGTGGTGGAGCAGAACGAGACGTTGTCGGTGGGTATCAGCCGTACCAAGAGTGTCGGCATGATCGAAATGGTGACCATCGGCCAGGATCGCATCCGCGCGGTGCGCCACCACGACACCCTGCTGGTAGGCGCCAGCAAGACCGACAGCATCAGCACGACCTACCTCATGGAGGCTGGCGAGAAACTGCGCCTGGTCTGTGGCGATAGCGTGCTCGAACTCAACGCCAACGGTGAAATCAACCTCACCGGTGTGCGCCTGAACATCAACGCCAAGGACCATGCCCAGATCAATACCCCCGAAGGCACGCTCGACCTGAACATCGGCGGGGCGCCAGGCACCTCCTCCGGCCAGGACGGCAGCAAGGGCAGCATCGATGGCAGGGTCCAGGCGAAATTCCCCAAGGCCGGCCAGTAACAGGACAACGAATACATGATCTACCGCGTCAACGAGTTCCACCTCGCGCTGCCTGACGCCGACGTGCGTGACAACAGCATCAACATCCTGCGATTCGAGGCATTGGGTACCTCATTGGTGATCAGCCGCAGCCTGCTGGCCGATGGCGAAACGTTGCAGAGCAATTTCGACAGCCAGCTGCAACGCTTGCAGCAACAGGTCCAGGACCTGCGCTTCCAGGCTCCGCAGAGCGTGCGCCTTGGCGCGGCGCAGGATATCGACGGTATCGAGTTGAGCAGTCAGTTCAGCAAAGGCCAAGAGAAGGTCTTCCAGTACCAGCTCGCCCTGGTCTTGCCTGGCACCCGCAAGATGTTCGCCCTCAGCTACGTGAAGGCGCAGCCCATGGGCGAGGCCGAGGCAGGCCACTGGGCCGCGATCAAGCAATCGCTCGCTTTCGATAGCCTGGCCTGACGGTACCTGCGATGTCCGACGCACTCTGGGCCGCGCGCGAAGGCGACGCACTGATGCACACCTCGATGCTGGCAGACATCGTCGGCGGCGTGCTGGAAGTGGCGGCGACCGTTGCCATCGGTGCGTTGGCCACCGCTGCCGTTGGCGCCGCGCTTGGCATCACTGCCGCCACCGGAGGCCTGGGCTGCTTCGTGCTCGGCGCGGTGGTCGGTGTCGTGGTGGGCGTGGCCATGGCCAGTACCGGCGCCGATACGGCACTCAGCCGATTCTGCGAAGGGATCGGCAATGCGCTGTTCCCGCCGTCCATCCAGGCCAACATCGCCACCGGCTCGCACGACACCCATACCAACGGCAAGCCAGCCGCACGTGCCGCTGGCGTGGTCCTGCCGCCTCCTCCTGCGGACGCCTCGCTTGCAGAGGAGGAACCCGAGGAGGAAACCTTCCTCGACATGGCCCAGGGCTTCTTCTCGCAACTGTGGCGTCCCACGGTCGCGTCACCGGCCCCCAACACTGCACCGGCCGATGACGACAAGGTCATCTGCAGCAAGCACCCGGCTATGCCGCCACAGTACATTGCCGAGGGTTCGAGTAAGGTCAGCATCAACGGCCAACCCGCCGCTCGCAGCGGCGACCGCAGTACCTGCGAGGGTGTAATCGTCGATTCCGGGCTGATTTCCAGCGATGTACGCATTGGTGGCGAACCGATCGTGGTGCGTGAAATCCGCAGCGGCAAGACTCCCGGCGTCGGTCTGGCAGTCACGGCTCTGATGATGTTGCGAGGACGCGGGGGCAAGTTCTACAGCAAGCTCGGCTGCATGCTAGTCGGTGGCGCCACCAGTTTCGTCAGCGGACAGGTGACCGGTGCGCTGACTCGTGCGATCACTGGCTCACCGAACCCCGTGCACGCTGCCACGGGTGCGAAAGTCCTGGGTGGCGAGGACGAGCAGGATTTCAGGCTCGCGGCCCTGATACCACTGGAGTGGCAACGCTTCTACAGTAGTAGGGACGAGCGGCGCGACGGCTTGTTTGGTGCCGGCTGGAGCGTGTCCTACGAAGTCTTCGTACGCATCGAGGCCGACCCAGAAGGCGGTGAGCGCCTGTTGTACACGGACGAGCAGGCACGGGTGATAGACATGGGTCACATCCCGCCCGGCGATGCTGTGTTCAGCCCCGGCGAAGGCCTGAGCGTGCGCCGGGCCTTGAATGGCGAACTGCTCATCGAGGACATCGAAGGCCTTTACCGCCTCTTCGAGCCCAGCCCCGAAAAACCCGCACACCTGCGTTTGAGCCAACTGGGAGACCGCAACGACAATCGGCTCTACCTGCACTATGACGAGCGTGGACGTCTGTCGGGCCTGCGCGACACGTTCGACCTGGTACGCATACAGCTGCACTACAGCCCACAGCGGCCCTCTCGGGTCAGTACCATCGAGCGCGTTCATGACGATGGGAGCCTGGAGACACTGGCCAGTTATCGCTACGACGAACAGGGCGACCTCTGCGAGGTGCTTGACGAGAAAGGTCGCCTACGGCGCCGCTTCGCCTATGACGACCATCGGCACATGATCGAGCACCAGACAGCGTCCGGGCTTCGGTGTTACTACGAATGGCAGGACATCGAAGGCGAACGCCGGGTTTCCCGACACTGGACCTGCGCAGGTGACGAGTATTGCTTCAACTACGACATTAGCGCTGGCCTGACCCGCATCACCGATAATTTGCAGCGTGTCAGCATTCGTCGGTGGAACGCTCAGTACCAGATCACTGAGTATATCGACGCAATGGCGCAGGCCTGGTGCTTCGAGTGGAACGATGAGCGTCAACTGCTGGCTGCCACCGACCCGCAAGGTGGGCGCTGGCAATATTTCTACGACGAGTCAGGCAATCTTTCACAAACCATCGACCCCTTGGGGCGAAGCGAATCGACACAGTGGCTCGAACACTGGGCATTGCCCCGGACCCATCTGGACCCAATGGGCAATCGCTGGCACTACCACTACGACCAACGCGGCAACTGCGTTCGGGAATGTGACCCGCAGGGTAACGTTACCCGCTATCGCTATGATGTACATGGGCAGGTCGTGGCGGTTACCAACGCCGCCGGCCAATCGACGACCCGCCGCTGGAACCGCCTGGGGTTGCTCGTCGAAGAGGTTGATTGCTCGGGCTTTCCAACCCGCTACGCCTATGACCATCGGGGCCACCTGAGCCAGGTGATCGATGCTGAGAGTCGCACTACTCGATACACCCATGATGCGCGGGGCTGGCTACTGTGCCTGGAACGTCCAGATGGCAATCGCGAGCAATACCAACGCTCGACGGAAGGATTGCTGCTCGCTCATGCCAATGCGGCCGGGCATGTCACCCGCTACGAGTACAACCGACGTGGACAGGTCAGTCGCCAAGTGGATGCCGCTGGTCGCCAGGTTGGTTTCGAGTATGACGCCCAAGGCCGACTTGTGCGGTTGAGAAACGAGAATGGGGAAAGCTATCGATTCTCTTGGGATGCCGATGATCGCCTCGTAGAGCAACGAGACCTCGACGACACCTGCAAGCAATACACCTATGACAGCCTGGGTAATCTGGTCCGATTGGTCTTTCACCCCGAACCTGGCAGCCCCGAGGTGCCCATCGTCCATACACTCGAACGCGATGCCGCAGGCAGGCTGGTTGCCAAGATCACGTCCGATGGTCGCACCGACTATCACTACGACGCACTGGACCAGTTGACCTCAGTGGAATCCACAAGCCCTGACGGTATTCGGCAAACATTGGATTTCACTTATGACAGGCTCGGTCAATTGCTGCAGGAACGGACAGCACGGGGGAGCCTGTCATACAGCTACGACGAGCTGGGTAACCTGACTGGGATACGTCTTGGTGACGGTCGCCAGTTGAATAGATTGATGTATGGCTCTGGGCATCTGCATCAGTTGAACCTCAATGGACATGTCATTGCGGATTTCGAACGCGACCGCTTGCACCGTGAGGTCACGCGCACTCAAGGGCGGCTGCTGTGCCGCAGCGAGTACGATCCGGTGGGGCGTTTGCGCAGCCGTGGTAGCCATGCAGCCGACCAGGCAATTAACCCCTTGTCGGTGGCGCGACAGCACTTCGCCTACGATGGCGGCAACAACCTGGTCGAAGTCCAGGCCCTGAAAGCCCAGGGCAACACCCTAGAGTCTTTAGGCTATGACGCGACAGGCCGAATACTCGTGCGCCACGACCCACTCGCAGGCCAGTACGAACACTTCCACTACGATGCAGCAGCCAACCTGCTCGACAGGTCTGGGAAGCCACCTATCCGTCATAACCGCCTGCTGTGCTATCAGGACAAGCACTACCGCTACGACGGTTTCGGCCGACTGGTCGAAAAGCGCAGCAACAGGCGAGGCATTCAACGGTTTCGCTACGATGCCGAACATCGGCTGATTGAGGTCCGTAACCTGTGCGCCGGGCGCGAAACTGTAGTGTCCATGCACTACGACCCCTTGGGACGACGCATCGCCAAGGAGGAGCGTACCCCGCAAGGGTTGCTTGTCGGCAGGACCGAGTTCACCTGGGACGGCCTGCGTTTGCTGGAGGAGCGTCGCAACGGACGAAGCAGCCTGTACGTTTATACCGATGCCGGTCATGAACCACTGGCACGCATCGACAGCGCAGGCGCCCATCAACAAGTGCTGCATTTCCACAATCACCTCAATGGGCTGCCACTACGACTGACGTCAGAGGATGGCGATACCAGGTGGGAAACCCGTTACGAGGTATGGGGCACCAGTATCGGAGAATGGCGTGCCCCAGGTCATGATGAGGAACAGAATCTCAGGTTCCAGGGGCAGTACCTGGATCGCGAGACGGGCCTGCACTACAACACATTCCGGTTTTATGACCCGGATATTGGACGCTTCACCCAACCAGACCCCCTCGGACTGGCTGGGGGCTGGAATCTCTATCTCTACAGTCCAAACCCGCTCGGCTGGATAGACCCGCTCGGGCTCACCGCCGGCTGTCCGAAGCTGGCACGCAGGAATCGCCATCACTCACGTTCGGCCACCTATACGAAACATACCCAGGCCAAGACGCAATCACAGGCTCAAAGCTTGTCGTCGCGTGGAGGAGCGGCTCAATACTGGGGCAAGGATTTGCCGGAAAACGCTACAGCCAAACAAGTCACAGCGTTCCGTAACCAAGTGGAGAAAGACGCGCTGCGGCACGGTACCGAAATCGACCTGGGCAACAAGGGCTCCTCCTACTACATTCACGATGCAGGGAAACCCATCGGATTCAATAACGGCAAACCGACCCAGTATGTCCGGGTAGAAGTAACCGATACACCAATGCCTGAATTCCATGGACACCCCATTTCCCAGGCTGACTATATGACCTACCTGAAGTCGCAAAAATGAACATCATTCAAGAAATCGCCTTGGCCCATCCTCTCGCAGAACTGCTGGTACCTACCGGCTGGCAGGTATCGAAGAATAATTTCATCGATGCCTCACCCGTCCTGCTCACCGGCATCACCGACGAGCATGCCCGCTTTCTCGCCGCAAAGAACTTTTTCGCCGACGACATCTTCATGGCCTCCAGCGAGCGAACATTCGACAGCGGCTTGCCTGTCACTGCCACCCTCGATGTCTGGTGCAGCCCCTTGGGTGACGAGGAGATCTCGCCCATCGAATATCAGGTTTCCATCTCGATACTCAAAGGCAAGAAACGAACGGCCCTGCTGTCCCGGACCCAATCGACGGAGGACCGTCATCACGCCCAGCGCATCATCAATGCCTGGATGAGCACATTCACCTGGCGAGTGATGTACGAGTTCGAAAACAGCAGCCTGCCTATCGAGCATTACTTTCCTGATCGGCCGATTCCGTGATTCGGCACCACACCACAAAGATAACGGCAGCGATGGACCTGGCCTTCAAACCAAGTACTTTCATCCGATGACCGACCGGCAACGACTCTACGAAAAGCACGAAACCAAGCTGGACCGCCTTTACGACGACATCGAAGAGGGCAAGCTGGAGCGAGTGCGCACATTTGCCCAGAAGTACCCAGACCTGCTGGCCCTGCCACGCTATGGCGAGGCCGGTGAAGAAGGCCTGCTGCATATGGCTGCCAGGGCTGGGCAAACCAAGATCTGCGGCCTGCTGCTCGAGCTGGGCCTGGATCCGAACCAGCCGTTCGTTGACGAAGGGCATGGCACTGCTCTCGCACAGGCCGCAAGCGAAGGGCACCTGGAGACCTGCGCATGCCTGCTCGATGCCGGTGCCAGGGTCGATGGTCTGCCACTGAGTGTCTGCCCTCCCCTGTATGCGGCCGCCCAGTCAGGCCACCGAGAGGTGGTCGCACTGCTCCTGGCGCGTGGTGCCGAGGTCAATCGCCTGCATCTGCGCTTCAACGACAGCGCGCTCGATGCCGCCCGGGCATGGGATCATCCACACACCGCCGACTTGCTGCTATCCCATGGGGCACGCAGCACCCTTGAGGTGGAAGCGGATGATGCCGAAGGTGCGGGGCAGGCCATTGTCACCTTCGTGCACAACACCGCTGGGTGGGTCTTGCCGAACGTCTTCAGCCCGCCCAGCGAGGATCCTCGCACCACACTGCATGTCAGCCTGCTGGATGGCAAAAGCGACTTCAAGCTGCTGTTCACTGTCGGCCTGTACCAGGCCGTACCGATGACCGAACTCTTCATCTGCCTACCGGGCGACTGGGCCCTGCCCCAGGCCCGACTGCCGCAGCACGGTGCCTGGAACTTCCCGGTGCAGTTGCTGGCACGTCTCGCCCGACAGACCTTGGAGCACGGGCCGCTCTGCGAGGGCATGTTGATTCAGCGCAGCGACCCGGGATATGCGGACCTGCCCTGGCCAGAAGCCGTGGATGCCATGCTGGTGGTGGACAAGCCCTGGAACAAGGAGCCTGCCGCGCAAGCCATACCGAAGGAGGAGCGTGTCACCCTGTTGATGCTGGCGCCGGTGAAGTTCACCAACAAGGGCGCTCCCGTCGCCAAGGCCCTGGCAACGCTGGTCGAACGCAAGCGAACGACGAGCTGGAAGACACTGGCACTGGCCATCCCTGCCTGACCCCGTTGGCAAGATGGTGGCGGCGGTCAGGCGCCTCGGAAATGACAGGGTGTGCACGGTGACCCAACTGCTCGGAAACTAAAGAAGCGATTGCCATCGAATATGAGGCGGCTTACCCGGAACCCTCATGGGCCAAGCCCGGTCCTGGTTCGAGGGGCAGCCGCTGGGCAGCCAGGAGCACGCCGGGTTGGCTTCGGCACAGCGCAGCGCTGCACATCGGCACAATCCACACCTCGGGTAAGAGTCTTTTACCAAAACCCCTGGTTTTCCGCAGGCGCCCTTTGCCTATCCTAGTGCGGGTCATCCTGCCTGCGATGGACCCATGAAACACACGCTTCCCACCCGCTACGCCTGCCTGGCCACCTGCCTGCTGTTCACCTTCGCCAGCCTTCCCTTCCTTGCCCAGCACGCCTGGCTCTGGCCCGTCACCCTGGTCACCGCCCTGCTCAGCCTGGTCGGCCTCAACGACCTGCGACAACGCCATCATGCGGTACGGCGCAACTATCCGATCCTGGGCAACATCCGCTACCTGATCGAGACCATCCGCCCGGAGATCCGCCAGTACCTGATCGAGGGCGACGACGACAAGCTGCCGTTCTCCCGTTCGCAGCGTTCGCTGGTGTATGCCCGGGCCAAGAACGAGAGTGCCGAGAAAGCCTTCGGTACGCTCAACGATGCCTACAAGCCGGGCTTCGAGTTCATCAGCCATTCGATGCTGCCAGTCGCGCCCCCCGACCCGGCGTCGTTTCGCATCGACATCGGCGGGCCGCAGTGCCGACAGCCCTACTGCGCTTCGATCTTCAACATCTCGGCCATGAGCTTCGGTGCCCTCAGCGCCAATGCCATCGCCGCACTGAACAAGGGCGCACGCCTGGGCCGTTTCGCCCACGACACTGGCGAAGGCAGCATCAGCCCCTACCACCGTGCGCATGGCGGTGACCTGATCTGGGAGATCGGCAGCGGCTACTTCGGCTGCCGGACGGCAGATGGCCGTTTCGACCCGGTGCGCTTCGCCGAACAGGCTGGCGATGCGCAGGTGAAGATGATCGAGATCAAGCTCAGCCAAGGCGCCAAGCCCGGCCATGGCGGTATCCTGCCTGGGCACAAGGTCAGCCCGGAGATCGCCGCCACCCGTGGCGTGCGGGTCGGTGAAGACTGCATCTCGCCGGCAGCCCACAGCGCCTTCCGCACGCCGGTGGAGCTGTTGCAGTTCATCGCCCGCCTGCGCGAGCTGTCGGGCGGCAAACCGGTCGGTTTCAAGTTCTGCCTGGGCCATCCGTGGGAGTTCATGGGGATCGCCAAGGCCATGCTGGCCACGGGCATCACCCCGGACTTCATCGTCGTCGACGGCAAGGAAGGCGGTACCGGCGCGGCGCCTCGCGAATTCAGCGACAACATGGGCGTGCCCATGCGCGAGGGGTTGATGTTCGTGCACAACACCCTGGTGGGGCTGAACCTGCGGGATCGCGTGCGTATCGGGGCGGCGGGCAAGCTCGTCAGCGCCTTCGATATCGCCAGCGTGCTGGCCCTCGGCGCCGACTGGGTCAACTCGGCCCGTGGCTTCATGTTCGCCATTGGCTGTATCCAGTCCCAGAGCTGCCATACCAACAAGTGCCCGACCGGCGTGGCCACCCAGGACCCGCTGCGCCAACGCGCGCTGGTGGTGCCGGAAAAAGCCGAACGGGTTGCCAGCTTCCATCGCAACACGCTGCATGCCCTGGCAGAAATGCTCGCCGCCGCCGGCCTGGAACACCCCTCGGCGCTCAAGCCCAAGCACCTGGCGCGGCGCATCAGCCCCAGCGAGATCAGCCTGTTCTCCCAGTTGCACCACTTCCTCAAACCGGGCGAATTGCTCAACGGCTCGATCGACAGCGAGTTCTATGCACGGATGTGGCGAATGGCCCGCAGCGACAGCTTCGCACCCCAGGTCAGTGACACCGAGGCGGTCGTACCGATGGCCACGGTGCGCCGGAAAGAAACAGCCCCGGCATAGGCCGGGGCTGCTGGTAACGCCGAATCAGGATCAGAAGATGCTGATTGGGTACTCGACGAATACGCGGACTTCGTTGCCGTCGTCGTTGTAGCCGTTCTGGCGGACTGCGGTGTTGGTACGCACGATGGAGCTACGCACCTTGACCGACAGGTCCTTGGCCGGGCCTTCCTGGACGACGTAGCGGATCTGGTTGAACAGTTCGCGCTCCTTGCCCTCGCCGAAACCGTGGGTGTTGATGTTGTCGCCACGCACGTAGGCGAGCTTGTAGGTCAGGCCAGGTACGCCGAAGGCGCCGAAGTCCAGGCCGTAGCCGATCTGCCAGGAGCGCTCGTCCTCGGCGTTGAAGTCGGACCAGTAGGAGTTGGCCAGGTAGATGGTCGAACCACCGTCACCCACGCCGCCACGGTTCTGGTACCAGCCGTAGTTGTAGCCGGTGTCGCCGGTGCTGCGCTGGTGGGCGATGGTCACCGAGTGAGGGCCGAAGGCGTAGGTGGCTGCCAGGCTCCAGATGGTGTTGGAGTCGCCGGTCAGGCCAGCTTCACGCTCGTACTTGCTGTCGATGCTGGTCTTGTAGCCGTTGAAGTCCAGGGTCAGGGACTGGTCGTCGGCGATCGCGTGGACGTAGTTCAGGCCCAGGTAGTGCTTCTTCAGCACGTCCTCGACATCGGAGGTGTACAGGGAGCCGGTGAAGTTGTCGGTGAACTGATAGCTGCCGCCGAACACGTTGATCGACTTCAGGCCGCCACTGTCGCGACCTTCGGCGCTCTTGCGCGCTTCCTGGGTGAAGCGACCGGCGTTGAGCTCCAGGCCCTTGATCTCCTTGGAGGTGATCATGGTGCCGGTGAAGCTTTCCGGCAGCAGGCGCGCGTCGTCGTACTGCAGCACGGGCAGCGCTGGCATCTGGTCACCGTACTTGAGCACGGTGTTGGAGACACGGAACTTGATGGCGGCGCCAGCACGGGCCAGGTTGTGCGGCGAGTTGGATGGCTCGGTGTCGCTCGGCTTGAAGAAGTCGACGCCCGCGCCACCGTTGTGGCCCTTGCCACCGTCCAGGCGGATGGCGTAGAGGCCGAAGGCATCGACGCCCACGCCCACGGTGCCCTGGGTGAAGCCCGACGAGAAGGTGCCGATGAAGCCTTGGCCCCACTCGATCTGGTCGTTGGTGCCGTGCTTCTTGTCGCGGTTGATGTAGGCGTTGCGCAGCAGGACGCTGGCGCTGCTGTCTTCGATGAAGCCCTTGCTTTCGGCCTGTTCGTTGGCCTGGGCCTGAGTCGCGGCGATCATCGCCAGTGCGACCAGGCTGATCCTGGTTTTCAACATGTTGTTTTCCTTATTTCTTAATCAAAAACGCTCTGCAATATGACGCCAGGAACCAACGCCCCTTCGTAGGTTCGACGCTATGCGGATCCGAACTGAAAAGGCCCGCCAGCAGCGGGCCTCGCAGCAGCATGGCCAAGTCATGGCCAGCAGGCGTTGGCCGAATCCTAGCCGCCTGTGCTTCGGCATGTCAAAAAATCGTGAAATGCAGGTGGTTATAACCAAGATCATGCGTTTGGCAGGTGTGTTCGTGGCCATATCCCTCCAGCTTCTGGACAATTTGCCTCTTGTCGGCAACCGCCCCGGCCAGTGGGTGGAAGGAGACTCCCGGGTTACCCGCATGGCTCGGGACCCGGGGGCGCGAAGCGGCCCCAAGACGCCCGTTTGACGGGCCGGTATTCGAGTCGCCATAAGTACGAAACATCTACGACTAAAGTCGTAGAAACAAAGTGATACATATGTAAAGACAAGAGCTTACAAATACCCGAGCAAGAGCAAATAACAAGCATTATCATCCGCATCCATTTTTCACCTACCGCCCTTTCGGATGTGTCCATGCTTGTTCCCTGCCGCCTGTCACCCCTGACGCTGGGCCTGTCGCTGCTGTTCAGCGCCGGGCTGGCCAATGCCGCCACCACTACCCTGCCGGAGCTGTCGGTCACCGCCGACAGCGACCGTGAGCGCGACACCCCCAGGGTCAAGGAAGTCAGCACCGCGACCCGTACCTCCACGCCGGTGCGCTACGTACCCCAGGCCATCGACACGGTGAAGACCGACAACCTCCTGGACTACGGCAGCAATACCCTGGGCAAGGCCCTCGAAGGCATCCCCAACGTCAGCAGCGGGGCCGACACCCGCTTCGACAGCGTGCGTATCCGCGGCTTCGATGCCAGCAACGACTTCTACCTGGACGGCATCCGCGACGATAGCCAGTACGTGCGCGACCTGCACAACATCGAGCGGATCGAAGTGCTCAAGGGCCCGGCAGCGGTGCTCTACGGCCGTGGCAGCCAGGGCGGCATCGTCAACCGGGTGAGCAAGGCACCCGAGCACGGCCGCCGCTCGAGCATCGAGGCCCGTGGCGGCAGCGAAGACCTGCGCAGCCTGTATGCCGACCTCAGCGCCGACCCCAGCGACACCCTCAGCCTGCGCCTGAACATGGGCAACGAAGACAGCAACAGCTTCCGCGACGGCGTGGACGGCAACCGCCAGCTGTTCGCCCCATCCATGAGCTGGCAACTCACCCCGGAGCTGAACTGGCTGGTGCAGTACGAGTACAGCCGCTACAACCGTACCCCGGACCGTGGTATCCCTGGCGTCGACGGCCGCCCGGCGGATGTCGGGCGCGACACCACCTACGGCGATACCCAGCGCGACTTCATCGACGACAAGGCCCAGTCGCTGCGTTCGCGGCTGAACTACCAGCTCAGCGACAACTGGCAACTGCGCCACACCCTGGGCCTGTTCAAGCTCGACAGTGAGTTCGACAATACCTACCTGACCGGCTACGCCCCCAGCACCAACCTGGTCTCCCGCCAGCGCTGGCAGCAGGACCTGAACACCCGCAACCTGTTCAACAACCTGGAAGCCGAAGGCGACATCGCCACCTGGGGCCTGGAACACAAGCTGCTGGTCGGCGTTGAGATCGGCAACCAGCGCCGCGATCCGCTGCTGCGCTCCGCCGGCCCGTCGGTACCAGGGGTGGACCTGGACAACCCCGACCGCAGCCAGCAGCACAACGGGCCGATGACGGTGACCAGCGACAACCACACCGTGGTCGACAGCCGTGGCCTGTACCTGCAGGACCAGATCCGCCTGAACGATCAGTGGCAGATCCTCGCCGGCGTGCGCTTCGACCGCTTCGAGGTGGAAACCACCAACAGGCTGAACGGCCTGTCCGAGAAACAGGACAGCACCAGCACCAGCCCACGCCTGGGCGTGGTCTATTCGCCCTGGCGCGAGCACTCCTTCTATGCCTCCTGGAGCAAGACCTTCTCGCCGGTCGGTGGCGGGCTGATCGGCATCACCCCGGGCGCGACAGGCAATGCCAACCAGACCAGCCCGGAACACACCCGGCAGAAAGAGATCGGCGTCAAGAGCGACTGGCTCGACAAGCGCCTGAGCACCACCCTGGCCCTCTATGAACTGGAGCTGTACAACCGCCGCACCCGCGACCCGAACGACCCCACCATCACCCTGCTCAGCGGCCTGCAGCGCTCGCGCGGCATCGAGCTGACCGCCACCGGCAACATCGTTGGCAACTGGTATGTACGCAGCGGCATCGGTATCCAGGACGCGACCCTCGTCAAGGACAACAACGGCCAGGAAGGCAACCGCATCAACAACGTGGCCAAGCGTAACGGCAGCCTGTTCATCACCTGGAAGCCGGAGCTGGGCTGGTACGCCGAGACCGGCCTGACCCTGGTGGGCGAGCGCTATGCCGACAACCAGAACACCACGCTGATGCCGGGTTATGGACGCTGGGACGCCCTGGCCGGCTACCGCACCCATGACTGGGATGTGCGTGCGGCGCTGAGCAACATCACCGACAAGACCTACTACAGCTCGGCGACCAGTGCGGCGCAGATCCAGCCGGGCGAGCCGCGCAGCCTGGTGGTCACCGGGACCTACAGCTTCTGACCCTGTGACAGTCCCTGCAACGAAAAACGCCACCGCGACATGCGGTGGCGTTTTTCGTTGCAGGACTCCTGCCCGGGTCAATGCCAGTCAGCCAACAGCGCCTCGAGCTCCGCTTCGCTGATCAGGCCTTGAGGGTATCGCCCATCCAGCAGACGTCGTGGGTCGGTCGTCCTGACCGGATGGCTTCCATGCTGTTTCAACCACTGCGTCAAGATCCTGAGCGATTGGTGGTTCACTGCCGAGGGGGGCAAAACCGACTCACTTGCTGCATTCATCTCCACACGTACTCCCTGGGGCCGTGAGCGGTTAACTTACGTTGGTTTTGTTACAGAACGGCGTAGGCCTAACTGTATGAAACACAATGAAAAAACAATACAAATCCTGTGCCATGCCCCCCACCGGCCATCGCCAGGAAAAGAAAGGGGCCGCTTCACGGCCCCTGGACATCAACCGCGCTTGACCGGCGCTGGTTGCTGCTGGGTCAGGCAGTGGATGTTGCCACCGCCGAGCAGCAGTTCGCGGCCCGGGATCATCACCACTTCATGATCCGGGAAAACCTTGGCCAGGATCGCCCGGGCCTGGGCATCGGCCGGGTCGTCGAAGCTCGGCGCGATGATCCCGCCGTTGACGATCAGGAAGTTGACGTACGAACCGGCCAGGCGCACCGACGGGCTGCGCTCCTGGCTGCCGAGCACCTGGTCGACACCGGCGCACTCTTCTTCGGTGGCATACAGTGGGCCCGGGATCGGCATCTTGTGCACCACGAACTCGCGGCCCTTGGCGTCGCGGCTGTTCTTCAGCACGTCGTAGGCAGCGTGGCAGCGCGCGTAGTTGGGGTCGTTGGAATCGTCGGTCCAGGCCAGTAACACTTCGCCGGGGCTGACGTAACAGCAGAAGTTGTCGACGTGGCCGTCGGTCTCGTCGTTGTACAGGCCTTCCGGCAGCCAGACGATGGTTTCCACCGCCAGGTGTTCACGGAGGATCGCTTCGATCTGCTCGCGGTTCAGGTGTGGGTTGCGGTTGCGGTTGAGCAGGCATTCCTCGGTGGTGATCAGGGTACCTTCGCCATCCACATGGATCGAGCCACCTTCGAGCACGAAACCTTCGGTGTGGTAGCGCTGGCAGCGCTCCATCTCCAGGACCTTGGCCGCCAGCGCCTCATCGCGGTTCCAGGGTGCGTACAGGCCGCCCTCGAAGCCACCCCAGGCGTTGAAGCCCCAGTCCACGCCACGCACTTCGCCCTGGTCGTTGATGACGAAGGTCGGGCCGGTGTCGCGCACCCAGGCGTCGTCGCTGCTGATTTCCACCACGCGGATGTTGGGCAGGTCCAGTTGACGGCGGGCATTCTCGTACTGGCCGGCGGAGACGGCCACGGTGACCGGCTCGAAGCGGGCGATGGCCTTGGCCAGGGTCACGTGTGCGGCCTGCGCCGGCTTGCCGCCCAGGCGCCAGTTGTCCGGGCGCTCCGGCCAGACCATCCAGACCTGGGTTTGCGCAGCCCACTCGGCAGGCATGTGGAAGCCGTCGGCACGCGGGGTGGTGTTGAGGGTTTTCATGGGTAACCTCTGCGAAGGCCCGGCGCCGGTTGCGCCGGGTCGTTGATCGATCAGGATTCCAGCGGGCCATCCAGGTCGAAAGTATGCACCAGCACACCTTCCGCGGTCGTGGCGGGTTCCTGTTGGTGACGTGGCGAAATTTATAACCGATAAATATCGACTTTAAAAGCCAAAAGACAGACTTGACCGACATAAGGCTGCCACCTAGAACGATAAAAATCTGGCTGAGACGTCTCAGGTGGTATTTGGGGGCCGCTTCGCGGCCCCCGGCAGCAGTTGAACGTCTGCGCCCTACCGCCGCTAGAGATCCTCCCCCAGCACCCGGTCGACGCTGTCGACGAAGTAATCCACGCTCTCCCGCGTGGTGCACATCGGCGGCTTGATCTTGAGGATGTTCAGGTAGTCGCCGGTCGGCTGCATGAAGATCCCCAGGTCGCGCAGCCGGTCGCACAGCACTTTGGTTTCCTCGCTGGCCGGTTCCAGGGTCTGGCGATCGCGCACCAGCTCCAGCCCCAGGTAGAAGCCCGAGCCATGGGCGGCGCCGGCAAGTGGATGTTTATCGACAAGCGCTTGCAACCGCGCCTTGAAATACCGCCCCACCTCGCGGGCGTTGTCCCACAGGCCCTCGTCGCGCATCACGTCCAGCACCGCCAGGCCGATGCGGCAACTGACCGGGCTGCCGCCGGCCGAGGAGAAGAAGTAGCCCTCGGCCTCCAGCGCCTCGGCGATCTCCCGCCGGGTGATCACCGCCCCCAGCGGCTGCCCGTTGCCCATGCCCTTGGCCATGGTGATGATGTCCGGCACCACACCCTGCTCCTCGAAGCCCCAGAAGTATTCGCCCAGGCGGCCGTAGCCCACCTGCACCTCGTCGGCGATGCACACCCCGCCACGCGCGCGCACCTTGGCATAGACCTGGCGCAGGTAGCCCTGAGGCAGCGCGATGCCGCCGGCATTGCCGTACACCGGCTCGCAGATGAAGCCGGCCAACTGCCGGCCGCGCGCGTCGAGGTCGGCGAGCTTGACCTCGACATCGCGCAGGTAGCCGGCGGCGCTGTCCGGGCCACGGTAACGGCCCCGGAAGGTATTGGGCGCTTCCACCGGGTGCACCCAGTCTGGCCGGGTCTCCAGGGCCTGGGGGTTATCGGCGATGGACGTGGAGATGGCATCGGTGGCCACCGACCAGCCGTGGTAGGCCTCCAGCACGCTGAGCAGGTCGCGCCCGCCGCTGTAGGCCCAGGCCAGGCGGATGGCCAGGTCGTTGGCTTCGGTGCCGCTGTTGACCAGGAACACCCGGTCGAAGCCCTCTGGCGCCAGCGCCAGCAGGCGCTCGGAAAACTCGGCGATGGCCGCGTAGTGAAAGCGCGAGTTGGTGTTGACCCGCGACCACTGCCGGGCCGACTCGGCCGCCATGCGCGGGTGGCCATGGCCGAGCACGGCGACGTTGTTGAGCATGTCCAGATAGGAGCGGCCCTGCATGTCGACCAGGTAGTTGCGCCAACCCCGCTCGATATGCGGTGGCTGCGCATAGTAGTGCTTCTGCGAACGGGCGAAGCTGGCCTCGCGGCGGGCCAGCAGGGCTTGCGGGTCGACCAGCGGTTCGGCGTCGCAATCGAAGCCGAGCAGGGGCCGTGGCGAGGGGCACAGGGCCAGCCACGCCTGGGCCTGCGAGGGCATGGCGAAGAACGGGGGCTGCTGGCCGTCGTCGCGGCACAGTTGGACGCCCAGGAAGCCGCAGGTGGTTCCCAGCACTTGCCCTTTGGCCAGGGCCTGGCCATCCACCGGCGCCTCTTCCAACCCCTTCAGCCACAGGCTCCAGTGCGAGGTGCGCAGGCAGCCCCGGCCATCGCCATCACGTTGCCAGGTGCCCGCTGCTGGCGCCTGCAGCACGCTGCCAGGCGGCACGTTCAGCTCCACGCCCAGGGCGCAGGTGGCCGGCTCCTGGGGGCGATCGACATGGGTCTGCGACAGCCGGTACTGGCCGTGCAGGGTGCAGGCCGGGGTGGCTTGCGCAGCCAGCAGGCGCTGGTCGAAGCCGGGTTGCTCCCAGTTGCCCGCCTCGCAGTGCGGACTGAGCACGCCCAGGTCGAGCCGTGCCACGGCCTGCCCGGCCAGGGCCGGCAGCAACGGCACGCACCCATCCAGTGCCAGTGGTGCCAGGGCGTGCCCGCCAGCCTGCAGGATCGCCGCCTCCATCAAGGCGAAGGGCAGGCTGCAGGCGGTATCGAAGATCTCCCATTCGTGGGGGATGTTGTCGCGGATGTACTGGTTGCCGGGCTCCACACGCAATTGCTCTTCGCTGCTGAGCACCAGGACTGCGGCACGCATCAGCACCAGCGGCCACAGCGCACGCAGCTCGGCTTCCTGCAAGGGGTTGATGGCCTGGTAGGCACTGACCGCCGGCAGGATGCGCAGCGGATCGCCTTCGGCGTGGTGCAGCAGGGCCGCGCAGGTGACGGACAGGTCAGCGATGCGCCAGGTGCGCAACAGGTCGCCGA
Source organism: Pseudomonas sp. HLMP (assembly GCF_046365545.1). Classification (NCBI taxonomy): domain Bacteria; kingdom Pseudomonadati; phylum Pseudomonadota; class Gammaproteobacteria; order Pseudomonadales; family Pseudomonadaceae; genus Pseudomonas; species Pseudomonas sp. HLMP. The sequence goes on along the minus strand of NZ_JBDLLR010000001.1, from coordinate 1,197,897 downwards.
AGTCGATCACGCCCTGCAACTGCCATTGGCGTTCGGCGTCGCGGGCCCAGACGGTGTTGTCGTCGGTGATGTCCAGGTGCACGGCCTGGCTCGGCAGCGCCCCTGCCAGGGGCTGCAGGCGCTCGACGGCAAGACGGGTGACCTGCTCGACTTGCGCACGCCGCCTGTCGTCCTGCAAGGCTGGCAGCAGGTGCCCGATCAGCGCCTGTGCATGGCGTGGATCCCACTGCAGGGTGCGCTCCAAGCCTGGGTGATCGAAGCCTGCCAAGGCCTTGTCGACTCGAGCGCACAAGCCGCCCAGCTCGGCCATCAGGCGCGGCGCCATGTGCTTGAGGCGGGTCAGTGGCTGGCCGTCGAGGTAGTCGAGCAGGCGCACCCGCAGCGGCTGGCCGTCGATGTCCAGCGTCAGCAGGTCCTGGCCGTCGCGGGCCTGGCGTACCGCCGGCACCGGCAGCCCCTGCGCGCGCAGGTAGGCCAGCGCTGCATGCTGGGCCTGCAGCTCCACCTCGGCATAGCTGCCGTGGCAGGCCTTGAGCACGAAGCGGCCCTCGGCGCTGTCCAGGCACAGGTTCAGGTCCTGCTGGCTGCCCAGGGGGTGCAAGGCCCCTTCCAGGTCGTAGTGCGCCCGCAGCAGGGCGTGGGCCTGGGCTTCGCCGAGCGAGGGGCTGGGCTGGCTGGAACGCTGGATCAGGGTGCTGAGGGGCATGGAAAAGGTACCTCGTTTTTTTGTCGCTTATATCGCCACCGCTGCTGCCGATATACAAGAGGCAGGCGATGACTATGTCGATCGGTCAAGGCCGGCAAAGGCTCGACGGCATCGCTTGTAACCCGTCCCCCGAGCCGCCAAGCTAGTGTTTCCAGGGGACCTGAACCCGCTTTTCCAGAGGCAGTTTGAGATGCGCATTCTCGTCACGGGTGGCGCCGGCTTCATCGGCTCGGCCCTGATCCGCCACTTGATCGACCACACCGAGCATGAGGTGCTGAACCTCGACAAGCTCACCTACGCCGGCAACCTCGAGTCCCTGCGCAGCATCGCCACGAATACCCGCTACGAGTTCGTCCAGGCCGATATCGCCGACCAGGCCACCGTCAGCGCCTTGCTGGCGCGCTTCGAACCCCAGGCGATCATGCACCTGGCGGCCGAGTCCCACGTGGATCGCTCCATCGACGGCCCGGCGGCGTTCATCCAGACCAACATCGTCGGCACCTATGCCCTGCTGGAGGCCACGCGCGCCTGGTGGAGCCGGCTGCCGGCCGAACAGCGCAGCGCGCTGCGCTTCCACCACATTTCCACCGACGAGGTCTATGGCGACCTGCATGGCGCCGACGACCTCTTCACCGAGTCCACGCCCTACGCGCCCAGCTCGCCCTACTCGGCCAGCAAGGCAGCCTCCGACCACCTGGTCCGTGCCTGGCATCGCACCTACGGCCTGCCGGTGCTGATCAGCAACTGCTCGAACAACTACGGCCCGTTCCACTTCCCCGAGAAGCTAATCCCGCTGATGATCCTCAATGCCCTGGCCGGTAAGCCGTTGCCGGTGTATGGCGATGGCCAGCAGGTGCGTGACTGGCTGTTCGTCGAGGACCATGCCCGCGCCCTGCTCAAGGTCGTGAGCGAAGGACAGGTCGGCGAGACCTACAACATCGGCGGCCACAACGAGCAGAAGAACATCGACGTGGTACGCGCCATCTGCGCCCTGCTCGAAGAGCTGGCGCCCCAGCGCCCAGCCGGCGTCACCCACTACGCCGACCTGATCACCTTCGTCCAGGACCGCCCCGGCCATGACCTGCGCTACGCCATCGACGCCGGCAAGATCGAGCGGGAGCTGGGCTGGGTGCCGCAAGAAACCTTCGACAGCGGCCTGCGCAAGACCGTGCAGTGGTACCTGGACAACCGCCAATGGTGCCAGCACGTCCAAGATGGCAGCTACCAGGGCGAGCGCCTGGGCAATACCGACTTCAAGGACCTGATCGCATGACCAAGGGCATCGTCCTGGCAGGCGGCTCCGGCACCCGCCTGCACCCCATCACCCTCGGCGTCTCCAAGCAGCTGCTGCCGATCTACGACAAACCGATGATCTACTACCCGATCTCGGTGCTGATGCTCGCGGGCATCCGCGACATCCTGCTGATCTCCACGCCCCAGGACCTGCCGCAGTACCGCCAGCTGTTCGGCGACGGCAGCCAGTTCGGCATCGCCCTGAGCTACGCCGAGCAGCCCTCGCCCGACGGCCTGGCCCAGGCCTTCCTGATCGGCGAGCAGTTCATCGGCAACGACCCGGTGTGCCTGATCCTCGGCGACAACATCTTCCACGGCCAGGGCTTCAGCGAGCAGTTGCTGCGCGCGGTGAACCAACCTTCCGGCGCCACGGTGTTCGGCTACTGGGTCAAGGACCCGGAGCGTTTCGGCGTGGTCGAGTTCGACGACCAGGGCCGCGCCCTGTCCATCGAGGAAAAACCCATCGCGCCCCGCTCCAGCTATGCCGTGACCGGCCTGTACTTCTACGACAACGATGTGATCGAGATCGCCAAGGGCATCCGCCCGTCAGCCCGAGGCGAACTGGAGATCACCGATGTCACCAACGCCTACCTCAAGCGTGGCGACCTGCGCGTGGAGCGGTTCGGTCGTGGCTTCGCCTGGCTCGACACCGGTACCCACGACAGCCTGCTGGAGGCCTCGCAGTACGTGCAGACCATCGAGCATCGCCAGGGCCTGAAGGTGGCCTGCCTCGAGGAAATCGCCTTCCAGAAGGGCTGGATCAGCCGCGAGCAACTGCTGGCCAAGGCCCATGAACTGAAGAAGACCGGCTATGGCCAGTACCTGGGCAAGCTGGCGGAAGAGTACCCATGAACGTCATCGCCACGCAGATCCCCGACGTGCTGATCATCGAGCCCAAGGTGTTCGGCGACAGCCGGGGGTTCTTCTTCGAAAGCTTCCATGCCCGTGCATTCGCGGCGCAGACCGGCGTCACCGTCGACTTCGTCCAGGACAATCACTCCCGCTCCCAGCACGGCGTACTGCGCGGCCTGCACTACCAGGTACAGAACCCCCAGGGCAAGCTGGTCCGCGTGGTCCAGGGCGAGGTGCTGGACGTGGCAGTGGACATCCGCCGCAGCTCGCCGACCTTTGGCCGCTGGGTGGCGGTGCGCCTGTCGGCCGACAACCATCGCCAACTGTGGATCCCGCCGGGGTTCGCCCATGGCTTCGTGGTCCTGAGCGAATCGGCCGAGTTCCTGTACAAGACCACCGACTACTACAACCCCGCCGCCGAGCGTTGCATCCGCTGGGACGACCCGGACCTGGCCATCGACTGGGCCCTGCCAGGCCCGCCGCAGCTGTCGGCCAAGGACCAGGCCGGCGTATCGCTGGCCGAGGCGCAGCTGTTTCCATGAAGATCCTCGTGTGCGGCCGCAACGGCCAGCTCGCCCAGGCGCTGCAAGGCGCACTGGCGGGCTTGGGCGAACTGCACCTGCTCGGCCGCGAGCAACTCGATCTGGCCCACCCCGAGGCGCTGCGCGAACCGCTACGCCAGCTCGCCCCCGACCTGATCGTCAACGCCGCGGCCTATACGGCAGTGGACCAGGCCGAACAGGACGCGCAACGGGCTTTCGCCATCAACGCCGAAGGCCCACGGGTACTGGCCGAGGAAGCCGCGCGCCTGGGCGTGCCGTTGATCCACTACTCCACCGACTACGTCTTCGATGGCAGCAAGCCCAGCCCCTACACCGAACAGGACACGCCCCATCCATTGAGTGTCTATGGGTGCAGCAAGCTGGCCGGTGAGCAGGCCATCGCCGCGGTCGTGGGCGAGCACCTGATCCTGCGCACCAGTTGGGTCTACTCGCTGCACGGGCGCAACTTCCTGCTGACCATGCAGCGCCTGCTGCAGGAGCGGCCGCAATTGCGCGTGGTGGACGACCAGATCGGCGCACCGACCTGGACCGCCACCATCGCCGCCAGCACCCGCGCCCTCATCGAGCGCTGGCAGGCCGGCCAGCCCGGCGCCTGGGGCACCTACCACCTGACCGCCCAGGGCGAGACCTCCTGGTTCGGCTTCGCCCAGGCCATCGGCGAACACCTGCGCGCCCAGGGGCTACCCTGCGCCGAGCTGCTGCCGATCCCTTCGAGCGAATACCCGACCCCGGCACGCCGCCCACGCAATTCGCGCCTGGACTGCTCGCACCTTGCCCGTGAATGGCAGGTCAGCCAGCCGCACTGGCGCCAGGCGCTGATCGACTGCCTCAAGTAGCGCATAATTGCGCCAGATCCTTCTGGCGCATCACCATGACTTCGATTTCCACGCCTCCCCGCCGCCCACGCTGGCGCAGCCTTGCCCTGCTGGCCCTGTGCCTGGCCCCGCTGCTCTGGCCACTGCACCATCTTGCCGAACGCTACTACCAGGACGAACTGGCCTCGCAGAACCGCCAGACCCTCGACCTCTACGTCGCCAACCTGCTCGGCACCCTGCACCGCTACGAGACCCTGCCGCAGATTCTCGGCGACCTGCCGGCCCTGCGCGGGGTGCTGGCCGACCCGTTCAAGACCGAGGCGGTGACCAACGCCAACCGCCTGCTCAAGAGCATCGTCGAGCAGACCGGCGCCGAGGTGATGTACCTGATGGATATCAGCGGCAATACCCTGGCCGCCTCCAACTGGGACAAGCACGACAGCTTCGTCGGTCGCAACTTCGCCTTCCGTCCCTACTTCATCGAAGCCATGGAGGGGCGCCTGGGGCGTTTCTTCGGCCAAGGCACCACCTCGGGCAAGCGGGGGTATTTCTTCGCCGCGGCCGTGCACGAGCGCGAGCGGGTGGTCGGCGTGCTGGTGGTCAAGGTCGACCTGGACCACACCGAGACCTTGTGGGGGCGTACCCCTGAACAATTGCTGCTCACCGACCAGAACGGCGTGGTGGTGCTGACCTCTCGCCCCGACTGGCGTTTCCGTGCCACCCGCGAGCTGACCGAGGCCGAGCGCGAGGCGATGATCGCCATCCAGCCCTACCCGACCCAGGCCCCGCAGCCGCTCAACCTCAACCCCTCGGCCTGGCTGGTGCAGAGCCGCGACATCCAGGAGACCGGCTGGAAGGTCAGTATCCTCGCCCCCCGCATGCTGGTGGATCGCTCGGTGCAGACGGTCATGGCCATCGGCGCTGGCACCCTGCTGGTACTGATGCTGCTGGCCGGCCTGGTGATGCAGCGGCGGCGCCACTACATCGACCGCATCGGCTTCGAGGCGCGCGGGCGCCAGGAGCTGGAAAAGCGCGTGATGGAGCGCACCGCCGACCTCGAAGGGCTGAACGCCCGCCTGAAAACGGAAGTGCTGGAACGCGAGCAGGCCCAGCAGGAGCTGGTGCGCGCCCAGGACGAGCTGGTCCAGGCCGGCAAGCTGTCGGTGCTCGGCACCATGTCGGCGAGCATCAGCCATGAGCTCAATCAACCGCTGGCGGCGATCCGCAGCTACGCCGAGAACGCCGAGATCCTCCTCGACCACGAGCGCACCGAGGACGCCCGCGGCAACCTCAAGCTGATCGGCGAACTGACCGGGCGCATGGCTTCGATCATCGCCCACCTGCGCGCTTTCGCCCGCCGCGACCAGCATGCCCCGGAGAGCGTGGCCCTGCAGCCGGCGCTGGACGACGCCCTGGCGCTGCTGGCCAAGCGCCGCCGTGCCATGGCCGTGGAGCTGGTCCGCGACCTGCCGGATGCCACGCTGTGGGTCCAGGCAGGCGAGACGCGCCTGCGCCAGGTACTCGGCAACCTGCTGGCCAACGCCCTCGACGCGCTGACCGAGAAGGCCAACCCGCGCAAGCTGTGGCTCAGTGCCGAAAAGCGCGACGGCTACGTCTACCTGTACATCCGCGACAATGGCCCTGGCTTCAGCCGCCAGGCCCTGGAACATGCCAAGGAGCCGTTCTTCACCACCAAGACCCGGACCCAGGGCCTGGGGCTGGGCCTGGCCATCTGCGAAAGCCTGATGCACGCCCTCGGCGGTGAGCTGCTGCTGGGCAACCACCCCGAAGGGGGTGCCCTGCTGACCCTGCAACTGCGCGTGGCCAAGCCCGGCGCCAACCTGCAACCTTCGGAGGACCCCTCGGCATGAGCCCCGAGACACTGATCGACAGCCGCGCCCAGGTCATCCTGGTGGACGACGACCCGCACCTGCGCCAGGCTCTGAGCCAGACCCTGGACCTGGCCGGGCTCAAGGTCGTCTCCCTGCCCGACGCCCATGGCCTGGCCGAGCGCATCGAGGCCGACTGGCCTGGCGTGGTGGTCAGCGATATCCGCATGCCGGGCATCGACGGCCTGCAACTGCTGGAGCAGGTACAGGGCCGCGACAACGAGCTGCCGGTGCTGCTGATCACCGGCCACGGCGACGTGCCCCTGGCGGTGCAGGCCATGCGCGCCGGGGCCTACGATTTCCTGGAAAAACCCTTCGCCAGCGATGCCCTGCTCGACAGCGTGCGCCGTGCCCTGGCCCTGCGCCGCCTGGTGCTGGACAACCGCAGCCTGCGCCTGGCCCTGAGCGACCGTCAGCAACTGGCCGCGCGTCTGGTCGGCCAGTCGCCGGCCATGCAACGCCTGCGCGAACAGATCGGCGCCCTGGCCGGCACCCGCGCCGATGTGCTGATCCTCGGCGAGACCGGCGCCGGCAAGGAGGTGGTGGCGCGCGCCCTGCACGACCTGTCCAGCCGCCGCGACGGCCCGTTCGTGGCGATCAACGCCGGGGCCCTGGCCGAGTCGGTGGTCGAGAGCGAGCTGTTCGGCCATGAGCCGGGGGCCTTCACCGGTGCCCAGAAACGGCGCATCGGCAAGTTCGAGTTCGCCAATGGCGGGACCCTGTTCCTCGACGAGATCGAGAGCATGAGCCTGGACGTGCAGGTCAAGCTGTTGCGCCTGCTGCAAGAGCGGGTGGTGGAACGCCTGGGCGGCAACCAGCAGATCCCTCTGGACATCCGCGTCATCGCCGCGACCAAGGAAGACCTGCGCCAGGCCGCCGACCAGGGGCGCTTCCGCGCCGACCTGTACTACCGCCTGAACGTGGCGCCGCTGCGCATCCCGCCGCTGCGCGAGCGCGGCGACGACATCCTGGTGCTGTTCCAGCACTTCGCCGACGCGGCCAGCCAGCGCCATGGCCTTTCGCCCAATAGCCTGCAACCGGCCCAGCGGGTCATGCTCCTGCGCCATGACTGGCCGGGTAACGTGCGCGAGCTGCAGAACGCTGCCGAGCGCTTCGCCCTGGGCCTGGAGCTGGCCCTCGACGGCCAGGCGCCGGCCAGCCCCAGTGCACCGGCGCCGGTGCCCGGCGGCAACCTCAGCGAACAGGTCGAGCAGTTCGAGCGTTCGTTGATCGCCGCCGAGCTGGCCCAGCCACACAGCTCCATGCGCAGCCTCGCCGAGGCCCTCGGCATCCCACGCAAGACCCTGCACGACAAGCTGCGCAAGCACGGCCTGAGTTTCGAAGGCAGCAGCAGCGGGCACGACGACCAGGAGGACAACCGCCCATGACCACCGACAGCCAGTATCTGCAATCCGTACTGCACAGCGACATTCCCCTGACCCGGCAGATGGGCCTGGAGGTCATCGACTGGCAACAGCAATGCCTGCGCCTGCAACTGCCCCTGGCCGCCAACGTCAACCACAAGAGCACCATGTTCGGCGGCAGCCTGTACTGCGCCGCGGTGCTGGTGGGCTGGGGCTGGCTGCACCTGCGCCTGCGCGAACTGGGCATCGACGATGGTCATATCGTCATCCAGGAGGGCCGGATCAACTACCCGCTACCGGTCACAGGCACCGCCGTGGCGCGCTGCGAGGCGCCGGACGACAAGACCTGGGAACGCTTCGTGGCGCTGTACCAGCGCCGCGGCCGGGCACGCCTGACCTTGGACACCGTGGTCAGCAATACCGGCAGCGACGCGCCCGCCGTGACCTTCAGCGGGCAGTACGTGCTACATCGCTGAGGCGAGTTGCAGCAGCGCCTGGCGCCAGTCGGCGGCGCCGGGCAAGGCCAGGAAGAATGGGTTGAGCAGCGATTCGCGCGGCGGATAGAGGAACGGTTGGCCATCCAGGCCGATCACCTCGCCGCCGGCGCCTTCGAGCACGCCCTGGGCAGCGGCGGTGTCCCACTGGGAGGTCGGCGCCAGGCGCGGGTAGCAATCGGCGGCGCCTTCGGCCAACAGGCAGAACTTCAGCGAACTGCCGATATTGGCCAGCGCCAGTTCACCCACGGCGCTGCCCAGGCCGGCCAGCAGGGCTTCCTGCTGCGGGCTGGAGTGGCGCCGGCTGGCGACCACGGTGAAGCGCCCCCCGGCAGGTGGGGCGCTGCGCACCTGGATCGGCTCGGCCTGCACCCCCGCTTCGGCGCGCCAGGCACCCAAGCGGCGACCGCCGAAATAACAGCGCCCGTTGGTCGGCATGGCGACCACGCCGAACACCACCTCGCCGGCCTCGATCAAGGCGATGTTGACGGTGAATTCCTCGCTGCCGGCGATGAACTCCTTGGTGCCGTCCAGCGGGTCCACCAGCCACCAACGCTGCCAGGCCTGGCGCTCGGCCAGGGGGATGTCGCAGTCCTCCTCGGACAGCACCGGGATCTGCGGCGCCAGGGCTTGCAAGCCCTCGACGATGACCCGGTGGGCGGCCAGGTCGGCGGCGGTCACCGGCGAGTCGTCGGCCTTGGTGGTCACCGCGACGCCAGCACGCCAGAACGGCAAGATGGCCTTGCCGGCCAGGCCTGCCAGCCTGGCCACCTCGTGCATCAGCTGTTGGTCGTTCATACCTCGAGCAGCCCCCGCTGGGCCAGCAGGTCGCGAGCCAGGTACAGCGCCGCCAGGGCACGGCCTTCGGAGAACTGCGGGTGCATGGCCAGGGCCGACAGTTCACGCAGGCTGACCTTGTCGACCCGCATCGGCTCGGGCTCGTCGCCTTCCAGGCGCTCCTCGTAGAGGTCGGTGGCCAGCACCACCTGGATCTTCTGGCTCATGTAGCCAGGCGACAGGGAGAGTTCGGTCAGGTGCTCCAACTGGCGCGCACCGAAGCCGGCTTCTTCCTTGAGTTCGCGGTTGGCCGCTGCCAGCACGTCCTCGCCCGGCTCGATCAGGCCCTTGGGCAGGGACAACTCGTATTCGTCGGTGCCGCCGCAGTATTCCTCCACCAACACTGCATGCTCGGCGTCGAGCATGGCCACCACCATCACCGCACCGTAGCCATTGCCGCGCCCGACCAGGCGCTCGTAGGTCCGCTCGGTGCCGTTGGCGAAGCGCAACTGTACGGCTTCGACCCGGAACAGGCGACTGCTGGCGACGATCTCGCGGCTGAGGACGGTGGGTTTCTGGCGCATGGGGCGGCTCCTTGGCGTGAACGGGTTACTATACCGTGGCTTGCCGACTGATCGAGAATTTCCCATGCCCGTTCTTCCCTGGTCCGCCATCGATACCGTCCTGCTGGACATGGATGGCACCCTGCTCGACCTGCATTACGACAACCGCTTCTGGCTGGAACACCTGCCCCAGCGCTACGCCGAGCTACATGGCGTGAGCCGGGCCATGGCGGAAATGGAGCTGCAGCCGCTGTTCGAGCGCAACGCCGGCACCCTGAACTGGTACTGCCTGGATTTCTGGAGCCGCGAGCTGCGCTTGCCGATCCGTGAGCTCAAGCAGGAGATCGCCGACCTGATCGCCCTGCGCCCGGACGCCGACACTTTCCTCGCCGCCCTGCGCCGGGCCGGCAAGCGCGTGGTGCTGATCACCAATGCCCATCGCGACTCGCTGTCGCTGAAGCTGGAGCGGGTGGAACTGGCACCGTACTTCGAGCGGCTGATCAGCTCGCATGACTACGGCTACCCCAAGGAGAACGCCCAGTTCTGGGATGCGCTGCGGGCGGACATCGGCTTCGAGCCGGGGCGCAGCCTGTTCATCGACGACACCCTGGCGATCCTGCGCAGTGCGCGGCGGTTCGGGGTCGGGCATCTGCTGGCGGTGCGCCAGCCGGACAGTCGCGGCGAGCCGAGGGATACCCAGGAGTTCGCGGCGGTCGAGGATTATCGGGCGTTGCTGGTAGGCCTTTGAAAACTGCCCCAAGGCTTTCTGGGGGCGATGGGCTGCAACGCAGCCCCAATGCCACTTGACCCAGAACCTGGGGAGGCAGGCTTGTCGGGGCACCGAACCGCCGCGAACAGGCCGGCACGGTCCCCAACGCCGTATCACTCAGGAATGCGCAACACCTGCCCCGGATAGATCTTGTCCGGATGCTTGAGCATCGGCTTGTTGGCCTCGAAGATCTTGTTGTACTGGTTGGCATCGCCGTACTCGGCCTTGGCGATGGCACTGAGGGTATCCCCCTTCTTCACCGTGACGAAACGCGCCGCCTGAGCCACCGGCCCGGTGACGGTGATCTGGTCTTCGACCGTGGCCACGCCATCGATATTGCCGGCGGCGAGGATGAGCTTCTCCTTTTCCTCCTGGCTGGCGACCTCGCCCTTGAGGATGACCTTGTCGCCCTCCACCGTGGCAGAGATATTCGGGTTGCCCAAGCCAACGCTCTCGACGTGCTTCTTGAGCTGCTCCTCGGCATTGGCGTTGCCGGGGGTCAGCAGGTCGATCAACTTCTCTCCGGCTTCCTTCACGAAACTGAACAGGCTCATGTCGCTCTCCTTGATGATGAATACTCGGAAGCAGGAGTCTAGGCCAGGATCGTCCACCCCGCTGCCCGGCGCCCCATCGACGCGCTTTATCACCACATAGACCCTAGCGACTGGACGCCACCCGCCCACCGGCTTAGGCTTGGGCGGGTAAACAAAGCCGCCGGTAACCCGCCCCGATGAACAGCAAACCTCCGGTCTGTGCGGCGTCCACATCGCTGTCGCTGCCTGCCGCCAGCAATACCTACGACTACCGACAGCTCACCGACGAGGCGCGCGACAGCACCCCGCTCGCCGAGGAAGTCGCCCTGGCCATCGCCTACAACGGCCTGAACCAGGCAGTGATGCTGGTCAGCCCCACCGACCTGGAAGACTTCGCCGTTGGCTTCAGCGTCGGCAGCGGCATCGTTGCTGGCACCGAGGAAATCTACGACGTGAAGCTCTCCGGCAGTGGCTCGGCGCTGTACGCCGACCTGGAGATCTCCAGCCGGGCCTTCTGGAACCTGAAGAACCAGCGCCGCCAGTTGGCCGGCACCAGCGGCTGCGGCCTGTGCGGGGTCGAGGCCCTGGAGCAGGCGCTGCCTGAGCTTGCCGAACTGCCTGGCGCGCCACTGCCACCTGCCCAATGGTTGGCCGGGCTGCGCGAGCGCATCGACGCCTTCCAGCCCTTGGGCCAGCACTGCGGCGCCGTGCATGCAGCGCTGTTCATGGACCGCCACGGCGAATTGCTGCTCGGCCGCGAAGACATCGGCCGGCACAACGCCCTGGACAAGCTGATCGGCGCCCTGCTGCGCCAGGGCATCGATACCCGGGGCGGCCTGGCCGTCGTCACCAGCCGCTGCAGCCTGGAGCTGATCCAGAAAGTCCTGCGCGCCGGCATCCAGACCCTGGTCAGCCTTTCAGCCCCCACCGGCCTGGCCTTGCAATGGGCCCGCCAGCACAACCTCAACCTCATCCACGTACCCAAGCACAGCGCACCACGGGTGTTCAGCCCGGCGGCGCACGCGTGACGACTGCCTGGCAGGCACAACGAAAAAAGCCCTGTCCGCAAGGGCCAGGGCTTTGTCTCAAGTAACTTAAGACAACCGAAAAACAAGAAAGTTTCATATTAAAATCAATTAGTTAGAAAATTGTGTACAACTCGTGCAACTCGTCGGATTTTCGTTGCCAGGCGCATCGGAGAGCCTCAAATTCGCCTCGTCATCCCTATGAGGCTCTCTTGATGAAGAAGTACTCCTCGATTCTGTTGTTGTCCTTCGGCCTGCTCAGCGGCGTTGCCATGGCAGGCGGCAACACCGAGGCTGGCATTGGCGGCGCACTGGGTGGGGTACTCGGCTCCGTGGTCGGCCAGTCCATCGGTGGCAGCACGGGCTCGGCCATCGGCGCGGGCCTGGGCGGTGCCGCCGGTAGTGCGGTGGGGGCCGACAAGCGCCAACGCGGCGAAGCGGCCATCGGTGGCGCGCTGGGCGCTGCGGGCGGCAACGTGATCGGCCGCCAGGTCGGCGGCAATACCGGCAGCCTGATCGGCGCCGCAGCTGGCGGTGGCGCCGGCGGTGCCCTGGGTAACTACATGGGCAACAAGGCCGACGCCGACGAGCGTCACGACCGCCGTTATCGTCGTGACTACGACGGCCGTCGTCACTGGGACCGCGGCCATCACTACGGCCATCGCAAGCACAAGAACAAGCGCCACTGGCGCCATTGAGATACGCAAGGCCTGCGCCTTGCCTAAAGGCCCTGCCCTGACCGGCAGGGCCTTTTCGTATCGGCCTCAACGCTTGAGCTGCAGCCCCGCCAGGGTGGCCTGCAAGGCCTCGGGCAGCGCTACCGGCCGGCCGCTGGCACGCTCGACGAAGACCTGCACCACCGTGCCCGCCGCACAGGCCTGCGGCTCGCCTGGGCGAAACAGCGCCAGGCGATACTCCACCGTGCTACCCGCCAGGCGCGTCACCCCCAAGCCCACCTCCAGTACATCCGGGAAGCCCGGCAGCGCATAGAAATCCGCCGCCGAACTGACCACGAACGCCGCCAGCTCGCCATCCCGCAGGTCCAGCTCGGCCTGCTCGACGAGAAACGCCTGGATGGCGGTTTCGAAGCAGCCGTGCACCGTGGCGCCGGCGAGGTGGCCGTTGAGGTCGTTGTCTTGCGGGCGGGTGAGGATGGGGTGGAAGTGGGTGAAGTCGGCGTGTTGGGGAGATTCGGTCATGATTTGTCCTGGCCAGTGGCACGGAGATAAATTTTCTGAAAATCACATAGATCAATTTTGCTCCATGGAAGGGACGCTTCCCACAGGAACTCGGCAACCAGGCGGCTGGGCCATACAGGTCAGTATCAATGAACAGGACACGTCCTGACAGCCCAACGCGGCGGCAATGTGGTTTGCCGAACACATGGAGGCCAGCCTCAACGACCCGTCACTACTGAGGGATGACGAGGAAGTAGAGCGACTGTTTGCTGCACGTCGCGCAGCCCTCAGAGCCAGGCGGCAGTGACACTCCTGGTATGGCGTGCAAGGACCGCTACCGCATAATGGAGCACATCGCGGCAGACAATCCCGACGCTGCCATTGCGCTGGATGAAGCTTTCAGGGAAAAAGCGAGGCGGGCGCCCATATCCCATCGCTCTACAAGCTGAGTAGATACGGCGGCACACGGGAAATTGTCGTTCGGCCAAATGACGTGATGGTCTATCGAGCCCTTCAGGACCGTATCGAAATCATCCGTATGATGCATGCTAGGCAGAAGTGGCCATGAAGCATAAAGCAATAACCGTAACCCCAAACACCACAAGGCCGCTCCAGGTTCACGACTGATCTTGAGATCAACGTGGGAGCGGCCTTGTGTCGCGATGGGCCGCGAAAGCGGCCACCCGTGGGTCTTGGCTTAGAGCTGTGGACCGGCGGCCTGGATGGCCTCGGAAACCTCGAACTTCTTGAAGTTCTCGATGAACAGCTTGGCCAGGCTCTTGGCAGCCTCGTCGTAGGCAGCCGGGTCGGCCCAGGTGTTGCGCGGGTTGAGCAGGACGGTCTCGACGCCCGGAACGGCCTTCGGCACGTCCAGGTTGATGATGTCCAGGTGCTCGGTCTCGGCACCGACCAGGGCGCCGCTCTGGATCGCAGCGATCACGGCACGGGTAGTCGGGATGCTGAAGCGCTTGCCGACGCCGTAGCCACCGCCGGTCCAGCCGGTGTTGACCAGGTAGACCTTGGAGCCGAAGCCCTTGATGCGCTTGATCAGCAGTTCGGCGTATTCGCCGGCCGGACGTGGGAAGAACGGCGCGCCGAAGCAGGTGGAGAAGGTCGACTTGATGCCGCCGCCCGAACCCATTTCGGTGGAGCCGACCAGCGCGGTGTAGCCGGACAGGAAGTGGTAGGCCGCCTGCTCGTTGTTGAGGATCGACACCGGAGGCAGAACGCCAGTCAGGTCGCAGGTCAGGAAGATGACCGCGTTCGGCTCGCCGCCCAGGTTCTTCTCGGAACGCTTCTCGACGTGCTCCAGCGGGTAGGCCGCGCGGCTGTTCTGGGTCAGGCTGCCGTCGGCGTAGTCAGCGTGCTTGGCATCGTCGAGGACGACATTTTCCAGCACCGCACCGTGCTTGATGGCTTTCCAGATGACCGGCTCGTTCTTCTCGGACAGGTCGATGCACTTGGCGTAGCAGCCGCCTTCGATGTTGAACACGACGCCCTCGCCCCAGCCGTGCTCGTCGTCACCGATCAGGTAACGGCTCTCGTCGGCCGACAGGGTGGTCTTGCCGGTGCCGGACAAGCCGAAGAACAGGGTCACGTCGCCGGCTTCGCCGATGTTGGCGGCGCAGTGCATCGGCAGCACGTCGGCGGCCGGCAGCAGGAAGTTCTGCACCGAGAACATGGCTTTCTTCATTTCACCGGCGTAACGCATACCGGCGATCAGCACCTTCTTCTGGGCGAAGTTGATGATGACGCAGCCATCGGAGTTGGTGCCGTCGCGCTCGGGGACGCACTCGAAGTTGGCGACGTTGAGGACCTGCCACTCTTCGCGGCCGGCCGGGTTGTACTGGGCCGGGTTGATGAACAGGCAACGGCCGAACAGGTTCTGCCAGGCGGTCTGGGTGACCATCTTGACCGGCAGGTAGTGCTCGGCGGCAGCGCCTACGTGAACGTGGGAGACGAAGTGCTCCTGGGCGTTGTTGAACGCCTCGACGCGCGCCCACAGGGCATCGAACTTGTCGGCAGGGAACTTGCGGTTGATCGGGCCCCAGGCGATGGCACCGGAGGTGCTGGGCTCGTCGACGATGAAACGGTCAGCTGGCGAACGGCCGGTGCGATGACCGGTTTTCACGACCAACGCGCCGGTATCGGCCAGTTCGCCTTCACCGCGGGACAGCGCTTCTTTTACCAGCTCATCGACGCTCAGGTCGGTGTACACGGTGTTGTTGGCTTGCGTCATGAGGTACCCCATCCGGCCCGAGGCCGAGTGCTCCAAACGTTTTGTAGTGGTCTTTTCCAAACTACTACAGCGAAAAAAGTGGCCGGATTATGCCAGAAAAGCCCAAAAAAAGTAGGCCCCTCCTGTCAGAACTGCGCTTTTTCGCAGTTAGACAGGAGAATTTCCTGTAGTGAATCGTTTTAGTGCCGAGTTTCTGACGGTGCGTCCGTGCCGCCCCCGGCAAACAATTGCGCGACATCGCTGGCATCGAAGAAGTAGCGCTGGTTGCAGAACTGGCAATCGATCTCGACCTGGCCGCCACATTCCTCGACCAGTTGCCGTGCATCGTGCTCGCCCAGGCTCACCAGGGCATTGCCGGAACGCTCGCGCGAGCAGCTGCAGCGAAAGTGCAGCGGCTGGATGTCGAACAGGCGCACGGCATCCTCATGGTAGAGGCGGTGCAACAGGGTCTCGTTGTCCAGGGTCAGGGCTTCCTCGGCGCTGAGGGTGCCCGCCAGGGTGGTCACATGCTGCCAACTGGCCTCGCGGTCTTCTTCGTCGCGCTCACGGTCCACCGGCAGTTGCTGCAGCAGCAGGCCCCGGGCGCGCTGACCGTCGGCATGCAGCCAGAAGCGCGTGTTGAGCTGCTGGGAACGGACGAAGTAGTTGGTGAAACACTCCGACAGGCTGGCCCCGTGCAGGTCGACGATGCCCTGGTAGCGCTGGCCTTGCAGCGGATCGATGGTCAGGGTCAGGGCGCCCTCGGGCATCAGTTGCTCGAGCCCGGCGTCGGCATCGATGCGCGCACTGTCGTACCGGGCCATGCCACGGATCTCGCGGTCGCTGGAGCATTCGACCATCAGCAGCGGCACCGGGCCTTCCGAGCGCGCCTGCAATACCAGCAGGCCATCGAACTTCAGCGCACCGACCAGCAGCGCGGCGGCGGCCATCAGTTCGCCGAGCAGCAGCGCCACAGGCTGCGGGTACGGATGACGGGCCAGCACCTCGGCATAGCTGCGTTCGAGCGCCACCCACTCACCGCGCACATCGCGGTCGTCGAAGATGAAACGTTGGGTGAAATCGGTATCCGGCAAATCGTGCATAGGTTCTGGCTATCTGAAAATGATGACAAAATGTGTAAACGGACTTGAAAGTCCCGTTGCAGAGCGCTCACGAGGCGCTCCATATCCCGCTGGCAATAGAGGTATCTTATGGACAATCGACCACTGTTCCAAGCAAGGTGGTCCTGGGGCCCCTTGGCAGCCTGTACCCTGCTGCCCATCGCTCTACTGTGTTTCTGGTTATGGCCCTTTGGCCAGATCCTGTGCCTGACTTTCGACGAGTGGCTGTTCCACAGCCTCAACGCGCCGTTGGCCGACAACGCCATCTGGCGCTACATCTGGACCCTCGGCAGCCTGCGCCCCTTCGATATCGTCGTCGGCCTGATCCTGCTGGCGCTGCTGATCCGTGGCGACTGGGTGTTCAAGGCCTGCCAGGTACGCGAGGCCTTTTTCGGCTTCCTGGTCACGCTAATCCTCTTAGTGGTGATTCGCGCGCTGTTTTCCAAGTGGGTGGATGCCTCCGGCTGGCAACATGACAGCCCGTCGATGGTATTCGGCGATGCCATCCACCTGAGCGACTTCTACCCCGACCTCGAGGCCAGCTGGGAACTGAAGGACCGCTCCAGCAAGAGCTTCCCGGGCGACCATGCCTCGGTGTTGCTGGTCTGGGCGCTGTTCATGAGCCTGTTCAGCCGCCGCCTGCTGCAGCACCTGCTGACCTGGAGCCTGGCCGTGCTGTTCATGCTGCCGCGCCTGGTGGCCGGTGCCCATTGGGGGCAGGACGACTATATCGGCGGGCTGCTGATGGCGGTCCTGGCGCTAGGCTGGAGCTGCCATACGCCACTGGCGGCCAAGGCCAGCGCGGCGCTGCTGCGCTGGACGGCACCGCTGTTCGCGCTGTTGGCCCGGTTGCCGTGGGTGAGGCGGCTGAGCGTGGTACGCGCGGGCTGATCGCGCTTGGCTGCCCTTTGGGGCTGCAAGGCAGCCCTGTCGGCTCAGTCGTAACTGCCCTGCAGTTGGTGGATCTGCCGCCGCTGCTTCTTGGTCGGGCGCCCGTCGGTGGTCACGCCCAGCGCCCCGGCCTTGCGCATCTGCGCCGCCTGTTCGCGACGCCGAACGCTCTCCTCGGTCTCCTCGTACAAGGCCTGCGCCTGCGGCGCGCCCCGTCGCACCACCGACAGCGCCTTGACCACCACGGTGCGCTCGTCGAACCCGGTACGCAGGACGAACTCGTCGCCCACCCGCGGCTCCTTGCCCGGCTTGCAGCGCTCGCCCCGGCAATGCACCTTGCCACTCTCGATGGCTGCCTTGGCCAGGGCCCGGGTCTTGTAGAAACGCGCCGCCCACAACCATTTGTCCAGGCGAACCTTGTCGTCTTCTTCCGACTTGTGTGCCATCCCGATACCTCGAATGCTGTCTGTCACCGAACTGTACTACCGTAACTTGCGGATGCAAAAAGTCGCCGGCGTGCTTACAGTTCACCACCTCATTCGCAGGGTGTGCTTCGTGAAGACATTTGACCATCTGACTGTGATCGGCCTGCGCGAGTGGGTCGCCCTGCCCGACCTCGGCGTCGCGGGCCTGCGCGCCAAGATCGACACCGGTGCCAGCACCTCCAGCCTGCACGCCACCGATGTGGAACCCTTCGAGCGCGATGGCCAGCCCTGGGTGCGCTTCACCGCCCACCTGGGCTCGGTGGTGCAGTTGCGTCACCGCCGCTGCGAGGCGCCACTGGTCACCCGCAAGACCATCAAGAGCTCCAACGGCCAGGCCCAGGTCCGCTATGTGATCCGTACCCCTCTGGCCCTGGGCGACCGGGTCTGGGAAGTGGAGTTCACCCTGGCCTGCCGCAAGAACATGCGCTATCGCCTGCTGCTCGGCTCCAAGGCGCTGATCCATGGCCAACTGGTCGTCAACCCCGGCCTCAAGTACGTTCAGGACAAACCGGCCTTTCCGACCACCCTTTCCCCTGTCACAGGTGCTGCATGAAGATCGCTGTGCTGTCGCGCAACCCGCGTCTGTATTCCACCCGTCGCCTGGTCGAAGCCGGTACCCAGCGCGGCCATGAGATGGTGGTGATCGATACCCTGCGTGCGTACATGAACATCGCCAGCCACAAGCCGCAGATCCATTACCGCGGCAAGCCGCTGGAGGGCTTCGACGCGGTGATCCCGCGCATCGGCGCCTCGGTCACCTTCTATGGCTGCGCCGTGCTGCGCCAGTTCGAGATGATGGGCGTCTACCCGCTCAACGAGTCGGTGGCCATCGCCCGTTCGCGCGACAAGCTGCGTTCCCTGCAACTGCTGTCACGGCGCGGCATCGGCCTGCCGGTCACGGGCTTCGCCCACTCGCCGGACGACATTCCCGACCTGATCCAGATGGTCAACGGCGCCCCGCTGGTGATCAAGGTGCTCGAAGGCACCCAGGGCATCGGCGTGGTCCTGTGCGAGACCACCAAGGCCGCCGAGTCGGTGATCGAGGCATTCATGGGCCTGAAGCAGAACATCATGGTCCAGGAATACATCCGCGAGGCCGGCGGGGCCGATATCCGCTGCTTCGTGGTCGGTGACAAGGTCATCGCCTCGATGAAACGCCAGGCCAAGCCTGGCGAGTTCCGCTCCAACCTGCATCGGGGTGGCGTCGCCAGCCTGATCAAGATCACCCCGGAAGAGCGCATGACCGCCATCCGCGCAGCCAAGGTCATGGGGCTGAGCGTGGCCGGCGTGGACATCCTGCGCTCCAACCACGGGCCGCTGGTGATGGAAGTGAACTCATCGCCAGGGCTGGAGGGGATCGAGGTGACCACCGGCAAGGACGTGGCCGGCATGATCATCGCGCACCTGGAGAAGAACGGCGGGCCGAACCAGACGCGGACCAAGGGCAAGGGTTGAAATCACCGCGCGAAGGGAGCCCCGCGAATCAGACCGCGTTACGCGGCAGCATCAACCCCAGCGGCAGGCGTACCCGGGCCTCGACGCCGCCACCGGAGCGGTTGCGCAGCTCGACATTGCCGCCATGCTGGGCAGCGATGCGCTTGACGATCGCCAGCCCCAGCCCGGTGCCCTTGCCTCCCCGGGCCCGGTCGCCACGGATGAAGGGGTTGAAGATGGTCTCCAGCTCCGACTCATCGATACCAGTGCCCCGGTCCAGCACGCTGAGCACCACGTAGGGCGCACTCTGGTCGCCAGACACATAGGCGGCCACCTCGACGCCCTTGCCACCGTGATGCAGGGCATTGCCGATCAGGTTGCCGAGCATGCGCTTGAGCGAGACCCGGCGCAGCGGAAACGGCGGGATCGGTTCCAGGCACAGGCGCACACGCTCCTCCGGCTGGTTGTACGGCGCCACCACCTCGCGCACCAGCTCGTCCAGGTCGACTTCCTCCAGCGGCTCGTCGCGCCCGTCGCGGATGAACGCAAGGAACTGGTCGAGGATGGCGTCCATGTCCTCGATGTCACGCACCATGTCGTCGGTCAGCTCGCTGTCGTTGGCCATCAGCGACAGTGACAGGCGCAGGCGGGTCAGCGGCGTGCGCAGGTCATGGGACACCCCCGCCAGCATCAGCTCGCGCTCGCGCCCGGCCTGCTCGACGTCCTCGGCCATCTGGTTGAAAGCGCGGTACACCTCGGTCATTTCGCTCGGCGTATCGCTGATCGGTAAGCGCACGCTGCGCCCCTGGCCCAGCTGGCGCGCGGCGAACACCAGGCGCTTGAGCGGCTGGTTGAGCTGGCGCACGAAGATCCAGGCCGACGCCGTGGACAACAGGCCGATGGCCAGGAACCAGCCCAGCACGTTCCAGATCTTCTGCCCACGCAAGGGGTGCGGGTACAGCGGTACCTTCAGCCAGCCCGGCCCCAGGCTCGGCGCATTGACCCACAGGGCTGGCGGTGCATGGATACGCAGGCGCACCTCGGTGTCTTCGCCCAGCTCGGCCTGCATCTGGCGCTGGTAGATCTCGCTGTAGGGCCAGTGCTGTTCACCCTCGGGCACACCGGCACCGGTCACCCGGATCAGGCCTGCGGCCTCGGCGATCTTGTCGCGGTTCTCCTCGTCGGCCGCCCAGTAGGCACGTAGCGTGAGGGCCACGCCATGGCTGTACTGGCGGTCGACCAGCACGTCCTCGTTCATCAGCAGGTACACCAGCGTCAGCGCCTTGGAGAACAGGACGACGATCAGCACCAGCCACAGGGTGCGGGCGAAGAAGCTTTGCGGGAACCACAGGGGCGTTTTCATCGAGGACAACTACTGCAATGCGGCACGAGCAGGGCTCGCGGGGGTTGCCGGCACGCCACAGACGAAAACAGGGCGACCCGTTTGGATCGCCCTGCCGCGTCGAGGCATGCCAGCAGGCTCATTTTCCGGCGTTTCCGTCCGGCACGAAGACATAGCCCACGCCCCAGACGGTCTGGATGTAGCGCGGCTTGGACGGGTCGGGCTCGATCATGCGGCGCAGGCGCGAGATCTGCACGTCGATGGAACGCTCCAGGGCATCCCATTCGCGGCCCCGGGCCAGGTTCATCAGTTTGTCGCGGGTCAGCGGCTCGCGGGCATGCATCACCAGGGCCTTGAGCACGGCGAACTCACCGGTGGTCAGCATGTGCACCTCGTTGCCGCGCTTGAGCTCGCGGGTGGCCAGCGAGAGCTCGTAGTCGCCGAAGGTGACGGTCTCGTCCTCGCTGCCGGGCGCACCCGGTACGCTGGGCGCCTGGCGGCGCAATACGGCCTTGACCCGCGCCATCAGCTCGTCGGGGTTGAACGGCTTGCCCAGGTAGTCGTCGGCGCCCAGCTCCAGGCCCTTGATGCGGCTGAGCTCGTCGCCCTTGGCGGTGAGCATGATGATCGGGATCTGGTTGTTCGCCGCACGCAGGCGCTTGCACGCCGCCAGGCCATCCTCGCCCGGCAGCATGAGGTCGAGCACCACCAGGTTGAAGACCTCGCGGGCCAGCAGGCGGTCCATCTGTTCGGTATTGGGCACCGCACGGGCGCGATAGCCCTTGCTGGTGAAGAAACGCTCCAGCAGGCTGCTCAGCCCCGGATCGTCGTCGACGATGAGAATCTTGTCGCCTTCAGCGGTGTTTGCGGTGCTGGTCATGAATAACTCCTTTGATGTCGCCGCGCATTATGGCGTAGCCATTGCAACGCGTGCCGTGTGCATTGTTAGCAGATTTTTCCCCTGGCGCCAGTTCCCGCCGGGCCTGCGCTGGCCCGGCGCTATCACCGCAAGCCCGGCACGATGGGTATAATGCGCCGCTTTCACCCAGCGCCGCCGGGCCCGAATGCCCCCTTGCGGCCTCCAGCATTCACAATTTGTCAGGTGGTTCTCATGGACAGCATCAACAGCCGTATCGCCGAGGAACTGGGCGTTCGCCCACAGCAGGTCGAGGCGGCCGTGGCCCTGTTGGACGAAGGCTCGACGGTGCCCTTCATCGCCCGTTACCGTAAGGAAGTGACCGGCAGCCTGGACGATACCCAACTGCGTCACCTCGAGGAGCGCCTGCGCTACCTGCGCGAGCTGGACGAGCGCCGTGCGAGCATCCTGGCCAGCATCGAGGAACAGGGCAAGCTGACCCCGGAGCTGGCCCGCGAGATCAAGCTGGCCGACACCAAGACCCGCCTCGAAGACCTCTACCTGCCCTACAAGCAAAAGCGCCGCACCAAGGGCCAGATCGCCCTGGAGGCGGGCCTCGGCGACCTGGCCGACGGGCTGTGCGGCGACCCGCAGCTGACCCCGGAAACCGAAGCGGGGCGTTTCATCGATGCCGAAAAAGGCGTGGCCGACATCAAGGCCGCCCTGGAAGGCGCCAAGTACATCCTCATGGAGCGCTTCGCCGAAGACGCCGCGCTGCTCGACAAGCTGCGCGGTTTCCTCAAGCAGGAGGCGGTGCTCAGCGCCCGCGTGGTGGCCGGCAAGGAAGAGGAAGGCGCCAAGTTCCGCGACTACTTCGCCCATGACGAACTGCTGCGTAGCGTGCCTTCGCACCGTGCCCTGGCGATCTTCCGTGGCCGCAACGAGGGCGTGCTGAGCGCGTCGCTGAAGGTCGGCGAGGAACTGCCGGGCACCCTGCACCCGTGCGAGGTGATGATCGCCGAGCACTTCGGCCTGGCCAACCGCAACCGCCCTGCCGACAAATGGCTGGCCGAGGTGGTGCGCTGGACCTGGAAGGTCAAGCTCTACACCCACTTGGAAACCGACCTGTTCGGCGAGCTGCGCGACAACGCCGAAGGCGAGGCGATCAACGTCTTCGCCCACAACCTGCACGACCTGCTGCTGGCCGCGCCGGCCGGCCCGCGTGCCACCCTGGGCCTGGATCCGGGCCTGCGTACCGGCTGCAAGGTGGCCGTGGTCGACGGCACCGGCAAGCTGCTGGAAACCGCCACCGTCTACCCGCACGCTCCGAAGAACGACTGGGACCGCACCCTTGCCGTGCTCGCCGCCCTGTGCGCCAAGCACTCGGTGGAACTGATCGCCATCGGCAACGGCACCGCCAGCCGCGAGACCGACAAGCTGGCCGGCGAGCTGATCAAGAAGTACCCGGCCATGAAGCTGACCAAGATCATGGTCTCCGAGGCCGGCGCCTCGGTGTACTCGGCCTCGGAACTGGCCGCCCGCGAATTCCCTGGGCTGGACGTGTCCCTGCGCGGCGCCGTGTCGATCGCCCGACGCCTGCAGGACCCGCTGGCCGAATTGGTGAAAATCGACCCGAAATCCATCGGCGTCGGCCAGTACCAGCACGACGTTTCCCAAGTGAAACTGGCCCGTGGCCTGGATGCGGTGGTCGAGGACTGCGTGAACGCCGTCGGCGTGGACGTCAACACCGCCTCGGTGGCGTTGCTGACGCGCATCTCCGGCCTCAACGCCACCCTGGCCCAGAACATCGTCGCCCACCGCGACGCCAATGGCCCGTTCGCCACCCGCGCGGCGCTGAAAAAGGTCAGCCGCCTCGGCGAGAAGACCTTCGAGCAGGCCGCAGGCTTCCTGCGCGTGATGAATGGCGACAACCCGCTCGACGCCTCGGCGGTGCACCCGGAGGCCTACCCGCTGGTACAGCGCATCGCCGCCGACACCGGCCGCGACATCCGCTCGCTGATCGGCGACAGCAGCTTCCTCAAGCGCCTCGACCCGAAGACCTTCACCGACGAGACCTTCGGCCTGCCGACCGTGACCGACATCCTCCAGGAACTGGACAAGCCCGGCCGCGACCCGCGCCCCGAGTTCAAGACCGCCGCCTTCCAGGACGGTGTCGAGGACCTCAAGGACCTGGAGCCGGGCATGATCCTCGAAGGCGTGGTGACCAACGTCACCAACTTCGGTGCCTTCGTCGACATCGGCGTGCACCAGGACGGCCTGGTGCACATCTCGGCGCTGTCGGAGAAGTTCGTCAAGGACCCGCGCGAAGCGGTCAAGGCCGGCGACGTGGTCAAGGTCAAGGTCATGGAAGTGGACATCCCGCGCAAGCGCATCGGCCTGTCCATGCGCATGAGCGACACCCCGGGCGAGAAGGTCGAAGGCAACCGTGGCGGTGGACGCGGCAATGCGGGCAGCCGCCAACAGCAGGCACCCCGCCAGCGTGAAACCGCGGCGCCGGTCAACAATGCCATGGCCGCCCTGTTCGCCAACGCCAAGCAGTTGAAGAAGAAGTGATGGACGTTCCTGCCGAATACGTCGAAAGCGCCTTCAGCCAGCTCCTGGGCTGCCGCCTGCAACGCCTGGACGAAGGCGTCGCCGAGGTCGCCCTGGCGCTCACGCCACAGCTGCGCAACCGCGCCCACAAGCTGCATGGCGGGGCGATCTTCAGCCTGGTGGACATCGCCATGGGCCTGGCCTGCTCGGCCAGCCATGGCTTCGACCAGCAGAGCGTGACGATCGAATGCAAGATCAACTACCTGCGCGCCGTCAGCGACGGCGAGGTACTGTGCGTCGCCCACGTGCTGCATGCCGGGCGCCGCACCCTGGTGGTCGACGCCGACGTACGCCAGGGCGACAAACTCGTCGCCAAGGCCCAAGGAACCTTCGCGGTTCTCTAGCTCCCGACGGGGCATCTGCGGTATTTTCGGCAGTGCGCTGGCACTGCCGGATCCGCGTAAACCAGGCGACAACGCCAGTTCCTTTGTCCCTACCCTTGTAGACCGTCAATGCTACCCCCATATTGGGGCGACTGACGCGTGAAGGAATCCATCTTGAGCGAACTCCTCAACCGCCGCCTGAGCCTGCTCGGCGCCAATCTCCCCCTGCTCAAGCAGTGCCTGCACGGTATTGAGCGCGAATGCCTGCGCGTGACCGACGAAGGTCGCCTGGCCCAGACCCCGCACCCGGAGGCCCTGGGTTCGGCTCTGACCAACGAGCAGATCACCACGGACTACTCCGAGTCGTTGCTGGAGTTCATCACCCCAGCCCTGGCCGACCCGGCCCAGGTCCTCGAGAACCTCGAGGAAATCCACCGCTTCGTCTACTCCAGGCTCGGCGACGAGTACCTGTGGAGCCCGTCGATGCCCTGTGCGCTGCCGGCCGAGGATGACATCCCGATCGCCGAGTACGGCACCTCCAACATCGGCAAGCTCAAGCACGTGTACCGCAAGGGCCTGGCCCTGCGCTACGGCCGCACCATGCAGTGCATCGCCGGCATCCACTACAACTTTTCCCTGCCCGAAGCCCTGTGGCCGCTGCTGCGCCAGGCCGAAGGCAGCGATGAAAACGACCGCGACTTCCAGTCGGCGGCCTACATCGCGCTGATCCGCAATTTCCGCCGCTACAGCTGGCTGCTGATGTACCTGTTCGGCGCCTCGCCGGCGCTGGATGCCGGCTTCCTGCGCGGCCGCCCGCACCAGCTCGAGCAGTTCGATGCCGAGACCCTGTACCTGCCCTACGCCACCAGCCTGCGTATGAGCGACCTGGGCTACCAGAGCAACGCCCAGGCGGGCCTGACGCCCTGCTACAACAACCTGGCCAGCTACACCGACAGCCTGCGCAAGGCCGTGGGCACGCCCTATCCGCCTTATGTGGCGATCGGCACGCACAAGGATGGCGAGTGGGTGCAGTTGAACACCAACATCCTGCAGATCGAGAACGAGTACTACTCGAACATCCGTCCCAAGCGCGTCACCTACACCGGCGAGCGGCCTATCCAGGCCCTGATGGCCCGCGGCGTGCAGTACGTCGAGGTGCGCTGCCTGGACATAAACCCGTTCCTGCCGGTGGGCATCGACCTGTCCCAGGCACGCTTCCTCGATGCGTTCCTGCTGTTCTGTGCCCTGGATGAAAGCCCGTTGCTGGACAACGGCGAATGTGGCCAGTGCACCAGCAACTTCCTCACCGTGGTCAAGGAAGGCCGACGCCCGGGGCTGGAGCTACGCCGTGACGGCCAGCCGATCAGCCTGAAGGATTGGGCCGGCGAGCTGATCACCCGCATCGCGCCGCTGGCCGAGCTGCTCGACCGCGCCCAGGGCGGCGACGGGCATGCCAAGGCCCTGGCCGCCCAGCGGGCCAAGATCGACGACCCGGCCCTCACGCCCTCGGCCCAGGTGCTGGCACGCATGACCGAGCGCGAAGAAAGCTTCGTACGCTTCGCCCTGCGCCAGAGCCAGGCCCACGCCGAGACGTTCCGCGAGCAGCCGCTGCCAGCCGAACGCCAGCAGGCGTTCGACACCCTCGCCCGGCAGTCCCTGGCCGAGCAGGCACGCCTGGAGCAGCAGGAGGTCGGCGACTTCGACCTATTCGTCGGTGCCTACCAGGCCAGCATCCTGGCGATCAGCAACTGATGAGCCGCAGCACCGGCCCGCGCAAGCCACGCGCCAGCAGCCAGGCGAGGATCGACGCGATCCTCGCCGCAGCGCGCGAGCTGCTGGCCCACGAGGGCGTGGCAGGCCTGTCGATCTACAGCGTGGCCGAGCGGGCGCAGATCCCGCCGTCGTCGGTGTACCACTTCTTCGCCAGCGTCCCGGCCCTGCTGGAGGCCCTGACCGCCGATGTGCACCGGGCCTTCCGCGAAGCCCTGCGCGCGCCGATCGACCCGGCCACGCTGGACACCTGGCACGACCTGTCGCGGCTGATCGAGCAGCGCATGCTGGAGATCTACAACCAGGACACCGCGGCGCGCCAATTGATTCTCGCCCAGCATGGCCTGAGCGAAGTGGTCCAGGCCGACCGCCAGCACGACATGGAGCTGGGCGAGCTGATGCACAAGCTGTTCGACCAGCACTTCCAGTTGCCGGCGATGCCGAAGGATGTGGATGTGTTCGCGCTGGCCATGGAGTTGAGCGACCGGGTCTATGCCCGGTCGGTGCAATTGCATGAACAGATCACGCCGCGCATGGCCGAGGAAGGCAAGCGGGTGTTCGAGGCATACCTGGGGCTGTATCTGCCGCCGTTCCTGGCCAAGCGTTCCTCCTGACACAAGGCCACTCCCACAGATATGGCGCTGGATTGCAGACAGCGCTGTGCCTGCAGGAACGGCCTTGCCGGGGCGCCGGACCGCTTGGAAAGGGCTGCGAAGCAGCCCCACTCATCACAACTTGGCGATGGACACCTCGGTCGATTTGACGAAGGCGATCACCTCGCTGCCCACCTGCAGCTCCAGCTCACGCACGGAGCGGGTGGTGATCACCGAGGTGACGATACCGGATGCAGTCTGCACGTCGATTTCCGACAGCACCGGGCCTTCGAGGATTTCCTTCACGGTGCCTTTGAACTGGTTACGCACGTTGATCGCTTTGATGGTCATGGCTTTGATTCCTTCTCTATGGCTTCTGGGGTTCAGTGCGCCCAACGCAGTTGCGTGGGCAGAGGGGCTACAGGTTCCGGCTCGGGCGGCGTACCCGGGACGGACAGGACTCGGTTGAGGACTTCGCTCTCCAGCGCTGCCAGGCGGTGCGAGCCACGCGCCCTGGGCCTTGGCAGGTCGACGACCAGGTCCAGGCCGACGGCGCCGTCCTCGATCAGGATCACCCGGTCGGCCACAGCGACGGCTTCGTTGACGTCGTGGGTGACCAGCAGCACGGTGAAGCCGTGCTGGCGCCAGAGGCGCTCGATCAGTTGCTGCATCTCGATACGGGTCAGGGCATCCAGGGCGCCGAGCGGCTCGTCCAGCAGCAGCAGGCGCGGCTGGTGGATCAGCGCCCGGGCCAGGGCGACACGTTGTTTCTGGCCACCGGACAGCGCCGCCGGCCACTCGTTGGCGCGCTCGGCCAGGCCGACCGCCTCCAGGGCTTCCAGGGCCTGGGGGCGCCAGTTGCCGGACAACCCCAGGCCAACGTTGTCGATCACCTTCTTCCAGGGCAGCAGGCGTGCGTCCTGGAACATCAGGCGGGTGTCGTCGCGGGCCTCGGCCAAGGGCGCGGCCCCGGCCAGCAACTCACCGCCGCTGGGCTGGTCGAGCCCGGCCAGCAGGCGCAGCAAGGTGCTCTTGCCACAGCCACTGCGGCCGACGATGGCGACGAACTGGCCGGCCGGAATGTGCAGGTCGATGCCCCGCAGCACTTCGCGCTGGCCAAAGGTCTTGCGCAGGTCCTTGGCCGCCAGGGGGATACCGCGCAACAGGCTCGGCGGTTGTTCGTTGAGCACGGTCATGCGCCCTCCTTCTTCACCGCCTGGTAGGCGGGGTGCCAGCGCAGCCAGACACGCTCCAGGCCGCGGGCGGCCAGGTCGGCGAGCTTGCCGAGCACGGCGTACAGGACGATGGCCAGCACCACCACGTCGGTTTGCAGGAATTCACGGGCATTCATCGCCAGGTAGCCGATGCCGGCGTTGGCCGAGATCGTTTCGGCGACGATCAGGGTCAACCACATGAAGCCCAGGGCGAAGCGCACGCCCACCAGGATCGACGGCAGCGCGCCCGGCAGGATCACCTGGCGGAACAGGGCGAAGCCCGACAGGCCATAGCTGCGCGCCATCTCCACCAGCGCCGGGTCGACGTTGCGGATGCCGTGGTAGGTGTTGAGGTAGATGGGGAATAGCGTCCCCAGCGCCACCAGGAAGATCTTCGCCGACTCGTCGATGCCGAACCACAGGATCACCAGCGGAATCAGCGCCAGGTGCGGCACGTTGCGGATCATCTGCACCGAGCTGTCGAGCAGGCGTTCGCCCCACTTCGAGAGCCCAGTGATGAAGCCCAGCACCAGGCCGATGCTGCCGCCGATCAGGAAGCCCAGGGCCGCCCGCCAGCCGCTGATGGCCAGGTGGCTCCAGATCTCCCCGCTGCGTACCAGCTCGACGCCGGCGCCGAACACCGCGCTCGGTGCCGGCAGGATGCGGGTCGACAGCCAGCCACTGGCGACCGCCAGTTGCCACACCGCCAGCAGCGCCAGCGGCAAGGCCCAGGGCGCCAGGCGCTGCGGCCAGGTGGTGGAGGTTGTACGACTCATGGCCCGGCCCTCAGCTCTGTGCCACGGACTTGGGCAGGATGTCGTTGGCCACCATCTCGCCGAACGGGCTCACGTAGCCGCCGCTCTTGGCGATTTCCGGGCGCTGGACGTCCAGGTGCGGGAACAGCAACTCGGCGACCCGGTACGACTCCTCCAGGTGTGGATACCCCGAGAAGATGAAGGTGTCGATGCCAAGCTCGGCATACTCCTTGACCCGCGCCGCCACGGTCGGGCCATCGCCGACCAGGGCCGTGCCGGCACCGCCGCGCACCAGGCCGACACCGGCCCACAGGTTGGGGCTCACTTCCAGCTGGTCACGCTTGCCGTTGTGCAGGGCAGCCATGCGCTGCTGGCCCACGGAGTCGAAGCGCGCCAGCGAGGCCTGGGCACGGGCGATGGTATCGTCGTCCAGGTGCGAGATGAGTTTTTCGGCGGCAGCCCAGGCTTCTTCGTTGGTTTCGCGCACGATCACGTGCAGGCGGATGCCAAAGCGCACCTGGCGGCCTTGCGCGGCGGCCTTCTCCCGCACCTGGGCGATCTTCTCGGCCACCGCGGCCGGTGGCTCGCCCCAGGTCAGGTACAGCTCGACCTGCTCGGCAGCCAGGTCCTGCGCGGCGTCCGACGAGCCACCGAAGTACAGCGGCGGACGCGGTTGCTGGATCGGCGGGTAGAGCAGCTTGGCGCCCTTGACCTGGATGTGCTTGCCGTCGTAGTCGACCACTTCGCCTTCGAGCACCTTGCGCCAGATGCGGGTGAACTCCACCGACGCCTCGTAGCGCTCCTGGTGGTTCAGGTGCAGGCCGTCGCCGGCCAACTCGTCCGGGTCGCCACCGGTCACCAGGTTGAACAGCGCGCGGCCATTGGACAGGCGATCGAGGGTCGCCGCCTGGCGCGCCGCCACGGTCGGCGAAATGATGCCTGGGCGCAGGGCCACCAGGAACTTCAGGCGCTGGGTCACCGGGATCAGCGATGCCGCCACCAGCCAGGAGTCCTCGCAGGAACGGCCGGTGGGGATCAGCACCCCGCCGAAGCCCAGGCGATCGGCGGCCTGGGCGATCTGCTGCAGGTAGCCGTGGTCGACGGCGCGGGCGCCCTCGTTGGTTCCCAGGTACTTGCCGTCGCCATGGGTGGGAAGGAACCAGAAAATGTTAAGGCTCATTGGAGTTGTCTCCTCGAAGGGTGCGAACCGGG
Organism: Pseudomonas sp. HLMP; assembly: GCF_046365545.1. Classification (NCBI taxonomy): domain Bacteria; kingdom Pseudomonadati; phylum Pseudomonadota; class Gammaproteobacteria; order Pseudomonadales; family Pseudomonadaceae; genus Pseudomonas; species Pseudomonas sp. HLMP. The sequence goes on along the minus strand of NZ_JBDLLR010000001.1, from coordinate 1,168,249 downwards.
GCGGTGCCCCGGTACAGGCGAATCGTCAAGGCGCGGTGGCGACCTTGGCTGGCGGTGTCCAGATCACGTCCTTGATGCTCAAGGGCTTGGGAATCAGCTTCAGGGCCTGGAAGGTGTCGGCGATCTTCTGCTGGGCCGCCACCACCTCTGGGGTAAGTGGCGCCGCACCGTAGCCCTGGCGCTTGACCGATGTGAGGGTGATGTCGGCGGGCAGGCCGAGCAGCGGCGCCACCTGGTCGGTGACCTGCTGCGGGTTGGCCTGGGACCACTCGCCCACGGCACGCACCTCGTCGACCAGGGTGGCGATCACGCCCGGATGGGTGGTCGCGTACTGGCGGGTGGCCAAGTAGAACTGGTGGTTGTCGACCAGGTCTTTGCCGTCACGCAGGGTGCGCGCCTGCAGTTGCTGCTCGGCGGCGGCCTGGTACGGGTCCCAGATCACCCAGGCGTCGACGCTGCCGCGCTCGAAGGCGGCGCGGGCATCGGCCGGTGGCAGGTAGACCGGTTGGATATCGCTGTACTTCAGGCCCGCCTCTTCCAGGGCGCGCACCAGCAGGTAGTGGACGTTGGAGCCTTTGTTGAGGGCGACCTTCTTGCCCTTGAGCTGCGCCACCGACTGGATCGGCGAGCCCTTGGGCACGAGGATCGCCTCGCTGTGCGGCGCAGGCGGCTCATAGGCGACATAGAGCAGGTCGGCCCCGGCGGCCTGGGCGAACACCGGCGGCGTCTCGCCGGTGACGCCGAAGTCGATGGAGCCGACGTTCAGCCCTTCGAGCAACTGCGGGCCGCCGGGGAACTCGGTCCATTGCACCTGCACGCCCTGCTCTGCCAGGCGCTTCTCCAGCGTGCCCTTGGCCTTGAGCAGCACCAGGGTGCCGTATTTCTGGTAGCCGATGCGCAAGCTCTCGGCCTGTGCCTGGGTGATGGCGCCGAAGGACACAGCCGCCGCAAACAGGGCGACCAGACCTCGACGCAAGAAGACTGTGCGCATGGCGCTCTCCTGTGCGATGGGGTTCGGGTTGCACCTGCTTGCCCGTTGGCGGGCGAGTAAGGTGGGGAAAACGGTGAAGCGGTATTACCAGCTCAGATGCTCCAGCGGGCACTGAGCAGGCGTTCGTTGAGCACGCCAGGAGCCACGGGCTTGGGCCGTCGGGCCAAGGCGCTGTGAAACAGTTCCAGCGAATCCTGCAGGCGCTCTTCCAGGGCTTCGCTCAGCCGCGCCGGCTGGCCGTGCTCGCCGTAGGCGACCTGGCTGTCGTCGGCGAAGATGCCCTGCAGCGTCTCCTGGGCCTTGAGCGCCGACAGCACCGGCTTGAGCGCGTAATCCACCGCCAGCATGTGGGCGATGCTGCCACCGGTGGCGATCGGCAGTACCACCTTGTGCTCCAGGGCGCGCTCGGGCAGCAGGTCGAGCAGGGTTTTCAAGGCTCCGGCGAAGGAGGCCTTGTACACCGGGGTGGCGACCACCAGGCCGTCGGCCTGGGCGACCAGCGCGTTGAAGTGCCGTACCTGCGGGCTGTCGAAGCGCGCATGCAGCAGGTCCTCGGCGGCGAACTCACGCACCTGGAAGGTCACCACCTCGACACCACGGTCCTGCAGCCATTGGCGTGAACGATCGAGAAGCACGCCGGAGCGTGAACGGGTACTGGGGCTACCGCCGAGAGAAACGACCAGCATGGAAGACGCGTCCTTGAATTCTGTTACATGGCCGCGGGGTTTGTGGGCCCCGCTGGATGAGGTGACATTAACAGCTCGCCATATATATCTAGAAATCATATTTTTTCATTTGTTTATTCCATTTTTTGTTTTGCCATTTGGGGCCGCAGAGCGCCCCCTGAGTCGAATCACCGTTCCCGGTTCATCCCGATCTCCATGTCATCGATCAACGCCTTGGCCATGGCGCTGAGGATCCGGGTGGCGCTGCCAGCGATCAGGTCGCCCTCCATTTCCGCTTCACAGGCCAGATGACGGATGCAGCCGAGCAATACGGAGAGTTCGCTGAAGGCCGTTTGGAATGGAATGCCGGGCTGGATGCGATACGTATCCAGGCAGGTCTGGACACCTGCCGTCTTCCAGGGGCTATCGGTCATCGCCTTGCTCCTGATATGGGCGGAGGTGGTTGTCGGCGGGAAAATCAGGAGAGTGCGGTGGATCGGGGACGATCTTCTTCATGGCAGAGACTCTTGTGCGATTTCAGGAAGTCACCACCATCGTCAATCTCACAAGACGAAGGGTGGCAGCCGTGTACGGGGTGAGATCCGGGGCACAAGAAACCCGGTCAGACCGAAGTCTGCCCGAACACGGCTGCCATAACAGGAAAGGCCGCTTGTAGCTCCGGGATCTCACCCCCGGTCGCCAAATATGACGACCCGGTGAAATTATCCCCGGGGCATTGCACCAACAATGCGGCGGTTTCCGGCAGGCACGTAGGATAGTTCGCTAATTACGATGAACTGAAGCAATTCGTTTCAGGATCGGAAATGTCCGACAAATTGGGGCAATGCATGTGGGGCCGCAGAGCGGCCCCAAGAACCATCGCTCCGATTCACCCACAAGATTGCGCCCATAAAAAAGGGCCGTCGAAACGGCCCGAAGATCCCTGCTATGGCTAAGAGCAATGCAACGAAGGATTCTCAACGATTGGGTTGCGGAGTCAGCCGCAGATAGGGTTTCACCGCCCGGTAGCCTTTCGGGAAGCGCTGCTTGATCTCGTCCTCGTCCTTCAACGACGGCACGATCACCACCTCGTCGCCATCCTGCCAGTTGGCCGGCGTGGCGACCTTGTGGTTGTCGGTCAGTTGCAACGAGTCGATCACCCGCAGGATCTCGTTGAAGTTGCGCCCGGTGCTGGCCGGGTAGGTGATCGTCAGGCGCACCTTCTTGTTCGGGTCGATGACGAACAGCGAACGTACGGTCAGGGTGTCGCTGGCATTGGGGTGGATCAGGTCGTACAGGTCGGAAACCTTGCGGTCGGCGTCGGCGATGATCGGGAAGTTGACCACGGTGTTCTGGGTCTCGTTGATGTCATCGATCCAGCGGGTATGCGACTCGACCGGGTCCACCGACAGGGCGATGGCCTTGACGCCGCGCTGGGCGAAGTCTTCCTTGAGCTTGGCGGTCAGGCCCAGTTCGGTGGTGCACACCGGGGTGAAGTCGGCCGGGTGGGAGAACAGTACGCCCCAGCTGTCGCCCAGCCATTCGTGGAAACGGATCTTGCCTGCGCTGGAATCCTGTTCGAAGTCGGGGGCGATGTCGCCGAGTTTGAGGCTCATGGTGGGGCTCCTGTGTCTGCGTTATGGGTTCAATGTGCCTGCATCCGATGCAAAACAAAAAGAATAAATATCGATTTTTTTATAACCAAATGTCATACAAAATCGCGATCACAAAAAAGCCTCGCACTAGGCGAGGCTTTTGTATGCAGCTACGACTTACATGAAGCTGTAAGTGTAGTTGACGATGAAGCGGGTCTGGTCCTTGTCGACCGGTGCTTCGCCCTCGCCACGGTAGACGCCGTGACGCAGGCTGGCGCCCAGGCCCTTGAGGGTACCTTCCTGGATCACGTAGTCGATCCGCGCATCGCGTTCCCACTCATGGTAGGTACCGTTGCCGGAAGCGTTACGGATGTCGGTACCACGCAGGTAAGCGACCGACGCTTTCAGGCCAGGTACGCCGACACGGGCGAAGTCATAGCTGTACTGACCGAAGGTGGTGTTGGTACCCGCACGTGCGAACTGGTTGATCATGCTATCGGTGAACAGGTAGAAGCTGGCACCGCCAGCGCCTTCCAGGTTGCCGTTGCCATCTTCGACGTTGCCTTGGTTCAGCCAGACGAAACCGCCGTCATCGCTGACTTGCTGATGGCCGACCATCAACGCATGGCCACCCAGGGTATAGGTGAACATGGCAGACCAGGTCTTGTTGTCGACCTCGCCGGTGTTCTTGGCGTAACCACCGTTGTTGTTGAAGTTGTAGCCGCCGCCGTCGCCGTTCTTGCCGTCGCTGCTGCTGTCAAAGTAGCGCAGGTCGGTCTTGAACGACGAGTCGTCGGAGATCTTGAAGACGTGGGTCGCACCCAGGAAGTGCTGTTTGTAGAAGTCTTCGAGGTTCGAGTAGTAGTACTGCAGGGTCAGGTCTGGAGTGACTTTCCAGTCCACGCCACCGAAGCGGAACTTGTTGCTGTCAGCCGAGGCGCCAGCCACCGACAGGCCGGTACGGTTGCTCGAAGCACGACCCATGGCGTGGGTCAGCTGACCGGCATTGATGGTCAGGTTGTCGATTTCCTTCGAGGTGATGGTGCCACCTTCGAAGGTCTGCGGCAGCAGACGACCGTCGTTGGAGACCAGGATCGGCAGGTTCGGCGCCAGGGCGCTACCGAAGTGGGCCTCGGTCTTCGAGAAGCGCGCCTTGGCGTTACCACCGATGCGGGCCCAATTGTGGACGGCCGAACCGTCGGAGTCACTTGGGAAGAACGTGTTGTTGGCATCTGGACGGCTACCACGGCCACCATCCAGGTGAATGCCCCACAGCGCTTGAACATCAACGCCAAAACCTACGGTGCCTTCGGTAAAGCCAGACAGGTAGTCGAGCTTGAAGCCCTGGCCACTTTCTTTCTGGTCGGCACCGCCTTCGCGGTTGTCGTCGTTGAAGTACATGGTGCGCGAGCTCAGGGACAACTTGCTGTCCTCGATGAAACCGGCTGCGCTTGCTTGTTGGGCGAGAACCCCCAGTGCCACGGCCAGGGCCAGGCTGGACTTGTACATGTTTTGCTCCTCTACGTTCTAATTCTTGTGCGTCTCTGGCGGCGGGATCTTCTGCCCCGCTCACCCGGGATGGGCGATTTAGCACCAAAGAGTGGCCGTGAAGTCAATCGTTACCAATCATTTCACGACTTTGGTCTAAGACGCCGCCTGCGCTACAGGATAATGACAATCCTATAAATCCAAAATGACTGTTTTATGAATTACTAAGATTTTTAAGGAATAATCTAGGAACCTTTACTACCAAAAGTTGTATCGGCACCCAGCTACCATTCCTTTAGGTTATTTGCAAACGTTTGCCTATAACCGTCATCACCCTGCCGCAAAGCCCGGAAAGCCTAGCAGGCCTCTCTTGTTTCGCCATTGCGCAAGATCACGTCCCGTCAGCCTGCCGCCCCAGGCTTAAAGCGATTGGCTCCTAAGCTAATGCTAAAAAGTTATTTATTTTTAATTTCTTAGATCATTTAGCCTCTCGCCATCCATCACCCTGATTGCCTGACGAGGAGTCCTCCCATGATCCCGCACGCTCCGCTGCGCCTGTTCGCCGCCCTGACCCTGGCCGGCGCCAGCTGGTTCGCCCAGGCAGCCGACCTGACGGTGGCCTACCAGACCACCGTCGACCCCGCCAAGGTCGCCCAGGTCGATGGCACCTATGAAAAGGCCAGCCAGGCCAGCATCGACTGGCGCAAGTTCGACAACGGCGCCGACGTGATCACCGCCGTGGCCTCCGGCGACGTGCAGATCGGCTACCTGGGCTCCAGCCCGCTGGCCGCCGCGGCCACCCGCAAGCTGCCGGTGGAAACGTTCCTGATCGCCACGCAGATCGGCGCCGGCGAAGCCCTGGTCGCCCGCGATGGCATCAAGACGCCGCAGGACCTGGTCGGCAAGAAAGTCGCCGTGCCCTTCGTCTCCACCGGCCACTACAGCCTGCTGGCCGCCCTGAAGAACTGGAACATCGACCCGGCCAAGGTGCAGATCCTCAACCTGGCGCCACCGGCGATCATCGCCGCCTGGAAACGTGGCGACATCGACGCCACCTACGTCTGGGACCCTGCCCTGGGCGTGGCCAAGGAGAACGGCAAGGTGCTGATCACCTCTGGCGAGCTGGCCGAGAAAGGCGCACCGACCTTCGACGCCTGGATCGTGCGCAAAGACTTCGCCGCCAAGCACCCGGACATCGTCAAGTCGTTCGCCAAGGTGACCCTCGACGCCTACGCCGACTACGGCAAGGACCCACAGGCCTGGCTGGCCAACCCGGACAACGTCGCCAAGCTGGCCAAGCTTTCCGGCGCCAAGCCCGCCGATATCCCGGTGCTGCTGCAGGGCAACGTCTACCCCCTGGCCGCCGACCAGGCCAGCGCGCTCGGTGCACCGACCACCCAGGCGCTGACCGACACCGCCACCTTCCTCAAGCAGCAAGGCAAGGTCGAGGCGGTACTGCCGGACTACTCGCCCTACGTCAGCGCGCAATACCTCCCCAACTGATCCGGAGCCTGCCATGGCCTTGCTCGAACTGGAGCGCATCAGCGCACAGTACCCCGGCGCCACCACCCCGGTGCTGGCCGATATCAACCTGAACCTCGGCCCCCGCCAACTGCTGGTAGCCCTGGGCCCCTCCGGCAGCGGCAAGACCTCGCTGCTCAACCTGATCGCCGGGTTCGTCGCCCCCAGCGGTGGGCGCATCACCCTCGATGGCGCGCCGGTGCAGGGCCCGGGCGCCGAGCGCGGCGTGGTGTTCCAGGACGACGCCTTGCTGCCCTGGCAGGACGTGCTGAGCAACGTCGCCTTTGGCCTGGAACTCGCTGGAGTGCCCCGCGCCGAGCGCGAGGCCAAGGCCCGCGAAATGCTCGCCCTGGTCGACCTCGCCGGCTTCGGCGAGCGGCGCATCTGGCAACTCTCCGGCGGCCAGAAACAGCGCGTGGGCCTGGCCCGGGCGCTGGCGGCCGACCCTCGGGTGCTGTTGATGGACGAACCCTTCGGCGCCCTCGACGCCTTCACCCGCGAACAGATGCAGGAGCTGTTGCTGCAAGTCTGGCAACGCACCGCCAAGCCGGTGTTCCTGATCACCCACGACATCGAGGAAGCCGTGTTCCTCGCCAGCGAACTGGTGTTGCTGGCGCCCAACCCGGGGCGCGTGGTCGAGCGCCTGCAGCTGGACTTCGGCCAGCGCTACGCCGCCGGTGAGCCGGCGCGGGCGATCAAGTCCCACCCTCGCTTCATCGAGACCCGCGAGCACGTACTGGCGCGGGTGTTCTCCCAACGCGAAGCCGCCCGTCGGCAGGAGTCCGCATGAGCAGCCTGGACCTGCCGGTCGCCGCCAAGCGCAACGCCCGGCCACACCCCTCCGCCAAGGCACGCCGCGCGCTGCCGACCCGCTGGATCAGCGCCCTGACCCTGGCCACCTTGCTGCTGGCCTGGTGGCTGGTGACCGCGGCCGGCTGGATCGAGCCGCTGTTCCTGCCCTCGCCCGCCGACATCCTGGCCAAGGCCTGGACACTGCTGAGCCAGGGCTACATGGACGCCAGCCTCTGGCAACACCTGGGCGCCAGCCTCGGGCGCATCGGCCTGGCCCTGGGCGCCGCGGTGCTCAGCGCCATCCCGGTCGGCCTCGCCATCGGCCATAACCGTGTGGCCCGCGGCATCCTCGACCCGCTGATCGAGTTCTACCGGCCGATCCCTCCGCTGGCCTACCTGCCGCTGATCGTGATCTGGTGCGGCATCGGCGAGCTGTCGAAGGTGCTGCTGATCTACCTGGCGATCTTCGCCCCAATCGCCATCGCCACGGCCACCGGCGTGCGCACCGTCGATCCGGCCAGGCTGCGCGCGGCGCAGTCCCTGGGCGCCAGCAAGGCCCAGCTGATCCGCCACGTGATCCTGCCCAGCGCCCTGCCCGACATCCTCACCGGCATCCGCATCGGCCTGGGTGTCGGCTGGTCGACCCTGGTGGCCGCCGAGCTCATCGCCGCCACCAGCGGCCTGGGCTTCATGGTGCAGTCGGCGGCGCAGTTCCTGGTCACCGACGTGGTGGTGCTGGGGATCCTGCTGATCGCCCTGATCGCCTTCGCCCTGGAGATGGGCCTGCGCGCCCTGCAACGCAAGCTGGTGCCCTGGCACGGGCAGAGCCACTGATGACACTGACCACGCCGGCACCCCGGCACCCCGGCACCTAGGAAAGCAACCGACATGAGCCTGATCGTCACCCCCCTCAGCCCGGCGCTCGGCGCCCAGATCAGCGGCGTGGACCTCACCCGCGACATCAGCGCCGAACAGCGCGATGCCATCGAGCAGGCGTTGCTCGAACACCAGGTACTGTTCTTCCGCGACCAGCCGATCGAGCCGGTACAGCAGGCGAACTTCGCCGCGCGCTTCGGCGACCTGCACATCCACCCGATCTACCCCAACGTGCCGGACACCCCACAGGTGCTGGTCCTCGACACGGCGGTCACCGATGTACGCGACAATGCCGTGTGGCACACCGACGTCACCTTCCTGCCGACGCCGGCGCTGGGCGCGGTGCTCAGCGCCAAGCAGTTGCCAGCCTTTGGCGGAGACACCCTGTGGGCCAGCGGCATCGCCGCCTTCGAAGCGCTGTCGGCGCCATTGCAGGCGCTGCTCGACGGCCTGACCGCCACGCATGACTTCACCAAGTCGTTCCCCCTGGAGCGCTTCGGCACCACCCCCGAAGACCTGGCACGCTGGGAGGCGACCCGGCGCAACAACCCGCCGTTGTCGCACCCGGTGGTGCGCACCCACCCGGTGAGCGGGCGCAAGGCGCTGTTCGTCAACGAAGGGTTCACTACACGGATCAACGAATTGAACGAGCATGAGAGCGAGGCGCTGCTCAAGCTGCTGTTCGCCCATGCCACACGGCCGGAGTTCAGCATTCGCTGGAGATGGCAGGAGCATGACGTGGCGTTCTGGGACAACCGTGTGACCCAGCATTACGCGGTGGACGACTACCGGCCGCAGCGGCGGGTGATGCACCGGGCGACCATTCTTGGGGATGTGCCGTTCTGAAGGGCCTCGTGTCGCGAAGGGGCCGCAAAGCGGCCCCAGCGATCTACCGGACCAGGTGCAGGAACTGCATGTGCCGCTCGTACTGGTCGAGGATGTCGTTGATGATCTGCTCCTTGCTGTAGCCCACCAGGTCGTAGTTCTGGCTGCCCTCGGACAGATGCACCTCGGCGCGGTAGTAACGGCGATTCCTCAACTCCTGGGTCCCCAGCCCACCGAGGGCGAACGATGGGGTGAAGTACCCGCGCATCTGCACCTGGTAGATGAACGGCTGTTCCTCGCCATGGCCGATCTTCAGGCTGACGTTGTCATGGCTCGGATCGTCCTGGGTGATCAACGCCAGCCCCTTCTGCTCGAACACCTCGGTCACCTCGGCGATGGCCGGGCGCACCACGTCATCCATGAAGCGATACACCTCGTCCCGCGATGGGAAGTGCACCGCCTGGCTCAGGCGCTGGCGCCAGCCGCCGCGACCACGGCGTGACTGGGCGAACGGTGCCAGCGAATGCATCTGCGCGATCTGCCGCTGGGACTCCAGGTAGAACGCCTTGTGCAACCCCCACATCATGCACAGCAGGATCAGCGAGAACGGCAGCGAGGTCAGCACCACCGCGGACTTGAGCGAGTCGATGCTGCCGGCGAACAGCAGCCCACTGGTGACCAATGCGGTCATCGCCCCCCAGAAGATGCGCAGCCAGTTCGGCCCGTCTTCGTCGGCGTTGCCGCCCTTGGCCGACAGGGTCGAGAGCACCACGGTGCCGGAGTCGGCCGAGGTGACGAAGAACACGAAGCTGATGAACACCGTCACCGCGATCACCGTCTTGCTCCACGGGTAGGTTTCCAGCAGCAGGTACAGGCTCATGGGCGGGTTGTCCAAGGCCGACTGGGCCAGCGCGGTCATGCCGTGTTCGAGCACCTGATTGATGGCGCTGTTGCCGAAGATCGACATCCACGCCAGGGTGAACCCCAGCGGGATCAGCAGCACGCCGAAGACGAACTCACGGATCGTGCGGCCCCGGGAAATCCGTGCGATGAACAGCCCGACGAAGGGCGCCCAGGCGATCCACCAGGCCCAGTAGAACACCGTCCAGCCGCCCAGCCAGTCTCGGTTCTCGCCGTAGGCATAGACATCGAAGCTCTTGCGCGGCAAGGCGCCAAGGTAGTCGCCCAGGTTCTGGATCAGGGTGTTGAACAGGTGCTGGGTAGGTCCGGCGAACAGCACGAACAACAGCAGAGCGCAGGCCAGGAACAAGTTGATGTCGCTCATCACCCGCACGCCCTTCTCCACCCCGGCGACCGCCACGGCGACGGCCGCGCCCATCATCAGCACGATGAGGATCACCTGCACCCACTGGCTGTGGTCGATGCCGAACAGGTAGTCCAGGCCTGCGTTCAGGTGCAGCACGCCAAAGCCCATGTCGGCGCCCAGGCCGAACACCGTGGCGATGATGCCGAAGCCGTCCACCGCGTAGCCGATCGGCCCGTTGATGCGCTTGCCGATCAACGGGTACAGCGCCGAGCGCAGCGCCAGCGGCAGGTTGTGGCGGTAGGCGAAATAGGCCAGGGCCATGCCGACGAAGGCGAACACACCCCAACCATGCAGGCCCCAGTGCAGGAACAGCAACTGCATCGCCTGGCGCCCGGCCTCCACCGTACCTGCCTCGCCCTGGGGGGGCTGGAGCATGTGGGTCAGGGGTTCGGAGACGCAGAAGAAGAACAGGGTGATGCTGATGCCGGCGGCGAACAGCATGCCGGCCCAGGACAGGTAGCTGAACTCGGGTTCGTCGTGGTCGGCACCGAGCTTGATCTTGCCGTAGCCAGACAAGGCGGTGACCACCACGAAGACCAGGTACAGGGTCATGGCCAGCATGTAGTACCAGCCGACCGTGTTGGCCGCCCAGTTCTGTGCCGCCAGCAACCACTCGCCCGCCGCCTGCGGGTTGGCGATGACCACCAGGCCGAAGATGAGGATGAAGCTTGCCGCGAAATAGAACACCGGCGGGTTCATGCGGATCTTGCCGTTGGCAAGGGATGGCGTCGGTGCAGTCATTGAACGTGCACCTCGTCGAAGGACGTAAGGTTCGGATTGAACGGGTTCAGCAAAGGGAATCCTCCTGTTGAACACCGGCAATGGACCAGCGTTTAATTTGAACAAGCGTTCAAGTTAAACATGGATCGGCGTTCAATGCGACCCGGGGTCGCGGTTCGGCCGACCATCGAACCTTTCACGGCGCGGGTAGTTGGGGCCGCTTCGCGCCCCATCGCCGGCAAGCCGGCTCCCACAGAATGGACTGCCCCCGTCATCCCAAGCGCCAGGCCTACTTCTGCCCCTCGCATTCCAGCTGCAGGTTCGCCTGGGTGATGTTGCTCTCCGGCGGAACGCTGCGGGTCAGCCAGACGTTGCCGCCGATGGTCGAGCCCTTGCCGATGGTGATCCGCCCAAGGATGGTCGCCCCGGCATAGATCACCACATCGTCCTCGACGATCGGGTGGCGCGGCTCGCCCTTGTGCAGCATGCCGGTCTCGTCGGCCGGGAAGCGCTTGGCGCCCAGGGTCACCGCCTGGTAGATGCGTACCCGTTCACCGATGATCGCGGTCTCGCCGATCACCACGCCCGTGCCATGGTCGATGAAGAAGCTCGAGCCGATCTGCGCACCGGGGTGGATGTCGATACCGGTGGCCGAGTGGGCCAGCTCCGAACTGATCCGCGCCAGCAGCGGCAAGCCGGCCTGGTACAGGTGGTGGGCCAGGCGGTGGTGGATGACCGCCAGGATGCCCGGGTAGCACAGCAAGACCTCGTCGACGCTGCGCGCCGCCGGGTCGCCCTGGTAGGCGGCCAGTACATCGGTGTCGAGCAGCACGCGCAGGCCCGGCAGGGCGGCGGCGAAGTCCTGGATCAGGCGCAGGGCATGGGCATCCACGTCGACGATCTCGGCCTTGCCGTGGCGCGCCGCGTAGCGCAGCTCCAGACGGGCCTGGGCCAGCAACGCCGTGAGGGCGGCATCCAGGGTATGGCCGACATAGAAGTCCTCGCTTTCCTCACGCAGGTCCACCGGCCCCAGACGCATGGGAAACAGCGCCCCGCACAACTGCTCGAGGATCTGCCGCATGGCCTCGCGCGAAGGCAATTCCCGCCCGCCTTGCTCGCCGCTGCTGCGGCCGTTGCGGCTACGCCATTGCTCACGGGCGCTGCGCAAGCCGCTGACGATACCCTGCAGTTGCCAATGCCCAGTCGATGGATGTTCGCTCACGGTATTCTCCTGACCCGGCGGTTTTCTTGGTAATGGCTGCGCCGGTACGATCCACTCTACGGCAAATCCGTCCCTTGGAAAAAACAACGCTTTATTCCATCCTGCGCTAAGTCGGGCATAAGCAGCGCTGACAGACCAGGCATTCCTGACCTACCCTCAATGCTGTCGAACCTCTCGATAAAGAAATAAAAGAAATAACAAAATAAGTTTTTATTATTTCAAGACCTATATAGCCCACCCCTATAGTCGCCACCCACTACTTCCACAACAAGCGCGGGGCCCACACATGTCGACATTCGCCAAACCGCTTCTCACCGCCAGCCTGGCCATCCTGCTGGGCACCGGCCTGTTCAACCAGGCCTTCGCCGGCGAGCAACTCAAGACCATCCAGGAAAAAGGCAGCATCAGCATCGGCCTGGAGGGCACCTACCCGCCGTTCAGCTTCGTCGACGAGAACGGCAAGCTGGCCGGTTTCGAGGTGGAGTTGTCCGAGCTGCTGGCCAAGGAGCTGGGGGTCAAGGCCAGGATCCAGCCGACCAAGTGGGACGGTATCCTCGCGGCGTTGGAATCCAAGCGCCTGGACGTGGTGGTCAACCAGGTGACCATCTCCGAGGAGCGCAAGAAGAAATACGACTTCTCCGAGCCCTACACCATCTCCGGCATCCAGGCCCTGGTGCTGAAGAAGAAGGCCGAGCAATTGAACATCCACAAGGCCGCCGACCTAGCCGGCAAGAAGGTTGGCGTGGGCCTGGGCACCAACTACGAGCAATGGGTGAAGCAGGACGTGCCACAGGCCGACGTGCGCACCTACGAGGACGACCCGAGCAAGTTCGCCGACCTGCGCAACGGCCGCATCGACGCCATCCTGATCGACCGCCTGGCCGCCCTGGAATACGCCCAGAAGGCCAAGGACACCCAGCTCGCCGGCGAGGCGTTCTCGCGCCTGGAATCGGGCGTGGCCCTGCGCAAGGGCGAGCCGGAGCTGCTCGAGGCGATCAACAAGGCACTAGACAAGCTCAAGGCTGACGGCACCCTGGCCAAGTTGTCCGAGAAATACTTCGGTGCCGACGTCACTCAATGATCGCCGAAAGCCTGCAACTCGTCCTCGACTCCACGCCCTTCCTGCTCAAGGGCGCTGGCTACACGGTCGTCCTCAGCGTCGGCGGCATGTTCTTCGGCCTGATCCTGGGCTTTGCCCTGGCGCTGATGCGCCTGTCGAAGATCCTGCCGCTGGACTGGCTGGCCCGGGTGTACGTGTCGTTCTTCCGCGGCACGCCGTTGCTGGTGCAACTGTTCGTGATCTACTTCGGCATGCCGCAGATCGGTATCGAACTCGACCCGATACCGGCGTCGCTGATCGGCCTGTCGCTGAACATGGCGGCGTACATCTGCGAGATCCTGCGCGCGGCGATTTCCTCGATCGACCGTGGCCAGTGGGAGGCCGCCGCCAGTATCGGCATGACCCGCACCCAGGCCATGCGCCGGGCGATCCTGCCACAGGCCATGCGCACCGCCCTGCCGCCGCTGGGCAACAGCTTCATCTCCCTGGTCAAGGACACCGCCCTGGCGGCGACCATCCAGGTACCGGAGCTGTTCCGCCAGGCCCAACTGATCACCGCGCGGACCTTCGAGGTCTTCACCATGTACCTGGCCGTGGCCGTTATCTACTGGATACTGTGCAGCATCCTCGCGCACTTCCAGAACCGCATGGAAGCGCGGGTCAACCAGCATGACCGGGAGCACTGAAGATGATCGTCGTAGAAGGCCTGAGCAAGCAGTTCAAGGGCCACACCGTGCTCAACGGCATCGACCTGACCGTCCAGCCCGGCGAGGTGGTGGCCATCATCGGCCCCAGTGGCTCCGGCAAGACCACCTTCCTGCGCTGCCTCAACCTGCTCGAGACACCCGACGCCGGACGCATCCAGGTCGGTGACATCAGCATCGACGCCAACCGCCCGCTCGGCGGCCAGCAAGCGGCGATCCGCCGTCTGCGCCAGCAGGCCGGCTTCGTGTTCCAGAACTTCAACCTGTTCCCCCACCGCACCGCCCTGGAGAACGTCATCGAGGGGCCGGTGATCGTCAAGAAGATGCCCCGCGACAGGGCCGTGGAACTGGGCCGCACGCTGTTGGCCAAGGTCGGCCTGGGCGGCAAGGAAGACGCGTATCCGCGGCGCCTGTCCGGCGGCCAGCAGCAGCGGGTGGCCATCGCCCGGGCCCTGGCGATGGAACCGGAGGTGATCCTCTTCGACGAACCGACCTCGGCGCTCGATCCAGAGTTGGTCGGCGAGGTCCTGGCGACCATCCGCGGCCTGGCCGAGGAAAAGCGCACCATGATCATCGTCACCCACGAGATGAGCTTTGCCCGGGACGTGGCCAACCGGGTGATCTTCTTCGACAAGGGGGTGATCGTCGAGCAGGGCGAGGCCAAGGCGTTGTTCGCCCATCCGCAGGAGGAGCGTACGCGGCAGTTCCTGCGCAAGTTCCTTGGCACGGCAGCCTCGCAAGGCTAGAGCGCTTTCGAGCACCTGGGGGCGCTTTGCGCCCCTATCAATCAAGCGCCATCCTTCCCCGCCCGAGCGGCTCTTCTATCTATAGTCCAAAAAGTTAGTTCATAAAGTTTTTATAAGCGCATAGGGTATATAGACCGGACCACCGGACCAGCAAACGTCTGTCGCCGTCAGCTGAGGCGACGCTTTCAACTTTTGTGAGGTAAGGAATGGTCAGGATCACAATCACCCCAGTGCGCAACGCCAGGGCATTGAGTGCAGCCAGGGAGCGGCACTGATGTCCAGCCAGCCGAACACGCTTCCCTCCAGCGATCTCGACAGCTCGCCCCTGCTGCTGCCGGCCAAGGTGCTGCGCACCGATGCCGAGGCCCTGCAAGCCGCCCGCGAACTGGCCGAGACCGCTCGCCAGCAAGCCGCACGCCGTGACCAGCAGCGCAGGCTGCCATGGGCCGAGATCGAACAATTCACCCGCAGCGGCCTGGGCAGCATCAGCATTCCCAAGGCCCATGGCGGCCCCGAGGTTTCCTTCGCCACCATCGCCGAGGTCTTTCGCCTCATCAGCGCCGCCGATCCGGCGCTCGGGCAGATCCCGCAGAACCAGTTCGGCATGCTCCAACTGCTGCGCCTGACCGCCAGCGAGGCGCAGCAGGCCGTGCTGTTTCGTTCCGTGCTCGACGGCTGGCGCATCGGCAATGCCGGCCCCGAACGCGGCACCAAGGACACCCTGACGCTCAAGGCGCGGATCACCCGCGACGGCGCCGGCTATCGCATCAGTGGCGAGAAGTTCTACTCCACCGGCGCCCTGTTCGCCCACTGGGTAGCGGTCAAGGCCCTGGATGACGAGGGCCACCAGCGCCTGGCCTTCGTCCGCCGTGGCAGCCCGGGGCTGCGCATCGTCGACGACTGGTCCGGCTTCGGCCAGCGCACCACCGCCAGCGGCACCGTGCTGCTCGACCAGGTGCCGGTGGAGGCGGACCTGGTGATCGACACCCGCCGCCAGCGCGAAGTCCCCAACACCCAGGGTGCCGCCTCGCAACTGATCCAGGCGGCCATCGATGCCGGCATCGCCGAAGCGGCGATCGAGGATGCCATCGCCTTCGTGCGCGACAAGTCCCGGCCATGGGTCGACGCCAAGGTCGAGCGGGCCGGCGATGATCTCTACGTGATCGCCGACATCGGCCGTCTCAAGCTCGAGCTGCATGCCGCCGAGGCCCTGCTGCGCAAGGCCGCCAGGGTGCTCGACGAGGTCAACGCCGGCGCCGTGGACGAAGACGCCGCGGCACGTGCCTCGATCGCCGTGGCCGAGGCCAAGGTGCTGACCACCGAGATCGCCCTGCAAGCCAGCGAGAAGCTGTTCGAACTGGCCGGCAGCCGCGCCACCCTCGCCGAGTTCAACCTCGACCGTCACTGGCGCAACGCCCGGGTGCACACCCTGCACGACCCGGTGCGCTGGAAATACCACGCGGTCGGCGCCTGGCACCTCAACGGCACCCGCCCTGCCCGTCATTCCTGGATTTGAGTGAGCCGGGGCTGCTTCGCAGCCCTTCGCGGACAAGCCCGCACCCATAGGTTTGACGCTGTTCTCACGAACAGCGCGACTCATGTGGGTGTCCCTGCGAGAGCAGCGAAGCAGCGCCCCTTGGAGAACGACATGACCCAATCCCTGATCACCTCCGACGCCCAGGCCCTGGCCGTCGCCGAGGAAATCGCCCAGCAGCTGCAACGCGACAGCGCCCTGCGCGACCGCGAGCGCCGCCTGCCCCACGCCGAGCTCGACCTGTTCACCCGCTCCGGCCTGTGGGCCATCAGCGTGCCCAAGGCCTTCGGCGGCGCAGGGGTATCCAACGTCACCCTGGCCAAGGTCATCGCCCGCATCGCCCAGGCCGACGCCTCCCTCGGGCAGATTCCGCAGAACCACTTCTATGCCCTGGAAGTGCTACGGGTGAACGGCGCCCCCGAGCAGCAACGGCGCCTCTATGCCGAGGTCCTGGCCGGGCGACGCTTGGGCAACGCCCTGGCCGAGCTGGGCACCAAGACCGCCCACGACCGCACCACCCGCCTGACCCGCGATGGCGATGGCTGGCGGATCAACGGCCGCAAGTTCTACGCCACCGGCGCCCTGTACGCCCAGCGCATCCCCACCTCGGTGATCGATGAACAGGGTGTACAGCACCTGGCCTTCGTGCCTGCCGATGCTGCTGGCCTGCAGGTGATCGACGACTGGAGCGGCTTCGGCCAGCGTACCACCGGCAGCGGCTCGGTGACGTTCGACAACGTGTTCGTCGCGAACCAGGACGTGGTGCCCTTCGACAGCGCCTTCGAGCGCCCGACCCCGGTCGGCCCGCTGGCGCAGATCCTCCATGCCGCCATCGATACCGGCATCGCCCGCGCCGCCTTCGACGACGCCCTGCGCTTCGTGCGCAGCCGTAGCCGCCCCTGGGTCGATTCCGGCGTCGACAAGGCCAGCGACGACCCACTGAGTCTCAAGAGCTTCGGTCACCTGGCCATCCGCCTGCATGCCGCCGAGGCCCTGCTGGTGCGCGCCGGTGAATACCTCGACCGCGCCCGCGACGCCAGCAACGCCGACACCGTCGCCGCCGCGTCCATCGCCGTGGCCGAGGCCCGGGCGATCAGCACCGAGATTTCCCTGGCAGCTGGCAGCACCCTGTTCGAACTGGCCGGCAGCCAGGCCACCCTGGCCGAGCACAACCTCGACCGCCACTGGCGCAACGCCCGGGTCCACACCCTGCACGACCCGGTGCGCTGGAAGTACCACGCCATCGGCAACTACTACCTCAACGGCGAGAACCCGCCACGCCGGGGGACGATCTGATGGGCAAGCAGATCCTCCTCAACGCCTTCGACATGAACTGCGTCGGGCACATCAACCACGGCCTGTGGACCCACCCTCGGGACCAAGCGACCCAGTACCGGACCCTGGAATACTGGACCCGGCTGGCCCAGTTGCTCGAGCGCGGGCTGTTCGACGGGCTGTTCATCGCCGATATCGTCGGCACCTACGACGTCTACGGGCAGTCGGTGGACGTGACGCTCAAAGAGTCCATCCAGTTGCCGGTCAACGACCCGCTGCTGCTGGTCTCGGCCATGGCCGCCGTGACCCGGCACCTGGGCTTCGGCCTGACCGCCAACCTCACCTATGACGCGCCCTACCTGTTCGCTCGGCGCCTCTCCACCCTCGACCATTTGAGCAATGGCCGGGTCGGCTGGAACATCGTCACCGGCTACCTGGACAGCGCCGCCCGCGCCATGGGCCTGGCACGGCAACCCGAGCACGACCGCCGTTACGACCAGGCCGACGAATACCTGCAGGTGCTGTACAAACTGCTCGAAGGCAGCTGGGACGACGACGCCGTGGTCGCCGACCGCGCTCGGCGCGTCTATGCCCGCCCAGACAAGGTGCGCAAGGTTCGCCACCAGGGCGAGTTCTACCATGTCGAGGGCTACCACCTGTGCGAGCCCTCGCCCCAGCGTACCCCGGTGCTGTTCCAGGCCGGCAGCTCGCCACGCGGCCTGGCCTTCGCCGGCCAGCATGCCGAGTGCGTGTTCATCAGCGGCCAGGACAAGGCGACCACCCGTGCACAGGTCGACAAGGTACGTGCCGCGGCCCAGGCCAGCGGCCGCGCCCCGCAGGCGATCAAGGTCTTCATGGGCATCACGGTGATCGTCGCGCCGAGCGAACAGCAGGCCCAGGCCCTGCACGCCGAATACCTGCGCTATGCCAGCCCGGAAGCGGGCGTGGCGCACTTCGCCAGCTCCACCGGCATCGACTTCGCCGCCTACGGCCTGGACGAGCCGATCGGCTTCGCCAAGGGCAACGCCATCCAGTCCGCGACCCGCCAGTTGCAGGACAACGCCTGGACCCGCCGCCGCCTGCTGGAGCAGCACGCCCTGGGCGGGCGCTACGTGACCCTGGTCGGCTCGCCCGAACAGGTCGCCGGGCAGTTGATCGCCTGGATCGACGAGACCGGCCTGGACGGCTTCAACCTGACCCGCACCGTCACCCCGGAAAGCCATGAGGCGTTCATCGACCTGGTGGTCCCCGAGCTGCAACGCCGTGGCCGCTACAAGACCGCCTACGCACCCGGCAGCCTGCGCGAGAAGCTCTTCGCCAGCGGCCACCCGCACCTGCCCGCCGACCACCCCGGTGCCGCCTACCGCGCCACCCCCCCTGCCCCGACTGGAGCCTTGCACCATGCTTGAGAAACTGTTCCGGCCCGTCGCGGCCGCCGTGCTGTCCCTGGGCCTGGCCGCCACTGCGCTGGCCGGCGAACCGCTGAAGGTCGGCACCACCGCAGCCTTTGCCATCCCGCTCGAAGCGGCGGTGGACGAGGCCCGCAAGCAGGGCCTGGAGGTCAAGCTGATCGAGTTCAGCGACTGGATCGCGCCGAACGTGAGCCTGGCCAGCGGCGACATCGACGTGAACTACTTCCAGCACATCCCCTTCCTGGAGAACGCCAAGGCCGCCGCCGGCTTCGAGCTGGAGCCCTACGCCCCGGGCATCATCAACAACGTCGGCCTGTACTCCAAGCGCTACAAGCGCTTTGCCGATCTGCCCAACGGGGCCAGCGTGGCCATCGCCAACGACCCGATCAACAGCGGCCGCGGCCTGCAGTTGCTGGCCAAGGCCGGGTTGATCGACCTCAAGCCGGGGGTTGGCTACAAGGCCACCGAGGACGACATCGTCGCCAACCCGAAGCAGTTGAAGATCCTCCAGGTGGAAGCTGTACAACTGGTACGTGCCTACGATGACGCCGACCTGGTCCAGGGCTACCCCGCGTACATCCGCCTGGCCAACAGCTTCGACGCCACCTCGGCACTGCTGTTCGATGGCCTGGAGAACAAGGAATACGTGATCCAGTTCGTCATCCGCCCACAGAGCAAGGACGACCCGCGCCTGGCCAGGTTCGTCGGCATCTACCAGCATTCGCCCGCCGTGCGCGCGGCCCTGGACAAAGCCCACGGCAGCCTCTACCAGGCCGGCTGGGAGGGTTGAGATGAGCAGCGCCAGCGCCCTCAGGGCGCCCACCGCGCAAGCCTCGCCGGCCCCTGCCCGCGAGCAGGCCCTGCGCCCAGAGGTAAACGATGCCCACGTGCGCTTCGTCGGCCTGGGCAAGACCTACCCGGGCCAGGCCCAGCCCGCCTTGCAGGGCATCGACCTGAACATCCGCCGCGGCGAGATCTTCGGCATCATCGGCCGCAGCGGCGCCGGCAAGTCATCGCTGCTACGCACCATCAACCGCCTGGAACAGCCCTCCCAGGGCCGGGTGCTGATCGACCAGGTGGACATCGCGCCGTTCGACGAGGACCACTTGGTCGCGCTGCGCCGGCGCATCGGCATGATCTTCCAGCACTTCAACCTGATGTCGGCCAAGACTGTCTGGCAGAACGTCGAGTTGCCGCTGAAGGTGGCGGGCGTGGCCAAGGCCGAGCGCCAACGCAAGGTTCGCGAACTGCTGGAGCTGGTGGGGCTTGCGCACAAGCACCACGTCTACCCGGCGCAGTTGTCGGGCGGGCAGAAGCAGCGGGTGGGCATCGCCCGGGCGCTGGTCCATGACCCTGAAATCCTGCTGTGCGACGAGGCCACCTCGGCGCTCGACCCGGAAACCACCGCCTCGATCCTCGAGCTGCTGCGCGACATCAACCAGCGCCTGGGCCTGACCATCGTGCTGATCACCCACGAGATGGCGGTGATCCGCGACATCTGCCACCGGGTGCTGGTGCTCGAACGTGGGCAGATCGTCGAGCAGGGCGACGTCTGGCAGGTGTTCGGCGCACCGCGGCACGAGGTCACCCGCAGCTTGCTCGCGCCGTTGCAAGCCAAGCTGCCCGCCGCCTTGCAGGCCAACCTGCGCACCAGCCCCGGCGCAAGCGATGCGGCGCTGGTACTCAGGCTGAGCCTGCTGGGCGCGCCGGAACTGTCCGAGCTGTTCAGTGCCCTGGGCGGGCGCGTGCGCCTGCTCCAGGGCGGCATCGAGACCATCGGCGAGCGGGCCGTGGGGCAACTGATCCTGTCGGTACAGGGTTCGCCCCATGCACTGCCGCTATTGCTGGAGCGCGCCCGTCGCTGGGCCGATGAGGTGGAGGTACTGGGCTATGTGGTTTGAGCGTCTGTTCCAGGGCTTGCTGGATACCTTGCTGATGGTCGGCGTGTCGTCGCTGATCGCCCTGCTGGTCGGGGTGCCGATGGCGGTGCTGCTGGTCACCAGCGACAAGGGCGGGATCTTCGAGGCGCCGTTGCTGAACCGTGTGTTGAGTGCGTTCGTCAACCTGTTCCGCTCGATCCCGTTCCTGATCCTGATGGTCGCCCTGATCCCCTTCACCCGCCTGGTGGTGGGTACCACCTATGGCGTGTGGGCCGCCGTGGTCCCGCTGACCATCGCCGCCACGCCCTTCTTCGCCAGGATCGCCGAGGTCAGCCTGCGCGAGGTCGACCATGGCCTGATCGAGGCGGCCCAGGCCATGGGGTGCCGGCGCTGGCACATCGTCTGGCACGTGCTGCTGCCCGAGGCACTGCCGGGGATCGTCGGCGGCTTCACCATCACCCTGGTGACCTTGATCAACTCCTCGGCCATGGCCGGTGCCATCGGCGCGGGCGGGCTGGGGGACATTGCCTATCGCTATGGGTACCAGCGCTTCGACAGCCAGGTCATGCTGACCGTGATCGCCATGCTGGTGGCGTTGGTGGCGTTGATCCAGCTGGGTGGGGATCGGTTGGCGAAGGGCTTGAACAAGCGCTGAAGCCTTCCAATGCTGGTGGTCAGGCTGCCATTCGGGGCCGCTTTGCAGCCCCAGAGCGACCTCAGTCCCAGCGCAACGCCTGTGCCGGTACCGGCCGCCCGAACCAGTACCCCTGCCCCAGGTGACATTGCTGTTCCAGCAGGAAGCGAGCCTGCTCGGCCTGCTCGATCCCCTCGGCGTGCACCTGCATGCCCATGCTGCGGGCCAGGGCGATGATCACCCGGACGATGGCGATGTCATCCTCGTCATGGGGCAGACCGGCGACGAAGCCCTGGTCGATCTTGAGCTTCTGCACCGGCAATCGCTTGAGCCGCAGCAACGACGAATAACCGGTACCGAAGTCGTCGATGGCCAGGCTCAGGCCCAGCTCGCGCAGCCGGTGCAACTGTTCCAGAGCCACCTCCGGATCTTCCATCACCGCGCTTTCGGTGACCTCCAGCTCCAGCAGCGCCGGGTCCATGCCGGTGTCGTGCAGCACCTCGGCCACCTGCCGGTACAGATCGCGCTGGCCGAACAGGCGGCTGGAAATGTTCACCGCGACGAACGCCAGCTGCCGCCCCTCGCCCTGCCAGCGCACCATCTGCCGGCATGCCTGGCGCAGCACCCAGGCATCGATCTCGGCGATCAACCCGGTACGCTCGGCGATGGGGATGAACTCGCCCGGCGACACCAGCCCCCGTAGCGGATGCTGCCAGCGCACCAACGCCTCGACCCCGACCATCCTGTCGCTGCACAGGTCGTGCACCGGCTGGAAGTACACACGCAGCTCTTCGTGCTCCAGGGCACGGCGCAACTCGCCGGCAGTCTCGACCCGGTGCTGAGCGTGGGCGGTCAGTTCCTCGGTGTACAGGGCGTAGCAGGCGCGGCCATTGCTCTTGGCCTTGAACAGCGCCGAATCGGCATTGCGCAGCAGTTGCTCGGCGCCGAGCGCATCGCTGGGGAACAGGCTGATACCGACACTGACGCTGATGAACAGGCGATTGTCGTCGAAGACGAACGGCTCGCGCATGCGCTCGATGATCGTCTGCGCCAGGGTCGCGGCTTGGCCGACCTGTGGGCAGTTCTCAGCCAGCACGCCGAACTCGTCGCCGCCCAGGCGCGCCAGGGTCACGCCATGGCCGAGGATGTCGCGCAGGCGCTCGCCGACCAGCTTGAGCAACTGGTCGCCGATGGTGTGGCCAAGGCCATCGTTGATGCTCTGGAAATGATCGAGGTCCAGCAGCAACAGGGCACAGCCGCGCTTGTTGGCCTGGGCGGCGGCCAGGGCCTGCTCGGCCCGGTCGTTGAACAGCAATCGGTTGGGCAGGCCGGTCAGCGGATCGTGGTGCGCCAGGTAGGCCAGCTCCCGTTCGGAGTGCTTGATCGCGCTGATGTCACTGAACACCGCCACATAGTGGCTGACCGCGCCGCTGTCGTCGCGGATGGCGCAGATCGTCTGCCACTGCGGGTAGATCTCGCCGCTCTTGCGCCGGTTCCAGATCTCGCCGCTCCACTCGCCCTTCTGCGCCAGCGCGGCGTAGATCTGCTGGTAGAACGGCGCACCGTGGTGGCCCGACTTGAACTTGCTAGGGCGCTGGCCGATCACCTCGTCCTGCTGGTAGCCGGTGATGCGCATGAAGGCCCGGTTGACGTGCACGATCAGGCCGCCGCGGTCGGTCACCAACACGCCCTCCAGGGTGCTGTCGAACACCGCCGCGGCCATGCGCAGGCGCTCACGGTCCTCGCGGCGCAGGCGCGCACCGATGCCGATGAAATTGAGCAGGCGGGCACGCGAGACGAAGATCAGCAAGGCACTGACCAGCACCCAGACGAGCACATTGGCCTGGCGGCCCACGGCCAGCACCGTCGGGTCATCGGAAAGGCCGCGCAGCACCTGTTCGGACAGCACCAGCCAGAGAATCGAGAGCACCAGGTACAACGCCGCCATGCGCAGGGCGTCGCGAACGGAAACAGACATGTCGGGTGGGTAAGCCCATGAAAAAGGATGGGGCATTATAAAGGCGGAAACATGCCGTGACTTAATTCCCGGCATTAGAAATAGGTTGCAGATTTCATCTGCCCTGCTCGCGGGCAAGCCCGCTGCCACGGGGGCTGCACGACCTCGTGCGGGAGCGCGCGCACCCGCGACAGGGCTGGCACCCTCGCAACGGACGACTGGCTTTATTTCCCCGCCAGGGGATAATTGCCGACGCTGTTCCCCTGTGTTTCCGAGGGCTTCTACACCTATGTGGTACAACGGTTTGCTCGACTTGTCGGCCTGGCAACTGGTCGGCGTCACCCTGCTGATGACCCATGTGACCATCGTCAGCGTCACCCTCTACCTGCATCGCTACTCGGCCCACCGCGCCCTGGAGCTCAATGCCGGGCTCAAGCACTTCTTCCGCTTCTGGCTGTGGCTGACCACCGCGCAGAACACCCGCGAGTGGACCGCGGTGCACCGCAAGCACCACGCCAAGTGCGAAACCCCCGACGACCCGCACAGCCCGCTGCACAAGGGCCTGGGCACCGTGCTGCGCAAGGGCGCCGAGCTCTACCGTGAGGAAGCGCGCAACCCCGAGACCCTGCGCATCTACGGCAAGAACTGCCCGGACGACTGGATCGAACGCAACCTCTATTCGCGCTACAGGCTCGGCGGCGTGGCGCTGATGGCACTGATCGACCTGCTGCTGTTCGGCACCATCGGCATCACCATCTGGGCAGTGCAGATGATGTGGATTCCGTTCTGGGCCGCTGGCGTGGTCAACGGCCTGGGCCATGCGCTGGGCTACCGCAACTTCGAATGCCGCGACGCGGCCACCAACCTGGTGCCCTGGGGCATCGTCATTGGCGGCGAGGAGCTGCACAACAATCACCACACCTACCCCAACTCGGCCAAGCTGTCGGTCAAGCGCTGGGAGTTCGACATCGGCTGGATGTGGATCCGCCTGCTGTGCCTGCTGCGCCTGGCCAAGGTGCAGCGTGTGGCGCCCATCGCCCACCGCGTCGAGGGCAAGGCGCACCTGGACATGGACACGGCCATGGCGATCCTCAACAACCGTTTCCAGATCATGGCCCAGTACCGCAAGCTGGTGATCGCGCCATTGGTCAAGCAGGAACTGGCCCGGGTCGATGCCTCGATGCGCTACCGCTTCCGCCGCGCCAAGCGCCTGTTGTCGCGGGAAACCAGCCTGCTGCAGGACCGCCATCACGTACGTATCGAGTCCATGCTGGCCCACAGCCAGGCGCTCAAGACCATCTATGAAAAACGCCTGGCCCTGCAGCAGATCTGGGCCCGTACCAGCGCCAACGGCCACGACATGCTCGCCGCCATGAAGGATTGGGTGCATGAGGCCGAGGCCAGTGGTATCCAGGCCCTGCGCGACTTCGCCGGCCAGCTCAAGACCTACTCCCTGCGCCCTGCCGGGGCCTGAGCACCGTTGATCGGCCCGCCCCGCGACGGGGCGGGCCACCCCGGAACTTCGTCCCCTGCCTTCCACTCAAATCCGGCACATCGCCCGCGTGGCGGGCCGGATCGTGGCCGCACGCTTTCATGCCGAGAACCGTTCCGTGCTCATGGCCAAAGACTTCACCCCGCCCCTCTGCGGCAACCCGCCGCCCGAAGCCGCCCAGACCCTGCTCGCCCTGCTGCACGCTCAGGGCGAAGTGGCTCGCCTGAGCGAACGCGAGCAGCTCTACAGCTCGCTGCTCGACAGCCTCAATGCCGTGCTCTGGGCCTTCGACTGGGAGACCCGCCAGGTGCTGTATGTCAGCCCAGCCTACGAACGTATCTTCGGGCGCCCGGCCAGCCTGGTGCTGGCCGACTACAACGAGTGGCGCGACAGCATCTACCCCGACGACCTGGACTACGCCGAGCGCAGCCTGGCCCAGGTGCTGCTCAAGGGCGCGGTGGAAGACCGCGAGTACCGCATCATCAATGCCGCGGGCCAAGTGCGCTGGCTGAGCGACAAATGCTTCATCAACCAGCAACGTGAAAACGAACAGCGGGTGATCATCGTCGGTATCGCCGAGGACATCACCGAGAAGAAGCAGCTCGAAGGCGAGTTGCAACGCCTGGCCACCACCGATGTGCTGACCCAGAGCAGCAACCGCCGGCACTTCTTCGAATGCGCCCGCCAAGCCTTCGAGGCCGCGCGCGAGGAGGGTTCGCCCCTGGCCTTCCTGTTGCTCGACATCGACGACTTCAAGCAGATCAACGACAGCTACGGCCACCAGGAAGGCGACCAGGTGCTGCAACGTATCGCCGACAGCGGCAGGGCCGTGCTGCGCCGGGGCGACCTGTTCGGGCGTATCGGTGGCGAGGAGTTCGCGGCGGTCTTCCCCGGCTGCACCGCCCAAGTCGCCAAGCACATCGCCGAACGCTTGCAACGCGAGATCCAGCGCCTGAGCTTCAGCCATGGGCAGCAGGTGTATGGCGTCACCGTGAGCCAGGGCCTGACTGGCCTGAACGACACCGACGAAACCCTCGAAGCCCTGTTCGCCCGGGCCGATGCAGCCATGTACCAGGCCAAGCGGCAGGGCAAGAACCAGATCGTGCTGGGGTGAGCCAGCCCCGAATGGCCATACTTGCCCATTTGGATCCATTATCTAGCAAGCTCAGAAATGTCTTACTCCCTTTGGTTACCTTCCAAAGGGGAATATTCTTTAATTGCCGTGAGGCATTCCTAGAGCAATCGGAAGCTGTTCCCGTTATGACACCATGAGCCGCTTAACAACTGCTCAGGGTGGAACATGGCAATTAGGTTCGAGCCAAAAGTAGGGCAGGTGCTGGAATGCAATTACGGCGAGTATCGAGATCAAGGCGATGTTGTTTCAGCATCGAGTCGGTACGACTTCCGCCTTAAACCGGAAATGGTGAAAAATCGGCTTGTCATGGTGCTCAATGGAAAAATCGATTCGAATGCCTGTATTGTCGTTCCACTCTCGACCACCAAGGATCCCGGCAAGCTGAGCCGAGGATGGCATGTGCAGTTCTCTGCCGACCTGATCGAGGATCTCCCGTATTTCAAGCAACAGGTACGTTGGGCCAAGGCTGACTTGGTCGCCCAGGTGAGCCGGGAGCGCTTGTTCAAGCCCAGGACCATCGGCCGCGGTTTTCTTGAGCAAGTCGTGGCACGCGAGGTTGTCGAGCGAGTCCAACGCGCCGTGGTGAAGGTGATGAATGCGAGCTCCCTGCTCAAAAATTGACAGGATCCAAGCTTTTCCCTATCGTGGCCCCGTAGCCCTTAGAGGCACTCAGCGCTTTATTCCCCTTAGAGGGACCTGCGAAACCCAGCCTAGGCTGGGTTTCGCCATTCAGAACCCCCTGTTTTCTCAAGATCCTGGGCTGTCACACGGGATCTACCGGTTGGCCTCCGGCTGGACGATCTCCTGTTTCTCCACCCTGCGCAACCGCCCCAGCTCCGGCAAGCCCAGCTTGAGCAACCGTGCCGTCTTGCTGTCGGCGATTTTCTCCATCCCCTGCTCCGCCGGCAGCCGCGCCAGTTGCCCGGCCAGGTTCATTGCCAGGATCTCCCGCGAATACACCCCGCCACCCAACTGGTAGATGGCGGCGATCAGCTCGTGCAGGCTCAGCGGCAGCCGCCAGCGGGTGCGCAGCGCCGAGCCGAAGGCGGCGCCGAACGCGTTCAGCGACAACTGCACCTGGTCCTCGTCCAGCTCGCCACCGGCCAGGCGCCATTCCTGCAGGCAACGCAGCACGGCCAGGTCGCCCAGGCAGTGCAGCAGTCCGGCGCAGTAGCAGCGGCCTTCATCCAGCTCGAGCATGCGCGCCAGGCTGCGGGCGTACTCGGCGGTGTGCAGGGACAGGTCCCAGTAGTGAGCGGCATGCCGGGCCAGCAACAGGTCGCTCAGGCGAGCGCTGCGCTTGAGCGCCAGGCCCAGGATCAGGTTCATGCTCTGGGTGCTGCCGAGCTTGTTCAGCGCCTGCAGCAGGGTCTGCACCGGCGCCTCGCGATGCAGTGCGGCGCTGTTGGCCGCCGCGATCAGCACGCCGGTGATCTGCGGATCGTTGCGTACCTCTTCCTCGAGCACCTTGAGGTTCAGCCCATGGGGGTTGAGGGCGCGCTTGATCGCCACCTGCACATCGGCGAACAGCGGCCCGCCATCGGCAGTGACACGGCGTTGCTCGAGGAACGCCGACAGGCGGATGCCCGGCTGCAAGGACGGCGTCGGGCAGGCAATCTGCTCGCCAACCGCCAGCAACAGGCTCTCCAACCGCTTGCGCAGGTTGGCCAGGTCGAGGGGTTTGCCCAGGTAGGCGGTGGGGTGGAACGGTAGCACCTCATGCACACTGGCGCTGTCGGTGCGCTCGCTCATCAATATGAACGGCAGGGACGGCTTGTACCCCTTGGCACGCACGTTGCGCAACAGGTCGAGGCCATCGACCCCGGCCAGCTCACGGGCGGCAATGATCAGGTCAGGCTTGCTCGACAGCGCGGCCAAGGCCTCGGAGCCGTTGGCGCAGACCTGCAGGCGGGCGTCGCAGCGCACGCTGAGCAACATGTCGCGAAGCATGTCGCGCACCCACGGATCGCCTTCGGCAATCAGGATACAAGGCGGGATGGGGTCGGCAGCGCTCATGAGTGGCTCCTGGGTAATCCTTGACACACGATCCTTCGCAGCTTCCAAGGCAAATCCATCCGCCTACGATAGCGCCCAGCCGCATCGAGGGTGCAAAAAAAAACCCGCCGAAGCGGGTTTTTTTCTAACGCCTGTCACATTCAGGCCAGCTCGGCGAAGCACTCTTCGATGATCGCCAGGCCTTTGTCCAGCTGCTCGTCCGGCGCGGTGACCGGCACCAGGATACGCAGGACGTTGCCGTAGGTGCCGCAGGACAGCAGGATCAGGCCCTTGTCGCGTGCCTTGGCCACGACCTGGGCGACCGCGGCAGCGTTCGGGGTGTGGGTCCCCTTCTCGAACACTTCGACAGCGACCATCGAGCCCAGGCCACGGACATCACCGATGATCGGGTGCTTTTCCTGGATCTTGCGCAGGCCAGCGGTCAGGCGCTCGCCCACCGCCTGGCTGCGCTCGAGCAGCTTCTCTTCCTCGAACACTTCGATCACGGCCAGGGCCGCGGCGCAGGCGATCGGGGAACCGGCGTAGGTACCGCCCAGGCCACCCGGGGCGATGGCGTCCATGTACTCGGCCTTGCCGCACACACCGGCCAGCGGGAAGCCGCCAGCGATGGACTTGGCGAAGGTGGTCAGGTCAGGCGCGACGCCCATCTGCTCCATGGCGAAGAAGGTGCCGGTACGGCCAGCGCCGGTCTGCACTTCGTCGGCGATCAGCAGGATGCCGTGCTGGTCGCACAGGGCGCGCAGGCGCTGCATCAGCTCTTTCGGTGCCGGGATGAAACCACCCTCGCCCTGGACCGGCTCGAGGATGATCGCGGCGATGTCCTTAGGCTCGGCATCGTTCTTGAAGATACGCTCGATCGAAGCGATCGACTCGTCGACGCTGACGCCGTGCAGCTCGCTCGGGTACAGGGCGCGGAAGATGCCACCTGGCATCAGGCCCATGCCAGCGGAGTACGGCACGACCTTGCCGGTCAGGCCCAGGGTCATCATGGTACGGCCGTGGTAACCGCCGGTGAAGGCGATGACACCGGCACGGCCAGTGGCGGCACGGGCGATCTTGACGGCGTTTTCAACGGCTTCGGAACCGGTGGTGACCAGCAGGGTCTTCTTGGCGAAGTCGCCTGGAACCAGGGCGTTGATCTTCTCGCACAGCTCTACGTAGGGCTCGTAGGCCAGAACCTGGAAGCAGGTGTGGCTGACCTTGGTCAGCTGCTCTTGCACGGCAGCCACGACTTTCGGGTGCAGGTGGCCGGTGTTCAGTACTGCGATGCCGCCGGCGAAGTCGATCAGTTCGCGGCCTTCAACGTCGATCACGGTCGCGTTCTTCGCGGTGTCGACGAAGATCGGGTGGATCTGGCCAACGCCACGTGGGACGGCGTTGACACGGCGTTGCATCAAGGATTCGTTGGTCTTGCTCATAGTGCCCTCATTCGCGCCGACGCTGACGGCGCTGTTATTCGGGGGTGGCTGGATCCGTGCATGAGCAGCATGCGTTGATCGACTGTCATGAACGCCCTGGCCACCAGGTACCGCGGTGTAAAAAAGACCAGCGAGACGTCGCTCTCGCGCCCCGCTGGCAGAGGTAAAAACTGTCAGCCCGTGATCAGACGCTGATGCACAGGTACTTGATCTCCAGGTAGTCCTCGATGCCGTACTTGGAACCTTCGCGACCCAGGCCCGAGGCCTTGATGCCGCCGAACGGCGCGACTTCGTTGGAGATCAGGCCGGTGTTGATGCCGACCATGCCATATTCCAGGGCCTCGGCGACACGGAACACACGGCTCATGTCACGGGCGTAGAAGTACGAGGCCAGGCCGAACTCGGTGTCGTTGGACATGGCGATGACCTCGGCCTCGTCCTTGAAGCGGAACAGCGGGGCCAGCGGGCCGAAGGTTTCTTCCTTGGCCACGGCGGCGGTCTTCGGTACGTCGACCAGGATGGTCGGCTCGAAGAAGTTGCCTTCGATCAGCTTGCCGCCGGACAGCACCTTGGCGCCTTTGCCAACGGCGTCCTCGATGTGCTCCTGGACCTTCGCCACGGCCTTGCCGTCGATCAGCGGGCCGGTGGTGGTGCCTTCTTCCAGGCCGTTGCCGATCTTCAGCTTGGCCACGGCGGCCTTGAGCTTCTCGGCGAACGCGTCATAGACGCCGTCCTGTACGTAGATGCGGTTGGCGCAGACGCAGGTCTGGCCGTTGTTGCGGTACTTGGAGACGATCGCGCCCTCGACGGCCTTGTCCAGGTCGGCGTCGTCGAACACGATGAACGGGGCGTTGCCACCCAGCTCCAGGGACACTTTCTTGATGTCCTTGGCGCACTCTTCCATCAGCTGGCGGCCGATCTCGGTCGAGCCGGTGAAGGACAGCTTGCGCACCAGCGAGTTGCCGGTCAGCTCGCCGCCGACTTCGCCCGCGCTGCCGGTGACCACGCTCAGCACACCGGCCGGGATGCCGGCACGGTTGGCCAGCTCGACCAGGGCCAGGGCGGAGTACGGGGTCTGCGAAGCAGGCTTGAGGACCATGGTGCAACCGGCGGCCAGGGCCGGGCCGGCCTTGCGGGTGATCATCGCGGCCGGGAAGTTCCACGGGGTGATCGCGGCGGTGACACCGATCGGCTGCTTGATGACGATCAGGCGCTTGTCCGGCTGGTGACCCGGGATGGTGTCGCCGTAGACGCGCTTGGCCTCCTCGGCGAACCACTCGATGAACGAGGCGGCATAGGCGATCTCGCCCTTGGCTTCGGCCAGCGGCTTGCCCTGCTCGGTGGTCATCAGGCGGGCCAGGTCGTCCTGGTTCTCGATCATCAGCTCGAACCAGCGGCGCAGCTTGTTCGAACGCTCCTTGGCGGTCAGTGCGCGCCAGGCCGGCAGGGCCTTGTCGGCCGCTTCGATGGCGCGGCGGGTTTCGGCGGCGCCCATCTTCGGCACGGTACCGATGACTTCGCCGGTGGCCGGGTTGGTCACCTTGATGGTCTGACCGCTGTCCGCATCCAGCCATTCACCGTTGATGAAGGCTTGCTGGCGGAACAACTGAGCGTCTTTGAGCTGCATGTCGGCTTCCCTTAAAGCACCGTGCACGCACGGGGCGAATTATTGATTGTTGAAAAGGCGCCCCAAGGGGCTGCCGTCAGGAATTCTTGCACCAAGGGTGTTCAACGCCTGGGCAGTGAGCGTTTGAAATCTCAAACGAATGCTAAGCGGCTGCTGGGGTGTTGGACAATAGGCTGTTCGAAAAAAAGAACGAATGGTTGAACACCGGGCTGAAATTTCCAGATCGGCGGTGAGGCATGAGCCCCCTTCGTGGCCCCCGCAGGGCCCTGCAAACCACAATTGATGTGTGATCGGCTCGAAGCTTGTGGGAGCGGGCGTGCCCGCGAAAGGGCCAGTGAAGGTTAGACCATGGGCCAGGAGACATCGTGATGGGAGGACCGACGGCCCTCCCGGCAGGGTCAGAACGCCTTGGCGAGGTCGATCACCAGTGCCCGGTAGCCGACGCTCCCTGGCTGGCGGCTGTGCACCTTGAGCTCCACCAGCACCTCCTGGGTACCTCGGCGCACCTCATTGAGCACGGTGGTGGTCAGCTTCTGTGGCGTCAGGTAGCCCACCGACGCCGAATAGATGAACTGGGTGTCGGTATCCGGCCGATACGCCACCACCGAGGTGATCGGGCTGTACCACGCCTCGCCCCGCTCCTTGCCGTACTGCCAGATTTGCTCGACCGTTCCCTTGGTCTCGTCGATCCTGTACTCGACCGCCCGGCTGTAGTTGCCGCTCAGTTTCGTCGGGGCAAAGCCACGTCCCCAGCCATTGTCGAACACCGTCAGCGTGCCCTGCCCGGTCAACCAGGCGGTGTGTTGGGTCCAGGACCAGTCGAAGTCGTCGCTGCCGACCGGGGTCAGCACCTTGGCCTTCAGGTGCGCCGGCCAGCCCTGGGGCGAGGCGAGAATCCACTTCACCGCCTTGTCGCGGCCGATCTTCACCACGCCCTGGTGACGGGCTGAAACGATGATGCTGTCGTCATCGGCGTCGTAGTCGATGGCATTGACGTGGGCCCAGTTGCGCCCGGTGCCGACGCCCGGCGTGTCGCCGAACGGCAGCTCGCCCTCGGCCAGCTCGTTGGCCAGCCGGCTGTCCTGCTTCTGCACGCCATCCGGTAGCTGGATCGCCGCCTTGCCCAGGGTTTCCAGCAAGTCGCCGCGGTACGGGTCGAGGATCTGGTTGAGGTCCCAGAAGTCCAGCACGTCGCCGGCCTCGTTCACTTCGATGATGTGGTCACGGATCGAACGCACGCGCTTGCCGTCCGGACGGCGGTAGTCGCTGGTGCCGACCCGCAGCAGGTAGGTGCCGTGCGCGGTCTCGCGGATCTCGTGGGAGAAGTCGGCGAACTTGTCCGGCAGGCTGCGCTGCCAGATACGCCGGCCGAGCAGGTCGTACTTGGAGTAGGTCTGGCCCTGGCCCCAGATCAGCTTGCCATCGCGGGTCTGCTGGAAGCCCATGGTGCCGCCCAGGCCGTCGCGGCGGTTGGAGTCGTGGATCTGCTCGATGTCCAGGTACCAGCGCACGTCGCCATTGCTGTCGGCGATCCAATTGTTGCCGACCTGGTCCCACTCGGCAGCGCCACCCAGGCCGTTCCACTTGAAGGCGCGCCCGCCCGGGATGTCGCCGAGCAGGTGGTTGAACAGGTACAGGCGCTGCTCGAAGCCTGGCGCGACCTTGACCGGCTCCACCTCGGGCAAGGCGGCCGTCTGCCTGGCCACCACCGGCAGGCGCACGGCAGGCGCGTAGATTTCGTAGCGTTCGCGAATGCGCTCGCCATCGAGCTTGTAGGTGACCTCCACCTGGTTGACGTGATCCGGGTACAGGCCGAACACCGGGATGCCGCCGTAGGTCCACAGCGAGCGGTCGGACACCGCGTAGGCGATGTCCACGCCGCGCTCGCCACGGCCCAGCACCCGTACGTGGGCCGCGCCGAGGATGCGGCCACCGTCACGGATGATGGCGGTCAGCGGCGCCAGGCGATAGGGATTGACCACCACGTCACCGAGCAACGCCTCATCGTGGTCGGGGACCTTGGCGGTGATGCAGGCGCCTTCGGGCAGGCGTGGGGTTTCGGTCTTGGCATTCATGGCAAAGCTCCTTGTGCTCAGAAGTCGTAGCGGGCTGTGGCACCGACGGTGCGCGGCGTGCCGAGCACGCCGGCATAACCGCCGTTGGCGGAGTTCCACAGGCTGGTGAAGTAGGTCTTGTCGCCGGCGTTCTTCACCCACAGCGACAGGTCGAGGACACCGTCGCCCTGGTCCAGGCGCACGCCGGCGGAGAGGTTGACGATGGCGTAGCTGGGAATCTGCCCGTAGTCGGAGTCGTCGATGGTGCCCACCGCCCTGGAGCGGAAGGCGTAACTGGCGGTGAGGTAGGGCTCGATGCGCTCGGCCAGTCGCCAGCTGTACTGGCCATTGAAGTTGGCGATGTACTTGGAGGCGCCGACCACCTGGTGCCCGGTCAGGTCGCAGGTGGCGGTGGCGTCGGCCAGGCTCACCTCCGGCGGGCATGGGGCGTCGTCGTACTCGGTGTAGCGCACGTCGTTCCACGAGCCGTTGACGTTGAGCGTCAGGCCGCGCAGCGGCAGCGCCGTGGCCTCGAACTCCAGGCCCCGGGAACGCACGCTGCCGGCGTTGGCCAGGTACTGCACGCGGTTGACCTGGTCATAGACGTTGGCCTGGTAGCCATGGACCTCGGCCCAGAACAGGTTGGCGTTGAGTTGCAGGCGGTTGTCCAGCAGGGTGCTCTTGATCCCCAGCTCGGCGTTGTTGACCCGCTCGGTACCGACCAGCAGCGAGTCGGTGCCCAGGCGCGGCGCGGCACCTACGGTGAGGTTGATGCCACCGGACTTCTCGCCGTGGGACAGGCTGGCGTAGCCGAGCACCTCGTCGCTGAAGCGGTAGCTCAGGCTGAGCAGGCCGGAAGGGCTGAAGCTGTACTGGTTGAGGTCGCCCGAGTCGTAGGCGCCGACCCGGCCCTGGCGCGCGGCAGCCGCCCCACCCGTCACCGCCGCACCACCGATCGGCGCGTCGCGGGTGACCCAGGCGCTCTTTTCCTCGTAGGTGCCGCGTACACCGGCGGTGAAGTCCAGGCGCTCGGTCAGGTGCCAGGTGCCCTGGGCGAACAGCGCGTAGCTGTCGGTGTCGATGTGGCCGTCGCCGAGGGTCGTGACATTGGCCAGGGCACCGGCCGGGGTGAGGTTCCAGATGTCCGCCTGGGGGCCGAAGTAGGTGAAGGACTTGTTGTCCAGGTCTTGCTTGAAGTAGTAAGCGCCCAGCACATAGTCGAAGAACCCACCGGTGGGCGAGGCCAGGCGCAGCTCCTGGGAGTATTGCTTGTCGCGGACCGAGACGCCGGCATTGTGGGTGGCTGCCACGTTGAGCCCGTCGTCGTTGCGCGGGGTGAAGTCCCACCAACGGTAGGCGGTGATCGAGGTCAGGGTGAAATCGTTGGGTAGGGTCCAGTTGGCCTCCACCGAGGTGCCGCCCTGGAATACCTTGACCATCTGGTCGGCGTCGAAATTGACCTTGCGGTCCTTGCCCGACACCAGCGTGGCGCCGGCCTGGGCCGCCAGGCTCTCGTAGCGGTTGACGCCGTTGATGGTCGGCCCGGTGCTGTAGAGGCTGAGGATGCCGTTGTTGGAGTCTTCCTCGTTGTATTCGCCGATCCAGCGCAGGTTGAAGGTCTCGCTCGGCGCGAACAGCAACTGGGTACGAAAGCCCTGGCGCTTGCCGCCGTTGAGGTCGTCGCCGTTGTAGACGTTCTTCACATAACCGTCGTCCTCGGTGTGGTAGGCGCTGATGCGCCCGGCGAGGGTTTCGCTGAGCGGCCCGGAGAAGCTGCCCTGGGTCTGCCAGTAGCCGTCTTCGCCCAGGGACGACTGGATGCTGCCCTCGCGGTGGAAGGTCGGCTTGCGGGTGGTGATGTTGAGCACCCCGGCGGTGGTGTTCTTGCCGAACAGCGTACCCTGCGGGCCACGCAGCACTTCCAGTTGCTCGACGTCGAGCAGGTCGAACACCGCCATGCCCGGGCGGCCCAGGTAGACGTTGTCCAGGTAGACACCGACGCTGCCTTCCAGGCCGTCGCTGGCCGGATTGTTGCCCAGGCCGCGAATGGAAATGCTCGACTGACGGGCGTGGACGTAGGCGACATTGGTGCTCGGCACCAGTTGCTGCAGGTCCTGGACCCGGTAGATCCGCTGGGTTTCCAAGGTTTCGCTGCCGAGCACGCTGATCGGCGTGGGTACGCTCTGGGCGGTCTCCTCACGGCGGCGGGCATTGACCGTGACGGTGCCGAGCCTGGCGTCCTGCTGGGCCGCCGGGGCCACGTCGACCGGCGCTTGCTCGGCGAAGCTGCCGCCGGCCGTGGCCAGCAGCACGCCGGCGGCCAAGGGTTGCAGGGAGAACAGCGACACGCGGGCTGGCCAACGGTGAAGTCGGGACATGCAAATGCTCCTTGAGGCATGGGCCCTGGCGAGCATTTCCGTTGGCGGAACCGAATCGCGGTCAGGCAGGCTTATATTCTTTTAAGAGATATAAATATTTGTAATTCATATTTTGTGGAATAAGTAACTCCCTTTATAAGGATCGAGACCCTCATCAGCAATTGCATTCGACCGAAAGTTTCCATGTAGAAAATGCATATCGATCTCCGCCAGCTCCGCCACTTCATCGCCCTTGTCGAGCACCGCAGTTTCGTCGCGGCGGCGGCGGCGGTGAACCTGTCGCAATCGGCCTTCAGCCGCAGCATCCAGACGCTGGAACACAACGTCGGCTGCCGCCTGGTCGACCGCGCCAGCAAGGAACTGGCGCCGACCCGCCAGGGCCTGCTGGTGCTGGAACACTCGCGGCGCCTGGTGCACGGGGCGCACAACCTGGTCAACGAGATCAACCAGTTCAACGGCGCCACCACCGGGGTGGTGCGCTTCGGTTCCGGCCCGGCGCCGGCTGGGGGCCTGGTCCCTCGGGCGGTGGCGCGCTTCGTCGCCGAGTACCCGGCAGCGCGTACCTGTTTCCAGGTGGATAACTGGCAGGCGCTGAACCGCAGGCTGGTCGCCGAGGAGATCGAGTTCTTCGTCGCCGACACCCGCCAGTTCGAGGCCGACCCGGACTACCAGGTGCACAAGCTGACCCCGCAGCGCTGGCATTTCTGCTGCCGGGCCGGGCATCCCTTGACCGAGCGTGCCGAAGTGCACGCCCGCGACCTGTTCGACTACCCCCTGGCCACCACCTTCCGCCCGCCGAACATCCGCAAGGTCCTCGGCGACCTCAGCGGCCGCCAGGACTTCCTGCCCAGCGTGGAATGCGAGCATGGCTATGCGCTACTCAACGTGGTGCTGCATTCGGACACCCTGGGCATCGCCTGCAGCGCGAACCTGCGGCCTTACCAGCGGGAAGGGGGGTTGGTGGCACTGGAGCTTGCCGACCTTGCGCCGGAGCAGGAGGAAGCGTTCTACACCCGTTATGGGGTGGTGAGCCGGGTGGGGTATGGGTTGTCGGCGCTGGCACAGGGGTTGGTCAGGCAATTGATTGCCTGTGACAAAGAGGTGTAGCTGGCAGGGGCCGCTTCGCAGCGGCCCCAGGATCCATTGACCGGCTCACCCCTTGCGGATGGTCCGGCTCAGTTGCCCATCCACCCCCACCGGCACCTCGCCCGCCAAGGTCACCCGGCGCACCACCCGTGGCTGGGTGCCATAGTCATCCACCGCATAATGCTGGGTCGCGCGGTTGTCCCAGATCGCCACGTCACCGGCCTGCCAACGCCAGCGCACGGTGTTATCCAAGCGCGTCACGTGCCCCTGCAGCAAGGAGAACAGGTAGGCCGAATCGGCCTGCGAGTACCCCTTGATGCGCTTGACGAAGTGCCCCAGCTGCAGCACCCGCTCGCCACTGACCGGATGCACACGGACCACCGGGTGCTCGGTCTCGTACACCGTCGAGGTGAATATCTTGCGGTAGCGCTCGAGCTTCTCGGGCTCGACATCCGGCTTGGCACCGGCATAGTCGTATTCGTTGCTGTGCACCGCCCAGAGCTTGTCAGCCAGCTCGCGCAGCGGCTCAGGCAGGCTTTGATAGGCTGCGGCGGTGTTGGCCCACACCGTGTCGCCCCCCGAGGCCGGTGCCACCACGCTGCGCAGGATCGAGGCCTTGGGGTAGGCGTCGACGAAGGTCACGTCGGTGTGCCAGGAATTGGCCCGCTGGCCCTCGGCGCCATCGAGCTGCAGCAGGTAGCTGGTGCCATCGACCACCGGCACGGTGGGGTGGGCGACCGGCTCGCCGAGCAGCTTGGCGAAAGCTTCCTGGCCCTGGTCGTCCAGGTGGTCCTGGCCCCGGAAGAAGATCACCTTGTATTGCACCAGGGCGGCCTGGATGGCGTCGAGGGTGGCGGCGTCCAGGTCGGCGGACAGTTTCACGCCCCGGATCTGGGCACCGATACGGCCGGCGACCGGCTGGATGTCGAGTTCGGGGATCTGTGGCGCGGCGGCCAATGCAGCGTTGCTCATGTCGTGCTCCTCACGGTCGATGATGGGGTTGCGGGTTCAGCGGACGGCCTGCACGGCCCGGGCCTGTTGCAGGGCGGCATCGAGAAAGCGTGGCTCGATCCATTCGGACACCTGGAAGCCACGGCGGATCAGGCGTTCCTTGGCGGCAAGGTCCACGCCCTGCTGCAGCAGGCCGACGAATTCGGCATCCAGGCGCGGATCGAAGTAGTGGGCGAGGTCCTCCTGGGCCAGGTCGTCGCTCAGGATGGAGCGCGGCCAGTTGGCGGTGCTCGCCACCAGCTCGATGTAGGCGTCGCGGTTGTGCTCGTTTCGCAGCCACTGCACCGCCTGCTGCTGGGCATTGACCAGCCGCTGCACCAGGTCAGGGTGCTGGCGGATGAACTCGCCGGTGCCCAGCAACACCGACTGGATACTGCCGGCCCCCTCCAGGTCGCGCGAGTTCACCGGCAACTCGACCAGGCCACGCTCGCGCAGCGACAGCAGGCTGGACAGGCCCCAGGTGGCGTCGATCTGCTTGGCTGCCAAGGCGGCGTTGGCCGCGTTGAAGTCGAGGTTGATGACCTTCAGCTCGCGCTCGGACAGGCCCTGGCTGGCCAGTGCGCTGGCGAACGACAGCTGGTTGGCGGTGCCACGGAACACCGCCACGCGCTTGCCCTTGAGGTCGTGCAGGCTGTGGATACCCGAGCCGGGCACCACGCCCAGGTAGCTCTTGACCCCACGTACCCCGGCGGACAGCACGCGGGTATCCAGGCCATTGGCCTTGCCGATGATCGCCGCCAGATCGCCCAGGTAGGCGAAGTCCGCCTGGCCGTTGGCCAGGGCTTCGTTGACCACCGGCCCGGCGCCCTTGAAGAAGCGCCACTCGATACGGATACCGTCCTTGGCGAATTCCTTTTCCAGCAACTGCTGGTCACGCAGCACATCCACCACGCCTCCAGCGCTGGGCTTGCTGCCGGCGCTGAGGTCAGGCACGGCGATACGGATGCTGTCCGGCCTGGCCGTATCGGCGGCCTGGGCGCTCAGGGCGAATGCACTCAGCAGTCCGAAGGCACTGAGCAAGTGGCGAAAGGGCGTGTTCATGACAAGGCTCCTTGGCAAGCTGCCACCGGCGATGGCCGGCGCTTTGCCCAGAAGCTAGGCTGTCCGGATTAGAACCGACAAAGATCAAAACTTCATTTTTTAGTAACCAAAAGACATAAATCAGGCGACATGCGCCTTCGCGACGGGCTTGCGCAACGCGCATGGAAAATATGAGGAAAACGCAACGGCACAGGGCTTCCACGTACCACCGGCCCATGCTCTTATCCCTTGAGCAGCGATCCAGTGAATTTTTAATTCCATAAACGCATAAATCAAAAACGCTTCGAGGGATGCCTGATGAGCGAAATCCTGAGCACGAGTCCATGGCGTCTGCGGGGGGCGCTTGGCGCTTTCGCCACTCCAGGCGCTCACCTCCTGCCGTGGGTGCTGCCCTTGGCCCTGGCCGCCTTGTGGGTCACGGCCAGCCGCCTGCACTGGATGAGCGAACAGATCCTGCCGGCGCCGGCGCTGGTCTGGCAGAGCGCGCTGGAATTCGGTGCGGGCGAACTGTGGAGCCACCTGTGGATCAGCCTGCAACGGCTGTTCTGGGGCCTTTTGCTGGGTATCGCCAGTGGCTTGTTGCTGGGGGCCTGGCTTGGCGCGTCGCGTCGGGCACAGGCGCTGGTGCTGCCGACGTTCGTGGCCCTCGCGCAAATCCCCACGCTGGCCTGGATTCCGCTGTTCATGCTGTTTTTCGGCATCGGTGAGTTGCTCAAACTGGTGGTGCTGGTCAAGGCGGTGATCGTGCCGGTGACGCTGCACACGCTGGTCGGGGTGCGCGATGCCCAGCCCAAGCTGCGCGAAGCCGCTGCCGTGCTGCGCCTGCCGCCGCACCTGCTGTTCCTGCGCCTGCTGCTGCCAGCCGCCCTGCCCGCCTTCCTCGCTGGCGTGCGCCTGGCCCTGGCCACCGGCTGGACATCGCTGCTGGCCGTGGAGTTGCTGGCCTCCAGCGAAGGCATCGGCTACCTGATGGTCTGGGGGCGGCAGCTGTTCATGCTCGACCTGGTGTTGCTCTGCATCCTGCTGATCGGCCTGGTCGGCGCCTGCATGGACCGTGGCTTCTCGACACTGGAGCGCCGCCTGCTGTACTGGCCGCAACCGGCCACGGGCGAGCAACCGCACAGCGCCGCCCCACGGGGCTGGCAGGGCCTACTGCTGCCGGTGGCGCTACTGGCACTGTGGCAGGCCGCCAATAGCTTCGGCTGGGTCGACGGCAACATCCTCACCTCGCCGCTGGAGGTCCTGCGCAGCCTGCTGGCAGGGCTGGCGGACGGCACGCTGCCCGAGGCCCTGTACCTGAGCCTGCAGCGCAGCCTCGTCGGCCTGCTGCTGGGTGGTGGTGCAGGCTTCGCCCTGGGCTTGCTGCTGGGCCTGGCGCCGGTGGCCGAGCGCCTGCTCGGGCCAAGCCTGTCGGCGCTGCGCCAAGTAGCGCTGTTCGCCTGGGTGCCGCTGCTCACCGCCTGGTTCGGCCTGGGCGAAGGGGCCAAGGTGGTGTTCGTCGCCCTGGCGGCGTTCTTCCCCTTGTTCATCGCCACCCAGCGCGGTATCGCCAGCCTCTCGCCGCAACTGGGCGAGGCGGCCCGCGCGCTGCGCCTGGGCTTGCCGCAACGCCTGCGCCTGCTGGTGCTGCCGGGTGCGGCCCCGTCGATCTTCGCCGGCCTGCGCCTGTCGCTCATCTATGCCTGGCTGGGCACCCTCGGCGCGGAATACTTCATGCCCTCCGATGGTGGCATCGCCAGCCTCATGCTCGGCGCCCAACAGCTGTTTCGCATGGACCAGGTGATGGCCGCCATGGTCTTGATCGGCCTGGTCGGCGCCCTGCTGGGCAGCCTCGGACAACGCCTCGAATCACGCGCCACGCGCTGGAGAACCGCATGAACGCTTTCAACACCTCGGCCCTGCACGCGGCCAACCAACCCGACGTCACTCCGCCACTGGTCAGCTTCGAGCGGGTCGGCAAGGTCTTCTCGGTGGACGGCCAGCCCTTCGAAGCCATCCGCGACTTCGACCTGACGATAGACGAGGGCGAGTTCATCGCCATCGTCGGTGCCTCCGGTTGTGGCAAGTCCACCCTGCTGCGCCTGCTGGTGGGGCTGGACACCGACTACAGCGGCAGCATCCGCGTCGATGGCCAGCCCGTCAGCGGCATCGGCGGCGAACGCGGCATCGTGTTCCAGGAACATCGGCTGTTCCCCTGGCTGACCGTGGAGCAGAACATCGGCCTGGGGCTGGTCAACGAGAAGCTCACCCAGGGCGAGCGTGCCCGCAAGGTGCACGCGTTCGTCCAGTTGGTGGGCCTGGTGGGCTTCGAGTCGGCCTACCCACACCAGCTCTCCGGGGGCATGGCCCAGCGCGTGGCGATCGCCCGTGGCCTGGTGGCCAGCCCGCGCATCCTGTTGCTCGACGAGCCGTTCGGCGCCCTCGATGCCCTGACCCGACAGCAATTGCAGGACGAGCTGCTGGCGATCCGCGAACGCGCCGGCATCACCACCCTGCTGGTCACCCACGATGCCGAGGAAGCGACCTACCTGGCCGACCGTGTGGTGGTGCTGGAGCCACGTCCGGGGCGGATCAAGGCGGTGGTGGAAATCGACCTGCCGCACCCGCGCCAGCGCACCGGCGTGGCCCTGCACGGTTTACGCGAGAAGGTGCTGCACCAGATCACCGGCGGCGAGGGCTACTTGCCGGCGCCCGTGCACAGGATCGAGAGCCTGCGCCCCGAGTTGATCGCCCTGTAGCGTTCAACGCCATCGCGCAGCGGGGAAGAAGCGCTCTACCAGCCCCTCGTCGGCCACGCGCCCGGCATAGGCCTGACGGTCGAACACCTGGCCGGTGCGCAGCTCATGGACAGGCTCGCCAAAGGGCCTGTCCACTTCGCGAAGCCTGAACGTGACGAAGCGGTAGTGCTCGCCCCGCACTTCGCCGACCCCGTCGATACGGAAGCACCGCCCAGGGAGGAACAGGACCTCCGCCTCCTGCCAGTGCAGCGACATCGGCGCCACCGGTGCGCCGCTGGTTTCTTCGCTACCGACCAGTTCGTACAGCACCGTATCGTCGTCGAACCAGGCTGACGCCTGCGCAAGCGGGCTGTCGGCAACGTCCGGCGGCAACATGAACCGGCGCGGGATGAAGGGATTGCTGGTGAAGGACGTGATGTCGGTGCTGACCAACAGGTCGCCGGCCTTGATCTCACCGGCGCGGTAACGGGCCCCCAGGCTGACGCGCGGGCTGCGCCCTTCTCGCCAGAGCAGCGAAGCCTTGCTCTTGGGCAACTGCTCCAGCGAGTCGGCCAAACGCTCGACGAAATCGCGCAGCTCGTCTTGCGCGATCCCTTGCAACCGCGACCTTTCGCCCCTGAACAGGTCGTTGACCTTGGCCATGTGGCCGCTGTACTCCATGACCAGGTCGTTATGGAACTCGCCCTCCTGCCTGAACGTATAGAAGCGCACCCCATCGCGCTCGACGAAGTGGTGGCCGAAGCGGTCCGCCTGCGCCATGTGCCCTTCGAAAACGGGCAGGCCTGCCTCTTCCAGGTGTGCGGCCTGTCGGGCCAGGAGCGCACGCGACAGGCTATCGCTCGATCGCCTGTCGGCTTGCATGTAGGTGTCCCAGAACTGCCTCACCAGCCCATCCATGTCGCCGCCCGGTGCATACAACCGCCACCGGCCGTCCCGGCCCCGACGCACCAGCAGGCTCGGCTCCAGGGCATCCAGGTCTTGCACGACCATCCAGCAGGACAGCGAGGCGTGATAGCGCACCGGCAAGGACATCGCCTGCATTTCGATCCAGGTAGCGCCATCGTCGTCGAGCATCACACCTTCGAGTGGGCCGCCCCTACTCGGTGGCTCCGTGGGCACGCGGTTGTTGTCGAGCAGCCCAAGGCGCTCTGCTACCTGCCAGGCATCCTCGACCGGCTCCCAGGCTTGCGGTGTGAGCCGCAACCAATGTGGCGGATACGGGTGGACCAGGGCCTTGAGTCCAAGGCCTGCGTCGATGATCGAGAACACCACGACCAGCGCATCACCGAACGCCTCGAGGATAGCCCGGTCGCGTGCCCCGCTGGATCGAGCACGCACCGCCATGTCGATGTCCAGCACCATGCGCGCGGTACCGGCCCCCAGCATGGCCAGGCCGATCGGCCAGGCTGCAGCCGCGAAAATGCCGAACACCTGGATGAACGCGCCCAGGTAGCCGCGCCAGAGCTGCTTGCGCAGTTCGGCATTGCCGACCAGGTTGTGCAGGACGGTGTTGAGGTCGGCCTTCGCCCACAGCTGCAGGGTGTCGAAAAGGTCCGGCAGCATCAACTCGCGGCCTTCGCCAAAGGGCCACGTCGGCGTGGTGAACGAGCCAACACGCTGGCGCAGCATCTGCAACCGGCCCCGCCGCTCGGCCACCGGCGCCCGTTGGTCCACCCTGTACAGGGCGTCTACCCAAGCCTGCCCGTCGCTCCCGGCCAGGCGCTGGGCGATCCAGGTCAGCATCGCGGCGTGGTTGGCGAATGCCCGCAAGGGCATGGCCAGGGTCGGCGCGTAGAGCACGACGCGGCCTGACTCGTGGCTCAACGTGAACAGGTGCCCTGCGCCCGGTGTGTAGTGTCGCACGCTCGTGCCGGGCCCATGCCCGGAGCGCGCCAGCCGCGCCAGCGTCAGCGGTTGCCCGGCCTCGAAGCCGAGCCAGGCCAGCAAGTGCCTGCGATCACGCCTTTCCAGCAGCCCGGCCCGCACGCCTTCGTCGATCGCGGCGATGAAACGCGCCTTGGCCAGTAGCGCGAAGTCTTCGCCCTCCTCGCCCCAGAAGCGCTCGACACGGGCACGCATCACGGAGGCGAAATCCAGCCGCCACAAATCATCCATCACCGCCTGCGGCAGCAGCGCCACTTGATCGTCAACGCCATATTCGCCCGCACCGGCCGCCCGCGTGTAGAACCCGCCGAACACGGGCAGCACGTCGGGCGCTGCCTGAAAGCCACCGGCGAAGCGGTGGATC
The DNA here is from genome assembly GCF_046365545.1 of Pseudomonas sp. HLMP. Lineage (NCBI taxonomy): Bacteria > Pseudomonadati > Pseudomonadota > Gammaproteobacteria > Pseudomonadales > Pseudomonadaceae > Pseudomonas > Pseudomonas sp. HLMP. The sequence continues at coordinate 1,124,781 of NZ_JBDLLR010000001.1, read as the reverse complement.
AACAGTTCAGTGAAACGCATCGAGCAGCGCGGCGGGCCGGCATGGCGCCAGCCGGTGAACGTCGGGGCACTGACACCGCTGTCGAATACGTGCCACCAGACGTTGTCGGGGTCCAGCGCCTGGCCGGTATGCTCACGCAGATAGACGCCCGCCGCTTCATGGGCCAAGCGGTAGGGGTCGGGCCAGGCCGCAAGGTATCGACGGGCCTTGTCCATCACCGCTCGCGCATCGCCCAGGGAGGCCAGGCTGCGTGCGTAGTGTTCACTATCGATTGCCATGTGAAGATCCTTGGTCAAGAAGGATCCTCGATTAGGCGCACACGCTCTCCCTGCAAGGCGTTAACACTTTCCTACCCGCTCGGCGCGTCCTGTGCCGAGAGGGCTGCGCCTCCCAGTTCGCGCAGGTACGCCCAGGGATAGATGCCCTTGTCGTGCCCGTCGCTGAACACCAATTGGACGCCATAGCCATGTGGCGCGATGCGCTCCAGGCGCACATCGTCGCGCACCAGGGCGATCCCCCCGCGCAGCTTCGTCGCCCGGCACCACGAGCAGGGGCAGGCACCGCGCAGTCGGACATGGCTGATCACCTGCTCAGCATCGCGCCATTGCACGCTCAACTGCCTCGCACCACGCTGGTTGCGCAGGGCGCTGGGAGTGTCCATCAGGCCGCCCCTTGCAACTGCGCCAGGGCGATGCGCACAGCCTTGCGCACTTCCGGGTCGCTGTCTGCCTCGGCTGCCTGCAATGCCGGCAGGGCCTGGGCCCTGCCCAGCTCGCCCAGGGCCAGCGCCGCTTCCTTGCGCAGGTTGGCGATCCTATGGCCGAGCAAGGTGGCCAGCGCATCCAAGGCCTGGCCATGGCGCAGGCGCCCCAGCGAGCGGGCCGCCCGCAGGCGCACCTGCCAGTAGCTGTCGTCCAGCGCCGCGACCAACGCCGCCCCCGCATCGCCCACGCCCACCTTGCCCAAGGTCGTGGCGGCCTCTTCGCGTACCTGCCAGGCGTCGTCGCGCAGGGCTGCGACCAGGGCCGGCAGAACACTGGCATCACGGGCCAGCCCCAAGGCGCCGATCGCTGCACGGCGGACCTCGGTGTCCGCTTCTTCCTCCGCCAAACGGGCCAATGCCGGCAAGGCGGGCACGTGCTTGAGCCAACCGAGGATACCCACCGCCTCACGGCGCACCGAGGCGTCGGCGTCGGCGAGCGCCAGCAGCGCTGGCCCGGCGGCATCCTCCAGGCGCAGCTCGCGCAGGGCACGCAAGGCACTGGCGCGGACGAAGGCATCGGCATGGCCCACCCACGGCAGGATGAGCGGCCCGGCTTCCAGCGACTTGAGTTCGCTCAGGCTCTGGGCCGCCGCCAGGCGCACCGCTTCGTCAGCATCAGCCAGGGCGGCGCACAACGCCTGGACCACCTCGGGCTCTTCCCAGGCCTCCAGCAAGCGCGCGGCCTCGGCCCGCACCGTGGCATCGGCGTCGACCAGCACGGCGTCGGTCAACCAGGGCAGGCCGTCCGGGTCTTCCAGGTCGGCCAGGGCGATCAGGGCGATGCGCCGCACGCCTGCGTCGGCATCGGCCAGGCGTGGCAGCAGTTCGAGGATGTCGGGGTTGTCGGTGGTACGTTCGGTCATAGGGCTATCCGCAGCGGTGGGTGGTCGGCATCGGGCAGGCCCAGCGGCGTCAGACGCGGCAGTTCGCGGCCTTCTTCATGTCGCAGCAGGGCCAGGCAATGGCGCTTGAGGTGGGTGAAGGCCGGGCTGGTCAGCAAGCCAGCCTGGCGCGGACGGGCGAAGTCCAGGCGCAGGTCCTCGATGATGCGCCCGGGGCGCGGGCTCATGACCAGCAGACGGTCGGCTAGGAACAGCGCCTCGTCGATGTCATGGGTAACGAACACCACGGTGGTACGGATGCGCGCCCAGATGTCCAGGAGCAACGCCTGCATGCGCGAGCGGGTCTGGGCATCGAGGGCGCCGAAGGGCTCGTCCATCAGCAGCAGGCGCGGCCGGTTGATGAGCACCCGGGCGATCTCGGCACGCTGCTGCATGCCGCCGGAAAGCTGGTTGGGCCAGCGCCCGGCGAAGTCGGCCAGGCCCACCAGGCGCAGCATTTCACCCGCCTGGCGGTGCCGTTCGGCCTTGCCCAAACCTTGCATCTTCAGGCCGAAGGCGACGTTGTCGAGCACGCTGCGCCAGGGCAGCAGGGTATGGTGCTGGAACACCATGCCGCGCTGGGGCGAAGGCCCGTCGATGGCCTGGCCATCCACCCGCAACTGGCCGGAGCTGGGCGCCAGGTGCCCGGCCAGGGCGCCCAGCAAGGTCGATTTGCCGCAGCCGGATGGCCCGAGGATGCAGACGAACTCGCCGGGGGCGATGGCCAGGTCCAGCGCCTGTACCGCTTCGAATGCCTCACTGCCCTGCCCCAGGCGGATGGACAGCCCACGTGCCTCGATGCGCCCGGGCTCCGGCGCCTGTCGATAGCTGCCCATCATGCGCCCCTCCGTGCCCGGCACCAAGGCGTGGCCAGCGCGCCCAGGCGCTTGACCAGCGCGCTGCTGCCCATGCCCAGCAGGCCGATCAGCAACATGCCGACGATGATGTCCGGGTAGTTCTGCAGGGTGTAGGACTCCCAGGTGTAGTAGCCGATGCCGAACTGCCCGGAGATCATCTCGGCGGTCACCAGGCAAAACCACGAGGTGCCCATGCCGATGGCCAACCCAGTGACGATGCTCGGCAGCGCCCCTGGCAGGACCACCTCGCGCAGTATCGCGTAGCGGCTGGCGCCCAGGCTGCGCGCCGAGGCCACCAGGCGCGGGTCGATCGCCTCGACACCATGCACGGTGTTGAGCAATACCGGAAACAGCGCCCCGGTGAAGGTGATGAACACCATCGACAGTTCCGAGGACGGGAACATCAGGATCGCCAGCGGGATCCAGGCCACCGCCGGGATCGGCCGCAGCACTTCCAGAGGCGGCAGCAAGGTGTCCTCGGCCCATTTCGAGCGGCCGATCAGCAGGCCCAACGTCACCCCCAGCACGGCGGCGACCAGGTACCCGGCGAAGACCCGCGACAGGCTGCTGCCCAGGTGTGCCAGCAAGGCACTGGAGGCCAGCAACTGCCAAGCGGCGTCGAGCACGGCCCGTGGCGTGGGCACGTAGGTGAAGGTGAACAGCCCCAGGTCCAGCTTCAGCCTGGCGGCCAGGTGCCAGAACAGCAGGCAGGCCAGCAGGGAAGCCAGGCGCAGGGGCCAGCGCTTGAGATCGCGGCTCATGAGGGTGTCTCCCGGTCAGCGCTGGGCAAGCAGCTTCTGGTTGGCGCTGACGAAGTCCAGTGCCTCGCCACCGTGCGCCTGGGCATAGCGCTGCGCCTGCTCCTTCAGCAGGAAGGCGGCCAGCTCACCCTTGGCGTTGCGTACGAACCAAGCTTGGTTGGCGAGCAACTTGATGCCGCTGTCGGCGGCCTGGGCGTAGATAGCGCGGATGTCCTTGCCCGCTTGCTCCAGCTGCGCCAGGGCGCTGAGCGCGGCTTCGGGCGAGGCATAGTGGCGGACCTTATCCTCGCCGCGCACCCAAATCTGCGCCAGGCGGCTGAAGTCGGTGATCGGCTTGCCGGTCAGCGCATCCGTGGCCTGCAACGGCAGCGGGTCGTAGTTGTGCAGGGCCTTGTCATAGTCGAGTCCGGCTTGCGCGAAGGCGGCACGGATATACCTGTCGTCGATGAACCTGTCGGTGTCCAGACCACGGTCGGTCTTCTTCAGCAACTTGAGGGTATCGATGGAGGTCGCCACGGCCTGGCGGTATTCCGGTTTCCAGGTCAGGTCGCGGGTTTGCAGGCCGAGCGGGCCGTGGAACAGGTAGTTGACCTCAGCCTCGATGCCGGTGACTTTCTCGATCAGCTCGCTGTACTTTTCCGGCTCGGCGGCGATCAGGCGGTCGGCTTCGAGGCTCGCTCGCAGGTAGGCGGTGACCACTTCGGGGTACTTCTGCGCATAGTCGGCATCCACCAGGGCACCATGCAGCGTCGGCGCGTTGGCCTGGGAACCATCGTAGATCTTGCGGGCGAAGCCACGGTTGGGGAACAGCTCGGCGAACGGTACGAAGTCGGCGTGGGCCTCGATGCGGTTGCTGCGCAGGGCGGAGCCGGCGATTTCCGGCGCCTGGGCAATGATCCGCACGTCCTTCTGCGGGTCCCAGCCCTGGGCGGCGATGGCCCGCAGCAGCATGCCGTGGGCGGTGGAGGCGAAGGGCACGGAGATGGTCTTGCCCTTGAGCTCGGCCAACGACTGCACGGCGGACGCGGCCGGCACCACGATGCCGTTGCCGCTGCCCTGCACGCTGCCGGACAGCACGCTGATGAACAGGCTGCGCTTGCCGGCATCGAGGTGGGCGACACCGTTGAACGAGCCTGGGAAGTCGGCCATGGCGCCGAAGTCGAGCTTGCCGGCGACCATCTCGTTGGTCAGCGGCGCGCCGCTGGTGAAGTTCTTCCATTCGATCTGGTACTTCGCATCCTTGTACTTGCCGTCATGGGGCAGGTACTTCTCCAGCAGGCCCAGCTCGCGGATCAGCAGGCCGCCGGTGGCGCAGTTGATGGTGGTGTCCTGTGTGCCGATGGCCACACGGATGGTCTGGGCATTGGCGTTCAGGCCAACGATCGCCAGCGCGAGGCCGGCCACGGTTGCAACAAGGCGCATGGGTGTTTCCCCTCGAATCGTTTGAGTCATTGGAGTCGTCTCCGCCACCAGGCGGGGTGGTGGGAAACGAGGGGGCTTTGCAGATGGGCGTCCGGTGGTTTGGCCGGATGGCGTGAGGCTAAGGGTTCGTTTCAGCGCAGCAGGTAGGGAATGTCGACCTTCACCGCGCCAGTCGGGCAGTCTTTCTCGCAAGGCATGCAGTACCAGCATTCGTCGAAGGCCATGTAGGCCTTCTGCGTGGCCGGGTCGATGGCCAGCAGGTCCATGGGGCAGACATCGACGCAGACGGTGCAGCCCTTCTCGGCGATGCACTTGTCTTCGTCGATGGTCACCGGGGCGCTGCTGCGGAAAAAGATGTCCTGGGGACGATGGGGCATGTCACGGAGTCCTTGGAGCCTTTGGCTCTCGTTTCTGAGTTCTTCGGTGATCCAGTGGGGCTGCCTTGCAGCCCATCGCCGGCAAGCCGGCTCCCACAGAGTCCGCTGCATGGCACAGATTTGTGAGCTCCACTGGCCCCCTGTGGGAGCCGGCTTGCCGGCGATGGGGCGCGAAGCGGCCCCAAAGGGCAGTTTCTAGGCAGCGTCAGCCTTGACCCTCAATCGCTCGTACGCGGTCTGCTCTTCGGCATCCAGGGCCACCAGGTACGGCTCGACCGCTTTCTTGAAGCTGGTCATCCGCCCCTGTTCGTCCTTCTTCAGATGGCAATGGCAGAACCACTCACGGTCATTGCGCTCGGGGAAATCGACCCGGTGGTGGTACAACCCCCAGCGGCTTTCCTCGCGGAACAGCGATGCCCGGGCCGCCATCTCGGCGCAGTCACGGATCACCGTGACCTCCATGGCACGCATCAGCTCGTGCGGGTTGCTCGCTTTCATCTGCGCCAGGTCCTGCTCGATCTCGGCGAAGCGCGCCAGGCCGATTTCCATCTTCTTCGTCACCTTCGGCGGTTGCAGGTAGTCATTGACCATGCGCCGCAGTTTGTACTCGACCTGTGCCGGCGGCAGGCCATGCTCGCGATGCAGCGGGGCGAACACCCGCGCCTGCTCGCGTTCGACCTGGGCCTGGTCCACTGCGGCCAATGCACGACCGGCCACGTACTGCGCCGCGTTGACGCCGGCGAACCAGCCATAGGTGAAGGCGCCGAGCATGTAGTTGTGCGGCACGGCGGCCATGTCGCCGGCGGCGTAGAGCCCGCTGACGCTGGTCTCGGCCTTCTCGTTGACCCACACCCCCGAGGCCGAATGCCCGGAGCAGAAGCCGATCTCGGAGATGTGCATCTCGACCATTTGCTGGCGATAGTCAGTGCCACGGCCGGCGTGGAACTGGCCACGGCTGGGGCGCTCGTTGCCATGCAGGATCTGCTCGATGGTCTGGATGGTCTCCTCGGCCAAGTGGTCGAGCTTGAGGAACACCGGGCCGTTGCCGCCTTCGAGTTCCTGGTGGAACTCCCACATCATCTGCCCGCTCCAGTAGTCGCACTCGATGAAGCGCTCGCCCTTGCTGTTGGCGGTGTAGCCACCGAGGGGGCCGGTGACGTAGGCGCAGGCCGGGCCGTTGTAGTCCTTGATCAGTGGGTTGATCTGGAAGCACTCCAGGTTGGCCAGCTCGGCTCCGGCGTGGTAGGCCATGGCATAGCCATCACCGGCGTTGGTCGGGTTCTCGTAGGTGCCCATCAGGTACCCGGAGGACGGCAGGCCCAGGCGGCCGGCGGCGCCGCAGGCGAGGATCACCGCCTTGGCACGGATCACCCGGAACTCGCCGCTGCGGCAGTCGAAGCCCATGACCCCGGCAGCAGCGCCTTCGGCGTCCAGCAGCAGGCGGGTGCAGACCATGCGGTTGCTGATGTCTACCCGGGCACGCTTGAGCTGGCGGTACAGCACCTTCTTGATGTCGTGCCCTTCGGGCATGGGCAGCACGTAGGCGCCCATGTGGTGGACCTTTTTCACCGCGTAGTCGCCCGTCTCGTCCTTCTCGAACTTCACGCCCCAGCGGTCGAGCTGCGAGAGGGTCTCGAAGCTATGGGTGGCATAGGCATGCACCGTGGCCTGGTTGACGATGCCGTCGTTGGCCACGGTGATTTCCTTGGTGTACTGCTCGGCGGTGGCGTGGCCGGGAATGATGGCGTTGTTCAGGCCGTCCATGCCCATGCTGATGGCGCCACTGCGCTTGACGTTGGCCTTGTCCAGCAACAGCACGCGCAGGGTCTTGTCCTGCTCCTTGGCCTTGATGGCGGCCATGGGGCCGGCGGTGCCGCCGCCGATCACGACGATGTCGTAGTCCTGGGTGTCGATGCTCATGGCTTGGGTCCCTTCTGACGGTCGATGCGCAGGCGATACTGGAAGGCATCGCCGCGGTAGTAGAGGTGCTCGAAGTCCAGCGGCGTGCCGTCGGCGGCGTGGGTCAGGCGCTCGATGCGCATGATCGGCGAGCCCTCCTCCACCTCCAGCGCCTGGGTCAGGTCGCTGTCGGCCAGCACCGCATCGATGGCCAGGTCGGCGTGGCCCAGGGCGATGCCGCAGTCGTTCTCCAGCACCAGGAAGATGTCACGGGTGGCCAGGTCGGTCTTTTCCAGTTTTTCGCCGATGGCCTTGGGCAGCCAGGTCAGCTCCAGCGACACCGGCTCGCGGTTGATCAGGCGTACCCGGCGGATCTCGGTGACCAGGCTGCCCTCCTCCACCTGCAAGCGCGCCGCCACCAGCGCGTTGGCTGGCACATGGCGCAGGCTGCGCAGACGGTTGAGCACCTCGTAGCCCATCTGGGTCATGGACTCGGCCAGGCCTTGCAGGGTGGTGACGTTCTGGAACGCCTTGGGCTTGGCGACGAAGGTGCCCTTGCCGTGGATCTTGAAGATCAGCCCCTCCTTCTGCAGGTCGCCCAGCGCCTGGCGCACGGTGATGCGGCTGACGTCGAAGGCCTTGCCCAGCTCGTTTTCCGAAGGCATGCGGCTGTGCGGCGGGTAGGTGCCGTCGAGGATTCGCCCGCGCAGCAGTTCCTTGAGCTGGGTGTAGAGCGGTACCGGGGAGAGGGGGAGCAGTTCGGCCATGGGATCTCTTCGCTATGGACTGACTTGTTATAACAAGTTGTGACCAGAGAGTAGCGAGCATAAGAGCCCCCGGGGAAATACCGATATTGAATATGGTTATTCACAAGCACGGGCCCCAAGGCACGCCCATCGCTGCCCGAGACCCTGGAAAATCACCCTGAATCAAGGCGATGGACGTCATCGACGCAGATGGGTATCATTGCGCCCCGTTGCACTCGTAGCTCAGCTGGATAGAGTACTGCCCTCCGAAGGCAGGGGTCGTGGGTTCGAATCCCGCCGAGTGCGCCATATGATTCAAGGGCTCAGGTGCAAACCTGGGCCCTTTTTATTTGAATGTTGTCCAGCCCCTGACAAAGCTGAGGAAGCGGCTGACCTATGGCAAGTAACGACCTGATTCTCTACAGCACGGACGATGGCCTGGCACAATTCACCTTGCGCGAAATGGGTGGCCAAGTCTGGCTGACGCAGCTGGAAATGGCCGAGCTGTACCAGACCAGCAAGCAGAATATCGGCAAACATATTCAGACCATCATTGCTGATGGAGAGCTGGCTGCAGAGGCAGTTGTAAACCAAAAGTTTACTACTGCCGCCGACGGCAAGGATTACCTGACCCACCTCTATGCCCTGCCGATGATCATCGCTGTTGGCTACCGTGTACGCTCGAGCCGCGGCATTCAATTTCGTCAGTGGGCGACCCGCACCTTGAGTGAGTACCTGGCCAAGGGTTTCGTCATGGACGACGCCCGCTTGAAGGAACCCCGCTGGGACTACTTCGATGAGCTGCTCAAGCGCATCCGCGACATCCGCGCTTCAGAAATGCGCTTCTACCAAAAGGTGCGTGACCTGTTCACCTTGGCCGAAGATTATCGAGCCAATGAGCAGGATACTGCCCGTCTGTTTGCCGAGGTTCAGAACAAGCTGTTCTTTGCCGTAACGGGCCACACAGCAGCCGAGCTGATCGTGCACAGGGCCAATGCCACCGCACCAAACATGAACCTGCTCAGCTTCAAGGGTGACCGCGTACGCAAGGCTGATGTAGTCGTCGCCAAGAACTACCTGAATGCCGATGAACTGGACCAGCTCAATCGCCTGGTTGGCATGTTCCTGGATTTCGCTGAGCTTCGTGCCGAGCAACGCCAGCATCTACAGCTCGCCGATTGGCGGCGATACATCGATAGCTTCATGGCTTTCAACGAGCAGCCTTTACTACGTACAGCCGGCAGTATCAGTCATGAGCAGATGAAGCAGGTGGTACATGAACGTTATGAGCAGTTTGATCAACATCGCCGACACGCTGAGGCCGCAGCAGCCGACGCTCAGGAACTTGCAGAACTGGAACAGCTGGAAAAGCGCCTGAGCGCCAAAAAAAAAAATCTAAGTGACGGCACGAAGCACGTTCGATTTTAGATAGCGTTGGGTTCGAATCCCGCCGAGTGCGCCATACCTGAAAAGCCCTGGGAACCTTCCCGGGGCTTTTTCGTTTGTGCGACATCGCACGCTTGGCACTCCCGTACCGCAGGCCATTGGTGTTAGCGTGAGCGTCTTCCCGTTTCCTACAAACGGGTACCTCCCTTCCAACGCTCAGCAAAGGAATGCGCTCGCCCATGTACCTGAAAAAACTCACCGCCGCGACCCTGCTGCTGGCCAGCCTGGGCTTGTTCGCCAACCAGGCCCAGGCCAACCTCACCCCGCAGCAGTCCGCCGCGATCCTCAAGGCCTACGATAACAGCGACCCGGCGGATTTCCGCCGGTTCCTCGGCCAGCTTGCCAGCAGCGAACTGGCCAAGGCCGACAACCTGGCTGAAACCCTCAAGGCGTACCTGGCCAACAAGCCGCTGGGTGCCGAGCAACAGAACGAGATCCACCGCTTGCTCGGCCTCTACACCCGCATCAAGTACGGCAAGGCCGCGACCGAGACCCTGCGTGAGCTGGTGGCCATCCCGACCTTCCAGGTCGAGGGCGTGCCGCAGCACGAGAACCCCGAGTTCCTGAAGATCGCCGACAAGATCAAGGCGCTGGCCGAGGGTTTCGGCCTGCACTTTCGCAACATCGACAACCGGGTCTACGAGATCACCCTGGGTGACGACGCCAAGGAAGTGGTCGGCATCCACGCCCATGCCGATGTAGTACCGGTGAACCCGGACAACTGGAAGCTCGAGGACGGCACCCGCCTGGACCCGTTCAAGGTCACCCTGGTGGGCGATCGCATGTATGGCCGCGGCACCGAGGACGACAAGAACGGCATCGTCGTGGCGCTGTATGCGCTGAAGGTGGCCAAGGACGAAAAACTGCCCCTGGCCCGTCAATTCAAGCTGTTGGTGGACACCACCGAGGAAACCAGCGGCGATGCGATCCCCTACTACTTCGCCCGCAACCCCACGCCCACCTACAACCTGGCGCTGGATGGCGGCTACCCGGTGGTGATCGCCGAGAAAGGCTACGGCACCGTGATGGCCAGCTTCCGCCGGCGCCCCGCCACCGGCAAGGGGGCGGAAATCATCCACCTGACGGGCGGGCTGGCCACCAACCAGATCCCCACCACCTCGGTGGCGACCCTGCGTGGCGACAATCCCACCGCCCTGGCCGCAGACCTGCAGAAGGCCGGTGCCGACTACGTCAAGCGCAACGGCGGCGATTTCACCCTCGATGCCAAGGTAGCCGGCAAGGAAGTGGTGCTGACGGTGACCGGGGTCTCGGCCCACTCTTCGGAGCCCGAATCGGGGATCAACCCCGTGGCCCGGATGCTCGACTTCCTCAACGGCCTGGGCGACCAGGTACCGCTCAAGCACAACCACATCACCGATGCCGCGCGCTATGCGGCCGATAACTGGGGGCTGGACTACTTCGGCAAGAAGCTTGGCGTGGACTTCGAGGACAAGTTCATGGGCCCACTGACCGCTTCGCTAACCTACGTCGGGCTCGATCAGAAGGCCCTCAAGCTGGCGGTGAACCTGCGCATTCCAAAAGGCAAGGCGATTGCCACGATCAAGGACGAGCTGGCCGACAAGCTCGGGACCTGGGCCCGCGGCAGCCACACCTCGGTAGCGTTCGAGTACAGCCTCGACGAGCCGATGTACCGCAACCCCGAAGGCGAATGGGTCAAGGCCTTGCTCGCCGTGGCCAGCGAGAACCTCGGCCTGCCCCATGAGTTCGGCGCCTCCGCCGGCGCCACCTCGGTGCATGACCTGCCCAATGGCGTGCAGTTCGGCCTGGCCATGCCCAACGTGAAGTACACCGGGCACAACGACAACGAGTTCAAGACCGTGGAGCAGTTCATGCTGGACCTGCAGATCGTCAGCGAGATGGTGGCGCGGATCGGGCAGATGCCAGAGCTCTGAGCCTTCGGTACGCGCCATTTGGGCGATGGGCTGCAAGGCAGCCCAATACCGCCCAACTGCCCACGAAGCCCCCAGCCCCCGCCAATGACGTTTTTCAATCAAGTCCATGCCGTTTTCCGCATTGCCGTGCAGGACGCCGTGCAGGATGCTTTATTTACTGCCGACACATCGCTTTTCCACCCGCAGAGGCCCGTATGAAGAACGTCGAAGAAATCCTCAAGACCAAGTCTCAGCATCAGACCGTCTACACCATAGGGCCTGACGACTCGGTGCTCGACGCCCTGAAGTTGCTGGCGGAAAAGAACGTCGGTGCACTGCCGGTGGTGGAGAACGGCCAGGTGATGGGTATCGTCAGCGAACGCGACTACGCCCGCAAACTGGTGCTCAAGGGCCGCTCGTCGGCGGCGACGCCCGTGCGCGAGATCATGAGCGCGCCGGTGGTCACGGTCGAACCCAAGCAGAACCTGGAGTACTGCATGAACCTGATGACCAACCGCCACCTGCGCCACCTGCCGGTGGTGAGCAACGGCGAACTGCTCGGCCTGCTGTCGATCGGCGACCTGGTCAAGGAAACCATCGCCGAACAGGCCAACCTCATCCTGCAGCTGGAGCAGTACATCCGCGGCGAGTGATCAGTGGTAGGCGCGCTCCAGTTCGTCCAGCTGATGGTCGAAGCTGCGCAGGCGCGCCGACCAGGTGTACACCAGCACTTCCAGGTCGCGGTTGAGCACTGCGGTATTGCCCCCATCGCTGCCCCGTGGGTCGCACAGGTCGAGCTGATAGCGCTCGCGGGCCATGGCCGTGGCCACGCTGGAAAGGTCACGGGCATTGGCCAGCCAGCGGTGATGAGGATCGTGGACCTCCCGGTCCAGCTCCCGACACTGACGCTTGAGGGCATCCAGGCTCTGCTCCAGCGGCGTGCCCTTGAGCTCGCCCATGACCTCCTCGAAGGTCCTCCCCGAATGCCAGTAGCTGCCCCAGAAATAACGATCGAATACGGTCTCGACCCGGCGCAGGGCCACCTTGGTGTTCCAGATGCTCAGCAACGTTCGCCCCTGGCTCACTTCGCGCTTGTTCAGGTGCAGTTGCTGCCAGGCGATCCAGGCCAGGGCGCAGAGCGCCACCGCCGCGGTGACCGCGGCGGCGGCATACAGGAACTGCACGGCCTGGTCCATGTGGTGGACGTGCCGGATACCGTAGAAGTAACCCGCCGTCAGGGTGCCCAGGATCGTCACGGTGCACCAGAATCCTGGTGCGTAGGGATCTTTCATCGCGCTATCCCCTTTTTGTTTTTCCTGAGCATAGCAACGGCCAAATCACTCAACAGGTGCCGCTCGGCGCTTTATTTGCGGGGGCGGCGCAACGCTTCGTTGAGTTGATCGAAGGGCACCGCCCAATCGGCATCGTCTATCACGCTCTCCTTGAGAAAGGCACGCTGGGCGTCGCTCCAGAACGGCGCATCCACCAGCTTGATCTCGTTCTTCAACGGCGAGTGCGTGGTGATGAACTTGTCGATGCTCTCGGCATCGTCCGCCAGGCCCAATTGCTTGAACAGCTCGGAAAATGGATGGATCGGTGCTTCCATGATTCCTCCTCGGGCCGGGCGGGTCGTCCACGACGCCGGCCCGGCATTGGCTTGAACGTCATCAGCACAGTTCGCGCACTTCGGCGTGCGGAACCAGCTTCAGGTATTGCTCCATGCTCATGTGGATCAAGTGATCGTGATCACCTGCCTCCAGGTAGACATCGCCCTGGCGGGTAAGGCTCGGGTCGAGCAACATCTTCACGTCATAGGCATCGCCGAGCGCCGGGATGGCGCCGCGCTCGCAGTCGCCGAACAGCGTCGGCAGGCCACTCTCGCGGGTCAGTTGCCAGGCGCCGGTCATGCGCACCTTGCTCATGTCCAGGTGCCGGTTGGCCGGCAGCACGGCCATGAGGTAGTTGCCATGACGGTCGTCGAGCATCACCGACTTGGCGACCCGTTCGGCGGGTACGCCGGCAGTGCGTGCCGACTCCAGGCTCGTGGCCGAGTGTGGATGGGAAATGATGTCGTAGTCGCAGTTGGCCTGGTCCAGGCGCTGCTGCAGGGTCTTGGCCATACGCATGATGCACCTCCGGTTTAGCCCCCAACCTGAAGTTTAGGCCCTGGTCCGGCGAGCACGACTAAACTTCGGGGACAGGTCCGACGAGGTGACGACAGGTGATCGCTCGCTGCTGGTACTGCCTGCTGCTGTTACTGATGCTCGGCGCGGCCCCGGGAGGCCAGGCCGCACCAGGCGGTAGCGTGTGGGTGCTGGGCATCGACGATGCCATCGGCCCGGCCAGTGCGGACTACCTGGTACGCGGTCTGGAGCAGGCACAGGAGCAAGGCGCGCAGTTGGTGGTGATCCGCCTGGACACCCCCGGTGGGCTGGACAGCTCCATGCGCCAGATCATCAAGGCGATCATCGCCAGCCCCGTACCGGTGGCCAGCTTCGTCGCCCCCAGCGGCGCCCGGGCCGCCAGCGCCGGGACCTATATCCTGTATGCCAGTCACGTGGCAGCCATGGCGCCGGGGACCAACCTGGGCGCGGCCACGCCGGTGCAGGTCGGCGCCCCCGGCCCACCCTCCTCGCCCGCCTCCAAGGACAAGGACGAGAAGGCCTCCGCCCCCGAGGGCCAGGACGCCCTCACACGCAAGCAGGTCAACGATGCCGCCGCCTACATCCGCGGCCTGGCGCAGTTGCGCGGACGCAACGCCGACTGGGCCGAGAAGGCCGTGCGCGAGGCGGTCAGCCTGCCGGCCAACGAGGCCCTGCGCCTCAAGGTCGTCGACTTGGTGGCCAACGACCTGCCCGACCTGCTACGCCAGCTGGACGGCAAGACCCTGGAGGTCGCCGGCCAACCCCGTCAGTTGCAGACCGCCGGCGCCCTGGTGCTCGAGCATCCGCCAGACTGGCGCACCCGCCTGCTGGCGGTGATCACCAACCCTAGCGTGGCACTGATCCTGATCATGATCGGCGTCTATGGCCTGCTGTTCGAGTTCATGAACCCCGGCTCCGGGGTTGGCGGCGTGGTCGGCGGTATCTGCCTGTTGCTGGCCTTGTACGCCCTGCAGTTGCTACCGGTCAGCTATGCCGGCGTGGCGCTGATCCTGCTCGGCTTGGCGTTCATGATCGCCGAAGCGTTCCTGCCCAGCTTCGGCGTGGTCGGCTTCGGTGGCATCGTCGCCTTCGTGGTCGGCGCGGTGATCCTGATGGATACCGAAGCGCCCGGCTTCGGTATCCCTCTGGGCTTGATCGTCAGCCTGGCAGTGCTCTCGGCGGTGCTCCTGGGCGGTGTGCTGGGCATGGCCCTCAAGGCGCGACAGCGGGCCCTGGTCAGCGGCGATGCCGGCCTGGTCGGCAGCCTGGTCACGGTGACCCAAGTGATGGCGGACAACCCGTTCTGCGGCTCGGTGCAGGCCCAGGGCGAACAATGGCAAGTTCAATGCGCGACCCCATTGCAGCCTGGGCAGCATGTGCGGGTAATCGCCCGCCATGGCGTGATGTTGGAGGTCAGTGCCACCGCGCCCGCGGCGCAAGGAGAGTGAAGATGTTCGTTCAGTTCGGTTTCGGCGCCTTGCTGGCATTGCTTGGCGTGCTGTTGGTGTCGGCACTGCGCATCCTGCGCGAGTACGAGCGTGGCGTAGTATTCCAGCTGGGGCGCTTCTGGCAGGTCAAGGGGCCAGGGTTGATCATCCTGATCCCGGGGATCCAGCAGATGGTCCGGGTCGACTTGCGCACCGTGGTGCTCGACGTACCGCCCCAGGACGTGATCACCCGTGACAACGTCTCGGTCAAGGTCAACGCCGTGGTGTACTTTCGCGTGCTCGACCCGCAGAAGGCGATCATCCAGGTCGAGGATTTCCTCACCGCCACCAGCCAGCTGGCCCAGACCACCCTGCGCGCCGTGCTCGGCAAGCATGAGCTGGACGAGCTGCTGGCCGAGCGCGAGCAGCTCAACTCGGACGTTCGCCAGGTGCTGGACGCCCAGACCGATGCCTGGGGCATCAAGGTGGCCAACGTCGAGATCAAGCATGTCGACCTCAACGAGTCGATGGTCCGCGCCATCGCCCGCCAGGCCGAGGCCGAACGCGAGCGGCGGGCCAAGGTGATCCACGCCGAGGGTGAGTTGCAGGCGTCGGAGAAACTTATGCAGGCCGCACAGATGCTCGGCAAGGAGCCGGGGGCCATGCAACTGCGCTACATGCAGACCCTGGGCTCGATCGCCGGAGACAAGAGCTCGACCATCGTCTTTCCGTTACCGGTGGACCTGCTCAAGGGATTGATCGACAAGCAGCGCTAGCGGGGCCACTCAACTGCTGGCCTAGACCGGCGCGCGACGCAGGGTGGCCAGGAAGGTCGCCGCGCCGATGAACAGTCCGGCAAAGGTCCGGTTCAAACGCTTCTGCTGCCTGGGCGTGCGCAGCATCCGCAGCACCCGGGCCGCCAGCCCGGTGTAGCCGGCCATCACCAGCATGTCGACGCTGATCATGGTGAGGGTGATCGCCAGGTACTGGGGCAGCAGCGGGGCATGCGGATTGATGAACTGCGGCAGCACCGCGAGCATGAACACCAGCGCCTTGGGATTGCTGACATTGACCAGGAAACCGCGGAACACCAGGCTCAACGGCTTGCCGATCGGGCGCACGCCCGACGAATCGTCCATGTCCATGGGCAACGCGCGCCATTGCCGGTACGCCAGGTACACCAGGTAGGCGACACCGAACCATTTGATGATCTGGAACGCGGTGGCCGAGGCGGCGAGGATCGCGCCGACACCGGCGGCGATGATGGCGATCTGCACGATCAGGCCCAGTTGCAGGCCCAGGGCGTTCCAGTAACCACGCCAGAAACCGTACTGCAGCCCACTGGACATCGAGGCGATGGCCCCGGCACCCGGCGACAGGCTGATCACCCAGCACGCGGCAAAGAAGGCCAACCAGGTTTCCATCGACATCGCACACCTCGTTCGAACATGTTGCAAAACGTTAAGCTACGGTGTTGGTGAAATTTTCACCAGCGATTTTTCAGCTGCCGCTCAATCGGCCTCGCCTGTCGTATCCTGGGCCAGCACCGGCACTTCGGTACCGCGCCAACGCCGCACGGCCTTCTGGAAGAACTGGCTGTTGGGCACCTGCACCAGCGCCCCACCCGCCTCCGGCACTTCCAGCAAGGTGGTATAGAGCAGGTTGATGGCGATCACCCGCCCCTTCACACCGGGCTTGTCGAGGGTGTCGACCAGCTCGACCACATCGCCGATGCGAAACGGCCCCACGGTGAAGATCAACACCGCGCAGAGCAGGTTGGACAATACGCTCCAGATGGCGAAGAAGGCCACCGCCGCCACCGCGACGAAGCCCGACAGGGCGGTCCACAGCACCGTGGCCGAGACACCCAGGCGCTCCAACACGAACAACAGTGCGCTGCCCATGATCAACCAGCGCAGGCTGCCGCGCACCGGCACCAGCAGCTCCGGTGGCAACGGGTAGCGATCGCCCAGGCGGCTCAGGCCGCGGGCGACGATGCGTTGCAGGACGAACGCAGCCACCAGGATCAGCAGGATCTGCAGCCCCAGCCAGAACGGCTCCATCCATTGGCCCGGCAGTAGCGTGCGCAGCGCCTCCATCAGGACAGCGCCTCCAGCTCGGCCTGCATGCTTTCGAGCGTCTCCAACGCCTCCATCCAGGCCTCCTCCAGCTCGCCCTCACGCTGCTTGAGCGTGCTCTGGCGCGCCAGCAGGTCGCGCAACTCGTCCTTGCGCGCAGCCTCGTAGAGGCCCGCGTCGCCCAGGGCGGCCTCGATCCCGGCCAGTTGGGCGTGAACCTGGCCCAGTTCGGCCTCCAGCTTCTCGGCGGCACGCTTGTGCGGCGCCAGTTGCTGGCGCAGGGCTGCAGCAGCCTGGCGCTGGGCTTTCTTGTCGGTCTTGTCCGGGTTGGCCGGGGCATTGCTGGCGGGCGCACTGCGCTGACGGTAATCGATCAGCCAGCGGCTGTAGTCGTCCAGGTCGCCATCGAAGGCCTGGACCTTGCCGTCGGCCACCAGCAGGAAGTCGTTGGTGGTGCTCTTGAGCAGGTGACGGTCGTGGGACACTACCACCACCGCTCCACTGAACTCCTGCAAGGCCATGGTCAGGGCCAGGCGCATCTCCAGATCCAGGTGGTTGGTCGGTTCGTCGAGCAGCAGCAGGTTCGGCCGCTCCCAGGCGATCAGCGCCAGGGCCAGGCGCGCCTTCTCGCCACCGGAGAAATTGACCACCGGCTCGTCGACCCGGTCGCCATGGAAGTCGAAGCCACCGAGGAAGTCGCGCAGGGTCTGCTCGCGCTCGGTCGGGGCGATGCGCTGCAGGTGCAGCAGCGGGCTGGCCTTGTCGTCGAGGGCGTCGAGCTGGTGCTGGGCGAAGTAGCCCACGGCCAGGTTCTCGCCACGTACCAGACGCCCGCCCAGCGGCTCCAGCTCACCGGCGAGGTTCTTGATCAGGGTCGACTTGCCGGCGCCGTTGGGGCCGAGCAGGCCGATGCGTGCACCCGGCGCCAGCTGCAGCTTGACCTTCTCCAGGATCACCTTGTCGCCATAACCGAGGCGGCCCTCGGACAGGTCGAGCAACGGATTGGAGATTTTCTGCGACTCGCGGAAGACGAAGTCGAACGGCGAATCCACATGGGCCGCCGACAGCTCCTCCATGCGTTCCAGCGCCTTGATCCGGCTCTGTGCCTGACGGGCCTTGGTGGCCTGGGCGCGGAAGCGGGCGATGTATTTCTCCATGTGCGCACGGCGGGCCTGCTGCTTCTCGTAGGCCTGTTGCTGCTGCGCCAGGCGCTCGGCACGGGTGCGCTCGAAAGCGGTGTAGCCGCCGCGGTAGAGGTTGAGCTTGCGTTGCTCGACGTGCAGCACATGGTCGACCACAGCATCGAGGAAGTCGCGGTCGTGGGAGATCAGCAACAGTGTGCCTGGGTAGCCCTTGAGCCAGTCTTCCAGCCAGAGGATGGCATCCAGGTCCAGGTGGTTGGTCGGCTCGTCGAGCAGCAGCAGGTCAGATGGGCACATCAGCGCCTGCGCCAGGTTCAGGCGCATGCGCCAGCCACCGGAGAAATCGCCGACACGGCGGTTCATCTGCTCGGCGGTGAACCCCAGGCCGGCCAGCAGCTTGCGCGCACGGGCGTCGGCGGTATAGCCGTCGGCGCTCTCCAGCTCGCTGTGCAGGCGCGCCAGGGCGGTGCCGTCGTGGGCCGACTCGGCGGCTGCCAGCTCGGCCTGGACCTGGCGCAGGCGCACGTCGCCGTCGAGCACATAGTCCACCGCCAGGCGATCGAGGGTGTCGACCTCCTGACGCATGTGGGCGATGCGCCAATCGCTGGGGAGCTGGCAGTCGCCGGCATCGGGCGAGAGCTCGCCGCGCAGCAGGGCGAACAGGCTGGATTTACCGGCACCGTTGGCGCCGATCAGGCCGGCCTTGTGACCGGGGTGCAGGGTCATCTCGGCGCCTTCTAGCAAGCGCTGCGGACCACGCTGTAAAGTGAGGTTCGATAGTCTGATCATGATGGTCGCGGAGTCTATCAGCTTCCCCTGCAACCACACAGGCCACTTGATCGTCGGCGCGAGGCGAACATGCATACCGATTTGTGGCGCCATGCCTTGGCGCTTTATGGGCAACCCGGCGTCGAAGCCGCCTGCCTGGAGCTGCAGGCGCTGGGCGGCGATGTCTGCCTGCTGCTGTGCGGTACCTGGCTGCAGGCCGGTAACGTCCAACCCGATGCCGAGCGCGTACACGCACTCCGGAGCCTTGCCGAACCCTGGCAGCGGCAAGTGGTCGCCCCGCTGCGCGTCCTACGCCAGCAATGGCGTGCCGATGCCCAGGACGATGCGCACCTGGCGGTGCTGCGTGAGCAGGTCAAGGGACTGGAACTGGAGGCGGAGCGCACCTTGCTGGCGCGCCTGCAGGAGCAGGCAAGGGCATGGCCCGCAGGCCCAGACGGGCCCACGGACGATTGGCTGGCCTGGCTGGCGCCGGACCAGGCCCGCGGCCACGACGCGCTGCATCGCTTGCGCGTCGCGGCCGAGGCGCTTCAGGACGCCGTGGACGGCGACTGAACCGGGTTGCTGGCCGGTGCCGGCGAGGCGCTGGCTGGCGCGGCCGAGTTGGTCACTGGCGCCGGGGCGCTGGTGGCGGGTGCGGCCGGCTTGCTTTCGACAGGTTTGCTCGCGGCAGGCTTGGCCGCTGCCTTGGCAACCGCCGAGCGGGTAGCGCCGGGCTTGGCTGCCGGCTTGGCGGCTGTGGAACGGGTTGCAGCGGGTTTGGCAGCAGGTTTCGCAGCATTGGCCCTGGCCGCAGCCGGTTTCGCCGCTGGCTTGGCCGCTACGGGCTTGGCGCTGGACGCTTTCGCCGCAGGCTTGGCCGCTGGTTTCGCAGCGCTGGCCTTGGCCGGCGCCTTGGCAGCAGGCTTGCTGGCGGCCTTGGCCGCCGGTTTGGTCGCAGCAGCCTTGGCAGGTGCGCGGGTGGCGGCGGTGCCCTTGGCCGCAGTCGCGGCAGCAGCCCTAGCCGGCGCCTTGCTGGCAGCCGGTTTGGCGGCACTCTTGGCAGCCGGTTTAACGGTGCTCTTGGCAACTGGTTTGGCTGCAGCGGCCTTGGCCGGTGTGCGGGTGGCGGTCGGCTTGGCGGCGGGTTTCGCGGTGGCGGGTTTGGCCGCAACCTTGGCAACGGGCTTGGCGGCTGCCTTGGTGGCCGCGGCACGCTGGTCGAGGGCCTTGCCGGCAGCCTCGCGTACCTTGCCAACGCCCTGGGCCAGTTTCAGGCTTTCCTGGGCATCACGCTTGAGTTGCTGGATATAAGTACGGGTCTGGGTCTGGCGCTCTTTGAGCGAGTCGAGCAACGCTTCAAGTTCGCCGGTGGCTTTCTTCGCCTTGTTCTGCGCCTTGGCTTTACCGGCCTTGGCGGCATCCTGCAACTTCAGGCGTGCGTTGTGCAGTTTCTCCTGGGCCTTGCCACGTTGTTTTTCCAACTTGGCCAGCAGTTTTTCCGCATCCGCCAGCGCTTGCGAGCAGGCATCTTCCAAATGTTCGAGCAGACTACCCGAAAGTTGCTGGAGCAGGTGCAACGGCGTACTGACTGGCTTCTTCTTGGCCGACATGGTTTACCTCCTGGCTGACGAGATTGCGGCTCATACTATGCTTCTGCTGCTAACGCCGCTAGGGCATGTTGACAGTATTGGTGCCGCCGCGTTGCATGCCTGGGCAAAGTTGTTATCTTGCAGCTCGGTGCAAGTGTAGTTGCCCAATAAGCAATTGCTGATATTTACACATTTCCCGCCAACAAGGCTGGCATACTTCCGGCTCATTGCCGCAGGAGCCAACCGTGCCTCGCTATCTTGTTCTCGGGCTGTGCCTGGCCGCCCCCTTCGCCTTCGCAGGCCCAGACACCGCCCCCGCCAACGACCACGACCTCGCCTACAGCCTGGGCGCCAGCCTCGGCGAGCGGCTGCGCGAGGAAGTACCCGGCCTGCAGCTCGATGCCCTGGTGCAAGGCCTGCGCCAGGCCTACCAGGGCCAACCGCTCAAGCTCGACGCGCCACGCATGCAGGCCATTCTCCAGCAGCATGAGGCGCAGGCCGCTGCCGCAGCCGAACAAGCCCAGGCGGAGCAGCTCCAGGTCGCGGAGCAGCGTTTTCTGGCCAACGAACGCGCCCGCGCCGGCATGCATGAGCTGGCCGGTGGCGTTCTCTACAGCGAACAGGTGCCTGGCAACGGCGCCCAACCCAAGGCGGGCGGCAAGGTGCAGGTACGTTACGTGGGGAAATTGCCCGACGGCTCGGTGTTCGACCAGAACCTGCAACCCCAGTGGTTCAGCCTGGGCTCGGTGATCGAAGGTTGGCAGGTGGCGTTGCCACACATGAAGGCAGGGGCGAAATGGCGGCTGGTGATCCCCTCGGCGCAAGCCTACGGCGCCGAAGGTGCGGGCGACCTGATCGCGCCCTACACCCCCCTGGTATTCGAGATCGAATTGCTGGCGGTGGCCGACTGAGGCCAGGCGTCAGGCCTGGACCGCCCCTTCTTCCTTGTGGGCGTTGTGCAGCACCTCGATCAGGCAATCCTCCAGCTCGAAGCGCTCGTGCAGCAGGCTGCCCAGCTCGCCGAGTTTCTTGGAGAAACGCTCGGGGTCCTTGCACTGGCCTTTTTCGCAATGGTCGTTGAAGGCCAAAGCGATCTGGGTGATGTCGTTGATCCGCGGGTTGATCTGCTCGGCCAGCTCCAGCGCGCCGTCGTCGCCGAAGGCCTTGGCCTCGCTGACCAGTTGTTCGCAGACTTCGAAGTGCCATGCCGAGACATAATCGACCAGGATCTCGCAGAAACGGCCGTTCTGCTCCTTGTCGGCAAAGGCCGGCTTGGCGTCGCGCAGGGCGCGGAAGGCGTGCACCAGTTCCTGGCGCTCCTCCAGCCAGCGGTCGATCAGCTTGTGAACCCCACCCCAGCGTTCCTGAGCGTTCTGACAACTATCGAGCATGGCTATCTCTTCCCTTCTGGGTAGATGCCGCTGCACCTCGCACCACAACACCACAGCACAAAGGTGACATCAGCAGGACGGCATCGAGCAGTTGTGTTTTCGGTATGCGTGCAGGGAGATTATTCCCGCGCGTGCTGACCATCAAGGTACGCATCGGACAAAGTTCGTACAAGCGTTTAATCTCGTTGCGGCTCACCACTGGTCGAGCGATCGTGGCGGGCTTGCCCTGGATCAAGCGTTGCCCAGGCGGCGCAAACAAAACCTCAGCAGCCAGGACAACGGCAGCGCCGACAACAGCAGGAACGCCAGCAGGCTCCACTCGGGCAGGGTCAGGTCGAGAAAGCTCCAGGTCAGCGAGTCGCAGTCCGGGCCGCCCAGCAACAGCATCTTCAAGGCCTGGCCCCAGGACTGCTCCAGGACCTGCTGGAACGGGACATGGCAGGCTTCCAGCGGCATGCTCCCCCCCTGCAACCAGACATGCCGCGCCGCCAGCAGCGCGCCACCCAGCGAACAGGCCAAGGCCAGCGCGCAGTAGGCGCGCCGGCCCGACGAGCCGGGGTGGTGGATGACCGCGCACAGACAGACCAGCGAGTAGAGCCCCAGCAGAAAGCGTTGGCTGAAGCACAAGGGGCACGGCACCAGGCCCAGAACGCTTTCGAGGTGGAAAGAGGCAGCCAGCACCGCCAGCGAGGCGAGCCAGGCAGGAAGAAAGAACGTATGCAAACGGGCCAGCAGCATGAGCGATGTAGGTCCCGGGTTGAAGATATGGCTTGGAACGGTAGAGGAAAGGCGCGCTTTGTTTCAAGGCGCTACAGTGGGGACAAGTCGCTGATTGACAAGGAAAGTTTTCAACAATCAGTAGGAAATTTCCGAAGAAGGAAAGCGCAAACCCAGCCTTTGCGGCTGGAAAATCCACAAACCCAAGCGCCCGCGCACTGGCGCGGGCGCTTGGGGGTACTCAGGCTCGCATCCCCTCGGGCAATGGCAGGGCCAGCAGGCGCTCGTCCAACAGGCCCAGGCCTTCCTGGAACAGCTGGTTGCTGCGCTCGGTTTCGCCCAGGCCGGCGAGCAGGCGGGCCAGCTCGGCGCAGGTCTCTGGGTTACGCTCCAGGCGCAGGCTGCTTTCCAGGTAGTCGCGCGCCTTGCCCCACAGACGGTTCTGCAGGCTCAGGCGGCCCAGGGTCAGCAGCAGGCTCGCATCCTCGGGGTGCTCCTTGAGCCAGCCCTCGGCAGCCTGCAGCTGGCGCGCCGGATCATCGCCCCGTACCAGGCCGTACAAGCGAGCCAGGTGGCTTTCGTACTGGCGCTTGAGCGCGGTGCGCAGCACCTGCTCGGCCTCGCCCTGGGCACCGACCTGGCGCAGTTGCTCGGCGTAGGCCAGCACCAACTGCGGCTCCTGACGCTGGGCAGCGGTAAGTTGCTGCCAGGCACGCTCCAGGCCCTGGCGGGCGGCCTGGGCATCCTCGCCACGGGTCGCCGCCAGGCACAGGTTCTGGCCCCAGGCGCGCTGTTCCAGCTCTGCCAGCTCCTTGGCCGGCAGTACCTTGCCCTTGCGCAAATCGGGCAGCAGGCGGATCAGCGCCGGCCAATCGCCCCGCTCCAGGTGCAGGCGCTGCAGCAGGCGCAGCACCTGGGCGTTGTGCGGGTGACGCTCTTGCATGGCCAGCAGGGTGTCGAGCGCCCCCTCGGCATCGCCACGGTCCATCTGCAACTGGGCATGGGTCAGGGCGATGGCGAGTTCCGCCTGTGGCTGGCGTTCGAGAGCGCGCTCGAGCAGGTTGTCGCTGTCCTCGGTACGGCCCAGCTCGTTGGCCGCACGTGCGGCGCCAAGGTAATAGAGCAGTGGTTGGCGCTCGGCTTCGGCAGCCCGGTGCAAGTGGCGCTGGGCACTTGCCCAGCGGCCCTCGGCCAGGTCCAATTGGCCTTGCTCGATGGCGATGCGAGTACGCCGGCTACGGTTGCGCCGCGACCAGGGGTTGACCACACCGCTCGAGGTCAACACCAGGCCGACCAGGTAGCGCAACAGCCAGAGCGCCCCGACGATGGCCACCAGCGCCGCCAATGCCGCCCACAGCCCCGACTGGTAACGGAACCCGCCATAGGCGATCAGCACGTAGCCACTGTGCTTGGCAACGGCGATCCCCAGCGCCGCGGCCACCACGATCGCCAGCACCGCCAGCAGGTAGACACGCTTCATGGCTTGCCCCCTTCGGCTTCGGCCGGCAGGTGGCGACGCTGGATGTAGGCCTGCACCGCAGCCAGGCTCTCGCTCAGGTCGGGCGTGACCACCGAGACCGGCTGCTCGGCCAGCGCGTTGAGGCTGTCGAGCATGGCCTTGCTCTGCGGGTTGTCGGCGTTGAAGTTGGCCAGCAGCACGCTGCGCGCATCGTCCAGGGCCTGGGTGTAGACCTTGGCCTCGCCGTTGAGCGCCGCCCACTGCGCCTGCTCGATGGTCAGGCTCAGGGCCAGGCGCAACTGGTTGAGCGATTGCCCGGCCAGCAACGGACGCACGTTCTCGTCGGCGTTGAACTCGATCTGGAAGTACTTGGAGATTTCTGCCCACCACTGGGACCAGCGGCTGGCTCCATCGCCGTCGGCGGTCAGGGCACCGAGGGCGTCGGCATTGCTGTCGAACTCGGGGGACTGGGCGCTGAGCTGCTGCACCAGCTCGCGCTGGGCCGCGAGCTTGAGGAACAGGCCGGTACGGTCAGGCTGCTGGGTGCTGTCGAGCATCGCCAGGCTGCGGGCCAGTTGCTCGCGGGCGGCGAAGGCGCCCGGGTCGCTCTGCTCGCGCAGGATCTCGTCGGCGCCTTCGACCAGGGCCTTGGCGCTGGCGATGTCCTGCAGGGCCGACAGGCGCAGGGTGGCCAGACGCAGCAGGTGCTCGGCTTCGGCCAGTCGCCATTCCTTGCGGCTCTCGCCGAGCACGGTTTCCAGGCGCTGGCTCAGGCGCTGCTGGTCGCCCTGCAACTGCGCCACCAGGCGGCGTCGGTCTTCCAGCTCGCTGGCCGCCGGCAGGCTGGCCAGTTGCGCGCTGATCTGCTGCTCTCGCTGCTGCAGCGCGCTGGTGCGTTCACTCAGGGCCTGCAGGTGCTGGCCCTGGCCCTGCTCGCTGCCTTGCAGCTGGCGGACCTGCCAGGCTCCCCAGCCCCCGACCGCGATCCCGGCCGCGCCCAGCAGCAGGGCCAGCAATGCCAAGCCATTGCCAGAGCGCTTGGCAGGTTTGGCGGCGGGGGTTTCCGGCGTCTCGGGCGCCGATGGCTGTTCGTTGTTGGACAAGACAGTTTCGCTCACGTATCCATCCTTTGCATGGGGGCGCGTCGCATTGAGCTTAGCGCCTTAGGAGGCAGGTGCAGCGCTACGCTGCACGGCTGCCAGCAAGGCCGCGGCACTGGCGCCACGGCAATCCACGATCTGTTGGGCGCCCGCCGCCCGGGCCTGTTCGGCGACCCGGGGGCTCGGCACGAACAACGGCACACGCGCCAGGCGCGGCCAGTCGGCACCCGCCAGGCGCAGCAGGTGTTCAAGACCTTGCCCACTGCTGACCACCAGGCCGTTGAGGCGTTCCGCCTCGATTCGACGCACCAGGGTCCCCTCCGGGTAATCCGGCAACTGGCGGCGATACAGTTCCAGATAATCGACACTAGCACCTTGCTCCCCAAGACGCTCGGCCAGCAGTTCGCGACCTCCCACACCCCGCACGACCAGCACGCGCGGCGTGGCGACGGCGGCGATAGCCTCGCCCAGGACCGGCAGTGCGAGCAAGGCTTCACTGTCATCGCCGTCAGCGGGGAAGTCGACCAGCAGGCCCTGGTCCTGGAGAATCCGCGCCGTGGCTGCGCCCACCGTGAACCAGCCCCGGCGAGGCGGCGGCAGGCCCGCCCCGGCCAGTTGCTCGAGCAGCAGGCGCGCGGCCGGCTTGCTGACCACGATGATCGCCTGGTAGTCGCGCAGGTTGGCCAGGCGCTGGCCTTGCCGGGCGTCCAGCACCACCGGCTCGATGGCCAGCAATGGCAGGCAACTGCTGGCAATGCCGGCGGCAGCGAGGCTCTGCGCCAGTGCCTGGCAGTCTTCCTCGGGCCGGGTCAGCAGCAGGCGCCAGGGGCTCACGGGTGTCCGGCCTCGCCATAGACATCCTTGAGAATGGCCTCGGCGCCCTGGCTGAGCAGGTCTTCGGCGACCTGCACGCCCAACGCCTCGGCGGCGCTGCGCGGAGCGCGTGCCTCGGCGCGCAGCAAGGTACCGCCGCTGGGCTGGCCGACCAGGCCGCGCAGCCACAACTGCTCGCCTTCGAGCACGGCATAGCAGGCGATCGGCACCTGGCAACCGCCGTTGAGGCGCTTGTTCAGGGCTCGCTCGGCCACCACGCGGTCGGCGGTGTCGGCATGATGCAGGGGTGCCAGCAGGGCATGGATTTCATGATCGGCACTGCGGCATTCGATGCCCACGGCCCCCTGGCCACCGGCCGGCAGGCTGTCATCGACACCGATGGTCGAGGTGATGCGTGCCTCGAAGCCGAGGCGGATCAGGCCGGCCGCAGCGAGGATGATGGCGTCGTACTCGCCGGCATCGAGCTTGGCCAGGCGGGTATTGACGTTGCCACGCAGGAAGCGGATTTCCAGGTCCGGACGGCGCGCCAGCAACTGGGCCTGGCGACGCAGGCTGGAGGTGCCGACGACACTGCCGGCCGGCAGCGCGTCGAGGCTGGCGAAGCGATTGGAAACGAAGGCGTCGCGTGGGTCCTCGCGCTCGCAGATGCAGTACAGGCCCAGGCCTTCGGGGAAGTCCATGGGCACGTCCTTCATCGAGTGCACGGCGATATCGGCCTCGTTGTCCAGCAGCGCGGTTTCCAGCTCCTTGACGAACAACCCCTTGCCACCGATCTTCGCCAGGGGCGCATCGAGCAACTTGTCGCCGCGGCTGACCATGGGCACCAGGGTCACCACGAGGCCCGGGTGGGCCTGCTCCAGGCGGGCCTTGACATATTCGGCCTGCCACAGGGCCAGGGCACTTTTACGGGTGGCAATACGGATTTCGCGAGTGGACATGAAACGCCCCGATCCAGAGAAATACCGCCGATCATAACAGCTCCGCCGGCCTTGCCAGCAGATCCAGGTCATCAGGCTACCCTGTAGGCGCGGTGTTTTATCATCCGAGGCTGCCTTGCCGACGATGGGGCGCGAAGCAGCCCCAGCTGGCAGCTGAAAGTATTGACTGAGCGGCTATCGCCTGGCCACGAACAAGGGCTAGGCCCTTGCCATACCGTGAAGCCCGTGTCAGAGCGTCTGCATCATCTTGCGCACACCCGCCACATGACGCCGGCTGACGGTCAGGGCATCGCCATCCAGGCCTTTGAGGAACAGCTGGAAATGCCCAAGCGGCGTGCGCTGCAGACGCTCGATGCGCTCCCGGGCCACCAGCGCGTTGCGGTGGATGCGCACGAAACGTTCACCGAACTCGTCCTCCAAGGCCTTCAATGGCTCGTCCAGCAACACTTCCCCGGCCTCATGGCGCAGGGTCACGTACTTGTGGTCGGCGATGAAATAGATGACCTGTGGCAAGGGGATCAGCTCGATGCCCTTGCGCGTTCGTGCGCTGATGTGGCTGCGCGGGCCGCCGCCCTCGTTGGCCGGCCGGGTCAGGGCCGCGAGCTGGGCGCGATTGGGCTTGTCGGCCTTGCGCAGGGCTTCGCGCAGGGCCTGGGGTTGGATCGGCTTGGTCACGTGGCTGAGGGTGCTGTCCTTGAAGGCCTGGCTGCCGTATTCGTCGTCGCCGGTGCAGAACACCACGGCCGGCGGCGCCTCGCGCTCGCACAGCCGGGCGGCCACCTGCAGGCCGTCCAGGCCAGGCATGCCGATGTCCAGCAGGACCACATCGGGTTTGTGGCTGTCGATCAGGGCCAGGGCCTCCTCGCCGTTGGTGGCGCTGGGCTCCAGCACGGTGTAGCCCTCAAGCTCGCCGAGCAGCCGGCTCAGGCGTTCGCGGGCTTGGGGTTCGTCATCAACGATCAGGACATTCATAATTGCGCTGGATTCCTGAGTGAGTCTCGCATCGGTATAGCGTAGACAGGTGTAGGGCGACCGACACCGCGGTCACGCTCTAGACCGACGCGATGGCCAAAGATTCACTGGCCTGGCAGTTTCGCCGCCAGCCCTTTGTCCAACTGTAGACGGTCCGTGGAACACTGCCGTTCAATCATTGAATATCCCCAGGACCCGCCCGCCTCCGCCTCGCCGGGGTTTCTCTCGACCGACGCCCCTGCGGCGCAGGCCTCAACCCTGTTATGATC
Organism: Pseudomonas sp. HLMP; assembly: GCF_046365545.1. Classification (NCBI taxonomy): domain Bacteria; kingdom Pseudomonadati; phylum Pseudomonadota; class Gammaproteobacteria; order Pseudomonadales; family Pseudomonadaceae; genus Pseudomonas; species Pseudomonas sp. HLMP. The sequence continues at coordinate 1,096,909 of NZ_JBDLLR010000001.1, read as the reverse complement.
GACGCCACTTTTTTCGTTCACGCCTTCAACGAGTGAATCCATGAGCACCGACAAGACCAATCAGTCCTGGGGCGGCCGCTTCAGTGAGCCCGTCGACGCCTTCGTCGCCCGCTTCACCGCCTCGGTCGATTTCGACAAGCGCCTGTACCGCCACGACATCATGGGTTCGATCGCCCACGCCACCATGCTGGCGCAGGTCGGCGTACTCACCGACGCCGAGCGCGACGCCATCATCGACGGCCTGAAGACCATCCAGGGCGAGATCGAGGCCGGCGCCTTCGACTGGCACGTCGACCTGGAAGACGTGCACATGAACATCGAGGCCCGCCTGACCGACCGCATCGGCATCACCGGCAAGAAGCTGCACACCGGCCGCAGCCGCAACGACCAGGTGGCCACCGACATCCGCCTGTGGCTGCGCGACGAGATCGACCTGATCCTGGCCGAGATCACCCGCCTGCAGCAGGGCCTGCTGGAGCAGGCCGAGCGTGAGGCCGAGACCATCATGCCCGGCTTCACCCACCTGCAGACCGCCCAGCCGGTCACCTTCGGCCACCACCTGCTGGCCTGGTTCGAGATGCTCAGCCGCGACTACGAGCGCCTGGTCGACTGCCGCAAGCGCACCAACCGCATGCCCCTGGGCAGCGCCGCGCTGGCCGGTACCACCTACCCGATCGACCGCGCGCTGACCTGCAAGCTGCTGGGCTTCGAGGCCGTGGCCGGCAACTCGCTCGACGGCGTGTCGGACCGTGACTTCGCCATCGAATTCTGCGCGGCTGCAAGCGTGGCGATGATGCACCTGTCGCGCTTCTCCGAGGAACTGGTGCTGTGGACCAGCGCCCAGTTCCAGTTCATCGACCTGCCTGATCGCTTCTGCACCGGCAGCTCGATCATGCCGCAGAAGAAGAACCCGGACGTTCCCGAGCTGGTTCGCGGCAAGAGCGGCCGCGTGTTCGGCGCCCTGACCGGCCTGCTGACCCTGATGAAAGGCCAGCCGCTGGCCTACAACAAGGACAACCAGGAAGACAAGGAACCGCTGTTCGACGCCGCCGACACCCTGCGCGACTCCCTGCGCGCCTTCGCCGACATGATCCCGGCGATCAAGCCGCGCCACGCGGTGATGCGCGAGGCGGCCCTGCGCGGCTTCTCCACCGCCACCGACCTGGCGGACTACCTGGTGCGCCGTGGCCTGCCCTTCCGCGACTGCCACGAGATCGTCGGCCACGCGGTGAAGTACGGCGTCGACACCGGCAAGGACCTGGCCGAGATGAGCCTGGACGAGCTGCGCCAGTTCAGCGACCAGATCGAGCAGGACGTGTTCGCCGTGCTCACCCTGGAAGGCTCGGTCAACGCCCGTGACCATATCGGCGGCACCGCGCCGGCGCAGGTGCGTGCAGCCGTGGCCCGGGGCAAGGCGCTGCTGGCTTCGCGCTAAGGCTTCCCCCAGTGCGAGGGCTACGCCCTCGCTCGCGGCATCCCCCTCAGCGCTTGCTGCGCATCATCTCCAGGAACGCCGGCATCGCCGCGTCCTTGTCCGCCACGATCCGCGCCATGTGCGGGTTCTCTCCCAGCTTCTCCAGCAATGCCCCTGCCTGCGGGAAGTCCGCCAGGAAATCGATGTTCAGCACCTTCTTGCCCACCAGGCAGGCCAGGTCCACCGAGAAACAGAACATCAGGTCGGCCAGCGTCAACTGCTCGCCCGCCACGTAGGGGGCGAAGCGGCCGTTGCGCTTGAGCGTGGCGAAACCGGCCAGCAGCTCGCTGCGGGCGCGTTCCTTGATCACCGGCTCCACCGCCATGCCGAAGAACGCCTCGGGGTAGCAGGTACGCGCCGGCAACTCGATGTACAGCTCGATCTCCTTGAGCAACTCGCGCACCTTGGCCTGGGCGAAGGCATCCGCCGGCAGCAGTGGCTTGCCGGCCTGGGTCTGCTCGATATAGTCGAGGATCACGCAGGTCTCGCTGATAAACCCCTGCTCGGTCTCCAGCACCGGCACCTTGCCGCGTGGGCTGATGGCCAGGGCCTGCGGGCTCTGGCCGGCGAAGAACGGCACCTCTTCGAAGGGCAAGCCTTTTTCCATCAGGGCCAGCTTGACCATGTTGTAGTAGTTGCTGACCGCGAATCCGTGAAGCTTGAGCATTGATACAGCCTCCAGGCCGTGTGGGGATGGCCCGGCTGTTATAGACCGATCGCCCCGGCCTGGCCAGCATCATGCGAGCTGTCGATGACAGGGCATCCGCAGTGCGGGCATGGCACACTGTGTGCTCCACCACAGGAGCAGCGCCATGAGCGAACCCAGCGACATCGACAACAATGACGAGGAAGCCTTCGTCGAAGCGACCCTGATTCAGGCCATCGAGAACCAGATCGAAAGCGGCGAGCCAGCAGCGGCCAAGGCCACCTTCAATAAGCTGACCCTGGTCGGCTACGAACGCGAGGACATCCTCAACCTCATGGCCCATGTGCTGGCCATCGAGATCGACGCCATGCTCGACGAGGACCGGCCGTTCAATGGCCAATGGTACGAGAACGCCCTGCGCGCCTTGCCCGAGCTGCCACCTGAAGCAGATCAAGGCGACAACGACGAAGCCTGACTACACTCCTGGATCAGGCGCCGGCAACGGTGCCGCCATCCTTGTCTGGAAGTCAGGAGTCATCCATGTCCTTCACCCCCGAACTGATCGCCGAACTGGAAGTCCTCGCCCTGTTCAACCTGGACAGCAGCCAGGAAGGCATCAAGGTCCACAGCAACGCCTCCCCCACTTTGGTCGCCGCGGCCCGGCGCCTGCACGACAAGCAACTGACCACCCAGCCCGATGGCGGCTACCTGACCAGCCTGGGGCTGGATGCCGCCGAGAACGTCCAGCAGTTGCTGACCATCCTCAAGGCCGTGCAGCCGGCTTGAGTTCGCAGCGCCCTTTGCGCGGGCAAGCTCCCACAGGTTCGCCGGCGCCCTCAAGGACGGCGTTGTTCCTGTGGGGGCCTGCCGGGGCGCCGAACTGCCGCGAAAAAGCCCCACGCCCGCGAGGAAAATGACGTCAATAACCCAGCCAACGCTTATCCGAGCGCCGCACTCAGGCTAAACTCGCCAGTGCTCCCCTGGCCTGCCTGAGTGCGCAATGAACCACCCCCACGAAATCCGCCCCGACCTGGAACAAGGCATCGACCGCAAGGAGCTGGCGAAGCTGCGTGCGCGCTTCCTGCAGCTCAACCAGGGGCGACTGGAGCGGGCCATGGAGGGGTTGTCCACGCGCCAGCAGCAGGTGTTGACCCTGCTGCCGCTGCTGTTCCACGTCAACCACCCGTTGCTGCCCGGCTATGTCTCGGGCAACACACCGGCCGGTGTCTCGGGGTTCGAGCCCGACGTCCAGCTGCTGGCCGAGGCCCAGCGCCTGGCCCGCTCGTTCACCCACAAGGCCCGCCATGGCAACCCACCGCGACCGATCCATGGCCTGTTCCTGATGGGCAGCCTGGGTACCCTTGCCCAGGCCGAGCAGAGCGACATGGACCTGTGGGTCTGCCATGCCGCGAACCTCGGCGAGGCCGAGATGGCCGAGCTGCGGCGCAAGTGCCAGTTGCTCGAGGCCTGGGCCGCCAGCCAAGGCGCCGAGGCGCACTTCTTCCTCATCGAGCCCCAGGGGTTCGTCCAGGGTGAACGCGATGGCCAGCTCGGCTCCGATGACTGCGGCACCACCCAGCATTACTTGCTACTCGACGAGTTCTACCGCACGGCGATCTGGCTGGCCGGCCGCACGCCGCTGTGGTGGCTGGTCCCGGTCTACCAGGAGCACAACTACCGGGAATACACCCAGGTGCTGCTGTCCAAGCGTTTCATCCGTGCCGAGGACGACCTCGACCTCGGCCACCTGGCGCACATCCCGCCGGGCGAATTCGTCGGTGCCGGGCTGTGGCAACTGTTCAAGGGCATCGACTCGCCCTACAAGTCGGTGCTCAAGCTGCTGCTGACCGAAGCCTATGCCAGCGAGCACCCCGAGGTACGCTGCCTGAGCCTGGACTACAAGCAGGCAGTGTTCGCCAATCGCCTGGACCTCGACGAGCTCGACCCCTACGTGATGGTCTACCGGCGCATCGAGCGCTACCTGCAACGCCGGGGCGAAACCGCACGCCTGGAGTTGGTGCGGCGCGCCCTGTACCTGAAGGTCAACAAGAAGCTCAGCGAACCCGGCCGCTCACGTGTCGGCGGTTGGCAACGCCGGTTGCTCGGGCGCCTGGCCGAGGAATGGGGCTGGAACCTGCGCCAACTGGCCATGCTCGACAGCCGCAGCCAGTGGAAGGTACGCCAGGTAGCTGCCGAGCGCCGTGAGCTGGTGGCCGAGTTGAACCACAGCTACCGCTTCCTCGGCCAGTTCGCCCGCAGCCAGAACGCCAGCAGCCGCGCCGACCAGCGCGACCTCAACGTCCTCGGCCGCCGCCTGTACGCTGCCTTCGAGCGCCGCGCTGGCAAGATCGAGGTGATCAACCCAGGCATCGCCCCGGACCTGGCCGAAGATACCCTGACCCTGGTCCAATCGCCCAACCGCAAGGAGCCCGGGACCCACCACTGGGGGCTGTACAATGGCAACCTCGGCGTGCACGAATGGGAGCACTTCAGCCCGATCAAGCGCTGCCGCGAACTGCTCGAACTGCTCACCTGGGCCCATCGCAACGGGGTGATCGACAGCAGCACACGCTTGGCCCTGCACCCCGGGGTCAGCGACCTGAGCGAATTCGAGCTGTTCAACCTGCTGGGCAGCCTGCAACAGACCATTGCGCTGCCGCTGGAAACCGTCAGCGAGATCCGCCTGCTGCAGCCGAGCGTGGCCGACGAGATCCTGCTGCTGGTCAACGTCGGCATCGACCCGCTGCGCCATCATCGCGACCTGAACATCCTGATGACCACCGAGCGCACCGACTCGCTGAGCTACGCCGGTGTGCGCGAGAACCTGGTGCTGACCCTCGACCAGGTCACCCTCAACAGCTGGAACGAAGTGCTGGTGCAGCGCTACGACGGCGAGCACGCGCTGGTGCGCTGCCTGCGCGACTTCCTCAACAGCCTCGGCCAGCGCAAGCACCGGCCACGGCTGCGGGTACGCTGCTTCTGCCACAACCGCGCCCAGGCCATCCGCCAGCGGGTCGAGGATATCTTCGATACCGTGCAGTCGCTGCTCGACCAAGGGATGAACCATCGCTACCTGCTGCAGGTGGCGCAATACACCCATGTGCTGGAGCTGCAGCCTGGGCAGGTCAGCCTGGCCACCCTCGCCGACCACGAGGCCGTGCTCGATTGCCTGGGCGAGGAGCGCGGTGAGTACAGCCCCCTGCACCTGGACGCCAATGCCCTGCAGGATCACGACCTGCCGCTGATCCTGGGGCAAGGGCAACCGGGCTGCATCCAGGTGTTCTATCGCCTGCTCGACGGCTGGGCCGACCTCTACGTGCTGGACGAGTACAACGCCCTCTGGCAGCAGCGCCTGCCCTTGCAGGACGAAACCCACCTGCTGCTGCCCCTGCAGCGCTTCTTGCGTTCGGTAGTGATACGCCGCGACGCCCTGCTGCCGCTCGACAGCCTGCAACAGGCATCGCTGGACATCCTCTACTACCAGTTGCAGCCCTCCGGTGCCGGCAAGGCCCGCAGTCTGGAGCCGCGTCCGGCGCCGAGCGATGGCAGCGACCAGCCCTACTATGAGGTACAGGCGATCCTGCAGGCTGGCACGGGCGACGATGTGCACGTCACGCTCTACTGCGACCAGCAGGAGTTCTCCGAACTGGAGCATGGCGACCAGCTCTACGCCGTGGTTGCCCGCCAGATCATCGGCCGGCGTCGCAGCGCCGGCAACTACCGCTGCTACATCACCGACCTGGACCTGTCCGAGCTACTGGAGGACGACCAAGGCTCGACGGTGCTCTACCTGCGCTACAAGCGCGAGCTGGAGCAGGCGCTCAACGATGGGCTGGAGCAGTTGCAGGCGGCCCTGGAGCCCTAGTGGGGCCCTGCAGGCCTTCATTGGGGCCGCTTCGCGTCCCCAGATGGCCGGCACCGCTACCGCGAAAACCGCCTACAGGTCGTAGTCGCCCGCCGCCTCCGGCTGGTATTCGACATCCAGCAGGGTGAGCTTGAGGGTCTTGCCACCAGGGGCCGGCCAGTCGATCTGGTCGCCCACCGACAGCCCCAGCAACGCACAGCCGATCGGCGCGAGAATGGAGACGCTCCCTTCAGGCCCTGCGTCCTTGGGATAGACCAGGGTCAGGTGGTAGTCCTTGCCACTGGCTTCTTCGCGGCAGTGCACGCGCGAATTCATGGTCACTACACCGGCCGGGACCTCCTCGTGACCGACAACCTGGTCGGCGCGGTCCAGCTCGTCCTGCAGGGCGAGCACACCCGGCGTACTTTCATCGAGGCTGTCGATCAGACGCTCGAGACGCTGTACGTCCAATCGGGTGAGGATGAGGGAAGGCTTGGTGCTCATGATCCAGTCAGACTCCTTTTTAACAGGCAAATAAAGCAAAACCCCGCCCAAGGGCGGGGTTTGTGAATACTTTCGGCATCACCGACGCTGGGTTCGACACTACCACAGCCGGGCAAATACTCAAGCCCGGCCGTCACTGCGCGGCGTACTGCCCCCGTCGGGCCTGGGCCTCTCGGCAGATCTGCCGGCGTCGCTCGTCATCGGCCGAGCGCCATTCGCGGATGTGCTCCACCGGCCGGAAACAGCCACGACAGACCTTGTGCTCATCGAGCCGGCAGACGTTCACGCACGGCGAAGGTACCGCCGGGCTGACGTTGCTGTAGAGCGGCTTCGGGGGCCGTGCCGGGTCGCTCATCTCAGATCTCGTCGAAGTCCAGCTTCTCGCCGGCCCGCTCCCAGACGATACGCTCGAGCATCTCGCCCAGCAGCTCCTCGCTCTTCTCGCAGACCCACTTGCCGCTCTGCTCGTCGTAGTCGAAGTGGAAGCCGCCGGAGCGATCGGCCAGCCACAGCTGGCGCAGCGGCTCCTGGCGGCTGAAGATCAACTGGCTGCCGTTGTCGAACTTGACGGTCAGCACCCCGGCGGAATTCTCCATGTCCACATCCAGGCCGCTCTCATCGAACAGGTCTTCCAGGGCCTGTTGGGTCGCGTCGACCAGATCATGGAAACGTGCTTCGCTCAAACTCATTGCAGGAACCTCGAAATTGGCTACTTACGGCAAGCCGGGCAAGATACGGGCGACTTGGCGGGAATGCAAAGCTTCACGCCAATCAGCTGCAAGCTGCAAGCGCCGAGCGGCAAGAAAAAGCCAAGCATGCGCCAGGCTGCTTTTTCTTGCCGCTTGCCGCTCGAGGCTGGCCCGCCGGGCGGACCAGCCCTTGCATAGGCAATCCGGCGGTCGCTCGGTATACTCGGGCGCAATACTGCTTATTTCAAAGGATTTCGCCAATGAAGCGCCTGATTTCCTCCCTTGCGGCGCTGGTCGCGGTTGCTTGCCTGGTTTCGGCCTGCGGTCAGAAGGGCCCCCTGTACCTGCCTGAAGAGGGCAATGGGAAAGAGCAAAAGTCCCACCAGCACCAACACGCCCAGCCATCGCAGCCGCAGGAACAGCAGCCTGAGCTGCAGCCCGAGCAGACGCCAGCGCAGTAAGGAAATCCAATGGACGCTTTCAACTACCGCGACGGCGAACTGTTCGCGGAAGGCGTGGCCCTGTCGGCCATCGCCGAACGTTTCGGCACCCCCACCTACGTGTACTCGCGAGCCCACATCGAGGCCCAGTACCGCAGCTACGCCGATGCCCTAGAGGGCACCTCGCACCTGGTCTGCTTCGCCGTCAAGGCCAACTCCAACCTCGGCGTGCTGAACCTGCTCGCCCGCCTGGGCGCAGGCTTCGACATCGTCTCCGGCGGTGAGCTGGAGCGCGTGCTGGCCGCCGGTGGCCGTGCCGATCGCGTGGTGTTCTCCGGCGTCGGCAAGACCCGCCAGGACATGCGTCGCGCCCTGGAAGTGGGCGTGCACTGCTTCAACGTCGAATCCGCCGACGAGCTCGAACGCCTGCAGGCAGTCGCTGCCGAGATGGGCGTGCAGGCACCGGTCTCGCTGCGGGTCAACCCGGACGTCGATGCCGGTACCCATCCCTACATCTCCACCGGCCTGAAGGAAAACAAGTTCGGCATCGCCATCACCGACGCCGAGGCCCTGTACGTACGCGCGGCGCAACTGCCGAACCTGGACGTGGTCGGCGTCGACTGCCACATCGGCTCGCAGCTGACCAGCGTCGCCCCCTTCCTCGATGCCCTCGACCGCCTGCTGGTGCTGGTCGATCGCCTCGCCGAATGCGGCATTCACCTGCGCCACCTGGACCTGGGCGGCGGTGTCGGCGTGCGCTACCGTGACGAAGAGCCGCCCCTGGTGGCCGACTACATCAAGGCGATCCGCGAGCGCGTGGGCGAGCGCGACCTGGCCCTGGTGTTCGAGCCGGGCCGCTACATCGTGGCCAACGCCGGTGTCCTGCTGACCCGGGTGGAATACCTCAAGCACACCGAGCACAAGGACTTCGCCATCATCGACGCGGCGATGAACGACCTGATCCGCCCGGCCCTGTACCAGGCCTGGATGGGGGTCGACGCCGTCACCCCGCGCGAGGGCGAAGGCCGCACCTACGACCTGGTCGGCCCGATCTGCGAGACCGGCGACTTCCTGGCCAAGGACCGCGTGCTGAACCTCGCCGAGGGCGATCTGCTGGCCGTGCGCTCCGCGGGCGCCTATGGTTTCGTCATGAGCTCGAACTACAACACCCGTGGCCGTTGCGCCGAGGTACTGGTCGACGGCGACCAGGCCCATGAAGTACGTCGCCGGGAAACCATCGCCGAACTGTTCGCCGGCGAAAGCCTGCTGCCGGAGTGACCCCATGCTGCTGCGTTTCACCAAGATGCATGGGCTGGGCAACGACTTCATGGTCCTCGACCTGGTCAGCCAGCACGCGCACATCCAGCCCAAGCATGCCAAGCAATGGGGCGACCGCCACACCGGCGTCGGCTTCGACCAGCTGCTGATCGTCGAGGCACCGAACAACCCGGACGTGGACTTCCGCTACCGGATCTTCAACGCCGATGGCTCCGAAGTCGAACAGTGCGGCAACGGTGCGCGATGCTTCGCCCGTTTCGTGCAGGACAAGCGCCTGACCGCGAAAAAGCGCATCCGTGTGGAAACCAAGGGCGGCATCATCGAGCTGGACGTGCGCAACGATGGCCAGGTCTGTGTCGACATGGGCCCACCACGCCTCGCCCCGGCCGACATCCCGTTCGTTGCCCAGGCCCAGGCGCTGAGCTATCCGTTGGAGGTCGACGGCCAGATCTACCCGATCGCCGCGGTGTCCATGGGCAACCCCCATTGCGTGCTGCGCGTCGACGACGTGCGCACGGCCCCGGTCCATGAACTGGGCCCGAAGATCGAGCACCATCCGCGCTTCCCGCAGCGGGTCAACGCCGGGTTCATCCAGGTCATCGACCGCCACCGCGCCAACCTGCGCGTCTGGGAGCGTGGTGCTGGCGAGACCCAGGCTTGCGGCACCGGTGCCTGCGCGGCCGCGGTGGCGGCCATCAGCCAGGGCTGGATGGACTCGCCGGTATCCATCGACCTGCCAGGCGGTCGCCTGAGCATCGAGTGGGCCGGCCCCGGCAAACCGGTGCTGATGACCGGCCCGGCCGTACGTGTCTTTGAGGGACAGGTTCGTCTCTAAGCGAGTGACTTCCATGACCGATCAGCCCCAGGTTCTACCCGAACAGGCCAGCGACCTCGATGACGAGGCCGTGGTCGCCTACCTGCGTGCCCGCCCGACGTTCTTCGCCGAGCACGACGAGCTGCTCATCGAGCAGCGCATCCCGCACCAGCGCGGCGACAGCGTGTCGCTGGTCGAACGCCAGCTCACGCTGCTGCGCGACCGCAACATCGAGATGCGCCATCGCCTGTCGCAGTTGATGGATGTGGCCCGGGACAACGACCGGCTGTTCGACAAGACCCGCCGGCTGATCCTCGACCTGCTGGATGCCAGCAGCCTGGAGGAAGTGGTGATGGCGGTCGAGGACAGCCTGCGCCAGGCGTTCCAGGTGCCCTTCGTCAGCCTGATCCTGTTCGGCGAGAATGCCGCTCCGGTCGGCCGCTGGGTCAGCAGCGCCGAGGCCCAGCAAGCCATTGGCGGGCTGCTGGGCAGTGGCAAGACGGTCAGTGGCAACCTGCGCGAGCACGAACTGGCCTTCCTGTTCGGCGAGGAGCAGCACAAGGAGGTCGGCTCCAGCGCCGTCGCCACCCTCGAGCACCAGGGCCTGCACGGCGTGCTGGCGATCGGCAGCCGCGATCCGCAGCACTACAAGAGCTCCGTTGGCACCCTGTTCCTGAGCTATATCGCCGAGGTGCTCGGCCGCGTCCTCCCGCGCTTCACCCAGACCCTGCGATCGGTGCGCTGATGGAACGCCAACTGGAGGCTTATTGCGCACACCTGCGCAACGAGCGCCAGGTGTCCGAACACACCCAGCTGGCCTATCGCCGCGACCTGGAAAAGGTCATCGACTTCTGCAACAGCCAGGGTATCGCTGGCTGGGAAGCGCTGCAGGTCCAGCAACTGCGCCAACTGGTGGCGCGCCAGCACCATCATGGCCAGTCCGCCCGCAGCCTGGCACGCCTGCTCTCGGCGGTGCGCGGCCTGTACCGCTACCTCAACCGCGAGGGCCTGTGCCAGCACGACCCGGCCAACGGCCTGGCGCCACCCAAAGGGGAGCGCCGGCTGCCCAAGGCGCTGGATACCGATCGCGCCCTGCAACTGCTCGACGGTGGCGTCGACGACGACTTCATCGCCCGCCGCGACCAGGCCATCCTCGAACTGTTCTATTCGTCCGGCCTGCGCCTGTCGGAGCTGACCAACCTCGACCTGGAGCATCTGGACCTGGCAGGCGGGCTGGTGCAGGTGCTGGGCAAGGGCGGCAAGACCCGCGTGTTGCCGGTCGGCCGCAAGGCCCGCGAAGCGTTGCAGGCGTGGCTCCGGCTGCGCGGTATCAGCGCCCCACAGGATAACGCGGTGTTTCTCTCCCGCCAGGGCCGGCGCCTGGGCCCACGCGCCATCCAACTGCGGGTCAAGGCCGCCGGCGAGCGCGAGCTGGGCCAGCACCTGCATCCGCACATGCTTCGCCATTCCTTCGCCAGCCACTTGCTGGAGTCGTCCCAGGACCTGCGCGCGGTACAGGAGATGCTCGGCCATGCCGACATCAGCACCACGCAGATCTACACCCACCTGGACTTCCAGCACCTGGCCGCGGTGTACGACAGCGCCCACCCCCGGGCCAAACGCAGCAAAGGCACAGACTCATGAGCATCAAGCTGATCACCTTCGACCTGGACGACACTCTGTGGGACACCGCACCGGTGATCGCCAGCGCCGAGATCGTCCTGCGCGACTGGCTCGAAGCCAACGCGCCAAGCCTGGGCAGCGTACCGGTCGAGCACCTGTATGCCATCCGCGAACGCCTGGTGCAGGCCGAACCGGGCCTCAAGCACCGCATCAGCGCCCTGCGTCGGCGCGTGCTGTTCCATGCCCTGGAAGAGGTCGGCTACAGCGAGAAGCACGCCCAGGAGCTGGCCAACGAAGGTTTCGAAGTGTTCCTCCACGCACGACACCAGGTCGAGGTGTTCCCCGAGGTGCAGCCGGTGCTGGAGATCCTGCGCCATCACTACACCCTCGGCGTGGTCACCAACGGCAATGCCGACGTGCACCGCCTGGGGCTGGCGGACTACTTCAGGTTCGCCCTGTGCGCCGAGGACCTGGGGATCGGCAAGCCGGACCCAGCCCCGTTCCTGGAGGCCCTGCGCCGGGGTGAAGTAGAGGCGCAGGCCGCCGTGCATATCGGCGACCACCCTGGGGACGATATCGCCGGCGCCCAGCGCGCCGGGCTGCGAGCGGTGTGGTTCAACCCCCAGGGCAAGGACTGGGAAGGCGAACAGGCGCCGGATGCGCAGATCCAGCGGTTGTCGCAGTTGCCCGACGTTCTGGCACGCTGGCGCTAGGGGCTCGGCACCCTGCAGAGCAAGCTCGAGGCCGGTCAGTTAAGACTTTCCAGCCGTCATTTGGGCCGACAGCGCCCACAAAAAAGCCCGCAGCGACGGCGGGCTTTCTTGCATTCAACCACTCAGATAGGGCGGCTGCCGTACTTGTTGTCCGGCTTCTTGGGCGGATCGGCGACCACGTTGGGCTCGACCTCCTGGATCTTGCCGCCACGCGCCAGGAACTCTTCCATGGCCTTGGCCAAGGCATCGCGCTCCTTCTGCTTGGCTTCCAAGCTCGGCATGTCGTCAACCGAGACAGCGGCCTTGGCCTTGCCCTTCGCAGCGGGGGCGGGGCTGTCGTCTTCGCCAGCGTCTTCGGCTACATCATCTGCCGCTGCTGCGTCGAGGCCCTCATCACCCTCGTCTTCATCGCCTACTTCGAGGTCATCGTTTTCCAGATCGTCGTCGCTCATGTTCTACCTCATGACTTGCGAAAAGCAGATTAGTTATAGACCGTGCAGCCGTAGACCGGCAGCCATCGGTGAAAATTCAACTGGCCGTGGGTTGGCCACTGCCCTGGGCGTTCACCTCCTGATGGGAGGCCGGCACCCTGCAGACCCTGCTCCTGGCAGGGCCTGACGAAATCCTTGAGCCATTGGCCGGAACAGCCCGGCGCCACCTGCTGGCTCCGTGCTATTGGCAAGCCTAGCAAAGGGTGGCGAAGTGTGCGGACAGCTCGTCAAGCACCCTTCCGGCGCGCATTCTAGCGCGCCCGGAGAAAAAGCAAAGCTCCCTGAATGCCCTGTGAGCTGTAAGTTTTCGGGCCGTGTCACGAACGTGTCGGGTAAACCGTTTGCTCTTCGCCGAACAGCGAATTCCAGGCAAAAAAATGCCCGGCGAACCGGGCAGATTTTTTACCGCGTCGCAGTTACAGGTTGTAGCCGCGTTCGTTGTGCTGAGCCAGGTCGAGGCCGACCGACTCTTCTTCTTCGTTGACCCGCAGGCCCATCACCACATCCAGCACCTTGAGGATCACGAAGGTGACGATGGCGGTGTAGACCACGGTGAAAATCACGCCCTTGGCCTGCACCCAGACCTGCGCGCCGATATCCACGACCTCGCCGAACCCGCCCAGGGCCGGGGCGGCGAAGACCCCCGTGAGGATCGCGCCGACGATACCGCCGATCCCGTGCACGCCGAAGGCGTCGAGGGAGTCGTCATAGCCGAGCTTGCGCTTGAGGCTGGTGGCGCAGAAGTAGCAGATCACGCCCGAGCAGAGGCCGATCACCAGGGCGCCCATCGGGCCGACGGTGCCGGCGGCCGGGGTGATGGCCACCAGGCCGGCGACCACGCCGGAGGCGATGCCCAGGGCGCTTGGCTTACCGTGACCGATCCATTCGGCGAACATCCAGCCCAAGGCCGCGGCAGCCGTGGCGATCTGGGTCACCAGCATGGCCATGCCGGCGGTGCCGTTGGCAGCTGCGGCGGAGCCGGCGTTGAAGCCGAACCAGCCGATCCACAGCATGGCCGCGCCCATCAGGGTGTAGCCCAGGTTGTGCGGCGCCATTGGCGTGGTGGGGTAGCCCTTGCGCTTGCCCAGCACCAGGCAGCAGACCAGGCCGGCGATACCGGCGTTGATGTGCACCACGGTGCCACCGGCGAAGTCCAGCACGCCCCAGTCCCACATCAGCGCGCCGTCACCGCTCCAGACCATGTGCGCGATCGGAGCGTAGACCAGGGTGAACCACACGCCCATGAAGATCAGCATGGCGGAGAACTTCATGCGCTCGGCGAAGGCACCGACGATCAGCGCCGGGGTGATGATGGCGAAGGTCATCTGGAAGGTGATGAACACCGCCTCGGGGAACGCCGCGGTCAGGCTGTCAGGGGTCACGCCGCTGAGGAATGCCTTGGAGAAACCGCCCACGAAGGAATTGAAGTTGACCACGCCCTGTTCCATACCGGTGGTATCGAACGCCAGGCTGTAGCCATAGACCATCCACAGGATGCTCATCAGGCCGGTGATGGCGAAGCATTGCATCATCACCGACAACACGTTCTTCGAACGCACCATGCCGCCGTAGAACAGGGCCAGGCCCGGAATGGTCATGAACAGCACCAGCGCGGTGGCGGTGAGCATCCAGGCGGTGTCACCGGCGTTGAGCGCCGGGGTGGCTTCCTCTGCCAGGGCCAGGCCAGGCATTACGAGGGACAATAGGGCTCCTAGCCCTGCGATCTTGCGCAGAGTCATGTTGTTTTCTCCTGGGGCGTTGGGTTTGGTGAGGCTTTTTCTTAGATCGCGTCGGTATCGGTTTCGCCGGTACGGATGCGGATCGCCTGCTCCAGATTGACCACGAAGATCTTGCCGTCACCGATCTTTCCGGTGTTGGCGGCCTTGGTGATGGCTTCGATCACCCGGTCAAGGTCTTTGTCGTCGATGGCGACATCGATCTTCACCTTGGGCAGGAAATCGACCACGTACTCGGCACCGCGATACAGCTCGGTATGGCCTTTCTGCCGACCGAAGCCCTTGACTTCGGTCACGGTGATGCCCTGCACGCCGATTTCCGACAGCGACTCGCGCACGTCGTCCAGCTTGAACGGCTTGATGATGGCAGTGACTAGCTTCATGAAACTCTCTCCCGATTTGGTGGACTTGCCCCAGGAAAACAAACCCGTCTCAAGTCTAAGCGCAGCGCCTGGCTTTGTAACCCGTCGTCGACTCCCTCCTCCCCCGCCGACGCATGTCGCGGCAATGACGAAGGGCCTTTCAGCTCCACCTGCGCACTGCCTGGTCACAAGGAACTGCATCAGTGCATGGCTTGCCAAGGTCTTTGCAGAAACCTTGCCAGGTCATGGAAAGCCAGTGAAAACAATCAGTTGCGGAAAAAGCCCGGCATTGGCCAGTCGCCAGCAGAGAAAAGATGCACAACTTCGGTGCGCATACCTCGGCCGCCCTGCGCAAAAAGTGTGCAGCGCAAGGCCCGCCAGGCAGCGTGCTACACTGCCCTCCTTTTCCATGATTAGCGGAACGCCGAACATGCTCGCGCCCAAAGCCTTTCTCGATGCCCTGAGCGACCAGGCCTCGCGCCTGTTCAACGGCGACAACACGCCGCCACGGGCCGAACTGGAGAGCCAGTTCAAGATCCTGATGCAGAGTGCCTTCAGCAAGCTCGACCTGGTCAGCCGGGAAGAATTCGACAGCCAGATGGTCGTCCTGGCCCGCACCCGCGCGCGCCTGGAAGCCCTGGAACGACAAGTCGCTGAGCTGGAAGCCCGGATGGCGCCGACAATCCAGGAATAACAACCGACACACGGAGCGGCTCCCATGAAAGTCAGTGCCCGCAATGTCTTCGAAGGTACCGTCAGCAACGTCCAGCCTGGCGCGGTCAACGCCGAGGTCGAACTGACCCTGGGCGGCGGCGAGAAACTGGTGGCGGTGGTCACCATGGCCAGCCTGCACAACCTGAACATCAACGTCGGCAAGCAGGCCGTGGCCCTGGTCAAGGCGCCCTGGGTGGTGCTGATGACCGATGCCGACGGCTACAGGCTGTCGGCGCGCAACGCCCTGCAAGGCAAGGTGGTGCGGGTCGGCGACGGTGCGGTGAACGCCGAGGTGGTGCTGCAGTTGGCAGGCGGTACCGAGGTGTCTGCCATCGTCACCCGCGAAGCGGTGCAGGAGCTGGGCCTGACGCCGGGCGTGGCGGCCACGGCGTTGATCAAGGCCTCGCACATCATCCTGGGCGCCAAGCCCTGACACCTTGAGCATGGGGCTGCTCTGCAGCCCCAAATGACAGCTGAAAGCCCTGGCTGACCAGCATTGGGGCAATCCCAAGACCCAGTCCCCAGGCATCCGCAGTAAAATCCGGATGCACTCTTTCCCAGTGCCCCTCACCATCGCTCACTATTCTTCCGTGACCGCAGGAAGCGGCTTTTCCACAAGCGACCACGGAGTGTCCATGTCCCTCGCCCTCGTCCACAGCCGCGCCCAGGTCGGAGTGCTGGCGCCGGCTGTCAGCGTCGAAACCCACCTGGCCAACGGCCTGCCCACACTGACCCTGGTCGGCCTGCCCGAAACCACCGTCAAGGAAAGCAAGGACCGGGTACGCAGCGCCATCGTCAATTCCGGCCTGGACTACCCAGCCCGGCGCATCACCCAGAACCTCGCCCCCGCCGACCTGCCCAAGGACGGCGGCCGCTACGACCTGGCCATCGCTCTGGGCATCCTCGCCGCCAACGGCCAGGTGCCGGCGGCGACCTTGAGCGAGATCGAATGCCTCGGCGAACTGGCACTCTCCGGTAGCCTGCGCCCGGTGCAGGGCGTGTTGCCTGCAGCCTTGGCGGCCAGGGAGGCCGGGCGGGCGCTGGTGGTGCCACGGGAGAACGCCGAGGAGGCGAGCCTGGCGAGCGGGCTGGTGGTCTACGCGGTGGGCCATCTGCTGGAGCTGGTGGCCCATCTCAATGGGCAGGTGCCACTGCCACCCTACGCCGCCAATGGCCTGCTGCTGCACAGCCGGCCCTACCCTGACCTCAGCGAGGTGCAGGGGCAGGTGGCGGCCAAGCGCGCCCTGCTGGTGGCAGCGGCCGGTGCCCACAACCTGCTGTTCACCGGGCCTCCCGGCACCGGCAAGACCTTGCTCGCCAGCCGCCTGCCAGGGTTGTTGCCACCGCTGGACGAGCGCGAGGCGCTGGAGGTCGCGGCCATCCAGTCGGTCACTGGGCATACGCCCCTGGACAGCTGGCCACAGCGGCCCTTTCGCCATCCCCATCATTCCGCCTCCGGGCCGGCCCTGGTGGGTGGCGGCAGCCGGCCGCAGCCCGGGGAGATCACCCTGGCGCATCATGGCGTGCTGTTTCTGGACGAGCTCCCGGAGTTCGAACGACGTGTGCTGGAAGTGCTTCGCGAGCCTTTGGAGTCTGGCGAAATCGTGGTGGCGCGGGCCAAGGACAAGGTACGCTTCCCCGCGCGCTTCCAGTTGGTGGCCGCCATGAACCCCTGCCCCTGCGGCTACCTGGGCGACCCCAGCGGTCGCTGCCGCTGCAGCACCGAACAGATCCAGCGCTACCGCAACAAGCTGTCCGGCCCGCTGCTCGACCGCATCGACCTGCACCTGACCGTGGCCCGGGAAAGCACCGTGCTGACCAACCAGCCCAGTGGCGAATCCAGCGCCACGGTCGCCCGGCAGGTGGCCGAGGCCCGTGAACGGCAACAGCGTCGCCAGGGCTGTGCCAATGCCTTCCTCACGCTCAATGGGCTGCACCGCCATTGCCGCCTGGAGAGCGCCGACCAGGCCTGGCTGGAAAACGCCTGCGAGCGCCTGAACCTGTCCCTGCGCGCCGCCCACCGTCTGCTCAAGGTGGCACGTACCCTCGCCGACCTGGAACAGGCCGAGGCTATCGCCCGCCAGCATCTGGCCGAAGCCCTGCAATATCGTCCCGGCTCCTGAGCGGCCCTTGCGGGCCAATGCACCGGTTCAATCGTCTCCATAGCTGAAATATATTTTGCGCACTAAATATTATTGCGCAATATAGCGCTCAAGCAGCAAGCAGCCGCTGCCCCCTCACCGAACTCGGAGCACGATCATGACCACCCTTCGCAAAGCAGTCGCCATCGCCACCCTCACCCTCGGCACCAGCGCAGGCGCCTTCGCCGCCGGCAGCCCTGGAGTGGAACGTACCACCCAGGGCTTCCTCGATGCCCTGGCCGCAGGTGGCGGCAAACCGCTCGAAACCCTTTCCCCACAAGCCGCGCGCAGCGTATTGAGCAACGCCCAGGCAGGCGTCAAGGTCGACCTGTCGGGCATCAGCGTCGAACGCCGGACCATCCAGGCCGACGGCCAGGCGCTGGAAATCCGCGTGGTGCGGCCAGAAGGGACGCAAGGCGACCTGCCGGTGTTCATGTTCTTCCACGGCGGTGGCTGGGTGTTGGGCGACTACCCCACCCATGAACGCCTGATCCATGACCTGGTGGTGGGCTCCGGCGCAGCGGCGGTCTACGTCGACTACACACCATCGCCCGAAGCCAAGTACCCCACGGCGATCAACCAAGCCTATGCCGCGACCCGCTGGGTTGCCGAACATGGCCGGCAGATCGGTGTCGATGGCAGCCGCCTGGCCGTGGCGGGCAACAGTGTGGGCGGCAACATGGCCGCAGTCGTGGCGCTCAAGGCCAAGGAAGCCGGCACGCCGAAGCTGCGCTTCCAGGCCCTGCTGTGGCCGGTGACCGATGCCAACTTCAACAACGGCTCCTACAACCAGTTCGCCGAAGGCCATTTCCTGACTCGCAACATGATGCAGTGGTTCTGGGACAACTACACCACCGATCCGAAGCAGCGCGACGATATCCATGCGTCACCACTGCGCGCCAGCCTGGAACAGCTCGAGGGCCTGCCACCGGCCCTGGTGCAGACTGCCGAGATGGACGTACTACGTGACGAAGGCGAAGCCTACGCCCGCAAGCTCGATGCCGCCGGGGTGCCGGTGACCGCCGTGCGCTACAACGGCATGATCCATGACTTCGGCCTGCTCAATGTGCTGGGGCAGGTGCCGGGGACACGCAGTGCCATGACCCAGGCTGCCCAGGCGCTCAAAGAGCACCTCGAGTAATCGGCTGATCGCGGTGTTTCGCGGGCAAGGCGAAACACCGCACGAATTTTAATCTCTTGATTTACTTGAGGATCAAATGCGGAATCGATGATTTTTCGAAATTTCTTGACTTTTAAAAATATGCCATCCGACAAATGCCCATGAAGAGTCAAGATATTTTGCTGCTTTTTAAAATGACCCACCTTCATGCTCAGGAGGAGAACCTGTTCGGTCGCATGGAGACCGAGTCCATGTCCGAGTTTTCCAATGAACTATCAGCATCCTGGCGCACCCAGCACATGATTGCGAGCAACCCAGTGTGCAGGGCACTGGTCGAAAGCGCAGCGCCAGAAGACGTAGATTTTGAATGCCCCCTCGGCGCCAGAGCAGGCGCCTTCGCCACCGGCAGCACGAGGCCAGCCCGGCACGCCCCCCTCGCCACCGCTGCGGTAGACTGCGCAAATACTCCCAGCGCCCGTCCCGAGAACGCTCCATGGAAGACCTCAACTCCCTCTACTACTTCACCCAGGTAGTCGAGCACGGTGGCTTCGCGCCGGCCGGCCGGGCCCTGGACATGCCCAAGTCCAAGCTCAGCCGGCGTATCGCCGAGCTCGAGGAACGCCTCGGCGTGCGGCTGCTGCATCGCACCAGTCGGCACTGCTCGCTGACCGAGATCGGCCAGGCCTATTACCAGCGCTGCCTGGCCATGCGGGTGGAGGCCGAAGGCGCTGCGGAAATCATCGAACGCAACCGCAGCGAGCCACGAGGGCTGGTGCGCCTCAGTTGCCCCACCACCCTGCTCAACGCCTGGGTCGGGCCGATGCTGACCCGCTACATGCTCAAGTACCCCCGCGTCGAGCTGTTCATCGAAAGCACCAACCGCCGGGTCGACCTGCTGCACGAGGGCTTCGACCTGGCCCTGCGGGTGCGCTTCCCGCCGCTGGAGAACACCGACATGGTGATGAAGGTACTGGGCAACAGCACCCAGTGCCTGGTCGGCCGACCCTCGTTCCTGGAACAACTGCCGCAGGGCTTCGACCCTCAGCTGCTGGGACAACTGCCCAGCCTGCACTGGGGCGGCTCGCAGCGGGAGTACCACTGGGAGCTGTACCAGGGAGAGGACATGGCGCACAAGCAGGTGATCATGCATACGCCACGGGTGGTCACAGACGACCTGGTCACGCTGCGCCACTTCGTCCTGGCTGGCGTGGGCATTGTCCATCTGCCACGGGTGTCGGTGCGCGAGGACCTGGCGGCCGGGAGGCTGGTGGAAATGCTGCCGGGCTGGCATCCGCGTTGCGGCATCGTCCATGCGATCTTCCCGTCGCGACGGGGCTTGCTGCCTTCTGTACGTTCGCTGCTCGATCACCTGGCGCAAGAGTTCGCCATCAGCGATATGGCGTAACGAATCACCTCCAGCGCTCCAAACGCACAATTACCTTGCGTTGGCTTCGGTCCTCGGTTGATTGTGCAAACACCCTGCTCTTTACTAGCTCTGAGCCCCTCCGTACCGAGACCGCCATGCCGGCCTTCATCCAGTCCTCCCCGCTGTCGCTCGGCGCTTGCCTGCTCCTGCTCGACCTGCTGCTGTGGCAGCTGATTCCGCTCGAACGCCGGGCCTGGCGCATCGCCACGCGGCTGCTGATCTTCCTGTTGTTCAGCTGGGTGCTGCTGGCCGCCGGGATGAGCCCGCTGCAACCTCCGCCCTGGGTGGACGATGTGCCACGCAACCTGATGGCCACGGTGCTGGCGATCGCCTGGTGGTTGTTCGGTGCGCGCACGGTCACGGTGGTCTTCGGCCTGCTGCTGGTGGCGCGGGGCAGCCATGGTGGGCGGCTGCTGCAGGATGTGCTCGGGGCACTGATCTTTCTCGCGGCAGTGGTGGCCGCCGCGGCCTATGTGATGCAACTGCCGGTCAAGGGCCTGCTGGCAACCTCCGGCGTGATGGCCATCGTCATCGGCCTGGCGTTGCAGAGCACCCTGGCGGATGTGTTCTCCGGCATCGTGCTCAACACCACGCGGCCCTACCAGATCGGCGACTCGGTTTCCATCGACGGCACCGAGGGCAAGGTGGTGGATATCGACTGGCGCACTACCCGCCTGCTTACCGGCAACGGCAGCCTGGCGGTAATCCCCAACTCGGTAGCGGCCAAAGCCAGGTTGCTCAACTTCAGCCGCCCGGCCGATATGCATGGGGTGTCGATCAGCGTGGTAGTGCCGGCCAGGGTAAGGCCCAAGTGGGTATTCGATGCCTTGGAGAAGGCGCTGCAGGGCTCCAGCGCGCTGCTCGCCACGCCCCGGCCCAAGGTCACGGTAAAAGCCTCGACCCTGGAATCGGTGGAGTACGAGGCCAGCGGCTTCATTGCCGACATGGCCCGCAAGACCGAAGTACGCAACCAGCTGTTCGATCTGGCCCATCGTCACCTGGAAGCAAGCGGGGTGGTGTGGAACATCGACCTCACCGTGCCTCCCCGCAGCCGCCAGCGCGAACTGCTTGACGAGGTGCGGGTGTTCCGCTCGCTGGCCAGCGAGGAGCGCGACGCCCTGAGCCAGCGCATGACCGCCGTGGAGTACCTGGCGGACCAGGTGATTCTCGGCGTGGGCGAACAGTCCGACCACCTGCTGGTGATTGGCAGCGGAGTGGTCGCTGCATCGATCCGCGATGGCGAGCGGCTGATCGAGGCTGGGCGCATGGGGCCCGGCGAGGTGCTGGGCATCGAGGGCCTCATCGACGAGGACGACTCTTTCGTCGAGTTCCGCACCCTCACCGGTTGCCTGCTTTATCGCATCGACAAGGAGCAGGTGCGCAGTTGCCTGGCAACACGTGGCGACGTGGAGACAGCCCTGACCAAGCTGCAACGCTTTCGCCGCCAGGGCCGTGAGTCACTGCTGATGCAGAAGCCACCGGTGGTGAAGAAAGGTGGATTCCTCAGTTGGCTGCACAAGTGATGGCGTGTGGTCCGGTTTCGCCTTGGGTTACAAGACCACCCGCAAACACTGGCCCGCGTGATACAGCGAGAACCCCGTCTCGTAGAAGGTCGTACGCAGCGACGGCGCGCTCACCGGTTTCATCGGCGAGAACGGGATGGGCAGGCTGTCGGGGTCGTCCTTGAGCAGGAACTCGGCGAACGCCCGGCCGATCACCGTGCCGGTGGTATTGCCACGACCGTTGTAGCCAGTCACGGCCACCAGGCCTGGAGCCGGCTCGAACAGGCGCATCAGGTGGTCAGGGGTGAAGTCGATGCAGCCGGTCCAGTGCATCTCCCACTCGACCTTGCCCAGCTCCGGGTAGTAATGGCTCTGGATACGGTCGGCCCAACTGCGCACGAACCAGGTCGGCTTGTTGTCGACCCGCCCCAGGCTGCCGAGCAGCAGGCGGCCCTGGTCGTCGCGGCGGATGCTGCTGAGCACCGTGCGGGTGTCCCAGGAGCCTTGGCCATGGGGCAGCACCTTGTCGGCGGCGGCGCCTTGCAGCGGCTTGGAGGCCACTTGGTAGTAGTAGCCACGGAAGAAGTGCTTCTGCAGGTTGCTCCACTCGCCTTCGGTGTAGGCCCCGGTGGAGATCACCACCTTGTCGGCGCGCACCGAACCACGCGCGGTCTTCACCCGCCAGGCGTCGCCGTCGCGTTCCAGGCCCTCGACCGAGGATTGCTGGAACAACTGGCCGCCCAGGCGCACCACGGCGCCAGCCAGGCCCTGGGTGTAGCCCATGGGGTTGATGGTGCCGGCGCGGCGGTCGAGCAGCGCGGCGGAAATCTTGTCGGTACCGCAATATTCCTGGCACTGCGCACCGGTCAGCAGCTCGACATCGGCACCGCGCCGAGCCCACTGGGCGTGGCGGGCTTCGAGGTCGGCGATACCGGTGGCGTTATGCGCCATGTGCAGGGTGCCCTTGTGCTGGGCCTGGCAGTCGATGCCAAAGCGCTCGATCATGGCGAACACTTCTCCCGGCGCCTCGCCGAGCACCTTGTTCAGGCGGCTGCCCTGCTTCTGCCCGAGGGTCGCCTCAACATCGTCGGGGCGGATCCAGGTACCGGCGTTGACCAGGCCGACGTTGCGCCCGGAGCCACCGTGGCCGATCTTCCAGGCCTCCAGCAGGATCACCGACTTGCCCTGTTCGAGCAGGTGGATGGCCGCCGACAGGCCGGTGATGCCGCCACCGATCACGCAGACATCGGTCTTGTGCTCACCGGCCAGGGCCTGGGCGGCGACGGTCGGTTCGCTGACGGATTCCCACAGGCATTCTTGACGCAGTTCGGACATGGCCAGGCTCCAGCAATTTGTTCTTGTTTGGCGCCGCAGTACGGCCCATTCGCCGCACTGCCGCGAACCGGGGGCAGTGCCCCCGGCCATGCAGCATCAACCGATCAATCGAACACGATCCCCTGCGCCAGCGGCAGCTCGCGCGAGTAGTTCACGGTGTTGGTCTGACGACGCATGTAGCCTTTCCAGGCATCCGAACCGGACTCACGACCACCGCCGGTTTCCTTCTCGCCACCGAACGCTCCGCCGATCTCGGCGCCGCTGGTGCCGATGTTGACGTTGGCAATGCCGCAGTCGCTGCCCGACGCGCTCTGGAAGCGCTCGGCTTCGCGGATGTCGGTGGTGAAGATGCACGACGACAGGCCTTGTGGCACTTCGTTGTTAAGGCGCAGGGCCTCTTCGAAGTCGTCGTAGGTCAGCACGTACAGGATCGGTGCGAAAGTTTCATGGCGCACCACGTCGCTCTGCGCAGGCATTTCGGCAATGGCAGGCGAAACGTAGTAAGCGTTCGGGTACTGGTCGACCAGTTGGCGCTCGCCGCCAAACACCTGGCCGCCTTCGTCGCGGGCCTTGGCCAGCGCGCCCTGCATGGCGTCGAACGACTGCTTGTCGATCAGCGGGCCGACCAGGTTGTCCTTGCGTGGGTCGCCGATGCGCACCTTGCCGTAGGCGGCTTTGACGCGGGCAACCACTTCATCCTTGATCGAACGGTGCACGATCAGACGGCGCAGGGTAGTGCAACGCTGACCGGCGGTGCCGACAGCGGAGAACAGGATGCCGCGCACGGCCAGGTCCAGGTCGGCACTCGGGGCCAGGATCATGGCGTTGTTGCCGCCCAGTTCGAGGATGCTGCGGCCGAAGCGGGCGGCAACACGTGGGCCCACTTCACGGCCCATGCGGGTGCTACCGGTGGCGCTGACCAGCGGCACGCGCGGGTCATCGACCATGGCTTCACCGGCTTCACGGCCGCCGATCACCAGTTGTGCCAAGCCAACTGGGGCATCGCCGAAAGCTTTCAGGGCTTTTTCGAACAGCGCCTGGCAAGCCAGGGCGGTCAGTGGGGTCTTTTCCGAAGGTTTCCAGACCACCGAGTTACCCGCCACCAGGGCCAGGGCGGTGTTCCAGGCCCAGACTGCCACCGGGAAGTTGAAGGCGCTGATCACGCCGACCACGCCCAGCGGGTGCCACGTTTCACGCATGTGGTGGCCAGGGCGCTCGGAGGCGATGGTCAGGCCGTAGAGCTGGCGAGACAGGCCAACGGCGAAGTCGCAGATGTCGATCATTTCCTGCACTTCGCCCAGGCCTTCCTGGGTGATCTTGCCGGCTTCGATCGAGACCAGCTCGCCGAGATCGGCCTTGTGCTCTCGCAGCACGTCGCCGAACAGGCGCACCAGCTCGCCACGGCGCGGGGCCGGTACGCTGCGCCAGGCTTCGAAGGCCTGCTGCGCCTGGTCGATGCGGGCGGTGGTCTCGGCCTTGCCGAGCAGTTTCACCGAGGCGATCTGGCTGCCGTCGATCGGCGTGTGAACAGGGTAGTCGCCCTGGGTGTAAGCCTCGGCGGCAACGCCAAGGCGCTCGAGCAATCCAGCAACCATTTGTGCTTCTCCTACATCGGGTGATGGGGTGGAAAAATGATGTGGATCAGTATTAATCCGATCACACCGGTGCAACAAACGACCTTTATTCCGCATATCATTCCACCAGGTAATGATTTCAGCCGCAGAGAACGCTATGTCCAAACGCCTGGTGCCTTCCATGACCGCCCTGCAGTGCTTCGAGGCTGCTGCTCGACACCTGAGCTTCACCCGCGCCGCCGAGGAACTGCACCTGACCCAGAGTGCCGTCAGCAAGCAGGTGGCGCAGCTCGAAGAGATGCTTCGCCATCACCTGTTCCTGCGCATCCGCCGGCGCTTGCAACTGACGCCGGCGGGCTCGCTGTACCTGGCGGAGGTCAACAAGATCCTCACCCAGGTGGACATGTCCAGCCGCTACGTCCTCACCTACGGCGAGCAGACCGAAGTATTGAAGGTAGCCACTCAACCGAGTTTCGGTGTGCGCTGGCTGATTCCGCACCTCAAGGGCTTCGGCAAACGCCACCCGAACATCCACTTGGACATCCGCAACGAAATGGAACCCTTCGCCCTGCTCCAGGGCTCGGCCGACGTGGTGTTCTTCTATGGCCGGGGCACCTGGCCAGGGGCAACCTGCATGGAACTGTTCCGCGAGGAAGTGGTGCCGGTCTGCGCGCCAGAGCTGCTGCAGGGGCATGAGCTGGCGAATGCCGGTGCGCTGGCGCAGTTGGTGTTGCTGCAGAGCACCTCGCGACCGGAGGCCTGGCATGAGTGGTTCCTGGAGCAGGGGCTGCACACCGACAACAGCTACCACGGGCCACGGTTCGATACCTTCTACATGGCGCTGAGCGCGGCGCAGGCAGGCTGCGGGGTGGCCTTGGTGCCACGCTACCTGGTGGCGAAGGAGCTGGCCGAGGGCAGCCTGGTGCTTGCCTGGAACCATGCGATGAAAAGCGAGGGCGCGCACTACCTG
Source organism: Pseudomonas sp. HLMP (assembly GCF_046365545.1). Lineage (NCBI taxonomy): Bacteria > Pseudomonadati > Pseudomonadota > Gammaproteobacteria > Pseudomonadales > Pseudomonadaceae > Pseudomonas > Pseudomonas sp. HLMP. The sequence goes on along the minus strand of NZ_JBDLLR010000001.1, from coordinate 1,071,513 downwards.
GCGTTCGCCGAACATGCAGCGGAGGTGCCGAAGGTGCGGGCGTTGGTGGAGTGGGTGAAGGAGCAATTGCCTGCATGAGCTGGGGGAGCTGCTGGATCGATCCAAAAAGGAATGACAGCTGCACTTTTTTTCGCTTGTGAGGAAGGTGCATTCCCCGCTTTCATGTAAGGGTACTCCCCACCCTCAGGAAGCTAGCGATGCCCGCCCACGATTTCGTCAGCCCCGACAGCATCCGTGCGCAGTTCTCTGCCGCCATGTCGCTCATGTACAAACAGGAAGTGCCCCTGTATGGCACGCTGCTGGAGCTGGTGAGCGAAATCAACCAGCAGGTCATGACCCAGCAGCCTCAAGTGGCCGAGGCCCTGCGCTGGACCGGCGAGATCGAGCGCCTCGACCAGGAACGCCATGGCGCCATCCGCGTCGGCACCGCCGAGGAGCTGGCGACCATCGCCCGGCTGTTCGCGGTCATGGGCATGCAGCCGGTCGGCTACTACGACCTCAGCTCGGCCGGCGTGCCGGTGCATTCCACCGCGTTCCGCGCGGTGCACGAGCGATCGCTGCATGTCAGCCCGTTCCGCGTGTTCACCTCGCTGCTGCGCCTGGAGCTGATCGACAGCCCGCAGTTGCGCGAACTGGCCCAGGGCATCCTGGCCAAGCGCAGGATCTTCACGCCGCGCGTCCTGGAGCTGATCGCCCAGCACGAGCGCGAGGGCGGCCTGAACGCCACGGATGCCGAGGTCTTCGTCCAGGAAGCCCTGCACACCTTCCGCTGGCACCAGGAAGCGACGGTGACAGCCGAGCAGTACCAGCGACTGCACGACCAGCACCGCCTGATCGCCGACGTGGTGGCGTTCAAAGGCCCGCACATCAACCACCTGACCCCGCGCACCCTGGACATCGACGCGATCCAGCTGGGCATGCCGGCCAAGGGCATCCCGCCCAAGGCCGTAGTCGAAGGCCCACCTGGCCGCCGTCATCCGATCCTGCTGCGCCAGACCAGCTTCAAGGCCCTGCAGGAAAAGGTCGCCTTCAGCGACGCGCAAGGCAGCCATACCGCGCGTTTCGGCGAGATCGAACAACGCGGGGCGGCGTTGACGCCGAAGGGCCGCCAGCTCTACGACCGCCTGCTCGATGCCACCCGTAGCGCCCTGGGCGGTGCGCCGGCCGAGGCCAATGCCGAACGCTACAAGGCCCTGCTCGAGATGCACTTCGCCGAATTCCCGGATGACCTGGCGCAGATGCGTGAACAAGGCCTGGCCTACTTCCGCTACTTCCCGACCGAGAAGGGCCTGGCCGCACGCGACCAGGCCGGCCGCCCGACCACCCTGCAAGGGCTGATCGACGCAGGCCATGTGCACTATGAAGCGCTGGTGTACGAGGACTTCCTGCCAGTCAGCGCGGCCGGGATCTTCCAGTCCAACCTGGGCGACGATGCCCAGGCCGAATATGGCAGCAACGCCAACCGGGATGCCTTCGAGGCGGCGCTGGGGCTGAAGGTGCAGGATGAACTGGCGCTGTATGCCCAGAGCGAGCAGCGATCGCTGCAAGCCTGTGCCCAGGCGTTGAACCTGGAAGCATTGTGAGCCGATAGCGAGCATTCGCGGCGCCGAACCGCCGATGCCAGGGCTCTACGCCCTTGTTCGCGGCGGCGCCTCCAGGATCCGCACATCGGGCAGGTTCACGGCATCGGCCTCCTCCTGCAGGTACTGGCTCAATCGCCGCAACCGCTCTCCCCCAGGGCGCGTGCGCGGCCACACCAGGTAATAGTCCATGCCACTGGGCACGGCGGTCGGCCAAGGCAGGCTGAGCCGCCCTTGGGCCACGTCCTCGGCCACCATCAGCAAATCCCCCATGGAAATGCCATAGCCACGGGCCGCCGCGATCATGCCCAGCTCCAGGGTGTCGAACACCTGCCCGCCCTTGAGCGAGACCTTGTCGAGCAGGCCCATGCGCTCCAGCCAGGCGCGCCAGTCTCGCTTGTCCGGGGTCGGGTGCAGCAGCTCGATGCCCGCCAGGCGACGCTCGTCCCAGGGGCCCTCGTCGAGCAGGTCCGGGGCGCCTACCGGGATCAGCAATTCAGAGAACAGCCGCCGCACTTCCCAGTCTGCCGGGAATGCACCGTCGCTGAGCAGCACGGCACAGTCGAACGGTTCCTGGTTGAAATCCACATGGTCCACATCCATCCAGGCACTGGTCAGTTGCACCTCGTTGCCTGGTTGCAGGTGACGGTACTGGCTCAGGCGCGCCAACAGCCAGCGCATGGTCAAGGTCGAGGGGGCCTTCATGCGCAGGATGTCATCCTCGCCGCGCAGGGTATCGCAGGCCCGCTCCAGCGCAGCGAAACCGTCGCGCACGCCGGGCAGCAACATCCGCGCTGCCTCGGTCAGTTGCAGGCTACGGCCGCTACGCACGAACAAGCGGCAGGCGAAGTGCTCCTCCAGGGTGCGGATGTGCCGGCTGACCGCGCTCTGGGTGATGGACAATTCCTCGCCAGCACGGGTGAAGGAGCTCAGCCGGGCGGCGGCTTCGAATGCGCGCAACGCATAAAGCGGCGGTAGCTGTCGGGACATTTCGCACCTGCTTTTTCGGGGGCTGGCAAGCCTGCCAGGCATCATATGAACATGACTTTAACTCATGCCAACGATCGCTTTTATCCTTTTGTGCAAAGTTGACCGAAGCCTCAGAATCGTCGCCTCATTCCCCCTGCAACAAGAAGGACCACCTCCATGCACGTCGCGCCCACCACCGAACTCAAGGCTCTGCTGCGCCTGGCCGGGCCGCTGATCGCCTCGCAGTTGGCGCACATGCTGATGGTGCTGACCGATACCCTGATGATGGCCCGCATCAGCCCCCAGGCCCTGGCCGGCGGCGGCCTGGGGGCGGCCAGCTATTCGTTCGTGTCGATCTTCTGCCTGGGCGTGATCGCCGCGGTCGGCACCCTGGTCGCCATCCGCCAGGGCGCCGGCGACATCCCCGGGGCCACGCGGCTGGCGCAGAACGGCCTGTGGCTGGCCTGGGGCCTGGCGCTGGTGGCCGCGCTGGCCTTGTGGAACCTGGAGCCGGTCCTGCTGCTGTTCGGGCAGAAGCCGGAGAACGTCACCTCGGCCATGGAGTTCCTCACCCTGCTGCCCCTGGCCCTGCCCGGCTACCTGACGTTCATGGCCTTGCGTGGCTTCACCAGTGCCCTGGGCCGCTCGACGCCGGTGATGGTCATCAGCCTGGTGGGCACGGTGTTCAACTACCTGTTCAACCATGCGCTGATCGAAGGCATGTTCGGCCTGCCCAAGCTGGGGCTGATGGGCATCGGCATGGTCACCGCCCTGGTTTCGATGGGCATGGCCATTGCCCTGGCCCTGTACATCCGCTGGCACAAGGCCTACGACGCCTACCCGCTGCGCCGGGGCCTGTCGCGGCCTTCGCTGCCGGCACTGCGCGAGCTGTGGCGGCTGGGCCTGCCGATCGGCGGCACCTACATGGTCGAGGTCGGGCTGTTCGCCTTCGCCGCCCTGTGCATGGGCGTGCTCGGCAGCACGGAACTCGCCGCGCACCAGATCGCCTTGCAGATCGTCTCCACCGCGTTCATGGTGCCGACCGGGTTGTCCTATGCGGTGACCATGCGCGTGGGGCTCTACTACGGCGCTGGCAACCTGCTGGCTGCACGTAGCGCCGGGCGCGTGGGGATCGGCTTCGGGGCGACGATCATGTTCGCCTTCGCCGCGCTGTTCTGGCTGCTGCCGGATGCGCTGGTGGGACTGTTCATCGACCGCGACGACCCGGCCTTCGCAGCGATCTTCCAGCTCGCGGTGAGCCTGCTGATGGTCGCGGCCTGGTTCGAACTGTTCGACGGCATGCAGACCATCGCCATGGGCTCGATCCGTGGGCTGAAGGACGCCAAGACCACCTTCCTCATCGGGCTGGCCTGCTACTGGCTGGTGGGTGCGCCCTGCGCCTGGCTGTTCACCTTTACCCTGGGTGGCGGCGCGGTCGGTGTGTGGTGGGGGCTGGCACTGGGGTTGGCCTGTGCGGCAGTGGCGCTGACCATCGCTTTCGAGTGGCGGATGAAACGGATGCTGGGGAAGGCGGAGGTTGCTGGGGAGGCCAGCGTCGCGACCTGATCCAAAGACACCTTGTAGTCCTGGGGCTGCCTTGCAGCCCTGAACACCGCGCGATTACAGGGCCTCGGCCATCTGCCGGCGAGCGCCTGATACCAGGTACTCCATCAACTCCCCTACCGGCAACGGCCTGCTCACCAGGTACCCCTGCACCTGGTCGCAGCCGAACCCACGCAGCAACGCCATCTGTTCCTCGGTCTCGACCCCCTCGGCCACCACTTCCAGGTTGAGGTTGTGCGCCAGGTTGATCATGGCGTGCACCAGCTTGCGGTTCTCCTCGCGCTGCTCCATGCCGCCGACGAAGCTGCGATCGACCTTGAGCAAGGTGATCGGCAAGCTGTTGAGGTGAACGAACGACGAAAACCCGGTGCCGAAATCATCGAGCGAAAAGCGCACCCCCAGGCGGCCCAGGGCATCCATGGTCTGCTGCACCAGTTCGTTGCGGCGCATCACCGCGGTCTCGGTCAGCTCGAACTCCAGCCAACGGGCATCGACGCCGTGCTCGATGATCAGCCGGCTCAGGGTGGCCAGCAGCTGGCTGTCCTGGAACTGGCGGAAGCTCAGGTTCACCGCCATGTGCAACGGCGCCACGCCACGCTCGCGCAGGGCCTGCATGTCGCGCAGGGCGCGGGAGATCACCCAGTAGCCCAGCGGCACGATCAGCCCGCTCTGCTCGGCCAGGGGCACGAATTCGCTGGGCGGCAGCAGGCCACGCTCGACATGGCGCCAGCGCACCAGGGCCTCCAGGCCGACGATGCAGCCATCGGCCAGGTTCAGCCGCGGCTGGTAGTGCAGCTCCAGCTCGTCGCGGCGCAGGGCCCGGCGCAGTTCGCTCTCCAGGTCGGCCAGGCTGCGGGCGTTACGGTTGATCCGCTCGTTGAACACATGGAAGGTGCAACCCTGGCTGCCCTTGGCCTGGCGCATGGCGATGTGCGCATGCCACATCAGCGGGTCGGCGCCGCCCTGGGCACGGGCATGGGCCAGCCCCAGGCTGCAGCCGAGCAACAGGCTCTCGCCGTCGATCCAGTAGGGCTCGGCCAGGGCCTCGACGATGCGCTCGGCCACCCACTCGGCACGGTTGCCGTCGCGGCGGGTATCGATCAGCAGGGCGAACTCGTCGCTGCCCAGGCGCGCCAGCTGGTCGCCAGCTTCCAACTGCTGCTTCAACCGCGCCACCACCTGCAGAATCAGGCGGTCACCGCCCTGGTGGCCGAGGGCGTCGTTGACGTGACGGAAATTGTCCAGGTCGAGGTGCCCGAGGGCTACGCCACGGCCCTCGTTCTGCGCCAGGCGCGCGCTCAGCAAGGCCTGGAAACCCTGGCGATTGGCGATACCGGTCAGCGGATCCTGTTCGGCCAGCCGCTGCAGGGTAGCCACCAGCACACCGCGCTCGCGCACGTGGCGCAGGGAGCGGCGCAAGGTATCGCCGGTCAGCTGCGTACGTACCAGCCAGTCGCTGACGCCGGCCGGCGGCGCTTCGGGCTCGTCCTCCAGCAGCAGGATGGTGGGCAGGTCGCAGCGGCCCGGCGCCGGCAGCAAGGCCGGGGTCGCCAGCACCACGGCCTGGCGGTCGTGGGCGAACAGGCTGTCGACCGCCGCCCAGTCCGGCGCGGTCAGCAACACCACACTGCCGGCCAACGGTTGCAGGCACTCGCGCAGCAGGGCAGCCCATTCCGGCTCATCGGCCAACAGCAGCAAACGCAAGGGTTCGACAGGCGTGGACAAGCGGGCTCCTTAAGGCGTGGACGGTGAATCGACGAGCGGGCGCGAGGTATCCTACCGTATAAGTGAAAATGATTTTCACTTTAATACATGCCACTGCGTGGCCTGCGCCCCGACGTATTTTGTCGTGCATCCTGCGCGAAACCGGCGCGGTCGGCAAATCCGATTCACACTGTCAGACGGTCGCGCCACAAGCGCCCCATGCCTGCTAGAATGCGCGGCTATTTTCTGGTGACCCCCGGTTTCTAGCATGTCCCGACTCAATCCCCGGCAACAGGAAGCCTGTGACTACGTCGGCGGCCCTCTATTGGTGCTCGCCGGTGCAGGCTCCGGCAAGACCAGCGTGATCACGCGCAAGATCGCCCACCTCATCCAGAACTGCGGCATCCGTGCCCAGTACATCGTGGCCATGACCTTCACCAACAAGGCGGCGCGCGAGATGAAGGAGCGGGTCGGCACCCTGCTGCGCCCCGGCGAAGGCCGTGGCCTGACGGTGTGCACCTTCCACAACCTGGGCCTGAACATCATCCGCCGGGAGCACGAGCGCCTGGGCTACAAGCCGGGCTTCTCGATCTTCGACGAGACCGACATCAAGGCCTTGCTGTCGGACATCATGCAAAAGGAATACTCCGGCGACGACGGCATCGACGAGATCAAGAACATGATCGGTGCCTGGAAGAACGACCTGATCCTCCCCGCCGAGGCCCTGGAAAAGGCACGCAACCCACGCGAGCAGACCGCCGCCATCGTCTACACCCACTACCAGCGCACGCTCAAGGCGTTCAACGCGGTGGACTTCGACGACCTGATCCTGCTGCCGGTGAAACTGTTCGAGGAACACAAGGACGTGCTCGAACGCTGGCAGAACCGTGTGCGCTACCTGCTGGTGGACGAATACCAGGACACCAACGCCAGCCAGTACCTGCTGGTGAAGATGCTGATCGGCATGCGCAACCAGTTCACCGTGGTCGGCGACGACGACCAGTCGATCTACGCCTGGCGTGGCGCCCGCCCGGAAAACCTCATGCTGCTCAAGGAGGACTACCCCTCCCTGAAGGTGGTGATGCTGGAGCAGAACTACCGCTCCACCAGCCGCATCCTGCGCTGCGCCAACGTACTGATCGCCAACAACCCGCACGCCTTCGAGAAACAGCTGTGGAGCGAGATGGGCGTGGGCGACGAGATCCGCGTGATCCGCTGCAAGAACGAGGAAGCCGAGGCCGAGCGGGTGGCCATGGAGATCCTCACCCTGCATCTGCGCACCAACCGCCCCTACAGCGACTTCGCCATCCTCTACCGGGGCAACTACCAGGCCAAGCTGATCGAACTCAAGCTGCAGCACCACCAGGTGCCCTACCGCCTCTCTGGCGGCAACAGCTTCTTCGGCCGCCAGGAGGTCAAGGACCTCATGGCCTACCTGCGCCTGCTGGTCAACCCGGACGACGACAACGCCTACCTGCGAGTGATCAACGTGCCTCGCCGAGAGATCGGCTCGACCACCCTGGAGAAACTCGGCAACTACGCCACCGAACGTGGCGTGTCGATGTACGCCGCCAGCGACGAGCTGGGCCTGGGCGAGCACCTGGATGCGCGCTACACCGAGCGCCTGCAGCGCTTCAAGCACTGGCTCGATGGGGTGCGCCAGCGGGTCGCCCTGGAAGACCCGATCGCCGCCCTGCACGAGATGATCCGCGACATCGACTACGAGAACTGGATCCGCCAGAACACCGCCAGCGACAAGGCCGCGGAGTTTCGCATCAGCAACGTCTGGTTCCTGATCGACGCGCTGAAGAACACCCTCGAGAAGGACGAAGAGGGTGACATGACCATCGAGGACGCCATCGGCAAGCTGGTGCTGCGCGACATGCTCGAGCGCCAGCAGGAAGAGGAAGAGAACGCCGAGGGCGTGCAGATGATGACCCTGCACGCCTCCAAGGGCCTGGAGTTCCCCTACGTGTTCATCATGGGCATGGAGGAGGAAATCCTCCCGCACCGCTCCAGCATCGAGGCCGACACCATCGAGGAAGAACGCCGCCTGGCCTACGTGGGCATCACCCGCGCACGCCAGACCCTGGCCTTCACCTTCGCCGCCAAGCGCAAGCAGTACGGCGAGATCATCGACTGCACGCCCAGCCGGTTCCTCGACGAACTGCCACCGGACGACCTGGCCTGGGAAGGGCTGGAAGATGCGCCGACCGAGGTTCGCGCGGCGCGAGGCAACAATGCGTTGGCCGACATCCGGGCAATGCTCAAACGCTGATCAACCATTACTCTTTAACCTTTGTCGCGGCCCCGGCCGTGGCCACCTTTGCTACATCGAGGAATACCACAGTGGAAGCACTGCAGCAGAAGATTCGCGAAGAAGGCATCGTGCTTTCCGACCAGGTTCTCAAAGTCGACGCGTTTCTCAACCATCAGATCGATCCAGCGCTGATGCAGCTGATCGGTGACGAATTCGCCCGCCTGTTCGCCGACTCCGGCGTGACCAAGATCGTCACCATCGAGGCGTCGGGCATCGCCCCGGCCGTGATGACCGGCCTGAAGCTGGGTGTGCCTGTCATCTTCGCCCGCAAGCACCAGTCGCTGACCCTGACCGAGAACCTGCTGACCGCCTCGGTGTATTCCTTCACCAAGCAGACCGAGAACACCGTGGCCATCTCGCCACGCCATCTCAACAGCAGCGACCGCGTGCTGGTGATCGACGACTTCCTGGCCAACGGCAAGGCCTCCCAGGCGCTGATCTCGATCATCAAGCAGGCCGGCGCCACTGTCGCGGGCCTGGGCATCGTCATCGAGAAGTCGTTCCAGGGCGGTCGCGCCGAGCTGGATCGCCAGGGCTATCGCGTCGAATCGCTGGCCCGGGTGAAGTCGCTGGAAGGTGGTGTGGTCACGTTCATCGATTGACCGTACGGGCCCTATTGCCGGCAAGTCCCACAGGGGAGCCGGCTTGCCGGCGATGGGCTGCGCAGCAGCCCCTTGCAGTCACCGCGTCGCCGCCAACCCTGCCAGCAACAGCCGCTGATACAGTTCCTCCTTGAGCCCCTGCGGCTCATCCAGTCCCATGCGCGCCAACTGTGCCGCATACCCCTGCGGCCCAGGTGCATCCAGCGTCGCCTTGCCCAGCTCCAGCACCTCGCTCAACCTGAACTTGCCCTTGAGCCAGTTCAGCGCCCGCAACAGCTCCTGTTCCTCAGCCGAGAAGTCGGTCCCCAGCGGATACTCCGGGAACAACCGCCGATAGCGTGCGCGTATCGCCTCCAGGCGCTCCGGCGTGTTGTCGGTAAAACGCGCATCGAGCTGGAAGTCCTTGGCCAGCTTGCCGGCCTCCTTGGCCTGCACCATCAACTCACCCTGGAAGCGTGAATCGCTGATCGCCAGCAACCGCGCGATCACCTCGCTGTCGGTCTGCCCGCGCAAATCCGCGATGCCGTACTCGGTCACCACGATGTCGCGCAGATGCCGGGGAATAGTGCAGTGACCGTAGGTCCAGAACAGGTTCGAGGTCACCTCGCCGCCCGCCTCGCGCCAGCTGCGCAGCAGCAGGATGGAGCGTCCGCCTTCCAGGGCATGGCCCTGGGCGACGAAGTTGTATTGCCCACCCACACCGCTGAGCACTCGCCCATCTTCCAGTTGGTCAGCCACCCCGGCACCGAGCAGGGTCATGCCGAACACCGTGTTGACGAAGCGCGCATCGCGGCGCTGGCGACGCTTGAGGTCTTCCTCGCCATACAGCTCGTTGATGAAGCTGATAGCGCTCATGGCGAAGCGCTCGCGTTGCCCGAGCGGCATTTCCCGCAGTTGCTGGTAGAAGGCCCGAGGGCCGAGGAAGAAACCGCCATGCACCAGCGTTCCCCGCTCATCGGCGCAGCGCCGTACCACGCCCGCTTCGACCAGCGCCAGCAGGCCGTTGACGAACATCTCGCTGCAGCCGTACAGACCCTCGGCGAAGGTCTCCAGGCCCCCTTCCCTGTCGATCAGCCCCTGCCATGGGCCCGGCTCGAACTCGGCGAGCAGCGCCCGGTAACCTGCGTTGTCGCCGTGGCGCGCCAGCAAGGCCGCGGTCAGCGCATCGCCCATGGCGCCGATGCCGACCTGCAGCGTACCGCCGTCGCGCACCAGGGCACTGGCGAACAGGCCGATGCAGTGGTCCTGGGTCGTGACCGGCATGTTCGGGGTGGAAAACAGGCGGCGCCGCTCGGGCTCGTCGATCAGCAGGTCGAAGGCGTCCTCGGCAAGCTCGGCATCGCCCGGCATATAGGGCAGCTCGACATGCTCCTGGCCCAGCAACAGGATGGTTTCGCCGGCGGCACGGCGACGAGCGATCATCGGCAGCAGGTCGAGCGTGATGTCGGGATTGCACGACAGGCTCAAGCGGCCAGGGCACTCGGGCGTGGCCGCCACCAGCTGGGCGACCAGGTTCAGGCCCTTGGCGTTGATATCGCGGGCGGCGTGGCTGTAGTTGCTGCTGACATAGTCTTGCTGGGCGAGGTCGCTGTTCAGCAGGCTGCCGGGCTGCACGAAGAACTGTTCGATGCGGATGTTCGCGGGCAGGTTGTCGCCCCGCAGGTCGGCCAGGTAATCGAGCTCCTCATAGTCGGCGAACACACGCTCGACGAAAGGTTCGAGGAAGCGCTGCTGCAGGCCGTCGCCCAAGGGTGGGCGGCCCAGGCTCAGGGCGGTGTAGATCGTCAGGCGACGTTCGGGCAGCTCACGCACCCGGGCGTAAAGCGCGTTGACGAAGGCGTTGGGCTTGCCCAGGCCGAGCGGCAGGCCCAGGTGGATATGGGCGGGCAGGCGAGCCAGCACCTGGTCGACCGCCGCATCGAGGGAACAGCGTTGCGCCATCGGTGCCTCCTGTGACATCCATGCATACAGGGGGTTGGACCCTTGCCTGCCTGGTTTTGCTGCATGGGCCCATGGGCAAAGCGTTGGGGCTGCTTTGCAGCCCATCGCAGGCAAGCCCGCTCCCACAAGGGCCGCGCCACTTTCGAAGTCGGCGCCGAATCCGGGGGAGCGGGCTTGCCCGCGAAAAGGGTCGCTACACGTCTTGAGTGAACAGCATCACGCCATGAAGGCAGGCCGTGGCGTGATCAGGTGCAACTCACAGACCGGACATTTTCTTGATGGCGTTCATCAGGTCCTCGTCCGAACAATCGGCGCAGGTCCCCTTCGGCGGCATGGCGTTGATGCCGGTAATGGCCTTGGCCAGGATGCCGTCGAGGCCGCCCTGGTGATCCGCCCGCTCCTTCCAGGCGGCGGTGTCGCCGATCTTCGGCGCGCCGAGCAGGCCGCTGCCGTGGCAGGCGTTGCAATGCTTGGCGATGATTTCGTCCGGGGTCTTGGCTCCGCCGCCGCCAGCGGCAACGGCCACCTCCATGCCCTTGCACTCCTGGCCCTGGATACACACCTGGCCGACCGGCTCCAGGCGCTTGGCGATATCGTCATTGGTCGCTGCGTGTGCATTGATTGCCCAAAGGGCTACTACGGCTGCTGGTAGGGCCAGCATCTTCTTGATTTGGTTCACGCGTACACCCTCATGGTGGCTAATCACGCCCGCGGCCACGGGATACGCGGGCGTTGGAAAGTATAGCGGGATCCCGGAGGTGAGCGGAACAACCCTAATGTTCGAAAGGGTATAGCCGCGACAACATGCCGCGCAGCCATTCAGAAGTTGGAAGGCGTGGCCGCGCTGATCAGCCGGGCGGGCTCGTCGAAGGGGTTGCGAAAACGGTGCGGGCGGGTGCTTTCGAAGTAGTAGCTGTCGCCGGCCTCGAGAATGAAGGTCTCGGTGCCGACCACCAGCTCCAGGCGGCCTTCGAGCAGGATGCCGGTTTCCTCGCCATCATGGGTGAGCATCTCTTCGCCGGTGTCGGCACCCGGCGGGTAGACCTCGTTGAGAAAAGCGATGGCCCGGTTGGGGTGCGACTTGCCCACCAGCTTCATGGTCACCGCACCGTCGGAGATGTCGATCAGCTCGTGGGCCTTGTAGACGATCTGCGTGGGGCTTTCCGGCGCCAGCTCGACGGAGAAGAACTCGACCATGGACATGGGAATGCCACTGAGCACCTTGCGCAGGGAGCTGATCGACGGGCTCACACTGTTCTTCTCGATCATCGAGATAGTGCTGTTGGTCACGCCCGCACGCTTGGCGAGTTCACGCTGGGACAGGCCCTTGAGCTTGCGGATGGCTTGCAGTCGTTCACCGACGTCCAAAGCTGGAGCCTCCTGAAACGGTCGAGGTGGGGGAGAAGTGTGAACGATATGATGGCAACGCCGTTCAGTATTTACAACACTTCGCCCCGCAGCCTGTCCGCTTCAGCGCCTCATTCGCCGATATAGTCCAGCGGCACGCGCTTGAGGTTGCAGAAGATCTGGTAGGGGATCATCCCCGCCAATAGCGCCACTTCGCTGGCCAGCACTTGCTTGCCCCACAACTCCACCGGGCTGCCGACGGTCGCTTGCGGCACGTCGGTCAGGTCGACGCAGAGCATGTCCATCGAAACCCGGCCAATCAGTTGGGTGCGCTTGCCGGCGACCATCACCGGGGTGCCGGTAGGTGCCTGGCGTGGGTAACCATCGGCATAACCCATGGCGACCACACCGACGCGGGTCGGGCGTGGGCTGACGAACTTGGCGCCATAGCCGACCGGCTCGCCGGCCGGCAGCTCACGTACGGCGATGATGCGCGATTGCAGGGTCATCACGGGCTGCAGGCGTTCGGCCTGGGCCTGGGGCACCTCGAAGGGCGTTGCGCCATACAGCATGATGCCCGGGCGCACCCAGTCGCTCGGCACCTGCGGCCAACCCAGCACCGCCGGCGAGTTGCGCAGGCTGCACTCGGCGGCCAGGCCCTGGCGCGCCGCCTCGAACACCGCCACCTGCTGCGCGGTGGCGTCGGCCTGAAGCTCGTCGGCACGGGCGAAGTGGCTCATCAGCACGATGCGCGCCACCTTGCCGCTGGCCAGCAGGCGCTGGTAGGCGTCGTGGTAGTCCTTCGGGTGCAGGCCGACCCTATGCATCCCGGTGTCCAGCTTCAGCCAGATGTTCAGCGGCTTGTGCACCTGGGCCTTTTCGATGGCCTCCAGTTGCCACAACGAATGCACCACGCACCACAGGTCGTGCTCGGCGATCAGCGCCAGCTCGCTGGCCTCGAAGAAGCCTTCGAGCAGCAGCACCGGCGCCTTGATCCCGGCGGCGCGCAGCTCCAGCGCCTCCTCGATGCAGGCGACGGCGAAACCGTCGGCCTCGGCCTCCAGGGCAAGGGCGCAGCGCACCGCGCCATGGCCATAGGCATCGGCCTTGATCACGGCGAGGGCCTTGGCGCCGGACAGTTCACGGGCCAGACGGTAGTTGTGGCGAAGGGCTTGGAGGTCGATCAGGGCACGGGCAGGACGCATGGCGGCAGCCTTCTGGCAGTTCTGGTTATCGATAAGCCCCTGGCGCGACGGGTGAGGGGTAGTGCCCGCCGCACCAGGGTGAGGGAACGGTTTACGGCAGTGCGGCGATCACCGACATCTCGACGAGGATCTCTGGCTCGCACAGCTTGGCCTCGACCGTGGCGCGGGCCGGCGCGACGCCCTGGGGCAGCCACTGGTCCCACACCGCGTTCATGCCCTGGAAGTGGGCGTCGATGTCCTTCAGGTAGATGGTCACCGAGAGCAGGCGGGTCTTGTCGGTGCCGGCCTGCTCGAGGAACTGTTCGATGTTGGCCAGGGTCTCGCGGGTCTGCTGCTCGATCCCGGCATCCATGTCGTCACCCACCTGGCCCGCCAGGTAGACGGTACCGTTGTGAACGACGATCTGGCTCATGCGCTCATTGGTGAGCTGGCGCTGGATTGGCATGCTTGGCGATCTCCTGATTTTTGCCATAACGCGAAATGTCGAGGCCCTCGGCGCTGATCTGCGGCTTCTTGCGCGCGATCAGGTCGGCCAGCAGGCGGCCAGAACCACAGGCCATGGTCCACCCCAGGGTGCCGTGACCGGTATTGAGGTACAGGTTGCGCAAGGAGGTAGCGCCGACGATCGGCGTGCCGTCCGGGGTCGCCGGGCGCAGGCCGGTCCAGAAGCTGGCCTGGCTCAGGTCGCCGCCGCGAGGATAAAGATCGTTGACGATCATCTCCAGCGTTTCGCGCCGACGCGGGTTCAGCGAAAGGTCGAAGCCGGCGATCTCGGCCATGCCCCCGACACGGATGCGGTTGTCGAAACGGGTGATGGCGACCTTGTAGGTCTCGTCGAGGATGGTCGAGGTCGGCGCCATGTCCGGATCGGTGATCGGCACGGTCAGCGAGTAGCCCTTGAGCGGGTACACCGGAGCCTTGATGCCCAGCGGCTTGAGCATCTGCGGCGAGTAGCTGCCCAGGGCCAGGACGTAGCGGTCGGCGGTTTCCAGCTTGCCGTCGATCCACACGCCATTGATACGGTCGCCGGCGCAGTCCAGGCGCTGGATGTCCTGGCCGAAGCGGAACTCGACGCCCAGCTTGATGGCCATCTCGGCGAGCTTGGTGGTGAACAGCTGGCAGTCGCCGGTCTGGTCGTTGGGCAGGCGCAGGGCGCCGGCGAGGATGTCCTTCACCCCAGCCAGGGCCGGCTCGACGCGGGCGATACCGTCACGATCGAGCAACTCGTATGGCACGCCGGATTGCTCGAGCACGGCGATGTCCTTGGCCGCCGCATCCACCTGGGCCTGGGTGCGGAACAGCTGGGTGGTGCCCAGGGTGCGGCTTTCGTAGGCGATACCGGTCTCGGCGCGCAGTTCGTCGAGGCAGTCGCGGCTGTACTCGGACAGGCGCACCATCCGCTCCTTGTTCACCGCGTAGCGGTTGGCGGTGCAGTTGCGCAGCATCTGCGCCATCCACAGGTACTGGTCGACGTTGCCGGTGAGCTTGATGGCCAGCGGGGCATGGCGCTCGAGCAGCCACTTGATGGCCTTCAGCGGCACGCCCGGCGCGGCCCAGGGCGAGGCATAGCCCGGCGAGATCTGGCCAGCGTTGGCGAAGCTGGTCTCCATGGCCACCGCCGGCTGGCGATCGACCACCACGACTTCGAAACCTTGCCGGGCCAGATAATAGGCACTGGCGGTTCCGATCACACCGCTACCAAGTACCAGAACTCGCATTGTTTATCCCTCGCACGCGGCTTGCCGCAGTCTTTTGTTGAAATGGCTTGGATGGGCGCAGTATAAGAAGGACAGGCCAGTGCATTTCACTATATAAAAGCCTATATTTGGCGAGAATTCTCGGCATAGTCGCCTTTTGTGGAGGGGCATCCCCTATGAGAACCCAGCACCAGAGCAAGCGTGAACTGGACAAGATCGACCGCAACATCCTGCGTATCCTGCAAAACGACGGGCGCATCTCGTTCACCGAACTGGGCGAGAAGGTCGGCCTTTCCACCACGCCATGCACCGAGCGTGTGCGCCGGCTGGAGCGCGAGGGGATCATCATGGGCTACAACGCCCGGCTCAATCCGCAGCACCTCAAGGGCAGCCTGCTGGTATTCGTCGAGATCAGCCTGGACTACAAGTCCGGCGATACCTTCGAGGAGTTCCGCCGTGCCGTGCTCAAGCTGCCTCATGTGCTGGAGTGCCACCTGGTATCGGGCGACTTCGACTACCTGGTGAAAGCGCGCATCTCGGAAATGGCCTCGTACCGCAAGCTGCTTGGCGACATCCTGCTCAAGCTGCCCCATGTGCGGGAGTCGAAGAGCTACATCGTCATGGAAGAGGTGAAGGAAAGCCTCTGCCTGCCGATCCCGGACTGAGCGTCAGACCAGCACCTGGCGGGTGCTGGCGATGTACTGGTGGACGAGCTGCTCGGCTTCGGGCTCGATCATCTGCGCAGGCCCGCGCCCCCGCGGGCAGGCCATGCGTGGCGTGGTGCCGAACAGGCGGCAGATCAGCGGCCGCTCCTGGTACACCGTGCATCCCTCGGGGCCCAGGTGCACGCAGTCCAGGCGCTCCAGCGCGGCCTCCTGCTCGGCGCGGGACTTGCGTGGCAGCCGGGCCATCTCTTCGGCCGAGGTGGTGACCGGGCCGCAGCAGTCGTGGCAGCCGCGCTCACAGTCGAAGGACGGGATCAGTTCGCGCAGGAAGTGGATCTTGTGGCGGTTGCAGGACATGGTCGGCGGGCGAGTCGAAGAGGTGGGTCGGATTATATCCCATTCGCGGTGGCGGGCTTTGGGGCCGCTTAACTGACGGGTATTGCTCTAGTTGCCCCACCGCGAACCCCCAGCTTATCCTCGCCCCTCCCGCTCCAACTCCAGGACCCGCCCCATGACCCACAGCGCGCAGCACGCCGCCTCCTATTACGCCGCCAGCAGCGCGCCACAGCCCGATTACCCTGCCCTGCAAGGCGAACACAGCGCTGACGTGTGCATCGTCGGCGGCGGCTACTCAGGCCTGAACACCGCCATCGAACTGGCCGAACGCGGCCTCTCGGTGATCCTCCTGGAAGCCCGCAAGATCGGCTGGGGCGCCAGCGGGCGCAACGGCGGGCAACTGATCCGTGGCGTCGGCCACGGCCTGGAGCAATTCCTGCCGATCATCGGCGAGCAAGGCGTGCGCAGCATGAAGCTGATGGGCCTGGAGGCCGTGGACATCGTCCGCGAGCGCATCGAGCGTCACGCCATCGCCTGCGACCTGACCTGGGGCTACTGCGACCTGGCCAACAAGCCTCGCGAGCTGGAAGGCTTCGCCGAGGACGCCGAAGAGCTGCGCAGCCTGGGCTATCGCCATGAACTGCGCCTGGTTCCACAGAGCGACATCCACAGCGTGGTCGGCTCCGACCGCTACGTCGGCGGGCTGGTCGACATGGGCTCGGGGCACCTGCACCCGCTCAACCTGGCCCTGGGCGAAGCGCAAGCCGCCACCCGGCTGGGGGTGAAACTGCACGAAATGTCGGAAGTGACCCGCATCGACTACGGCCCGCAGGTACAGGTCCACACCGCCAAGGGGCGGGTCCGCGCCAGCACCCTGGTACTGTGCTGCAACGCCTACCACAACGACCTCAACCGCGAACTGGGCGGCAAGGTGCTGCCCGCCGGCAGCTACGTCATCGCCACCGAGCCACTGGGCGAGGAACGCGCGCGCCAACTGCTGCCACAGAACATGGCGGTGTGCGACCAACGCGTGGCCCTGGACTACTACCGCCTGTCCGCCGACCATCGCCTGCTGTTCGGCGGCGCCTGCCACTACTCCGGGCGCGACCCGCAGGACATCGCCGCCTACATGCGTCCGAAGATGCTCAAGGTGTTCCCGCACCTGGCCGATGTGCGCATCGACTACCAGTGGGGCGGCATGATCGGCATCGGCGCCAACCGCCTGCCGCAGATCGGCCGCCTGGCCAGCCAGCCCAATGTCTACTATGCCCAGGCCTATTCCGGCCATGGCGTGAACGCCACCCACCTGGCCGGGCGCTTGCTCGGCGAAGCCATCAGCGGCCAGCAGAGCGGGCGCTTCGACCTGTTCGCCCAGGTCCCGCATATCACCTTCCCCGGCGGCAGGTTGCTGCGCTCGCCACTGCTGGCTTTGGGCATGCTGTGGCATCGCCTCAAGGAGCTGGTCTAATCCCGCCAGAAGGGTTTGCGCCCTTCCTCCCGGGCCTGCTGCCAGCTCAAGCCGATATCCCGCAACTGGCCATCATCCAGCTGCAGCAGGGCCCTGCGGGTGCGCCAGCGGTGCATCATCAACCCCCAGCGGCCCAGGCCGGCCGGGGCCGCGTGGACCTTGGGGCGTTGGCCGTCCGCCAACTCCTTGGCCAACAGTTGCAAACGTACGTCGCTCAAACCGCCCATCACTGCGTTCTCCTGATCTGATCGAGCCATGGAGAAAGCATGCGGGTTTGTACCCCCGGCAATACAGATTCAATACAGCTTTATTATTTCCATACAGCATTGGCAGAAAGCCTGCTGAATGCTGTATTTTCGCCCGATCTGTACTGGTCTTAGCTCGCACCCCGGGCAGGAGTATGCCGTGACCCTCTACGTCAACCTCGCCGAGCTGCTCGGCGCCCGTATCGAACAAGGCCTGTACCGCCCCGGCCAGCGCCTGCCCTCGGTCCGTGCCCTGAGCCTCGAGCACGGCGTCAGCCTGAGCACCGTGCAGCAGGCCTACCGCCTGCTGGAGGACAACGGCCTGGTCTCGCCGCGCCCCAAGTCAGGCTATTTCGTCGCCGAAGACCGCAGCCTCCCTGCCCTGCCCGCGGTCAGCCGGCCGGCCCAGCGGCCCGTGGACATCTCCCAGTGGGAACAGGTGCTGGAACTGGTGCGCAGCACCCCACGCGCCGACGTGGTCCAGCTCGGCCGCGGCATGCCCGACATCGACAGCCCGAGCCTCAAGCCTCTGTTGCGCAGCCTCGCCCAGCTCAGCCGACGCCAGGACATGCCCGGCCTGTACTACGACAACATCCACGGCAACCTGGCCCTGCGCGAACAGATCGCCCGCTTGATGCTCGACTCCGGCTGCCGCCTGGGCCCGGCCGACCTGGTGGTGACCACCGGCTGCCACGAGGCGCTGTCCACCAGCATCCGCGCGGTGTGCCAGCCCGGCGACATCGTCGCGGTCGACTCGCCGAGCTTCCATGGCGCCATGCAGACCCTCAAGGGCCTGGGCATGAAGGCCCTGGAGATCCCCACCGACCCGCTCACCGGCATAAGCCTCGAAGCCCTCGAACTGGCCCTGGAGCAGTGGCCGATCAAGCTCATCCAGATCACGCCCAGCTGCAACAACCCGCTCGGCTACATCATGCCCGAGGCGCGCAAGAAGGCCCTGTTGACGCTGGCCCAGCGCTACGACGTGGCGATCCTCGAGGACGATGTCTACGGCGACCTGGCCTACACCTATCCGCGCCCACGGACCATCAAGTCGTTCGACGAAGACGGCCGCGTGCTGCTGTGCAGTTCGTTCTCCAAGACCCTGGCCCCAGGCCTGCGGGTCGGCTGGGTCGCCCCTGGGCGCTACCTGGAGCGGGTGCTGCACATGAAGTACATCAGCACCGGCAGCACCGCCAGCCAGCCACAGTTGGCCATCGCCGACTTCATCGCCGCCGGCCACTACCACCCGCACGTGCGCCGCATGCGCAGCCAGTACCAGCGTGGTCGCGACCTGATGAGCGACTGGGTGACCCGCTACTTCCCGCCCGGCACCCGTGCCAGCCGGCCCCAGGGCGGCTTCATGCTGTGGGTGGAATTGCCGGAAAGTTTCGATACGCTGCGCCTGAATCGCGCTTTACTGGAGCAAGGCGTGCAGGTCGCCGTCGGCAGCATCTTCTCGGCGTCGGGCAAGTTCCGCCATTGCCTGCGCATGAACTTCGCCGCCCGGCCGACGCCACAGATCGAGGCGGCCGTGCGCAAGGTGGGCGAAACCGCCCTTCGTCTACTGGATGCGGATGCGCACGCAGGGTAACTTTGCGCCGCCCTCCACAGTCCATATCGATAGGCCTTTGCTGTACAGGACGATCCTCCCTTGAGACTCCAGCGAGCTCTGCCTCTCTTGCTGGCGCTGCTGCTCGGCCTTGCGGGCTGTGCCAGTGTCGGCACTTCCCACGACGTCAGCCACGCCCTGCCGGCCAGCGAGTCCGCCTTCGGCCGCTCGGTGCTGCGCCAGGCGGCCCCCTACGAAGGGCGCTCGGGCTTTCGCCTGCTGCCCAACAGCAACGAAGCCTTCCGCGCCCGTGCCGAACTGATCCGCAACGCCCAGGCCAGCATCGACCTGCAGTACTACATCGTCCATGACGGCCTGAGCACCCGCGCCCTGGTTCACGAGTTGCTGCGCGCCGCAGACCGTGGCGTGCGCGTGCGCATCCTGCTCGACGACACCACCAGCGACGGTCTCGACAGCCTGATGGGCACCCTCGCCGCCCACCCGAACATCCATATCCGCGTGTTCAACCCACTGCACCTGGGGCGCAGTACCGGCGTCACCCGCGCGGTGGGCCGGTTGTTCAACCTGTCGCGCCAGCACCGGCGCATGCACAACAAGCTGTTCCTGGTGGACAACAGCATGGCCATCGTCGGCGGTCGTAACCTGGGCGACGAGTACTTCGACGCCGAGCCCAACCTGAACTTCACCGACATCGACCTGCTCGGCGTCGGGCCTGTGGCCGAACAGCTCGGGCACAGCTTCGACCAGTACTGGAACAGTGCCCTGAGCCGCCCGATCGGCGACTTTCTCTGGCGCCAGCCAGACGCCAGCGACCTGCGCACCAGCCGCCAGCGCCTGGAGATTTCCCTGGCCGAGGCGCGGATCCAGCACAAGGCGCTGTATGACCGGCTGATGGCCTACCAGGCCCGGCCACGCCTGGACGTCTGGCGCAACGAGCTGATCTGGGCCCACAGCCAGGCCCTGTGGGACGCGCCGAGCAAGGTACTGGCCCAGGACGAGCCGGACCCGCAGTTGCTGATGACCCAGCAACTGGCACCGGATCTGAAAAACGTCCGTCACGAGCTGATCCTGGTGTCGGCCTACTTCGTACCAGGCGAGTCAGGCCTGCTGTACCTGACCAGCCAGGCCGATGCCGGCATCTCGGTGAAGTTGCTGACCAACTCGCTGGAGGCCACCGACGTGCCGGCGGTGCACGGTGGCTACGCGCCCTACCGCCGCGCCTTGCTCGAACATGGCGTACAGCTTTACGAACTGCGCCGCCAGCCTGGCGACCCCAGCGCCAACCGCGGCCTGAGCTTCCACGGTAGCTCCGACTCCAGCCTGCACAGCAAGGCGATCGTCTTCGACCGACGCAAGACCTTCATCGGCTCGTTCAACTTCGATCCACGTTCGGTGCTGTGGAACACCGAGGTCGGCGTGCTGGTGGACAGCCCGGAGCTGGCCGAGTACACGCGGGAACTGGCGGTGCAGGGGATGGCACCGGCGCTGAGCTACCAACCCAGGCTAGTGGGCGGAAAGATCGTGTGGGTGACCGAGGACGATGGCCAGCGCCGTATGCTGACCTCCGAACCGGGTGGGATGTGGCGGCGCTTCAATGCCTGGATCAGCAAGGCAGTGGGGCTGGAGAAGATGCTCTAGCCCAAGCGTGACGTGTGTAGCCCCATTCGCGGGCAAGCCCGCGAATGGGCTGCAGGGCAGCCGCCCCTGGCGCAATCAGACCGAAGCCGGCTCGAAGGCATCCCGCCGCCGGGTCAGCAATACCAACCCCGCCGCCCCTGCCGCCATCAGCAACGGCAGCGCATGCCCGCTGATCCACTGGCTGCCGGCACCGGCCAGCAATGGCCCGACCAGGCAGCCAATCCCCCACAACTGCGCCACGTGGGCATTGGCCCGCACCAGCGCATCATCCCGATAACGCTCGCCGATCAACACCAGCGACAGGGTGAACAGCCCCCCGGCACTGGCCCCGAACAGCACCCACAGCGGCCAGATCGCCGGCGTATGCAGCAACAACGGAATGGCCAGGCTGGACACCAGCAGCGTCAGGGCGCAACCGCTGAACAGGGTGCGTCGCGACATGCGGTCGGCCAGGGCACCGATCGGCAATTGCAGCACGGCGTCCCCCACCACCACGGTACTGACCATGAACAGCGCCAGCTCGGCGGTGAACCCTTGCTGCAGGCAGTACACTGGCAGCAAGGTCAGGATCATCGCCTCGAACGCCGCGAACAGGGCAATGGCCCAGGCGATCACCGGCAGGCGCCGGCAGAAAGCGAACAGGTCGCTGAAGGTGACGCTGCAAGCCTCGGTGGTCGGTGCCCCACCACGGCCCAGCAGCACCAGCGGCGCCAACAGCAGCAGGCCGGTGGCGGCCCAGAAACCGAAGTCGTCGTCCGAGCCGAGAAACCCCAGTACCAGCGGCCCGGCCAGCTGGCTCAGGGCATAGCTGCTGCCATACAAGGCCACCAGCCGGCCACGCCATTGCTCGACCACCAATTGGTTGATCCAGCTTTCGCCGAGGATGAACACCACCGTCAGGGACATGCCGATCAGCAGGCGCAGCGCCAGCCACAGCGAGTAGCTCGGCAGCAGCGCCACCAGGCCGATGGACAGCGCACCGCCCCACAGGCACAGGCGCATGGCCGATGGCACGCCGACCCAGCCGGCCAGGCGGCTGGCCAGGCTGGCGCCAAGCAGCACCCCGAGCGCCGGCATCGCCGCCATGACACCGATGGCGAACCCGCCGTAGCCCCAGCCCTCCAGGCGCAAGGACACCAGCGGCATGCTCACGCCGATCGCCAGCCCGACACTGAGCACCGACGCCAGCACGGCAAAGTAGGTTCCCCAACGCATCACAGCCTCCCAGGCAGCATTCTTGAAGAGCAGAAACGACACAGCCGGGACGGTGTGAACCGGCCCGGCTGTCATTGGGGCTGCTGTGCAGCTCAATCACCGCAAGCGTCCCACAGGGTTCGAGGCGATCCTTGTGGGGAGCCGGCTTGCCGGCGATTGGGCCGCAAGGCGGCCCCTCTGGCTTACAGCTTGATCCAGGTCGCCTTCAGCTCGGTGTATTTCTCCAGTGCATGCAGCGACTTGTCACGGCCGTTGCCCGACTGCTTGAAGCCACCGAACGGCGCAGTCATGTCGCCGCCGTCGTACTGGTTGACCCACACGCTGCCGGCACGCACGGCGCGGGCAGTGCGGTGGGCCTTGGAGATGTCGGCGGTCCAGATGCCGGCAGCCAGGCCGTACGGGGTGTCGTTGGCGATGGCCACGGCTTCCTCGGCGCTGTCGAAGGTGATCACCGACAGCACAGGGCCGAAGATCTCTTCCTTGGCGATCTTCATGGCGTTGGTCACGCCGTCGAAGATGGTCGGCTCGACATAGGTGCCGCCGGTTTCCTCCAGGATGCGCTTGCCGCCGGCCAGCAGCTTGGCGCCGTCCTGGTGGCCAGCCTCGATGTACGACAGCACGGTGTTCATCTGCTGGGTGTCGACCAGCGCGCCGACGGTGGTCGCCGGGTCCAGTGGGTTGCCCGGTTTCCAGGCCTTGAGGGCCTCGACCACCATGGGCAGGAACTGGTCCTTGATCGAACGCTCGACCAGCAGGCGCGAGCCGGCGGTGCAGACCTCGCCCTGGTTGAAGGCGATGGCGCTGGCGGCGGCTTCGGCGGCGGCCTTGAGGTCCGGCGCATCGGCGAAGACGATGTTCGGGCTCTTGCCGCCGGCTTCCAGCCAGACGCGCTTCATGTTCGATTCGCCGGCATACACCATCAGTTGCTTGGCGATCTTGGTGGAGCCGGTGAACACCAGGGTGTCGACGTCCATGTGCAGGGCCAGGGCCTTGCCCACGGTGTGACCATAGCCTGGCAGCACGTTCAGCACGCCGGCCGGGATGCCGGCCTCGATGGCCAGCTGGGCGATGCGGATGGCGGTCAGCGGCGACTTCTCCGACGGCTTGAGCACCACCGAGTTACCGGTGGCCAGGGCCGGGCCGAGTTTCCAGCAGGCCATCAGCAGCGGGAAGTTCCACGGCACGATGGCGCCGACCACGCCCACCGGCTCGCGGGTCACCAGGCCGAGCTGGTCGTGCGGGGTCGGGGCGACTTCGTCGTAGACCTTGTCGATGGCTTCGGCGGTCCAGTGGATGGCGTTGGCTGCACCGGGGATGTCGATGGTCGAGGAGTCACCGATCGGCTTGCCCATGTCCAGGGTTTCCAGCAGGGCCAGTTCCTCGACGTGCTGGCGCAGCAGGCCAGCGAAGCGGATCAGCACCGATTTGCGCTTGGCCGGGGCCAGGCGCGACCAGGCGCCGGACTCGAAGGTGGCGCGGGCGTTTTCCACGGCGCGGTTGGCGTCGGCCAAGTCGCAGCTGGCGACCTTGGCCAGGAAGCGTCCGTCCACCGGGCTCAGGCAGTCGAAGGTTTCACCGGATGCGGCATTGGTGTATTCACCGTTGATGAAGGCGCGACCTTCGATCTTCAATTGTTGGGCACGCTGTTCCCAGTCCGCACGAGTCAGGGTGGTCATACGAAACTCCTCCTCTTGTTAAGGTGCAACGCCGTACTGAGGACTCACGGGCGCTGTCAGAAATTCTGGCCGGGCGACAAGCGCACACTGGCAACCGATACCCTAAACCAGCCCGTGTAAACTATCAATATATTTGACACGAAAGGCCTAAAAGCCTACTGATGTGCATTTTATTAAACAACAAGAGGGGTTCACCATGAGCATCGACAGCATCATCGACTTCGCCCAGGCCATTACCGAGGCCGAACGCTACCGCCCGGCAGCGGAGAAAATCCTCAAGGGCGAACCCGACCAGGCCGTCTACAACCACTATTCCAGCCCATGCGGGCAATTCGCCGCGGGCGTCTGGGAGGGTGAGGTGGGCCAATGGACGGTGAACTACACCGAGCACGAATACTGCGAGATCGTCCAGGGCGTCTCGGTGCTGCGTGACGAGGCAGGCAATGCCAAGACCCTGCGTGCCGGTGATCGGTTCGTCATCCCGGCGGGCTTCAAGGGCACCTGGGAAGTGCTGGAGCCGTGCCGCAAGATCTATGTGATGTTCGAACAGAAGTAAGCCCGCCTTTGCCACTTGGGGCCATGGGGCTGTAAAGCGGCCCTGAGTGGCAGCCAATGGCTGACCGCCAGGCATAAAAAAACCCGCCTCCTTGCAGAGGCGGGTTTTTTCAGGTCGCCGATCAATTACTTGATCTTGGCTTCCTTGTAGATCACGTGCTTACGGACGACCGGATCGTATTTCTTGATCTCGATCTTGTCCGGAGTGGTGCGCTTGTTCTTGTCGGTGGTGTAGAAGTGGCCAGTGCCAGCACTCGATACCAGACGGATCAGTTCACGCATGATGTTCTCCCTTAAACCTTGGCGCCGCTGCGGCGGATGTCGGCCAGAACGGCATCGATACCGCGCTTGTCGATGATACGCATGCCCTTGGCGGAAACGCGCAGACGCACGAAGCGCTTCTCGGACTCAACCCAGAAACGGTGGTGCTGCAGGTTCGGCAGGAAACGACGACGGGTTTT
This sequence comes from Pseudomonas sp. HLMP, assembly GCF_046365545.1. Taxonomy (NCBI): domain Bacteria; kingdom Pseudomonadati; phylum Pseudomonadota; class Gammaproteobacteria; order Pseudomonadales; family Pseudomonadaceae; genus Pseudomonas; species Pseudomonas sp. HLMP. The sequence continues at coordinate 1,046,756 of NZ_JBDLLR010000001.1, read as the reverse complement.
GTTGTTTGCGTGGGAAATGTTGTTCCCGGTTACCGGACCCTTACCGGTAACTTGACAGACTCTCGACATGCCTCAGCCCTCTAAAACCACATGCCCAACCCGGCATGGGTTGGCCGCTTAATCTCTCAGTCTTTGGCGCCAGGCGCCGTGATTCCGGGGGTCTTATCGACCGGATCCGCTGATGCGACAGGCCGAGCCCCTAGAAAAGAGCGCTGCTTTATACCAGAAAGACTCGGCCACAACAATAGATGATACGTATCCTGGCTGGGCCGAGCGCGCCCGGCCAGCATAGCGACAAGCTTCGCGCACTGTCGACCGCTCGTCGCAGAGAAGACGAAAAAGAAGGTGGTCATTTATCGACGCGCACACTAGGGTAGGACGTTTCCTCACTGCACAGTCAGATGGGCCACAAGGAGTCCAGCATGCGTGTCGCCGCCCTTTCACTGTTGTTCACCTCCCTGTTCGCCGCAGGCCTCGCCCAGGCGGCGCCCCTCTCCGTCTGCACCGAGGCCAGCCCCGAAGGTTTCGACGTCGTCCAGTACAACTCGTTGACCACCACCAATGCCTCGGCCGACGTGCTGATGAACCGCCTGGTGGAGTTCGATGCGATCCAGGGCAAGGTCGTGCCTAGCCTTGCGCAAAGCTGGACGGTGTCCGATGACGGCCTGGTCTATGACTTCAAGCTGCGCAACGGCGTGAAATTCCATGCCACGCCCTGGTTCAAGCCAAGCCGCGAACTGGACGCCGACGACGTGCTGTTCAGCTTCCAGCGCATGCTCTACCCCGCCCACGCCTGGCACAAGACAGCCCCGGGCGGCTACCCGCATGCCCAGTCGCTGCAACTGGGCAGCCTGATCAAGCTGATCGAGGCGCCGGAGCCGCACACCGTGCGCTTCACCCTCACCCACCCGGACGCGACCTTCCTGGCGACCCTGAGCATGGGCTTCGCCTCGATCTATTCCGCCGAGTACGCCGACAAGCTGCTCAAGGCCGGCACCCCGGAAAAGCTCAACAGCCAGCCGGTGGGTACCGGGCCGTTCATGTTCCAGCGCTTCCAGAAGGACGCCGTGGTGCGCTACCGCGCCAACCCCGACTACTTCGCCGGCAAGCCCACGGTCGACCCGCTGATCTACGCCATCACCCCAGACGCCAACGTGCGCCTGCAGAAGCTCAAGCGCGGCGAATGCCAGGTGGCGCTCTCGCCCAAGCCACTGGATGTCGCCGAAGCCGGCAAGGATGGCAACCTCGAGGTCGCGACCACCCCGGCGTTCATGACCGCCTTCGTCGCCATCAACAGCCAGCACCCGCCGCTGAACAAACCTGAAGTGCGCCAGGCGATCAACCTTGCCTTCGACAAGCCGGCCTACCTCAAGGCCGTGTTCGAGGACACCGCCACCGCCGCCAACGGCCCCTACCCGCCCAATACCTGGAGCTATGCCAAGGACCTGCCCGGCTATCCGCAGGACCTGAAGAAGGCCAAGGCATTGCTGGCCAAGGCCGGCCTTGCGGACGGCTTCGCCACCACGATCTGGACCCGCCCCTCCGGCAGCCTGCTCAACCCCAACCCCAACCTGGGCGCACAGATGCTCCAGGCCGACCTGGCGAAAATCGGGATCAAGGCCGAGATCCGCGTGATCGAGTGGGGCGAACTGATCCGCCGCGCCAAGGCTGGCGAGCATGACCTGCTGTTCATGGGCTGGGCTGGCGACAACGGCGACCCGGACAACTTCCTCAGCCCGCAGTTTTCCTGCGCGGCGGTACAGTCGGGAACCAACTTCGCGCGCTTTTGCGACAGCCGCCTGGACCAGTTGATCAGCGCCGGTCGCACCACCAATGACCAGAGCGTGCGCAGCCGGCTGTACCAGCAGGCGCAAACGCTGATCCAGCAGCAGGCCCTATGGGTACCGCTGGCGCATCCGACGGCGGCGACCTTGCTGCGCCAGGGGGTCGAGGGGTACCAGGTGAGCCCGTTCGGGCGCTTGGATTTCAGCAAGGTCTCGGTAAACCGCTGAAGATGATGCAGGCTGTACCGGCCTATTCGCGGGCAAGCCCGCTCCCACATGGCCCTGCAAGCCACATCATGTGTGCTCGACTCAGGCCCTGTGGGAGCGGGCTTGCCCGCGAATAGGCCGGTACTGCCCCCCTGGACCATCAGGTCGCGATCCACCCATGCTCGACCATGGACAATGGCTCACCATCGCCAACGATGATGTGGTCGAGCACCCGCACATCGATCAAGGCCAGCGCCCGCTTCAGCGAAAGCGTCATGTGCACGTCGTTCTGGCTGGGCTCACAGTGGCCGGAAGGATGGTTGTGACAGAGGATCAGCGCCGCCGCGTTATGCAACAACGCCCGGCGCACGACTTCGCGCGGGTAGATGCTTGCCCGGTCGATCGTGCCTCTGAACAGGATCTCGAAAGCCAGTGGCCTGTGTTTGGTATCAAGAAACAGGCAGCCAAACACTTCGCTGGCCTCATGACGCAGCATTGACTTGAGATAACGCCGCACCGCCGACGGGCTCTCCAGGGCCGGAGCACGCTCGATGCTCTCGTCCAGGTAGCGCCTGCCAATCTCGAGCAATGCCTGCAACTGGGCGTACTTCACCGGCCCCAAGCCAGGCTCGTTGAGGATCGCCCCACGATCGGCCTCCAGGAACTGCCGCAAACCACCAAAACGCACCAGCAACCCTCGGGCGAGGTCCAGCACATTACGCCCGGCAACCCCCGACCCCAGCAGCACGGCCATCAGTTCGGCATCCGACAACACCGCAGCCCCGCGCTGCAGCAACTTCTCCCTCGGCCGCTCCTGCACCGGCCACTCCCTGATGTTCATCCCCTCTCCTTGCGTTGTACTGCGGCACATTTGAGCCCTGTGTTAATCTATCCCGCTCCGTAGATGCGACGTTCTGCCGCAGGCAGTTGTCGTCGCCGCCCGCTTTCACTGGAAAAAGGCAAGCCTATGCAGCGGCTGTATCGCAAGCGCATCGTTCTCGGCGTGGGTGGCGGCATCGCCGCCTACAAGAGCGCCGAGCTGATTCGCCGACTCCTGGAACACGGCGCGCAAGTGCGCGTCGTCATGACCCGCGGCGGCGCCGAGTTCATCACGCCGCTGACCCTGCAGGCGCTGTCCGGCCACCCGGTGCACATGGATCTACTCGATCCCGCCGCCGAAGCGGCCATGGGGCACATCGAACTGGCCAAGTGGGCCGACCTGGTGCTGATCGCCCCGGCCACCGCCGACCTCATGGCGCGCCTGGCCCAAGGCATGGCCGACGACCTGCTGACCACCCTGGTGCTGGCCACCGACGCCACCGTCGCCGTGGCGCCGGCCATGAACCAGGCCATGTGGCGCGACCCAGCCACCCAAGCCAACCTCGACCTGCTCAAGAGCCGCGGCATCCAGGTGTTCGGCCCGGCCTCCGGCAGCCAGGCCTGCGGCGACGTGGGCCTTGGCCGCATGCTCGAAGCCACGGACCTCGCCTGGTGCGCCGCCGAAAGCTTCAAGCGCCAGGCACTGACCGGCAAGCACGTGCTGATCACCGCCGGGCCGACCCAGGAAAACATCGACCCGGTGCGCTACATCACCAATCATAGCTCCGGCAAGATGGGCTTCGCCCTGGCCGAGGCGGCCGCCGAAGCCGGGGCTCGGGTGACCCTCGTCACCGGTCCGGTGCACCTGCCGACGCCCGATCGTGTCAACCGCATCGACGTGGTGAGCGCGCGGGACATGCTCGCCGCGTGCGAGGCCGCCATGCCCTGCGACCTGTTCATCGCCTCGGCTGCGGTCGCAGACTACCGCCCCGAGGTCGTCGCCCCGCAAAAACTCAAGAAAGATCCCACGACCGGCGACGGCATGCTGCTGCAGATGGTGCGCAATCCAGATATCCTTGCGACCATCGCTGGCCGCCCCGATCGCCCGTTCAGCGTCGGCTTCGCCGCCGAGACCGAGCACCTGCTCGACTACGCCACGCGCAAGCTCAAGGACAAGAACCTCGACCTGATCGTCGCCAATGATGTGGCCAACCCCAGCATCGGCTTCAACAGCGAGGAAAACGCCCTGACCGTGATCGACCGCCAGCAACACCAGACCCTCTTCGCGCAGACCAGCAAGGGCAAGATCGCCCGCCAGTTGGTCGCCTTCATCGCCGAACGGCTCAACCAGGTCCAATAAGCTACATGCACGCTCTCCAAGCCAAGATCCTCGACCCTCGCCTGGGCAACGAATTCCCCCTGCCGCAATACGCCACCCCTGGCTCCGCCGGCCTTGACCTGCGCGCCCTGCTCAAGGAAGACACCGTCCTCGAGCCGGGCCAGACCCTGCTGATCCCCACCGGCCTGTCGGTGTACATCGGCGACCCGGGCCTGGCCGCCATGATCCTGCCCCGCTCGGGACTGGGCCACAAGCACGGCATCGTGCTGGGCAACCTGGTCGGCCTGATCGACTCGGACTACCAGGGCGAGCTGATGGTGTCGTGCTGGAACCGTGGCAACACCCCGTTCACCATCGCCGTCGGCGAGCGCATCGCACAGCTGGTGCTGGTGCCCGTGGTGCAAGCACATTTCGATATCGTCGAATCCTTCGACGAGAGCCAGCGCGGTGCCGGCGGCTTCGGCCATTCCGGCAGCCACTGAGCCGGCTCGACGACCGTTCAGGCCATGGATGGCGAACTCTCTGGCGAAAGCATCGTCCAAGCGTTCAATTCGCGCCTGCCCAAAAGCCTTTGATTATTGGAGTTCCAGAGATGAATGACATGGCCCAGCTGGTACCCGCACTGCCCGACAGCATCTTCCGCGCTTACGACATCCGCGGCGTGGTCGGCAAGACCCTGACCGGCGAGACCGCCTATTGGATCGGCCGCGCCATCGGCGCACAGAGCCTGGCCCAGGGCGAGCCCCAGGTTTCGGTCGGCCGTGACGGCCGCCTGTCCGGCCCGATGCTGGTGGAACAGCTGATCAAGGGGCTGGCCGATGCCGGCTGCCAGGTCAGCGATGTCGGCCTGGTACCGACCCCGGCGCTGTACTATGCCGCCAACGTGCTGGCCGGCAAGTCCGGCGTGATGCTCACCGGCAGCCACAACCCGCCCGACTACAACGGTTTCAAGATCGTCATCGCCGGCGACACCCTGGCCAACGAGCAGATCCAGGCCCTGCTGACCCGCCTGAAGACCAACGACCTCAGCCGTGGCGAAGGCCGCGTGGAAAAGGTCGAGATCCTCGAGCGCTACTTCCAGCAGATCACCCGCGACGTGAAGCTGGCCAGGAAGCTGAAAGTGGTGGTGGACTGCGGCAACGGCGCCGCCGGCGTCATCGCCCCGCAGTTGATCGAAGCCCTGGGCTGCGATGTGATCCCGCTGTTCTGCGAGGTCGACGGCAACTTCCCCAACCACCATCCGGACCCGGGCAAGCCCGAGAACCTCGAAGACCTGATCGCCAAGGTCAAGGAAACCGGTGCCGACATCGGCCTGGCCTTCGACGGTGACGGCGACCGCGTCGGCGTGGTGACCAATACCGGCAGCATCGTCTACCCGGACCGCCTGCTGATGCTCTTCGCCCAAGACGTGCTGTCGCGCAATCCGGGCGCCGAGATCATTTTCGATGTCAAGTGCACCCGCCGCCTGACCCCGCTGATCGAGCAGCACGGCGGCCGCGCGCTAATGTGGAAGACCGGCCATTCGTTGATCAAGAAGAAGATGAAGCAGACCGGCTCCTTGTTGGCCGGCGAGATGAGCGGGCACATCTTCATCAAGGAGCGCTGGTACGGCTTCGACGACGGTATCTACAGCGCCGCGCGTCTGCTGGAGATCCTCAGCAAGGCCGACCAGGATGCCGAAACCCTGTTCGCCGCGTTCCCGAACGATATTTCCACGCCGGAAATCAACATTGATGTGACCGACGAGAGTAAATTCAGCATCATTGATGCGCTGCAACGCGACGCCGACTGGGGCGAAGCCAACCTGACCACCATCGACGGTGTGCGGGTCGACTACGCCCACGGCTGGGGCCTGGTCCGCGCCTCCAATACCACACCGGTGCTGGTGCTGCGCTTCGAGGCCGACAGCGACGCCGAGCTGCAACGTATCCAGGCTGTTTTCCGCACGCAGTTGCTGCGGGTCGATCCAGCCCTGCAACTGCCGTTCTGACCGACTATCTGTTCCTTACTGGAGCCCTGCATGACCCTCGATCGCGATGCCGCTTCCCAAGTCGCCAAGGTACTGTCCGAAGCGCTGCCCTACATCCGCCGCTTTGTCGGCAAGACCCTGGTGATCAAGTACGGCGGCAACGCGATGGAGAGCGAGGAGCTCAAGACCGGCTTCGCCCGCGACATCGTGCTGATGAAGGCCGTCGGCATCAACCCGGTGGTGGTGCACGGCGGCGGCCCGCAGATCGGCGACCTGCTCAAGCGCCTGTCGATCGAGAGCCACTTCATCGATGGCATGCGCGTCACCGACTCGGCGACCATGGACGTGGTGGAGATGGTCCTGGGCGGCCAGGTCAACAAGGACATCGTCAACCTGATCAACCGTCATGGCGGCAGCGCCATCGGCCTGACCGGCAAGGACGCCGAGCTGATCCGTGCACGCAAGCTCACCGTCACCCGTCAGACACCGGACATGACCCAGCCGGAGATCATCGACATCGGCCATGTGGGCGAGGTGGTCAGCGTCAACACCGAGTTGCTGAACATGCTGGTCAAGGGCGATTTCATCCCGGTGATCGCGCCGATCGGCGTGGGCGCCAACGGTGAGTCGTACAACATCAACGCCGACCTGGTCGCCGGCAAGGTGGCCGAGGCGCTGAAGGCCGAGAAGCTGATGCTGCTGACCAACATCGCCGGCCTGATGGACAAGCAGGGCCAGGTCCTCACGGGCCTGACCACCGAGCAGGTCAACGAGCTGATCGCCGACGGCACCATCTACGGCGGCATGCTGCCGAAGATCAAGTGCGCGCTGGAAGCGGTGCAAGGTGGCGTGAACAGCTCGCACATCATCGATGGCCGCGTGCCGAACGCGGTGCTGCTGGAGATCTTCACCGACAGCGGCGTGGGTACCCTGATCACCAACCGCAAGCGGCATTGATCGCCTGCACCGGCGATAGGGCGCTGCAGACAACAGCACAAAAAGGCGACCTCGGAGGTCGCCTTTTTCATTACCTGTGTCAGGATCAGATCCCGTACTGCGCCCGATAGGCCTCCACAGCCGGCAGATGCTGCTTGAGCTGCGGATCGTCCGCCAGGAATTCCAGCACCTGGGTCAGCGAGACGATGCTCACCACCGGGATGCCGAAATCGCGCTCTACTTCCTGGATAGCCGACAGCTCGCCGTTGCCACGCTCCTCGCGGTTCAGCGCGATCAGCACGCCCGCGGCCTTGGCCTGCTGGGCATTGATGATCTGCATGACCTCGCGGATGGCGGTACCGGCAGTGATCACGTCGTCGATGATCAGCACCTCACCGGCCAGCGGCGCGCCGACCAGGCTGCCGCCTTCGCCGTGGTCCTTGGCTTCCTTGCGGTTGAAGCACCAGGGCACGTCGAGCTGGTGTTGCTCGGCCAGGGCCACCGCGGTGGCCGCCGCCAGAGGAATGCCCTTGTAGGCCGGGCCGAACAGCACGTCGAAGGGGATCTTGCTGTCGACGATGGCCGCCGCGTAGCAACGCCCCAGCTGGGCCAGGGCCGAACCGCTGTTGAACAGGCCGGCATTGAAGAAGTACGGGCTGGTACGCCCCGATTTCAGGGTGAACTCACCGAAGCGCAGAACCCCGCGATCGATGGCAAAACGAATGAAGTCGCGCTGATACGGCTGCATGAAGAGTCCCGGACACCACGGATTTAGCTAAATGGGTTGAGCTCGGGTATCATACACGCACGAGATTTTTGGGGCCATTTATGCGGATCATCAGTGTGAACGTGAATGGCATTCAGGCTGCGGCCGAGCGTGGATTGCTCAGCTGGCTGCAAGCCCAGAATGCCGACGTCATCTGCCTTCAGGATACCCGCGCCTCGGCCTTTGAACTCGACGACCCAGCTTTCCAGCTCGATGGCTATTTCCTTTACGCCTGCGACGCGGAAGTGCCTGCCCAGGGTGGCGTGGCACTGTATTCGCGGATGCAGCCCAAGGCAGTCATCACCGGCCTGGGCTTCGAGACAGCCGACCGCTACGGGCGTTACCTGCAGGCCGATTTCGACAAGGTAAGCATCGCCAGCCTGCTGCTACCTTCGGGAATGAACGGCGACGAAGACTTGAACCAGAAGTTCAAGTTGATGGACGACTTCGCCAAGTACCTGGACAAGCAGCGGCGCAAGCGTCGCGAATACATCTATTGCGGCTCGCTCTACGTGGCGCAGCAGAAGCTCGACATCAAGAACTGGCGCGACAGCCAGCAGTCGCCGGGCTTCCTGCCACCGGAGCGCGCGTGGATGGATGCGATCATCGGCGACATGGGCTATGTCGATGCCCTGCGCGAAGTCAGTCGCGAAGGCGACCAGTACAGCTGGTGGCCCGACAACGAGCAGGCCGAGATGCTCAACCTGGGCTACCGGTTCGACTACCAGATCCTGACCCCGGGCCTGCGCCGCTTCGTGCGCAATGCGCGCCTGCCGCGTCAGCCACGCTTCTCCCAGCATGCGCCGCTGATCGTGGACTATGACTGGACGCTGACCATCTAAAGGTGGGGCCAGGTCCTTCGCGGGCAAGTCCACCCCACAAGTGCACCGCTGATTTTTCGAACAGCGACGTACCTGTGGGGGCGGACTTGCCCGCGAAGAGGACAGCACAAATGAAAAAGCCGACCTCGAGGTCGGCTTTTTCATTTCTATTTCAGCGGCCGCCAGATCAGCGGATAACGATACGGCTGCCCCTCGTTGGCCTTGACCCCGGCAAGAATGATCAGGATCAGCACCGCCACCACGAGGATGGCGAACAGCACGATCCCCACCAGAACGAACATCAGCAGGAAGCAGATGACCCCGGCGATGGTCACGCTGATCTGGAAGTTCAGCGCCTCCTTGCCCTGGGCATCGATGAACGGGTCCAGCTCACGCTTCCAGATCCACAGCACCAGCGGGCCCAGCAGGTGCCCGAGGGGCACCACCAGGCCGAGCAGCGCCGCAAGGTGACAGAACATCGCCCATTGCCGGATCTCGGCATTGGGCGGGGTGATCGGCAGGTTCGGATCGCTCATGTGCCTCCCCTCCTTGGCGTGGTGGTCAGTCGGCCAGCGAGGCCTGCTGCAGTTCGAAGATCTCGTTCATGCCCTTTTGCGCCAGGGCCAGCATGGCGTTGAAGTCTTCAGGCTGGAAGGGCGCGCCTTCAGCGGTGCCCTGCACCTCGATGAAGCCGCCCGCGCTGGTCATGACCACGTTCAGGTCGGTCTCGGCGGCGGAATCTTCCAGGTAGTCCAGGTCGAGCACCGCCTCGCCCTGGTACATGCCCACCGACACGGCGGCGATCATGTGCTTGAGCGGGTCGCCGCCCTTCAGGCCACCGCGCTTCTTGATCACGCGCAGGGCATCGACCAGGGCGACCATGGCGCCAGTGATCGAGGCGGTACGGGTGCCACCGTCGGCCTGGATCACGTCGCAGTCGACGTACAGGGTGACGTCGCCAAGCTTGCTCATGTCCAGCGCGGCGCGCAGGGAGCGGCCGATCAGGCGCTGGATCTCCAGGGTGCGGCCACCCTGCTTGCCGCGGCTGGCCTCGCGCTGGTTACGCTCGCCGGTGGAGCGCGGCAGCATGCCGTACTCGGCGGTCAGCCAACCTTGGCCCTGGCCTTTGAGGAAGCGGGGCACACCATTCTCGACGCTGACCGTGCAGACGACCTTGGTGTCGCCGAACTCGACCAGTACCGATCCCTCGGCGTGCTTGGTGTAGTTGCGGGTGATGCGGATCGAGCGGAGCTGATCGGCGGCGCGACCACTTGGACGTTTCATCTGGGATACCTGTACCGGGACATTTGAATCTGCCGAGCATTATAGAGCCCGCCGCCCCGGGAAGACATGCCTATTGTCGCGCCCCTGGCAGCCTGTCGACTTTTCCTGGTGACCGGCAAGCCCTTCTGTAGCATGGGCGGATTGGGCGGCCGCGCCGCACTGCGCTACAATCCTGCGCCTTGCAGCCGAAAGGCTTCCCCGTTCCCCATCTTTGCGAGGTACTCCCCATGGTGCATAGCATGACCGCTTTTGCTCGTGTCGAGCGCGCCGGCAGCCAAGGCACCCTGGTCTGGGAGCTGCGCTCGATCAACCACCGCTACCTGGAACCCCACCTGCGCCTACCCGAGGCCCTGCGTGACCTGGAAGGCGCCGTGCGCGAAGGCCTGCGCCAGGGTCTGTCACGCGGCAAGGTGGAATGCACCCTGCGCTTGAACGAAGACAGCACCGGCAAGCCGTTGCAGGTCGATCGCGAGCGCGCCGCGCAACTGGTCGCCGCCGCCGAGAGCGTCGCCGCGCTGATCAAGCAGCCGGCGCCGCTCAATCCGCTGGAGGTCCTGGCCTGGCCGGGCGTGCTGGTCGCCGACGCCAGCGATCCCCAGGCCCTCAATGCCGAGGCCATGGCGCTGTTCGACGAAGCCCTCGAGCAGCTCAAGGCCGGCCGCCAGCGCGAAGGCCAGGAACTGGCCCGGCTGATCAACGAGCGCCTGGACGGCATGGCCAGCGAGGTCACCACCCTGCGCGCCCTGGTGCCGCAAATGCTGGCCGCCCAGCGGCAGAAGATCCTCGACCGCTTCAGCGACCTGCAGGCCGAGCTCGAGCCGCAGCGCCTGGAGCAGGAGATGGTCCTGCTGGCGCAGAAAAGCGATGTCGCCGAGGAACTGGATCGCCTGAACACCCATATCACCGAAGTGCGACGGGTGCTCAAGTCCGGCGGCGCCGCCGGCCGGCGCCTGGACTTCCTGATGCAGGAACTCAACCGCGAGGCCAACACCCTGGGCTCCAAGGCCTTCGACCCACGCAGCACCCAAGCGGCGGTCAACCTCAAGGTGCTGATCGAACAGATGCGTGAACAAGTACAGAACATCGAGTAAGGCCACCCCACCATGAATCACAGCAGCGGTACCCTCTACATCGTCTCGGCGCCGTCCGGCGCCGGCAAGACCAGCCTGGTCACGGCGCTGACCCAGGCCGACCCACAGATCCGCGTCTCGGTCTCCCACACCACCCGCGCCATGCGCCCGGGCGAGCAGCACGGGGTGAACTACCACTTCGTCGCCCACGAGGAGTTCAAGGTACTGATCGACAAGGGTGACTTCCTCGAGCACGCCGAGGTCTTCGGCAACTTCTACGGCACCTCGCGCAGCGCGTTGCAGCAGACCCTGGACCAGGGTTTCGACCTGATCCTCGAGATCGACTGGCAGGGCGCCCAGCAAGTGCGCGAGCTGATGCCGGAGGCCTTGTCGGTGTTCATCCTGCCGCCCAGCCAGGAGGCGCTGCGCCATCGCCTGGACAACCGTGGCCAGGACAGCGAGGCGATCATCGCCGGGCGCATGAAGGAAGCGGTCAGCGAGATGGTGCACTACGACGAGTACGACTACGTCATCATCAACGATGACTTCGACGTTGCGCTGGAGGACCTGAAGGCGGTGTTCCGCGCGAACCGCCTGCAGCTTCAGAAGCAGCAACAGCGCCACGGGGCGCTGCTCAAGCAACTGATCGGTTGACCTTCTGATCGGGGCCTCTGCGAGGCCCTTGTGTCGCGAAAAGGGGCGCAAAGCGCCCCCAAACGTTATTCCTGCAGTTGCAAGGTGGCCTGCTGGCGCAAGGTCGCGCCGAGGAAGTACGCCGGTGCACGCCAGCGTGACAGCACCATCAGGACGATACCCAGCGCCGAAATGATCGCGGCGATCACGAATACCAGCCCCAGGCCGCCCACGTGCGAGCCACTGCCGAAGTCCGGCGAGGCACTGTCGATCGCGGTGCGCACGAAGATCACCGAGAGAATGACACCCCCGAGCAGCGGGCACAGGCCACGCATGAAGAAGTGGCGCAGGCTGTCGAACAGGCTGTGGCGGAAGTACCAGACGCAGGCGAACGCCGTCAGCGAATAGTAGAAGCAGATCATCATGCCCAGGGCGGTGATGGTATCGGCCAGCACGTTCTCGCTGAGGGTGCGCATGGTCACGTAGAACAGGCCTGCCGCGACGCCGGCGCAGATGGTGGCGTAGCGTGGCGTTTGCGAGCGTGGGCAGACGCTGGCGAAGCGCTGCGGCACGGCGCCGTAGTAACCCATGGCGAGCAGGGTGCGCGCCGGCGATACGAAGGTCGATTGCAGCGAAGCCGCGGTGCTCGCCAACACGGCGATGGACATCAGGATCGCCAGCGGCCCCATGACCGGACCGGCCAGGTGGGCGAAGACGTTCTCCTGGATACGCGGGTTGCCAAGGCCCAGGCCGACGTCGCTGATCCCGGCGAATTGCAGGGTAGCGATGGAAGTCAGCAGGTACAGGCCGAGGATCAGCAGCACGGTCCAGGTAGCGGCCTTGCCCGGTACCTCATCGCTGCCCACCGACTCCTCGCTGACCGTCAGGCACACGTCCCAACCCCAGAAGATGAAGATCGACAGGGACAGGCCCGCGGCAAAGGCGGAGAACGACTCGACGCCGAACGGGTTGAACCAGGCGAAATCGAACGCCAACGGTGGCGGCGCGGTGGTCTCGCCGAAAGCGGCGAAGGCAAAACCGATCAGCACCAGCAACTGCAGGGCGACCAACCCGTACTGCACGGTCATGGTGGTGCCCATGCCGCGACAACAGATCCACACCGCCAGGCCGATGAACACGCAACAGGTGGTGATGTTGACCAATAGGTTGTCGGCCAGCGCGGCCAGTGCAGAGTTGCCAGTGATCTGTCCGAGGAACAGGTAGAAGAAGTCGACGGCGACACCCGCCAGGTTGGACAGCACGATGGTGGTGGCGACCACCAGCCCCCAGCCGCCGATCCAGCCGATCATCGGGCCGAAGGCGCGGGCCGACCAGGTGAAGGACGTGCCGCTGTCCGGCTCGGCCGCATTCAGCTCGCGATAGCCGAGGGCGACCAGCAGCATGGGCAGGAAGCCGACGATGAACACCGCCGGAAGGTGGGCGCCGACTTCGCGCACGGTCGGGCCGAGCGCGCCGGTCAGGGTATAGACCGGGGCGATGGTGGAAATGCCCAGCACCACGCTGGCCAGCAGGCCCAGGCGGCCCTTGGCCAGGCCTTTGCTGGCGCGCTGAGTGTTGCCCGCGTCGGTCGCCCCATCGGGTGGGCGGCCGGCTTCTGTGTATTCGCTCATGAGTATGTGCCGTTGCTCTTGGTATTGTTTTCACAGGCCTTGCGAACAAGGCCCGCTTTCACTCATTGAAAGCTGCAGCAGGAAGCGGGTCATCCAAGACCTTCGGTTAACGTCAGAATGCGTTCTGGCGCGAAACCTCCCGTGCAGCATGGGCAATGCAGGCCTCGCGAAACGCCTGGAACAGGCGCAGGGAGACCGGGTTTTCGGCGAAACGCCATTCCGGGTGCCATTGCACGCCGAGCACGAAGCCCGGCGCGTCGCTCATGGACACCGCTTCGATCAGGCCATCCGGGGCCCGTGCCTCGACACGCAGCCCAGGGGCCAGACGGTCGATGCCCTGGCTGTGCAGCGAGTTGACCTCGAACTGCGCCGCCAGGCCCAAGCGCTCGAACACCCCACCCGGCTCGATGCCGACGGGGTGACGAGGGCTGTATTGCACCTCCAGGGGGGCGTCCACAGGTTCGCGGTGGTCCAGGTAGCCGGGCAGCTCATGCACCCGTTGGTGCAAGGTGCCACCGAGGGCCACGTTCAGTTCCTGGAAACCACGGCAGATGCAGAACACCGGCACGCCGGCAGCGATCGCCGCCTGCAGCAACGGCAGGGTCAGGCGGTCACGCGCGGGGTCGTGGCGGGTCCCTTCCACGCTGGGCGCGCCATTGTAATGATGCGGCTCGACATTAGAAGGCGAACCGGTAAAAAGAATGCCATCGAGGTGGGCCAGCAGTGCACCGGGGTCGCTGGCCACGTCACGGGCCGGAAGGATCAGCGGGATCCCGGCGAAACCGGCCGCCTCGACATACTTGTCGCCCACCGTGTGCGACGAGTTCTTCCCCACCTGCTGGCGGCAGGCGCTGACACCGATCAGAGGAACCGCATTTGCGCTCATGGGCTTACACCGTGTGCAGGTACCAGTTGTACTCGAGGTCGGAGATCGACACTTCGAACTCGGCCAGCTCGCTTTCCTTGCAGGCGACGAAGATATCGATGTAGTCCGGGCTGATGTATTGGTTGAGGATCTCGCTGTCGTCCAGCGCGCGCAGGGCGTCGCGCAGGTTGTTCGGCAGGCTCTGCTCCAGTTGCTCGTACGAGTTGCCTTCGATCGGCGCGCCCGGTTCGAGCGTGTGGGTCAGGCCGTGGTGGATGCCAGCCAGGATCGCCGCCAGCATCAGGTACGGGTTGGCGTCGGCGCCGGCCACGCGGTGCTCGATGCGCACGTTCTCACTGCTGTCGGTCGGTACACGAACGGCCACGGTACGGTTGTCCAAGCCCCAGCTCGGCGCATTCGGCACATAGAACTGCGCACCGAAGCGGCGGTAGGAGTTGACGTTCGGGCAGAGGAAGGCCATCGAGGCCGGCATGGTCTCCAGCACGCCGGCGACGGCATGGCGCAGCGGTGCGCTCTCGAGCGGATCATCGCTGGCGAAGAGGTTCTTGCCGGTCTTCTTGTCGAGCAGCGAGATGTGCACGTGCAAGCCGTTGCCTGCCTGGCCCGGGTAGGGCTTGGCCATGAAGGTGGTATCCATCTCATGGTCGTAGGCGATGTTCTTGATCAGGCGCTTGAGCAGGATCGCGTAGTCGCACGCCTTGAGTGGGTCGGCGACGTGGTGCAGGTTGACCTCGAACTGCGCCGGGGCGCTTTCCTTGACGATGGCGTCGGCCGGGATGCCCTGCTCCTTGGCGGCTTCGAGCATGTCCTGGAGGCAGTCGGCGTATTCGTCGAGGTCGTCGATCAGGTAGACCTGGGTCGACTGCGGGCGCTTGCCGGAGATCGGCGAGCGAGGCGGCTGCGGACGGCCGTTGAGGTTGTCCTGGTCGATCAGGTAGAACTCCAGCTCGAACGCCGCGCAGATGTCCAGGCCCAGGTCATCGAACCGGCTCACCACCTGGCGCAGCACCTCGCGCGGGTCGGCGAAGAACGGTGCGCCGTCCAGTTCGTGCATGGTCATCAGCAACTGGGCGGTGGGGCGCTTCTGCCAGGGCTCGTCGGCCAGGGTGCCGGGGATCGGGTAGCAGATGCGGTCGGCATCGCCGATGTCCAGGCCGAGGCCTGTGCTCTCGACGGTGGAACCATTGATGTCCAGGGCGAAGAGGGAGGCCGGCAGGTTGATGCCTTTCTCGTACACCTTGTGCAGGCTGGCCCGCTCGATGCGCTTGCCACGTACCACGCCGTTCATGTCGGAGATCAGCAGGTCGACGAACTGCGTATCCGGGTGAGCCTCTAGGAATTCATTCATCTCGCTGGAAGAGCTGGCGCACGGGGTGACCGACGTCATGGCTGTACATCCTTTGGTTCGGGGCGGCGATGTGGAGGGATACGGCTGGCGCCTCGCGGGCGGCGATGGTTGCTGCTGTTGTTCTTTTCACTTTCCCATCGTGGGGATCGGGTGCCGACCGGGTGCATTGATTCCCGGGGGCCGTTCCACTATAAAATGGCCTCAACGCAACAGACATTGGCATTTCGGCAAGCAGAGCGTGCACCAATGCAATATCAGATCACCCATGCCGACCTCTCCCTGGTCCTGGCCCTGGAGCGCGGTCGGTCGCTGGCCAAGGCCGCCGAACTGCT
Organism: Pseudomonas sp. HLMP; assembly: GCF_046365545.1. Lineage (NCBI taxonomy): Bacteria > Pseudomonadati > Pseudomonadota > Gammaproteobacteria > Pseudomonadales > Pseudomonadaceae > Pseudomonas > Pseudomonas sp. HLMP. The sequence goes on along the minus strand of NZ_JBDLLR010000001.1, from coordinate 1,030,931 downwards.
CAAGGTCGACGTCTCGACCGTGTTCCGCTCGATCCGTCGCCTGGAGTCGGCGCTGGGCACCGCCCTGTTCGTCAAGAGCCGCAAGGGCTACCTGCCGACCGACACCGCCCAGGCCCTGGCCGAACAGGCCGAGCGCGCCGAGCAGGCGCTGGACGCCGCACGCATCGCCCTGACCAGCGGCGAGCAGGTGGTCAGCGGCACGGTACGCCTGACCTGCACCGAGGCCGTGCTGCACAGCCTGTTGCTACCGGCGCTGGCGACCTTCATGCCGAACTACCCGGCGCTGTCCCTGGAGCTGGGTACCTCGAACACCTTCGCCAACCTCAGCCGGCGCGATGCGGACATCGCCCTGCGCCTGACCAATACGCCGCCGGAGCACCTGGTGGGGCGTTGCCTGGGCTCGACCTCCTATGTGCTGTGCGGCCACCCGCACTTTCGCGAACGCCTGGCCGAATCGCCGGCCAGCGTGCCGTGGATCGGCCCGGACGACGCCATGCAGGACCACCCCACGGTGGTCTGGCGCAACCAGCAGTACCCGGGGTTGATCCCGCGCTACCAGTGCAGCGGCATGTCGACCATCGCCCAACTGGTCAGTACCGGCATGGGCGTGGCCGCCCTGGCCGATTACATGGTGCATGCCATGCCCGGCGTCGAGGCGCTGAGCGGCCCCCTGCCCGGCTGCGACACCCAACTGTGGCTGCTGACCCGTCCCGACTGCCGTGCCCTGCGCTCGGTGCAGACCCTGTTCGAAGAACTCACCCCACGCCTGCGCGACGCCATGCTGCGCTGATGCGTCAAGGACGGTTGTAACAGGTCGCAGGGAACCGTTATCGTCAGGCATCGGTCCAGGTTTTACCTTGCAGCCCCTCCCGGGCGTGCCCGCGAAGAGCCGGACACAAGGCCGCCGGCCCCGCACCCGACAAAACAGCGCTTCCCTATTGGCTGGTGATTTTTTAAACTATCGAGTCCGCCCGCCCATTCTGGGCTGCACGCTTACCGCATTCGCTACGAGGAAGACCATGGCCCGCGTAACCGTTGAAGATTGTCTAGAACACGTGGATAACCGCTTTGAGCTGGTCATGCTCTCGACCAAGCGCGCCCGTCAGCTGGCCACCGGCGGCAAGGAGCCGAAGGTCGCCTGGGAAAACGACAAGCCGACCGTAGTCGCCCTGCGCGAGATCGCCGAAGGCATCGTCACCCCTGAGTTCATCGCCGCCGAAGAGATCGTCACCGAGGATCCGGTCTTCGCCGCGTTCGAGGACGAGAACAACGAGGCTGTCTGATCCATGCCCGGTCGACGTCGCGCGGCACCAGGCCCTCTTCCTCGGCAGGAGGTGAACCCATGCCGGGTATAGAAGCCCTCGCCGAACGGCTGTCGACCTACCTCGGCCATGACCAGGTCAACCTGGTCCGCCGGGCCTATTTCTATGCCGAGCAGGCACACGATGGCCAGCGCCGCCGCAGCGGCGAGCCCTACGTGACCCACCCGCTGGCGGTAGCCAGCATTCTCGCCGACATGCACATGGACCATCAGAGCCTGATGGCCGCCATGCTGCACGACGTGATCGAAGACACCGGCATCGCCAAGGAAGCCCTCAGCCAGCAGTTCGGCGAAACCGTCGCCGAGCTGGTCGATGGGGTCAGCAAGCTGACCCAGATGAACTTCGAGACCAAGGCCGAGGCCCAGGCGGAGAACTTCCAGAAGATGGCCATGGCCATGGCCCGCGACATCCGCGTGATCCTGGTCAAGCTGGCCGACCGCCTGCACAACATGCGCACCCTGGAAGTACTGTCCGGCGAGAAACGCCGGCGCATCGCCAAGGAAACCCTGGAGATCTACGCCCCCATCGCCAACCGCCTGGGGATGCACAACGTGCGCGTGGAGTTCGAGGACCTGGGCTTCAAGGCCATGCACCCGATGCGCTCGTCGCTGATCCACCGGGCGGTCAAGAGCGCCCGTGGCAACCGCAAGGAGATCGTCGCCAAGATCGAGCACTCCCTGGCCAACTGCCTGGCCGCGGACGGTATCGAGGGCGAGGTCAGCGGCCGGCAGAAGCACCTCTATGGCATCTACAAGAAGATGCGTGGCAAACGCCGCGCCTTCAACGAGATCATGGACGTGTACGCCTTCCGCATCATCGTCGACAAGGTCGATACCTGCTACCGCGTGCTCGGCGCCGTGCACAACCTGTACAAGCCGCTGCCCGGGCGCTTCAAGGACTACATCGCGATCCCCAAGGCCAACGGCTACCAGTCGCTGCACACCACGCTGTTCGGCATGCACGGCGTGCCCATCGAGATCCAGATCCGCACCCGCGAGATGGAAGAGATGGCCAACAACGGCATCGCCGCGCACTGGCTGTACAAGTCCAACGAGGACGAACAGCCCAAGGGCAACCATGCCCGCGCCCGCCAGTGGGTCAAGGGCATCCTGGAGCTGCAGCAACGCGCCGGCAACTCCCTGGAATTCATCGAGAGCGTGAAGATCGACCTGTTCCCCGACGAGGTCTACGTCTTCACGCCCAAGGGACGGATCATGGAGCTGCCCAAGGGCTCCACCGCCGTCGACTTCGCCTACGCGGTCCACACCGACGTCGGCAACAGCTGTATCGCCTGCCGCATCAACCGCCGCCTGGCGCCGCTGTCGGAGCCGCTGCAAAGCGGTTCGACCGTGGAGATCGTCAGCGCCCCGGGGGCCCGGCCGAACCCGGCCTGGCTCAACTTCGTGGTGACCGGCAAGGCGCGCACGCACATCCGCCATGCGCTCAAGCAGCAACGCCGCTCCGAGTCCATCAGCCTGGGCGAGCGCCTGCTGAACAAGGTCTTGACCGGTTTCGACAGCAGCCTCGACAAGATCCCGCAGGAACGTATCCAGGCGATCCTCACCGAGTACCGCCTGGAGCTGGTCGAAGACCTGCTGGAAGACATCGGCCTGGGCAACCGCATGGCCTACGTGGTCGCCCGTCGCCTGCTGTCCGCCGAGGGCGAGCAGCTGCCGGCACCGGAGGGCCCGCTGGCCATCCGTGGCACCGAGGGCCTGGTGCTCAGCTACGCCAAGTGCTGCACGCCGATCCCCGGCGACCCGATCGTCGGCCACCTGTCGGCGGGCAAGGGCATGGTCGTGCACCTGGAGAACTGCCGCAACATCAGTGAAATCCGCCACAATCCGGAGAAATGCCTGCAACTCTCCTGGGCCAAGGACGTCACCGGCGAGTTCAATGTCGAGCTGCGCGTCGAACTGGAACACCAGCGTGGCCTGATCGCCCTGCTGGCCAGCAGCGTCAATGCCGCCGACGGCAACATCGAGAAAATCAGCATGGACGAACGCGACGGCCGTATCAGCGTGGTCCAGTTGGTGGTCAGCGTGCGCGACCGCGTGCACCTGGCCCGCGTGATCAAGAAACTGCGTACCCTGACCGGCGTGGTCCGCATCACCCGCATGCGTACGTAGTCCGTCAACAGCAAGGAGTCAACATGACCAAGACCGTCATCAACAGCGACAAGGCCCCCGCCGCCATCGGCACCTACTCCCAGGCGATCAAGGCCGGCAACACCGTGTACATGTCCGGCCAGATCCCGCTGGACCCGAAGACCATGGAACTGGTCGAAGGCTTCGAAGCCCAGACCGTCCAGGTCTTCGAGAACCTCAAGGCCGTGGCCGAGGCCGCTGGCGGTTCGTTCAAGGACATCGTCAAGCTGAACATCTTCCTCACCGACCTGAGCCACTTCGCCAAGGTCAACGAGATCATGGGCCGCTACTTCGAGCAGCCCTACCCGGCCCGCGCCGCCATCGGCGTCGCCGCGCTGCCGAAAGGCTCCCAGGTCGAGATGGACGCCATCCTGGTCATCGAGTGACGCCCCTGGTGACGGGCGTCCAGCCCGTCACCTCTGCCCCAAGGTTTCCCATCATGCGCCATGCCCTGCCCCTTGCACTGGCAGCCCTGCTCTTGGGCGGCTGTGCCAGTCACAAGCCCGAAGACTACAACGGCACCTGGATCAACCAGGCGGCCATCGATGCCGCCGCCGAAGGCGGCAGTTTGCGCCAGGCCCTGTCCGAACAAGGCCCGGTATTCGAATGGAAGATCGACGTCGCCAACCAGCAGGCCAGCTTCAGCAACGGCTTCGAGGCGGCCGACGGGCGCCTGAGCGCCAGCGACAAGGACTGGCTGGTCACCTTCAACGGTGACGAGAACGGACAGCTCAAGCTCGACGGCAGCAAGCTGCAGGCCACCGACCAGGCCGGCAAGCGGCAGACGTTCGTGCGCGCCAAGCCTGCCGCGCCCGCCAATGCCCCGCTGGGCAGCAGCTTCGAGAAGGCACTGTACAAGGCGTACCTGGGCGGCGACTGGAAGATCGTCGAAGGCCCGGGCAAAGGCGCCTTGGTACGCTTCACCGACAACGGCAACGTCACCGGCCTGCCCGGCCCGGACCGCTATGCGCTGTGCCTGGCTGGCGCCTGCGCGGCCATGGGCGGCGACAACGACAGCCTGTGGCTGGAGCGTAACCAGCGTGGTGCGCCGTGGATCTTCAAGCGCGACGACGACACCCTGGAGATCTTCCAGGCGCTCAACCGCGCCCAGCCGAACGAAATGCCGCAACTGGTACCCGGCGCCCGCCAGTGGGTGCTGGAGCGCGACTGACCCGGCCCGGGATTGCGGCGGTCGTACCGCCGCATTCGTGGGCAAGCCAATACAGGGTCCGAAGCGGCCCCAGCATCTGGCTCACCCCCGCCCTTCGAGGATCGCCGCATACCCTTCCCTGTAGCTCGGATACTGCGGCGCCCACCCCAGCGCCCGGGCCCTGGCATTGCGGCAACGCTTGCTGCCCGTGCGCCGTACCCGCTGCTCCTCGGACCATTCGGTGACGCCCATGTGCTGGCGCAACCAGGCGACCACCTCGGCCAGCGGCGCCGGATCGTCATCGACACCGATGTAGCAATCCTCCAGCGCGACCCCATCGGCGTCGGCCTGCAGCAGGAAATCCAGCAAGCTCGCCGCATCCTCGGCATGAATGCGATTGCCGTACAGCGGCGGCTCCTCGGCCACGCGATAACCCTGGCGCACCTGGCTGAGCAACCATTCACGCCCCGGCCCGTAGATACCGGTCAAGCGCACCACACTGGCAGGGATGCCACTTTCCAGCGCCAGCCGCTCCGCCTCGAGCATGACACGCCCCGAATACCCCTGGGGCGCGGTGGCGGCGGTTTCGTCGATCCATTCGCCATCCTTCTGCGCATAGACGCTGCTGCTGGAGACGAACAGCAGCCGGCGCGGCCGCTGCCCCTTCTGCACCAACCACCCGAGCACATGGCGCAAACCCTCGACATAGGCAGCCTGGTACCCCGCCTCGTCATGCTGGCTGGCCGCCACGCAATACACCAAGTAATCCGGCGTGCGCTGCGGCCAGGCATCGGGAATACGGCCATCGGCCAGGTCGGCGGGAACCGGGTGAACGCCTTGCGGCAACTCGCCCACCGAGCGCCTCAGGCCCTCGACATGCCAGCCACGAGCGAGCAACCGGCGCGCCAGGCGCCCGCCCACATCCCCGCAACCTACGATCAATGCAGAACGACCTGACATTGCTAGACTCCTCCTTCCAAAGGCTCAGGCTAACGGGATTACACGATCAACGGTTATACAAAGGTGAAAAAAAGCAACGGCATTACTTCTGCTAACAAGAATTACTTGCAATAATGGCGCCCCTATCTGTTCTCGGCCCACCTCGAGGCTGTGGAGAACGTCACTCTTTTTTCTTCATCAGGTCCGGCCAGCATGACTCGTACTCAACCTTCCGCTTCGCCAACCACGCCGCGTGCATGGCGCGCCATCGCCGCGCTGATGTTCAGCCTGGTGCTGGCCCCGGTCGCCATGGCCGAAGAGCCTGTCGCACCGGCTGCCAATGTACCGGCCGCCACCGCCCCGGCTGACTCGGTCGCACCGGCTGACTCGGTCGCACCGGCAGGCGAGGCGCAGGCACCTGTTGCGCCTGCCGCCAACGCTGACACCGCTGCCCCGGCCCCTGCGGACGCCCAGGCGCCAGCCGGCGAGAACGTCGAGGCACTGGTCGAGGACACCACCCTGGGCATGGCCCATGACCTGTCGCCCTGGGGCATGTACAAGAACGCCGACGTGGTCGTCAAAGCCGTGATGATCGGCCTGACCATCGCCTCGATCATCACCTGGACCATCTGGATCGCCAAAGGCTTCGAGCTGATGGGCGCCAAGCGTCGCCTGCGTGGCGAGGTCGAGGTCCTGAAGAAGGTCGCCAGCCTCAAGGAAGCCAGTGAAGCCTCGACCAAGGAGGGCACCCTGGCCCACACCCTGGTCCACGAAGCCCTCGAGGAAATGCGCCTGTCGGCCAACACCCGCGAGAAGGAAGGCATCAAGGAGCGCGTCAGCTTCCGCCTGGAGCGCCTGGTCGCCGCCAGCGGTCGCAACATGAGCAGCGGCACCGGCGTGCTCGCCACCATCGGCTCGACCGCACCGTTCGTCGGCCTGTTCGGCACTGTGTGGGGCATCATGAACAGCTTCATCGGCATCGCCAAGACCCAGACCACCAACCTGGCGGTCGTCGCCCCGGGTATCGCCGAGGCCCTGCTGGCCACCGCGCTGGGCCTGGTCGCGGCGATCCCGGCCGTGGTCATCTACAACGTCTTCGCCCGCTCCATCACCGGCTACAAGGCCCAGGTCTCCGACGCCTCGGCGCAGGTCCTGCTGCTGGTCAGCCGTGACCTGGACCATCAGGGCAGCGAGCGCGCCGCCCCGCACATGGTGAAAGTGGGGTAAGCCATGGGCCTGCATCTCAACGAAGGTGGCGACGACCTCGCCGAAAACCACGAAATCAACGTCACGCCCTTCATCGACGTGATGCTGGTGCTGCTGATCATCTTCATGGTCGCAGCCCCCCTGGCCACGGTCGATATCAAGGTCGACCTGCCGGCCTCGACCGCCAAGCCGGCCCCTAGGCCGGAGAAACCGGTGTTCGTCAGCGTCAAGACCGACAAGAAGCTGTACGTCGGCGACGATGAGGTGGCCCAGCACGACCAGCTTGGCGCGGTACTCGATGCCAAGACCAAAGGCGACAAGGAAACCACCATCTTCTTCCAGGCCGACAAGGGGGTCGACTACGGCGACCTGATGGAAGTGATGAACACCATGCGCGCGGCCGGCTACCTCAAGGTCGGTCTGGTCGGTCTCGAAACGGCAGCCAAGCAATGACGAAGAAGCGGTCCAACCTGCTGGCGCGCTACGGTACCAGCCTGGCGATCGTGCTCGGCGTGCATGCCCTGGCCGTGTTGCTGACGCTGAACTGGTCGGTGCCCCAAGCCATCGAGCTGCCGCCGGCCGCCATGATGGTCGAGCTGGCACCGCTCCCCGAACCTGCGCCGCCGCCACCACCGAAAGCCGCCCCCAAGCCACCGGCGCCGGTCGAAGAGCCGCCGCTGCCAAAGCTGGTGGAGGCGCCCAAGCCCAAGATCGCCATCCCCAAGCCGCCCAAGCCGAAGGCCAAGCCACAGCCGCCCAAGCCCGAGAAGAAGCCTGAGCCGCCAAAGGAACTGCCACCGGCCAAGGAGGAGGTAGCGGATACGCCGCCGAGCAACACGCCACCGCAGAAGTCCGCGGCACCCGCGCCGAGCATCGCCTCCAACAGCAATGCCCTGCCGACCTGGCAGAGCGACCTGCTGCGTCACCTGGCGAAGTACAAGCGCTATCCGGAAGACGCTCGCCGTCGCGGCCTGCAAGGCATCAACCGGCTGCGCTTCGTGGTCGACGCCGAGGGCAAGGTGCTGTCCTACGCCCTGGCCGGAGGTTCCGGCAGTGCGTCGCTGGACCGGGCGACCCTGGAGATGATCCGTCGGGCGCAGCCTGTGCCCAAGCCGCCGCAGGAGTTGCTGAACAATGGCACGATCGAGGTGGTAGCGCCGTTCGTCTACTCGCTGGACCGACGCTGACACTTTTGTTTCTGTCACAAAACGGCAAGTCTGATAACGTGCGTCTATCGATTGCAGCCGCTATGCTGGGGCCGCAACTTCATGGACGCACGTTATGACCCTCACAGAATTACGCTACATCGTCACACTTGCCCAGGAGCAGCATTTCGGCCATGCCGCCGAGCGTTGCCACGTCAGCCAGCCGACCCTGTCGGTCGGTGTGAAGAAGCTCGAGGACGAGCTTGGCGTGCTGATCTTCGAGCGCAGCAAGAGCGCGGTGCGCCTGACCCCGGTCGGCGAGAGCATCGTCGCCCAGGCGCAGAAGGTCCTGGAGCAGGCCCAGGGGATCCGCGAACTGGCCCAGGCCGGCAAGAACCAACTGACCGCGCCCCTCAAGGTCGGCGCCATCTATACCGTCGGCCCCTACCTCTTCCCGCACCTGATCCCCCAGTTGCACCGGGTGGCACCGCAGATGCCGCTGTACATCGAAGAGAACTTCACCCACGTGCTGCGCGAGAAGCTGCGCAACGGCGAACTGGATGCGGTGATCATCGCCCTGCCGTTCAACGAGGCCGACGTGCTCACCCTGCCGCTGTACGACGAGCCGTTCTACGCCCTGATGCCTGCCGACCACCCGTGGACCGCCAAGGACACCATCGACACGGCCATGCTCAACGACAAGAGCCTGCTGCTGCTCGGCGAGGGCCACTGCTTCCGCGACCAGGTGCTGGAAGCCTGCCCGACGATCAACAAGGGCGGTGAAGGGTCCAAGCACACCACCGTGGAGTCCAGCTCGCTGGAAACCATCCGCCACATGGTCGCCTCCGGCCTTGGCGTGTCGATCCTGCCGCTGTCGGCGGTACACAGCCATCACTACGCCCCGGGCGTGATCGAAGTGCGTCCGCTGACCGCGCCTTCGCCGTTCCGCACCGTGGCCATCGCCTGGCGTGCCAGCTTCCCGCGGCCGAAGGCCATCGAGCTGCTTGCCGACTCGATCCGCCTGTGCTCGGTGGCCAAGCCGCCCGTGGAACAGCCGGCCTGATCCCATGACGGAGTTGTCGAAGGTCCCGGTCACGGTGCTGAAGGGGGTCGGCGAGGCCATGGCCGAGAAACTCGCCAAGGTTGGCCTGGAGAACCTGCAAGATCTGCTGTTCCACCTGCCCCTGCGCTACCAGGATCGCACCCGCGTGGTGCCGATCGGCGCCCTGCGCCCGGGCCAGGATGCCGTCATCGAAGGCGTGGTCAGCGGCGCCGACGTGGTCATGGGCAAGCGCCGCAGCCTGGTGGTGCGCCTCGGGGACGGCAGCGGCGTGCTGAGCCTGCGCTTCTACCATTTCAGCAATGCGCAGAAAGAGGGCCTCAAGCGCGGCACCCACCTGCGCTGCTACGGCGAGGCACGCCCCGGCGCCTCGGGCCTGGAGATCTACCATCCGGAATATCGCGCGCTCAATGGCAGCGAGCCGCCACCGCCGGTGGAGCAGACCCTGACGCCCATCTACCCGACCACCGAAGGGCTGACCCAGCAACGCCTGCGCCTGCTCTGCCAACAGAGCCTGGCCATGCTCGGGCCGCGCAGCCTGCCCGACTGGCTGCCGGAGGAGCTGGCGCGGGACTACAGGCTGGCCCCGCTGGACGACGCCATCCGCTATCTGCACAACCCGCCTGCGGATGCCGACCTGGAAGAGCTCGCCGAAGGCCATCACTGGGCCCAGCATCGCCTGGCCTTCGAGGAGCTGCTGACCCACCAGCTTTCCCAGCAGCGCCTGCGCGAGAGCCTGCGCACCCTGCGCGCGCCGGTATTGCCGAAGGCCAGCCGGCTGCCGGCGCAGTACCTGGCCAACCTCGGCTTCACCCCAACCGGTGCCCAGCAGCGGGTCGGCAACGAGATCGCCTACGACCTGAGCCAGCCCGAACCCATGATGCGCCTGGTTCAGGGCGACGTTGGCGCCGGCAAGACCGTGGTCGCCGCCCTGGCCGCCCTGCAGGCCCTGGAAGCCGGCTACCAGGTGGCACTGATGGCGCCGACCGAGATCCTCGCCGAACAGCACTACATCACCTTCAAGCGCTGGCTGGAGCCGCTGGGTATCGAGGTCGCCTGGCTCGCCGGCAAGCTCAAGGGCAAGGCCCGCGCCAGCGCCCTGGAACAAATCGCCAGTGGCGTACCCATGGTCGTCGGCACCCATGCGCTGTTCCAGGAAGAAGTGAAGTTCCGCCACCTGGCCCTGGCGATCATCGACGAACAGCACCGCTTCGGTGTCCAGCAGCGCCTGGCCCTGCGCCAGAAAGGCGTGGCCGGCGAGCTGTGTCCGCACCAGTTGATCATGACCGCCACGCCCATTCCGCGCACGCTGGCCATGAGCGCCTATGCCGACCTGGATACCTCGATCCTCGACGAGCTGCCACCGGGCCGTACACCGGTGAACACCGTCCTGGTGGCCGACAGCCGACGCTTCGAGGTGGTCGAGCGGGTCCGCGCCGCCTGCGCCGAAGGCCGCCAGGCCTACTGGGTATGCACCCTGATCGAGGAGTCCGAGGAGCTGACCTGCCAGGCGGCCGAAAGCACCTTCGAGGAGCTGGGCAGCGCCTTGGGCGAACTGCGCGTGGGCCTGATCCACGGGCGCATGAAGCCGGCGCAGAAGGCTGCGGTCATGGCCGAGTTCAAAGAGGGCAACCTGCAGCTGCTGGTGGCCACCACGGTGATCGAGGTCGGCGTGGATGTGCCCAATGCCAGCCTGATGATCATCGAGAACCCCGAGCGCCTGGGCCTGGCCCAGTTGCACCAATTGCGCGGCCGGGTCGGCCGGGGCAGCGCGGTCAGCCATTGCGTGCTGCTCTATCATCCGCCGTTGTCGCAGATCGGCCGCGAACGGCTGGGCATCATGCGGGAAACCAACGACGGTTTCGTCATTGCCGAGAAGGACCTCGAGCTGCGCGGCCCGGGCGAGATGCTCGGGACCCGGCAGACCGGCCTGCTGCAGTTCAAGGTCGCCGACCTGATGCGCGACGCCGACCTGCTGCCGGCAGTGCGCGATGCCGCCCAGGCCCTGCTGGCGCGCTGGCCGGACCACGTCAGCCCGCTGCTCGAACGCTGGCTGCGGCACGGCCAGCAGTATGGCCAGGTGTGACGTCCGTCTGCGAATGGATCCAGCTTCCTACATAGGCTGGTTATACTTCGCGTTTAAAGAAAAACTTGGATACAGACCATGACTGAAGTTGCTCTGGACACCGCAACCCCACACGTACCGTCTGTCATCCGGCTATTGCTCGAAAAGCTTGGCGTGGCCTACCGCGAAGTGCCCGAGCACCTATCGCTGCCGGCCACCTCGCGGGTTCAGGCGATCCTCCTCGAGGACGAAGTCGGCGCCTTGATGGCATTGTTCCCGCAGAGCCAGCTGCTGGACCTCAATCGCCTGACCGAGCTGACCGGCCGTAAACTGGTGGCCGTGCCCATGGCGCGCCTCAAGCACATGCTCGACAAGCATGGCCTCAAGGCCCTGCCCGGCATTCCAGCGCTGACCAGCTCCCCCTGCCTCTATGAAGAAAGCCTGCTGCACGCCGACAAACTGCTGATCCAGTCGGGCGAGAGCGGCTTGTTGCTGGAGATCGAACGCGACGCGTTCAAGCGGATGCTGAACAAGGCCAGCGTGGGCAGCTTCGGCGAAGCGGTCAAGGACATCCGCCCCAACCTCGATCGCCCAGCCGACGACCCCAAGGAAATCACCCAGGCCGTCCAGGCCTTCACCGCCCGGCGCATCCAGCAACGCCTGGAGCAGACGATCGAGATTCCACCACTGGCGGACACCGCGCAGAAGATCATCAAGCTGCGTGTCGACCCCAATGCCAGCATCGATGACATCACCGGCGTGGTGGAGACCGATCCGGCCCTGGCCGCCCAGGTGGTCAGCTGGGCAGCGTCGCCCTACTACGCCTCACCCGGCAAGATCCGCTCGGTGGAGGATGCCATCGTGCGCGTGCTGGGCTTCGACCTGGTGATCAACCTCGCCCTGGGCCTGGCCCTGGGCAAGGCCATGAGCCTGCCCAAGGATCATCCGCAGCAGGCCACGCCGTACTGGCAGCAATCGATCTACACCGCCGCGGTGATCGAAGGGCTGACCCGGGCCATGCCCCGGGCGGAGCGTCCGGAAGCCGGCCTGACCTACCTGGCCGGCCTGCTGCACAATTTTGGCTACCTGCTCCTGGCCCATGTCTTCCCGCCGCACTTCTCGCTGATCTGCCGGCACCTGGAGGTCAATCCGCACCTGAACCACACCTTCGTGGAGCAGCACCTGCTGGGCATCAGCCGCGAACAGATCGGCGCCTGGCTGATGAAGCTGTGGGACATGCCGGAGGAGCTGTCGACCGCGTTGCGCTTCCAGCACGATCCGTCCTATGACGGCGAATATGCGGCCTTCCCTAACCTGGTCTGCCTGGCGACACGCCTGTTGCGCACGCGCGGCATCGGCTCGGGGCCCGAGGCGCCGATCCCGGATGCCTTGCTGGAACGCCTGGGGTTGAGCCGGGAGAAGGCCGAGGAGTCGGTCGACAAGGTGCTGGCGGCCGAGACCCTGCTGCGGGAGCTGGCTTCGCAGTTCAATGCGCCGCATTGATGGCCACTGGGGCTGCTGCGCAGCCCATCGCCGGCAAGCCGGCTCCCACAGGGTCCGCGTCGATCACAAGTGATGCGGTTTGCAGGGGCCTCCTTGTAGAAGCAAGCCTCGGCGTCAGCTTTTCTTCTTCGGCTTGAGGTACTTCATCAGCCCCTGGAACCAGATGACCAGGGCCGGGTTGCCCTTGATCTGGATGCTCTTGTCCTGGATGCCCTGCATGAAGGCCAGTTGCTTGTTGGCGGCCTGCAATGTGGCGAAGCCATAGGCGGCATCCTTGAAGGCAATGGCAAAGGCAGGTTGTGGGTGCTGGCCGCCCTTGCTGCTGACGCGCTCGCCGCTGACGATGAAATGCCGGGCGACCTTGCCGTCCAGGGTCTGCATCTGGAATACCAGGTCCTTGTCGCGCAATTGCTGCTGGAAGGCCGGATTGTTGCGGCTGGCCCTGGCCATCAGCAGACCCATGGCCCAGAGAAGAAAGCGGAACTTCATCAACGCGCCTCGACTTGAATGTGACTGAGCCGCGCAGTTTATCCCTTTATTGAACCTGCGATGCAAATCTGTTTTACCAGCTTTTGCCATGCCAACACGCACAACGGGCGCCCAAGGGCGCCCGTTCGAATAACGCTGGCTGGTAGGGCGTGGATCACTTGCCCTTCTTGGCAGCCTTGACGGGTTGGTTGACGCTGTCGCGCAGGTTCTTGCCAGGCTTGAAGGCGACGGTATTGCTGGCCTTGATCTTCACCGGTTGACCGGTTTGCGGGTTCTTGCCGGTGCGGGCACCGCGATGGCGTTTTTCGAAGGTGCCGAAACCGACCAGGGTGACGGTGTCCTTGTCGAGCGCACCGGTGATGCTGTCGAGAATCGCGTTAAGGACCTGGTTGGCCTTTTCCTTGGTCAGATCGGCCTTTTCGGCGATAACGGCGGCGAGTTCTGGTTTACGCATAGTGAAGCCTCTTGGACGGGATTTCTTGTTGTTATGCCGTGCTGCCCGATAGGCAGCGTTCAAGGCACCGCAGGCTCTAAACTGCGGCAGACGGGAATGAGGATGGCACGCTCACCGGAGCCGCGCCAGTACCTGGGCGGCCATTGTCGCGTCAAGAACAGGATATATCCGACAGAACGCCAGCCATTCACGCCATCAAGGGTGGCAACTGCCGATTCAGCGCCAGCTTTTCCATGACCGCCGTGCCCGTCAGCGCGTAACCCAGCAACCGGCCTTCGCGGTCATGGCAGAGCACCTTGAGGTCGGCGCCCTGCCCTTGCACCTGCCAGGTACCGTCGTGGCCGGATGGGGGCGGTGACACCACCAGGGGGCAGGCGGGCGTCTTCACGGTGACCGGCATCGGCCCATAGGCGACCGTGGTCGGGTTGCCGGCCAAGGTCTGGGCCAGGGCACGGGCGCAGGTCATCAGCGGCATGACGTACAACAGGTTGATGCCGTTGACCTCGGCACAGTCTCCCAGGGCGAAGATGTTGGCATGGGAGGTACGCAACTGGCGATCGACCACCACGCCACGGTTGACTTCCAAGCCGGCGGCAGCGGCCAGGTCGGTGCGCGGGCGCAGGCCGATGGCCGAGACCACCAGGTCGCAGGGGATCACCCGGCCATCGGACAGATGCGCCTCCAGGCCTTCGCCCACCCGCTGCAGGCGGGTCAGCACCGGCCCCAGGTGAAAGCGCACGCCAAGGCCCTCCAGGCCCGCCTGCACGGCACCGGCGGCGGCCGGGTGCAACAGGGTCGGCATCACCTGCTCGCAGGGCGCGACCACCTCGACGGCGTAGCCTCCCAGGGTCAGGTCGTTGGCGAATTCACAGCCGATCAGGCCGGCGCCGAGGATCAACACCCGCTGCTTGCCCTGCGCGGCGCGGCGGAAACGGTCGTAGTCTTCCAGGTCATTGATCGGGAAGACCAAATCGCCGGCGTCGCCCTCGATGGGCACCTGCACGGTCTGCGCACCCCAGGCAAGGACGAGGTCGCGGTACTGCACCGCTTCCTCGCCAATCCACAGGCGTTTGTGGCCCGGGTCGATGCCACTGATGCGGGTATGGGTGCGGATCTCGGCCTTGAGTTGCTCGGCCATGGTCCCGGGTTCGGCCATGCACAGGCCATCGGCGTCCTTGTGCTTGGCAAAGCCGGTGGAGAGCATGGGCTTGGAGTAGGAACGGCCGTCGTCGGCGGTGATCAACAACAGCGGCGTTTCGCCATCAAGCTTGCGAAATTCACGGGCCAGGTTGTAGCCCGCAAGGCCGGTACCGATGATTACCACAGGGGACGTCATGCCGTGCTTCCTCTCTCGAACAGGGGGTTGCGATCAGCCGATGGCGATCATTTCGAAATCACTCTTGCCGACACCACAATCCGGGCACAGCCAGTCTTCCGGCACGTCTTCCCAGCGGGTGCCCGGGGCGATGCCGTCGTCCGGCCAGCCCTCGGCTTCGTCGTAGATCAGGCCACAGACAATGCATTGCCATTTTTTCATCACGGTTTTCCTCGAACTGACTCAGGCTTGACGCGACCGCCCGGCCCTCGAAGGGGGCCTCAGCCTCGGGCTTTGTACTGGCCCTGCCAGCAGTATGCAAGCAATCCGGGCAAACATGCTAAGCTCGCCACCTCTCTGGCCTGTATCAAGCATACCGACGTGCCGTACGAAACCCCGCAAGCAGCCGCTGTCGCGTGGCTGCCGTCTTCACAGCTGGCGGCCGACGTCGCCCAGCCGACCCTCGACTGGCTCTTCGACCAGGGCTCCCTGACCCGCCGCCTGACCCGCCTGTCCAACGATCATTTCTCGGTCACCCCGTTGTTCGAGGGCTGGCAGGCCCTGCGCGACGACGAGTGCCAGGCCCTGGGCCTGGCGCCCGGCGAGGAAGGCTGGGTGCGCGAGGTCTACCTGCGTGGCCATGGCCAACCCTGGGTGTTCGCCCGCAGCGTGGCCGGGCGCAGTGCCCTGGAGCGTGGCGGCCTCGACCTGGAGACGCTGGGCAGTCGCTCGCTGGGCGAACTGCTGTTCTGCGACCAGGCCTTCGTCCGCCATCCCATCGAGGTGTGCCGTTATCCACAGGCCTGGTTGCCGCCCGAGGTGCGCCACGGCGAGCTGTGGGCACGGCGCTCGCGCTTCGCCCGCGGCGGCCTGGACCTGCTGGTGGCCGAGGTGTTCCTGCCCACGCTGTGGCAAGCGGCCAAGGAGGAGATCCGCTGATGTACCTGCAACTGCTCAAGTCGCTCAACCGCCTGCACCCGCGCGCCTGGGACTTCGTCCAGCTCAGCCGCATGGATCGTCCCATCGGCATCTACCTGCTGCTGTGGCCGACCCTGTCGGCGGTGTGGATCGCCGGGCAAGGCTCGCCGACCCTGGCCAACGTGTTGATCTTCGGCCTGGGCGTGGTGCTGATGCGTGCCGCGGGTTGCTGCATCAACGACTTCGCCGACCGCAAGGTCGACGGCCACGTCAAGCGCACCGCCGACCGGCCGCTGGCCAGCGGCCGGGTCAAGCCGCGCGAGGCGGTGATGCTGTTCGCGCTGCTGGTCGGGGTGAGCTTCCTGCTGGTGCTGTGCACCAACGCCCGGACGGTGTGGCTGTCGTTCGGCGCCGTGGCCCTGGCGTTCTGCTACCCGTTCATGAAGCGCTACACCTACTACCCCCAGGTGGTGCTGGGCGCCGCCTACTCCTGGGGCATTCCCATGGCCTTCACCGCGGCAGGCGGCGACCTGCCGGCCAGCGCCTGGCTGCTGTACATCGCCAACCTGCTGTGGACCGTGGGCTATGACACCTACTACGCGATGGTGGACCGCGACGACGACCTGAAGATCGGCGTGAAATCCACCGCCATCCTGTTCGGTGAAGCCGACCGGGTGATCATCCTGACCTTGCAGATGCTGTCGCTGGGTTGCCTGCTGCTGGCTGGCAGCCGCTTCGAGCTGGGGGGTTGGTTCCACCTGGGGCTGCTGGGCGCGGCGCTGTGCTTTGCCTGGGAGTTCTGGTCGACCCGCGGGCTGGATCGCGAATCGTGCTTCAAGGCATTCCTGCACAACCATTGGGCGGGGTTGTTGGTCTTCGTTGGCGTGGTGCTGGACTACGCGTTGCGCTGAGTTGGCTGGGGCTGCCTTGCAGCCCCTTCGCCCTCAAGGCTTGGCGATATGCCAGACGTCCTTCACGCCATCACCGGTCTTGTCCCCGGCTTTCTTGTCCTTGATGAAGGTGTACAGCGGCTTGCCATCATAGGCCCACTGCTTGCTCCCGTCGTCGCGGGTGATCTGGGTCCACTTGTCGGTGGCCGCTTCATCATCCGCCTTGACCAGCAGCGGCGGCCAGTTCTTGGCGCATTCGCCGTTGCACGCCGACTTGCCGCCTTCGTCCTTGTCGAAGGTGTAGAGCGTCATGCCCGCGTGGTCGACCCACATGCCATCCTTTTCCATCGCATGGTGCGCCGACGCCACCCCCGGTAGCGCCAGTGCAGCGAAAAGGGCCATCCAGCTCAGCGTATGTCGTGTCATTGGAATCACCATTGTTTCGGGGGTGGAGGGAGGTCCGAGTGCCGTTTCGACGGCCCTTTGAAGCCTAGCCCAGTCACGGAATGTCGCCAGAACCGCCAATGTCCTGTCACACAGCTGCAATAATTCCGTTATCTAATGCGGGCCAAGACATCGTTCCCGGGAGAGGTATTGAGCATGGTTGGCAGAAACATTCTGATCGTCGACGACGAGGCGCCCATTCGCGAGATGATCGCCGTTGCATTGGAAATGGCCGGCTATGACTGCCTGGAAGCGGAGAACTCGCAGCAGGCCCATGCCATCATCGTCGATCGCAAACCGGATCTGATCCTGCTCGACTGGATGCTGCCGGGCACCTCGGGCATCGAGCTGGCGCGCCGCCTCAAGCGCGACGAATTGACCGGCGACATCCCGATCATCATGCTCACCGCCAAGGGCGAAGAGGACAACAAGATCCAGGGCCTGGAAGTCGGCGCCGATGACTACATCACCAAGCCGTTCTCGCCCCGCGAACTGGTGGCGCGCCTGAAGGCCGTACTGCGCCGCACCGGCCCGAGCGACAGCGAGGCGCCGATCGAGGTCGGTGGTCTGCTGCTCGACCCGATCAGCCACCGCGTGACCATCGATGGCAAGCCGGCCGAGATGGGCCCGACCGAATACCGCCTGCTGCAGTTCTTCATGACCCACCAGGAACGCGCCTACACCCGTGGCCAGTTGCTCGACCAGGTCTGGGGCGGCAACGTCTACGTCGAGGAGCGCACCGTCGACGTACACATCCGCCGCCTGCGCAAGGCGTTGGGTGAAGCCTACGAGAATCTGGTACAAACCGTCCGGGGCACCGGCTATCGCTTTTCCACCAAGAGCTAGCCGCAAGCTCCAAGCCTCAAGCGGCAAGAAAGAGCAGCCAGCGTCAAGCCTGCTCGCCGCTTCAGGCTTGAAATAAAGGACTGAACAGCACCACCGATCCGCTTCTTCTTGCAGCTTGAAGCTCAAAGCTGGATCCGAAGGATTCGTCAATTGAACCAGAACTGGCACGCGACCCTGATTCGCCACATGCTGCTGTTGATCACCGTCTGCCTGGTTGGCGGGCTGGTCAGTGGCTACTACGGCTGGAGCCTGGCCATCGGCCTTGCCCTCTACCTGGGCTGGACCCTCAAGCAGCTGCTGCGCCTGCATGACTGGCTGCGCAACCACCAGCCCGACGAAGCACCGCCCGACGGCTACGGTCTGTGGGGCGAGGTGTTCGACAGCATCTACCACCTGCAACGGCGCGACCAGCGCGTACGCGGCCGCCTGCAGGCGGTGATCGACCGGGTACAGGAGTCCACCGCCGCCCTGCGCGACGCGGTGATCATGCTCGACAGCGAAGGCAACCTGGAGTGGTGGAACCGCGCCGCCGAAACCCTGCTGGGCTTCAAGACCCCACAGGACGGTGGCCAGCCGGTGACCAACCTGGTCCGCCACCCGCGCTTCAAGGAATACTTCGAGTCGCAGAACTACGTCGAACCGCTGGAGATCCCCTCGCCGATCAACGATCGCCTGCGCGTCCAGTTGCACATCACCCGCTATGGCAACAACGAGCACCTGATGCTGGTGCGCGACGTCACCCGCATCCACCAGCTCGAGCAGATGCGCAAGGACTTCGTCGCCAACGTCTCCCACGAGCTGCGCACCCCGCTGACGGTGATCACCGGCTACCTGGAGACCCTGCTGGACAACGTCGAGGAGGTCAACCCGCGCTGGAACCGTGCGTTGCAGCAGATGAGCCAGCAAGGCTCGCGCATGCAGACCCTGCTCAACGACCTGCTGCTACTGGCCAAGCTGGAGGCCACCGACTACCCGTCGGACAACCAGCCGGTGGCGGTCGACGCCCTGCTGCAGTCGATCAAGGCCGACGCCCAGGCCCTGTCCGGCCCGCGCAACCAACGCATCAGCCTGGATGCCACGCCCGGCGTGCGCCTCAAGGGCAGCGAGTCGGAACTGCGCAGCGCCTTTTCCAACCTGGTGTTCAACGCGGTCAAGTACACCCCCGACGAAGGCAACATCCGCATCCGCTGGTGGGCCGATGACCAGGGCGCGCACCTGTCCGTGCAGGACTCGGGGATCGGCATCGATGCCAAGCACCTGCCACGCCTGACCGAGCGCTTCTACCGGGTCGACTCCAGCCGCGCCTCCAACACCGGCGGCACGGGGCTGGGCCTGGCCATCGTCAAGCACGTGCTGCTGCGCCATCGTGGCCGCCTGGAGATCAGCAGCGTACCGGGTCATGGCAGTACCTTCACCTGTCACTTCGCGCCTGCACAATTGGCCAACGCCAGGGGCTGAGCCGGGGCTGCGCAGCCTCTCCCAAAGCCTGTCCCCTTTGCTTTTGCAGCCCCAGCCGCTACATTGAACCCCCTGTGCCAGCCGGAGCTGGCACTTTTTTTCTCCCTTTCCTGAAGACGGACCCCGTAAAAACTCCATCATGGACCCTTCCCCTGGTATCAGCCTCACCACCCTGTTCGCCGACTTCGGCATGATCATCTTTGCCTTGTTCCTGGTGCTGCTCAACGGCTTCTTCGTTGCCGCCGAGTTCTCCATGGTCAAGCTGCGCTCCACCCGCGTCGAATCCATCGCCGACCTGCACGGCTGGCGCGGCAGCATCCTGCGCAAGGTCCACAACCAACTGGATGCCTACCTGTCGGCCTGCCAGCTGGGCATCACCCTGGCCTCCCTGGGCCTGGGCTGGGTCGGCGAACCGGCCTTCGCCCACCTGCTCGAGCCGGTGCTGGCCGCCGTGGGCGTCGACACGCCGGAGCTGGTCAAGGCGATCTCGTTCTTCATCGCCTTCTTCGTGATCTCTTACCTGCACATCGTGGTCGGCGAGCTGGCGCCCAAGTCCTGGGCGATCCGCAAGCCCGAGCTGCTGTCGCTGTGGACCGCCGTGCCGCTGTACCTGTTCTACTGGCTGATGTACCCGGCCATCTACCTGCTCAACGCCAGCGCCAACACCATCCTGCGCATCGCCGGGCAAGGCGAGCCAGGGCCCCACCATGAGCATCACTACAGCCGCGAGGAGCTCAAGCTGATCCTGCACTCCAGCCGCGGGCACGACCCGAGCGACCAGGGCATGCGCGTGCTGGCCTCGGCCGTGGAGATGGGCGAGCTGGAAGTGGTCGACTGGGCCAACTCCCGCGAGGACATGATCAGCCTCGACGCCCGTGCGCCGCTCAAGGAAATCCTGGCGATGTTCCGGCGCCACAAGTTCAGCCGCTACCCGGTCTACGATGCCGAGCGCGAGGAGTTCATCGGCCTGCTGCACATCAAGGACCTGCTGCTGGAGCTGGCCGACCTGGACCACATTCCCGAGACCCTCGACCTGGATGACCTGTGCCGCCCGCTGGAGCGCGTGTCCCGCCACATGCCGCTGGCCCAGTTGCTGGAGCAGTTCCGCAAGGGCGGTGCGCACTTCGTGCTGGTCGAGGAAGCCGACGGCAAGGTGATCGGCTACCTGACCATGGAAGACGTGCTGGAGGTGCTGGTCGGCGACATCCAGGACGAACACCGCAAGACCGAACGCGGCATCCTCGCCTACCAGCCCGGCAAGCTGCTGGTACGAGGCGATACGCCGCTGTTCAAGGTCGAGCGCCTGCTGGGCGTGGACCTTGACCACATCGAGGCGGAAACCCTCGCCGGGCTGGTCTACGAGACCCTCAAGCGCGTGCCCGAGGAAGAGGAAGTGCTGGAGGTCGAGGGCCTGCGCATCATCATCAAGAAGATGAAAGGGC
Organism: Pseudomonas sp. HLMP; assembly: GCF_046365545.1. Taxonomy (NCBI): domain Bacteria; kingdom Pseudomonadati; phylum Pseudomonadota; class Gammaproteobacteria; order Pseudomonadales; family Pseudomonadaceae; genus Pseudomonas; species Pseudomonas sp. HLMP. Next base: position 1,010,138 of record NZ_JBDLLR010000001.1, on the reverse strand, counting down.
CGAAGATCGTGCTGGCCAAGGTGCTCAAGCTCGATTGACCGCACGGCAGCCCAGCCCGCTCAAGGATTGCCGGCCGTGAAGTCCGGCAATCCGCCGATCGGCCGGTCGAACTGGTAGGGAATCGACTCCAGCGCCAGCCCCACATTGCGTTGCACCACGAAATGCAGGTGCGGCCCGGTGCTGTTGCCGGTGTTGCCCGACTTGGCCAGCAGCTCGCCCACGGCCACCCGCTGCCCCTCGCCCACCACCACCGAACCGCGCATCAGGTGTAGGTAGACGCCCATGGTGCCGTCGGGGTGGAGGATCCTGACGAAGTTGCCGGAGGGATGGCTGCCGCGCCCGCTCTGGTCGTTCTCGACCTTCACCACCACCCCGCCCCGCGCGGCGACGATGGGCGTGCCTTCGGGCATGGCGATATCCATGGCATGGCGGCCCTTGGGGCCGAAGTGGCTGAAGCGGCCATTGGGCCCCTGGGTCAGACGGAACGGGCCGCCGCGCCAGGGAAAGGGATAACGATAGGCCTGGGGCCGCTGGGCCGGGTCGCCCAGGGCATGACGAAACTTCGACGCATACTTCAGGCGCGCCCCCTGCCTCGCCATCAGCACGCTGAGCACCTGGGTCGAACGCGCCTGCAGCACCCGCCGCACGATTCTCGGTGCATTGCCGCCCTGGGCATTGGCCAGGCGCTCCAGGCGCAGCTCGACCTCCACCGGGGCGAACAAGGCATTGTGCGCAACGAAGCGCACGCCTGCGGCGAATGGCTCGGCGCGCAAGCGCACCTGGCTGTCGAGGCGCTCGGCCATCGGCTCACGGAACACGAAGGCCCTGGCGCCAGGGCTGGGCTGGTAGGAATAGGACACCACGCCGAAGGTGTCGGTGGTCGTGTAGAGGGTCATGCCCAGGCTCGGCGCCGAGGCCGTGAGCAAGGCACAGAACAGCAGCGGGCGAATGGGCATGATGGTGGCTTTTTGACATTTATTGTTGTGTCGAAGCCTAGCAGCCGGTTTGCAGGGAGGTATGGCAGTTGGTCGGAGAAGGTGCCAGTCGATCAAGCAGCCCCACAAGGTTCACCGCTGCCCTCAAGCCCGACGGGGTACCTGTGGGAGCTGGCTTGCCAGCGATGGGGCGCGAAGCAGCCCCAAAATGGCAGCGGAAAGTCGTGACTGTTTCAATCACGCCCCTGGGGTGAAATGCTTCTGTGCAGTCCCACGGGCGATCAGGCGCGACAGGTAGTCGAGCTTCTGCGCATCCTGGTCGACGAACTTGAACGTCAGTTGCAGCCAGTCGCTCTCAGGCTTCGGCTCCAGGGCGGCAATGGCATGCAGGTAGCCATTGAGGCGAGCGACTTCGGCATTCTCGCCCTGCTCCAGGTCCAGCACCGCACCTTCGAGCACTTGTGGCAGGGCTGCACTGCGGCGCACCACCAGCAGTGCCTCCTTGAGGCTCAGGGCCTTGATCACGCAAGGCTGGATGCCACTGGACAGGCGCAGCTGGCCCTGCCCACGGCCGGCCTGGGCCGCCGCCGCCGCACTCTTGGGCGCCGGCGCACTGATCAAGGGCTTGGCCGGGGCCGCCTTGACCGTTTCCGGACGGCCGCTGGTCAAGGCATTGAGCGAGTCGTTGGCGAATGCCGCATTGGCCCGTGCAGGCGCGCTGGCCACCAAGCCTTCGAGCTTGCCGATCTTGCTCAGGGCCTTCTTCACTTTGGTCAGCAGCTGCTCGTTGGTGAATGGCTTGCCGACGAAATCGGAAACACCGGCCTGGATGGCCTGAATCACGTTTTCCTTGTCGCCACGGCTGGTCACCATGATGAACGGCAGGGCTTTCAACTCTGGTTGCTGACGGCACCAGGTCAGCAGTTCGATGCCGGACATCTCCGGCATCTCCCAGTCGCACAGGACCAGGTCGAAACGCTCCTTGCCCAGCAGGGCCATGGCCTTGCGGCCGTTGACCGCATCCTCGACGACTATGCCGGGGAAGGCATTGCGCAGGCACTTCCTTACCAGGTCGCGAATGAACGGCGCATCGTCCACGACCAGCACATTGACTTTACTCATCCCTACTCCTCTTGAGTCCCGACTAGCATACCGCCGACTGATGGCCATTTGCCAAAACCTGAGTCACGCCGGGACTGCGCACATCGCTCGCGGGTGCCTGCTGGATGCTCGAGCACAAACGAAAACGCCCGGCCAGAGCCGGGCGTCGATACTCAGGAGCACTACTACTTATCGTCAGGCTCGGCCGGAACATTAGCGTTTTCGACCGCGCCCTCGACTTCCGCCTTCATACGCTTGAGGCCCAGGTGACGCACGTCGGTACCCCGCACGAGGTAGATCACCAGCTCCGAGATGTTGCGCGCATGGTCGCCGATGCGCTCCAGCGAACGCAGCGCCCAGATGACGCTGAGGACCCGCGAGATCGAGCGGGGGTCTTCCATCATGTAGGTGACCAGTTCACGCAGGGCGGTCTTGTACTCGCGGTCGATGTTCTTGTCGTACTGGGCCACCGACAGGGCCAGGTCGGCATCGAAGCGGGCGAAGGCGTCCAGTGCGTCACGTACCATGTTGCGCACCTGATCGCCGATGTGGCGCACCTCGACGTAGCCCCGTGGCGACTCACCTTCCTCGCACAGCTGGATGGCACGGCGGGCGATCTTGGTCGACTCGTCGCCGATGCGCTCCAGGTCGATCACCGATTTGGAAATGCTGATGATCAGGCGCAGGTCGGAGGCCGCCGGCTGGCGGCGGGCGAGGATGCGTACGCACTCCTCATCGATGTTGCGCTCCATCTGGTTGATCTGCTCGTCGACCTCTCGCACCTGCTGGGCCAGGCCCGAGTCGGCCTCGATCAGCGCGGTGACCGCGTCGTTGACCTGTTTCTCGACCAGGCCGCCCATCGCCAGGAGGTGGCTGCGAACCTCCTCGAGCTCGGCGTTGAACTGCTGGGAGATGTGATGCGTCAGACTTTCTTTGTTAATCATGCTTTCGCTCCGCACGTAAGCTGCAAGCCTCAAGCTGCAAGCTTCAAGTGGTTCGTGTCGTTCCCTGGCCCTGTGCCAACCGCTTTTTCTTGCAGCTGCGCCGCAGGCGCCGTTAACCGTAGCGGCCGGTGATGTAGTCTTCGGTCTGCTTCTTCGCCGGGTTGGTGAACAGGGTGTCGGTATCGCCGAATTCGACCAGTTTGCCCATGTACATGAACGCGGTGTAGTCCGAGACACGCGCCGCCTGCTGCATGTTGTGGGTCACGATGACGATGGTGTACTTGGATTTCAGTTCGTAGATCAGCTCTTCGACCTTCAGGGTCGAGATCGGGTCCAGGGCCGAGCAGGGCTCGTCGAGCAGCAGGACTTCCGGCTCCACGGCGATGGTGCGGGCGATCACCAGACGCTGCTGCTGACCACCGGACAGGCCCAGGGCCGAGTCGTGCAGGCGGTCCTTGACCTCGTCCCACAGGGCCGCGCCCTTCAGGGCCCACTCGACGGCTTCGTCGAGGGTGCGCTTTTTGTTGATGCCCTGGATGCGCAGGCCGTAGACCACGTTTTCATAGATGGTCTTGGGGAACGGGTTGGGCTTCTGGAACACCATGCCGACCCGGCGGCGCAGCTCGGCCACGTCCTCGCCCTTGCGGTAGATGTTGTTGCCGTACAGGTTGATCGCGCCTTCCACGCGGCAGCCATCGACCAGGTCGTTCATGCGGTTGAAGGTCCGCAGCAGGGTCGACTTGCCGCAGCCGGACGGGCCGATGAAGGCAGTCACGCGCTGCTTGGGGATGTTCATCTGCACGTCGAACAGCGCCTGCTTGTCGCCATAGAACAGGGACAGGCCAGGCACCTCGATGGCCACGGTTTCCTCGGCCAGGCGCAGGCTCTGCTTGTCGCGGCCCAAGGCCGACATATCGATGCCGTGGGCGTGGGATTCTTGCTGCATGTTCTCACTCCGTTCGTAGCTGCCAGCTTCGAGCTGCAAGCTGCAAGTTAGGGCAAAGCGGCAATCTGCTAGGGGCTTGCCGCTGTGGCTTAAAGCTGAAGTCAGCTGTCGAGGGCCTTGTACTTCTCGCGCAGGTGGTTACGGATCCACACGGCGGAGAGGTTGAGGGTGGCGATCACCAGCACCAGCAACAGCGCGGTGGCGTACACCAGCGGTCGCGCGGCCTCGACGTTGGGGCTCTGGAAGCCGACGTCGTAGATGTGGAAGCCCAGGTGCATGATCTTCTGGTCCAGGTGCAGGTAGGGGTAGTTGCCATCCAGCGGCAACGACGGCGCCAGCTTCACCACGCCCACCAGCATCAACGGCGCCACTTCGCCCGCGGCACGGGCCACGGCGAGGATCATGCCGGTCATCATGGCCGGGCTTGCCATGGGCAGGACGATCTTCCACAGGGTCTCGGCCTTGGTCGCGCCGAGGGCCAAGGAACCTTCGCGCACGGTACGCGGGATACGCGCCAGGCCTTCTTCGGTCGCCACGATCACCACCGGTACGGCCAGCAGCGCCAGGGTCAGCGAGGCCCAGAGCAGGCCTGGGGTACCCAGGGTCGGCGCCGGCAGCGCCTCGGGGAAGAACAGGCGGTCGATCGAGCCGCCCAGCACATAGACGAAGAAGCCCAGGCCGAACACGCCGTAGACGATCGCCGGAACGCCCGCGAGGTTGTTCACCGCGATGCGGATCAGGCGGGTGACCGGCCCCTGCTTGGCATACTCACGCAGGTAGACCGCGGCCAGCACACCGAACGGGGTGACGATCACGGCCATGATCAGGGTCATCATCACGGTACCGAAGATGGCCGGGAAGATACCGCCCTCGGTGTTGGCCTCACGCGGGTCGTCGCTGAGGAACTCCCAGACCTTGGCGAAGTAGGTGCCCATCTTGGTCAGGCCGGACATGGCGTTCGGCTGGTAGGCGTGGACCACCTTGCTCAGGTTGATCTCCACCTCACGGCCATTGCCATCGCGGGCCACCAGGCTGTCGCGGGCGAAGGCCTGGTGCAGGCCACCCAGGCGCTCCTCGATGGCCTTGTAGCGGTTGTTCAGCTCGGCGCGATCGGCCTCGATATCAGCCTGGGCAGCGGCGTCCAGCTTGCCCTGCAGCTCCAGCTGGCGGGTCTTCAGGCGCAGGCGCTCCAGGCCATGGTTGATGGCACCGATGTCCTTCTTCTCGAGGGTCTGCAGCTCACCGGCCAACTGGTTGGCGCGCTTGAGGCGAGCCTGCAGTTCGGGCCAGGCGGCCGGGCCTTCGGCGACCACACGGCCTTCTTCCTTGACGCTGACCAGGTAGCCATAGAAGTTGCCCCATTCGCGGCGCTCCAGGGCGATCAGCTCGGCCGGCTTCTGCTGGTCGACCAGCCACTCGCCGACCAGCCAGGTGAAGTCGCTGCCGTTGAGGTCGCGGTTGCCCACCTTGACCAGTTCGCGGGTCATGAACTCCGGGCCTTCGTCCGGCACCGGCAGGCCGGCGCCCTTGAGGCGGGCACGCGGCACCTCTTCCTTCTGCACGACCTCACCGATGATCACATGGTCGGCCTGCCCCGGCACCTTGTAGGTGGCCTGGATCAGGTCAGCCGGCCAGAAGTGGCCCAGGCCGCGCACGGCGATCACTGCCAGCAGACCCACGGTCATGATCACCGCGATGGCGACCGCGCCACCGCTGATCCAGACGCCGGGGGCGCCGCTCTTGAACCAGCCCTTGAGGGAATCCTTTTTCACGGATCTCTACCTTTCTATCAAAGCGACGAGTATTTCTTGCGCAGGCGCTGGCGAATCAGCTCGGCCAAGGTGTTCATGATGAACGTGAACAGCAGCAGCACGAGGGCGGCGAGGAACAGCACACGATAGTGGCTGCCGCCGACTTCCGATTCGGGCATTTCCACCGCCACGTTGGCGGCCAGGGTACGCATGCCTTCGAACAGGTTCAGCTCCATGACCGGGGTGTTGCCGGTGGCCATGAGCACGATCATGGTCTCGCCCACCGCACGGCCCATGCCGATCATCAGCGCCGAGAAGATGCCCGGGCTGGCGGTGAGGATGACCACGCGGGTCAGGGTCTGCCACGGCGTCGCGCCCAGGGCCAGGGAGCCCAGGGTCAAGCTGCGCGGCACGCTGAACACGGCATCCTCGGCGATCGAGTAGATGTTCGGGATGACCGCGAAGCCCATGGCGATACCGACCACCAGGGCGTTGCGCTGGTCGTAGGTGATGCCCAGGTCGTGGGTGATCCACAGGCGCATGTCGCCGCCGAAGAACCACGTCTCGAGGAATGGGCTCATGAACAGGGCGAACCAGCCGATCACCAGGATCACCGGAATCAGGATCGCCGCTTCCCAGCCGTCCGGGATACGCAGGCGGATCGACTCGGGCAGGCGGCTCCAGGCGAAGCCCGCCACCAGGATGCCCACCGGCATGATCAGCAGCAGGCTGAACACGCCTGGCAGGTGGCCTTCCAGGTAGGGCGCCAGGAACAGGCCGGCGAAGAAGCCGAGGATCACCGTCGGCATCGCTTCCATCAGCTCGATCACCGGCTTGACCTTGCGACGCATGCCCGGGGCCATGAAGTAGGCGGTGTAGATGGCAGCGGCGATGGCCAGGGGCGCGGCGAGGATCATCGCGTAGAACGCCGCCTTGAGGGTACCGAAGGTCAGCGGCGACAGGCTCAGCTTGGGCTCGAAGTCGGTGTTGGAGGCCGTGGACTGCCAGACGTACTTCGGCTCGTCATAGTTCTCGTACCAGACCTTGCCCCACAGTGCGCTGAAGGAAACTTCCGGGTGCGGGTTGTCCAGGTTCAGGGGCAGCAACTTGCCGCCTTGCTCGATGAAAATGCGGTTGGCCCGTGGCGACAGGGCCATCACACCGGCGCCTTCGGCGGCTGGCTCGACCAGCAGGGTACGGTGCGCGGTGCTGTGGAACACGCCGAGCTTGCCGTCGGTATCCAGGGCGATGAAGCCCTTGCGGCGTTCCTCGGCATCGATCTGGGCGATCGGCGCCTTGCCCATCTGGAAGCTGCGGATCAGCTTGAAGCGCGACTCGCCATCCGGGTCACGGGCCATGAACCACTGGCTCAGGCCGCCCTTGGAGTCGCCGAAGATCAGCGAGATGCCGCCGACCAGCTGGGTGCTGGCGGTGATTTCCGCCTTGCCGTCCTCGAGCAGCTTGTAGCGGCCATTGAGGGTCTTTTCACGCAGGCTGAAGACATCGGCCTGGGCGCGGCCATTGACCACGTACAGCCACTGCTGGCGCGGGTCGATGAAGATCGCCTTGACCGGCTCGGACATCTGCGGCAGCGCGATGCGGTTCTGCTCGCTGGTGACCTCGCCGGTCATCATGTTCTCTTCGCGGGTCAGCTCGACCACCTGCAGGTGCGAGCCGGTGGAGCCGGCCAGCAGCAGGGTGTCGCCATTGACGTTGACGCTCACGTGCTCCAGCGCGCGGCCCTGGTCATCCAGGACATACGGCTCCTGGCCGTAGGGGTAGTCGATGGCTGCCTCGATGGTCTTCTTGTTGTCCGGGTAGGTGATCTTGTAGCTGTGGCTGAACACCAGCGCCTGGCCGTTGGACAGGCCCAGCACCACCAGCGGGCTGCCCGGCTGGTCGGTGCTGATCGAGGAGACCTCGGCGCCGGCCGGCAGCGCCAGGTCGACGCGCTTGACCTCGGCACCGGTCTTGGTGTCGAAGAACAACGCCTGGCCCTTGTCGGAAACACGCATGCCCACGAGGTTCTGCTCCTCGAGCGCGATCATCAGCGGCTTGCCGGCATCCTGCTGCAGCCAGGTCGGCTCCAGGGCCTTCTTGCTGGAAAGCTCGGCGCCCTGGAACAGCGGCAGCACCACGTAGGCCAGGTAGAAGAAGATCAGGGTGATGGCTGCCAATACGGCAAGCCCGCCCACCAGTACGTACCAGCGGGTCAGGCGGTCTTTCAGCGCACGCAGGCGGCGCTTGCGTTGCAACTCGGGCGTATTGAAGTCAATCCGCACGGGGGGAGAATTTTGGGTCATTGTGGAGTTGGCCAGATCATTCATGCGCACACCCTAGCGGTCCCGTATGACAAAAACATGACAATGCAGTGACGCAAAAAAGCCCGCCGCTCAGGAGCCCTGGCTGCGGACCGAGAAATCGTGGAAGGAGCCGGCGCAAAGCACCCACTCCTTCCGCTTCACCGCTTACTGCTTGGCCGCGACGTTGGCGTTGTGCGACAGGCCCAGGTCAGCCAGGGTCTTGTCGACCACCTTGGCCGGCAGCGGGATGTAGCCATCCTTCACCACCACCTGTTGGCCAGCCTGGGACAGGACCAACTTGACGAATTCGGCTTCCAGCGGGGCCAGAGGCTTGTTCGGGGCCTTGTTGACGTAGACGTACAGGAAACGCGACAGCGGGTAGGTACCGTTCAGGGCGTTGGCTTCGTTGTCCTCGATGAACGCGCCACCTTCCTTCTTGGCCAGGGGCACGGTCTTGACGCTGGCGGTCTTGTAGCCGATGCCCGAGTAGCCGATGCCGTTCAACGAGCTGCTGATCGACTGCACGACCGAAGCCGAGCCAGGTTGTTCGTTGACGTTGGGCTTGAAGTCACCTTTGCACAGGGCTTCTTCCTTGAAGTAGCCATAGGTGCCGGAAACCGAGTTACGGCCGAACAGCTGGACCGGCTTGTTGGCCAGGTCGCCGGTCACGCCCAGGTCGCCCCAGGTCTTGACGTCGCTCTTGCCGCCGCACAGGCGGGTCGTGGAGAAGATCGCATCGACCTGGGCCATGGTCAGGCCCTTGATCGGGTTGTCCTTGTGCACGAACACAGCCAGGGCATCCACGGCGACCGGGATGGCGGTCGGCTTGTAGCCGTACTTCTGCTCGAAGGCCTGCAGCTCGACGTCCTTCATCTTGCGGCTCATCGGGCCGAGGTTGGCGGTACCTTCGGTCAGGGCGGGCGGCGCAGTGGAGGAGCCGGCGGCCTGGATCTGGATGTTTACGTTCGGATATTCCTTCTTGTAGGCCTCGGCCCACAGGGTCATCAGGTTCGCCAGGGTATCGGAACCGACGCTGGAGAGGTTGCCCGATACACCCGTGGTCTTGGTGTAGGTCGGGATTGCAGGGTCGACAGCGGCAACCGCATTGGCGGTGGCTACGCCAGCGGCGGCGAATGTCAGGGCCGCCATCAAACGCTTCAGTTTCATGCCTTGCTCCTAGCAGGAATATTTGGGGTGTGAGATGGATCGGGCCCAAGTATCTGCAGGCCGCATGAACACTCTATGACTCGAATATGACAATTGGATGAAAGGCCATCACTGCTCACGCAGGATGGCCTTTACAGGATGTTGCAAGGGCGGAGATAGAGCGGCAGTCAGCGCTTCTTGGCCAGCAGGTACAGCCCCACCAACAGACCGACAGCGCACAGCCCGGCCACATAGTAGGCCGGTGCCATGGGGCTGAGCTTGAGCAGCGCGGTGACCACCATGGGCGTCAGGCCGCCGAAGATGGCGTAGGCCAGGTTGTAGGAGAACGACAGGCCACTGAAGCGCACCACCGCCGGAAACGCCTTGACCATCACGTAGGGCACGGCGCCGACGATGCCGACGCACAGGCCGGTCACGGCATACAGGGGGAACAGCAGGTCCGGGCGGCTCGGCAGGCTGTGGTAGAAGGCCCAGGACGAGGCCAGCAGCAGCAGGCTGCCCACCACGAAGACGCGCCCGGCGCCAAAGCGGTCGGCCAGGCTGCCAGCGCCGATGCAACCGAGGCTGAGCAGGACGATGGCCAGGCTGTTGGCCTTGAGCGAATCGGTGGGGCTGACGTGGTAGAGGCTCTGCAGCAGCGCCGGGGTCATCAGGATCACCACCACGATGCCGGCCGACAGCAGCCAGGTCAGCAGCATCGACAGGATGATCGCCCCGCGGTGGTCGCGCAGCACCGCACGCAGCGGCAGCTCCTCGGCCAGGGCCTTGCGCTGCTGCATCTCGGCGAACACCGGGGTCTCGTGCAGCCAGCGGCGCAGGTACACCGCGAACAGGCCGAACACGCCACCGAGCAGGAAGGGGATGCGCCAGGCGTAGTCCGCGACTTCCTCAGGGGTGTAGACGGTGTTGATCAGGGTCGCCACCAGCGAGCCGAGCAGGATGCCCGCGGTCAGGCCGGCGGTGAGGGTACCGCAGGCGTAACCGGTGTTACGCGCAGGCACGTGTTCGGAGACGAACACCCAGGCCCCCGGCACCTCGCCACCGATGGCCGCACCCTGGACGACGCGCATCATCAGCAGCAGGATCGGCGCCCACAGGCCGATTTGCGCATAGGTCGGCAGCAGGCCCATGACCAGGGTCGGCACGGCCATCATGAAGATGCTCAGGGTGAACATCTTCTTGCGCCCGAGCAGGTCGCCGAAGTGGGCCATGATGATCCCGCCCAGCGGCCGCGCCAGGTAGCCCGCGGCGAAGATACCGAAGGTCTGCATCAGGCGCAGCCATTCGGGCATCTCGGCCGGGAAGAACAACTTGCCCACCACCGTGGCGAAGAACACGAAGATGATGAAATCGTAGAACTCCAGAGCCCCGCCGAGGGCGGACAGCGAGAGGGTCTTGTAGTCACTGCGGGTCAGTGGCCGGGTAGGCTGATCGATACTGCTCGGCACGGAGGTCATGGGTTTTCTCTTGTAGGTCGTGCAGGCCGCTTGGCTCGCGGCTTCTGAGTAGGGTGGCCAGCGAAGATAACAAATTGCCGGGCCAGGCTCATAGCGGTACAAAATCCATACAGATATTCATCAATGTGCAGTCGTCGCTGGCTGTTCAGGTCTATATACTGGCCTCTCGTAGGAAAAGGTTGCGCCCCGTATGGGATGTTGTGCGAAAACGCCGGTCGGTATGCTCAGGCGGTTTCGCAGAGTCTCCCTTGGCCGCCCAGTGAAACGAAATCAGCGTAGGATATTTCCAGCTGAATCGTTTTCCCGGCGTCCGTCATTGCGCCAACCAACGAAGCGTCACGGGTCAGAGGCCCCCACCGCATGATTGAGCTCGAACAAGAAGATCCTATCCCGCAGGGCGACCTGGCCCTCCAGATCACTGCTTTGCCCCGTGAAACCAACGGTTTCGGTGACATCTTCGGCGGCTGGCTGGTCGCCCAGATGGACCTGGCCGGCACCGCCATGGCCAGCCGCGTCGCCGGCGGCCGCGTCGCCACGGTGGCGATCGACCGCATGGCCTTCCTGGTCCCGGTGGCCGTGGGCGCGCAGCTTTCCTTCTATACCCAGACCCTGGAGATCGGCCGCAGCTCGATCCAGATGATGGTCGAAGTGTGGAGCGACGATCCGCTGTCCAGCGAATGGCGCAAGGTCACCGAGGCGGTGTTCGTGTTCGTTGCCATCGACGGCAGCGGCCGTACCCGTTCCGTCCCTCGTCGCTGAGCCGGGAGCGCGGTAAACTCGGTGCAGGGCACAAGGTCCAAGGGGCTTACGTGCATCACGACGAGACAAGCGCATGGCTACCTTCCAGGTCGAAACGGAACAACACGGCGAACTCAATTGCTGGCGGATCACCAGTGACCACGCCGAACTGCTGATCGCCCAGCAGGGCGCCCAGGTCCTGAGCTACCAGCGGCTGGGCGAACCGCCCCTGCTGTGGCTGAGCGACCAGGCCATCTTCCGCCGGGGCAAGTCGGTACGCGCCGGCGCGCCGGTGTGCTGGCCATGGTTCGGCAACCTGCAGCGCAATCCCCAGGCCGTCCAGGCCATGTACCACGGCGAGCAGGCCCCGGCCCACGGCCTGGCCCGTACGCGCGACTGGCAGTTGCTGGGCATCGAGGACGCGGGCAGCGACCTGCGCATCGAGTTCGGCCTGCCCGAGGCCCAGGGTGACCTGCCCGGCTGGCCGCACGAAGTCGAACTCAAGCTGCTGGTCGAATTGGGCGGGCAACTGAAGCTGACGCTGACCAGCTACAACCTGGGCAACGATGACGTGACCCTCAGCCAGGCCCTGCACAGTTACTTCGCGGTGAGCGATGTGCACCAGGTGCAGGTCGAGGGCGTCGCGGGGCTGGACTACATCGAGACCCTGGCCGACTGGGAACAGCGCCGGCAGCAGGGGGCACTGGGCTTTACTGGCGAGACCGATCGCATCTACCTGGGCACACCGCAGCGGCTGGCGATCGTCGACCCTCACTGGAACCGGCGTATCACGCTCGACAGCAGTGGGTCGCGCTCGGCAGTGATCTGGAACCCCTGGACCGACCGCGCCCACGAGCTGGCGGACATGGCTGACGACGGCTGGCAGCGGATGCTGTGCATCGAGACGGCGAACGTGTGGGATGACGTGGTGACGCTGGCACCAGGGGCGAGCCATGCGTTGAGCGTCACCTTCGCCAGCGAAGCGCTCTAGGCAACTGCGCAAACCCCTTTTGAAGCGGCCCGTTCAGGGCCGCTTCGTGCCTCAACTGACGGCCTCAGAGATCGGCATCCTCCACGACCCTCACCATCCCCGCATCCAGGGCATAGGCTGCATCCGCCAGGTCATTGCTGACCGTCTCGACCTTCAAGGTGCCGCTGACCCACAGCGGCGTGTAGATATCATCGATCTTCAGCCCCTTGGGATAGCGCACCAGCACCAGTTGGTTAGGCGGTGGTGGCGGCACGTGGATGCAGGCGCCAGGATACGGCACCAGGAAGAACAATGTGCTGTTGCCCTTGGCATCGCTTTCCAGCGGCACCGGATACCCGCCCAGGCGGATCTGCCTGCCGTTCATGGCCGCCACGGTCTTGGTCGAGTACATCACCGCCGGCAGGCCCTTGCCCTGCTTGAGGCCACCCTTCTGGGTGAAGGTACCCATGGCCTCCGGGGAGTCGTGGTCGATCTCGGGCATCTGCTCCAGCGCCTTTTGGTCCGACTTGGGCATCAGCTCCAGCCAATCGGTCTCGGGCAGCTCGGCATGGGCCAGGGCACTGACCAGCAACAAGGGAATGAGGAAAAACGCACGCATGGAAATGCTCGGCAACTCGGATGGAATTGCCGGGCATTCTAGCCGTTAATCAGCGCTTCTTGATGAATCCGTAGATCACCAGCAGGACGACGGCGCCGACCAAGGCACCGAAGAAACCCGCAGCCTGCCCCGCCTGGTAGATACCCAGGGCTTGTCCGCCATAGGTGGCGACCAGGGAGCCGGCGATGCCGAGGAGGATGGTCATGATCCAGCCCATGCTGTCGTCCCCCGGCTTGATGAACCGGGCCAGCAGGCCGACGATGAGGCCGATGAAGATGGTTCCAATGATACCCATGGCAATCCCTCTGCAGTGAAATGGAACAAGCCATAGCCTAGACAGCGCTTTGGCTTGTTGCCATTTCAGAGGGCCTGCCGGGCGCAGAGGTTCAATCAGCCGGCGATCAGCGCTTCGACTTCGGCGATCTTGCGCTGCAGGGTGGCCATGTCCTTGCTACGCAGGGTGGCGTGGCCAACCTTGCGCCCGATCTTGAAGGCCTTGCCGTAGTGGTGCAGGTGGCAATCGTCGATGGCCAGCACCTTGTCCACGGCCGGCACCTGGCCGATGAAGTTGAGCATGGCGCTCTCGCCGACCTTGGCCGTCGGGCCCAGCGGCAGGCCGGCCACGGCGCGCAGGTGGTTCTCGAACTGGCTGCACTCGGCGCCCTCGATGGTCCAGTGCCCGGAGTTGTGCACGCGCGGGGCGATCTCGTTGGCCTTAAGGCCACCGTCGACCTCGAAGAACTCGAAGGCCAGCACGCCGACGTAGTCCAGCTTCTCCAGCACGCGGCCAACGTAGTCCTCGGCCAGCGCCTGCAAGGGGTGGGCCTCGCTCGCCACCGACAGGCGCAGGATGCCGCCCTCGTGGGTGTTGTGCACCAGCGGGTAGAAACGGGTTTCGCCATCGCGGCCGCGCACGGCAACCAGGGAAACCTCGCCAGTGAAGGGCACGAAGCCTTCCAGCAGGCACGGCACGCTGCCCAGCTCGGCGAAAGTGCCCACGACATCCTCGGCGCTGCGCAGGACTTTCTGGCCCTTGCCGTCGTAGCCGAGGGTACGGGTCTTGAGCACCGCCGGCAGGCCGATGGTAGCCACCGCAGCGTCCAGGTCCGCCTGGGACTGGATGTCGGCGAAGGCTGGGGTCGGGATTCCCAGGTCGCGGAACAGGCTCTTCTCGAACAGGCGGTCACGGGCGATGCGCAGGGCCTCGGCGCTCGGGTAGACCGGGACGAACTGGGACAGGAAGGCCACGGTCTCGGCCGGGACGCTCTCGAACTCGAAGGTCACCAGGTCGACTTCGTCGGCCAGTTGGCGCAGGTGGTCCTGGTCGCCGTAGTCGGCACGCAGGTGTTCGCCCAGGGGCGCGGCGCAGGCGTCCGGAGCCGGGTCTAGGAAAGCGAAGTTCATGCCCAGCGGGGTCCCCGCCAGGGCCAGCATGCGGCCCAGCTGGCCGCCACCGATTACACCGATTTTCATGTTCGTCAATCTCAGGCCTGGCGCGGGTCCGGGTTATCCAGGACGGTTTCGGTCTGCTCCTTGCGGAACTGCTTGAGCGCGGCATGGTACTGGGGGTACTTGGCGCCCAGGATGCTGGCCGACAGCAGCGCGGCGTTGATGGCGCCGGCCTTGCCGATGGCCAGGGTGGCGACCGGCACGCCCGCGGGCATCTGCACGATCGACAGCAGCGAATCGACACCCGACAGCATCGACGATTGCACCGGCACGCCCAGTACCGGCAGGTGGGTCTTGGCGGCGCACATGCCCGGCAGGTGGGCGGCGCCACCGGCACCGGCGATGATCACCTCGATGCCACGGCCTTCGGCCTCTTCGGCGTACTGGAACAGCAGATCCGGGGTACGGTGGGCGGAAACCACCTTCACCTCGTAGGGAATGCCGAGTTTCTCCAGCATATCGGCGGTGTGGCTAAGGGTGGACCAATCGGACTTGGAGCCCATGATCACGCCAACCAGTGCACTCATCGTCGAGCCTCTTCGCTTGTGCGCCCTTGGGCGCGTCAAAAAACAACAAGCCACGCGGGACGACCGGCGTGGCTTGTTTGCTGAGTCATGACCGGGTCGATCCGGTCCAGGGGCCGCGCAGTATAACGTAACGCGAGGCCATCCAGGCACCCCCGGCGACCAACTGTCGGCCTTATTTTTCGGGGCCTTGGCTGACTTTTGGGTCAACCGCGCCGATCGCCGCGCCGCCTTCGAGCTTGCGCCATAACAGCCGCACGTTGGCCTTGCGCACCAGGGCGCAGCGGTACAGGCGGATTTCCAGCGGTACATGCCACTGGCTGCCACCGCAGATCGCCAGTTCGCCGCGCTCCAATTCGCCACGCATCGACAGCCGCGGCACCCAGGCGATGCCCATGCCCTCGAGGGCCATGCTCTTGAGACTGTCGGCCATGGCGGTCTCATAGACAGTGGTATAGCGCAGGTTGCGCTGGCGCAGCAGCAGGCTCACGGAGCGGCCAAGGAAGGCCCCGGCGCTATAGGCCAGCAGCGGCACGCTGCTCTCGCCCTCGAGGTCGAACAACGGCTTGCCGTCGGCACCCACGGCACAGACCGGCAGCATCTCGGTGGTGCCCATGTGCAGCGACGGGAAGATCTCCGAGTCCATCTGCAAGGCAGCGTCCGGGTCATAGAAGGCCAGCATCAGGTCGCAGCCCCCTTCGCGCAATGCGTGCACCGCATCACCGACGTTGGTGGCCACCAGGCGCGTGGCGATGTTCAGCCCGTCGTTGCGCAACTGCGCCACCCAACGCGGGAAGAAACCGGAGGCCAGGGAGTGCGCGGCCGCCACCTGGATCACCTCGCCCTGCCCGCCTTCAAGATGATGCAAATGACGGAGAACTTCGCTCAACTGGTCGACAACCGTACGCGCGGTGACGAGAAACAGCTGGCCGGCCTCGGTCAGCTCGATGGGCGTACGGGAACGATTCACCAAGGTCAAGCCCAATGCCGCCTCGAGGCTGCGGATGCGTCGGCTGAACGCCGGCTGGGTCACGAAACGCCGCTCCGCTGCCTGGGAAAAACTGCGGGTCGCAGCCAGGGCGCTGAAATCTTCCAACCACTTGCTTTCGAGGTTCATGCAGCGATCTCCGGATGTGCACCAAAATGGAACACGTTCGAATGTCAATTGGCGTCACATCAAACACTATGCCGTTTGTGCATAGGTTAGCGTGCAACAGCATTGGCCGCAAAATCCGGGCGAGCCTAGGATTGGCGGCATTCCGGCAGGTGCCGGGTTTTAATCGAGATGATATCCGTCATGTCCTCCGCTGCATCGTTCCGCGTCGAAAAAGATCTGCTTGGTACCCTTGAAGTTCCTGCCGATGCCTACTACGGCATCCAGACCCTGCGCGCTGCCAACAACTTCCACCTCTCCGGTGTTCCGCTGTCGCACTACCCGAAGCTGGTCGTGGCCCTGGCCATGGTCAAGCAGGCCGCTGCCGACGCCAACCGTGAGCTGGGTCACCTGAGCGATGCCAAGCATGCCGCCATCAGCGAGGCCTGCGCCCGCCTGATCCGCGGTGATTTCCACGACCAATTCGTGGTGGACATGATCCAGGGCGGTGCCGGCACCTCCACCAACATGAACGCCAACGAGGTCATCGCCAACGTCGCGCTGGAGGCCATGGGCCACCAGAAGGGTGAGTACCAGTACCTGCACCCGAACAACGACGTGAACATGGCGCAGTCGACCAACGACGCCTACCCGACCGCGATCCGCCTGGGCCTGCTGCTGGGCCACGACGCCCTGCTGGCCAGCCTCGAGAGCCTGATCCAGGCCTTCGCCGCCAAGGGCCAGGAGTTCGACCACGTCCTGAAGATGGGTCGTACCCAGTTGCAGGACGCCGTGCCGATGACCCTGGGCCAGGAATTCCGTGCCTTCGCCACCACCATGACCGAAGACCTGAACCGCCTGCGCTCCCTGGCACCCGAGCTGCTGACCGAAATCAACCTCGGCGGCACCGCGATCGGCACCGGCATCAACGCCGACCCAGGCTACCAGGCCCTGGCCGTGCAGCGCCTGGCGACCATCAGCGGCCAGCCGCTGGTCCCGGCCGCCGACCTGATCGAAGCCACCTCCGACATGGGCGCCTTCGTGCTGTTCTCCGGCATGCTCAAGCGCACCGCGGTCAAGCTGTCGAAGATCTGCAACGACCTGCGCCTGCTGTCCAGCGGCCCGCGTACCGGCATCAACGAGATCAACCTGCCGGCACGCCAGCCGGGCAGCTCGATCATGCCAGGCAAGGTCAACCCGGTGATCCCGGAAGCCGTCAACCAGGTGGCCTTCGCCATCATGGGCAACGACCTGGCCCTGACCGTCGCCGCCGAAGGTGGCCAACTGCAGCTGAACGTCATGGAGCCGCTGATCGCCTACAAGATCTTCGACTCGATCCGCCTGCTCCAGCGCGCCATGGACATGCTGCGCGAGCACTGCATCGTCGGCATCACCGCCAACGAACAGCGTTGCCGTGAACTGGTCGAGCACTCGATCGGCCTGGTCACCGCCCTGAACCCGTACATCGGCTACGAGAACGCCACCCGTATCGCCCGCGTCGCCCTGGAATCCGGCCGCGGCGTGCTGGAACTGGTGCGCGAGGAAGGCCTGCTGGACGAAGCGATGCTCAACGACATCCTGCGTCCGGAAAACATGATCGCTCCACGTCTGGTTCCGCTGAAGGCGTAACCGACCGCTTGTAACGTCTCACCAGGTCGAGGGACTAGACACCTCTCAACCTTTCAAGGGCCCGAGCGCACGCTCCGGGCCCTTTTTTTATTCGCCTGTCGGTGGCTTCAGGGCGTGCAAGGCGTTGCGCCGCATCCGGCATACAACTTGCTCCATAATGTCCCCCAGCCCAACGGGACATCGCGCATGCTGCACAGCCACCTCACCACCCTCAATGCCGTTTCGCTGATCCTCAAGGTCTTCCAGGAGGAGGGCTGCGACGCCACGCAACTGCTGGCCGGCAGTGGCATCGGCCCGGCAGACCTAGGCCATCCCGACGCGCGCATCACCACCCAGCAGGAGTTCCAGGTGTGTGCCAACGCCGTGGCCCGGCGCGAGGAAATCGGCCTGGAGCTGGGTCGGCGCATGCATGTGTCGTGCTACGGCATGCTCGGTTACGCCCTGCTCTCCAGTGCCACTTTGGGTGACGCCCTGCGCCTGGCGCTGCGCTACCCGGCCCTGTTGGGGACGGCCTTCCAACTGCGCCTGGTGGACGATGGCCCACGAGTCTGGCTCAGTGCCAGCGACTATCGCGACAGCCCGGCGCTGGCTGCCTTCAATGCCGAGTTCTGCCTGGTTTCGCTGAAGGTGATCTGCGACGACCTGCTGGGCCGTCCGCTACCGCTGCTGGCCACGCGCTTCGAGCATCCCCGGCCCGGCTATCATGCGCTCTACAACGGGGCATTCCCATGCCCTCTGGGCTTCGAGGCCCGCGACAATGCCTTCGCCTTCGAGCGCCGCTGGCTGGAGATGCCCTTGCCGCTGGCCGACCCCATCACGCACAAGGCCATGAGCGAACGTTGCCGGCAACTGAACCTCGAGTTCACCGGCCGCCAGGCCTGGCTGGAGCGGATCCGCCAGTTGCTGATGCGGCAACTGGACGCCGCGCCGGGCCTGGAAGGCCTGGCCCGGCAAATGAACTGTTCGTCGCGCACCCTGCGCCGGCACTTGCAGGCCCTGGGTAGCAGCTATCAGCAACTGCTCGACGAACTGCGCTTCGAGCGCGCCAAGCAACTGCTGGCCGAGGACCAGATGCCGATCTATCGCATCGCCGAGACCTTGGGCTTCAGCGAGACAGCGAGCTTCAGGCATGCCTTCCAACGCTGGAGTGGAGTGGCCCCCAGCCATTTCCGCGGCTGAGCAGTGCCGACAAGCCCTACTGGGGCCGCTTCGCAGCCACAAATGGGCGTTTGAAGCCTTAGCTGAGTGGCGCATCCGCGAACAGGGCCTCCAACCGGACATCACCCTTTGGCCACATCGATCCCCTTTTGGCCGTTTGCGTCGTTCTCCCCCGCCTGACCGCCCGTGAAAATGGGCCCACGCCAGTAAACCCGGAGAACAACAAATGCTGACGATCTATTCCGATGATCACCGCCTGCACCACGGCCGCTGCGAGCTGATCGACGGCAAGCTGATGCCGTGCTTCGAGATGCCTTCGCGTGCCGACCACGTCCTGGAGCAAGTCAAAAAACGCAACCTCGGCCCCGTCCAGGGCCCCACCGACTTCGGCCGCGCGCCACTACTGCGGGTGCATGGCGCTAGCTACCTGGACTTCTTCGAGGGCGCCTGGGCACGCTGGGCCAAGCTGGGCCAGGAAGGCGACCTGCTGCCCTTCACCTGGCCGGCGCGCACCCTGCGCCAGGTCAAGCCGACCAGCCTGCATGGCGAGCTGGGCTACTACAGCTTCGACGCCGGCGCGCCGATCACCGCCGGTACCTGGCAGGCCGCCTACAGCGCCGCGCAGGTCGCCCTCACCGCCCAGGCGGCGATCCAGCAGGGTGCCCATTCGGCCTTCGCCCTGTGCCGTCCGCCAGGACACCACGCCGCTGCCGAAGTCATGGGCGGCTACTGCTACCTGAATAACGCCGCGATCGCGGCCCAGGCCTTCCTCGACCAGGGCCGGAGCAAGGTCGCCATCCTCGACGTCGATTACCACCATGGCAACGGCACCCAGGACATCTTCTACCGCCGGGGCGATGTGTTCTTCGCCTCGATCCATGGGGACCCACAGGCCGAGTTCCCATTCTTCCTCGGTTATGCCGACGAAACCGGCGAAGGTGACGGCGAGGGCTGCAACGTCAACTATCCCCTCCCCGCCGGCAGCGACTGGACGGCATGGAGCGCAGCCCTGGAAGACGCCTGCCAGCGTATCGAGGCCTACGGCCCGGACGTGCTGGTGATCTCCCTGGGTGTGGATACCTTCAAGGACGACCCCATCTCGCAGTTTCGCCTCGACAGCCCGGACTACCTGGAAATGGGCGAGCGCATCGCCCGCCTGGGCAAGCCGACCCTGTTCGTGATGGAAGGTGGCTACGCTGTGGAAGAAATCGGCATCAATGCCGTCAATGTGCTGGAAGGCTTCCAGCGCGCCCAGCCAGGAGCCCGGCCATGATCCGACTCAAGCGTCTGCTCGCCCCGTTCATCGCCGCCAGCCTGGTCGCCGGCGCCCTGCAGGCCCATGCCGAACAGCGCACCCTGCGGGTGTACAACTGGTTCGACTACATCACCCCGCAGACCTTGGTCGACTTCCAGAAAGACACCCAGGTCAAGCTGATCTACGACATCTTCGACACCAACGAGGCCCTGGAAGCCAAGCTGCTCACCGGCAATTCCGGCTATGACGTGGTGGTACCGTCCAACGTGTTCCTCGCCAAGCAGATCGAGGCCGGCGTGTTCCAGCCCCTGGACCGCACCCAGCTGCCGAACTGGCAACACCTGGACCCGGCGCTGATGAAGCTGATCGAGGCCAACGACCCGGGCAACAAATTCGCCGTGCCCTACATGTACGGCACCGTGCTGATCGGCTTCAACCCCGACAAGGTCAAGGCGGCGCTGGGCGACAACGCCCCGGTGGACAGCTGGGACCTGATCTTCAAGGAAGAGAACATCGCCAAGCTCAAGCAATGCGGCGTCGCCCTGCTCGACTCGCCGTCGGAGATCCTGCCCTTGGCGCTGCAGTACCTGGGCCTGCCGCCCAACAGTGAAAAGCCGGCCGACTACAAGCAGGCCGAGGCACTGATGCTCAAGATCCGCCCGCACGTGACCTACTTCCATTCCTCCAAGTACATGGCCGACATCGCCAATGGCGATATCTGCGTGGCCGTGGGCTACTCGGGCAGCTTCTCCCAGGCCGCCAACCGTGCCCGCGATGCGAAGAATGGCGTGGTGGTGGACATGCGCCTGCCCAAGGAAGGCGCGCCGATCTGGTTCGACATGCTGGCCATCCCCAAGAATGCCGCCAACCCCGAGGATGCCCATGCGTTCATCAACTACCTGCTGCAACCGGAGGTGATCGCACCGATCAGCGACTTCGTCGGTTATCCCAACCCGAACAAGGACGCCACCGACAAGGTCAGCCCAGAGATCCGCAACAACCCCAACCTGTACCCGACCGAGCAGGCCATGGCCACGTTGTATACCCTCAAGCCATTGCCAAGGGACGCCGAACGGGCGCGCACGCGGGCCTGGACACGGATCAAGTCGGGCACCTGAGTTGCGGTTCGGGGCCTGAGTCGATCACAGAGGGTGTGATTTGCAGGGGCGTCTGTTCTGTCTGTACCGGCCCTATCGCCGGCAAGCTGGCTTCCAAGTACTCCACCAGCCCCCGAGGGCAACGGGGACCCTGTGGGAGCGGGCTTGCCCGCGAATGGGGCGCCAAGCGCCCCCTTCATGTCACTGCCGCCAAGCCTTGCGCAAACGCATCAAGGCATCGGCGATCCGAGCTTCCGGCACCGCAGCAAACCCCAGCACCAGCCCTGCCCGTTTATCCACAGGCACCTCGCTGTCCTCCAACCAATAATTGCTCAGCGGCGTGATCTCCACCCCTGCCGCTTGCGCCCTGGCTACCAGCTCCTGCTCGCGCGCAAAGTTATCCACATCCACCTTCACGTGCAGCCCCGCCGCCACCGCCGGCATGCTCCCCAGCCCGGCGATATCCTCGGGCCAGCCGGCCTTCAGCACGTTGCGTCGCGCCAACGCGGCCTTGCGCATGCGTCGGATATGCCGCTGGAAGTGCCCCTGGGCCATGAACTGCGCCATCACCTGCTGGGTGCCCACCTCGGAGTGACGTACCGCCAGCGCCCGCCCCTGGCTGAACCCCTGCACCAGTTGCCTGGGCAGTACCAGGTAGCCCAGGCGCAAGGCGGGGAAGGCGATCTTGCCGAAGGTGCCGACGTACAGCACCCGGCCCTGCCGGTCCAACGCCGCCAGGGGGGCCAGGGGGGCGCCGCTGTAGCGGTACTCGCCGTCGTAGTCGTCCTCGATGATCCACCCCCCCTGGCGCCCGGCCCAGGCCAGCAGCGACAGGCGCCGGGCCAGGCTCATGGTGACACCGGTCGGGTACTGGTGGGCGGGTGTGACATAGGCCAGCCGGCAATCGGTCAGTTGGGCGAGCCGCTCGCAATCCAGGCCTTCGTCGTCCACCGGCACACCCCTGACATTGGCCCCCGCCACGGCAAAGGTGTGTCCGGCGGCCCGATACCCTGGGTTTTCCACAGCCACGCCGTCGCCCGGTTGCAGCAGCAACTGTGCACAAAGGCTGATCGCCTGCTGTGCACCACTGGTGATCACAATTTGTTCAGCACTGCAGGAGAGCCCACGTGACCGACGCAGGTAGGCAGCGATGAGCTCGCGCAACGCAGGCTCGCCCGCCGGATCGCCATAACCCAGCGATGCAGGGTCGGGATTTCGCCAGAAACCCGCTTGCAGCCTGGCCCAGACCTCGAACGGGAACAGGTCGAAAGCCGGCACGCCAACGCGAAATGCCCGCGGCGCTCCCGCTTGTGGAGGCGGCAGATGGTTATTCTTCAGACGCTGCAGAGGCTCACTGGCACCCGGAAAACTGGATGAATCCTCAGTATCAACTGACGAAAATGTGGATAAGTCTGTTGATAAACCCAGGGATAACCCTGTGGACAGTTGTGTGGATAATTTAGGTAGCCGACTGACGTAGGTGCCATCCCCTACCCGGCTTTCTATGTAGCCCTCGGCATACAGCTGGTCATAGGCACGCACCACGCTGTTGCGCGAAAGCGCCAGCATCGCCGCCAGGTCCCGCGTTGCCGGCAGGCGCGTGCCACTGCCCAGGCGCCCATCCAGCACCCGTGCGCGCAATGCCTGGTAGAGCTGCTGACTAAGCCCGCGACGGCGGTCGAGCACGATACCCGCCGGGTCGAAAGGCAACGCAAGGGCGCGCTCATTCATGGTATTGGACCTTTCAAAACAGCCTTTATTGGCTCTTACATAGAGCCAATAGCCTGCCTAGGATGGAGCCATTCGACAAGGAGCTGCGCCATGTACAACGCCAGACCCCACCAGGAACACGACCTCGAGCGTTTGCATGCACAGATGCTGGAAACCCGCCTCGCGGTGCTGGTCAGCCATGGCGCGCAAGGCCTGCTGGCCACCCACCTGCCAGTGCTGGTCGATACGACCGAGGGCGAGTACGGCACGGTCCATGGCCACCTGGCGCGGGCCAATCACCAATGGCAGGACCTGGCACAAGGCGGCGAGGCCCTGCTGGTGTTTCCCGGGGCAGACGCCTATGTCAGCCCGTCGTACTACCCCAGCAAGGCCGGCGCCCCGAAGGTGGTACCCACCTGGAACTACCTGGCGGTGCATGCCTATGGCCCGGTCGAGGTCATCCACGACGCGCCACGCCTGCTGGACATCGTCAGCCGCCTGAGCGACCGCCACGAGCAGGGCCGCAGCGAGCCGTGGAAAGTGGCCGACGCCCCCGCCGACTACATCGACGGCATGCTCCGCGCCATCGTCGGCATCCGCCTGCCCATCGCCCGCCTGCAAGGCGCGCGCAAGCTCAGCCAGAACCGCAGCGCCACCGACATCCAGGGCGTGCGCGACGGCCTGGCCCGCAGCCCCGACTACCTGGACAAGCAACTCGCGGCGCAGATGCGCCTCCCCTGAAGGAAGAAAGCCCCATGACCCGCATCACCCTGCGCCCGGTCGGCGCCAACGACCATGCCGCCTGGCTGCCCCTGTGGCAGGCCTACCTGCGTTTCTACCAGACCAGCTTGGCCGACGAGGTCAGCAACGTTACCTGGCAGCGCATCCTCGATCCCAACGAACCAACCCATTCGGCCCTCGCCTGGGTCGACGGCAAGGCGGTAGGCATGGTCAACTGGATCTATCATCGCTCCAACTGGAGCGTCGAGAACGCTTGCTACCTGCAGGACCTGTACGTCGATAACACACAGCGTGGCCAGGGTATCGGCCGCCAGTTGATCGAGCACGTCTATGCCACGGCCAAGGCGGCTGGCTGCGCCAAGGTGCACTGGCTGACCCACGAGACCAACGCGACCGCCATCGGCCTGTACGAACAGGTCGCCGAGCGGCCAGGCTTCATCCAATTTCGCAAGGCACTGTGAGCCGGGAGCCGAACATGAACCAGCCGCTACACTGGAAACCCGCCGCCCTCCCCAAGGCCGAACCCCTTGAAGGCCGCTTCGTTCGCCTGGAAAAGCTCGACTCAAGGCACCACGGCGACGACCTGTGGGACGTGCTGCAGGGGCCGGGCTCCGACCCTGCCCTGTGGGACTACCTGCCCTACGGCCCATTCTCCGAACGGCCGGACTTCGACCTCTGGCTGGACGGCAACGCGGCCAGCCGCGATCCGCTGTTCTACAGTGTCATCGATCGCGCCAGCGGCCAGGTGCAGGGCATCCTGAGCCTGCTGTCGATCGTCCCCGAGCACGGCCGCATCGAGATCGGCCACATCGCCTTCAGCGCCGCCATGCAGCGCACACCAAAAGGCACCGAGGCGATCTACCTGCTGGGCAAGCTCGGCTTCGGGCTGGGCAACCGCCGCCTGGAATGGAAGTGCAACAACGCCAATGCCCGCTCGAAGCGCGCGGCAGAGCGCTTGGGCTTCGTCTTCGAAGGGGTGTTCCGCAACCACATGGTGATCAAGGACCGCAACCGCGATACGGCCTGGTATGCGATTACCGATGAACAGTGGCCAGCGGTGGCAGCGGGGTTCGAGCGTTGGTTGAGCGAAGCCAATCAACGGCCCGAAGGGCAACTCGAAACGCTCGAGGCCTGCCGGAACCGGACCTGAGCAAGCTCGCCAGGGCCAGGTAAGGATCAGATGACCTGACGCTGTCGCCTGCCCCCCCATCTGTAGGCCGGATGGGCGAAATACGGCGTTCTTGTTTCTGTCTTTCCCAGGATTCCGTGAAGAACCAAAAAAAAAGGGGAGCATATCGCTCCCCACGAGGTAAACCGCTTGCAGTCGAAGGCGTCTATCAGCCCTCGATCTCGATCAGGATCTCACCCGGGGTCACCCGGTCGCCCTTGGCCACGTGGATGGCGACGACCTTGCCGGCGATCGCCGCCTGGACTTCGGTCTCCATCTTCATGGCTTCGGTGATCAGTACAGCCTGGCCGACCTTGACCATGTCGCCTTCCTTGACCAGCACGTCGACGATGTTGCCCGGCATGGTGGTGCTCACATGACCCGGATCGCTGGCCTGCTTGCGCTTGCTGCCGCCGCCACCGACGAACTCGTTGAGCGGCTCGAACACCACTTCTTCCGGCATGCCATCGATGGACAGGTAGAAGTGACGCTTGCCTTCGGCCTTGACACCGACACCGGTAATGTCGACGCGGTAGGTCTCGCCGTGCACGTCGATGACGAACTCGGTCGGCACACCTTCGCCGCTGGCCGAGGCCACGGCACCGGCTTCCGGGATCGGCAGCAGGACTTCGGGCTTGAGGGTGCCGGCTTCGCGCTCCTCGAGGAACTTGCGGCCGATGTCCGGGAACATGGCATAGGTCAGCACGTCTTCTTCACAGCTGGCGAGGCTGCCGATCTCGGCGCGCAGCTTGGCCATTTCCGGCTTGAGCAGGTCGGCCGGACGCACGTCGATCACCTCTTCGCTGCCGATCGCCTGGCGCCGCAGCTTCTCGTCGACCACACCCGGGGCCTTGCCGTAGCCGCCCTGCAGGTACAGCTTCACTTCGTTGGTGATGGTCTTGTAGCGCTCGCCGGCCAGCACGTTGAAGAACGCCTGGGTGCCGACGATCTGCGAGGTCGGGGTGACCAGCGGTGGGAAGCCGAGGTCTTCGCGCACGCGCGGGATCTCCGCCAGCACTTCGTTCATGCGGTTGAGCGCGCCCTGCTCCTTGAGCTGGTTGGCCAGGTTGGAAATCATGCCGCCTGGAACCTGGTTGACCTGCACGCGGGTATCCACGGCGGTGAACTCGCTTTCGAACTGGTGGTACTTCTTGCGCACGGCGTAGAAGTACAGGCCGATCTCCTGCAGCAGCTCCAGGTCCAGGCCGGTGTCGTACTCGCTGCCCTTGAGCGCGGCGACCATCGACTCGGTGCCCGGGTGGCTGGTACCCCAGGCGAAGCTGGAGATAGCGGTGTCGATATGATCGGCGCCGTTTTCCACAGCCTTGAGCTGGCACATGGCGGCCAGGCCGGCGGTGTCGTGGGAGTGGATGAACACCGGCAGCGACTGCTCGGCCTTCAGCGCCTTGACCAGTTCGCCAGTGGCATAGGGAGTCAGCAGGCCGGCCATGTCCTTGATCGCCACCGAGTCGCAACCCATGGCTTCCATCTGCTTGGCCTGGGTCACGAAGGCTTCGATGGTGTGCACCGGGCTGGTGGTGTAGGCGATGGTGCCCTGGGCGTGCTTGCCGGCAGCCTTGACCGCCTCGATGGCCACGCGCAGGTTACGCACGTCGTTCATGGCGTCGAAGATGCGGAACACGTCGATGCCGTTGACCGCGGCCTTGGCGACGAAGGCCTTGACCACGTCGTCGCTGTAATGGCGGTAGCCCAGCAGGTTCTGGCCGCGCAGCAGCATTTGCAGGCGAGTGTTGGGCAGGGCCGCACGCAGCTTGCGCAGGCGCTCCCACGGGTCTTCCTTGAGGAAGCGCACGCAGGCGTCGAAGGTGGCGCCCCCCCAGACTTCCAGCGACCAGTAGCCGACCTTGTCGAGCTTGTCGCAGATCGGCAGCATGTCTTCGGTGCGCATGCGGGTGGCCAGCAGGGACTGGTGAGCATCGCGCAGGATTGTGTCGGTGACAAAGATTTTCTTGGACATTATTCGGTTCCTCACAGGCCTGCGTGTGCAGCAATGGCGGCGGCGATGGCCAGGGCCAGCTCTTCGGGTTTGCGCTTGATCGAGTAGTTGGTCAGTTCCGGGTGGCTTTCCACGAAGCTGGTGTTGAACTGGCCGCTACGGAATTCCGGATTGCGCAGGATCTCCTGGTAATACGCGGCAGTGGTCTTCACGCCTTGCACACGCATGTCGTCCAGGGCCCGCAGGCCACGGTCCATGGCTTCTTCCCAGGTCAGCGCCCAGACCACCAGTTTCAGGCACATGGAGTCATAGAACGGCGGAATGGTGTAGCCGGTGTAGATCGCGGTATCGGTGCGTACCCCGGGGCCGCCAGGTGCGTAGTAACGGGTGATCTTGCCGAAGCTGGGCAGGAAGTTGTTCTTCGGATCCTCCGCATTGATGCGAAACTGCAGCGCGTAGCCGCGGTGCTGGATGTCTTCCTGCTTGACCGACAGGGGCAGGCCCGAGGCGATGCGGATCTGCTCGCGGACGATATCGATGCCGGTGATTTCCTCGGTGATGGTGTGCTCCACCTGCACGCGGGTGTTCATCTCCATGAAGTACACCTCGCCATCGGCGAGCAGGAACTCCACAGTGCCGGCATTCTCGTAGTTGACCGCCTTGGCCGCGCGCACCGCCAGGTCGCCGATGTAGGCGCGCTGTTCCGGGGTCAGCTGGGGGCTCGGGGCGATCTCGATGAGCTTCTGGTTGCGACGCTGGATCGAGCAATCGCGCTCGAACAGGTGCACCACGTTGCCGAAACTGTCACCGAGGATCTGCGCCTCGATGTGCTTGGGATTGACGATGCACTTTTCCAGGAATACTTCGGCCGAACCGAAGGCCTTGGTGGCCTCGGAGATCACCCGCGGGAAGGCCTGCTCCAGCTCCTCGCGGCTGTTGCAGCGACGGATGCCGCGGCCACCACCACCGGAGGTGGCCTTGAGCATCACCGGGTAACCGATGCGGTCACCTTCGCTCAGGGCTTCATGGATGTCGGCGACGTTGCCTTCGGTGCCAGGGGTCACGGGCACCCCGGCCTGGATCATGGTGCGGCGCGCCTCGGTCTTGTCGCCCATGCGGCGAATGACGTCGGCGGCAGGACCGATGAACTTGACCCCGCGCTCGGCGCAGATTTCCGCCAGTTCGGCGTTCTCCGAAAGGAAACCGTAGCCCGGATGCAGGGCATCGCAGCCGGTTTCCACGGCAAGGTTGACCAGCTTGCGCGGGTTCAGGTAGCCGGACAGGGGCTCGGCACCGATACTGTAGGCCTCGTCGGCGCGCTTGACGTGCAAGGCATGACGGTCGGCGTCGGAAAAGATCGCGACCGAGCGAATGCCCATCTCGGCGCATGCACGCACGATCCGAACTGCGATTTCACCCCGGTTGGCGATCAGGATTTTTTTTATCACTGGAGTCTTCCCAAAGCCGATGGAACAGACGACCCGGTTCTACCGGTCGGCGCGTGACCAGACGCTACTGGCCAGTCGCGTATTCACCCTAGCGCTGTAGGTTGATAAACAAAAATCAATATTTATTAGAGGCAGCATTAGCAAAAGCTTATAGTGCAGTAACAAGGTTTTGCCGGAGCCTGGAGAGAAATGCGTAAGTCATTGATGCGTATGACATTGCGTCAATTGCAGATCTTCAACGAAGTGTGCGATTTGCGCTCGTACAGCCGAGCGGCGGAGGAAATGGCGCTGACGCAACCCGCCGTTAGTCTACAGATCCGTCAGCTCGAAGAGCTGATCGGCCAGCCGCTGTTCGAGTACGTCGGCAAGAAGCTCTACCTGACCGAAGCGGCCGAAGCCCTGCAACGGGCCAGCCGGGACATCTTCGGGCGCCTGGAGAACCTCGACATGCAGCTGTCGGACATGCAGGGTTCACTGCAGGGGCAGTTGAAGCTGGCGATCGAGTCCAGCGCCAAGTACTTCGTGCCACACCTGTTCGCCGCCTTCAAGCAACGTCACCCGGAGGTCAACCTGACCCTCACCGTGGTCAACCGGGCCCAGGCGATCCGGCGCCTGTCGGACAACCGCGACGACCTGATCATCATGTCGATGGTCCCCCAGGACATGGGCCTGGAGTTCATGCCGTTCCTGAACAACCCGATCGTCGCCGTGGCGCCGCCCGACCACCCGCTGTGCAAGCTGGAAAAGCTCCGCCTGCAGGACCTGGAGCCTCATACCCTGCTCATCCGCGAGCAAGGTTCGGGCACACGCAAGGCCTGCGAGGAATACTTCAAGGACAAGCGCGTGCACTTCACCCAGACCCTGGAAGTGGCGTCCTCCGACGCCCAGCGCGAATGCGTGATCGCCGGCCTGGGCATTGCCCTGCTGACCCGCCATGCACTGAACATGGAACTGGCCACGGGCGTACTCAAGGAACTGCCGGTGGAGGAGCTGCCGCTGTACCGCAGCTGGTGCCTGGTGCAGTCCAAGGCCAAGCGGCAGTCGCCGGTGGCCTTGGCGTTCCAGGCGTTCATTCGCAATGAACGTGCGAGGATCAGCGGGCTTGTGGAGCGATTTTCGGGGAAGTTGCCGCAGATACCTGCCATACCGTGATGTCTTTCAGCTCAGGGTAGTCGGCGATCTCACGCAGTAATTGGCGTTGCTCGCAGTAGCTTTCGATCGCACGGCGAAACTCCATGCGACGCTGATCCTTCTCGTGCTGTTTGCGAGCCTTGGCGCTGGGGTGGTACGAGCCATCGTGGTCACGAGCCATTGCCTGTCTCCCAGATGAGGATGCGGGGAGTTTCAGACTGGCGTGATGGTTTTACGGTTTGGTGCAGATCGGGTGACAGTATCGTGAATTCTTGCCGCCAATGGCGGCTTGTTCGCAGGCCAAGAGCCTCTGGAGCCGCTTGGCTTGCCTTGGGCATCCAGGATCAGTCGTCGGTCGCCTTGATCGACTTCGGCGACAACCGCAGGCTGCGCAGGCTGCGCTTGACGCTCTTGAGGTGGTTGACCAGGCTCGGCCCACGGGCCATGGCCACGCCCATGGCCAGCACATCGATCACCACCAGGTGGGCGATCCGTGAGGTCAGCGGGGTGTAGATCTCGGTGTCCTCGTGCACGTCGATGGCCAGGTTGACGGTGGACAACTCCGCCAGCGGCGTCTGGCTCGGGCACAGGGTAATCAGGTTGGCACCGCTCTCGCGCACCAGGTTGGCAGTGATCAGCAGGTCCTTGGAGCGGCCCGACTGGGAGATGCACACCGCCACGTCGCCCGGCTTCAGGGTCACCGCCGACATCGCCTGCATGTGCGGGTCGGAATAGGCCGCGGCGCTGAGCAGCAGACGGAAGAACTTGTGCTGGGCATCGGCGGCCACCGCACCGGAGGCACCGAAACCGTAGAACTCCACGCGCTGGGCCTGGGCCATGGCGGTCACCGCCTGCTGCAGTGCCTGCGGGTCGAGGTGCTCGCGCACTTCCATCAGGGTATGCAAGGTGGTGTCGAAGATCTTCAGGCTGTAGTCGGCGACCGAGTCGTCCTCGTGAATCGCGAACTGCCCGAAACTGGCGCCAGCGGCCAGGCTCTGGGCCAACTTGAGCTTCAGGTCCTGGAAGCCCGAGCAACCGATGGCCCGGCAGAAGCGCACGATGGTCGGTTCGCTGATCCCTACGCTGTGGGCCAGGTCGGCCATGGAACTGTGCATGACGGCAGCCGGATCGAGCAGTACATGGTCGGCCACTTTCAGTTCCGATTTGCGCAGCAAGTGGCGCGATTGGGCGATATGTTGCAACAGATTCACAGGCTGGACTCGGTTATGATCGGCTGGCCGGGATGTAGCTTTCTTGTAGTTATACTACATGACCGGCGACCCGCCCAGCTAAACGAATGTGGAGAGTGGTGGTTTTGACTATTCCTTGCGACATCCTGGTCTTCGGCGGCACGGGCGACCTGGCCCTGCACAAATTGCTGCCGGCGCTCTACCATCTGTATCGCGAGGCCCGTCTGCACAACGCCGTGCGCATCATTGCCCTGGCCCGGCGCAACCTGCCACGGGACGAGTACGTCAAGCTCGCCGAACGCCACTGCCGCGCCCAGATCGCTCGCAATGATTTCGAAGAGGACGTCTGGCGGCGCTTCTGCGCCCGCCTGGACTACTTCGCCATGGACGCCTCGCAAAGCGCCGACTTCGGCCGCCTGGCCCGTTATCTCGGCGAGCCCGGCGGGCTGACGCGGGTCTACTACCTGGCCACCGCCCCCAACCTGTTCGTGCCCATCGTCAACCACCTGCGCATCGCAGGCTTGGCCGACAGCGAGGCGCGCATCGTGCTGGAAAAACCCATCGGCCACTCGCTCGGTTCGGCCACCGCCATCAATGAAGCCATAGGCGCGGTGTTCGACGAGTCCCAGGTGTTTCGCATCGACCACTACCTGGGCAAGGAGACGGTGCAGAACCTCATGGCCCTGCGCTTCGCCAATGCCCTGCTCGAGCCGGTGTGGCGCAATGGCCAGGTCGATCATGTACAGATCAGCGTCTGCGAGACCCTCGGCGTGGAGAACCGTGGCGCCTATTACGACCGTGCCGGGGCGACCCGCGACATGCTGCAGAACCACCTGCTGCAGTTGCTGTGCCTGGTGGCCATGGAGCCTCCCGCGCAGTTCGAGGCCGAGGCGGTGCGCGACGAGAAGGTGAAGATCCTCCGTGCCCTCAAGCCGATCACCGGCCAGGACGTGCAGGACAAGACCGTGCGCGGCCAGTACGGCGCCGGCAGGATCGGCGGCCAGGAAGTGCCGGCCTACTACTTCGAGAAGGACGTGGACAACGACAGCGATACCGAGACCTTCGTCGCCGTGCAGGCACAGATCGACAACTGGCGCTGGGCCGGCGTGCCGTTCTACCTGCGCACCGGCAAGCGCATGGCGCGGCGCTCGTCGCAGATCGTCATCCAGTTCAAGCCTGTGCCCCATCAGCTGTTCAGCGGTGGCCAGGTCAACCAGTTGCTGATCCAGTTGCAACCGGAGGAACGCATCAGCCTGCGCATGATGACCAAGAGCCCGGGCAAGGGCATGCGCCTGGAACCGGTGGAACTGGACCTGAACCTGGCCCAGGTGTTCGGCCAGACCCGCCGCTGGGAAGCCTACGAGCGCCTGCTGCTGGATGTGCTGGCGGGCGATTCGACCCTGTTCATGCGCCGCGACGAAGTGGAAGCCGCATGGGCCTGGATCGACCCGATCCTCAAGGGCTGGGAGGAGCACTTCCAGGCCCCGCGCCCCTACCCCGCCGGCACCAACGGGCCGGAGCAAGCCAACAGCCTGCTGGCGCACCAGGGCCGGGCCTGGCACGCATGAAGCAGCGCTTTGCCCCCTAGGCGCCGGGATTGGCCAGCAGGGCCTCGAAGCGTCGCGCGTCGACCGGCTTGCTGATCAGGTAGCCCTGCGCCTCGTCACAACCATGCTCGCGCAGGAATGCCAGCTGCTCGCGGGTTTCCACCCCCTCCGCCACCACCTTCAGCTCAAGGCTCTTGGCCATGGCGATGATCGCCCGGGTGATGGCCGCATCCTGCCGGCCTTCATGCAGGCCGCGGATGAAGGCCTGGTCGATCTTCACGTAGTCGACCGGGAAGCGCTTGAGGTAGCTCAGCGACGAATAGCCAGTGCCGAAGTCGTCGATAGCCAGCTTGACCCCCAGCTCATGCAACTGGCGGAAGGTGGCGATGATGTGCTCGACGCTGTCGAGCAACTGGCTTTCGGTCAGTTCCAGCTCCAGCAGGTGCGGCGCCAGCCCGCTCTCGTCCAGCACCTGGCGCACCAGGCTGACGATCTTGCCCTGGCGCAGTTGGTAGACCGACAGGTTCACCGAGACGCGGATCGCCAGCCCCTGGCGCTGCCACTCGCACGCCTGCCAGCAGGCCTGGCGCAGGACGAACTCACCCATCGGTGCGATCAGCCCGGTTTCCTCGGCCAGGCCGATGAACTCGCCCGGCGGCACCATGCCCCATTCGGGATGCTGCCAGCGCACCAGCGCTTCGGCCGCGTGCAGGCGGCCGCTGCGTAGGCACAGCTTGGGCTGGTAGTAGACCAGCAACTGCCGCTCGTCGAGGGCCTTGCGCAGTTGGTTTTCCAGTTGCAGGCGCTCAAGGGTGCTGGCGCGCAGGCTCTCGGTGTAGAACTGGAAATTGTCGCCGCCCAGGTGCTTGGCATGCTGCTTGGCCATGTCAGCCTGGCTCAGCAGCGCGTTGACGTCGAAGGTCGCGTCCGGCAACAGGCTGATCCCCACCGAGGCGCTGACCACCACTTCATGGCCACCCAGGCGCTGGGGAACGCGCAACTTGTCGAGCAACCGCGTAGTGACCCGCACCAGGCTGGACAGGTTGCTGTAGCCGTCGAACAGCACGACGAATTCATCACCGGAAAGACGCGCGACGGTATCGGCCTCGGGCACCGCATTGGCGATGCGCTGGGCCATCCGCTTGAGCAACGTGTCGGCCCATTCATGGCCGAGGCTCTCGTTGAGCAGCTTGAAACGGTCCAGGTCGATGTGCAGCAGCGCCAGGCTGCGACCATTGAGGCGCACCCGCTGCACCGCCTCGTGCAGGCGCAGGCGAAACAGCGCGCGGTTGGCCAGCCCGGTCAGGTCATCGTAATGGGCCAGGTAGCGCAAGCGCTCCTCGGATTCGCGTCGCGCCGACAGGTCGGTATAGAAACCGACGATGTTGCTGATATTGCCGCGCACGTCACGCACGCCATTGAGCTGCAGCCATTGCGGGTAGAGTTCGCCATTGCTGCGCGCCTCCACCAACTCGCCCTGCCAGCGCCCCTGCTGCTCCAGGGCCTGGCCGATCGCCTGGCTGTGGCGCCGGGCATCGCGGCTGCAGGGCAGGTCCAGGGCGTTGCGCTGGATCAGCTCCCCCCGACAGTAGCCGGTGATGTCGCAAAAAGCCTGATTGACCGCCAGCAGCTGGAAATCCGCATCGAGAATGGCGATGCCTTCGCTGGCCGCTTCGAACACAGTGGCGGCCAGGCGTTGCTGCTCTTCCTGCTCCTTGCGCGCCGTGATGTCGCGGCGCGTACCGAGCATGCGCAGCACCTTGCCGTCGGGGCCATGCTCCACCGCCCGGCCACGGTCCTCGATCCAGCACCAGTGGCCTTGGGTGTGGCGCACGCGGTACTCGACACAATAGTCTTCGCTGCGGCCCTTGAGGTGCTCGACCAGGGTCCGGCGCAACAGCGGCAGGTCGTCCGGATGCAGGCGTGGCTTGAGGTCGGCACGGACCGAGCGGACCTGCCGCGGGTCCAGGCCGAACAAGGCATGTAGCTGGGTGTGATGCACCTCGTCGCTCTCCAGGTTCCAGTCCCACAGCCCCAGCTCACTGGCGTCCAATGCCAGGGCCAGGCGCTGCTCGCTCGTACCCAGGGCATGGTTGGCCAGGTCCAGTTCATGGCTGCGCTGGGCTACCTGCTGCTCCAGCCCGGCCTGGGCCTGGCGCAGTTGATCTTCGGCGCACCGGCGCTGTTCCACCTCGCTGAGCAATACCTGGTTCAGGTGCTCGCCATGGCGCTGGGCCTCCTGCAACTGCTCGATCAGCGCCTGGTTCTGGAAGCGCCGCAACAGGCCGCGCTCGATCAGCCGGTTGACCTGCCAGGCCACCACCATCAGCGCCGCCAGCAGGATCAGGCCGAGCCAGCCCCACCCTCGCTGCAGACCCGCTTGGTAGTAGAACAGGAACAGGATCGGTGGCAGCAGGCAGGGCAAGGCGAAACTGAGAAAGGCCGGCAGGCTCACCGCATAGGCCACGCTGGCCGACAGCACCGCTGCCCCCAGCAAGCCGAACACCCAGGCCTGTTGCACGAAGTTATCCACAGGCACCAGGACGATCGCCGCACAGGCCAAGGTCAGGCCGCTGAACGCCGAGCCGAGCAGGAACATGCGATGCCAGGTCGGCTTGGCCTGGCGCGCTGGCGTTGCCGCATCGAAAGCCGCCACCTGGATCACCCGCAGGGCCACCAGCGCCAGCAACCAGATCAGCCACACGCCGACCAGCAGGTAGCGCGCAGGGCTCCACAACAGCCAGGCGCACAGCAGGCCGTTGAGCAACATGAACAGGGTGGGCAACAGCGAGCCCTGGTAGAGCAGGCGGGTTCGCTCGATGGAGAGCTGGGTCGCGAATTGCCTGCGTACGTTCCTTATGGTTTGCGGCGATGCTCCGCTCGCCGTGCAATCCTGGGTCATAGGGCAGTGTTCTTGTTATGTTCTTGGCCGCAAAACGAGCAGGGAGCATACACAAGCCCCGCCCCAGGCCAAACTGCTCTGCGTCAGGATGCGCGAAAATACCGCGGCCTTCGCCCCGCGACCGCTCAAGCACGCGGCTCACTCAGCCGTGTCGATGAGTGGCCGGCCAGGCACGGCAAGATTTATCCCAGGGCCGTTTGCCCCTGCCCCCTGCGCGGCCCTAGAATGGCCGGATGCGCAACGATGACCTCTCCCTCCTGCTGAACTCCCTCAACGACGCCCAACGCCAGGCCGTAGCGGCCCCGGTGGGGCGTCAATTGGTGCTTGCCGGCGCCGGCTCGGGCAAGACCCGCGTGCTGGTGCACCGTATCGCCTGGCTGATCCAGGTCGAGCAGGCCTCGCCCCACTCGATCCTGTCGGTGACCTTCACCAACAAGGCCGCGGCGGAAATGCGCCAGCGGATCGAGCAACTGCTGGGCATCAACCCGGCCGGCATGTGGGTGGGGACGTTCCACGGCCTGGCCCACCGCCTGTTGCGGGCCCACTGGCAGGAAGCGCGTCTGGCGCAGAACTTCCAGATCCTCGACGGCGACGACCAGCAACGCCTGATCAAGCGGGTGATCCGCGAGCTCGGCCTCGACGAACAGCGCTGGCCGGCGCGCCAGGCCCAATGGTTCATCAACGGGCAGAAGGACGAAGGCCTGCGCCCGCAGCACATCCAGGCCAGCGGCGACCTGTTCCTGGCCACCATGCGCTCGATCTACGAAGCCTACGAACAGGCCTGCGAGCGTGCCGGGGTCATCGACTTCTCCGAATTGCTGCTGCGCGCCCTGGACCTGTGGCGCGACCACCCCGGCCTGCTCGAGCACTACCAGCGGCGCTTCCGCCACCTGCTGGTGGACGAGTTCCAGGACACCAACGCAGTGCAGTACGCCTGGCTGCGCCTGCTCGCCGCCGGTGGCGACAGCCTGATGGCGGTGGGTGACGACGACCAGTCGATCTATGGCTGGCGCGGCGCCAAGATCGAGAACATCCACCAGTACACCGCCGACTTTCCCGACGCCGAACTGATCCGCCTGGAGCAGAACTATCGCTCCACCGGCGGCATCCTCAAGGCTGCCAACGCGCTGATCGCCAACAACAGCGGGCGCCTGGGCAAGGAGCTGTGGACCGACATGGGCGAAGGCGAGCCGCTGAGCCTGTACGCCGCCTATAACGAGCACGACGAAGCGCGCTACGTGGTGGAAACCATCGAAAGCATCCTCAGGCAGGGCAACGCACGCAGCGAGATCGCCATTCTCTACCGCTCCAACGCCCAGTCGCGGGTGCTGGAGGAAGCCCTGCTGCGCGAGCGCATCCCCTACCGTATCTATGGTGGCCAGCGCTTCTTCGAACGCGCCGAGATCAAGAACGCCATGGCCTACCTGCGCCTGCTCGAAGGCCGTGGCAACGACGCGGCCCTGGAGCGGGTGATCAACGTGCCGCCCCGCGGCATCGGCGAGAAGACCGTCGAGGCCATCCGCGAGCACGCGCGCCACAGCCAGTTGTCGATGTGGGAGGCGATGTGCCAGTTGCTCGCCGCCAAGGCCCTCAAGGGCCGCGCCGCCAGTGCTCTGGGCGCCTTCATCGAACTGATCGAGAACCTCGCCGCCAAGGTCCTGGACATGCCGCTGCACCTGATGACCCAGACCGTCATCGAACAGTCCGGGCTGATCATCTATCACCAGGAAGAAAAGGGCGAGAAAGGCCAGGCGCGGGTAGAGAACCTCGAGGAACTGGTCAGCGCGGCGCGCAACTTCGAAACCAGTGACGACGACGCCGACCTCTCGCCCTTGTCGGCTTTCCTTGGCCACGCCTCGCTGGAAGCCGGCGATGCCCAGGCCGACGAGCACGAGGACAGCATCCAGTTGATGACCCTGCACAGTGCCAAGGGCCTGGAGTTTCCCTATGTGTTCCTGGTGGGCATGGAAGAGGGCCTGTTCCCCCACAAGATGAGCCTGGAGGAGCCCGGCCGTCTGGAAGAGGAGCGGCGCCTGGCCTACGTGGGCATCACCCGGGCCATGCGCCAGCTGATCATGACCTATGCCGAGACACGTCGGTTGTATGGCAGCGAGACCTACAACAAGGTGTCGCGCTTCGTACGGGAGATTCCGGCCGGGTTGGTCCAGGAAGTGCGCCTGTCCAACAGTGTCAGCCGCCCCTTCGGCGGTGCGCAGGCCACCTCGAGCAGCCTGTTCGCCCATGCCAGCATCCCGCAGACCGCGTTCGCCCTCGGCCAGCGCGTGCAGCATGCGGTGTTTGGCGAGGGCGTGATCCTCAACTTCGAGGGCTCCGGTGCCCAGGCGCGGGTGCAGGTGAACTTCGCCGAAGGCAGCAAGTGGCTGATGCTGGGGTACGCCAAGCTGGAAGCGATCTGACCTGTGGGCTGCGTTGCAGCCCCAGATAACAGTTGAAATGTCCTACAGCCTGATCAGCCTTAGCATCAGACCAATCAGGCAAAAGCTGGAAACATTATGGCACTGGCCATATGTCCTACAACCTGTGCACCATGACGCGCGTGCAATCCACAACAGGGGAAATCCCACTTATGCAACGTTTTCTTAGCATCGCTCTGGCGCTCTGCGTCGGCCTGACGCTGAGCCTGGATGCCAACGCCAAGCGCTTCGGCGGTGGCAAGAGCTCGGGCTCCGCGCCTATCCACCAGACCCGCCAGGCCACGCCAACCACGCCTGCCGCCGCGCCGACCGCGCCTGGCCGCGCTCCGGCCGCCGCCAGCGGTGCTTCGCGCTGGCTGGGCCCACTGGCCGGCCTCGCCGCCGGTGGCCTGCTGGCCTCCATGTTCATGGGCGATGGCTTCCAGGGCATGCAGATCCTCGACTTCCTGATCATGGGCCTGATCGCCTTCCTGGTGTTCCGCTTCATCGCCGCGCGGCGTCGCCAGCAGCAGCCGCAGATGGCCGGTGCCAACCACGCACCGTACCAGCGCGAAACCCACGCCCAGCCTGCCCAACCGTCGATCTTCGGTGGCGCCGCAGCCCCCGCTGCCGCAGCCGCACCGGTGATCAACGCGCCAGCCTGGTTCAACGAGCAGAGCTTCCTGGCCGCCGCACGTACCCACTTCATGTCGCTGCAGCAGCACTGGGACGCCAACGAGATGGACAAGATCTCCGAGTTCGTCACCCCGCAGATGCTCGAGTTCCTCAAGCGCGAGCGTGCCGACCTGGGTGATGGCTTCCAGTCCACCTACATCGATAACCTTGAAGTGCAGCTGGAAGGCATCGACGACCGTGCCGACCGGACCATCGCCACCCTGACCTTCCATGGCGTGTCGAAGACCTCCCGTTTCGACCAGGGCGAAGCCTTCAGCGAAAGCTGGCACATGGAGCGCGCCCAGGGCGAGAACCAGCCTTGGCTGCTCGCCGGTATCCGCCAGAACGGCTGATTCCAGGCATTGCACAACGAACCCCGGGCATGTCCCGGGGTTTTTGCTTTTGGCCCAGTGGGCTACTAGGGTATAACGCGCAGCGTCGTCATCAAGGTCAGAGGATGTGAACCGTGGAAGAAGTGATCGATCAGCTCCGTGAAGCCAATGAGCCGGTACCGGTGCCACTGGAACTGCCGGACGAAGACCTGTTGGTCGAGATCGAGGAAGAACTGCTGATCAACATGCCGTTCGGCCTGCGGGAGTTCCTGCTGACCGTCAGCGACGTGGTCTACGGCAGCCTGGAGCCAGTGACCGTCACCGACCCGCAATCCCACACCTACCTGCCCGAGGTGGCCGCCAATGCCTGGGATGCCGGCGTCCCCCGCGACCTGGTGCCGCTGTGCCAGGATGGCGACAACTACTACTGCGTCGAGGAAGATGGCACGGTGGTGCTGTGGGACGCGGAAGAAGAAGCGATCAGCGAAGACAGCTGGGAGACGGTCTGGCACTGGGCCCGGGACGTCTGGCTGGAAAGCTGACCGGCAATCGAACCTGCCTGCGCCGATGAAGGCGCAGGCAGTCGGCATGCGCTCGCTCAGTGCGAGTCGCGGTGGTTGTCCAGGGTTTCCAGCAAGGCGATCTGCATGCGGGTATGCACCCGGATGAACCAGCGCCACAGCAGTGCCACCACCACCGCCGCCACGACTGCGATCACCAGCAACAGCTCATTGGTGGGCAAGATGCTCGCCGACAGGGCCGACAGCAGCAGGAAGATCACCAGCAACGACAGCAGCGGAATCACCTCGGCGATCACCCGACGCACACGCTGGGTATGTCGCCCGGCCATCTCGGGCTTCACGCCCATCTCCGCCAGCAGCATCGACAGCGCCTTGAGCTTGCGGTAGGCGGCGATCAGGAACGGCAGCGACAACAGCAGCGCGGCGCCCCAGATCAGTGCCTTCTGCTGGCTGACATCGCTGACCCATTCGCTCAACCACTCGCCGATACGCCCGGCGAAGTAGCCACCACTGAAGAAGATGGCAATCACCAGGGCCAGGTTCACGCCCACCTGCAGCAGGATGCGCCGGATCATCGCCGCGAGCATGGCCCCCTCGCCCTGGGGCTGGATGCTGCGCAGCCACTCGCCATACAACGACAGCACCCTCGCCAGTCGGCTTGGCACCACATTGCCGAGCTTTCGCGAGAGCGGGTCGGCGGCGCGGATCAGGTAGGGCGTGAGCAAAGTGGTGATGGCCGACACCGCGACGGCGACGGGGTAGAGGAAGTCGCTGGTGACCTGCAGCGACATGCCGAGGGCGGCGATGATGAAGGAAAACTCGCCGATCTGCGAAAGCCCCATCCCCACCCGCAGCGAGGTGCGGCCGTCATTGCCGGCGATGAAGGCCCCCATGCCGCAGGACAGCATCTTGCCCAGCACCACCGCCAGGGTAATCACCAGGATCGGCCAGGCGTACTGGATCAGCACGCTCAGGTCGATCATCAGGCCGATGGCAACGAAGAAGATGGCGCTGAACAGGTCGCGAACCGGCTCGATCAGGCGCTCGATCTTCAGCAACTGGCGGGATTCGGCCATGATCGCGCCGATCAGGAACGCGCCCAGGACCATGCTGTATTCGAGCTTGACCACCAGCAGGCAGAAACCGAAGCACAGGCCCAGCACGGTAATCAGCAACATCTCGTTGCTCTCGAACTTCGCCACGTACGCCAGCAGCCGTGGCACCAGCAGGATGCCGATCACCAGCGCGACGATCATGAACAACGACAGCTTGCCCACCGTGGAGAACACTTCGCCCGAGCTTACCGTGCCGCTGACCGCGATGCCCGACAATAGGGCGATGATGCCGATGCCGAGGATGTCCTCGACGATCAGTACGCCGAAGATCAGCTGGGCGAAACGCTCGTTCTTCATCTTCAAGTCGTTGAGCGCCTTGACGATGATGGTGGTCGAGGAAATGGCCAGGATCGCCCCGAGGAACAGCGAATCCATGGTATTCCAGCCGAACCAGCGGCCGATCTCGAAACCGATCCAGATCATCAGGACGATTTCCATGAACGCCGCGATGAACGCCGTGGCCCCGACCTTGAACAGCTTGCGCAGGCTGAACTCCAGGCCCAGGCAGAACATCAGGAAGATCACCCCCAGTTCGGCGAGGGTCTTGATGGTGTCTTCATCGTGGATCAGGCCGAAGGGCGGTGTGTGCGGGCCAATGATGAAACCGGCGACGATGTAGCCCAGCACCACGGGCTGCTTGAAGCGATGGAACAAAATGGTGACCACCCCGGCGACCAGCATGATCACTGCCAGATCCTGGATGAAGCTGATGGCATGCATGGCGTGGTACTCCTTTCTCGATGCCAGGGCAAACCGCTCCTCTGCCAAGGCAAACCTGAGCGAGCAGCAAATACATAATGTTTTTAACGCAGGAACGCCCATGTTGCATGGGCGTGCTCAGGTTAACATCGCGCCCTGCCGCAGAAAGCCGGTGCAATATGTAGAAACAGATCGGCCATTGCGTCATTGTCGATGGCACTATCCGCGTGACGATGTCGCATCGGCCGACGTCCCGTAAAGGTCGGAACCACCAAGGGGGAACAGAAGTGTCTGCAGATAACGGCCCCGTTTCAGCGCAACCTTACCGTGAGCTCACTATGGAACCTGGAAACGCCCAGTTGACGATGACTGTCCTGATGACCCCGGACATGGCCAACTTTTCCGGCAACGTACATGGCGGCACCCTGCTCAAGTACCTCGACGAAGTCGCCTACGCCTGCGCCAGCCGTTATGCCGGGAGCTATGTGGTGACCCTCTCGGTGGACCAGGTGATCTTCCGCGAACCGGTGCACGTCGGCGAGCTGGTGACCTTCCTCGCATCGGTCAACTATACCGGCAACACCTCCATGGAGGTGGGCATCAAGGTAGTGACCGAAAACATCCGCGAACGCTCCGTGCGCCACTCCAACAGCTGCTTCTTCACCATGGTCGCGGTCGATGACAGCCGTCGCCCGGTGCCGGTGCCGCCGCGCCAGCCCCAGACCCAGGAAGAGAAACGCCGCTTCCTGCAGGGCCAGCAGCGTCGACAGATCCGCCAGGAGCTGGAGCAGCGCTACCAGAACCTCAAGACCGACTCAATCTAGACCGGCAGGGCCTCGAAGCGCACCCGCGGATGCACGATGCGATCCTGGGCCCGCACCAGTTGCAGTTCGTAGCTGGCGCAGGCCTGGGTTTCGAGCAGCACCTCATGCACTGCCGCTGCGGTGAACTCGAAGGCGCGTACCCAGCTGTCGCCCAGCAGCACGCGGGCCAGGAACAGGCCCGAGGTCAGGTCGCCCACGCCCACCGGCTGGCGCGGGAAAGCCAGCAAGGGGCGGCTCAGGTGCCAGCTTTCGTCCCGGGTCACCAGTAACATCTCGAAACTGTCCGCAGCGCGCCCCGGGTAGGCCAGGTGCTTGACCAGCACCACCTGCGGCCCGCGCTCGAGCAGGCTGCGCGCCATGGCCACGCAGTCCTCTAGCGACTCGGCCCGGCGCCCGCAGAAACTGTCCAGCTCCAGCTGATTGGGGCAGAGGATGTCGGCTACCGCAGCGGCCTGCTCGAGCAGGAACTCGCTCACCTCCACCGGCACGATGCAGCCTTTCTCCGCATGCCCCATGACCGGATCGCACAGGTACAGCGCCTTGGGATTCACCGCCTTGATCCGCTCGACACCAGCCAGGATCGCCCGGCCCTGTTCGGCACTGCCCAGGTACCCGGAGAGCACCGCATCGCAGTGCCCCAGCTCGCCAATGCCGGCAATACCTTCCACCAATGCCGGAATCTGCGCGGGCGCGAGCACTTCGCCTGCCCACTGGCCATACTGAGTATGGTTGGAGAACTGTACGGTGTTGAGCGGCCAGACGTTGACCCCGACCCGCTGCATGGGGAACACCGCCGCGCTGTTTCCGGCGTGGCCGAAGACCACATGGGACTGGATAGCGAGTAGATGCGGCGTGCGTTTCATGGGGTATTTTTCCGAAGCAGTTCTTGGGATGCGAGGCGCAGTATGAACCCGATTGCCACCTGTACGACAGGCCAGGAACGCGGTTAAGCTGGACTGACCTGTCTGGAGCCTATGCAAATGTTGACCCTGGAGAACCTTTTCGTCCTGATGTTGGTGGCAACGGCCGGCGCCTGGCTGTGGCACAACCATGGGCTACGCGAAAAGGCGCTGGAGCGGGTCAAGCAGCA
Organism: Pseudomonas sp. HLMP; assembly: GCF_046365545.1. NCBI lineage: Bacteria > Pseudomonadati > Pseudomonadota > Gammaproteobacteria > Pseudomonadales > Pseudomonadaceae > Pseudomonas > Pseudomonas sp. HLMP. The sequence continues at coordinate 967,538 of NZ_JBDLLR010000001.1, read as the reverse complement.
TTGTGCCAACCTCGACCTGGAACTGCTCGACGACAACGTCGCGCTCAAGCGCATCGCCTTCGTGCGTGATGCCAACGGCCGCAAGCGCCTGGCGCGGATCTACGGTTTCGAATTCACCGTCACTGGCGAACAACGCCACCCTGGGACGGTGACCCAGTTCGGTGCCCACACCATGCTGATCGAACTGGCGCCCTACCCGTTCGAGATCAAGACCCCGCCAAAGGCCGACAACGTCATCGAGATGCAGCAATGGCGCCAGGAGCACAATCGCTGGCGCAACTGATCAGCCCTCCAGGCGACAGTCGGCCAGCGCCGCCTGCAGGGCTTCCCGCGGTTGGGCCTGGTCGAAGATCAGTTCGATACGGGAATCCTTGCGCCACTCGCTCGGTTGCCAGGCCTGTGGGCCTGCGTCCAAGGCATTGAACGAGCGCCAGCCTTCAGCGCTGTGGATAACACCCTTGGCCCGGCGCCATGGCCATGCCTCGAGAAAAGCCTGCATGCGTAGTGCATCGAAGCGCTGGCTGGGGTGCCAGCGCCAGCCGATGCTCCAGCCGCCCTCGCCCTGTTGTGCCTGGCAGATCGGTTGGCGCGGATCTGTCCACAAGGCGGCAGGCGACACGAAAGCGTTGTCCACAGCAAGCTTATCCACAAGCGAGCATCGAGCCTCTTCTGTGGGCAAAACCGGAAGCTGCGCCAGGGAAAATGCGCCATGCTCTGTCCACAAGGCCGGTAAGGCGGGCAGTTGTGCAGTTATCAACAGGCGTGACGGTTCATCCACAAGGCCAGCCTTGTTGAAAACCAGCAAGGCCGCTGCCGCCAGCGCCTCACGCTGCGTGTCCGGCAGCGCCTGGCCACGTGCCAGGGCCTGGGCATCCAGAACCATCAACAGCGGCTGCACGGCCAGCACGCCTGTCCATGGCGCTTGGCCAAGCTGTTCGAGCAGTTGCAGTGGATGGCCGAGGCCAGAGGGCTCGATGAACAGGCGGTGGGGTCGTGCCTTGCGCAGCAGCCGGCCCAGCCCCACCTGGAACGGCATGCCGTTTACGCAGCACAGGCAACCGCCAGCCACCTCGCCGATGGCGATGCCCTCCTCATCGCGGCAGAGCAAGGCCGCGTCGAGGCCGATCTGGCCGAATTCGTTGACCAGCACCGCCCAGCGTTCTCCCGCGGGGCGCTGGGCCAGCAGCTGACGGATCAGGCTGGTCTTGCCGGCACCCAATGGGCCAGCGATCACGTGGGTAGGGATGTTTTGCAACATGTGATGGTTCAATGGCGTCCCCAGGGCCGCCGCAGGCCCCATAAACCACCCACTATGCGCCCTCAAGCCAACCAGTCAAGGCTGAGCAACAGACGCAGCTCCCCCGCTCCGGTCAGCGGCGAGCGGTGTATCAGGCCAGCACCTTCATTGCCCAGCCACTTCTCGCCCTTGAGCAAGGCGACTGCCCCCACCTGCAGGCACTGGATGTTATCCACAGGCGGTGTGGCGTGCGGTAATGCGGTACGATCGATGCGGCCTTCCTCCAGCCATTCGCTGCCCTTGCCGGCATAGGTGGTGAGCAAGCGCAACGGCACGTGATCCACATGAAAGCGCGGGCACATCGTCCCTTCCAGCACCCGCAGGCGCAAGCCGACGCGCCGGGCGCCAAGCAGACAGGTGTAGGCCGATACCAACCACGCCACGTCTGCCACAAAGCCTTCGTAGCCATGCAGGTCGGCTGCGCCGCTCAACAGGCCAGGCAGCACGGGCATTTCCCGCTCGTCCACATCGATCACCCGCTCGTCCGCCATGGGTTGGCCCAGGCTGAGCAACAGTGCAGCGAAGTCCTCCACCTGCGCCGCCAGCCGGCGCTGCCAAACCGCCAGGTTGACCCCATCCTGGAGAATCTCCGCCAGCACCTGGGGCGATTCGCCGAAGACCTGACGGATATCCACAGCCCTGCTTGCCAGCATCACGCGGCAGCCTCCTCATGCCAGGGGCCGAACGGGTCGGGCAGGCGCAACCAGGCCATCGGCCCCAGCGCCATTTCCTCATCGGTCAACAAACAGGCATCCAGCTCTGTGGATAACCTGGCGAAATCGATGTTCTGCCCGATGAATACCAGTTCCTGGCGGCAATCCCCGACCTCCACGCTCCAGTGCTTGAGAATTGCCGCGGTGTTCTCCTCGTCCTGCGGCCAATGCTCCCGTGGCACGAAACGCCACCAGCGCCCGGCCAGCCCATGGCGCATCATGCCCCCGGCCTGGGACCAGCTTCCGGCCTCCTGGAACTTGCTGGCCAACCAGAAGAACCCCTTCGAACGCAACAGCCTGCCATTGCTCCAGGGCTTGTGGATAAAGTCGAAGAAGCGTTGTGGATGCAGTGGCCGACGGGCCTGCCAGGTGCTCGCGGCGATCCCGTATTCCTCGGTTTCCGGGACGTGTTCGCCGCGCAATTCCTGTAACCAGCCGGGCGCCTGGGCGGCCTGGTCGAAATCGAACAGGCCGGTATCGAGAATGCGCTCAAGCGGCACCTGGCCCATGACCATGGGCACGATCTGCGCCCGGCCATTGAGGCTGCGCAAGATGGCCGTGAGCTCTTCGCGCTCATGCTGGCCGATCAGGTCGATCTTGCTGACCAGCAGCACATCGGCGAACTCCACCTGCTCGATCAGCAGGTCGCTGATCGATCGCTCATCCCCCTCGCCCAAGGTTTCGCCACGGCTGGCCAGGCTATCCGCCGCCTGGTAGTCACGCAGGAAATTCAGGCCATCGACTACCGTGACCATGGTGTCCAGGCGTGCCATGTCGGACAGGCTACGGCCCTGTTCGTCACGGAAGGTGAACGTCTCGGCCACCGGCAACGGCTCGGAGATGCCAGTGGACTCGATCAGCAGGTAGTCGAAACGGCCCTCCTGCGCCAAGCGCGCCACTTCCTCGAGCAGGTCCTCGCGCAGGGTGCAGCAGATACAGCCGTTGCTCATCTCCACCAGCTTCTCTTCTGCACGGTTGAGGCTGACATTGCGCTGTACCTCGCTGGCATCGATGTTGATTTCACTCATGTCGTTGACGATCACGGCAACACGCAGGTCCTCGCGATTACGCAGGACATGGTTGAGCAAGGTGCTCTTGCCGGCCCCCAGGAAGCCGGACAGCACGGTAACAGGGAGACGTTTGGTCATTGGCGGAACCCTCATCAGACGAGCGCATTCGAAACGATGCATTGCTTACTGTTATATTATAACAATACACTTTCGCCAAGCCGTGCTCGTCGAACGGTACCCGGAGATGAAAATGAAACTGCCCCGTGCCGTTGTGCTGCTGTTGCTCATCGCGCCTTCGTCAGTACTTGCCATGCCACGCACAGATCTCCCCCTGTGTACACGCAGCGCAACGCTTCTGGCTTGCCAGGATGGCCAAGGCAGCTATTACAGCGTGCGTACCGAGGGCAGCACCTTCTACCTGCGCGGCTACGACAGTGTGAGCCGTCGGCTGTGGGCACAAGCCAACAGCCGTTACGGCTCACTGACGTTCTTCACCGGCCTGGCCAGCGACGGCGAGGCGTGGGTGGGCTATAGCCGGCGTATCGGCTGGACCACCCTGAACCGCGTCTCCAGTTCCAGCGGGCAGCGCTTCAACCTGCACTGCAGCCTGATCGGCGGCTGCCGCTGAATGCCAACCTTTCTTGGAATCCGCAAATGACCAGCCTGACGCTCCCCGACATCGCCATCCAGACCAGCCAACGAACATCGCCTTTGGACTGGGTAGGCATGCAGGGCATCGCACTGCCGCTGCAGTTCGAAGGACAAACCCTGAACGCCCGGGCCGATGCCGGGGTCAACCTCGATGACGGCGTGTCACGAGGGATACACATGTCTCGGCTTTACCTGGCCCTGGAATCCCTCGAGCAGTCGGAACTCAACCCCCTGGCCGTGCGGCGGTTGTTGGCTCGCTTTCTCGCCAGCCATGAAGGGCTTGCCTCTGCCGCCTATCTGCGGCTGGCATTCGACCACATGCTGAAACGACCTTCCCTGGTGAGCCCATTGGCGGGTTGGAAAAGCTATCCGGTAACCGTGGATGCCAGGATCGAAAATGCGATGTTCCACGTGGAACTATCCGTTGTGATTCCTTATTCATCCACATGCCCTTGCTCGGCTGCACTGGCCAGGCAATTGATACAGCAGCAGTTCTTGGCGGATTTCGCCAACCGCGAAACGGATCGGCAAGCGATCCTGGAGTGGCTGGGCAGCAGCCAGGGAATCGTCGCCACACCTCACAGTCAGCGCAGCCAGGCATATGTCAGGGTGCGTTTGCAGAGCAATCTGGAGGAGCTTCCGGTCACCCAACTGATCGACAGGGCGGAAGCTGCGTTGGGCACCGCCGTGCAGACGGCGGTAAAACGCGCCGATGAGCAGGCTTTTGCCCTGGCCAATGGGCAGAACCTGATGTTTTGCGAGGATGCGGCACGACGCCTGCACTTGGCATTACGACAGCTCGCTTGGGTCAGCGGATTCGAATTGCGCGTGGAACATGCGGAGAGCTTGCATGCCCATGATGCTGTCGCGATTAGCCGCTGGCAGTGGTGAGGATCGAGTTCAGTTGCCATTGGGGGCTGCCTTGCAGCCCCCAATGTCGCTTGAGCCGGCTCCCAAAAGGCTGTAGATCACCCGTCGCTACGCGGCTTCACCGAGCCGCAGTCATCGCTCAGCCAAACGGCCCGGGTATTCATGCTGCCCTGCTGCTGAACACCCGAGGCATTGAACGTACCGCTGACCTGGGTGAGAAACTCGCGGTCGCTGAGAAAAGTAGCCTGGCCGCTCCCCTGCGCCTTGGGGCAACTGAACTCGAATTTCCAGACATTGCCCGTGCGCTCGGTAATCCGCTGGGTACACCCGGACTGCGGATCCTGCAGCGGGATGTCGTCGGTCTTGACCTGCTCCGGGGTCAGGCAGGAACGTACACCTTTCCCCGCCAAGGTGACGCCCTGCTTGGCCAGGACGCCTTCCATCATCGCTCGCTGCTCCGGCGGCAAGTTCTTCAACTGCCCGAGCATGAACTCCATGTCGGGCAGGGGTTTGCCATCGACCTGCATGTTGCTGGTGGTCAACTCCCACAGGCCGGGTTGCAGCATCTGCGCATGGACCAGCGGACTGCTCAGGCCAAATGCCAGCGCCAACAATGACAGACGAATCTTCATGGATGAATGCTCCTCGAAATACCGGCAACTGGCCGATTGAGCCTTAGACGTCATTTCCGCTTCCGGGTTGCAAGCCAGGCCGGGAACGTGCTCTGTTATCTGCAGTGCTCTCCGCAAGCAGGATGCGTATGGATTATCACAGCCCCTACTTCTTCGGTTACTTGCTCGGCCTGATCCACCTACTCGGTATCATCGCCGCGCTCCATGCGGTGTTCACCGTGCGTACCGCCCAGGGTGCAATCGCCTGGGCGATGTCGCTGTTCTTCATTCCCTACTTCACCCTCATCCCCTACCTGATTTTCGGTGCCCGCTCCTTCTATGCCTATATCCAGGCCAGGCGCCAGGCCAACCAGGAAATGCACGTGGCCATGGCCAACCTCAATTGGCGACCCTGGGTAGAGGAAGCGCTGGCGGCTCGCGAGTCGGAAAGCTATGCAGCCCTGCGCGCCCTACCGAAACTGGGGCGCATGCCCTGCCTGGCGAACAACCAAGTGAAGCTGCTGATCGACGGCCAGGCTACTTTCGACGCCATCTTCGCCGCCATCGGCGAAGCACGCCATGCGGTGCTGGTGCAGTTCTTCATCATCCATGACGATGCCATCGGCACGGAACTGCAGCAGCTACTGCTGCGCAAAGCTGCCGAAGGGGTGCAGGTCTTCGTGCTCTATGACCGGGTCGGCAGCCACGCCTTACCGTCCAGCTACTGCCAGGTGCTGCGCGACGGTGGCGTGCAGGTCCATGCCTTCGCGACCCGACGCGGCTGGTTCAATCGCTTCCAGGTCAACTTCCGCAATCACCGCAAGATCGTCGTGGTCGATGGCGTGCTGGGGTTCCTCGGCGGGCACAACGTGGGGGACGAATACCTGGGCGGCCATCCGCGCCTGTCGCCTTGGCGCGATACCCATGTGCAGGTCAGCGGTCCGGTTCTGGCCTGCCTGCAGGAGTCGTTCGCCGAAGACTGGTACTGGGCCACACGCGAGCTGCCGCCCCTGATCCTGCCAGACACCTACCCCGACAACGGCGTACTTTGCCAGGTGCTCGCCAGCGGCCCGGCCGACTCCCAGGAAACCTGTGCGCTGTTCTTCTTGGAGGCCATCCACTCGGCGACCCGACGGATCTGGATCACCAGCCCGTACTTCATTCCCGACGAAGCGATATTCGCCGCTCTGCGCCTCGCCGTGCTACGCGGCGTCGACGTGCGCATCCTCATCCCGTCACGCCCAGACCATCACATCGTCTATGCCGCCTCGAGCCTGTTCGCCTTCGAAGCGGTACGTGCCGGGGTGCGCATGTTCCGCTACCAACCCGGATTCCTGCATCAGAAGGTAGTGCTGGTGGACGACGAGGTCAGTGCGATCGGCAGCGCCAACCTGGACAACCGCTCGTTCCGGTTGAATTTCGAGATTACCTTGCTGACGGTGGACCGGGACTTCGCCGACCAGGTAGAAGCGATGCTGCTCAAGGATTTTGCCGACGCCACGGAAATCAGCAGCGAAGACAGCCGCGGCACGCATCGCCTGCAACAGCTCGGGATGCGTATCGCGCGGCTGATCTCGCCGATCCTGTGAAGCGGATCAGCGGTAGAGGTCCTCACGGGTCCAGGGCAGGTCGTGGTGCCCATCCGCGTAGGGCTTAACTGCCAGGATCTGGTGCAGGTTGATCCATCCCTTGGAGAACGCATAGGCACAACCGGCCAGGTACAGGCGCCAGATACGCAAGGTCTTTTCCGGCACCAGGGCCGCGGCCTTGTGCAACTGGTTCTCCAGGTTCTCGCTCCAGTGGTTGAGGGTCTTGGCGTAGTGCAGGCGCAAGCTCTCCACATCCACCACCTCGAGCCCGGCCTCGCAGATCCGCGCGCTGATCATCGACAGGTGCGGCAGCTCGCCATGGGGGAAGACATAGCGGTCGATGAAGTCGCCCGCGCCCCGCCCTACCGGCCGGCCATCCACATGCTTGGCGGTGATGCCATGGTTCATCACCAGGCCACCTTCGCGTACGGCGCCGAACAGCTTCTGGCAGTACAGCTCCAGGTTGGCGTGGCCGACGTGTTCGAACATGCCGACACTGACCACCTTGTCGAAACGGCCGTCCTGGGGCAGGTCGCGGTAGTCGAGGATCTGCAGGTCGACCTGGTTGGCCAGCCCCTCCTCCTTGACCCGCTGGCGTCCCAGCTTGAGCTGCTCCTTGCTCAGGGTGATGCCGAACACCTTGGCACCGTACTCACGGGCGGCGAAGCGCGCCAGCCCGCCCCAGCCACAGCCGACATCGAGCAGGTAATCACCGGCCTGCAGGCGCAACTTGCGGCACAGGTGGTCGAACTTGTTCTGCTGGGCCTCGTCGAGGGTATTGTCCGGCTCGCGGAAATAGGCACAGGAATAGGCCATGTCCTGGTCGAGCCAGAGCTGGTAGAAGGCATTGGACACGTCATAGTGATAGGAGATGGCCTCGGCGTCCGTGTCCTTGTCGTGGGCGGTGCGGACCGGTGGAGCCTGGTCTTCGTCGCTGAGCAAAGCTTCGCTGAGCTCGTCGCAGACCCGGATGGCTTCGCCGATATCGCCTTCCAGCTCCAGCTTGCCTTCGACGAAGGCGGTGCCCAGTTCGTCCATGCTCGGATGGGTCAGCTGGCTGATCAGCTGAGGTTCCTTGACCAGGATGGTGACCTGCGGGCTAGGCCCCAGGTCGAACTGGTTGCCGTCCCACAGCTTCAGGCGCAAAGGCAAGTGCAGGCTCTGCAACGCAGGTGGAAGTTGCGCAAGCATGAATGACCCTCCCTTTCATTTTCCGAGCGTCGCCATCAATTTTGGGACGCCACCGGAACAGGGTAGTTCATTCATACGAAGTTTCCGTTAATCGAGACCATAGTCTAGAACTATCTGGCCTAACCAAGTCACAGATTGTATACAATTTTTGGCACCCGGACTAATCTTGTGCTCCTTCGCTTCCTCACTCCTGGAGTAATCCCATGAAATCCTATGATGTGGTGATCATCGGCGGCGGCCCGGGCGGCTACAACGCCGCCATCCGTGCCGGCCAACTGGGCCTGAGCGTCGCATGCGTCGAAGGCCGGTCGACCCTCGGTGGCACCTGCCTGAACGTCGGGTGCATGCCCTCCAAGGCCCTGCTGCACGCCTCGGAGCTCTACGAAGCGGCCAGTGGCGGCGAGCTCGCCCACCTGGGCATCGAGGTCACGCCGACGCTGAACCTGGCCCAGATGATGAAGCAGAAAGACGAGAGCGTGAGCGGCCTGACCAAGGGTATCGAATACCTGTTCCGCAAGAACAAGGTCGACTGGGTCAAGGGCTGGGGCCGCCTCGACGGCGTCGGCAAGGTCATCGTCAAGGCCGAGGATGGCAGCGAAACCACCCTGCAAGCCAAGGACATCGTCATCGCCACCGGCTCCGAACCCACTCCGCTGCCGGGCGTGACCATCGACAACCAGCGCATCATCGACTCCACCGGTGCCCTGGCCCTGCCGCAGGTTCCCAAGCACTTGGTGGTCATCGGTGCCGGCGTGATCGGCCTGGAGCTGGGTTCGGTGTGGCGTCGCCTGGGCAGCGAGGTGACGGTCATCGAGTACCTCGATCGCATCTGCCCCGGCACCGACGAAGAAACCGCCAAGACCCTGCAAAAGGCCTTGGCCAAGCAAGGCATGGCCTTCAAGCTCGGCAGCAAGGTAACCCAGGCCACGGCCTCGGCCGATGGCGTCAGCCTGACCCTGGAGCCGGCCGCCGGCGGTACCGCCGAAACCCTGCAAGCCGACTATGTGCTGGTCGCCATCGGCCGCCGGCCCTATACCCAGGGCTTGAACCTGGAAAGCGCCGGCCTTGCGACCGACAAACGCGGCATGCTGGCCAACGACCACCACCGCACCTCGGTGCCCGGCATCTGGGTGATCGGCGACGTCACCTCAGGCCCGATGCTGGCGCACAAGGCCGAGGACGAGGCAGTGTCGTGCATCGAGCGCATCGCCGGCAAGGCGCACGAGGTCAACTACAACCTGATTCCCGGCGTCATCTATACCCGCCCGGAGCTGGCCAGCGTGGGCAAGACCGAAGAACAGCTCAAGGCCGAAGGCCGTGCCTACAAGGTCGGCAAGTTCCCCTTCACCGCCAACAGCCGGGCCAAGATCAACCACGAGACCGAAGGCTTCGCCAAGGTCATCGCCGACGCCAACACCGACGAAGTGCTGGGCGTACACTTGGTCGGCCCGAGCGTGAGCGAGATGATCGGCGAGTTCTGCGTGGCCATGGAGTTCTCGGCCTCGGCCGAAGACATCGCCCTCACCTGCCACCCGCACCCGACCCGTTCCGAGGCGCTGCGCCAGGCCGCGATGAATGTGGACGGCATGGCGATGCAGATCTGAAATCGACTAGGAGGCGGGCTCACACCCGCCGTCCTTCACACTACCGCACAGCCAAGGTCGCCACCGTGCAATTGCTGGTCGCCGCTGTGCGGTTTTTCGTTTCAGGCTGTCCGTAACGTGAACAGCAGCCACCGCCGCGCGGGGCCCCATGACATAACAACGATAAGGAGAGGTCATGAAGCTATCGATCACAGCGGCCACCTGCGCCGCACTGTTGAGCGTCGCCAGCGGAGCCTGGGCCGCCGAGCCGGCCGCCTGCCAGAATGTGCGCATGGGGTCGGTGAACTGGACCGATGTAGTGGCCAGCAGCGCAGTGGCCGAAGCCCTGCTCGACAGCCTGGGCTACAAGGTAAAGCAGACCAGCGCCTCGCAGCAGATCATCCTCGCTGGCATGGCCGAGAAACGCCTCGACCTCTTCCTCGGCTACTGGCAGCCCACCATGCAGTCGGTGGCCAAGCCCTATCTGGACAAGCAGCAGATCGACGTCATCAGCCCCGCCACCCTGAGTGACGCACAGTCTACCTATGCCGTGCCCGCCTATGTCTATGACGCGGGCCTGAAGACCTTCGCCGATATCGCCAAATTCCGCGACAAGCTGAACAACCGGATCTACTTGATCGAGCCGGGCAGCGGCATGAACCGCATCACTGCGCAGATGATCGCCGACGATAAGTTCGGCCTGAAAGGCTTCCAGGGCGTCGAGTCCAGCGAGGCCGGCATGCTCACGGCGGTGAAGCGCGCTGTCAATCAACAGAAGTGGGTGGTGTTCGCCGGCTGGAAACCACACCCGATGAACCTTCAGATCGACATGAAATACCTCTCCGGCAGCGACGATGCATTCGGCCCGAACGAAGGCTCCGCCACGGTCTCGATCATGACCGCCGCAGGCTACCAACAGCAGTGCGGCAACGTTGCCAAACTGCTGCACAACCTGCGCTTCACCAGCGAGGGCGTCAGCCAGGTGATGGAGCCCATCCTGGACCGCACCGCGCCGCTGGACGCCGCCCGAGCCTGGCTCAAGGCCCATCCCGAACAGGTTTCGGCCTGGCTCGCTGGGGTGACCACCTTCGACGGCAAGCCAGCCGATGCGGCGCTGGTCGCCGGTCAGTAATGGCCTGCTACCCGCTATCGACCGGTATGGCGGCCTTCGTCGAGCGCACGCTCGCCTTCGGTGTGGCCGATTCCTCGATCACCGCACAACGTGCCGCCTATTCGCGCATGGCTGCAGCCTTCACCCCGCCTCGCCCGGCAGGTTTGCAGACACGCGACCTGAAGCGGGCCGGGCTGGCACCGTTGCGACTGTTTCACCCGGCACGCCCGGCACCGCCCAGCGGCTGGCCTGCGGCGCTGTTTCTCCACGGCGGAGGCTGGACGCTCGGCGATCTCGACTCGCACATGTTCTTCTGCGCCGAACTGGCCGTACGGCTGGGGCTGCTGGTAGTAGCGGTGGACTACCGACTCGCGCCGGAGCATCCCTTCCCCGCCGCCTTGGACGACAGCCTCGCGGCCTGGCGCGCCCTGCGTGACGGCCTACTTGACGAACCCATCGACCGCACACGGATGGTGGTCGTCGGCGACAGCGCCGGCGGCAACCTTGCCGCCGCCCTGTGCCTGGCGCTGCGTGATGCCGATGAAGAGCAGCCACGCATCCAGGCACTGATCTACCCGGCCCTGGGTGATGAGGACACAGCTTCGCGTCGCGAGTGTGCAGATGCCCCGCTGCTGTCTATCGAGGATATGCGGGCTTGCCTGGACGCCTACCTGCCCGAGCCCATCCAGAGCCACCTGGCCTTGCCACTGCGCGCCCGCCACTTCATCGGGCTGGCGCCAGCCATGATCAGCGTCGCCGAGTTCGACCCTCTACGCGACGACGGCTTGCACTATGCCGAACGGCTACGCCGCGATGGCGTGGCGGTAGACTATTTCCCAGGCCCAGGGCTGGTCCATGGCTGCCTGCGGGCGAGGGATCTACCGGAGGTGGATCGACTGTACGAGGCACTGTTCGATTCGCTGGCAGGCAGACTGGCGTGAGCGGTTAGGGCCTGAGTACCGATACAGGTCGCTCAAGAATGACGGCGAAAGATCGTTGGAACTAAGAGACGAGCGCTACAGGAGGGAGGCCAGGTGGGCTCACCTCCTGCTGCGACAGTTTTTATGGCTCAGCGGCAGTTTTAACTCTCTAAAACCACCACCACGCCTTCCCTACCCCGTTACTCCACCGTCACCGACTTGGCCAGGTTACGCGGCTGGTCAACGTCAGTGCCCTTGAGCACCGCCACATAGTACGACAACAGCTGCAGCGGAATGGTATAGAGGATCGGTGCCAGGGCATCGACGATGTGTGGCACCTTGATCACATGGGTACCTTCGCCGTTGCTCATGCCCGACTGCTCGTCGGCGAACACCACCAGCTCACCACCCCGGGCGCGCACTTCCTGCAGGTTGGACTTGAGCTTTTCCAGCAGTTCGTTGTTCGGCGCCACGGTGACCACCGGCATGTCGCTGTCCACCAGCGCCAGCGGGCCATGCTTGAGCTCACCGGCCGGGTAGGCCTCGGCGTGGATGTAGGAGATCTCCTTGAGCTTGAGCGCGCCCTCCATCGCCACCGGGTACTGCGCACCACGGCCGAGGAACAGAGTGTGGTGCTTGTCGGCGAACAGCTCGGCGGTCTTCTCGACGATACCGTCCATCGCCAGTGCCTCGCCCAGGCGTGCCGGTAGGCGACGCAGCTCTTCCACCAACTCGGCCTCGACGCCGGCGGCCAGGCTGCCACGCACCTGGCCCAGGGCCAGGGTCAGCAGCATCAGCGACACCAGCTGGGTGGTGAAGGCCTTGGTCGAGGCCACGCCGATCTCGGGGCCTGCCAGGGTCAGCAGGGTCAGGTCGGACTCGCGCACCAGCGAGCTGATGCCGACGTTGCAGATCGCCAGACTGCCGAGAAACCCCAGCTCCTTGGCATTACGCAGGGCAGCCAGGGTGTCGGCGGTCTCGCCCGACTGGGAGATGGAGACGAACAGGGTGTCCGGTTGCACCACCACCTTGCGGTAACGGAACTCGCTGGCCACTTCCACCTGGCACGGGATGCCGGCCAAGCCTTCCAGCCAGTAACGGGCGACCATGCCAGCGTGGTAGCTGGTGCCGCAGGCGACGATCTGTACATTGCGGACCTTGGCGAACAGTTCGGCAGCCTGCGGGCCGAAGGCCTGGACCATGACATGGTCCTTGCCCAGGCGGCCTTCCAGGGTGCGCTGGACCACGGTCGGCTGCTCATGGATCTCCTTGAGCATGAAGTGGCGATAGGCGCCCTTGTCCGCCGCCTCGGCGCCTTCGTGGTACTGCACGATTTCGCGCTGGACCTTGTGGCCAGCCTGGTCCCAGACGCTCACCTGGTCACGACGGATCTCGGCGATGTCGCCTTCTTCCAGGTACATGAAACGGTCGGTGACCTGGCGCAGGGCCAACTGGTCGGACGCGAGGAAGTTCTCGCCGTGACCCAGGCCGATCACCAGCGGGCTGCCACTGCGCGCGGCGACCAGGCGGTCCGGCTGCTGCGTGCTGATCAGCGCCAGGCCATAGGCGCCGTGCAGGCGCTTGACCGCGGCCTTGAGTGCATCGGCCAGGTCCGCGACGCTCTTGAGGGTGTGGTGGATCAGGTGGACGATGACCTCGGTATCGGTTTCCGAGGCGAAGACGTAGCCCTGGCCCTTGAGCTCCTCGCGCAGGGCCTCGTGGTTCTCGATGATGCCGTTGTGCACCACCGCCACCTCGTGGCCGGAGAAGTGCGGGTGGGCATTGTTCTCGCTCGGCGCGCCATGGGTGGCCCAGCGGGTATGGGCGATGCCCAGCTGGCCGGCCAGGGGCTCGGCGGCCAGGGCGGCCTCCAGTTCGCTGACCTTGCCGATGCGGCGACGCCGCTCCAGTTGGCCCTGCGGGGTGAGAACGGCCAGGCCGGCGCTGTCGTACCCACGGTATTCCAGACGCTTGAGGCCCTCGATGAGGATGGCTGTGACATTGCGCTCGGCTACGGCACCGACGATTCCACACATGGTTATTGCTCCTGGCTGATCGCGGCGCAGATCAGGTTGATGCCGCGGGCTTGAATCTGTTCGCGTGCCTCCATCGGCAGGCGTTCGTCTGTAATCAGGGTGTTGACGCTGCTCCAGGGCAGCTCGAGGTTGGGGATCTTGCGCCCGACCTTGTCCGACTCGACCATGACGATCACTTCCCGGGCAACTTCCGCCATCACCCGGCTGAGGCCGAGCAATTCGTTGAAGGTGGTGGTGCCGCGGTTGAGGTCGATGCCATCGGCACCGATGAACAACTGGTCGAAATCGTATGAGCGTAGTACCTGCTCGGCGACCTGGCCTTGGAAAGATTCGGAATGTGGGTCCCAGGTACCGCCGGTCATCAACAGCACCGGCTCGTGCTCCAGCTCGCTGATGGCACGGGCCACGTTCAGGGAGTTGGTCATCACCACCAGGCCAGGTTGCCGGCCCAGTTCCGGGATCATCGCGGCGGTGGTGCTGCCGCTGTCGATGATGATGCGTGCATGCTCGCGGATACGCCCCACCGCCGCCTTGGCGATCGCTTGCTTGTAGCGCGATACCGGCTGCACGGTTTCGACGAGCATTTCCTGCGGAACGGTGACCGCGCCACCGTAGCGGCGCAGCAACAGGCCGTTGGCTTCGAGGGCGGCGAGGTCCTTGCGGATGGTCACTTCCGAGGTTTCGAAACGCTTGGCCAGGGCATCCACACTCACCTCGCCCTGCTCGTTGAGCAAGGCCAGGATGTTGTGACGGCGTTGAGGCGTGTTTCGTTTCGACATGACAGATTAAGTTTCGATTCGAAAGATAATGATCGCAATCAAAACCTAAGAAAGCAGCTTCGTCAAGGCGAATGCATCAGAATGTAGGTTGTGGATAATTTTTCGACCGCGTCGGCTTCTTCGCGGGCAAGCCCGCTCCCACAAGACGCTGCACACCGCATCATTTGCGATGGGCTCGGAGCCTGTAGGAGCGGGCTTGCCCGCGAAGCAGTCGACAAGGCCAACAAAAGCCGACTTATTCACATAAGTCGGCTTTGCATTGAGGCGCCTGTGGATAACTGTCAGTTCTTCTTGATCTTCTCCGGCCGCTTCCAGCCTTCGATATTACGCTGTCGTGCACGGGCCACAGCCAGCTGCCCGGCCTCGACAGCCTGGGTGATGGTGGAACCCGCGGCAGTCGTGGCGCCATCCTTGATTTCCACAGGTGCCACCAGCGAGTTGTTCGAACCGATGAACACATTCTCGCCCATGACCGTCTTGAACTTGTTGGCACCGTCGTAGTTGCAGGTGATGGTGCCGGCACCGATGTTGGTGCGCGCACCGACCTCGGCATCGCCCAGGTAGGTCAGGTGGCCGGCCTTGGCGCCCTCGCCCAGGTGTGCGTTCTTCAGCTCGACGAAGTTACCCACGTGGGCCTTGGCTTCCAGCACGCTGCCCGGACGCAGGCGGGCGAACGGGCCGGCATCGCTGCCCTCGCCCAGCACGGCACCTTCGATGTGGCTGTTGGCCTTGACCACCACGCCCTTGCGCAGGGTGCTGTCCTTGATCACGCAGTTAGGGCCGATCTGCACATCGTCCTCGATCACCACCTTGCCTTCGAGGATCACGTTGATGTCGATCAGCACGTCGCGGCCGACCGTCACCTCACCGCGTACATCGAAACGTGCCGGATCGCGCAGGGTCACGCCCTGAGCCATCAGGCGTCGGCCTTCGCGCAACTGGTAATGGCGCTCGAGCTCGGAAAGCTGGCGGCGATCGTTGGCCCCCTGCACTTCCATCGGGTCATGGGGCTGCTCGGTGGCGACAACCAGCCCGTCGCCTACGGCCATGGCGATCACGTCGGTCAGGTAATACTCACCCTGGGCGTTGTCGTTGGACAACCGCCCCAGCCAGTCGGCCAGGCGTGCGGCAGGCACGGCGAGGATGCCGGTATTGCCTTCCTTGATCGCCTTCTGCGCTTCGCTGGCATCCTTGTGCTCGACGATCGCTGCCACCTGGCCCTGGCCGTCGCGCACGATGCGGCCATAGCCGGTCGGGTCGTCGAGGTTGACGGTGAGCAACCCCAGTTGCGTGTCGCTGACCTTGGCCAGCAGGCGCTGCAGGGTATCGACCTCGATCAGCGGCACATCGCCGTAGAGCACCAGCACCGTCTCGGCACTCAGCGCCGGCAGGGCCTGCGCCACGGCGTGGCCAGTACCGAGCTGCTTGTCCTGCATGACGAAGTTCAGGTCGTCGGCGGCCAGGCGCTCTCGCACCTGCTCGGCACCGTGGCCGATGACCACATGGATGCCCTTGGGCTGCAGCTGGCGTGCGCTGTGGATAACATGGCCAAGCATGGAATTGCCAGCGACGGGGTGCAGTACCTTGGGCAACGCCGAACGCATGCGAGTCCCTTGGCCTGCGGCGAGAATAACGATATCGAGAGACATTGACTGGCTACCAATCCTGGGCGGTCAGTGACATGACCGGCTTTGTGGGGTGACGAAAAAAGAAAAAGGGTAGCCGATGGCTACCCTTTTTCTCAATCTGCCTGAAGCCTGCGGTATCAGCCGCCGAACTTCTTGCGGATCTGCTGGACGGTGCGCAGCTGGGCTGCGGCCTCGGCCAGGCGTGCGGCGGCGGCACTGTAGTCGAAATCCGCGCCTTTTTCATGCAGGGCCTTCTCAGCAGCCTTGACGGCTTCCTGAGCGGAGGCTTCGTCCAGGTCGGCGGCACGTTGCACGGTATCGGCGAGTACCTTGACCATGTTCGGCTGCACTTCGAGGAAACCACCGGAGATGTAGAACACCTCGCGATCGCCACCCTGCTTGGTCAGCGTGATCGGACCTGGCTTCAGATTGGTGATCAGCGGCGCGTGGCCTGGAGCGATACCCAGATCGCCCAGGTTGCCGTGCGCAACCACCATCTCGACCAGACCGGAGAAGATCTCTCCTTCCGCGCTGACGATATCGCAATGGACTGTCATAGCCATCTGCTTGCCTCAACCTGATTAGCGCCCCTTGCGGGGCGCCGGGATTACAGTTTCTTGGCTTTCTCGATCGCTTCGTCGATGCTGCCGACCATGTAGAACGCTTGTTCTGGCAGGTGGTCGTAGTCACCTTTGAGGATGCCGCTGAAGCCAGCGATGGTGTCTTTCAGGGAAACGTACTTGCCTGGCGAGCCGGTGAAGACCTCGGCCACGAAGAACGGCTGCGACAGGAAGCGCTGGATCTTACGAGCACGGGCTACCAGTTGCTTGTCGCTCTCGGACAGTTCGTCCATACCCAGGATCGCGATGATGTCCTTCAGCTCCTTGTAGCGCTGCAGAACATACTGAACGCCACGAGCGGTCTCGTAGTGCTCGTTGCCGATCACGTTCGGGTCCAGCTGACGGGAAGTCGAGTCCAGTGGGTCGACCGCCGGGTAGATACCCAGGGAGGCGATGTCACGGGACAGTACGACGGTGGCGTCAAGGTGGGCGAAGGTGGTCGCCGGCGACGGGTCGGTCAGGTCGTCCGCAGGTACGTATACGGCCTGGATCGAGGTGATCGAGCCTTCCTTGGTGGAGGTGATGCGCTCCTGCAGAACGCCCATCTCTTCGGCCAGGGTCGGCTGGTAACCTACTGCCGAAGGCATACGGCCCAGCAGTGCGGATACTTCGGTACCGGCCAGGGTGTAACGGTAGATGTTGTCGACGAACAGCAGAACGTCGTTACCTTCGTCACGGAACTTCTCGGCCATGGTCAGGCCGGTCAGGGCAACGCGCAGACGGTTTCCTGGTGGCTCGTTCATCTGGCCGTAGACCAGGGCAACCTTGTCCAGAACGTTGGAGTCCTTCATCTCGTGGTAGAAGTCGTTACCCTCACGAGTACGCTCACCCACACCGGCGAACACGGAATAACCGCTGTGCTCGATGGCGATGTTACGGATCAGTTCCATCATGTTGACGGTCTTGCCGACGCCGGCACCACCGAACAGGCCAACCTTACCGCCCTTGGCGAACGGGCAGACCAGGTCGATTACCTTGATGCCGGTTTCCAGCAGGTCGTTGCCGCCTGCCTGGTCAGCGAAGGAAGGCGCGGCGCGGTGGATACCCCAGCGCTCTTCTTCACCGATCGGGCCGGCTTCGTCGATCGGGTTGCCCAGGACGTCCATGATACGGCCCAGGGTCGCCTTGCCGACCGGTACGGAGATGGCGGCGCCGGTGTCGACGACATCCAGACCGCGCTTCAGACCTTCGGTCGAGCCCATCGCAATGGTACGAACCACGCCGTCGCCCAGCTGCTGCTGGACTTCCAGGGTGGTTTCCGCGCCTTGTACTTTCAGCGCGTTGTAGACACTCGGCACGACGTCGCGTGGGAATTCCACGTCGATGACGGCGCCGATGATTTGAACGATACGTCCGCTACTCATAGCTGGATCCTCTGAATATTTGAACCGTTAAACCGCGGCAGCGCCGCCGACGATTTCCGAGATCTCCTGGGTGATCGCAGCCTGACGCGCCTTGTTGTAGATCAGCTGGAGGTCGCTGATCAGGTTACCGGCGTTGTCTGTGGCGTTCTTCATGGCGATCATCCGGGCAGCCTGCTCGGCTGCGTTGTTCTCGACCACCGCCTGGTAGACCTGCGACTCCACGTAACGCACCATCAGGCCGTCCAGCAGCTCCTTGGCGTCGGGTTCGTAGAGGTAGTCCCAGTGGTGCTTGAGCTCCTGATCCGGGGTTGCCACCAACGGTACCAACTGCTCGACCGTCGGTTGTTGCGTCATGGTATTGATGAACTTGTTCGACACCACGGAGAGGCGATCGATGCGGCCGTCCAGGTAGGCGTCCAGCATGACCTTGACGGAGCCGATCAGATCGTTGATCGATGGCTCTTCGCCCAGGTGGCTGATCGCGGCTACGACGTTGCCGCCGAAGTTGCGGAAGAATGCCGCACCCTTGCTACCGATCACGCACAGGTCGATTTCGACGCCCTGCTCGCGGTTGGCGGTCATGTCCTTGACCAGGGCCTTGAACAGGTTGGTGTTCAAGCCACCGCACAGACCACGGTCACTGCTCACCACGATATAGCCGACGCGCTTGATGTCGCGCTCGACCATGAACGGGTGGCGGTATTCCGGGTTGGCGTTGGCCAGATGACCGATCACCTGGCGGATACGCTCCGCATAGGGACGGCTAGCAGCCATGCGCAGTTGTGCCTTGCGCATCTTGCTGACCGCCACTTTCTCCATGGCGCTGGTAATTTTTTGCGTGCTTTTGATGCTCGCAATCTTACTGCGAATCTCTTTTGCGCCTGCCATGTATCACCTATCAGGTTAGCAAGCGGGGGCCAGAAGCCCCCGCTGCGGCTTACCAGGTCTGGGTGGCCTTGAACTTCTCGATACCAGCCTTGATGCCAGCGTCGATTTCGTCGTTGAAGTCACCCTTCACGTTGATCTTGGCCATCAGGTCGGCGTGATCACGGTTGAAGTAGGCGATCAGCGCTTGCTCGAAGCTGCCGATCTTGGCGATTTCGACGTCGGTCAGGAAGCCACGCTCAGCGGCGTACAGCGACAGCGCCATGTCCGCGATGGACATCGGAGCGTACTGCTTCTGCTTCATCAGCTCGGTAACGCGCTGACCATGCTCCAGCTGCTTGCGGGTCGCTTCGTCCAGGTCCGATGCGAACTGGGCGAATGCAGCCAGTTCACGATACTGGGCCAGGGCGGTACGGATACCACCGGACAGCTTCTTGATGATCTTGGTCTGAGCGGCACCACCTACACGGGATACCGAAACACCGGCGTTCACTGCAGGACGGATGCCCGAGTTGAACATGGCCGATTCCAGGAAGATCTGACCGTCGGTGATGGAGATCACGTTGGTCGGAACGAACGCGGAAACGTCGCCAGCCTGGGTTTCGATGATCGGCAGGGCGGTCAGGGAACCGGTCTTGCCAGTGACTGCGCCGTTGGTGAACTTCTCGACGTACTCTTCGGAAACGCGCGAAGCACGCTCCAGCAGACGGGAGTGGAGATAGAACACGTCGCCCGGGTACGCTTCGCGTCCTGGCGGACGGCGCAGCAGCAGGGAGATCTGACGGTAGGCAACGGCCTGCTTGGACAGGTCATCGTATACGATCAGCGCGTCTTCGCCGCGGTCACGGAAGTATTCGCCCATGGTGCAGCCGGCGTACGGGGCCAGGAACTGCAGCGCGGCGGATTCCGAAGCACTGGCGGCAACCACGATGGTGTTGGCCAGGGCGCCGTTTTCTTCCAGCTTGCGCACGACGTTGGCGATGGTCGACTGCTTCTGGCCAACGGCCACGTAGACGCAGAAGATGCCGCTGTCTTTCTGGTTGATGATCGCGTCGACCGCCATGGCGGTCTTGCCGATCTGACGGTCACCGATGATCAGCTCACGCTGGCCACGGCCAACCGGGATCATGGCGTCGACCGATTTGTAGCCAGTCTGGACAGGCTGGTCTACCGATTTACGCCAGATAACGCCCGGTGCGACCTTCTCGACCGCATCGGTCTCGGTGTTGTTCAGCGGACCTTTGCCATCGATCGGATTGCCCAGCGCGTCGACGACGCGACCCAGCAGTTCCTTGCCGACCGGCACTTCCAGGATGCGACCGGTGCACTTGGCGCTCATGCCTTCGGCCAGGGTGGTGTACGCACCCAGGACAACGGCACCGACGGAGTCCTGCTCCAGGTTCAGTGCCATGCCATAGACGCCGCCCGGGAACTCGATCATTTCGCCGTACATGGCGTCGGCCAGGCCGTGGATCCGCACGATACCGTCGGAAACGCTGACAACGGTACCTTCGTTGCGGGCTTGGGAGCCGACATCGAGCTTCTCGATGCGACCCTTGATGATTTCACTAATTTCGGAAGGATTGAGTTGCTGCATTGCTCTGCTGCCCCTTCAAACTCAAGATTTCAATGCTTCGGCCAGTTTCGCGATCTTGCCGCGAACCGAGCCATCGATTACCAGGTCGCCGGCGCGGATGACGACGCCGCCGATCAGGCTGGCATCCTCCGACGCGTGCAGGCGTACTTCCCGGCTGAGCCGTGCACTGAGAACCTTGGCGAGTTTGTCTTGCTGTTCTTGGTTCAACGCAAAAGCACTGGTGACTTCCACGTCCACGGATTTCTCTTGCTCGGCCTTGTACAGCTCGAACAATTCCGAAATCTCCGGCAACAGCAGGAGACGTTCGTTTTCCGCGGCAACATGAATGAAATTCTGTGCCTGAGCGTCGAACTTGTCACCGCACACTTCAATGAATGCGGCGGCCTTTTCTGCGCTTGTCAGTCGCGGGGCCTTGAGCAGGCGCTGCATGGTGTCGTCTTGCGACACCGCAGCAGCCAGGCCGAGCATGGCTGACCAATTGGCCAGTTGCTGATGGGCCTGGGCATGCTCAAAGGCAGCCTTAGCGTAAGGTCGGGCCAACGTGGTCAGTTCTGCCATGATCGCC
This sequence comes from Pseudomonas sp. HLMP, assembly GCF_046365545.1. Taxonomy (NCBI): domain Bacteria; kingdom Pseudomonadati; phylum Pseudomonadota; class Gammaproteobacteria; order Pseudomonadales; family Pseudomonadaceae; genus Pseudomonas; species Pseudomonas sp. HLMP. The sequence continues at coordinate 946,518 of NZ_JBDLLR010000001.1, read as the reverse complement.
CTCGCTTAAATTTCAGCGGCCAGTTTGTCAACCAGCTCCGCATGCGCGTTTTGATCGATTGTGGCGCCAAGGATCTTTTCAGCACCGCCGACAGCCAGGGCACCCACTTGGGCACGCAGGGCGTCCTTGACGCTGTTGAGTTCCTGTTCGATCTCGGCTTGAGCCTGAGCCTTCACACGGTCAGCTTCGACGCGGGCCTGATCACGGGCTTCCTCGACAAGCTGAGCAGCGCGCTTCTTGGCCTGCTCAATGATTTCGGCTGCCTGTGCCTTCGCTTCACGCAGTTGCTGACCCGCTTTTTCTTGGGCCAGCTCCAGGTCGCGAGCTGCGCGGTTGGCAGCGTCCAAGCCGTCGGCAATCTTCTTCTGGCGTTCCTGCAGGGCGTTGATGACCGGAGGCCATACGAACTTCATGCAGAACAGCACAAAAATCAAGAAAGCAACGGATTGGCCAATCAGGGTTGCATTAATGTTCACGCCAACACCTCGCTCGGTCTTTGTCCATCACACCAATCAACTCGTGGCAACGAGTGATTAGCCGGCGATCTGACCAACGAAGGGGTTTGCGAAGGTGAAGAACAGAGCGATACCAACACCGATCATGGTAACGGCGTCGAGCAGACCGGCGACGATGAACATCTTGACCTGCAGCATCGGGACCATCTCAGGCTGACGAGCAGCACCTTCCAGGAACTTGCCGCCCAGCAGGCCGAAACCAATGGCGGTGCCCAGAGCACCCAGACCGATCAGCAGAGCAACAGCGATAGCGGTAAGACCAACTACAGTTTCCATCTTTCCTCCCGACTTTTACGTCGTATTGGTTAGGTTTTTAGTTTGAAGCGGTAAAACAAATCGTTTGGTACAACTGCCCTTGCGGACTTTTTCAGCCCTCCCCCCAAACGGGCAGGGAAGGCTATCAGACACGCCAGGCGGTCTTAATGGTTATCTTCGTGAGCCATCGACAGGTAGACGATGGTGAGCATCATGAAGATGAAGGCTTGCAGGGTGATGATCAGGATGTGGAACACGGCCCACGCCCACTGCAGCACCACACCCAGGCCGCTGAGCCAGAGGATGCCGGCGCCGAACATCACGGCGATCAGGATGAACACCAGCTCGCCGGCATACATGTTGCCGAACAGACGCAGTGCCAGGGAGATCGGCTTGGCGATCAGGGTGACGAATTCCAGCAGGAAGTTCACCGGGATCAACAGGATCTGGACGAAGATGTTCTTGCTACCGAACGGGTGCAGGGTCAGCTCGCCGATGAAGCCGCCCAGGCCCTTGACCTTGATGCTGTAGAAGATGATCAGGGCGAACACGCAGAAGGCCATGGCCAGGGTCGCGTTCGGGTCGGTGGTCGATACGGCACGGAACGGGATGTGCGGATCGCCCGAGAACAGGATCGCCAGCTGCGGGATCCAGTCGACCGGTACCAGGTCGATGGCGTTCATCAGGAACACCCAGACGAAGATGGTCAGCGCCAGCGGGGCGATCACCGGGCTACGGCCGTGGAAGGAGTCCTTCACGCTGCCGTTGACGAAGTCCACCAGCACTTCGACGAAGTTCTGCAGGCCGCCAGGCTGGCCGGAAGTGGCCTTCTTGGCCGCCATGCGGAAGATGAACAGGAAGATCAGACCCAGCGCGACGGACCAACCCAGGGTGTCCAGGTGGAACGCCCAGAAGCCCATTGCCTTGGCTTCCGCAGCCGAATGGGCGAAGCCCCAGCTGCCGTCTGGTAGTTGACCGTAGGTCAGGTTCTGCAAGTGGTGCTGGATATAGCCCGAAGCGGTTTCTGCTGCCATGGTTGCCTCAAACGCCCTAAGGTCTCGAAAGTCTTTTATTCATCAGCAGGGGCGCGAACCAGCTGACCAGTAGGGTCAGCAGGAAGACGCCGAATACTGCTAGCGGCGCCAATGGCTTCACTCCTGCGAAGGTCAGTGCGAACAGCACTGCCGTCAAAATCAATTTGCCTGCCTCGCCTGCGTAGAACGACTTGACGATGGCCTGCGCTGCCCGGGCCCCGCTATAGCGAAAAGCCTTCCAGGCGAAATACACATTGGGCAGCCAGGCAATCAGACCTCCACAGAGGCCGGAATATCCACTGACCGCGCCTTGCCACTGCCACAACACCAGCGTTGCCAGCAGAAACACGATACATTGAGCCAGCAGTACCGGAAAAACCGCCCAGCGATGGAAAGGCAAGCGGTTTGGCGTGCGGATTTCCATCACAACTGCTCCTCGAAAGTCGACTGTCAAGTCAGCAACGACTTGGCATAATTTGTGCCGACAAAATGCGCGCAGAGTATAGGGGTGGATTAACCCCTATTCAACTATTGGGTAGTGATTTCCGACTGCGCGCTACAACAGGAATTGTTTCAGCGGATGTGAGCAAGGACGCCCTGCAACTCATCTAGCGAGTTGTAGCGAATTACCAACTGGCCCTTGCCCTTGTTGCCGTGACGGATCTGCACCGCCGAGCCCAGGCGCTCTGCGAGACGCTGTTCAAGGCGTGCGATATCCGGGTCAGGTTTGGTCGGTTCCACCGGGTCGGATTTTCCATTGAGCCACTGGCGCACCAGTGCCTCGGTTTGGCGCACGGTGAGGCCGCGTGCGACAACATGTCGCGCCCCCTCTTCCTGGCGATCTTCCTCAAGGCCCAGCAGTGCACGCGCATGCCCCATTTCCAGGTCGCCATGGGCCAGCATGGTCTTGATCGCTTCCGGCAGCGAGATCAGGCGCAGCAGGTTGGCCACGGTCACCCGCGACTTGCCCACGGCATCGGCCACCTGCTGCTGGGTCAGTTCGAACTCCTGCTGCAGGCGCTGCAGCGCCAGGGCCTCTTCCAGCGGGTTGAGGTCTTCGCGCTGAATGTTCTCGATCAGCGCCATGGCGATGGCGGCTTCGTCCGGCACCTCGCGGACCATGGCCGGGATGGTGTCCAGGCCGGCTTGCTGGGTGGCGCGCCAGCGACGTTCGCCGGCGATGATCTCGTAGCGGTTCTCGCCGATCGGACGGACCACGATCGGTTGCATCACGCCCTGGTTGCGAATCGAGTGCGCCAGTTCCTCCAGCGCTTCGGGGTCCATGTCGCGGCGCGGCTGATACTTGCCACGCTGGATCAGTTCGACCGGCAGGTGTTGCAGTTCCTTCTGGTCGATCTTCACCGCCTGCTCTTCGAGCACGGTGACGGAAGGACCACTGAGCAGTGCATCCAACCCACGTCCGAGACCCCGTTTCTTGATGGCCATGCGGATTCCTTAAGTTGTTTGTGCAGTGCGTGATTGACGGCGTTGACGGCGCACCAGTTCCCCAGCCAGGGCCAGATAGGCCAGCGCGCCACGCGATTGCTTGTCGTACGCCAGGGCCGGCATGCCGAAACTCGGCGCCTCGGCCAGGCGGATGTTACGCGGGATGACCGTGTCGTACAGGCGGTCGCCGAAGTGTTCCTTGAGTTGGGCCGAGACATCGTTGTTCAGGCTCAGGCGCGGATCGTACATGGTCCGCAGCAGGCCTTCGATCTTCAGCTCCGGATTCAGCCGGGCAGCGATGCGCTTGATGTTATCCACAAGGTCGCTGAGACCTTCCAGTGCGTAGTACTCGCACTGCATCGGGATGATCACGCCATCGGAGGCGACCAAAGCGTTGAGGGTGAGCATCGACAGCGAGGGCGGGCAGTCGATGAGGATGAAGTCGTAGTTGTCGCGGATCGGCGCCAGCGCGTTGCGCAGGCGGCTCTCCTTCATCTGCATCTCCAGCAGCACCACTTCCGCGGCGGTCAGGTCGCGGTTGGCCGGCAGCAACTGGAAGCCACCGTGCTCGGAGTAGTGCATGGCCTGGGCCAGGTCGCATTCCCCGATCAGCAGGTCATAGACCGAATGTTCCAGGACGTGCTTGTCCACGCCACTGCCCATGGTGGCGTTGCCCTGTGGATCGAGGTCGATCAGCAGCACACGACGCTTGGTCGCGGCCAGCGATGCGGCGAGATTGATGCAGGTGGTGGTCTTGCCCACACCACCTTTCTGGTTCGCGATTGCGAATACCTTAGCCATTGTTGCGTGTGTTCCCAGTCATGCCTTGCGGCGCAGTATCAGCAGATGGCGCTGGCCCTGGCAACCCGGAACGGTCAGGGCCTGCTCGCTTTCCACTGTGAAGTCTGCGGGCAATGCTACCAGTTCATCGGCAGGATGCAGCCCCTTCATTGCAAGCCATTGCGTCCGTGCGTCGCCCAGGTGGCGTGTCCAGTTGGTGAAATTCTCCATGCTGCTGAACGCTCGCGAGACGATCCCGCAGAACGGCTGCGCAGGCTGGAACTCCTCGACCCGGCTGTGGATAACCTGCAGGTTGTCCAGTTTCAGTTCCATCTTCACCTGGGTGAGGAAGCGGGTTTTCTTGCCGTTGCTGTCGAGCAACGTCACTTGCTTGTGCGGATGCAGGATGGCCAGCGGGATGCCGGGCATGCCGCCGCCGCTGCCGACATCCAGCCAGCTTTGCGTGTCGCTGTGGATAAACGGCATGACGCTGAGGCTGTCGAGCAGGTGGCGCGACACCATCTCGTCTGGATCACGCACCGCGGTGAGGTTATAGGCTTTGTTCCACTTGATCAGCAGGGCCAGGTAGCCCAGCAGCTGTTCGTGCTGCTGCGGGCTCAGCTCGACACCGAGCTGGCGCGCACCTGTGGACAACTCCTCTGCGTGTTGCGGGGTGACCAGGGCACTCAAGCGCTTTGCTCCAATTCGCGGCCTGCGCCGCGTTTCTTCAGGTGAATCAGCAACAGGGAAATGGCCGCCGGGGTCACGCCTGGGATGCGCGAGGCCTGGCCCAGGGTCTGCGGACGGGTCTGGCTGAGCTTGCCCTGGATCTCCTTGGACAGGCCGGCGATCGAAGCGTAGTCGATATCCACAGGCAGGCGGGTGTCCTCGCTGGCGCGCAGACGGGCGATCTCGTCCTGCTGGCGATCGATGTAGCCGGCGTACTTGGTCTTGATCTCGACCTGCTCGGCCACCTGTGGATCGATGGATTCACCACCGGTCGCCTCCACCAGGCCAGCGTAGTCCACCTCGGGGCGGGCCAGCAGGCTGAGCAGGTTGTACTCATGACTCAATGGCGTGCCGAACTTGTCCACAACCGCCTGGCCTTCGGGTGTGCCCGGGCGCACCCAGGTCGACTTCAGCCGCTGTTCCTCGCGTTCGATGCCTTCGCGCTTGGCGCAGAACGCCGCCCAGCGGGCGTCGTCGATCAGGCCCAGCTCGCGGCCTTTCTCGGTCAGGCGTAGGTCGGCATTGTCCTCGCGCAGGATCAGCCGGTATTCGGCGCGCGAGGTGAACATGCGGTACGGCTCCTGGGTACCGAGGGTGATCAGGTCGTCGACCAGCACACCGATGTAGGCCTCGTCGCGGCGTGGGCACCAACTGTCACGACCCTGGGCACGCAACGCAGCGTTGGTCCCCGCCAGCAGGCCCTGGGCACCGGCCTCTTCGTAGCCGGTGGTGCCGTTGATCTGGCCGGCGAAGAACAGGCCTCCGATGACCTTGGTCTCCAGGCTGTACTTCAGGTCGCGTGGGTCGAAGTAGTCGTACTCGATGGCGTAGCCCGGGCGAACGATGTGCGCATTCTCCATGCCACGGATCGAGCGGACGATCTCCAGCTGCACATCGAACGGCAGCGACGTGGAGATGCCGTTGGGGTACAGCTCATGGGTGGTCAGGCCTTCCGGCTCGATGAACACCTGGTGGCTTTCCTTGTCGGCGAAGCGATGGATCTTGTCTTCGATCGACGGGCAATAGCGTGGGCCAACGCCTTCGATCACGCCCGAGTACATCGGCGAACGGTCGAGGTTCGAGGCGATGATCTCGTGGGTACGGGCGTTGGTGTGGGTGATCCAGCAGCTGACCTGGCGTGGATGCATCTGGGCCTTGCCCATGAAGGACATCACCGGGATCGGCGTGTCGCCTGGCTGCTCGGTCATTACCGAGAAATCCACAGAGCGGCCATCGATACGCGGTGGTGTGCCGGTCTTCAGGCGACCGACACGCAGCGGCAGCTCACGCAGGCGGTGGGCCAGGGCGATCGCGGGCGGATCGCCGGCGCGACCACCGGAATAGTTCTGCAGGCCGATGTGGATAAGTCCACCGAGAAAGGTGCCGGTGGTCAGTACCACGGAGTCGGCGAAGAAGCGCAGACCCATCTGGGTGACCACGCCCTTGACCTGGTCCTGCTCGACGATCAGGTCATCGCACGACTGCTGGAATATCCACAGGTTCGGCTGGTTTTCCAGGACCTCGCGGACCACGGCCTTGTAGATGGCGCGGTCGGCCTGGGCACGGGTCGCACGTACGGCCGGGCCTTTGCGGTTGTTCAGGATACGGAACTGGATGCCGCTCTTGTCGGTGGCCAGCGCCATGGCGCCGCCGAGCGCATCGATTTCCTTGACCAGGTGGCTCTTGCCGATACCACCGATGGCCGGGTTGCAGCTCATGTGACCGAGGGTTTCCACGTTATGGGTCAGCAGCAGGGTTTTCACACCCATGCGTGCGGACGCAAGCGCAGCCTCGGTACCGGCATGGCCGCCGCCGATGACGATCACTTCAAAACGGGAAGGGAAATCCACCACGCACCTCGTGCCTGTTTTGCGAATAGAAAAGGTAAGCGGACAAGTATAGGGACTTCCCCCCTCCTAAAGAAACCTTTTGCGCAAATTTTGACCAGGCTGTGGATGAGTGGTGAGCAAAAGAAAACAAAGAGGAAAAATTTAAAAAAGCTTTGTTTTTATGTTTATTCTTAGCCCCCTGCCTGCCTGTGGATAAGCTTCTGTAGGCCTTTCATATCGCCGCCTTGAGGATTTTATAACCCTGTGCCTCAGTGACCCTGAGGGCTCTGGATAACGCCATTTAACCTGTGGATTAAAATGCGTGTTACCCACAGGTGGATTTGTCCTCAGCCAAAACGCCCTGTTATCAACGGCGCTGAGGGCGAGTTTTCCACAGAGCTCAGGCGAGCGAATACGCACCTGTTGATGACTTCTGGTGTCAGGGAATGGAGATAAGGTCAGGGATTGGTCGCCGTACCTGCGGGAGCGGCGTTGTGTCGCGATGGGGCGCAGGGCGCCCCAGAAGAGGACGTTACTTGCCGATGCAGAAGCTGGAGAAGATGCGCCCCAGCAGATCGTCGGAGCTGAACGCCCCGGTGATTTCCCCCAGCGCCTGCTGGGCCTGGCGCAGGTCTTCGGCCAGCAGTTCGCCGGCTCCCGCCAAGGTCAATTGCGCACGGCCATGTTCGAGATGGTCGCTTGCCTGGCGCAGTGCCTCCAGGTGACGCCGGCGAGCGCTGAAACTGCTCTCTGCGGTCTGTTCGTAACCCATGCAGGCCTTGAGGTGTTCCCGCAGCAGCTCCAGCCCCACGTCGTCGCCCTTGGCGCTGAGCGTGAGGGTGACGTGGCCGTCCTCGCTCTGCTCCATGGCCACCGCCTCGCCGCTCAGGTCTGCTTTGTTGCGGATGAGAGTGACCTTGGCCGGATCGGGTCGCAAGTCGAGGAACTCCGGCCACAGCGCAAACGGGTCGCTGGCTTCCGGTGCGGTGGAGTCCACCACCAGCAGGACGCGATCAGCCTCGCCAATGGCCTTGAGTGCACGCTCCACACCGATCTTTTCCACATGATCGTCGGTATCGCGCAGGCCGGCGGTGTCCACCACGTGCAGCGGCATGCCGTCGATGTGGATATGTTCGCGCAGGATATCCCGCGTGGTGCCGGCGATATCCGTGACGATGGCCGCCTCCCGGCCTGCCAAGCGGTTGAGCAGGCTGGATTTGCCGGCATTGGGCCGGCCGGCGATGACCACGGTCATGCCATCGCGCAGCAGGGCGCCCTGCCCGGCCTCGCGCTGCACTGTGGACAACTCGCTGCGCACCGCATCGAGCATGGACAACACATGGCCATCGGCGAGGAAGTCGATCTCTTCCTCAGGGAAGTCGATAGCCGCTTCGACGTAGATCCGCAGCGCGATCAAGGCTTCGGTGAGGTTATGCACACGCTTGGAGAATTCCCCCTGCAGCGAACGTAGGGCATTGCGCGCAGCCTGGGTCGAGCTGGCCTCGATGAGGTCGGCGATCGCTTCGGCCTGGGCCAGGTCGAGCTTGTCGTTGAGAAATGCCCGCTCGCTGAACTCGCCCGGCCGCGCCAGGCGGCAACCCAGTTGCAGGCAGCGCTGCAGCAGCATGTCCATGACCACTGGCCCGCCATGCCCCTGCAGTTCCAGGACGTCTTCGCCGGTGAACGAATTCGGCCCGGGGAAGAACAAGGCGATGCCTTCGTCCAGCACCAGGCCCTGGTCATCGCGGAACGGGCCGTAGTGGGCATGGCGTGGCGTCAGGGAGAGGCCGGTAATGGCCTGCCCCGCCTGGCTGGCCAACGGGCCGGACAGCCTGACGATGCCAACGCCTCCGCGCCCCTGGGCGGTGGCGATGGCTGCGATGGTTTCACGCACAGTGTTCATGCTCGAAAACCTCTATGAAAAATACACAGATAGCAAAAACGCCCCACGAAGGGGCGTTTTTATTCACAGGCTAGCTCAGCAGCCCGTCAAGCAGCCGCTTTCTTGGTCGCGGCTTCGATGGCGCGGGTGATGTACCACTGCTGCGCGATCGACAGGCAGTTGTTCACAACCCAGTACAGTACCAGGCCGGCCGGGAACCACAGGAAGAAGAAGGTGAAGATGATCGGCATCATTTTCATGACCTTCGCCTGCATCGGATCCGGCGGAGTCGGGTTCAGCTTCTGCTGGATGAACATGGTGGCGCCCATGATGATCGGCAGGATGAAGAACGGATCCTTGATCGACAGGTCGGTGATCCACAGCATCCATGGGGCCTGGCGCATTTCCACGCTTTCCAGCAGTACCCAGTACAGGGCCAGGAACACTGGCATCTGCACCAGGATCGGCAGGCAGCCACCCAGCGGATTGATCTTCTCTTTCTTGTACAGCTCCATCATCGCCTGGGACATCTTCTGGCGATCGTCACCGAAGCGTTCCTTGAGCTGCTGCAGCTTCGGCGCCACGGCACGCATGCGCGCCATCGAACGGTAGCTGGCGGCCGAGAGCGGGAAGAACAGGCCCTTGATGAGCATGGTCAGGACGATGATCGACCAGCCCCAGTTGCCCAGCAGGCTGTGGATATGTTGCAGCAGCCAGAAGATCGGCTGGGCGATGAACCACAGGAAGCCGTAGTCGACGGTCAGTTCCAGGCCTGGGGACAACTCCTTGAGCTTGGACTGGATCTTCGGGCCGGCATACAGCATGGCGCTGGTTTCGGCCTTGCCGCCGGCAGGCACGTTCAGCGCCGGGCCGGTGTAGCCGATGATGTAGTTGCCCTGGCTGTCCTTGCGGGTCTGGACGACGTTGTTGTCCGAGGCGTTCGGGATCCAGGCGGTCACGAAGTAGTGCTGCAGCCAGGCGACCCAGCCGCCGGACACATTTTCTTTCAAGCTGCCCTTGTCGATGTCCTTCATCGACACTTTCTTGTACGGCTCCGAAGCTGTCCACAGGGCTGCGCCCAGGTAGGTCGCGGTGCCGGTGGCAGTGCTCGACGACGGGTCGGAGCTGGCGTCACGCTTGAGCTGGGCGAACAGATTGCCGGTCCAGGCCTGGCTGCTCTGGTTGTCGATCAGGTAGCTGACAGCCAGGTCGTATTCGCCGCGCTTGAAGGTGAAGCGCTTGATGTAGTTGACGCCGTTGTCGCTGAACTTCAGGTCGACCACCAGTTGGTCCTGGCCGTCGGCCAGCTGGTAGTGCTTCTGTTCGGTGGCGTACAGCGGGCGACCACTGGCACGGGCATCCGGGCCGTTGGCGCCGGTCAGGCCGCTTTGGGCCAGGTAGACACGCTCGCTGCCGTTGTCGAACAGCTGGAACGGAATGTCCGGATGGTCCTGGCGACGTGGGTATTTCGGCAGGGTCAGCTGGACGATGTCGCCGCCCACCGGGTCGATAGCCAGGTCCAGGACATCGGTCTTGATCCGGACCAGGTCCTTGCTGACCGCGACCGGCGCCAGTTCGGCTGGGCTGGATTCAGCGTTGGCGCTCGGCACATCGGCGCTGGCGCCATCGTTGCCGGCCGGCACGGTGTCCGGCAGCGCCGGGGCAACGTTGCTGGCAGCAGTATTCTGAGTCGGCAAGGCAGCCTGGCCGTAGTCCTGGTTCCACTTGAGGACCAGGACGTAGGACACGATTGCCAGGGCGACGATCAGGATCGTGCGTTTAATATCCATGATTACTCGGCTATCGAAGAAGTTCGGGAGGAAGGAGCTGGTGGAACGGGATCGAAACCACCGTCGTTCCACGGATGACAGCGCCCCAGGCGACGAACGGCTAGCCACCCGCCACGCAAGAGGCCATGGGTTTCGATGGCTTCATAGGCGTAACAGGAGCAACTGGGGTAGAAACGACAGTGACTGGCCATCAGTGGACTAATGGCGTAACGGTAAAACTGGATCGGAACGAGGGCCAGTTTACGCATCGTGACTGTCTACCCCTGCGGAATCGGCGTTAACCGCTGGAGAGGGCCGACTGCGTACCAGGCGCTTCCAGAGCTTGCCAAAGTGTTGGTGCAATTCTGGGTTCTCGATCTCGCCCAATCCCTTGCGCGCGACGATCACGATGTCCAGGCCAGCGAGCATCTGCTGGTTCAGGCGAAAGGAATCGCGCATCAAGCGTTTGAGGCGATTGCGTTGAACGGCGAGCTTGACGCTCTTCTTGCCGATCACCAGGCCGAGCCGTGGATGATCGAGGCCGTTCTCGCGGGCAAGGATAAGCAGGTTTTTCCCTGGAACCTTGCCGGTTGGGGAGTCGAAGACCGCTTTGAAATGCCGGGGTGTAAGCAGTCGCTTGTCCCGACTGAAGTCCTGACTCACCACCTGTGCCGAAAAATCAAATTGCCAGACGCTTACGGCCTTTGGCACGACGACGCGACAGAACAGCGCGGCCGTTCTTGGTAGCCATACGGGCACGGAAGCCGTGGGTGCGCGCGCGCTTGATGGTGCTTGGTTGGAAAGTACGTTTCATGGCGTTGTTACCTGGGTTCGTCGACAACGGGCCGGAATGGCCCCCTTTTTAAGAGATCGGCGATTCTAGAGAAAGCAAGCCAATAGGTCAATTTCCAACCAGCCTTTCCTTATGGAAGGCCTGATCTGCCCCGATGCCTCTGAAGGCTTGATCAGGCCGACACGAGACGACAACATGAAAAAACAGAAGGACATATAAAAAGCTTTTCTGAAGAACTTATAGATCTTTAGTGGATAACTTTCTGTGGATAACCTCGTTAAGGCAAGAAAACACGCGCTGTACAGAGATTCATAACCCTGTCGGTAAGAGGTGTTCTGGCTGTGCCGGGCCCGCGGAAAAGCTGTGGATCGAAAGGCTGCTTATCCACAGGCGAGTTATCCACTGGTTTCAGGTCAGGGTTGTGCATAGCCCTCAAGGGAGGTTATCCACAGAGCTTATTCACACGGCGTGGGTGGCGTTTTGGTTGTGAATTGACCGATTTGCCACTCGGTGAGTCGTTGCCACATGTGGATAAGTGGTCGCCCGCCCGGTACAATGGCGGTTTGTTTTTGCCTCATCCGGCTTTCAAACTCAGGGGATATCCGTGTCAGTGGAACTTTGGCAGCAGTGCGTGGAGCTTCTGCGCGATGAACTGCCTGCCCAGCAATTCAACACCTGGATCCGTCCGCTACAGGTCGAAGCCGAAGGCGACGAGTTGCGCGTCTATGCGCCCAACCGTTTCGTTCTCGATTGGGTCAATGAAAAGTACCTGGGCCGTTTGCTCGAGCTGTTGGGTGAGCACGGCAACGGCATTGCGCCTGCCCTTTCCTTATTAATAGGCAGCCGCCGCAGCTCTGCGCCGCGTGCCGCCCCCAATGCGCCGGTCAGTGCCGCGGTTGCCGCCAGCCTGGCCCAGCAAGCCCAGGCGCAGCAGCCGGCACAGGTAGTGGTCCACAACGAGCCGATCGCCGAGCCTGCGATCGAGCCGGTACTGGTCAACGAGATCGAGGAGCCGTCTTCGCGCGACAGTTTCGATGCCATGGGCGAAACCGCCCCAGCACCGGCAGCCACGGCTCGAACCGAACAACGCACCGTGCAGGTCGAAGGTGCGCTCAAGCACACCAGCTACCTGAACCGGACCTTCACCTTCGAAACCTTCGTCGAAGGTAAGTCCAACCAGTTGGCCCGTGCGGCCGCCTGGCAGGTCGCCGACAATCCCAAGCATGGCTACAACCCGCTTTTCCTGTATGGCGGCGTAGGCCTGGGTAAGACCCACCTCATGCACGCTGTGGGTAACCATCTGCTGAAGAAGAATCCGAATGCCAAGGTGGTGTACCTGCATTCCGAGCGTTTCGTCGCAGACATGGTCAAGGCGCTGCAGTTGAACGCGATCAACGAGTTCAAGCGTTTCTATCGTTCGGTCGATGCCTTGCTGATCGACGACATTCAGTTCTTCGCCCGCAAGGAACGCTCCCAGGAAGAGTTCTTCCACACCTTCAACGCCCTGCTCGAGGGCGGCCAGCAGGTGATTCTCACCAGCGACCGCTACCCGAAGGAAATCGAAGGCCTGGAAGAGCGCCTGAAGTCCCGTTTCGGCTGGGGCCTGACGGTAGCCGTCGAGCCACCGGAACTGGAAACCCGCGTGGCGATTCTCATGAAGAAGGCCGACCAGGCGAAGGTCGAGCTGCCGCATGATGCGGCGTTCTTCATTGCCCAGCGCATCCGTTCCAACGTGCGTGAACTGGAAGGTGCCCTGAAACGGGTGATCGCCCATTCGCACTTCATGGGCCGGGATATCACCATCGAGCTGATCCGGGAGTCGCTCAAGGACCTGCTGGCGTTGCAGGACAAGCTGGTCAGTGTGGATAACATCCAGCGCACCGTGGCCGAGTACTACAAGATCAAGATCGCCGATCTGTTGTCCAAGCGGCGTTCGCGATCGGTGGCCCGTCCCCGGCAGGTGGCCATGGCCCTGTCCAAGGAGCTGACCAACCACAGTCTGCCGGAGATCGGCGACATGTTCGGCGGCCGTGACCACACCACCGTGCTGCACGCCTGCCGCAAGATCAACGAATTGAAGGAATCCGACGCGGACATCCGCGAGGACTACAAGAACCTGCTGCGGACGCTGACGACCTGATGGGTGTCGGTGCAGCTTATTGAAGGCAAGGGACTAGACCATGCATTTCACCATTCAACGCGAAGCCCTGTTGAAACCCCTGCAACTGGTCGCAGGTGTCGTCGAGCGCCGCCAGACCTTGCCGGTCCTGTCCAACGTGCTGCTGGTCGTACAAGGCCAGCAACTGTCGTTGACCGGTACCGACCTGGAAGTCGAACTGGTTGGCCGCGTACAACTGGAAGAGCCGGCCGAGCCTGGCGAGATCACCGTCCCGGCGCGCAAGCTGATGGACATCTGCAAGAGCCTGCCGAACGACGTGCTGATCGATATCAAGGTCGACGAGCAGAAACTGCTGGTCAAGGCCGGTCGTAGCCGCTTCACCCTGTCGACCCTGCCGGCCAACGATTTCCCGACCGTCGAGGAAGGCCCTGGCTCGCTGACCTGCAACCTGGAGCAAAGCAAGCTGCGCCGGCTGATCGAGCGCACCAGCTTCGCCATGGCCCAGCAGGACGTGCGCTACTACCTCAACGGCATGTTGCTGGAAGTCTCCACCGACACCCTGCGTGCCGTTGCCACCGATGGTCACCGCCTGGCCCTGTGCTCCATGCAGGCGCCTATCGGCCAGGCTGACCGCCACCAGGTCATCGTGCCGCGCAAGGGTATCCTCGAGCTGGCCCGCCTGCTCACCGACCCGGAAGGCATGGTCAGCATCGTGCTGGGCCAGCACCATATCCGCGCGACCACTGGCGAATTCACCTTCACCTCGAAGCTTGTCGACGGCAAGTTCCCCGATTATGAGCGCGTACTGCCCAAGGGCGGCGACAAGCTGGTGATCGGTGATCGCCAGGCGCTGCGCGAAGCCTTCAGCCGCACCGCGATCCTGTCCAACGAGAAGTACCGCGGTATCCGCCTGCAACTGGCCGCTGGCCAATTGAAGATCCAGGCCAACAACCCGGAACAGGAAGAAGCGGAAGAAGAAATCAGCGTCGATTACAACGGTAGCTCGCTGGAGATCGGCTTCAACGTCAGCTACCTGCTGGATGTGCTGGGGGTCATGACCACGGAACAGGTTCGCCTGATCCTCTCCGACTCCAACAGCAGCGCCCTGCTCCAGGAAGCCGGTAACGACGACTCGTCCTACGTTGTCATGCCGATGCGTCTGTAACCGTAGCAGGCCAAATGTCCCTTCGACGTATCATGGTCACCGCGGTGCGCAACCTGCACCCGGTGACCCTCTCCCCCTCTCCTCGCATCAACATCCTCTACGGCGACAACGGCAGCGGCAAGACCAGCGTGCTGGAAGCCGTGCACCTGCTTGGGCTGGCGCGTTCGTTTCGCAGCACCCGCTTGAACCCGGTCATCCAGTACGAGCAGCCGACATGCACCGTATTCGGCGAGGTCCAGTTGGTAGAGGGGGGAACCAGCAGCCTGGGGATCTCTCGCGATCGCCAGGGAGAATTCACCATCCGCATCGATGGGCAGAATGCCCGCAGCACGGCCCAGTTGGCGGAAATGCTGCCCTTGCAACTGATCAACCCAGACAGCTTCCGCCTGCTCGAAGGGGCGCCCAAGATCCGCCGGCAGTTCCTGGATTGGGGAGTGTTCCACGTGGAACCTCGATTCATGGCGGCCTGGCAACGACTGCAGAAGGCGCTGCGGCAGCGGAACTCATGGTTGCGTCATGGTACACTTGACGCTGCTTCGCAAGCCGCCTGGGACCGGGAATTGTGCCTGGCCAGCGCGGAAATAGATGAATACCGTCGCAACTATATCAAGGCCTTGAAGCCTGTCTTCGAGCGAACCCTGAGCGAACTGGTCGAACTGGAAGGACTGACCCTTAGCTACTACCGAGGCTGGGACAAGGACCGGGAACTCAACGAAGTACTCGCCTCCTCCCTTCTTCGCGATCAGCAGATGGGTCACACCCAGGCGGGACCACAGCGAGCCGATTTGCGTCTGCGATTGAGCGCGAACAACGCCGCCGACATCCTGTCACGAGGTCAGCAGAAACTGGTGGTTTGCGCCTTGCGAATAGCCCAGGGCCATCTCGTCAGTCAAGCTCGTCGCGGTCACTGTATTTATCTTGTCGATGACTTGCCGTCCGAACTGGATGAGCAGCATCGCCGTGCGCTGTGCCGCTTGCTCGAAGAATTAAACTGCCAGGTGTTTATCACCTGTGTAGATCACGAATTACTGAGGGAAGGCTGGCAGAAGGAAACGCCAGTTGCTTTGTTCCACGTGGAACAGGGCCGTATCACCCAGACCCACGACCATCGGGAGTGAAGGCATGAGCGAAAATCAAACGTACGACTCCTCCAGCATCAAGGTGCTGAAAGGACTGGATGCCGTGCGCAAACGCCCCGGCATGTACATTGGCGACACCGATGATGGTAGCGGCCTGCACCACATGGTATTCGAGGTGGTCGATAACTCGATCGACGAGGCCCTCGCCGGTCACTGCGACGACATCACTGTCATCATCCACCCGGACGAATCCATCAGTGTTCGCGATAACGGTCGCGGCATTCCGGTCGATGTGCATAAAGAAGAAGGCGTGTCGGCTGCCGAAGTGATCATGACCGTCTTGCACGCAGGCGGTAAATTCGATGACAACTCCTACAAGGTTTCTGGCGGCCTGCACGGCGTAGGTGTTTCCGTGGTGAACGCCCTCTCCGAGAAGCTGGTACTGACCGTACGCCGCAGCGGCAAGATCTGGGAACAAACCTACGTCCATGGTGTTCCACAGGCGCCAATGGAGGTCGTTGGTGAAAGCGAAACCACCGGCACCCACATTCATTTCAAGCCGTCGGCAGAAACCTTCAAGAACATCCACTTCAGCTGGGACATCCTGGCCAAGCGTATCCGTGAGCTGTCGTTCCTCAACTCGGGCGTCGGCATCATGCTCAAGGACGAGCGCACCGGCAAGGAAGAGTTCTTCAAGTACGAAGGTGGTCTGCGTGCATTCGTCGAATACCTGAACACCAACAAGACCCCGGTGAACTCCCAGGTCTTCCACTTCAGTGTCCAGCGTGACGACGGCGTGGGGGTCGAGGTAGCCCTGCAGTGGAACGACAGCTTCAACGAAAACCTGCTGTGCTTCACCAACAACATTCCACAGCGTGACGGTGGTACCCACTTGGTGGGCTTCCGCTCGGCGCTGACCCGCAACCTGAACAACTACATCGAACAGGAAGGTCTGGCCAAGAAGAACAAGGTCTCGACCACCGGTGACGATGCGCGTGAAGGCCTGACCGCAATCATCTCGGTCAAGGTGCCGGATCCCAAGTTCAGCTCGCAGACCAAGGACAAGCTGGTTTCCTCGGAGGTGAAGACCGCCGTGGAACAGGAGATGAACAAGTACTTCGCCGACTTCCTGTTGGAGAACCCCAACGAGGCCAAGGCCGTCGTCGGCAAGATGATCGATGCTGCCCGTGCCCGTGAAGCAGCACGCAAGGCTCGTGAAATGACCCGCCGCAAAGGCGCCTTGGATATCGCGGGCCTGCCAGGCAAGCTCGCCGACTGCCAGGAGAAGGACCCTGCCCTTTCCGAACTGTACTTGGTGGAGGGTGACTCCGCGGGTGGCTCGGCCAAGCAAGGCCGCAACCGTCGTACCCAGGCGATCCTGCCGCTCAAAGGCAAGATCCTCAACGTCGAGAAAGCACGTTTCGACAAGATGATCTCGTCCCAAGAGGTCGGCACCCTGATCACCGCCCTGGGCTGTGGCATTGGCCGCGAAGAGTACAACATCGACAAGCTGCGTTATCACAACATCATCATCATGACCGATGCTGACGTTGACGGTTCGCACATCCGTACCTTGCTGCTGACCTTCTTCTTCCGCCAACTGCCCGAGCTGGTCGAGCGTGGCTACATCTACATCGCCCAGCCGCCGCTGTACAAGGTGAAGAAAGGCAAGCAGGAGCAGTACATCAAGGACGACGACGCCATGGAGGAATACATGACGCAGTCGGCCCTGGAAGATGCCAGCCTGCACCTGGACGAGTCGGCGCCACCGGTTTCCGGTGTGCAGCTCGAAGGCCTGGTGAATGAATTCCGTGGTGTGATGAAGACCCTCAAGCGCCTGTCGCGTCTGTACCCGCAGGAGCTGACCGAGCACTTCATCTACCTGCCGGAAGTCACCCTGGAGCAATTGGGCGACCACGCTGTCATGCAGGCCTGGCTGGGCAAGCTCCAGGAGCGCCTGAACAACAGCCAGAAGTCCGGTCTGATCTACCAGGCCAGCCTGCGCGAGGACAAGGAGCGCAACGTCTGGCTGCCGGAAGTGGAAATCACCTCCCACGGCCTGGCCAGCTACGTCACCTTCAACCGCGACTTCTTCGGCAGTAACGACTACCGTTCGGTCGTGAACCTGGGCGCCAAGCTCAGTACCCTGTTGGGCGAAGGTGCCTACGTGCAGCGGGGCGAGCGTCGCAAGGCGGTCAGCGAGTTCAAGGAAGCTCTGGACTGGCTGATGAACGAAACCGCCAAGCGCCACACCATCCAGCGATACAAAGGTCTGGGTGAGATGAACCCGGATCAGCTGTGGGAAACCACCATGGACCCGAACGTCCGTCGCATGCTCAAGGTGACTATCGAAGATGCGATCGCAGCCGATCAGATCTTCAACACCTTGATGGGGGATGCGGTGGAACCACGTCGTGAGTTCATCGAAAGCAATGCGCTGTCGGTGGCTAACCTGGATTTCTGATCAGGTCGGCGAACGAAAAAAGGGGCTGCTTTTGCAGCCCCTTTTTTCGTTCAGATCCCCAACTCTCGCAAGCGTCGATACAGGGTACGTTCACTCATACCCAGATACCGAGCCAGCTCGCTACGCGATCCTTGGAAGCTTTCCAGGGCGTGCGCCAGGTCGCTCAACTCATTGCGGCCACGACGGCGTGGCGCCACCTGCCCTGCCCCTGCACTGGGGCCAATGTCTTCCGGCAAATGCTCAGGACGAATCAGGCCGTCGTCGGCGAACAGGCGCGCCCGTTCGAGTATGTTGCGCAGCTCGCGGATATTGCCCGGGAACGGATGCAAGCTGAGCCGCTCGAGCGCCTTCGGCGTCAGCCGGGGTGGTTGCTTGCCCATGCGTTGCAACAAGCTCTCGGCCAGCAAGGGCAGGTCTTCGACCCGCTCCCGCAGGGCTGGCAGGCGAATGGGGAAACCGCTGATGCGGTAGTAAAGATCTTCGCGGAAGGTCCCGGCCGCGACCATCTCCTTCAGCGGCTTGTGCGTCGCTGACACCAGGCGAAAGTCCGAATGCACCGTGCGCAAGCTGCCAACCGGGCGAAAGCTGCCCGACTCGATCAGGCGCAGCAACTTCACCTGCATGGCCAGCGGCACTTCACCGATTTCGTCGAGGAACAGGGTGCCGCCATGGGCCGCCTCGGCCAGGCCGATCTTGCGCTGGGTCGCGCCGGTGAATGCGCCCTTCTCGTAGCCGAACAGCTCGCTCTCGAACAGCGACTCGGTAAGCCCCGTGCAATCGACCACCACCAGCGGCCCGTTGGCCCGAGGACTGCCCAGGTGCAGGGCGCGGGCGAACAGTTCCTTGCCGGTACCGGACTCGCCCTGCAGCAGCACCGGGATCTGCGCCGGCGCTGCCCGCTGCAGGCTGGCAAGGGCCGTCTTGAAGGCAGGGGCGCGCCCGACCAGGCCTTGCTGTTGGGGTTGTGCGGAGGCCAGGGTGACGCTGGTCAGGCGTTCGACGAAGGCCACCACCCTGCCCTGCTCATCGAGGATCGGTCGCAATTCCACGTCCACGTGCTCGGGCCCACGGGGGGTGTGGTGGATGTGCAGGACGCGCTCCGGCACCTTGCTGTCCAAGGCCTTGCGCAGGGGGCAATGCTCACCGGCCTGGTCGCACGGCACGGCATAGTGGTGGGAGACACGGTGGCACTTTTCACCCAACGGTGCCTGGTCGTCCGTGCCGAACTGCCGGCGGTAGGCGGCGTTGGCGGCGAGGATGTTGTAGTCGGTGTCGAGGATGATGCTTGGGTGCACATCGTGTTCCAGGTAGGACACCAGGGCGAGGATGGCGGGATGGTCGGGATACACGGAAAGCGCGGACATGAAGGTGGCCGATGGGAAGTACCCGGCGAGGGTAGCAGGGACTGCCAAACACTGCCATTGGCTGTCAGTCGACTGCCAGAAGGGACTGCCAGAGCTGGTATGGAATGCTTGGGCTGGGTGAGCCGAATCCTCGGTGCACGCCTTTTCGCGGGCAAGGCCGCCCCTACAGGATGCCCTGTTCCAGGGGCCTGCACCTGACCCTGTGGGAGCGGGCTTGCCCGCGAAAAGGACGGCGCAGATGCCCAATTATTGCTGGCATGCATCTTGATAAACCCCGGGACACTGCCTACGCCTCTATGAAGGCACGGTGGATAAACCCTGGAGAGCGCAATGATCATCGGCAGCAACCTTCATGTGGAAGCCTTGTTCGACGAGGTGACCTCGACCATCAGTTACCTGGTGATGGACGGCGAGACGCGCCACTGCGCGCTGATCGACAGCGTGTTGGACTACGACCCCAAGTCCGGGCGCACCTGCAGCGAGTCGGCGGACAGGTTGATCGCTCGGGTCGAGGCGCTGGGGGCCAAGGTCCAGTGGATCCTGGAGACTCATGTACACGCCGATCACCTGTCGGCCGCGGCCTACCTCAAGGACAAGCTCGGCGGCCATGTGGCCATCGGTGCGCGGATCACCCAGGTGCAGAAGACCTTCGGCGCGCTGTTCAACGCCGAGCCGGGCTTTGCCCGTGATGGCAGCCAGTTCGACGTGCTGCTCGAAGACGAGGAAGTCTTCCTGATCGGTAACCTGCGTGCCCGTGCCTTGCATACGCCCGGCCATACCCCGGCCTGCATGAGCTACGTGGTCGAGGATGGCGGCGAGATCGCTGTGTTCGTCGGCGACACCCTGTTCATGCCTGACTACGGCACAGCCCGCTGCGACTTCCCGGGGGCCGATGCGCGCACCCTGTACCGCTCGATCCGGCGCCTGCTGGCGTTCCCCGACCAGACCCGCCTGTTCATGTGCCACGACTACCTGCCCGGTGGGCGTGAGCTGCGCTACGTCACCACCGTGGCCGAGCAGCGCGCCAGCAATATCCACATTCACGAAGGCGTCAGCGAGGACAGCTTCGTGACCATGCGCGAAGCCCGCGATGCCACCCTCGACATGCCTGTGCTGATCCTGCCGTCGGTGCAGGTCAACATGCGCAGCGGCCAGTTGCCCGAGCCCGAAGACAACGGCGTGCGCTATCTGAAGATCCCGCTGAATGTGCTCTGAGCACCTTGGCCCTATAACGACTATTTCAAGGAAACACCGCCATGCCTGCCTTGCAGTCCCCTGCCGATGCCTCATGCACCGACCACCACAAGGTGGTCATCGTCGGTGCCGGTGCCGCCGGTATCGCCACCGCCTCCAGCCTGGTCAGCCGTGACCCGTCCCTCGATATCGCGCTGATCGACCCGGCCGACGTTCATTACTACCAGCCTGGCTGGACCATGGTCGGTGCCGGTGTGTTCCAGGCCCCGGCCACCGCCCGTACCATGGCCTCGACCATGCCGCGGGGCGTACGCTGGATCAAGGCGAGGGTCGCAGGTTTCGACCCCCACGGACAAACGGTCCGCCTCGAAGATGGTCGCGCCGTCAGCTACGAACAGCTGGTGGTGTGCCCCGGCCTCAAGCTCGATTGGAACGCCATCGAGGGCTTGAACGAAACCCTGGGCCGCAACGGCGTCACGTCCAACTACCGATACGATCTGGCGCCTTACACCTGGCAGTTGGTGAGCAACCTCAAGCAAGGCCGAGCCCTGTTCACCCAGCCGCCGATGCCGATCAAGTGCGCGGGTGCGCCACAGAAGGCCCTGTACCTGTCTTGCGACCATTGGTTGCGCCAAGGCCACCTGGGCGCGGTCAAGGCGAGTTTCTTCAATGCCGGCACCGTGCTGTTCGGCGTGGCCGACTATGTGCCGGCCCTGATGGCCTACATCGACAAGTACGGCGTCGACCTCAACTACGCCCATCGCCTGGTGGCCGTGGACGGGCCCGGCAAGCGCGCCACGTTCGTGCGTACCCTGCCCGACGGCAGCACGCAAACCCACGTCGAGGCCTTCGACATGCTCCACGTGGTGCCGCCACAGGTGGCACCGGATTTCATCCAGCAAAGTCCGCTGGCCGATGCCGCGGGCTGGGTCGATGTCGATCCGCACAGCCTGCGCCATCGTCGGTTCGCCAATATCCACGCCCTGGGGGACGTGACCAACACCAGCAATGCCAAGACCGCCGCCGCAGCGCGCAAACAGGCACCGGTCGTGGCCAACAATGTCCTGGTCGCCCTGGGCCGTCTGCCGACCTTGGCCCAGTACGATGGCTATGGCTCCTGCCCATTGACCGTCGAGCGCGGCAAGATCGTCCTGGCCGAATTCACCTATGGCGGCAAGGTGGCGCCGAGCTTCCCTCGCTGGCTGCTCGATGGGCGCCAGCCGACCCGCCTGGCCTGGCTGCTCAAGGCGCGAGTACTGCCGCCATTGTACTGGCAGGCCATGCTCAAGGGCCGGGAGTGGCTGGCGCGGCCGCAACCCATGAAGGCCGAGGCTGTGCAGTGATCGAACATCAATTCCTCGGGGCAGGCCTGGGGGCGATCATTGGCGCGGTGCTGGCGCTGACCGGTGCCGGTGGCGGCATCCTGGCGGTGCCCTTGCTGGTGTTCGGCCTGGGCCTGAGCATGGTCGAGGCAGCGCCCATCGGCTTGCTGGCGGTGGGCCTGGCGGCGGCGGTCGGCGCCGGGTTGGGCCTGCGCCAGGGCCTGGTGCGCTACCGGGCGGCGCTGTTCATTGCCGCCATTGGCATCGTCACGGCACCGTTCGGGCTGATGCTGGCGCATCGTTTGCCCAATACGCCCCTGGCCCTGGTGTTCGCCGCAGTGCTGGTGTACGCCTGTCTGCGCATCTGGCGCAAGGCCAGGCGCCAGATGCGTGGCGATTCGCCCTGTGGCGAGCGGCAGATCATGCCCTGCGTGCTCAACCCACAGCAGGGACGGCTGCGCTGGACCCTGCCCTGCGCACGCGCCCTGGCCTTCACGGGTGTGCTCTCGGGCTTGCTGTCCGGCCTGCTCGGCGTGGGGGGCGGCTTCGTCATCATCCCAGCGTTGAACCGCTACACCAACCTGGACATGAAGAGCATCGTCGCCACCTCGCTGGCGGTGATCGCCCTGGTGTCTGCCGGTAGCGTGGCCAGTGCCAGCCTGGCAGGCGTGGTGCACTGGCGGCTGGGTGCCCCGTTCGCCGTCGGTGCGGTGCTCGGCCTGCTGCTGGCGCGGCCGCTGGCGGCGAAACTGGCCGGGCCGCGGCTGCAGCAACTGTTCGCCTTGGCAGGGATCGGTGCCGCCGTGTTGCTGGCCGGCAAGGCGCTACTCGGCTAGCAGCTCGGCCTGCTCCGCCGCGCACAGGGCCAGCAGGTAGTCCCAGACCACCCGCAGGCGAACCGACTTGTGCAGCTCGCGGCGGGTGCAGATCCAGTAGCTGCGCTGGATGGTTTCGCTAGGCAGCACCCGCACCAAGGTGGGGTCGTGCCGGGCCATGTAGTTGGGCAGCACGGCGATGCCCAGGCCTGCGCGGGCGGCATGCTGCTGGGCGATCACGCTGGTGCTGCGAAACGCTACGTTGGGGGCCCGGCAAAAACTGTTGAGAAACAGCAGCTCCTGGCTGAACAGCAGGTCGTCGACGTAGCCGATCCAGCTGTGCCGGGCCAGGTCCTCGCGGTTGCGCAGGGGCGGAGCGTGGTCGAGGTATTCCTGGCTGGCGTAAAGGGCCAGGCGGTAGTCGGTGAGCTTGCGGGTGATGAGCAAATCGGCGCTGGGCCGTTCCAGGTGGATGCTGATTTCCGCCTCGCGGTTGAGGATGCTGACGAAGCGCGGCACCGCCACCAACTCCACCTCGAGCCCCGGGTAGCGCTCGAACAGCGCGCTCATGCGTGGGGTGAAGAACATGATGCCGATGCCTTCGGTGACCCCCAGGCGGATCTTGCCCAGGGGCGTGATGGCCTGGGTGATTTCCTCCTGAGCCAGCAAGGCGACGTTCTCCATCGCCTCGGCATGCTTGAGCAAGGCCTGGCCGGACGGGGTGAGTTCATAGCCCTGGGCGTGCTGGACGAACAGGGCGGTACCCAGGCTCTTCTCGATGCTCTCGATGTGCCGGGCCACGGTGCTGTGGGTGGTGTTGAGGCGTTTGGCGGCAGTGAGCAGGCGGCCACTGCGCTGTAACTCGAGGAAAAACCGCAGATCATTCCAGTCGAACATGCTTGTCCCTGTGCATTTCGGACGGTGCGGCTTCGTTTTGCAGGAGCGGCGCCGTGGCTGTGAGCGCTGTGCTAAAACGCACAGCGGCTGCGCGAAATCTCGTGTTTCCCCGGCGAAATTAATCAATAAGATGGTCCGGGACAAGAATAAAAATCAGGCGCGAGGTTGCACATGCCATCAGCCGATTCTGTCTTCGACTACGTGGTCGTAGGCGCTGGCCCTGCCGGTTGCCTGTTGGCCAACCGCTTGTCCGCCGACCCTGCCTGCCGCGTGCTGCTGCTCGAGGCCGGTGGCCGCGACACCTATCCCTGGATCCACATTCCCGTCGGTTACCTCTACTGCATCGGCAACCCGCGCACCGACTGGTGCTTCAAGACCGAGGCGCAGCCCGGCCTGGGCGGTCGCAGCCTGGGGTATCCACGGGGCAAGGTGCTGGGAGGCTGCTCGTCGATCAACGGCATGATCTACATGCGCGGCCAGGCTGCCGACTATGATCGCTGGGCCGAGCAAGGCAACGAGGGCTGGGCCTGGAAGGACGTGCTGCCGCTGTTCAAGGCCAGCGAGCACCACTTCGCCGGCGCCAGCGACAGCCACGGTGCCGAGGGTGAATGGCGGGTCGAACAGCAGCGCTACAGCTGGCCGATCCTCGATGCCTTCCGCGATGCCGCCGAACAGAGCGGCATTGCCAAGGTGCCCGACTTCAATACCGGCGACAACGCTGGCTGCAGTTACTTCCAGGTCAACCAGCGCAGCGGCGTGCGCTGGAACTCCGCCAAGGCCTTCCTGCGGCCGGTGCAACGGCGCCCCAACCTCACCGTGCTGACCGACGTGCAGGTCGACCAGGTGCTGCTGGACAACACCCGCGCCACGGCGGTCAAGGCGCGCTGGCAAAGCGCCTGGCATGAGTTCAGGGCGCGCCGCGAGATCATCCTCTGCGCGGGCGCCGTCGGTTCCCCCGGGATCCTGCAACGTTCCGGCATCGGCCCGCGCAAGCTGCTCGAAGGCCTCGGCATCGGTGTGCGCCACGAGCTGGCCGGTGTCGGCGGAAACCTGCAGGACCACCTGCAATTGCGCCTGATCTACGAGGTGCGCAATACCCGCACCCTCAACCAGATGGCTAACAGCTTGTGGGGCAAGCTGGGCATGGGCCTGCGCTACCTCTACGATCGCAGCGGCCCGTTGGCCATGGCGCCGAGCCAGCTGGGCGCGTTCGTGCGCTCCGGGCCCGAGCAGGCCACCCCCAACCTGCAATACCACGTGCAGCCGCTGTCGTTGGAGCGCTTCGGCGAACCCTTGCACCGTTTCCCGGCGTTCACCGCCTCGGTATGCAACCTGCGCCCGGCCAGCCGGGGCCGTATCGACATCCGTTCGGCAGACATGAACGCCGCGCCGCTGATCGATCCCAACTACCTGAGCGACCCGTACGACCTGCGCGTGGCCGCCGAGGCCATCCGTATCACCCGGCGCATCGTCCAGGCCCCTGCCCTGGCCGCCTTCGAGCCTCGCGAGTACCTGCCCGGCCCGGCCCTGCACACCGAAGAACAACTGCACGAAGCCGCTGGCCGGATCGGCACCACCATCTTCCACCCGGTCGGTACCTGCCGCATGGGCAATGGCCCGCTGGACGTCGTCGACAGCCAGCTGCGCGTTCATGGCGTCCCTGGCCTGCGGGTGGCCGACGCCTCGATCATGCCGCAGATCGTCTCCGGCAATACCTGTTCACCCACATTGATGATCGCCGAGAAGGCGGCGCAACTGATCCTCAAGGGGGCTGCTACCCAGATCAACTTCAACGACGCAAACGCGATACCGACGCCCTGACCCGGGTGCGTGCAACACCGGCGGCTTGCGGTCAGAGGCCGCTGACAGTGGACAACAAGAATAATCACTGTGGCCTGCGGGCCGAGGACAGCAACGATGTCGGATTACATCCAAGAGCAAGGCGCGGCGGCGACCAGCGACAGCCGACGCGAGGAACGCAAGATCATTTTCGCGTCATCCCTCGGGACGGTGTTCGAGTGGTATGACTTTTTTCTCTACGGTGCGCTGGCCGCGGTGATCAGCAAGCAGTTCTTCGCCGGCGTCAACGACACCACCGCCTTCATCTTCGCCCTCATGGCCTTCGCTGCCGGCTTCCTGGTGCGGCCCTTCGGCGCCTTGGTGTTCGGCCGCCTGGGCGACATGATCGGGCGCAAGTACACCTTCCTGGTGACCATCGTGCTGATGGGCCTGTCGACCTTCGCCGTCGGCCTGCTGCCCACCTACGCCAGCATCGGCATCGCCGCACCGATCATCCTGGTGGTGCTGCGCATGCTCCAGGGCCTGGCCCTGGGCGGTGAATACGGTGGCGCGGCGACCTACGTGGCCGAACATGCGCCGCCCGGCAAGCGCGGTTTCCATACCGGGTTCATCCAGTCCACCGCCACCCTCGGCCTGCTGCTGTCGCTGGTCGTGGTGCTGGGCAGCCGTTATATCAGCGGCGACCAGTTCGAAACCTGGGGCTGGCGGCTGCCGTTCCTGCTGTCGATCGTGCTGCTGGGGATTTCCACCTGGATCCGCATGAGCATGCACGAGTCCCCAGCCTTCGTGAAAATGAAAGCCCAGGGCAAGGTGAGCAAGTCGCCGATCCGTGAGTCGTTCACCTCCTGGCCGAACCTCAAGGTGGTGCTGACCGCGCTGTTCAGCATCAACGCCGGCCAGGCCGTGACCTTCTACACGGCACAGTTCTACGTGCTGTTCTTCATGACCCAGATGCTCAAGATGGACCCGGCCCAGGCCAACACGCTGCTGATCATCAGCGTGGTGATCGGGGCACCGTTCTTCGTGTTCTTCGGCTGGTTGTCGGACCGGGTCGGGCGCAAGCCGATCCTGATGCTTGGCCTGCTCCTGGCCACGCTGGCCTACTTCCCACTGTTCAAGGGCCTGAGCTATTACGCCAACCCGCAGATCGATGCCGCCAGCCGCCAGGCCCCCATCGTCGTCACGGCCGATCCGCAGGGCTGCACCTTCCAGTTCGACCCGGTCGGCAAGGCGCGCTTCGACAGCCCTTGCGACAAGGTCAAGACCTTCCTGGTCAAGCAGGGCCTGCCCTACAGCTCGGTGGATGCCACCGGGTCCGACGTGGTGGTGAGCATCGGCGACAAGACCATCACCGGCTTCGACGAGGCAGCCATGCGCGCGGCCATCGACCTGGCTGGCTACCCGGCCACGGCGGATCCGGAACAGGTCAACCAGGTGATGGTGGTGGTGCTGATCGTGGCCATGATCCTCATTGCCACCATGACCTACGGGCCGTTGGCGGCGGTGATGGTCGAACTGTTCCCGACCCGCATCCGCTACACCTCCATGTCACTGCCCTACCACATCGGCAATGGCTGGTTCGGGGGCTTCCTGCCGACCGTGTCGTTCGCGCTGGTGGTGTATACCGGGGATATCTTCTACGGGCTTTGGTATCCGGTGCTGATCACCGGGGTGAGCCTGGTGGTGGGGATCTTCTGCCTGAAGGAGACTCGGGATGTGGATATCGACAAGGTCTGATGGCCAATAGCGGCCCCTAAAAAAACCGGCTGTAAAAGCCGGTTTTCTTATGCCTGCGAAAAAACTTATGCACGATTTCCAGAAAAATGACGCTCGTTGAAATAAGTAATGAATTCAACGAGTTGCATTATTTTCTACACCGCTAATCCAAAAATTGCTCACAAGTTATCCACAGATCGTCAGGCACTCTGCTGCGCCGGATTTTCCGCCACCGGCGGCAGCGAACCCATGGCCCGCTGGGCCGCTTCGTTCCAGGCCTGGGCACGCTCGTTGAGTTCGGCAATCGCCCGTGGGCCGGTACCTACCGGATACATCGGTTCGCCAATCACCACCTCGATGGTACCCGGGCGCTTGCCCCAGCCATCACGTGGCCAGAACTTGCCGGCGTTATGCGCCACTGGCAGCACCGGTAGCCCGGCGTTCACCGCCAGGGCGGTACCGCCGCGGGAGAACTTGCCGACCTGGCCATGGGGCACGCGGGTACCCTCGGGGAAGATCAGCACCCACACGCCCTGCTTGAGCAGTTCGTCGCCTTTGCTGGCGACGTGGCGCAAGGCCTCTTTCGGGTTGTTCCGGTCGATGGCGATGGGCCGCAGCATGGCCATGGCCCAGCCGAAGAACGGTACATAGAGCAGCTCGCGCTTGAGCACCTGGCTCAAGGGCTCGAAGTAGGCCGAGAGGAAGAACGTCTCCCAGGTGCTCTGGTGGTTGGAGAGGATCACGCAGGGCTCTTTCGGCACGTTCTCGGCGCCGGTGATCTTGTAGCGGATCCCCAGCACGACCCACGCCAGCCCAACGGCGAAACGGCACCAGTAGACGTTGATGAAGCGGTAGCGTTTACGGAACGGCAAGAAGGGCGCGACAAAGAAGCTCAGGGTGCACCACAGCAACGAACTGGTGCCCAGCAGCAGGTAAAAAAGAAAGACTCTGATCGCCTGCAGGATCGACATAGTGGCATGTACCGCCTTATGAAAAAGTGCGCCAGGCGGCGCACTATCGAGTAAGTTCTCTGGCGATGGCCGCCAAATCATCAAAAACCAGTGTGGCTTGGGGGACGCCTTTTTCCAGCGTCCGTTCACCCTTGCCGGTCTTCACCAGCACCGGTTGTGCACCGACGGCCAGGGCGGCCTCCAGGTCACCTTGGCTGTCGCCGACGAACCAGACGCCGGAGAGGTCGGCCTGGTAGTGCTCGGCGATCGCCCGCAGCATGCCGGGCTTGGGCTTGCGGCAATCGCAGCCATCATCCGGCCCGTGCGGGCAATGCACGATGTAGCCCACCTCGCCGCCCTGCTCGGCCACCAGCGCGCGCAGGCGCGCATGCATGGCCTCGAGGGTTTCCAGCGGGTAGTAGCCGCGGGCAATGCCGGACTGGTTGGTGGCCACGGCCACCGTCCAGCCCGCCTTGCTCAACTGCGCGATGGCCTCGATCGAGCCGGGGATGGGGATCCACTCCTCCAGCGACTTGATGTAGGCGTCGGAGTCGAAGTTGATCACTCCGTCCCGATCAAGAATCAGCAGCTTCAAGGCCTTACCCCAGCAGCGAGATGTCGGCCACGCCCAGGAACAGGCCGCGCAGGCGGCTGAGCAGGGCATAACGGTTGGCGCGCACCTTGGCGTCCTCGGCGTTGACCATCACCGCCTCGAAGAAGGCGTCGACCGGGTCGCGCAGGGCTGCCAGGCGAGCCAGGGTCTCGCTGTACTGGCGCGCCGCAGCCATGGGCTGCACGGCCTGGTCGGCCTGCTGGATCGCCGAGTACAAGGAGAACTCGTTGGCATTGTCGAAGTACTTCGGCTCGACCTGTTCGGCGATGGCGCCTTCGGCCTTGCCCAGCAGGTTCGACACGCGCTTGTTCACCGCTGCCAGGGCCTCGGCCTCCGGCAGCTTGCGGAACGCCTGCACAGCCTGCACACGTTGGTCGAAGTCGAGCGCCGAACCTGGCTTGAGGGCCCGTACCGCGAGGTAGGTGGCGACATCGATGCCTTCGTCCTCGTAACGCGCACGCAGGCGGTCGAAGACGAACTCCAGCACCTGCTCGGAAAGGCCAGCGGCCTTGACCTTGGCGCCGTACTGGGCGACGGCGAAGTCCACGGCTTCGGTCAGGTCCAGGTCCAGCTGCTTCTCGATCAGGATGCGCAGCACGCCCAGGGCGGCACGGCGCAGGGCGTACGGGTCCTTGCTGCCGGTGGGCAGCATGCCGATGCCGAAGATGCCGACCAGGGTGTCGAGCTTGTCGGCCACCGCCACGGCGGCGCCGGTCAGGGTCTGTGGCAGCTCGGCGCCGGCACCGCGCGGCATGTACTGCTCGTTCAGGGCCAGGGCGACGTCTTCCGGCTCGCCATCGTTGAGGGCGTAGTAGTAGCCGGCGATCCCCTGCATTTCAGGGAATTCGCCGACCATCTCGGTGGCCAGGTCGCACTTGGACAGCAAGCCCGCGCGGCCAGCACGCTGGGCATCGCCGCCGATGCGCGGGGCGATGAACGCGGCCAGCTTGGAAACACGCTCGGCCTTGTCGTAGACCGTGCCCAACTGGGCCTGGAACACCACGTTCTTCAGGCGCTCGTTGAAGGTTTCCAGCGGCTGCTTCTTGTCTTGCTTGAAGAAGAACTCGGCGTCGGTCAGGCGCGGACGCACGACCTTCTCGTTGCCCAGCACGATCTGCTTCGGATCGTGGCTCTCGACGTTGGCCACGGTGATGAAGCGCGGCAGCAGCTTGCCTTCGCTGTCCAGCAGGCAGAAGTACTTCTGGTTGTCCTGCATGGTGGTGATCAGCGCTTCCTGCGGCACCTCGAGGAAACGCTCCTCGAACGAGCAGACCAGCGGCACCGGCCACTCGACCAGGGCGGTCACTTCGTCCAGCAGCGCCGGCGGCACGATGGCGCTGCCTTCCTGCTGCAGGGCCAGCTCGGCGACACGCTTGGCGATCAGTTCGCGGCGCTCGGCGAAATCGGCCAGCACGTAGGCCTTGCGCAGGTCCTCGACGTAGTTGGCCGGGGTGGTGATGACCACATTCTGCGGGTGGTGGAAACGGTGGCCACGGGACTCGCGACCGGCCTGCTGGGCGAGGAGGGTGCAGTCGACCACCTGGTCACCGAGCAGCATCACCAGCCACTGGGTCGGGCGCACGAACTCTTCGCGGCTGGCGCCCCAGCGCATGCGCTTGGGGATCGGCAGGTCGTTGAGCGAATCCTCGACGATGGTCGGCAACAAGCTGGTGGTCGGCTTGCCCGGGATGTGCTGGGAGAAGCGCAGCTTGGCGCCGCTCTGGTCGATCTCGGCGAGGTCGACGCCGCACTTCTTGGCGAAGCCCAGGGCGGCCTGGGTCGGGTTGCCCTCGGCGTCGAAGGCGGCCTGGCGGGGCGGGCCGTCGATATTGATGCTGCGGTCAGGCTGCTGCACGTCCAGTTGGCGGATCAGCACGGCCAGGCGACGCGGGGCGGCATAGACCTGCTTGCCGGTGTAGTTCAGGCCAGCGGCCTGCAGGCCTTTCTCGATACCGGCCAGGAAGGCGTCGCCCAGGCTGGCGAGGGCCTTGGGTGGCAGCTCTTCGGTGCCCAGTTCGACCAGAAAATCTTGAGCACTCATTGTGCAGCCTCCAGCTTAGCCAACACTTCGTCACGCAGTTCAGGGGTGGCCATCGGGAAGCCCAGGCGCGCACGGGCTTGCAGATAGCTTTGCGCCACGTCCCGGGCCAGGGTACGCACGCGCAGGATGTAGCGCTGACGCTCGGTCACCGAGATGGCGCGGCGGGCGTCGAGCAGGTTGAAGGTATGGGAAGCCTTCAGGACCATTTCGTAGGTCGGCAGCGGCAGTTCCAGCTTGATCAGGCGGTTGGCTTCGCTTTCGTAGAAGTCGAACAGTTCGAACAGCTTGTCGACGTTGGCGTGCTCGAAGTTGTAGGTCGACTGCTCCACCTCGTTCTGGTGGAACACATCGCCATAGGTGACCTTGCCGAACGGGCCATCGGCCCAGACCAGGTCGTACACCGAGTCGACGCCCTGGATGTACATGGCCAGGCGCTCCAGGCCATAGGTGATCTCACCGGTGACCGGGTAGCACTCGATGCCGCCGACCTGCTGGAAGTAGGTGAACTGGGTGACTTCCATGCCGTTGAGCCAGATTTCCCAACCCAGGCCCCAGGCACCGAGGGTCGGCGATTCCCAGTTGTCTTCGACGAAGCGGATGTCGTGGACCAGCGGATCCAGGCCGATCGCCTTCAGCGAGCCCAGGTACAGCTCCTGGAAGTTGGCCGGGTTCGGCTTGAGCACCACCTGGAACTGGTAGTAGTGCTGCAGGCGGTTGGGGTTTTCGCCATACCGCCCGTCGCCTGGACGACGGCTGGGCTGCACATAGGCGGCGTTCCAGGTTTCCGGGCCGACGGCGCGCAGGAAGGTAGCGGTATGGAATGTGCCGGCGCCTACTTCCATATCGTAGGGCTGAAGCACCACACAACCTTGCTCCGCCCAGTACTGCTGCAGGGCGAGGATCAGGTCTTGGAAGGTACGCACGGCTGGCGTAGGCTGGCTCACGAAATTCACCTGTATCTGGGGATGCGGATGTAAAGAGCGGGAGTATAACCTGATTCGCCTCGCCCTCTACTCATTGGAGCCTTATGCCACGCTGCTTTTGGTGTACCGACGATCCGTTGTACCAGGCCTATCACGACCAGGAGTGGGGAACGCCGCAGCGTGACCCGGCGTTGCTCTTCGAGATGCTTTTGCTCGAAGGGTTCCAGGCCGGGCTCTCCTGGATCACCGTATTGAAGAAGCGCGAGCGCTACCGGCAAGTGCTGCACGGCTTCGACCCGGTGCAGCTTGCGCAGATGAGCGACGAACGGATCGACGCACTGATGCTCGACCCCGGCATCATCCGCAACCGCCTCAAGCTCAACGCCGCCCGGCGCAATGCCCGGGCCTGGCTGGCTGTGGATAACCCTGGCGAATGGCTGTGGTCGTTCGTCGGCGGTGTGCCGAAGGTCAACCATTTCAAGGACCGTAGCGAAGTGCCGGCGGTCACCGACGAGGCCAGGGCCATGAGCAAGGCCCTGCAGAAAGCCGGTTTCACCTTTGTCGGCCCGACCATCTGCTACGCCTTCATGCAGGCCACCGGCATGGTCATGGACCACACCACCGACTGCGATCGCTACGCCGCCCTGCTGCGCTGAAAGGTTACAATGCGCGCCTTGCAGAAATAAGGAATCGGCCTGTGGAAAAATTCAAGGGCGCCCTGATGGTCGGGGTGCTGCGACTGTTCGCCAAGCTGCCCTGGAGCGCGGTACAGCGCGTCGGCGCGGGTATCGGCTGGCTCATGTGGAAGGTCCCCAACGGCTCGCGCAACGTGGTGCGCATCAACCTGGCCAAGTGCTTCCCGGAGATGGACCCGGCCGAACGCGAGAAGCTCGTCGGCCGTGCGCTGATGGACATCGGCAAGTCCTTCGTCGAGAGCGCCTGTGCCTGGATCTGGCCACCGCAGCGTTCGCTGGAGCTGGTCAAGGAGGTGCACGGCCTGGAAGTGCTGGAGCAGGCCCTGGCCTCGGGCAAGGGCGTGGTCGGCATCACCAGCCACCTGGGCAACTGGGAGGTGCTGAACCACTTCTATTGCAGCCAGTGCAAGCCGATCATCTTCTACCGACCGCCCAAGTTGAAGGCGGTGGACGACCTGCTGCGTGAGCAGCGGGTGCAGATGGGCAACCGGGTGGCGCCTTCGACCAAGGAAGGCATCCTCAGCGTGATCAAGGAAGTGCGCCGTGGCGGCCAGGTGGGCATTCCCGCCGACCCGGAGCCGGCCGAGTCCGCCGGGGTGTTCGTGCCGTTCCTCGGCACCCAGGCCCTGACCAGCAAGTTCGTGCCGAACATGCTGGCCGGCGGCAAGGCCGTGGGGGTATTCCTGCATGCCCTGCGCCTGCCCGATGGGTCGGGGTTCAAGGTGTTCCTGGAGGCGGCGCCGCAGGAGATGTACAGCGAGGACGTGACGGTGTCGGCGGCGGCCATGAGCAAGGTGGTCGAACGCTATGTGCGCGAGTACCCGAGCCAGTATATGTGGAGCATGAAACGCTTCAAGAAGCGCCCGGCGGGCGAGGCGCGCTGGTACTGAGTGGCGCTGGGCCCGATGCCTGCCATTTGGGGCTGCTTTGCAGCCCATCGCCGGCAAGCCGGCTCCCACAGGGGCCGCGTAAAGCCACTATCAGTTCTCTGCGTGACAGCGCAGCCCAAAGGTTGGGTAATCTCCCACAGCGTCCTCTGCATGCCACATGATTTGCGCGCAGCACTGGCCACCCCTGTGGGAGCCGGCTTGCCGGCGATGGGGCGCGAAGCGGCCCCAAAGGCAACTGAACGTTCTGAAGCGGCACGGCGCCCTGCAAGGTTTTTCAGGGCTTCGACGCTTTATCCAGCCTCTTGAGATACACCATCATCTCCCGCTCGGCCTGCTTGTCGCCATGGCCCTGCGCCGCCACGATCCCCTCCTCCCAGGCCTTGCGCGCCGCCGCCAGGTCGCCCTGCAGCTGGTACGCCTTGCCCAGCAGCTTCCATGCCGCCGAATACTTCGGATCATGCTCGACGCAACGCGCCAGGTGCACGGCCGCCTCGGCACCGTTGCCTTCGTCGAGCCAGGCCTTGCCCAGGCCGAATCGCAGCAGGGCGTTGTCCACACCCTTGGCCAGCATCTTCTCCAGTGATTCGCGCATGCTGCTTCCTCCTAGAAGAAACTCAGCCCCACGTGGAACAGCTTCTCCACGTCACGGATATGCTTCTTATCCACAACGAACAGGATCACATGGTCGCCCGCCTCGATCACCGTGTCGTCGTGGGCGATCAGCACTTCCTCGTCGCGGATGATCGCGCCGATGGTGGTGCCTGGCGGCAGGGCGATGTCCTCGATGGCCTTGCCGATCACCTTGCTCGACTTCGAGTCGCCATGGGCCACCGCTTCGATGGCCTCGGCCGCACCACGGCGCAGGGAATGCACGCTGACGATGTCGCCACGGCGCACGTGGGCCAGCAGGGTGCCGATGGTGGCCAACTGCGGGCTGATGGCGATATCGATGTCGCCGCCCTGGACCAGGTCGACATAGGCCGGGTTGTTGATCAGCGTCATCACCTTGCGTGCACCCAGGCGCTTGGCCAGCAGCGAGGACATGATGTTGGCCTCGTCGTCGTTGGTCAGGGCCAGGAACACGTCGGCGTCGGAGATGTTCTCCTCGAGCATCAGGTCCTTGTCCGAGGCGCTGCCCTGCAGGACCACGGTGCTTTCCAGGGTGTCGGAGAGGTGGCGGCAACGCGCCGGGCTCATCTCGATGATCTTCACCTGGTAGCGGCTCTCGATGGCCTCGGCCAGGCGTTCGCCGATCTGCCCGCCACCGGCGATGACCACGCGCTTGTTGGTTTCGTCGATACGGCGCAGCTCGCCCATCACCGCGCGGATGTGGCCCCTGGCGGCGATGAAGAAGACTTCGTCGTCGGCCTCGATCACCGTGTCGCCATGGGGCTTGATCGGCCGGTCGCGGCGGAAGATCGCCGCCACGCGGGTATCGATGCTCGGCATGTGGGCGCGGATCTGGCGCAGTTGCTGGCCCACCAGGGGGCCACCGTAGTAGGCCTTGACCGCCACCAGCTGGGCCTTGCCCTCGGCGAAGTCGATCACCTGCAGGGCACCGGGGTGCTCGATCAGGCGCTTGATGTAGTTGGTCACCACCTGCTCGGGGCTGATCAGCACGTCCACCGGGATGGCTTCGTTGTCGAACAGCTCGGCGCGCGTCAGGTAGGCGGATTCACGCACCCGGGCGATCTTGGTCGGGGTGTGGAACAACGTGTAGGCGACCTGGCAGGCCACCATGTTGGTCTCGTCGCTGTTGGTCACCGCCACCAGCATGTCGGCATCGTCGGCACCGGCCTGGCGCAGCACCGTGGGCAGCGAGCCACGGCCCTGCACGGTGCGGATGTCGAGGCGGTCGCCGAGGTCGCGCAGGCGGTCGCCGTCGGTGTCGACCACGGTGATGTCGTTGGCTTCGCTGGCCAGGTGTTCTGCCAGCGTACCGCCTACCTGCCCTGCGCCGAGGATGATGATCTTCATCGCGAGTCCTGGTCCTTGTGCTTGCTTATCCGCGCGAGGCGGCGATCTTGATCAGCTTGGCATAGTAGAAGCCGTCGTGGCCGCCTTCCTGGGCCAGCAACTGGCGACCATGGGGTTGGCGCAGGCCAGCCTCGGTCGCCAGGTCCAGCTCGCGGGCGCCTGGGGTGCGGGCGAGGAAGGCGTCGATCACGTCGGTGTTTTCCGTCGGCAGGCTCGAGCAGGTCGCATAGAGCAGCATGCCACCGACTTCCAGGGTCGGCCACAGGGCATCGAGCAGCTCGCCTTGCAGGGCGGCCAGGGCCGGAATGTCGTCGGCCTGGCGGGTCAGCTTGATGTCCGGGTGGCGGCGGATCACGCCGGTGGCCGAGCACGGAGCGTCCAGCAGGATGCGCTGGAACGGCTTGCCGTCCCACCAACTGGCTGTGTCGCGGGCATCGCAGGCGATCAGCCGGGCGTCGAGGCCCAGGCGCTCGAGGTTCTCGCGGACCCGCGCCAGGCGCTTCTCTTCCAGGTCGATGGCCACGACCTCGCCCAGGCCGGCCTCGGCTTCGAGCAGGTGGCAGGTCTTGCCACCCGGTGCGCAGCAGGCATCCAGCACGCGCTGCCCGGGTGCCAGCTCCAGCAGGTCGGCGGCCAGTTGCGCGGCTTCATCCTGCACGCTGACCCAGCCTTCGGCGAAACCCGGCAGGCCGCGTACGTCGCAGGCCTCGGCCAGCAGGATACCGTCGCGGCTGTACCGGCAGGGGCTGGCGGCGATACCGGCCTCGGCCAGCAGGGCCAGGTAGGCGTCGCGGCTGTGGTGGCGACGGTTGACCCGCAGGATCATCGGCGGATGGGCATTGTTGGCGGCGCAGATGGCCTCCCACTGCTCGGGCCAGAAGGCCTTGAGCGACTTCTGCAGCCAGCGTGGGTGAGCGGTGCGTACCACTGGGTCGCGCGCCATGCCCGCGAGGATGCCCTCGCCTTCGCGCTGGGCGCGGCGCAGCACGGCATTGAGCAAGCCCTTGGCCCAAGGCTTCTTCAGTTTGTCGGCGCAGCCGACGGTCTCGCCGATGGCGGCGTGGGCCGGGATGCGCGTATAGAACAGCTGGTACAGGCCGACCAGCAGCAACGCCTGCACATCGCTGTCGGCGGCCTTGAAGGGCTTTTGCAGCAACTGCGCGGCCAGCAGCTCCAGGCGTGGTTGCCAGCGGGCGGTGCCGAAGGCCAGGTCCTGGACCAGGCCCCGGTCACGGTCCTCGACCTTGTCCAACTGCGCCGGCAACGAGCTGTTCAGCGAGGCCTTGCCACTGAGCACGGCGGCCAGGGCGCGGGCGGCGGCCAGGCGTGGGTTCATTGGCCGAGTACCTTGTGGCTGGCGAACTTCTCGCGGCGGCTGTTGAACAGGTCGCTAAAGCCCAGGGCCTTGCCGCCGGGCAGTTGCAGGCGGGTCAGGCACAGCGCCTGCTCGCCGCAGGCGACCACCAGGCCATCCTTGCTGGCGCTGAGGATCTCGCCGGGGGTGCCCGTGCCTGTGGACAAGGTCGCGGCCAGGACCTTCACGCTTTCCCCGTCGAGGGTGCTGTGGCACACCGGCCACGGGTTGAAGGCACGGATCAGACGTTCCAGCTCGACAGCTGGGCGGCTCCAGTCGATGCGCGCCTCGTCCTTGTTCAGCTTGTGTGCATAGGTGGCCAGGGCATCGTCCTGCACCTCGCCTTGCAGGCTGCCATCGGCAAGGCCGGCGATGGCCTGCACCACGGCGGGTGGGCCCATCTCGGCGAGGCGGTCGTGCAGGCTGCCGCCGGTGTCCTCGGCGCCGATGGGGGTGACCACCTTGAGCAGCATCGGGCCTGTGTCCAGGCCGGCCTCCATGCGCATCACGGTGACGCCGCTCTCGGCGTCGCCCGCTTCCACGGCGCGCTGGATCGGCGCCGCGCCGCGCCAGCGCGGCAGCAAGGAGGCGTGGCTGTTGATGCAGCCCAGGCGCGGGATATCGAGCACCGCCTGGGGCAGGATCAGGCCATAGGCGACCACCACCATCAGGTCTGGGGCGAGCGCGGCGAGCTCTGCCTGGGCCTCGGCGTTGCGCAGGGTCGGCGGCTGGAACACCGGGATGTCGTGGGCCATGGCCAGTTGCTTGACCGGGCTGGGCATGAGCTTCTGGCCACGCCCGGCCGGGCGGTCCGGCTGAGTGTAGACGGCCACCACGTCATAGGGGCTGTCGAGCAAGGCCTTGAGGTGTTCGGCGGCAAACTCTGGTGTGCCTGCGAAGACGATGCGCATGGAGTTCTCGCTTCAAAAAAGAAAAAGGCTTGCCGTGGCAAGCCTTCTGGAAGGGGTGGATCAGGCTTGCTGGCGGTGCTGCTTTTCCAGCTTCTTCTTGATCCGGTCGCGTTTGAGCTGTGACAGGTAATCGACGAACAGCTTGCCGTTGAGGTGGTCGCACTCATGCTGGATGCACACCGCCAGCAGGCCCTCGGCCTCCAGCTCGTAGGGCTTGCCATCGCGGTCCAGGGCCTTGACCCGGACACGCAGCGGGCGGTCGACGTTCTCGTAGAAGCCAGGCACCGACAGGCAACCTTCCTGGTACTGGCCCATGTCGTGGGTCAGTTCCTCGATCTCGGGGTTGATGAACACGCGCGGCTCGCTGCGGTCCTCGCTCAGGTCCATGACCACCACGCGCTTGTGCACGTTGACCTGGGTGGCGGCCAGGCCGATGCCGGGGGCTTCGTACATGGTTTCAAACATGTCATCGATCAGCTGGCGCAGGGCGTCGTCGACTTCCGTCACCGGTTTGGCGATGGTGCGCAGGCGCGGGTCCGGGAATTCGAGAATGTTCAGAATGGCCATAGGGGTCAGGCAGTCACTGTGCGTTCGGTTGAAAACTGAACATACATAATAAAGGGAAACGGGGAATTCGGCACCTGGCAAAGCTCGGCTAGGGTGTGAAAGGACGCCTCGTCCCTCATTCGATGGACAGGTTGTCAAAGTATTATCAACAAAGTTATCCACAGGTTGTGCCACGTGGATACCCCTCTGTCGATCAAGGATGATCCGTCATGACCCCACCCCTTTGCGCCGCTTGCCCACCTGCCGAACTGGAGGCGCGATTGCGCCTGCATCGTCTTCCCGAAGTGGGGGCGCGGCGCTTGCGTACCCTGATCGAAGCCTTCGGCAGCGCCTCGTCGGCACTCACGGCGCCGGCCAGCGCGTGGCGTTCGCTGGGGTTGCCCGCAGCCTGTGCCGAGGCCCGCCGCAGCGCCGAGGTGCGTGACGGTGCCAACGCCGCAATGGCCTGGCTAGAGCGTCCCGAGCAGCATTTGCTGATGTGGGACGACCCTGCCTATCCGGCCTTGCTGGCCGAAACGGACGATGCTCCACCGCTGCTTTTCGTCGCGGGCAACCCGGCTTTGCTGGAGCGGCCACAGCTGGCTATCGTTGGGAGTAGACGTGCTTCACCCCCTGCCCTGGATACCGCTGCTGCGTTTGCCCGGTGCCTGGCCCGGGCTGGTTTCACCATCACCAGCGGGCTGGCGCTGGGGGTGGATGGCGCCGCTCATCGGGCCGCGCTGGAGGCCGAAGGGCAGACGATCGCCGTGCTTGGCACGGGCCTGCAAAAACTTTATCCACAGCGCCACCGTGAGTTGGCCCAGGCGATTATCGACAGGGGCAGCGCGCTCGTTTCCGAGTATCCCCTCGATGCCGGGCCGCTCGCTGGCAACTTCCCCCGGCGCAATCGGATCATCAGCGGCTTGTCGTTGGGCGTGCTGGTGGTGGAGGCGAGCCTGGCCAGCGGCTCGCTGATCACTGCCCGGCTGGCTGCCGAGCAGGGGCGGGAGGTCTATGCGATTCCAGGTTCGATCCATCATCCCGGTGCCAAGGGCTGTCACCAACTGATCCGCGACGGCGCGCTGCTGGTGGAAAGCGTGGAACAGATCCTGGAAAGCCTGCGCGGCTGGCAGAACCTGCCTCCCGCGCCTGTGGACGAACCCGATCATCCGTTGCTCGCCCTGCTCCTGGCGGCTCCCCAGACCAGCGAAGGGCTCGCCCAGCGCAGCGGCCAGCCGCTGGCCCAGGTGCTGGCCAGCCTCACCGAGCTCGAACTGCAGGGGCGGGTCGGTAATGAAGCCGGGCGTTGGTTTGCCCGGGCCGGCTAAGTAAACTGCGCGTCAGCCTTTATGCGGAGAGACGACGATGGTGAGCAGTTGGCGTGTGCAACAAGCCGCACGTGAGATTCGGGCGGGCGCGGTGATCGCCTATCCGACGGAGGCGGTCTGGGGCCTGGGCTGCGACCCGTGGAACGAAGACGCGGTGTATCGCCTGCTGGCGCTCAAGTCGCGGCCTGTGGACAAGGGGCTGATCCTGGTGGCCGACAATATCCGCCAGTTCGATTTCCTGTTCGAGGATTTTCCACAGGACTGGATCGACCGCATGGGCAGTACCTGGCCGGGGCCGAACACCTGGCTGGTGCCGCATCAGGACCTGTTGCCCGAGTGGGTGACCGGGGAGCATGACACCGTGGCGCTGCGGGTCAGCGATCATCCGCTGGTGCGGGAGCTGTGCGCGTTGGTAGGGCCGCTGATCTCGACCTCCGCCAACCCCGGCGGGCGCCCGGCGGCCAAGAGCCGGTTGCGGGTGGAGCAGTATTTCCATGGCCAGCTGGACCTGGTGCTGGGTGGGGCGCTGGGGGGGCGCAAGCATCCGAGCGTGATTCGCAATCTGGCGACTGGGGAAGTCGTTCGACCGGGGTAACCGGTTGTTCTCGGCGGGGGCTACGCCCCCGATTCGTGGGCAAGCCCCACCCAGAAAACCCCGCAGACTTTTCTGATTCTGGCTTGAATAGCTATCTGACTCGCAATTCGGGAAATATCCTACGAACCCTGTCGACCGCCATCACCTTCTCAGTGGGAACTCCTGCCTCTAGGCTCCAGACCGTCGCCGAACAACTTGGCGATCGGGTGTGGTAACCCGGGCAGGGGAGATCTTGACAGTCAATGGTGGCTGTACGCGGGAGGCTTCGTGCCTACCGGGCATCCGAGATCTCCCCCGGTTTACCACCCCGTGTACAGCTACCACCTATCCGTGTGGTAACGGATGCGTGTCGGCCTTGATGCGAGATCTCATGATGAAAAAAATAGTACCCGACCCACCTTTACCCTCCACCACCACCCACCCCTTCGGCCGTTGCGACGCCGGTCACCCACCCCTCTTCACCGTAAACCCCGATATCTGCGCCCACGATGCCCTGGTCCACGTAGCGCTTTACCTGCGCTGTGCCTACGAAACCGGCTACAAGGCGCTTGACCACCTGGGTGAATCAGGTCGAGGCATGTACTGGTCGAGCTTGCATGCGATCGAGATGGCCGAGGGATTGGTGGAGGCCATGCTGGATGACATCGAGTCTGCGCCAACGGGGCAGCAGGGAGCCTGAAGCAAGGCAGGCAGAGCCTCATCAGGTCTAGCCCATTCGCGGGCAAGCCCGCTCCCACATGGCCCTGCAAATCACATCGTTGGTGATCGACTCAGAACCCTGTGGGAGCGGGCTTGCCCGCGAATGGGCCGCAGCGCGGCCCCGGGTTCAGGGCAGCAGAACCGTCGAACCCACCGTCCGGCGCGCCGACAATTGCGCTTGTGCCTTGGCCGCCTCGCTCAGCGGGTACCGTTGCTGGATATCCACCACCAGCTTGCCGCTGGTGATCATGCCGAACAGGTCATCGGCCATCAGTTGGGTGTTCTCGGCATTGTTGGCATAGGACGCCAGGGTCGGCCGGGTGACGTACAGCGAGCCCTTCTGCGCCAGGATGCCGAGGTTCACGCCGGTCACCGCGCCGGAGGCATTGCCGAAGCTCACCATCAACCCGCGCGGGCGCAGGCAGTCGAGCGAGGTCAGCCAGGTGTCGGCGCCCACGCCGTCGTAGACCACCGGGCACTTCTTGCCGTCGGTCAGTTCCAGCACCCGCTGCGCCACGTCCTCGCGGCTGTAGTCGATGGTTTCCCACGCCCCCAGCGCCTTGGCGCGTTCGGCCTTTTCAGCCGAGCTCACGGTGCCGATCAGCTTGGCGCCCAGGGCCTTGGCCCACTGGCAGGCCAGGGAGCCGACCCCGCCGGCGGCGGCATGGAACAGAATGATGTCGCCATGCTGCACGGCGTAGGTCTGCTTGAGCAGGTACTGCACGGTCAGGCCCTTGAGCATCACCGCCGCGGCCTGTTCGAAGCTGATCGCCTCTGGCAACTTGACCAGGTTGGCCTCCGGCAAGGTGTGCACCTCGCTGTAGGCGCCCAGCGGCCCGCCGGCGTAGGCCACACGGTCGCCGACCTGCAGGCGGGTCACCCCCTCGCCCACCGCCTCGACCACGCCGGCCGCCTCGGTGCCCAGGCCCGAAGGCAGTGCGGGCGGTGCGTACAGCCCACTGCGAAAGTAGGTGTCGATGAAGTTCAGGCCGACCGCATGGTTACGCACGCGAACCTGCTGCGGGCCGGGTGGGGCCGGATCGAACTCGACCCACTGCAACACCTCTGGGCCGCCATGCTGGCTGAACTGGATACGCTTGGCCATCTCGCACTCCTGTTGTCGGGATTGGGACAGGCCCTCTATCGGACGCCTTTGCTTGATCGCCGTCAACTGCGGCGTGGCGGCCGCCGGTGGTATGCTAGCCGGCGAATTTCTTCTCCGCTCCTTCCAGGTGACCCGATGACCAGCCGCACCGAGGCCGTGAAAGCCTACCTGCTCGACCTGCAAGACCGCATCTGCTCTGCCCTCGAGAACGAAGACGGCGGCGCCCGCTTCGTCGAGGATGCCTGGGTGCGCGAAGCCGGTGGCGGTGGCCGCACGCGGGTGATCGGCGAGGGCAAGGTGATCGAGAAAGGTGGCGTGAACTTCTCCCACGTGTTCGGTGCCGGCCTGCCGCCGTCGGCCAGTGCCCACCGTCCGGAGCTGGCGGGCCGTGGCTTCGAGGCGCTGGGCGTGTCGCTGGTGATCCACCCGCACAACCCGCACGTGCCCACCTCCCACGCCAATGTGCGTTTCTTCATCGCCGAGAAGGAAGGCGAGGAGCCGGTCTGGTGGTTCGGCGGCGGCTTCGACCTGACCCCCTACTACGGCAATGAGGAAGACTGCATCCACTGGCACCGGGTCGCCGAGCAGGCCTGTGCGCCCTTCGGCGCCGATGTCTACCCGCGCTACAAGGCCTGGTGCGACCGCTATTTCCACCTCAAGCACCGTGGCGAGCCGCGTGGCATCGGCGGGCTGTTCTTCGATGACCTGAACGAGTGGGACTTCGACACCTGCTTCGCCTTCATCCGCGCCATCGGCGATGCCTACATCGACGCCTACCTGCCCATCGTCCAGCGCCGCAAGGCCACGCCCTACACGGCCCAGCAGCGTGAATTCCAGGAGTACCGCCGTGGGCGCTACGTGGAATTCAACCTGGTCTACGACCGTGGCACGCTGTTCGGGCTGCAGTCGGGCGGGCGTACCGAGTCGATCCTCATGTCGCTGCCGCCGCAGGTGCGCTGGGGCTACGATTGGAAGCCCGAGCCGGGCAGCGAGGAAGCGCGCCTGACCGAGTACTTCCTGCAGGACCGCGACTGGCTCAGCCAGTAAGCCGGTGGAAACTTAAGGAGCCCCCATGGACCAGTACGTCGTTTTCGGCAACCCCATCGGCCACAGCAAGTCGCCGTTGATCCACCGCCTGTTCGCCGACCAGACCGGCCAGGACCTGGAATACAGCACCCTGCTGGCACCGCTGGATGAGTTCAGCGACTGCGCGCGCGGTTTCTTCAAGCAGGGCCGTGGCGCCAACGTCACCGTGCCATTCAAGGAAGAAGCCTTCCGCCTGTGCGACAGCCTGACGCCGCGTGCCCGGCGCGCTGGTGCGGTGAACACCCTGAGCAAGCTGGACGACGGCACCCTGCAGGGCGACAACACCGACGGCGCAGGCCTGGTGCGTGACCTGACCGTCAACGCCGGGGTGGAGCTGGCTGGCAAGCGCATCCTGGTCCTGGGCGCGGGTGGGGCGGTGCGTGGGGTATTGGAGCCGATCCTGGCGCATGGGCCGCAGTCGCTGGTGATCGCCAACCGTACCGTGGAGAAAGCCGAGCAACTGGCCCGCGAGTTCGATGAGCTGGGGCCGGTGGTCGCCAGTGGCTTCGCCTGGCTGCAGGAGCCGGTGGACCTGATCATCAATGCCACCTCGGCGAGCCTGTCCGGCGAGTTGCCGCCGATCGCCGACAGCCTGGTCGAGCCAGGGCGCACGGTGTGCTACGACATGATGTACGGCAAGGAGCCGACGCCGTTCTGCCAGTGGGCCACGAAGCTGGGCGCGGCCAAGGTGCTCGATGGGCTGGGGATGCTGGCCGAGCAGGCGGCCGAGGCGTTCTTCATCTGGCGTGGGGTGCGGCCGGATACCGGGCCGGTGCTGGATGAACTGAGGCGACAGTTGGCGCGGGGGTGAGCCCTGGTGTTGTGGGGCCGCAAAGCGGCCCCCGGCACCTTCACTCCTCGAACCGGATCGGACACAGCTCCACCCCTTCCAGCTTCTGCAACTCCTCGATCACCTGCGCACGGGCCCGATGCAAGGTCAGGCTGCCGCCGTTGCGCGTCAGGCGCCTGGCTTCGCGGTGCAGCATGTCCACCCCTGAATAGTCGATGAAGTTGATCTGCCGCGCATCGATCACCACGTGCGGCCCCTGGCAACGCTGCAGGCGCACCTGCAGGTAATGCGCGGCGCCGAAGAAGATCGAGCCGCCGACCCGCAGCACATCGGCCTCCCCTTCCCGGCTCTGCTGTACCCGTGGCCGCGAGGTGCGCTTGAGGTAGAAGAACAGCGAGGCCAGCACCCCGGCATAGATCGCCGTCTGCAACTCCAGCAGCAGCGTGGCGGCGGCGGTCAGCGCCATCACCAGGAACTCCGAGCGGCTGACGCGAAATAGCGCGCGGATCGCCCGGTGATCCACCAGCCCCCAGCAGATCAGCAGGATGCTGCCGGCCATGGCCGGGATCGGCAGGTGGGCGATCAACCCGGCACCCGCCACGGCGAACAGCGCCACCCACAGCGCCGAGAACACCCCGGCCAGCGGCGAGCGGGCGCCTGCGTCGTAGCTCAGCCCCGAGCGGGTGAAGGAGCCGGACGACAGGTAACCGGAGAACAATGCGCCGACCATGTTCGACAGGCCCTGGGCGCGGATCTCCTGGTTGGCATCGATCAACTGCTCGGAGCGCGCCGACAAGGAGCGGGCGATCGACAGGCTGGTGACCAGCCCGAGCATGCCCACCGCCACGGCGCTGGGCAGCAGGCGCAGGATCAGTTCCAGGTCCAGCAGCGGCAGGGGGCTCAGCGGCGGCAGTTGGCCGACGAAGGCCGGCACGCGCGGTACATGGCCGAAGAGGCCGGGCAGCAGCCAGGCCAGCAGGCTGACGATCACCAGGCTTATCAACAGGCTGGGCCAGCGTGGGCG
The DNA here is from genome assembly GCF_046365545.1 of Pseudomonas sp. HLMP. Classification (NCBI taxonomy): domain Bacteria; kingdom Pseudomonadati; phylum Pseudomonadota; class Gammaproteobacteria; order Pseudomonadales; family Pseudomonadaceae; genus Pseudomonas; species Pseudomonas sp. HLMP. The sequence goes on along the minus strand of NZ_JBDLLR010000001.1, from coordinate 902,024 downwards.
CCAGAGCTTGAGGGTGATCCCGATCAGTACGGTGAGCAGGCCCAGTGCCAGGGAGGGCAGGTCCACCTCGCCGGCATGGCTGGCCAGGTCCTGCACCGTCTTCAATGCCGTGGCCTGGCTTGGCAGGTCCATGCCCAGCAGGTTCGGCAGTTGGCCGAGGGCGATCACCACTGCCGCGCCGAGGGTGAAGCCGATCACCACGGAATGGGAGACGAAGTTGACCAGCGCGCCGAAGCGCAGCAGGCCGAGCAGCAGTTGGAACACGCCGCCGAGGAAGGTCAACAGCAGTACCAAGGTGACGTAGTCGTCGCTGCCGGCGACCGCCAGCGGGCTGATGCTGGCGTAGAGGACGATGGAAATGGCCGCGGTCGGCCCGCAGATCAGGTGCCAGGACGAGCCCCACAGGCAAGCCACCAGCACCGGTACGATGGCTGCGTACAGGCCGTATTCGGCGGGCAGGCCGGCGATCAGGGCGTAGGCGATCGATTGCGGCAGGGCGAGGATGGCGCCGCTCAGACCGACCAGCAGGTCCTGGCGCAGGCTGCGGCCCGATTGGCGTGGTAGCCAGGTGAGAAAAGGCAGCAGGAGATGGAGGCGGGGCATGCGTTGTTCCTGGTATCCGGTCAGCATTCGAGATCGCAGGCGAGGGCTGTGCCCTCGACAAGGCCGCTCCCACAGGGATCGCGCATGTGGGAGCGGCCTTGTGTCGCGAAAGGGCCGCAGCACGGCCCCGACAGCTTAACAGGCGATGCTCACAACTTGGCCTTCACCGCCGCCAGGGCATCCCCGCCCTGCCTGGTGGTCACCCCGGCAAGCCAGCCCTCCAGCAACTGCGGGTGCGTCTTGACCCAGCCTTTGGCCGCCTCGTCGAAACTGACTTTCTTGTCCACGACCTGCGCCATGATGGCGTTTTCCATGTCCAGCGTGAACGTCAGGTTCCCCAGCAGTTTCGCGGCGTTCGGGCACGCCTGTGGATAACCGTTGCGTACCAGGGTGTATACGTCACCCTTGCCGCCGAACCATTTCTCCCCGCCGCTCAGGTAGTGCATCTTCAGCTTCACGTTCATCGGGTGCGGCGTCCAACCGAGGAAGGTGATGAACTGCTGCTTCTGCGTGGCCCGCTGCACCTGGGCGAGCATGGCCTGTTCGCTGGACTCCACCAGCTTCCACTGGCCGAGGTCGAATTCGTTCTTGTCGATGATCTGCTTGAGCGACAGGTTGGCGGGGGCGCCGGAGCCGATGCCATAGAGCTTCTTGTCGAAACGGTCGGCGTACTTGTGCAAGTCGGCGAAGTTCTTCACGCCGGCGTTCCACACGTAGTCCGGCACTGCCAGGGTGAACTCGGTGCCTTCGAGGTTGCGCGCCAGGCGCTGGACGTCGCCGCTGGCGATGAACTTGTCATGGAAGCCCTGTTGCGCCGGCATCCAGTTGCCGAGGAAGGCATCCACCCGGCCATCCTTGAGGCCGCCATAGATGATCGGCACGGCCAGGTTGTCGATCTTCACCTGGTAGCCCAGGCTCTCCAGCAGCAGGCGGGCGATGGCGTTGGTGGAGGCGATGTCGCTCCAGCCGGGGTCGGCCATCTTCACGGTGCTGCATTGCGTGTCACTGTCGGCGTGGGCCGTGACCGCACCCAGGCCAAGGGCCAGGGCGATCACGGCGGTGGAGAATCTATTCATGGCGGCCTCTCTACTCAATCCAGGGGTGCGGGCTGTGGATAACGTGCCTTGCGCTCGAGGTCGTCGAGATCGATATGGTTGCGCATGTACTGTTGGCTGGCGTCCACCAACGGTTGGTGGTCCCAGCTTTTCAGCTTGCCGATGGCCAGGGCCTCGGCCACCAGGCGGCGGCGGCGCTGGCTGGCCAGCACCTGCTGGCGCAGGTGGGGAAGGTCCCAGCGTTGCCGGGCTTCATCGACAAATGCCTGCAGCAGCGCCTGGTGATCCGGGCTGCCGGTGAGGTTCTCCCGCTCGTGCGGGTCGCGGCTCAGGTCATAGAGTAGGCAAGGGTCGTCCTCGCTGTACACGAATTTGTACGGGCCGCGGCGGATCATCAACAGCGGGCCGACCGTGCCTTCGGCCATGTACTCGCCGATCACCTCGTCATGCCCGCCATGCCCTTGCAGGTGGCCGAGCAGCGAGCGGCCGTCCAGGTGCAGGCTGGCGTCGACCTGGCCGCCGGCCAGCTCCACCAGGGTCGGCAGCAGGTCGCAGGTGGACACCGCGGCGCCGACCCGCGCCGGGGCGAAGCGTTTGGGCGCGTGGACCAGCAGCGGCACCCGCGCCGACATCTCGAACCAGTGCATCTTGTACCAGAGCCCGCGCTCGCCGAGCATGTCGCCGTGGTCGCCGGAGAACACGATCAGGGTGTCGTCGGCCAGGTCGCATTCCTCCAGGGTTTGCAGCAACTTGCCGATGTTGTCGTCGATGTAGCTGCAGGCGCCGAAGTAGGCGCGGCGGGCGTCGCGGATCTTGTGTTCGGGCAGCGGCTTGTCCCACAGGTCGTAGACCTTGAGCAGGCGTTGCGAATGTGGGTCTTGCGCGTGCTGGGCGAGGGTGTCGCGGGGCATGGGGATGTCCACAGCCTCGTAGAGATCCCAGTAGTGCCGGGGAATGGTGTACGGGTCGTGGGGGTGGGTCATGGAGACGGTCAGGCAGAACGGCCGGCCATCGCTCTCGCGGACATGGTCGTAGAGGTATTGGCGGGCCTTGAACACCACCTCCTCGTCGAAGTCCAGCTGGTTGGTGCGCACGCACGGCCCGGCCTGCAGCACCGAGGACATGTTGTGGTACCAGCTCGGGCGTTCGTCGGGGGCGTCCCAGTTCACCGCCCAGCCGTAGTCGGCCGGGTAGATGTCGCTGGTCAGGCGTTCCTCGTAGCCGTGCAACTGGTCCGGGCCGCAGAAGTGCATCTTGCCGGACAGCGCGGTGCGGTAGCCGAGGCGGCGCAGGTAATGGGCGTAGGTGGGGATGTCGGCCGGAAAGTCGGCGGCGTTGTCGTAGGCGCCGATGCGGCTGGGCAACTGGCCGCTGACCAGGGTGAAGCGCGAGGGTGCGCACAGGGGGCTGTTGCAGTAGGCGGCGTCGAACACCACCGCTCGCTCGGCCAGCCGGACCAGGTGCGGCATCTTGATGGGGGACGGGTTGTAGATCGGCAGCATGGGCGCGGCCATCTGGTCGGCCATGATGAACAGGATGTTAGGGCGCTTCATGGTTGGCTTCCATCGTTGAAAGTTATGGGAACCGCTTGCGAACGAGGATGAAGCCGTGGGTATCAGGGGTAAAGCCCATGGTGGGCAATGGCTGGGATTAGCTGGGGTTATGTTTTAGCCAGATAATTGGGCGGTGGGTTTCGATCCTGGGGCGCGAAGCGGCCCCAGCGCACTAGGGGACGAAGTTGAGATGCTCACCCTGGTGCAAGTTCAGCTCCAGGGCATCGACCATCCCCGCCGCGATCCGCGCCAATCGCAGCAAAGGCCCGGCCAGCCCAGGCTCCAGCGTGCCCTCGGTATGGCGAAAATGTTCGATCCCCAGCCCAGGCACTTCCTCCGGCGCATTGACCAGCGTCCAGCGCAGCGTGCTGCGTTGCAGCAGGTCGACGATCTGGTCGACGCACTCACGTTGCTCGTCGCTATGCTTTGCTGGCTCGTCCAGCACATCGAAATCGCCCACCAGTAGCAGGCGGCGTATAGTCGTGCGTGACAGGCCGGCCACCAGGGCCTCGGTCATCTGCCGTTGGGTCGGCAGGTCGCCGGGCGCGAGGGCCGACACCAGGGCGATCACCGCCGAAGCGCCGGCGACGCTCTGCTCGGCCTGGTGGGCATTGCCCAGCCCGCCTATCTTGAAGTGCAGGCCGGGGCGCGGTGCCTGGCGGTTGAGGTCATCGACCACCGCGATGACTTCGTGCTGGCGCGACAGCAGCTCGACGGCCAGGGCGCTGCCCAGGCTGCTTTCGGCGCCGAACAGGGCCAGCTTGAACACTGGGGTTTCGGCATTCTTCACCGGATCGCTCCCTTTGCGGGTCGGGTGATCGTTGGACTGCGCGCCATGCGCCGGGTTCGTTGTTATTCAGGAGTTATCGTGCAGAGGATCAAGGGGTATCACGCCCACGTGTACTACGACGCCAGCACCCAGGCCCAGGCCCGGGAGCTGTGTGAGCAAGCGTCGCAACTGTTCCCTGTGACCATGGGGCGCATGCACCAGAAGCCGGTCGGGCCGCACCCGGACTGGAGCTGCCAACTGGCCTTCGGGCCGGAGGTGATCGGCGTGGTGCTGCCTTGGCTGGCGCTGCATCGGCGGGGGTTGGTGGTGTTCCTGCATCCTCTGACCGGGGATGAGCTGGCGGATCACCGGGACCATGCGATCTGGATGGGGGCGGTGCGGCCGTTGGATCTGTCGATCTTCACTTGAGGGCCAGGGGCTGCTTTGCAGCCCATCGCCGGCAAGCCGGCGATGGGCCGCGAAGCTCAGGTGCGGGCCGAGCGTACGCCTTCGGCCAGTTGGGCGCACAGGCCCAATACGTCTTTCACGGCCTGGTCGGCATCGTTTGCCTGGGCGATCTTGTCGACCAGCGCCGACCCTACCACCACGCCATCGGACAACCTGGCGATGGCTGCGGCCTGCTCCGGCGTGCGGATGCCGAAGCCGACGCTGATCGGCAGGTCGGTATGGCGGCGCAGGCGGGCGATCGCCTCGTTGACGTGTTCGGTGGTCGCCGAACCTGCACCCGTCACACCTGCCACCGAGACGTAGTAGACGAAGCCGGAGCTGCGCTCCAGCACGCGCGGCAGGCGGGCGTCGTCGGTGGTCGGGGTGGTCAGGCGGATGAAGTCGATGCCCGCGGCCTGGGCCGGGGTGGCCAGCTCGGCGTCGTGCTCGGGCGGCAGGTCGACGATGATCAGGCCATCGACGCCAGCGTCCTTGGCCTCTGCCACGAACTTCTCCACGCCAAAGCGGTGGATCGGGTTGTAGTAGCCCATCAGCACGATCGGCGTGGCCTGGTTGCCTGTGCGGAACTCGCGGACCATCTGCAAGGTTTTCGCCAGGGTCTGGCCGGCTTCCAGGGCGCGCAGGGTGGCGAGCTGGATGGCCACGCCGTCGGCCATCGGGTCGGTGAACGGCATGCCCAGTTCGATCACGTCGGCACCGGCTTCTGGCAGGCCCTTGAGGATCGCCAGGGAGGCGTCGTAGCCCGGGTCGCCAGCGGTGATGAAGGTGACCAGCGCGGAGCGGCCCTCGGCCTTCAGCTCGGCGAAACGTTGTTCAAGACGGCTCATGCCTGTTTCTCCTGGGCGGCCATGTGGTTCATCACGGTTTGCATGTCCTTGTCGCCGCGGCCCGACAGGCACACGACCATCAGGTGGTCCTTGGGCAGGTTCGGTGCGCGCTTGATCGCCTCGGCCAGGGCATGGGAGCTCTCCAGGGCCGGGATGATGCCTTCCAGGCGGCAGGTGGCATGGAAGGCGTCGAGGGCTTCGTCGTCGGTGATGCTGACGTACTCGACGCGCTTCACTTCGTGCAGGTAGGCGTGCTCCGGGCCGATGCCGGGGTAGTCCAGGCCGGCGGAGATCGAGTGGGCGTCGGTGATCTGGCCGTCCTCGTCCTGCAGCAGGTAGGTGCGGTTGCCGTGCAGCACGCCCGGGACGCCGCCGTTGAGGCTGGCGGCATGCTTGTCGGTATGCACGCCGTGGCCACCGGCCTCGACGCCGATGATCTGCACGCTGGCATCGTCGAGGAAGTCATGGAACAGGCCCATGGCGTTGGAGCCGCCGCCGACGCAGGCTATCAGGCTGTCGGGCAGGCGGCCTTCCTTCTCTTGCAACTGGGCACGGGTTTCCTTGCCGATGATCGACTGGAAGTCGCGGACCATCGCCGGGTACGGGTGCGGGCCGGCCACGGTGCCGATCAGGTAGAAGGTGTCCTCGACGTTGGTGACCCAGTCGCGCAGGGCCTCGTTCATGGCGTCCTTGAGGGTGCCGGTGCCAGCGGTGACCGGGACGATCTCGGCGCCCAGCAGCTTCATGCGGAACACGTTGGCCTGCTGGCGCTCGATGTCGGTGGCGCCCATGTAGATCACGCAGGGCAGGCCGAAGCGCGCGGCCACGGTGGCAGTGGCCACGCCGTGCATGCCGGCGCCGGTCTCGGCGATCAGGCGCTTCTTGCCCATGCGCTTGGCCAGCAGGACCTGGCCGATGCAGTTGTTCACCTTGTGCGCGCCGGTGTGGTTGAGTTCTTCGCGCTTGAAGAAGATCTTCGCGCCGCCGCAGTGCTCGGTCAGGCGCTCGGCGAAGTACAGCGGGTTGGGGCGGCCGATGTAGTCGCGCTGGAAGTAGGCCAGCTCTTCGAGGAACTTGGGATCGGCCTTGGCCGCTTCGTACTCGCGGGCCAGGTCCAGCACCAGCGGCATCAGGGTCTCGGCCACGTAGCGGCCGCCGAACGAGCCGAACAGGCCGTTGGCATCGGGGCCGGCGCGGTATTGGGTCTGGGTCATGGGCGCTCCAGGGCGTGATCTGTGGTTGATGGGCTTTACTCTACCCACGACATGCCCGGCTGAAAACCGATAAGATTGCGCCAACCTGTCAGGAAAACTCACACGTCATGCGCCAGGACCTTCCGCCCCTCAATGCCCTGCGAGCCTTCGAGGCGACTGCCCGGCTGAACAGCGTCAGCCTGGCGGCCGAAGCGTTGCATGTCACCCATGGGGCTGTCAGTCGGCAGATCAAGGTGCTCGAGGAGCACCTGGGCGTGGCCCTGTTCGTCAAGGATGGGCGCGGCATCAAACTCACAGATGCCGGGATTCGCCTGCGCGATGCCAGTGGCGAGGCGTTCGACCGCTTGCGCGGGGTCTGCGTGGAACTCAGCCGCGATGTCGGCGAGGCCCCCTTCGTCCTCGGTTGCTCGGGCAGCCTGCTGGCACGCTGGTTCATCCCACGGCTCGGACGGCTCCAGGCAGACCTGCCGGAACTGCGCCTGCACCTCTCGGCAGGCGAAGGCGACCTCGACCCGCGCCGTCCTGGGCTGGATGCGCTGCTGGTCTATGCCGAGCCGCCGTGGCCTGCGGACATGCACGTCCATGTACTGGCCGAGGAGCGCATCGGGCCGGTGCTGAGCCCCTTGTACAGCGGCTTCGAACGGTTGCGCCACGCACCGGCAAGGGCCTTGCTGGACGAGCCTTTGCTGCACACCACCTCGCGCCCCCAGGCGTGGCCGACATGGGCCGCCTCGCAAGGGCTGGAGCCTGCCGCGTTGACGTTCGGCCAGGCGTTCGAGCACCTGTATTACCTGTTGGAAGCTGCAGTCGCCGGGCTGGGCGTGGCCATCGCGCCACAGCCGCTGGTGGCGGACGACCTGCGCGCCGGGCGTTTGAGCGCGCCCTGGGGCTTCTCCCCCACCCGCGCGGCGCTGGCGCTGTGGGTACCCCGGCGCGCCGCGGACGGGCGCGCCGGGCAGTTGGCGCAATGGCTGCGCAACGAGTTGGAGCGGCAAACCGCCTAGTTGCGCTTGCACATCAGCCAGGCGGCCAGCAGGCCGAGGGCGCCGATGGCGACCCCGGCGGTGGTCCAGGGATGTTCCTGGGCGTAGTCGCGGGTCGCAAGGCCGGTCTGCCGGGTGCGGGTCTTCACTTCCTCGTAGGCATCGCTGAGCAGGCTGCGCGAATGCTTGAGGGCATTCTCGGCATTGCTGCGGATGGCCTTCATGCTTTTCTGCGACTCCTCCGAGGCGTCGTGCTTGAGGTTTTCCAGGGTCTTGAGCAGGCTTTCGATCTCGGCTTCCATGCTTTCCAGGGATGTTTTGCGCAACGCATTGCGGGCCATGTCGACTCTCCTTCGCTGGGTAGGGGTGGTAAGGGTTGCGACTGCGCGGCATGGCGAAAGTGCGATCGAACTTTCGTCGTTGACGATTGCTCGCAGGTAAACCGGGCCTGCGCTGCTAGGCTCAATCTCAGACATCCAAGGAGAGTGCTCATGTCCGATCATCACACCTACAAGAAGATCGAGCTGGTCGGTTCCTCGACCACCAGCATCGAAGAGGCGATCAACAATGCCCTGGCCGAAGCCGGCAAGAGCATCAAGCACCTGGAGTGGTTCGAGGTGATCGATACCCGCGGGCACATCCGCGACAACCAGGCCGCGCATTTCCAGGTCACGTTGAAGGTGGGCTTCCGCATCGCCAATAGCTGAAAACAGCGCCGGGATGGCGTGTCCCGGGGCGATGGGTGAAGCGTCTTCCAGGGTGCCAGTCGTGGATTGGCGCCCTTTACGCTGTGGGTCTGAACAAGGAAAAGCGATCGATGAACAGACTGCTAGGGGTGGTGTGCCTGATGGCACTGGCCGGCAGTGCGCTGGCCGTGGGCAAGCCGTGCGAAGAACTCAAGGCCGAGATCGATGCCAAGCTCCAGGCCAAGGGCGTCTCCGGCTATGTGCTGGAGATCGTCGACAAGGGCGCTGGCGGTGGCAAGGTGATCGGCAGCTGCGAGGGCGGGACCAAGGAAATCATCTACCGCCGTGAGTGAGCAGGGCTGCTTTACAGCCCATCGCCGGCATGCCGGCTCCCACAGGCTTGGCGCCGATTTCAAGAGCGGCCCAGGCCGCTGTGGGAGCGGGCTTGCCCCTACCTCACTCGGCTTTCAGCGCCTGCGCCATCAGCTCATATGACCGTACCCGGTCCGCATGCTCGAACAGGTCGCAGGTGAAGATCAGCTCATCCGCTGCGGTCTGTTCCAGCAACACCTCCACCTTGGCCCGCACTTTCTGTGGGCTGCCGATCATCGCCAGGCCCAGGAAACTGCCCACCGCGTCGCGTTCGTGGGGCAGCCACAGGCCGTCCATGCTCGGCACTGGTGGGCGCTGCATCAGGCTCTGCCCGCGAATCAACGCGAGGATGCGTTGGTACACCGAGGTGGCCAGGTATTCGGCCTTTTCGTCGGTTTCGGCCACCACCATGGGCACGCCGAGCATCACGTAGGGCTTGTCCAGCACGGCCGAGGGCTGGAAGTGATCGCGGTAGATGCGGATCGCCTCGTGCAGGTAGCGCGGCGCGAAGTGCGAGGCGAAGGCGTAGGGCAAGCCGCGCATGCCGGCCAACTGGGCGCTGAACAGGCTGGAGCCGAGCAGCCAGATGGGCACCTCGGTGCCGTGGCCGGGCACGGCGATGACCTTCTGCTCCGGGGTGCGCGGGCCCAGGTAGCGCACCAGCTCTTCCACGTCGTCGGGGAAGTCGTCGGCGCTGCCGGAGCGCTCGCGGCGCAGGGCGCGGGCAGTCATCTGGTCGGCGCCTGGCGCACGCCCCAGGCCCAGGTCGATACGCCCCGGGTACAGGCTGGCCAGGGTGCCGAATTGTTCGGCGATCACCAGGGGTGCGTGGTTGGGCAGCATCACGCCGCCGGCCCCGAGGCGGATGGTCGAGGTGCCGTTGGCCAGGTAGCCGATCAGCACGGCGGTGGCGGAACTGGCGATGCCGTCCATGTTGTGGTGCTCGGCGACCCAGAAGCGGTGGTAGCCGAAGCGTTCGACATGGCGTGCCAGGTCCAGGGCGTTGCGCAGCGACTGCGCCGGGCCTGTATCGGCGCGCACCGGTACCAGGTCGAGGGTGGAAATCTTCAGGTCACGCAGGTGCGTCATCGGAGCCTCCGCAGCAGTGGTTGGCCAGAGGCCTTTTCGACTCTGTATGGGCATATCCGGCAGATTCAATGCCAGGTGTGGGACCGATCTGAACTTGCCGGAGGGTGTTGGCCTCTGAACCCATAGGCATACCTACCTCATGACCAGGAGGCAATCATGAAAAAGACAGCATCGGCGATCTGGCAAGGCGGTCTGAAGGACGGCAAGGGCTTGTTGTCCACCGAGAGCGGTGCGCTCAAGCAGAACCCGTATGGTTTCAACACCCGTTTCGAAGGCTCGCCCGGCACCAATCCGGAGGAACTGATCGGGGCGGCCCATGCCGGCTGCTTTTCCATGGCCCTGTCGATGATGCTGGGCGAGGCGGGGCTGACCCCGGAGCGTATCGATACCATCGCCGAGGTCAGCCTCGACAAGCAGCCAGACGGCTTCGCTATCACAGCCGTGCACCTGACCCTCAAGGCCAAGGTGCCTGGGGCCAGCGACGCGCAGTTCCAGGAGATCGCCAACAAGGCCAAGGCCGGCTGCCCGGTTTCCAAGGTGTTGAACGCGAAGATCAGCCTGGACGCCACCCTGCTCTCCTAGCGGCGCAACGGGGACGGTTTCCTGTAGTCTAACCAGCGTTGGCAGCCCGACTGCCTTTTCAGGAGCCGTTCCATGATCCGCGTTGCAACCGTCGTGCTGGCTTGCCTGCTGGGCACGACCGCATGGGCCGCGCCCAAACCGTGCGAGGAGCTCAAGGCCGAGATCGAAGCGAAGATCCAGGCCGCCGGCGTGACGTCTTATACCCTGGAGATCGTGCCCAACAGCGAGGTCCGCGACCAGAACATGATCGTCGGCAGTTGCGATGGGGGTACCAAGAAGATCATCTACCAGAAGAACGACCGCTGACAGGGGCTACTTGGGGCCACTTCGCGCCCATCGCCGGCCAGCCGGCGATGGGCTGCAAGGCAGCCCCGTCGTCAGGGGATGCAGAACACTTCGCTGGGCTCGTTCACCACCACCTTGCGGCTGGCGTCGAACAGCAGCACCTGCGGTTGCATCACCGGGGCCCGTGCCTCCAGGCGGTAGCGCTCTCCGGCCTTGAAGCCGTCGTAGCGCACGGTCAGGTAGCAGGTGCGTTCGGTCGGGTCTGTCGTGAAGCCGCCCGCATACACTTCGTAGTCGAAGCGCACTACCAGCTCGTGCCGGCCAGGGGTGACCTGGAAATAGCGGCCATCATCGAGGCGCTTGCCGTCCAGGCGGTCTGCCATGATGGTCCTGCCGGGGGTGATGGTGTAGAGGTCGATCCAGGCTTGCTTGGGGTCGACGGGCGGCAAGGGGCTGGCGCAGGCCCCCAGTGCACTGAGGGCGATCAGCATCATGGGCTGGCGCATGGCGAGACTCCCGCTTGCGGTTTACAAGCTACAAGCATAGCGCCGCGCGCGGTCCCCAGCCATGCGCCATGTCACGTCGAGCATGCCTTTCAGGTGCGTTGGCAGCCTGCTGGCAGCCCTTGTCCCACCAGCTTCTGCTGCTGGTCGTAGAGCTTGATCCAGGGGCGAAAGCCAATGCTGCCCGCTTGCAGGCGATAGCGCTGGCCGGCGCCGAAGTCCTTGAACGTCAGGTTGAGCTGGCAATCGCGCCACAGGGGTTCGTCCACCGGGCCGATGTTGCTCGGGGTCACGGCGAACTGATAGCGCACGGTGAGCTCATGGTGGCCAGGCGGCACTTCGAAATAGCGGGTATCGGCCCAGTCGCGCTCGTCCACCTGGACAGCGTGCAGCGAGGTGTCGTCATGCGGGGCCAGGTCGATCCAGGCCTGGTTCGGGTCTGGGTCCGGCAAGGTGGAACACGCGGACAGCAGCATGAGCGTGCCGACGGCAAACAATGGACGCATGGCGAAACTCCCCCCTGGCGAGATAGTCTTGGAACGCACTGGCCGTGAGCGAGACAGACTGCCCCGATGTTCAGACTTTTTCTTTTCTTGCGCTCAAGCCCTGGGGCACTCGACCGCTTTTTCCCTGTTTTGGTTCCCCTGTTGGCGGCCCTTCTGCTGAACGGTTGCGCCAGCGTCGGCTATTACGGCCAACTGGCCCAAGGGCAGTGGCAACTGTTGCGCGCCCGCCAGCCGGTCGAGCGTGTGCTGCAGGACCCGGCCACGTCCCCTCGACTGCGCCAGCGCCTGCTGCATGCCGAACAGGCCCGGGCGTTCGCCAGCGAGCAACTGAAGCTGCCCGACAACCGTAGCTATCGGGTCTACGCCGACCTGGGCCGGCCTTTCGTGGTGTGGAACCTGTTCGCCACGCCCGAGTTGTCGTTGCAGCCGGTGACCCACTGCTTCCCGATCGCTGGCTGCGTAGCCTACCGGGGCTACTACCGCCAAGGGGCTGCCCGGGGCGCGGCGGCCTTGATGCGGCAGGCGGGCATGGACGTCTATGTGGGGGGCGTGGAGGCCTATTCCACATTGGGTTGGTTCGACGACCCGATCCTGTCGTCGATGGCCAGCTGGGACGACGAGCGCCTGGCCGCGCTGATCTTCCACGAGCTGGCGCACCAGCGTTTCTATGTGAAGGACGACACGGCGTTCAACGAGTCCTTCGCCACCTTCGTCGAGCAGGAGGGATCGCGGCAATGGCGCGTGGCGCGTGGGCTTCCAGCGATTCAGGAGCGCGCCGTGCGCCAGCGTGAGCAGTTCATCCGGTTGGTGCTGGCTTGCCGTGAAAGGCTCCAGGCGATCTATGCCGGCCCCCTGGACGATGCGGGCAAGCGGGCGGCCAAGCAGGCGGAGTTCGAACGCCTGCGTGCAGAGTACCGGGTGCTGCGGGATGGCCAGTGGGGCGGTGACCGGCGGTATGACGCCTGGATGTACGGGCCGCTGAACAATGCCAAGCTGTTGCCGTTCGGGCTGTACGACCAGTGGGTGGCGGGGTTCGCGGCGTTGTTCGAGCAGGTGCGGGGGGATTGGAGCCGGTTCTATGCGCGGGTCGAGGCGTTGGGGCGGATGCCGGCCGAGGTGCGCAAGGCTGAGTTGGCCAGGTTGTCGGGGGGACGCTGACCGGGGGGCCGCTGCAAAGCAGCCCCTGGTCATTGCGTTCAGGCGCCGATGAACGCCTGGTGCATCTGCGCCAGGGTGTCGAAATGGAACGCCGGCGCTTCTGCCATCAACTCCTCCCGGCTGCCGAAGCCATACCCCACCGCCACCGCCTGCAACCCGTTGCTGCGGGCTCCGATCAGGTCGTGCTTGCGATCGCCGATCATCAACGTCTGCGCCGGGTCCAGGCCTTCTTCGTCGAGCAGGTGGCGGATCAGCTCGACCTTGTTGGTGCGGGTACCGTCCAGCTCGCTGCCGTAGATCACCTTGAAGTGATGATCGAAGGCGAAGTGCCGAGCGATCTCGCGGGCGAACTCCCACGGCTTGGAGGTGGCGATGTACAGGGTCCGGCCCTGGCCGTTGAGGGTTTCGAGCAGCGCTGGCACGCCTTCGAACACCAGGTTTTCGTACAGGCCGGTGACGCGGAAGCGCTCGCGGTAGAAGTTCACCGCCTCCCAGGCCTTGGCCTCGTCGAAGTCGTAGAACTGCATGAAGGCCTGCAGCAAGGGTGGGCCGATGAAGTGCTCGAGCCGTGCCAGGTCCGGCTCGTCGATACCCAGCTTGGCCAGGGCGTACTGGATCGAGCGGGTGATGCCCAGGCGCGGGTCGGTCAGGGTGCCGTCGAGGTCGAAAAGGATGTTCTGCTGGTGCATGCGCTGCTGTCCACTCAGGTGTTCGGGGGCAAGCCCCACAGGGATCATTCGGGGCGGTCGTAGCCTTCGGCCAGGTGTTGGTCCTTGAGCTTGACGTAGTTGGCGGCGCTGTAGGGGAAGAAGGCGCGCTCCTTGTCGGTCAGCGGCCGGGCCTGCTTCACCGGGCTGCCCACGTACAGGTAGCCGCTTTCCAGGCGCTTGCCGGGCGGCACCAGGCTGCCGGCGCCGATGATCACCTCGTCCTCGACGATGGCGCCGTCCATGATGGTGCTGCCCATGCCGACCAGGATCCGGTTGCCCAGGGTACAGCCGTGCAGCATGACCTTGTGCCCGATGGTCACCTCATCGCCGATCAGCAAGGGGAAGCCGTCCGGGTTGAACGGGCCGGCATGGGTGATGTGCAGCACGCTGCCATCCTGCACGCTGGTGCGCGCACCGATGCGGATACGGTGCATGTCGCCGCGGATCACGGTCAGCGGCCAGACCGAGCTGTCCTCGCCGATCTCCACGTCGCCCAGCACCACCGCCGAGCGGTCGACGAAAGCCCGTGGCCCAAGGTTCGGAGTGTGCTGCTGGAATGTTCGGATGGCCATGATAGCGCCTCTCTTGAATGCCGATAGGCGGGCTGCCTGCTGCGGTCGGCGTCGATTGTAATTAAGATGGGCGCGTGTTTCTCCTGCCAAGGTATCCAAACCGTGAGTGCGAACAACCCGCTTCTGCAGTCCTACGATCTGCCGCCCTTCTCGGCGATCCGTGCCGAACATGTGCAACCGGCGATCGAAGAGATCCTGGCCGACAACCGCAAAGCCATCGCCGAGATCCTCGAAAAGCAGGGCCAGCACCCTACCTGGGCCGGCCTGGTGCTGGCGATGGACGAACTCAACGACCGCCTGGGCGCGGCCTGGAGCCCGGTCAGCCACCTCAATGCGGTGTGCAACAGCAAGGCGCTGCGCGAGGCCTACGAGTCTTGCCTGCCGGCCCTGAGCGCCTACTCCACCGAGCTTGGGCAGAACCGTGCGCTGTTCGAGGCCTATGAAGCGCTGGCCAACAGCCCGCAAGCCGCAGGTTTCGATGCCGCGCAGAAGACCATCATCGAGCACGCCCTGCGTGACTTCCGTCTGTCGGGTATCGACCTGCCGGCCGACAAGCAGCAGCGCTACGCCGAAGTGCAGAGCCGCCTCAGCGAGCTGGGCAGCCGCTTTTCCAACCAGTTGCTGGACGCCACCCAGGCCTGGACCAAGCACGTCACCGACGAGGCCGTGCTCGCCGGGCTGACCGAGTCGGCCAAGGCGCAGATGGCCGCCGCCGCCCAGGCCAAGGGCCTCGACGGCTGGCTGATCACCCTGGAGTTCCCCAGCTACTACGCCGTGATGACCTACGCTGCCGACCGTGCTCTGCGTGAAGAACTCTATGCCGCGTATTGCACCCGCGCCTCCGACCAGGGCCCGAACGCCGGCCAGTTCGACAACGGCCCGGTGATGAGCGAGATCCTCGACCTGCGCCAGGAACTGGCCGAGCTGCTGGGCTACCGGAACTACGCCGAACTGAGCCTGGCGACCAAGATGGCCGAGTCCAGCGACCAGGTGCTCAGCTTCCTGCGCGACCTGGCCAAGCGCAGCAAGCCATTCGCCGCCCAGGATCTGGAGCAGCTCAAGGCCTACGCCGCCGAGCAGGGTTGCGCCGAGCTGCAGAGCTGGGACGCCGGCTACTACGGCGAGAAGCTGCGCGAGCAGCGCTACAGCGTGTCGCAGGAAGCCCTGCGCGCCTACTTCCCGATCGACAAGGTGCTCTCGGGCCTGTTCGCCATCGTCCAGCGTCTGTACGGCATCGAGATCGCCGAGCTCAAGGGCTTCGACAGCTGGCACCCGGACGTGCGCCTGTTCGAGATCAAGGAAAACGGCCAGCACGTGGGCCGCTTCTTCTTCGACCTGTACGCCCGCGCCAACAAGCGCGGCGGTGCCTGGATGGATGGCGCCCGTGACCGTCGCCGTACTGCCGCGGGCGCGCTGCAGAGCCCGGTGGCCAACCTGGTGTGCAATTTCACCCCGGCCGCGCCTGGCAAGCCGGCGCTGCTGACCCACGATGAGGTCACTACGCTGTTCCACGAGTTCGGCCATGGCCTGCACCACCTGCTGACCCGCATCGAGCATGCCGGTGTTTCCGGTATCAACGGTGTGGCCTGGGATGCGGTGGAACTGCCGAGCCAGTTCATGGAGAACTGGTGCTGGGAGCCCGAAGGCCTGGCGCTGATCTCCGGCCACTACGAGACCGGCGAACCGCTGCCCCAGGATCTGCTGGACAAGATGCTGGCAGCGAAGAACTTCCAGTCGGGCATGATGATGGTGCGCCAACTGGAGTTCTCGCTGTTCGATTTCGAGCTGCACGCCAACCATGGCGACGGCCGCAGCGTGCTGCAGGTGCTGGAAGACGTGCGCGACGAGGTCTCGGTCATGCGTCCGCCGGCCTACAACCGCTTCCCCAACAGCTTCGCCCACATCTTCGCCGGCGGCTACGCGGCGGGTTACTACAGCTACAAGTGGGCCGAGGTGCTGTCGGCCGATGCCTTCTCGCGCTTCGAGGAAGAAGGCGTGCTCAATGCCGAGACCGGCCGTGCCTTCCGCGAAGCCATCCTGGCCCGTGGCGGCTCCCGCGAGCCGATGGTGCTGTTCGTCGACTTCCGTGGCCGCGAGCCTTCCATCGATGCGTTGCTGCGCCATAGTGGCCTGAGCGAGGACGCGGCGGCATGAGTGAGGTACGTGTGAACAAGACCAAGAAGCGCTTCATCGCCGGGGCGGTTTGCCCGGCCTGCAGCGAGACCGACAAGCTGATGATGTGGGACGAGGACGGCGTACCGCACCGCGAGTGCGTGGCCTGCGGGTTCTCCGACACCCTCAACGAGCAAGGCCTGTCGATTCCGAAGGAGCTCGGCACCCGGGTCAACCAGCTGGCGCCCAAGGCGCCGGCCAAGGTGCAGACGGTCCAGTTCTTTCCCAATCCGAAGCTGAAGAAGCCAGCGGAGTGACACGTCTGCAACGCCCCGGTTCGCAACATCGGGGCGTTGTTGGGTGTGTTCCGTCGGCCAGGTGGTAGATATTCAACCCTGCACCCCGGGGTCAGCCCTATAGCCTCTCGCGCTCCTTTTCATTCGATGGAGCAAGAAATGGCCCAGGATAACCCGCTGCTGCAACCCTTCGAGCTGCTCGACTACACCCGCCTGGAGGTCGAGCACCTCGAACCTGCCTTTCGCCAGATCGCCGAAGACAACCGCCGTGAACTCCAGACGATTCTTGCCTCTGCGGCCACCTCCCCTACCTGGGACAACCTGGTCATGGCTATCGAGCGCCTCGACCTGCGTATCGAGGACCGTTTCAAGATGGTTGTTCCCTGTGCCCACCGGGACGACGGCTGGGCTGCAGCGGTCAATGATTGCCATGCCCATCTGAGCGCCTACCGGGATGAGAAAGAGGCCCATGCACCGTTGCTGCTCGAGGCCTATTCCCAGGTGGCCCGTGGTGACCTGGACGCCGAGCAGAAAGCGACCTTGGCCAGCATCCTGGAGGAACTTAGGCTTGCCGGTGCGGCCCTGCCGGAGCCCGAGCGCCAGCAGCTTGTTCGGACGCAGGAGGCCATCAGGGGACTGGAGGATACCTTCCTCGATAACCTGAGCGCGTCCAGGAAAGACGGGGTGTTGTTGATCACTGACCCAGGCGAACTTGCCGGTATTCCAGAACAGACCCTCGTCACCCTGGCGGATAAAGCGAGGACGGCGATGAGCGATGACGTTCCAGACGAAACGCTGGCCGCCATCACGGAAAATGGGCGCAAGGGTTGGCTGGTCACGCTCGACGACACCACGGTGACCGCCCTGCTGCAGCATGCCGACAATCGTTCGCTTCGGGAGACTGTCTACCGCAGAGGGTCGACCTTGGCCTCGGACCAAGCCGCCAAGACCGGCTGGGATAATGCGAAGGTCCTCCAGGCGCTGGTGCGCTTGAGGCACGAAAAGGCCCAATTATTGGGCTTCGAGAATGCCATGGCGTTGAGCCTGCAGAGCAAGTCCGCCCAGACGGTGGATGAGGTGGAGGCGTTTCTTGGCACGCTCACCGAGCATGCCAGACCGGCGTTGAAACAGGAGGCCATCGCTTTGATCCATCTGGCTGAAACACAAGGTATGGGGAGGTTGCAGCCTTGGGACCAGGCCTACCTTGCCAGCCGCCTGCATGACCGCGAGGCGCAGGGCCCCGAGCAGGACATGCTCGCCTACTTCCCCTTGCCAGGCGTGCTCGCGTCATTGCAGGCATGGGCGGCGCGGCTGTTCGGCATCACGCTGGAAGACCAGGGCAACGTGGCGTGGCATCCGGACGTCCAGTTGTGGAAGGTCACCCAGGCAGGTAGCACGTTGGGGTACATCTACATCGATGCCTTCGCGCGCCCGGGCAAGCCGGACTGGGCGTTTGCCTTTCCAATGAGGAGCCGGCACGAAGACCCGGGAACGGGGACCACGCTGCCGGTCGTAGCGCTGTCCTGTGCTTATCCCAGGCATGAAGACAACCAGCCGACCCTGCTGGGCCACCTTGACCTGTGCAAGCTCTTCCATGAGTTCGGACACTGTCTGCACCAGGTGCTGATGGGCAACGCCCAGCGACGGCTTAACTCGACCGAGCACCTTGGCAAGGATGCCTCGGAGTTCGTGGGCAAGGTGCTGGAGCAATGGTGCTGGAGCCCTCAGACCCTGCAACGTCTCTCCAGGCATTTCGAGCACGGCGGGCAGGCTTCGCTGGAGAAGGTCGAGCGATGGCTGCGGGCAAAGCGCAAGCAGCAATTGCAGACCCTGGCCAAGGAGCTGCGCCTGGCGCTGTTCGACGTCCTGTTGCACCAGGCCGCCGATACACCCATCGACGTGCGGAAAATCGCCGGGCTGGCGAGCAGCCGGGTCATGGTATTGGCTGGCCAGGACGACGAACGATACCCGGAGGCCTTCGACTACCTGGTAACCGGTTATGACGCAAGCTACTACTGCTACCTGTGGGCCGAGGTCCATGCGTTGGATATCTTCGCGCGTTTCGAGGCGCAAGGCGTGGATGACGCCAGGCTCGGGCAGCGGTTGCGCGAGGAGATCCTGGCGCCGGGTGCCTTGCGTTCGATGAGCGCCTCGCTGGAGGCCTTCCTGGGCAGGCCGTTGTCGCACGAGGCCTACCGCGCGCGATACCTGGCGACGGCTGGCGCCTGACGGTACTGGAAACCCGACTAACTCCGAGATACTGTATATGGATACAGTATCTCGGAGTCCCATCATGAACCCAGCACCCTTGCGAGGACGCGGCACTGCCAGCAACCCGCACAACCGCTTCGCCCCGAGCCAGTCGGTGAAGGAGGACGATGGCTGGTACCAGGAAGTCCCGCCCACCCAGGGTACCGAGGTGCGGATCGAGACGGCCAAGAGCATCATCACCCGCAACACCTCGCCGGACCTGCCCTTCGACCGCTCCATCAATCCCTACCGGGGCTGCGAGCATGGCTGCATCTACTGCTACGCCCGCCCCAGCCATGCCTACTGGGACCTTTCCCCAGGCCTGGACTTCGAGACCAAGCTGATCGCCAAGACCAACGCGGCCGAATTGCTCGAGCAGCAATTGAGCAAGCCGGGCTACGTTTGCGCGCCGATCAACCTGGGTTCCAACACCGACCCCTACCAGCCCATCGAGCGCGAGCGGCAGCTGACCCGGCGCCTGCTCGAAGTGCTGCTACGTTTCCGCCATCCGGTGACCATCGTCACCAAGGGTGCATTGGTGCTGCGCGATCTGGACTTGCTGGCGGAGCTGGCGAGCCAGCGTCTGGCGCGGGTGATGATCAGCCTCACCACCCTCGATGACGAACTCAAGCGCATCCTCGAACCCCGGGCCGCGGCACCGAAGGCGCGGCTGCGGGCGATACGGGTCCTGCACGAGGCGGGCGTGCCGGTGGGGGTGCTGTGTTCGCCGATGATCCCGATGATCAACGACAGCGAGCTGGAGCACCTGCTGGAGGCGGCGAAGGCAGCGGGTGCGCAGAGTGCGGCCTACATGATGCTGCGCCTGCCGCTGGAGGTGGCGCCGTTGTTCGAGCAATGGCTGCACGACCATTACCCGCAGCGCGCCGCCCATGTGCTCAGCCTGATCCGCCAGAGCCGGGGCGGCGAGCTGTATGACAGCCGGTTCGGCACACGCATGCGTGGGGAAGGCGTTTTCGCCGAGTTGCTGGCGCAGCGGTTCGGCAAGGCCATGCGGCGGCTGGGGTTCGCAGGCCGCGAGGCGCAGGCGCTGGATTGCACGGCGTTCTGCCCGCCGAACGGGCAACTGAAGTTGTTCTGATGCCATCCCCAGCCGCACTAATGGCAGCTGTTATTTTCGCTCATGGGTATTGGCGATTGATGTTTTTTTGCTATTATCGAGCACCCGCCTGTATCAGCTAGAACGCCCGTTCTAGAGCCTCCGAATTCAGTTTCAGTTAAGTTTTCCCCGGTAGCGTAGGAAATCAGTCCACAGAGACTGTGATCAATGGCCTGTGCGCGTCATCTAAACCCTGCATAGCCAGAATCTTTAACCGGTAAGATGGAATTTGCCTACAAACCGTCAAGAGGATGAATCATGCCCGTCAAGGACCCCTCCAAGGCCGTCCCGGCTGCACCCGCCGAAAGTGCCGATGCTGCCCTGAAGCATATCGTCGACGGCTTCCTGCGGTTTCATCACGATGTCTTTCCCGAGCAGCAGGAGCTGTTCAAGAAGCTCGCCACGGCACAAACGCCGCGCGCCATGTTCATCACCTGCGCCGACTCGCGCATCGTCCCCGAGCTGATCACCCAGAGCTCGCCGGGGGATCTGTTCGTGACCCGTAACGTCGGCAACGTCGTACCGCCCTACGGGCAGATGAACGGTGGCGTATCCACCGCCATCGAGTACGCGGTGATGGCCTTGGGCGTGCATCACATCATCGTCTGCGGCCATTCCGACTGTGGTGCCATGCGGGCGGTGCTCAACCCCCACGCGCTGGAGAAGATGCCGACGGTCAAGGCCTGGTTGCGTCATGCCGAGGTCGCGCGCACGGTGGTCGAGGACAACTGCTCCTGTGGCAGCGAGCACGAAAGCATGCAGGTGCTGACCAAGGAAAACGTCATCGCCCAGTTGCATCACCTGCGCACCCACCCTTCGGTCGCCTCGCGCCTGGCGGCCGGCCAGCTGTATATCCATGGTTGGGTCTACGACATCGAGACCAGTCGGATCGAAGCCTACGATGCCGCCAGCGACAGCTTCCTGCCGCTAGCCGCAGGCGAACCGATCCCCTGCGCTACACCGAGAGGCCGCTACTAGGCTCCACGCCTCAAGCGACCCGAACACCTCTGCATGACGTCCTGATCGCCGGCCGCACCCTCGTGGTGTGGTCCGGTTATCGGCTGCCTTGAATTCCCTGGATACCTTGCCGGCCTCGCTGGCGGCGCGCCCCTGCGCGCGATTCAGGGATCCCCGTGTCCCGGCCAGAGGAATGGCCGTGCAACTGAAAGTAAGGAGCTTCATGGTGAACAAGACACAGATCAAAGCGGCCCTGCCGCGCGAATTGCTGGCCTCGGTCGTGGTCTTTCTGGTGGCCCTGCCCCTGTGCATGGGTATCGCGATCGCCTCGGGCATGCCGCCGGCCAAAGGGCTGATCACTGGCATCATCGGTGGCATCGTGGTCGGTTTCCTGGCCGGTTCGCCGCTGCAGGTCAGCGGCCCGGCCGCCGGCCTGGCGGTGCTGGTGTTCGAGCTGGTGCGCCAACATGGCATGGCCATGCTCGGGCCGATCCTCCTGCTGGCAGGGTTGCTGCAACTGCTGGCCGGGCGCTTGCGCCTGGGCTGCTGGTTCCGCGTCACCGCGCCGGCTGTGGTCTACGGCATGCTCGCCGGTATCGGCGTGCTGATCGTGCTGTCCCAGGTGCATGTGATGTTCGACACCGCGCCGCAGCCCTCTGGCGTCGAAAACCTGCTGGGCTTTCCCGCCACGCTGGCCTCGGCATTGCCCCAGGAGAGCGCCGGCAGCGGCTGGCAGGCCGGTGCGCTGGGGCTGGGGACCATCGCCCTGATGTGGGGCTGGGAGCGCTGGCGGCCCCAGCGCCTGCGTTTCTTGCCGGGTGCCCTGCTCGGCGTGGCGGCGATGACGGCCATCAGCCTGTGGCTGGCGCTGCCGGTGAAGCGGGTGCAGGTACCGGCCGACCTGTCCGAGGCCATCGATTGGTTGCGCCCGCATGACTTGCTCGCGCTGGCCGACCCGACCCTGCTGGTGGCCGCCCTGGCCCTGGCGTTCATCGCCAGCGCCGAGACCCTGCTGTCCGCCGCCGCGGTCGACCGCATGCACAGCGGCCAGCGCTCGGACTTCGACCGTGAACTGTCGGCGCAAGGTGTAGGCAACATGCTCTGCGGCTTACTGGGCGCACTGCCGATGACCGGGGTGATCGTGCGCAGCTCGGCCAACGTCCAGGCCGGGGCGCAGACACGCTGGTCGGCGATCTTCCATGGCGTGTGGCTGCTGGCCTTCGTGGTGGCCTTGAGCAGCGTCTTGCAGCAGATTCCGGTGGCGAGCCTGGCTGGCGTGCTGGTCTATACCGGCGTGAAGCTGGTGGATTTCAAAGCGTTGCGCGGCCTTGGCCGCTACGGGCGCATGCCGATGTTCACCTATGCCGCCACCGCCTTGGCGATCATCTTCACCGACCTGCTCACCGGTGTACTCCTAGGTTTCGCCCTGACGCTACTGAAGCTGGCGCTCAAGGCCGCGCGACTGAAGATCAACCTGGTCCACCTCGACCGCCCGGGGCACATGGAGCTGCGCCTGAGCGGGGCGGCGACCTTCCTCAAGGTCCCTGCCCTGACCCAGGTACTCGACAGCGTGCCGCCCGGCACCACGTTGCATGTCCCGCTGGCCAACCTGACCTACATCGACCATTCCTGCCTGGAATTGCTCGAGGATTGGGGCAAGGCCAGCCAGGCCAGCGGTTGCAGCCTGCGTATCGAGCAGCGTGGCCTCAAGCGCAGGATCGAAGGGCGCTTGCGCAGCGCTGCGGGCGCCTGACCTCAGGCGTCCACTTCCTTCATCTGCGGCGCACCCGGCCAGGTACCGGTCAGGTTGACGACCCGGGTGCCGCCGAGCCACTCGGTGGCAGGCGTGTTCCAGGTGAGCGCCTGGCGGGTGTTCTTGCCGAGGTTGATGAACTCGGCGACGAGTGTCATCCGGGTGGCTGTCAGCGGGATATCGCTGAAGCTGGCGGAGCTGCCGCCGACGATGGTCCGGGTGTCTTCGACCGGGCCATTGGGGGTTTCGTACGACAAGGTGACCCGGGTGGTGTAGGTGGTGAAGGCCGAGGCCTTGCTGTCGACCACCAGGCTCAACACACCCATCTTGCGGATCCAGTTGGGCACCAGCACCCTGCTGCCGGCGAAGGATGCGAAGCCATAGGCGACGGGCAGCGGCTCGCTGGCCACCTCGCCGCTTCCTGCCGGCAAGGTGTGCGACTCGATCGCGCTGCTGTCGCTGGTGACGATGAAGCTGGCGTTGCCCTTGCCGGAGATGCCGTCCTCGCCGAGCAACCTGTTCAGGCCGCTGGCGCTGCCGGCGAGGGAGAACCGGGCGTTGCGTTTCTTGGCGCCGGCATTGACGCCGCTCTGGGCATAGACCACCGTGGTCACCACGCCGAAGCCTTCGGAAATGCCGGCGGCGGTGGCCATGTTCACCCGCCTGGCGTGATCCAGCAGCCAGTCGTAGCTGTCGTGCAGCAGCGTGAGGTTGCTGAGGCTGCGTTCACCGCTGAGGGCGAACTCCGAGGCGATGGATTCCTCGCGGTCGAAGCTCCATTCGATGGCGGCATCCGGCTGCACCTGGGCGCCGGTGGCCGGGTCGTAGACCATTCCCGCCACGCTCGTCTTGACTTCGCGGCGCTGTACGCCGCTCGAGCTGATCTGCCACTTGCGGCCCTGCTGGCTGCTCGATACTTCTGCGCCGGGCAATTGTTCGCAGACGAGCCTGAAGTCACCCGAGGCCGGGTCGACGATGCCGACCGCGCCTGGCTGGATGTTGGGGTTCAGGGCCCAGTTGCCCCAGAGCGTCGGCCGGCTGCCGCGCAGCAGGTCGGTATAGATTCGATTCCACTGGATCGTCATTGTCATCACCTGTTCGATGGGTCGGGGCCGCCCTTGCGGCGGCCGGATGACAGTAGCGATCGGGTACGAGGGGCAGCAGCGGGACGCCTTTCCCAGCCGCCTCGGTGCGTCAGGAGGGTTGCAGGGCAAGGTCCACGTTCAGTTGCCGCGACAGGCACGGCCAGCGTTTCCAGGCTTCGCCGGTCGCGGGGCTGCACAGGGTCTCGCGGTAGGTCTCCACCGACTCCACGGCAAAGCTCTCGTCGTCGAGCAACTCGTCCACCGAGTGGTGCACCACCTCGTCCAGCTGGTTGGCGAAGGTCTCGCCGATCAACTGATGGGCGATCAGGTTGGCCACGGTGGTATCGAGGGGGATCAGCGGTTGCTGGAAATGACGGATGTACAGGTCATTGACCTCTTCGACCAGGCGATGGGCCAGGTAGGCCTCGTCCAGCAGGCAGTCGAGGCCGACATGCCCTTGCATGACGCTCGGAGGCTGGAGGAAATAGGCTTCGGCGATCTTCAGCACCGGCTTGATCTGCGACTCGATGCCGGCCTCGCGGGCCACTGCGTGCGCAGCTTCCAGCAACTCCGGGACCTGGTCGATATAGGCGCTGACGAAACGCGTCAAGGTACCCTGGGCATCCTGCTCCGGCAGTCGGATCGACGGATGCAGGTGGGGCAGTTGCTGCTCGAGGCGTACTTTCAATTGGCCGGTCTGGCTTTCATGTTGATGGGCTTGGCTGATCTGCTCGCGTACAGCGGCGATGTTCATGACAACTCCAGGGACAAGGCGTTACAAACGGAAGACACTAAGTTAGCTTGCTTACGAGAATGCCTAAGACGCATTTGTTATAACCGGAAGACACGCCTGCATAAGCAGTTATATCAATGTGCCATCATTGTGCCCCGAGCCGTTGAGCACGGGGTTTACAGGCGATCCGGCGGAATCATGAAGTTCATTTCATGGCCTTCGTTGCGTGCCATTGGTCGGTGTCTATACTCCGGTTGAACGTGATTCGTTGATGAGGCCCGACTGCTGTCGCAGGGGCTCGGTCGTCGAAGTAGGCAGTCTTGGCCGCCGTCCCCCCTTGCCGTAGGTCCACGCCTCCGGGACAACAAGAACGATAAGGGGAACCCGCAATGATGCGACATCCACATGTCTGGATGGGCCTCCTGTTGTGGTTGGGATTCGGTCAGGCGCACGCTGCCTGGACCGTGAACATGGCTCCGGGGGCCACGGAAGTCTCCAGCGCCGTGTTCGACCTGCACATGACCATCTTCTGGATCTGTGTGGTCATCGGCATCGTGGTGTTCGGCGCGATGTTCTGGTCGATGGTCATCCACCGTCGCTCCACCGGCCAGGAGCCTGCTCACTTCCACGAGCACACCTGGGTGGAGATCCTCTGGACCATCGTCCCCTTCCTGATCCTCGTGGCCATGGCCATCCCGGCCACCAAGACACTGATCGACATCTACGACGCCAGCGACTCGGACATCGACATCCAGGTCACCGGCTATCAATGGAAATGGCACTACAAGTACCTGGGCCAGGACGTGGAGTTCTTCAGCAACATCGCCACCCCCGCCGAGCAGATCCGCAACCAGGCGCCCAAGGGCGAGCACTACCTGCTGGAAGTCGACCAGCCGCTGGTCTTGCCGGTCGGGGCCAAGGTGCGCTTTCTGGTGACTGCCGCCGATGTCATCCACTCCTGGTGGGTGCCGGCCTTCGCGGTCAAGCGCGACGCCATTCCCGGCTTCGTCAACGAAGCCTGGACGCGCATCGAGAAACCCGGCATCTACCGCGGCCAGTGCACCGAGCTGTGCGGCAAGGACCATGGCTTCATGCCGGTGGTGGTCGAGGTCAAGTCGCAGGCCGACTACGACACCTGGCTCGGCGAGCGCAAGGCCGAGGCGGCCAAGCTCAAGGAGCTGACCAGCAAGGAGTGGACCCTGGAGGAGCTGGTCGAGCGTGGCGACAAGGTCTACCACACCGCCTGCGTGGCCTGTCACCAGGCCGAGGGCCAGGGCCTGCCGCCGATGTTCCCGGCACTCAAGGGCTCGAAGATCGCCACTGGCCCCAAGGAAGACCACCTGGGCATCGTGTTCCACGGCAAGCCTGGCACTGCCATGGCCGCGTTCGGCAAGCAGCTCTCGGAAGTCGACATCGCCGCCGTGGTCACCTACGAGCGCAATGCCTGGGGCAACAACAAGAGCGATATGGTCACGCCGAAGGATGTGCTGGCGCTCAAGCAGGCAGAAGGCCAATGAGCCGGGTCGACGGGTGTTCCCGCAACAGCCACCGGATTGCAGGAGACAGGACATGAGTGCAGTGATCGACGACCACGCCCAAGGCCATGAGCATGCCCACGGCCCGGCCAAGGGCCTGATGCGCTGGGTGCTGACCACCAACCACAAGGACATCGGCACGATGTACCTGTGGTTCAGCTTCGCCATGTTCCTGCTCGGCGGCTCGTTCGCCATGGTGATCCGCGCCGAGCTGTTCCAGCCCGGCCTGCAGATCGTGGAACCTGAGTTCTTCAACCAGATGACCACCATGCATGGCCTGATCATGGTGTTCGGGGCAGTGATGCCGGCATTCGTGGGCCTGGCCAACTGGATGATCCCGCTGATGATCGGCGCGCCGGACATGGCCTTGCCACGGATGAACAACTTCAGCTTCTGGCTGCTGCCGGCGGCTTTCCTGCTGTTGGTCTCGACCTTGTTCAGCGCCGGCGGCGGGCCGAATTTCGGCTGGACCTTCTACGCTCCGCTGTCGACCACCTACGCGCCGGCCAGCGTGACCTTCTTCATCTTCGCCATCCACCTGATGGGCATCAGCTCGATCATGGGCGCGATCAACGTGATCGCCACCGTGCTCAACCTGCGTGCGCCAGGCATGACCCTGATGAAGATGCCGCTGTTCGTCTGGACCTGGCTGATCACCGCGTTCCTGCTCATCGCGGTGATGCCGGTGCTGGCCGGCGTGGTGACCATGATGCTGATGGACATCCACTTCGGCACCAGCTTCTTCAGCGCCGCCGGCGGTGGTGACCCGGTGCTGTTCCAGCATGTGTTCTGGTTCTTCGGCCACCCCGAGGTGTACATCATGATCCTGCCGGCCTTCGGCGCGGTCAGTTCGATCATCCCGGCGTTCTCGCGCAAGCCGCTGTTCGGCTACACCTCCATGGTCTATGCCACCGGGGCGATCGCCTTCCTGTCGTTCATCGTCTGGGCCCACCACATGTTCGTGGTCGGCATCCCGGTGGTGGGCGAGCTGTTCTTCATGTACGCCACCATGCTGATCGCCGTGCCTACCGGGGTGAAGGTGTTCAACTGGGTCAGCACCATGTGGCAGGGTGCGCTGACCTTCGAGGCGCCGATGCTGTTCGCCGTGGCCTTCGTCATCCTGTTCACCATCGGCGGCTTCTCCGGGCTGATGCTGGCCATCGCGCCGGCGGACTTCCAGTACCACGACACCTACTTCGTCGTCGCCCACTTCCACTATGTGCTGGTGCCCGGGGCGATCTTCGGCATCTTCGCCTCGGCCTACTACTGGCTGCCGAAGTGGACCGGGCACATGTACGACGAAACCTTGGCCAAACTGCACTTCTGGCTGTCGTTCATCGGTATGAACATGGCGTTCTTCCCCATGCACTTCGTGGGCCTGGCCGGCATGCCGCGACGGATCCCGGACTACAACCTGCAGTTCGCCGATTTCAACATGGTCTCGTCGATTGGCGCCTTCACCTTCGGTGCCACGCAGTTCCTGTTCCTGTTCATCGTCATCAAGTGCATCCGCGGCGGCGCGCCGGCACCGGCCAAGCCCTGGGATGGCGCCGACGGGCTGGAGTGGACGGTGCCTTCGCCGGCGCCCTACCACACCTTCCAGACGCCGCCGGACGTGAAGTAGGAGGTCGAACATGGAAGGCCTGTCGCTCAAACGCCTGGTCACGCGCCTGCTGATGCTGACGGTGGTGATGTTCGCCTTCGGCTTCGCCCTGGTGCCGATCTACGACGTCATGTGCCAGGCCTTCGGCATCAACGGCAAGACCGGCGGGCAGTACCAGGGCAGCCAGGTCAGCGACCCGACGCGCACCGTGCGGGTGCAGTTCATGTCGACCAATGCCAGCGACATGGTCTGGGAGTTCCATTCCACCGCCGACCAGCTCGAGGTCAACCCGGGGGCGGTCAACCAGATGGTCTTCGTCGCCCGTAACCCGACCGATCGGCCCATGAGTGCCCAGGCCATCCCCAGCATCACCCCGGCCGAGGCCGCGGCGTACTTCCACAAGACCGAGTGCTTCTGTTTCACCCAGCAGGTGCTGCAACCCGGCGAGCGCATCGAGATGCCGGTGCGTTTCATCGTCGACCGCGACCTGCCGGCCAACGTGAAGCACCTGACACTGGCCTACACCTTGTTCGATATCACCGCTCGCCACCCGCCGGTCGCCCATGTCGCGGCCCAGGACGTCCAGGGCGCCCGTTAAGGGAAGGAGAACAACAATGGCAAGTCACGAGCACTACTACGTCCCGGCGCAGAGCAAGTGGCCGATCATCGCCACGATCGGCCTGCTCATCACGGTGTTCGGCCTGGGCACCTGGTTCAACGACCTCAAGGCCGGCCACGAGGCGTCCCATGGGCCGTGGATCTTCTTCGTCGGCGCGCTGTTCTTGGCCTACATGCTGTTCGGCTGGTTCGGCGCGGTGGTCAAGGAGAGCCGTGCGGGGTTGTACAGTGCGCAGATGGACCGCTCGTTCCGCTGGGGCATGAGCTGGTTCATCTTCTCCGAGGTGATGTTCTTCCTGGCCTTCTTCGGCGCGCTGTTCTACGTGCGGGTGCTGGCCGGGCCCTGGCTCGGCGGCGAGGGCGACAAGGGCGTCTCGCAGATGCTCTGGCCCGGCTTCGAGTTCGCCTGGCCGCTGCTCAACACACCGGACCCGAAGCTGTTCCCGCCACCCAAGGACATCATCGACCCCTGGCACCTGCCACTGATCAACACCATCCTGCTGGTCAGCTCCAGCGTGACCATCACCATCGCCCACCATGCCCTGCGCAAGGGGCATCGTGGCCCACTGAAGCTGTGGCTGGGGCTGACCATCCTGCTCGGGCTGTCGTTCCTGGCGTTGCAGGCCTACGAGTACTACGAGGCCTATGCCCACCTGGGGCTGACCTTGGGTTCGGGGATCTACGGCGCGACCTTCTTCATGCTCACGGGCTTTCACGGCGCCCACGTGACCTTGGGCTCCTTGATATTGATCGTGATGCTCGTGCGTGTGCTGCGCGGGCATTTCAACCCCGACAAGCACTTCGGTTTCGAGGCGGCCAGCTGGTACTGGCACTTCGTCGATGTGGTCTGGGTCGGGTTGTTCATCTTCGTGTATGTGCTGTAGCAGGGGACTCCTGCACAGGATTCAGAACGGCGCGTGCGAGACGAGCTGCCCGCTGATGAAGCCCCAGGCGACCAGGCCGATGGTCAGCGCCGCGAGGGTGACGCGCACGGTCAGGGCCTTGAGCAGGCGGGTCGAGTGTTCGTCGTCCTTGACCAGGAACACCAGCCCGCTGAACAGGCTGGCGATGGTGGCCAACAGCATCAGGACAATCGCAGCCTTGAGCATGGCGATACTCCGGGGGAATGCAGTGATGGTTTCAAGTATAGCGATCGACCTTGCGAGGCCGTGGTGAAGCCGTTTCGCCCTGGCCTGGTACCGACCCTGGTGGTGCTTGCCCTGCTGCCGGGGTTGATCGCGCTCGGCAGTTGGCAACTGCGCCGAGCGGACGAAAAGCGCCAGCTGCTCGACAGTTATGCCGAGCGTCGCGTCGAGGCGCCGGTGGCGGTCGCGCAGTTGCAGCAATTGCCTGACCCGGCCTTCCAGCGCGTACACCTGCACGGCCGCTTCGATGCCGCACACAGCCTGCTGCTGGACAACCGCCTGCGCGACGGCCAGGTCGGCGTCGAGCTGCTGCAACCCTTCCACGACCAGGCCAGCGGCCTGTGGCTGCTGGTCAACCGTGGCTGGCTGCCGTGGCCCGACCGCCGGGTGCCGGTGCGCTTCGATACCCCCGAACACCCCCTGACCCTCGACGCCTCGGTCTACGTGGCGCCGGGCAGCATCTTCCAACTGCACCCCGACCCGGCCGGCAAGCAGTGGCCGCACCTGCTCACCGCCATCGACCCTGCGCAAGTGTGGCAACAGCTCGGTCGCGAAGGTTTCCCCCATGAGCTGCGCCTCGAACCGGGGCCAGCCAGCTACCGGCTGGACTGGCCGGTGGTCGCCATGGGGCCGGAAAAACACCTGGGCTACGCCGTGCAGTGGTTCGCGTTGGCCACGGCGCTGGTGCTGCTCTACCTCTATTTCGGTTGGCACAACAACAAGGAGAACAACCATGGGCGCCGTCACGAGTCCACTGGGCGTGCCTGAACGCCACAAGTCCCGCGCGCGTGGGCGCTTGCAGCTGATCCTCATCCTGCTGGTGGCGCTGGGGCCGATGATCCTCGCCACCAGCATGTACAAGTTCAAGTTCTGGGTGCCGGAGGGCCGCAGTTACCACGGCGCGATGATCGGCAGCGGCGAAACCCGCGCCGACATTGGCATCGACGCCCAGGAGGAAGGCTGGCAACTGTTGGTCAGCGCGCCGCAAGCCTGTGCCCAGGATTGCCAGCAACTGGTGTACCTGGCCCGGCAGATCCAGATCGGCCTGGGCCGCGACGCTGGCCGTGCCAGCCATGCCCTGGCCGCCGCGCAGCCGCTGGACGCTGACTACCAGGCGTTGTTGGGCCGCGAATATCCGCAGCTGCAGCGTTATCCGCTCGACCTGCAACGCTACGGCCAGAAGGTCGGCGAGCCCGGCCCGCAGCTGTGGATCGTCGACCCCCACGGCAACCTGGTGCTGCGCTACGACGTCAAGGCCAAGGGCAAGCATGTGCTCGACGACCTGCGCCACCTGCTCAAACTGTCCAACATCGGCTAGGAGGCCGCCATGGCCAGACCCGGATACCGCCTCGCTGTGTTCGCCACCCTGCTGGCACTGCTGGTCGTCCTGCTCGGTGCCTATACCCGGCTGACCCACGCCGGCCTCGGCTGCCCCGACTGGCCGGGTTGCTATGGCTTCATCGGAGTGCCCAAGACCGAGGCGCAGTTGGCCCATGCCGAGCTGCACTTCCCGGAGCATCCGGTGGAGCAAGCCAAGGGCTGGGCAGAGATGGTCCATCGCTACTTCGCCGGCACCCTGGCGCTGGTGATCGCCGTACTGGCGTTCCAGGCACTGAGGCGCCATGCCCGTGACGGCCAGCCCTATCGCCTGCCGCTGCTGTTGCTGGGCGTGGTGCTGGCGCAGGCGGTGTTCGGCATGTGGACGGTGACCCTCAAGCTCTGGCCCCAGGTGGTCACTGCGCACCTGCTCGGCGGCTTCACCACCCTGAGCCTGTTGTTCCTGCTGTCCCTGCGTCTATCCCGGGCCTTCGCGCCTTTGCCCAAGCTGCCGCTGAGCCTGCGGCGGGTGGCGGCGCTGGCATTGCTGGTGGTGATCGGGCAGATCGCCTTGGGGGGGTGGGTCAGCGCCAACTATGCGGCGGTCGCTTGTATCGACCTGCCCACCTGCCACGGCCAGTGGTGGCCAGCGGCGGACTTTAGCAACGGCTTCCACCTGACCCAGCACGTCGGCCCGAACTACCTGGGCGGGCAGCTGGACAGCGATGCGCGTACCGCTATCCACATCAGCCACCGGCTCGGTGCGTTGCTGGTCATCGCCGTGTTGCTGCTGCTCAGCTGGAAGCTGCACCGCAACGCTCTTTCCGGCCTGGCCCGCCTGGTGCTGCTGGCGCTGGCCGTGCAGGTGGGCCTGGGCATCAGCAACGTGCTGTTGCACCTGCCCCTGGGCGTGGCGGTGGCGCACAACGCCGGCGGTGCCGCGTTGTTGCTGTGCATGGTGCTGGTGAACTACCGGATCCGCGTGGTCGACAAGGTCCGCATCACGCAGGGCTGGCGCCTGACACCGGTGACCGGCGTGGGGCTCTCCCAGCACATGAGGGGTGATTCGTGGCGACGCTTCTGAGCGAGCGCAGACGGCGGGCCGGTTGGCGCGACTACCTGGAACTGACCAAGCCCAAGGTGGTGGTGCTGATGCTGATCACCTCGCTGGTGGGCATGTTCCTCGCTACCCGTGCCGGGGTGGCGTGGAGCGTGCTGCTGTTCGGCAACCTAGGCATCGGCCTGTGCGCGGGCGGCGCGGCGGTGGTCAACCATGTGGTGGATCGGCGCATCGATGCGCTGATGGTCCGTACCCACCGGCGCCCGCTGGCCGAAGGGCGGGTCGCGCCGCTGCCGGCGCTGGGCTTCGCCCTGGCCTTGGCGGTGCTGGGCATGGCCCTGCTGCTGGTGTTCACCAATGCCCTCACCGCTTGGCTGACGCTGGCCTCGTTGCTCGGCTACGCGGTGATCTACACGGGCTTTCTCAAGCGTGCCACCCCGCAGAACATCGTGATCGGCGGCCTGGCCGGTGCGGCGCCGCCGCTGCTGGGTTGGGTGGCGGTCAGCGGCCATGTCGGCGCCGAGCCGCTGCTGCTGGTGCTGATCATCTTCGCCTGGACCCCGCCGCACTTCTGGGCCCTGGCCATCCACCGCAAGGAGGAGTACGCCAAGGCCGACATTCCCATGCTGCCGGTGACCCATGGCGAGCGCTACACCAAGCTGCACATCCTGCTCTATACCTTGGTGTTGCTGGCGGTGAGCCTGCTGCCCTATGCCATCCACATGAGCGGCCCGTTGTACCTGGCGTGTGCCCTCGTGCTGGGGCTGCGCTTTGTCCACTGGGCCTGGGTGTTGTACCGTGGCACCAGGCCGCACGCTGCGATCGGGACCTTCAAGTACTCTATCGGGTACCTGTTCCTGCTGTTCATCGCACTGCTCTTGGACCACTACCTGTTGCTGAATCTATGACCCGAACCCAGAAAACCGTTTTCATCCTCGTCGCCGTGGTCGCCCTGATCCTCGGCCTGACCGTCAACAAGGTGCTCAACGGCCGCAGCGAGGCGAACCCGGCCGAACTGATCGACGCCGGCATCATTCTCCTGCCCCAGAGCCGCACCGTGCCGGACGTGAAGATGAGGGACCAGGAAGGCCGGCCGGTGGAGCTGGACGAGCTCAAGGGCAAGTGGTCGTTGCTGTTCTTCGGCTATACCTACTGCCCGGACATCTGCCCGACTACCCTGGCCCAGCTGCGCCAGGTGAAGAGCGAGCTGCCCAAGGAGGCGCTGGAGCGGTTGCAGGTGGTGCTGGTGAGTGTCGACCCGAATCGCGATACGCCGGACCAGCTCAAGCAGTACCTGGGGTACTTCGACAAGGACTTCCTCGGATTGGCGGGCACCCTCGAGGACACCCAGGCATTGGCCAATGCCCTGAGCATTCCGTTCATTCCGGCGGATACCAGCAAGCCGGGGTATACCGTGGATCACAGTGGCAACCTGGCGATCGTCGGGCCGGATGGGCGCCAGCGGGGGTTCATCCGGGCGCCGTTCAACAACCAGAAGCTGGTGGCGCAGTTGCCGGGGTTGGTCAAGCGGGACTGAGTATCGGCTGATTTGGGGCCGCTTCGCGTCCCATCGTCGGCGTACCGGCGATGGGCTGCAAAGCAGCCCTGCTGAACTGACCGGCCCAGAGAACTTGGCGCAATCAGAACGCCGGAATCACCGCGCCTTTGTACTTCTCGGTGATGAACTGCTTCACCTCGGGCGAATGCAGGGCATCGGCCAGCTTCTTCATGGCCTGCGAGTCCTTGTTGTCCGGGCGGGCGACAAGGATGTTCACGTAGGGCGAGTCGCTACCCTCGATGACCAGCGCATCCTTTTCGGGGTTGAGCTTGGCTTCCAGCGCATAGTTGGTGTTGATCAGCGCCAGGTCCACCTGGGTCAGCACGCGCGGGATGGTGGCCGCTTCCAGTTCGCGGAACTTCAGGCCCTTGTCGTTAGCGGTGATGTCCTTGACGGTGGACAGGATGTTCTTGTTGTCCTTGAGCGCGATCACGCCGGCCTTGTCGAGCAGCAGCAGGGCGCGGCCGCCGTTGGTGGCATCGTTGGGGATGACCACGGTGGCGCCGGACGGCAGTTCGTCGAGCTTCTTGATCTTGCTGGAGTAGGCGCCCAGCGGCTCCAGGTGCACGCCGGTAACGCTGACCAGTTCGGTGCCCTTGGACTTGTTGAACTCGTCCAGATACGGCTGGTGCTGGAAGAAGTTGGCGTCCAGGCGCTTCTCGGCCACCTGTACGTTCGGCTGGATGTAGTCGGTGAACTCCTTGACCTTCAGTTCCACGCCAGCTTTCTCCAGCTGCGGCTTCACGAAGTTGAGGATTTCCGCGTGAGGCACCGGGGTGGCGGCGACGGTCAGGGTTTCGGCGTTGGCCGAGAAGGCCGCGACGGCGGCCACGACAGCAAGCAGTTTCTTCATCGATCACTCCTTGTGAGGGCCGCGACGGCCCCCGAACGGGTCGGCCAGGCCGACCCCATTGGGGTTACTTACGGGAAAAGTGCACGACCAGTTTGTCGCCGACGCTCTGCAGAACTTGAACCAGGACCAGCAGGAGCACCACGGTGACCACCATCACGTCGGTCTGGAAGCGCTGGTAGCCGAAGCGGATGGCCAGGTCGCCCAGGCCGCCCGCGCCCACCACGCCGGCCATGGCGGTGTACGACACCAGGGTGATGGCGGTGACGGTGATGGCCGCGAAGATGCCCGGCCGGGCCTCTGGCAACAGCGCGTTCATGATGATCTGGCGGGTGGTGGCGCCCATCGACTGGGTCGCCTCGATGATGCCGCGGTCCACTTCGCGCAGGGCGGTTTCCACCAGGCGCGCGAAGAACGGCGTGGCACCCACCACCAGCGGCGGGATGGCGCCGGCGACGCCCAGCGAGGTGCCGGTGATCAGCACGGTGACCGGAATCATGACGATCAGCAGGATGATGAACGGCAGCGAGCGCAGGATGTTGACGATCAGCGACAGCAGCGCGTACACGCCCCGCTGCTCGAACATCTGCCGTGGGCCGCAGAGGAACAGCAGCACGCCCAATGGCAGGCCCAGCAGCACGGTGAAGAACAGCGAGCCGAACAGCATGATCATGGTGTCGATGCTGGCCAGCCAGATCTCGGCCCAGTCGACGTTGGCGAAGAAATTCAGGGCGTCCATCAACGCAGTACCTCCATATGCACATCCGCTGCCTTGAAGCGCTCGAACGCCGCGTCCATGTCGCCACCGGTGACGGCCAGGGTCAGCTGTCCATAGGGGACGTCCTTGATGCGGTCGATACGCCCGGCGAGGATGCTGTAGTCCACGCCGGTCTCGCGGGCCACGGTGCCCAGCAGCGGGGCGTACGTGGCCTCGCCCTGGAAGGTCAGGCGCAGGATGCGCCCGGGCACGTGGGCGAAGTCGTCGCGCTGCTCGTTCTCGTCGACCTGCTCGTCTTCCTGGACGAAACGTCGGGTGGTCGGGTGCTGCGGATGCAGGAACACATCGGCCACCGGGCCTTGTTCGACGATCTGCCCGGCATCCATCACCGCCACGCGGTCGCAGACCCGGCGGATCACGTCCATCTCGTGGGTGATCAGCACGATGGTCAGCTTCAGCTCGCGGTTGATCTCGGCCAGCAGTTGCAACACCGACGCGGTGGTCTGCGGGTCGAGGGCGCTGGTGGCCTCGTCGCACAGCAGGATCTTCGGCCGGGTCGACAGGGCGCGGGCGATGCCCACGCGTTGCTTCTGGCCGCCGGAGAGTTGGGCCGGGTACTTGCGGGCATGGTCCGACAGGCCGACGCGGGCCAGCAGTTCGGCGACACGCTGGTCGATCTCGGCCCGCGACAGTTCGCCGGCCAGGGTCAGCGGCAGGGCGACGTTGTCGGCCACGGTCTTGGAGGCCAGCAGGTTGAAGTGCTGGAAGATCATCCCGAC
Source organism: Pseudomonas sp. HLMP (assembly GCF_046365545.1). Taxonomy (NCBI): domain Bacteria; kingdom Pseudomonadati; phylum Pseudomonadota; class Gammaproteobacteria; order Pseudomonadales; family Pseudomonadaceae; genus Pseudomonas; species Pseudomonas sp. HLMP. The sequence continues at coordinate 866,603 of NZ_JBDLLR010000001.1, read as the reverse complement.
CTGCTGGCGGAAGCGACGCAGCTGGTTGGCGTCGAAGGCGGTGACGTCCTCGCCGTCGACGATGATCTTGCCGCCGCTCGGGGCCTCGAGGCGGTTGATCAGGCGCAGCAAGGTGCTCTTGCCTGCGCCGGAATGCCCGATCAGGCCGAACACCTGGCCGTTGTCGATGGTCAGGCTGGTCGGATTGAGGGCGGGGATATCCCTACCGGCGACACGGTAGGTCTTGTGGACATGTTGAAACTCGATCACTGAGCGAACCTTGTGGGGCGCATGGAATAGGGTCAGCGGTTAGCCGGGGCGCGCATTTTAGCCTTTTCCCATAGTTGTTCTTAGCATTTATTTCGTCATGAACCAATCCGGCCGGCATAACGCGACAACTGGTAATCCCGATTGAACGCTCGCGAACGCCTTCCAGTCACTAGTTGAACAAGCCCGATACGGGCTCGCTCAAGACTGATAAGGAGAGCCGAACCATGCCCAGCAAGAAGAAGGACATGCCCAGGGAAAGCCAGGTCGCCGGTACCACGACCCCCGACCGGGCCAACACCAATGCCAAGGTGCAGAGCCTGGAGGCGTTTCGCAGCGACGCCACCGGCCAGGCCTTGCGCACCAACCAGGGGGTGAAGATCGCCGATAACCAGAACACCCTCAAGGCCGGTGCGCGGGGGCCCTCGCTGCTCGAAGACTTCATCATGCGCGAGAAGATCACCCACTTCGACCATGAGCGTATCCCCGAGCGTATCGTCCACGCCCGCGGCACCGGCGCCCATGGCTACTTCCAGAGCTACGGCTGCCATGCGCAACTGACCAAGGCCGGGTTCCTCCAGGACCCCGAGAAGATCACGCCGGTCTTCGTGCGTTTCTCCACCGTGCAAGGCCCGCGCGGCTCTGGCGACACCGTGCGCGACGTGCGCGGCTTTGCCGTGAAGTTCTACACCGACGAGGGCAATTTTGACCTGGTGGGCAACAACATGCCGGTGTTCTTCATCCAGGATGCGATCAAGTTCCCGGACTTCGTCCACGCGGTGAAACCCGAGCCGCACAACGAGATCCCCACCGGTGGCTCGGCCCACGATACGTTCTGGGACTTCGTCTCGCTGGTGCCGGAGTCGGCCCACATGGTCATGTGGGCCATGTCGGACCGGGCCATCCCGCGCAGCTTGCGGATGATGGAAGGCTTTGGCGTGCACACCTTCCGCCTGATCAATGCCGAGGGTGTGGCCAGCCTGGTGAAGTTCCACTGGAAACCACGCCAGGGCGTGCACTCGGTGCTGTGGGACGAAGCCCAGAAGCTGGCAGGCAAGGATACCGACTACCACCGCCGTGACCTGTGGGACGCCATCGAGACCGGCGACTACCCGGAATGGGAACTGGGGGTGCAGATCGTGCCCGAGGCGGATGAGCACCGTTTCGACTTCGACCTGCTCGACCCGACCAAGATCATTCCCGAGGAACTGGTGCCGGTGACGCCGCTGGGCAAGATGGTGCTCAATCGCAATCCGGACAACTTCTTCGCCGAAGTCGAGCAGATCGCCTTTTGCCCCGGGCATATCGTGCCGGGCATCGACTTCACCAACGACCCCCTGCTGCAGGGCCGGTTGTTCTCCTACACCGACACCCAGCTCAGCCGCCTCGGTGGCCCGAACTTCCATGAGATCCCCATCAACCGGCCGATCGTGCCCAACCACAGCAGCCAGCGCGATGCCATGCACCGCATGACCCTCGATAAGGGACGTGCCTCCTACGAGCCCAACTCCATCGATGGTGGTTGGCCCAAGGAGACACCGCCGGCTCCGGAGGATGGCGGTTTCGATAGCTACCAGGAGCGTATCGATGCGCACAAGATCCGCGAGCGCAGCGACTCCTTCAGCGACCACTTCTCCCAGGCACGGCTGTTCTACCAGAGCATGAGCCCCAACGAACAGCAGCACATCGTCAAGGCCTACAGCTTCGAGCTGGGCAAGGTGGAGCGCGAGGCGATCCGTGTACGCGAGGTCAACGAGATCCTGGCCAATATCGACCTTGGGCTGGCGGCGGCGGTGGCGGCCAATCTGGGCCTGCCTGCACCCAAGGCCGGTACCGTGCAGGTCAAGGGCTCGAAACCGGCGCAGTCACCGGCCTTGAGCCAGATGAACCATCCCGGCAGCGTGGGCATCAAGGGGCGCAAGATTGCCCTGCTGGTGGCCGATGGCGTGGAAGGCGCCAGCGTCGACAGGCTGGTCAAGGCCTTCGAGGCCGAGAGCGCACGGATTTTGCTGCTGGGGCCGACTTCGGCGCCGGTCAAGACCGCCGAAGGCAAGCCGTTGCCGGTGGATGCGTCGATGGAGGGGATGCCGTCGGTGATGATCGATGGGCTGTGGGTGCCAGCCGGCAAGGCGGCGCTGGATGCCCTGGGCGAGAGTGGGGTGGCCAAGCATTACCTGCTCGAGGCCTACAAGCATTTGAAGCCCATGGGCTTGGCCAGGGGCGCCAAGGCCTTGCTGGACAGGCTGGGGCTCAAGGAGGACGAGGGATTGCTACTGGGGGATGATCAGAAAGTGGTGGCGGCCTTCGTCAAGGTGCTGGAGCGGCACCGGGTGTGGGCGCGGGAGGCTGGAGTCGAGGGTATTCCTGCGTAAGGTGCGCTGTGCAGCTCATCGCTGGCAAGCTCACACAGAGTCCTCGCATGGCCCATGCTTTGTGAGCACCACGGCACCCTGTGGGAGCCGGCTTGCCGGCGATGGGCCGCGAAGCGGCCCCAGGATCTCAAGGCCGATGCGGCACCAACACCACCTGCGCCGGCAGCGAGCGCTGGATCTCATGCCGTTGTTTCAGCGCGAACCCTTCGTCGAGCTTGCGCACGCGCTTTTCCAGCAGGGTCTTGAGCCAGGGCGCATCCTGGGTGCGCGGGACCTGGAACACCACCTCGCACTGGTAGTTCACCACGTCGGCAGCGATGTCATCGAGCTGCCGGCGCATGGCACGGATATCCGTGGTCTTCAGCGCCACGACGGTATTCGGCGCGGTGGGGTCGATCAGCCGTGCCTTGGGCCTGGCCTCGGCGGCCTTGAGCGCGGCCTCGGCCTTTTCCAGCTCGGCCTTGCGCGCCTGGGCCACGGCATCGCCGCCGGTCAGCGCCGGCGCCTGGGGCATCAGCGCGCGGGCGCGGGCCAGGGCCGTGGCGGCGGCATTGACGTCACCCTTCTGCAGGACGATCTGGCTGCGTTGCAGGTAGGCCTCGGCGAGCTGTCGCTGGTACTGCTCCAGGCGCACGTCGTCGGGCGACTGGGCCTGCAGGGCGGCCAGCTGGTCTTCGGCCGTGGCCAGTTCGTTGCTGGTGATGCTCTGCTGCAACTGCTGCCAGGCATCTGGCTGGGCAGGCGCGGCGGACTGTTCGGCCGGCGTGCCGGAACAGGCAGCCAGGAACAGGGAAAACGCGGCAACAAGCAGATAACGGGAGACGAACGGCTTCATTCCTGCGACTCTCTATTTGCGCAAAAAGCGAGCAAGTCTACACCCAGGTGCGCGCGCTCGAAAACACGTCTTACAGACCCTTTACAGGGGAAAAGGTTGCAGGGTGCGCCAGCGCACACCCTGTAACTCAGCGCTTTGGCAACGCCAGGCTCAGCAAGAATAGCACCGCCGCACAGACCACGATCGATGGGCCGGCTGGGGTGTCCTTGAACCAGGACAGGGCCAGGCCGCTGCAAACCGCCGCCACGCCCAGCAAACTGGCGCCCAGGGCCATTTGCTCCGGCGAGCGGGCGTGACGCTGTGCCGCGGCGGCGGGAATGATCAGCAGCGAGGTGATCAGCAGCACGCCGACGATCTTCATGGCCACGGCGATGACCACCGCGATCAGCAGCATCAGCGCCAGGCGCAGGCCCGCCACCGGCAGGCCCTCGACCATCGCCAGCTCCTCGTGCACGGTGATCGCCAGCAGCGGCCGCCACAGGGCGCCGAGCAGCAACAGCACCAGCACGCTGCCGCCGAGGATCCAGGTCAGGTCCGTGGGGCTGATGGCCAACAGGTCGCCGAACAGGTAGGCCATCAGGTCGATGCGCACGTCGCGCATGAAGCTCAGCGCCACCAAGCCCAGGGACAAGGTGCTGGGGGCGAGGATGCCGAGCAGGGTGTCGGAGGCCAGTGGCTGGCGTTGCTGCAGGGTCACCAGGAGGATCGCCAGCAGCAGGCAACCGACGGTCACCGCCAGGGCGGGGCTGATGTCCAGGGCCAGGCCCAGGGCCACGCCGAGCAACGCGGCATGGGACAGGGTATCGCCGAAATAGGCCATGCGCCGCCAGACCACGAAGGAGCCCAGGGGCCCGGCCACCACCGCCAGGGCCAGGCCTGCAAGCAGGGCGTAGAGAAGAAAGTCAGCCATGCTTGCAGTGTTCTCCGTGGACATGGGGGCCTGGGGCGATCACCGAGCCGTGCAGGTCGTGGCGGTGATCGTGATGGTGGTGGTAGATGGCCAGGCTCGGCGCGTTCTGGCCGAACAGTTCGACGAACGCCGGATCGCCGCTGACTTGCTCCGGATGGCCCGAACAGCACACGTGGCGGTTGAGGCAGACCACCTGGTCGGTGGTGCTCATCACCAGGTGCAGGTCGTGGGAAACCATCAGCACGCCGCAGCCGTGGCGGTCGCGCAGGCGGGTGATCAGGCTGTAGAGCTCGGCCTGGCCGGCCACGTCGACTCCCTGCACCGGCTCGTCGAGCACCAGCAGCTGTGGCTCGCGCAGCAGTGCCCGGGCCAGCAGCACACGCTGCATCTCGCCGCCGGAGATGGTCTGGATCGGATTGTCGATCACCTGCTCGGCACCGACCTCCTGCAGCGCAGCCAGCGCCGCGGCACGGTCCACGCCAGGCACCAGGCGCAGGAAACGCAGCACCGACAGGGGCAGGGTCGCATCCACCTGGATCTTCTGCGGCATGTAGCCGATGCGCAGCCGTGGCTTGCGCCAGACCTTGCCCCGGTGCGGCTTGAGCAGGCCGAGCACGGTGCGCACCAGGGTGGTCTTGCCGGCGCCGTTGGGGCCGATCAGGGTGACGATCTGGCCGGGGACGACCGACAGGTCGATGCTGTCGAGCACCGCCTCGCCGGCGAAGGTGACCCCGACCTGTTCGAGGCGGATCAGCGCGTCGCTCATGGCGTGCCCCGGCAGTTGCTGCACAGGCCGACCACTTCCACGGTCTGCGACTCGACGCTGAAGCCGACACCCTTGGCGCTGGTGACGATGGCGTCGCTGATGCTGTCCTGCTCCAGTTCGATGGCCACGTGGCATTCGCGGCAGATCAGGAACTGGCCCTGGTGCGCGTGCTCGGGGTGGCTGCAGCCGATGAAGGCGTTGAGCGAGGCGATGCGGTGCACCAGGCCGTTTTCCAGGAGGAAGTCCAGGGCGCGGTACACGGTCGGCGGGGCGGCGCGGCGGCCGTCCTGCTCGCTGAGCACGGCGAGGATGTCATAGGCGCCCAGCGGCTTGTGGCTCTGCCAGACCAGTTCCAGCACACGGCGGCGCAGGGCGGTCAGGCGCAGGCCCTGGCGCGTGCACAGGGCATCGGCTTCGGCCAGGGCGCTGTGCACGCAATGGGAGTGATCGTGGGGACGGTGGGCCAGCGGCGTGATGGACATGGGCGGCGACGGTTCTGGATAGAGACGTTATTATGTTACTCGTTTCTGAGCCGTCGAGTATTCATCGTGTCCCGATTCCTTGCCCTTTTTGTCGCGTTCATCGCCTTTTCGGCCCAGGCCGACGTGCGCGTGCTGACCAGCATCAAGCCCCTGCAGCAGATCGCCGCGGCCGTCCAGGACGGTACCGGCAGCCCGGATGTGTTGCTGCCGCCGGGCGCCTCGCCGCATCACTACGCCCTGCGACCGTCCGATGTGCGGCGGGTGGCCGAGGCCGACCTTCTGTACTGGATCGGCCCGGACATGGAAGGCTTCCTGCCCCGCGTGCTGGGCAGTCGTGGCAAGCCGACCGTCGCCGTGCAGTCGCTGCCAGGCATGCAACTGCGCCATTTCGGCGAAGACAGCCATTCCCATGAACATGAAGAAGACCACGACGATCACGACCATGACCACCGCCCGGGAAGCCTCGATGCGCACCTGTGGCTGTCGTCGGCCAACGCCCGGGTGATCGCGGCGAAGATGGCCAGTGACCTGGCCGCGGTCGACCCGGCCAATGCCGCCCGCTACCAGGCCAACCTGAAGGCCTTCGATGCACGCCTGGATGCCCTGGATGCGCGCATCAAGGCGCGCCTGGCGGGGATCGCGAGCAAGCCTTACTTCGTGTTCCACGAGGCGTTCGACTACTTCGAGGCGGCCTATGGCCTCAAGCACACCGGCGTGTTCAGCGTGGCTTCCGAAGTGCAGCCGGGTGCGCAGCATGTGGCGGCGATGCGCAAACGCCTGCAGGCGGTGGGCAAGACCTGCGTGTTCAGCGAACCGCCGCTGCGCCCGCGTTTGGCCGAGACCCTGACGGCCGGGCTGCCGGTGCGGCTGGCGGAACTGGATGCCCTGGGAGGCACCGACCCGGTGGATGCCAAGGGCTACGAACGGTTGCTGGAGAAGCTGGGCAATGACCTGGCGGGGTGCCTGGAGCAGCTCTAGGGCCGGTGTGGGCTGTGGGGCCGCACAGCGGCCCCACACTTGTTCGCAGCCTGCAAGGCCATCACGATCCCTGTGGGAGCGGGCTTGCCCGCGAAGACGGCCCCGCCGGATCAGAGGGCGAACGGCAGGCTCAGCGCCACCTGCTGACGCTGCGCCAGGCGCACCTCGAACTCGCTCGGGTCGTGGATCATCACGTCCATCCCGGCGAACGCCTGCGCGGCGATCAGGCGCGACAGCCAGAAACGCACGCAACCCACACGCAGCATCATCGGCCACAGTTCGGCCTCGGCCGCGGTGAATGGCCGCAGCGCCGCGTAGGCGCCCAGCAACGCCTGGGCGCGGGGCAGGTCGATGCCACCGGCCTCGTCGCAGCACCAGTCGTTCACGGTAATGGCGATGTCATACAGCATCGGCCCGGAACAGGCGTTGTAGAAGTCGATCACCCCCGTCAGGTGGGTCCCCTCGAACATCACATTGTCGCGGAACAGGTCGGCATGCAGGTTGGCCCGTGGCAAGGCGAGGATCTGCGCCTTGTGCGCGGCGATCTCGTCCAACGCCGCGCGTAGCAGTTGGCCCTGCCGGGCATCCAGCCCTGGCATCAGCTCGGCGCCGGCCGCGAGCATCCAGTCCAGGCCACGGTCGGTGCGGCGTTCGATGATGCGTTCGCGGGTCGCCAGGTGGATATGCGCGAGCAATTCGCCGACCTGGGCGCAATGCTGGCTGTTCGGCGCCTTGATGTGCTTGCCCGACAGGCGTGGCTGCAGCAGCGCCGGCTTGCCGCACAGCTCGCGCAGGGCGTTGCCGTCGCGGTCGCGCAGGGCGTAGGGCACCGGCATGTCGGCATCGTGCAGCACGTCGAGCAATTCGATGAAGAACGGCAGGTCCTCGACCGGCCCCCGTTCGACCAGCGTCAGGACGAACTCCCCCTGCTCCAGGCTGATGAAGAAATTGCTGTTCTCGGTGCCGGCGGCGATGCCCTGGAAGTCGAGCAAACGGCCCAGTTCGTAGGGCGCCAGAAAGGTTTCCAGCTCAGGCCGGGTCACAGGGGTGAAGACTGACATGATGAAAAGAAGCCCATGCGGGCACTTCCGCCCGGAAGTGCCTGGTTTATGTGAACGATACGCGTTATTACCTTACCACTCGAAGAGCTTCCAGGAGGGGATCAGCATGTCCGGTTGGTCGGAACGAATGAAATTGCCCTCGGAGCCATCGGCGCGTACCAGGAAATAAGGCTTGCCGTGCTTCGGCGTGACCTTGATCGCATACAGGAAACCGTTCTGCCGGTACTCCTGGATGGTGTTGTCGCCTTCCGTGCGAATGGTCACCTCGGGATCGGCCGAGGGGGCGTCGTCCGCCGCCAGGGTGACGACAGGCATGGTGGCCAGCAGACCGAGCAGCAACAGGCGAATGGGTGTACGCATGATAACCTTGTCCCTTTGTCGTCAATTGTTCCCGCTATTCTAGCGCCGGACCTGCCGAAAAGGTTGATTCTCCTCATGAGCCAAGCGCCCCTCGTCCTGGTGGACGGTTCCTCCTACCTGTACCGCGCCTTCCACGCACTGCCGCCGCTGACCACCTCCAAGGGCATGCCCACCGGCGCGGTCAAGGGCGTGCTGAACATGCTCAAGAGCCTGCGCAAGCAGTATCCGGACAGCCTGTTCGCGGTGGTCTTCGACGCCAAGGGCGGTACGTTCCGCGACGCCATGTTCGCCGAATACAAGGCCAACCGCCCAAGCATGCCGGACGACCTGCGGGTGCAGATCGAGCCCCTGCATGCCAGCGTCAAGGCCCTGGGCTACCCGCTGCTGTGCGTCGAAGGGGTCGAGGCCGACGACGTGATCGGCACCCTGGCGCGCAGCAGCGCGGCACTGGGGCGGCCGGTGATCATCTCGACCGGTGACAAGGACATGGCCCAATTGGTGGACGGGCACATCACGTTGGTCAATACCATGACCGGTAGCGTGCTGGACGTTGCTGGCGTGCACGAGAAATTTGGCGTCGGCCCCGAGCACATCATCGACTTCCTCGCCCTGATGGGGGACAAGGTCGACAACATTCCCGGCGTGCCCGGCGTCGGCGAAAAGACCGCCGTGGGCCTGCTGACCGGCATCGGTGGCGGCCTGCGCGAGCTGTACGACAACCTGGACAAGGTCCCCGCCCTGCCGATCCGCGGCGCCAAGGGCCTGCCGGCCAAGCTCGAGGAGCACCGCGACGCGGCGTTCCTGTCGTACGAGCTGGCCACCATCAAGATCGATGTGCCACTGGAGATCGAGGTCGAGGCGCTGGTCTGCGGCGAGCCGGACCGCGAAGCGCTGCTGGCGCTGTACACCGAGATGGAGTTCAAGAGCTGGATCGCCGAGGTCCAGCGCGATGCGGCCCAGGCCGGCGAAGCGATCGCCACGGCGCAGGAGCCGGTGGCCAAGGCCGAGCCCAAGTACGAGACCATCCTCGACCAGGCGCGCTTCGATCACTGGCTGCAACGGCTGCGCCAGGCGCCGCTGTTCGCCTTCGACACCGAGACCACCAGCCTGGATGCCCAGCAGGCCAGGCTGGTCGGCCTGTCGTTCGCCATCGAGCCCCATGAGGCGGCCTACGTGCCACTGACCCACGACTACGAAGGCGCCCCCGCCCAACTGGACCGCGACGAGGTGCTGCTGGCCCTCAAGCCGCTGCTGGAAGACCCGGGCAAGGCCAAGATCGGCCAGAACGCCAAGTACGACATCAACATCCTGGCCAACTGCGCCATCGGCGGCGACCCGGCCCAGGGCATCCAGATGCGTGGCGTGGCCTACGACACCATGCTCGAATCCTACGTGCTGGACTCCACCGCCACCCGCCACGACATGGACAGCCTGGCGCTCAAGTACCTGGACCATTCCACCATCGCCTTCGAGGACATCGCCGGCAGGGGCGCCAAGCAGTTGACCTTCAACCAGATCCCGCTGGAAAAGGCCGGCCCCTACGCTGCCGAGGACGCTGATATCACCCTGCGGCTGCACCATGCCCTGCAGGCGCGCTTGGCCCAGACCCCGAGCGTGCAGCCGGTGCTGATGGACATCGAGATGCCGCTGGTGCCGGTACTGGCGAAGATCGAGCGCCAGGGCGCGCTGGTCGACGCCGAGCTGCTGGCGGTGCAGAGCGGCGAGCTGGGCGTGAAGATGGCCGAGCTGGAGCGCGAGGCCTTCGAACTGGCCGGCGAGGAATTCAATCTCGGCTCGCCCAAGCAACTGGGCGTGATCCTCTACGACAAGCTGGGCATGCCGGTGCTGAGCAAGACCGCCAAGGGCCAGGCCTCCACCGCCGAGGCGGTTCTGGCGGAACTGGCCGAGCAGGACTACCCGTTGCCCAAGGTGCTGATGCAGTACCGCTCGATGAGCAAGCTCAAGAGCACCTACACCGACCGTTTGCCGGAGCAGATCAACCCGCGTACCGGGCGCATCCACACTTCCTACCAGCAGGCCGTGGCCGCCACCGGCCGGCTGTCGTCCAGCGACCCGAACCTGCAGAACATCCCGATCCGCACCGCCGAAGGCCGGCGTATCCGCCAGGCGTTCATCGCCAGCCCCGGCTACAAGCTGCTGGCCGCCGACTATTCGCAGATCGAGCTGCGCATCATGGCCCACCTGGCCAAGGACGAGGGCCTGCTGCATGCCTTCCGCAATGACCTGGACGTGCACCGGGCGACCGCCGCGGAGGTGTTCGGCGTGCCGCTGGAGCAGGTCACCAGCGACCAGCGGCGCAGCGCCAAGGCCATCAACTTCGGCCTGATCTATGGCATGAGCGCCTTCGGCCTGGCCAAGCAAATCGGTGTCGACCGCAAGCAGTCGCAGGACTACATCGACCGTTACTTCGCCCGCTACCCGGGCGTGCTGGCCTACATGGAGCGCACTCGTGCCCAGGCCGCCGAGCAGGGTTTCGTCGAGACGCTGTTCGGCCGCCGCCTGTACCTGCCGGACATCAACGCGAAGAACCCGGCCCTGCGCAAGGGCGCCGAGCGCACCGCGATCAACGCGCCGATGCAGGGCACCGCGGCCGATATCATCAAGCGCGCCATGGTGGCGGTGGACAACTGGCTGACCGACAGCGGCCTGGATGCGCGGGTGATCCTGCAGGTGCACGACGAACTGGTGCTGGAGGTGCGCGAGGATCTGGTCGAGCAGGTCAGGGAGCAGATCCGCCCATACATGAGCAACGCCGCGCAACTGGACGTGCCGCTGCTGGTGGAAGTCGGCATCGGCTCGAATTGGGACGAAGCTCACTGAACGGTGTGACAAAGAGGCGTAGGATCTGCGGCGTAGTGTCGCGGATCCGAAGCTGGCTCAGCGTCAGTGGTTCTGAGTGTTCATGAAACTATCGCAAATAGTTTTCAGGGCGTCGGAACTAAACCGGTGAACCGGGACTCAGAGTAACTGAATGGCTGGTGAAGCCTTTCGATGCTCCTATGTTGTGTTAAGTGTTGGCAGATACCCGGACCCCGCCCTAGCGGTCCGGACTTGAACCCCGAACTTCCCCCTCCCCATACGAAGTCCGGGGTTTTTTTTGCCCGCGATTCGGCGATCCCGGGCATGTAGCAGCCCCAGCTTGAAGCTTGCCCCCAGTCATGCCGCTGGCTTGTCTTCCAGCTCCATCCAGCCGGCCAGCACGCCATAGGCCTCTTCCAGCCCCATGCGCTTGGGCGCCGAGAACAGCTGGATGGTCACTCCCTCGCCCCAGCCCTTGCGGATTTCCGACTGCACCTTGAGCAAGGTGTTCTTGGCGGCGCCGAAGGTCAGCTTGTCGGCCTTGGTCAGCAGGATGTGCATGGGCATGCCGCTGGCCGTGGACCAGTCGAGCATCATCTTGTCGAAGTCGGTCATCGGGTGACGCACGTCCATCAGCAGGATCACCCCGCGCAGGCATTCGCGGCTGCCGAGGTAGGCCTCCAGGTGATGCTGCCAGTGCTGCTTGAGCGGAATCGGCACTTTTGCATATCCGTAGCCTGGCAGGTCGACCAAACGCCGTTCATCGTCCAGACTGAAGAAATTCAACAGCTGGGTGCGTCCCGGGGTCTTGGAGGTACGCGCCAGGCTGGCATGGGTCAGGGTGTTGAGGGCGCTGGACTTGCCGGCGTTGGAACGGCCGGCGAAAGCCACCTCGTAACCCTGGTCGTCCGGGCATTGTTCGACCTTGGCGGCGCTAAGGGCGAATTTGGCTTTCTGGCAGAGGCCGAGGATGGGGTTTTTGACTTGCATGGGATATCCGATGTGGGTGCCGCCAAGACCAGGCCCGGCAAGCTGTGTCGTTTCCGTTTGGATGGCGGAAGTATATAATGCCCCAGTTTTTGTGTGCGCATTATCCCGGCGTAGGATGATGTGCATGGGGTGTCGATCAGAAGCTCGCGCATCAGAACGCAGCGCGGCCCCCAACCCTGAAAGGTCGTTGCGCATGGCGAAATGGCTGCTTGCTGTCGGTATGTTCCTGCCGTTTTTCAGCGCTCAGGCTACACAGGATCCCGAGGCGTTGTACAACCGCACGTGTGCGGCCTGTCACGCCGGGCAGTTGCCACAGGCACCCAAGAAGGGTGACCGGGCAGCCTGGGAGCCAAGGCTGGCGCGAGGTGTGGAGGTACTGGTGGCGCATGTTACCCAGGGTTTCAAGGCTATGCCGCCGCGTGGATTGTGCATGGACTGCAGTACCGAGGACTACCGGTCGGTCATCCTCTGGATGAGCGACAGTCCCGATACATAACATTTCACCCTTAGCCGTGTTGGATTAGCTGATGAACAAACTATTCGTGAGTCTGCTGTTGACCGTGGGTGTCGCAGGTGCGGCCAATGCTGCGCAACCCATCAAAGGCGATGCTGCTGCCGGCCAGGCCAAGACAGCCGTCTGTGGAGCCTGCCACAACCCCGACGGCAACAGCTTGGCGCCGAACTTCCCCAAACTGGCCGGCCAAGGCCAGCGCTATCTCGAGAAACAACTCCACGACATCAAGTCCGGCAAGCGTACCGTGCTGGAAATGACGGGCATGCTCGACCCCTTCAGCGACCAGGACCTGGCCGACATCGCGGCCTATTTCGCCAGCCAGAAGGGCAGCGTCGGGGCCGCCGACCCCAACCTGGTCGAGCGTGGCCGTGCCCTGTTCAACGGCGGCGACCTGGAAAAAGGCATGCCGGCCTGCACCGGTTGCCACTCGCCCAACGGCGCGGGTATCGCCCTGGCCGGCTTCCCGCACCTGAGCGGCCAGCACGCCCAGTACGTGTCCAAGCAACTCACCGACTTCCGTGAGGGCAACCGCACCAATGACGGCGACGCCATGACCATGCGTTCGATCGCCGCCAAGCTGAGCAACAAGGACATCGAAGCCTTGGCCAGTTACATCCAGGGCCTGCATTAATTTTCGGTTAATGCTGTCAGGCGATGATGAAAGGGCGGCGCGGGCTGCCCTTTTTTCTGTCCGTAGCCATTACACTACAGAACTCGGGCCCTTCCCGACCTGTCACAGTACGGGTCGCGTCGAGGCGACCAATGACTGCTCAGGAGTAAAGCATGCGTAAACTGATTCTCAGCGCTGCGCTGGTCGCCGCCAGCGTATTCGGAATGACCGCCGTACAGGCCGCGGAGCCTGTGGCAGGCGAGCAGTATTTCGAGCTGAGCAACCCTGTCCCGGTTTCCGTGCCAGGCAAGATCGAAGTCGTCGAGCTCTTCTGGTACGGCTGCCCGCACTGCTACCACTTCGAACCGACCATCAACCCCTGGGCTGAAAAACTGCCGGCCGACGTCAACTTCAAGCGCGTGCCAGCCATGTTCGGTGGCCCGTGGGACGCCCACGGCCAGATGTTCCTGACCCTCGAAGCCATGGGTGTGGAGCACAAGGTCCATGCCGCGGTGTTCGATGCCATCCAGAACAAGCGCATGCACCTGACCAAGCCTGAGGAAATGGCCGACTTCCTCGCCACCCAGGGTGTGGACAAGGACAAGTTCCTCGCCACCTTCAACTCTTTCGCCATCAAGGGCCAGGTCAAGCAGGCCAAGGAACTGGCGAAGAAGTACGAGATCACCGGCGTGCCGAGCATGGTGGTCAACGGCAAGTACCGCTTCGACCTGGGCACCGCCGGTGGCCCGGAAGGGGTGCTGGATGTCGCCGACCAGTTGATCGCCAAGGAGCGCGCCGCGAAGTAAGCGGCGCCCTGCATGAGCCGCTTCCGGACCACGCGAGGTATCGGCCCGCATCAGCCGCAGGTCAACGAACATCACCTGCAGGCCCCGGGCCTGCCGGAAGATGGCCGGCTGCGGCTGCTCAGCTTCAACATCCAGGTCGGCATCAGCACCGAGCGCTACCACCACTACCTGACCCGCAGCTGGCAGCACCTGTTGCCGCATACGGGGCGTGCGGGCAACTTGCAGAAGATCGGTGACCTGCTCGGCGACTTCGACCTGGTGGCCCTGCAGGAGGTCGACGGCGGCAGCCTGCGCTCGGGCTACGTCAACCAGGTCGAGCACCTGGCCCAGCTTGGTGCCTTCCCTTACTGGTACCAGCAGCTCAACCGCAACCTGGGGCGTTTCGCCCAGCACAGCAACGGCGTGCTCAGCCGGCTCAAGCCCCAGCACCTGGAAGACCATCCCCTGCCCGGCCCTGCCGGGCGCGGGGCGATCCTGGTGCGTTTCGGTGAAGGCAAGGACGCGCTGATCGTGGTGATGATGCACCTGGCGCTCGGCGCCAAGACCCGTGCCCGGCAACTGGCCTACGTGCGCGAGCTGATCGGCGGCTACCGCCACCAGGTCCTCATGGGCGACATGAACACCCATGCCAACGACTTGCTCGAGCATTCACCCCTGCGCGATTTGGGCCTGGTGGCCCCGCAGGTCGAGGCCACCTTCCCCAGTTGGCGCCCCCAACGTTGCCTGGACCACATCCTGCTCAGCCCGAGCCTGACCCTGGAGCGGGTCGAGGTGCTGGCCCAGCCCATTTCCGATCACCTTCCCGTTGCCGTCGAGATTCGTTTGCCTGAAGCCTTGGCGGTGGATACGCTGCCGGTCGTGAGCTAGAGGTCTCAAGAGTTCGGGCTTTTCGCCGAAATCTAGATGCCACCACCCGTTGCGGACCCAGGCATGACCGACGAAGCCGAGCGCTGGAAAGAAAAATACCTCAAGAGCATCGAACAGCAGGAAAAGCTCGAACGCCGCTGGGAAGCCCGTCTCGACCTGCTGCGCCGTGGCCTGGTGCGCAGTTCCCTGGCAGCCGAGGGCAGTGACAAGGCGGTCGACCAGTGCATGAAGGAAATGCGCGAAGTCATCCGTAGTGACAACCTGGACGCCGGCCTCGCCGGCTTGATCCCACGGCTGGAAAAGGCCGTGCTGGATTCTGAGCAGCGACGCGAAACCCGCATGAACCAGGTCAGTGATGCCTTGACGGCGCTGGTTGGTCAGTTGCAAGGCCTGCCATTGCCAGGCGAGGTCGCCCGCCCTTTGAAGAAACTCTCCAAGAAGCTCGAAGGGGGCGTCAGCCAGTCCCGCGAGCTGCCGCCCTTGCTGGGCGAACTCAGCGGTTTGCAGGGCCGGGCTTTGCGTGTGTTGCAAAGGCCGGAGGAGGAGCCCCGGCCAGGGTTGCTGCAGCGCTTGTTCGGTAACCACGAGACGCAGGCGCAAATCCAGCCTGTCGCGGTCATGGCCGAGACGCTGCCCGTCGCCGGCGCCATGGCGCAGCCGGGTGCCGAGCCCGTAGCCCTTCCGGCCGACATGGATGAATTGCAGCCGCTGGCCGAGGCACCAGGTCCAGACCCGGTCGAGATCGAGCTACCCTCGGTGCAGGAGACGGCCCCGACCGAGCGCCCGCTCGAGGTGGAGCCGTCGCCGGACGATGACCGCGAGCCTGGCGAGCCGCTGGCCGATGGCCCAGGCGAAGCCATCGATGAAGACGGTCCCTACGCCCTGCCCGATGCCGTCGAACCGCCCTACAGCACGGTAGCCGCACACATCGAGCAGACCCTGATCGGCCTGCTCGACGACCTGAGCCTACCGGAGCGTCACAAGGCCCAGGCCCTGGCCATGCGTGAGCGGGTGTCACGCGGGCTCAACTGGTATGAGCTGATCCCGGTACTGGATGACCTGGCGGTGCTGATGCTGGCGATCACCGACAGCGGCCAGCACGAGTTCGAGGCCTACCTGCAGCAGCTCAACGAGCGCCTGGAAAGCTTCCAGGGCCACCTGCAGGAGGCCAGTGCCGGGCATGCCGACAACAGTTGCGCCGCCCGCGAACTCGACAGCCAGTTGCGCGAGCAGGTCGACGGTCTGCAGAACAGCGTGCAAGGCGCCGTTGACCTGGACAGCCTCAAGCACATCTTGGAGAACCGCCTCGAGGGCCTGCTGACGACCATGGACGAACACCAGCAGGAGCGCGACCGCCGCGAGCAGGAACTGGCCGGCCGCCTGCAGGGTTTGGCCGAACGGGTGGCGCATATGGAGCAGGAGGCCCTCGGCTATCGCGATCACCTGGAGGAGCAGCGGCAGAAAGCATTGATCGACCCACTGACCGGCCTGCCCAACCGAGCCGCCTGGACGGAGCGTGTCGAGCGCGAGGTACAAGCCTGGCAGGAGCAAGGTGGCCATCTGTCGATGGCGATTCTCGACCTCGACCACTTCAAGCGTATCAACGACAGCTATGGCCACCTGGCCGGGGACAAGGTCCTGAAGATCGTCGCCGACCAGTTGCGCAAGCGCCTGCGTGGCCAGGACTTCATCGCCCGCTTTGGCGGCGAGGAATTCGTCCTGCTGCTACCGCAGACCTCGCTGGCGGACGGGGGCGAGATGGCCGAGGCCCTACGCGCGGCAGTCGAGGCTTGCCCGTTCCACTTCAAGGGCCAGCGGGTGGTGATCACCACTTCCATAGGGCTGAGCGCGTTTCGCTCCGGCGAGCGTGGCGACCAGGTGCTCAAGCGCGCCGATGCCGCGCTGTACCGTGCCAAGGAGCTGGGGCGAAATCGGGTGGAACAAGGCTGACTGGGCGAGGCGTGCATACGTTATGCTATTGCATTACTGACCCATCACCCTGGCTGTTTCCATGAAAGCGTTGTTCACTGCCCTGCTGCTGATCGTCCTGACCGGCTGCTCCACCGGCTTGCGTATCGATCGCAGCCATACGTCGGTCAACCAGGACAACCGTATCCAGTTCGTCGTCCTGCACTACACCAACGCCTCGCTGGAGCGCTCCCTGGCGCTGCTGACCCATGGCGAGGTCAGCAGCCACTACCTGATCGGCGATGGCCCGGCGAAGGTCTACCAACTGGTGGATGAGAGCCGCCGCGCCTGGCATGCCGGCGACAGCCAGTGGCAAGGCCGTACCTGGCTCAACTCCAGTTCCATCGGCATCGAGATCGTCAATCCGGGCTATACCGACACACCCACTGGCCGTGTCTGGCACCCCTACAGCGAGGCGCAGGTCCAGGCACTGATCGCCTTGCTCAAGGACATCGTCAAGCGCAACGGCATCGCGCCCCGGAACATTATCGGCCATAGCGACATCGCGCCGCTGCGCAAGCTAGACCCCGGGCCGGTGTTCCCCTGGAAGCGCCTGGCCGATGCAGGCCTCGGCGTATGGCCGGAGGCGACGGCGGTGGCACGGCAGCAGGCGTACTTCAGCGTCAATCCGCCGACGGCGGGCTGGTACCAGCAGCAACTGGCACGGTTCGGCTATGCCATCGCGCAGACCGGCGAGCTGGATGTCGCCACCCGTCATGTCATCGCCGCCTTCCAGATGCGCTTCCGCCCGCAGCGTTTCGACGGCATGCCGGACGCCCAGACTGCGGCGATGCTGCAGGTGCTCAACAGCATGCGCTGAACCTTGGGGCTGCGAAGCGGCCCAGACCTTCGCGGGTCAACATAGCGCCAGCAGCACCCTCGGCCAGCCAGGCCCATGCGCCCAACGGCGAGGCCGATTGTCCATTCCGTTGCTATACCTCTTGGTAATCAACTGGATGCCTGTGATGTCAGCCCTCTTCGCCGCGTTGCGCCAATTTTTCTACCGACCCTGGATGCTGGCCGGGATGGCAGCATTGGCCAGCGCCGTGCTGTTGCTGACGGCCAGCTTCGGCGTGGCCGTGCAACAGATGAAGCAAAGCGAAAGCGCGCAGATGAACGCCCGGGGCGAGCGCTTCCTGGAGCGTCTGGAGCAGGTGTTCGGCCAATTGCGCGAAGGTGTCGACCGTCTGCAGGCACAACCCCTGCGCGGCTGCGATGCGTCGATGCTGGAGGCCTTGCAGCAGGTTGGCCTGAGTTCGCGCTTCATCTATGAGGCGGCTTATGTCGAGGGCAACATCGCCTGCTCCAACCGGGGGGGCGAACGGCTCATCGAGCCTTTGCGGGCACCCGACATCCAGGGCCCGACCTACAGCTACTGGCTCAACACCACCACCGAACCCAACGAGAACCTGGCCGCGCTGATGCTGGGCCGGGGAAGGTTCCTGGTGTCCACCTCCCGCGGCCACCTCAGCGACGTGGTCGACCTCCCCCCCGGCGGCAGCCTGCTGGTGGTCCTCGACCACGGCACCCGGGCGATCCCGGTGCTGGGCCCCGTCCAGGTCTGGCCACCGGTCGCCAACTGGCCTCCTCCTTCGCACAAGGCCCTGCTCGAGCTGAGCGATCGCCTGGTCTACCGCATGCCGACCAAATCGCCGGACTACCAGTTGGTGCTGATTGCCCCCCGCGCCAGCCTGCCGCTGAAAATGAACGGCATGCTCTGGCTGCTGTTCCCTGGCAGCCTGCTGCTGGCCTGTTGCATCGGCTGGCTGGTGCTGCAACTGGTGCTGCAGCGACGTTCGATGAGCTCGGAGCTGCAGAATGCCCTGCGCCGGGGCGAGCTGCAGGTGCTCTATCAGCCGATCTTCGAGCTCGACAGCCGGCGTTGTGTCGGTGCCGAGGCGCTGGTGCGCTGGCGTCGCCCGGACGGTACCCTGACCAGCCCCGAGCTGTTCATCCCGCTGGCCGAGAACACCGGGCAGATCCGCCAGATCACCGACTTCGTCCTGCAACGGGTACTGGAGCAACTGGGCCAGCTGTTGCGGGCCAACCGCCACCTCTATATCTCGGTGAATCTGGCGGCCTGCGATGTCATGGTGCCACGTATCGGCCGGGTGGCGGCGCGCCTGCTGGCGCACCATCGGGTGTCCCCCAGCCAGATCGCCTTCGAGGTGACCGAGCGCGGCCTGATCGACGTGGTGGTGGCGCGTGACAACCTGCAGGCGCTGCGTGCGGTGGGGCACCAGGTGCTGATCGACGACTTCGGCACCGGCTATTGCAGTCTGGCCTACTTGCAGACCCTGCCGGTGGACTGCCTGAAGATAGACAAGTCGTTCATCGACGCGCTGGGCCATGATGCCGCCAGCAGCGGTGTGGCTCCGCACATCATTCGCATGGCCCATGACCTGCATTTGCGGGTGATAGCCGAAGGCATCGAGTGCGAGGACCAGGCGATTTTGCTCAACAATGAAGGCGTCAACTACGGCCAGGGTTGGCTGTTCGCCCACCCGCTCAATGCCCGGCAGTTCGCCGAACTGGTCACGCGGGGGCGGCGCGTGGGCAAGCCCTGACATTGCCGGTGCTTGTCATCCTGGGGCGCGAAGTGGCCCCCCAAAGTCTTGAGTGATTGCCCGCGAAACGAGTCGCCCACCTCAGACCGGCAAGGCCATGTAGAACTGGGTACCCTGCCCTGGCCGGGAAAACACCCCCATGCGCCCCCCATGCAACTGAACGATCTCCTTGCACAGCGCCAGCCCCAGGCCAGCGCCACCCTTTTTGCGCCCCACCTGCACGAAGGGCTCGAAGATGCGCCCTTGCTGGCCATAGGCGATGCCCTCGCCGTTGTCCTCGACGCTGATGATCACCCGCTCGGCATGGCGCCGTGCGTGCAGGCGGATACGTCCGCCGCTGGCGGTGTGGCGAATGGCGTTGTGCAGCAGGTTGTCCAGCACCCGCTCGAGCTGGGCGATATCGGCCTGGATACGTGGCAAGGGCAGCTCCAGTTCGGTGAGCAGCTCGATCTGCTTGTGCGTGGCTTGCTCGGCAAAGCGTGCCTGGGCGCGTTCGAGCAGCTCGTCGATGGCACAGGGCGCCAGTTCCAGTTTCTGCAGGCCGCTCTGGTAGCGGGAGAAATTGAGCAGGTCGTTGATCAGCTGAGTCAGCCGCTGCATCTCCTCGCCAATGGTGTCGAGCAGGTCGTTTTCCCGGGCTTCGGGCGGGAACTTCAAGCGTTCGCGCAGCAGGCCGAAGGCCATGTGCATGCCGGTGACCGGCGTGCGCAACTCATGGGAGGCGCGCAGGACGAACTCGCTGCGCACCCGCTCGAAGGCACGCTGCTCGGTGACATCGTGCAGCACCATCACGGCGCCCAGGATCGGCCCCTGGGGATGGCTGACCGGCGTGAGGCTATAAGCCAGCAGGCGGGTTTCCTCATCGACTTCGATGCTCAGGTCATCGGGCGGGCGGTCCAGGTTGCCGCCACGCAGGACCTGGCGCACTTGCTGCTCCAGCTCCGGGCGCTGCAGCGCCTCGGCCAGGCCCGTGCCGACACGGCTGGAGTCCCAGCCAAGCTGGCGTTGGGCCACCGGATTGAGGTGCTCGAGGCAACCCTGGCGGTCGATGATCAACAACCCGTCGTCGATGCTGTCGAGCACCGCCTGCAGCCGTTGCTGGCCGGCCAGCAGTTCGTCGACATTGGTGGCCTGGTGCTTGCGCAGGGCATCGGCCATCAGGCCGAAGCGGCGGGTCAACTGGTTCAGCTCGGTGGCCTGGGTCACGGGCAGGGTGACATCGAAGTTGCCCTGGCCAACCTGGTCGGCGGCCTTGGCCAGGGCTTCGATCGGCTGGCCGAAGCGGCGGGCGATGTTGTGCGCGGTGACGAAGCCCAGCACCAGTACCGCCAGGCCCATCAGGCCGAGCATGCCGCTGATCAGCAGTGCGCGGCCGCGGGTTTGCTCCTCGCTGCGGGTGATGTGCTCCAGCGCCTGCTTGTGCGAATCGATCAGGTCGGTACGCACCTGGTTGAACGCTGCGCCCAGTGGTTGCTCGACCCCCATGCTGCGGGCCGGCGCCGGACTTTCGCGGTACGCCTGGAGAAAGGCCTGGTAGTTGCTGTTGGCCTTGCTGAAGCCGGTGCGCTCGCCACCTTGGGCCAGGCCCTCGTCGAGCAGGGTCTTGAAGCTCTCCTGCAGGGTCACCAGGCTTTGCGGATCGGTGCTTTCGTCGAGGATCAGGTTGAGCTGCTCACCCAGGTTCTGCCGCAGCTTCAGGCCGACTTCCAGGGCATGGGTGGTGTCGCGGACCAGGCGCTGCTGCACGGTGGCCATCTGCAACACGCTGACGAGCCCCAGCAGCAGGCCGAGCAGGGCGACCGTCACCAGCGCCGAGATGCTGAGGAAAAGCCGCGTGCGCAGCTTCATCGACCATTTCATAGGTTGTACTGCTTGCGCTTGCGGTACAGGGTGGAGGCGTCGATGCCCAGGGTCTTGGCGGCCTGGTCGAGGGTGTCGCTGGTGGCCAGCACCGCGCCGATGTGGGCGCGCTCCAGCTCGTCCAGGCTCAGCGCGGCGCCGACCCGCGGCGCGTTGCCCGTGGGTTGTTCGGCCATGCCCAGGTGGCTGATTTCCACACGTTCCTGCGGGCAGATGATGCTGGCCCGCTCCACCACGTTGCGCAGCTCGCGGATGTTGCCCGGCCAGCGGTAGTTGAGCAGGGCTGTGCGGGCTTCGTCGCTGAACACCCGGGCGGGGCGCGAGTATTCCTTGACGAAGCGGGCGAGGAAGCGTTCGGCGAGGGTGAGGATGTCTTCGCTGCGCTCGCGCAGGGGAGGCAGGTGCAGGGTGATGACGTTCAGGCGGTACAGCAGGTCTTCGCGAAAGCGCCCGTCGCGGACCATCTCCTCGAGGTTGAGGTTGGTCGCCGCGAGAATCCGCACGTCGGCCCGGCGGGTGATGGGGTCGCCAACCCGCTCGTATTCCTTGTCCTGGATGAAACGCAGCAGCTTAGGCTGGAGTGTCAGAGGAAAATCGCCGATTTCGTCGAGAAACAGCGTGCCGCCATCCGCCTGGTTGACCCGCCCGAGGGTGCTTTCGCTGGCCCCTGTGAAGGCGCCACGGGTATGGCCGAACAGTTCGCTTTCCATCAGCTCGGCGTTCAGCGAGGGGCAGTTGATGGTCACGCAGGCCTTGCGCGCCCGTTTGCTCCAGCCGTGGATGGCGCGGGCCAGCTCACCCTTGCCGGTCCCCGACTCGCCGAGGATGAGGATATTGGCGTCGGTGGTCGCCACCTGCCGGGCGGTTTCCAGCACCGCCATCATGGCTGGGCTGTGTGAATCCAGGCCGTCCTTGGGTTTGCGCACCTCGCCTTCCAGCGCCTCCAGGCGCGCCGACAACTGGCGGACTTCCAGCTGCTTGGCCGTGGCCAGGCGCAATTGGTCGGGGCTGCACGGCTTGACCAGGTAATCGGCGGCGCCGGCCTGGATGGCATCGACCGCAGTGTCGATCGCCGAATGGGCGGTGACGATCACTACACGCATCCAGGGAGCCTGGATACGCATCTGGGCCAGCACATCCAGGCCATTGTCCTCGCCCAGGCGCAGGTCGAGGAAACACAGGTCGAACACCTGGCGCTGCAGCAAGGCTTCCGCCTGCGCGGCACTGCTGGCCGTGGCCACGCTGTAGCCTTCGTCTTCCAGGCAATAGCGGAAGGTTCGCAGGATCGCGGATTCATCATCCACCAGCAGAATGCGGCCTTGGTTGTCCTGGGCTGATTCCATTTTCCTACGCTCCTTCGGGATTGATCTCAATTAGTGTCGGAAAAATCGGGCAAGTTGCATGGTCCATTCTGAAGGAATCCGTTGTTTGCATGCTAGCCAATGGCCTGGTCTCGGTCTGAGCCCCCCAACAGCACGAGGTTCCACGGGCTTTTAGGAATGGCACAGCGGTTGCGACTGTCTTTTGTTATGCCAAGCAAGGAGGTGACTCATGCGCTTTTCCCCTCGAATGACCCTGTTGGCGGCCTGCCTGCTGCCGGTGTTCACCCCGGCCCTCGCCGACCCCGTCCAGGACGCGCGCCTGCAAGGCGCCCTGCAAACCGCACTGTCGCTCAACCGTGTGCTCAACCCGTTCCGTATCACGGTCGAGGTGGACGGCGCCCAGGCCCGTCTCTCCGGCGAAGTGGAGAACGCGGTCGAGAGTCAGTTGGCCGAGCGTGTGGCCCTTGCCACCCGTGGTATCGAGCAGGTCGACAACCAGCTGCGGGTCAACCCCGAGCTGGTCGAGCGGCCCCAGGAGCTGCGGGCTTACGCCCAACGTCTGGAAGACGCCACGCTCGCGGCGATCGTGCGCGCACGCCTGCTCTGGAGCCGTATCACCGAGAAGGCGCCGATCGAGGTCGAGAGCCGTGAGGGCGTGGTGACCTTGCGGGGCAAGGTCGATAGCCCTGAGGCCAAGGAGTTGGCCGGCGTGCTGGCGCGTAGCACCGATGGCGTGCACCTGGTGAACAACCTGGTCAGCCTGGACAGCGCCGCCATGGCCAAAGCCCGGGAAAAGCCGGTGGATGCGCCCACGGGGCCGCAACCCAGTGACAGCTGGATCGTCGCCAAGATCCAGAACAGTCTACGCTTCAGCCGCAACCTCGATGGCCTGAACATCAAGGTGGCCAGCGAGCAAGGGCTGGTCCGGCTGTCTGGCGAGGTGGTCAGTAGCGAACAGAAGGCCATCGCCGTGGAGGTAGCCAGGCAGATCATCGGTGTGCGAGGCGTGGACGCCGACCTGCTGAAGATCGCCACCAAAGTGGAAGGATGATCGTGCAAAACGCACGACCTTGCCGGGTCCATCGTGCAGGATACGTCCCCGGTGTTCGTGAGTTTTTTTCTATATTTTTGTTTTAAAAGGAATTTTACAGATGGCCAAGGCTGGCATGCAGGCTGCAACTTCCTGGGCAGGTTCGAATAAAAACACAGCAGGAGGAGCTGGCATGAACCGCCCATCCGTCAATCGCTCGCAGACCACCGCACTGCCCCTGCGCCAGTGCCTGTACCTCGGGCTGGCGCTGCTGCTGACCCTGGCCGCTGGCCAGTTCTACTACAGCTGGCAGACCTCCCGGCTGGCCGAGCAGGTGGCGGCGCAGACCGCGCTGCTGGCGCAGATCCAGGCGAACCGTGCCAATACCCTGGTGAGGGCGACCGAGCCGCTGCCGGCGGCAAAGGCGTCCCCTGCCACCCTGGAGCGCGTCGCACTCCAGGAGCGCTGGGTGTTCTGAGCGCCACGCCAGGCTGATTTCGAAAAGAAAGGAGAACCATCATGCTGAGTTGGGCCATCACTTTCCTGATCATCGCCATTGTCGCCGCCGTGCTGGGCTTCGGTGGTATCGCCGGCGCCGCCACTGGTATCGCGAAGATCCTCTTCATCATCTTCCTGGTCCTGTTCGTGGCTTCCTTCTTCTTCGGACGTGGCAGGGGTTGAACATGCGCAGGATGCTTTGCACAGCCCTGGCTACCGCCCTGCTAGTGGGCGGTGGCGCGGCGGCGATGGCGGCCAATGACGGCCAGGTCCGGGTCAATCAGCTGCTGGGTACGGACCCCGAGTACCGGGAAACCTGGCAGGACACCCTCGAGGGCGAAGAGCGGCTGCCCGATTGGGTGATCAACCTCACCGGCAGTTCGCAGGAGCAGATGTCGGCGGTCACCGAGGATGGCGACCGGTATCTGGTCGGGCCTTTGTGCGAATCGGAGAACAATTGCACCTACAAACGTCTGATCGTGGCGTTCAGCTGGGACAAGGACGACGCCTACGGGATGCTCGTGGAAGTCCCGGAGGGCCTGCCCTCGGACAAGTCGCCCACCCGCCATGCGCAATACCGCTGGCTGGGTGATCCGGACGACGGCATGAAGGCCATGCTGCGCGAGCAGCTCAAGCGCGACCCGAAGTGGTACTGACCGAAGCTCGCGCGTTGTAACGCTGTAGAAGCCGAACTTTTCCCGCTTTCTGGCTTCTATGATGCGCCGCCCCGAGGAGGGATGGCGCATGACCAAGGGGCCGGGCCGTTCTGGTTGTTGCAGGACCGGAGTGGCCTAGGGGTACAGGGAGTGCCTCCGCGATGGGCCGGGTCAGGTGAAGGTGACGTCGGAAGCTTCAGGCCGACCGTGTCGGATGGGCATGGGCTCGGGCCTGGCTTCCGAGGTACCCTCTATATAAAGAAGGCATCCACGTTTCTCCCCCTTTCCCTCGACAAGATCCTCTTTCGATCCGCACGCCTTCCTCCGGAAAAAAGCGAAATTGCCCCGAGACACATTTTGTCTCGACCGTACATCGAAATTTTTTTCGATCCCCTACCGTCACCGACGGGGGCGATTTTGGCCATTCGGATTGTCGAACAGGCCGTTCAAACCCTCGAATGAGTGCAGTCAAATCTGCCGAAAAATGGCGCTTTGGTCTTGTTCGGAAATCCGAACACAGAAGAGACAACCTCTTCTGATGCCCGATTTCCTCTGGAAGTATCATGCCGATTCGGCATGGGCTACTCGTTTCCGGCATTAGACTGCCCTCTTTTGCATCGCAATAGTTGCCGCCTTTTTCGCTGACCCGAGCGCCGTGTCGCTCGCTTGCGGTGTCCTTCCATGGAGCCGCCGAACGGAAGAAAAACGCTGATCCATGGGCTGGAAACGGCTCTGCAACGCGCTTTTCCTGTTGGTGCCCGTGACCACTAGAACAAAGGGGAATGACATGAAGAAGGCAAAACTAAGCCTCGCCTGGCAGATCGTCATCGGTCTGGTACTCGGCGTTGCAGTCGGCGCGCTGCTTAATCATTTCAGTGCAGAAAAGGCATGGTGGATCAGCAACGTCCTCCAGCCCGCCGGCGACATCTTCATTCGCCTGATCAAGATGATCGTCGTCCCGATCGTGATTTCGTCGCTGATCGTGGGCATCGCCGGGGTAGGCGACGCGAAGAAACTGGGCAGCATCGGCCTGAAGACCATCATCTACTTCGAAGTGGTGACCACCATCGCCATCGTCGTCGGCCTGGTCCTGGCCAACCTGTTCCATCCGGGTGCCGGCATCGACATGAGCACCCTGGGCACCGTCGATATCTCCAAGTACCAGGCCACCGCGGCCGAAGTGCAGCATGAGCACGCGTTCATCGAGACCCTGCTCAACCTGATCCCGTCGAACATCTTCGCGGCGCTGATGCGTGGCGAGATGCTGCCGATCATCTTCTTCTCGGTGATGTTCGGCCTGGGCCTGTCGAGCCTGCAGGCGGAGCTGCGCGACCCGCTGGTACGTACCTTCCAGGCTGTGTCGGAGACCATGTTCAAGGTCACCCACATGATCATGAACTACGCACCGATCGGTGTGTTCGCCCTGATCGCCGCCACCGTCGCCAACTTCGGCTTCGCCTCGCTGCTGCCGCTGGCCAAGCTGGTGCTGCTGGTGTACTTCGCCATCGCCTTCTTCGCCTTCATGGTGCTGGGCTTGGTGGCGCGGATATTCGGCTTCTCGGTCATCAAGATCATGCGCATCATGAAGGACGAGTTGATCCTGGCGTACTCCACCTCCAGCTCGGAAACCGTGCTGCCGCGGGTGATCGAGAAGATGGAGAAGTACGGTGCGCCGAAGTCGATCTGCAGCTTCGTGGTACCGACTGGCTACTCCTTCAACCTCGACGGCTCGACCCTGTACCAGAGCATCGCGGCGATCTTCATCGCCCAGCTGTATGGCATCGACCTGTCCCTGGGCCAGCAATTGCTGCTGGTGCTGACCCTGATGGTCACCTCCAAGGGCATCGCCGGCGTGCCGGGCGTTTCCTTCGTGGTACTGCTGGCGACCCTGGGCAGCGTGGGCATCCCGCTGGAAGGCCTGGCCTTCATCGCCGGTGTCGACCGCATCATGGACATGGCCCGTACCGCCTTGAACGTGATCGGCAACGCCCTGGCCGCGCTGGTCATCGCGCGCTGGGAAGGCATGTACGATGCGGCCAAGGGCGAGCAGTACTACAGCTCGCTGATGCAGGCCGCGGGCAAGCGGGAAACCGTGCTGGTGGGCGAGACCGCCAAGCGCTGACCCTGCTGCGTTGCACCGAAGAGCCCCGACTTGTCGGGGCTTTTTGTCGTCTGTACCGACGCATTCGCCCGGCAAGCCCGCTCAACCGACCGGCATGCGTTATCATTCGGGGCATTTTTCAGGGGGAACACACGGATGCTCAACGGCCTTTGGCTCGGCTTTTTCCTGGTGGCGGCCATTTCCGCCCTGGCCCAATGGCTGGTCGGCGGCAATGCCGGCATCTTCGCCGCGATGGTCGAGAGCATCTTCGCCATGGCCAAGCTGTCCGTGGAGGTCATGGTCCTGCTGTTCGGCACCCTCACCCTCTGGCTGGGCTTTCTCAAGATCGCCGAGCAGGCCGGAATCGTCGAATGGCTGGCCAAGGTCCTGGGCCCGCTGTTCGCCCGCTTGATGCCCGAGGTCCCGCCCGGCCATCCGGCCCTGGGCCTGATCACCATGAATTTCGCCGCCAACGGCCTGGGCCTGGACAACGCTGCCACGCCCATCGGCCTGAAGGCCATGCGCGCCCTGCAGGAGCTCAATCCGAGCAGCAGCACGGCGAGCAACGCGCAGATCCTGTTCCTGGTGCTCAACGCATCGTCGCTCACCCTGCTGCCGGTGACCATCTTCATGTACCGCGCCCAGCAGGGCGCGACCGACCCGACCCTGGTGTTCCTGCCGATCCTCCTGGCCACCAGCTGCTCGACCCTGGTCGGCCTGCTGTCGGTGGCGGTGATGCAGCGCCTGCGCCTGTGGGACCCGGTGGTACTCGCCTACCTGATCCCCGGCGCCCTGCTGCTGGGCGGCTTCATGGCTCTCCTCGGCACCCTGTCGGCGGCGGCCTTGGCCAGCCTCTCGTCGATCCTCGGCAACCTGACGCTGTTTGGCGTGATCATCCTGTTCCTGGTGATCGGTGCGCTGAAACGGGTCAAGGTCTATGAAGCCTTCATCGAAGGCGCCAAGGAAGGTTTCGACGTGGCCAAGAGCCTTTTGCCGTACCTGGTGGCCATGCTCTGCGCGGTCGGCGTGCTGCGCGCCTCCGGGGCCCTGGAGCTGGCGCTGGACGGCATCCGCCATGCGGTGGAATGGATGGGCATGGATACCCGTTTCGTCGAGGGCCTGCCGACCGCGCTGGTCAAGCCGTTCTCCGGCAGCGCGGCGCGGGCCATGCTGATCGAGACCATGCAGACCCACGGCGTCGACAGTTTCCCCGCGTTGGTGGCGGCGACCATCCAGGGTAGCACCGAAACCACCTTCTACGTGTTGGCGGTGTACTTTGGCGCGGTGGGCATCCAGCGTGTGCGCCACACCGTGGGTTGTGCCCTGCTCGCCGAGCTATCCGGGGTGATCGCGGCGATCTTCGTCTGCTACTGGTTCTTCGCCTGAGCCTGGCCGGCCTGGGCGATGGTCCAGGCCACCACTTGTCCCACCAACTGGTCGCTGGCACTGCCGAAGCCGGCGACCACCGCCGGCACCTGGCTGTCGCCCAGCGGCTGGCGCACCTCGAAGCGGCGGCTGGCCAGGATACGCTGGCTGCGGCCCTGGACCAGCCGTGCGTCATAGCGGATCAGCACCTCTACGCCCCCGGCCCGGTACTCGCTTTGGAACGCCTGCAACTCGCCGACCAGCTCGAAGTCGGCCTGCAGGTTGCTGTCGTCCGCGCTCAGGCGCTGTACCCGGCCGTCGCGCTGGAAACCGTCGAGCAGGCGGTTGCGCAGCAACAGCGGCACCGGGTCGCTCCAGCGCGCACCCTTGTAGCTGCTGATGACGTCACCCTGGGGAATCACGGCGATGCGCGGCCCGGCCAGGGCTTCGCTGGCCAGTGGCTTGTTCAGGCGCAGCGACCAGTCCAGCGGCGCCTGGTTGCCGTTGGCCTGGCTCACCGGCAAGCGATAGATGTCCACCGGCTCGCTTTGCGGCAGGATCGAACAGGCCGTGGCCAGGCCCAGGGAGGCTGTCAGGGCGAGCAGGCGCAGCGACCGTTTCATGGCTGGAACTCCTTGTTGTTGTCGCGGCCCAGCAGGTAGCCGCCTGGGTCTGCCTCCAGGCGCCGGGAGATACCCTTCAGGGCGTTGAGGGTTTCGCGCAGCTCGCGGATCGCCGGGGCCAGCTGGTTCAGGCCCTGGGCGCCGTCGTCGAGGGCTTGGCGGTTGTCCTTGAGCAGGGCGTTGATGGTCGCGGTGCTTTCGGCCAGGGACTGCATGGCCTGCTCGGCGCTGCCGATCGCCTGCTTGCCTTCGCTGCCCAGCAAGGCGTTGGCGTCGTGCATCAGCGTTTGGGTCTCGGCCAGGGTGGCGCTGGCCTGCTTGCCGACCTCGGCCAGTTGCTCGATGGCCTGGGCGATGCCGCCCTTGTGGTTGGCGAAGGCGCTGGTGGTTTGCTCGAGGTTCGCCAGGGTGTTGCCCAGGCGGTCGATATTGGTTTCGGAGAACATCTGATTGGCGTTGTGCAGCAGCAGGTTGATGTTGGTCACCAGGTCGCTGCTGTCGTTGAGCAGCCGCGAAATGGGCGATGGCGAGGCGACGATCACCGGCAACTGGCCTCCCTTGCCCTTGAGTTCCGGGCTTTGCGGCGTGCCACCACTGAGCTGGATGAAGGCGTTGCCGGTGACGCCGGCCAGGGTCAGCTTGGCTTGGGTGTCCTGCTTGACCGGTGTATCGGCGTTCAGGCGGATGCGCGCCAGTACCCGGCGTGGGTCCTGCGGGTCGAGGCGCAAGGTGGTGACATCACCGACCTTGATGCCGTTGTACTGCACCGTGCTGCCGCGTGACAGGCCCGAGACCGCTTCGTTGAACACCACTTCGTAGTCCTTGAAGGTGTCGTCGACGCTGGACTTGGCCAGCCACAGGCCGAACAGCATGGCGCCGGCCACCACCAGGACGGTGATCAGGCCGATCAGGACGTGATGAGCTCGGGTTTCCATCTTCAGCGCTCCTGCTCCGCACGGCGGGCGGCGTCTTCGGCCGCCCGCCCGCGCGGGCCGTGAAAGTATTCGTGGATCCAGGGGTCGTCGGTCTGCTCGACCTGTGCCAGGGGGGCGGCCACCAGCACCTTTTTCTGCGACAGTACCGCGACCCGGTCGGTGATGGTGTAGAGCGTGTCCAGGTCGTGGGTGATGAGGAATACCGAAAGGCCCAGGGCGTCGCGCAGGGTCAGGATCAACTGGTCGAAGGCTGCGGCGCCGATCGGGTCGAGGCCAGCGGTGGGCTCGTCGAGGAACAGGATGTCCGGGTCCAGGGCCAGGGCCCGGGCCAGGGCGGCGCGCTTGACCATGCCGCCGGACAGCGACGATGGGTACTTGTCGGCAGCGGAAATCGGCAGGCCGGCCAGGGCCAGCTTGACCCCCGCCAGGTGTTCGGCGTCCGGGCGGGACAGCCCGGCATGCTCGATCAGTGGCAGGGCGACGTTCTCGGTCACGGTCAGCGAAGAGAACAGCGCGCCCTTCTGGAACAGCACGCCGAAGCGCCGCTCCACCCGCGAGCGCTGGGTATCGCTGGCCTGGGCCAGGTCCTGGCCGAACACCTTGACCTGCCCTTCGTTGGGCCGCCGCAGGCCGACGATGCTGCGCAGCAGCACCGACTTGCCGCTGCCCGAGCCGCCGACCACGGCGAGGATCTCGCCGCGATACAGGTCCAGGTCGAGGTTTTCATGGACAACCTGGCTGCCAAAGCGGTTGCAGATGCCCCGCGCCTCGATCACTTTCTCGCGCGTGCCGTTCACCAGCCCATCTCCATGAAGAACAGCGCGGCCACCGCATCCAGCACGATGACCACGAAGATCGACTGGACCACGCTGGAGGTGGTATGCGCGCCCACCGATTCGGCGCTGCCGCTGACCTTGAAGCCTTCCAGGCAGCCGATGGCGGCGATCAGGAAGGCGAAGAACGGTGCCTTGGCCAGGCCTACCAGGAAGTGCTGCACGCCGATGTCGCTCTGCAACAGCGAGAGGAACATGGCTGGTGAGATATCCAGCGACAGGGCGCAGACCACCGCGCCGCCGATGATCCCGCAGAGCATCGCGACGAAGGTCAGCAGCGGCAGGGCGATCAGCAGGGCCAGGACCCGCGGCACCACCAGCAGCTCGATGGGGTTCAGGCCCAGGGTGCGGATGGCGTCGACCTCTTCGTTGGCCTTCATCGAGCCGATCTGCGCGGTGAAGGCGCTGGCGGTGCGGCCGGCCATGAGGATGGCGGTCAGCAGCACGCCGAATTCGCGCAGGAAGGAGAAGGCCACCAGGTCGACGGTGAAGATGCTCGCGCCGAAGTCGGCCAGTACCGTGGCGCCGAGGAAGGCCACCACCGCGCCCACCAAGAAAGTGAGCAAGGCCACGATCGGCGCGGCATCGAGGCCTGTCTGCTCGATGTGCGCAACCACCGGCGTGACCCGCCAGCGATGCGGCTGCAAGGCGCGTCGCAGCAGTGTCTCGAGGATCAGGCCGATGAAGCCGAGCAGTTGCCGGGTGTCCTGCCAGAGGGTATCGACGGCCCGGCCGATGCGCTCGAGCAGTTGCAGCAGCACTGGGCGTTCCGGCGCCTTGACCGGGATGCAGTAGTCCTGCACCGAACAGTAGACGTTCTTGAGCAGGGCGCGGCTGGCGTCGGGAAGGTCGCCGGTGCAGCGCGACAGGCGTTCGGCACCGAGCAGTTCGGCCAGCAGCGAGGCGCCGGCGGTGTCCAGGCGGCCCAGCTGGCTGAGGTCGGCGACCGTGTCGTCGCCGTATTGCGGGCGCAGGCGCTCACTCTCGCGCTTGAGGCTGGCGTAGTGGGCCAGGGTCCAGTCGCCGGCGATACGCAAGCAGGCCGGTTGGCTACTGGTGTCCAGGGTGGCGCTGGGGGTTGTCATAGGCTCCATGCATTTGACCGGGCGCGAGGCATCGAGTCAGATCATAGCGTAATGGCGGCATTTGGGGCTGCTTCGCAGCCTATCGCCGGCAAGCCGGCTCCCAGACAGGTTCAGCGGTGCCCTCGGGCTACTGTGCAGGTGCATCGTCCACCACCCTGAAGCGCAACACGCCAATCACCTGCCCATCCTCGGTCAGCACCCTCACCTGCCACTTGCCCACCGGGTTGGGCGGGAAGTTCTGCTTGTGCGTCCAGGCCCGGTAGCCTTCCTTGCGTCCGCCGTGGATATCCAGGGCGATGCGATCCACCTCTTTACCATCGAGCTGCCACACGTGGTAGATGCGTTCGTTGAGGCCGCGCGGGGCATTGATCGCGGTATAGGCATACAGGCCGCCGCTGCGGATGCGGCTGGCAGCGACTTCCTCCAGAGAGTCGCCCGGCTGGCGGTTCTGCACTTCGGTGCTGACGGCCACCTCGGTCATCCACAAGGTGGCCGGCGGCACCCAGGAACGCAGCAACCAGCCACCGCCGCCGACTGCCAGGGTCACCAGCACCAGAGCCACGCCGCGGCGCCAGGTGTTGATCGGGAAGCTGCTGGCCAGGCTGGGGAAGGACAGCGCCATGGCGGCGACCAGGGCCAGCTTGAAGCTCTGCGCCGTGGTCAGGTGCAGGATGATCGGCAGCGCCGTGAGCAGCGCGGCGAACAGGGTCAGGGTGTGCAGGGCGAGGAACAGCCAGCGCCGGGGCGCCAGCCACTTGTAGTACAGCGGGTCGATGATCGAGATCAGCCCCGCAGCGCCGAGCAGGCCGGTGAAGACCAGTTGCCCGCTGTTCCAGGTGGTGGTGATGAAGAAGAACGGCAGGACGAAGAACAGGCTTTCCTGGTGGATCATCTGCGTCGCGTAGCGCAGCAGCGGTTGCGGGATCTCGCGCTTGAAGGCTCGGGCGAACAGGCCCGTGAGGGTGTTTTCCAGCATCAGCCAGACCCAGCTGACCAGCATGACGATGGCGATCCAGCTGGCCAGGCCGGCCTGGCGGTCGACCAGGATGAAGCTGCCGATGCCAGAGAGAAAGCCGCAGAGCGCGATGATGCCGGGGTAGCGCTTGAGCAGTTCGATCACGCGCAGGATGAAATTGGGTATCGGAGGCATGGGGCTGATAGACAGAGAGATTTAGGTGCCGGTTCTGGCTCGGTCGCAGGACGAGCCTGCTCCCACAGGCTTGCGCAAAGCCTGGCACGAATCCTGTGGGAGCGGGCACGTCGGGGCGCCGAACCGCCGTGAAAGGGCCGGATGATGGCTACAGGATACCGCTGAATCAGGGCTGGCGTGTAGCGCCGCTGGAGCGTGGCGTCGGGTGGCGGCGACGGCGCAGCAGCCCGGCGGCCAGGACCAGGCCCAGCAGCAGTGCCAGCAAGCCGTAGAGTTCGTCGTAGCCGAGCAGCGGTTTTTCGATACGCAGGTAGCCTGGGTCGTCGAGCAGCGTGCGCAGGGCTTCGTCGGCCTGCTTGAGGCTGACCTGGCGCAGCTTGCGGACCGGGTCGGCGAAGCGCCCGTCGGTGTAGTCGTTCAACGCGCCCCAGTAGTAGTCGGCCAGGGCGCTGTTACCCTGGGTGGTCCAGCTTTCGCGGGCGATGGCTGCTTCCTTGAGGCGCGCGAAGGTGTCCGGGTCCAGGCCGTTCTTGCGCAGGTGGTCGAACAACTGCTGCATGACCTTGACCGCTTCGTCGATGTCCTGCCGCTCGAGGTCGGCATTGAGGCTGAGCATGCCCTGGTCGCCAAAGCTTTCGCGTTGCACCGAGGGCCCATAGGACAGGCCATGGCGCAGGCGCAACTGGTCGTACAGGGCCCAGTCCAGGTAGCGCGAGAGCAGGTCGAGGGTCTGGTCGTGGGCGTTGTCCAGCACCGGCTCGATGAACAGCCAGTGCAGCTTGACGCTGTCGCCCAGCCAGCCGCGGGTCAGGTCGCGGCGCTGTTCGGCCTGGCGGCTGATGCTTTCCAGGCTGCGCCGCTCGCCTGGCTCCACGGCCGGCAGCTCGCCATAGGTGCGCTCCAGGTAGGCCGGCAGCAGGCGGTCGAGGCCGCCGACGACGATCAGGGTCATGTTGTTGGCGGCATACCAGTGCTCGCGCAGTGCCTGGACCTGCTCCAGGGTCATGTCGTCGAGGTTGGAGCGCTCCGGGCACTTCAGGCCCAGTTCCACGGCCAGTTGGTCGCTGGCGCGGTGGCCAATGTCCTGGCGGTCGAGCCAGCGCTGCAGGTGGCCGTAGTGGCCGCCGTCCTCGCGTTCGATGATCTTCTTCGCCGTGGCCAG
Organism: Pseudomonas sp. HLMP; assembly: GCF_046365545.1. NCBI lineage: Bacteria > Pseudomonadati > Pseudomonadota > Gammaproteobacteria > Pseudomonadales > Pseudomonadaceae > Pseudomonas > Pseudomonas sp. HLMP. The sequence continues at coordinate 832,831 of NZ_JBDLLR010000001.1, read as the reverse complement.
GGCCTTGCCATCGATACGTGTGTCGCGGATCGCCGCCAGCAGCAGGTCGAGGACCTTGCGCTGGTTGCGCGCCGGCGCCTCGACGACGAAGGTGGTGTCGGCGCTGCTGGTGTAGGCGTTCCACTCCCCGCCCAGTGCCTGCATGCGCTCTTCCAGGCCGCCCTCGCCGCTGGCGTCGATGCCGCTGAACAGCAGGTGTTCGAGCAGATGTGGCAGCTCCCGCTGGTCGCAGTCGAAATCGTCCAGGCCAACCCCCACCACCAGGCGGATCGCCACATGGTCGCGCTCGTAGCCCGACTTGAGGATCACCTGCAGGCCGTTGGGCAATAGATACCCTTCGACCCGGGAGCGATCGAGGGCGAACGTGGGCAGGCTGCACAACAGCAGGCAAACGAACATCAGGCAACGCATGGGCGAGCTCGGGTCTCCAGGTACGCGGGATCAGGACAGGCGGGCTTCGTCCGGCACGCTGTCGAGCAGAAGCCCGCCCGTGTCCGCGCCGCCCAGTACCACATAGGCACTGCTGCAGAACAAAGAGTTCAACCGCTTCATGTCGGCGATCAGCTCCAAGTGTAGCGAACTGGTCTCGATACTTTGCACCACTTTGCGTTGCAAACGGCTGACATGGGCGTGGGCCAGGCGTCGCTCCTGGGCGCGGAAGCGGCGTTTCTCGCGTAGTAGCAGGCGGGCGCTCTGCGGATCGGCGCTGAGGAACACCGACAGACCCAGGCGCAGGTTGGCCAGCAACTGCTCCTGCAGGCCAGTCAGTTCCTCCAGGCCGACCTGGGAGAACTCGCGGCGCTGGGAGGTTTTTTGCTGCTGGACCTTGCGCAGCATGCGCTCGATCAGGTCGCTGGCGAGCTTGAGGTTGATCGCCAGCTCGATGATCTCGGCCCAGCGCCGGTTGTCCTGTTCGCTGAGATCCTCCCGCGACATCTGCGCCAGGTACAGCTTGATGGCGCTGTACAGGGCTTCGGCATCCTCGACCAAGGCGCGTACCTGCTGCGGCATGGCGGTCTGGGTGCCGCGCAGGGCACCCAGCATGGCTTCGAGCAGGCTGTCGACGATGTCCCCCAGGCGCAGGGTCTCGCGCGCGGCGTTGGCCAGGGCCAGGCTCGGTGTGTCGAGGGCGGAGGCGTCCAGGTGGCGTGGCCGGATCTGGCCGTTGCCGTTCTCGCGCTCCGGCAGCAAGGCGTTGCACAGGCGCCCCATGGGCTTGACCGTGGGCAGCATGATCAGGCAGCGCAGGGTGTTGTAGAGCAAGTGGAAGCCGATCACCAGCTCCTGCGGGCTGAACCTCAGCGAGTCCATCCAATCCACCAGCGGGTGCAGCACCGGGATCACCAGCACCAGGCCGATCAGTTTGTACAGCAGGCTGCCCAGTGCCACCCGTCGGCCCGCGGCGTTCTGCATGCTGGTGGTGAGGAAGGCCAGCAGGCCGCTGCCGATGTTGGCGCCGACCACCAGGCCGATGGCCACCGGCAGGCTGATGACTTCCGCACCGGCCAGGGTGGCGGTGAGCAGCACGGCGGCCAGGCTGGAATAGGACACCAGGGCGAACAGGGCTCCGACCAGGGCGTCGAGCATGATGTCGCCGGTCAGGGAGGCGAACAGGACCTTCACGCCCTGGGCATGGGTGATCGGCGTGGCCGCCTGGACGATCAGCTCCAGGGCCAGGATGATCAGGCCCAGGCCGATGCCCACGCGGCCGAGCTGGCCAGCGCGGGTCTGCTTGCGCGAAAGAAAGAAGATCACTCCGAGGAAGACCAGCAACGGCGACAGCCATGACAGGTCGAAGGTCAGTACCCGGGCCATCAGCGCCGTCCCGACATCGGCACCGAGCATGATCGCCAGGGCCGGGGTCATGGCCATCAGGCCCTGGCCGACGAACGACGTCACCAGCATGGCCGTGGCGTTGCTGCTCTGCACCAGCGCGGTGACCAGGATGCCGGCGATGAAGGCCAGCGGGCGCTTGCTCATGTTCTGGCTGAGCACCCGGCGCAGGTTGGAGCCATAGACCCGCAGGATGCCGGTTCGCACGATGTGCGTGCCCCAGACCAGCAGGGCCACGGCGGAGAGCAGGTTGAGCAGGGTCAGCATGTTTCGAGGCCCCCCTAATGCCTTCGCCCCAGCGTGGGGCCAACGGGTGAAGCCGTGAGGCGGGTTTGCCCCGTGCTCACTCAAGCTTTAGTTGTTTTGCGGACTTGCCGCCAGCTTGGCATGGCTGAAACATATTTGAAACATTTCGTCGCGGGACCCAGCCCACTGCTACAAGCCCTGTGGCGGGCATGAATGAAAGAAGGCCCCGGAGGGCCTTCTTTCTTGCGCGTCCTGATCTTATTGACCCGGGATGTCCTTGCGCAGTTTCACCGGCTCGTGCTCCTTGCCCTCTTTGCGCGCCATGGCCGTGCGCATGCGGATGTTGATCGCCTCCACCGCCAGGGAGAACGCCATGGCGAAGTAGACGTAGCCCTTGGGCACGTGCACGTCGAAGGATTCGGCGATCAGCACGGTACCGACCACGATCAGGAACGACAGGGCGAGCATCTTCAGCGACGGGTGCTTGTCGATGAAGTCGCTGATGGTGCCGGCGCAGAGCATCATCACCAGCACCGCGACGATGATCGCGGCGATCATCACCGGCACGTGGGAGACCATGCCCACGGCGGTGATCACCGAGTCCAGGGAGAATACGATGTCGATGATGGCGATCTGGATGATGGTGTAGAAGAACTGGCCACCGGCGCCCTTGGGCGCTTCCGGGCTCTCGTCCTCGCCTTCCAGGCCGTGGTAGATCTCCTGGGAGCTCTTCCACAGCAGGAACAGGCCACCGAAGAACAGGATCAGGTCGCGCCCGGAGATGCCCTGCTCGAGCACGACGAACAGGTCGTCGGTCAGGCGCATCACCCAGGTGATCGACAGCAACAGCAGGATGCGCGTGACCATGGCCAGGGCCAGGCCGAAGATCCGGGTGCGTGGCTGCATGTGCTTGGGCATGCGGCTGACCAGGATCGAGATCATGATGATGTTGTCGATACCGAGGACGATCTCAAGTGCCGTGAGGGTGAAAAAGGCAACCCAGATTTCCGGGCTGGTCAGCCATTCCATGTGTATTCCTTCGAACGATAGAGGCGATGCGCCCGGGCTCGGGGCGCATCGCGGTTTGGGCTTGTCTTACAGACTGCTGAACAACGGGAAAATCCCCATGAGCAGTGCGGCGAGCATTATGCACAGGCACACCAGCACTGCCCACTTGAGGGTGAAGCGCTGGTGGTCGCCGAACTCGATGCCGGCCAGGGCCACCAGCAGGTAGGTGGAGGGTACCAGGGGGCTCAGCAGGTGTACCGGTTGCCCGACGATCGATGCACGGGCCATCTCCACCGGGCTGATGCCGTAGTGGCTAGCCGCTTCCGACAGGACCGGCAGGACGCCGTAGTAGAACGCATCGTTGGACATGAAGAAGGTGAACGGCATGCTGACGATCGCGGTGATCACGGCCAGGTACGGCCCGAGCGCCTCGGGAATCACCGACAGCAGGCTCTTGGACATGGCTTCGACCATGCCGGTGCCAGACAGGATGCCGGTGAAGATGCCCGCGGCGAAGATCAGGCCGGTGACCGCCAGGACGCTGCCGGCATGGGCGGCGATGCGGTCCTTCTGCTGCTGCAGGCACGGGTAGTTGACGATCATGGCGATGCTGAAGGCGATCATGAACAGCACCGGCAACGGCAGCGCGCCGGCGATCAGCGCGACCATCAGGGCGGCGGTCAGGGCGCCATTGAACCAGATCAGCTTGGGCCGACGTGCCTCGGGGAACTGCGACACGCTGATCTCGCTGTGGTCGATGTCGTCGGTGGGCAGGTGCAATTCGCCCAGGCGGGCCCGCTCACGCTTGCCGTACATGTAGGCGATGCCCAGGATCGCCAGGACACCGAACACCATGGCCGGGATCATCGGCACGAAGATGTCCGACGGGTCTACGTGCAGCGCGCTGGCCGCGCGGGCCGTGGGGCCGCCCCAGGGGGTCATGTTCATCACCCCGCCGGCCAGGATGATCAGGCCGGCCATGATCCGCGGGCTCATCCCCAGGCGGCTGTACAGTGGCAGCATGGCCGCGCAGCAGATCATGTAGGTGGTGGCGCCGTCACCGTCGAGCGAGACCACCAGGGCCAGCGCCGCGGTACCGACCGAGACTTTCAGCGGGTCGCCCTTGACCAGCTTGAGGATCTTGCGCACGGCCGGGTCGAACAGGCCGGAGTCGATCATCAGGGCGAAATAGAGAATGGCGAACATCAGCATCACGCCGGTGGGCGCAAGCTTGCTGATGCCCTCGAGCATCATCGGGCCGATATGGCTGTAGAAGCCCCCGAACAGGGCGAACAGGATCGGTACCAGGATCAGGGCGATCAAGGCCGACAGGCGCTTGGTCATGATCAGGTACATGAAGGTGATGACCATGGCAAAGCCGAGGAAGGTCAGCATGGCGGTACTCCAGGCGTGGCGCGTCGAAAGGCGGGTCGATTCGGGCGGATCAGCGCGTCAGGCGCTGCGCATGGAATAGCGGATGGGGTACGGCGAGGAGGCGGTTGCAGGAAGACATCAGTATCACCATTGTTTTTGTCGATTGGGCCGGGCGCGGAATGTTCCGGGTGCCCTGGCTGACCGGTCTGTCGCCGGTAGTGGGGCTATCCTATTGGCGAAAGCTTTCAGCCAGCTTTCGCCTTGGACAAGGCGACGGGAGGTCATATCGATGCCGGAGGTACAAGAAGGCGGCTGCCATTGCGGCGCCCTGCGCTATCGCCTGGAGGGTGACCTGACGGATGTCGCCCATTGCCATTGCTCGATCTGCCGGCGGGTCAGCGGCGGGTTGGTGGTCACCTGGCTCACCCTGCCTCGCACCGGCTTCCAGTGGCTGGCGGGCACGCCCAGGTGCTATATGGCGCCGGCCAGCTGCAGCCGTTACTTCTGTGGCCAGTGCGGGGCGCACGTGGCCCTGGTGACCTCGCACAGCCCGGACAGCATCGATGTGACGGTGGCGACGCTGGATCATCCGCAGCGGGTGCGGGCCCATCGGCATATCTGGACCAGCAGCCGGTTGCCCTGGCTGCACCTGGATGAGGACTTGCCTGGGGAGACCGAGGAGCGTCTTTAGGCGGCTGATGGGATGGCGCTGCGAGTCTGGGGCCGCTTTGCAGCCCGTGACGCTCCGCAGCCCAGCCATCAGGGCAGTTGCAGCCCCCCGGCCGCCTTGTGCAATGCACGCAGGTGCTCGCCGATCTGCTGCACATTGGCCTCCACTGCGGCGATCTCCCTGGCCCGCTCAGGCTCGAGCAAGGCCCGCACTTCCTTGTCCAGATCGGTACTCAGGCGCAGCAGTTGCGCCTGGCGCTCGCTGCTGACCTGCTCCAGGTGCTTGCGCTCGTCCGGCTGGGGCAGGCCATAGCCGCTGCTGCCCAGCAGCTCCGCCGGGCGGCTGAGGAAGCCGCTGTTGGCCAACATCTGCTGCAAGGTCTCGTTGGCCTTGGCGATGCTGCCATCCTTCAGCGCCTGGGCGTTCAGGTAACGCTGCTTGACCTCGTCCTGGGCCAGCAGCAACTGGCGGCGCAGGCTGGCTTGCTCGAGCAAGAGCAAGGCGGCGCTGGTGCGCAGGTTGGCCTGCTGGAACCAGGTGCCGCGTTCGCTGGCGTCCAGGGCGAGCCAGTCCTCGACCTTCACCTGCTTGATCGGCAACTGCTGCTTCAGTACCTCGAACATGGCCTGGTAGCGATCGCGGTAGGAGTCGAAGCGGTAACCCAGGCGCAGGGCCTCGCGCGGGTCGTCGAGCACGCTGGTGTCGGCCAGCCCACGGCCCTTGAGCACCTCCAGCAGGCCGTTGGGCATGATGCTGTCCAGGTCGTTGAGGCGCGGGTTGGCAGTGCCGCTGCGCAGCAGCTTCAGCGACTCCACCGCACAGTTGTTGGACAGGAAGTAATAGTTGCCGTCATAGCTCCAGTGCATCTCGGCGGCCTGGCGCACCAGCCCTTCCACCTCCTGGCGGTTGAGCTTGAGCGGGATCGAGGCCAGGCTGCGCAGCTCGGTCTTGGTGTACTCGTCGATCACCTGGCCCAGGGGCAGGACGAACAGTCGCGACGGATAGGCGCCGGTGAGACCGTCCCAGCTGGACAGTTGCAGGTCGTTGACGAAGGCCCGGTACGACAGCACCAGGTGTTGGTCGAGGTCCAGCCGGCAATCCGGGCCGCGCGGCCGGCCCGGGGCGCAGATCACCAGGCGCAGCATGCTGTGGCCCCAGCGGCTGACCCAGTTCTGGTTGGCCTCGGCCAGCAGGTAGTCGACCTCGTAGACCCGCTCGGGGTCGATCTCGCCCAGCGGCTGGCGCGCGAAATCGTTGCCGGCATTGAGGAATGGCAAGCCCTTGGCGCAACTGGCTTGTGGCGGTGCCCAGGCGAAATGCTCGCGCAGGTACTGGTTCAACGCCGGGCGGCGGCAGGCGTAGCTCGGGTCGAGGAGAAAGTACTCCATGTTGACCGCGATGAACTCCTTCGGGCTGCTCAGTTCGTAGCTGTCGGGGCTGCGCACCAGCTGGCCGTTGTGCAGCTCGCGCTCGCCACGGCGGCCGACGTATTGCGGCCAGCCAGCCAGGTCGAGCAGGCGCGGATCGTCGCTGAGGGTGAAGCGCCGTTCGGCCTGACCACGGCACTGCTCTGGCAGGCCGACCTTGCCCAGGCTGCCCTGCTGGCGCGTGCAGCGGGCGATCAGCTGGCGCTCGCCGGCGGGCCAGAGGCGGGCGCGGTCGTAGAGGTGGGTCAGTTCGTGCAGCACGGTGGCCAGCAACTCCTGGCGCACGGTGCCATGGGGGCGCCCGGTCTGTTCGCGGGCCGCGCTGCCGTCCACCAGCCCGGGAAGCAGGCGGCGGTTCAGCTCCAGGGTGGAAACCAGCGAGGCCTGGCCGTAGGCGTCGGCAGGCATGCGCTCGCTCCAACTGACCTGGACGCGGCGGTCCAGTCGCTGCTTGAAGCGCGGCGGGAGCTTGCCCAAGGCCTCGTCGAGCAAGGCCTGGGTGGCATGCTGTTGCCGTGGGTCGAGCCCTTGGGCCTGCAGCTCAAGCTGTAGGTCGGCCAGGGCGGGCGTGCCGAGCAGCGTCAGGGCGCAGCCGAGCAGCCAGGCACGCACGCGTCTCACAGCGCCAGGATGGCTTCGGCCAGTACCTGGTCGTTGGCGTCGCGGGCTTCGGGGACGCGCTGGCGAATGGCATTGAACGCGGCCTCGAGCTGGGCACCACGGATTTCGCCGTGGCTGGCGACGAAGCTGGCCGCGTCGTCGCGGGCTTCCTGCACGACCTTGGCGTCGCGGATGGAGGTGGTGGTGTCCGAGGTGAAATCGATCGAGCGACCGAAGGCGCGCACGATGATGTTGCTGGTGGCCACCAGGGTTCGTGCCTGGGCCAGGTCGGCCAGCAACAACATGCCGAGGATGGCGGCGATCAGCGGTTTACGCATGGAGCATCTCCGAAAGATACAGGGAGTCAGGTGTAGTCATTGGACGAGAATGGCCTCGGCCAGTTCACGGTCGCCGACAGAGTGATGTGGGTAGGCACGTCGCAGCGAATCCAGCGCTGCCTGCAGGCGTGCGCCACGGATCAGGCCGTCGGTGGCGACGAAGGCCGCGGCGTCGTCGCGGGCCTGGATGACCAGCTTGCGGTCGAACGGGGCGGTGGTCACCTGGCTGGTGACGTAGCCGCTGACAACCAGGCTCTGGGTGGTGACATCCATGGCATGGGCGCTTCCCATGCCGGCGAGGGCGAACAGCAACGGCAACAGATAACGCATGGACTTTCTGTAAACGATGGACTCGGGCGGCGAAGGCTACCCCGGATGCGCCGACGAGGGCCAGCGTATCCGGGCGTTGCGGCGAAGGCTCAGAGCGCCAGGATGGCCTGGGCCAGTTGTGCGTCGCTGGCCTGCAGGGTCGGCATCTGCTGGCGGATATGGATGAAGGCGCTCTCCAGCTTCGCGCCCCGGATGCTGCCTTCGCTGCCGACGAAGCTGGCGGCGTCGTCACGGGCGGCCTGGACGATCTTGTCGTCACGCAGCGACGAAGACAGGTCGGAGGTGGCGTCGGTGGAGGCGGCGACACCGCGCACGACCGCGTCAGTGGTGACGACGAAGCTGGAGGCGTTGGCGGTGCCGGTCAGGGCCAACAGCAGGGCGGCGCCAACAAACAGGTGGTTACGGGACATGGTCATGGACTCCTGCACTAGGGGGTTCTGGTTATCGGACGCTCGTTCGGCTCGTCGCGGTACGTGTCTATTTACCAGGCTGGTAAGCCAAGCGTATCACGCGGCGATGTTTCCAGATGTTTTATGGTGAGGTTGGGTGATAACTGTTATGGAATTTTAAGATCTCATTAAAACTGTACCTGTCGCGGTGATCTTTTCGCGGGCACCACAGGAAGCCCCTTTTGGCCTGAAGCAAGCGACAAAAAACCCGCCGCGGTCTCCCGTGGCGGGTTCTTGGAATTCTTTGGTGCCGGGCAAGCCCGGCGAACCAAGGCTCAGCGCCAGAACGGCTTGCTCAGCTCTTCGTAGCGCTGCGACTCGCTGATACCGGCATCGGCCAGCAGGCGGGCGTCCAGGCGAGCCAGCTGACGGCGGCTGGAAACGCGGCGCTGCCACAGCAGCAGGGTGGACAGAGCGCGCAGAGGCAGCGAAGCGTGGGCGTTTTGAGCGTTGTTTTCGAAAACCAGACCGGAACTCAGGGTGCGTTCCATGATGTGTCATCCTTCCGCTTGTGGCGGCATTGGGTAGTGATTTAACTGATGCCAATGATCCGCTTCTGCTGTCCAGAACAGTAGATACAGTTCAACAGTATTGCGATGGTCCAGTTAACTGTTTAATCCTGCTGTTGCACTCGAATTTGGCGTAACTGTACTGGTCTGCACTTATTTGGTGCGTTTATGAGTGGATTCAGGATTTTGTCAGGCGGGAGGTCGCTAAATTATAGGTACAGTAGAACAGTTTTTTGAGGATGTGCTGTTCGAACTGTGCAGGCCTGCTTCCACAGAGTCATGGGCAGCAACTGTCGTGCTTTTGTCTGTACCGGCCCCATCGCCGGCAAGCCGGCTTCCACAGGTACTCCACCAGGGCTGAGGGCAGTGGTGAACCTATGGGAGCCGGCTTGCTGGCGATGGGCTGCAAAGCAGCCCTCTAGCTCACACTGGTTTTCAGAGGGGCTGGTACTGGCTCAGCTGGCGAGCATGCGCCCGCTTTCTTCCAGGTTCTCGTGCCAGCTCAGGGCCTCGCGCAGGATATGCGGGGTATGGCCACCACGCTGGCAGGCGCGCTCGAAGTAGTCGTTCAATGCGGCGCGGTAGTCCGGGTGCACGCAGTTGTCGATGATCGCCCGGGCACGTTCGCGTGGTGCCAGGCCCCGCAGATCGGCCAGGCCTTGCTCGGTGACCAGGATGTCGACGTCGTGCTCGGTATGGTCGACATGGCTGACCATCGGCACCACGCTGGAAATCGCGCCGCCCTTGGCGATCGACTTGGTGACGAAGACGGCCAGGTGAGCGTTGCGGGCGAAGTCGCCGGAGCCGCCGATGCCGTTCATCATCTTGGTGCCGCAGACGTGGGTCGAGTTGACGTTGCCATAGATGTCGAACTCGAGCGCAGTGTTGATACCGATGATGCCCAGGCGACGCACCACTTCGGGGTGGTTGGAGATCTCCTGCGGGCGCAGCACCAGCTTGTCCTTGTAGCGCTCCAGGTTGCCGAACACGTCAGCGTTGCGGCGGGTCGACAGGGTGATCGAGCTGCCCGAGGCGAAGCGCAGCTTGCCGGCGTCGATCAGGTCGAAGGTCGAGTCCTGCAGCACTTCGGAGTACATGGTCAGGTCTTCGAACGGCGACTCGATCAGGCCGCACATCACCGCGTTGGCGATGCTGCCGATGCCAGCCTGCAGCGGGCCGAGCTGGTTGGTCATGCGGCCGGCGGCCACTTCGCGCTTGAAGAAGTCGATCAGGTGATCGGCGATGGCCTGGGTCTCGTGGTCCGGCGGCAGCACGGTGGACGGCGAGTCCGGCTGGTCGCTGATGACGATGGCGACGATCTTCGCCGGGTCGATCGGGATCGCGGTGCTGCCGATGCGGTCGTCGACCTTGACCAGCGGGATCGGGGTGCGGGTCGGGCGGTAGGTGGGGATATAGATGTCGTGCAGGCCTTCGAGGTTGGCGTTGTGCGAGAGGTTGATCTCGACGATCACCTGCTTGGCGAAGATCGCGAAGCTGGCCGAGTTGCCCACCGAAGTGGTCGGTACGATGTGGCCTTGCTCGGTGATGGCCACCGCTTCGATGACCGCGATGTCCGGCAGCTTCAGTTGCTGGTTGCGCAGCTGCTCGACGGTTTCCGACAGGTGCTGGTCGATGAACATCACCTGGCCGTCGTTGATGGCCTTGCGCAGGGTGCTGTCCACCTGGAACGGCATGCGGCGGGCCAGGACACCAGCCTCGGTCAACTGCTTGTCCAGGTCGTTGCCCAGGCTGGCGCCAGTCATCAGGCTGATCTTCAGGGGCGACTGCTTGGCGCGCTCGGCCAATGCGTGGGGCACGGCCTTGGCTTCGCCGGCGCGGGTGAAGCCGCTCATGCCGACGGTCATGCCGTCCTGGATCAGGCCAGCGGCGTCAGCCGCACTCATTACCTTGCTGTGCAGGGAGGACAAGCGGATACGATCACGGTACATGGATTGTTATCTCGGGCTACTGAAGCTACTGGAGCGCAGTCTAGAGATTTCGACCGGTGCCGTCCCGCGACCATGGTCGAATGCGAAGGCCGGAAATAGAGCCGTTGATCTGGAACAATAAACGGTGGCGAATCCTGGGAATGTGTTCGCCGGAGGGCATGGGCATGTGGGTGAAGGCTGCAAAGCAACCCTCGCCCCGCCCTTCTTCTTTTATTCCACAGCCTTGACCATGTCCTCGAGGACCTTCTTGGCATCCCCGAACACCATCATGGTCTTGTCCAGGTAGAACAGTTCGTTGTCCAGGCCCGCATAGCCGCTGGCCATGGAGCGCTTGTTGACGATGATGGTCTTGGCCTTGAACGCCTCGAGGATCGGCATGCCGGCGATCGGCGACTTGGGATCGTTCTTCGCCGCCGGGTTGACCACGTCGTTGGCGCCCAGCACCAGGACCACGTCGGCCTGGCCGAACTCGGCGTTGATGTCTTCCATTTCGAACACCTGGTCGTACGGCACTTCGGCCTCGGCCAGCAGCACGTTCATGTGCCCGGGCATGCGCCCTGCCACCGGGTGGATCGCGTACTTCACGTTCACGCCGTTGTGGACCAGCTTCTCGGTCAGCTCCTTGAGCGCATGCTGGGCGCGGGCCACCGCCAGGCCGTAGCCGGGGACGATGATCACGCTGTCGGCATTGCTGAGCAGGAAGGTGGCATCGTCGGCCGAGCCGGATTTCACCGGGCGCTGTTCCTGCGAGCCTGCGCTTGCGCTCGTGTCGACGTCGGTGCCGAAGCCACCGAGGATGACGTTGAAGAACGAGCGGTTCATCGCCTTGCACATGATGTACGAGAGGATCGCACCGCTGGAGCCGACCAGGGAGCCGGCGATGATCAGCATCGAGTTGTTCAGCGAGAAGCCGATACCGGCCGCCGCCCAGCCCGAATAGCTGTTGAGCATCGACACTACCACCGGCATGTCGGCGCCACCGATCGGAATAATGATCAGCACGCCCATGATGAAGGCCAGGACCAGCATCAGGGTGAAGGCACTGTAGTGGCCGGTGAAGGTGAACAGCAGGCCCAGGGCGATGGTGGTCAGGCCCAGGATCAGGTTCAGCTTGTGCTGGCCGGCGAACTGTACTGGTGCGCCCTGGAACAGGCGGAACTTGTACTTGCCCGACAGCTTGCCGAAGGCGATCACCGAGCCGGAGAAGGTGATGGCGCCGATTGCCGCACCGAGGAACAGCTCCAGGCGGTTACCGGTGGGGATCGGGTCGCTCATGCTGGCGACGATGCCCAGCGATTGCGGCTCGAGCACCGCGGCGATGGCGATGAACACTGCCGCCAGGCCGATCATGCTGTGCATGAAGGCGACCAGCTCGGGCATCTTGGTCATTTCCACGCGCTTGGCCATGATCGAGCCGGCGGTGCCGCCAACCAGCAGGCCGACGATCACGTAGCCGATGCCGGCCGTCGCGAGCTCGGCGCCCAGCTTGTAGATGAGGCCGACCGTGGTGAGGATGGCGATGGCCATGCCGATCATGCCGAACACGTTGCCCCGGCGCGAACTGGTCGGGTGCGACAGGCCCTTGAGCGCCTGGATGAAGCAGACCGAGGCGACGAGGTAGAGAAGCGTTACCAGATTCATGCTCATACTTACTTCTGCGCCTCGTTCTTGGTTTTCTTCTTGAACATTTCCAGCATGCGCCGGGTGACCAGGAAGCCACCGAACACGTTGACCGCCGCCAGCGCCACGGCCAAGGTGCCCATCAGCTTGCCGGCCGGGGTGACCGTCAGCGCGGCAGCCAGCATGGCGCCGACGATGACGATCGCCGAGATGGCGTTGGTGACCGCCATCAGCGGGGTGTGCAACGCCGGGGTGACGTTCCAGACCACGTGGTAGCCGACATAGATGGCCAGCACGAAGATGATCAGGTTGTAGATCCCGTGGGAGATCAGCATGTCTTCCATTGTCGTGCTCCTTAGGCGTTCTTGCGCACGACCTGGCCGTCGCGGCACATCAGGCACGCGGCGACGATGTCGTCTTCGAGGTTGATCACCAGCGCGCCGTCCTTGTCGAACAGCAGCTTCATGAAGTCCAGCAGGTTGCGTGCGTACAGCGCCGAGGCGTCGGCGGGTACCTGGGCCGGCAGGTTGGTCGGGCCGACGATGATCACGCCCTGCTCGGTTACCACTTGGTCAGGCACGGTCAGCGGGCAGTTGCCCCCTTGGGCGGCGGCCAGGTCGATGACCACGGCGCCGGGTTTCATCTGCGCCACGGTTTCGGCGCTGAGCAGGGTCGGAGCCTTGCGCCCGGGGATCAACGCCGTGGTGATGACGATGTCGGCTTGCTTGGCACGCTCGTGCACTGCCTGGGCCTGGCGTTGCATCCAGCTGGCGGGCATCGGGCGGGCGTAACCGCCGACGCCTTCGGCGCATTCGCGCTCCTCGTCGGTCTCGTAGGGCACGTCGATGAACTTGGCGCCGAGGGATTCGATCTGTTCCTTCACCGCCGGGCGCACGTCCGATGCCTCGATCACCGCGCCCAGGCGCTTGGCCGTGGCGATCGCCTGCAGCCCCGCGACACCGGCGCCGAGCACCAGTACGCGCGCAGCCTTCACGGTGCCGGCGGCGGTCATCAGCATGGGCATGAAGCGCGGGTAGTGATGGGCGGCCAGCAGCACCGCCTTGTAGCCGGCGATGTTGGCCTGGGACGACAGCACGTCGAGGCTCTGGGCTCGCGAGGTGCGTGGCGCGGCCTCGAGGGCGAAGGCGGTGATGCCGTGCTCGGCCATCTTGGCGATCAGTTCGCCGTTGAACGGATTGAGCATGCCCACCAGCAGGCTGCCGCTGTTGATCTGGGCAAGTTCCTGGTCGTTGGGTGCGACCACCTTGAGCACCAGTTGCGCGCCGAAGGCATCGGCGGCGCTGCCCAGGGAGGCGCCTGCGGCCTCGTAGGCACTGTCCGGAATGCTGGCCTGAAGCCCTGCCCCCCGTTGGACGGTGACCTGATGACCCTGGCCAACCAGCTTCTTGATGGTTTCCGGGGTGGCGGCGACCCGCGTCTCGCCCGTCTGCGTCTCGAGAGGAACACCAATGTGCACGACTTTGTCTCCTGCGGTGACCTTTTTATCGTTGTGGATACCGGCAATCGCGGACGAGCCCGCAACGTTGCACTGGCCCGACCGTTGAACGCGGCCCGCCTGATCCGGGGCGGGCGGAGCATTTTGCAGATGAACCTGAGGAGCTTCAACCGGTTCTGAAACGAAACGATCTTAAAACTACAAGTCACCCTGTGACCGTATGTCGCAACGATTCGGCTTCAGCCCATCAAGGACGGGCTATTGGGAGATTAATGGAAAATTTGAAAAATTTTGCAGGGATTTCGCTAATGCACTCGTGAGTGTCGCAAAAAATCCCTGGAGGCCGCATGGTTGTTAGCGCGCAGAGGGTTTTGATAGTGACCTGAACAGTTTTCGTATTTGCGACAGATACGTATATCTGTAGGTGTTTAAAATAATTGACTACAACGCTCAGGCAGAGGTTTCGCTTCGGTGTGTCGCGGTATAGCGCTGGGCCTGCTCCACCAGCCAGTCGCGGAAGGCTCGCAGCGACGCGGACTCTACCTTGCGATCGGGAATCATCAGGTAGTAGGCCTTGGCACTGGACAGCGCATGGCGGTTGGCGATCACCAGCCTGCCCTCTTCCAGTTCGCGCTGGATCAGGAACGGCGGGATCAGCGCGATCCCCATCTCATGCATGGCGGCCTGGGCCAGCATGGAGAATAGTTCATAGCGCGGGCCTGTCATGTCTCGGTCCACGCTCATACCCAGGCTGTCGAACCATTGTCGCCAGGCATAGGGGCGGGTGGTCTGCTGCAGCAGTGGCAACTCGGCGATGCGCTGGGCTTCGAGAGTGCCCTGTCCGCCCAGCAGCGCCGGGCTGCACACCGGCAGCGGGTTTTCGCCCATCAGCCGGTGGGACTGGGTGCCGGACCAGTCGGCGTCACCGAAATAGATGGCGGCATCGAACGCGGTGTCGGCGAACAGGAACGGGCGCGTGCGGTTGGTGAGGTTGACGGTGACCTCGGGATGGCGCTGCTGGAAGTCCTTCAGGCGTGGCAGCAACCATTGGGTACCGAAGGTCGGTACCACGGCCAGTTCGATCACGTTGGCGCCCTGCTGGCGCATCACCGACAAGGTGTCGCGCTCCACGGCGTCCAGTTGGGCGGCGACCTGGCGGCTATAGGACAGGCCGGCTTCGGTCAGTTTCACGCCCCGGCGCGAGCGGCGGAACAACTCGACATTGAGGAAGCTTTCCAGCCCACCGATCTGCCGACAGACGGCGCCCTGGGTCAGGGCCAGCTCTTGGGCGGCCTTGGTAAAGCTCTCGTGGCGGGCTGCCGCTTCGAAGCAGACCAGGGCGGTAGTGCTGGGGATCTTGCGGCGCATGTACGTCAACCTCACTTGTCGAGCGTCGAATAAGGCGATTTGCAGATTTTCCAAGTGAGAAAATATCACTAATCGGTGCGCAATCCTCGTTTGTCCCGACAGCCGATCAGGCCTAGGATCAAGGCACGAGAAACCTGTTCCCATATTTCGAGGAATTCGCTCATGGCCGGTAAAGCAAGCTTCAACTGGATCGACCCGCTGCTGCTCGACCAGCAGCTCACTGAAGAAGAGCGCATGGTGCGTGACAGCGCTTATCAGTTCGCCCAGGACAAGCTGGCGCCGCGCGTGATGGAAGCCTTCCGCCACGAGCAGACCGATCCGGCGATCTTCCGCGAGATGGGCGAAGTCGGCCTGCTTGGCGCGACCATTCCGGCGGAATATGGCGGCAGCGGCCTGAACTACGTGTGCTACGGCCTGATCGCCCGTGAGGTGGAGCGTATCGACTCCGGCTACCGGTCGATGATGAGCGTGCAGTCGTCGTTGGTGATGGTGCCGATCAACGAATTCGGCAGCGAGGCGCAGAAACAGAAGTACCTGCCCAAGCTGGCCACCGGCGAGTGGATCGGCTGCTTCGGCCTGACCGAGCCCAACCATGGCTCCGACCCGGGTTCGATGATCACCCGCGCGCGCAAGGTCGACGGCGGCTACCGCCTGAGCGGCAGCAAGATGTGGATCACCAACAGCCCGATCGCCGATGTCTTCGTGGTCTGGGCCAAGGACGATGCCGGCGACATCCGCGGTTTCATCCTCGAGAAAGGCTGGGAAGGCCTGAGCGCTCCGGCGATCCATGGCAAGGTCGGCCTGCGTGCTTCGATCACCGGCGAGATCGTCATGGACAGCGTGTTCGTGCCGGAAGAGAACATCTTCCCCGAGGTGCGCGGCCTGAAAGGCCCCTTCACCTGTCTCAACTCGGCCCGTTATGGCATCTCCTGGGGCGCGCTGGGCGCGGCGGAAGCCTGCTGGCACACCGCCCGCCAGTACACCCTGGACCGCAAGCAATTCGGTCGCCCGCTGGCGGCCAACCAGCTGATCCAGAAGAAGCTGGCCGACATGCAGACCGAGATCACCCTGGGCCTGCAGGGCTGCCTGCGCCTGGGCCGGATGAAGGACGAAGGCACCGCCGCGGTGGAGATCACCTCGATCATGAAGCGCAATTCCTGTGGCAAGGCGCTGGAGATCGCCCGCCTGGCCCGCGACATGCTGGGCGGCAATGGCATTTCCGACGAGTTCGGCGTGGCCCGTCACCTGGTCAACCTCGAGGTGGTCAACACCTACGAAGGGACCCACGACATCCACGCGCTGATCCTTGGCCGTGCCCAGACCGGTATCCAGGCGTTCTATTAATAGAGGAGCCAGGCCATGGGTGCGCTATCCCATCTGCGGGTGCTGGACCTTTCGCGCGTGCTGGCCGGGCCTTGGGCCGGCCAGATCCTCGCCGACCTCGGGGCCGACGTGATCAAGGTCGAGCGCCCGGGCACGGGTGACGACACCCGTTCCTGGGGGCCGCCCTTCCTCAAGGATGCCCAGGGCGAGAACACCAGCGAGGCGGCCTACTACCTGTCGGCCAACCGCAACAAGCGCTCGGTGACCATCGACTTCACCCAGCCGGAAGGCCAGCGCCTGGTGCGCGAGCTGGCGGCGAAGTCGGATATCGTCATCGAGAACTTCAAGGTCGGTGGGCTGGCCGCCTATGGGCTGGACTACCAGAGCCTGAAGGCGGTCAACCCGAAGCTGATCTATTGCTCGATCACGGGGTTCGGCCAGACCGGGCCTTATGCCAAGCGCGCCGGCTACGACTTCATGATCCAGGGCCTGGGCGGGCTGATGAGCCTGACCGGGCGCCCGGAGGGTGAGGAAGGTGCAGGGCCCATGAAGGTAGGCGTGGCGCTGACCGATATTCTGACGGGGCTATATTCGACGGTGGCGATCCTGGCTGCCCTCGCCTATCGCGACCAGACCGGCGTCGGCCAGCACATCGACATGGCGCTGCTGGATGTGCAGGTGGCCTGCCTGGCCAACCAGGCGATGAACTACCTCACCACTGGCACGCCACCCCGGCGCCTGGGCAATGCCCACCCGAATATCGTGCCCTACCAGGACTTCCCGACGGCGGATGGCAACTTCATCCTCACCGTGGGTAACGATGGCCAGTTCCGCAAGTTCGCCGAGGTGGCCGGGCAGCCGCAGTGGGCGGACGATCCACGCTTCGCCACCAACAAGCAGCGGGTTGCCCATCGTGCCGAGCTGATTCCGCTGATCCGCCAGGCTACGGTATTCAAGACCACGGCCGAGTGGGTCAGTGAACTGGAGAAGGCTGGCGTGCCCTGTGGTCCGATCAACGACCTGGCGCAGATGTTCCAGGATCCGCAGGTGCTGGCCCGTGGTCTGGCGGTGGATATCCCTCATCCGCTGGCCGGCAGCGTGCCGCAGGTGGCCAGCCCGATTCGGCTGTCGGAGACGCCGGTGGAGTATCGCCAGGCGCCACCGCTGCTGGGCGAGCATACCGAGGCGGTGTTGGGCGATGTGTTGGGGTTGGAGGCCGGGGCGGTGCAGCGCTTGCGAGAGGCTGGGGTGCTCTGAGTGGGTGGCTATATAGAGAACGGGGAGGCCAGTAGGCCTCCCCGTTTCGTCTGTGCCGTGCTCTTTATTTAAAGATTTATGAAAATAACGGTTGACGGGGTTTCGAATCCCCTTATAATGCGCCCCACTTCCGACGTAGTCGAAACGAAAAACTCCTTGAGACCGAAGCCCTTCCGATACTACCTGAAGCGTTCAACTCGTTGAATCTCAAGGAGTTTTTCGTTTCGACTACGTCGGAAGTGGGGCGCATTATAAGGGGATTCAAAACCCCGTCAACCGTTACTTTCATAAATCCTTAATAAACTTCAACAATGTGCCCGAGCGCATCGCCGGCAAGCCGGCTCCCCGGGCTCAGCGCAATCCAGGCAGTGCTTATGCCGCCCTACCCCGCCGCCCGAACAAGCGGGGCACACGTCGCCAGACCGCCGGAATCCGCAGCACCAACAAAAAACTCCCGATAGCGGCATACAGCACCCACTCCTTCAGGTCGGAACGCACCACCCACAGGAAATGCAGCAATCCCAACCCCAGGATCACGTAGACGAGCTTGTGCAACGTCTTCCAACGGGCGCCCAGACGCCGCTGGCTGTAGCGGTTGGAGGTGACGGCCAACGCCAGCAGCCCGAGAAAACCAAGGGCGCCGACGATGATATAGGGGCGCTTGCGCAACTCCACGCCCAACTGCCCCCAATCCAGCCCCAGGATGAACACCATGTAGGCCGTCATGTGCAACACGATATAGGCAAAGCACCACAGGCCGAGCTGCCGGCGCACGACGATCCAGCCCGACCACCCCGTCAACCGCTGCAAGGGCGTCATGGCAAGGGTGACCAAAAGAAAGATCAGCGCCCCCAGCCCCAGGCGATCCACCAGGATCTTTCCCGGGTCCGGGCCGAGCAGGTCCATCGCCGCCTCGTACAGCCACCAGGCGGGAAAGAAACACCCCACCAGGAAGATCGCCAAGCGAAACCAGGGGTAGCGCATCAGTAGTGCTTCCGCAGGTCGAGCCCGGTATACAGCGACGCCACTTCATCGGCATAGCCATTGAACATCAAGGTATCGCGCACATTGGGGCTGAACAGGCCACTGGGCAAGCGCCGCTCCCGGGCCTGGCTCCAGCGTGGATGATCGACCGTCGGGTTGACGTTGGCATAGAAGCCGTACTCATCGGGCGCCAGGCTCTCCCAGGTGGTCCGCGGCTGATCCGCTACCAGGCTGATGCGCACGATCGACTTGATGCTCTTGAACCCGTACTTCCATGGCACCACCAGGCGCAGCGGCGCACCGTTCTGGTTGGGCAACTCCCGGCCATACATGCCCACCGCCATGATCGCCAGCGGGTTCATCGCCTCGTCCAGGCGCAAGCCTTCCACGTAGGGCCAGTCGATCAGGGCGAAGCCTGAGCGCTGCCCGGGCATGTTCTGTGGGTCCTGCAGGGTCTCGAAGCGCACATAGCGCGCCCTGGACGTCGGCTCGACCTGCTCGAGCACCGCCGCCAACGGAAAGCCCAGCCAGGGAATGACCATCGACCACGCCTCGACACAGCGTAGCCGGTAGATGCGCTCCTCGAGCTGGTGAGGCTTGACGAAGTCTTCGAGCGCATAGCGTCCGGGCTTGCCGACCTCGCCATCGACCACCAGACTCCAGGGCTCGGTCTTCAGGCTGCCGGCATTGGCCGCCGGATCGCCCTTGTCGGGCCCGAACTCATAGAAGTTGTTGTAGTGGGTGGCATCCTTGAACGGCGTGATCGCCTCGTCCTTGACCGTCACCGCCTGCCAGCGGGTATCGCCGAGCTTGTCGATGAACCAGCCAGGTGCGGCACCTGGCGCGACATCGGCATAGCGCGACGCCTCGACCGCCTGCGCGATGCCCGGCAACGTACCAAGGGCCAACCCGGCCAGGGATCCACCGAGCAGGGTGCGCCGGGAAAGATAAAGACCTTCGGGGGTGATCTCCGACCCTTTGCAGTCGGACGATCTGGGAAGCTTGATCAGCATGACGGCTCCACAGCACAGGTGACGGATGTACCAGTAAGACTATGGAGCCGGCAGGTTATTGCATCATTAAATCGTTGTCAGGCTTTGCGACGGCGCAGCAGGTACTGCACGGGGCCGGAGATCGCATAGCCGAGGAAGATCAGCAGCAGGATACGTGGCGGGTCGCTGAATACCACGGCGAACACCAGCACCACGGCCAGGATCGCCACGAACGGCACACGGCCCTTGAGGTCCAGTTCCTTGAAGCTGTTGTACTTGATGTTGCTCACCATCAGCATGCCGGCGGCAGCCACCAGCAAGGCCACCAGGAACGACAGCTTCGAGCCCTGGATACCGTAGTCGCTGAACGCCCACACGATACCGGCGACCACGCCTGCGGCTGCCGGGCTGGCCAAGCCGATGAAGTAGCGCTTGTCGGCGGTGCCGACCTGGGTGTTGAAGCGCGCCAGGCGCAGCGCGGCCCCCGCCACATAGATGAAGGCGACCATCCAGCCGACCTTGCCCATGTCGCCCAGGGCCCAGACGAACGCCAGCAATGCGGGCGCCACGCCGAAAGCGGCCATGTCCGACAGCGAGTCGTACTCGGCGCCGAACGCGCTCTGGGTGTTGGTCATGCGCGCCACGCGGCCGTCCAGGCTGTCGAGGACCATGGCCACGAAGATGGCGATCGCGGCGAAGGCAAAGTACTTGCTCGCCTCGCGCGGATCGCCCGCGCTGAGATAACCATGGGCGCTGATGGAGCTGACGATCGAATAGAAGCCGGCGAACAGATTGGCGGTGGTGAACAGGTTGGGCAGCAGGTAGATACCGCGGTGCCGGACCTTGCGTCCTTCGGCGTCGTGCCCTTCCTCGATGTGTTCATCGACAGGTAGCAGGCTTTCGGCGTCGGAGGGCTTGTTCGGCTCTTCGGGACGTTCGCTCATGAAAAATACCTTGCAGGATGGAAAATGTTCGACATGGGCTTGCGAAACAGGTGCTGACAGCAAGCCGTTGGTCGCTTTATACCAGAAGCGGGGCGCGTAAACGAAAAAACGCGGCCGAAGCCGCGTTTTTCATCTCGCCGGACCAGGATCAGTTCTTGGTCTTGTCGACGATCTTGTTGGCCGAGATCCAAGGCATCATGGAGCGCAGTTGCTCGCCGATGACTTCGATGCCGTGAGCGGCGTTGTTACGACGCTTGGCGGTCATCGATGGGTAGTTGGTAGCACCCTCGGAGATGAACATCTTCGCGTACTCGCCGTCCTGGATGCGCTTCAGAGCGTTGCGCATGGCCTTGCGGGATTCTTCGTTGATGACCTCTGGGCCCGTGACGTACTCACCGTACTCGGCGTTGTTGGAGATCGAGTAGTTCATGTTGGCGATGCCGCCTTCGTACATGAGGTCGACGATCAGCTTCAGCTCGTGCAGGCACTCGAAGTAGGCCATTTCTGGCGCGTAGCCCGCTTCGACCAGGGTTTCGAAACCGGCCTTGACCAGCTCGACGGTACCGCCGCACAGAACGGCCTGCTCACCGAACAGGTCGGTCTCGGTCTCGTCCTTGAAGGTGGTTTCGATGATGCCGGTACGGCCACCGCCGACGCCAGCGGCGTAGGACAGCGCGACGTTCTTGGCGTTGCCGGAAGCGTCCTGGTAGACAGCGATCAGGTCAGGGATACCGCCGCCCTTGACGAACTCGGAGCGAACGGTGTGGCCCGGGGCCTTCGGCGCGATCATGATGACGTCGAGGTCGCCACGCGGCACGACCTGGTTGTAGTGGATCGAGAAGCCGTGGGAGAAGGCCAGGGTAGCACCCTGCTTGATGTTCGGCTCGATCTCGCTCTTGTACAGGGCGCCCTGGAACTCGTCCGGGGTCAGGATCATGACCAGGTCGGCAGCGGCGACGGCGGTAGCGACGTCGGCGACTTTCAGGCCATGGGCTTCTGCCTTGGCGACGGTGGCCGAACCTTTACGCAGACCGACGGTAACGTCCACACCGGAGTCCTTCAGGTTGCACGCCTGGGCGTGGCCCTGGGAGCCGTAACCGATGATGGCGACTTTCTTGCCCTGGATGATCGAAAGGTCGCAGTCTTTGTCGTAATAAACTTTCATGAAATACCCCTGTTATATCTCGGCTCACGGAGCCATCACTGATTCTTGTCTTGCAGTATTCAGATGCTGAGCACTTTGTCGCCACGGGCGATGCCGGTGACGCCGCTGCGCACGGTTTCCAGGATCGACGCGGTGCCGATGGCCTGGATGAAGCTGTCCAGTTTGTCGCTGGTACCGCTGAGCTGCACGGTGTACACGCTGGAGGTGACATCGACGATCTGGCCACGGAAGATGTCCGTGGTGCGCTTGATCTCGGCGCGCTGGGCACCGGTGGCCTTGACCTTGACCAGCATCAGTTCGCGCTCGATGTGAGCACTTTCCGACAGATCGACCAGCTTGACCACTTCCACCAGCTTGTTCAGGTTCTTGGTGATCTGCTCGATCACTTCGTCATGACCAACGGTGGTCAGGGTCAGGCGCGACAGGGTTGGATCCTCGGTCGGCGCCACGGTCAGGCTTTCGATGTTGTAGTTGCGCTGGGAGAACAGGCCGACCACGCGAGACAAGGCACCGGGTTCGTTTTCCAGCAGCAGGGAAATGATGTGCCGCATATCAGGTACGCTCCGTCTTGCTCAGCCACATGTCACGCATCGAGCCGTCCTTGATCTGCATCGGGTAGACGTGCTCGGTCCTGTCGACCGCGATATCGATGAACACCAGGCGGTCTTTCATCGCGAAGGCCTCTTCCAGCTTCGGCTTGAGATCCTTCAGGCTGGTGATGCGGATACCCACGTGGCCATAGGCCTCGACCAGCTTGACGAAATCAGGCAGCGACTCCACGTAGGAGTGCGAGTGACGACCGTTGTAGGACATGTCCTGCCACTGGCGCACCATGCCCAGCACACCGTTGTTCAGGTTGACGATCTTCACCGGCAGGTCGTACTGCATGCAGGTGGACAGTTCCTGGATGTTCATCTGGATGCTGCCTTCACCGGTCACGCAGGCCACGTCCTGGTCGGGGAAGTTGAGCTTGATGCCCATCGCCGCCGGGAAACCGAAGCCCATGGTGCCCAGGCCACCGGAGTTGATCCAACGGTTGGGCTTGTTGAAGCGGTAGTACTGCGCCGCGAACATCTGGTGCTGGCCCACGTCGGAGGTGATGAAGGCATCGCCGTTGGTCACTTCGCAGAGGGTCTCGATCACGGTCTGCGGCTTGATCATGCTGCCGTCGCCCTTGTCGTAGGGGAACAGGCCGCGATCGCCGCGCCATTCGTCGATCTGCTTCCACCAGGCATCCAGCGCCGCCTTCTCAGGCTGCTCGCCGATTTCCTTGAGGATGGTCAGCATCTCGTTCAGCACGCTCTCGACCGGCCCGACGATCGGCACGTCGGCCTTGATCATCTTGGAGATCGACGCAGGGTCGATATCGATGTGGATGATCTTGGCATTCGGGCAGAACTTGGCCGGGCCGTTGACCACACGGTCATCGAAGCGCGCGCCGACCGCGAAGATCACGTCGGCATGGTGCATGGCCATGTTGGCGGTGTAGCTGCCATGCATGCCGAGCATGCCGAGGAACTGACGATCGGTACCCGGGAAGCCACCCAGCCCCATCAGGGTGTTGGTGACCGGCAGGTTCAGCGACTTGGCGATCTCGGTGAGGGCTTCGGAGCCACCGCCGAGAACCACGCCGCCGCCGGAGTAGACCACCGGGCGCTTGGCCGCCAGGAGCATCTCGGCCGCCTTGCGGATCTGCCCGGAGTGGCCCCGAACGGCCGGGCTGTAGGAACGCAGCTTGACCTTCTTCGGGTAGACGTATTCGAACTTCTCGGCCGGGTTGGTCATATCTTTTGGAATGTCGACCACGACCGGGCCGGGACGGCCGGATTGCGCCAGGTAGAAGGCTTTTTTCAGAACTTCCGGGATTTCCGAGGCATGCTTGACCATGAAGCTGTGCTTCACGATCGGCCGGGAAATACCAATCATGTCAGTTTCCTGGAAGGCATCGGTGCCCACCATGGTGCTGGGCACCTGGCCGGACAGGATGACCATCGGGATCGAATCCATGTAGGCGGTGGCAATGCCAGTGATGGCATTGGTCGCGCCTGGGCCGGAGGTCACCAGCACCACGCCGGCCTTGCCGGTGGCACGGGCGTAGCCGTCCGCCATATGGGTGGCAGCCTGCTCATGGCGAACCAGGATGTGATTGATCTCCGGTTCCTTGAACAGGGCGTCGTAAACATGAAGGAGAGCACCACCAGGGTACCCGTAGATGTGCTTAACGCCTTCGTCACGCAAGAAGCGGACGACCATCTCAGCGCCAGATAAAAGCTCCACGTTGTTCACCTCTAAAACGCCAGAATACCGCCCACGCGGGCGGGTCTTAATAGGTTTACTGCCAAGCAGAGCATGAGCGAACGTCAGCACTGACTGAGCAAGTATTGGGATCGCCCCAGAGTGTTGCGGGGTCTTCCCACCCAGCGCGAGGTAACGCGTTGCGGGGTGTAACGAGTCGGCGCGGGTGTGCGCCTCATGATCTGCTTAGCGGGTCTGCTTCTGGCAGTCCCCCTACAGCGGAAACTGGATTCTTCTGATTCGCCGCGCGCAAGTCAAGAAAAATTATTGCCAATTTTCACCCAGGATGAATTCCTGCCACCACGAAAAAGGTAGCCAGCAGCAGAAAAATAAAGATTTCCACAAAAAAGGGCCACAATCTGCGGCCCTTGAAGGAAAAAGAGAAGAAATCAGGCGGAAGGGCTGATCAATTGGTCGAACGCTGCCAGCAGGCGCCGCAGCTCACGACTCTCTTGCGGACGATCGACGAACACCGTTTCGGCCATGACCAGGATGCCGGACGCATTGGGCAGGGGATCGCCGTGCTCGAGGATGAACTTCATGCGCGGCAGGAAGATCCATTGCAACCACTGCTCGAAGCTCATGGTATCGACCGCGAAAGGCGCCACGCTGGCCAGCGCCTGCTCGCTCGGCGGTTCGGCGCTCCACCAGCCCTGGACCTGCAGCTCGCGCTCGATCAATAGCAAATGATCGGCGATATCGAGGATGCGCTGTTCCATCACAGTTTGACCTGCGCCTTCTGCCGCGCCAGGGCGGCACCAGCGCTGTCGCCCTGCTTCTCGCGGGCCTGGGCGATGGTGTTCCACAGCTCGGCCTGCAAGTCGGGACGACCGTTGGCGTAAGTCAGGGCGCGTCGCGCCAGTTGCTCGGCCTGCGCCGCATCCCCTTGCGCCAGGCGTACCTGGGCCAGGCGGAACAGCACCTGCGGCTCGCGCGGGGCGATGCGCTGGGCGCGCTCCAGGCTCGAGGCCGCACCGTTGAAATCACCACCACCTTGCTGTTGCTGAGCGGTGGTCAGCAGCGCCAGAACCGGGCCGTCGAGCTGCTCGTCGGCCGCCAGGCCGCCACTGGAGACGTTGCCCGACGGAATGCCGGTCGGGGCGCTGGATGGACTGGGCGCGCTGTTCATCGAGGCGATGTCGAACGGCTCGTCGGCAACCGGGTTGGGGTTGGTCGTGATCGGCCCGGTGCTGATCGGTGCGGCGCCGCTGCCGGCCGGGAAAGCCTGGATCGGCGTGGAGCCCGTGCCCTGCGGGATCATCACGGTCACCCCGGAGTCCTCGGGCAGCGACTGCGCCTGGCTGGTGCCACCGCTGGTCGGATAGGTCGCGTTACGGTTGGCCGAGACGCGCTCACCGTTGGATACCGGGGAGCCCGAGTCGACCACTGGAATATTGCCGCGCGGCACGCTGGCACAGCCGTGGAGCACAGCCAGCGCCGCCAAGGCAGGAAACCACCACTTGTTCACTTCACACCTCTTCAAATGCAGCCTGTGCTCAATTCATCCAGCCCTTGACCCAGTCCATGACCGACTCGGCCGGATTCTGCTCGCCGCCACAGGCAGCCCCGGCGGGCGGTTCGCTCCCCTGAATATACGGCATCTGCACCGCCCCCGGACAGCTGCGGTCCGAACCCTGCCCGCTATACGGATCGATCCAGGCCTGCACGACATTGTCCGGCTGCGGCATGTCCAGCGGCAGCGGGTCTGCCTTGCGCATGAAGCTGGTCCAGACTTGCAAGGCACCGGTGGCGCCGGTGAAGGGGGTCTTGCCGTTGTCGTCACGGCCCAGCCAGACCACCGCCAGCAGGTCCTGGCTGAAGCCGGAGAACCAGCTGTCGCGCGAGTCGTTGCTGGTGCCGGTCTTGCCCGCCAGGGTCAGGGAGCGAGGCAGCACGTTGTAGACCGAGCGCCCAGTGCCTTCGCGCATGACCCGCTGCATGGCGTTCTGCACCAGGTAGATGGCCCCCGGATCGAAGGTCTGCTGGATCTGGAACGGATAGCGCTTGAGCGGCTCGCCCTCGGCGGTGAGCACGCTGCGGATGCCCCGTATCGGGGTGTTGAAACCACCATTGGCGATGGTCTGGTACATGGTCGCGACCTGCATCGGCGACATGCCACCGGCCCCCAGCAGCATCGATGGGAACGCCGGCCAGTCGACGTCCACGCCGAGCCGGCCAATGGTCTTGATCACATTGGGCACCCCTACTTCCAGGCCGATCTTGGCGGTGGACAGGTTGTAGGAGTTGGCCAGCCCCTGGTACAGGTAGATGGTGCCGTGGGGACGGCGGTCGTAGTTCTGCGGGCGCCACACCTGGCCGTTGGCCCCTTTCACCGAGAACGGCTCGTCCTGCACCCAGCTGGTCAGTGTGTAGCGACTCGGTTTTTCCAGAGCCGTCAGGTAGACCGCCGGCTTGACCAGCGAGCCGATCGGCCGCACCGCGTCGATGGCACGGTTGAAGCCAGCGAAACCGGACTGACGGCTGCCGATCAACGCCTGGACCTCGCCGGTTTCCGGATTGGTCACCACCATCGCCGACTCCACGGCCTCGGCGCCCTTGCGCCCGGCCAGGCGCTTGAACGTCTCGCTCATGGCCGTCTCGGCCTTCATCTGCAGGATCGGGTCGAAGCTGGTGAAGATGCGCAGGCCTTCTTCGGTCAGGTCTTCGTCGCGGTAGTCCTGGCGCAGCTGACGCTTGACCAGGTCGAGGAAGGCCGGGAACGAGCTGTCGGCCAGGCTGCCGCGCTTGGTCACGCCCAGCGGCATCTTCTTCGCCGCATCGACCACCGCCTGGCTGGCCACGCCCTGCTCGGCCAGCAGGTCGAGCACCAAGTTGCGACGGGCCAGGGCGCGCTCGGGATAGCGGCGCGGGTTGTAGTAGGACGGTCCCTTGACCATGCCCACCAACAGGGCGATCTGGTGCAGCTTGAGCTCCGACAGCGGCTGGCTGAAGAAGAACTGGCTGGCCAGGCCGAAGCCATGCACCGCGCGCTGGCCATCCTGGCCGACGAAAACCTCGTTGAGGTAGGCCTCGAGGATCTCGCGCTTGTCGTAGTGCAGTTCGAGCAACACGGCCATCATGGCTTCGGTCAGCTTACGGCTGAGGCTGCGCTCGTTGGTCAGGTAGAAGTTCTTGACCAACTGCTGGGTCAGGGTACTGCCGCCCTGGCGCATGGAACCCGACGAGGTGTTGACCCAGGCAGCCCGGACGATGGACTTGGGCGAGACACCGAAATGGCTGTAGAAGTCGCGGTCTTCCACGGCCACCAGGGTTTCCAGCAGGTACGGCGGCACCTGGTCGATCTTGATCAGGATGCGGTCTTCGAGGTTCTTCGGATAGATGCCGCCGATCATCAGCGGCTCCAGGCGAACCACATCGAGCTTGCCGCCGTTGGCCCCGGACAGGCCCGCCACGTAGTCACCGGAGAAGCGCACACGGACGAACTGCGCCGGCTCCATGCCCTCGTAGAACTGGAAGCCGCGGGTATTGAGCTCGACGGTATTGCCGTTGACCGAGGCGGCGCCAGGGCCGTTGGCGGCGTTCTCGCGACGATAGCCAAGGGCATCGAGCTCGGTGAGGAAGTCGTTGCGGCTCAGTTTCTGGCCGACGAACAGCTCCAGCGGCCGGGCATACACCTTGGCCGGGATGGTCCAGCGCTTGCCGGAGAACTTCTCCTGGACGACGGCATCGAGGTAGATCGCAAAGCCGGCGACCACGACCAGGCCGACCAGGCTGAGCTTCAGGGCCCAGCCCAGCCAGGCGCGGGAGCGGCCACCGGGGCGTTTCTTGGGGGTACGGGGATTTCGGGTACGAGTCATGGCGGCGGATTATACGCACTTTGCAAGGGCTGGTGGCCTGTGGGCCGATTCGGACAACCGCGTACGATCGCCAGTATTTCCGGCGGTATGCAGGGACGGCACCATTGACCATAATGTCGCTTTCGAATTCCCTAACTCCTGAAGGATTGCCCGTGAGCCAAGCCCTGATCAGCGCACTGCAGAACCCCGCCCTCTACCCGCATCCGGTAGACGGGTTCCAACTCATCGAGACGCATATCTCCTGGGTGCTGCTGACCGGCGAGTACGCCTACAAGATCAAGAAGCCGATGAACTTCGGCTTCCTCGACTTCACCGCCCTGGACCAGCGCCGCCACTTCTGCCACGAAGAACTGCGCCTGAACCAGCGCCTGACCGACGGTCTGTACCTGGAAGTGTTGCCGATCACCGGTAGCCCCGAGGCCCCGCAATTGGATGGCGAAGGCGAGCCGATCGAGTACGCCCTGAAGATGCGCCAGTTCCCCCAGGGCCAGATGCTCGCGACCTTGCAGGCCAACGGTGAACTGAACGCCGGCCACATCGACCAGATGGCTCGGCAGCTCGCCGAATTCCACCTGCAGGCGCCCAGGGTCCCGGTCGAACACCCGCTGGGTACGCCGGAAAGCGTCATGGCGCCGGTGGAGCAGAACTTCGAGCAGATCCGTCCGTTCCTCAACGACAAGGCCGACCTGCAGCAGCTGGACAACCTGCAGGCCTGGGCCCGCGCCAGCTTCGACCGCCTGTACGACCTGCTCGCGGCACGCAAGGCCAACGGCTTCATCCGCGAATGCCACGGCGACGTCCACCTGGGCAACGCCACCCTGATCGACGGCAAGGTAGTGATCTTCGACTGCATCGAGTTCAACGAGCCGTTCCGCCTGACCGATGTCTACGCCGATACCGCCTTCCTGGCCATGGACCTGGAAGACCGCGGCCTCAAATGCCTGGCCCGGCGTTTCATCAGCCAGTACCTGGAACTGACCGGCGACTACGAAGGCCTGGAGCTGCTCAACTTCTACAAGGCCTACCGCGCCCTGGTACGCGCCAAGGTCGCCCTGTTCAGCATGCCGGCCGGAGCCGATGGCGTGCAGCGCGCCACCACCCTGCGTACCTATCGCAACTACGCCAACCTGGCAGAGAGCTACAGCGCCATCCCCTCGCGCCTGCTGGCCATCACCCACGGTGTCTCGGCAGTGGGCAAGAGCCACGTGGCCATGCGCCTGGTCGAGTCGCTGGGGGCGATCCGCGTGCGCTCGGATGTCGAGCGCAAGCGCCTGTTCGGCGAGCAGACGCCGCAGAACAGCGGGCAGGTGCAAACCGGGATCTACGATCAGGACGCCAGCCGCGCCACCTACCAGCGCCTGCATGACCTGGCCGCGATCATCCTGCGTGCCGGTTTCCCGGTGGTGCTCGATGCCACCTACCTCAAGCATGAGCAGCGCCAGGCGGCGGCAGAGGTCGCCAGCGAGACTGGCGTGCCTTTCTTGATCCTCGACTGCCATGCCCCGGATGCGGTCATCGCCAGCTGGCTGGAACAGCGCCAGGCGGCGAACGACGACCCCTCCGACGCCACCTTGGAGGTGATCAAGGCGCAACAGGCCAGCCGCGACCCGCTGGATGCCAATGAACAGCAACACAGCAAGCGTGTGGACACTCAGGAAAGCGCCAGCATGGACCAGTTGATCGAGCAGATCCGCCAGCGCCTGCCGGGTATCTGAGGCACAACCAGGATCCTGGTGGGGCGGCGGGGATCCTGGGGCTGCTAGGCAGTCCTTTCGCGACACAAGGCCGCTCCCACAAGATGCCCCGGCAAGCCGCATCATTCGTGGTTGGCTCGGGCCCTGGGTATGCCCTATCGCCGGCAAGCCGACTCCCCCACAGCCCTCTGCATGGCTGATGATGTGGTGTGAGCACCGCTGCACCCTGCGTGTGGGCTTGCCGGCGATGGACTGCGAAGCAGTCCCGATTCCTGGCATCGCGCAGCCCTACCTCGCCCCTCGCCGATGGCAAAAGGCCGCGTATTTCCCAACCCCCGCTACACTCCTCTCTGACCTGCTCGCGATTTATCCCCACGACACTCGTTCAGCCATCGCAAGGAGGCCCGATGAACGATGAATTGCAGCATCTGAGAAATCTTGGCAAGACCTCCGCGCAATGGCTCCACGCCGTCGGCATCCACAGTGCCTCGGACCTGCGCCGGCTGGGCGCGGTCGGTGCCTACCAGGCCGTGAAGTCGCGGGGCTTCCGGGCCTCGAAGGTGCTGTTGTACTCGATCGAGGCGGCACTGCTCGACATGCACTGGAACGACCTGCCGCCCGAGCGCAAGCAGGCACTCGACCAACAACTGGATGCCAAGAGCCCTGCGCAGAAAAAATCAAAATAATCGGAGCGAAGGTATTGACGACGAAATGAGAATCGTTATGATTATCACAACTGGTCGCGAGACTGGTTGGATAAACTGACAGCCCCTGGTTCGGACTTTCAGATTATCTCCTCATCAGGCTAATCACGGTTATTGACCCGGCAATTTGCCGGGTCTTTTTTTGCCTGGAAATTCCGAACCCGGCCGAGCGCGATCAGCGCCGCAACTGGGCACAATAGTCCTGCTCCGGCAAGGCTGCGGTGTACCACACATAATCGGCCATGCCCGGCCCAACCTGCTCGCCAACCTCCGCCAGCAACAGCACCTTCGTCTCGCCTTGGGCCCCCAGGTCGGCCAGGTGCAGTGGTACCCCCAGGTCCTTGCGCGCGTGGTAGCTGCCCGTGAACAGCAAGGCCGGTTGCGCAGCGGCGAGTACCCGCTCGGCGATACGCCGATCACGTTGCTGCTGGACAGCCAGCATGGCGGGTAGCTGCGTTTCAGGCAGCAGGCCACAGTGCCCGGCGCGCACCTGCTCGAGCAGCGCAGCCTTCACGACCGGCGCATTCGAGCGCTCTCCTGGCAACACCGGCGAATCGCGATAGGCCTGGCGTACTTCATCCTGCGACAGGTTGGCCGCCAGCAGCGGGACGGGGCGCCGCAATGCCTCCCGCACGATCGGCCCGTACAACTGCCAGTCCCAGCCCTCCTGCCAGGCCAAGGCCTTGGGCAGGTCCTCGGGCAGCGTCGCCTGGCCTTGCAGCGCATCGACCAGCGGCTGCTGCGAAGGCTGCAGCATCTCCAATAGCAGGCTGCCCTGGGGACGGTGGGCTTCCAGGGCGCGCAGCAACCACAGTTGCAGAGCGTGATGATCGGGGTTGTCGTGCTTTTCTCCCACCAGTACCCGTGGCGCCTGGGCCAGGCGCGCCACCAGTTGCCCGGGGCTGAGCACCTCGCCACTGGCCAGGTCACGGATCTGCCCCAGTTGCGTACTGTCGCGCCCCTCGCTGCTCTGCCACGCAGGCAGGGCTGGCAAGCTGGCCTGGCAGCCCACCAGCACCAGGGCCAGCAGGATCGGCAGGCCGCACAACAAGGGATGGCGCATGGGGGAAGCCTCCTAGCGGGTGATGATCAGCGGATGACCACGCTCCGGATGCGGCTGGACCAGCACGTCGATGCCGAACACCGCTTTGAGCGCATCGGGAGTCAGGACCCGCTGCGGGGTATCCAGGGCATGGCAGCGGCCCTGCTCCAGCAACAGGATATGGTCACAGTAGCGCGCCGCCAGGTTCAGGTCATGCAGGATCACCAGCACTGCCGCGCCACGGTCGGCGAAGCTGCGCACCGCCTGCAGGGTCGTGTGCTGGTGCAGCGGGTCGAGCATCGAGGTCGGTTCGTCCAGCAGCAGCGTGGTGCCCTCCTCGCCCGGCCACAGCTGGGCCAGGACCCGAGCCAGGTGCACCCGTTGGCGCTCGCCCCCGGACAACGCCAGGTAACTGCGCTCCACCAGATGGCTGGCATCCGCCGCGCGCAGGGCCGCTTCGACGATTTCCCGGTCGCGCTGCTGGCCGCTGGCGTGGGGCAACCGGCCAAGGCCAACCACCTCCTCGACGCGAAAGGCAAAGCCAAGGTTGGAAACCTGCGGCAGCACGGCCAGGCGACGGGCCCGCTCCTGCCCTGTCCAATCCCCCAGCTCGCGCCCCAGCAAGCGTACCCGGCCCTGGCTGGGCGCCAGCTCCCCGCACAAGGCGGCCAGCAGGCTGCTCTTGCCGGCACCGTTGGGCCCGAGCACACCCAGGACCTGGCTGGGGCGCAGTTCCAACCGGATATCGTGCAGCACCTCGGTCGCGCCACGGCGCAGGTGCAGGCCTTCGACTTCAAGCATCAGTGCCGCCCTCGAACCAGCAGGAACAGGAAGAACGGCGCGCCGATGAAAGCCGTGACGATACCAATCGGCAGCTCCGCCGGCGCCAGGGCCAGGCGTGCCACCAGGTCGGCGAACAGCAGCAGCGAGCCACCCGCCAGCAACGAAGCCGGCAACAGCACCCGGTGATCGGGCCCTGCCACCAGGCGTACCAGGTGCGGCACCACCAGGCCGATGAAACCGATGAGCCCGGCAGCAGCGACGGCCGCGCCCACGCCCAGGGCGGTACAGAACACCAGTTCGCGCTTGAGCGACTCCACCTCGATCCCCAGATGGCGCGCCTCCGACTCACCCAGTAACAAGGCATTGAGTGCCTGGGCACGCCGCGGCAGCCACAGTGCCACCGCCACGGCCACCAGCAGCAAGGGCCACAGGCGTTCGTAGCTGGCGCCATTGAGGCTGCCCAGGTTCCAGAAGGTCAAGGTACGCAGGGTGGCGTCGTCGGCCAGGTAGGTGAACAGGCCGACCGCCGAGCCGCCCAGGGCGGTCAGGGCGATCCCGGCCAGCAGCATGGTGGCGACATTGGTCTGGCCGTCGCGACGGCCCAGGCGGTAGACCAGCGCCGTCACCCCGAGGCCGCCGATGAACGCACAGACCGACAACAGGTAAGGTGCGAGCACTTCCGGAATACCGCCCAGCCAGCTACCACCGACGATCGCCACCGCCGCCCCCAGGGCCGCACCACTGGCGACCCCGACCAACCCCGGGTCGGCGAGGGGATTGCGGAACAGCCCCTGCATGGCCACCCCGCAGAGCGCCAACACCGCCCCGACCGCCAGCCCCAGCAAGGTACGCGGCAGGCGGATCTGCCCCAGGATCATCCCGGCCTGCTCCAGGCCCTCGGCGGCGATGGGCAGCCCCAACAGGTGCAAGCCGGCGCGCAAGGTGTCGAACAACGGCAGGCTTACCGGGCCCAGGGCCAGCGACAGCCAGATCGCCAGCAGGCACAGCAGGGTCAGGCAGATGAACAGCGTGCGCGGCTGGACCCGCCGCTTCATTGGGCGAGCGAGCCCTTGGCCGCCGGATAGAAGGCGCCAGCCAGCTCATGCAGGGTGGCCGGCAGGCGCGGCCCCAGGCCACCGACCAACAGGGTCGGATCGAGGGACACCAGGCGTTTGTCACGCACCGCCCGGGAAGCGGCCAGGGCCGGGTTCTCCTTGAGCAGCGCCTGCAAGGCTTGCTCGCCGCTCAGGCTGCGGTCGGAGAACACCACCACATCCGGGTCCAGGGCCGCCAAGGCCTCCACGGAAAAGTTCTTGTAGCCCTGGTGATCGGCCAGGTTGCGCGCGCCGGCCTGGCGCAGCAGCCAGTCGCCGGCCGTGCCTTGCCCGGCGATCAGCGGCTTGGCGCCGGCATGGCCGACCAGCAGCAGCACGCCCGGCGCCTGCTGGCTGGCCTGGGCCTGCTTGACCTTGGCCTGCAGCGCGTCGAGCTGCTGGTGGTACCCGGCGGCGAGCTCGGCGGCCTTCTGCTCGGCCCCCAGCAGGCTGCCCAAATGCTTGAGGTTCTCGTCCACGGCCCCCAGTTCGGCCTTGCTGGAGAACAGCTCGACCCGCACACCGGCCTTGCGGATCTGCGCCAGCACCGGTGGCGGGCCCATCTCCTCGGTGCCGACCAGCACATCCGGACGCAGGCTGAGAATGCCCTCGGCAGACAACTGGCGCTGGTAGCCGATGCTGGGCAAGGCCTTGAGCGATTCGGGGTGCTGGCTGGTGGTATCGACGCCCACCAGGCGCTGCTCGCCGCCCAAGGCACTGATCCACTCGCTCAAGGCGCCACCGGCACTGACCCAGCGTTGCGGCAGCTCGGCGGCCAGGGCCTGGGTGGCGAGGACAAGGCCGGCGCACAAGGCGGCCAGGGCAGCGGGACGACGCATCATCGTATTCCTTTGCAGAAGGCAGGCCGCACGCCTTGTGGCGGACGGCGGAACTGCGCACCATAGGCAGGCGTACACAGCGCATGCGGGCAATTTGATAATTATTCGCATTGAAGCGTCAAGCCATCCCTTCGTTACACGAGCCGTACCCTGCGATGCATTTTCTCTGCACCTCCACCGACCTCGCCGAAGGCCACAGCCGCGCCTTCAGCGTAGCTGGCGAACGACTGTTCGGCGTGCGCCGCCAGGGCCGGGTCTATCTCTATCGCAACCGCTGCCCGCACCGGGGCATCGCCCTGAACTGGGATGAAAACGCCTTTCTCGACGACAGCGCCAGCCTGATCCATTGCGCCCATCATGGGGCACTGTTCCTGATCGAGAGCGGCGAATGCGTGGCCGGCCCCTGCGAAGGTGACCGGCTACAAGCCTTGGACTGCCTGGAAGACAGCCAGGGCATCTGGCTCAAGGCGTGAGCAGCACCGGCAGCGGGCGGTCGATGACGATTCGCGAGGCATCCAGGCGTGTGCCATAGGCCAGGACCTCGACACCATCCGCCACCGCGGCGCGCAGGGCCTGGGCGTAGGCGGCGTCGATCTCCTCAGCTGGGCGCACCGCTTCTATCCCGGTGAGGTTCACGCAATACAGCTGCACCGCACGGATACCCTGGCGCGCCAGGGCCGCCAACTCACGCAGGTGCTTGGCACCGCGCTGGGTCACCGCATCGGGGAAGGCGGCGACCGGGGTGTCCGGGTAGCCCAGGGTGACGCTCTTGACCTCCACATAGGCCGGGCCCTCGGCGAACTCCAGGCGAAAATCCACCCGGCTGCCCTCCTCGCCATAGGCCACTTCGCGCCTGAGCGCGGTGAACCCGGCCAGTTCGGCGATCAGCCCGGCGCGCAGCGCCTCCTCGACCAGGGCATTGGCCCGGCCGGTGTTGACACAGGCCAGGCGTCCCTGGGGCGTCTCGCTGATCTCCCAGGTGCCCGGCAGCTTGCGCTTGGGGTCGTTGGAGCGGCTGAACCAGACCTGCCCGCCTTCACGCATGCAGTTGAGCATGGAGCCGGTGTTGGGGCAGTGGATGGTCAACTGTTCGCCGTTGGCCAGCTCGATGTCGGCCAGGAAGCGTTTGTAGCGACGCAGCAGGCGCGCCTGTTCGAGTTCGGGAAAGAACAGCATCAGCCTTGCCAGCTCCGCAGGCCACGGGCGATACGCTGCACCGCCTCTTCCAGGCGCGGCAGGCTCTGGGTGTAGGCGAAACGCACATGGTGGCTGGCGTGGTGGCGGCCGAAATCCAGGCCCGGGGTGAATGCCACGTGCTCGGTCTCCAGGAAATGCCGGCAGAAGGCGAAGGCATCGCCGCCGAAGGCACTGATGTCGGCGTACAGGTAGAAAGCGCCCTGGGGCTCCACGGCAATGCCGAAGCCCAGCTCGCGCAGGGCCGGCAGCAGGAAGTCGCGACGGCGGGCGAACTCGGCGCGACGCGCCTCGAGAATCGCCAGGGTCTGCGGCTCGAAGCACGCCAGCGCGGCATGCTGGGCCATGCTCGGGGCACTGATGTAGAGGTTCTGCGCCAGCTTTTCCAGGTCGCCCACCGCAGAGGGTGGCGCCACCAGCCAGCCAAGCCGCCAGCCGGTCATGCCGAAATACTTGGAAAAACTATTCAGGACAAACGCCTGGTCATCCACTTCCAGGACGCTCGGCGCGTCCATGCCATAGGTCAGGCCATGGTAGATCTCGTCCACCACCAGGTGGCCATGGCGTTCGCGGGTGGCCTGGGACAGGCTGGCCAGGGCCTGACGGTCGAGCACCGTACCGGTGGGGTTGGCCGGCGAAGCCACCAGGGCGCCCACGGTGTCCTTGTCCCAGTGGCGCTCGACCAGGTCGGCGGTCAGTTGGTAGTTGACTTCGGGGCCCACCGGTACCAGCTGCGCGCCGCCTTCTACCAGGCGCAGGAAGTGACGATTGCACGGGTAGCCAGGGTCTGCCAGCAGCCAGTGCTTGCCAGGGTCGACCAGCAGGCTGCTGGCCAGCAGCAGAGCACCGGAGCCACCCGGCGTGATGAGAATGCGTTCGGGGTCGAGGTCGACGCCATAGCGCTGACCATAGAAGCCGGCGATCGCCTCGCGCAGCGCCGGCAATCCACGGGCGGCGGTGTAACGGGTATGGCCGGCGGCCAGCGCCGCCTGGCCCGCTGCCACGATGGGCTCGGCGGTGGTGAAGTCCGGCTCGCCGATCTCCAGGTGAATGACATCATGGCCGGCCGCCTGCAACTCGTTGGCACGTGCCAGCAAGGCCATGACGTGGAAGGGTTCGATGGCGCGACTACGCGCACTGTGGGGCTGGGCCATGGGCCTTCTCTCAATTGGGTCTAAACTGTTGATTCTACCCTTGCGCAGCATCGAACGCGCGGCTAGCGCTGCTGTCAATTCCTAGGATCGGGCGGGGTAGCGCACCCCCGATCTATCTGGTAAGTTCGGCGGCTCGCAGTCGCAGGGCCGGCGGTCGCCGGAGATGGAGCAGCCTGCGCATTGGATCAGATGAGTGAGAGGCGGTCTATTCATGTCCACCGTAGAAAAGCAAAAAGCCGGTCAGACCATGTACGGTGTCGAACCCTATAAGGAAACACCGGGCGAGGAGTACATGGGTGAACCCATGCGCAAGCATTTCATCAAGCTCCTGAGCGCCTGGAAGCAAGAGCTGATGACCAGTGTGGATCGGACCGTAGACCACATGAAGGATGAAGCGGCCAACTTCCCCGACCCCGCCGACCGTGCCAGCCAGGAAGAAGAGTTCGCCCTGGAACTGCGCAACCGCGATCGCGAGCGCAAGCTGATCAAGAAGATCGACAAGACCCTGCAGTCCATCCAGGACGAAGAGTACGGCTGGTGCGAGGCCTGCGGCGTCGAAATCGGCCTGCGCCGCCTGGAGGCCCGCCCTACCGCCGACCTGTGCTTCGACTGCAAGGAGCTGGCGGAGAAGAAGGAAAAGCAGGTCGGCAAGGGTTGACCTGATTCCCGACCGAACGGGGCGCTATAGGCGCCCCGTTTCATTTGGTAGCCCTGCAAAAAACCATGAACGACTCCCGCTACATTGGGCGTTTCGCCCCCACCCCCAGTGGCTTCCTGCACTTCGGCTCGCTGGTCGCCGCCCTCGCCTCCTGGCTCGATGCCCGCGCCGCCGCAGGCCGCTGGCTGCTGCGCGTGGAAGACACCGACCCACCGCGGGAGATGCCCGGCGCCCGGGATGCCATCCTGCAAACCCTGGAGCGCTATGGCCTGGAATGGGATGGCGAGGTGGTGTACCAGAGCCTGCGCCACGAAGCCTATGCCGAGGTGGTCGAACGCCTACTGAGCATGGGCCTGGCCTACGCCTGTACCTGTTCGCGCAAGCAGCTCGAAGCTTATGGCGGGGTGTACCCGGGGCTGTGCCGCAACGCGGGCCATGCCCGCGAAGGAGCGGCGATCCGCCTGCGGGTGCCGGAGCTGGTCTACCGCTTCACCGACCGGGTCCAGGGCGATTTCCAACAGCACCTGGGCCGCGACGTGGGCGACTTCGTCATCCAGCGCCGGGATGGGCTCTATGCCTACCAACTGGCAGTGGTGCTGGACGATGCCTGGCAGGGCGTCACCGACATCGTGCGCGGCGCCGACCTGCTGGACAACACCCCACGCCAGCTGTACCTGCAGGAACTGCTGGGATTTTCCCAGCCGCGTTACCTGCACATTCCCTTGATCGTGCAGCCGGACGGGCACAAGCTGGGCAAGTCGTATCGCTCGCCGCCACTGGCGGCCGACCAGGCCACGCCGCTGCTGTTGCGCGCCTTGCGGGCCCTGGGCCAGGTCACGGAGCCGGCGCTGGAAAGCGCCAGCCCCGCCGAAGTGCTGGCGGTGGCGCGCCAGCGCTGGCGCCCCGAGGCCATCGCACGGCAGCGCACCCTGCCAGAGGCCGAGCTGCATTGATGCCAAGGGGCTCCAGGGATAAGTGGAGAGCGCTTGGAAAAATCCAACAAATTCAAATTGTTGCCGAGCAAGGCTGAATCCCGCTAGCATCGCCGCAGCCATTTGCGCCAATAATAAGTCCAAGCCCGCAGCGCCCAACCATCGAGGCCAGCATGTACATCTATCGTTTGGTCCTGCTTCTGGTCGTGGGGATCTACCTGTTCTCCCCGGCCATCATGGACTGGTGGATCGAACCGACCGGTGCCTGGTACCGCCCCTACCTGCTCTGGCTGATCCTGATCGTCGTCACCTTCATCCTGCAGAGCCAACGAGATGCCGATGAGCTTTAGCCTGACCCAGATGATCCTGATCAGCGCCGCCTACCTGCTGGTGCTGTTCGGCGTGGCCTGGATCAGCGAACGAGGGCTGATCCCGCGTTCGCTCATCCGCCACCCACTGACCTACACCCTGTCGCTGGGCGTCTATGCCAGTGCCTGGGCGTTCTACGGCTCGGTGGGCCTGGCCTACCAGTACGGCTATGGCTTCCTGGCCTGCTACCTGGGGGTCTCCGGGGCCTTCCTGCTGGCACCGGTGCTGCTCTACCCGATCCTCAAGATCACCCGCACCTACCAGCTCTCGTCGCTGGCCGACCTGCTGGCATTTCGTTTCCGCAGCACCTGGGCCGGTGCGCTGACCACCATCTTCATGCTGGTCGGCGTGCTGCCTCTGCTGGCGCTGCAGATCCAGGCGGTGGCCGACTCGATCAGCATCCTTACCGGTGAGCCGGTGAAGGCCCGGGTGGCCTTCGCCTTCTGTGTGCTGATCATTCTCTTCACCATCTTCTTCGGCTCGCGCCACATCGCCACGCGCGAGAAGCACGAAGGCCTGGTGTTCGCCATCGCCTTCGAATCGGTGATCAAGCTGCTGGCCTTGGGCGGCATCGGCCTGTACGCGCTGTACGGCGTGTTCGGTGGCCCGCACCAGCTGGAAGTCTGGCTGCTGCAGAACCAGACCGCGCTGGCCGCGCTGCACACACCCTTGCAGGAGGGGCCATGGCGCACCCTGCTGCTGGTGTTCTTCGCCTCGGCCATCGTCATGCCGCACATGTACCACATGGCCTTCACCGAGAACCTCAACCCCCGCTCGCTGGTCAGCGCCAGCTGGGGCCTGCCGCTGTTCCTGCTGCTGATGAGCCTGGCCGTGCCGCTGATCCTCTGGGCAGGCCTGCGCCTGGGGGCGAGCACCAACCCGGAGTACTTCACCCTCGGCCTGGGGATCGCCGCCGACAACCAGGCCCTGACCCTGCTGGCTTATGTCGGTGGGCTATCCGCTTCCAGCGGGCTGATCATCGTCACGACCCTGGCCCTCTCGGGCATGGCCCTCAACCACCTGGTGCTGCCGCTCTACCAGCCGCCGGCCGAAGGTAACATCTACCGCTGGCTGAAGTGGACCCGGCGCGCCCTGATCGTCGCCATCATCGCCGCAGGCTTCGTCTTCTACCTGACCCAGAACTACCACCAGAGCCTGGCCAACCTGGGTATCGTCGCCTTCGTCGCCACCTTGCAGTTCCTGCCCGGCGTGCTCTCGGTGCTGTACTGGCCGACCGCCAACCGGCGCGGTTTCATCGCCGGCCTGCTGGCGGGCATCTCGGTGTGGATGGTGACCATGCTGCTGCCCCTGCTGGGCAACCTGCAAGGCTTCTATATCCCGTTGCTGAACATGATCTACGTGCTGGACGACACCAGCTGGCACATGGCGGCAATCGCCTCGCTGGCGGCCAACGTCCTGCTGTTCACCCTGATCTCGCTGTTCACCAATGCCAGCAGCGAAGAAGTCAGCGCGGCCGAGGCCTGTGCGGTGGACAACGTGCGCCGCCCCCAGCGCCGCGAACTGCACGCCGCCTCGCCACAGGAGTTCGCCACCCAGCTGGCCAAGCCACTGGGCGCCAAGGCTGCGCAGAAGGAAGTCGAACAGGCCCTGCGCGACCTCTACCTGCCCTTCGACGAGCGTCGCCCCTATGCCCTGCGCCGGCTGCGCGACCGCATCGAGGCCAACCTGTCCGGCCTGATGGGCCCGAGCGTGGCCCAAGACATGGTCGAGACCTTCCTGCCGTACAAGTCCGGCAACGAGAACTACGTCACCGAAGACATTCACTTCATCGAAAGCCGCCTGGAAGACTACCACTCGCGCCTGACCGGCCTTGCCGCCGAACTCGATGCCCTGCGCCGCTACCACCGCCAGACCCTGCAGGAACTGCCCATGGGCGTCTGCTCGCTGGCCAAGGACCAGGAGATCCTGATGTGGAACAAGGCCATGGAGGAGCTGACCGGGGTCGCCGCCAAGCACGTGGTCGGCTCGCGCCTGGTCACCGTCGCGGAGCCCTGGCGCAGCCTGCTGCAGAACTTCATCAACGTGCCCGACGAACACCTGCACAAGCAGCGCCTGGCCCTGGACGGCCAGACCCGCTGGCTCAACCTGCACAAGGCCGCCATCGCCGAACCGCTGTCGCCCGGCAACAGCGGCCTGGTGCTGCTGGTCGAGGACCTCACCGAGACCCAGGCCCTGGAAGACAAGCTGGTGCACTCCGAGCGCCTGGCCAGCATCGGCCGCCTGGCCGCGGGCGTGGCCCACGAGATCGGCAACCCGATCACCGGCATCGCCTGTCTGGCGCAGAACCTGCGCGAGGAGCGCGAGGACGATGGCGAGATCACCGAGCTGTCCAGCCAGATCATCGAGCAGACCAAGCGCGTCTCGCGCATCGTCCAGTCGCTGATGAGCTTCGCCCATGCCGGCGGCAGCCACCAGAACAGCGAGGAGCCGGTGTGCCTGGCCGAGGTGGCGCAGGATGCCATTGGTCTGCTGGCGTTGAACCGGCGCAATTTCGAAGTACAGTTCTTCAACCTCTGCGACCCCGACCACTGGGTCGAGGGCGACCCCCAGCGTCTGGCCCAGGTGCTGATCAACCTGCTCTCCAATGCCCGTGACGCCTCGCCGCCCGGCAGCGCCGTGCGGGTGCGCAGCGAAACGAACGAGCACACCGTCGACCTGATCGTCGAGGACGAGGGCAGCGGGATCCCGAAGAACATCATGGACCGCCTGTTCGAACCTTTCTTCACCACCAAGGACCCGGGCGAAGGCACCGGACTTGGGCTTGCTCTGGTCTATTCCATCGTGGAAGAGCATTATGGGCAAATCACCATCGACAGCCCGGCCGATATCGAACGGCAGCGTGGCACCCGGATCCGCGTGACCCTGCCCCGGCATGTCGTAGCGACGTCCCCTGAAATTCGAGACCGTCGAGAGAATTGAATCAATGCCGCACATTCTGATCGTCGAAGACGAAACCATCATCCGTTCGGCCCTGCGCCGCCTGCTCGAACGCAACCAGTACCAGGTCAGCGAGGCCGGCTCGGTGCAGGAAGCCCAGGAGCGCTTCAGCATTGCCACCTTCGACCTGATCGTCAGCGACCTGCGCCTGCCCGGCGCCCCCGGCACCGAGTTGATCAAGCTCGGCCAGGGCACGCCGGTGCTGATCATGACCAGCTACGCCAGCCTGCGCTCGGCGGTGGACTCGATGAAAATGGGCGCGGTGGACTACATCGCCAAGCCCTTCGACCACGACGAGATGCTCCAGGCCGTGGCGCGCATCCTGCGCGACCGGCAAAACGCCCCGGCCGCCCCCACCAGCGCCGAACCACGGGCCAACGGCAGGGCCGCCACGGCCGACAAGGGCAGCGCCGCAGCGGCCAACGGCGAGATCGGCATCATCGGCTCCTGCCCGCCCATGCAAGACCTGTACGGCAAGATCCGCAAGGTCGCGCCCACCGATTCCAATGTACTGATCCAGGGTGAGTCCGGCACCGGCAAGGAACTGGTCGCCCGAGCCCTGCACAACCTGTCGCGGCGGGCCAAGGCACCGATGATCTCGGTGAACTGCGCGGCCATTCCGGAAACTCTGATCGAGTCGGAGCTGTTCGGCCACGAGAAAGGCGCCTTCACCGGCGCCAACGCCGGCCGTGCGGGCCTGGTGGAAGCGGCCGACGGCGGCACCCTGTTCCTCGACGAGATCGGCGAACTGCCGCTGGAGGCCCAGGCGCGCCTGCTGCGTGTGCTGCAGGAAGGCGAGATCCGCCGAGTCGGCTCGGTGCAGTCGCAGAAAGTCGACGTACGCCTGATCGCCGCGACCCACCGCGACCTGAAGAACCTGGCCAAGGCCGGCCAGTTCCGTGAAGACCTTTATTACCGCCTGCACGTCATCGCCCTGAAACTGCCGGCCCTGCGTGAGCGCGGCAGCGATGTCAACGAGATCGCCAATGCCTTCCTGGCTCGCCAGAGCGCACGCATCGGGCGTGACGACCTGCACTTCTCCAGCGAGGCCGAGCAAGCGATCCGCCACTACGGCTGGCCGGGCAACGTGCGTGAACTGGAGAACGCAGTGGAACGCGCGGTGATCCTCAGCGAGAGCGCGGAAATCTCCGCCGACCTGCTGGGCATCGACATCGAGCTGAGCGATCTGGAGGACGAGGAAGCCTTCGACAGCAGCCCGTCCGCATCCAACGCCAACGCCAACAACGCCAGCCACGAGCCGACCGAGGACCTCTCGCTGGAAGACTACTTCCAGCACTTCGTCCTCGAACACCAGGACCACATGACCGAGACCGAGCTGGCCCGCAAGCTGGGCGTCAGCCGCAAGTGCCTGTGGGAGCGGCGCCAGCGCCTGGGTATCCCGCGGCGCAAGAGCAACGCTACCAGCGACAACTGATCGCCCTTCCTCTATATAGGCAGGAGAGTGTCCTCCTGCCTCCTCCTCGGCCTCCCCCCATTCGCGGGCAAGCCCGTCATCTGTGATCGACTCGATCCAGTGGCAGATCTCATTTGGGGCTGCAAGGTAGCCCCAAGACGCCCCGGAATCTGTTACCCCACCAACCCAGACGTAACATCCGCCGAGGCGTACGGTAACGAAATGTCTACATTTTTTGCCCGCCGAATCCCTCTCAATGCTGCTAAGCCCCCGTTTTCATTGGGTTTTCAAAAGTTGGCACGGCATCTGCTATATCTCTGGCACAAGAACAATAACAAGCACTGCAACCCAGAATAAGAACAAGACGAAACGGCTCACGCACAATAAAAACAAGACGGCGGAGGCGCAGCTAACTGATTCTTTTGGAGAGGAGTTGTGTTTGGGCTTGCCCCACAACCAGGCAGAGAACAACAAAAACTGCACTAAAAAGCAGCGCCTGAACTGGTTGGATCGAACGATCAACATAACATCAGCGACCAAAGCAATCCGTTTGCTCTTCACCCCCGGGTTGGGGGTCGTCCACAAGCTTCGAGATTTGTGGGCAGGGCACTCAACAAAAACAAGAAGCCCAGCAGAAGAACAACAAGAGCACGCAACGACTTCTTGGGGAGCCTCGGCTCCCCATGTCGTTTCTCCCGCCTACAGCCCTTGGCGCACCGCCTACACCATTCCCCGAGTAAATGCTAGAATCCCCGCCCATCATGCGGCCATTCTCCTATTCTTGGCCGAACATTCCTTCAAACAGTGCATCCCATGCTGAAGAAGCTGTTCCAGTCGTTCCGTCCTCCCGTTCGTGGTCAACACCACAGGCGCACCACGCCTGAAGTGATCAACAAGAGCCAGCACTCGCTGCAGCGCAGCCAGTTCAGCCGCCACGCGGTGAGCATCGTCGAGCGCCTGCAGAGCGCCGGCTACCAGGCCTACCTGGTCGGTGGCTGCGTCCGCGACCTGCTGCTGGGCATCACGCCCAAGGACTTCGACGTCGCCACCAGCGCCACCCCCGAGCAGGTGCGCGCCGAGTTTCGCAATGCTCGCATC
Source organism: Pseudomonas sp. HLMP (assembly GCF_046365545.1). Taxonomy (NCBI): domain Bacteria; kingdom Pseudomonadati; phylum Pseudomonadota; class Gammaproteobacteria; order Pseudomonadales; family Pseudomonadaceae; genus Pseudomonas; species Pseudomonas sp. HLMP. Next base: position 788,943 of record NZ_JBDLLR010000001.1, on the reverse strand, counting down.
ATCGGTCGCCGCTTCAAGCTGGTCCACGTGCATTTCGGCCGTGAGATCATCGAAGTCGCCACCTTCCGTGCCCATCACACCGAAGAAGACCAGGGCGACAGCCACCGTTCGTCGCACAATGCCAGCGGGCGTATCCTGCGCGACAACGTGTACGGCACCCTGGAAGACGATGCCCAGCGTCGCGACTTCACCATCAACGCCCTGTACTACGACCCGGTCAGCGAGCGCATCCTCGACTATGCCAACGGCGTGCACGATATCCGCAATCGCCTGCTGCGCCTGATCGGCGACCCGACCCAGCGCTACCAGGAAGACCCAGTGCGCATGCTGCGTGCCGTGCGCTTCGCCGCCAAGCTCGACTTCGGCATCGAGAAGCACACCGTGCAACCGATCCGCGAGCTGGCGCCACTGTTGCGCGAGATCCCCCCGGCGCGTCTGTTCGAGGAAAGCCTCAAGCTGTTCCTCTCCGGCCAAGGGGCGATCTCCTTCGAGATGCTGGTCGACCTGCAACTGTTCGACCCTCTGTTCCCGGCCAGCACCCACGCACTGGAAGAACGCCCGACCTACACGCACACCCTGATCAGCCAGGCGCTGAGCAACACCGACCTGCGGGTCAAGCAGGGCAAACCGGTGACTCCGGCGTTCCTGTTCGCCGCCCTGCTCTGGCCGGCCTTGCCAGGCCGCGCCCTGTACCTGCAGAGCCAGGGCGTGCCGCCGATCCCGGCGATGAACGAAGCCGCCCACGACCTGATCGCCGAGCAATGCCAGCGCATCGCCATTCCCAAACGCTTCACCCTGCCGATCCGCGAGATCTGGGACATGCAGGAGCGCCTGCCACGGCGCAGCGGCAAACGTGCCGATGCCATGCTGGACAACCCGCGCTTCCGCGCCGGCTACGACTTCCTGCTGCTGCGTGAAAGCGCCGGTGAGCAGACCGACGACCTCGGCCAGTGGTGGACCGACTACCAGGAAGCCAGCGACAGCGAGCGGCGCGACATGATCCGCGAGCTGGGCAGCCGCGACGAGGGTGCCGCCGCTGCGCCTCGCAAGCGCAAGCGCAGTGGTGCAAAGCGCAAGCGCAGCACTGACGAGACCTGGGACTGAGCATGACGACGCGCGCCTACATCGGCCTGGGCAGCAACCTGGCCGATCCTGCCGAGCAGTTGCGCAGCGCCCTTGGGGCGCTGGATAGCCTCGCCGCTAGCCGCCTGGCGGCGGCGTCCGCCTTCTATGCCAGCGACTCGCTGCTGCCCGGCCAGCCACGCTACACCAATGCCGTGGCCGCCCTGGACACCAGCCTGGAACCGCTGGCCCTGCTCGACGCCCTGCAGGCCATCGAGAACGACCAGGGCCGCGAGCGCAAGGAACGCTGGGGCCCGCGTACCCTCGACCTGGACGTGCTGCTGTACGGCGACCAGGTGATCGACGTACCCCGCCTCAAAGTCCCGCACTACCACATGCAGGCCCGCCCTTTCGTGCTCTACCCGCTGGCCGAGCTGGTACCGACCGACTTCCGCCTCGCCGACGGCCGTGCCTTGGCGCAACTGCTGGCAGATTGCCCGTTCGTCGGCCTGGAACGCCTGTAGACCGGGCGTTCCCCCTGGCGGTAACGCCAGTAACACCCTGATCGTAACAATGCGGTAACAGGGTGATTGACTTCCCCCCCCTCGCTCACGACTATAGGCGTCCCGTGGCGCCGATGTGCCGCATATCACCTATTTAGGCTCGGACGGACCTGTGCCCCGAACATCACACGCGATGATGTGCCGCTCCGGAAGATGAATACACGCGTTGTACGCAGTCGTTTTTCACAGCGCCTGAACGAGGATTTCCTACATGCCTGAAGTAACCCTGACTACCCTGCACGGCCTCAAGGCCAAGGGTGAGAAAATCACCATGCTGACCTGCTACGACGCGACCTTCGCCAAGATCGCCAGCCAGGCCGGCGTGGAAGTCCTGCTGGTGGGGGACTCCTTGGGGATGGTCCTGCAGGGCCATGACAGCACCCTGCCCGTCACCACCGCCGAGATGGCCTACCACACCGCCAGCGTCAAGCGTGGCAATGACGGTGCGCTGATCCTCGCCGACCTGCCGTTCATGGCCCACGCCACCCCCGAGCAGGCCTTCGCCAACTGCGCCACGCTGATGCAGGCCGGCGCCCACATGATCAAGATCGAAGGCGCTGCCTGGCTGGCCGAGACCATCCGCCTGCTGGCCGAACGCGGCGTGCCGGTGTGCGCGCACATGGGCCTGACCCCACAGACGGTCAACGTGCTCGGTGGCTACAAGGTCCAGGGGCGCCAGGAAGCCCAGGCGCGGCAGATGCGTGCCGATGCCATCGCCCTGGAGCAGGCCGGTGCGGCCATGCTGCTGCTCGAATGCGTGCCCAGCGAGCTGGCCGCAGAAATCACCCAGGCGGTGGGCATCCCGGTGATCGGTATCGGCGCCGGCAGCGCGACCGATGGCCAGGTGCTGGTCATGCACGACATGCTCGGCCTGTCCCTGAGCGGCCGGGTGCCGAAGTTCGTGAAGAACTTCATGGCCGGCCAGGCGGACATCCAGGGCGCCTTCGCCGCCTATGTCGCAGCGGTCAAGGACGTCAGCTTCCCAGGCAGCGAACACGGGTTCAGCGCATGAACACAGTCAAGACCGTCCGAGAATTGCGCGCCGCCGTAGCGCGTGCCCGCGGCGAGGGCAAGCGCATCGGCTTCGTACCGACCATGGGCAACCTGCACAGCGGCCACGCCGCCCTGGTGACCAAGGCCGCCCAGCGCGCCGACTTCGTGGTCGCCAGCATCTTCGTCAACCCGCTGCAATTCGGCGCGGGCGAAGACCTCGACAAGTATCCGCGCACCCTCGCCGCCGACCAGGAGCGCCTGCTCCAGGCCGGTTGCCACCTGCTGTTCGCGCCTGGCGTCGAGGAGATGTACCCCGACGGCATGGCCGTGCAGACCCGGGTCAGCGTGCCGCAGCTCTCCGAAGGCCTGTGCGGTGCCAGCCGCCCCGGGCACTTCGAGGGCGTGGCGACGGTGGTCAACAAGCTGTTCAACATGGTCCAGCCCGACCTGGCCGTGTTCGGCGAGAAGGACTTCCAGCAACTGGCGGTGATCCGCGCCATGGTGCGCGACCTGAACATGCCGATCCAGATCATCGGCGAGCCCACCGTACGTGCCGAGGACGGCCTGGCATTGTCGTCGCGCAACGGTTACCTGACCCCGGAACAGCGGGCCACGGCGCCTGCCCTGTACCGCGTGCTGAGCGAACTGGGCGAGGCCCTTCGACGCGGGCGGCGCGACTACCCGGCGCTGCTCGCCGAAGGCCAGGCACAACTGGTGGCCGCGGGCTTGCGCCCGGACTACCTGGAAGTGCGCCACGCCCTGACCCTGCGCCCGGCCATGCTGGACGATCGCGACCTGGTGATCCTGGCAGCGGCCTACCTGGGCACGACCCGCTTGATCGACAACCTGTACGTGCATCTGGACGAAAAGACCGCGTAACCCTCGCAGCCCCTCGCGACACAAGGCCGCTCCCCCAGGCAACCCAGTTCGGTGTCTGTGGGAGCGGCCTTGTGTCGCGAAAGGGGCGCACAGCGCCCCAGCTCCTCTCCCCCATTCCCCCCAAGCCGCCAATGCCTATAATGATGGCCACCCTGCAACTGGCAACAACTGCCAGTGTCCAAGGCCAGACCACGCACCAAGGAAAACATCCGCAATGGCGTATTACCGTACCCCCCACGATGTGACGGCGCTGCCCGCCTGGCAGGCGCTCCAGCAACACCGCGACGCCATGCAGGGCTTCAGCATGCGCGAAGCCTTCGCCGCCGACGCCAAGCGCTTCGAACAATTCTCCCTGAGCAGCTGTGGCCTGTTCCTCGACTACTCGAAGAACCTGATCACCGAACAGACCCGCGACCTGCTGGTGAACCTGGCCAACGAGGTGGGCCTTGCGCACGCCATCAGGTCGATGTTCGACGGCGAGATCATCAACGCATCGGAAGGTCGCCCAGTGCTGCACACCGCCCTGCGCCGCCCGGTGGGCGACAAGCTCAGCGTGAATGGCGTCAACGTGATGCCGGAAGTGCACAAGGTGCTCAACCAGATCACCGAGCTGGTCGGCCGCATCCATGACGGCCTGTGGCGTGGCTACAGCGAAAAGCCGATCACCGATGTGGTGAACATCGGCATCGGCGGCTCGTTCCTGGGCCCCGAGCTGGTTTCCGAGGCCCTGCTGCCGTACGCCCAGCGTGGCGTGCGCTGCCACTACCTGGCGAACATCGACGGCAGCGAATTCCATGAACTGTCGGCCAACCTGCGCGCCGAGACCACCCTGTTCATCGTCTCGTCGAAATCGTTCAACACCCTGGAAACCCTGAAGAACGCCACCGCCGCGCGTACCTGGTACCTGGCCCAGGGCGGCTCGGAAGCCGAGCTGTACCGCCACTTCATCGCCGTCTCGAGCAACAAGGCCGCCGCCGTGGCCTTCGGCATCCGCGAAGAGAACATCTTCCCCATGTGGGACTGGGTAGGCGGGCGCTACTCGCTGTGGTCGGCCATCGGCCTGCCGATCGCCCTGGCCATCGGCACAGCCAACTTCAAGGAACTGCTGTCGGGTGCCTACACCATGGACCAGCACTTCCAGACCGCGCCGTTCGCCAGCAACATGCCGGTGCTGCTGGCCCTGCTGGGCGTGTGGTACGGCAATTTCTGGGGTGCCCAGAGCCACGCGATCCTGCCGTACGACCACTACCTGCGCAACATCACCAAGCACCTGCAGCAATTGGACATGGAGTCCAACGGCAAGAGCGTGCTGCAAGATGGCAGGCCCGTGAAGACCGACACCGGCCCGGTGATCTGGGGCGGTGTCGGCTGCAACGGCCAGCATGCCTACCACCAGTTGCTGCACCAGGGCACCCAACTGATCCCAGCGGACTTCATCGTCCCGGTGGTGAGCTTCAACCCGGTGGCCGACCATCACCAATGGCTGTATGCCAACTGCCTGTCCCAGAGCCAGGCCCTGATGCTGGGCAAGACCCGCGCCGAAGCCGAGGCCGAGCTGCGTGCCAAGGGGCTCAACGATGCAGACATCGAGAAGCTGGCGCCGCACAAGGTGATCCCGGGCAATCGCCCGAGCAATACCCTGGTGGTCGAACGCATCAGCCCACGCCGTCTCGGCGCGCTGGTGGCGATGTATGAGCACAAGGTGTTCGTGCAGAGCGTCATCTGGGGCATCAACGCCTTTGACCAGTGGGGTGTGGAACTGGGCAAAGAGCTGGGCAAGGGGGTCTACCAGCGCCTGGTCGGCAGCCTGGAAGACAGTGCCGAAGATGGCTCGACCCAGGGGCTGATCAACTACTTCCGCGGTCGTCACCGCGGCTGATCGTCCCTTCCCTGGGCCCCAACTGCCAGTTGGGGCCCATCAACCCAGGAACGTCTCCTATAGCTACACTGTCCAATCGAATAGCCGTTGCACCTCATCCTGCCGGCGATCGAGTCATTGCCTTGCCCGCCGGCATGTCGTGCAGTCCATCGCCCCGACAAGAGCAGGACAACCCGCCATGTTCGATATCCGCGATTATCCCCAGGCCCAGGCCGTCAGCCAGTCCGCCCAGCTCACCCCCGATGAATACCGTCGCCTGTACCGCCAGTCGGTGGAGGATCCCGATACCTTCTGGGCCGAACAGGCCAAGCGCCTGGACTGGATCAAGCCCTGGTCGACCGTACAGCAGTGCGACCTCAGGACTGGCGCTGCGCGCTGGTTCGATGGCGGGCAGCTGAACGTCAGCCATAACTGCATCGACCGTCACCTGGCCACACGCGGCGAGCAGACCGCCCTGCTCTGGGAGGGCGACGAGCCGAACGACTCCAGGGCCATCAGCTACCGCGAGCTGCACCGCCAGGTCTGCCGACTGGCCAACGCGCTCAAGGCGCGCGGGGTCGGCAAAGGCGACCGGGTGTGCATCTACATGCCGATGATCCCCGAAGCCGCCTATGCCATGCTCGCCTGCGCGCGCATCGGCGCCATCCATTCGGTGGTGTTCGGTGGCTTCTCGCCCGATGCCCTGCGCGATCGCATCCTCGATGCCGACTGCCGTACCGTCATCACCGCCGACGAAGGCATCCGTGGCGGCAAGCGCATCCCGCTCAAGCAGAACGTGGACAAGGCCCTGGCCAGTTGTCCCGACGTCAGCAGCGTGCTGGTGGTGCGCCGTACCGGCGCCGAGGTGGCCTGGAGCGAGGGCCGCGACCTCTGGTACCACGAGGCCACGGAAAAGGCCGGCGACGACTGCCCGCCCGAAGCCATGGCGGCCGAAGACCCGCTGTTCATCCTCTACACCTCCGGCAGCACCGGCAAACCCAAGGGCGTGCTGCACACCACCGCCGGCTACCTGCTGCAGGCCACCCTGACCTTCCAGGTGGTGTTCGACTACCGCGACGGCGAGGTGTTCTGGTGCACCGCCGACGTCGGTTGGGTCACCGGCCACAGCTACATCGTCTACGGCCCACTGGCCAACGGGGCGATCTCGCTGATGTTCGAAGGCGTGCCGAACTACCCGGACAGCTCGCGTTTCTGGCAGGTGGTGGACAAGCACCAGGTCAACATCTTCTATACCGCGCCCACCGCCTTGCGCGCTCTGATGCGCGAAGGCACAGGCCCCTTGCAGGGCACCTCGCGGCAGAGCCTGCGCCTGCTCGGCAGCGTGGGCGAACCGATCAACCCCGAAGCCTGGGAATGGTACTTCGAGGAGGTCGGACTCAAGCGCTGCCCGATCGTCGACACCTGGTGGCAGACCGAAACCGGCGGCATCATGCTCAGCCCGCTGCCGGGCAACCGGCAGCTCAAGCCAGGCTGCGCCACCCAGCCACTGTTCGGCGTGCAACCGGTGCTGCTGGACGACAAAGGCACGCTCATCGAAGGCCCCGGCGCCGGCCTGCTGGCGATCAAGGCCAGTTGGCCGGGGCAGATCCGCAGCGTCTACGGCGACCACCAGCGCATGGTCGACACCTACTTCAAACCCATGCCCGGTTATTACTTCACCGGCGACGGCGCTCGCCGCGACGCTGATGGCGACTACTGGATCACCGGGCGCGTCGACGATGTGATCAACGTCTCCGGCCACCGTATCGGCACCGCCGAGGTGGAAAGCGCCCTGGTGCTGCACGACAGCATCGCCGAAGCCGCGGTGGTCGGTTACCCCCACGACTTGAAGGGGCAAGGCATCTACGCCTTCGTCACGCCCATGAACGGCGTCACCCCGGACGACACGCTCAAGGCCGAACTGCTGGCCCTGGTCAGCAAGGAGATCGGCAGTTTCGCCAAGCCAGAGCTGATCCAGTGGGCCCCGGCCCTGCCCAAGACCCGCTCGGGCAAGATCATGCGGCGTATACTGCGCAAGATCGCCTGCAACGAGCTGGACAACCTCGGCGATACCTCGACCCTGGCCGACCCGAGCGTCGTGCAGGGGCTGATCGACAAACGCTTGAATCAATGACGGCAGCTCCATGGCGGGCTGCCTTTTACAGCAGGTCACCATGGAAACCTTACGCCGCCGCATCGAAACCCAGGTCATGAGCCTTACCGGGCTGGCCCTCGGCCAGCTCGACCTGGAGTCGCCCAAGGGCGATCCGGGGTTGTTCGGCCCACAGAGCATCAGTTGGCAGGTGCACGGCGACTTTCCCAGCATGCTGGTCGGTGGCATCAGCGCCCTGATGCTGCAGTTGCTGCACCCCCTGGCCCTGGCCGGGGTCTGGGACCACTCCAACTTCCGCCAGGACCTGCTCGGCCGCCTGCGCCGCACCAGCCAGTTCATCTCCGGCACCACCTTCGGCTCGACCCGCGACGCCGAATGGCTGATCGACAAGGTCCGCACCATCCATCTCCAAGTGGTCGGTACCGCGCCCGATGGCCGCTCCTACGCCGCCAGCGACCCTGACCTGCTGACCTGGGTCCACGTCGCCGAGGTCAGCAGTTTCCTCGCCGCCCACCTGCGTTACCGCAACCCCAACCTCTCACTCGCCGACCAGGACAGCTACTACGACGAGATCGCCCTGATCGCCGAACGCTTGGGGGCACGCGACGTACCGCGCTCCTGTCGCCAGGTGGACGATTACCTGCGACGCATGCGCCCACAGTTGCAGTGCGATGCGCGCAGTCATGAAGTGATGAAGATCCTGCTCGAAGCGCCCGCGCCCAGCCGCCTGGCCGAACCGGTGGGCAAGCTGATGCTGCGTGCCGGCATCGACCTGCTGCCGGACTGGGCCCGTGAAATGCTCGACCTGCACCAGGGCCCCTTGCAGCGCCGCATGATCCGCCTGGGCATCGAACGTACCGCGCCAGTGCTGCGCTGGGCCATGCGCGACGGTTCGGCGCACCGTGCCAGGCGGCGCATGGGCATCGAGTGAGCTATTCTGCTCGTTTCATTGGAACCGTTTTAACGTGCCATACTCCAAGGCACCCCTGCTCCAGATAGATGACGCCATACATGCCCAAAGGATTGACACGCGCCCTCGGCGCCTTGCTGGCCATCGTAGCCTTGTACAGCCTGCTCGGCTTTTTCATTCTTCCCGGCGTCGGCCTGCGTATCGCCAACCAGCAGTTGGCCCAGTACGCCACGGTGCCGGCGCACTTGCAGCGCATCGAGCTCAACCCGTTCAGCCTCGAACTCACCCTCCACGGGCTGCAGATCGGCGAGCCCGGCAAGGAACAGGTGGGCTTCGAACGCCTGTATGCGAATCTTTCGCTCGACAGCCTGTGGACCGGAGCCCTGCACCTGGAGGCGGTCGAACTGGACAAGCCGCGCAGCGAGGTGCTGTTCGCCAAGGACGGTACCCTCAACCTGACCCAGCTGTTCAAGCTGCCGCCCAGCGAACCCGAGCCGCAGGAGCCGGCAGGCGACCCGTTTCCCCTGCGCATCGGCAGCATCAAGCTCAGCGAAGGCTACCTGCACTTCCAGGACCTGCGCCCGAGCGAGCCCATCGAGTTCCTCTACGACTCCATGAACCTGGAGCTGAAGAACCTCAGCACCCTGCCGGACGACAACGCCGACATGAGCCTGGTGGCCAACGGCCCGAACGGCGGCCGTATCGACTGGAGCGGCACCCTGAGCCTGGCGCCCATCGCCTCGGAAGGCACCCTCAAGGTCACCGAAGGCAAGATGAAGGCCTTCTGGCCCTACGTGCGCGACGCCGTGCCCCTGGTGCTGGAGGACGGCGTGGTGAGCCTCGATACCCACTACAAACTCAACCTGGCCAAGGAAACCGAGCTGTTGCTGGACAAGACCTCGGTACGCATCGCGCCGTTCGCCATCAAGGCCCCGGACGGTCGCCCACTGGCGCGCCTGGCCACGCTGGAGGTGAGCGAGACGTCCATCGACCTGGCCAAGCAATTGGTCACCGTCGGCAAGGTGCGCAGCGAAAAACTCGAAACCTGGGCCGCGCTGGAAGCCGACGGCCAGCTCGACTGGCAGAAGCTGTTCGCCAGCCAACCGGCCAAGGCCACCCCACAGGAAAAGACCGAACCGGCCGCCGCCGAGCCCAGCCCCGAGGAAAATGCCGCGAAAGCCCCTGCCAAGCCCTGGCAGGTGCTGCTCAAGGACGTGCAACTGCGCAACTACCTGGTGCACCTGGCCGACCGTAGCCAGAAGGAACCCGTGGCGCTGGACGTCGGCCCGCTCAACCTCGACGTGCAGGGCTTCGACAGCCTCAACCAGTCACCCTTCACCCTCAAGCTCGACACCGGCGTCGGCAAGCAGGGCAAGCTGCAGGCCGCGGGGCAGGTGAACCTGGACCCGGTCACCGCCAAACTCGACGTCAGCACCCGCGACATCGACCTGCGCGTAGCCCAGGCCTACATCAGCCCGTTCATCCGCTTGGAGCTGCGCAGCGGCATGCTCGCCAGCGACCTGAAGGTCGATCTCAAGAGCACCGAGCCACTGGCCTTCAGCGTTGGCGGCAAGGCCCAGGTCAGCCAGTTGCACACCCTCGATACCCTCAAGGACCGGGACTTCGTCAAATGGCAGCGGCTGGACCTCGACGGCCTGTCCTATGTCCACGGCGATGCCCTGTCGATCGACAAGGTGAGCCTGCTGCAGCCCTATGCGCGCTTCATCATCAACGAGGATCGCACCACCAACGTCGACGACCTGCTGATCCCGCAACCGGCCAGCCCCGCGTCCGCTCCCAGCCAGGCCAGTGCCAGCGCCGAGAAACCGCTGGGCATCCGCATCGGCGGGATCGACATCGACGACGGCTCGGCGAACTTCGCCGACCTGACCCTGCGGCCCCACTTCGCCACGGCGATCCAGCAGCTCAACGGCCAGATCGGCACCATCGACAACCGCAAGCCGGCACCGGCGAAGGTGGACGTCAAGGGCAAGGTCGACCGCTACGCCCCGGTGACCATCAAAGGTGCGCTCAACCCGTTCAACCCACTGGCCAGCCTGGATATCGCGACCAGCTTCAAGCGCGTCGAGCTGACCACCCTGACACCCTACTCCGGCAAGTTCGCGGGCTTTCGCATTCGCAAGGGCCGGCTCAACCTCGACCTGCACTACCTGATCACCAATGGCCAGCTCAAGGCCGAGAACAAGGTGGTGGTCGAGCAATTGCAGTTGGGGGAGAAAGTCGACAGCCCGGACGCCGTGGACTTGCCGATCCGCCTTGCGGTGGCCTTGCTCAAGGACACCGAGGGCAAGATCTCCATCGAGCTGCCGGTGTCCGGCGACCTGAACAACCCTGAGTTCAGCGTCATGCCGATCGTCTGGCAAACCTTGCGCAACCTGGTCCTACGCGCGGCTCAGGCGCCGTTCAAGTTCATCGGCGGGCTGGTCGCCGGAGGGGGAGCGGAGGACCTCGGCACCGTAGCCTTCACGGCCGGCTCCAGCGAACTGAGCGGCGACGCCCAATCGGCCTTGGACAAGCTGGCCGCCGCCCTCAAGGAGCGGCCGGAACTGCGCCTGGAGATCGAGGGAACCAGCGCCCAGAGCAGCGATGGCCCGTTGATTGCCCAGGAGCGCCTGGAGCGCGAATACCAGGCCATCTGGTACAAGATCCTGCAGCGACGCGGTGACAAGGTACCGGCCAACGCCTCCCTGTTGGAAGTCGACGAGGATGACAAGCCCGCCATGCTCGAAGGCATCTACCGCACCCGCCTCAAGCAGCAGCCACCTGCCGAATGGCAGGAGCTGAGCCGCGACGAGCGCACCACCAAGTTGCGTGAAGCAGTGATCAAATCCTGGGCCGAGAACGCCGCACTGTTGCGTCAGTTGGGCCAGGCCCGAGCCGCTAGCATCAAGGACTACCTGGTGGACAAAGGCCAACTGGAAGACGACCGGGTGTACTTCCTCGATACCACGCTCGGCCAGGCCGAGGCCGATGGCCGGGTGATCACGCCCATGCACCTGGACGCCGAGTAAGCCAGACGCGTCAATCTGGGGCGCCTCGCGCCCCAACTACCCCACATCCAACACCCTGCTCAGACCAGCCGCTGCCCGGACACCGCCGGGTGATACAGCGGCTGTACCTTGTTCCCTGCCGGGTCGAGCAGGTGGAAGCTGCGCGCCCCGTCGCCATGGTCGAAGGGACGGTCCAGCAGGGTCACGCCATGGGCCTTGAAGTACTGATACCAGGCCTCCAGCTCCTCGACGCTGTCGACGATGAAACCGTAGTGGTCCAGGGTCTGCAAACCATTGGCGGCGCCGGCACCGCGCCCCAGGGATAGGTTGTCGTTGCCACAGGTGAGGTAGACCAGGTCTTCATTGGCACGGTGCAGCACTTCCATGCCGAGCAGGTCGACGTAGAAGCGCTCGCACTCTTCCAGGTTCGGCACCAGCAGGGCCAGGTGGCGTAGGCCGTTCAGGCGGCCAGGGCGGACAGGGAGTTTGGACATGGACGCGATTCCTTTTTTGTATACAATTCATAAACGAATTTAAAACAAAAGGAACGTCCTGTGTACAGTCTGTTCATCAAGACCCGCGTCAAGCCTGGCAGCGCCGAAGATTTTATCAGTGCCATCAAAGTCAATGCCGCTGCCTCGGTGGCCAACGAACCCGGTTGCCTGGTGTTCGATGTGTCGCAGGATCGCGAGGATCCGGATGTGATCTACCTGTACGAGATCTACCGCGACGATGCGGCGTACGAGGCGCATACCCAGACTGCGCATTTTCGCGACAGCCGGCCGTTGGTGGAGCCGTTGATCGTCGAGCAGGTATGTTTCGAGAGCGATGTGGTGGTGCGTAATCCGGTGGGGTGAGAGAGAGCCTGGGGCCGCTTCGCGCCCCAGGAATTAGGATGGCCAATTCCCTTTGGCCGACGGGACATCCCTTATTCGGCTTTCAGACCGTCAGCCGACACGGCCTGCACGCCTTCGATCTTCTGGGCGATGGCGATCGCCTGCTCTTTCTGCGACGCGGTAATGGCCACATCGGACGACAGGGACACCACACCCTTGTTGGTTTCGACCTTGATGTCACTGCCAGGAATACCTTTCTCGGTCATCAGGTCGGCCTTGACCTTGGTGGTGATCCAGGTATCGGAGGCCGCTTCCTTGGTCTTGGTCACCTCACCGGCCGCCAGCATCATCGGGGCCTGGGCGGGCTGTTGGGCGAATGCCGCGTTAGCCATGGTCAGGGTCAGAGCGGTAGCAGTAGCGGCAGCAATGGCGAACTTCTTCATACGAGACACTCCTGTTTTTCGAAAGGTCTGCGCCGAGATTCCTGGCGTCAGGTATGAGTGATGTTGCACGGCGTGTGCCAGCTTTTCCGCTTCGCTTAACCTCTTTTAAATCAAAGGCTTACTAAAAAACACCTTCCCTCTCGGTCGTGCATTTTGCAAGCCCTGGCACAATCCTGCATGCAAGATGCAAGTCCTCCCGAGCGTCAAGCCGCAAGCTTCCAGCTTCAAGCTGATCGGCGCAGAATGCCCTGACAGCGCTCGGCCCTCATGATCGCCGCCTGCCTCTTTCTTGCACCTGGCAGCTTGCAGCTAAAAAAAGACCCTGCGTCCCCAAAAGGGATCGCAGGGTCTTTTTCGTCAGCCGTGTCGCTTAGACGCCGGAAGCCTTGGCAGCCGGAACGTCCTTGATCGACAGCTTGATGCGGCCGCGGTTATCCACGTCCAGCACCAGTACTTCGACTTCCTGGCCTTCCTTCAGCACGTCGGTGACCTTCTCGACACGCTCGTTGCTGAGCATGGAGATGTGCACCAGACCGTCCTTGCCCGGCAGGATGTTGACGAAGGCACCGAAGTCGACGATGCGCTCGACCTTGCCGACGTAGATCTTGCCGATCTCGGCCTCGGCGGTGATGCCCAGGATGCGCTGGCGGGCGGCCTCGGCAGCTTCCTTGGTCTCGCCGAAGATCTTGATCGAGCCATCGTCTTCGATGTCGATCGAGGCCTTGGTCTCTTCGCAGATGGCTCGAATGGTGGCGCCACCCTTGCCGATGACGTCGCGGATCTTGTCGGTATCGATCTTCATCGACAGCATGGTCGGGGCGTTGGCCGACAGCTCGCTGCGCGACTGGGCGATCACCTGGTTCATCTGGCCGAGGATGTTCAGGCGCGCTTCCAGGGCCTGGCCCAGGGCGATTTCCATGATCTCTTCGGTGATGCCGTTGATCTTGATGTCCATCTGCAGCGCGGTGACGCCCTTGGCGGTACCGGCTACCTTGAAGTCCATGTCGCCCAGGTGGTCTTCGTCACCCAGGATGTCGGTCAGGACCGCGAACTTGTCGCCTTCCTTGACCAGGCCCATGGCGATACCGGCCACCGGCGCCTTCATCGGCACACCAGCGTCCATCAGTGCCAGGGAAGCACCGCAGACCGAGGCCATGGAGCTGGAACCGTTGGATTCGGTGATTTCCGAAACCACGCGGATGGTGTACGGGAACTCGTCGTCGCTCGGCAGCATGGCCTGGACGCCACGGCGGGCCAGGCGGCCATGACCGATCTCGCGACGGCCGGCACCACCCATGCGGCCACACTCGCCCACCGAGAACGGCGGGAAGTTGTAGTGCAGCATGAAGGCGTCTTTCTTCTCGCCTTCCAGGGTGTCCAGCAGCTGCGCATCACGGGCGGTGCCCAGGGTCGCGACGACCAGGGCCTGGGTTTCGCCACGGGTGAACAGGGCCGAACCGTGGGTCTTGGGCAGTACGCCGACTTCGATGTTCAGCGGACGCACGGTGCGGTTGTCACGGCCATCGATACGCGGCTTGCCATTGACGATGTTCTCGCGGACGGTGCGGTATTCCAGCTCACCGAAGATCTCTTTGATCTGCGCGGCGGTCGGGCCAGCCTCTTCGTTGGACAGGCGGGCGACGGCCTGGTCGCGCAGCTCGCCGAGGCGGTTGTAGCGGTCGGCTTTGAGGGTGATGGTGTAAGCCTGGGAAATGGCCTCGCCGAACTCGGCGCGCACCAGGTTCAGCAGCTCGGTGTTGGCGGCGGCTGGCTGCCAGTCCCAGGTCGGCTTGCCGGCTTCGGCGGCCAGTTCCTTGACGGCCTGGATCACGACCTGGAATTCGTCGTGGGCGAATAGGACGGCACCCAGCATCTGGTCTTCGGTCAGCTCCTTGGCTTCCGATTCGACCATCAGCACGGCACTTTCGGTACCGGCGACGACCATGTCCAGGCTGGAGGCCTGCAGTTGCTCGTAGGTCGGGTTCAACAGGTAGCCGGTGCTTTCATGGAACGCGACGCGGGCAGCGCCGATCGGGCCTTCGAACGGAATACCGGAAATGGCCAGGGCAGCCGAGGTACCGATCATCGCAGCGATGTCCGGATCGGTCTTCTTGCTGGTGGAAACCACGGTGCAGACGACCTGCACTTCGTTCATGAACCCTTCGGGGAACAGCGGGCGGATCGGACGGTCGATCAGGCGCGAGGTCAGGGTCTCCTTCTCGGAAGGACGGCCTTCACGCTTGAAGAAGCCGCCAGGGATCTTGCCGGCAGCGTAGGTCTTTTCCTGATAGTGGACCGACAACGGGAAGAAGCCCTTGCCTGGATCGGCCTGCTTGGCACCGACCACGGTCACCAGCACGGTGACGTCGTTGTCGACGGTGACCAGCACGGCGCCGGTCGCCTGGCGGGCGATGCGGCCCGTCTCGAGAGTAACGGTCGACTGACCGAACTGGAATTTCTTGATTACCGGGTTCACGGTTTCCTACCTTTTTTCAGTGGCTCTGGGGGAACTTGCTCTTGCGAATGCTTGGGCAGAACGGGGTATCGGCCCCATTGACCGTCCAGATACAACACGAGGCTGGGAGCCTGGCCACCGGGCGGAAAATCCGCTCAGCAACACCAGGCTGCCAACCTCGCAGATACGCGTGGCGTGTCCGACGGCAACGCTGCCAGGCAGCGCTCCCGAAGCATGCGACACGCCATGCACACCACTGGCCAGGCCGCTATTAGCGACGCAGGCCCAGGCGACCGATCAGGGCGCTGTAACGAGTGGTGTCTTTGCCCTTCAGGTAGTCCAGCAGCTTACGACGCTGGTTGACCATACGGATCAGGCCACGACGGGAGTGGTGGTCTTTCTCGTTGGCCTTGAAGTGGCCTTGCAGCTTGTTGATGTTGGCGGTCAGCAGAGCAACCTGCACTTCCGGGCTACCGGTATCGCCGGCGGCTTGCTGGTATTCGGCAACGATCTTAGCTTTTTCTTCAACGCTGAGGGCCATTTGGCTTCTCCTGATCAAGGGGCCCGCGAACGGGCTCCAATAGGCCAGGGACGAATCCCCGTATTAATAGAAGAGGCGTGACCGTGCCTATTAACAGCCACCCTCGATTACGCAGGTTTCAGCCAGGGCCTCGGCCTGCGGTTCCGGTCATTCCGACCGAATCAGTCGACGCGGCGCGATGCGCCCGTCTTCGCTCACTTCACCGATACCGATGAAGCGTTCATTGTGATCCTGTACCCGGACCATGCCGAACTGCGGTGCATCCGGGGCACGTACCGCCTGCCCGTGCAGCCAGTAGAACGCGCTGTGCTCGGAGAGACGCACCAGTGGCCAGTCCTGCAGCCCGCTGTCGGACGGCATCAGGAAGCGGTCGAGCGCTTCGTTGCCACCTTCGGCATGGGCCTGCTCGAGCGTCTCGAGGGTCACGGTCTGTGCCAACTCGAAAGGCCCGGCGTGGGTTCGACGCAATTCAGCGACATAGGCGCCGCATCCCAGGGCTTCGCCGATATCCTCCACCAGGGTGCGGATATAGGTGCCCTTGCTGCAACCGACCGACAGGCGCACGCGGGTGCCTTCGCACTCGAGCAATTCCAAGCGGCTAATAGTAACAGAACGCGCCTCGCGCTCCACTACCTCTCCTGCACGCGCCAGTTTGTAAAGCGGCTGGCCGTCACGCTTTAGCGCCGAGTACATCGGCGGTACCTGGCTGATTTGCCCGCGAAAACGCGGCAGCACGGCCTCGATATCGGCGCGACCAACGGTCACTTCGCGGGTCTGCAGGACTTCGCCCTCGGCGTCCGCGGTGCTGGTCGTCTGCCCCAGTTGCATGACCGTTTCGTAGCCCTTGTCGGAGTCGAGCAGGTACTGGGAAAACTTGGTCGCCTCGCCGAAGCACAACGGCAGCACACCGCTGGCCAAGGGATCGAGGCTGCCGGTATGGCCGGCCTTCTCGGCGTTGAGCAGCCAACGGACCTTCTGCAGCGCCGCGTTGGAGGTAAAGCCCAGGGGCTTGTCGAGCAGGATGATGCCGCTGACATTGCGGCGGATTCGTTTGACCTGGGCCACCGGTTACTCCTCGGCGTCCGCTTTGTCGGCATCCTTGTGCAGGCGGTCTTCGGCCATCGCCCGCTCGATCAGCGCCGACAGGTGGGCGCCCCGGCTGATGCTCTCGTCGAAGTGGAAATGCAGTTGCGGCACGCTGCGCAGCTTCATCACCTTGCCCAGTTGCAGGCGCAGGAAGCTCGCGGCGCTACCGAGGGCCTTGAGCGACTGCCCGACCGCATCGGAGCCGTCCGCCCCCATGACCGTGATGAAGACCTTGGCATGGCCCAGGTCGCGGCTGACGTCGACGGCGGTGATGGTCACCAGGCCGACGCGCGGATCTTTGACTTCACGACGGATCAGTTCGGCCAGCTCGCGCTGCATCTGGTCGCCGATGCGTTGGGTACGGCTATATTCTTTTGCCATTCTTGCTACCTGTAACTAAAGCGGCAAACGCCCGGACAGGCTCATGCCTGACCGGGCGCCACCTTCAGAGGCTCCGCCGACCGCCCTGGGGCGGGGCTTTCGCCATGCCCGCGCCTCAGAGGGTACGGGCCACCTGGACTTTCTCGAAGACTTCGATCTTGTCGCCGACCTTGACGTCGTTGTAGCTCTTGACGCCAATGCCGCACTCCATGCCCGAACGAACCTCGGCAGCGTCGTCCTTGAAGCGACGCAGCGACTCCAGCTCGCCTTCGAAGATCACCACGTCCTCGCGCAGTACGCGGATCGGACGGTTGCGGTACACGGTACCCTCGATGACCATACAGCCGGCGATGGCGCCGAACTTCGGCGAACGGAACACGTCACGCACCTCGGCGATACCCAGGATGTTCTCGCGGACATCGCTGCCGAGCATGCCGGTCAGGGCCTTCTTGACGTCTTCGATGATGTCGTAGATCACGTTGTAGTAACGCATATCCAGACCTTCCTGCTCGACGATCTTGCGCGCACCGGCATCGGCACGCACGTTGAAGCCGAACAGCACCGCGTTGGACGCCAGGGCCAGGTTGGCATCGCTCTCGGTGATACCACCGACGCCGCCACCGACCACGCGGACCTGCACTTCGTCGTTGCCCAGGCCGCCGAGCGAGCCCTGCAGCGCCTCGAGGGAGCCGCGCACATCGGTCTTGAGGACGATGTTGAGGGTCTTCTTCTCTTCCTGACCCATGGTCTCGAAGATGTTTTCCAGCTTGCCGGCGTGGGCACGGGCCAGCTTGACCTCGCGGTACTTGCCCTGGCGGAACAGGGCGACCTCGCGGGCCTTCTTCTCGTCGGCGACCACGGACAGCTCGTCACCGGCTTCCGGCGTGCCATCCAGGCCGAGGATCTCGACCGGGATCGACGGGCCGGCTTCCTTCACAGGTTTGCCGTTCTCGTCGAGCATGGCGCGCACGCGGCCATAGTTGGAGCCGACCAGGACCATGTCGCCCTGGCGCAGGGTACCGTCCTGGACCAGGATGGTGGCCACCGGGCCACGGCCCTTGTCCAGGCGCGATTCGACCACGACACCACGACCAGGCGCGGTCGGGGTGGCGGTGAGTTCGAGGATCTCGGCCTGCAGCAGCACGGCCTCGAGCAGGTCGTCGACACCGGTGCCCATCTTCGCCGAAACCTTGACGAACGGGGTGTCGCCCCCCCACTCCTCGGAGGTCACGCCGTGAACGGCCAGCTCGTTGCGGATACGCTCGTCGTTGGCGCCCGGCTTGTCGATCTTGTTCACGGCCACCACCAGCGGAACACCGGCGGCCTTGGCGTGCTGCACGGCCTCGATGGTCTGCGGCATCACGCCGTCATCGGCCGCCACCACCAGGATGACGATGTCGGTGGCCTTGGCACCACGGGCACGCATCGCGGTGAACGCGGCGTGGCCCGGGGTGTCGAGGAAGGTGATCATGCCGCGATCGGTTTCCACGTGGTAGGCACCGATGTGCTGGGTGATGCCACCGGCCTCGCCCGCGGCGACCTTGGCGCGACGGATGTAGTCGAGCAGCGAGGTCTTGCCGTGGTCGACGTGGCCCATGACGGTCACTACCGGCGCACGCGGCTCGATCTCGCCTTCGAACTTCAGCGATTCGGCCAGGGAGTCTTCCAGGGCGGTATCGCTGATCAGGGTCACCTTGTGGCCCAGTTCCTCGGCTACCAGCTGGGCGGTTTCCTGGTCGAGCACCTGGTTGATGGTGACCGGGGTACCGAGCTTGAACATGAACTTGACGACTTCGGCGGCCTTGACCGACATCTGCTGCGCCAGCTCGGAGACGGTGATGGTCTCGCCGATGGTGACGTCGCGGATGACCGGGCCGGTCGGGTTCTGGAAGCCATGCTGGTTGCGCTTCTTCAGCTTGCCCTTGCCACGGCCGCCACGACGGAAGCCATCGCTCTCTTCGTCGGTGGTGCGCGGTGCGGCACGTGGAGTCGGCGCCTTTTCCTTCTCCTTGACCTTGACCTTGATCGAGACACGCGGCGCTTCGCCACGACGCTCGCCACCACGGCGGTCGTCGTCGCGGCCACGGCTGTCGCTGCGGCGGCTGTCGTCCTTCTTGCGCTCGGCCGCACGCGGGGCCTCGTCGACGGCAGGTGCCTCGACCGCTACCGGAGCCGGTGCAGGCTCAGAGGCAGGCGCAGGCGCCGGCGCGGCTTTGGCGACCTCGGCCGCGTCGCGGCGGGCCTGCTCCTCGGCACGCTGGCGCGCTTCGGCGTCGGCCTTCTCGCGGGCGGCGTTCTCGGCCGCGCGGCGCTCTTCCAGCTCGCGCTTCTGCTCGGCCTGGATCTCTTCCTGGCTGCGCTGCACGAAAACTTTCTTCTTGCGTACTTCTACGCTGATGCTCTTGCTACCGGCGACACGCAGGGTGCTGGTGGTCTTGCGCTGCAACGTGATCTTGCGCGGCTCTTCCACCTTGCTCTTGTGGCTACTTTTCAAATGGGTCAACAGAACCTGCTTCTCATTATCGGTCACTACCTGACCGGCGTCGGTGTGCGGCAGACCTGCCTCACGCATCTGCTGCAGCAGGCGCTCTACCGGTGCCTCGACCTCTTGGGCCAGTTCTTTCACCGTGACTTGCGTCATGCACTTCTCTCCTCAGGCCACGCCTAATTACTCGAACCAGTGGGCTCGGGCGGCCATGATCAACTTGCCGGCACGCTCTTCGTCGATGCCGTCGATGTCGAGCAGATCGTCTATAGACTGCTCGGCCAGGTCTTCGCGGTTAACCACGCCGCGCACCGCCAGTTCCGCCGCCAGGTCCTTGTCCATGCCCTCGAGGGAGAGCAGGTCTTCGGCCGGATGGGCGTCTGCCAGTTTTTCTTCGGTAGCGATGGCCTTGGTCAACAAACGGTCCTTGGCACGAGCACGCAGCTCGTTGACGATGTCCTCGTCAAAGCCATCGATGTTGAGCATTTCTTCCAACGGTACGTAGGCAATTTCTTCGAGGCTGGTGAAGCCTTCGTCGACCAGCACCTGTGCCAGCTCTTCGTCGACTTCCAGTTCCTCGATGAAATTACGCAGGATGTCACCGGTTTCTGCCTGCTGCTTGGCCTGGATGTCCTTCTCGGTCATCACGTTCAGGGTCCAGGCGGTCAGCTGGCTGGCCAGGCGAACGTTCTGACCGCCACGGCCGATGGCCTGGGCCAGGTTGTCCTCGGCCACGGCGATGTCCATCGCATGGGCGTCCTCGTCAACGATGATCGCCGCGACCTCGGCGGGCGACATGGCGTTGATGACGAACTGCGCCGGGTTTTCGTCCCACAGGACGATATCCACGCGCTCACCGCCCAGCTCGCCGGAAACGGCCTGGACGCGCGAACCGCGCATGCCGATGCAGGCGCCTTGCGGGTCGATACGCTTGTCCTTGGAGCGGACGGCGATCTTGGCGCGCGATCCCGGATCACGGGAGGCGGCCATCACCTCGATCAGGCCCTCGGCGATTTCCGGCACTTCGATGCGGAACAGTTCGATCAGCATCTGCGGCGCGGTACGCGACAGGATCAGCTGCGGGCCACGGTTCTCGGTACGGATCTCCTTGAGCAGCGCGCGCAGGCGCACGCCGACCCGGAAGGTCTCGCGTGGAATGATGTCTTCACGGGCCAGCAAGGCCTCGGCGTTGTTGCCCAGGTCGACGATGACGTTGTCGCGGGTGACCTTCTTCACGGTGCCGGAGATGATCTCGCCGACCCGCTCACGGTACGCGTCGACCACCTGGGCGCGCTCGGCCTCGCGGACCTTCTGCACGATCACCTGTTTGGCGGTCTGGGCGGCGATACGACCGAACTCGATCGACTCGATCTTCTCCTCGATCACGTCGCCGACCTTGGCGTCGGGGTGGGTTTCGTGGATCTTGCTCGGCCAAGTCTCGATCGCCGGGTCCTGGAGCGCGTCCTCGTCGACCACGGTCCAGCGACGGAAGGTCTCGTAGCTACCCGTGTGGCGGTTGATTTCCACACGCAGGTCGACTTCATCCTCAAAACGTTTCTTGGTTGCAGTGGCCAGAGCCACTTCCAGCGCTTCGAAAATGACGCCGGGTGGTACACCCTTTTCGTTGGATACCGATTCAACAACCAGCAGTACTTCTTTGCTCATCGTACGCCTCGCCTTGCGCAAGCCATTGGGCCCGGATAGTCCGCCGGGCCCGGCACGTCTCAGTCAAAACTGGGAATAATATTGGCCTTGTCGATCGAGTCGATCGGCAACAGGAACTCCTGTGTGTCCACCTGGACCACCACGTCCTGGTCCTCCACGCCGCGGAGAAGGCCCTGGAAGTTACGACGACCTTCGAAGGGCGTACGCAGCTTGATCTTCACTTGTTCGCCGGCATGCTTGGCAAACTGTTCAAGGGTGAACAGCGGGCGATCCATGCCTGGAGAGGACACCTCGAGGGTATATTCGGTACTGATCGGGTCTTCCACGTCGAGAACGCCACTGGCCTGACGGCTGACCACTTCGCAGTCGTCCACCAGGACACCGCCTTCCTTGTCGATGTAGATACGCAGGACCGAATGCTTGCCCTGGGAGATGAACTCGATCCCCCAGCATTCGTAGCCAAGACCCTCGACAACCGGGGCCAACAAGGCCTGCAACTGTTCTAGCTTGCTCGACACCTGAACCCCCTCGTGCATGCTGTGCAAATAAAAAATGGGCAAAGCGCCCATCCCTGAAAACGCCGTTGGACAACGACGCGAAGAACTGTCCAGCTAGCAAAAAGCCCCTGAAAAGGGGCTCCGCTATGGCTGGTTGCGGGGGCTGGATTTGAACCAACGACCTTCGGGTTATGAGCCCGACGAGCTACCAAGCTGCTCCACCCCGCGTCAAAGCTGGGGCGAAAGTATAAGACCGAACCCTCTACAGGGTCAATCCGACCTCCACCTGCAAGAAAGCCCGCTAAAGCGGGCTCTCATGCTTCAATTGGTACCGAGAAGGGGACTCGAACCCCTACACCCTATGGGCACAACCACCTCAAGGTTGCGTGTCTACCAATTCCACCACCTCGGCAATACTACTACTTGAAACCCGTTACTTCTGCTCTTCGGCTGGAGGAGGTACATCACCAGTGTTGGTGGTTTCGCTCTTCTGCTCCTGGAGCACCGGTACATCATCATTTACTGCCGGCTTCTGCTCTTTGACTTCCAGTACTGCTGGATCTGGCAGACCTGCTTGAGTCAGCTGATGAGCTTTCTCTTTAGCGAAGTATCCTAACCCAAGAGCAGTCAAAAAGAAAGTGGCAGCAAGTATAGCAGTAACTTTACTCAAAAAGGTAGCGGAACCTTGGCTTCCGAACACAGTATTTGAAGCACCTGCGCCGAAAGATGCACCTGCTTCCGCACCTTTACCCTGTTGCAGCAATACCAGCACGACCACTGCCAGTGCAGCCAACAGATGAAAAACAACTACGACTGTTTCCAGCATTTGTTCAGTTTCCTGCGGCGCGACAAATTGCACCGAATTCGTCTGCGTTCAGGGACGCTCCACCAATGAGCCCCCCATCGATATCCGGCATGCCGAACAGTTCGGCCGCATTGGCCGCCTTCACGCTGCCGCCGTACAGAAGCTGCACTTTCGCGGCAACTTCGGCGTCCTGCGCCGCCAGCTGGGCTCGGATGGCGGCATGCACATCCTGGGCTTGCTGGGGCGAGGCCGTCAGACCCGTACCGATGGCCCAAACGGGCTCATAGGCGATTACCGCATCGGCAAAAGCCGTAACACCGAACGCATCGATGATACTGCTCAGTTGACGCCCCACGACTTCGAGCGTCTTACCGGCCTCGCGCTCCTCGAGGGTTTCCCCTACACAGAGCACGGGCTTCAAACCACTTGCCTGGGCGGCTGCAAACTTGCGGTTGAGCACGTCGTCGTTCTCGCCAACGATCTGGCGACGCTCCGAATGCCCGACCAATACCAGCCTGCAACCCGCTTCAGCCAGCTGACTCGGGGCGATTTCGCCGGTCAGCGCGCCCTGTTCGGGCTGTACCGCAGAATTCTGGGCTCCAACGGTGATCCCCTTGCCTTCCAGGCCATCAATCACCTGATTGATGAACAGGGCCGGCGGAAACACCGCGACCTCCACACCGCTCGGCAGGGCCAGATTGCTCAAGCCCCGGATAAGCTCAGCGACGCTGGCGCGGGTACCGTGCATCTTCCAGTTACCAGCTACCATGGGGCGACGCATGCTTTACCTCGTCGGTCAAAGTGGGCGCAGATCTTACCCAACCCGAACTGCGCTGGCAAGCGTCTTTCAGGCACAAACTTCGGCGACCAGCTTGGCCAGGGCTTCGGCATGGCCGCGGACCTGGTTTTCGTCGTCGCCTTCGACCATCACACGCACCAGCGGCTCGGTGCCGGACTTGCGCAGCAGGACCCGGCCACGCCCCGCCATGGCCTCGGTGACCTTGGCACTGGCCTCCTTCACCTCGGGGCTTTCCAGCGGATCGACCTTGCTGGCACCGAAGCGCACGTTGATCAGCACCTGCGGGCACTTGCGGATGGCTTGGCGCGCCTGGGCCAGGTTCTCGCCACGGTGCTTGAGCGCCATGAGCACTTGCAGGGCCGCGATGATGGCGTCGCCGGTCGTGGTGTGGTTGCAGCACACCAGGTGCCCGGAATTCTCGCCACCGAGCTGCCAGTCGCGCTCGAGCAGCTCGGCCATGACATAGCGGTCGCCGACCTTGGCCCGGGCGAACGGGATGCCCAGCTCCTTGAGCGCCAGCTCCAGGCCCAGGTTGCTCATCAGGGTGCCCACCACCCCGCCCTGCAGCTTGCCGCGCTCCTGCAGGTCGCGGGCGATGATGAACAGCAGTTCGTCACCGTCGACGATGGCACCGGTGTGATCGACCATCAGCACCCGGTCGCCATCGCCGTCGAAGGCGATCCCCAGGTCGGCATGCCCCACCAACACGGCGGCCTGCAACGACTCGATATGGGTGGAGCCGCATTTTTCGTTGATGTTCAGGCCATCGGGCTCGGCATGCAGCACGGTGACGTCGGCGCCCAGCTCGCGGAACACGCTCGGGGCCACCTTGTAGGTCGCACCGTGGGCGCAATCGATCACCAGCTTGAGCCCTTCGAAGCTGGTGCTGGTCGGCACGCTGCTCTTGCAGAACTCGATGTAGCGGCCAGCCGC
Source organism: Pseudomonas sp. HLMP (assembly GCF_046365545.1). Classification (NCBI taxonomy): domain Bacteria; kingdom Pseudomonadati; phylum Pseudomonadota; class Gammaproteobacteria; order Pseudomonadales; family Pseudomonadaceae; genus Pseudomonas; species Pseudomonas sp. HLMP. The sequence goes on along the minus strand of NZ_JBDLLR010000001.1, from coordinate 764,628 downwards.
GTCGTTGATGCGCGAAACCTTGCCCAGCTTGCCCGATTCCACCACGTTCATCGGCTGGTCGAGCAACTCCTCGATCATCAGCTCCACCTCATCCGGCAGCTTGGTGCCCTGCCCGGAGAAGAACTTGATGCCATTGTCGTCGTGCGGGTTGTGCGACGCACTGATGACGATGCCCGCCTCGGCGTGGAAGGTACGCGTCAGGTAGGCGATGGCCGGGGTCGGCATCGGCCCGAGCAGCAGTACGTCGGCGCCGGCCGCGGAAAGCCCGGCCTCGAGCGCGGACTCGAACATGTAGCCAGAGATCCGCGTGTCCTTGCCCACCAGCACGCGGCAGTTGCCCTGCTTGCGGAACGCCATGCCGGCGGCCCAGCCAAGCTTCAGCATGAAGTCGGGGGTGATGGGGTATTCGCCGACGCGGCCACGGATACCGTCGGTACCAAAGTATTTTCTGCTCATAGGGACTCCAATGTTCTTATTCGGCGTTCTGCACCGCGGCGATCATGCGCACCACGTCGACGGTCTCGGCCACATCGTGCACACGCAGGATGCTGGCACCCTTGGTCATGGCCAATGCCGCCAGCGCCAGGCTGCCATAGAGGCGTTCGCCGACCGGGCGATCGAGCGTCAGGCCGATCATGCTCTTGCGCGAGACACCCACCAGCAGGGGGCGACCCAGGCGGTAGAGCGCTTCCATGTGCTTGAACAGGCTCAGGTTGTGATCGAGCGTCTTGGCGAAACCGAACCCCGGGTCGAGGATGATCTTCCCGGCGTCGATGCCAGCCGCCGCGCACACGGCCATACGCTCTTCAAGATAGCGCGTCACGTCGGCGGTCACGTCGTCGTAATGCGGATTGTCCTGCATGGTGCCCGGCTCGCCACGCATGTGCATCAGGCACACCGGCAGGCCGGTATCGGCGGCGGCGTCGAGCGCACCATCGCGCTCCAGGGCTCGCACGTCGTTGATCAGGCCAGCCCCCAGCCGCGCCGACTCGCGCATGACCGCGGGCGTGGAGGTATCGACCGAGATGATCACGTCGAGCCGGCTGGCGATCGCCTCGACGATGGGCGCCACACGCTCCAGCTCTTCGGTGGGAGACACCGCCCGGGCGCCCGGACGGGTGGACTCGCCGCCGACGTCGATCAGCGTCGCGCCGGCCGCCACCATCGCTTCGGCGTGGCGCAGGGCTTCGTCGCGCTGGCTGAAGCGCCCGCCATCGGAGAAGGAATCGGGGGTGATGTTGAGGATACCCATGACATGGGTACGGGACAAATCAAGAACCCGGTTGCCGCAAGGCAACCGGGTCGGGTACTGCTGTGAGGTCATAGATGCCCTTAGTGTTGAGCCGCTGGACCGCCGATCGGCGACTCCGGACGATCGCCCTGGGAGGCCTGGTTGCCGGAGGTGCCGGCATCGTTGTCCCAGTCGCGTGGCTCGCGTGGCGTGCGGCCGGCCATGATGTCGTCGATCTGGTCGGCATCGATGGTTTCGTACTTCATCAAGGCCTCGGCCATGGCGTCCAGCTTGTCGCGGTTCTCGGTGAGGATCTGCTTGGCCGTGGCATAGCAGTGATCGATGATGCTGCGCACCTCGGAGTCGATCAGCTTGGCGGTCTCGCCCGATACGCTGGCATGCTGGCTCGCCGCGCTGCGACCGAGGAACACCTCGCCCTCCTCTTCGGCGTACATCAGCGGGCCGAGTTTCTCGGACAGGCCCCACTTGGTCACCATGTTCCGCGCGATCTGGCTGGCGCGCATGATGTCGTTGGAGGCGCCGGTGGTGACACCGTCGAAGCCCAGGGTCATCTCCTCGGCGATACGGCCGCCGTACAGCGAGCAGATCTGGCTGATCAGCGCACGCTTGGACAGGCTGTAGCGGTCTTCCTCGGGCAGGAACATGGTCACGCCCAGCGCCCGGCCACGCGGGATGATCGACACCTTGTAGACCGGATCATGCTCGGGGACGATACGGCCGACGATGGCATGGCCAGCCTCGTGATAGGCGGTGTTCTGCTTTTCTTTCTCGGACATGACCATGGTCTTGCGCTCGGCGCCCATCATGATCTTGTCCTTGGCCAGCTCGAACTCCTTCATTTCCACCAGGCGTTTGCTGGAACGGGCAGCGAACAGCGAGGCCTCGTTGACCAGGTTGGCCAGGTCGGCACCGGAGAAGCCGGGGGTACCACGGGCGATGACCGCCGGGTTGACGTTCTCGCCAACCGGGACCTTGCGCATGTGCACCTTGAGGATCTGCTCGCGACCACGGATGTCCGGCAGGCCGACCACCACCTGGCGGTCGAAACGGCCCGGACGCAGCAGCGCCGGGTCGAGCACGTCGGGACGGTTGGTGGCAGCGATGACGATGATACCGTCGTTCATCTCGAAGCCGTCCATCTCCACCAGCAACTGGTTGAGGGTCTGCTCGCGCTCGTCGTGACCACCGCCCATGCCGGCGCCACGATGGCGACCGACGGCGTCGATCTCGTCGATGAAGATGATGCACGGGGCGTGTTTCTTCGCCTGCTCGAACATGTCGCGGACACGGCTGGCGCCCACACCGACGAACATCTCGACGAAGTCCGAACCGGAGATGGTGAAGAACGGCACCTTGGCCTCGCCAGCGATGGCCTTGGCCAGGAGGGTCTTACCGGTACCGGGTGGGCCGACCATCAGCACGCCCCGGGGGATACGGCCACCCAGGCGCTGGAACTTGCCCGGATCACGCAGGAACTCGACCAGCTCGCCCACTTCTTCCTTGGCCTCGTCGCAGCCCGCGACGTCGGCCAGGGTGGTCTTGACCTGGTCTTCGGAAAGCAGGCGCGCCTTGCTCTTGCCGAAGCTCATCGGGCCGCCCTTGCCGCCCGCACCGCCCTGCATCTGGCGCATGAAGAACATGAACACGGCGATGATCACCAGGATCGGGAAGCTGGCCACCAGCAACTGTGTCCAGATGCTCTGCTGCTCGGGCTGCTTGCCTTCGATCACCACGTGGTTGTCGACCAGGTCGCCGATCAGGCCGTTGTCGGTGATGGCCGGACGAACGGTCTTGAAGTTGTCGCCATCGGTGCGCTTGCCGGTGATGACGTAGCCATCGACGGTCACACGCTCGACCTTACCGTCCTTGACCTGCTGGATGAAGTCGGAATAGTTGAGGGTCTGTGGCTCGTTAGGGCTGGAGAAGTTGTTCATCACCGTCACGAGGACAGCCGCGATGATCAACCACAGGATCAGATTCTTTGCCATGTCGTTCAATTAGCTACCCTCTGAGGCCGGCGCACGACGCTGCCGTGCCTCGCATGATATTCACCGCCCTAACTTACTACATTACCTACGCATCCGCAGGCGCCGTCTGTAACCCTTTATGAAAGCTAGACTACACGAAGTTCGGACGATCCTGACGGAACCGCCGATTGGAAATAACTATCGACCACCCCGCAACACGCCGCTCACCCGCCTTTGAAGCCCCGGCCCAGCAGGTACTGTTCGCGGGAACGATCGCGGGAAGACGACGGCTTGCGCATCTGCACCTTGTCGAACTTGCCGCGTACGTCCTTGAGGTACTGGTCGAAACCTTCACCCTGGAAGATCTTGATCAGGAAGTCCCCTCCCGGGCGCAGCACGCGGGTGGCCAGGTCCAGGGCCAGTTCGCAGAGGAACATGGCCCGCGGCATGTCCACGGCGGGCGTACCACTCATATTGGGGGCCATGTCGGAAATCACAAGGTCTACGTGCGAATCGCCGACCGCCGCGAGGATGCGCTCGAGCACCTCGTCCTGGGTGAAATCGCCCTGAATGAAAGTCACGTCGGGGATCGCATCCATTTCCAGGATGTCCGAGGCGATCAGCCGCCCCTGGCCGCCGATCAGACGACTGGTCACCTGCGACCAGCCCCCGGGCGCCGCGCCCAGGTCGATCACGCTCATGCCCGGGCGGATCAGCTTGTCCTTCTCCTGGATCTCCAGCAGTTTGTAGCTCGCACGCGAGCGGTAGCCATCCTTCTGCGCCTGTTTGACGAAAGGATCGTTGAAATGCTCTCTCAGCCAGTTATGGCTGCTCTTGGAACGCTGCGCCACGGGGCACCTCGATGATAAGCGTCGTGATTGACTGGGCGGAGCCACGGGCCCTCGGGTAAAATGGCCGCCAATTTTACAGAATCAGACGAAAAGGGTCAGATTATGCCGCTCAATAACGAGCAGAAGAAACAGTACAAGTCCATTGGCCATGACTTGAAACCGGTGTTGATGGTCGCCGGCAACGGCCTGAGCGAAGGCGTCCTGGCCGAACTGGAACGCGCCCTGGCCGATCATGAACTGATCAAGGTCCAGGTCAAGCTGGAAGACCGCGAGGAACGCCGGGCGGTCATCGACGAGCTGTGCAAGGCCGGCCGCGCGGAGCTGGTGCAGACCATCGGCAAGATGGCGCTGATCTACCGCAGGAACCCGCAGCCGAACAAGCAGCTGTCCAACATCCACCGCTACAAGTGACGGTGGCTCCGGTCAGCGGCGCGGCTGGCGCGCCCTGACCGGGACCGGCTGGGCGACCAGCACGATGCCGGAAAAGCCCAGCACCAGGAAACAGAACATCTGCCAGCGCTCGCCCACGGATATCCCGTAGCGCAACGTGTAGTAGCTGACGCAGGCACCGAAGCCCAGCAGCAGCATCTGGCCACGGAACTGCCGCCACCAGGCCGCCAGGCCATCCACCCTCGCCAGCACCGCCAGCTGGGTCATCAAGCCGAGCAAAGCCACGCCGATCAACCAACGGTCGATCTGCGCGGCCACGTCCTGCACCAGCAGGGGCGCCAGGCCACTGACCTTGAGCGCAGGCACCAGCCCCACATGGAACACCCACAGGCCACCGACCCAGAAGACCTGGGCCAGTTGCCAGAGGATCCCTTCGAGGGATGGCGCCCGCTGGTGCCGGTCAGAGGTGCTTGACTTCGACAATCTCGTACTCGACCGTGCCGCTTGGCGTCTTGACGACGACGATGTCACCTTCTTCCTTGCCGATGATGGCGCGGGCGATCGGCGCACTGTGCGAGAGCTTGCCTTTCTTGATGTCTGCCTCGTCCTCGCCGACGATCTGGTAGCTCACCTGCTCGTCGGTTTCGGTGTTGGCCAGGTCGACGGTGGTGCCGAAGATCACCTTGCCAGAGTGAGGAATGGTGGTGACATCGATCACCACCGAGTTCTGCAGGCGACCTTCGATATCACGGATACGGGCCTCGACCATGCCCTGCTCCTCGCGGGCGGCATGGTATTCGGCGTTCTCCTTGAGATCGCCCAGCTCACGGGCCTCGCCGATCGCCTGGCTCAGGCGCGGACGCTCGGTCTTGCTCAGGAAGGTCAGTTCCTCTTCCAGGGCGCGAGCGCCCTGGACGGTCATCGGGTATTTGGTAATGCTCATGCTTTCAATCCTGCATGCAGATCCTGCAAGCGACGGACGGTCTTCTCGGGACCGAACTTGAGCGCTTCGCAGATGGCCTCACCTGCCGCAATGGTGGTCGTGCAGTAGATCTTGTGCTGCAGCGCATTGCGACGAATCGAATAAGAGTCGGCGATCGACTGACGGCCCTCGGTGGTGTTGATGATCAGCGAGACTTCGTCGTTCTTGATCATGTCGACCACATGCGGGCGACCTTCGGTCACCTTGTTCACACGGCGCACCTTCAGACCAGCCGCCTCGATGACCTTGGCGGTGCCCGCGGTTGCGACCACTTCGAAGCCCAGGGCGATCAGGTCGCGGGCGACACCCGCCACCTGCGGCTTGTCGTCGTCGCGCACGCTGATGAAGGCGGTACCGCCGCTTGGCAGCACTTCGCTGGCGCCCATCTGGGCCTTGGCGAAGGCTTCGCCGAAGCTGTCGCCGACACCCATGACTTCACCGGTGGATTTCATCTCAGGGCCGAGGATCGGGTCAACACCTGGGAACTTGGCGAACGGGAAGACCGCTTCCTTGACGCTGTAGAAGTTCGGGATGATTTCCTGGGTGAAGCCCAGCTCTTTCAGCGATTTGCCAGCCATGACACGGGCCGCGATCATCGCCAGGGAAGTGCCGATGCACTTGGAGACGAATGGCACGGTACGCGAGGCGCGCGGGTTGACTTCGATCACGTAGATCTTGTCGCCCTGCAGGGCCAGCTGCACGTTCATCAGGCCGACCACGCCCAGTTCCAGGGCCATCTTGCGCACCTGCTCGCGGACTTCGTCCTGCACGTGGGCCGGCAGCGAGTACGGCGGCAGCGAGCACGCCGAGTCACCGGAGTGAACACCGGCCTGCTCGATGTGCTGCATGATCGCGCCGATCACCACGTCGGTGCCGTCGCAGACCGCGTCCACGTCCATCTCGATGGCGCAGTTGAGGAAGTGGTCGAGCAGGACCGGGCTGTCGTTGGACACCTGGACCGCTTCGCGCAGGTAGCGCTTGAGCTCTTCGGGCTCGTAGACGATTTCCATGGCACGGCCGCCCAGGACGTAGGACGGACGCACGACCAGCGGGTAACCGATCTCGGCAGCGGCGCGAATCGCCTCGTCTTCGCTGCGCACGGTGGCGTTCGGCGGCTGGCGCAGGTTCAGGCGCTGGACCATCTGCTGGAAGCGCTCGCGGTCTTCGGCGCGGTCGATGGCGTCCGGGCTGGTGCCGATGATCGGCACACCGGCCTCTTCCAGGGCACGGGCCAGTTTCAGCGGGGTCTGGCCGCCGTAGTGGACGATCACACCCTTGGGCTTCTCGACACGGCAGATCTCCAGGACGTCTTCCAGGGTCAGCGGTTCGAAGTACAGGCGATCGGAGGTGTCGTAGTCGGTGGAGACGGTTTCCGGGTTGCAGTTGACCATGATGGTCTCGTAGCCGTCTTCACGCAGCGCCAGGGCCGCGTGCACGCAGCAGTAGTCGAACTCGATACCCTGGCCGATGCGGTTCGGGCCACCGCCGAGGATCATGATCTTGTCGCGGGTCGAGGGGTTGGCCTCGCACTCTTCCTCGTAGGTGGAGTACAGGTAGGCGGTGTCGGTGGCGAACTCGGCGGCGCAGGTGTCGACGCGCTTGTAGACCGGGAAGACTTCCAGCTTGTGGCGATGGCGGCGCAGGGTCTTGTCGGTGACGCCCAGCAGCTTGGCCAGGCGCTGGTCGGAGAAGCCCTTGCGCTTGAGGCGGCGCATCAGCGCAGCGTCGACGTTGGCCAGGCCCAGGGTCTTGACCTTCTCTTCTTCCTTGATCAGGTCCTCGATCTGCACCAGGAACCAGTGGTCGATCTTGGTCAGGGCGAAGATCTCGTCGCGGCTCATGCCGGCACGGAAGGCATCGGCGACGTACCAGATGCGCTCGGCGCCCGGCACGGTCAGTTCGCGCTTGAGGATGTTGGTCAGGTCCGGGTTGCCCAGCTCGACCTTCGGATCCAGGCCGCAGGCGCCGACTTCCAGGCCACGCAGGGCCTTGTGCATCGACTCCTGGAAGGTACGGCCGATGGCCATGACTTCACCCACGGACTTCATCTGGGTGGTCAGGCGGGCGTCGGCTTTCGGGAATTTCTCGAAGGCGAAGCGCGGCAGCTTGGTGACGACGTAGTCGATCGAGGGCTCGAACGACGCCGGGGTGCGGCCGCCGGTGATGTCGTTCTGCAGCTCGTCCAGGGTGTAGCCGACTGCCAGCTTGGCGGCGATCTTGGCGATCGGGAAGCCGGTGGCCTTGGAAGCCAGGGCCGAGGAACGCGACACGCGCGGGTTCATCTCGATCACGACCATGCGTCCGGTGTTCGGGCAGATGCCGAACTGGACGTTGGAACCGCCGGTTTCCACGCCGATCTCACGCAGCACCGCCAGGGAGGCGTTGCGCATGATCTGGTATTCCTTGTCGGTCAGGGTCTGCGCCGGGGCGACGGTGATCGAGTCGCCGGTGTGCACGCCCATCGGGTCGAAGTTCTCGATGGAGCAGACGATGATGCAGTTGTCCTTCTTGTCGCGGACAACCTCCATCTCGTATTCCTTCCAGCCGATCAGCGATTCGTCGATCAGCAGCTCCTTGGTCGGCGACAGGTCCAGGCCGCGGGCGCAGATCTCTTCGAACTCTTCACGGTTGTAGGCGATACCGCCACCGGTGCCGCCCATGGTGAAGGACGGACGGATGATGCACGGGAAGCCCAGGCGCTCGAGCACCGCGTTGGCTTCTTCCATGCTGTGGGCGATACCGGAGCGCGGGCACTCCAGGCCGATGGCCTTCATCGCCTGGTCGAAGCGCGAACGGTCCTCGGCCTTGTCGATGGTGTCGGCGTTGGCGCCGATCATTTCCACGCCGAACTTCTCCAGCACGCCGTGGCGCTCGAGGTCCAGGGCGCAGTTCAGTGCGGTCTGGCCGCCCATGGTCGGCAGCAGCGCGTCAGGGCGCTCCTTCTCGATGATCTTGGCCACCGACTGCCACTTGATCGGCTCGATGTAGGTGGCATCGGCCATGGCCGGGTCGGTCATGATGGTGGCCGGGTTGGAGTTCACCAAGATGACGCGGAAACCTTCCTCGCGCAGGGCCTTGCACGCCTGGGCGCCGGAGTAGTCGAATTCGCAGGCCTGGCCGATCACGATCGGGCCAGCGCCGAGAATCAGGATGCTTTTGATGTCTGTACGTTTTGGCATGGGTTGTCACTCAAATCCGCGGGTCAGTCGGCAAGCCGTCTTGAACAATCTGGGTCAGGCGCTTCCGGACGCGGCGCAGGCCGGTCCGGGGCCTCGATGCAGGATGCTCAGCGGCGCTTGGCCATGGCATCGATGAAACGATCGAACAGTGGCGCGACGTCGGTCGGGCCTGGGCTCGCTTCAGGGTGGCCCTGGAAGCTGAACGCGCTCTTGTCGGTGCGCTCGATGCCCTGCAGGGTACCGTCGAACAGCGACTTGTGGATGGCGCGGACATTGCCCGGCAGGGTGGCCTCGTCGACGGCGAAGCCGTGGTTCTGGCTGGTGATCATGACCACGCCGCTGTCCAGGTCCTGGACCGGGTGGTTGGCACCGTGGTGGCCGTGGCCCATCTTCATGGTCTTGGCGCCGGAGGCCAGGGCCAGCAGTTGGTGGCCGAGGCAGATGCCGAAGACCGGGATATCGGTCTCGAGGATGTCCTTGATCGCCTGGATCGCGTAGTCGCACGGCTCGGGGTCGCCAGGGCCGTTGGAGAGGAACACGCCATCGGGGTTGAGCGCCAGGACTTCGCTGGCTGGCGTCTGTGCCGGGACCACGGTCAGGCGGCAGCCGCGGGCGACCAGCATGCGCAGGATGTTCAGCTTGACGCCGTAGTCGTAGGCGACCACGTGGTACGGCAGCTCGGCGGCGTCCAGGGTCGGATGGCTGTCGGTAGCCAGGTTCCACACGCTGGAACGCCACTCGTAGCGCTCCTTGGTGCTGACTTCCTTGGCCAGGTCCATGCCCTTGAGGCCTGGGAAGGCACGGGCGGCGGCGATGGCGGCTTCTTCGCTGATGTCGTCACCGGCCAGGATGCAGCCGTTCTGCGCGCCCTTCTCACGCAGGATGCGGGTCAGGCGGCGGGTGTCGATGCCGGCGATCGCCACGACATTGTTGGCCTTGAGGTACTCAGGCAGCGACTGGGTGTTGCGCCAGTTGCTGGCCAGCAGCGGCAGGTCGCGGATGACCAGGCCGGCAGACCAGACACGGTTGGACTCGGCGTCTTCGGCGGTGGTGCCGGTGTTGCCGATGTGCGGGTAAGTCAGGGTAACGATTTGCTGGGCGTAGGAAGGGTCTGTGAGGATTTCCTGGTAGCCGGTCATTGCGGTGTTGAACACCACCTCACCAACGGTCTGACCGTCGGCTCCGATGGCTTCACCGCGAAAAATGCTGCCATCGGCAAGGGCGAGTATGGCTGGCTTAGTCAAGAAGACCTCCCGTAAATCAAGCCTGAAAGGGCGATCGCAGGTTGCAAAAAAGCGGAATGACGTATGGACACGTCACCCCGCTTCTATGCTGAATTTGTCTGCGCGCTTTTAGTGGACACACTAAAGCTGTAGCTTACAGGAAATGGCGTTTTCGGTCTACCGCACATGTGCCTCTAAAACACAGGATTGCGACAGGGGATCCGCAGGTGCCATTTGGGGCTGCACAGCAGCCCAAATGGCACCTACATCGACCAGATCAACGCAGCTCCAGCACATCCTGCATGTCGTACAGCCCCGGCTCGCGTCCTTCCAGCCACAACGCGGCACGCACCGCGCCCTTGGCGAAGGTCATGCGGCTGGAGGCCTTGTGGGTGATCTCCACGCGCTCGCCCTCGGCGGCGAACAGCACGGTGTGATCGCCCACCACGTCGCCAGCACGCACGGTGGCGAAACCGATGGTCTGCCGGTCGCGGGCACCGGTCTGGCCCTCACGACCATAGACGGCCACTTCGCGCAGGTCGCGCCCCAGCGCCTGGGCCACGACCTCGCCCATGCGCAGCGCGGTGCCCGACGGCGCATCGACCTTGTGCCGGTGGTGCGCCTCGATGATCTCGATGTCCACCTCGTCGCCCAGCACCCGCGCCGCGGTATCCAGCAGCTTCAGGCACAGGTTGACGCCAACGCTGAAGTTGGCGGCGAAGACGATCGGGATTTCCTTGCCCGCCTCGACCAACTGCTCCTTCTCCTCCGGAGTGAAACCAGTGGTGCCGATGACCATGGCCTTGCCCGCCTTGCGGCAGAACGCCAGGTTCTTCAGGGTCACCGAAGGATGGGTGAAATCGATCAGCACGTCGAACTCGTCCGCCACCTTCGCCAGGTCGTCGCAGATCGGCACGCCGATCCGCCCCAGCGCCGCCAGTTCGCCGGCGTCGGCACCGACCAGGGTGCTGTCGGGACGGTCGATCGCCGCCGTCAGGCCCGCCTGGGGCGCCTGTTGCTGCACAGCCTCGACGAGGGTCTTGCCCATGCGCCCTGCCGCGCCCATTACCGCAATACGTCGCATAGCCTGTTCCTTGTCAGAGATCGCCGAAGAAGCGCTTCACGCCTTCGAACCAACCGTTGGCCTTGGGCGAATGGGAGCTGTCGCCCTGCAGCGAGTCACGCAGCTCCTCGAGCAGTTCGCGCTGGCGACGACTGAGGTTGACCGGGGTTTCCACGGCCACGCGGCACAGCAGGTCGCCAGCCGCACCACCGCGCACCGGCGCCACGCCCTTGCCGCGCAGGCGGAACTGCTTGCCGGTCTGGGTGCCTTCCGGGATCTTCAGCTTGACCCGACCATCGAGGGTCGGCACTTCCAGCTCGCCACCCAGGGCAGCGTCGGTATAGCTGATCGGCACTTCGCAGTACAGGTGCTTGCCGTCGCGCTGGAAGATCGGGTGCTCGCGCACATTGATGACCACGTACAGGTCGCCGGTCGGGCCGCCGTGGGTACCCGCCTCGCCCTCGCCGGACAGGCGGATGCGGTCACCGGTATCGACACCGGCCGGCACCTTGACCGACAGGGTCTTGTATTCCTCGACCCGGCCTTCGCCATGGCAGGCGCTGCAAGGGTCGGTGATGATCTTGCCTTGACCATGGCAGCGCGGGCAGGTCTGCTGCACCGAGAAGAAGCCCTGCTGCATGCGCACCTGGCCGATGCCGCCGCAGGTCGGGCAAGTGGCCGGGGTGGAGCCCTTCTTCGCGCCGGAGCCGTCGCAAGGCTTGCAGTTGACCAGCGTCGGCACACGGATGTTGACCGTGGTGCCCCGCACCGCTTCCTCGAGGTTCAGCTCGAGGGTATAGCGCAGGTCACTGCCACGCTGGGCACCACCGCGCGAACCACCACGGCCACCGCCGAAGAAGTCGCTGAAGACGTCACCGAAGATGTCGGAGAAGTTGGCACCACCGAAGCCCGCTCCACCGCCACCCATGCTCGGGTCGACGCCGGCATGGCCGTACTGGTCGTAGGCGGCACGCTTGCTCGCGTCGGACAGCACTTCGTAGGCCTCGTTGGCCTCCTTGAATTTCTCTTCCGACGCCTTGTCGCCCGGATTGCGGTCCGGGTGGTACTTCATCGCCAGGCGGCGATAGGCCTTCTTGAGATCCCCTTCGCCGGCGCCACGCTCGACACCCAGGACCTCATAATAATCACGCTTTGCCATAGGTCATTTGCACTCTTGAGGGCGTTCGGCATACCTCTGCGCCTTATGCGCCTTGCCGTCAGCACCTGCCGCCACACACGAATGCGCCCTGACAGATGCCGTAAAAATTCCCGTATTCCAGACACGCCAACGCGGGAGCAAGCCCCCGCGCGGCGACATCCTACCAGCCCAACGCCAAACGGCGCTGGGCTGGCCGACAACGTGCAGGGATTACTGCTTGTTGTCTTTCACTTCCTCGAACTCGGCGTCAACCACGTCGTCGTGCTTGGCTTCCGGTTCGGCCTGCTGGGCGTCACCCTGCGGCTGCTGGGCTTGCTGCTCGGCGTACATCTTCTGGGCAACCGGCGCGGAGACCTTGGACAGCTCCTCGACCTTGGCGTCGATGGCAGCCTTGTCGTCGCCCTTGATGGCCGCTTCCAGGGCCACCACGGCAGCTTCGATCGCGGTCTTCTCCTCGGCGGTCACCTTGTCGCCGGCGTCGGCGACCATCTTGCGAGTCGAGTGGACCAGCGCGTCACCCTGGTTGCGGGCGGCGGCCAGCTCCTCGAACTTGCGGTCTTCCTCGGCGTTGGCCTCGGCGTCACGCACCATGCGCTCGATTTCCTCGTCGGACAGGCCGGAGTTGGCCTTGATCACGATCGACTGGGTCTTGCCGGTGGCCTTGTCCTTCGCGCCGACGTGCAGGATGCCGTTGGCATCGATGTCGAAGGTCACTTCGATCTGCGGAACGCCACGCGGTGCCGGCGGAATGTCGGCCAGGTCGAACTTGCCCAGCGACTTGTTCTGCGCGGCCTGCTTACGCTCGCCCTGCAGCACGTGGATGGTCACGGCGCTCTGGTTGTCGTCGGCAGTGGAGAACACCTGCGACTTCTTGGTCGGGATGGTGGTGTTCTTCTCGATCAGCGGGGTCATCACGCCACCCATGGTCTCGATACCCAGGGTCAGCGGGCTGACGTCCAGCAGCAGCACGTCCTTCACGTCACCGGCCAGGACCGCGCCCTGGATGGCGGCACCCATGGCGACCGCTTCGTCCGGGTTGACGTCCTTGCGCGCTTCCTTGCCGAAGAAGTCGGCAACGGCTTTCTGCACCAGCGGCATACGGGTCTGGCCGCCGACCAGGATCACGTCGTGGATCTTGCTGGCGTCGATGCCGGCGTCCTTCAGGGCGATGCGGCAAGGCTCGATGGTACGGTTGACCAGGTCTTCGACCAACGACTCCAGCTTGGCGCGGGAGATCTTCACGTTCAGGTGCTTAGGACCGGTCGCGTCTGCGGTGATGTACGGCAGGTTGACATCGGTCGACTGAGCGGAAGACAGCTCGATCTTGGCCTTTTCAGCGGCTTCCTTCAGACGCTGCAGGGCCAGCGGATCGTTCTTCAGGTCCATGCCGGACTCTTTCTTGAACTCGTCGACGAGGTAGTCGATCAGGCGCATGTCGAAGTCTTCGCCACCCAGGAAGGTGTCGCCGTTGGTGGCCAGTACTTCGAACTGGTGCTCACCGTCGACTTCGGCGATTTCGATGACCGAAACGTCGAAGGTACCACCACCGAGGTCATAGACGATGACGGTGTGGTCGCCCTTGGCCTTGTCCATGCCGTAGGCCAGTGCAGCAGCGGTCGGCTCGTTGATGATGCGCTTGACGTCCAGGCCGGCGATGCGACCGGCATCCTTCGTGGCCTGGCGCTGGCTGTCGTTGAAGTAAGCCGGTACGGTGATGACCGCCTCGGTGACTGGCTCGCCGAGGTAGTCTTCGGCGGTTTTCTTCATTTTCTTCAGGACTTCGGCGCTGATCTGTGGCGGAGCCATTTCCTTGCCGTTGGCCTCGACCCAGGCGTCACCGTTGTTGGCCTTGACGATCTTGTACGGAACCAGCTTGATGTCTTTCTGCACGACATCTTCTTCGAAACGGCGGCCGATCAGGCGCTTCACGGCGAAGAGGGTGTTGTGCGGGTTGGTGACGGCCTGGCGCTTGGCCGACTGGCCGACCAGGATCTCGCCATCGTTGGCGTAGGCGACGATCGACGGCGTGGTGCGCGCGCCTTCGGCGTTCTCGATGACCTTGACGTTACCGTTTTCCAGGATGGAGACGCACGAGTTGGTGGTCCCCAGGTCGATACCGATGATTTTGCCCATGTTAACTCTCCCGAAACTTGAATTAGGTTGCAGCGACTACATTGGCCAACTGCGGTAATACTTGAATGCTTGACACCTAGATGGGGATGCCCGGAAGGATTTCAAGCCTTTTCATCGATCGATGGCTGAGGTGCCGCTGGCGCCTTGCTGACCACCACCATGGCGGGGCGCAGCAAGCGGCCGTTGAGCAGGTAGCCCTTCTGGAACACTTTGAGCACGCTGTTGGGCTCAACCTCGGCGCTCTCTTCCATGGCCATGGCCTGGTGGTGCTCGGCATTGAACGGTTCGCCGTGCGGGTCGACCGCCTCGAGGTTGTAGCGCTTGAGGGTGTCGTGGAACATCTTCAGGGTCAGCTCGATGCCTTCGCGCATCGGCTTGATGGTTTCGTCGTCGGCACTGGACAGCTCCAGGCCGCGCTCCAGGCTGTCGATCACCGGCAGCAGGTCGCCGGCGAACTTCTCCAGGGCGAACTTGTGGGCCTTCTCGACATCCTGCTCGGCACGGCGGCGGATGTTCTGCAGGTCGGCGGCGGCGCGCAGGGACTGGTCCTTGGCGGCGGCCAGCTGCTCCTCGAGCACCTGTACGCGGGCACCGAGATCCTCTGCACCAGCCTCTTCGGCGTTAAGGTTCTTCTCATCCAGCTGTTCGTCAGCCATCGGGTCTCTCCTCCGCAATTTCGGGTATGCGAGCCAGGCTCGCCTTGTCTGCCGGCTATATGGGGTCGGAAAAACCAGGTTCAAGGGGCAGACGGGTTTTCCGCACGCGCGCGCATTCTCCGAGCGGGCATTGTCAGCCCGGCAAAAAACACTGTATAAATAACCAGACATGACGCTTCGGGAGCCGCCCTCATGCTGGTGCACCTGTCCATCCACAACTACGCCATCGTCGAACACCTGGACCTCGAACTCGCCCGCGGCATGACCGTCATCACCGGCGAAACCGGCGCCGGCAAGTCGATCATGCTCGATGCCCTGGGCCTGACCCTCGGCGACCGCGCCGACAGTGGCGTGGTACGCCCTGGCGCGAGCAAGGCGGACATCCTGGCCACCTTCGATCTCGTCGACATCCCCGAGGCGACGGCCTGGCTCGCCGAACGCGACCTGGACAGCGACGGCCCCTGCATCCTGCGCCGGGTGATCACCGCCGAAGGGCGCAGCCGCGGCTATATAAACGGCACACCCTGCCCGCTCGGCGACCTCAAGGCCCTTGGCGAACTGCTGATCGACATCCACAGCCAGCACGAGCACCAGTCACTGCTCAAGACCGACACTCACCGTCGCCTGCTGGACGAGTACGCCGGCGCCATCGACCTGTCCCGCCAGGTGCACCTGGCCGCCCAGCGCTGGCGCCAGACCCGCCAGGAACTGGAGCGCCTGTCCAACTCCGGCGACGAACAGCGCGCCCGCCACCAACTGCTCAGCTACCAGCTGGAAGAGCTGGACAACCTCGGCCTTGGCGAGAACGAGCTGGAACAGCTGGAGCAGGAGCACAAGAACCTGACCAATGCCGAGGCGCTGTTCGGCATCTGCCGCCAGGTCATCGACCAGTGCAGCGAGAGCGACTCGGGCAACGTGCTCAGCGCCCTGACCGCCAGCCTCAACCGCCTGACCGCCGTGGCCAACGCGCCCAAGGCCCTGGGCGAGGCGGTCAACCTGATAGCCAGCGCGCAGATCCAGGTCGAGGAAGCGGTCGGTGAGCTCAACCGTTTCCTCGACCATTTCGACGCCGACCCCATGCGCCTGCAGGCCCTGGAGGAGCGGCTCGACACCATCTATACCCTAGCGCGCAAGCACCGCGTGCACCCGACCGAGCTGCCGCACCTGCAACAGCGCCTGATGGAAGAGCTGGAAGGGCTGAACGCCAGCGACGAGTCGATCGAACGCCTGGGCGAGGAGCTGGCCGCCTACGCCCAGCACTACCAGGAGAAGGCTGGCGAGCTGAGCGCCTTGCGCCAGCAAGCGGCCAGGCAACTGGCCACTGCCGTCGAGCAGGAGATCCAGCGCCTGGGCATGCCCGGCGGGCGCTTCTGCATCGAACTCACGCCCAACGAAGGGGGCGAACTGTCGCCCCATGGCCTGGAACAGATCGAACTGCTGGTCAGCGCCAACCCCGGCCAGCCGCTCAAGGGCCTGGCCAGGGTGGCGTCGGGTGGCGAACTGTCACGTATCAGCCTGGCGATCCAGGTGATCACCGCGCAAACCTCACGCATCCCGACCCTGGTGTTCGACGAGGTGGACGTGGGCATCGGTGGCCCCACCGCGGAAATCGTCGGCCAGTTGCTGAGGCGCCTGGGCGAGCGCGGCCAGGTACTGACCGTGACCCACCTGCCGCAGGTGGCAGCCCAGGGGCATCGCCACCTGTTCGTGCACAAGGTGCGTCACAGCGACACCACCCATACCGCCGTCGCCAACCTGGGCAAACGCGAGCGGGTCGAGGAAGTGGCGCGGATGCTCGGCGGCATCGACCTGACCAAGGAATCACTGGCCCATGCGCGCAAGATGGTGGTGTCTGGCAAGGCCTGACAGTTGTCGCCCGGCGTTCCTGAATCGAAACGGGCTCGTTGAACCTGGCAAATGCCAGGGGCTACGAAGCGGCCCCAAAGACGGCTGGCACCCCAAAAGCACAAAGGCGACCCGAAGGCCGCCTTTGCTTTAGATAACGAACAAATCGTTACTTTTTCTTGCGCACATACAGGACCAGGTTATGGTCCACCAACTCGTAACCATGGTCGGTCACGATCTGTTTCTGGCGCTTCTCGATCTCGGTATCCACGAACTCGATGACTTCACCGGTATCCACGTTGACCATATGGTCGTGGTGGCCGCTATCAGCCAGCTCGAATACCGCGTGACCGCCGTCGAAGTTATGGCGAACCACCAGACCCGCCGCTTCGAACTGGGTCAGGACGCGATAGACGGTCGCCAGACCGACGTCCTCGCCAGCTTCCATCAGCGCCTTGTAGACATCCTCGGCGCTCATGTGACGCTGCTCGGTGGAGTCGAGCATCTGAAGAATCTTGACTCGAGGCAGGGTCACCTTGAGACCGGCTTTGCGCAATTCGCTATTTTCAACCATGGTCAGCTTTCTCGCCGATGCTGCTTCGCAGCTTCTCTTAATACGGGTATGATCGGGGTTTACGTTGTCCAGCCAAGATAGTGGAAGTCGCCCACCGATGCAAAACACCAAGCTCTTGCTAACCAGCCTCACCTTCGTGGGACTGCTCGCACTCGCCGGTTGCTCGTTTCCCGGGGTTTACAAAATCGACATCCAGCAGGGCAATGTCGTTACGCAAGACATGATAGACCAATTACGCCCCGGAATGACCCGCCGGCAAGTAAGGTTTATCATGGGCAACCCACTGATCCAGGACACCTTCAACACCAACCGCTGGGATTACCTCTACAGCCTGCAGCCCGGCGGCGGCCAGCGCCAGCAGGAGCGCATGAGCATCTTCTTTAACGACAGCGACCAGTTGGTAAGCCTGTCTGGCGACTTCATGCCAGGCGTGAGCCGCGACCAGGAGATCCTCGGCGGCAGCGGCGACACCACCGTCAGCCCGGCCACCGAGCCGAGCCAGCCCGAAGAGAAGCCGGCCAAGCCAGGCTCGCTGGAAGAATCCATCCAACGCGAGATCGACACCATCGAGACCACTCCGGTCCCGACGCCGGCACCGCTGGAAACCTCCCCGCAGTAAGCTGTCTGCCATTGGGGCCGGGCACGGCCCCAATGGCGACGTTCAGCCCTCAGGCGCCGCGCTGCGCCTTCGCCTTGGCGGCTCGCTGCTTGCGCACTTCCTTCGGATCGACGAGCAATGGCCGATACACCTCCAGGCGATCGCCCTCCTCGACCGTGCGCTCAGCGGGATCGCTGACCACCTTGCCAAAAATCCCCACCGGGCAGGACGCCAGGTCAAGCCCCGGCACCTGTTCGCCCAGGCCCGACAGGCGCAATGCGTCCCTGACACGGGTCCCTGCCGGCACCTCGCAGGCCAGCAGCCACTGGCGCTCGGCCGTGGCGTAGGCGACTTCGATGTTCACGAGGGCCTCAGGCATTGAGTTGCTTGGCCCGCTGGCAGAAGGCATCGACCAGGGTATTGGCCGCCTGGTTGAACAACGGGCCGAGGGTGGCACGCACCAGGGGCCCGGCATAGTCGAAGGACAAGTCAAGGCTGATCTTGCAGGCCTTTTCGCCCAATGGCTTGAAGATCCACAGGCCATGCAGCTGGGTGAACGGCCCTTCCTCCAGGTTCATCTCGATCGATTGCCCCGGCACCAGCACATTGTTCGTGACGAACTGCTGGCTGATCCCGCCCTTGGCCACTTCCAGCTTCGCCCGCATGTGCGTATCGCTGACCTCGAGCACCGTCGAGGCCGAGCACCAGGGCAGGAATTGCGGGTAACTGGCCACATCGTTGACCAGATCGTAGAGCGCCTGGGCGGGGTACGGCAGCAGGGCGGAGCGTTGAATATGGGTAGTCATCCAGGCGTCACTTCCAAGACTGGGCGGCAGCGCTTCTCAGCGCATCGAAAACGGTTCTGTTCAACAGAACAGGGTCTGCATTGTCCGGGATTCGTCCTACAGGCTCAAGCACACCTAAACCCCATAGCCGGCGGCGCGGCGACTCCCTATAATGCCGCCCCTATGGCTAAGCAAAAGAAACATCCGACCGGGACCATCGCGCTGAACAAGAAGGCGCGACACGATTACTTCATCGAGCACAAGTTCGAGGCCGGGCTGGTCCTGTCTGGCTGGGAAGTAAAGAGCCTGCGGGCCGGCAAGGCGCACCTGACCGACAGCTACGTGCTGCTCAAGGATGGCGAAGCCTGGCTGTTCGGCAGCCACATCACCCCGCTGACCACCGCCAGCACCCACGTCATCGCCGACCCTACCCGTACTCGCAAGCTGCTGCTGAACAAGCGCGAGCTCGAGCGCCTGGAAGCGGCCGTGGCGCAAAAGGGCTACACCTGCGTGGCCATGGCGCTGTACTGGAGCAAGCACCTGATCAAGTGCGAGATCGCGCTTGGCAAGGGCAAGAAGGAATACGACAAGCGCGACACCCAACGCGAGCGCGACTCCAACCGCGAGATCCAGCGCGCCGTGCGCAGCAAAGGCCGCGACGAGTAGGCCTGTTCTGGCCCAGGGGACGGCGACGCTCACACATCATGTGCCATGCAGAGGGCTCTGTGAGAGATTACCCAGCCTTTGGGCTGCACAGCAGCCCCAAGGCTCCAGGCACCGTCTGACTAGCCAGCCCCAAGGCCTCCCGGCAATGCCCTAGCAGCCGTTGCGCCGCTCCGCCCGCGCCACCCGCCGGGCCTCCTGCTGCGCCTCCTGCAACACTTCCTGCACATACAGGATGTGCCGGCTCGACACCTCCCGGGCATCGTCCGCCCGCCCCTCGACAATCGCCTGATACAGCTCGCGATGCTGGCTGATCAGCATGTCGCGGGTCTCCGCACGCTGCTGGTACATGCCGCCGATATTGGTCACCACGTTGCGCTTGAGCAGGTCGAACAATCCGCGGATGGTGTGCAGCAACACCGCGTTATGGCTGGCCTCGGCAATGGCCAGGTGAAAACGCGCATCGGCCGCCCCTTCCTCCGCCCGACTGACCTCGTCGGCCCGTGCATAGCAGTCCTGCAAGGCGTCGAAAGCCGCCTTGAGCCGGTCGCGGTCCGGCTCGGTGGCGCGCTGGGCGGCATAGTAGGCGCAGGAAGCCTCCAGGGTGTGGCGGAACTCGAGCAGGTCGCGCTGGGCCTCGGGGCTGTGCTCGAGCAATTGCAGCAGTGGGTCGCTGAAGGTCGAGCCCAGCGTCTCGGCGACATAGTTGCCACCGCCCTGGCGGCTGACCAGCAACCCCTTGGCCACCAGCTTCTGGATCGCCTCGCGCAACGAAGGGCGGGACACGCCGAACTGCTCGGCCAGGGCGCGCTCGGCTGGCAAGCGCTGCCCCGAGGTCAAGGTGCCCTCGAGAATCATCCCTTCCAACCGATCGACGATGTCGTCGGACAGGCGCCGCTGGCGGACCTGATCAAAAACCATCACATGCTCTCCACAAACCCCGCGGATTCCGGGGGGCGCCTATTCTGGCCCATCCGCGCCGCCTCGACACCCATCAGATGACGATTTTCCAGGGCTACCAGATACCCGCTCATCGATATCCGACCAAAGTTTTCCCCAGGACAAATTGACACGGCCACAACCACGCTTTTAACCTAGCGACCAGTCATTGTAAATTGGTCTTACCAATTATCCAATGCCAGTGCTTGACCAACAACAATTAGGGGCCATCCCACTATGCAAACCTGGCAACAGCTCTATACCCCCCTGGGGAGCCTTGGCCTGTCCGCTCTGGCGGCCGTCATCCCTATCGTGTTCTTCTTCCTCGCCCTGGCCGTGTTCCGCCTCAAAGGCCATGTCGCCGGCAGCATCACCCTTGCCCTGTCGATCCTGGTGGCGATCTTCGCCTTCCAGATGCCTGTCGACATGGCGCTGGCCGCCGCCGGCTATGGCTTCCTCTACGGCTTGTGGCCCATTGCCTGGATCATCGTCGCCGCGGTGTTCCTCTACAAACTCACGGTCAAGAGCGGCCAGTTCGAGGTGATCCGCAGTTCGGTGCTGTCGATCACCGACGACCAGCGCCTGCAGGTGCTGCTGATCGGCTTCTGCTTCGGTGCCTTCCTCGAAGGCGCCGCCGGTTTCGGCGCCCCGGTGGCCATCACTGCCGCGCTGCTGGTAGGCCTGGGCTTCAACCCGCTGTACGCCGCCGGCCTGTGCCTGATCGCCAACACCGCGCCGGTAGCCTTCGGCGCACTGGGCATCCCGATCATCGTCGCCGGCCAGGTGACCGGCATCGACGCCTTCGACATCGGCGCCATGACCGGTCGCCAGCTGCCGCTGCTGTCGCTGTTCGTGCCGTTCTGGCTGGTGTTCATGATGGATGGCGTGCGCGGCGTGAAGGAAACCTGGCCTGCCGCCCTGGTGGCCGGCCTGAGCTTCGCCGTCACCCAGTACTTCACCTCGAACTTCATCGGCCCCGAACTGCCGGACATCACCTCGGCCCTGGCCAGCCTGATCGCCCTGACCCTGTTCCTCAAGGTCTGGCAACCCAAGCGCTCGTTCGCCGAAGCCAAGGGCAGCGTCGGCGCCGCCGTGGTCAGCACCGGCGGCAGCCAGCCTTCGCCCTACAGCCTGGGCGAGATCTTCAAGGCCTGGTCGCCGTTCCTGATCCTCACCGTGCTGGTGACGATCTGGACCCTCAAGCCGTTCAAGGCCGCGTTCGCCCCGGGCGGCGCGATGTACGACTTCGTGTTCAACTTCGCCATCCCGTACCTGGACCAACTGGTGATGAAAGGCGCGCCGATCGCCGCCACCCCGACCGCGATCGCGGCCGTGTTCAAGTTCGACCCGATCTCCGCCACCGGTACCGCGATCTTCATCTCCGCGCTGCTGTCGATGGCCGTGCTGAAGATCAACGTCAAAACTGGTCTGACCACTTTGAAGGAAACCTTCTGGGAGCTGCGCTGGCCGATCCTGTCGATCGGCATGGTCCTGGCCTTCGCTTTCGTCACCAACTATTCGGGCATGTCCTCGACCATGGCCCTGGTCCTGGCCGGCACCGGCGCCGCGTTCCCGTTCTTCTCGCCGTTCCTCGGCTGGCTGGGCGTGTTCCTGACCGGTTCCGACACCTCGTCCAACGCCTTGTTCGGCTCGCTGCAGGCCACCACTGCTCACCAGATCGGGGTCAACGACACCCTGCTGGTGGCCGCCAACACCAGCGGTGGCGTGACCGGCAAGATGATTTCGCCACAGTCCATCGCCGTGGCCTGCGCCGCCACCGGCCTGGTCGGCAAGGAATCGGACCTGTTCCGCTTCACCGTCAAGCACAGCCTGTTCTTCGCCACCATCGTCGGCCTGATCACCCTGGTCCAGGCCTACTGGCTGACCGGCATGCTGGTTCATCACTAAAGTGAAAGGGGCCGGGCGCGCCCTGTCGCGCCCGGCAGCCGCCCCTCTCCACCTTTGCAGCGAGACCCCATGATCATTTCCGCCTCCACCGACTATCGCGCCGCGGCCCAACGCAAGCTGCCCCCCTTCCTGTTCCACTACGCCGACGGTGGCGCCTACGCCGAGTACACCCTGCGCCACAACGTCGAGGACCTGGCCGGCATCGCCCTGCGCCAGCGCGTGCTGAAGAACATGTCCGAGCTGAGCCTCGAGACGCGGCTGTTCGACGAAACCCTGAGCATGCCCGTGGCCCTGGCCCCGGTCGGCCTGACCGGCATGTACGCCCGCCGTGGCGAGGTCCAAGCAGCCCGTGCGGCAGCGGCCAAGGGCATTCCCTTCACCCTGTCGACGGTATCGGTGTGCCCGATCGAGGAAGTCGCCCCGGCCATCGACCGGCCCATGTGGTTCCAGCTGTACGTGCTCAAGGACCGCGGCTTCATGCGCAACGCCCTGGAGCGGGCCAAGGCCGCCGGGGTCAAGACCCTGGTGTTCACCGTCGACATGCCAGTACCCGGCGCCCGCTACCGCGATGCCCATTCCGGCATGAGCGGCCCGAACGCCCCGCTGCGCCGCGTCTGGCAGGCCATGACCCACCCGCAATGGGCGCTGGATGTCGGCCTGCTGGGCCGCCCGCACGACCTGGGCAATATCTCCAAGTACCGTGGCAACCCCACGGGCCTGGCCGACTACATCGGCTGGCTGGGCGCCAACTTCGACCCCTCCATCTCCTGGAAGGACCTGGAATGGATCCGTGAATTCTGGGACGGCCCGATGATCATCAAGGGCATCCTCGATCCGGAAGATGCCAAGGACGCGGTGAAATTCGGCGCCGACGGCATCGTCGTCTCCAACCACGGCGGCCGCCAGCTCGACGGCGTGCTGTCCAGCGCCCGGGCCCTGCCGGCGATCGCCGACGCGGTCAAGGGCGACCTGACGATCCTCGCCGACTCCGGCATCCGCAGCGGCCTGGACGTGGTGCGCATGATCGCCCTGGGCGCCGACAGCGTGCTGATCGGCCGCGCCTTCCTCTACGCCCTGGCCACCCACGGCGAGGCCGGGGTGAAGAACCTGCTCGACCTGTTCGAGAAGGAGATGCGCGTGGCCATGGTGCTGACCGGCGCCAAGTCCATCAGTGAAATCACCCGCGACTCGCTGGTCCGCGAACTGGGCGCCTGATAGCCGCGCCCCACGACACACCGCCTGATTGACCGGGACACGCGGCGCACCAGACGCCGCGGCCCCGCGAGGAGATAGCATGAGCCTGCCCGCCGCGTTCCTGCGTGATGTCGAGCGCCTGATCCCCGCCGAACGCCGTTTCGACGACCCGACCTCGACCCTGGCCTTCGGCACCGACGCCAGCTTCTACCGGCTGATCCCCAAGCTGGTGGTACGTGTCGAGTCCGAAGACGAAGTCGTCGGCCTGATCCACCTGGCCCAGCGCGAGCGCGTGCCGGTGACCTTCCGCGCCGCCGGCACTAGCCTCTCCGGCCAGGCCATCAGCGACTCGGTGCTGATCGTCCTCGGCGACAACTGGGGCGGCAAGGAAATCCGCGGCCAGGGCGAACAGATCCGCCTGCAGCCCGGGGTCATCGGTGCCCAGGCCAACGCCTGGCTCGCCCCCTACGGGCGCAAGATCGGCCCCGACCCGGCCTCGATCAATGCCTGCAAGATCGGCGGCATCGTCGCCAACAACGCCAGCGGCATGTGCTGCGGCACGGCGCAGAACACCTACCACACCCTGGCCGGCATGCGCCTGGTACTGGCCGATGGCACCCGCCTGGACAGCGAGGACCCGGCCAGCGTCGCGGCGTTCGAGCAGAGCCACGCCGACCTGCTGGAAGCCCTCGCCCGCCTCGGCCGCGAGACCCGCGCCAACACGGCGCTGGCCGAGCGGATCCGGCACAAGTACCGGCTGAAGAACACCACGGGGCTGTCGCTCAATGCACTGGTGGACTACGACCAGCCGCTGGACATCCTCCAGCACCTGCTGGTCGGCTCCGAAGGCACCCTCGGCTTCATCAGCGCGGTCACCTACGACACCGTGCCCGACCACCCGCACAAAGCCAGCGCGCTGCTGGTCTTCCCCAGCGTGGAAAGCTGCTGCCGCGCCGTCACCGTGCTCAAGCGCCAGCCGGTTTCCGCCGTGGAACTGCTCGACCGCCGCAGCCTGCGCTCGGTCCAGGACATGCCAGGCATGCCCATCTGGGTGAAAGGCCTGTCGGGCAATGCCTGCGCCTTGCTGATCGAGTCCCGCGCGGGCAGCCAGAGCCTGCTGCATGAGCAGTTGCAGCAGATCATGGCCTCCATCGCCGACTTCCCGCTGGAGCAGTGCGTCGACTTCAGCGAAGACCCGGCGGTGTACAACCAGCTGTGGAAAATCCGCAAGGACACCTTCCCCGCCGTCGGCGCCGTGCGCCAGACCGGCACCACGGTGATCATCGAAGACGTCACCTTCCCCATCGAGCAACTGGCCGAGGGCGTCAACCGCCTGCTCCAGCTGTTCGACAAGCACCGTTACGACGAGGCGATCATCTTCGGCCATGCCCTGGAGGGCAACCTGCACTTCGTCTTCACCCAAGGCTTCAACAGCGCCGAGGAAGTGGCGCGCTACCAGGCCTTCATGGACGACGTGGCGCAGTTGGTGGCGGTGGAGTTCGGCGGCTCGCTCAAGGCCGAGCACGGCACCGGCCGCAACATGGCGCCCTTCGTCGAACTGGAGTGGGGCCATGACGCCTACCAGCTGATGTGGACGCTCAAGCGCCTGCTCGACCCCAACGGCATCCTCAACCCCGACGTGGTGCTCAGCGAAGACCCAGACATCCACCTCAAGCACTTGAAGCCCCTGCCGGCCGCCGACGAGATCGTCGACAAATGCATCGAGTGCGGCTTCTGCGAGCCGGTATGCCCCTCCAAGGGGCTGACCCTGAGCCCACGCCAGCGCATCGTCATGTGGCGTGACATCCAAGCCAAGCAACGCGCCGGCCTCGACACCCGCGAATTGCTCGAAACCTACCAGTATCAGGGCATCGACACCTGCGCCGCCACCGGCCTGTGCGCCCAGCGCTGCCCGGTCGGCATCAATACCGGCGAGTTGGTGAAGAAGCTGCGCAGCCAGGCCGCCGGGCACGACAAGGCCGCCGACTGGCTGGCCGGGCACTTCCACACCGCCCTGCGCGGTGCCCGCCTGACACTGGCTGCCGCCAACGGCGCACGCAAGCTGCTCGGCGCCCCGCGCCTGAGCCGCCTGAGCACATCCCTGAGCAAGGCCAGCAAAGGCCGCCTGCCCCAGTGGACCCCGGCCATGCCCCAGCCCCTGCGCCCGGTGGCATTCGGGCCGGCGGGCAACGACGCCCGCCCGCGCGTGGTGTACCTCGCCGCCTGCGTGTCACGGGTGATGGGCCCGGCCTACGCCGACCGCGAACAGAGCTCGCTGCTCGACAAGACCCGCGCCCTGCTGGAGAAGGCCGGCTACCAGGTGGTATTCCCCGACAACGCCGACAACCTCTGCTGTGGCCAGCCATTCGCCTCCAAGGGCTACCCGGAACAGGCCGAGCACAAGCGCCAGGAACTGATCAACGCCCTGCTCCACGCCAGCCGCGGCGGCCTCGACCCGATCTACTGCGACACCAGCCCCTGCACCCTGCGCCTGGTCCAGGACCTGGGCGACACCCGCCTGGACCTGTACGACCCGGTGCGCTTCATCCGCACCCACCTGCTCGAGCGCCTGGAGTTCACCCCTCAGGACGAACCGGTGGCCGTCCACGTGACCTGCAGCACCCAGCACCTGGGCGAGAGCCAGGCGCTGATCGACCTGGCACGGCGCTGCAGCAAGCAGGTGGTGATCCCCGAAGGCATCCATTGCTGCGGGTTCGCCGGCGACAAGGGCTTCACCACGCCAGAGCTCAATGCCCACTCCCTGCGCAGCCTGAAGGACGCGGTGCAGTATTGCAGCGAAGGTATCTCCACCAGCCGCACGTGCGAGATCGGCTTGTCGAGCCATAGCGGGATCGACTACCACGGCCTGGTCTACCTGGTGGACCGCGTGACACGCCCACGTAGCCTCTGACCCTCGGAGCCGCTGGCAAGCCAGCCCCCAGAATCCTCTGCATGGCGCACGACCCGTGCGCCCCATTGGACCTGTGCAAGCCGGCTTGCCGGCGAATGGGCCCGAAAGCTCACCACGTCATCCACCGCCCAAACGACACCGCCCCGAGCCATCACCCCGATGGAACCCCCGCAAATCCCCCGCAGTCCACCGATCAGGCCCACCTTCCAGAGGCCTTCCAGAAGGAGACACCCATGAAAGGTACTGCGCTTTCCGCCCTCTTCGCGGCCGCGACCCTACTGGCCTCGCCGGTGTTCGCCGACGAGGACCTCTGCACCCTCAACCTGCAGAAGATCGACGACAACATGGCCACCATCGGCGCCACCTCCGAGGGCCTGGACAAAGCCATCACCGAGCACGTCGACAAAGCCAAGGCAGCCCAGGCCGCCGGCGACACCAAGGAATGCATCGCCATCACCAGCAAAGTGCTTGAGCGCATGGAGAAAACCGACAAAGGCAGCGGCCCCTCCGGCGGCAGCGGTGCCTGAGCGCCGCGCGGGCGACCGGACCAGCAGTCGACGTCGCCCGCACAAAGGCGTATACTCCACCGCACGTGTCGAAAGGCACGTCAGCTAGAGCTGGTGCGTGGGGCCGATTAGGATTCGACGCCGGTAGCGAAACTCTAGGTGCATGCCGAGTTGGTAACAGAACTCGTAAATCCACTGTTGCAACTTTTATAGTTGCCAATGACGAAAACTACGAGGGCTACGCTCTCGCTGCGTAAGCAGCCGAGCCCGCTCTCCTGGTAGCTTCGGCTCCAGCAATCACCAGGGGATGCCTGTAAACCCGAAGTGATTGTCATACAGAACAGGATCGCCGCGTAGTACGTTGTGGACGAAGTGGCTAAAACTTACACAACTCGCCCAAAGCACCCTGCCCGTCGGGCGGCTGCGGGTTAACTCAGTAGACACGGCTAAGCATGTAGTACCGACAGCGGAGTACTGGCGGACGGGGGTTCAAATCCCCCCGGCTCCACCAATTTTTCTTCCCAGGAAGACCCAGAAAAGCCGTAAAGTCTAGAGAAATCAAAGCTTTACGGCTTTTTTCTTGCCCACGCTTTCCCACCTAATCCCAGGGCATCCCACAGTTGACGGGGGCATATATGGGGGCATAAAACGCTCATCAGCTCGCTCGTAGAGGATGTGCCCCCAATGCCCCTGAAAGACACCAACTGCCGCAACGCTAAGCCCCAGGAGAAATCGTACCGCCTGTACGACGAACAAGGTTTGTACTTAGAGGTGCAGCCCAACGGAGGCCGTTACTGGCGCGTAAAGTACCGCTTTCTGGGAAAGGAAAAGCGCCTAGCGCTTGGTGTTTATCCTGAGGTCAGCCTGCAGGAGGCCCGGCGCAAGCGTGATGACGCTCGCGTTCAGCTTGCCGGTGGCCAAGACCCTTCGCTGCAAAGACGCATGGCCAAGGTGGTCAGCCAGCTCGATCACCAACACACCTTTGAATCGGTCGCAAAGCAATGGCTCACTATTCGCGAGTCAACCTGGAATCCGGAGTACACCCGCACGGTACGGCAGCGCCTTGAGCTCAATGCCTACCCCTGGTTGGGAAAACTCCCGATCAGCAGCATCAGCACACCCATGCTGGTCGAAAACCTGCAGCGCATCATCAAGCGTGGCGCTCGCGAGACTGCGCGTCGTGTTGCCCAGATCTACAAACAGATTTTCGAGTTCGCCGAAGCTGCCGGTATCACCCCACCCAACCAGATTGGGAATCTCTCTCGTACGCTCCCAGCCAAGCGGGTGAAACACTTTGCTGCCGTGACTGATCCTGAAAAACTCGGTGCACTGCTCAAAGCGCTGGATAGCTACACGGGGACACTGCCTGTTTGTTGTGCACTCAAACTGGCCCCGTTGCTGTTCTGCCGGCCCGGTGACCTGCGCCACATGGAGTGGTCAGAGGTCAACCTGGATGCTGGCGAGTGGTTGATTCCCGGTCACAAGATGAAAGGGCTCACTGTCACCAAACAGGATCGACCGGACCATCTGGTCCCGCTCAGCCAACAAGCAATTGTGGTTCTGCGCGAGCTGAAACCACTCACTGGCAGGCACCGATACGCCTTTCCCTCTGCTCGAGGAGGCGACCGACCGATGTCCAACAATGCCGTCCTCAGCGCGTTGCGCCGCATGGACATTAGCGGCGACGAAATGACAGGGCATGGCTTTCGTGCGACAGCGAGAACCATAGGTGCTGAAGTGTTGGGGTTTCGCCCAGATCTCCTGGAGCATCAACTCGCTCACACAGTTAAAAATCCGCTGGGACGTGCGTACGATCGAACCACTTTCTTGCCGGAGCGCCGCGAAATGATGCAGACATGGGCCGACTATTTAGACTCGATAAAGAGCTAAACGCTCTGTCAACTGTGCCCTTGGTCAGGCCAATATCTACCCAACCAAGGAGAGGAGCATGCGAGTTGCTATCGAACATGCTCGCATGTTAAAAATCGTTCGTCCCAAGCGGTCCCTATCGATCCGCAACGGTCCGCCACGTCGCTTTGGTAACGACGTTAAAAACTTTTGCCTCGTTCGCATTCGCTGATCGGGCCGCATCAACTGCCATCGGTTGATTTGCGCATCTGACATGAACGCCCTCAGTCCGTTCTGCCCCTAGAAGCCTTACGGCCCTAGAATTTCTGTAGCCCACAACGACCTCCGACGCTACCGAACATTAATCTCGGAAACGCGCATATACCTATGCGTATGGCAAATGCCCGTGCTCGCTATATAGCCAGCCGATATCCGTCTTTTACCCTTTTTAGCAGTAGTGCCGGAGGACGCTGCGTCACGCTTCAGGACTAGGACTCAAACCTATGGCAATGCACGTTAGCAATTTTGACGACGTCGGCTACGATGACAAAATTCTTCGTTTACGCGATGTCGAGGCAATCGTCGGCTTAAAACGCTCAACAATTTATCGCAAAATATCGGAGGGCCATTTCCCGCGCCAACGCCTTTTGTGCGGCTCCAGCGTCGGCTGGCGTAACAGTGAAATCCAGGCTTGGATTCGGCAAAGGGAGGCGCTGTAATGCAGCTCCGAACACCTCAACAGCCGGCCTGGATGGTAGAACTCACCGCGGCAGTAGATATCCCAGTGGAAAAAATCCAGTGGATATGGCCAGGCTGGTTGCCAAGGGCAAAGCTCTCCATTCTTGCCGGCGCAGGTGGATGCGGTAAAACCACACTTGCGATATCGCTGGCCGCCACACTCAGTAGAGGTGGTGACTGGCCAGACGGCAGCAAATGTGAGATCGCAGGCAACATCGTAGTTTGGAGCGGCGAGGATGGTATAGCTGACACGATCATTCCTCGCCTTACGGCTGCAGGTGCCGACCTAACCCGCGTGCACATCATCGAGGGGCTCAGTGATCAGCGTGGGAACAGACGACAGTTTGATCCTGCAGCCAACTTTGCCCTTTTGAATGAGGCAGCCGCACGGATTGACGGCGTTTCATTGCTGATTTTCGACCCACTGATCAATCTCATTCGTGGGGACATGCACCGAGCCAACGAAGTTCGGCAGGGACTACAAATGGTGGTGGATTTTGCCAAACAGCATTGCTGCTCCGTGCTCGGTATATCTCACCTCAGCAAAAGCGCCTCTCAGTCCTCTGTAGCTGATCGAGTCATCGGCAGCCAGGCATTCTCAGCACTTGCTCGCACGGTACTGGTGGCCGGGAAAGCTAATAATTCTGAAGCTCGGGTGCTTGTCCGTGCCAAGTCGAACGTTTCGATCGATATAGGGGGGATAGAGTATTTCGTTGAGCCCATCGTGATAGACAAGCAGCTGGAAACAACCTGTATCCGGTGGGGGCAGGCCGTCGAAGGAAGCGCTGAAACTATTTTGGCGGATATCGAGCGAACGGGTGGGGCGAGAGCAGTATCAGCGACTCAGGAAGCTTGCAGCTTTCTTGAAACCACGCTGCAAGCAGGTCCTGTTTCAATCACTGCGCTGCAGTCTTTAGCTGAGGAGTCATGCATCTCTTGGGCATCAATTCGTAGAGCGCAGAAACAGCTAGGTATCCGCTCATGCAAGGTGGGCATGCAAGGCGGATGGGTATGGGAGCTGCCCACCGCCCCCTGAAGGTGCTCACCCCGAAGATGCTCAACACTAGTGTTGAGCACCTTCGTTTTATTGAGCGCCTTCGCCTCACGACCAGGGAAATCCTAATATTTATACAGCCCGAGAATGCGCAGTCGTGACAAAGAGCAAAACGGCTAGCGGTGGTGAAAACCGCTCTGCCGAATGGGCGTAACCACTCGTCGTCATTGCGCATGCGGCAAACGAAGTCAGAACTCGAGATCGCGATCGCTGGCGGCGACCATGCCCTGCTGACGATCGACGCCATTCGCGCAGAGGCGACGACGCTCAAGGTACTGGAACATTCGATGATGCGCGCGTTCGGCGACGGAGGTGACGGCGGCCTGTACAGCTTGTTCCAGTTCCGAATGACGTCACTCAAAACTTTCCTCGCCCTCGCGGTCGCGGCTGCGCTCATGATCGATACGCCGGTCTAGCTCGGGGAGGATGGCATCCACCCATTGCCGGACATCAGCATACGGGCTTTCGCGAAACGTCAACACCTGAGCCTTGCGACGGGCAAAGATGTCGGCAAGCGAGCCGCTCCAGCTCCGAGGATGGAGACGAGTCCAGAAATCGCCGAGAAAGGCGCACCTGTCCGGCGCATAATTGAGCAATTCGAGAAACAGCGGCGAGATGCCGTTATCCTCCTCGTCGTCATCCTTTCGCCTGAACATCGAGATGGCACGGCCGAGCAACGTATAGCGCGTCGCCGCATCCTGGTCCGCCCATTGGCGCAGCACCGCTGGGTCCATGTTCTCAACCGGTGTGCCGAAGCCGAAGTCCGCGTCGAACAGCCGGCGGTTTCGCGATGTCATCTCGGGTAGAAGGAACATATCGAGCCCCGCAGCGGGGTGGGTGTCAAACAGCGCTTTCAGCACATGGCTCAAATCATGATGGGGAAGATAGCTGACCTCCATCGCGCCGCGGATATGCGCACAGACATCGCGAGCCGTCGCTTCACCGTCGCTCCCTGCACAGCAGACCCGAATGATCGTGTGCAGGCCATAGTCGCGCAAAGCACCCTCCTTGCCGAAATCGGCGCGGCGCAGCAGGTTGCGGCCGAGCGCGATCAACGTCGAATTTCCCTGCCGGCCTGCTTCGCGGTCGCGATAGAAGTGCATGTGCAGGATATCGAGCGCGATCTGGACCCCGTCCGGCAGAGCCGCAATATCGAGCAGTAGGAGAGCTAATGCCTCCGGCGGTGAATCGCCGACGATGCCGTTGGCGATGTTCATGAAGTCAAAGGACTGAAGCGCGCCCTTCTCGATCGCGCGTCTCAGCCGCGCGATTCCTCTCGCGTCGATTCCTATCCGCGCTTGAAGATAAGGAAGCGAGTGGGCCAATGCCAGGTTCTCGATCGCGGCATCCAAGCTGGTTTCGGCAAAGCCAGCATCGCGCTGATGCGCTTCGTAGATGAACCCGCCGAGAACAATCACATTGCGGTTCTTAGGTTCCGCCGCTTCGAAATGACCGACCAAATCGCGCCAGATCTCGGCAAGGTCCCTAGCACCTTCGGCGAGGCCGCGCCCGCACTCGAACGCACGCTGGGCATGGGGCTCGTTCATCAGCTCGGCCAGGAATTCGGCGCGCGTCTCGAAATCTTGCGCCAATTGTCGGCCGACATCCTGAGCCATTTGGGCGGCCTTGTGCCACGGCCTCATCACGTCCTCATCGTCCGGCTCGCCGTCAGCAACGTCCCAACCGCCACTGGTACGTTTGAGCACGACCGCGCGTGCCTGGTGCAGGAGGTCGGACGGTTTGAGCCGTTGAATAATCGCTTCGAGGCGCTTTCGCACTGGCTCGGGCATTGCATTGCCTTCGAATCGGAGGGAGGTGCGGAACGCGATCCAACCCTCGATCCATGGCTTCACCTTGACGAACGCGCTCGCTGCGCGGTCCAGGGCGTCGTGGCATGCGCCGAAATGCCACAGGGCGCGCACGTTGCCGGCAAGCGTGCTGCGCGCGTCAGCCAGGACTGACGACAACTCGACGGCGAGATCGATAGCGCCGTCGTACCAATCCCACACGTCCTTGTTCAGCTTCGGGCGCCATCCCCAGTCGCGCGACCGTGCTCCGAAATCGAAGCTGCTGGATGAGATGAAATTGTGCGCGGTCAGAAGCGCGTCAAGCGCGACGGATGCACAGCGGCGCTTGTCTGCATCATCGGAGTTTGCCAGCAACCGCACGAACGCGCGCCGTTGCTCGGGCGGAGTCTGGGTCCCGGACAGATACAGGCGGAAGAGCTCGGCAAACGCGTCGCGGGCGGAGTTCTGATTATGGTCGGCAGGCTCGGCGGCGAGGAAGCGGGCGAGCACCGTCGCCGCGGTCTCGAACATGTGCTGCTCATAGCCGAGCGCCTTGATTAGACGGATCCACTGCCACCGGGTCGGCTCGATCGGCGACAGCAATGTTGCCCCGTTGGGACCATCCAGTTCGTGTTCGATTTTCGCCAGCACCGCCTCGGGAGCAACTGGGGCGATGTTGTTCAGAATCTGGAGTCCTTCCTCGCCGCGCGCCATGAGGTCCCCGAGCGGCCCGTCGCTTAGCAGCCAGCGCGCGACCGCAGCCTGAGCCTCTGGGCTATCATGAAGGTAGCCCAGACGGCGGGAGAGCGACTTCTGCATGCGCGGCGTCAGCGAGGCGCTGAACCGTTCGAAGTCCGACGGCGGGATCCGTTGGAGCGCGAATGTGGCAAGCGGGTTCGCAATCGCGTGCGGGAGGAGCGCCTTCCAGCGGCCGCGTACTTGCGCGATGCCACGTTGGCGAAGCTCCGCAAGCGCGGCGTAAAGCGTCGCCGCGCTCACCGACCGTAGGCCGCCGATGCGCGCGAGCTCGCCATCGGATGAGGTGTCCTCGCCATCGACCGAGTAAAGCAACGACAGCTCTTCCGCCGCTAACAACAAATTCTGGTCGGGCTGGTTGCGCTGCTGGAAGATGCGCTCGAACAACTCGCGGCTCTTAAGCTTGCCCAGCGTCTCCCCCTTACCGAGCGTTTCGGCCAGGGCGCGGGCCACGCGGAAGTTGCCATCGCTGAAGTCGGCGATGGTTCGCCGGTCGATTTCGGACACACCCGGGAAGGATTGCTTGAGCCATTCTGCGACCAGATCGGGCGAGGCGGACTGCAGACGGAAGACCTCAGTCCGCTCGGGCTCGTCCTCGCGAACATCATATTCGACAGTGAGAAGGCTGACGTTGCTCGTGCTTTCCGAGCAGATGCGCGTGAGCTCGGTGTGAGTGGCCGGATTGCAATTATCGACGATAAGGATGGCTCGTTGCCCCCGCAGAACGAGCTGTCGTGCCATGTCGCGCGCGGTGGGGTCGGTTTCGGCTGAGTAGTCAGTATAGATTGCGAGGCTCGGATCAAGCGGCTCCTCACCGACCTCGCTCTCGAACAGCGCCTGGACCAAGCGCGTCTTGCCCAAGCCAGACATGCCGATCAAACGAATACATTGCTTCGGCGTGCGAAGCGCGGCGCGAAGGCCCTTGATACCTTCGGCGATCGTCAGTTGTTCGCGTTCACGCGAGCGCTCATCGGTCAGACAAGCCTTGTCGTTGAACAGATAGGACGTTACCTCGGCGACGTGCGTTCCGGTCCATCCCCCGATGCTGCTCCACCCCGACAGACCTAGGCCGACGCGGTTGCGGACCCAGGCGGCGATGCCCGGATATTCGTTGACCCAGGTCGCGATGCGATCGCGGTCGTAGAAATCGGTTTGGAGATCACTGGCTTCGGGGAGGTCGTGCAGCGCGGCGCGCATCGCCGAACGCCGATCGGCAAGCGGCTTATCTGCGACCGACCCCTGCGAACTGACGATGATGTAGGCACCGGATTCTGCGGCGAGCTCGCGGATGACTTGCCGCAGCTTCCCGTCGCCCCCGCCCTTGGGCTTCGGCCGCATCTCGCCTTCGATGGCACTCGCCGGCATGTCCGGCTTCTTCACCTGAAAACCGGTGCATGACCGCGGTACGAAGTCGGGGTTTGCAAGCGGCATGGAACATTGTACGCGCACATCGAGCCCACCATCCGCGGCGTCCTGATTGCCGCCTGCGGTGACCGCCGAAAGGGGACAGCCCTGTTTTCGCAGCTCCGCCAGGGCAAGACGGGCGACGAGGGTGCGCAAATCGGCATCGCCCAGATTGCCAATATCGGCACCTGTCACTTCGAGCATTTTCCCGGCCTTCCCTAGGTAAATTCTGTCAATGATCGTATAGATAAAGCCTGTCATGATTGGCGGGCTCACCGCCAGCCATGCAGTTCAGCTAAAAACTACTTGCCAATGAAATAGAGGTTGCCGTTCTTGTTGTAAATCGCGGCCGGCCGAAAATCCTTAGGCCAATTCCGTCCAGGATAGTATGCATACATCCATTCGGGCAGGTGGCTAGTAATGCCCGCCAGCGCATCCAAGCCGTCCTTATTAGCTCTGCTAGCGTCAGCAAATAGTTCGCCTGAGGGATCGGTCAGGAAAATCGGGCCGTAGGCTTTCTCGGCCGAAATGAATGCAGGCGCAGCGCTCGCCGGAGCGTCGAACTGCGTAGGGTTCCCAGCAGCCAAATCTGCAAGTCTGTCGTATTTCTTGCCTGATCCGTCAGCATACTTAGCCGGCTCATGACGCAACTTTGAAATTTTTCCACCGAAGTATTTTTCTCTCGCATCAAGCCAGGCCGATCTGACCAATGCAGATGCCTCCTTTGGGTTAGACGCGAGATCCTCAGGCACCCATGCAGCAACTTGGTAGTGATAGACAGGGCCAGCACTCCCACCACCCAGCAAAAATAACCCGATGCCAAGAGAGGCTGCTCCCGCGCTGCTAAAACCAGTTGGAGGCGACACGTATCCCAAACCTGCTGTCGCTAGACCTCCAGAGCTTCCCGTAGACCGCGGCACGCTCAGGTAATCTACTTCCTTCCCGACCATTTCCCTTGGAATATCGCGCTGACCATCGATGCGCATAGCCTCCAGAACCAGCATGGCATCGGACCACTTCTCGCGAGGAACATCTTTAGGTTCTGGCAACGTGACCTTCGGGGTACTGGAGCAACCGACCAGCGCAGCCAATAGCAACGTACCAACGCATCCCTTGACAAAAAAAAGCACCGACATGAAAACGACCTATTTATTCAGTGGTAGCCCAGCACAAGTAGTACGTCTGGGGCATCCTTCACTTGCCAGCCAGCCCATAGTGCCCAAACTTAACTGGGCAACTTCATCGGAAAATACCACCACCACTTAAACGACTACAGATGATTTCGGCGAGTAAACATAGCGGTAAAGCGTTGTTCGAGAAACGCCATACCGTCGGGCAACATCGGTTACCTGTATCTCAGAATCTCTGAGAAGAGCCCGTATCTCACGTACCTGACGCTCATCCAGCACAGGCTTGCGCCCCCCCTTCCTCCCACGAGCCCGAGCCGCAGCCAATCCTGCGCGGGTCCGCTCGCGAATGAGGTTGCGCTCGAACTCTGCCAGCGCAGCGAATACATGAAATATCAGCTTACCCGCAGCGCTGGTAGTTTCGATTCGTTCGTTGATGGATTCGAAGGACACTCCCTCCTGCTCCAAACGACTGACGATCCCAACCAGGTCAGCCAGAGAACGGCCGAGACGATCCAGTCGCCACACGACCAGAGTGTCACCGCTGCGCAGGGCCTTGAGGCAATGCCCCAACTCCGGCCTATCTACTGATTTGCCGCTCATGGTCTCTTCGTAGACCACGGAGCACCCAGCCAGTGCAAGTGCATCTCGCTGCAAGTCGAGGTTCTGATCATCAGTTGACACTCGTGCGTACCCAGTCCGCTTTCCCATACGTTTTTCTCACACTGATTTCGGTATGAGAAAGGTGACAGTTAGGTGGGAAATCCCAAGCCCAGAAGCTCGTCTGGAATAGGTGTGCCATAAACGACCGTTTACGGATTGTCGGCCTCGTCAATTTCAGGCGCTGAAAGCGACCGAAAACGAACCTCAGAATATTTTTTCTCGCTCAACATTTCTTTTTAGCAGCTCAGCACCCGAGCTGAACGGAGGAATGACCATGAAGCAGAGTTTCTACTCACATTTTGACCGGGATTTGGCGAGGGCCGGTTCGGCGAACCTCAATGAGGCAGTCCGACGCGGGCTCCTCAGTCAACACGAGGCAATGATCCACGACCATCAGTGGGCACAGTTTAGTATTTACGCCAAGGAGTCTCATGAGGTGGATGTCCTGGAGCTCGTCAATGAAAAACTGGTGCGGCAATACGGCGAAGAACTCTGTACGCAGGTGTACCACGGGAATCTTTCGGTGCAGACCGCGGAGGGCCTTCTTGAGACAGTGAGTTCAGTTATGGCCCTCGCAACCAGCGGTGACTGGAATGTCGTGATGCCTGATATCGGCGTTCCTGGCCATGCACGGATTACAGCCCCACACAGCCTTGATCAAGCGAAGTTCGAAGCCGCAGTAGAAGATGTTCAGGCCCGCGTATCAGAGCATCTGGCGGTGGTGTTGATGTTAGTGCGGCATCTCGGCATATCAATACGTGAAGCTTTTTTCTTCGACGCCCAAGCGGCTCTAGAGGCAGCCAAGGGGGATGGATTTATTCCCCTGGAAAGCGGCAAAGAAGGGAAGTATACACAGAGGATAATTAACATCTCGATGCCAAAGCAGATCGCCGTTTTGGAGACGGCATCCGCCGCCCAAGATGTTCATCGCTATCCACAAACAAAGCAGACATGGCGGTTCTGGAAGCAGAACAGCTTACCTGCTGCCAAGGATATTTTGCTTTTTCATGGGCTGAGTTTCTGTGATTGCCGAGCAGCGTTTGCATGTGAGCTTTACAAGCAGTGGTCCGGTCATGAAGCCCCGATTCTTGGAGGGCGCGCTCCTAATATCGAGGATCTAGAGGCGCGACATCACGTCGCCTACGAGCTTGGGAAATTGCGTATATGGGAAACTGATGCATACGTCGGTGCCCGAGCTAACCTGCGAAAGGAAGCTGCCACTACCGGTCGCTAAGCCATCACAGCAGTTTGGGACTACATCAGACGCCCTTATCCTTGACAGACCTCGAATCAAAGGAGTCAGGGTATGGATGGTTTTGAGCTGCTTGTATACGCCGTGCTTGCCGTCATCAGTGCGCTGATTATCACAGGTGTAATTGGCTATCTGGTCGCAGCGCACCTGGACAAGAAGCACGACGACGATTGAGCCTTCAGCGGAACGACCAGATCCCTGCAAAAAATTGTCCGCTGCCCCTTGGCAGCGGGCGCTTACACACCCCATCGGCAAGGCATCCTACCGCTGCGACAAGCACTATTCGCCCAAGTCTATGAGGTCATGGAACGAATCTGGAAGGGCTGGCAGTTTCCTCGCCATAGCGAAAGTGACCTGAGCGCCGAAGCGTTTAGTTCAGCGACATGCACACCCGCCATGTGGCGAGCTAGCTTGCCCAACACGCTGAAACTCGTCCGCCGACTCGCAAGCAACACCTCATCTTGGGTTTTCCGAAAGCTACCGGAGAGTGCCTAGCGACCTCATCCACCCGGAGCATCACCATGGAATTTCGTCACCTCGGTATCGGGCATTACTTCCCACCTATTGCACCAAACGGTCGGGTTTACGCTGTGCCTCTTGGGCAGGAATCCCAGGTAGAAGTTTTCTGCCTTACCCCTGTAGGCATCATAGGTGCGGGCATTCAATTGCACTGGTCAGAAATCATTGGTTGTTACTACGACGGCGAATCCTGGGAGATCATCCCGCGCAACTACTCCGGACGAGGAATGCGCTTCCGCAGGGGCCTATCCTGCATCATGGTGATCGAAGGTAACGAGGCCCTCACGACGCACATACAGGGCTACCCCATCCCCATGTGCGTGATGAACCGCATTGCATTCGAACAGCAGCGAGCCAGTGAGGAGTAGCGCGTTACCGTCACCACCCGCTACGCGACACGGGTACCAGCTAGGCCGGCACCTACCAAAGATTATTTTATGAAAGTGAAGCCCTTCACTACTAATACACATCACAGTTCGCCGGCTGACTTGTTCGTAGGCGTGACTGCTAATAGCAAATATGGTCTCCGCCCGCTTGCCTGCAGGGGCCTGCTTGTTGACGGCGCTTAGATTTAGCGCCCTATACAGCTTATAGCCCGTACCCGTCACCTTTCCTGACGAAGCGCAGCAGCATGTCTCACCGAAATTCACTGCTGATACGAGAAAGCCCCGTCAGACCATGCTACACGGAGCTTTCGGGCATTGAAATCGGCTCAGATCCATTCGGAACTGCTTATAGTGCACTCAGCCCCTACTCCTCCGAGTAGAAATCGCCATGATCGAGCGCCTGATATCGAGATAGCTTCCTCTCATAGGCGACCAACGTCCGACGCAGCTGACGATTCTCGCTGGCGATGCTGCGAATCTCAGCAAGACGCTCCTCGACCTGTAAAACGAGGCGACGGTAAGGGAATTTAACAAACTCAAACGAGGAAGCCGGGTATTTGTACTTGCCGTTGCCTTTAGGAATAGTCAGGGGTGCGAAATTATTTTTTTGCCCTTGCAATGGCACCAATCTGCACCAGTAAATCGAGTACGCGTTCGGGCTCGTTTGCTTGATTGACACAGCAGCCACGACAGATTTGACCCCAGTCTTTTTGTATATCTTCATGGACGCTTCGATGTAGCTTGCGGCCAGGCGTCTCGCATCCGCAAGCAGCTGCTCGTACTGCTGATCCAGGAGGGTGACTATCGTTTGTGCTTCTTTACTCATCATTAAGGCTCTCTTCGCTATAAGAGCCAAAATGGTGACCGATCGCTGAGCACGCGGAATTCGATTTCAGACCGTTCTGCCGTCGGAAATCTACCGAAAGGGGGTAGTCTGGCTCAGGCCGTCACCCTACGTCGCGCCAAGATGATAGACGGATGACTACATGTCAGCCGCAGAAAAGCATAACGTGCAAATGATGCACAACAGATGACGACGGCAGCCTCGCCCCTGGCGGAACAAGATCAACATGTTGGAAGCAGTCCTTCGATTGCTGTCTGTAGCGCGCTGGAGGCAAATCGAAAGGAACGCTGATCAGAGAGCGAAGTAGGTGTAGAAAAAGAAGTGCAGCTACCACCTAGGTACGTTCAATTACCGGCGCGGTAGGGAGCGCATGTGCATGCACACGGTTTCCCATTGCCCAAACCGGAAACGGTTGTACTGGCGAACCAGGACAACTTTCCCATGATCGGTCATGGCGTATTCTCCATCTGATCTCAGCGGGCCGCTGATAGCCTTTACACACCAAGTGCAAAGCGAGCAGATGAGTGCCAGGCAGGAAGGAGAGCCCTTTGGTGGTAGCTGCAGGCCAAATGCTATCAGTTGATGCCGAACACGGAAAGATCAGCGTTCATCAATTCCGGGCCATCCGGTCGCTCCCGGTAGAAGGAGCGATCACATACGCGTTGACGCAGCCCTCCCAGAATGCATGGTTAGCTATGCCATCATCTTGTCGAAGTGAGATTCGAAATTGGTTCTGATGAACACATCCTTAAACCGCGCGACGAAGATCGCCGGATCGATCTCGCCGAAATCAGTGAGGTTAACCGAGTCAGCATGTGATTCACGGTTGATGTATCGGTAAAGCGCTCTGTACTCTGGATTCTCCTCGCTAAGATCAGTCAACGCCTGGCGCAGGCTGTGCGTCTGATGCACGAAGCTAAAGTAGTACTCTAAGATATTGCGCATCATGTTCGGAATCACATTAGGGGAAGTTCGGCCTTGTAACGCGTCCTTGATGGTTTGCCAGAAGGCTTGGTAGTCGTTCTGGATTTCGCGCTCCTCCATGGCCACGACCGAGCTATATTCGGACTTGGTGATCCGGAACATTGCCAAGGATTTTTCTCCGTCATCCTTCAAGAGCTTGACCATTTCGTGGAAGAAGAAAAGGTTGTGCGTCAGGATGATCACCTGCTTGAACCGGTCTCTCGGGATGAGCACCTGCCGCCTGATCAGCGATGCAATATCATAAACATAGTTATGGGAGAGGCTCGATATTGGGTCATCAATGACGATGACGCGATCACGCTTGAGCCTCCCACTAGCTGTGTCCAGCTCGCCATTGCAGACCTCAAGAAAGTAAAGAAACGAGATCAGCGTTTTCTCGCCCTCACTTAGGGTTCTGAACACCCCTTCAGTCTGGCCAGGGCGCTCAAGACGATACTGCGGCACCAGGCCCTCTTCTTTAATCAGCGCGAAGCCCTTCAGGCCCAGCACCCGCAACCAATTATTGATGCTCTCGACCGACTGGTCGATGTTCGTGATAGCCGCCCTGGATTGGGCAATGATATCGCGTTGTGCTTGAATGCGATCCCGCAGAGACTGAACCTCATCCTTGGCGGCCTGGCGTTGGCGCCCCTGCTGCTTATCGACCTTTTCGAATGCCACGAAAGCCGCTTCGCACGAAGCTCTGTACCAGCTCCAGAAGCGTCGCTTGACGTCCTCCTCATGCTGCTTCTTGTTTTTTATCCTCGCATTGATAACGTCGATTTTCAGTTGCTCAGCCGCGATCTCACTGTTCAACTCGGCTACCAATGTTGCAGTGGACTCCAGCGTAACCGTGAGGGATGGACTGGCGAGCTTCGTAGCAAGGGATTGCAGGTTCTTCTGGAACACAGCGTGAAGCCTGGTGATACGGAGCTTTATGGCTTGCAGCTGATATTCCGGAGCCTCGCACCTTCGCAGGAATTGATCCGCCGCGTCTCGGTATCGGCTTTCGAGTTGTTGCAGCAAACCAAGGCGCTGCTCATAGGTCTTATCGAAAACTTTACGAATTTCAGCATAGAAATCCTGCGGCAAGGGCTGCTGGCATAGTGGGCACTGGTTTTTTGCCTCGACCTCATAGCGCAGTGCCTGCTTAACCCAATCCGAATTTCCCAGTTGCTGAATGAACGCGGAAAGGTAGGAGTCGCCTGACCCAGTGATGACTTCCTGCATGATCGGATCGGTTTCTAGCTTACCCGCTTGGAAGGTGATTGACGCGATTCCGGGCAGCTCCTGATCACTGGCCTCGTTAAGTTCTGCTGCCTCGCTGAGCAGCCCCTGAGCGGTGTCAGTGGTTTCCACAAGCTGGACGCGTCGGACTGCGTCAAGTAAACGCTCTTTGGTGTTGAGCGACCTGAAGCAGTAGGCCAAAGCAGTGTTATCGAAGTCACGCTTAGGCTTCCATACATTGTCCAGCAGCGCCTGATGAGCTTGCTCCTGGGCCTTCTTGCAGTTAACGCCCTTTTCCATTTCAGAATCATGGGCGATCGTCAATTCAGCGATTGCTGTCTCGGCCGCTGCCAGGGCAGCTTCCGCCTCAATGTTGCCCTCATTGAGGGTGAAGACCCCTGGCTGGGATGCGGCTTCATGGAAATTTTTCTCCATGAATGCATAGTTGTAGACTAGGACCTCCCGGCCAACCTTTACTGGCTCCACTCCGCAAACGCTGTAGCAGGCCTCAGCAGGGGCCTGAAGGAAGTTACTGATAGTGGTCTTGCCCGTCCCATTATGGCCATAGAACAGACTCACGCGCTTGAGCGGGGCAATGGACACCGCTGAGTCTGGAGAGTAGCTGGAGACGTTGCGAAGCAGAATTTTTTCAATCATGCGGCAATCCTTGGCGTGAGCAAACCCAGCTCAAAGATAAACGGAACATCTGTGATAGCATAGTGACACTTCGCTAACTGATCGGTCTCGCAGGTTACTTACCCTATGCTAAGGGTAACTCCGGTGCGGACTCTAGCCGTCACGAGAGGCTAGGATCGACCCAAACCGCCGATTGCGACAGGCAACTACCGGCCAAAAGCTGCTCGTAACGAACGCTGCATTCGACCCAGCGCAGTCCTTCATCACGTTCGACTACAGCTGATGGGGATCGGTGAATTTCCGTAACGCCTGCATCAGCGCACGTTATCCAGACCGGCTGGATACCGCAAAAACCTGTTCGCTGCTAACGGAACTCGAGGGCGGTTTACGGCTATCCGTAAAATGCGAAGAGCCAGAAGTACCAGACCTATCAGCACTTGAGATAGGCCATATTTTACCGCGGAGTTGAAACGTCCCACTGGCCGCTGAAAGAAGGCAGCGTGGCAGCCGACAGCGACGAGTCACGAGTCGGATATCGAAATGATAATGCGCTCTTGCGGCACATTGACGCCCTGGCAGTTCATGATTAGTGAACAGCATGAGAGCATCCCGATGCTAGGCAACTTGACGCTGCTGAAGCTCAGCGTCAATAGGACGGCGCAACACTGCGATTTCGCGGCGAAAGGCGACAAGCTGATGTCAATGCCAGCCTTGGTTTCAATGTCCCACTAATTGCTACTTCTGCGTGGAACGAAGCCGCGATTTCAGCCAGAGCCCATGCCCTCGCCAACATGGCACTGACGATATGTCCCAAAAGCGAATGATGACCTCCCTCTCAGCACAGCAGGTAGGTTTATTCACGCTCCAGACTGCGAGCATCTGCGGTGACCGCCTCCACAACTCCGGCCAGCTCCCGCACCAGGTCAGGCTCGAAGCGCTCCAGGTAAGCTGCGATAGTCTGATTGCGCAGCATGCGAGACACATAGCCCTTGGCAACCACGAGTACTAACATGGTTTCGCCGAGCGTGTCCTCAACCAACCGGTAGTCGTGGTAGAGCTTTTCCATCTCCCGCTCCATGCGTGCAATGTCTTCAGCAGTCACGCCCTCACTGACTTTCTTTGCCTCGACCAGCTGTTCAGGACGCGTTGCGGCCAAAACCATTTCGGCGTAGCGCCCAGTAAAACAGTTGGCCGAAATCATCATCTCGACTAATTCTATTTGGCGCATTGGCTTCATCTTGCGCAGCACGCGAAAGACCGCCTGACTGACCATTCGCGTTTTCAGCATCTCAGCGACTTCCGGCGCAATCCCGCGCAGCAAATGCTGGCGCTCGCGGATGCGTCCAACGTTGACGCTCAAGACTTCGGCAATCCGCTCGGCGGTCGTTCCTTTGCGAATGGCCTCCAGAATCATCTTGTGCTCTTGAATTGGGGTAAGTCGGTTGATCTGCCGGTTGTAGGTAAATCCTTCGTCATCTGTCGCCAACAGGCACAACGCGTCTTTTGCTCCCAGCTGTACGAGCGCAGCCAGTCGCAAATGACCATCCAGCAACAGATAACGGGGTTCCTCTCCCACACCGTGTACAGGCTCGGGATGCACCGCGAGCGGTTCGACCACCCCCAGCTCGCGGATGGAAGCTAAAATCGCCGCATACTTGACGGAGGTCAGCATATCGTGGGTGACTTGGCGAGAGGGTAGGATCAGCGGTAGGCGGACGGTAATCAAATCAGGCCCAAAGGCACGCTTGACGACAGTCATGCGTCCCCCTGAATACGCTCGGCCAATACCTGCGGCATATCATCAATGCCTTCGCTGTGTAACATTGACCGAAAAAATTCATCGGCTAGTAACCGACGTAATGCAGTCACGACGAATAGCAATCGTTGCTCGCTGATGTCTGCCTTCTTCACCATTAGGCGCTGACGGCGCACCTCAGTTTGATAGGCAGTCAGCAACTGGCGGGGAGTGGTCATGCGCTCGCCT
Organism: Pseudomonas sp. HLMP; assembly: GCF_046365545.1. Lineage (NCBI taxonomy): Bacteria > Pseudomonadati > Pseudomonadota > Gammaproteobacteria > Pseudomonadales > Pseudomonadaceae > Pseudomonas > Pseudomonas sp. HLMP. The sequence continues at coordinate 720,662 of NZ_JBDLLR010000001.1, read as the reverse complement.
CCCTGATGCTTACCATAATCTTTCCCAAGAACGCGTCGACGGTCGATCAGACGGCGTACCTTGATGAGTTCATCTCCTTTCAGCAGCCCACTTTCATAGGCCTCGACCATGGCGGCCTGGACCTGGGAATCGTCAGACCGTGCCACATGGATCGCGACTTTGATCGGTAGCCAGCCCTTTTCGACGGCAGCAATCAAGCGCTCCTCTCCTTGCCTTAACAAGATCAGAATGCCGCCGACATAGGCACGGTCCAAGCAGGTTTTCTGGGCAATCTGCCTAATGGAGTAGCCACGCTCGTGCAGTACGTTTATCGCCATCAGCAAGTCGCGGTTCGAGTGCTTGCGCCGCGCCAGATTCTCTACCAAGCTGATGAGATAGCGGTCCGCCTCAGCTGCCGTCACCACGACCGCTGGAATCGCCGCCTCCCCCAGGACCTTGAAGGCTTCGAAGCGCCCCTGTCCACAGATCAGGTCGAAACTCGAACCGTTGCGGGTCACCGTGATCGGTCGTTTCAACCCCAGACTCGCAATGTTTTCTACCAGGCGTGCAAACACTTGTTGATTGCGACTACGCGGGTTGAGCACGCGAATATCCGCGAGTGGGATCTGCGCAATTGGTGCCGCCTGAGCCACATGAAGTGCAAGATGCTCTCCCGATGCAGCCATTACGCAGCGCTCCCCAAGGGTATACGTCGACTCAGGGCCGCCAGGATGTCCAAGCTGTCGAACCGGTAGAGTTCGAATTCACGCGGATTAGTATCTCCCAGACGCAGGTGAGGGGCCGCCAAATCGATCATGGGAAAGAGGTAGTAATCAAGCACCTCCTTCTCACCGGGGAGCATGCGAACAGCGACCGTCAGGTCAGGTAACAAACCGAAGTCGAAGCGTAGCTGCCAACGTCTGCGCGGCGACTCTGAGCATTGACAGCGGCAGAGCACCACCGAGATCGAGAACTCATCATTAACCCAAACCAGTTGGGTCTTGGGATCGACCGAGATGTGTCCACCGACAAGACGAATGCGCTCCTGCGTGTCGACCAAGATGTGCGGATACAGCTCTCGCAGCCGACGATTGGCCTCCAGAAAGCTGTAGTCCCGTGCGGGGGAATAGCCAATCAGGCTGTAGCTGCGTAGCAGACTACCAAAGCGCTGGCGATAACAACTGCTGGAGGGGCAATCCTCTTGCTCATCAATGATCAACCCAGACAGACAACCTCGCTCCGCAAATAGTTGCTTCAGCGTCGCCAGCATTTGCTCGTCAGTCCAGTGCCGTGACCGCGCTCGGATGATGGCCTGTGCCGCGAGAAACAAAGCGTGGTCGACCACAGAGGAGAAGGCACCGTCGGCCCGCACCAACTGATCAACCGGATTGGAAGTTCGGGGCTGTTTCAGTTTGCCAGACGTGCGATTCCAGACATTGTTACCGATGTATTTTTCGTTGATCAGGACCTGATGCACTACGCCCCGTGACCACGGTCGCTGGAAGTCTGTAAGCAGTCCACGCCGATTCAGTTGAGTTGCAATTTCAGCTTCCGTTCGACCTTCCCTGACAAAGGCCTGGTAAATGTCTTGAACGACCTGTTGTTCGGACTCCGGACCTGGCGTAAGAATCACCCGATCCGTCTGAAGGCTTTTGTACTCTCCCCGATCCAAGATTGCTTTAGGCTGCCCTGTCTGATCGACAAGTTGACGACGCAATCCATATCCAGCCGGGCCACCTTGTCGGTATCCCAGCTGGATCAAGCGCGACTGCCCCGCAAAAACCTTGACGGATAGCTCACGGCTGTACTCACCGGCCATCATGCGTTTAACACTCTTGATGATGCTGGACACCGGTGAGCCATCGTTAACGAACTGTTCGGCGCAATATTCGACCCTGACACCCGCCTGCCGACATCGAACTTCGTAGCTGGCGCTAACATCAGGGTCCTGAAAGCGCCCCCAGCGACTTACGTCATAGACCAGAACTACAGAGAACTCGGACTGACCCGCGTCGACATCTCGAAGTAGCTGCTGGAGAGCTTCCCGACCATCCAGGCTCAAGCCACTTTTACCCGCGTCGGTGTACACCCGGACGATCTCCAGCTCATGTGCTGCCGCATAAACGCGAATGGCATCCAGCTGATTTTCAGTGGAGTACTGCTGGTGCTCCGTCGACATGCGGACATAGGCAGCAGCTCTATTGCCGCCCTCGGTCGTGGATAGATGTGATTGTCTCATTTCTTGATCGATGCCCCCTCAGCGACTTGGGGTCGACACCCATGCCAAGCCGTAGACTGCACCACACCTATCGGCCTACATCAGATGCGCTACTCACGAATATAAAGAGGAGATACGGAAAGATGATCGCGAAAATGGGTAATTCATTTCCAATCTGTGCACAAACCTACGCCAATGCCGTAGCTGCTGCCTTACGCACCGAATTGGGCACGTCACATCGCGCAATCAAGACGCTGCGCCACTGGACCGACGCCAGTGAACGCACGGCTAAACACTGGCTGGCGGGTAGCCATGGTCCAAGCGGCCTTCATTTGATTGAATTAATGCGGCATTCTGACCATGCGCTCCAGGCAGTGCTTGAATTGGCACAGCGGAACTCGTCCGTGGCAGTGGTCTGGCTTCCCGCTTTGCGCGAGCGCTTGCTTGACGTCGCGGAAATGATCGAGGCTTGCCTGGGTCCTGGCAGCGCTCACTGACAGCCCTTTGCAGAGGCCTTCTCCGACTCGCAAGTGGGACACAATAGGATTACGGTTAGAAGCTCTTAGCAGAGTGAATCGCCCTGGGTTTTGTGGGCACTTCTGATTGCCTGCTTCTGGCCGATTTTTGCCTTTCACAGCATGATCATCGGTCAACAATCAACAAACCAGTTGTAAAAACGGTATCCCGCGCTAACCGACACAGCACATGTACCCAGCGTCAATAGAGGCCACTGTCCTTCGACACCAAGCCACCACTGCACCTTGAACAGAAGAGCTCCCACCAACACGCAGGCGAGAACACCAAGAGCCAGACCAACCAAAGCGAACAACCAAGCCCCTAAGCCTGGGTTTCCGCCGTGCCAGTTCTCACTCAGACAAAAGGGGCAATGATTGGATGAAGGCGAATATCCCCAGAAACCACGGCTATATGACGCTCTCGGAACCATCGCTTTGCCACAGTTGTGGCAGGTAACCATCGAGTGTCTCATACCGCACCTCAGCTCAAATCGTCCTAGATGAACCCATGGTGCGCTACTGCGGAAAAACCCCAACTGCGAGACCTGACATCTACCCAGCACCTGGTCTGAGCTAGGCTCAAACCTTCCTGGCCAGATAATCGAGGTTATGCTGTACTCGAGTGACAGTGTGAATGCTCCCCAGTGGTTGAGCTGGCCTCGACGTTCGCAAAACGATAATTCAGGACGCCAGTTCAACTCCTAAAAGAGCCGCTCATCGGAAATAAGTTCAGGGGGGCACCGATGGGGGTACTTAGTAAGAAACTATTGAATAAAGCTAGCTAAAACAATAGTTTAGTAACGCATTTAAAATCCCCCCGGCTCCACCAAATGATCAAACAAAGACGTCCACGGACGTCTTTTTTTGTGCCTGCGATCCAGTAAATACGCGGCTTCCAGCGCTTTTTCGGTCTTTCAAGAGTTTTTGAGTTCCAGCCATTCGGGTATTCCAGGCGGTATTCCAGCTCACCCGGTGCTAATCTTTGGAATACCGAATCAGTGCTTGAGGACAATCTCATGCCTGCTCAAAACCTCCGCCTCTCCGATCGACAGCTCAAGGGAGTCAAACCGGCGTCCAAGGATTACGTCCTTACTGACGGTGACGGTTTGCAGCTCCGCGTACGCAGCAACGGCTCGTTGCTGTGGAATTTCAACTACCGCGAACCGGTGACCAAGAAGCGCATCAACATCGGCTTCGGGACCTACCCCGAACTGTCACTGGCGAATGCACGAAAAAAGGCAGTCGAAGCGCGCGAGCTGCTCGCCCAAGGCATCGATCCGAAGGTGCAGCGCAATACGTTGAATGAAGCCAAGCGCGCAGAAACGGAACACACCTTCGAGAACGTGGCCACCGCTTGGTTCGAGCTCAAGAAAGACTCGGTGACCCCTGCCTACGCCGAGGACATCTGGCGGTCGCTCACGCTGCACGTGTTCCCCGATTTGAAGACGACCCCACTCGCGAAAATCACTGCGCCGATGGTGATCGGATTGCTTCGTCCAATCGAAGCGAAAGGCAGCCTGGAGACGGTCAAGCGACTTAGCCAGCGGCTAAACGAGATCATGACCTACGGCGTGAACTCCGGCCTGATCTTCGCCAACCCACTCAGCGGCATCAGGGCAGTATTCAAGAAGCCCAAGAAAGAGAACATGGCTGCTCTTCCACCCGAAGAGCTCCCGGAGCTCATGCTGGAGATCGCAAACGCCAGCATCAAACGCACCACCCGCTGCCTGATCGAATGGCAGTTGCACACGATGACTCGCCCCGCCGAGGCGGCGACTACTCGCTGGGCAGACATTGACTTCGAAAGGCGTGTCTGGACTATCCCACCGGAGCGTATGAAGAAGCGCCGTCCACACAGCATCCCGTTGAGTGATCATGCTGTCGCACTATTGGAGTCACTGAAGACTCACAGCGGCCATCGCGAATACGTCTTCCCGGCCGATAGAAATCCACGCACCCACGCCAATAGCCAGACCGCCAACATGGCATTGAAACGCATGGGCTTTCAGGATCGATTGGTCAGCCACGGTATGCGCTCGATGGCCAGCACCATCTTGAATGAACATGGGTGGGACCCCGAACTCATTGAGGTCGCACTGGCGCATGTCGACAAGGATGAGGTGCGCAGCGCCTACAACCGAGCCGACTACATTGAACGCAGACGACCGATGATGGCCTGGTGGAGTGAGTACATCCAGAAAGCCGCCACCGGCAGCCTGCTTGCCTCAGCATACGGTCAAGTCAGAGACAAGAACGTGGTACCGATCCGCTAGCTCTGTACGGCGCAAGAATTGCGGAAACAACTGAACGTCCAAGATTCGGGGCAAGCAGCCTCGCTTATCTGCTTCTCAGCGCGGGTCCATCCAAACAGGGCTGCAAAGCCGCCCTGTTTGGATGGACCTTACTCTGAAGAGCTAAAAGCCACGATGTTGTCCGGGATTTACCACGGAATTCCACCGGTGGATAACTAACTTTCACGTCCTCAATAGCGCTGAATTTCGATCCTTGACCGGGTTTATCCACAGGCGTAGAACTGGCCATGCAAAGGCTGTCGATGACAGCACCTCAGGTGACCCGAGCCTTCAAGGTCACGCCGCTCTCGCGGTGGTTCTCCCCAAGGGCGATTCGCATCCGGCAGCTCGCCCGGTCACTACCCATGTGATGGATGCTCTTACACATACAGCGCTCGTGCGCCAGATACTCCATACCTCGCTGCCCTGCAGCAACCTATCCGCTTGGCCGAATCCTGCGCCAACCTGTGCCCGTCTCTTTCTCTGGAAAGAGACGGGCACTTCTACCACTGCTGCAGCCCTGATCGCACATGGCTTTGCGGCATTCCCCCTCGTGACAATCGGCGTGACAAACGCCGATGTCACCAGCAACAGCGCTGTAGATGATGGTGCCGCAGACCAAGGAATGGACTGCACCTGACTGACAGTCAGGTATGCCCCGGTCATCGCATTGCTGCTTGCACATGGCTCAGGATCTTCAAGCGCTGATCTCGTCAGCCAGTGCTGCCTCCACCCGCCCACCGGCAACGGTGTACAGGAGGCCAGATCATGAGATGCCCTTGCTCCCGGACGTAAGGAGCCGCCAGTCCCGCGTAGTGGACATTCCCCACAGGTCGCAGGGGCCTTGATCCCTGATAACACTCAACATTCTTGGCGGGATGACGTGGGGCGAGGATCGAAGAGCGGACGATGAGGTGACCGACATGGCATTGGTGGGTAAACGCGATGGCCGTAATTTCGGCTACGGCAGGCAATTGAGCTACGCAGGTCCGCAAGCGCTGAAAGACATGTTCGGCGGCGGCCACTACGGCACGGTGAAGGCACACTGTGATCGGTGGCAGGCATTCGTGAAATGGTGCCGCTCCGAACAGGGGCCCGGTATCAATGATGCGCGGCAGATTGATCGAAAGGTGTTGGCCGACTACGCGGCGTATCTGCGCGACATTGTTAGGCGCGGTGATCTCGCCGTCAGCACCGCACAAAATCGGCTTTCCAGCGTTAACAGGACCATGGCGGCGCTTCGCGGTGATCAGTGCGTGAAATTGCCCAGTCCGAGCAAGGCGCTGGGTATGCAGCGCACCGGGGTTCGACATTCAGTGCCGCAGGGCCAAGACCGCGAACAGGTTAAGCAGATCGTCGATGCGCTTTGCAACCAACATCAACTACGGGCCGCCGCGATTGTTTTGTTGGCGCGAGCCACTGGCATGCGCTTGCGTGAGGCCATCTTGGCTGACCTGCCACGGTTAAGCCGTGAGGCTAACAATCTAGGTAGGATTAACATTCAGGATGGCACCAAAGGCGGCCGCGCCGGCGCCTCGGCGCCCCGTTGGATTGCGGTGGATGACCATGTTCGAAGTGCACTTGAGTTTGCACAGCAGGTGTCGTCTGCGGGCAGCCGCAACCTGATTGCGGCACACGAAAACTACCTAGATCTTCTGCAACAAGTTATCCGCCCGGCGCGGGATATCCTGCATGCACACAACCTCAAAGGCTTCCATGAGCTACGAACAGCGTACGCATGTGAGCGCTACGAGCAGATCACCCGATGCCCCGCGCCAATCAATGGTGGCAAATGTTACCAGGTAGATAGGAACCTTGATGGCGAGGCCCGGAGGCGAATCAGTTACGAGCTTGGACACGGTCGGATCGACGTGGTCGCAGCCTACATTGGCGGACGGACATGAGTAAGCCATTCGATATGGAGCTGTTCTTGGCTGGCGTTCTGACCGGTTCGCACGCAACCCGGCAACGCCACGTGCGACAGGCAAAAATCATCCAGGTCGAAATTGCAGCGCGCTGGCAGCGAGAAACACCTTGGGCTTGGCAAAAAAAGCATGTGGTTTGGTTTCTTGAGCATCGCTTAAATTTACACGGTGAAGCGACGCGGTATTACTATTTACTGACGATGCGGTTACTCGCTCGTCGTTTACAAAAAAAATGGGTTTTCGATCTCTGAGTGAGACCGGCTGCTATCGCGCCTCATGGGTGACGTTGACACCGTAAGCGGCGTATCAGATTTTCAACACAGGATCACAGCGAACGTAGAGAGCCTTAACCTCTTCCTTATGTGGAAATGGGACATTCAGGTCAACTTTTGCAGTTTTTATTCAGTCGTTGATCCTAGCATTCGCGTACCAGTACTAGCGTCAGGATTTCAGCCTAGGCCAAGCCTCGTGCTTGCAGAGAAAGCGCCTCAAAATCTGGGGCGAGCGCAGGTCGGAGTTTTAGTTGTCACCAATTCCCGGACATATAATTGGTGATCACTACAATAGTGAGCCATTCGCAGGAATGCGCGATACCTGCGCCATCATTAGGCCATCCAGTTTATAATCCTCCTCCCAAGCAGTGCCCAGCAATGGGTAATTCAAGGAGGATTCTGATGGTTGTGCTCCCACCAGTGGTTTACGAGCAACGCTGCTCTGTAGGAAAGATCCGACATCAGCTACAGCCAGCTATCACGACCCGAGTCATCAATGAGACCTTGGTGAACGTGTCGCCCCGCATCAGAGAACGCTTGTGGCTGCTTGAGTGTGGTAGCCGCGTCCTACTCACCAACCGGCCCAATGTCACTTTGCCCGACGGAGTGGATGGGATCATTCATCTGCGAGAGGACAAAGTCGTCTGGAGGACTCATCGCCTCCTTATCGATCTCAAAGCCCGAGTCCTCGAATATGGGTGGGCCGATGTAGCCCGCGATGCGGCGCGGAGCTGGCAAAATCAACTGTCATATCGAGCGGAACAACGTGACGCCAATGGGCAAGTCCCAACAGGACAGGAGGGATTGCGACCGCCCCAGTTAGGCGCTCTCTTTGCCATCGGGGCTCACTGGAGCCTCAATACACAGCCTGCAACGATTGTGATGCCCACCGGCACCGGCAAGACTGAAACGATGCTGGCTACGCTGACGGCGTACGGCCATTCGCCCACACTTGTGGTCGTTCCTTGGGATCTTCTACGCCAACAGACTGCGAACAAGTTTCAGAGCCTGGGACTGCTGCGCGCTCTGGGGGTGCTGCCAAACGAAGTGGAAAATCCAGTAGTCGGGCTGATCACATCCAAACCCAAGACGCTGGCAGATTTGGACATCTTCACCCAATGCAATGTGGTGGTTTCCACCATTAGTTCCCTGGCATTCGAAGCTGGTAGCCCGCTCGCTGCTGAGATGGCTCAACGGTGCAAATCACTGATACTGGATGAAGCCCATCATGTCCCCGCCAAAACCTGGAGCGGGCTAAGATCAGCGTTTCACTCGCTGCCCATTTTGCAGTTTACTGCGACGCCTTTTCGCAGAGACGGTGAACTCGTCGACGGGAAAGTGATTTTCAACTACTCACTTGCCGCCGCGCAGCGTGACGGATATTTCAAGCCAATACATTTCGAGCCTGTTCACCAGCCGAGTGGTGGCACCCAAGCCGACCAAGCGATCGCCGTGACAGCCCTGGCTACGCTACGACGTGACTTGAACGCGGGGCTTAATCACCTGCTCTTAGCCCGATGCAGCAGTATTGTCCGTGCAACCTACGTAGAACGTCTTTACCGACACCTCGCGCCTGAGTTTCAACCAATCCTGATTCATTCAAAGATCAACGATACTGAAGCTAAGCTAGCCGATCTGCGCTCAGGGGTGTCCCGGGTCGTGATCTGCGTCGACATGCTGGGCGAGGGGTTTGATCTGCCCGAGCTGAAAGTGGCTGCGCTCCATGACAGTCATCGGAGTTTGGCTATCACGCTCCAGTTTATCGGGCGGTTCACACGCGTGGCAGGAAGGAGCATTGGCGAGGCGACGGTGGTGGCCAACATTGGCGATCAAGATGTTGCCCACTCACTGGAGCGCCTATACAGCGAAGACGCCGACTGGAATCAGGTACTGAGCGAGCTGAGTTCTAATGCTGTCCGGGAGCACAGGGAGTTGATCGAGTTCCTGCAAGCGTCCGAACGTCTGGATGAGGAAGGCGACTCGAAAATTTCTCTGTCACCTCAATTACTCCGCCCAGTTTTCAGCACTGCCGCTTACAGAGCTCAACAGTTTTTTCCCGAGCGGTTCCACCACGGGCTTTCCCAACAACTTCACATTGAGGGGGTCTGGCTCAACCGAGAAATGCGTACACTTTACTTCGTCACTCGCGCCGAAGGCAGGGTTCGCTGGACTAATACCAAAGGCGTTCTCGACCGTGAGTGGACACTCTTCGTCCTCCACCACAATCCGGAGCTTGAACTGCTATTCCTGTCTTCAACTGATCATAGTTCTTTGTTCCCAGAGCTAGCGGAAGAAGTCACCGGGCAAGCAGACCTTATCCATGGCGAACAGATGTTTCGAATACTCGGCCATATAAACCGCTTGGTGTTTCAGAACATGGGCGTCAAGAAACACGGTCGACGTAATCTGAGCTACGCCATGTACACAGGCGCCGACGTTGCGGTAGCACTCGGTGTGGCCGAGCGTAGCGGCTCCGTTAAGAACAATGTCAGTGGTACCGGATGGGAAAATGGAGAGCGCGTTTCTGTTGGCTGCTCGTATAAAGGAAGGGTCTGGTCGCGAGAGCAAGGCTCCATACCGGAGTTCGTTCACTGGTGCACTGCGGCTGGCGCCAAACTTCTCGATGACAGTATCGTTGTCGATGACATCATTGCAAACGTCCTGATTCCCAAGGAAGTGACGGCGTTTCCAAGCGACAGGAATGTGCTTGCTGTCGAGTGGCCGGCTGAAATCATGAGTATTGCAGAAGACCGGGTCGTGCTAACAACTCGGGCCTTTCCAAACGGCCTTCCTATCACGTTCGTCGATCTGAAATACCTTGATGTGCGAGATAACAGTATGAGGTTTGCCCTGAGCTGTGACGAGACCGGCCAGTTCGCAGATTTCACCTTAACGGTTGGCGGAGAGACCGGCTTCGTCGTCGCACAGACAAGCGGTGAGGCAGTCGAACTTACCATCGGGAAAGCGACAAGGGCGCTCAGCCAATATCTGAGTTCATACCCACCGTTGGTACGGTTCGTCGACCTGAGTGAGCTGGACGGTAACATGCTGATCGAGCCTAAAGACCCCAGGCATCTTGAAATCGGAGAAGAGCGCTTCGAGGCTTGGGACTGGGCAGGCGTCGACATCACAAAAGAATCCTACTGGAAAGACGGCATTGCACGTGCTGACTCTATTCAGTGGAAAGCCGCGCAGCACTTCATTCAGGGTGATTTTGACATCGTTTTCGACGACGACGGCGCCGGTGAAGCCGCGGATCTTGTCTGTCTCAAGGAGGAAGATAATCGCATACGACTTGCGCTGATCCACTGCAAATATGCCGGAGGAGACACGCCTGGCGAACGCGTGAAGGATGTCGTGGAGGTCTGCTCCCAAGCAGTCAGGTCGGCCAAATGGAAATGGCGCTTCTCTGAACTTGGTAAGCACATACAAAGACGTGAGGACCGGCTGCGCTCCCTGCACCGTCAAACGCGCTACCTTGCTGGAAATGGGTTGAGGCTCAATGACTTGATCAAGACAGCACGCTTCAAACCCATTGAAGCCGAAATTCTGATTGTTCAGCCGGGTCTATCTGCTGGTAGTCGTACTGCTGATCAAAGCCTCGTGCTGGCTGCGGCTGTGGCATATCTCAAGGAAACGATAGGGTGTGATATGGACATCGTTTGCAGTGGGTAAAACAGCATGGCGCCCAATGTAGCCGATTGCGACATTCATTAAGGCGACGTCCCAGCTCCAACGGTAAACCTACCCTGACGTGCTGGCGGAACTACAACTTATACCACCAACTAAGTACTGACTGGACATGACACTGAAGCCCATACAGATCAATATGCTCCTTGAAAGCATAGGTTTCTCCCTTGTCAGCCATAACAACAAAAAATATATTTGGCGTCATAATGACGGTGAGTTTTTGTTCGTAAACATGAAGAACCTCTCGGGGAAATCTGCACTAGTAATTGACCCATCCTGGATGAATCGAATCTCAGAGCTTCGTATTATTCAAGGGGTAGTTCCTGGGGCAGACTATGTGCATCACAGCAACATGAACGTCTTTCCAAAGCATTTAAATGGAGGCATCAAGCCAATCCACTATGGCTTACCTGTAACTTTAGAAACTGAAAATTCCCTGCTTGGACTCTTGAGTGTTCTGTACCCGTCGTTCGATACTGAACGGCTTAGTAACACGGCCACCACAACTTCGAATCATAAAACCCTAAAGAAAAGCGGACCATCAAGCCACTATGAGCTACTTTCTTGGTTTGAGCAATATGCAGGGCAAGAACTAACTTGGAATCAACTTCAGAAAGCACCTAGCACCGTCGCAATTTCGGCCAAAGGGATTTTCAAACCGGAGGGGCTCGACTACGCTCTCTCCATTAGCCAGAGGCTAGACAGCCCTTATAGCGATCGAGCCCCTGAATATCAAGATGACGGTAGTTGGCGGTACTCTTACGCTCAGGAAGAAAGCAAGCGCGGCGATGCTACTTCCCTGTTCACTAATCAAGGTCTGAAGAAGTGCATGGATGATGGGGTGCCGGTGGCAGTCCTGGTACAACTTTCGAAGAAGCCCAATGTTACAAGGTATCGGCTGCTAGGTCTGGCGAAGGTTGTCGCCTGGGAGAATAAGGTGTTCACTCTCGAGAGCACCACATTGACAGAAGCCCTCATCAGAACAAATCAAAAACTGGATGACTCGCCCCCCTATTCTCCGGCTGGAATAGAAGATAGCCGTAAACGTATATTGAGGGAGATCACTGAACGCCAGGGGCAGGGAGCATTTCGAAGTGGGTTACTAACCGCTTATGAAGGACGTTGCGCTATAACTGACTGCACAGTTACACAGGTATTGGAGGCAGCACATATCACCCCATACTTAGGACCAGAAACTAACAACATTAGCAATGGCCTACTATTACGTAGTGATCTACATACATTATGGGACAAAGGCCTAATCTATCTTTGCGACCATTTCACCCTGCAGCTCAAATCGAGCCTTCTAAACTCTGAATATAGCTCTTTGGCGGGAAAGAGAATCAGGGCTACAACTGGTGGCGCTCCAGGAATTTCATTGGATGCAGTCCGCGCTCATCGAGAGTGGTGTTGTAAGAACGATAGAGGCCATCAGTAGTTCATCGTCCTCGGATGTCCAGGGCTAGTTGTGGCCGATAGCTGTTGCCCCGAATGATAGCAATGGGTCGACAGCGTCCGGTACGACTGGCCACTATCGATTCAACGTGCCTTTCGCGGCATAGAGACTATCCGCACACCCTTCATTTACTTTTCTTAAAACGGAGCACTCAGATATGTAATGCAACCCTACGACATCTGGCCGACTCAGCGCTTGCGCTTTTTATTTTTTTTCTTACGCAACTCTAACTTCTTGTCAAATACAATCTTATTCCAGCGCTCTGCCACTTCACCAGCCTGCTTATAAATCCCCTTACTCATTTCAATGCTATCAAACAATCTTAACATCGCAGGGGAAACTTCCATCTTCTGCTTTGTGAGGATGAAAACCATCTGATGTGAACCTATGCAGAGGCACAGAGCGGTCAACAACAGTGTTACTTGAATCCACAGAGATTCTGCGGGCACGAATGCACCTGAATTGATTTTTATCAAATAATAGTTAAATACACCTACTATAAAAAACTGGATCCCAATCAACGAGTACGTCAGTTGTTTAGGCAGTCTGGCGCCGACGACCTTTCGTTTTAGCAATGCGAAGCTGTCGTACACACTCAACAACAAAAATGGGAAGCCAGCAAAAGCTATGTCAATACTTGAAAATGTATAGTCAGCCGTGGACATATTTACGATGAATGTCAGAGACACCCCACCAAGCAGGGCTATGCAGAAATCTTTTTTCAATTCGCCATAAAACTCCCGGTAATAGGGGGAGCTTCGACCAGCAAAAGCTTGAATGCAATCATAGGCGTATATAACACTTAGAATCCACGAAACAGAAATAGCGGACAGCAGAAAAAACTCCCACCAGGAATGGTAGCGAAAAGTCAGCTGCCACAATGTCGACCCAGCAGCGACGAACAGTAGGATGTATTTCATCAAATTCAGAAACCTCTTATAAGCACAAACATTCTTAGCGAATCAATTATCTCACCACGGACTAGCCACATGTAAGCCCAGCATTCGCATGAGAATTTAGATCCATAATACCGTCCACCATCCCCCTCTACCCTTGGGCGAAATTTCTGAGTCATGACATGTAGCCCTTAAGAACCCCCACCTATCTCAAGAAACTTCCTAGCGATGTGAGCAGATCATTTCGTCGGAGGGTCCAACAGGTCGGCTCTCCACGCTGGAAAGCCCCGCCCAACCCTTGTAATTCGATCTTATTTCTCCAGCGTCAGTAGCATCGATTTAAGAAAGCAGCCTATGGCACCTCAAGGCGTATTTGCAATGGCTCGACTGGGACGCTGAGGAACATCCTAGAGCCAAACCGACCTGAGCATCATCAGAAGCTTGGGTCGTTTGTTGTCGACCAACATAACTGGAGCGCCACATATCTTGCACGCACTAAACACTGGCACGCTCAATCTGGACAGCCAACGGCTAGCAATCCGACCGGCAGCTACAGGTGAGAAAAACACACAAAAAAATCTGCGAGCAGAGTAAAAACTCTTACAATCCAAAATGAGATTTCCTACACATTTTCATCACCGAAGCCCGAGAGATAACCCCGTGAGTGACTCAGACAGCTCATCCGCGCCACTGGTTGACGTAGTGAAGCTTGCCGCATCCCTCCAACGGTTCGCAGATGATCGCGACTGGCAGCAGTTCCACTCCCCCAAGAATCTCATACTGGCCCTCACTGGCGAGGTAGGCGAGCTTTGCGAGATTTTCCAATGGATGAGCGATGCCGATTCGATCTCCGCCGCAACAGATCCCGAAATCGGCCAAGCCGTCAAGGATGAACTGGCGGACGTACTGATGTACCTGGTACGCCTGAGCAGCATATTGGGCATTGACCTCAACGAGGCGGTGGCACGGAAACTCGCCTCGAATGGCCAGAAGTACCCCGTGGATAAAGCCAGAAGCACCAGCAAAAAGTACGACCGACTCTGACCAACACGCACCTAAGGACAAACCGTGATCGTTTACGCTGCGACCAAACAGCAATTTCTTAAAGACAACGATAACGATGACATTGAGGAGGTAATCCTCAGGCATTACAAGGAAGCTACCGGCAAGAACGTTGGCTCCTCGGAAATCAGGTCGTGGCAAGGGTCTCTGACGTACATGGCCAAGGTCCTTAGAGATGAGGGCCTCCCGAGCGATGCAGGCCTGGCCATCGAATTGCACATTCCGCAGTCGTCGAAGCGAATCGACTTTCTACTCACCGGTCGCGACGAAAACCAGGCAAAAAAGGCCGTACTGATCGAGCTGAAGCAATGGAGCAAGGCCAACGCCACAACCAAAGACGCAATCGTCAAAACGGCATTGGGTGGCGGCCTCATTGAGACCATTCACCCGTCCTATCAGGTATGGTCCTATGCAGCGCTGCTGGAAGGCTTCAACGAGGCGGTGTATGACAAAAGCATCGAAATCCGTCCGTGCGCCTACCTCCATAACTACGTCAGCGACGGTGTCATAGATTCAGCCCACTATGAGCCCCACATCAGCAAGGCTCCGCTGTTTCTGAAAGGCCCGGAAGAGCTCAGTAAACTCAGAAGTTTTCTGAAAAAGCATATAAGCCATGGCGACAACAAAGAGGTGCTGTACGAGCTGTCCGAAGGAAAAATCCGCCCGTCCAAGGCGCTAGCCGAAGCCCTCGGCGGGTTGATGAAAGGCAAACCAGAGTTCGTGTTGATTGACGATCAGAAAGCCATTTTTGAGTCGGCGCTGGCGGCGGCAAGCGAGGCTTCGGACCAAGCACCCAAGGTGATGATCATCGAAGGTGGACCGGGCACCGGAAAAACTGTTCTGGCTATCAATCTGCTGGTGAAGCTCACCGAATTGAAGCTGATGAGCAAATACGTCTCCAAGAATGCCGCCCCTCGCAAGGTCTACGAAAGCAAACTGGTTGGCACCATCAAGCGCAGCCATTTCTCGAATTTCTTTTCAGGCTCTGGGGCATTCATCGACACTGAGCCCAACACATTCGATGCGCTCATCGTGGACGAAGCTCACCGACTGAATGAGAAAAGCGGGCTTTATGGAAACCTTGGGGAGAACCAGATCAAGGAGCTGATTGACTCAGCGAAATGCTCCATTTTCTTCATTGATGAGGACCAGCGTGTAACCTTGAGCGATATCGGCAGCAAGCAGGCGATTCGCGCCTTTGCGAAAGCCAAGGGTGCTGTGGTTGAAGAACACGTGCTGTCTTCGCAGTTTCGCTGCAGTGGTTCTGACGGTTACCTGGCATGGTTGGATGACACGCTAGGCATTCGCTCGACGGCAAATCCGACGCTTGAGACCGAAGAGTACGAGTTTAAGGTGTTCGACTCACCTCAGGCGATGCATGACGCAATCAACGAGAAAAACCACGGGAACAAAGCTCGTGTGGTCGCGGGCTATTGCTGGCCTTGGTTGAGCAAGAAAGACCCCACCGCTGCTGATATCGTGATTGGTGACTACAAACGCCAATGGAACCTGGATCAGGATGGCAGCCTATGGATCATCGCTGAAAACTCCATCGAGCAGGTTGGCTGCATTCATACCTGCCAAGGTTTGGAAGTCGACTACATCGGGGTAATTATCGGACCAGATCTGGTCGTACGTGACGGTCAGGTAGTGACATCCCCAGATGAGCGCGACAAGCACGATAAATCGATTCGCGGCTGGAAAAAAATGATGAAAGAGCAACCTACCCTCGCGAAAAGTGAAACAGACCTGATCATCAAAAATACGTACCGAACCCTGATGACACGGGGGATGAAGGGTTGCTACCTGTACTGCACCGACAAAGAGACGGCGCAATACTTCGAGAGTCGGCTTAGCCAACACGGCAATCATTGACGGTATCGTTTGCTAGGAGCCCCTGTACCGGCAAGCGCAGGGGCAACGATCAACAGGATGACCATTTGCTTTATAGATTCGGCCCCGATTCGTTTTTGGGGGCGGTTCTCAAAAAGCACCGTCCATCGGAATCCAGACCACGCAGCGTTCCATCTGGTATTCCAAGCAAGTTGACCAAAAAATTATTTACTAGCCAAAACAGATAGATACCGACCGGTTTCAAATTACCCCGGCCCACCAAATGATCAATCAAAGACGTCCACGGACGTCTTTTTTGTGCCTGCGATCCAGTAAATACGCGGCCTCCAGCGCCTTTGCGGTCTTTTGAGAGTTTTTGAGTTCCAGCCATTCGGGTATTCCAGCTCATCGGGTGCTAGTGTGGTGTTTCAGAAATACCACACTAGAATCTGTGAGAAGCCAGCCCTACCGCTGGCCAAACCCACTGGATCAAATCACCTTATATTCACCTTCGATCACCCCCTGCGAACCAAACGCTTGGCTCAAATGGGCCTCCAGCTCCTCCAGTTGTGCTTGCCGGTTGCGCAGGTTGTCGAGGCTTGCTTCCTGCTCGACCAAGATCTTCTCAAACGCCTTGATCTGCGGCGCAAAGATATCCATCACCTTGTCGTGATCCTTGAGCAACGTCATCGGCTCGGCAAAGTGGCTTTTGACCACTTCGGCCAAGTCATTCTGCAACTGCTTGAGCTCAGCCTCCGCGCGCTGCTGCTGGGCGACGCTGATGACATCGGTCAACACCTGAATACCCGCGCCGATTGGTCCGGCCCAACGGCTAATATTGGCGGCCAGCTTGGTCGCCTCCCAAGGCTTGAACTTGTATACGTAACCGGTGAGGTTTTTCAGGGTCTCTCGGGCCAGAAACACACCGTTCTTGATGCTTTCGACGGGGATCTTCGACACTGCGGTCAACGCTCGGCTCGAGGCCGACAGCGCCGATGCGGTGATACTGTCGGCAAAGTCTGAGGCGCTGTCGAGTTGATGCTCGATCTTGGCGCTGATGCCGCTCATGATGCTTGAAGACTGGTTGAAGGCGGTGCTGAACAAGTGGTCGATACGAAAGCGCAGTTTTTCACCGATGTCGTTATTCGAGAAGCCAATCTGCGCTTCGAGGAAAGCGTGAACCTGGTCACGCGGCAACGTGCGAATGCTGTTGAGCAAGTCGGTCTCGAGGTTGTTCAGTTCCTCATACAGGTTGCCGACGGTCGCCAGGACTTTTCGCTTGCCCTCAGCAATGTCTTCCTGCATGCGCGCTGAATCACGTCGCTGGTTATCGGCCAACAGCTTGAACTTGATCAGTTCGTCCTGAGCCACAGCGATTTTCTTGCCTAATACATCACGCACGACATCGATGCCGGTCTTCTTGATCAGGGTTTCACGACCACTGCCATCGAGCACGTGTTGCGTGACCTGCTTGAGCTCGCTGATACGCGAGCGCTGGTCATACAGGTCCTTTTGTTCGAGCCAGAACTCCAATCCACGGCTATTAGGGTTGGAGGCGACGCAGACGACGTTGATCGCTTCGCGCTCGGCTGCAGTGAGGTCAACAAAACGCTGCAGTTTATCCAGCAGGTTGTTCTTCTTGATGGTGCTCTGCTGCTCGAACTCTTCGGTATCACGTAGGTCGGCCACTTCATCCATCTTGTTGATGACGAAAATGGTCGAGCTCAATTTGTTGAGATCGCGCAGAACCCAGCGAACGATGTCCTGATGGCTCTCCTTGAGTGGGTTGGTAGCGTCGACCACGTAGAAAATCAGGTGCGCCTCGGAAATGTAGTTCTTGGTGATATCGCCGTACTGCACCAGGGCGCCGTTCTCAGCAGTCTTTTCCTTGTCTCCGAACAGGCCAGGGGTATCGACGATTTCGCAGCGATCCTGAAGGTTGTCTGGACGGTAAATCGCTAGCGCATCCGAAGACTCGTTGGTATCGATCTTCATGTCCTTCATGACTTGGCCAAGCCATCCGGCAACTACGCTGGTCTTGCCGTCGGAAAATGCACCCAGCAGGGCGATACGCAAGACATCGGACTGCACATCGCCAATGGCTTTCTTGATCTTGTCGATGTCCTGGGAAACGTCCAGCCCTAGTGCTTCAAGCGCACCCACCAGTTTCTGGAGGTTGTCGAGCGACTTGATGACCTCGGTCTTGCTGGCGTCAAACTGCTTAAATTGTTCCATAGGGTTTGGCTTCCACTTGGTTTTTCAGAGCCTGAAGAGAGGCAATTTTTTCATCGAACAAGGCGGTGACGTCGGCCATCTTGCGGCGCTCGTCCGTCAACTGATTCAACACAGAGCCTTCGATCTGCTCCTTGATCTTCACCAGCATCGCTTCGGTATCGCGATTGAATGTCCTCGTTACGTTTTCACGCTCGGCCTTGATAGCCTTGGCCACTTGCTCCTGCGCCTCAGCGATTTTCTTGCCACGGCCTCCGAAGAAGTAACTCAAGCCAGCGGCAACCAGGCCAAACAAGCCACCCACAATCGCTCCAACGATGTTGCCGATTCCTGGGAAAACCGTACCAATGCCGAAACCACTCAGGGCATAGCCACCGACACTCAGTAAGAAGCTGCCCACATCGGAGAAGTTGAAACTGATAGCGTCCATGGCACTGGAGAGCGAAAGAGAATTGCTCGCTGCCTCACTCAAACGCTGCTGGAAACTCACCCGCTCTGCGTTTTCCTGCAAGCGTTTGAGTGCCCGCTCAATGGCCTGAGAAAGATCTTCGAGCAACTGTTCTTGGATTTGCTCCAGCCTTTCAGATAGGCGCTGCTGCCCCTCGCTGACGTGCTGCTGAATCACTCGCTCCACATCATCCTTGTCGCTGAAATGCACTTCGACAGCCTCACGCGCCGCCGAGGTCAGTTCATTGAAAAAACGATCCAGTGCACTGCCGCGCTTGGAGCTGAAGCTGCTCTTGAGGTCTTGGAAGCTTTTTCGGATGACGTCCTGACACTCCAGAATCTCCGCACCAATCTTGTCGGAGAACACCTGGTGCTCGCCCCGCTGCTTCTGCAGATCGTTCACGGTGTCTTGCAGCAGGCGCAGCACTTTGCGTTTGTTGCTTTCGACGATGTCGACTTCAAAGTTGGCGCAGCCGTTGCCGATGACCTGATGCAGCTGATCCAACTGGCTAAAGCTGCGCATTGCCTGTTGGCTGCCAAAGTCTTGCTTATAGGCTCGTTGTGATTTGAGCAGATCGGTGCGGCTAGGATGAATACTGGTCAGCCCACGCTCGTCGAACGCCACTCCCGTAAAACCGAGCAGCCCTTGCAGGCTTTGGCAACCAACGACCAGTTCGGCGCCGAGAATATCCTCCAGCACCTCGCGGGTTTGCTCGCGAGTCGCAACGGCATCTTTATGAGTGCGCTCGAGCGATTCGCGATCGGTTTCGAACTCGTAGGAGTCCGCCTTGCCGCGCAAATTGCAGATGGCATACACCTTGGCATCACGGTTGAGGTACTGCTTGATCTTCTGGGCTGTCTCAGACTCTGGTTTCTTATTGGTACCGTTTACATAGAACACCAGGTGGGCCTTGGCGATAGCCGCCTGCACCATTGCTTCGTACTTCGACTCGTTACCTTCGATGCCGGGTACGTCGATCAGCTGAAAGTTCTTGCCCTGATGGCTGAACTGATAAATCACGTTGTCCTGGGTGAAGTCTGCCTGGCCGGTGCCGACGATCTCACCATCGACCTGGCCTGCACAACGTTGCAGACGTTCGAGTTCTTTCTGTTGTTTCAGCAGGGTTGGCAGCCTGTCGCTGACCAACTCGCTCAAGGAGTGTTGTTCGTGCATGGAAGGGTCCGGATTCTACGAAAAGAAGGTCAGTGCAAGGCCATCAATGTCTGGACTCACAGCAGTTGCGCATAGCCCAGTGCCCCCGCGATGACGCCGATCACCACGCCTCCTACCAATCCGAACATCAGTTTCATCTTTGCCTGCTGCTCCAGCGTGATGCGGGTTACTTCGCCCTGACGCTGGCATTCGCTCAATTGCGCTTGGGCGGCCTGCAGCTGCGCGCCCTGTTCTGTCAGTTGTTGCTGACTGCGCTGGAAGTCGCTTCGCACACCCTGTAGCTGCAACCCAACCTGCTGCAGTTCGCCCTGCGTCTGAGTGAGATCTTTCTGGCTTTCCGCCAGTCGTGCTTCGCTGCCCTGCAGTGCCTGGCGAGTGCTGTCGAGATCGCTCACGGCAAGGTTCAGTCGCTCTTTGCAGTAGGCATAATCCTGCTGGGTGTGTTCGAGCTGCTGGCGGGTACTCTGCAGATCACGCTGGGTCTGGTTGACCAATGCGCCGATATCGTCGCCCAGCGCCGCGATGTCCTCACAGAAATTCACATAGCGAGTGCTGAGTTCTTCAATAAGCTCGTCGCTTTTGCTTGAGAACACCGCCTGAATATCGCTGGCGGTCGCCTGATTGCGCTGAATCAGGGCCTGACGTTTCTTCTCTTCGAAGAGGATCCGCAGGCTCTCAATGATGGTGCTCTTGCCTGCATTGGTTTCACCGAAGAAGGCAATGGTGAAATTGTCCCATTCGGCATGCTTTTCCAGGTAGGAAATCTCACCGTCAAAGCGCGACTTCATTTTGCCGAGTTTTTCCTTGACGCTGGCCAGGTGAGCATTGCCCTTGTCATTGCTCACATCCAGCCTGGAGACATCATCCAGCGCAGTGGCAATGTCGCTAGCTACGCGAGCATAAAGCTTGGAGAAATCTTGAGCCTTACTCATATCGTGACCTATTCGTTCTCGGCTGGATCCAATTCAGCCTGGTAAATTGCATTTTGCCACTATCAGTGTCAAGTTCACTCGCACCAGATAGCCCCAGCATTTCGCGAGTACTTGCTGTATCGGCTCGACCAGGGCTTTCTTGCGCAGAGATGCGCTCGAAAGTGGAACCCTCTTGCGTCTCAGGGGGCATAGCGACCACCGCCTGGGGTATCGTCATGGTGGTCTGCAGCCCCATGCATACCGAAATAGCCGCTCGGGCTTAAACCGCCTCATGCTTCGATACAGCGTCTCTTGCCTCTTTCTCACGCTTCATCTCGCTGTACTCGCGATAGAGCTCGTACCCCTTCTTGACGACCACAACGAAACCAATGACGGCAAAAACATTTTTC
Organism: Pseudomonas sp. HLMP; assembly: GCF_046365545.1. Lineage (NCBI taxonomy): Bacteria > Pseudomonadati > Pseudomonadota > Gammaproteobacteria > Pseudomonadales > Pseudomonadaceae > Pseudomonas > Pseudomonas sp. HLMP. The sequence goes on along the minus strand of NZ_JBDLLR010000001.1, from coordinate 699,351 downwards.
ATCTCTCAGCCTCTCTAGTTAAAAATACGTAACGACGGATAGGCCAAAGGAAACGCTTAACCACGTCTCACAACCGCCATCGCGCCAGCAACTCCGCCTTCGTACCTGCAAACCAACCCGCAGCCTGAATCGTCAGCGCCCTCCCCCCACATTTCGAACACCGATCCAACCACTCCCCTGGCTGCAACGCATCACTGCGCGGCGCAACCGTCTTCCTCCACCCGCATTCGTCGCATACATACGTAAATGGCCTTGGCTTCACCGGCATCGCTGCTCTCCTAAGTACGTGTCCGAGCGCATCCCCCGCCCTCTCAACTAGCGGGATAGGCCTGCTCGATCTCTTGGTCGAACTCCCCACCATACCCACAGTAATCACGCGGCACGCGCTCGATATCCTCGGCGACTTGCGCAATCACCTCACGCAACTCCAACTGCTCCAACCACCGGCCAGGAATCGCAGCAACCCCATACTGAGCACCCAACAAGTGCCCTGTGATTAGCCCGGTACTGTCACTGTCGCCGCTGTGATTCACCGCCATGATCACGCCCTCTTCGAACGAGGAAGCCGCCAGTGCACACCACAACCCGATCGCCAGCACCTCCTCGGCCACCCAACCTCCACCGAACTGGTTGATTCTTTGCGCAGTGGGCTTATAGCCCTCGTAAAAGAAGAACAGCATGCGCTCAACGAGGTTTCGCGTTTCTTCCATACCGGGCACATGTCCATACTTCGCCAGGCTTTGCGTAATAGCGTGTTCCAGGCCATCTTCCTGATCGACAAGGCGCTGGAGAATATCGGCGAACAACCCCGCCGCCAGGTAGCCGGTAGGATGCCCATGGGTCAGCCGGCCTGACTGAGCCGCATAGTCAAAGGCGTTCGCGAAGAAAGCGCATGGCGCAACACGCATCAGAGCACCACAGCCTTTGCTGTTGTTCTCGGCAACGGCGCCCAAGCGCGCGCTGGCCTTGAGTGCCTGAAGGCAGGTGAAACCGGGAGAGCGGCGGGACCAAAGCGGCAGTTGCTCGATCAACCACCCGTCCCGGCTGACCGGAATCGTTGCCGGATGATCCTGCGTCATCAGCCAGCGCAGCAGTGCATGATGAACAATACTGGGGACGTGACAGGGCTTGCCTGAACTACCAAGTACATACGCGCGCAGCAAACCTTCTGCGGTGAAGAGCATCATCTGGGTATCATCGGTGATGGCGCCGGTGACACCGTAAGCTGGAGCAAAATCACTGATTCCCTGCGGACCGAACCTGGCCTCGATTGTCGACCAATCGAGAAACTCCACCGGAGCGCCTAGCGCATCGCCGACAGCGCCTCCCAACAGGCAACCCTTGATCCGTTCAAGTCTGTTCATATCCCTTCCCTCACCCCTTGGCCGGGATCATTTGCTGCAAAATCACCAGCTTGCGTTGCAACTGCTCGATGTGCGCTTTTTCCGCACGCAATGCCGAGCGCAGCTCCCGGTTCTCCGCTTCCCATATCCGCGCCCAGCGCGCGTTCTTTTGGCAGGCAAGCGCCATCTTCCAGAGCTCGTGCAACCTGAAACACTGATGCAGCAACAGCAGCAGGATGACGCCCATCACCCCTAAAGCACCTGTCGCAACCGCTTCCGTCATACTCATGTTCATTTCCTTCCGTGAGCCAATGCGCCCAAAAGACAGGAAAAATATATGTAGAGTTTTACGACAGGTCTACAATGTAGACTTATACAGGTAAAGAAATCACGCAGATGAATGAATGTGGAATGGCGGGGTCGCACGCCGAGGGCCCTAGTAAAAAATAGCTTTTTGCCACCACTCGATTATGGGCTTGCCCCAGGCAGACAAGCCGTCTGGCAATGGACCCTAAAACCCTCAGTGACGCTCAGAACAGGCAGGGTTGGAACAAAGCCTCAAGCAAAATATGACTTGAAACTTTACACATAGCGCTCACCACGGCGAACGCGGGCGTAACGTCTCGTCGTCAGTGCAGGCGTGAGGCTTCTATGCTTGAAAATCGATTGATATGTCGTTCGTAACGACAGGTCTTTGCTATAGAGTGATACCACCTAGGTAGCCGAACACCGGGAGAGGCAATGAAACGCAAGCAAACCATCGAGCAGGTACGCTGGGACCTGGCGCTGCGCTATAGGTTGATTGAGACCGTTGTCTGGTGGGAGGGGCGCTTGACCACGGGCCATCTGATCCAGAGTTTCGGCATCAGTCGGCAACAGGCGTCCAAGGACATCAACACCTACATCACCGAGCATGCACCGAAAAACCTGGCCTACGACAAGCAACTCAAGGGTTATGTACCCACCAAGCACTTCAAACCCAAGTTCATCGACGATAGCGCCAGCGCTTATTTGCATCTGCTCTATCAGAACAACGAGCGCGCTCCGCACATTGACGGGCTAGCGCTGGCCTACGCCCACACCAAGGTATTGGAAGTCCCGGATCGGCCCATTCGACCGGAGATTCTGCGCCCATTGCTCAAGGCCTGCCGTGAAGGCCTGCGCCTGGAGACCGAATACGTGTCGCTCAATACCCCGAACGTAGAAATCCGTCTCATCGCCCCTCATACACTGGTCTACACCGGCATACGCTGGCATGTGCGCGCTTATTGTGAGAAGAACGGTCAGTACCGCGACTTTGTGCTCAGTCGCTTGCGCGGGCAGCCGGATTTGCTCGATGAGTCTCCGAACACACGGGAGTTGGACGAAGACTGGAACATCGAAATTCCCGTGATTCTCGAGCCCGATGGGCGATTGAGCGAAGCGCAGAAGACAATCATCGAAACCGACTTCGGTATGACGGGGGGAAAGCTAGTGGTGCCGAGCCGCAGGGCCTTGGTGAAGTATGTCTTGGCGCGCTATCACATCGACCCACGTAATGTCGCGACCAGTCCCGAGGCGCAACAGATTGTAGTGGCCAACCTCAAGGAACTGAGACCATGGCTCATGCATGATTGATGCAGTGGGATCCGAGGCCAAGCTATCCGTCGGTGGTCTTAGAGCGGGCCTATTCGCGGACAAACCAGCCTCCCACTGGGTGCCAGTGCCGCTCACCGATCAGATGCCCTGCAAAGGACTCTGTGGGGTTGGGTTGCCGGCGATGGGGCGCGAAGTGGCCCCAAATGGCCGACCGGCAATACCTGTTTCCAGATGCCCTTTTGCACTACATCCGATACCCGCTTACCCCATCGAACGCACGCCCACGGCCGCCCGTCCATGCCCCCGGGAGGTGACGATCCCGAGGAAGGAAATCACGATCGCCAGGCTCAGGGTGGCGCTCACCTCCGCCCGGTGCTCCTCGGTGTACATCATCACGCCCAAGGCACAGGAGATGAAGATGATCACCGCCCAGGTCAGCCAGGGGAACAGCCACATGCGGAACTTCAGTTCGGCATTCTCCCGCTCCAGGCGGGCACGCATGCGCAACTGGGAAATGGCGATGACCAGGTACACCAGCAAGGCGATGGCGCCGGAGCTGGCGAGCAGGAACTCGAACACGCCCTTGGGCGCGAAGTAGTTGAGGATGGCGATGGCCGCACCGATCAGCGTGCTGCCGAACACGGCCGCGCGCGGCACGCCGACCTTGGAGGTCTTGTTGAGGAAGGCCGGGGCGTCGCCGCGCTTGGCCAGGGAATACATCATCCGCGAGGCGATGTAGATCGACGAGTTCATGCAACTGGTGACGGCGATCAGCACGACCAGGTCGACCATGAACGCGGCGTTGGGGATGTTCATGATTTCCAGGGCACGCTGGTAGGAACCCACCACCGCCAGTTGCGGGTCGTTCCACGGCACCACGGAAATGATCACGAAGATCGACAGGATGTAGAAGGTGCTGATGCGCCAGATCACCGAACGGGTGGCCTTGGCGATGTTGCGCGCCGGGTCGCTGGATTCGGCGGCGGCGATGGTCACCGCCTCGGTGCCGATGAAGCTGAACATCACCGTGATGAAGGCTGCGATCACTGCAGCCGCGCCTTTGGGCGCGAAGCCCCCATGTTGCGCCATCAGGCTGCCCAGGCCACTGACCTCGCGGTCGGGCAACCAGCCCAGCAGAGCCGCGAAGCCCAGACCGATGAAGCCCAGGATCGCCGTGACCTTGAGGATCGCGAACCAGAACTCGAACTCACCGTACTTGGCCACGCTGAACAGGTTGGTGGCAGCCAGCAGCACGACCGAGAGCAAGGCGAAGATCCAGCTGTCGACCTGGGGGAACCAGGCGTTGAGCACATGCCCGGCAGCCAGCGCTTCAATGGGGATCACCAAGACCCAGAACCACCAGTACAGCCAACCGATGGTGTAGCCGGCCCAGCGGCCGATGGCCTGGTCGGCATAGGTGGAGAACGACCCGGTGTCGGGATGGGCGACGGCCATCTCGCCAAGCATGCGCATGACCAGCACCACCAGGGTCCCGGCCACGAAGTAAGAGATTATGGTGGCTGGCCCGGCCGCCGCGATGGCGTGCCCGGAGCCGACGAAAAGTCCGGCGCCGATGATGCCCGCGATGGACAGCATCGTTACATGACGTGGTTTGAACCCTTGCGCAAGGTTACTACCATCGGATCCCACGGTGTTCATTGATCTTGTTCTCTTTTTGCTGACACAAGGAAAGGACGGGCAGGCGTAAGCGAAGAAAACTCCTTTGGAAACAATGGGTAGGTACGTCGCTCACGCTCTATTGTGATCGTTCTACAGGTTTCACCGAGCGACGCGCCAGCTGGATTCGGGGGTTCATTTAAGCCCTGCGAGCCTGGGGGAAATTATTCGAGAACGTCTTGCAGGTGTTCGATCACGACAGGCCATGTCCAGGCACGCCAGAAGTCGTGCTTGGCTTGTCTGCAAGCGCCATGCAGGCCAGCGCTCAGCCCAACAACGCCCGCAATGCCCAGCAGTCCGCCGCATGCCAGTCGGCCAGCTCCGGCCAGGGGTTGTCCGGCAGATTGACCAACACCGTATGCGCCCCCGCCGCTCTCCCGCAATCCAGGTCGAAACGGTAGTCACCGACCATCACCAGCTCGCCCGGCGCCACGCCCCAGGCCCGGGCGATCTTCAGCAGCCCATCGGGGCTGGGCTTGGGCGCGGCCTCGTCGCGGCCGAGGATGTGCTCCACCGGGAAGCAGTCGGCCAGGCCGATGGCCTCCAGGGTGACATGGGCCAACTCGCGGGCATTGCGGGTGAGGATACCCAGGCGGCAACCCCGCCCGGCCAGCTCGCGCACCAGCTCCACGGCGCCGTTGGCTGGTTTGGAGGCAATCGCCAGGTCGCGCTCGTGCTCCAGCAGCCAGGCATGCTTGGCCGCCGCCTCCTCGGCCGGCAACGCCGCCAGGTGGGTGAGGATGTCGTGCTCCTGCGGGATGCTCAGCGCCTGGCGAATGGCGGCGAAATCATGCACCGCCACGGTGAGGGTGCCGTCCATGTCGAACACCCAGTTGCGCATGCGGCGAAGGCTCATGCCCAGTCCTGGCGATGGCGGATCAAACCTTCCTGGCACGACGAGGCCACCAACTGGCCGGCGCGGTTGAAGATACTGCCACGCGCGAAACCACGGGCATTGCCGGCCCAGGGGCTGTCGGTGGCGTAGAGCAGCCAGTCGTCGGCACGCAGGTTGTGGTGGAACCACAGGGCATGGTCGAGGCTGGCGATCTGCATGTCCTTGCGCCATACCGACTTGCCGTGGGGCAGCAGCGAGGTGGTCAGCAGGCCGAAGTCCGAGGCATAGGCGAGCATGTACTTGTGCAGGGCAGGCAGGTCCGGCAGGTTGCCATCGGCGCGGAACCAGGCGTACTTGATCGGATCGCCCGGCTTGGGGTCGAACGGGTCGCGCTCGGTGACCGGCCGGATCTCGATCGGCTTGGCGCACAGCACCTTGTCACGGATACGCTCGGGCAGCTTGTCGGCCATGGCGCGGGCCAGTTCGACTTCGCTGGGCAGGTTCTCCGGGCCGACCACATCGGGCATCTGCACCTGGTGCTCGAAGCCGCCCTCGTCGTACTGGAACGAGGCGCTGCAGGTGAAGATGGTCTGGCCCTTCTGGATCGCCGTCACCCGCCGGGTGCTGAAGCTGCCGCCGTCGCGCACGCGGTCGACCGAGTAGACCACCGGCATGCTGGCGTCACCCGGACGCAGGAAATAGCCGTGCAGCGAATGCACGTGACGAGCCTCCTCGACCGTCTGGCTGGCCGCCGACAACGACTGGCCGAGCACCTGCCCACCGTACAGCTGGCGGAAGCCCAGGTCCTGGCTGCGTCCGCGGAACAGGTTCTCCTCGATGGGCTCGAGGCTCAACAGGTCGACCAGGTCGTCCAATACGTGGCTCATGGGGGGATTCTCCTAGCAAGGCATCACGGCGCTACAACGCTGTTATGGGGGCAAATGATACAGGGTTTGTCATCCGCTCCGCGCATGACCTGTCATTCAGCCATGCAGGGTCCGCTCCCAATGCGCCCGGTCGATGCGATACAGCACATGGCGCCGCAGGGGATGGCCAGCCGGCAGGCGGGGATGTTCGAAACTGCCCTGCGGGTCCTGGAGCATGCCGATGGCTTGCATGACCTTCTGCGAAGGCAGGTTACCCTCGGTAGTGAACGACACCACTTCCTCCAGGCGCAACTGGGCGAAAGCACAACGCAGGCAAGTCCACGCCGCCTCGCTGGCGAAGCCCAGGCCCCAGTGCCGTCGCGCCAGGCGCCAACTGATCTCCACCGCAGGGGTGAAGGGGGCGTCGAAGTCGACGTTGAGCAGGCCGGTCATGCCGATGAACGCGCCACTGTCCTTGCGCTCCAGGGCCCACAGGCCAAAGCCGTATTCGCTGAAATGACCGCGGATCCGCCCGATCAACGCGGCCGTCTCCAGGCGTGTCATCGGTGCCGGGAAGTAGCGCATCACCTGCGGGTCGGCGCACAGCGCGGCGAACTCGCGCAGGTCGTCGTCCTGCCATTGGCGCAGCACCAGCCGTGCACTTTCCAGTTGGAGGATAGAAGTCATCGAGAAGGCTCCGTGAATCGCGGGTTCACACTCTACAGCGTAGGCTGCCAGGCCCATTGCAGGGGGCAAGCGACAGGCCGGCCTCGAACTGGCAAGATCAGCGCTGGCCCCACACCACCGAAACCACCATGCCGTTGCCGCTGATCTACCACGACGACTACAGCCCGGCCTTTCCCGCCGAGCACCGCTTTCCCATGGACAAGTTCCGCCTGTTGCGCGATCACCTGGTCGATAGCGGCCTGGCCACCGACCAGGCCCTGCTGCGACCGGACATCTGCCCCAACGACATCCTCGCCCTGGCCCACGACCGCAGCTACATCGAGCGCTACCTGAGCGGCGAGCTGTCCCGCGAGGACCAACGCCGCCTCGGCCTGCCCTGGAGCGAGGCCCTGGCCCGGCGCACGGTGCGCGCAGTGGGCGGCTCGCTGCTCAGCGCCGAGTTGGCTCTGCAGCATGGCATCGCCTGCCACTTGGCCGGCGGCACCCACCATGCCCATCACGACCACCCCGCCGGCTTCTGCATCTTCAACGACCTGGCGGTAATCAGCCGCTACATGCTGGAGGCCGGCCGGGTGCACCGGGTCCTGATCTTCGATTGCGACGTACACCAGGGCGATGGCACCGCGCGCATCCTCCACGACACCCCGGAGGCGATCACCGTGTCCCTGCACTGCGAGCAGAACTTCCCGGCACGCAAGGCCCAGAGCGACTGGGACATCCCGCTGCCGCGCGGCATGGGCGACGCGGCCTACCTGAAGGTGGTCGAGGATGCGCTGAACTACCTGCTGCCGCTGTACCAGCCAGACCTGGTGCTGTACGACGCCGGCGTCGACGTGCACAAGGACGATGCCCTGGGCTACCTGCAACTGACCGACGCCGGCCTGGCCGCCCGCGACGAACAGGTGCTGCGCCAGTGCCTGGGACGCGACATTCCCGTGGTCGGCGTGATCGGTGGCGGCTACAGCAAGGATCGCGAGGCCCTGGCCAAGCGCCACGGCATTCTCCATCACAGCGCCGCACGCGTACTGGGTTGTTCACAATGACTGTGGAACCGCCTGTGGATAACCTGCGGGAAAACCGCCCGAGCCCTTCAACTGCCTGATCCGCAAGGCGCTGATCATTTTTTGCACAGTGCCTGCGCGGGCCGTGCTGGGGTAGAATGCCGGCTCTTTTCCACAGCCTGCCGCCCACCATGTCCGACCAACGCCCCGCTTCCCCTCCCCTCGTCGCCGTCATCGGTGGCGGCCCAGCAGGCCTGATGGCCGCCGAGGCGCTGGCCGGGGCCGGCATGGCGGTCGAGGTGTTCGACGCCATGCCATCGGTGGGGCGCAAGTTCCTGCTGGCCGGTGTCGGCGGCATGAACATCACCCATTCCGAAGGCTATCCGGCCTTCGTCTCACGCTACGCCCGGCGCCATCGCGAGATCGATGCACTGTTGCGCGACTTCGACGGCGAGGCCCTGCGCCAGTGGATCCACGGCCTGGGCATCGAGACCTTCGTCGGCACTTCCGGGCGGGTCTTCCCCCGCGACATGAAGGCCGCGCCCTTGCTGCGCGCCTGGCTCAAGCGCCTGCGTGACAGCGGCGTGGTTATCCACACCCGCCACCGCTGGCTTGGCTGGAACGCCGATGGCACCTTGCGCATCACTTATCCACAAGGCGAGCTGCAGCTTCGCGCCGACGCCGTGGTACTCGCCCTGGGTGGCGGCAGCTGGGCACGCCTGGGCTCCGACGGTGCCTGGCTACCGCTGCTGGCCGAGCGGGGTGTGGATATCTCGCCACTGCAGCCAAGCAACTGCGGCTTCGAAGTGCAAAGCTGGAGCGCCCTGCTCACAGACAAGTTCGCTGGCGCCCCGCTGAAGAACATCGCCCTGGGCATGCCCGGCAGCGCGCCGCGCAAGGGCGAGTTCATCCTGACCGCGCAAGGGGTCGAAGGCAGCCTGGTGTATGCCTGGTCGGCCGCGATCCGCGAGGCCATCAACCGCGACGGCCGCGCCACGCTGCTCCTCGACCTGCTACCGGACCGCCCTGTGGACAAGATCGTCCAGGCCCTGGCCAAGCCACGTGGCTCACGTTCCATGGCCAAGCACCTGCACGGGCAGTTGGGGATCGACGGCGTCAAGGCGGCGCTGCTTCGCGAATTGACCAGCCCAGCCACCTTTGCCGACCCCCAGGCGCTGGCGCGGGCGATCAAGGCCTTGCCGATCGAGCTGGTACGGCCAAGGCCGCTGGACGAGGCGATCAGCAGCGCCGGTGGCGTACGCTTCGAGGCGCTGGATGAAGGGCTGATGATCCAGCGACTGCCTGGCGTGTTCTGTGCCGGGGAGATGCTGGATTGGGAAGCGCCGACCGGTGGCTACCTGCTGACGGCCTGCTTCGCCAGCGGATTGCGGGCAGGACGTGCGGCGGCACAGTGGCTGGCCCGGTGTAGCTAAGGACGTGCGTGGGCTTGTCCCACAAACGAGTCAGCCCTGACACCACCGGTGTATGGCACGGGCTTCGCCCGTGTTCGCGGGCAAGCCCGCTCCCACAGGGGCCGGCAGCTAAGGTCATTTGTGGGAGCGGCCTTGTGTCGCGAAAGGGCCGCAACGCGGCCCCTGCAATTTCAAGACTTGCGCTTGCGCGGCCCGCTGTTGAAGCTCGGCACCTTGCGCACCGGCTTGACCGCTGGCTCCGAGAACGCAGGCTCGGCACTGTCCATCCAGCGCCCCAGCCCTCGCTTGGCGCTGTTCTCCTTCGGCTTCTTGGGCTTTTTCGGTTTCTTCAGCACCTGGCCGCTGGCATCGGTCAGCGGTACCCGGTGATCGGGAATGAAATCCGGCTCCTCGTGACGCGGCAGGGTCTGGCGGATCAGGGTCTCGATGGCCGCCAGCAACTGCACCTCGTCGGCACACACTAGCGAGATCGCCTCGCCCTTGTTGCCCGCCCGGCCGGTACGGCCGATGCGGTGCACGTAGTCTTCGGCCACGATCGGCAGGTCGAGGTTGACCACCAGCGGCAGGTCGTCGATGTCCAGGCCACGGGCCGCGACATCAGTGGCCACCAGCACCTGGATCTCGCGGGCCTTGAAGCTGTCCAGCGCGCGCTGGCGGGTGGCCTGTGGGCGATCACCGTGGATACCGTCGGCATTGATCCCCTCGCCGAGCAGGCGCTCCACCAGTTGGTCGACGCCGTTGCGCGTCTTGGCGAACACTAGGGCCTGCTTCCAGCGCTGCTTGCGCAGCAGGTGGCAGAACAGGTCGGCCTTGCGCTTCTTGTCCACCGGTACCAGCCACTGCTTCACCGTGCTGGCCGTGGCGTTGCGCGGGCTGACCTCGATGCTCAGCGGGTCGTTCAAGGCAAGGCCGGCGAGCATGCGGATCTCGTCGGAGAAGGTGGCGGAGAACAGCAGCGTCTGACGCTTGCGCGGCAGCGCGGCATACACCGCCTGCAGCTCCTCGGCGAACCCCAGGTCGAGCATGCGGTCGGCCTCGTCGAGAACCAGGGTCTGCACCTGGCCGAACTTCACCGCGTTCTGCCGGAACAGGTCGAGTAGCCGGCCAGGCGTGGCCACCAGCAGGTCGACACCACGGCGCAGGCGCATCATTTGTGGATTGAGGCTGACCCCACCGTATACCGCGTAGGTGCTCAGCGGCAGGTTCTCGGCGTATTGGCGGATATTGGCATGGACCTGCTCGGCCAACTCGCGGGTCGGCACCAGCACCAGGGCACGGATCGAATTGCTGGCGACCTTGGCGCCTTCCAGCGCCAGGCGCTGCAGCACCGGCAGGGCGAAACCGGCGGTCTTGCCGGTGCCGGTCTGGGCCGCGGCCATCAGGTCGCGGCCGGCCAGCACGGCGGGGATGGCCTGGGCCTGGACGGGAGTCGGGGTGTTGTAGTCCAGGTGCTGCAGGGTGCGCAGCAAGGGTTCGATCAGGCCGAGTTTGGCGAAATTCATGGCAATACCGTCAGGGGGTTCAGCGAAGCCGGCAGTTTACCGCAACGCCCCGCCCTACTTGCACATTTCGCCCTTCAGCGGCGCGGGCGTCTCGGGCACCTTGCGCCATTGCGGCAACCCGATCAGCACCACCGCCCCGATGATCACCGCCATCGCCACGCACTCCTCGGCGCCGATGCGCTCGCCGGCGAAGACGATCCCCAGTAGCACCGCCACCGCCGGGTTGACGTAGGCATAGCTGGTGGCCGCCGCCGGGCGTACGTGCTTGAGCAGGTACATGTAGGAGCTGAAGGCCAGGATCGAGCCGAAGAACACCAGGTAGGCCAGCGCACCCCAACCTGCGGCAGTGGGCATCTGGGTCAGGCGCTCGCCGCTGACGGCACTGCCGATCAACAGCGCAGCGCCGCCTACCAGCATCTCGGCGGCACTGGCCATGGCCCCCTGGGGCAGCGGCAGGGTCTTGCTCCATACCGAACCGAAGGCCCAGGACGCCGCGGCGAACAGGATCAGCGCCGCGCCCATGGGGCTGGCTTGCAGGTTGGACCCAAGGTTGAGCAAGCCAATGCCGGCCAGGCCAAGGAAGATCCCCGCCCACTCCAGGCGCGAGTTGCGCTGGCCGAACAGCAGGCCGAACAACAAGGTGAACAGCGGCACCGTGGCCACCGCCAACGCGGCCACGCCCGAAGCGACCCCGGCATGTTCGGCCAGGGTCACGCCACCATTGCCGCAACTGAGCAACAGGAAACCGATCGCCCCCGCCGCGCGCCATTGCGCCCAGGTCGGCGCGGGCACCCCGCGCCAGCGCAGGAAGCCGTAGAGCAGGCTGCCGGCGATGATGAAGCGCACACCTGCCATCAGCATCGGCGGCCAGGACTCGACACCGATCTTGATGAACAGGTAGGTCGAGCCCCAGACCAGGTACAAAGCCAGGAAGGCACCGATGAGCAGCAGCGGGAAGCGACGGGAGGCAGGCATGGGAAAGAACTCGAAATCCGTTTACGGGTGACTTAGTTTAGAAAGGCCCCTGCGCAAACTTAAGTTACAAAACAGGTTTAAATCAGCCGTACACTTTGCAAAGCATGGTTGTAAGACCACTTTTCCGTCGATTACAAAGTGACCACTGGAAGTGCCATGGACAAGTACGATCGCATGCTCCTCGCCGCCCTGCTGGAAAACGGCCGGGCCACCTACGCGCAACTGGCGCGCCAGGTGAATCTATCCGCCCCGGCGGTGGCCGAACGGGTGGCCAAGCTGGAGGCCAGCGGTGTGATCACCGGTTATTCGGCCAAGGTCGACCTGGAGAAGATCGGTTTGCCGATCCAGTGCGTGATCGAGCTGCGCCTGGCCAGCCACGGCAACCAGCAGGCCTACGAAGCCCTGACGCGCATTCCCCAGCTCACCGAATGCCACCGGGTCACGGGGGATCCTTGCGTGATCATGCAGGCGGCAGTCGCCTCGATGAATGAGCTGGAGGCGCTGATCAACCAGGTCTCGCAGTTGGGCTTCAGCAAGACCTCGATCATCCTCTCCAGCGCGGTGGAACGGCGCGTGCCGCTCGATCACCTGGAAAGCAATGGCAGGAAGGCCTGAGTTGCGTGGTTGACCGTTCCAGTCTATGCGCGAATGGGCGGGATCAATGCCGCAACAACAACTGCCCTTCGATCGGCACATAGCGACTGGCAGCACGGATCAGCGATAGCGCGGTGAGCCCCGGCACGCCATAGACCACGGCCTCGGTGCCATGGCGCTGGATCACCCGCTCCAGCAGCAGGTCGAAGTCGCCATCGCCAGAGGCCAGTACCACCTGGTCGACCCGGGCGGCGGCATCGATCACGTCGAGCGTGATGCCCACGTCCCAGTCACCCTTGGCCGAACCGTCGCTACGCTGGATGAACGGTTTTAGACGCACCTCGAAACCAAGGTTGCGCAGGATCTGCTGGAACTGTTGCTGCTTGCTGTCGCCACGGTCGATCGCATAGGCCACCGCCTCGACGATCTGGCCCTGGCGACTGACATCGGCCCACAGCGCGGCATAGTCGAAATGGCAGCCGTGGGCCTGGCGCACGGTGTAGTAGAGGTTCTGCACATCGGCGAACAATGCGATTTTCTTCACCATGAACCCTCTGGCAGGTCAGGCCTGTGACGGCGGCCTTGCGTCGTGATGGGGGCGCACGGCCCCCTTGAAGGCCAGCAGTATGCCAGAGCCCTCAGACGAACGTGTCGTCGTCGGAGAAGAACCCGCCACCGTCGCTGCCATAGTCGCTGTCCATGAAGCCGCCCTGGTCATAGCCCGGGTCACCGTTGTCGGCGACCTGGCGCTGGACCTCCTGGTCGTTCCAGCCGCCGCTGTCGCTGGCCGGCGCCGGTTCTTCCTTGATGACCTCGACCACTTCCTCGGGCTGCGCGTGATGGTTGAACAGGCTGCTGATGCCCTGCGCCAGCAATACGCCGCCCGCCACGCCGGCAGCGGTCTGCATGGCACCGCCGAGGAAGCTGCCGGCGCCGCTGCGGGCGGGGGCGGCATTGAAGGCCGACGCTCCCGGCCGGTTGAAGCCCGGCGCGCTCGGCTCACGCCAGCCACCACCGGAGGCCGCCGGGCGCTGCGGCTGCGGAGCCGGGCTGCGGGCCCCTGCGCCAAAGATGCTCGACAGGAAACCGCCACCGGCATTGCTGCCACGGGTAGCCTCGAGCTGGGCCTTGGCCTGCTTCAGCTCGGCCTCGAGCTGCTTGTTCCGCTCGTCCAGACGCTCGATCGCGGCCTCCTGGACCAGGATCGCCTGGGCCATGTAGTACGGCGCCGCCGGCTGCTGGCGCAGGTGCTCCTCGATGCACGCCTGCGCCTGGGCGTCACGCGGCTGGCTTGCAGCCTCGGCTTGCTTGATGCGGCCGAACAGGCCGTCGATCAGGGTTCGTTCTTCAGTGTTCATGGGCTACCTCATACGTCAGTGGCCTGTGTGGTCGCGTCAAAGATGGGGTGCACAGCCACGCGATTCAATCATCGAGGCCGTGAAACTTTTTTCAGCAAAGGCTGTGGGCTAAAGTGACGCCCTGCTTTTTCTGCCATGCGATCCTGACCGATGAACCCGCTGAGCGTCCTGCGCGATTCCCTGTATTTTTTCCGCCGCCATCTGGCGAGCATCCTCCAGCTCTGCCTGCCGCTGGTGATGCTCGAAGCCCTGTGCACCCAACTGCTCGACCGCCAGCTGGGCGACCAGGGCTCGCCCGCCTACGGCATGCTGGTGAGCCTGCTGTTCTACCCGCTTTACAGCGCGGCCCTGATCCTCTACCTCGACACCCGCAGCAACGGCCAGGACATCGCCAAGCGCAACCTGTTCGCCCGCGCCGTACAACTGTGGCCTGCGCTGGCGCTGCTGATCCTGATCAGCTCGCTGCTGATCATGGCGGGCCTGGCGCTGTTCATCTTCCCGGGGGTGTGGATCATGATCAACCTGGTGTTCGCCGAGTACCTGCTGGTGCTGCGCGGGCTGCCGGTGGTGCAGGCCATGCGCGAGAGCGCCAGGATGACCACCGGGCACTTCATGCGCATCCTGGCCTGCGTGCTCGCCGTGCTGGCGCCGCTGTGGCTGCTCGACGGGCTGCTGCTGACAGTGTTCCCCGAGCCCCAGCCGGGCCTGCAACTGGCCCTGGACAGCCTGAGCGGCTTCCTGCAACTGTTCAGCGGTGTGGTGCTGTACCGCCTGTTCATGCTGCTGGAGAGCGAAGCCAGCGCCTGAACTGGCTCACCGACGAACGGCTCGGTTATGCTGGCGCCACCTGCACCGACAAGCCGAGCCGATGATCCGTCTACTGCGCAACGCCCTGCTGTCCCTGCTCCTGTTGCTGGCCGTGCTCTGGCTGCTTGCCGATCACCTGGGCTGGCAGCCCTCCCCCCGCGAACCCGTGGCGGTTGCCTGCCACGGCGCCAGCCCGCCGCTGCTACCTGGGCAGGCGCTCAAGGTGATGACCTGGAACGTGCAGTACCTGGCCGGCAAGCGCTACGTGTTCTGGTACGACCAGGGCCGCGGTAGCGACACCCGCCCGAGTGCCGAGGACCTGGCCTTCAACCTCGACGAAGTGAGCCGGGTGATCCGCGCCGAACAGCCTGACATCGTCCTGCTCCAGGAGCTGGACAAAGGCGCCAAGGCCACCGGTTACCAGGACCAGCTGGCCCTGTTGCGCGAGCGCCTCGCCGGTCTCTACCCCTGCGCGGTCCAGGCCTACGACTGGAAGGCCGACTTCGTGCCCGACTGGCACATTGCCAGCAACGTTGGCCGCACCCTGGCCACCCTTAGCCGCTACCCGATCGCCAAGGCCGAGCGCCTGCAACTACCCTCCGCCGCCAGCAATGCCTTGAACCGCCTGCTGGAACCGCAACCGGCCCTGCTGGTCAGCTACCTGCCGGTGCAGGGTGGTGGCCGCCTGGCGGTGCTCAACACCCAGCTCTCACCCTACCGGCCCGGCAGCGACCTGCAGCAGCGCCAGGTGGCGCACCTGGCCAAGGTCCTCGACCGCCTGGAAGGCCAGGGCACGCCCTGGCTGATCGGTGGCGACTTCAATCTCCTGCCCCTGGGCCAGTACCGTCGCCTGCCACCGGCACAACGCGGCAACTACCCCGCCGACAGCGACCTGCACCTGCTCTGGGACAAGTACCCGATGATTCCCAGCAACGCCGAGGCCAGCGGGGCCGATCGCAGCGCCTGGCTCACGCACTACCCCAACGACCCGGCCGCCAGCGGGCCCGACCGCACTCTCGACTACCTGCTGCACAGCCCCAGGTTGCAGCGGCTCCAGGCCCAGGTGCTGCAGCAGGACACCCTGCAGATCTCCGACCACCTGCCGCTCGTGGCTCGGCTGCAGCTACCGCCCCATCGCCGCGACTGAAACGACTCTCGAAGCAAACCTTCCTTGCGCCATCGATCCCCGTCGGCCGCCAGAATCGCCGACGGTGCAGCACGGTGCTGCCATCGAATGGACAAGGAGACTCCCATGACAGACGCTCATGAACCAGTGCTCGTCGCCGAGACGATCGAAGCATTTCGCGGCAAGATCTACATGCTGGTCGATAACCGACGGGTGCCGCTGCGGCTCAGCCGTAGCACCGACAAGTTCAGCTGGGGATTCGCCCCGCAGGATGATTGGCTGCAAGCAGGCGGACAGGCCGACTCCCCGGTCTTTCATTTCACCTTCCTGTCGCAAACCGAGAACCGCCATCACTTCAGTATCCGCGGCACCGGCCGCCACGCGGACAAGAAACTGGGCATCAGCCTCAATGGCTACCTGGGGCTGTACAAGCATGCCGAGGTCACCGACTTCTGGAAGCTGGAAACCCTGAACTGGACCGAACAAGGCTTGCATTGCCGCTGGCGGGACCACCAGGGCCAGCAGGTCAAGGCCATCATGGATACCCCGCACCATGAGCCGGGGACCTACTACCTGCTGAATGTCCAGGAAGGTGAGGTCCACGAGTTCCTGATCGAGCGCGTGGACTGATCGGTAGCGCCGGGGGCTTGCACCAACGCAAGCACCCCGGCGACAGGAGCTCAGGTCCCCCTGGGCTTGGCCCGTGCCGTGGCCTCAGCTACCAGCGGGTCATCCGGCCAGTAGTGCTTGGGGTATCGGCCTTTCAGGTCTTTCTTGACCTCGGCATAGGTCGATTTCCAGAAGTTCTCCAGGTCCTGGGTGACCTGCACGGGGCGCCGCGCTGGCGACAGCAAATGCAGCTTGAGCACCTGCCGCCCATTGGCGATGCGCGGTGTGTCCGCCAGGCCGAACAACTCCTGGAGCCTTACCGCCAATACGGGGGGACGCTCGCTGTAGTCGATACGAATATTCGACCCCGAGGGCACCGAGATCGTCTGGGGTGCTTGCACATCGAGTTGCTGCGGCAATGGCCAGGGCAACAGGTTGCGCAGAATCGATGCCAGGTCGAGCTGGCCAAAGTGGCTGAGCCGGGTGACCTTTCCAATGTAGGGCCCAAGCCACTCACGTAGGGACGCCAGAAGCGCCTGATCACGCAAATCCGGCCATTCACTCGCCCCCCCGCTCTCCAGATCCAGGTCACGCAGCAGTGCCACACGTGCCTGCCACTGGCGCAGCTCGGGCGTCCAGGGCAACAGCTCGAGGCCCTTGCGCCGGATATAGTCGATCAATGCCTGGACACGGGCTTCGTCATCCAGGTTGGCCAGCGGCGCGCAAGAAAGCACCAGTTCCCCGACCTTGAGCTGTCGCTCCGCCCGCAGCACGCCTTCCCGCTCGTCCCAATCCAGCGCGTCCACCTGGCTGACCTGCTCTTTCAGGACCGAGTCGAACAGCGTTTCATCCAGATCCGCCGCGAGATAGATACGCTCGTCCCGTTGCCCCTGGCGGCTCCCCAGATCAGCGATCACCAACCAGGGGTGTTTCATCAGCGCATCGCTCTCTGAGAACAACGCAGCCCGGCCATTGGTAAGGCGGTACTCCGCGCCACCGGCGCGCCGCTGTCGTGCAATGCGATCAGGGTAGGCAAGCGCTAGCAGGCAGCCCACCCACTTCGGGTTTGCAGGGTCCGGCACGCGGTCAGCCGTGGGCCCACGCAAGAACGAACGGTATTGCCTGGCCAACTGCTTCGCTCGCTGGGCGCTCCCCTGCCCGCCGCGCTGGGCGCGTTGCTCTCCAGACAAGACAGCCAACCGAGCGTGCAGGTCGGCCCCGCCGCCGCGCTGGATATCCCGCTCGCTCAGCAAGGCCGCGATATCGCATGCCAGATTCGTCAAACCCAGCTCATGACCACGCAATAGCAGGTGGGCCAGACGCGGATGAGCGGGCATCTCGGCCATCGCCTGGCCATGCCGGGTCAATTGTCCATCCGGTTGCAGGGCCCGGAGCCGGCGCAATAGATCGCATGCCTGGGCAAAGGCCGCAGCCGGGGGAGCATCGAGCCACTTGAGCTCGTCCGGCTCAACGCCCCACCGCGCGAGCTGCAGGGCCAATCCCGCCAGGTCGGCCTGTTGAATCTCCGGCGAACCAAAGCCCGCCAGTTGCTCGTGCTGGGCTTCGGACCACAAGCGATAGCAAACCCCCGGCTCGAGCCGCCCTGCCCGCCCCGCCCGCTGCGTGGCACTCGCCTTGGAAATACGCTGTGTGTCGAGCCTGGTCATGCCACTTCGTGGATCGAACCGGGGCACACGCTCAAGGCCTGCGTCGATCACCACGCGCACGCCGTCGATGGTGATGCTGGTTTCCGCGATGTTCGTGGCGAGCACCACTTTGCGTTTTCCAGCAGGGGCTGGGTCGATTGCCGCTCGCTGCTGGTCGAGATCAAGTTCACCATGCAGTGGGCAGAGCAGGATGTCTTGAGGGTCATCGAGGCTGTCTTGCAGGCCAGTGAGGACCCTACGGATCTCTGCCTGGCCGGGCAGAAAGACAAGCATGCTGCCGGTCTGCTCTTCAAGTGCATCGAGGCACGCGGCGATGACCCGGGGCTCGATGTAATCACCCGGCTGCTGTGGTTTGCTCCAGACCGTCGTGACCGGGTACATCCGGCCTTCGCTGGTCACGATGGGGGCATCGTCGAGCAGTCGGGAAAGCCGCTCCCCGTCCAGCGTTGCCGACATCAACAGGACCTTCAGCGGGACATCATCGCGAAAGAGTTCGCGCCCATTGAGCGTGAGCGCCAAGGCCAGGTCCGCGTCCAGGTTGCGAAGGTGGAATTCGTCGAAGATGACCAGGCCCACACCATCCAGCGAGGGGTCGTCTTGCAGCCTCCTTGCCAGGATCCCTTCGGTCACGACTTCGATGCGTGTCTTCGGGCCTACCTTGCTTTCAAGGCGGATACGGTAACCCACCGTCTCCCCTACACGCTCGCCGAGTTCAGCCGCCATCCGCTCGGCTGCGGCGCGTGCAGCCAGACGCCGGGGTTCGAGCATGATGATGGTCTGCGCCTTGAGCCAAGGTTCGTCAAGGAGCGCCAGCGGAACGCGAGTGGTTTTACCGGCCCCTGGCGGCGCCTGGAGCACGACCTCGTGACGTTCCCCGAGGGCTTTCAAAAGGGCCGGCAAGGCGGCATCGATGGGCAACGAACTCATGATTACTCCTGCAACAAGGCGTGCAGTATACAAAGGTTCATTGACCATTCGACGAGACCGTTCGCCAACAGAACGAATGTCTTCGAAACTTGTGGACATTCACTCGCGGCGGCATGAGTGCGGTTGGACAAGGCACTCATATGGGCACACCGATTCAACACATGATTGCCTACACGCGCTTTAAGTCATGTAGAAAATCTGTCACGGTTGAATTATAGTCCCCACGGAGCCTCGGAAGTTCCATGTCAAGCCTCATATTCATCAGGCACTGGAGAACCGACCGCAGCATGAGTATCTGCTGCGGAAGAGAAAGGAACCGCACATGCACAAAAAGACCGTTCGCCTCACGATCTTGATCGATCTGCCAACCAAGAAAAAACTAGAGGATCTTTCTGCGACCGTCGACCTCACCGTATCGCAGATCCTCAGGAAGCTCATAAAGAATCACCTGAACGAGCATGAGCAACCCAGCGGCTTTCCCCCCAAGGAAAGAGCCCAAGATGATTCGCTTCCGCTCAACTAGAACGGAAGTTCCATTTCAAGACTCAACAAGACTGCTCAACGTGCTTATTCATGTATAAGTGCATGCCGGTCTTTTATGTGACGAAGCTCACACTCACACTTTGCAACGCCAGACCTTGCTTGGACGCAGGAAGGCCTTAATGTTCAAAGGCGTGTTCGAATACCGAACGAGATAATGTTCACATAACAAACAACCTGTCTTCATCCGACATTGACAATGGATTTTCTTATGTCTTTGAAACAGCAACTAACAGCGTGTTACGATTTTTTAAAACGCCAGACAGCAGCGCTCATTGCCGATGCCCCGCCGGCCTGTACGCTGTTCTTCTCCCTCAGCGACAGTAGCCAGCGCGCCAAGGTGTTCCACGTCACCGCGGACAGTTTCGAGACCGCCTGGAGCCAAGCACTATCAAAGTTTCCGGCGCTGCAGGCCTCGCCCGGGCAGGGTCAGCCCTCCGGGCCGCTGTGGCTCCGGGTCGAGCGTGCAGTCAACCTCACCACGCTGACATGGGCGCAATTGCAGGAGCGCCTCAAGCGCCACAAGCGCAACTACTTCCGCTATGGTATCGCCTTCGACCAAGGACTGGAGATCGCCCTCACCGAACAGGAAATCAACGCCAACGCCATCCTGTACGGCGGCTCCAGCATTCCTTGTGCCAGCTTCAACCTGGGCAATTTTTCGGTCTACGTGAAAAAACGCTTTGCCGGTTCGCCAGCGCTGGCGGCAGCCCGATACGCACAAGCCCACCCCGAAGCCCCCGTCTACCTGTTCCAGACCCAAGGTGTTTTTTGTGCCGAAGACGGTATTGCCCATGCCCTCAACAGCAATGGGCCCGATGTCGGACGACGCAAGACGGGCATGCTGGACGCCGGCCAGGTGCGGGAAAGCATCGTGACGGCTGCAGGCTTTCTCTCGCGCCAGGTCAAGGACAGCGGACAGTTCGTCTACGGCTATTTCCCCTGCTTTGACCGTACGATCCAGAACTACAACACCCTACGTCACGCCAGCACGGCCTATTCCATGGTCGAAGCCTGGGCGCTGACCCAGGATGACACCCTCGGGGCATCGATAGGCCGTGCCCTCGATCACCTCACGCAGACGCTGATCAAACCCTACACCCTGCCCGATGGCAGCGCCGCCGCTTTCCTGGTGGACACCGGCGACGAAATCAAGCTGGGGGGCAATGCGGTCTGCCTGCTGGCCCTGGTGAAATACAGCGAAGTCACCGGCAACCGCGACTACCAGCCGTTGCTCGAAGCGCTGGCCAATGGCATTGCCTGGATGCAAGACCCGCAGACCGGCAGCTTCGACCACGTTCTGCATGCCAGGGACCTGAGTGTCAAAGAGCCCTTCCGGATCATCTACTACGACGGTGAAGCAGCATTCGGGCTGATGCGCCTCTACGGCCTGACAGGCGACAAGCGTTGGCTGCAGGTCGTCGAAAAGGCCTTCGATCATTTCATCGCCAAGGAACACTGGCGCGCGCACGACCACTGGTTGAGCTACTGCGTCAACGAGCTGACCCATTACCGGCCAGAGGAAAAATACTTCCGCTTCGGCCTGAACAACTTCATCGATTACCTGGGCTTCGTGCAGCAGCGCATCACTACCTTCCCGACCCTGCTGGAACTGATGATGGCGGCACAGCAGATGCTACAACGCCTCGAGCAGTTGCCTGCACTGCGTCACCTGCTCGAGGAGGTCGACCTGCAAGCCTTCTACCGAGCCTTGCACCACCGCGCCGGGCATTTGCTGAACGGTTACTTCTGGCCGGAAATAGCGATGTTCTTTGGTAATCCGGCACGCATCGTCGGCTCGTTCTTCATTCGCCACCATGCCTTTCGCGTGCGTATCGACGATGTCGAACACTATCTCTCCGGGCTCATTGCCTATCACCGCTACCTGCTCGATGGCGCACCGCAGGTCCACTGCGCCCTGGCGCAGAAGCAGCATGGCACCGGCGGCTGGCACTGGGATGCGGCAAATGTCGTGCAAGCCACCGGCGGCACTTGGGTGGTAGCGCCTGCGGCGGATTGGCAAGCCAGCGGGCTGGCCCCGTCCATGTCGTACTTCAAACCGCAACGCATGTTGGTCAGGCATCCGGGCAAGGTGGGTGTCAATGAGACCCGTTTGGCGCGCCTGTGGGCCAAGGCCGCCCCCCACCTGCGCCCGTCGGCCTTTGTCTGCGTCGACCCCACGCCCTACCTCGACGCCGGCCTGCCGGTGCTGCAAGTCCCCGACACCGCCGATGCCATGCTGCACCTGGGGCGCTACGCCCGGCGGACCTTCGGCGGCCAGGTATTCGGGGTAACCGGCAGCGCCGGCAAAACCACCGTGGTGGCCATGCTCACCCATGCCCTGCAACAGCTCGACACGGTGGCGCAGACCGAAGGCAACGCCAACCTGCCCCACGGGATCGCCTGGAACCTGGCCTGCATGACCGACCCGGCACGCTTCTGGGTCCTGGAAATGGCTGTTGGCAGGATGCCCATCAACTCCGACCTGGTTCGCCCCCACATCGCCGTCGTCACCAGCCTGGCGCCGGCGCACCTGGAATACCACGGCACCCTGGCCAACCTCGCCCTCAAGAAAAGCGCCATCTTCAGGTCCATGGCGCCCGGTGGCCATGCGGTGCTCAACCGCGACATGCCGCACTACCAAGTGTTCGCTGACGCCGCCAAGCGAGCGCAATTGAGCGAGCTCAGCTACGGCGAGCATACCCACGCCGACCTACGGGTGATCGACTGCCACGCGACAGCGTCTCACCTGCTGGTCAATGCCAGCCTTCGAGGTACGCCATTGCGCTTCACGCTGCGTACCCGCGGCAGGCACATGGTGCTCAATGCCCTGGCGGTGCTGGCTTCGCTGATTGCCGCTGGCTTGCCCATCGAGCAGGCACAAGCTGCCCTGGAGACATTCGAGGCGGTCGACGGGCGCGGAAACACATTGACCATCCCCTGCGGGGACGGCGACTACCAGTTGATCAACGATGCCTACAACGCCAACCCGGGATCGATGGGGGCCTCGTTGAGAATGCTCGCGGAACTGCCTGGCCGGGCCAATCAGCGCGTTGCGGTCCTGGGGGACATGCTCGAGCTGGGGCCAGAGA
Organism: Pseudomonas sp. HLMP; assembly: GCF_046365545.1. Classification (NCBI taxonomy): domain Bacteria; kingdom Pseudomonadati; phylum Pseudomonadota; class Gammaproteobacteria; order Pseudomonadales; family Pseudomonadaceae; genus Pseudomonas; species Pseudomonas sp. HLMP. The sequence continues at coordinate 676,734 of NZ_JBDLLR010000001.1, read as the reverse complement.
GCCAACGCTATCACCTGGACCTGGCCGAACACCTGCTGGCGGCAGCGCCACGGCATACCCTGCTCTGTGGGCCGCTGATGCATGCGCTCTATGTGCAGGTACGCGACCGCTTGAGCATCGAGTGGTTCGAGGACGTCAACGCCCTGCTGGACAAACTGCCCGAGCATGCCGAACGCTGGTTCCACAAGGGCGATTGGGTGCTGGTGAAGAGCTCTGGCGGCACCGGCCTCTCGCAATTGGTCGACTCACTCACCCACGCCCAACAACGTGTCGCGGCGCTCTGACGGCACGCCTTGAAGCTTGAAACAAGGACTCGCAGGAGTGGGTCCTGGTTTCAAGGCTGGGCGCACTGGGCCGCAGTCTTCAGCCCGATATCGTCGCGCAGTTGATGAAACGCCGGGCCGAAAGCCGGCGCTTCGATCAATCGGGCCTCGAGTCCCGCATCGCGCAACGCTTGGTAGAACCTTTCCTGCAAGACAAAGGGGGAAACCTGGTCCTTGCGGTTACCTATCAAGATCAAGGGGCGACCAGGCACCCGGGCAATGCCATCGATGTGCTGCAAGGGATCATAAGGATGCAACAGGCCATTGGTGTCGCGCCCATCGCGGGCGGGCAGGCCTTTGCTGCGACGAATCATCTGCGCGCGCTCGAGCAGGGCGAACGCCCCTGAGGTCATGACCGCGCATTTGACATCCTTGCGCCCCAACGTCATCAGAGCGGCCACCACCGTCGCCCCGCCGCTGTGCCCGAGCAGCACGAAACGCCCGATGGTATGACGCTGGCGCAACTGGTCGAGTGCCGCATCCAATGCCTGGAACTCGCTGGCCTGGCGGCGCTGCCCATGATTGCCACTCGAGCCATAGGTGCCCGGCCGCGCGACAATCACCACCGGTACGCCGGCACGCCGGCTCAGGGCCGCCGCCTGCTGGTCCTTGGCCCGCAGGGTATTGCCGGCAATGGCCTGGGGCGCACGGTGCATTTCGATAGTGCGATCACCGTGAAACATCACGATCACCACCGGCGCTCCCTGGAGCGGCGAAGCACTGAAGTAACGGATACAGGCCTGGCCACTGGCGAACTCGACCCACAGGGCCGAGGCTGAATCGACGCAACGGACCTGGTCTGCCGGGGTGTTCCACAGCAGCGGCGAATCCTCCACGCCCCGGGCCAACAGAGGTGCACTGAACACCAGGACCAGGCATGACAGCCAGCGCACGACGCTCGATCCGAACATGCGATCACTCCCCCACAGACAGAACATCACTCATTGATTTGGCCGAGAGCTGGAAGCTGCATCTTCTCTGTGCGGCAACCCGCCCCGAAGGCTGGGAACCGCCTAGCGCTCGCGCAGGGCTTCACGCGCCCTATTCATGGGTTTGATCAGGTAATCGAGCACGGTCTTGCGACCGGTCTTGATATCCGCTGTCGCGATCATTCCCGGCACGATAGGAAACGCCTTGCCGGCCTTGTTGTGCAGCTCGTTGTCGTGGGTACGAATGAACACGCGGTAATAGAACACCTCGGGTTTGACTTCGTCCTGGATGGTATCGGGGGAAATCGTCACCACCTTGCCATCCATGCTGCCGTAGATGGCGTAGTCGTAGGCCGTGATCTTGACCTTGGCGTCCTGGTTGGGGTGGATGAACGCGATGTCGCGAGGTGAAATGCGCGCCTCGATCAGTAACTGATCGTCCATCGGCACGATCTGCATCAGACGGCCATTGGGAGGAATGACCCCGCCGATGGTAGTGACCTCGATGTCCTTGACGATCCCGCGCACCGGCGAGCGCAATGTCAGGCGCGAAACCGAGTCGGAACGCCCCTTGAGGATCGACGACAGGGTTTGCACATCGGAGTTGGCCTTGGCCAGCTCCTCGCCGGCGCGCACCAGGTACTCGGAGCGGGACTGGGTGAGTTTGAGCTCGAGCTCGGATTTTTGCCGTTTCAGGCGCAGCACCTCGACGTTGCTCGCGGCACCGACACGGGCCAGGTTCTCGGTGATCTCCAACTCGCTGCGCACCAGCGCCAGGGAGGTCCTGACTCCCGCTTGAGACTCTTCGAGCCCCTTGCGCCGGGTCTGGTACAGGTCGCTTTCGGCCGCCATCAGCGCTGGATAGGCCTTGAGCTCCTCGGGAAATGTCAGCGCGGTGCCATTCACTTCCGCCTGCAACCGGGCAACGCTGGCCAGGGCCGCGCGGTACTTGGCCGCACTCTCGCCGAAGGTGGACTCAGTCTTGGTCGGGTCGAGCTTGGCGAGGATCTCGCCCTGTTCGACGATATCCCCTTCGGCCACGTTGAGCTCGGCAATGATGCCCCCCTCCAGCGATTGGATGACCTGCTCGCGCGAACTCGGAATGACCTTGCCGGTGCCGGTCGACACTTCGTCTATTTCAAACAGGTAGGCCCATATCCCGAACGCCAGCAGCATCAATGCCAGGTACCAGACGATACGCATCGAACGCACCACCGTCGCGTCATCGAGGCTGTCGTCGCGGGACAGGTCGTCGCCCTGGGACGCATCGAGCAGAGGCACCTGGACCTGCCCCTGGCGCCACCTCGAAGCACTCATTTCATTGGCCATCAGCGCTATCCTTCTGTGCAGTCAATTGCATGGGCAGCCGGCTCACTGCACCGGGTTCCTGGGTTTGGAAAGCCGGGCAATGGCGTTGTCCTTCGTGTCATCGATCACCACCGAACCGTTGTCGACGACGATGATGCGATCCACCAGGCTGAGCACGCTCATCCGGTGCGTAGCGATGATCAGCGTGCGCTGCGCACCCCATTGCGCCAGGCTCTGGATCAGCTTGCGCTCGCTGACATCGTCCAGTGCCGCGGTAGGCTCGTCCAACAACACGATCTGCGGCTGGCGAATGATCAGCCGCGACAGCAACAGCGACTGCCGCTGGCCACCGGAGAGGCCGAGCCCACCTTCCAGAATCATGTGGTCCATGCCCAGCGGGAGCTTGCTGATGAACTCCAGCGCCCCGGTCAGCGCCAGGGCGTCGAGAACCTCCTGGTCGCTGGCGTGGGGCGTGCCCATCACCAGGTTTTCCCGCAAGGTGCCGTGGAACAGCCGGGAGTTCTGGGTCAGCAGGCCCACGTCGCGGCGCACATCGGCCGGGTCGATGTGACCCAAGCCGACGCCATCCAGCGTCAGCGACCCTGAGCTGAGATCGATCATGCCGGCCATCGCCTGCAGCAAGGTCGATTTGCCCGCGCCATTACGGCCAAGCACCGCGATGCGCTCGCCTGGAGCGATCTTCAAGTCCTTGACCGTCAAGGCCGGCACGGGTGCATCCTCGCTGTACTTGAACACCGCCTGCTTGAACTCATAGTCGCCACGGACCACAGGCAGGTGCACACGCTTGCTGCCATCGGCCTGGTCGACCGGCATCTGCATGATCCGATGCAAACCCTGCAGGGCCACCTTGGCCTGTTGCCAACGCGTCAGCACGACGGTGATCTGCGACATCGGCGCCACCATGCGCGAAGCCAGGATCGATGCAGCGACCAGGCTACCGGTGGTCATGTCGCCCGCCATCACCATTGGCGCACCGAACACCACCACCACCGCGAATACGCCGCCCTGCACGCTGTGCGTCCAGGTCACCAGCCCGTTGGTGAGCGTGCGCAAGCGCAAGCCAGCCTCGGCAGCGGTCGCGTTGTAGTGGTTCCATTGTTGCTGGAAACGCTGCTCGGCCTGGAGCATCTTGATGTCTTCCAGGCCTTGCACAGTCTCCACCAGCATGGCGCTACGCAGCGAACTTTCACGCATCGACTGGTTGGCCAGCCTGGCCAGGCTGCGCTGCGACAACACCCCCGGGATCAACAGCAACAACACAGAACCAAGCGGCACGGCCACCAGCGGCCCGGCAATGAACCAGTAGATCACCAGGAACATCAGGAAGAATGGCAGGTCGGCCAAGGCGCTGGCGGTGCTCGAGGTAATCAGCTCGCGAAGCTGTTCAAGCTCGCGCAACTGCGAGATGAACGAACCGGTGGATTTCGGCCTGGCGCTATTACGCAGGCGAATGGCATGACCGAAGACCAGGTCCGACACCCGCATGTCTGCGCGTTTGCCCAGCAGGTCGGTGATCCGCACGCGTGTGATGCGCAAGATGAAGTCGAAAGACAACGCCAGCATCACCCCACCGAACAGCACGTAAAGGGTCGGCATCGACTCGGCTGGCACCACACGGTCATACACCTGCATCGAGAACAGCACCCCGGCCAACCCCAGGACGTTCGCCGCCAGCGACGCCAACATGACATGGCCATACGGGCGCAAGTCGCGCAGGATGATGTTCCTGAACCAGCTTTTCTCGTAAGGCTTGATGTAATCGTCGACCCGGGAATCCCTGACCGCTTGCGCCGGTCGCAGAATCAGGACCTTGCACACGGCATTGACCAGGTCCGTACGGTTGATGCGGCTTTGCAGGCCCTGGTCACCGCTGTAGACGATCCCCAGTTCGTCGTCGCTGATCGTCTGCAGCACGCCGATCTGGCCATCGTCGAACTGCAGCACCAGGGGCAGGCGCCGCTGCGCCAGCAGCGCGGGGGTGAAGGCGACGATCTTCAGACTCAGCCCAGCCTGGCGCGCCATCTGGCGCAGCACCTGGTCGACACTCGCCCCTTGGCTCCACTGGCTGGCGATGCGTACATTCTGCGCCGAGCAATCCAAGCGATTGTGCCGCGCGACAGCCAATATCGCCTCCAGCCAGCCTTCGTAGTCGAGCGCGTTAGCCACCTCCAAGGTCTGCGGGTCAGTGGTGCTCGGGGTCGCAACGTTCACTGCATCGTTCATGGTCGAATCTCCACACCTTGGATCGTACTGCTGTCCAGATTGAACGCCGTGCGCAGGGCGCTGCTGTTATAGAGGCACTCGATTTCCAGGCGATGCAGGTCGGCGCGGGTGTTGGCCCGATCCATGGCAGCCTGGTGGATTTCCTGCTCGGCGTTCAGCAGGTCGAGCAGCGGCCGCGTGCCCAGCTCGAGGTATTGCTGGCGATACAAGTCGCGGGTTTCGGAAATGCTGCGCTCACGAAAATCCAGTGTCGACAGCCGCTGCTCGAGGCTGGAGGTCTGGTCGCGAGCCTCGAGCAAGCCCTGGCGCACGGCCAGGCGCGCGGCATCGTTGGCCGCCTCGGCAGCCCGCAGCGCCTGAGCGGCCGCCGATTTGCGGGCCGTGATGGCGCCGCCTTGGTACAGCGGCACCTCCACGTTGATGAAGATCCCGTAGCGCGTGCGATCACGCCCGCCGACAGTGCCATTCTCATCGTTGCTGTCCAGGTACTGGGTCAGCGAAGGATCCAACGAAACCGTCGGCAACCCCTCGGCCCGCGCCAGGGCAATTTGCGCCTGGGCATCGGCCTGCTGAGCCTGAGCGATCAACAATGATGGTGTCAGCACCTGGTCAGCATCGATGCCTTGGCAGGACTGGCGCAGAGCGGCAGGCATCGCGGTGCTGACACTGACTGGGGCCTGCGTACCGAGCAGGTTGCCCAGGGCCGTGCGCCAGCGCTTGTAGAGCGCGGTGTACTGAAGTTGCGTCGCAATGGCTGCCTCGACCCGCGAGCGAGCCTGGATCATGTCGGAGCGGGTGCTGGCGCCCATATCGCTGCGCTGCTGGGCCAACTCGGCGATGGCCGTAAGCCCCTTGACCTGCGCGCGAGAAATGTCGAGCAACGCCTGGTAGCGCTGCAGTTCGATCATGGCAAAGGCGGTATCGCGCGCCACCTGGTCAATGGCCAGCAGGACCGCAGCCTGCTGGCCATTGACCCGGGCCACTGCGCTGTCCACCGCACTGTCCACCTTGCCGAAGTCATACAGCATCTGCGAGACCGACAGGGTGAAGGTCTGGCTTTGACCATTACCGGTCAGGCCGCTGTCATAACCGCTGTTGAAACCGCCACGAATCTGCGGGTAATAACCCGCCCGGGCGATGGTGACATTGTCATGTTGCTGGTAAAGCTGACCGATCGATTCTGCAATGGCAGGATGCCAGGCAACGGCCAATTGGATGGCACGCGACAGGTCGAGGTTGTCGGGCACCACATTCCTGGGGGCGGCCACCTGGCCGGCACCGAATGAGTCACCCGGTAAATGCTTGCCCACATCGCTTGGGCTGATGGAATTGATATGTTCGGGTTCGTAGTCACGTGTCAGTGCCACGGCCCTCTCGATATTCAATGGTTGTACGGCGAAGACCAACAACGCCACAAACAGGAACTCGAACCGATCCTTGGGTTTCAAGTAATGCTCCATTATCAGCTTGGGCTGAAAAAGATTGGCGCTTACTTGCCATGCAGCCCATTCGGTTTCAGGAACATGCACGGCATCACTCAACGTCAGGGTGTAACGCCCGGGCGGTGAGCAATACGCCGCCCTGGCGTTACGGTTGATGGCTAACGGAATGAGCAGAGAACGCCAGGCCTTACGGCCTGACGCTCTGCGCCTGCAACATGGTCAAACCACGTTGATACCGCTCTGTACCCAGAGTTGATGGGTTTCATCTTCCTGGCTGACGTACACCACGTACTCCTGTCCATTCTCCAGTTGAGTGGAAACCATCGACCAGTCACCGGTCAGATGGACGCTGTCTTGCTCGTCGCCCTGGATAAACAATCTATCCGTCTCGGGCGCCGTCACTGCCACCAGGTCTTCCAGACTCACGGTCAGCTCGACCGCGCTGAAGTCGTTCAGGTCGATGCTCTCGATGTCGCTGACATTACCGACCAGCAAGCTCAAGTTGATCGTCGCATCGTCACCCTCCCACAACAGCGTGTCAGGGCCAGCCGCGCCACCCACCGGTACGAACCCGGTGTCATGGGCTGCCGTCTGATCAGCACCTTCGGCACTTGCGGTACCTTCGATGCCGCCCTCGATCGTGGCGTGTGACGCGTCATCCAGCGGCGAGGCTGCTGCGAAGCCTGGGGCTTCGGTGGCAGGATCGCCTGGATTGTCATCGTCCCAGACAAAATCAAGATCCGGCGAGTCGAGGCGTACGTACAAGGTTGCGGTGTCCTCCTGGCCACCCGGTGCGGTGATCTTGTAGCTGAAGCTGTCCACGTTGCCGAGGTCAGCCAGTGCCAGGCCTGGGGTCGGCGTGTAGACGTAATCACCGTTCGCGTGCAGCGTCAGCGTGCCGTATTGACCCTGCACCACGGCTCCGGTTTGACCCGGTATGACGTAGACCCCATCGACCAACACACTCAGCACTGCCAGCGTCGAGCCGAGGCTGTCTGCCGGCGAGTGAGCACTCTGCGCCAGGACGTTGCCCGTTGCAGCGATGGCCTCGCCCGTGACGAACTCATTCGCATAGGTGGTGGTCAGCGTCTGGCTGACGGTAATCGTACCCGCCAACGATACGGCCCCCGTTGCCCCGGTCACCCGGTACGTACCGGCCTCCAGCCCGGTGAAGGTGAAGTTGGAGCTGGTCGTGGTCTGGCCCGTGGACACCCAGCTGGTTCCGTTGAACACCTCCAACGTGAGTGTGGTTGTCGGGAACAACCCAACGCCGGAGAACTGGACACTGACGGTAAGGTCGGCCGTAGTATCGGCCTCCACTACGATCTCCGCGCCAGTACCTCTCCCGGTACCGATGAGCAGCGGCGTCGAGTACTGCAATGCCGTCAGGCTTTCAGTCTCTACCAGGTTGTCGCGGTCGATCATTGCCGTTCCGATGTCATCGGTGGCAACCACCTCCACAACACCCTCCGCCGACGGATCGTCAGGGCTCCAGGTCACCGTCGAGTCGCTGCCGTCGATGCGCACGTAGAGGGTGGCCGAAGCCGTGCCGCCTGCCGCTGTCTCCAGCCGATACTCGAAGGTATCGACCTTGCCGATGTTCGCCACATCGCCATTTGGCGTGTAGCTGTAGTCGCCATTGGCAAAGATCGTCAGGTCACCGTACAGCCCGTGCACAACGGTACCGACCGCAGGATCGTCACCGATCTCCACATCGTTGACGGCCGTGACCGTGGCATCCCCTGCCGCACCTGGGGAGTCCGGCACGCCTGCAAAGCCATCGTCGGTGATGACATTGCCACTGACCTCACCGCCTGTTGCAGTGAAATCGACCAGGCTGGCGTTATCGACGCTCAGTTGTGCCGTGGCGCTTGCGCCAACTGCCACCAGGGCGGGGTCCATGGAGAGCGTGAAGCGATACTCACCTGCTGCCAGGCCTTCGATTTTCGCGCTGGTGTTACCCGAACCGAACAACCCAAGCAGATCGAGCAAGCCACCGCCTACGCTTCCCTGGTCTACCGGAATCCAGCCGCCAGCTCCGTCGCTGACCTCGAGTACCGCAGTGAACCCGCTACCCAGCACGGAGGCAAGATCACCGGAGCCGAAGGACAGGTTCAAGGTGCCGGTACTTTCATCCGCTACGGTGAACTCCTGCGACAACTCAGGCACACCGAGCTGAATGCCACCTACTCCCAGCAGCGTGAACACGTTCATGCTGTCGAGCCCGGTGTTGGTCGTAACCGGGGTTACGGTCAGTTCGGCAGTTGCGACGTCGTCGAAGGCTTCCAGATCGGCATCCGCGTCAGCATCAGCATCAGCATCCGCGTCGGCATCAGCATCAGCATCGGCGTCAGCGTCGGCATCGGCATCGGCATCGGCGTCAGCATCCGCGTCAGCGTCAGCGTCAGCGTCAGCGTCAGCGTCAGCGTCAGCGTCAGCGTCAGCATCCGCATCCGCATCCGCATCCGCATCGGCGTCAGCATCGGCGTCAGCGTCAGCGTCGGCATCGGCGTCAGCGTCAGCGTCAGCGTCAGCGTCAGCGTCGGCGTCGGCGTCGGCGTCGGCGTCGGCGTCGGCGTCAGCATCCGCGTCGGCATCCGCGTCAGCATCAGCATCGGCGTCGGCATCGGCATCGGCATCGGCGTCAGCATCGGCGTCGGCGTCGGCATCGGCGTCGGCATCGGCGTCGGCGTCGGCGTCGGCGTCGGCGTCGGCGTCAGCATCGGCGTCAGCATCCGCGTCAGCGTCGGCATCGGCATCGGCGTCGGCGTCGGCGTCGGCGTCGGCGTCGGCGTCGGCGTCGGCATCAGCATCGGCATCGGCATCGGCATCGGCATCGGCATCAGCATCAGCATCAGCATCGGCGTCAGCATCAGCATCAGCGTCGGCATCCGCATCCGCGTCGGCATCCGCATCGGCATCGGCGTCGGCGTCGGCGTCGGCGTCGGCGTCGGCGTCGGCATCAGCATCAGCATCGGCGTCAGCATCCGCATCGGCGTCAGCATCCGCATCAGCATCAGCATCAGCATCAGCGTCGGCATCCGCATCCGCGTCGGCATCGGCGTCGGCGTCGGCGTCAGCATCCGCATCGGCGTCAGCATCCGCATCGGCGTCAGCATCCGCGTCAGCGTCAGCATCCGCATCCGCATCGGCGTCAGCATCCGCGTCAGCGTCAGCGTCGGCATCCGCATCCGCGTCGGCATCGGCATCGGCATCGGCATCGGCGTCGGCGTCGGCGTCGGCGTCGGCGTCGGCGTCGGCATCAGCATCGGCGTCAGCATCGGCGTCAGCGTCAGCGTCGGCATCGGCGTCAGCGTCAGCGTCGGCATCGGCGTCGGCGTCGGCATCGGCATCCGCATCGGCGTCGGCGTCGGCGTCGGCGTCAGCATCCGCGTCGGCATCCGCGTCAGCATCAGCATCGGCGTCGGCATCGGCATCGGCATCGGCATCGGCGTCAGCATCGGCGTCGGCATCGGCGTCGGCGTCGGCGTCGGCGTCGGCGTCGGCGTCGGCGTCGGCATCAGCATCGGCGTCAGCATCCGCGTCAGCGTCAGCGTCAGCGTCAGCATCCGCATCGGCGTCAGCATCCGCGTCAGCGTCAGCGTCAGCGTCAGCGTCAGCGTCAGCATCCGCATCCGCATCCGCATCCGCATCGGCGTCAGCATCGGCGTCAGCGTCGGCATCGGCGTCAGCGTCAGCATCGGCATCGGCGTCAGCGTCAGCATCGGCATCGGCATCGGCATCGGCATCGGCGTCAGCATCGGCGTCGGCGTCGGCATCGGCATCGGCGTCGGCATCGGCGTCGGCATCCGCATCGGCGTCGGCGTCGGCGTCGGCATCAGCATCAGCATCAGCATCAGCATCAGCATCAGCATCAGCATCAGCATCAGCATCAGCATCAGCATCAGCATCAGCATCGGCGTCGGCATCGGCGTCAGCATCGGCGTCGGCATCGGCATCGGCGTCGGCGTCGGCATCCGCATCGGCGTCGGCATCAGCATCGGCATCGGCATCGGCATCGGCATCCGCATCGGCGTCAGCATCGGCGTCAGCGTCGGCATCCGCATCCGCATCCGCATCCGCATCCGCATCGGCGTCAGCGTCGGCATCGGCATCCGCGTCGGCGTCAGCATCCGCGTCGGCATCCGCGTCAGCATCAGCATCAGCATCCGCGTCGGCGTCGGCGTCGGCATCCGCATCAGCATCAGCATCAGCATCAGCATCAGCATCAGCATCGGCGTCAGCATCGGCGTCGGCGTCGGCGTCGGCATCGGCATCCGCGTCGGCGTCAGCATCCGCGTCAGCATCCGCGTCAGCGTCAGCATCCGCATCCGCATCGGCGTCAGCATCCGCGTCAGCGTCAGCGTCGGCATCCGCATCCGCGTCGGCATCGGCATCGGCATCGGCATCGGCATCGGCGTCGGCGTCGGCGTCGGCATCGGCATCAGCATCGGCATCGGCGTCAGCATCGGCATCGGCGTCAGCATCGGCGTCGGCATCGGCATCGGCGTCGGCGTCGGCGTCGGCATCCGCATCGGCGTCGGCATCAGCATCAGCATCAGCATCAGCATCAGCATCAGCATCAGCATCAGCATCAGCATCAGCATCGGCGTCGGCATCGGCATCGGCATCCGCATCCGCATCGGCGTCAGCATCGGCATCCGCATCCGCATCCGCATCCGCATCCGCATCCGCATCAGCGTCGGCGTCGGCATCCGCATCCGCGTCGGCATCGGCATCGGCATCGGCATCGGCGTCGGCGTCGGCATCAGCATCGGCGTCAGCATCCGCGTCAGCGTCAGCGTCAGCGTCAGCGTCAGCGTCAGCGTCAGCGTCAGCGTCAGCGTCAGCGTCAGCATCCGCGTCAGCGTCAGCGTCAGCATCCGCATCCGCATCCGCATCCGCATCCGCATCCGCATCGGCGTCAGCATCGGCGTCAGCATCGGCGTCAGCGTCAGCGTCAGCGTCGGCATCCGCATCCGCGTCAGCATCAGCATCAGCATCAGCGTCGGCATCCGCATCCGCGTCGGCATCGGCATCGGCATCGGCATCAGCATCGGCGTCAGCGTCGGCGTCGGCGTCGGCGTCGGCATCGGCATCGGCATCGGCATCCGCGTCGGCGTCAGCATCCGCGTCAGCATCAGCATCCGCGTCGGCATCAGCATCAGCATCGGCGTCAGCGTCGGCATCGGCATCGGCATCGGCATCGGCATCGGCGTCAGCATCCGAGTCAGCGTCAGCGTCAGCGTCAGCATCCGCGTCGGCATCCGCGTCAGCATCAGCATCAGCATCAGCGTCGGCGTCGGCGTCGGCATCGGCATCCGCGTCGGCATCGGCATCGGCATCGGCATCGGCATCCGCGTCGGCGTCAGCATCCGCGTCAGCATCAGCGTCGGCGTCGGCGTCGGCATCGGCGTCGGCGTCGGCGTCAGCATCAGCGTCGGCGTCGGCGTCGGCATCAGCATCAGCATCAGCATCAGCATCAGCATCCGCATCCGCATCCGCATCCGCATCGGCGTCAGCGTCGGCATCGGCATCCGCGTCGGCGTCAGCATCCGCGTCGGCGTCAGCATCCGCGTCGGCATCCGCGTCAGCATCAGCATCAGCATCAGCATCAGCATCAGCATCAGCGTCGGCGTCGGCGTCGGCATCCGCATCCGCATCCGCATCCGCATCCGCATCCGCATCCGCATCAGCATCAGCATCAGCATCAGCATCAGCATCAGCATCAGCATCAGCATCAGCATCGGCGTCAGCATCGGCGTCGGCGTCGGCGTCGGCATCGGCATCCGCGTCGGCGTCAGCATCCGCGTCAGCATCCGCGTCAGCATCCGCGTCAGCATCAGCGTCGGCGTCGGCATCCGCATCGGCATCGGCATCGGCATCGGCATCGGCATCGGCATCGGCATCGGCATCGGCATCGGCATCAGCATCCGCATCGGCATCGGCATCAGCATCAGCATCAGCATCAGCATCGGCGTCAGCATCGGCGTCGGCGTCGGCGTCGGCATCGGCATCCGCGTCGGCGTCAGCATCCGCGTCAGCATCAGCATCAGCATCAGCATCAGCATCCGCGTCAGCATCAGCGTCGGCGTCGGCATCCGCATCCGCATCGGCATCGGCATCGGCATCGGCATCGGCATCAGCATCAGCATCCGCATCGGCATCGGCATCAGCATCAGCATCAGCATCAGCATCAGCATCAGCATCAGCATCAGCATCAGCATCGGCGTCAGCGTCAGCGTCCGTGTCATCAATATCTGGTGCAGTTACTTCGACTGGGGCCGAGATATTTCCTGCAGCATCGGTCAACGTCACCGTGAGGGTTTCTTCGTTGACCTGGGGGGAATTCAGCACAACTTCGAAGGTGCCATCGGGACCTACGGTACCGGTACCGATCACCTTGCCATCGGCATCCTTGATGGTGACGGTGGTATTGGGTTCGCCCTTGCCGCTGACGGTGGTGCCATCGGCACTGACGGCTAAATCTGTCGGCGCATTGGGGGCCGTGGTGTCGTCTGCGGTGATCGTGCTGGGAGGGGACACATTGCCAGCAGCGTCAGTGAGGGTGACTTCGACTGTTTCGCCATTGGTTTGCGGGGTATTCAGGTTGACGTGGAAGTTGCCATCCGAGCCCACGATCCCTGTGGCGATGACTTGCCCATTCGCGTCCTTGACCGTCACAGTCAAACCCGGCTTGCCCCTGCCGCTCAGTACCGTTCCGGCACTATTGAAAGCAAGGTCGGTAGGCGCATCCGGTGTAGTCGAACTGGCATCACCGCCGCCGCCGCTGCCGCTACTGCTTCCGCTACCATTGAGGAAGAACATCGAGGCAAGGCCGCCAACCCCCAGCAGACTCAACCCCCAGGTCACCCAGTCCGGCGTCGCGGCAGCGGTCAGATCATCAAGGGCGCCGATCTCGCTAAAGGTAAAACCGGAGTACGGTGAAGAGTAACTTCCCAGGAGCAGGGTCCCATCGGCCTCTTCCAGTACCAACTGGTTGGCCTCGCCACTGGCCACAAAGAAATTCTGGACCGTGACCGTGCCACCGGACTTGAGCGTGATGACCAGGTTCGTGCCCGACTGTTGCATCGACTGGATGCTACTCGGGCTAATGGGCACTTTTACAATACTGGTTCCGTTCAGGGCGACGTTACCGAACGCATGTTCGGTCGCCGCCCCCGTCGCCTTGTCGACAATTACAATATTATTCATCGCACACCTGTCTTTGCTTCAGCTAGTCAATCCCATAACAAAGCAACCCGAACGCGTGCGCAGCCGCTTAAAAGGCGACTGGGCATTCGAATGAGCGAAAGTTATATAAAAAGATTCAGTCCAGAGGCTGGACCTAGCCCACACCCGAGCGCTCACTGGGCACGTGATATTTCACGCGCCCAGTGAGCGTTGAGTTTGAATTGCATAAGGGAATTGCAACGACATGCTGCATGGGGGTGAGACAATAGAACCTGCGTTCGCAGAGGGACCTGATCACCTTAGAGACTCCCTGTCTGTTACCCGTCATCGGGGTTCGCGCCCTTTCTCCAAGCGTCCCGAGCACACTTGTAAAAGGTGCAAGAGGTCAGCGTAAACCCGTCGCGATCGGACTTCTCAAGCACACTAAATAACGGGTCGCTTGCGGGGATACTAGCAATCAAAAAACCGGCGTCAAAGAAAAAGTTCAACTTGTCAATACCCGCACAAAAACAATGTAAAACCCAGTTAAACATTGATGAGCAGACAATTAGAACCTGCGATTACTGGGTGACAATTTCATTATCATAAAATAATATCCAGGTAGACCTACCCGCACACTTGCCCCCCAGTACATGCCAACGCCATTCGTGTGTCGTTACTAAAAAAGATTTCTCAGCTGAGCTGATGTTTCCGCTCTTTGCAGGTGCACAGCCTCGCCGTGTCCGAGAGCCGCCAAGGGCAGGCAGAACGGCATCGATTGGTAATGAAATCATGATGGCCCTGGAACCATCGCCCGCGTATAACGGCGAACCGGGCCTGCCCTGCCATGGTCCTAGTAGCAGGCGCAGGCGTTTTGGCCTGCCCCTTCGTGGTTACTTTTCGGAGATTCAAATGCGCATCCATTCCCGCGTCATCGGTGGCGCACTCATCGCCACCTTGCTGATCCAGCTGACGGCCTGCGGCACCTTGTTCTACCCAGACCGTCGCGGTCAGATCGAAGGCAAGATCGACCCTGTTGTCGCCGCCATGGACGCCATCGGTATTCTTTTCTATGTCATTCCCGGCCTGATCGCCTTCGGCATCGACTTCGCCACGGGCGCCATCTACTACCCAGGGGGCCACACCGCCCAAGTCGACCCTGCCAAGCTCAAGCCCGCCATCGACGCCGACGGCCGGGTCGACAACACCAGGCTGCAGGCTATTCTCGAAAGCGAACTGGGCCAGCGCCTGCCGCTGAACGACCCGCGGCTGATCCAGCACCGCGGCAGCGTCGAGCAACTGGCCGCCTACGGCCTGGTACCGGCCGCCTGACAAGGACGACACCCGCGGCATGACCCAACCCGCCGAACATCGACACCTGCTGCGCCTGGCCACCCGTGCTTCGCTCGCGGTGGCCGGCATCCTGGTGCTGAGCAAGGCAGTGGCCTGGTGGCTGAGCGGCTCGGTCAGCCTGCTGGCGGGCCTGACCGACTCGGCGCTGGACGCCGTGGCCTCCTTCCTCAACCTGCTCGCCGTACACTATGCCTTGCGCCCGGCGGACGACGACCACCGCTTCGGCCATGGCAAGGCCGAGGCCCTGGCCGGCATGGCGCAGGCGCTGTTCGTCGGGGTCAGCGCGGTGCTGGTCGGGGTGCAGGCGGTCGAGCGCCTGCAGTCGCCGCAGCCGTTGGGCGACACAGCCACCGGCATCGGCGTGATGTTACTCTCGCTGGTCCTGACCCTGGCCCTGCTGGCCTTCCAGCGCAAGGTCATCCGCGCCACCGGTTCCACAGCGGTGCGCGCCGACTCGCTGCACTACCGCTCCGACCTGCTGCTCAACGGCAGCATCCTGCTGGCCCTGCTGCTGGCTCGCTTCGGCTGGCCGCAGCTGGATGCCGTGTTCGGCCTGGGGATTGCCTTCTACATCCTCTGGAGCGCCACCCAGATCGCCCGAGAGAGCACAGCGATCCTGATGGACAAGGAGCTGCCGGCCGACATCGGCGAGCGCATGCTCGAGCTGGCATGCGCCATCCCCGGGGTCAGGGGCGCCCACGACTTGCGCACGCGGGTGTCGGGTAGCCACTGGTTCGTCCAATTGCACCTGGAGCTGCCTGGCGAGTTGCCGCTGCATGAGGCCCATGAGCTGTGCGAGCAGGCGTCGCAAGCGATCCGCCAGCGTTATCCGAGGGCGGATGTGTTGGTGCATGCCGATCCAGTTTGATGCAATCGTGCAGCCTATGACGCCAAGCTCGCGCCCATGAAAAAAGGGAGGCCATTGGCCTCCCTCTGGGAATTGTCGTCCGTGCTCGGCACTTGTGGCGCCGGCTCACCTCACGCTGTCTTCTGGACGGTGCGTAGCCCGGGGGCCTGGCGGGTCCTGTTGGATGGCCTGGCCGCGAC
Organism: Pseudomonas sp. HLMP; assembly: GCF_046365545.1. Taxonomy (NCBI): domain Bacteria; kingdom Pseudomonadati; phylum Pseudomonadota; class Gammaproteobacteria; order Pseudomonadales; family Pseudomonadaceae; genus Pseudomonas; species Pseudomonas sp. HLMP. Next base: position 660,915 of record NZ_JBDLLR010000001.1, on the reverse strand, counting down.
GGCCCTCCTGGGGCCTGTCGCCGTGGACTGAAGTCCGGGCAGTGATTCTGTGGATAAAGATACGGGAAGCACCGCAGCAGAGGATTGCGAATATTGCTCTGATAAATAGCACTTGCGCAATTTTTCACCCTGGATCGATAATCCTCAGCAATCCGAACAGAAAAGGTCCCCTCCATGAGCAAGCTCGACCGCTATGACCTGAGCATCCTCGCCGAATTGCAGCGCGATGCGCGTATCTCCAACCAGGAACTGGCCGAACGCATCGGCCTGTCCCCCTCCCCTTGCTCGCGGCGGGTCAAGCAACTGGAAGACGACGGCTACATCTCGCGCCAGGTGGCGCTGCTGGATCGCAAGAAACTCGGCCTGAGCCTCACGGCCTACGTGCTGATCGGCATGGACCGACACACTCCCGAGCGCTTCGAGGCTTTCGAGGCGGCCATCCGCAGCCTGCCCCAGGTTCTGGAGTGCAGCCTGGTCACCGGTATGGATGCCGACTACCAGCTCAAGGTGGTGGTGCCGGACATGGACCACTACCAGAAACTGCTGCTAGGCAGCCTGACCCGCATCGAGGGCGTCACCAGCGTGCGCTCGAGCTTCGTCCTCAACCAAGTCCTGGCCAGCACCGAGCTGCCCCTGACCCACCTGCGTTGACCGCCCCGGCGCCCGGTGTATGATCGGGCGCTCAGCCTGCCTGGAGAACACCGATGGATCCTGCAGTATTCGAAGAATGGATGATGATCGTCCTCGTCACCGTGTTGATCGGCTTCATGGGCTTCATCGTCTGGGACCTGGCGAAGAAGTCCAAGGCGGGCCGTTTCGGCACCCTGATCCTGTTCTTCGTCCTGGGCCTGGGCGTGCTCGCCTTCATCATCAAGAGCGTGGTGGTGGGGTTCCTGGAAGGGGTCTAGCGGCTTTGCGCCGATGCACATCAAGCGGTGCTTTGGGGCTTACCTCCGTCTCAAACCTTCGGCGAGACTTCGCGCCAGCAGCCCTGCTCCAGCCCCTCGATCGTCCAGTCGCCAATCCGCACCCGCACCAGGCGCAAGGTGGGCAACCCTACCGCCGCCGTCATGCGCCGCACCTGGCGGTTACGCCCCTCACGGATCACCAGTTCCAGCCAATGGGTCGGCACGCTCTTGCGAAACCGCACCGGCGGGTTGCGCGGCCACAGGTCAGGCTCGTCCAGGCGACGCGCCTCAGCTGGCAGGGTCGGCCCGTCATTGAGTTCGACACCGTCACGCAGGCGCTGTAGCTGCTCTTCGCTAGGCTCGCCTTCCACCTGTACCCAGTAGGTTTTCGCCAGTTTGTGCTTCGGGTCGGCGATGCTCGCCTGCAGGCGGCCGTCATTGGTCAGCAGCAACAGGCCTTCGCTGTCGCGATCCAGGCGCCCGGCCGGGTAGACACCCGGGATATCGATGTAGTCCTTGAGCGTGGCGCGCCCTTCGCCGTCGCTGAACTGGGTCAGCACGTCGAACGGCTTGTTGAACAGGATCAGGCGGGGCTCGGCCGGTGGCGCCTTGGGTTGGCGCCTTGGACCGGCAGGCCGCACCGGGGGGCGGCGTGGCTTGGAACGGGGTGGCAGGGACATGGATCCTCAGCGGAACGGCGGCTCGTCGAAGCTGCGCAGTTTACGCGAGTGCAGCGAATTGAGCTCGGTACGCAGCAGGTCGAGGGCGGCGATGCCAATCTTCAGGTGCTGGCTGACGGCGCGGTTGTAGAAGGCATTGGCCGAACCGGGCAGCTTGATCTCGCTGTGCAACGGCTTGTCCGAGACGCACAGCAAGGTGCCATACGGCACACGCAGGCGATAACCCTGGGCAGCGATGGTGCCGCTTTCCATGTCCACCGCCACGGCACGGGACAGGTTGATCAGCGGCCGCTCCTGGGCCCAGCGCAGTTCCCAGTTGCGGTCATCGTAGGTCAGCACGGTGCCGGTGCGCAGGCGCTTCTTCAATTGCTCGCCACGTTCGCCGGTGACCTGCGCCGCCGCCTCCTGCAGCGCCAGCTGCACTTCGGCCAGCGCCGGGATGGGGATGTTCGGCGGCACCACCCGGTCGAGGATGCCATCACGGCGCATGTAGGCGTGGGCCAGCACGTAGTCGCCGATGGTCTGCGACTGGCGCAGGCCGCCGCAGTGGCCGATCATCAGCCAGCAGTGCGGGCGCAGCACGGCCAAGTGGTCGGTGATGTTCTTGGCGTTGGACGGGCCGACCCCGATGTTGACCAGGGTAACCCCATCGCCATCCGCGGCGATCAGGTGGTAGGCCGGCATCTGGTAGCGGTGCCAGACCACGCTGGCCACCAGGGCCTGGGTCTCGCCATCGTCCATGCCCTTCTCGATCACCACGTTGCCCGGCAGCACCATGCGCACAAAGCGCGGATCGTCGCGCAGTTGCTCCAGGCCATGGCCGATGAACTGGTCGACGTAGCGGTGGTAGTTGGTCAGCAGGATCCAGGGCTGCACATGGCGCCAGTCGCTGCCGGTGTAGTGCACCAGGCGACGCAGGGAGAAGTCTACGCGGGCGGCGTCGAACAGCGCCAGCGGCAGGGTTTCGGCGCTGCCCCAGTCGTACAGGCCATCGGCGATGTTGTCGGTGGCCGCCGACAGGTCGGTGCTGGGGAAGACCCGCGCCAGCTCCGCGGCGGTGATGCCGCTGCCGGCCAGCTCGTCGCCCTGGTCGACCACGTAGGGGTAAGGGATGTTCTGCTCGCTGACACCGACTTCGAGGGTCACGGTGTAGTCGTGCATCAGCGGCCGCAGTTGCTCCAGCAGATAGCCACGGAAGGCCGCCGGCTGGGTGATGGTGACGCTGTAGGTGCCGGCCACCTGGACCTTGGCATAGGCCCGGGTGGTGGCGGCGACCTCGCCCTGGCTGTAGTAGGTCAGGCGCAGGGCCGGGTAGCGAAACAGCGCGCGCTGGTCGTCGTCCGGCTCGGTGCGGTCCTTCAGGTAGCGCTTGAGGGCCTGGCTGAGGGCCCCGGTAGCCTGTTCATGCAAGGCCGCCAGACGGTCGACGGCCTGTTCAGGGGTATCAACGACTACAAACGCTTGGCTCACGCTGGGCTTCCTGTCTTCTGGGCATGCATGGCTCCATCTTGCCTGCGTTCGAAGGCAAATACATCCCCATGGAGCGGCGTTGCCCTCTTCGCGGGGGAGCCAGCCTGCCCGCGACGGGGCGTCTCAGAGCGGCCAGGCAGGCGTCGCCCGGGCCACCAGCGCCTCGACGTCGACACCTCGCGGCAGCGCGCCATAGACCCTGCCGCCCCCCGCCAGACGGCTACCGATGAAGGCATCGCTGACCACCGCGTTGCCCGCCTCCAGCAACAGCTTGGCCTGCAGGGCCAGGGCAATGTCCTCGGTCAGCTGGCGGGCGCGGTATTGGATATCACCGGTGTCGGCGAAGGCGCCCTTGAGGTTGCCGATATGCGCCGCCAGGCGCGGGTCGCCATGGCCGTCGCCAAGCTCGGCGAACAAGGCGTCGAGCACGCCAGGCTCCTTGGACAAGGCGCGCAGCACGTCCAGGCATTGCACGTTGCCCGAGCCTTCCCAGGTGGAGTTCACCGGCGCCTCGCGATACAACCGCGGCAGGATGCTCTCCTCGACGTAACCGGCACCGCCCAGGCATTCGGCGGCCTCGTTGATCATCCCCGGGGCACGCTTGCAGATCCAGTACTTGCCCACGGCCGTCACCAGGCGGGCGAAGTGCGCCTGCTGCGGATCGTCCAGCTGGTCCAGGGCCTGGCCCATGCGCAGGCTCAAGGCCAGCGCCGCCTCGCTTTCCAGGGCCAGGTCGGCGATCACGTTCTGCATCAGCGGCTGCTCGGCCAGCACACGGCCGCCGACCTTGCGGTGGGCGCAATGGTGCGCGGCCTGGGTCAGGGCCTGGCGCATCAGGGCGCTGGAGCCGACCATGCAGTCGAAGCGGGTCATGGCCACCATCTCGATGATGGTCGGCACGCCCCGCCCTTCCTCGCCGACCATCCAGGCCAAGGCACCGCGGAACTCCACCTCGCTGGACGCATTGGAGCAGTTGCCGAGCTTGTTCTTCAGGCGCTGGATGTAGAACTGGTTGCGGCTGTCGTCGGGGCGATGGCGTGGCAGCAGGAAGCAGCTCAGGCCCTTGTCGGTCTGGGCCAGGGTGAGGAAGGCGTCGCACATCGGCGCCGAGCAGAACCACTTGTGACCGACCAGTTCATAGGCCTGGCCGGGCCCTGGGGTGCCGACCGGATAGGCGCGGGTGGTGTTGGCACGCACATCGGTGCCGCCTTGCTTCTCGGTCATGGCCATGCCGAGGGTCACGCCGGCCTTGTGTCGGTCGCCGACATTGCGCGGGTCGTATTCGCGGGCCAGCACCTTGGGCAGCCAGTACTCGGCCAGCTCCGGTTGCAGCCGCAGGGCCGGCACCGCAGCGAAGGTCATGGTCAGCGGGCAGCCGGTGCCGGCCTCGGCCTGGCTGTGCAGGTAGGTCATCGAAGCCCGTGCCACGTGTGCGCCTGGTCGCGGCTCGGCCCAGGGCAACGACGGCAGGCCGTGCTCGACCGCCGTGCGCATCAGTTCATGGTAGGCCGGGTGGAACTCCACCAGGTCGATACGGTGGCCATAGCGGTCATGGCTGCTGAACTCAGGCTTGTGCGCATTGGCCAGGAAGCCCGCCGCCATCAAGGGGCCGCCGGCCAGGGCACCGTAAGCGTCGATCCGCGACTCGGCCCAGCCGGCCCCGAAGCGCCGTGACCACTCCTGCAGCGGCTGGTCGAGGCGGTACAGGTTGGCGCCATCGAGGGCAGGCGGCTGGTTGGTGACTTCGTGGGTTTCAGCGAACTGGTGCAGGTTCATCGTGGGCTCCTGGATCCGGTCATGCCTGGAAACCCCAGTGAAGCATCCCTGCCCGGCCAGTCAAAGTGACATAAATGACTAACTGGGGGTCATTTGCCGGCCGAGGGCGATAGGACGCTAGAAACGCTTCATCCCCGACGCAGCCCGGCTGGGCGGCAACTGTACCTGGGCCACGGCAAGGGTCAGGGTCAGGTCGAAACGGCTGCCCAGGCCGGGGGTCGACTCATGGGACAGCCGGGCGCCGATCAGTTCCCCCAGTTGCCGGCAGATCGACAGCCCGATGCCCAGCCCCCCGTAACGGCGGCTCATGGAACCATCGACCTGGAAGAAACGCTGGTAGAGGGTCGCCTGGTCCAGGTCGTCGAAGCCGATGCCGCTGTCACTGACGGTGAAGGTCAGGGCCAGGCTGTCCGGCCCCAGGCGCCGACCACGGACCTGGACCGTGACACCGCCCTGGTGGGTGAACTTCAGGCCGTTGTCCACCAGGCAGGCCAGGCAGCGCAGCAGCTTCTGCGCATCCCCGATCAGTTCGTCCGGCAGGTCGGCCGGAATATCCAGGCTCAGGTACAGCCCTTTGCCCAGGGCCCGCCCGGCGAAGCCCGCACGCAGCTCCTGAAGCTGCCGGCGCAGGCTGAACGGCGCCGCCTGGGCACGCAGGCGGCCAGCCTGCAGCTCGGTGAGGATGAGGATGTCGTCGACCATGGCCATCATGTCCTGGGCCGAACCGCTGGCCGTACGATGGTACTGAGCCTGCTCGGCACTCATCGGCAGGGTGTGCATCAGCTCCAGCGAGCCGATCACGCCATTCATCGGCGTGCGCAGCTCGTGGGTCACGGTGGCGAGGAATTCGTCCTTGAGCTGGTTGCTGCGGGCCAGCTGCTGGTTGAGCTGCTCCAGGGCACGGCCGGTGTCACGCAGGGTCTGGGCCTGCTCCTCGCGCAGGCTGTTGATACGGTCGGCCAGGGCCAGCGACAACAGCGCCACCTCCAGCGCGGAGCCGATCTGGCTGGCATACATGGTCAGGAACACATTCGGCAGGTAGCCGAGCACCATCAGGGTGTTGACCAGGCCGCCCAGCAGGAACGCGGTCCAGGCGATGATGAACCAGCGCGCCACCCGCAGACCACGCCACCATGCGTAGAGCCCGGCACTGAAGATGCTGATGGTGAACAGCAGGGCCAGCACCGTGGCCATGCGCAGGGCGATGCCGTAGCGCATGCTCACCGCCAGCAGCATGACCAGCGCGCCACCGGCCATCAGCCCCTGCAGCAGGCGATCGAAGCCGCGGCTGAGCGTGCCCATCTGCAGGAAATGCCGGGCGAACTGGCAGCCGAACAGGCCAGCGGCACCGATGAACAGCGGCGTCGCGGCATTGGCCCACCAGGGGCTGTCCGGCCAGAAGTAGGCGACGCCGGCACCATTGACCGAGACCTGGTAAAGCCCGAACGAGGCGATGTAGAGGATGTAGTAGAGGTAACTGACATCGCGCACGCTGACATAGATGAACAGGTTGTACACCAGCATCACCAGCAGCACGCCGTAGATCATGCCCAGCACGTACAGGCGGGCGGGCTGGTCCTCCAGGTAGGCCTCGGCCGACCAGAGTGCCACTGGAGCCTGGATCGATCCCTGGCTTTGCAGGCGCAGGTAGGCGGTGGTCGCCTGGCCTGGGGGCAAGGGCAGCTCGAACAGGTAGTTGTTCTGGCGGATCTGCCGGCTGGCGTAGGGCAAGGCGTCGCCGGTGCGCTGCGCCAAGTGGTAGCCACCTTGGCCGTCCGGCAGGTACAGCTCCACGTGATCCAGCGGCGGATAGGCCAGCTCGAGCAGCCACTGGCGCGGCGCGGCAGTGGGCGGCGCGACGTTGCGCAGGTCGATCTTCAACCAGAACACCGAGGTCGAATACCCGGCGTTGAGCACCTCCTCATGGTGCAGGCGGAAGCGGCTGGCGAAGGCTGGCGAGCTGACCTGGGCGATGCTGGCGCTGGCGTCGCGGTCTTCGTAGACCTGCATGGCCTTGCCCAATGGAAGGTGCCGGGTGGCATTGTCGAAATCGACCGCCCCGGCGAACACAGGCAAGCAGCCCAGAAGCACAATCAGCAAATAGCGCATACAGCCCCAGCATGGCGTGTCCGGTCGCGTCGCGGTGGCCTCCCATCCCTTTGAGACGACGAGTTCCGACAAAGCCCGTTCATCGAGTTATCCGAGCACTCTAGCATAGCTTTTCGACATGGCCAGCAGCCATCTGAAAATTTAGAAGAAGCCGTCTAAATCAATGCTTACAGAGGCACACAAAGACGAAAGCGGACCGATCGATCAGCCGACCCCACTCGCCAGGCAATCCGCCCAAACAGGTTTGGTGGTAAGCTCGCCGACCATGAATACCTACAGCTCCCGCCCCGTTGTCCTCTGTCTCTCCGGCCACGACCCCAGTGGCGGTGCCGGCCTGCAGGCAGATATCGAAGCCCTGATCGCCCAAGGCTGTCACGCCGCACCCGCGGTGACCGCCCTGACCGTCCAGGATACCGTCAATGTTTCCGACTTCCGCGTGCTCGACCGCGAGTGGGTGCTGGCCCAGGCCAATGCCGTGCTGGCCGACTCCAACGTGGCAGCGGTCAAGCTCGGCATGCTCGGCTCGACCGAGATGGTCGATACCGTCGCCGAGCTGCTGGCTGCCCACCCGCACCTGCCGTTGGTCTGCGATCCGGTCCTGCGTGCCGGCGGCGGTGGCCGCCTGGGCAAGGACGAGGTCGGCTATACCCTGCGTGAACGTCTGCTGCCGCTGGCCACCATCGCCACACCGAACCTGCCGGAGGCGCGCATCCTCGCCGAGCTGCCCGAAGGCACGGCCGACGAATGTGCGGAGAAACTTCTGCCGTTCTGCAGGCATCTGTTGATTACCGGCGGTCACGGCGAAGAAGAGGAAATCCACAATCGCCTCTATACCCGTGACGGCCGGCGCGACACCTGGACCTGCCAGCGCCTGCCGGGCAGCTACCACGGCTCGGGCTGCACCCTGGCCAGCGCCCTGGCCGGCCGCCTGGCGCTCGGCGAGCAGTTGCAAAGCGCCGTGCGCAGCGCCCTGGACTACACCTGGCGCACCCTGCGCGACGCCGAGCAGCTGGGCAAGGGCCAGTTCGTGCCGCGCCGGCTGCCCCTGGACTTCTGCTCCTGATCCCTGCATGCGAGGCTTTCAGATGAAGTTACGCGGTTTGTACGCGATCACCGACAGCCAGTTGCTCGCCGGTCGCTTCCTGTCCCATGTCGAGGCCGCCCTGGAAGGCGGCGTATGCCTGTTGCAGTACCGCGACAAGAGCGACGATGCGGCGCGCCGCCTGCGCGAGGCTGAGGCGCTGCTGAAGCTCTGCGAGCGCTACGGCACCGCCCTGATCATCAATGACGACGCCGAACTGGCCGCACGCCTGGGCGTCGGCGTGCACCTGGGCCAGACCGACGGCCCGCTGACCCCAGCCCGTGCGCTGCTCGGGCACCACGCGATCATCGGCTCCACCTGCCACGCCCAGCTCGAGCTGGCCGAGCAGGCCGCCGCCGAGGGCGCCAGCTACGTGGCCTTCGGCCGCTTCTTCAATTCCGTGACCAAGCCCGGCGCACCGGCCGCCAGCCTCGATCTGCTGGGCCAGGCCCGCGCCCGCGTTAAGCTGCCGATCGCCGTGATCGGCGGCATCACCCTCGACAATGCCGCCCCGCTGGTCGCCCAAGGTGCCGACCTGCTGGCGGTGATCCATGGCCTGTTCGGTGCCGACAGCGCGCAGGAAGTCACCCGCCGCGCCCGCGCCTTCAACGCCCTGTTCGCTTCCTGATTCGAGAGAAAACCCCATGTCCCGTTCCGAATCCCTGTTCGCCCAAGCCCAGAAGCACATCCCAGGCGGCGTGAACTCGCCGGTCCGCGCCTTCCGCAGCGTCGGCGGCACGCCGTTGTTCTTCAAGCACGCCGAGGGTGCCTACGTCATCGACGAAGACGACAAGCGCTACGTCGACTACGTCGGCTCCTGGGGCCCGATGATCCTCGGCCACAGCCACCCGGACGTGCTGGACTCGGTGCGCAAGCAACTGGAGCACGGCCTGTCGTACGGCGCACCGACCGCCATGGAAACCGAGATGGCCGACCTGGTCTGCTCGATCGTGCCGTCCATGGAGATGGTGCGCATGGTCAGCTCCGGCACCGAGGCGACCATGAGCGCCATCCGCCTGGCTCGCGGCTACACCGGCCGCGACGCGATCATCAAGTTCGAAGGCTGCTACCACGGCCACTCCGACAGCCTGCTGGTCAAGGCCGGCTCTGGCCTGCTTACCCAGGGCGTACCGAGCTCGGCCGGCGTGCCGGCTGACTTCGCCAAGCACACCCTGACCCTGCCGTTCAACGACATCACCGCGGTCGAGAAGACCCTCGCCGAGGTCGGCCAGACCGTCGCCTGCATCATCGTCGAGCCGGTGGCTGGCAACATGAACTGCGTACCACCGGCCCCAGGCTTCCTCGAAGGCCTGCGCGAGCAGTGCGACAAGCACGGCGTGGTGCTGATCTTCGACGAAGTGATGACTGGCTTTCGCGTATCCCTCGGCGGTGCCCAGGGCCATTACGGCATCAAGCCAGACCTGTCGACCTTCGGCAAGATCGTCGGTGGCGGCATGCCGGTCGGCTGCTTCGGTGGCAAGCGCGAAATCATGGAATGCATCGCCCCGCTCGGCCCGGTCTACCAGGCCGGCACACTGTCGGGCAACCCGCTGGCCATGGCCGCTGGCCTGACCACCCTCAAGCTGATCAGCCGCCCGGGCTTCCACGATGAGCTGAGCGCCTTCACTAGCCGCATGCTCGACGGCCTGCAGCAACGTGCCGATGCTGCCGGTATCCCGTTCGTCACCACCCAGGCCGGCGCCATGTTCGGCCTGTACTTCAGCGGTGCCGACGACATCGTCACCTTCGACGATGTGATGGCCAGCGACGTGGAACGCTTCAAGCGCTTCTTCCACCTGATGCTCGACGGTGGCGTGTACCTGGCCCCGAGCGCGTTCGAGGCCGGCTTCACCTCCATCGCCCACGGCGAGGCCGAGCTGAAGATCACCCTGGACGCCGCCGAGCGCGCCTTCGCTGCCTTGAAATAAGGTGTATGAGCATCTGTAGGAGCGGATTGCCCGCTCCTACAGACAATGTGAACACCGTCACACTGTCGAGGTTTGCGCCACAGCGACGCACCCTGTGTAGAAAATCGAGTAAAACTTTGTAAGGTTGGCGCTGCTTATCCCATAATGTGCCACCAGAGACATTGGCCGCAGCTTTGCAGAGGTAAGTCGATCCCCATGAACCGCACCGGCCGCGCCCTGACCCTGGGCTGCCTGCTGCTTCTCCAACCCCTGCTGGCCCTGGCGGAGGGCGGCAACTCGTTGCTCATTCCAGCAACGGGGCGCTGCACCCTCAATACCCAGCCAGAGGACCTGGAGAACGCCCTGAAGGCCTGCGAGCAGACGGCGGAGACGGGGGATGCCCAGGCGCAATACGAACTGGGCGAGTTCTACTACAGCACCCAGGCGCCCCGGGACCTGAACAAGGCGCTCAACTGGTTCGAGAAAGCCTCGCTGCAAGGCCATGCCCAGGCCCAGTACCGCCTGGGCGCCATGTTCTTCCGTGGCGAAGGGGTCCCCGCCAACAATGTCCAGGCCTATATCCTGCTGAAGATGGCGGCGGTCAATGGCGACGAGGAGGCCCTGGACCTGGCCGACGAAGTCACCGAGCAGATGCCCCGCGACGAACTGGAGCACGCCACCCAGGTACTCGGCCAGATCTTCCGTCGCTACCTGCTCGAACTGCAGAACGCCGAAGGCCGCACGCCCTTCTCCCCCCTGCCCTGAGGGGCCGCCTCACTTCTCCGGCATCGGCATGGGGAACGGCATCACGTTGCCGCCGCCCTTGGCCTCGCTGATTTTCGCCGTACCCAGGCGCTCCACCTCGTCGATGCGCACGATCGAATGCATCGGCACGAAGCTGCGGATCACGCCCTCGAACTGGGCCTTGAGCTTTTCCTCGCTGGGGTCGACCACCACTTGGGTGCGTTCGCCGAAGACGAACTCCTCGATCTCGAGAAAACCCCACAGGTCGCTCTGGTAGATCTGCTTGGCGTACATCTCGAACACCTGGCCCTGATTCAGGAAGATCACTTTGTAGATAGCAGGTTCGCGTTTGCTCATGATCGACGGATTGACATGGTTGGATAAAAAGGGCCGCATCATAGCAGACCGCCGACCCTAGGAAGTGCAGGGATCCACCTTTATAATGCGCGGTCCACAGCACCAGCAGCAGATGATTCGCCATGACCCGGAAGCTCTACATAGAAACCCACGGTTGCCAGATGAACGAGTACGACAGCTCGCGCATGGTCGACCTGCTGGGCGAACACCAGGCCCTTGAGGTCACCGAGCACGCCGAGGATGCCGATGTCATCCTGCTCAACACCTGCTCGATCCGCGAGCGCGCCCAGGACCGGGTGTATTCCAAGCTGGGCCGCTGGCGCGAGCTGAAGGACCGCAACCCGGAGATGGTCATCGCCGTCGGCGGTTGCGTGGCCAGCCAGGAGGGCGAGGCGATCCGCAAGCGCGCGCCCTATGTCGACGTGGTCTTCGGCCCGCAGACCCTGCACCGCTTGCCGGAAATGATCGACGCCGCGCGCAGCACCCGCCAGCCGCAGGTCGACGTGTCGTTCCCGGAGATCGAGAAGTTCGACCACCTGCCCGAGCCGCGCATCGACGGCCCGACCGCCTTCGTCTCGGTCATGGAAGGCTGCAGCAAGTACTGCACCTTCTGCGTGGTGCCCTACACCCGTGGCACCGAGGTCAGCCGGCCGTTCGACGACGTACTGGCCGAAGTCATCCACCTGGCCGAGAACGGCGTGCGCGAGATCACCCTGCTGGGGCAGAACGTCAACGGCTACCGCGGCCAGACCCACGACGGCCGCCTGGCCGACCTCGCCGAGCTGATCCGCACGGTGGCGGCGGTCGATGGCATCGAGCGGATCCGCTACACCACCTCGCACCCGCTGGAATTCTCCGACAGCCTGATCCAGGCGCACGCCGAAGTGCCGCAGTTGGTCAAGCACCTGCACCTGCCGGTGCAGGCCGGCTCCGATCGGGTGCTGGCAGCCATGAAGCGCAACCACACGATCCTCGAGTACAAGTCCAAGCTGCGCAAGCTCAAGGCCGCGGTACCGGACATCTGCATCAGCTCCGACTTCATCGTCGGCTTCCCCGGCGAGACCGAAAAGGACTTCGAGCAGACCATGAAGCTGGTCGCCGAGGTCGGTTTCGACTTCTCCTACTCCTTCGTCTACAGCCCGCGCCCAGGCACACCGGCCGCCGACCTGCCGGACGACACGCCGGAAGAGCTGAAGAAGCAGCGCCTGCAGTTGCTGCAGCACCGCATCGACCAGCAGGGCTTCGAGATCAGCCGGCGCATGGTGGGCAGTGTCCAGCGCATCCTGGTCACTGACTTCTCCAAGCGCGACCCGGGGCAGTTGCAGGGGCGCACCGAGAACAACCGAATCGTCAACTTCCGCAGCGATAATCCCCTGCTGATCGGCCAACTGGTGGACGTGCGCATCGAGGAAGCCCGCCCGCACTCGCTGATCGGGGCGCTGATTCATTGATTCGCGCCTGGGGGGTTGCTTTGCAGCCCATCGCCGACAAGCCGGCTCCCACAGGGTTCTGCGCCGATCTCGAGAGCGGCTCGGTCTCAATGGTAAGCCGGCTTGCTGGCGATGGGCCACGAAGCGCCCCCGGGCCATGCCCCCAGCAACGACCCTTGATCGTTTCAGTGCTTTCGCCACTGGCATTCAAGGGTTATTCTTGAGTTCACACCCATTGCCGTCGAGCGGCTAAAAACGACCTTGAACGCACCCATACAACCCCATCGCTTCATCCTCGAACCCTTCGAGGCCCACCGTTTCGCCAACCTGTGCGGCCAGTTCGACGAGCACCTGCGCCTGATCGAACAACGCCTGGCCATCGAGATCCGCAACCGCGGCAACCAATTCGAACTGATCGGCGACCCCAAGACCACCTCTGCCGCGGAACAACTGCTGCGCCGTCTCTACCGCGAGACCAAAGGCAGCGAGCTGTCGCCGGAAACGGTCCACCTGTACCTGCAGGAATCGACCGTGGAAAACATCGACAACCCGGCCGTCAACGAAGTCAGCGTGTCGCTGCGCACGCGCAAGGGCAACATCCGCCCGCGCGGCGTCAACCAGCAACGCTACGTCAAGGAAATCCTGGCCAACGACATCAACTTCGGCATCGGCCCGGCCGGTACCGGCAAGACCTACCTGGCCGTGGCCTGCGCCGTCGATGCCCTGGAGCGCGAGCAGGTACGGCGTATCCTGCTGGTGCGCCCGGCGGTCGAGGCCGGCGAGAAGCTGGGCTTCCTGCCCGGCGACCTGGCCCAGAAGATCGACCCGTACCTGCGTCCGCTCTACGACGCGCTCTACGAGATGCTCGGCTTCGAGCACGTGGCCAAGCTGATCGAGCGCCAGGTGATCGAGATCGCCCCGCTGGCCTACATGCGCGGCCGCACCCTGAACAACAGCTTCATCATCCTCGACGAGAGCCAGAACACCACGCTCGAGCAGATGAAGATGTTCCTCACCCGCATCGGCTTCGGCTCGACCGCGGTGATCACCGGCGACATCACCCAGGTCGACCTGCCGCGCGGCACCAAGTCGGGCCTGGCCCATGTGATCGAGGTGCTCAAGGACGTACCGGGCATCAGCTTCACCCACTTCCAGCCCAAGGACGTGGTCCGTCACCCGCTGGTGCAACGCATCGTCGAGGCCTACGACCGCTTCGACGCCCGCCAGGCCAAGCCCGAGGCACCCGCCAGCGATGCTTGAACTCGACCTGCAACGGGCCACGGACGCCGCTGCCCCCGATGACGCCGCTTTCCGTCGCTGGTGCGAGCTGGCGCTGCGCCAGCGCAGTGCCGACTCGGAAATGACCATCCGCCTGGTCGACGAGGCCGAGGGCCGCGAGCTGAACCACACCTACCGGCACAAGGACTACGCGACCAACGTGCTGTCGTTCCCCGCCGACGTCCCCGACGAGCTGCTCGACATTCCCCTGCTGGGTGACCTGGTCATCTGCGTACCGGTGGTCGAACGCGAGGCTGCCGAACAGGGCAAGGCCCTCGAGGCGCACTGGGCGCACCTGGTCATCCACGGTTGCCTGCACCTGCTCGGCTACGACCACATCGAGGACGACGAGGCCGAGGAAATGGAAGCGCTGGAACGAACATTGCTGGCGGAACTGGGTCACCCGGACCCGTACGCCGATGACGAAGTCACTCCTACCGATATCTGCAAGGATCACGAGTAACCGCCATGAGCGAAGACCGATCGAGCAACGGGCAGAAGTCCTGGCTGGGTAAACTGACCCAGGCTTTTGCCCATGAGCCGAAGAACCGCCAGGAGCTCCTCGAGCTGCTGCGCGAAGCCCATCAGAACAAGCTGCTCGACAGCGAGGCGCTGACCATCGTCGAAGGCGCCATCCAGGTCGCCGACCTGCAGGTGCGCGACATCATGGTGCCGCGCTCGCAAATGATCAGCATCAAGGCCAGCCAATCGCCACGCGAATTCCTGCCGGCGGTGATCGACGCCGCGCACTCGCGCTACCCGGTGATCGGCGAGAGCCACGACGATGTGCTCGGGATCCTCCTGGCCAAGGACCTGTTGCCGCTGATCCTCAAGGAGAACGGCGACAGCTTCAACATCAAGGACCTGCTCCGCCCGGCCACCTTCGTGCCCGAGTCCAAGCGCCTGAACGTGCTGCTGCGCGAGTTTCGCGCCAACCACAACCACATGGCCGTGGTCATCGACGAATACGGCGGCGTGGCGGGCCTGGTGACCATCGAGGACGTGCTGGAGCAGATCGTCGGCGACATCGAGGACGAGCACGACGTCGAGGAAGACAGCTACATCAAGCCACTGCCCAGCGGTGATTTCCTGGTCAAGGCCCTGACCCCGATCGAGAACTTCAACGAGTTCTTCGACAGCGAGTTCTCCGACGACGAGTTCGACACGGTCGGCGGCCTGGTGATGAGCGCCTTCGGCCACCTGCCCAAGCGCAACGAGACCACCGAGATCGGTTCGTACAAGTTCCGTATTCTCAACGCCGACAGCCGGCGGATACACTTGCTGCGTTTGACTCCGATCACCCGTTAAGGAACACCATGCGCTGGATCACCCGCCCCGGCTGGCCCGGTAACCTGCTGGCCATGGCGGCCGGCGCTTCCACCCTGCTGGCCCTGTCGCCGTTCGATATCTGGCCGCTGGCCCTGCTGTCCATCGTCCTGTTCTACGCCGGCCTGCGCGAGCTCAGCCCACGCCAGGCCATGTGGCGCGGCTGGTGCTTCGGCTTCGGCCTCTACGGCGCCGGTACCTGGTGGATCTACGTCAGCATGAACACCTACGGGGGCGCCTCGCCATTGCTGGCGACGCTGCTGCTGCTGGCGTTCTTCGCGGCCCTGGCCTGGTTCTTCGCGCTGCCTGCCTGGCTGTGGGCACGCTGGCTGAGGCGTAACGAAGCGCCCCTGGCCGATGCCCTGTGCTTCGCTGCCCTGTGGCTGTTGCAGGAGGCGTTCCGCGGCTGGTTCCTCACCGGTTTCCCCTGGCTCTACGCCGGCTACAGCCAGCTCGACGGCCCGCTGGCGGGCCTGGCGCCGCTCGGCGGTGTCTGGCTGATTTCCTTCGTCCTGGCGCTGAGCGCCGCACTGCTGTGCAACCTGCATCGCCTGCGGGCCCGCCCTTCGTTCCTGGCGGTGGGCGGCGTGCTGCTGGTCGCCCCATGGATCCTCGGCCTGGCACTCAAGGGCCACGCCTGGACCAAGCCTGCGGGCGAGCCGCTGACGGTCGCCGCCGTGCAGGGCAACGTCGAGCAGGACCTGAAGTGGGACCCGGCGCACATCAATGCGCAACTGGCCCTGTACCGCGACATGAGCTTCAGCTCCAAGCCGGTCGACCTGCTGGTCTGGCCAGAAACCGCGGTGCCGGTGCTCAAGGACCAGGCCCAGGGCTATATCGGCATGATGGGTGGCTTCGCCGCCGAGCGACATTCGGCGCTGATCACCGGCGTGCCGGTGCGTGAAGTGGTAGACCAGCAACGTCGCTACTACAACGGCATCACCGTGGCCGGCGAAGGCGACGGCACCTACCTCAAGCAGAAGCTGGTGCCCTTCGGCGAATACGTGCCCCTGCAGGACATGCTGCGTGGGCTGATCGAGTTCTTCGACCTGCCCATGTCGGACTTCGCCCGTGGCCCTGCGAACCAGTCGCTGTTGCATGCCAAGGGCTACCAGATCGCACCCTACATCTGCTACGAGGTGGTCTATCCCGAGTTCGCGGCAAGCCTGGCGGCCCGCAGCGACCTGCTGCTGACCATCAGCAACGACACCTGGTTCGGCAAGTCGATCGGCCCCCTGCAGCACCTGCAGATGGCCCAGATGCGTGCCTTGGAGGCCGGCCGCTGGATGATCCGCGCCACCAACAACGGCGTCACCGCACTGATCGACCCGTTCGGCAGGATCACCGCGCAGGTCCCGCAGTTCCAGCAGGCGATCCTGTACGGCGAGGTGGTGCCGATGCAGCAGCTCACCCCGTACCTGCAATGGCGCTCCTGGCCGCTGGCGATCGTCTGTGCCCTGCTGCTGGGCTGGGCATTGCTGGCCAGCCGTATCGCCAAGACCGTGTAGCAAAACCATCGCCGGCTTGCCGGCGATGGGCTGCAAGGCCGCCCCAATGCCGCTTAATCGCACGGCATGGGAAAAGCCCCACTCCCCCAGGGGCCTCCGTCAGCTCCGACCGTCTCGATAAAAGAGCCGATACCCGATCAACCCCGCCACTTCATTGAGCAACTGCCCGCTCTGCCACAGCGCCCGGCTCTCCGGCAGCCATCCGCCGAACGGCTGCCCAGTATCCCTGCCCAGGAACCCCATCGGCGCCGGCACCACCTCGAAGCCGGCTTGCTCGAAGCACCAGCGCGCCCGCTGCATGTGCCAGGCATGGGTGACCACCACGACCCGCCGGACGCCCTTGGGCAGCAGGAGCTCGGCGCTGAGCTGGGCGTTCTCCCAGGTGGTGCGGCTGGCCTCCTCCTTCCACCTCACCTGCACCGCGAAATCCTCGCGCAGGCGATCAGTCATCAACTGCGCCTCGCTCGGCGGCGTGCCGTAGTGCAACCCGCCGCTGATCAGCACCGGCAGGCCCGAGGCCTTGGTCAAGGCCGCGGCATAGCGCATGCGTTCCAGGGCCAGCGCCGATGGCTGGTCCTCGCCGCCCCAGGCAGGGTCCCCGCGTTCGCGCCCAGCACCGAGCACCACGATGGCATCGGCCCTGTCCGCCAGCGTCGTCCAGTCGGCCTGCGCCAGGGGCGGTTCGGTTTCCAGCTGCCGCGCGAGCTGCTCCACCACCTGCGGCAGGCTCATCAGCCACAGGCCGCCCAGCCCGACCACGAAACCGACCGCAGCCAGGCCCGGATAGCGCTTGCGCAGCCACCAGGCGAGCAGCAGCGACAGGAACAGCAGGCCAGGCGGCAGCAGCCATTGTTTGATGAAAAAGCGAATCGGCATCGGGCACACCTCCTTGGAAGGCGTGCAGCCTAAGAGGATCGACGCCGGGCAACAAGTGCGCGCCGGCGCCGACAAGACAGAGATTGATAGAACCGGCGCACGATGGCCTGCGCCTGGAATCCTGAACGGCTAGCGATGTCGCAGCGTCCGGGATCTCGCCGTGGTGGCGGGGCGTTTCTTGTCCTTGAGCCAGACGATCTTCGCCGAGGAAGGCTCCGGTTGCTGGTAGGCACCGGCGCTGGCGAAACGGCTCTCCGGGAGGGTGTCCAGGTAGGCCTTGATCACTTCGAACTCGGCGTGGCTCAGGCCACGCAATTCCAGTTCGGCTGGCATCTCGTCGCGCAATCGTACCGACGTCCTGGCAACTTCCAGCGCCAGGCCCAGACGGTCGATCAGGCGTTCGTAAAGCTCCGGTTTGATTGCGGGTAGCTGCGACTCTCCCATCCGTTCACCTCATTGAAGATAAGAATATCTCCCCCCACAGATGAGCTTAGCGTCGCTGCGAAAAGCAGCCGAGCGCTGCGACCAGTGGACATTCGCAATCAGGGTTTCCCAGGACGCGCGGCGCTCATGTATGCTACGGCGTTCACTCTATCGACACCGGAGTGCCGGACGCAGCGAGGTTCCGCTGCCTGGAAACAAGGTCTCTTCTCTCTCAGCACAAAGTAGCCATGCACGAACAATACACGCCCCGTGATATAGAAGCCGCCGCCCAGACGTTCTGGGACGAGCAACAATCGTTCGCTGTCACCGAACAGCCAGGCAAGGATACCTACTACTGCCTGTCGATGTTCCCGTACCCGAGCGGCAAGCTACACATGGGCCACGTGCGCAACTACACCATCGGCGACGTGATCGCCCGCTACCAGCGCATGCTGGGCAAGAACGTCCTGCAGCCGATGGGCTGGGACGCCTTCGGCATGCCGGCGGAAAACGCCGCGATGAAGAACAACGTCGCCCCGGCCAAGTGGACCTACGAGAACATCGACTACATGAAGTCCCAGCTCAAGAGCCTGGGCCTGGCGATCGACTGGTCGCGCGAAGTCACCACCTGCAAGCCGGATTACTACCGCTGGGAGCAATGGCTGTTCACCCGGCTGTTCGAGAAAGGCGTCATCTACCGCAAGAACGGTACCGTCAACTGGGACCCGGTCGACCAGACCGTACTGGCCAACGAGCAGGTCATCGACGGCCGTGGCTGGCGTTCGGGCGCGCTGATCGAGAAGCGCGAGATCCCGATGTACTACTTCCGCATCACCGACTACGCCGACGAGCTGCTGGAAAGCCTCGACGAGCTGCCGGGCTGGCCGGAGCAGGTCAAGACCATGCAGCGCAACTGGATCGGCAAGTCGCGTGGCATGGAAGTGCAGTTCCCCTATGACCAGGCGAGCATCGGCCACGCCGGCGCCCTCAAGGTCTTCACCACCCGTCCGGACACCCTGATGGGCGCGACCTACGTCGCCGTAGCCGCCGAGCACCCCCTGGCCACCCAGGCCGCCCAGGGCGATGCGGCGCTGCAGGCGTTCATCGACGAATGCAAGAGCGGCAGCGTCGCCGAGGCCGACATGGCCACCCAGGAGAAGAAGGGCATGCCCACTTCCCTGTTCGTCGAGCACCCGCTGACCGGCGAAAAACTGCCGGTGTGGGTCGCCAACTACGTGCTGATGCACTACGGTGACGGCGCCGTGATGGCCGTGCCGGCCCACGACGAGCGCGACTTCGAATTCGCCCACAAGTACCACCTGCCGATCAAGGCCGTGGTGCGTACCAGCGCCGGCGACGAGGTCGGTAGCCAATGGCAGGCCGCCTATGCCGAACATGGCCAGTTGATCAACTCCGGCGAGTTCGATGGCCTGGACTTCCAGGGCGCCTTCGACGCCATCGAGGCTGCACTGATCCGCAAGGCGCTGGGCCAGTCGCGTACCCAGTTCCGCCTGCGCGACTGGGGCATCAGCCGCCAGCGCTACTGGGGCTGCCCGATCCCGATCATCCACTGCCCGTCCTGTGGCGACGTACCGGTGCCGGAAGACCAGTTGCCGGTGGTGCTGCCCGAAGACGTGGTGCCGGACGGCGCCGGCTCGCCGCTGGCGCGCATGCCCGAGTTCTACGCATGCAGTTGCCCGAAATGTGGCGCCGCGGCCAAGCGTGAAACCGACACCATGGACACCTTCGTCGAGTCGTCCTGGTACTTTGCCCGCTACGCCTCGCCGAACTACGAGGGCGGCATGGTCGATCCGAAGGCCGCCAACCACTGGCTGCCGGTGGACCAGTACATCGGCGGCATCGAGCACGCCATCCTGCACCTGCTGTACGCGCGCTTCTTCCACAAGCTGATGCGCGACGAAGGCCTGGTCACCTCCAACGAACCGTTCAAGAACCTGCTGACCCAGGGCATGGTGGTCGCCGAGACCTACTACCGCACCGCCAGCAACGGCGGCAAGGACTGGTTCAACCCGGCCGATGTCGAGGTCGAGCGCGACGCCAAGGCCAAGGTCACCGGCGCCCGCCTGAAGACCGACGGCCTGCCGGTGGAGATCGGCGGCACCGAGAAGATGTCCAAGTCGAAGAACAACGGCGTCGACCCGCAAGCGATGATCGACGCCTATGGCGCCGACACCTGCCGCCTGTTCATGATGTTCGCCTCGCCGCCCGACATGAGCCTGGAATGGTCCGACTCCGGTGTCGAGGGCGCCAGCCGCTTCCTGCGTCGTGTCTGGCGCCTGGCCCAGGCCCATGTGGCCCAGGGCCTGCCGGGCACGCTGGATGTCGCCGCGCTGGACGACGCCCAGAAGACGATCCGCCGTGCCATCCACACCGCGATCAAGCAGGCCAGCACCGACGTGGGCCAGTTCCACAAGTTCAACACCGCCATCGCCCAGGTGATGACCGTGATGAACGTGCTGGAGAAGGCCCCGCAGGCCACCGCTCAGGACCGTGCGCTGCTGCAGGAAGGCCTGGAGGCCGTGACCCTGCTGCTGGCCCCGATCACCCCGCACATCAGCCATGCGCTGTGGCAGCACCTGGGTCACGACCAGGCGGTGATCGACGCGCCATGGCCGGCCGTCGACGAAAGCGCCCTGGTGCAGGACAGCATCACCCTGGTGGTGCAGGTCAATGGCAAGCTGCGTGGCCAGGTGGAAATGCCCGCCTCGGCCAGCCGCGAGGAGATCGAGGCGGCCGCTCGCAACAACGAGAACGTCCTGCGTTTCACCGATGGCCTGACCATCCGCAAGGTCATCGTGGTACCGGGCAAACTGGTCAACATCGTCGCCAATTGATGGCAACGCCCGCCCACGCGTGCCGTGGGCGGGCGGAACAGGCCCACGAGGGAGCTACAACATGATCAAACGCAATCTGCTGGTAATGGGCCTGGCCATCGTGCTCAGCGCCTGTGGTTTCCAGCTGCGCGGCACCGGCACCACCGAACTGGCCATCAAGGAGCTGGACGTCAGCGCCCGCAACGCCTACGGCGACACCGTGACCCAGTTGCGCCAGGTACTGCAGCGCAGCGGCGTCAACGTGCACGCCGGCGCCCCCTACCGCCTGGTGCTGACCGACGAACGGGAAACCCAGCGTGCCGCCACCTACAGCGGCGGCAGCCGTTCGGCCGAATACGAACTCACCACCGTGCTCAGCTACAGCATCCTGGGCCTGAACGACACCCAGCTGCTCAGCGACAAGCTGGAAGCCCGCAAGATCTACGTACACGACGGCGACAACATCACCGGCTCCGACCAGGAAGGCGCCCAGGCACGTGAAGAAATGCGCCGCGACCTGGTCCAGGGCATGGTGGTTCGCCTGCAAATGCTGACGCCGGCCCAACTGGACGAGCTGCAGCGTGACGCCGACGAGCGTGCCAAGGCCGAAGCCGAGGCCCTGGAGGCGGCGCGTCGCCTGCAGGACGAGACGCCGCAGCAGTCGCCCCTGGAAGTACCGGGCAACTGAGCCTGCACGAGGCACCTGCGGGTGCCTCGCCTATTCCCATGAAGCTCTCCCCCGCCCAGCTCAACAAACACCTGCAAGGCAACCTGGCCCCGGTCTACGTGGTCAGCGGCGATGACCCGCTGCTCTGCCAGGAGGCCGCCGATGCCATCCGCACGGCTGCACGCCAGCAGGGTTTCGACGAGCGCCAGGTCTTCAGTGCCGATGCCAACTTCGACTGGGGCAGCCTGCTCCAGGCCGGAGCCAGCCTGTCGCTGTTCGCCCAGCGGCGCCTGCTGGAGCTGCGTTTGCCCTCAGGCAAGCCCGGCGACAAGGGTGCCGCCGCGCTGATGGAGTACTGCGCCAACCCCGCCGAGGACACCCTGCTGCTGGTCAGCCTGCCCAAGCTCGATGGCAGTGCGCAGAAGACCAAGTGGGGCAAGGCGCTGATCGAGGGCGAGCATTGCCAGTTCATCCAGATCTGGCCGGTGGACGCCCAGCAGCTACCCCAGTGGATCAACCAGCGCCTGGCGCAGGCCGGCTTGTCTGCCCAGCGTGACGCGGTCGACCTGATCGCCGCACGGGTCGAAGGCAACCTGCTGGCTGCCGCCCAGGAGATCGAGAAGCTCAAGCTGCTGGCCGAAGGCAACCAGATCACCGTGGAAACCGTCCAGGCCGCTGTCGCCGACAGCGCTCGCTTCGATGTCTTCGGGCTGGTCGATGCCATCCTCAACGGCGAAGCGGCCCATGCCCTGCGCATGCTCGAAGGTTTGCGCGGCGAAGGCGTCGAGCCGCCGGTCATCCTCTGGGCCCTGGCCCGCGAGTTGCGCCAACTGGCGGGCCTGGCCCAACAGTTCAGCCAGGGCGTACCGCTGGACAAGGCGTTCAGCCAGGCCCGCCCACCGGTGTGGGACAAGCGCCGACCGCTGGTGAGCAAGGCCCTGCAACGCCTCTCGGCGCAACGTTGGACGCAATTGCTGCAGGATGCCCAAAGGATCGATGCGCAGATCAAGGGCCAGGCCGAGGGCTCGCCGTGGACTAGCCTGGCGCGGTTGTCGCTGCTGATGGCCGGGCAGCGGCTGACCTTGCCGCCTGAGTGAGCCATTCGCGGGCAAGCCCGCTCCCACAGGGTCGTGGGCCGCTATCCGACCATAAACACAATCAATTGGCCCCCGCCCCCACATCGCCTTAGAGTGCCCCCGAAGTCCACCACCGGGATGCCACCATGAGCAAGAAGCCGAAGAAACACGGCCCGAACAAGGCCAAGTCCATCGTCGCCCAACCACTGTTCCGCTGCCGCCAGGAACGACCGAACAAGGGCAAGGGCAGCTACCGCCGCGAAGCCTTCCAATCGAGAGATTGGGAGGCTTCTTGCTTTTTGGCCGCATGAAGGCAGGAAATGCCCAGGCATGGTATGGTCGGCACCTGAACTGCAATTCTGGATCTGTGCATGTCCCTCCGTCTTTCCCTTCGCTGGCCCCATCGCCAGCTGATCGCGGTCTCCAGCTTCATCCTGCTTGTCGCCTGCGCGGAAAAACCCACCGCCGCCGACGCCCTGCCGCTGGCGCCTGCCCAGCCCGCTCCCGCCGTGAGCCTGCCCGGCACCACGCCTGACCTCAGCACCGAAATCCAACCCCTGCAGACCTTCGCACAATGGCAGGCCGGCTTCCGCCAGCAAGCCCTGCAGGCCGGTATCCGCGCCAGCACCTTCGATCGCGCCTTCCTCGGCGTCACGCCAGACATGGACGTGGTCAAGGCCGACCGCAGCCAGCCGGAATTCACCCGGCCGGTCTGGGAATACCTGGAGGGCGCGCTGTCGCCACTGCGCGTGCGCAACGGCAAGCGGCTGCTCGAGCAGCACGCCGACCTGCTGTCGCGCATCGAGCAGCGCTATGGCGTGGACCGCCAGGTACTGGTTGCGGTCTGGGGCATGGAAAGCAACTTCGGCCAGTTCCAGGGCAACAAGTCGGTGATCCGCTCCCTGGCCACCCTGGCCTATGAAGGCCGCCGCCCACAGTTCGCCCAGGACCAGTTGATCGCCGCCCTGCAGATCCTGCAGAACGGCGATATCCAGCCAGAGGCCATGCGCGGCTCATGGGCTGGCGCCATGGGCCAGACCCAGTTCATCCCGACCACCTACACCACCCATGCGGTGGACTTCGACGGCGATGGTCGCCGCGACATCTGGAACAGCACCGCCGACGCCCTGGCCTCGACCGCGCACTACCTGCAAAGCTCCGGCTGGAAGCGTGGCCAGCCTTGGGGCTTCGAGGTCCAGGTACCTGCGGGCTTCGATTATTGGCTGGCCGATGGCGCCCAGCGCAAGAGTGTCAGCGAATGGCTGCAACTGGGCGTGAAACTGCCCTTGGGCACCCGCCTGCCCGCCGGCAGCGACCAGCTCTCCGCTGCCCTGCTGCTGCCCGCCGGTGCCCGAGGCCCGGCGTTCCTGGTGCTGGACAACTTCCGCGCGATCCTCAGGTACAACAATTCCTCGTCCTATGCCCTGGCGGTCAGCCTGTTGGGCGATCGCTTCTCGGGCTGGGGCTTCATCGCCGGCAACTGGCCCAAGCAAGACCTGCCCCTGAGCCGTAGCGAGCGTATCGAGTTGCAGAAGCTGCTCAATGCCAACGGGCATGAGGCTGGCAATGCCGATGGCATCATCGGCGCCAACACCCGCAAGGCCATTCGCAATGCCCAGCAGACGCTGGGCTGGCCGGCGGACGGGTATCCGACGCACAAGCTGCTGGACAGCCTGCGCCGTCGCTGACGCAGCAGGGGGCCGCGCGAAGCGGCCCCAAGCGCTACGAAGCTGCGCTCAACACTCGAACAGCGCTTGCTCCAGCACCAGCCTGTGCTGCGCACTGTCCAGACTCACCCTGGCCCCCAGCGGCAGGCACAGGTTCGGGTCACAATGCCCACTGCGCCACCCGGCCAGCACGGGCACGCCCAAGGGCCCGAAGATCCCCTTCAGCAGCGGTGCCATCGCCGCCACCGTGATCCCGGCGAAATCCCCCACCAGCACACCCCGCACGCCCTCCAGCTTCCCCGCCAGACGCAGTTGGGTAAGCAGGCGGTCGACCCGATACAGCGGCTCGTTGACGTCCTCGATGAACAGGATGCCGCCCTGCGTGTCGACCTCCGCCAGGGTGCCGAGGGTCGCACCGAGCAACGACAGGTTGCCACCGACCAGTCGCCCCTGGGCACGGCCCGGCACCACGCAGGTCAGCGGATAGGCCGGCGGATGCACGATGTCGTCCCCCTCCCCCAGCTGCCCACCGAGCTGCTCGAACAGGGAACTCTCGGTCGGCTCGAGCTTGGCGCCCAGCAAATCGGCATTGAGCATCGCGCCATGGAAGGTGATCAACCCTGCATGCCGGTTGAACGCCGTATGCAACGCGGTGACGTCGCTATAGCCCACCAGCGGCTTGGGATGGCGACGAACCAAGTCGAAATCGAGGCGATCCAGCAACCGCATGCTGCCGTACCCACCCCGCATGCACAGGATGGCGTCGATATCCGGCGCCCTGAACGCAGCATGCAGGTCTTGCAGGCGCTGCTCGTCGCTACCGGCCAGATAACCATCCGCCTGCAACACCCCAGGATAAATCCGGCACTGGTACCCCCGACGCTCGAACCACTGGCAAGCCTTGTCGGCATCCAACCGCGCCGGCCCCGCCGGCGCGACGATGGCGAAACGGGCATTACCCGGCAAGGCCACAGGCAACCGTGGTCCCACGGTCTCGACGCAATTCATCACACGACTCCTCATGGCTTGTCGCTTGAAGCTTGAAGCTTGCCGCTCGAAAACAAAAATGCCGATGCGGCCTCACGGCCCACATCGGCATCGGTCACTCCCGCCGCGCTCAGAGCTTGATCTTGGCTTCGTGAGCCTGCTGGTCGGCATGATAGGAAGAACGCACCAGCGGGCCAGAAGCGACGTTCTTGAAGCCCAGGCGATAACCTTCCTCGGCGAACCAGGCGAAGGTGTCCGGGTGCACGAAACGCTGCACCGGCAGGTGGTTGCGCGACGGCTGCAGGTACTGGCCGAGGGTCAGCATGTCGATGTCGTGCTCGCGCATGCGGTGCATCACCTCGATGACCTCGTCGTCGGTCTCGCCCAGGCCCAGCATGATGCCGGACTTGGTCGGCACGTGCGGAACCATCTGCTTGAACTTCTGCAGCAGGTCGAGCGACCAGTCGTAGTCCGACCCCGGACGCGCGGCCTTGTACAGGCGCGGGACGGTCTCGAGGTTGTGGTTGAACACATCCGGCGGCTCCTTCGCGGTGATCTCCAGGGCCACGTCCATGCGCCCACGGTAGTCGGGCACCAGGGTTTCCAGCTGGATGCCGGGCGACAAGGCGCGGATCTCGCGGATGCAGTCGGCGAAGTGCTGGGCACCACCGTCACGCAGGTCGTCGCGGTCCACCGAGGTGATCACCACGTACTTCAGGCGCAGGTCGGCGATGGCGATCGCCAGGTTCTTCGGCTCGTCGAGGTCCAGCGGCTTCGGTCGGCCATGGCCGACATCGCAGAACGGGCAGCGACGGGTGCAGATGTCACCCATGATCATGAAGGTCGCGGTGCCGCCGGAGAAGCATTCGCCCAGGTTCGGGCAGGACGCTTCCTCGCACACGCTGTGCAGCTTGTGCTTGCGCAGCAGTTGCTTGATCCGGTCGACCTCTGGGGATACCGGGATGCGCACGCGGATCCAGTCGGGTTTTTTCGGCAGTTCTTCGGTGGGGATGATCTTCACCGGGATGCGCGCCACCTTCTCGGCGCCACGCAGCTTCACGCCCGCTTCCACCTTCTTCGGCGCGGGGCGCGGGGTGACATCCTGGGTGGGTATCAGGTTCGGCACGGCTTCTTGCACAGTTGTCATATTCAGTCGATTCCGCCCGTGAGGGTCGTCTGCTCAGCGTAGTCGAGGTGCCTGACCAGCTGTCCGCGCAGCCTTGTCCTGACCTCGGAGAGTTCGATCGGGCCTGCCAGGTCGCGCAGCTGGGTCATGGCCAGCCCCGCATACCCGCAGGGGTTGATTCGGCGGAATGGCGCCAGGTCCATGTCCACGTTCAAGGCAAGGCCGTGGAAGGAACGACCGTTGCGGATACGCAGGCCGAGGGAGGCGATCTTCGCCCCGTCGACATACACCCCAGGCGCGTCGAGCTTGGCCGCGGCCTGGACATCGTAGCTGGCGAGCAGGTCGATCAGGCTCCGCTCGATGCGGTTGACCAGGTCGCGCACGCCAAACCCCAGGCGACGCACATCCAGCAGCAGGTAGGCCACCAATTGCCCGGGGCCGTGGTAGGTCACCTGCCCGCCGCGGTCGGTCTGCACCACCGGGATCTCGCCGGGCACCAACAGGTGCTCGGCCTTGCCGGCCTGGCCCTGGGTGAACACCGGTGGATGCTCCACCAGCCAGACTTCGTCAGGGCTTTGCGGGGTACGCTGCTCGGTGAAGCGACGCATGGCGTGCAGCACCGGTTCGTAGGGCTGCAGGCCGAGATCGCGAAAACCGAGGCACGTCGACATCACAGCACCATGTGCACGATGCCGGTGGCACGCAGGGCGCTGTTGATATCCCGCAACTGGTCTTCGCTGGTGGCGACGATGTGCAGTTGCACGGTGGTGTACTTGCCATTGCTGCTCTGGCGCTCGGCCAGGCTCTTCATGTCGACCTGTGCGTGTTTCTTGAGGATCTCGATGACGGTGTCCCGGAAGTTGACGACGGTGTCACCGATTACCTTGATGGCATAGTCGGGGCAGGGAAATTCGATCTTTGGCGACTTGACGTCTTCTTGTTCGCTCATGGCGGAAACGGCCTCGCAAGCCGTGGCAACAACAATGCCCCCGCGATCGAGCGCAGGGGCATGCAGGTCACGTATCAGTTGAACAACCCGTAGAAGAATAGACGAATGCTATCCCACATACGGCGGAAGAAGCCACCTTCCTCCACGCCGTCGAGGGCGATGAGGTCGGCGCTGTGGACCACTTTCTCGTCCAGTTTGACTTCCACTTTGCCGATCACGTCACCTTTGGCGATAGGCGCGGTCAGCTGCGGGTTCATGGTCATGGAAGCCTGCAGGCGCTTGAGCTGGCCCTTGGGCAGGGTCAGGGTCAGGTCGTTGGCAAGGCCCGCTTTCACCTGGCCGGTGGCGCCTTTCCAGACCGGGGCCTGGGTCAGCTCGGTACCCTTCTGGTAGAAGGTCTGGGTTTCGAAGAAGCGGAAACCGTAGGTCAGCAGCTTCTGGGTCTCGGCGGCACGGGACTGCTCGCTGTTGGTGCCGAACACCACGGCGATCAGGCGCTGGCCGTCGCGCACGGCCGAGGCGACCATGCAGTAGCCGGCTTCCTCGGTGTGGCCGGTCTTCAGGCCATCGACGGTCTTGTCACGCCACAGCAGCAGGTTGCGGTTGGGCTGCTTGATGTTGTTCCAGAAGAATTCCTTCTGCGAATAGATGGCGTAGTGGGCCGGGTCTTCGTCGATGATCGCGCGGGCCAGGACCGCCATGTCGTGCGCCGAGGAGTAGTGCTCCGGGTGCGGCAGGCCGGTGGGGTTCATGAAGTGACTGTTGGTCATGCCCAGGTCGGTGGCGGTCTTGTTCATCATGTCGGCGAAGGCATCTTCGCTGCCGGCGATGTGCTCGGCCAGGGCGACGGAGGCATCGTTGCCCGACTGGATGATGATGCCATGCAGCAGGTCGCTGACGCTGACCTGGCTGCCGACCTTGATGAACATGCGCGAGCCGCCGGTACGCCAGGCGTTTTCGCTGACGGTCACCGGATCGTTCTCGCCGATCTGGCCGCGACGGATGTCCAGGGTGGCGATGTAGGCGGTCATCAGCTTGGTCAGGCTGGCCGGCGGCAGGCGCTCGTCACCGTTGTTCTCGACCAGCACGCTGCCGCTGGACGCATCCATGAGTACATAGGACTTGGCAGCCAGCTGCGGCGGCGACGGCATCATCTGCTCCGCCGCGAAGGCAGCGGGAGTGATCATCAGCAGTACAGGCAGGCAAAGTCGTTTGGCAAGGTTGGTGATGTTCATCCGTCTCTCGTAAATCGCTAATGGTCTGATGCCCCAAGGGCAAGGGTTCCCTGGCCAGCGGCAAAAACGGCCATTGTACATGGCCGCGCCCGCCGATTCATGACAAAACCGACAGCCTACTTCAGCGGCGAGCTTCAAGCTGCAAGAGAAAAGCGGATCGGTGTGGAAGCTGCTTTTTCTTGCGGCTCGACGCTTGTGGCT
The DNA here is from genome assembly GCF_046365545.1 of Pseudomonas sp. HLMP. NCBI lineage: Bacteria > Pseudomonadati > Pseudomonadota > Gammaproteobacteria > Pseudomonadales > Pseudomonadaceae > Pseudomonas > Pseudomonas sp. HLMP. The sequence goes on along the minus strand of NZ_JBDLLR010000001.1, from coordinate 632,300 downwards.
TGAAGCTGTGCGCCCCGGCTAGTCCGCGGTTACCAGCTTGGCCTGGCCCAGATTGGCCAGGCGCACGCTGTCCTGCATCTGCTGGACTTCGCCCTGGCTGTTGATCGGCCCCAGGCGCACCCGGTGCAGGGTCTGCTGGTTGCGCACGATGGAGCTGATGAATACCGGCGCGCTGACCATGGTGCTGAGCTTGGCACGCAGCAGCTCGGCGGCGTCCGGGTTGGCGAACGCCCCTACCTGCAGGTACATGCCACCGTTGTTGTTCGGTACGCTGCCGCCGCCGACCTGCACCGGCACCACCGCCGCGGCGTGCTGCTGCGGTGGCGGCGTCCATTGCTCGACCTTGCCGGTGCTGGCCGGGACCGCCTGGGCCTGGGCCACCTGCGGCTCCTTGAGCACCAACGGTGCCGGGCGGCCGCGCGCGGCCCACCACTGCTGCGGGTCGATGCCTTCGACACGTACCCGGGCGGTGCCGCTCTCGGCGTAGCCGAGCTTCTTGGCCGCGGCGTAGGACAGGTCGATGATGCGGTCCGAATAGAACGGGCCACGGTCGTTGACCCGCAGGATCACACTGCGCTGGTTGTCCAGGTTGGTCACCCGCACGTAGGCCGGCAGCGGCAGGGTCTTGTGCGCCGCGCTCATGCCGTAGAGATCGTAGACCTCGCCGTTGGCGGTGTTCTGGCCGTGGAACTTGGTGCCGTACCAGGAGGCGATGCCTTCGGCGCGGTAGTTGCGCGAATCCTGGATCGGGTAGTAGGTCTTGCCCAGGACGGTGTACGGGTTGGCCTTGTACGCGCCGGTGTGCACGGTCGGCGTCGCGTCGGGGATCTTCGACACGTCCACGTCCCACCAGGGCGCACCGTCCTTGTGGGCACGGTTGATGTCCAGGCCCGGCTGCGAGCGGACCACATTGCCGCTCTGCTGGGTGGGCCGGCTGGAGGAGCAGCTGGCCAGGACCAGACCGACGGCCACGCAGGTCAGCAGCTTGAGCGAATGGGAAGAAAAGAATACGCGCATCATTTGACGCCCCGTGCAAGAACCAGCTGTTCCGAGAGCTGATGCACCGCCATGGCGTACATCACGCTGCGGTTGTAGCGCGTGATCGCATAGAAGTTCTTCATGCCCATCCAATATTCCGGACCATTGTCGCCCTCGAGCCTGAAGGCCGTGACCGGCAGATCATCGCGCAGCGCATCATGACTCGACCAGCCCAGGGCTCGCAACTCCCCGACCGTCTTCACCGGCTCGATACCGCTGGTCAAGCCTTCGTCGACCCGCTCGCCGCGCACCATGGCGCGACTGACCACCGGCTCCCCGGCCACCCAACCATGGCGCTTGAAATAGCTGGCGACACTGCCGATGGCATCGTCCGGGTTGTTCCAGATGTTGATGTGGCCGTCGCCGTCGAAATCCACGGCGTAGCTGCGAAAACTGCTCGGCATGAACTGCGGCAGGCCCATGGCGCCAGCGTAGGAGCCCTTGAGGGTGAGCGGGTCGAGCTGCTCCTCACGCGCCAGCAACAGGTACTCGCGCAGCTCCTTGCGGAAGAAGTCGGCCCGTGGCGGATAGTCGAAGCCCAGGGTCGAGAGGGCGTCGATGACCCGGAAGTTGCCGGTGTTGCGGCCGAAGAAGGTCTCCACGCCGATGATCGCCACGATCACCTGGGCCGGCACGCCATACTCCTGCTCGGCACGGGCCAGGGTCGCCTCGTGCTGGCGCCAGAAGTCCACACCACGGGCGATGCGCGCATCGCTGATGAACATCGGCCGGTATTCCTTCCACGGTTTGACCCGCTCGGCCGGCCGCGAGATCGCGTCGAGGATCGACTGCTTGCGCCGCACCTCGCGGAACAGATCCATCAACTGTTCACCGGCGAAGCCATAGTCGCGGGTCATCTCGCCGACGAACTCGGCCACCTGGGGCGAGCCTTCGTAGTCGCCGGCATTGGCCTGCTGGACAGCGCCGAACAGGCCCACCGCGCCGATCCACGGCACACAACGGGCAGCCCAGCCACGCACTGCTTGCATGAAATTCTTCACCTTATTCAAACCTGTGCGATCCACTTGCGGTGCGTGTGAATCGACATCAGAACGCCAAACGCTGACAGCAGCGTCACCAACGAAGTTCCGCCATAGCTGATGAAGGGCAGCGGCACGCCCACCACGGGCAGAAGGCCGCTGACCATACCGATATTGACGAACACGTATACAAAGAAGGTCATGGTCAGGCTGCCCGCCAGCAGCTTGCCGAACAAGGTCTGGGCCTGGGCCGTGATCACCAGGCCACGGCCGATCAGCAGCAGGTAGATCAACAGCAGCAGGCAGATGCCGATCAAGCCGAACTCCTCGCCGAGCACGGCGATGATGAAGTCGGTATGGCTCTCCGGGAGGAAGTCCAGGTGCGACTGGGTGCCCAGCAGCCAGCCCTTGCCGAACACGCCACCGGAGCCGATCGCCGCCTTGGACTGGATGATGTTCCAGCCGGTGCCCAGCGGGTCGCTCTCCGGATCGAGGAAGGTCAGCACGCGCTGCTTTTGGTAGTCGTGCATGACGAAGAACCACATGGCCACCGCCACCGGCACCGCGGCGGTGACCACGCTGATGATCCAGCGCCAGCGCAGGCCGCCCATGAACAGCACGAAGGCGCCCGAGGCGAGGATCAGCAGCGCCGTGCCCAGGTCTGGCTGGCGGACGATGAGGATGAACGGCACGCCGATCAGCACCAGGCTGATCGCCACGTGCTTGAGGTCGGGTGGCAGGGTGCGCTTGGACAGGTACCAGGCGAGGGTCGCCGGCATGATGATCTTCATGAACTCCGAGGGCTGGAAGCGGATCACCCCGGGGATATTGATCCAGCGTGTCGCCCCCATGGCGTTGTGGCCCATGACGTCCACCACGATCAACAGCAGCACCCCGCCCACATAGGCCAGCGGTACCCAGCGCGCCATGAAGCGCGGCTCGAGCTGGGCGATGATGAACATCGACACCAGGCCGATACCGAACGACGTGGCCTGCTTCATCAGCAGGTCCCAGTTCTTGCCGCTGGCCGAATAGAGGACGAACAGGCTGCCGGCCGCCAGGGTCAGCAGGATGACCAGCAGCGGGCCGTCGACGTGGATGCGCTGCAGGAAGCTGGCGCGCCGACGCATCACGTCCTCGCTGGAAAGCATGCGATCGAAATTGTTCTTCACGGGGCCGATTCCTGGGCGACGGTGGCGGGAGCGAATTCAGGCTTGAGCCGGCCGTGCTCGTCGAGCAGCCAGGCGTCCATCACCTGGCGGACCACTGGCGCGGCGACGCCGGAGCCGGATTCGCCGTTCTCGACCATCACCGCCACCACGATCTTCGGCGATTCGGCCGGGGCGAAGGCGACGAACAGAGCGTGGTCGCGGTGACGCTCCTGGAGTTTGTTGCGGTCGTATTTCTCGCCCTGCTTGATCGCCACCACCTGGGCGGTGCCGCTCTTGCCGGCGATGCGATACTGGGCACCGAGCGCGGCTTTGCGCGCGGTGCCACGGGCGTTGTGCATCACCTGCTCCATGCCGTGGGTGACCTTGGCCCAGTCGGACTTGTCGCGCAGGACGATGTCTTCCATCGGGTTCTCGTCCACCGGTGGCTTGCCTTCGATGGTCTTGGCCAGGTGCGGGCGGTTCCACTTGCCCTTGTTGGCGATCAGCGCGGTGGCCTGGGCCAGTTGCAGGGGCGTGGCCTGCATGTAGCCCTGGCCGATGCCGAGGATCAGGGTCTCGCCGGGGAACCAGGCCTGGCGGCGGGTCGCGCGCTTCCACTCGCGGGACGGCATCAGCCCGGAGGACTCCTCGAACATGTCGAGCGACACCCGGCGACCGATACCGAACTTGTTCATGTAGGTGGACAGGCGGTCGATGCCCATCTTGTGCGCCAGGTCGTAGAAGTAGGTATCGTTGGAACGCATGATCGCCGTGTCCAGGTCGACCCAGCCATCGCCGCTACGGTTCCAGTTGCGGTACTTGTGGTCGTAGTTGGGCAACTGGTAGTAGCCCGGGTCGAACACCCGGCTGCTGGCGGTGACCACGCCGCTGTCCAGGCCGGCGATGGCCACCGCCGGTTTGATCGTCGAGCCAGGCGGATAGAGGCCACGCAACACACGGTTGAACAGCGGCCGGTCGATCGAGTCACGCAGTTCGGCATAGGCCTTGAAGCTGATGCCGGTGACGAACAGGTTGGGGTCGAAGCTCGGCTGGCTGACCATCGCCAGCACTTCGCCGGTGCGCGGATCGAGGGCCACCACGGCCCCACGACGCCCGCCCAGGGCCGCCTCGGCAGCCTCCTGCAACTTGATGTCGAGGCTCAGGACGATGTCCTTGCCCGGGATCGGGTCGGTGCGCTTGAGCACCCGCAACACCCGGCCGCGGGCATTGGTCTCGACCTCCTCGTAGCCGACCTGGCCGTGCAGCTCGTCTTCGTAGAAGCGCTCGATGCCGGTCTTGCCGATATGGTGGGTGCCGCTGTAGTTGACCGGGTCGAGGGCCTTGAGCTCCTTCTCGTTGATCCGCCCGACGTAGCCGACCGAGTGGGCGAAATGCGCGCCCTGCGGGTAATGGCGCACCAGTTGCGCGGCCACGTCCACGCCCGGCAGGCGGAACTGGTTCACCGCAATACGGGCGATCTGCTCCTCGTTCAGCTCGAACAGGATCGGTACCGGCTCGAACGGCCGGCGCCCCTGCTTCATGCGTTTCTCGAACAGGGCGCGGTCGTCGGGGGTCAGTTCCAGGACCTCGACGATCGTGTCCAGCACCTGGTGCCAGTCACCGGCGCGCTCGCGGGTCATGGTCAGGCTGAAGCTGGGACGGTTGTCGGCGATGATCACCCCGTTGCGGTCGAAGATCAGCCCGCGGGTCGGCGGGATCGGCTGCACGTGCACCCGGTTGTTCTCCGACAGGGTGGAGTGGTAGTCGTACTGGATGACCTGCAGGTAATACAGCCGCGCGATCAGCACGCACACCAGCAGCATGATCGCCACCGCACCGACCACGACGCGGTTGCGCACCAAACGGGCGTCTTTCTCGTGGTCCTTGAGACGAATCGGCTGCGACATCGGGCGGGCTTAGAGGCTCATTTGTGGTAGGGGTGCCCGGACAGCACGGTCCAGGCGCGGTAGATCTGTTCGCCGATCAGTATCCTTACCAGCGGATGCGGCAGGGTCAGCGGCGACAGCGACCAGCGTTGTTCGCTGCGCGCGCAGACTTCCGGCGCCAGGCCCTCGGGGCCGCCCACCATGAGGTTGACCGTGCGCGCATCCAGGCGCCAGCGGTCCAGCTCGCTCGCCAGTTGCTCGGTGCTCCAGGGCTTGCCATGGACCTCGAGGGTGACGATGCGCTCCCCCGGCTGCACCTTGGCCAGCATGGCCTCGCCCTCCTGGCGGATCAGACGGGCGACGTCGGCGTTCTTGCCACGGGTGTTCAGCGGGATTTCCACCAGCTCGAGCGGCAGCTCCGGGGGCAGGCGCTTGGCATACTCATGCCAACCGTCCTCGACCCAGCGGGGCATGCGCGAGCCGACCGCGATCAGGCGCAGGCGCACGGCGCGACCTCAGCCCCGGTCCTTGAGGTTTTCGGCGTAGCTGTGGGTGTTCTCCGGGCTGTGGTGCTTGCCATCGGCGGAGCGGCTCTGCTCGGCCCCCAGCCACAGGCGCTCGAGGTCGTAGAACTGGCGCGCAGCGGCGGTCATCATGTGCACGATGACGTCGTTGAGGTCCAGCAGGACCCAGTCGCTGTCGCCCTTGCCTTCCTCGCCCAGGGGCTGCACGCCCTGCTGCTTGACGATCTCGCGGACCTTCTCGGCCATCGCGTTGATCTGCCGGTTGGAAGTACCGGTGGCGATGATCATGTAGTCGGTCAGGCTGTGCTTGTCGCGCACGTCGATGACCTGGATGTCCTGGGCCTTGACTTCTTCCAGGGCCGATTTGGCCATGTTGACCAATTCTTCGCCGTTGATTTTCTGCTTGCTCATAAGAAACTCGTTCAACTCATTGAATGAGGCGCCTGGGCGCCGTCAGTGCGACGCACGGTAAAGGTCGTGCGCCTCGATATAGGCCAGTACTGCGTCCGGCACCAGGAACCGCACCGACTTGCCGCTGGCCAGCAGCTGTCGGATCTGTGTGGCCGACACCGCGAGCGGCGTCTGCCAGACGAACGAAATGTGCCCCGCCGGGCCGGACATGGCGGTGGGATCGCTCTCCGAGCGCGCCGCCAGCAGGTTGCGCAGCTCGTCAGGGGGTTCGACATCGGCATCCGGGCGTTGCAGCACCAGGATGTGACAGTGTTGCAGCAGCTCCTCCCAGCGATGCCAGCCGGGCAGGCCGCAGAACGCGTCCCAGCCCAGCACCAGGAACAGCTGGTCGTCGGCGTCCAGTTCGGCGCGGATCGACTCGAGCGTATCGATGGTGTACGACGGCTTGTCGCGGGCCAGCTCACGGGCATCCACGCTCAGCCGCCCGACGCCCTGCACCGCGCTGCGCACCATGGCCAGGCGGTCCTGTGCCTGCACCTGGGGAGTGTCGCGGTGTGGCGGCCGGGCGTTGGGCAACAGGCGCAGCTCGTCCAGTTCCATGAGCTCGGCCACCTCCAGCGCGCTGCGCAGGTGGCCGATGTGCACGGGGTCGAAGGTGCCACCGAGAATGCCGATGCGCCGGACTGCCTGGGCCTTGCTCAACTCAGCAGGACTCCTGGCCGCGCAATTGGCCGTCGCCGATCACCAGGTACTTCTCGCAGGTCAGGCCTTCCAGGCCGACCGGGCCACGGGCGTGCAGCTTGTCGGTGGAAATGCCGATTTCCGCGCCCAGGCCGTACTCGAAGCCGTCGGCGAAGCAGGTCGGCGCATTGAGCATCACCGACGCCGAGTCGACCTCGGCCATGAAGCGCCGGGCCTGGCCCTGGTGCTCGGTGATGATCGCATCGGTGTGGTGCGAGCCGTAGTGGTTGATGTGCTCGATGGCCTGGTCCAGGCCGTCGACCACGCGGATCGACAGGATCGCCGCCAGGTACTCGGTGTGCCAGTCATCTTCGCTGGCAGGCTTGGCCTCGATGATCGCCTGGGTGCGCGGGCAACCGCGCAGCTCGACGCCCTTCGCCTGGAAGCGACGGGCCATTTCCGGGAGGAAGGCCTCGGCGACGCTGGCATCGACCAGCAGGGTCTCCATGGCGCCGCAGATGCCGTAGCGGTAGGTCTTGGCGTTGAAGGCCACGCTCCAGGCCTTGTCCAGGTCGGCATGCTGGTCGACATACACGTGGCAGATACCATCCAGGTGCTTGATCACCGGCACCCGGGCATCGCGGCTGATGCGCTCGATCAGGCCACGGCCACCGCGCGGGACGATGACGTCGACGAACTCTGGCATGCTGATCAGCGCCCCCACCGCCTCGCGGTCGGTGGTCTCGACCACCTGGACTACCGCGGCCGGCAAGCCGGCTTCGGCCAGGCCGCGCTGGATGCAGGCGGCGATGGCGCGGTTGGAGTGGATGGCCTCGGAACCGCCGCGCAGGATGGTGGCGTTGCCGGACTTCAGGCACAGGCTGGCCGCGTCGATGGTCACGTTCGGCCGCGACTCGTAGATGATCCCGATCACCCCGAGCGGTACGCGCATCTTGCCGACCTGGATGCCCGACGGGCGGTAGCTCATGTCGCGGATGGCACCGACCGGGTCTGGCAGGCCAGCCACCTGGCGCAGACCGGTGATCATGCCGTCGATGCGAGCCGGGGTCAGCGCCAGGCGGTCGAGCAGGGCGGGTTCCAGGCCATTGGCGCGGCCGGCGGCCAGGTCCAGTTCGTTGGCTGCGCCGAGCTCGGCGCGGGCGGCGTCCAGCGCCTCGGCGGCGGCCTGCAGGGCACGGTTCTTCTGCGCGGTACTGGCACGACCGATCACGCGCGAGGCAGCGCGGGCGGCGCGACCCAGGCGGGTCATGTAGTCAAGAACGGACTCAGTCATGGGCTCGGTGTCTTGGCAAAGGGGAAATCGGCTGATTATAACTGGCACGCTCGGGTACGCCCAGCGGCGGGAGGCGGATGGTAGAAAATGGCCGACGGGAACAGGCAGGAAAGATGTAACCGGCCTTATCGAAATCGCTCCTTCGCGGGCCCCCTGCAGGATTTGGCCAATGCTGGGGGCGCGAAGCGACCCCATCGGTTCAGCCGCGCGCCAGCCAATAGTTGCTATCATCCCCAGCTTCACCACCACGAACCGACAGTATGCAAGATCCAGCCCCCTGCCCGGCCCGTGCCCTGCCCGACAGCTTCTTCGACCGCGACGCCCAGACCCTGGCCAAGGCCCTGCTGGGCAAGGTCATCCGCCACCGCCACGGCGACCTCTGGCTGGCCGCGCGGATCATCGAGACCGAAGCCTACTACCTGACCGACAAGGGCAGCCACGCCTCGCTCGGCTATACGGAAAAACGCAAGGCCCTGTTCCTCGACGGTGGCCACATCTACATGTACTACGCCCGTGGCGGCGACTCGCTGAACTTCAGCGCCCAAGGCCCGGGCAACGCGGTGCTGATCAAGTCCGCCTACCCCTGGGTGGACGCCATCTCCGATGCCAACAGCCTGGCGCAGATGCAGTTGAACAACCCCGACGCCAGTGGCAACCTGCGCCCGGCCGAGCGCCTGTGCGCCGGCCAGACCCTGCTGTGCCGGGCCATGGGCCTGAAGGTGCCGAACTGGGACGCCAGGCGCTTCGACCCCGAGCACCTGTACGTCGAGGACTGCGGCATCCCGGTACCGCGCGTGGTCCAGACCACCCGCCTGGGCATCCCCCACGGCCGCGACGAACACCTGCCCTACCGCTTCGTGGATGCCGAGTTCGCCCGCTTCTGCACGCGCAACCCGCTGCGCCGGGGCCAGGTCGAAGGACGCGACTTCTTCATCCTCGAACAAGGAAGCTGACACCATGGGCCAATGGCTCGACAGCCTGACCGGCTGGCTCAGCGCCAACCCGCAGTGGCTTGGCCTGGCAATTTTCCTGATCGCCTGCGTGGAGTGCCTGGCCATCGCCGGCATCATCGTACCGGGTACCGTCCTGCTGTTCGCTGTCGCCATGCTCGCCGGCAGCGGCGGCTTCAGCCTGGGCGAAACCCTGCTGCTGGGGCTGCTCGGCGGCCTGTTGGGGGACGCCTTGTCGTATGGGCTCGGCAAGTATTTCCACCAGAACATCCGGCGCCTGCCATTGCTGCGCCATCATCCGGAGTGGATCGGCAGCGCCGAAGCCTATTTCCACCGCTATGGCATCGCCAGCCTGCTGGTGGGGCGTTTCATCGGCCCGCTGCGGCCGATGCTGCCGATGGTCGCCGGCATGTTCGACATGCCGCTGCCGCGCTTCATCGCCGTCAGCCTGGTGGCCGGCGCCGGCTGGTCGGTGGCCTACCTGCTGCCCGGCTGGGCCACCGGAGCGGCCATGCGTCTGCCCTTGCCGGAGGGGTTCTGGCTGGATGCCGGTATCATCGCCGGCACCCTGGCCGTGGTGATCGGCCTGAGCCTGGGCAGCAGCCTGCGCGACCAGCGCCATGGCACCCGGCTGATCGCCGGCCTGAGCCTGATCGCCCTGGTGGCCTTGTTCCTCGGCTGGCCCCACCTGCACGAGTTCGACCAGGGCGTGATGACCCTGGTCCAGGAGCATCGCAGCCAGGCCATCGACAGCGCCGTGGTGCTGGTCACCCGGCTGGGCGACTTCCGCACCCAGTTGTTCCTTGGCGCCCTGCTCACTGGCCTTCTGCTGCTAGCACGGCAATGGCGTCATGCCTTGCTCGCTGGCAGCGCGCTGATGGGCACGGCGATCGCCAATGGCACGCTGAAATGGCTGTTCGCCCGGGCTCGTCCAGAAGTGCTGAGCGATCCGCTGACCAGCTACAGCATGCCCAGCGGGCACAGTTCGGCATCGTTCGCGTTCTTCCTGGTGATGGCATTGCTGGCTGGTCGTGGCCAACCGCCACGCATGCGCCTGACCTGGGTGCTGCTGGGCAGCCTGCCGGCCTTGGCGATCGCCCTGTCGCGGGTCTACCTGGGTGCGCACTGGCCCACCGACATCCTGGCCGGGGGGCTGCTGGCCTGCTGCGTGTGCGCACTCAGCCTGACCCTGGTGCAGCACCGCCAGCCGCTGGGTGCCTTGCCGCCACGGGTGTGGTGGCTGGTGTTGCCGGCCTGTATCGCCCTGATGGCGTTCTTCGCCTTGTACGCCCTGCCCCAGGCACTGTTGCGCTACCAGTACTGAAGGTCAGCGTCGCTCTTTTCGCGGGCAAGCCCGCTCCCACAAGTACAGCGCCGCTTTCAAGGGCTGCGGTGAACCTGTGGGAGCGGGCTTGCCCGCGAAAGGTGCGACGCAAAACACTCAGGCGAACAATTCACCCTGGATGCGCTCGAGCAGGGTCTGGATCGCCTCCAGTCGCTGCTGCGGCGAGTCGATCGCCAGCAGGTCGAGCTTGTCCTCTTCCATGAACGGCAACAGGTAGGCCAACTGGTTGGCCAGGGATTGCCTACCCTCCACTGGCCGTGGCATGTCCAGCGCCGCCACCATGGGGTGCTCACCCAAGGCCTGGAGCAACGCCAGCAGGTCGTGGTCCTGTTCGGCCAGGGCGCTGTCCGCCAGCTCCGGCAGCCAGTGCACCTCGCCGACCACGAGCTGGTCCTTTTGCACTTCGGTGCGCTCCACCCGGAAACGCCGCACACCTTCCACGCGAATACCCAGCAGGCCGTTGTCCTGCTGCTCGAAATCGCGGATCAACGCTTCGCAACCGACCGAAGCCACCGCTGGCGGCGCCTTGCCCACCTGCTCGCCTTCGAGGATGCACACCACGCCGAAGCCGCCGCCCTGCTTCATGCAGCGGCCGATCATGTCCAGGTAGCGCGCTTCGAAGATCTGCAGGTCGAGCATGCAGCCGGGAAACAACACGGTATTGAGGGGAAACAGCGGTAGCATCATCTCGATTCCTCAAGCCACCAGGCTGACCGCCAACGGCAGGAATACCGCCGTGGCCACCCCCATCAGGCTCATCGCCAACGCGGCGAAGGCGCCGCATTCGTCACTTTCCTGCAAGGCCACCGACGTGCCCACCGCATGGGCGGTCACGCCCAGCGACATGCCGCGCGCCTCGGGGCTGAGCACACCGAAGCGAGTCAGCAGCGCCGGCCCGAAGATCGCCCCGATCACCCCGGTGATCAGCACGAACACCGCCGCCAGGGCCGCCACCCCGCCGATCTGCTCGGCCACCAGCATGGCGATCGGCGATGTCACCGACTTCGGCGCCATGGTCATCAGGATCATGTGTTCGGCACCGAACCACGCACCCAGCAACAGGCAGGCCACGGTGGCGAACAGACCTCCGACTACCAGCGTAGTAAATGTCGGCCAGAACAGTTGGCGGATCCGCCGCAGGTTGAGGTAGAGCGGCACGGCCAGGGCCACCGTGGCGGGGCCCAGGAGGATGTTGAGGATCTCGGTGCTTTTGCGATATTCGGCGTAGTCGATGCCACAGCCCAGCAACACACCGATGACCAGCAGCATCGACACCAGCACCGGCTGCAGGAAGATCCAGCGGGTCTTCTCGTAGGCGGCCAGCACCACCTGGTAGGCGCCCAGGGTGATACCGATGCCGAACAGCGGATGGTGGATGACCGCATCGAGCGCGCCCTGCCAGTCGAGCATCATGGCTGCTCCTTGCGCTTGCCATGGCGCTGCATGAGCCTTTGCATCAGCACCCCGACGAAGACCAGGGTCACCAGGCAAGAGATCACCAGGGCACCGACGATGGCCCAGAAGTCCGCGGCGATGTCCCTGGCGTAGACCATCACACCGACCGCCGGTGGCACCAGCAGCAGCGGCAGGTAGCGCAACAGGCTGGTGGACGCCTCGTTCAGTGGCTTGCCGACCTCGCCACGCAGCATCAGGAACACCAGCAACAGCAGCAGGCCGATGATCGGCCCTGGCAGGATCGGCAGCAGCAGATGATTGATCGCCGTGCCCAGCAGTTGAAACAACACCAGCCAGGTCAAACCGCGCAACAGCATAGGGATCTCCTTCGAGCGTTGCCGCCATTATAAGCACGCTAAACCACGCCTATAAGCCGATATACAGCGAAAAGCGGTCAGCTTGACTGAAACGGTTCGCCGTGCTGATCTTGCACTTTCGTACCAGATCAAGCTTTTCGAACAGCAAGACAACCTGGAGAGTCGCGATGCCCTATGTACCCGTTGCAGCGCTATCGCAGTATGTCGGCAAGGAACTGGGACGTTCCGACTGGCTGACGATCGATCAGCAGCGTATCGACCTGTTCGCCGAAGCCACTGGCGATTTCCAGTTCATCCATGTCGATCCCGAGAAGGCGGCGCAAACCCCGTTCGGCACCACCATCGCCCACGGTTTCCTGACCCTGTCGCTGATCCCCAAGCTGATGGAGGACATCCTGGTACTGCCCGAAGGCCTGAAGATGGTGATCAACTACGGCCTGGACAGCGTGCGCTTCATCCAGCCGGTGAAGGTGGACAGCAAGGTGCGGCTCAAGGTCGAGCTGAGCGATGCCAGCGAAAAGAAACCGGGGCAATGGCTGCTCAAGGCCATCGCCACCCTGGAGATCGAGAGCGAGGAGAAACCGGCCTATATCGCCGAGTCCCTGTCGCTCTGCTTTGTCTAGTGGTGGGTCAGTCGAGCGAGGTGTTGTGATGTGAGGGCCGCGTCGCGAAAGGGGCGCGAAGCGGCCCTAATTGCTCACTGCCTGTCTCCAACCACCTGTTCTGCGGCATACTCGGCAGATCTTTTGCCTGGATCCCGCCATGCGTCCACTGCTGCCCCTCGCGCTGTTACTGCTGCTCGCCGCCTGCGGCGACGGCGAACCCCTGTCGCCGCCGGATGCCCGCCTGCCCGATGGCGGCCGCTACCGCGGCGAGGTGATCGATGGCCTGTTGCAGGGCGAAGGGCGCATCGACTATCCCAATGGCAGCTGGTACGCCGGGACCTTCAAGGATGGCCAGTGGCACGGCCAGGGCAAGTGGCACGGCAGCAACGGCGAGGTCTATCGGGGCCAGTTCGCCGAGGGGCTGTTCCATGGGCTGGGCGACCTGACCACCCCCGGCAGCCATTATGCCGGCACCTTCAAGCATGGCCGGCGCGATGGCGAAGGCACCCTCCGGCAGAACGACCAGACCTATCGCGGCCAGTTCAAGGACGACCAGTACGAAGGCGCCGGCCAGCTGGAACTGGCCGACGGCAGCCGCTACCAGGGCCTGTTCGCCAAGGGCAAGCCCAACGGCGCCGGCGTGCGCAGCGACGCCAGCGGCAACCAGTTCAGCGGCCGTTTCGTCGATGGCCTGCTGCAAGGCAGCGGCACCTACGACAGCGTCGAGGGCGAGCAGTACATCGGCGAGTTCAAGGACAACCGCCTGGAAGGCCGGGGCCGCTACGAGAACGCCGACGGCGATGTGTGGATCGGCAACTTCAAGGACGGCTCGCTCGATGGCGAGGGCGAATTGCTCGGCAGCGACGGCAGCCGCTACAAGGGCCACTTCCGTGACTGGCGCTTTTCCGGCAAGGGCCACCTGCTGCTGGCCGACGGCACCCAGTACATCGGCGGTTTCGCCAACGACGCCTACCAGGGCCGTGGACGCCTGACCCTCCCGGGTGGGCGGGTCGAAAGCGGCTACTGGATCAACGGCGTGCGCGTGCGCGACGAAAAGGGCAGGCTGCTGCCCGACCCGCTCGACCTGGCCCTGCTCAACCAGGGCCGGCTGCTACAGGAGGCCCTGGCCAAGGTGCCGAGCTCGGTCCCGCCGATCCAGTTGTACAGCCTGGTCGTGGCCGGCGATGGGCAGCAGAGCGTGTTCCTGCGCGAGGCCGACTACGTCAGCAACATGCTCCGGGTACGCTTCGGGGCTCGCGGCCAGGTGACGCTGGTCAACCACCGCGACCACCTGAGCGACCGGCCCATGGCCACCCGCGAGAACCTCACCCGCGCCGCCCAGACCCTGGCCGAGCGCAGCGGCCCGGAAGACCTGGTGTTCATCTACCTGACCAGCCACGGCAGCCCGGATCACCAGTTGGTGCTCGACCAGCCGCGCCTGCAACTGGCCGACCTCTCCGCCGACGAACTGGCCGGCGCCCTGGCACCACTGAAGGACCGCGACAAGATAATCGTCATCTCCGCCTGCTATTCAGGGGGCTACATCGCCCCGCTCAAGGACGACCGGACCCTGATCATGACTGCGGCACGCCCCGACCGGGTGTCCTTCGGCTGCTCGGAAGAGGCCGACTTCACCTATTTCGGCGACGCCCTGTTCGCCGAGGCGCTGAACCAGACGGACGACCTGAAACAGGCGTTCGAACTGGCCCGCCGCAGCGTTGCCGAACGTGAAAGGAGGGAAGGCTTCGAAGCCTCGGAGCCGCAGCTCTGGGCGCCGCCAACGGTCCTTGCGCACTGGCAGCGATTGCGCCAGCAGCAAGCCGAGGAAGCCTTGCGCAACAAGGCACAGCCAACCGCGGGTGGGCAGGCGAAAACGCCGGGCACCCACTAAGCTGTGTGTAAAAGGGGAGAGACATCATGTACTTGACGCCTCAGCATGTCCTGCTTGCCGGAGCCACGGGCCTGACGGGTGAACACCTGCTCGACCGCCTGCTCAACGAACCCACCATCAGCCGGGTGCTGGCACCTACCCGCCGGCCACTGGCCGAGCACCCGCACCTGGAAAACCCCGTGGGCGACCCGGCCGTGTTTCTCCCACAGTTGGCCGGGCGTGTCGACATCGCCTTCTGCTGCCTGGGCACCACGCTCAAGCAAGCCGGCTCCGAGTCGGCCTTCCGCGCCGTCGACCTGGACATGGTGGTGGCCTTCAGCAAGCGCGCGCGGGAACTGGGGGCTCGCCATCTGCTGGTGGTCAGCGCCATCGGTGCCGATCCCAAGTCGTCGATCTTCTATAACCGGGTCAAGGGCGAGATGGAAGAAGCGCTCAAGGCCCAGGATTGGCCACAACTGACCATCGTCCGGCCCTCGCTGTTGCTGGGCGAGCGCCTGGAGCCACGGCTGGGCGAACGCCTGGCCGCACCGCTGTCGCGATTGATACCGGGCAAGTACCGGGGGATCGAGGCCTGCACCCTGGCCCGAGCGCTGTGGCGCCTGGCGCTGGAGGAAGAAGACGGGGTGCGCATCGTCGAGTCGGATGAGTTGCGCAAGCTGGGCAGGAAATAAGTCAGTTACACGTATTGGGGCCGCTTTGCAGCCCATCGCCAGTAAACTGAAGTCCCACAAGGTTCTGCGCCGACCTCAGGAGCGGCGCAGTCTCTATGGGAGCAGCTTGCCAGCGATAGGGCGCGAAGCGGCCCCAAGTGACAGCTGCAACACTTGGCTGATGGGCTCAAAGCCCGCCAGTAGCCTGAAAGCCAATCCCCAACGCCGTCAGCAACGACAATGGCAACAACAAGGTGTCGAGCAACAGGCTCCCCGGCAGATCCCACCCAGGATACGCCGGTGCCTGCGCCCCGAAGCGGTCCTCGGGGCAACACCCACCCTTGAGTGCATACAGGTCCAGCCGCGTCCCGGCATACACCACCGGCGTTCCCGGCTTGTTGGCATCCAGCGTGCGCACGGTCGCGCAGCCACCGAGCAGGGCCAGCACCAGCAGCCCTGCCAGCGCCCGCCTCAATCGTCGATCCCGAGGTGGTGCTCACCCCAGCGCGGCAGCATGTCCTGGGGGATGTTCAACAGGTTGAGGATGCGCGCCACGACGAAATCGACCAGGTCGTCGATGGTCTGCGGCTGGTGATAGAAGCCCGGCGCCGCCGGCAGGATCACCGCGCCCATCTGCGACAGCTTGAGCATGTTCTCCAGGTGAATGGTCGACAACGGCGCCTCGCGCGGAACCAGGATCAACTGCCGACGCTCTTTCAAGGTGACGTCGGCCGCCCGTTCGATCAGGTTGTTGCAGGCCCCCGTGGCGATGGCCGACAAGGTCCCGGTGGAACACGGCACCACCACCATGGCCGCCGGCGCGCCAGACCCTGAAGCCACGGGCGACATCCAGTCCTCCTTGCCATAGACACGGATCTGCCCGTCGGCGGCACCGGTGTATTCGGTCAGGAACGCCTGCATCGCCTGGGGCTTGGCCGGCAGCAATACATCAGTCTCGGTGGACATCACCAGTTGCGCAGCCTTGGAGACGAGGAAATGCACCTCACGGTCCTCGCGCACCAGGCAGTCGAGCAGGCGCAGCCCATACTGCGCCCCCGAGGCACCGGTCATGGCCAGGGTGATGCGCTCCGGCCCACTCATGCCAGGGCCTCGGCCAGCTTGCCGTGCAGGCCGCCAAAACCGCCGTTGCTCATGATCACCACATGGGTGCCTGGGCGGGCCTGGCCCTTGATGCGCTCGATGATCGCCTCGAGGCTGTCGGCCACCACCGCCGGCACCTTGCACTGGGCGGCAGTGCTGGCCAGGTCCCAGCCCAGGTTGGGCGGGGCGTACCAGATCACCTGGTCGGCCGCCTCGACGCTTTCTGGCAGCCCTTCGCGGTGGGCACCAAGCTTCATGGAGTTGGAACGCGGCTCGATCACGGCGATCACCGGCGCTTCGCCGACACGCTTGCGCAGGCCGTCGAGGGTGGTGGCGATGGCGGTCGGATGATGGGCGAAATCGTCGTAGATGGTCACGCCCTGGACCTCGGCCACCTTCTCCATACGCCGCTTGACGCTCTTGAACGCACTCAACCCCTCGATGCCCATGGCCGGCGCCACGCCCACGTGGCGGGCGGCGGCCAGGGTGGCCAGGGCATTGGCCACGTTGTGCTGGCCGGTCAGTTCCCACTCGACCACGCCCTGGGCCTCGCCTTCGAACAGCACCTCGAAGCGCGAGCCATCGGCGCTGAGCAAGCGCGCCTGCCACTGGCCGCCCTCGCCGGTGGTCTGCACCGGGGTCCAGCAGCCCATGCCGATCACCCGTTTCAGAGCCGGTTCGGTGGTCGGGTGGATGACCAGGCCCTCGCTGGGAATCGTCCGTACCAAGTGGTGGAACTGCCGCTCGATGGACGCCAGGTCAGGGAAGATGTCCGCATGATCGAACTCAAGGTTGTTGAGGATCGCGGTGCGTGGATGGTAATGCACGAACTTCGAGCGCTTGTCGAAGAAAGCACTGTCGTATTCGTCTGCCTCGACCACGAAGAACGGTGTCTCGCCCAGGCGCGCCGACACCGAGAAGTTCTGCGGCACGCCGCCGATCAAAAAGCCCGGGCTCATGCCGGCATGCTCCAGGACCCAGGCCAGCATGCTGCTGGTGGTGGTCTTGCCATGGGTGCCGGCCACGGCCAGCACCCAGCGCCCCTGCAGCACGTGATCGGCCAGCCACTGGGGGCCGGAGACATAGGGCAGGCCCTTGTTCAGCACGTATTCCACGGCCGGGTTGCCCCGCGACATGGCGTTGCCGATCACCACCAGGTCCGGCGCCGGCTGCAGTTGGGCCGGGTCATAGCCTTGGGTCAGTTCGATGCCCTGGGCCTGCAGTTGCGTGCTCATCGGCGGATAGACGTTGGCGTCGGAGCCAGTGACCCGATGGCCCAGCTCCTTGGCCAGCACCGCCAGCGAACCCATGAAAGTGCCGCAAATACCGAGAATGTGAATGTGCATGGTCGACCTCGCAAAACATCGAGGCAGGGTAGCCCAGGGCGAGGGAAATCGCACCCGCTGTTTCGCTTACCCGGCCCTGGCGATGCCGTGCTTGCGCAGTTTCCGATACAAGGTATTGCGGCTGATGCCCAGGTGTTCGGCGACGTGGGTCATGTGCCAGCGTTTTGCCTCGAGCACGGCCAGCAGCGCGTCCCGCTCGACGTCCTCGAGGGTTACTGGGCCACCGTGGGGCTGGCCAGCCATGACAAGGGGCTCGCCCTCGTTCGCGGGCAAGCCCGCTGCCACGGGCGTAGCGTCGTGTTTCACGATCGGCGGCAGGTCGGCATGCTCGATGCGATGGTCTTCGCACAACGCCACCAGGGTGCGCAGCACATTGCGCATCTGTCGCACGTTCCCCGGCCAGGCGAAGTCCAGCAGGGCCTGGCGCGCGGCCGGCGCGATCCCGATAGGCAGCCCGTCTGCCTCCTGCGCCAGGAGAAAGTCCAGCAACTGCGCCTTGTCGCTGCGCTCGCGCAAGGCCGGGAGCGCCACCTCCAGGCCATTGAGGCGGTAATACAGGTCTTCGCGGAAACTCCCCTGCTCCACCCGCTCCAGCAGGTCGCGGTGGGTGGCACTGATGATCCGTACATCCACCGCTTGCGGCTCACCGCCGATGGGCACCACCCGGCGCTCCTCCAGCACCCGCAGCAGGCGGGTCTGCAAGGCCAGGGGCATGTCGCCGATCTCGTCCAGCAGCAGCGTGCCGCCATCGGCCTGGAGCAGCTTACCGCGCATGCCCTCCTTGCGTGCCCCGGTGAAACTGCCGCCGCGATAGCCGAACAGCTCGCTCTCGATCAGGCTCTCGGGGATCGAGGCACAGTTGATCGCCACGAAGGCCTTGTCCCGGCGATCACTGGCCTGGTGCACCGCCTGGGCGAACGCCTCCTTGCCACAGCCGGTCTCGCCACGCAGCAGCAGCGGCACGTCTCGCTCGAAGACCCGCACGGCACGGCGGAAATCGTTCTGCAGGGCCGGGTCGAGCAAGCACAGGGCGGGCTGCGGCACAGCCTTGGCCAACGGCGCGGCAGGCGGTACCGACCACGCCGGCGTGTGCGCCTGGCCGCGCAGGCTGGCGAATACCCGCCGGCCATCGCGGGTGTGCAATGGCCAGGCCGCGCAGCCCTGGGGCGTGGCGCGGCTGAACAGTTCGTCGTGGCTGCAGGCGAAGAACATGTCCACCGGCTTGCCCAGCACACCGCCACGGATGGTGCCCAGCAGGTTCAGGGCGCCCTGGTTGACCGCGCAGATCCGCCCGTCGCCGTCGAACGCCAGCAAACCCTCGCTGAACAACCCGACCGATTCGGCCTGCAGGTGAAAGCGCAACAGCCACTGGTGTTCGAAATGGCGCAGGAAATAGCAGCCTTCGATCATCTTCGCCGAGAGGTTGACCAGGGCCATGGTATGGAACTGGCTCTGGCGCGACACGTCTGGCCGCGCCGAGGAAACATCGAGCACCGCCAGCAGCTCGCCGTGGGGGTCGAACACCGGGCTCGCCGAGCAGGTCAGGCCGGTGTGGCGGCCGCGAAAATGCTCGTCCTGGTGGATGGTCAGGGCCTGGCGCTCGACCAGGCAGGTGCCGATGCCATTGGTGCCCTCGCGGGCCTCGCTCCAATCGGCGCCCAGCCACAGCCCGGCACGCTCGAAGATGCGCCGCTCGGTGGGCGCGGTGACACAGTTGAGGATCACCCCGCGGGCATCGGTCAGCAGTACCGCATGGCCAGAGCCGGAAAGCTGCTGGTGCAGGCTGTTCATCTCGCTGTCGGCGATCTGCAGCACCTGGCGCAGGCGCTCGCGGCTCTCCAGCAGGCGGCCGTGTTCCAGCACCACGGGGGCCTGGGCCAAGGCTGGGTCGAGGTGATAGTCCTCCAGGCAGCGCAGCCAGGAGCGGGCGATCGATGGGTCGCTGCCCGGCCCGCTGGCCTGGCCGCGGGCGACCGTGAGCACCTGGTGGGCATGGCGGCTGAAAGGGTTGCTCTGCATTAGTTGTTGTTCTCCGCAGATAGAGCGTCCTGCCAGCATCCTCTACCTGGGAAGGCTTTGCAATGGCGCACTGACCGCTGAGTCATGCGCTGTGTCGGAAACGGTACAAAGTGTCACGGCGAGCGTACCAGGGTAGGTACAACGGTCTGTCAGTCTCATCACCAATTTCGCATAACTCATTGATTATAAAAGGGCTCTGAGCGCTGGCCCGACCTTTGCTCTACGCTTTTCAACTCCATCACAAACACAATAGCCAGGAGACACACCATGCGTTACGCACATCCCGGTACCGAAGGCGCGAAGATTTCCTTCAAGAGCCGCTACGGTAACTACATCGGTGGTGAGTTCGTTCCTCCGGTCAAGGGTGAGTACTTCACCAACACCTCGCCGGTGAACGGCCAGCCGATCGCCGAATTCCCCCGCTCCACCGCCGAGGACATCGACAAGGCGCTGGACGCCGCCCATGCCGCCGCCGACGCCTGGGGCCGCACCTCGGTGCAAGAACGCTCGAACGTCCTGCTGAGGATCGCCGACCGCATCGAGCAGAACCTGGAAGTCCTGGCCATCACCGAGACCTGGGACAACGGCAAGCCGATTCGCGAGACCCTCAACGCCGACATCCCCCTGGCGGTCGATCATTTCCGCTACTTCGCCGGCTGCATCCGCGCCCAGGAAGGCGGCGCCGCCGAGATCAACGAAAGCACCGTGGCCTATCACATCCACGAACCACTGGGCGTGGTCGGGCAGATCATCCCGTGGAACTTCCCACTGCTGATGGCCGCCTGGAAGCTGGCGCCGGCCCTGGCCGCGGGCAACTGCGTGGTGCTCAAGCCGGCCGAACAGACCCCACTGGGCATTACCGTGCTGCTCGAGCTGATCGGCGACCTGCTGCCCAAGGGCGTGCTCAACGTGGTGCAAGGCTATGGCCGCGAGGCCGGTGAAGCCCTGGCCACCAGCAAGCGCATCGCCAAGATCGCCTTCACCGGCTCCACCCCGGTCGGCTCGCACATCATGAAGTGCGCCGCCGAGAACATCATCCCGTCCACCGTGGAGCTGGGCGGCAAGTCGCCGAACATCTACTTCGAAGACATCATGCAGGCCGAGCCGAGCTTCATCGAGAAGGCCGCCGAGGGCATGGTGCTGGCCTTCTTCAACCAGGGCGAGGTGTGCACCTGCCCGTCGCGAGCGCTGGTGCAGGAGTCGATATACCCGCAGTTCATGGAAGCGGTGATGAAGAAGGTCCAGCAGATCAAGCGTGGCGACCCGCTGGACACCGAGACCATGGTAGGTGCCCAGGCGTCCCAGCAGCAGTTCGAGAAGATCCTCTCCTACCTGGAGATCGCCGAGAAGGAAGGCGCCGAGTTGCTGACCGGCGGCAAGGTGGAAAAACTCGAAGGCAGCCTGGCCACCGGCTACTACATCCAGCCGACCCTGCTCAAGGGCAACAACCGCATGCGCGTGTTCCAGGAAGAGATCTTCGGCCCGGTGGTCAGTGTCACCACCTTCAAGGATGAAGCCGAGGCCCTGGCGATCGCCAACGACACCGAGTTCGGCCTTGGCGCCGGCGTCTGGACCCGCGACATCAACCGCGCCTACCGCATGGGCCGTGGCATCAAGGCTGGTCGCGTATGGACCAACTGCTACCACCTGTACCCGGCGCATGCCGCGTTCGGGGGCTACAAGAAGTCCGGTGTCGGCCGCGAAACCCACAAGATGATGCTCGACCATTACCAGCAGACCAAGAACCTGCTGGTGAGCTACGACATCAACCCGCTGGGCTTCTTCTAACGAACAGCCTCGAGCTGCAAACGACAAGAAAAAGCGGACCGTGCACAGGCCTGCTTTTTCTTGAAGCTTGCAGCTTGAAGCTTGCGGCTCGCAGTTCGCAGCTGAATGGCCCGCTTCCTGCACGACCAATCACCATGGGCTGGAAGTCCCTCCGGCCATCAAGAAAAACAACAGGTGAACACTATGCCAAGCGATCATTCCGCCACCGGCACGCCGGTGAGCGCTTCCGTCGATTTCGAAAAAGTCGATGCGGACTATTTCCAGCACCGCCAGCTGAAAAAAGGCGCGGCGGGCTGGATCCTGCTGGTGGGCCTGGGCGTGGCCTACGTGATTTCCGGCGACTATGCCGGCTGGAACTTCGGCCTGGCTCAGGGCGGCTGGGGCGGCATGTTCCTCGCCACCTTGCTGATGGCCACCATGTACCTGTGCATGTGCTTTTCCCTGGCCGAACTGTCGTCGATGATCCCCACCGCCGGCGGCGGCTACGGTTTCGCCCGCAGCGCCTTCGGGCCCTGGGGCGGCTTTTTGACCGGTACCGCGATCCTCATCGAGTACGCCATCGCCCCGGCCGCCATCGCCACGTTCATCGGCGCCTACTGCCAGTCGCTGTTCGGCATCGGCGGCTGGATGGTCTACCTGGCGTTCTATATCGTCTTCATCGGCATCCATATCTTCGGTGTCGGTGAAGCGCTCAAGCTGATGTTCATCATCACCGCCGTCGCCGCGATCGCCCTGGCCGTGTTCCTGGTGGGCATGGTGCCCCATTTCGATGCAGCCAACCTGTTCGACATCGCCCAGACCGACGCCGCTGGCGCCAGCGCCTTCCTGCCCTTCGGCTATGTCGGCATCTGGGCGGCGATCCCCTACGCGATCTGGTTCTTCCTCGCCGTCGAAGGCGTGCCACTGGCCGCCGAGGAAACCAAGAACCCACGGCGCGACCTGCCACGCGGCCTGATCGGCGCCATGCTGGTGCTGCTGGCCTTCGCCCTGCTGATCCTGGTGGTCGGGCCTGGCGGTGCCGGTTCCGAGGCCCTGAAAGCCTCCGGCAACCCGCTGGTCGAGGCGCTGGCCAAGGCCTACGGTGGTTCCACCTGGATGGGCGGCTTCGTCAACCTGGTCGGCCTGGCTGGCCTGATCGCTAGTTTTTTCTCGATCATCTACGCCTATTCGCGGCAGATCTTCGCCCTTTCCCGCGCAGGCTACCTGCCGCGCAAACTCTCGGAGACCAACAAGAGCAAGGCGCCAGTGCTGGCCCTCGTCATCCCGGGGATCATCGGTTTCTGCCTGTCCCTGACCGGCCAGGGCGACCTGCTGATCCTGGTGGCGGTGTTCGGTGCCACGCTGTCCTACGTGCTGATGATGGCCGCGCACATCACCCTGCGCATCCGTCGCCCCCGGATGGAGCGTCCGTACCGCACCCCAGGCGGCATCTTCACCTCGGGCCTGGCCCTGGTGCTGGCCTGCCTGGCGGTGGTCGCGGGCTTCCTGGTCGACCCTCGGGTGGTGATTGGCGCCGCGGTGATCTATGGAGTATTAATTGCCTACTTCGCCTTCTACAGCCGCCACCACCTGGTGGCCGGGACACCGGAAGAGGAATTCGCCGCGATCCAGAAAGCCGAAGAGGCCCTGCACTGATCGCCGTCTTACGCCGCGGGCCAGCCCCGCGGCGCCCTGGAGATTCTGTATGGCAAGTTTCGTACACACGGTGGGCAACCAGGTCTACCGCTTCGACAGCCTCAAGGAAGTCATGGCCAAGGCCAGCCCGGCACGCTCGGGCGACTACCTGGCCGGTGTCGCGGCCAGCAACGACGGCGAGCGGGTCGCCGCGCAGATGGCACTGGCCGACATCCCGCTCAAGCACTTCCTCAACGAGGCGCTGATCCCCTACGAAGACGATGAAGTCACCCGGCTGATCATCGACAGCCACGACGCCGAGGCCTTCGCCCCGGTCAGCCAACTGACGGTCGGTGGGCTGCGCGACTGGCTGCTGAGCGAGGCGGCCGACGAGGACAGCCTGCGCGCCCTGGCCCCAGGCCTGACGCCAGAGATGGCCGCCGCGGTGTCGAAGATCATGCGCGTCCAGGACCTGGTCCTGGTGGCGCAGAAGATCCGTGTGGTCACGCGCTTTCGCGGCACCATGGGCCTGCGTGGGCGGCTGTCGACCCGCCTGCAGCCCAACCACCCGACCGACGAGCCCGCCGGTATCGCCGCCAGCATCCTCGACGGCCTGCTGTACGGCAACGGCGATGCCATGATCGGCATCAACCCGGCCACCGACAGCATCGCCTCGATCTGCGCCCTGCTGGAGATGCTCGACGCCATCATCCAGCGCTACCAGATCCCCACCCAGGCCTGCGTACTGACCCACGTCACCACCTCGATCGAGGCGATCAACCGGGGTGTGCCGCTGGACCTGGTGTTCCAGTCCATCGCCGGCACCGAGGCCGCCAACGCGGGCTTCGGCATCAACCTC
Organism: Pseudomonas sp. HLMP; assembly: GCF_046365545.1. Taxonomy (NCBI): domain Bacteria; kingdom Pseudomonadati; phylum Pseudomonadota; class Gammaproteobacteria; order Pseudomonadales; family Pseudomonadaceae; genus Pseudomonas; species Pseudomonas sp. HLMP. The sequence goes on along the minus strand of NZ_JBDLLR010000001.1, from coordinate 608,395 downwards.
AACGTGCTCCAGGAAGGCTACGAGGCCGGGCTGTCCCTCAAGCGCGGTACCGTGGGGCAGAACCTGATGTACTTCGAGACCGGCCAGGGCAGCGCCCTGTCGGCCAACGCCCACCACGGCGTCGACCAGCAGACCTGCGAAACCCGCGCCTACGCCGTGGCCCGGCACTTCAAACCGTTCCTGGTCAACACCGTGGTCGGCTTCATCGGCCCGGAATACCTGTACAACGGCAAGCAGATCATCCGCGCGGGCCTGGAGGATCACTTCTGCGGCAAGCTGCTCGGCGTCCCCATGGGCTGCGACATCTGCTACACCAACCATGCCGAAGCCGACCAGGACGACATGGATACCCTGCTGACCCTGCTGGGCGTGGCCGGGATCAACTTCATCATGGGCATCCCCGGCTCCGACGACATCATGCTCAACTACCAGACCACCTCGTTCCACGACGCGCTCTACGCGCGCCAGACCCTGGGCCTTAAGCCTGGCCCGGAGTTCGAGGCCTGGCTGGAACGTACCGGCATCTTCACCCAGGCCGATGGCCGGATACGCTTTGGCGACAACCTGCCGCCGGCGTTCCGCCAGGCCCTGGCACAGCTTGCATAGGGAGTGACCATGGACCCACGCACACCCGCCCATGACAACCCCTGGCTGGCCCTGCGCAACCTGACCCCGGCGCGCATCGCCCTGGGCCGTACCGGTATCAGCCTGCCGACTGGCGCCCAGCTGGACTTCCAGTTCGCCCATGCCCAGGCCCGCGATGCCGTGCACCTGCCCTTCGACCATGCTGGCCTGCGCAGCCAGCTCGCCGACCGGGGTCGCGACAGCCTGCTGCTGCACAGCGCCGCCAGCGACCGTCACCAGTACCTGCAGCGCCCCGACCTGGGCCGGCGCCTGAACGAAGACTCGGCCCAGCGCCTGCGCGAGCATGCCCAGGCCCACCCTGGTGGGGTCGACCTGGCGATCGTGGTCGCCGACGGCCTCTCGGCCCTGGCCGTGCATCGCCATACCCTGCCCTTCCTCGCCCGCTTCGAGGAGCAGGCCGCCGCCGACGGCTGGACCAGCGCCCCGGTGGTGCTGGTGGAACAGGGCCGCGTGGCGGTGGGCGATGAAGTCGGCGAGTTGCTCGGCGCACGCATGACGGTGATGCTGATCGGCGAACGCCCCGGCCTGAGCTCGCCCGACAGCCTGGGGCTGTATTTCACCTACGCGCCCAAGGTCGGCCTGACCGACGCCTATCGCAACTGCATTTCCAATGTACGCCTGGAGGGGCTGAGCTACGGCATGGCCGCCCACCGCCTGCTGTACCTGATGCGCGAGGCCTGCCGCCGGCAGTTGTCGGGGGTGAACCTGAAGGACGAGGCCGAGGTGCACAGCCTCGAGACTGAAAGCGCCACAGGTAAAAGCGGCAACTTCCTGCTTGGAGAAGAGTAAAAAACATGTCACGCCGGGCGGATTGCGCTTCCCGGCTGCTTTGGGCAGCATCTGAAGCGGCTGGCAATCCGCTGTTTCCCCACATGGACTCTGAGGGCCGCACATGCGCATCATCAAGGCAACCCTGGAACACCTCGACCTGCTGACCCCGTTGTTCGTGAAATATCGCGAGTTCTACGGGCAACTGCCCTACCCCGACAGCTCGCGCAGTTTCCTGGAAAAGCGCCTCAAGCGTGGTGAGTCGGTGATCTACCTGGCCCTGCCGGATGACGAAGAGGGCCGCCTGCTGGGGTTCTGCCAGCTCTACCCAAGCTTCTCGTCGCTGTCGCTCAAGCGTGTGTGGATCCTCAACGACATCTACGTGGCCGAAGACTCCCGCCGCATGCTGGTCGCCGACCACCTGATGCGCGAAGCCAAGAAGATGGCCAAGGAAACCAATGCCGTGCGCATGCGCGTATCCACCAGCAGCGACAACGAGGTGGCGAAGAAGACCTACGAGTCGATGGGGTTTCACAAGGACACCGAGTTCGAGAACTACGTGCTGCCGATCAACCAGGATTGAGGCGGTACGGGCAGTTGGGGCCACATCGCGCCCCATCGCCGGCAAGCCGCTCCCACACGGCCCTGCAAATCGCATCATGCGTGATCGACTCGAACCCTGCGGGAGCTGGCTTGCCAGCGATGGGCTGCAAGGCAGCCCCAGTGGGCCTGACTGACATTGAACCCCGTAATCCGCCGCTACAAACTCTCCGGGCACATTCCTGGCATCGCCGTATAATGCCCCTCCTGTCATGTGTGAAAATTTACCTCCCGCCGGTAAACAAACCTACGCCCTTGGCATTGTCCGTCATCGCGCGCCCGTAGCTGCGGGTCAAGAACACAGGTGCTGTACATGGAATTCAACCCGCTGGACCTCATCCTGCATCTCGATGCCTATCTCGATCTGCTGGTCACCAACTATGGTCCCTGGATCTACGCCATCCTCTTCACGGTGATCTTCTGCGAGACCGGCCTGGTGGTGATGCCCTTCCTGCCGGGTGATTCGCTGCTGTTCATCGCTGGCGCCGTGGCCGCTGGCGGCGGCATGGACCCGGTACTGCTCTCTGGCCTGCTGATGGCGGCGGCGATCATGGGCGACAGCACAAACTACGTGATCGGCCGCACGGCTGGGGAGCGCCTGTTCCGCGACCCGAACTCGAAGATCTTCCGCCGCGACTACCTGCAGCGCACCCACGACTTCTACGCACGCCACGGCGGCAAGACCGTGACCATGGCACGCTTCCTGCCGATCCTGCGCACCTTCGCCCCCTTCGTCGCCGGCATCGCCCACATGCACTACCCACGCTTTTTGGCCTTCAGCGTGACCGGTTCGCTGCTCTGGGTCGGGGGCCTGGTGACCCTGGGCTACTTCTTCGGCAACGTACCGTTCATCAAGCAGCACCTGTCGCTGATGGTCCTGGGCATCATCTTCCTGTCGCTGGTACCGATGGTCCTGGGCCTGCTGCGCGGGCGCCTGGGCCGCACGGCCAAGGCCCACTGATCCACGCCATGTGGTCGCTTCGCGCCTGGCGCCGCCGACGCACCCTGGCCCGTTACCCGGTCGACCCGCAGCTGTGGCAGGTGGTCCATGAACGCCTGCCGCTGCTCGACGGCCTCAGCGACGAGGAAGACCGCTGGCTGCGCGAGGCCTGCGTCCTGTTCCTGCACGACAAGCACCTGACCACCCTGCCAGGCGTGGAGCTGGACGACGAGCAGCGCCTGTTCCTCGCCGCCCAGGCCCAGTTGCCGCTGCTGCATCTGGGGGACCTGGACTGGTACCAGGGCTTCCACGAGATCATCCTCTACCCCGATGACTTCAAGAGCCCCCAGCGCCACCGCGACAGCAGCGGCGTCGAGCATACCTGGGACGCCGAGCACAGCGGCGAGGCCTGGCAGCAGGGGCCGGTGATCCTGGCCTGGCCCGGGGTGCTGGCCAGCGGCGGCTGGGAGGCCTACAACCTGGTGATCCACGAGTTGGCGCACAAGCTCGACATGCTCAACGGCGACGCCAACGGCCTGCCGCCCCTGCACGGCAGCATGCGCGTGGCAGACTGGGCCACGGCCATGCAGCAGGCCTACGACGACCTCAACCGCCAGCTGGATGCCAACCCGGACGCCGAGACGGCCATCGACCCCTACGCGGCGGAAAACCCCGCGGAATTCTTCGCCGTCACCAGCGAGTACTTCTTCAGCGCGCCCGACCTGCTGCACCAGGCCTACCCCCAGGTGTACGGGCAACTGTCGCTGTTCTACCGCCAGGATCCGCTCGCGCGCCTGGCCAGGCTGCAGGCCGAACACCCGGACTACCGCGAAACCCACGCCTGAGGCCCCCGCACATCCGGCCGGGCGTGGCATGCCCTGTCGGAATGTGCCTATAATCGCCGCCACTTTTTTGGTCAAACATGGGGGCACTGCCCAATGAGCTACAGCAAGATTCCGGCTGGCAAAGACCTGCCGAACGACATCTACGTCGCCATCGAGATCCCGGCCAACCACGCGCCGATCAAGTACGAGATCGACAAGGACAGCGACGCCCTGTTCGTCGACCGCTTCATGGCCACCCCGATGTTCTACCCGGCCAACTATGGTTACATCCCCAACACCCTGGCTGACGACGGCGACCCGCTGGACGTGCTGGTCGTGACCCCCTACCCGGTCGCCCCGGGTTCGGTCATCCGCGCCCGCCCGGTCGGCGTCCTGCACATGGACGACGAAAGCGGTGGCGACGCCAAGGTCCTGGCCGTTCCGCACGACAAGCTGAGCCAGCTGTACGTCGACGTCAAGGAATACACCGACCTGCCCGCCCTGCTGCTGGAGCAGATCAAGCACTTCTTCGAGAACTACAAGGATCTCGAGAAAGGCAAGTGGGTCAAGGTCAAGGGCTGGGAAGGCGCCGATGCCGCCCGCGCCGAAATCACCAAGTCGGTCGCTGCCTACAAGGGCTGACCGCCGGCTCGCAAGGCCCTGCCTCGGCAGGGCTTTTTTGTGGGCCTTGGGTTTTCGACGCGAGCAGTAAAAACTCCTACGCAGTCCTAGGCGCACTCCTACAATCCCCCCGTTTTCGTACGTAACGCCTCAACCACGGGTTCATTTCCCCGCCGGCAGCCGCTCGCTAGACTCGGCTCCATGAATACCTCCGGTGACCGTCTCAAGGCCCTGCTCCAGGAATGCGGCCTGACCCCTTCCGATTTCGCCGCCCAGCGTGGCGTCACGCCCCAGCACGTCAACAATTGGTTCAAGCGCGGGGTACCGCTGGCGCGCCTCGAAGAGATCGCCGACCTGTTCTGCGTGCAGCGCCGCTGGCTACGCAGCGGCGAAGGCGCCAAGCACCCCAGCCCCCTCCTGCGCCAGCCACTGCGCTGCCCGGCGCCGGTCGACGCCCCACCTCTCTCGTCCCTCCGGGAAGGGCGCCAACTGCGCATCCCGCTGCATGCCCTGCGCGACGGCCGCCTCGAACCGCTGGGCAAACGCCACCTGCGCCTGCCTGCGCAGACGCTCAAGGCCCTGGGCATCGCCCGCAAGAATGTCATCGGCCTGGCCATACCCTCCGCGAGCATGGCTCCCGTCATCCCCTCGGACGCCATCCTGGCCATCGACCGCAGCCTGACCCAGGTCATCGATGGCGAAACCTATGCCCTGCTGCACAACGGCAAACTGCGGGTCCACCGCCTGAGCCTCGGCCACCACGACACCCTGTACCTGCACAATCACACGCTGGAGCGCTACACACCGTCCCAACGTCAGGCACAGGGTATGGTGATCCTCGGCTGGGTGTTCCACTGGTCGTGCTTCAGCCAGCAGCGCCCTGTCTGAAACACCTTACGCCATTTTTTGCTGGGCAACCTGCACCAGCCCTAGTATGCTACGCGGCACATTTTGCCCCGACCGGCCAAAGGCCGCGCTCCAGAGGGCCTGGCGACGCCTCACACAGCCGTCCGCCATCTTTCCAGGCCTCGATGGCCATACCGATTAAGGCGGTTGCGGCTTACCAAAAATTAGCCAAGACCGTCCCCGAGAAGCCGGCCACAAGCCGGCTTTTTAATTTGTCCTGTCCCGTCCTGAATAAGGTTTACAGCTTTCCCCCGAGAAACTGGAGACCTCGCCTCGCTCGCCTTTGCCCATCGACACCACCACCCGCTCATCCTCGACGCGATAGACCAGGCGGTGGCCGAAAGCCTTCAGCTTGATCTTGTAGTGACCCGGTATGTCGGCCTGCACACGAGGCGTCTGCAGGCGTTCCCTGAGCCTCGTGATCCGCCCGCGCACCGTATTCATGGCGCAAGAGAAGAATTCCAGCCTATAGGCCATCCAGCCATGCAAGCCCCATCTCCTACTCGATCGCTGAGTCCTGTCATTGCGCCTCAGCCTGCATGACAGGTGCGTCCAGACCGGGTTGAACCGTCACGCGAACCTGACAGATCTGTAATGCCGGGCTCAGCTTCCTGAAAGCGCAAGCTCGCTAACGTAGCCAAGACAGTGACCCGCTGCGGAACAACGGATGAGCTTGCTCGAAGCGCTCGTGACGATGATCGCCTCTGGCCTGTGAAACCGAAGGCTGCGACGTCGAGCAGCCTGGATATCAGCGAATCACCTGACTGGACACGACGGCATGCACAGCAAAACCACGAGACGAGCCTTCGTCAAAGGCCTGGCCGCTACTGGACTACTGGGTGGACTAGGCATGCGCACACCGGTCTGGGCCGTGACCAGCCCTGGCCAGTCCAACGTGCTGACAGGCACCGATTTCGATCTCTACATCGGTGAGCTACCGGTCAACGTCACCGGCGCCGCCCGTACCGCCATGGCGATCAACGGTTCGCTGCCCGGGCCCATTCTTCGCTGGCGAGAAGGTGACACTGTCACGCTCCGCGTTCGCAACCGCTTGAAGCAAGACACGTCCATCCATTGGCACGGCATCATCCTGCCGGCGAACATGGATGGTGTTCCAGGCCTGAGCTTCCATGGCATCGCCCCCGATGGCATGTATGAATACCAGTTCAAGGTCCGTCAGAACGGCACCTACTGGTACCACAGCCATTCGGGCCTGCAGGAACAGGCCGGGGTTTATGGTGCATTGGTCATCGATGCGAAAGCGCCTGAACCGTTCACCTATGAGCGGGATTACGTGGTCCTGCTTAGCGACTGGACCGATGAGAACCCTGCCAAGGTCCTGTCCAAGCTCAAGAAGCAGTCGGACTATTACAACTTCCACAAGCGCACGGTTGGCGACTTCATCGACGACGTAAGCGAGATGGGGTGGTCGGCCGCCATGGCGGATCGAAAAATGTGGGCGGCGATGAAGATGAGCCCAACCGATCTTGCCGACGTGAGCGGGTATACCTACACCTACCTGATGAACGGCCAGGCACCAGACAGTAACTGGACGGGCATCTTCAAGCCGGGCGAAAAGATCCGCCTGCGCTTTATCAATGCTTCAGCCATGACGTATTTCGATGTGCGAATCCCAGGCTTGAAGATGACGGTGGTGGCCGCGGATGGGCAACACGTCAACCCCGTTAGCGTCGATGAATTGCGCATCGCAGTTGCTGAAACCTACGATGTCATCGTCGAGCCAGAGGACGCGCAGGCGTACACCATTTTCGCGCAGTCCATGGATCGCACGGGTTACTCCCGAGGCACCTTGGCCGTCCGCGAAGGCCTGCAGGCGCCTGTACCAGCCGTTGACCCACGCCCGCTCATCTCCATGAACGATATGGGTATGGATCACGGCAGCATGGGTGGGGTGGATCACGGATCGATGCACGGCATGGACCACGGCCAGATGGCAACCATGCAGAGCCACCCGGATTCGGAGACCAACAATCCCTTGGTCGACATGCAGACGATGTCGCCGACACCTAAGTTGAGCGACCCAGGCATCGGCCTGCGCAACAACGGACGCCGAGTCCTGACCTATGCGGATCTGCGCAGCACGTTCATGGACCCTGATGGCCGTGAGCCTGGTCGCACGATCGAACTGCATCTTACGGGGCATATGGAAAAGTTCGCCTGGTCCTTTGACGGGATCAAGTTTTCCGATGCCGAGCCCCTGCGCCTCAAATATGGCGAGCGTCTTCGCATCACCTTGGTCAACGACACCATGATGACTCATCCCATCCATCTCCACGGCATGTGGAGCGACCTGGAGGACGAGCACGGAAATTTCATGGTGCGAAAACACACCCTCGACATGCCGCCTGGCTCAAAACGCAGCTATCGCGTAACGGCCGATGCGTTGGGCCGTTGGGCCTATCACTGCCACCTGCTGTTCCACATGGAAATGGGCATGTTCCGAGAAGTCCGTGTGGACGAATGAACTGGAAATCCGAGATGAGCGAACCCATGAAACGTAGCGCCGTTTTCTATTTTGCCGCCCTGGTAGGTGTTCTGGCTGTGCATGCCTCTTCCTCGTGGTCCGGTGAACATCATGAGGCAGGCAACGATGAGCGATAGGCTGGCACGCCCCTCGCTCCTGGCATTGGCGGTGTCCCTCGGCACACTGGGTGGGGCGCCCAGCGTTGCGGCTGAAGCGATGGATCATTCGGCGATGGGCCATGGGAGCATGGATCACGGCGCCATGGATCACTCGAAGATGAACCATGGCCCTGCCAATGCCCCCACGACGACCAGTCGCACGCCGATTCCCATCCTGACCGATGCGGACCGCGAAGCGGCATTTCCCCCATTGGGCGGTCATGAGATTCACGATAGCGGTATCAACAGCTTCTTCTTGCTGGATCAGCTTGAGTATCAGGATGCCGACGAAGGCAGCACGCTGGCCTGGGATGCCTCGGGATGGGTCGGGGGCGATATAAACCGGCTCTGGATCCGTTCCGAAGGCGAGCGCACGAACGGCGTTACCGAAGACGCCGAATTGCAGCTTCTGTACGGCCGCGCCATTGGCCCTTGGTGGGATGTGGTTGCAGGGGTTCGCCAGGACTTCAAGCCAGCGTCTGCGCAGACATGGGCGGCCTTCGGTATTCAAGGCATGGCGCTGTACGACTTCGAAGCCCAGGCCACCGCCTTCATGGGCGAGAATGGCCAGACTGCCGTTCGGCTGGAGGGCGAATACGACATCCTGCTGACCAATCGCCTGATCCTGCAGCCCACCGCTGAGGCTAATTTCTACGGCAAGCATGACCCTGAGCGCGGCGTAGGTTCCGGCCTCGCCAGCACCGAAGTCGGACTGCGTCTACGGTATGAAATCGTGCGCCAATTCGCCCCCTACATAGGCGTCACCTGGAGCCGCGCCTACGGCAAGACGGCAGACCTGATTCGTGACGATGGCGGGGATGTGGATGGAGCGCGTTTCGTTGCCGGCATTCGGATGTGGTTTTGAAGCCGGCTTGCCGGCGATCAAGCGCGAAGCGGCCCCAAACGACCGAGTCAGAGGCCCAACACTACGGCATGAACTGGACCTATGCATGCCGTCACAAGCGTTTGAAGATGGCCCTGTGAGGCATCACGCCAAACAGAAGTTGGCTTAATAGCCTGATGTCAATTTCTGCTGAATATCAACGTGGGCGAATTATCCATGCCTCGCGCCCCTGACGGGAAACTGTCAATTGCATCTCACTCAAATACAAACATAGAGAGTGCAGAATGAAATTCAGCTTTATGGAAAACAGCCATCCGAGCCGTCGCCGCGTTCTACGCGATGCCCTGACACTGGCGGTTGCAGCCTCCCCATTGGCAAGCCTGGCCAAGGCCGTCTCCGATCCCCAAGAAGCCACCTCGAGTGCCGATGACGTGACCTTCGCTGCTGGCCCTCGCCCGCTGGTGCAATACCCGCAAAAAAGGCCGCTGACCCTGGTGACCACTCGTCCACCACACCTGGAAACGCCATTTTCGGTCTTCGACCAGGGCCCCATCACGCCAAACGATGCTTTTTTCGTGCGTTACCATTTGGCCAACTTCCCTACCCGCATCGATCCAGACAGCTACCGATTGACGATCAAGGGTTCGGTCAACACCCCGCTGTCGTTGTCTCTTGCAGAACTCAAGACACTCACCGACCCGGTGGAAGTGGTGGCTGTCAATCAGTGCTCCGGTAATAGCCGTGGCTTTTTCATGCCCCGCGTGTTCGGCGCCCAACTGGGCAATGGCTCGATGGGGAATGCCCGTTGGGTTGGGGTGCCGCTCAAAGCGGTACTGGAAAAGGCAGGCGTCAAAGCCGAAGCCAGGCAGGTGACATTCCGTGGGCTTGATAAGCCCGTGCTGTCGAGCACACCGGAGTTCATCAAGGCCCTGGACATCAGCCACGCCATGGATGGCGAGCCCATGATCGCCTGGTCGATGAACGGCACCGACCTGCCCTTTCTCAATGGCTACCCGATTCGTCTGGTGGTGCCAGGCTACTTCGGGACCTATTGGGTCAAGCACCTGAGTGAGATCGAAGTCATCGAGCAAATCGATGACGGCTTTTTCATGGCTAAAGGCTACCGTGTCCCGGACAACGATTGCTTTTGCGTCGCCCCCGGCACCACGGCAGCGAAGACCCAGCCGATTTCCAAATTGCCCGTGCGCAGCTTCATCACCAGCGTCAAGCACGGTGATGTCCTGCCACTGAAAGAACAGGTGGTGCTCAAGGGCATAGCGTTCGACGGTGGGGCTGGGGTCAACAAGGTGGAAGTTTCCATCGACGGCGGCAAGCGCTGGCTCGAAGCCCAGCTCGGGCAGGACCTGGGGCGTTTCTCATTCCGTGAGTGGACACTGGCGATCGCCTTCGCCAGCAAGGGGGCTACCCAGTTGATGGTGCGCGCCAACAACCGCGCAGGCGAGACACAACCGCTACGTGCCGACTGGAATCCCGGGGGCTACCGTCGCCACGTCGTCGAAACCACCCACGTGACTGTCGCCTGAGGGGCTCGCATGAAACCGTTGACCACCTTGTTGTGCGCGACTCAGTTCTGCTTGGCGAGCCTGGCCAGTGCAGCGCCACTGTCGATCACGCTGCCGCCTGAGACGGCTGCGCTCAAGCCCAGCACGCTACCGGGCTACACCTTGGCCCTGCAGAAGTGCTCCACCTGCCATTCGGCCGACTACATCAACTTTCAGCCTCCGGGGATGTCCCTGGCGCAATGGACTGCAGAGGCGAGCAAGATGCAGCAGGCGTATGGCGCACCGATCAGCGATCAGGATGTGAAGATCATCGGCGCCTATCTGGCGGCGACCTATGGCAGTGCCCAGGCGAGCGATGCCGATGTGCAAGCGGCCTCCAACCTGGCAACGAGCCAAGCCTCGGCGGCCCCTGCGGCGAAAGCCGACGCCATGACGTTGCTTCAGAACAATGCCTGCCTGTCCTGCCACGCGATCGATCACCAGGTGGTAGGCCCGGCTTATCACGATGTCGCTGCCAAATATCGGAGCGACCCGCAGGCAGCGGCCAAGCTGGCGTCCAGCATTCAGAGCGGCGGCGCCGGGAAATGGGGAGCGATCCCTATGCCGCCATACGCGCAGTTGAACTCGCAGGAGCTGCAAACACTGGCGACGTACATACTGCAGCAGTAACCACTGATGCGGCCAGGACTCAGGCCGAGGTCGCAGCCAAAAGCCCCGGCACTGAGTCCCAGATCAAGCTCACGCCGGCCAGCATCATCAGGACGAACACCAGCCAACGTACCGTGCGCAGTGACAACTTCGGCGGATAACGACGGACCAGCCAACTGACCAGCAGCACCAACGGCAAGGCTTCGGCACTCAACAACAAGGTGGACACTTGCATCTGCCCTTGCGCGACGACCAGTCCAAGGCGCGCCGCCGCATTGGCGGAAAACACCGTGATCAGGGTGTTGCGGATGATCTCGTAGCCCAGAGGCTGGCGATACAGGTGATACGCGATCGGCGGCCCGCCGCTGGAGAACAAGCCGTTGAGCAGCCCGCAAAGGCCACCGGCCAGCCAGAATGATGGCTGCCGGGAGAGCTGCGCTTTCGGTTTGTTCTGCACCACCAGCATGAGGCTGGCGGCGACGATCAGTACGCCAAGCAGCAGGCGCAGCCAGATGATCAGGCCGCCGCTCAACGCATCGAGCCCCCACACGCCGAGGCTGACCCCCAACAGACTGCTGAGCAACACCGGCATCAGCACCGCGCGATCCAACTGCGGTTTCGGCCCGCCCAGGGTCCCCATGGCGTTGCCCAGGGTAAGGATACTGATCACCACCGCGACCTCACTCAGCGGCACCATGTGCAGGGACGCGATCAAGCCCATCAGGATCAGGCCGAAGGCAAAGCCGGTGAGGCTCTGGGCGACGCTTGCCAATGCCACGCACCCCAGAAAGATCAGATGCACTTGTAGGCTCATACCACCTCGGCTACGGGTTAAACCAGACGGCCGCCGCACACGCCAGGTGTCGGCAGCCGTCGGTCGATCGGGCGGGAGCGATACGACTCACCCCATGGTGCTGGCTTACCCCAGGCATTGCACCGCGATCAGAATCAATGCGGCGAGAAACACCGTCTCGCTGACCAACAGGGTCGCCGGGCGCCACCCCACCTCCAGCAGCGCCTTCAACGAGGTTTTCATGCCCAGGGCGGCGATCGCGGTAACCAGGCACCAGCGCGACACATCGCCGGCCAGCGCCTGCACCTGTGGCGGCGCTATGCCGCTGCTGTTGATGGCAACGAACAACACGAAGAAGATGATGAACAAGGGCAATGGCAGTGCCGTGCGCGGGCCTCCCTCCTTACGCTTGCGCAGCAGCAACGACAGGCTGAAGACAATCGGCACCAGCATGGCCACACGCAGCAGCTTGACCACGGTCGCGGTATCGCCGGTTTCATCCGACATGCTGTAGCCGGCACCGACCACCTGCGCCACATCGTGAATGGTCGCGCCAAGGAATATCCCTGCTTGCTGGGCATCCAGGCCGATCCATTGGGCGATCGGCGGATAGGCGATCATCGCGATGGTGCTCAACGCCGTCACACTGATCACCGTGAAAATGATGTTGCGCTCGCTGTCCTTGTCTTGCGGCAGGACCGCGGAAATGGCCAGCGCCGCAGACGCCCCGCAAATGCCCACGCTGCCGCCGCTGAGAATGCCGAAATCCCGTGACTGGCCGAGTAGCCGCGACAGGACGATGCCAAAACTGATGGTCAGGAACACCGCACCGATCACCACCGCCATCAGCGTTCCCCCCAACGAGAGAATCTGCTCGACGGTGATGCGCATGCCCAGCAGCGCCACGCCGCAGCGCAAGACGGTGCTGGAGGTGAAGCGAATGCCCGCGACCGCTCGCCCCTCCTCGGAGAGAAAGCCCAATGCCATGCCCAGCAACAAGGCCATCAACATCACCGGTGCGCCGTAATGCTCGGAAAGAAAAGACGCACTGGCGGCGACGACCATCGCGGCGATGATGCCCGGCAACAATAGATTGAGTTTCTGCTGGCGACGTATCAACCAGGAGGACGACGGCTTGGCCGTGTCGAGCGACTGGCCAGGTACGGGAGGAATGGTGTGGTGCTGTTTTATTGTCATGTTCTCAGCTCCAGCCTGTGGTTGGGGAATCACTGGACTGAGATGCTAGAGAAAGCGCCGCGCCCCCATTAGAACCACGTCAAGGCGTTCTTAGGGGCCAGACGACAGCGGTGCGCTGGCCCAGGGCACAATCACTGGCTGGTGCTAATGAGCCGGAATGTTCCCGCCTATAGTCATGCGCGCATGCCAAGCCCTTGCTGTGCATTAAGACCTGCTTTGCGGAGAACACCTATGACCCAGGATCGCCTGCGCCTCGCCCAGCTCGCAGAACAGCTGCGCCAGGCCTGGTCACGGCCGCACCCGGCATTTGCCTCGGGCATGGACGCGCGTAGCAGCGAGAATGCCCTGCTCCTGCAGTTCCACGGCAGCCTGGTCAAAGCCGCCGGCCTGGGCTGGCAGAACGCAGGGCGCACCCTGGTCGACAAGACGTACCTGCGCATTCTGAAGGACTGCTTCGGCCTGGATTTTCATGGCTTTGCCGAGGATGAACTGGCAGCCCGGCTGGACGGTTTCATTCGCCAGGCGTTGGCTCCACGCTGGGGGCAAATCATTGGAAGCGGCGGCAGCGAAGGCTTGCCGTTGGCGTCCGAGCTACTCGATGCATGCAACAGGGCGTTGTTCGCCAGCGAACGCCTGCAAGCGGCAACCCACCAGGTGTTGTTCTATCTGTGCCCGCACTTACCGTTCTTGCCCGGCTTCGGGGAACTTGCGCAAGGTGCAGAACAGCACCAGGCCCTGGTCTGCTCGCTTCCACCGCTACCGCGTCCGCAGCAGTTTGCCGGCAGTACGCAGCAACAGGTGCTGATCCGCCAACTGGTTGAAGGGAGTGATTGGTGGGGGCGGCGGGTGTTGTCCGCCAGGCAGGCTGAAATGGCTCCTGCACGCTGCGCCCCCTGAAGACAGGCCCTAATGCCAGTCAGTTAAGGCCTCTACAGACTTTACTGGGGCTGCTTTGCAGCCCTTCGCGGGCAAGCCCGCTCCCACAGGTTCAGGAAATGCGCGATCCCTGTGGGAGCGGGCTTGCCCGCGAAGGGCCGCAAAGCGGCCCCAAATCGCTCAGTCGCTCAACTGCTGCAGGCGTTGGCGAGTCTCAGGGTTGTACTGCACGGAGGCCACGGGAATCCGGTCGCCAATGGCGCTGCGAACCAGCTCGACTTCGGCCTCGGTGAAAGCGCCGCACAGCTCGATCAATTGCACATGCCGGGTCAACAATTCCTGGGCCACGATCTGCGCTTCCCCGACGTTCGCTACGCCGCACACGGTCGCGGTGAAGGTGTCCGATTCAAGGCTACCGTTGTGGGTGAGGAACTGCATACCAGGCGCCTTGAAGATAAAGCCATAACGTTGCACAGCCATCGTGATTTTCCTTGGGGTCTCGGGATTGCTTGGTTTTTTACGCAAAGCGCCCGCGCGATTGCCGGTGATGGTCGATGACGATGGACGCCAGCGCGCAGGATGCCAGACGCGCCTGCACCGGGTCGGCACGCGAGGTGAGCATGATCGGCACCCGTGCGCCCAGCACCAGGCCAGCAGCCGTGGCGCCCATGAAATACACCATCTGCTTGAACAGGAAATTACCCGCCTCCAGGTTGGGCACCAGCAGGATATCGGCATTGCCCGCGACCTCACCGCCAATGCCCTTGATGCGCGCCGCCTCCAGCGACACCGCGTTGTCGAAGGCCAGCGGGCCTTCGATGCAGGCCTCTCCCAGGACACCGAGCACCGCCAGCTTGGTCAGCTCGGCGGCATCCTGGCTCGAGGGCATGCTGCGCGTCACTTCCTCGGTACCAGACAGCACCGCCATGCGCGGCCTCTCATAGCCCAAGGCATGCATCATCTCGATGGCATTGCGGGCGATATGGATCTTGTCGATGATCGTAGGCTGCACGTTGATCACCGCATCGGTGATCGACAAGGCCTTGTCGCTCCCCGGCAGCGTCATGTGGAACACATGACTGAGACGGCTGGCAGTACGCAGCCCCACTTCGCGCTTGAGCACCGCACGCAACAAGGTATCGGTGTGCAGGTGCCCCTTCATGATGGCCGCTGCGCTACCGTCTCCAGCCTGCATGCAAGCGACTTCGGCGCACTGTTGCTCATCACTGGCGTGCAGCACGCGCAGGTCGCGCAGGTCCCAGTCGAGTTCTTCGGCCAAGGTGCGGATCTTCATCTGATCACCGACCAGCACAGGCTCGATAAGCCCTTCGTCACACGCCCGCTTGGCACTGCTCAGGCTCAGCAGGTTGACCGGGTTGACCACCGCCGTGACCACACGTGGCAGGGCCTTGGCCCGATCGAGCAAAAACGCCGGACATTCCGGTGCAAGGGTGCTCAACATGCTTGGATTCCTGTATTCACGGTCGAAGCCGCAACGGCGCCCGAAGACGCCATCGCCGTATTCCTGATGGCCTGTGCAGCGAGCTGGGCCCGCCACACAGGCATTGACGCCAGGCGCCTCAGACGTAGTCCCTGTACTTCTCGAGGAAGCGCACAGGCTTGGAAAGCGCATCGCGGCGGAACGGATCGCCCAGTTCGCGGGTGCACATGATCTCGATCACCGTGGTCTTGCCTGCCTTCTGTGCCTCGCAAGCCGCCATGAGCGCCGGGCCGACGTCCTCCAGGCGATCGACGGTGACGCCCTCGGCCCCCATCGCGCGGGCAATGCCGGCAAAACTCTGGTTCTCCAGGTCGCCTGCGACGAAGCGGCGGTTGTAGAAGTCCACCTGATTCTTCTTCTCCGCGCCCCACTGACGGTTATGGAAGACGATCGAGGTGACCGGGATGTTTTCGCGCACGCAGGTCATGATTTCCATCATCGACATGCCCCAGGCGCCATCACCGGCATAGGAGATGGCGGTGCGGTGTGGCGCGGCGACCTTGGCACCGATAATGGTCGGCAGCGCGTAGCCGCAGTTGCCGAAGCTCATGGCAGCGAAGAACGAGCGGGGTTTCTCGAAGCGCAGGTAGCTGTTGGAGACCGAGTTGATGTTGCCGATGTCGGTGGAGACCATGGCATCGGCAGGCATGGCTTTTTCCAGTTCCCGCAGGACCTGGCGCGGGTGCAGGTAGTTGCCAGGCTCGCCGCTCTGCTCCTCGATCATCTCCAGGGAGTATTCGTCCTTCTCGTGGATCCAGGCGTCCAGCTCGGTTTCCCAGTCGGCTTTTTCCTTGGCGATTTCCTCGGCACGCGCCCCCTTGCTTGCCAGGCACTGCACCTCGAGGTTCTCCAGGCGGCCGAGCAGGTTGAGCGCCGCGGCCTTGGCATCGCCGCAGATACCGACGGTGATTTTCTTCACCAGGCCGAGCATCTTCGAGTCGCAATCGACCTGGATGACCTTCGCCTGCTTCGGCCAGTAGTCGAGGCCGTGTTGTGGCAAGGTACCGAATGGGCCCAGGCGGGTGCCCAGGGCCAGGACCACGTCGGCACGCGACAGCAGCTTCATGGCCGCCTTGGAGCCTTGGTAGCCCAGTGGGCCACACCACAGCGGGTGGCTGGCCGGGAACGAGTCGTTGTGCAGGTAGCTGTTGACCACTGGCGCGCCGAGGTATTCGGCCAGCGCTTTACAGGCCTCGACGGCGTCGCCCATGACCACGCCGCCGCCGGAGATGATCACCGGGTTCTTCGCTGCCGCCAGGATCTGGGCGGCTTCGGCCAGGCTCTGCTCACCACCGGCGCTGCGCTCGATGCGAATCGGTGCAGGAATCTCGACGTTGATATCGCCATAGAAGAAGTCACGCGGGACGTTCAACTGGGTCGGGCCGTTTTCCTGCATCGCCCGGTCGAAACAACGGCCGGTCAGCTCGGCCATCCGCGCCGGGTTAGGCACATGGGCCTGGTACTTGGTGATGGTCTCGAAGAACGGCAGTTGCTGGGCTTCCTGGAAACCACCCAGGCCCTGGCTCATCGAGCCGGTTTCCGGCGTGATCACCACCACCGGGCTGTGTGCCCAGTAGGCAGCGGCGATGGCGGTGACGAAGTTGGTGATGCCAGGGCCATTCTGCGCGATGCACACGCCATGACGGCCGCTGACCCGTGCGTAACCATCGGCCATGTGGCCGGCGCCCTGCTCGTGGACCACCGGGATAAAACGGATACCCGCCGGAGCGAAGATATCCATCGCATCCATGAAAGCCGAACCCATGATGCCAAAGATGTCGGTCACGCCATTGGCGACCAGTGTTTCAACCATTGCTTCGCTGGGGGTCATGCGTGGCATATCGATACTCCTCTCGTTACTTAAGGTATGCCGCCAACTACTCGGGCTCAGCCTTTCAGCAGCATGGGCACAGGGGGATACGCATCAGGACAGGTACAGGGAGGCGGAGCGGGGACTTGTGGTGCTTGCTCTGTGCGGCGCCTTTACGCATGCCGAACTCTCCTGTTGTTGTTTTGATGGAGTCTTGGGGCAAGTCGAGCGAGCCGTCCCTCGTTCATTTGCAAGCGAGGGCTGGCTGCCTTGGGGCTAGAGTAGGAGGGCGGGGGAAGTGGCCGATAGAACCAGTTGGGGACTACCTGTTAAGCCAGCAGGCAGCGCCGAAATGCGTGTTCGACACTGCCTGCGCGAGGGGGTGATTTTCGATGGGCGTGGTCAGCAAAGCCGCTCGATGAGCTCGGCAAGCAATTTGATTCCCGGACGGATACGCTCGGCCGGAATGGACGAGTAGCCCAGACGGAAGTAGTTGAGCGGTGGCTGCTCACCGAAGAAATGAATATCGCCGGGCTCGATCAGGATGCCGTGGTTGGCGGCCTCCTCCTGCAAGCGACGCGCATCCAGGCCATCCGGCCCCTTCACCCAGTAGCAGGAGCCGCCGAAGCTCGGCTCCCTGGAGGACTCCGGCAGGTACTCGCGCAGGGCATCGCCCATCTGCTGATGACGCTCCTCGTAGGCGCGCATCAGGCTCAGGATCAACGCATCGTGGTAACCGCGCTCGAGGAACAGCGCTACCGAACGCTGATTGTTCGCCGCAGGATGACGCACCATCAGTCGACGCAACGCCCGTGCCTCACGGATCAAGGCTTCGGGGCCGACCAGGTAGCCAACTCGCAAGCCAGGAGCCAGGGTCTTTGACAGGCTGCCGACGTAAAGCACCCGGTCGTTCTTGTCCAGGCTCTTGAGCGCCGGGATCGGGTTGCCCTTGAAGTTGGTCTCGCTTTCGTAGTCGTCCTCGATGATCAGAAAATCGTGCTCCTTGGCCCGCCGCAACAGTTCGTAGCGGCGCTCCAGGGGCATGGTCACGGTGCTCGGGCACTGATGGCTGGGCGTGGTGTAGATAAGGTCGCAGTCATTGAGTTTCTCGCTCAGTATCAGGCCCTGGTTGTCCACCGGCAGCGGCTGAATGCGCGAGGGGTTGAGCATGGCGATATTGCGGATATCGACGTAGCCCGGCTCTTCGATGCCCATCAGGCTGTCGGGGCGCAACAACAGACGCGCCAGCATGTACAACGCATGCTGCGCACCCACCGTGACCAGGATCTGTTCAGGCGAAGCCCAGACACCGCGACGCGGCAACAGGCGCGTCCTGATCTGCTCCATCAACAAGGGGTCGTCGTTGTCGAAACGGTCCGAAGCCCAGTCACGGATCGCCGGGATGCTCACCGCATCGCGACAGCATCCACGCCAGTTGGCGGTCGGAAACAGGGCTGGGTCGAATTGCCCGTAGATAAAGGGGTATTTGTAGCTCTGCCAATCCCGTGGTTTTCTCATGTTGCGTTGCTGCGAGGGCTGCATCACCAGCCGTTGCGACCAGTCCAACGTGGTGGCGACGGCCTCGTCCTGGTCAGCACGCGGCGCGTCGACCTTGTGTGCCAGGATATCGGGATTGACGTAGTAGCCGCTGCGCTCACGCGCGATCAGGTAGCCATCGTCGAGCAGGTGCTCGTAGGCCAGGACCACGGTATTGCGTGCGATGTTGAGCTGCTTGGCCAGCTTGCGGCTGGAAGGTAACGGGCTGTCCGGCGGTATATTGCCGTTGAGTATCACTTGGGCGATTTGCTCGCGCAGCTGCTGTTGCAGATTGGTGGATTTATCGGCAGACAAATGGAACAGCTGGAACATAGCGGCCTCGACTGAACGAACGATAAGCGCTGGTACCGCACAGCACTCGGCCAGTCGCTCAAGAATGCTCTCGCCAGCCCAGCACCAGCGTGGCGATCGTCGAGCAGACTAGCAACAACCCCTCGGCAAGACTATCCAGCGCTCGACATATTAACGTCGCAGAGACACAAAAGACCGGACCCTCGACAAAGCCAAAGGACCGGTCAACCCTGGTGAAACCTATCGATCAGATTGCAACGCGACCCAGTGCGCCATCCAGGGCGACGATGATCTCGTCCAGTTCCTTTTGCGTGGCGATCAGCGCCGGGCTGAAGCACAGCGTGTTGTTGAACTGCTCGAAGCTTCGGTTGGTGCGCCCGATCATCACCCCTTGGCGCATGCAGTCAGCGACGATGGCAATCGCCACGCTCTCCGGCACCGGCTCCTTGGTCTTGCGGTCCTTGACCAGTTCCATGCCACAGAACAGGCCTTTGCCGCGTACATCGCCAATCACTGGGTACTTGTCCTGCAGCTCGCGCAGGCGGCCCATGAAGTACTCGCCCATGTGGGTGACGTTCTCCAGCAAGCCCTCGTCCTCGATGATGCGCATGTTCTCCAGCGCCGCCGCTGGGCCTGCGGTGCAGCCGCCGAAGGTGCTGATATCGCGGAAGTAACCCATGCGGTCATCGGCCTCCCCCTTGAACGCTTCGAACACCTCCTCGGTGGTCACGGTGCAGGAGATCGCCGCATAACCGCTGGCCACCCCCTTGGCCATGGTGACGATGTCCGGCTTGATGCCGTAGTGCTGATAGCCGAACCACTTGCCAGTGCGGCCCAGGCCACACACCACCTCGTCGATGTGCAGGAGGATGTCGTACTTCTTGCAGATTGCCTGAATGGTCTCCCAATACCCCTCCGGCGGCGTGATCACGCCCCCGCCCGCGGTAATCGGCTCAAGCACCACCGCACCCACGGTATCCGGCCCTTCCGCGAGGATTACACGCTCCATCTCCATGGCGGCGCGCACACCATAGTCAGGCACGTCACCGAACTGCGAGCGGTATTGGCAGCAATGCGCAAACTCGACGAACCCCGGGGTGAAGGGGCCGTACTGGTTCTTGCGCTCGAACTGGCCGGTCGAACTCAGCGCGGTGATGGTCGTGCCGTGATAGTCCCGCTCGCGGAACAGGATCTTGTGCTTCTTGCCACCATACTTCTTGTGCGCAATCTGTCGCACGATCTTGTAGGCCTTTTCGTTGGCCTCGGAACCGGAGTTGGAGTAGTACACCCGGCTCAGGCCAGGCATCTTCTCGATCAGTTTCTGGGCGAACAAGGCCGCGGGAATGTTGCCTGCGGAGTTGGCGAAAAAGTTCACCTTCACCAGCTGGTCGCGCACCGCGTCAGCGATACTCTCGCGGCCGTAACCGACGTTGACGGTCCATACCCCGCCAGAGACCGCATCCAGGTATTCGTTGCCCTTGGCATCCCAGACCCGCATGCCCTTGCCTTCGACGATCATCAACGGATCGCTCTGTTCCAGCGGTTTGTGCTGGGACAGGTGATGCCACACGTGGGCGCGGTCGCTGGCCAACGCCTGGGCTGCATCGTACTCGTGCGCAGTTGTTTTCATGCTTACCTCTCGACTGGTGCATTTTTGTTATGGGTCACCGGGCAGGAGATGAACGCCAGGCGCCGATAGATGAAGGAGCAGTACTCGGCATCGCAATGCAGCACTCCCCGATCCACCCCTGGAGATGAAACTAAGAACAAGCAGCGCGCGCAGTTAGAACCAGTTATCGCCCATGGATGATGCCAGCCGTGCAATCGCCACACTGGACTAACGCCACAGCCGCGACTGGCTCTTCAAGCGCAGCGCCGGCGCCCTCACCCTGCGAACACGAAGCCGCCACCGACAGGAGAACCTGAATGATTGAAGTCACGATCAACGGGGAGGCCCAGCTGTTGCCGGCAGGTATCGACCTGGCGCAATTGCTCGCCCGGCTACAGCTGCAAACGCGGCGCGTGGCCATCGAACACAACCTCGGCATCGTGCCGCGCAGCGAGTATGCCGGGCTGCGCCTGCAGCAGGGCGACCGCCTGGAAATCGTGCATGCCATCGGCGGCGGCTGATCGCCCTGCCCCTCTCACCGGAGCCCCTATGACCATCGCGAACACAACCTGCGACCCGCTCATCATTGCTGGCCAAGCCTATGACTCACACCTGCTGGTCGGCACCGGGCACTACGCCGACCTGGCCGAGACGGGCGCGGCAGTGGAGGCCAGCCTGGCGCAGATCGTCACCTTTGCGGTGCGCCGCAGCAACCTTGGGCAGGATACCCTCCAGCCCAACCTGCTCGAGGTGATCACCCCGCAGCGCTACACCTTGCTGCCCAATACCGCAGGCTGCTACACGGCCAAGGATGCCGTGCGCACCTGCCTGCTGGCACGCGAACTGCTGGATGGCCATGACCTGGTCAAGCTCGAAGTGCTCGGGGACAGCCAGACCCTCTACCCAGACATCGGCGAAACCCTGGTTGCCGCCCAGCAACTGGTCGAGCTGGGCTTCAAGGTGATGGCCTACACCAGCGACGACCCGCTGGTGGCCCGACGCCTGGAGGCGCTTGGCTGCGTGGCGGTGATGCCCTTGGGCGCGCCGATCGGTTCCGGGCTGGGCATCCGCAACCCCTACAACATCCGCTTGATCGTGGAAAACGCCAAGGTTCCGGTGATCGTCGATGCCGGTGTCGGCACCGCCTCCGATGCGGCCATCGCCATGGAGCTGGGCTGCGACGGCGTGCTGATGAACACCGCGATTGCCCGCGCCCGCGAGCCGATCCGCATGGCCACGGCAATGCGCAAAGCGGTCGAGGCCGGTCGCCAAGCCTACCTGGCAGGGCGCATGCCGCGCCGATTGAGCGCCGATGCCTCCTCGCCGTTGGGTGGCATGTTCTTGTAGATGATGGGCCTGCAGCAGAGCCAAGACGCGGCCAGCCGTAATGGCAGGCAGTAAGGTTTCTACAGGCTTTGCTGGGGCTGCTACGCAGCTCATCGCCGGCAGGACATCTCCTGGATTTAGCAGGGTCCCTGTGGGAGCGGGCTTGTCGAGGCGTCGAACCGCCGCGAACACCGGCGAAGCCGGTGCCATGCACCGCGTCGTATTCTTCGCGGGCAAGCCCGCTCACACAGAGTATCGGCGCAGCTCACTGTCCAACAGATGGACTCAGGCCGTGGCCTTAGCGGTCGGCTGCATCAGGCTGGCCATCTTGTTGCCGAACAGCCGGGCCAGCGCCTCGGAGTCGCCTGCGGCTTCGTCCAGCGCCTCGACCACGGCCTGCAGGGTCGGCCGGGTCTTGGCCAGCAATTCGTCGATGTAATACGCCGCAGTGACCTGCGTATGTTTCTCGTAGCGGCTAAAGAGCGCAAGGAGCTCCGGGTCCAGCGTGATCGTCAGGGTATCGGCGGACATCTGATTGACCTCTCAAGGTTGTTCGGCGGCAATCGCCAGGCGTTTTACCAGCCAGGCCATCCTTGGTCGCCATCGCTTCCAGGCCATAGAGCCAGTTTTCGCCTGAACGTAGTGCCAGCCGCCACTGGCCGCATCGGGCACCCGTAACTGGCCCCTCCCCTGCCCCGGCAGCGACCCTAGAATCAAGACTTCCCTCCGGCCCGAGACGACACTCATGACCGACCTGAACATCGAACCTGCAAGCCGTCTGGTCCCTGTCCGGGAGTTGTTCGGCATCGACTCCAGCATGCGTGTACCGGTGCTTCTCGCGCCAAACGAACTGGTGCCGGAGAGCGATGCGGCCTATCGCTTCAACCCGGAAGTCACGCTGGCGATTCTCGCCGGCTTCACCCGCAATCGCCGGGTGATGCTGCAGGGCTTGCACGGCAGCGGCAAGTCGACCCATATCGAACAAGTCGCCGCGCGGCTCAACTGGCCTTGCACGCGCGTCAACCTGGACGGCCATATCAGCCGCCTGGACCTGATCGGCAAGGACGGCATCGTGCTGCGTGAAGGGAAACAGGTCACCGAATTCCAGGAAGGCATCTTGCCCTGGGCACTGCGCCGCCCCATGGCGCTGATCTTCGACGAGTACGACGCCGGTCGTCCGGACGTCATGTTCGTGATCCAGCGCATTCTCGAACGCGACGGCAAACTCAACCTGCTCGACCAGAACCAGGTGATCCATCCGCACCCATCGTTCCGCTTGTTCGCCACCGCCAATACCGTGGGCCTGGGCAATCTGAACGGGCTTTACAACGGCACCCAGGTGCTCAACCAGGCGCAACTGGATCGCTGGAACATCGTCGCCACCCTGAACTACCTGCCCCAGGCCGAAGAAGTCGCGATCGTCGCCGCGCGGGTGCCGCACCTGGTCGCCCGACACGGCGAACGGTTGCTGGAACAGATGGTGGCGGTGGCCGACCTGACCCGGCAAGGTTTCGCCGCAGGCGACCTGTCGACCCTGATGTCGCCGCGCTGTGTCATTTCCTGGGCGGAAAACATGGAGATCTTCAGCGACCCGGCGCTGGCCTTCCGCCTGACGTTCCTCAACAAATGCGACGAAGCCGAGCGACCAATCGTCGCCGAATATTACCAACGCTGTTTCGACCAGGAGCTGGCCGAATCGGCGTTCCCTTTGCTGGCACTAGCCTGATCCCTCACAGGAAGCCCCCATGACCCCACCGCCACGCCGCGAGAAACGCCAGCAACAACTCGAGGAACTCTGCGCGGCGACACTGCGCGCACTGTCCGGTGAACGGCGCGTACGCTACCGCGGTGGCCTGCTGGAAGTACGTGAACGGCACGTCCCGGTGCGCGCACCGCACCTGCACCCTGACCCCGAGCGCGACGAGAGCCACGCCTGGCGCGGGGTGGCCGACAGCCTGGCACTGCGCTTGAAACACAGCGACCAGGCGCTGGTCCACCAGGTTCTCCCAGCCCAACCTATCGAACGCCTGGTGTTCGAACTGCTCGAGCAACTGCGCGTCGAGTCGTTGGTGGGCGACAGCCATCCAGGCGTCCAGCGCAACCTGATGCGGCGCTTCGAACAGTGGAGCCAGCAGTTTCTCGACGCCGGGCACACCGAAGGGCACATCGGCCTGCTGCTTTTCACCCTGGCGCAGATGAGCTGGATCCTGCTGTGTGGCGGCCGCGCCGGGGAGCAGATGGAGATGCTCATCGAAGCGCCACGCCTGAGCCTGCTCGGCCATTTTGGCGCGGCCTTCGGGCTGCTGCGCCGCTGTCGCCACGATCAGGCAGCGTTCACCGAGCATGCCTTGCTGATTGCCGCCAAGGTGCAGGAGCTGATCGAGCACCTGGATGCCGAACCGTTCGATGACGACCAGGGCAACGTCGCTGAAGCCGACAAAAAAGCGCGTCTGGCCTTCGCCCTGCTGCTGGATGTGAATCAGGATAGCGAGGGCGATATCAGTGACGGCGGTGCTGCCCAAGGTAATCCACGAGGCGGCAACGACGCCTTCGCTTACCAGGTATTCAGCCGCGACTACGATTGCGAACACAACGCTGCCAGCCTGGTGCGGCCCGAAACGTTGCGTGACCTGCGCCAGCGCCTGGACCGTCACCTGGCGGGCCAGGGCCTGAACCTGCCGCGCCTGGCCAAGCGCCTGGGTGCCCTGTTGGCAGTGCCTCGCCGAGATGGCTGGGCCTTCGCCCAGCGCGACGGACAGATCGATGCCGGGCGCCTCAGCCGCCTGATCATCAGCCCCGAGCAACGCGAGATCTTTCGCCATGAGCGCGAACGCCCGCACAGTGATTGCCTGGTCAGCCTGCTGATCGACAACTCCGGCTCCATGCGCAACCACATCGAGCACATCGCCCTGCTGGCTGACGCCTTCAGCCGAGCCCTGGAACTGGCTGGTGCTCGCAGTGAAATACTCGGTTTCACGACCGGCCAATGGAATGGCGGGCGTCTTTTGAAGCGTTGGCGCGGCATGGGCCAACCCGCCAACCCAGGAAGGCTCAACGAACTTAGCCACCTGGTCTACAAGGATGCCGAAACGCCCTGGCGCCGCGCCCGCCCCAGCATCGCCGCGCTGCTCAAGGCCGACCTTTTCCGCGAAGGCATCGATGGCGAGGCGCTCCTCTGGGCCCGCCAGCGGCTGCTGCAGCGTGATGCACGCCGGCGCATCCTGATCGTCATCTGCGACGGTTGCCCGATGGACAGCGCCACCCAGCAGACCAACCAGCAGGACATCCTCGACCTGCACCTCAAGCAAGTAACGCGACAGATCGAGCAGGAGGGCCGCATCGAGTTGTATGCCCTCGGCGTCGGCCTGGACCTGAGCGCCTATTACCGCCAGAGCCTGGAGCTGGATTTGTCGCGCAGCCTGGACAATGCCGTATTCGACGAGATCCTGCGTCTGCTCAACGGCCGATGACCGTCAGTCAAGCGACATTGACGCTGCATTACCCCCCATCGCCGGCAAGCCAGTTCTCATTCTTTGATTCAGCGGGGACCCTGTGGGAGCGGGCTTGCCCGCGAAGAATGCAACGCGGTGTATGGCACCGGCTTCGCCGGTGTTCGCGGCG
The DNA here is from genome assembly GCF_046365545.1 of Pseudomonas sp. HLMP. NCBI lineage: Bacteria > Pseudomonadati > Pseudomonadota > Gammaproteobacteria > Pseudomonadales > Pseudomonadaceae > Pseudomonas > Pseudomonas sp. HLMP. The sequence goes on along the minus strand of NZ_JBDLLR010000001.1, from coordinate 582,852 downwards.
GTTCGACGCCTCGACAAGCCCGCTTGCTCCCACAGGGTATAGCGGCGCTCGCTGGGGCTCGTTCTCTGCACACCAGTGCAGAGAGCTCGGCTGAAAAGCACTTGGGGCCTGTGCGGTCAATTCGCTCGTTCGAATTGACCGCACAGGCCCCCAGGACAGCGTACTAAGCGTGTGGCAACGGTTAGCTGCTCACCGGTATGACGGTGGGCAGGCCTTTGAGACGCCGCCAGATACTGCGCGTGATGAACGCCAACACCAGAATCGCCAGGCTGACGACCCCCAGCGCCAACGGCATGCGCTGCTCGGGAATGAAGGCCATGCCGGCGACGATACCGAGCATGCCAAGAATGGCGACATAGGTCAGGTAGGGGTAGCACCACATCCGCACTTTGAGCTTCTCTGGCGCCTCGCGCTCCAGCTTCGCACGCAAACGCAGCTGGGACAGGGCGATCAGCACATAGACGAAGATCGCCACGGTGCCGTAGGAGTTGACCAGGAAGGCGAAGATGGTGTCCGGCGAGACGTACGACATGATCACCGACAGGTAGCCGAATATCGTGCCGAAGAAGATCGCACGGCGCGGCACGCCGCGTGCGGACAGCTTGGCCAGGCTGCGCGGAGCATCGCCGCGCTTGGTCAGCGCGAACAGCATGCGTGAAGACGCATAGATGCCCGAGTTGAGGCAGGACAGCACTGCCGTCAGCACGATGGCGTTCATCACGTGCGCGACCCAGTCGAAGCCCATGGCTGCCAGGGCGCTGGAGTACGGCGTGAGCATGGCAGGGGAGTTCCACGGGACGAGGGTGACCACCAGGAGGATCGAGCCGACATAGAAGAACAGAACGCGGGTGATCACCGAGTTGGTCGCCCGCGCGACAGAGCGCACCGGATCGGAGGATTCGGCAGCAGCCACGGTGACGATCTCCGCACCGAAATAGAACCCGGTCGCAGCCACCGCCCCCGTCAGCACCGGGCCGATGCCGTTGGGCATGAAGCCACCGTGGTCGAGCATCGAACTCAGCCCGTGCTGGGTTTCGGTCGGCCACATGCCCAGCAAGTACAGCCCGCCCAAAAGCAGGAACACCAGGATCGCGGCGACCTTGATCGAGGAAAACCAGAACTCGAACTCGCCAAAGGAAGCGACCGAGGCCAGGTTGGTGAAGGTCAGGATGATCATCAGCGTCAGGCTGATGGCCCAGGCCGGGACATCCGGCAACCAGAACTGAATGAGCGAAGCGCCGGCCACGGCCTCTACCGCGACGACGATCACCCAGAAATACCAATACATCCAGCCGGAGAGGAACCCTGCCAGCTGGCTCGTTTGTGGATGATCGGCCCATGCCATGCGCGCATATTCGTAGAACGACCCGACGGCGGGTATGGCGCAAGCCATTTCGCCGAGCATGCGCATGATCAAGATGACCAGTACACCTGTGACCAGAAAGGAAAGCAGGGCCGCAGGCCCCGCAGACTGGATGACCACACCGCTGCCGACGAACAGGCCGGCACCGATGACACCACCCAAGGCGATCATGGCCATGTGACGTTGCTTGAGTCCCGATTGCAGGCCGCCGTTGGATTGCTCCGGGCGGTTTTGTTGAGGTACGGACATGCTGCTCACCCCATTCGTTATTGTTTTAGGTTGAAAGGCAGTAGAGAAGCGGCCGGTATCGATCCTTAGATAGGGGGAACGAACCTGGCTGCCTACGCAGTGTCTTCCTGGGGTGCAGAACTTTTTAGGACCAATTCCGGCACGCGGCTGGAGCCACGTGGGGACGTCGATCGTGTTCCCGATCGCAGCAAATTGCCCAAGATCCAGTGCCCCTGGCTCCATGACTGATGCCGTGGCCTGTGGGAGATTACACAACCCGTCGGGCAGCGCTACGCAGAGAACATACGGTTGACGAAGGCCCCCTGCGACGAAATGCCAGCAACGGGCCATTGCCTCGACGATCCCGGCAGTGGGATGATTCGTAATTGCAACGAATTCTCATCAAGGCCTCGCCGTGTCTCCCAAGCTTCTCCTCGCCGAAGACGATTCCCATCTGCGCCAGGACCTGGAACGCCACTTCCACGACCGAGGCTTCGCCGTGCACGCCTGCGCAAGCGGCACCCAGGCCCTGGACGCCATGCGTCAGGGCGGGTTCGACCTGGTCCTCCTGGACATCATGCTGCCCGGCGTCGATGGCCTCAGCCTGCTGGACGACCTACGACAGCGCCAGGCGGTGCCGGTGATGCTGATGTCGGCCCTGGGCGCCGAGCAGGACCGTATCAGCGGTTTCACCCGTGGGGCCGACGACTACCTGCCCAAGCCCTTCAGCCTCGCCGAGCTGGACGCCCGGGTCGATGCCCTGCTGCGCCGCGTGGCCCTCGATCGGCGCCAGGCGCAACCTCGAGGTGAAGGCGAGCTGACCCTCGACCAGGGCGCCCAGGATGTCATGCACCAGGGCCGCAATGCCGGCCTCACCGGTTCCGAATACCGCCTGCTGGCGACCCTGCGTGCCCACCCTGGGGAAGCGCTGAGCAAGGCCTTCCTCTACCAGAGCGTCCTGCACCGCCCCTACACCCGCCTGGACCGTGGCCTGGACGTGCATGTCTGCAACCTGCGCCGCAAGCTCGCGGCAATCGGTACGCAGCATTTGCAGATCCAGGCGGTGCGCGGCCAAGGCTACATCCTGGTCGAAACGGAAGTGTCCTGATGCGCCGTCACCCCCTGCTGTGGAAGCTGGCGCTGCTGCAGGTGTGCTTCTGCCTGCTGCTGACCTGGCTGATCTGGACCTGGGGCCTGTCGGTCGAGCGCCGTACCTACTTCCTCGACCAGGCCGACCGCCTCTACCTGGCACGCTATGCGCAGCAGGCCGAACAGGCATGGCGCAGCGGTGGCGCGGCCGGTGCGCAGGCCTTCCGCCAGCACCTGGCAAAGGCGGAGGACACCTGGGTGGCGCTGGTCGGCCCGCGCCTGGAGAGCCTCGGCACCTCACCGTTGAGCGCCGAGGAGGCGAGCCACCTGACCTTCATGCGCAAGCTCGACTGGCCCATGAGCAAACGCCTGCAGGACGAGCTGCCGTACGTCAGCATCGAGTTCCCCGAACATCCCGAGGACGGCCGCCTGGTCATCCAGTTGCCCGAGCGCCTGCTGCCCACCGGCCTGACCCCATGGACCCACGTGGTCACCCATGGCGTAGCGCCAGCCCTGCTCGCCCTGCTGCTGGGCCTGCTGCTGTATCGCCACCTGGTGGTGCCGCTCAACCGCCTGCGCGACCGTGCCGACGCACTGCGCGCCGATGATCTCGACAGCCCCGGCCTGCCGCTGCTGGAGCGTCGCGACGAGCTGGGCGAGCTGGCCCAGGCCTTCGAGCACATGGCCGGGCGACTGCGCCGGAGCCTGGAGCAACAGCGCCTGTTGCTGCGCACCCTGTCCCATGAACTGCGCACGCCCCTGGCGCGGCTGCGCATCGCCCATGACAGCGGCCTGCCACCGGAGCAGTTGCACGAACGCCTGGGCCGCGAGGTGACAGACATGCAGCGGCTGCTGGAAGACACCCTCGACCTGGCCTGGATGGACACCGAGCATCCGCAGTTGCCCACCGCGCCGGTACTGGTGCTCTCGGTCTGGGAGGCATTGTGCGAGGACAGCTGCTTCGAAAGCGGCTGGGAACGCACCCGGCTGCCCTGTTCGCTAGGCACCGAATGCCGCGTGCAGGCGCACCTGGACAGCCTGGCCCAGGCCCTGGAGAACCTGCTGCGCAACGCCATCCGCCATTCGCCGCCGCAGGGGCGGGTCAGCCTCGATGGCTGGCGCGAGGGCGAGCACTGGCACCTGCGCCTGCGCGACGAGGGCCCTGGGGTGGCACACGGCGACCTGGAACGTATCTTCGAACCCTACCAGCGCCTTCCAGGCAGCGGCGCCGGCTTCGGCCTGGGCCTGGCCATCGCCCGTCGCGCCATCGAACTGCAGGGTGGCCGGCTGTGGGCGAGCAACGCCCACCCTGGCCTGTGCCTGCACCTGGTGCTACCGGCTGCCGAGGAATGTTTAGAAAGTTAATGCGCTTTACTCTCAATTACGAGTAATTATCATCCCTGATCTCCCGCATTCAGCCCGACGTTCCGGAGATCGCAGATGTCGCCCCGCTCACTTCCCCTCGCGCCCTTCCTGCTGTTGTCCAGCGGCCTGCTGGCCAGCGCCGTGCAAGCTGCCAGCCAGCCGCAACCGATCGAACTGGAAAGCCAGACCGTGGTGGCCACCGCCCTGGAGGAGACCAAGCAGGCCCCAGGCGTGTCCATCATCACCGCCGAGGACATCAAGAAGCGCCCGCCGGCCAACGACCTGTCGCAGATCATCCGCACCATGCCGGGGGTCAACCTGACCGGCAACTCCACCAGCGGTCAACGCGGCAACAACCGGCAGATCGATATCCGCGGCATGGGCCCGGAGAACACCCTGATCCTGGTCGATGGCAAGCCGGTCAGCAGCCGCAGCTCGGTCCGCTATGGCTGGCGCGGCGAACGCGACACCCGCGGCGACACCAACTGGGTGCCGGCCGACCAGGTCGAGCGCATCGAGGTGATCCGTGGCCCAGCAGCGGCGCGCTACGGCTCCGGCGCCATGGGAGGGGTGGTCAACATCATCACCAAGCAAGCCTCCAGCCAGACCCACGGCAACGTCACGCTCTACCAGAACTTCCCCCAGCACGGCGACGAAGGCGCCACCAAGCGCATGAGCTTCGGCCTCAGCGGCCCGCTCACCGACAATCTCAGCTATCGCCTGTACGGCAATGTCGCCAGGACCGACGCCGACGACTGGGACATCAACGCCGGCCATGAATCCGCACGTACCGGCAACCAGGCCGGCACCTTGCCCGCCGGTCGCGAGGGGGTGCGTAACAAGGACCTCAACGGCCAGCTGAGCTGGCGCCTGAACCCGGAACAGACCCTGGAGTTCGAAGCAGGCTTCAGCCGCCAGGGCAACATCTATACCGGCGATACCCAGAACACCAACTCCAACGCCAACGTGAAAAGCATGCTTGGCCACGAGACCAACCGCATGTACCGCCAGACCTACTCGGTCACCCATCGCGGCGCCTGGGACTTCGGCAGCTCCATGGCCTACCTGCAATACGAGAAGACCCGCAACAGCCGGATCAACGAAGGCCTGGCCGGCGGCACCGAAGGCATCTTCAGCAGCACCGACTTCTACACCTCGACCCTGCGCGGCCTCACCGCCCACGGCGAGCTCAACCTGCCGTTGCAGGCCTGGCGCGACCAGACCCTGACCCTGGGCTCCGAATGGAGCCAGCAGAAGCTCGACGACCCCAGCGCCAACACCCAGAGCACCAGCGAAGGCGGCGCGGTCGGCGGCCTGGACAGTGCCGGCCGCGACACCAGTTCCCAGGCGCAGATCTTCTCGCTGTTCGCCGAGGACAACATCGAGCTGATGCCCGGCACCATGCTTACGCCGGCCCTGCGCTTCGACCATCACAGCATCGTCGGTGACAACTGGAGCCCCTCGCTGAACCTGTCCCACGCGCTGAGCGACACCTTCACCCTGAAGGCCGGCATCGCCCGCGCCTACAAGGCGCCGAACCTGTACCAGCTCAACCCCGACTACCTGCTCTACAGCCGCGGCCAGGGTTGCTATGGGCAGACCACCAGTTGCTACCTGCAAGGCAACGAAGACCTCAAGGCCGAGACCAGCGTCAACAAGGAACTGGGTATCGAGTACCAGGCCAACGGCTGGGTCGCCGGCCTGACCTACTTTCGCAACGACTACAAGAACAAGATCGACTCCGGCCTGAGCCCTGTCGGCAATGCCAGCGGCGGTAGCGGCGACTATGCCAACGCCGCCATCTACCAGTGGGAGAACATCCCCAAGGCGCTGGTGGAAGGCCTGGAAGGGACCTTGACCATTCCACTGAGCGAACAGCTGAAGTGGAGCAACAACCTCACCTACATGCTGCAGTCGAAGAACAAGGAAACCGGCGAGACGCTCTCGGTGACCCCGGCCTACACCCTCAACTCGATGCTCGACTGGCAAGCCACCGACGACCTCTCGCTGCAACTGAACGTCGCCTGGTACGGCAAGCAGAAGCCGAAGAAATACGATTATCATGGCGAGCGTGTCACAGGCTCGGCCAACGACCAGTTGGCGCCCTACGCCCTGGTCGGCGCCAGCGGCACCTACGCCATCACCCAGCACCTGAGCCTGACCGCCGGCATCGACAACCTGTTCGACAAGCGCCTGTACCGGGCGGGTAACGCCCAGGGTGTGAACGGTATCGCCGGTGCCGGCGCGGCCACCTACAACGAACCTGGCCGCACCCTCTACACCAGCCTGACCGCGTCCTTCTGAACCCACGACGAGATCGCCCGATGAGCAACATGACCCTGCCCCTGGCCTTGGCGCTGGCCCTCGCGGCCCTGTCGCCTGCTGCCGTGGCGCAGCCGGAGCGCGAGCAGAAGATGGACACCAGCGTGCTGCAGCGCCAGGACCTCGCCTATCGCTTCAGCCACCTCGACCTGGACTCGCTCGACGGCAAGCGGCACTACCGGTTGTGGATCGGCAAGCCCGACCGCCCGGCACCTGCGGGCGGGTATCCAGTGCTGTGGATGCTCGACGGCAATGCCGCGCTGGGTGCCCTGGGCGCCATGCAGTTGGACAGGCTCGCTGCCGGCCAGGCGCCGCTGCTGGTTGCGGTGGGCTACCAGACCGAGCAGCGCATCGAACGCGCCGGGCGCACCTATGACTACACCCCGGCGTTGCCAGGGCAGGCCGACCCGCGCGACCCGTTGACCGGTTTGCCCAGTGGTGGGGTGGATGCGTTCTTCGACCTGCTGGCCCAGCGCATGCGCCCGATGGTCGCCAGCGTCGCGCCCATCGACCTGGAGCGGCAGACGCTGTGGGGGCATTCCTATGGTGGGCTGGCGGTGCTGCATGCGCTGTTCACCCGTCCCGGTGAGTTCAGTGACTATGCGGCGGCCAGCCCTTCGCTGTGGTGGCATGACGGCGCCATCGTGCGCGAGGCCGAAGGGTTGCAACAGCGCCTGGGGAATGACCGCCCGCGCCTGCTGCTGATGCGTGGTGGCGACGAACCATCCCGGCCACGTGGCCCGAGCAAAGGCGACGTGGAGCGCCCGGCCCGCCAGCTGAGTGCCGATTTGGCCAAGGTGCCTGGGCTGCAAGTGCGCTTCGAACGCTTCGAAGGGTTAGGGCATGGGCCGATGCTGCCGGCGTCGTTGCAATGGGTGATCGAGTCCATGTCTCGCTAATCCTGGGGCTGCTTTGCAGCCCCACCTGCCCCTCAACCTTTGACGCACACCACCTGCCGTAGGGTATGCACCACCTCCACCAGTTCCCGCTGGGCGCGCATCACGGCATCGATGTCCTTGTAGGCCATGGGGATCTCATCGATCACATCCTTGTCCTTGCGGCACTCCACATGGGCCGTGGCACGACGCTGGTCCTCGACGGAGAAGCGGCTCTTGGCCTTGGTCCGGCTCATCACCCGCCCCGCGCCATGGCTGCACGAACAGAACGACTGCTCGTTACCCAACCCGCGCACGATGAAACTCCTGGCGCCCATCGACCCCGGGATGATGCCCAACTGCCCTTTCTGCGCCGACACCGCGCCCTTGCGCGTCACCAGCACCTCGCGGCCAAAGTGCCGTTCGCGCTGCACATAGTTGTGGTGGCAGTTGACTGCCTCCAGGCTGGCCTGGAAAGGTCTGCCCAGCACCTTGCGGCTGGCCGCGACCACCGCCTGCATCATCAGCTCGCGGTTATGCCGGGCGAAACCCTGTGCCCACTCCACGGCCTCGACGTAATCGGCGAAGTGCCGGCTGCCCTCCTCGAAATAGGCCAGGTCCTTGTCCGGCAGGCTGCCCAGGTGCTGGCGCATGTCGGCCTGGGCCAGCTCGATGAACAGGTTGCCGATGGCATTGCCCACGCCTCGCGAGCCGCTGTGCAGCATGAACCACACGCGGTCGGCCTCATCCAGGCAGACCTCGATGAAATGGTTGCCGCCGCCCAGGGTACCCAGGTGGTGGCGGTTGTTGGTCTTCTCCAGGCGTGGATACTTGTCGACGATCCCCTTGAAGCGCCCTGCCAGCTGGCTCCATACCTGGTCGGCCTGCTTCGGCACGTTGTCCCAGGCGCCCTGGTCGTGGCGGCCGAAGGTCTTGCCGTGGGGCACGGCCTGCTCGATGGCCGTGCGCAGGCCATGCAGGTTGTCCGGCAGGTCGCGGGCATGCAGCGAGGTGCGCGCGGCGATCATGCCGCAGCCGATGTCCACACCCACCGCGGCCGGGATGATCGCGCCCACGGTGGGGATCACGCTGCCGATGGTCGAGCCCTTGCCCAGGTGCACGTCCGGCATCACCGCCAGGTGCTTGTAGATGAACGGCATCCTGGCCGTGTTCATCAGTTGCCGGCGGGCGTCGTCTTCCACCGGCACGCCATCGGTCCACAACTTGACCGGCTTGCCGCCGGCGACTTCGAGAATGTCCATGGGGTCGTTTCCACAAGAGCCTGCCAGTGTCCTGCACGGGACACTCACCATGATACCGCCGAAGGTCGTAGGCCGCCGGGTTGCCAGTGGGGTGGTAGCGTGGGGTATGCTTGCCCGGTCTTCAGGGCGGGGTGAAAGTCCCCACCGGCGGTAAATCGAAAGATGAGCCCGCGAGCGCCCCGGCCATGCCGGGGGTCAGCAGACCTGGTGAGATTCCAGGGCCGACGGTCATAGTCCGGATGAAAGAAGGCGTCAGGCGGGGTGCATCCGTTGCCCCCTGCGCGCGCGTTTTGTTCGCCCCGAGACGTTCATCGATCATTCACGAGGAGCGTTTCATGTCCACCATGCCTCACCCGCAATTCCCCAACGTCACCGCTGCCATCGCCGCCTTCCAGGCCGGCCGCCCCGTGCTGCTGCTCGACGATGACGACCGCGAGGACGAAGCCGACATCATCGCCGCCGCCGAGAACCTCTCGCTGCAGACCATGGCCATGATGATCCGCGACTGCAGCGGCATCGTCTGCCTGTGCCTGGACGAAGCCACCGTCGATGCCTTGCAACTGGCGCCCATGGTGCAGAACAACCAGGCCCGCCATGGTACCGGCTTCACCGTCAGCATCGAGGCGGCCGAAGGGGTCAGCACCGGCGTTTCAGCCCAGGACCGCATCACCACCATCGAAGCGGCCCTGCGCTCGACCGCAGAGCAACGTCATATCGTCAGCCCCGGGCATGTGTTCCCGCTGCGCGCCCGCAACGGCGGCGTGCTGACACGCCGTGGCCACACCGAAGGCTCGGTGGACCTGGCACGCCTGGCCGGCCTGCGCCCGGCAGCGGTGCTCTGCGAGCTGATGAACCCCGATGGCAGCATGGCCCGCGGCGAACAGGTGACGGTGTATGCCCGCCAGTACAACCTGCCGGTACTGACCATCGAGGAACTGGCCCGCTACCGCGAGGCGATGCTGGCGCCCGAGGCGATGCCTGCCTGATCCTGTAGGCCGGCCTGCACAGGTTCTCTCTACTCGATTAGTTACGTTTTGTTCCACCAAGAGGCCCATTTGCCAGCGAATGGGCCCGAATACGACGAACGATACCCTGCGCCAATTTGCTCCCCCTGCCCCGCTCTGCTAGTGTCGCGCCGTTCAAAATGCCACCGAGAATGTCGCCATGGCCCGCAAAAAAGCCTCCATCGATTTCGAGCAATCCCTCGCCGACCTGCAAGCCCTGGTCGAGCGCCTGGAGAACGGCGAGCTGTCGCTGGAAGAGTCGCTGGCCGCCTTCGAGCAAGGCATCGCCCTGACCCGTGACTGCCAGGGCGCCCTGGCCCAGGCCGAGCAGAAGGTGCAGATCCTGCTCGAACGCGACGGCGAACTGGCCGCCCAGCCCTTCGACGCGGAGCCGGAAGCATGATCGCCGCCTACCAGGCCAGTTGCCAGGCCCGTGTCGACGCTGCCCTGGCCCCCCTGTTCGAGGCGCCTTCGCCCGAGCTGCAGCGGCTCTACGCGGCCATGCGCTACAGCGTGATGAACGGCGGCAAACGCGTGCGCCCCCTGTTGGCCTACGCCGCCTGCGAAGCCTTCGGCGCACCGGCCGAACAGGCCAATGGCGCAGCCTGCGCCGTCGAGCTGATCCATGCCTACTCGCTGGTCCATGACGACCTGCCGGCGATGGACGACGACGACCTGCGTCGCGGCCAGCCGACCACCCACAAGGCCTTCGACGAAGCCTGCGCCATCCTCGCCGGCGACGGCCTGCAGAGCCTGGCGTTCGATGCCCTGCTCGATCCGCGCCTGAGCCCGCAGCCCGATGCCATCCGCCTGGCCATGGTCCAGGCCCTGGCCAAGGCCGCCGGCCCCGCCGGCATGGTCGGCGGCCAGGCCATCGACCTCGGTTCGGTGGGGCTGAAACTCGACCAGCAGGCCCTGGAATACATGCACCGGCACAAGACCGGCGCCTTGATCGAGGCCAGCGTATGCCTCGGCGCCCTGGCCAGCGGCCGGGCCAGCCAGGCGCAGCTCGACGCCCTGCAGGCCTATGCCCGGGCCATCGGCCTGGCCTTCCAGGTGCAGGACGACATTCTCGACGTGGAAAGCGATACCGCCACGCTGGGCAAGCGCCAGGGCGCCGATATCGCCCGCGACAAACCCACCTACCCGGCCCTGCTCGGCCTCGAGGCGGCCAAGGCCTATGCGATAGAGCTGCGCGACCAGGCCCTGGGGGCCCTGGAGGGTTTCGGTGAAAATGCCGAGCCCCTGCGTGCGCTGGCCCGCTATATCGTCGAGCGCCGCCATTAAGCCCTGAGCCTGTGTACGGGGCCGCTTCGCGCCCCAGAACGACAAGGGACCACCTGACCAAGCGGCATTGGAGCAGTCCCACGCCCCCAAGGTCCGTACACCCCGTGGTTGAATGGGCAGCTTTTCCCACAATGGGGTAAACTGCCGCGTCTTCACACCTATAACGACTCGCCTGATGCCCACGACGTTTCAAGAGATCCCCCGCGAACGCCCGGTCACGCCGTTGCTGGACCGCGCCGACACGCCCGCCGGCCTGCGCCGGCTGGCCGAAGCCGACCTGGAGACCCTGGCCGACGAGCTGCGCCAGGAGCTGCTCTACACCGTTGGGCAGACCGGTGGGCATTTCGGTGCAGGCCTCGGCGTCATCGAACTGACGATCGCCCTGCACTACGTCTTCGACACACCCGAAGACCGTCTGGTCTGGGACGTCGGCCACCAGGCCTACCCGCACAAGATCCTCACCGGTCGCCGCCAGCGCATGCTCAGCCTGCGCCAGAAGGACGGCATCGCCGCCTTCCCGCGGCGTAGCGAGAGCGAGTACGACACCTTCGGCGTCGGGCACTCCAGCACCTCGATCAGCGCCGCCCTGGGCATGGCCATCGCCGCCCGCCTGCAGAACGACCCGCGCAAGTCGATCGCGGTGATCGGCGACGGCGCCCTGACCGCCGGCATGGCCTTCGAGGCGCTGAACCACGCCCAGGAAGTCGATGCCGACATGCTGGTGATCCTCAACGACAACGACATGTCGATCTCGCGCAACGTCGGCGGGCTGTCCAACTACCTGGCCAAGATCCTCTCCAGCCGTACCTACGCGAGCATGCGCGAGGGCAGCAAGAAGGTCCTGTCGCGCCTGCCCGGCGCCTGGGAAATCGCCCGTCGCACCGAGGAATACGCCAAGGGCATGCTGGTACCCGGCACCCTGTTCGAGGAACTGGGCTGGAACTATATCGGCCCGATCGACGGCCACGACCTGCCGACGCTGATCGCCACCCTGCGCAACATGCGCGACCTCAAGGGGCCGCAGTTCCTGCATGTGGTGACCAAAAAGGGCAAGGGCTTCGCCCCCGCCGAAGTGGACCCGATCGGCTACCACGCCATCACCAAGCTCGAGCCCGCCGACAAACCGGCCGCGCCGAAGAAAACCAGCGGCCCGAAGTATTCCGCCGTGTTCGGCCAATGGCTGTGCGACATGGCCGCCGCCGACAACCGCTTGGTGGGCATCACCCCGGCGATGAAGGAAGGCTCGGACCTGGTGGCCTTCAGCGAACGCTACCCGCAACGCTACTTCGACGTGGCCATCGCCGAACAGCACGCGGTCACGCTCGCCGCGGGCATGGCCTGCGAAGGCGCCAAGCCGGTGGTGGCGATCTACTCGACCTTCCTCCAGCGCGCCTACGACCAGTTGATCCACGACGTGGCGGTGCAGAACCTCGACGTGCTGTTCGCCATCGACCGGGCCGGCCTGGTCGGCGAGGACGGCCCGACCCATGCCGGCAGCTTCGATCTTTCGTACCTGCGCTGCATCCCCGGCATGCTGGTGATGACCCCTAGCGACGAGAACGAGCTGCGCAAGATGCTCAGCACCGGCCACCTGTACAACGGCCCCGCTGCTGTGCGCTACCCACGCGGCACCGGCCCCAACGCGCCGATCAGCGGCGACCTGGAGCCGCTGGAAATCGGCAAGGGCGTGGTGCGCCGCCAAGGCGGCAAGGTCGCCCTGCTGGTATTCGGCGTGCAACTGGCCGATGCCATGAAAGTGGCCGAAGGCATCGACGCCACCGTGGTCGACATGCGCTTCGTCAAACCACTGGACGAGGCCCTGGTGCTCGAGCTGGCCGCCAGCCATGAGTTGCTGGTGACCATCGAGGAAAACGCCATCATGGGTGGCGCCGGTGCCGCGGTGGGCGAGTTCCTGGCCCGCGAGGCAGTGCTCAAGCCGCTGCTGCACCTAGGGCTGCCGGATATCTATGTGGAACACGCCAAGCCGGCGCAGATGCTGGCCGAATGCGGGCTGGATGCCGCGGGTATCGAAGCGTCGGTACGCGCCCGGATGGACAAGCTCGGCCTGTAAGTAAATCCAAGGGGCTGCCTTGCAGCCCTTCGCGGGCAAGCCCGCTTCCACAGGTACAGCGCAACGCTGAAATCGACACGCTCTCTGTGGGAGCGGGCTTGCCCGCGAATGCGATGGAACTGCCAATGAAGATCCCAGCCCTCACCACCGCCCTGCTCTGCCTCCCCAGCACCCTGCTGGCCGCCGAACCCGACCGCGACGACGCCCTCAAGCTGCCCGACGTGCTGATCAGCGCCAGCCGCCAGGTGGAGTCGCGCAGCGCCACCAGCGCTGCCAACACGGTGTTCACCCGTACCGACATCGACCGCCTGCAACCGTCCAGCGTCACCGACCTGCTGACCCGCGTCCCTGGCGTGCAGGTCGCGCCCACGGGCGGGCGTGGCAGCCTGCCAGGCATCTTCATCCGGGGCACCAAGTCGGCCCAGAGCCTGGTGCTGGTCGATGGCGTGCGCATCGCCAATGCCACCTCCGGCGACAGCGGCCTGCAGTTTCTCGACATCGACCAGATCGAACGGGTCGAAGTGCTGCGCGGCTCGCGCTCGGCGGTCTATGGCAGCGATGCCATTGGTGGGGTCATCCAGATCTTCACCCGTCGTGGCAATGCTGCCGGCCTGCAGCCACGCCTGCGCCTGGCGGCGGGCAGCCACCAGACCTTCCAGCGCAGCCTGGGGCTGTCCGGTGGCGATGGCCAGACCCGCTTCAACCTCGGCGCCAGCCTGGACGAAACCGCCGGCATCGACTCGACCGGCCCCTCCTTCGCCAGCGATGGTGACCATGACGCCTATCGCAACAAGTCGTTCAACCTGAGCCTGAGCCACAGCTTCGGCGAGCGCTTCGAGGCGGGGCTGAACCTGCTCGACAGCCGTGGCCGCAGCGAATACGACAACCCGTTCGGACGCTTCGACCCGACCACCTTCGAAAGCTTTGGGCAGGCGCCCTACACCGACTTCACCGTCAGCAGCCTGGGCACCTACCTCGACGCCCGACTCACCGACGCCTGGACGTCGCGCCTGGAGCTGAGTCATGGCGAAAACCGCGACAAGAAGCGCGACAAGCTCAGCGACGAAGGCAGCGTGTTCAATACCTACCGCGACCAGGCGACCTGGCAGAACGACCTGACGCTGAACGAACAACACCACCTGCTGGTGGGCGCCGACTGGTACCAGGACCGCGTGCATGGCAGCACCGACTTCGCCGAGGACAGCCGCTGGAATCGCGCAGCCTTCCTCCAGCACCGCTTCAGCGGCGAACACTTCTCCACCGAGTTGGGCGTGCGCCGCGACCAGAACCAGCAGTTCGGCGGCCAGACCACCTGGAGCGGCAGCCTCAGCGTGCCGTTGAACGCCAACAACGATGTGTTGTTGTCGTACAGCGAAGGCTTCCGCGCACCAACCTTCAACGACCTGTACTACCCGATGTTCAGCAACCCGAACCTGGACCCAGAGCGCTCCAGGAGCTACGAGTTGCAATGGCGCAGCCGCATCGGCGCCAGCACCCGCCTGGAGACCTCGCTGTACCGCACCGACCTGCGTGACGCCATCATCTTCGGCGAAGGCTCGATCCCACGTAACGTGGCCTCGGCGCGCATCAACGGCCTGGAGATGGCCCTGAGCCAGGAGTGGGCCGGCTGGCAGTCCCGCCTGGGCCTGGCGCTGGTCGACCCGCGCGACCGCGACACCGGCCATACCCTCGCCCGTCGGGCCCGACGCACCCTGAGCCTGGACCTGGACCGCCAGTTCGAGCGGTTCGGCGTGGGGGCCAGTTGGCAGGCCGTCAGCAGCAGCTACGACGACGAAGCCAATCGCAACGCGCTCGGCGGCTACGGTCTGCTTGGCCTGCGCGGCAGCTGGAAGGCGAGCGAAGAACTGAAGCTTGAGATGAAGCTCGACAACCTGCTGGACAAAACCTACAGCCGCGCCCTGTACAGCTACGACAACGCCAGCTACGGCTACCGCGAGGAAGGCCGTACCTGGTTGCTGAGCGTCACCTGGACGCCGGCGCTCTAGCCGCCAGCAGCGCACACAGGCGCGCCGTGGCTTCGATCATCTGGCCACTGGGCCGCTCCAGCCCCTTGTCCGGCACCACCAGCAGGCGACCGTCGGCCACGGCACGCAACCGCGGCCAGGCCTTCCAACTGCCCAACTGCGCCGGGTCGCCGGCCAGGATCACCTGCGGGTCGCGCAGCAACACCGACTCCACGCTGACCTGCGGCGCCGGCTGGCGCAGGTCCTCGAATACATTGCGCGCACCGCACACGCGCAGGGCATCGCTGACGATCTGCTGGCCGCCGAGGGTGTAAAGCGGCCTGTCCCAGACCTGGTAGAAGACCTGCAATGGCTGTTCGCGGTGGTAGCGCTCACGCAGCTCCCGCAGGCGTTCGCGCAGGGAGGCCGCGTAAGCCTGGCCTTGCGCCTTGCGCCCCAGGCGCACGGCGATGGCCTCGATCTGCTCGACGAGCTGGTCGAGGTCGTGGGGTTGGCCGACGAACGTAGCGATGCCCAGGCGCTTGAGCTGGTCGCGCTGGGCCGGCGCCACACTGTCGGGCCACAGCAACAGCAGGTCGGGTTCGAGGCTGAGCAAACGCTCCATGTCGAGTTGGCCGTGGCGCCCCACCGAAGGCAAGCCAGCCAGCGCTGCCGGCCGCTCGCCGCCGTCGAGCACGCCTACCAGCAGGTCGTCGGCCTGCAGTTCGGTAACGATCTCGGTCATCGAAGGCGCCAGGCTGACCACCCGTGGGCCACTGTCGGCCAACGCAGCGAAGGACAGCAGCGACAACAGGCAGCATAGGATGCGCATCAGCCCAACTGACGGGGAATACGGTAGAGGTAGAGCAACACCACGCTGGAGATCGCCAGGAGGACCTGCGGTACCGCCTCCAGGCCGACCAGCACCGAAAACGCCGCCACCCAGGCGGGGAAACAGGCGAACAGCATGGCCAGGCGTCGAGCCTGGGCCAGGGCGATCCAGGCCTGCGGCTCTTCGGCCGAGCCCAGGGCCTTGGAGGTGTCTATCAAGGCGCGCTTGTAGGCACCGAAGCGCGGCAGGCTGAGGAACATGCTCGCCGCACCGGCGATGAACAACGGCATGGCCAGCACGGGGATCAACGCATCGCCCCCACCGAAGGCCCAGGCCATCACCGGCAGGGGCAACAGCCCCACCGCCAGGTATTGCCACCAGGCCAGGGCCAGGCGCCGCTTCACCTCGCCACGGGTCACGCCTGGGGCACCTCGCCCTGATGCTCGTTGCCCATCATGTGGCCGAGCTTGCCGGCCTTGGTAGCCAGGTAGTGGCGGTTGTGCGGGTTGTGCCCAGTGTGCAGCGGCACGCGCTCGGCGACATTGATGCCCATGCCGGTCAGTGCCTTGACCTTGCGCGGGTTGTTGGTCATCAGCCGCAGCGACTTCACGCCCAGGTGCTCGAGCATCGGCAGGCACATGGCGTAGTCGCGCTGGTCGGCGGCGAAGCCCAGGCGCTCGTTGGCCTCTACGGTATCGGCACCGCCGTCCTGCAGCTCATAGGCGCGGATCTTGTTCAGCAGGCCGATACCCCGGCCTTCCTGGCGCAAATACAGCAGCACGCCACGGCCTTCACGGGCGATGGCCTGCAACGCGGCCTCCAGCTGCGAGCCGCAGTCGCAACGCTGGCTGAACAGTGCATCGCCGGTCAGGCATTCGGAATGCAGGCGCCCCAGCACCGGCTCGCCGTCGCCGATGTCACCCAGGCTGAGCACGACATGCTCACGGCCAGTGGCTTCGTCGAGAAAGCCATGCATGGTGAAGATCGCGAAGGGAGTCGGGAGTTTCGAGGCGGCGACAAAGACGACGGGCACGTTGTGCTCCTGATAAGTAGGAAATTTCATGTGGGCCGATTGTATCAGCAGGCCAGCGCCCATGCGCAGGCTGAATATCGCGGCTTAAGATCGAAAAGTTCGATGCATGGAATGCGTGGGCTGTTCACTGAGGGCCAATGGAGCCGCTAGGCGTGTACGCATGACTCAGTGCGGCTGGCTGTCCGCCGTGAACGGATACGGCTGCTTCCAATGCTCGAAGATCGGCTCCAGCTCACCGCTGCGCACCAACTGCGCCATGCGCCGGTCGAACAGCTCGCGCAGGGCCTTGGCCTGTTCGCTGCGGGCAAAGGCCAGGTACAGCGGCAACTCGGCCAC
Source organism: Pseudomonas sp. HLMP (assembly GCF_046365545.1). Lineage (NCBI taxonomy): Bacteria > Pseudomonadati > Pseudomonadota > Gammaproteobacteria > Pseudomonadales > Pseudomonadaceae > Pseudomonas > Pseudomonas sp. HLMP. Next base: position 565,821 of record NZ_JBDLLR010000001.1, on the reverse strand, counting down.
ATGGGTACGGCGCCAACGCTCAGGCTGGGCAGCCTGGTCGAGCACATAGTCGACCTCGGTCAGGGCATCGATGTAGAAGTCCACACGGTCATGCTCGAGCATCGGCAGGATGCCTTCACGCCGCTGGATCTCGCGAAAATGCTTAACGTTGGGCAGGTAGTGCTGGAACTCGTAGCCGCGCACCCAGGCCAGCCGGTACTGGCCGATGGTCTCGAGCGTCGGCTCGGGCTTGCCGACCAGGCCCAGGGCATAGATATGGTCCATGTCGAAGTGCCAGCGCGGGTAGAGGTTGTCGGCGTTCTCCTCCTTGTAGGAGCCCACCCAGGCATCGGCCTCGCCGCGCCTGACCAACCCCACCGCCCGGCTGTAGGGCGCGCTCTGGGTCACGACCTGCACCCCGGCTGGTTCGAACACCTTGCGCAGCACGTCCCAGGCCAGCCCTGTACCATCGGCGTTGGTGTAGTCGAGCCATTCCTCGCTGACCAGGTGGATCTGCGGCGGCACGCCCTCGGCCTCGGCCGCCTGCAGCCCAGGGGCAAGCAACAGCAACATCGCCAGCAGCACAGTCCTTATGGCCATCGACCCGCTCCCTTCGTCAGGCAACCACCCACACCAGAATCTGCATACCCAGCCAGGCGAAGACGCCAGCCAGGATATCGTCGAGCATGATCCCGACGCCCCCATGCACGTGCCGGTCGACCCAGCGGATCGGCCACGGCTTGAGGATGTCGAAGAAACGGAACATCAGGAACCCCGCCAGCAGCCATTGCCAGCCTTCCGGCACCAGCCACAGGGTGATCCACATGCCGACCATCTCGTCCCAGACAATGCCTTCATGGTCGTGCACGCGCAAGTCGTTGGCGACCTTGCCGCACAGCCAGAAGCCGAACAGCATGGTGATCCCCAGCAACAGCCAGTAGCCCCAGTCCGGCAACATCTGCCACAGCGGGATGAACGGCAGCGCCACCAGCGAGCCCCAGGTCCCGGGGGCCTTGGGCAGGGTGCCGGAGCCGAAGCCGAAGGCGATGAAGTGCCAGGGGTTGCGCCAGACCGAAGGCGGAACGAACTCCGCGGGCACCTGGTTGGGGTGGTCGGTCACGGTGTCTCCCTAAAATGTTGATAGCCCCGTTGTGTCGGGGTGATGTCCCGGCCCTGCCGGTCACGCAGGGTGACGCCCTGGCCCGCGAGCACGCGGCCGATGACGTGGACGCCACTGCGCTCCTGCAGGGATGAAAGTTGTGCTTCAGGCAGCGTGAACGCCAGCACGTAGTCGTCGCCACCGGTGAGTGCCGCCTGCAGGGCGGCGTCACGCCCGAGGAAGGCTTCCAGGGCCGGCGAGAAGGGCACCTGCTCGACGCTCAGCTCCAGGGCGACGCCGGATGCCTTGGCGATATGCCCGGCATCGGCCAGCAGCCCATCGGAGATATCCAGCGCCGCGCTGGCCCGGCCGCGCAGCAGTTGGCCCAGGGCGAGCTGGGGCATGGGCGACCAATAGTGGGCGAGCAGCGGCTCGGCGATGTCGGCTGGCGCCTGGCGCTCGCCCAACACCAGCGGCAAGGCCCCCGCCGCGTTCCCCAGGCACCCGCCGACGCACAGCAGGTCTCCCGGCCGGGCGCCGCTGCGGCGCAGGGCCTGCCCTGCCGGCGTCTTGCCGAACACGGTCACGGTGATGCTCAAGGGGCCACGGGTGGTATCGCCGCCGATCAGGCTGACACCACAACGCTGGGCCATGCGGTCGAGGCCGTCGGCGTAGCGCCTGAGCCAGTCGGCCCCGACCTCGGGCAAGGTCAGGGCGAGGGTGAAGCCGATAGGGTCGGCCCCCATGGCGGCCAGGTCGCTGACCGCCACGGCCAGGGCGCGCTGGCCGAGCAGCAGCGGGTCGCAGGCGGTGGGGAAATGCACGCCCTCGACCAGGGTATCGGTGGACACCGCCAACTGTTCGCCAGCGGGCAGCTCCAGCAGGGCGCAGTCGTCACCGATACCGAGCACCACGCCTTCGCCACCCCGCGCACAGGACGCGGCGGCGAAGTAATGGCGGATCAGCTCGAACTCACCCATGGTCCGTCGGCGCCGCGATCAGCGCCTGGCTGCCTTGACTTCCGCTTCGCGCAGCATCGGCGCGAGCTTGTCCAGCACACCGTTGACGAACTTGTGGCCATCGGTGGCACCGAAGACCTTGGCCAGCTCGACACCTTCGTTGATCACCACGCGATACGGTACGTCGACACGCTTGATGAACTCCCAGGTGGACAGGCGCAGCACCGCCAGCTCGACCGGGTCGAGCTCGTCCAGTGCCAGGTCCAGGCAGGGCGCCAGGGCCTTGTCGATCTCGCCCTTGATCGCCGGGACCCCATGCAGGATCTCGCGGAAATAGGCGCCATCGACATCGGAGAAATCGTTGTCGACCCGGAACTGAGCCTCGATCTCGTTCAGCGAATGCTTGGCCATGTGCCACTGGTACAGCGCCTGGGTCGCGAGCTTGCGGGCTTCGCGGCGCTTGGCGCTCTTCGAGGGCTTGCCGGCATCCGCCGCGCGTGGCTCGCGCGGGTTGAAACGATCGCTTTCGTCGCTAATCACTTGGCCTCCAACTGCGCCAGCAGGCTGACCATTTCCAGGGCGGACAGGGCTGCTTCGGCGCCTTTGTTGCCAGCCTTGGTGCCGGAGCGCTCGATGGCCTGCTCGATGGAGTCGACGGTCAGGACGCCGAAGGCCACCGGAACACCGAACTCCATGGACACCTGGGCCAGGCCCTTGGTGCACTCGCCCGCCACGTATTCGAAGTGCGGGGTACCGCCACGGATCACCGCGCCCAGGGCGACGATCGCGGAGTACTCGCCTTGTTGGGCGACTTTCTGTGCAACCAGCGGGATCTCGAAGGCGCCAGGGGCACGGATGATGGTGATGTCGCTTTCGCTGACGCCATGGCGTACCAGGGCATCAACGGCACCGCTCACCAGGCTTTCGACGACGAAGCTGTTGAAGCGGCCAACCACCAAAGCATAGCGACCTTTGGGGGCGATGAAGGTACCTTCGATGGTCTTCAGGGTCATTCCGGTGTTCTCATCTTGAAGAGCGAGGCCGCGCATACGCGGCCTGCAGGAGGGTTTGGACACGAGCGGCAGGACGACGGCTGCGCCTGTGTCACTCGGAGGGCACGTATTCTACAACTTCCAGATCGAATCCGGATATCGCGTTGAACTTCATCGGCGAGCTCATCAGGCGCATCTTGCGCACGCCCAGGTCACGCAGGATCTGCGAGCCGGCACCGACGGTGCTGTAGGTGGTCGGCGCCTTGGTCGGGGCATCGCCGGCGCTCTCGCGGATGTGCGCCAGCAGCACGTCGCCATCCAGCGGGTGGCCCAGCAGCAGCACCACGCCGCTGCCGGCCTCGGCCACGGCGCTCATCGCCGCACGCAGGCTCCAGCGCCCCGGCTGCTTGACCATCAGCAGGTCACGCAGCGGGTCCATGTTGTGCACCCGCACCAGGGTCGGCTGTTCGGCACAGATGGTGCCCAGGGTCAGGGCCATGTGCACGTCGCCTTCCACCGAGTCGCGGTAGGTGACCAGGTTGAACTGGCCCAACTCGCTGTCCAGCGGCTGTTCGGAGACGCGCTGCACGGTGCGCTCGTGGATCATGCGGTAGTGGATCAGGTCGGCGATGGTGCCGATCTTCAGGCCGTGCTCGGCGGCGAAGGCCTCCAGTTCCGGACGACGGGCCATGGTGCCGTCGTCGTTCATCACTTCGCAGATCACCCCGCTCGGCTCGAAGCCGGCCATGCGCGCCAGGTCGCAGGCGGCCTCAGTATGGCCGGCGCGGGCCAGGGTGCCACCGGCCTGGGCCATCAGCGGGAAGATGTGGCCGGGGCTGACGATATCGTCGGCCTTGGCGTCGCGGGCCGCGGCGACCTGCACGGTGCGGGCGCGGTCGGCGGCGGAGATGCCGGTGGTCACGCCTTCGGCGGCCTCGATCGACACGGTGAACTTGGTGCCGAAGCCCGAACCGTTGCGCGGCGCCATCAGCGGCAGGCGGAGCGCCTCGCAGCGCTCGCGGGTCATCGGCATGCAGATCAGGCCACGGGCGTGCTTGGCCATGAAGTTGATGTGCTCGGCCTGGCAGCACTCGGCGGCCATGATGATGTCGCCTTCGTTCTCACGGTCTTCGTCGTCCATGAGAATGACCATTTTGCCCTGGCGGATGTCTTCCACCAGCTCTTCGATGCTGTTGAGCGCCACTCGGCACCCCCTTCTCAATCAGGATTTCAGGTAGCCGTTGGCGGCCAGGAAACTTTCGGTGATGCCGCTGCCCTTGCTCGGTTCGGCGGCCTTGTCACCCAGCAGCAGACGCTCCAGGTAACGGGCCAGCAGGTCGACCTCAAGGTTTACCCGACGACCCGGGCGGTAGTCGGCCATGATGGTTTCGGACAGGGTGTGCGGGACGATGGTCAGCTCGAACTCGGCGCCATCGACCTCATTGACCGTCAGGCTGGTGCCGTCGACGGTGATCGACCCTTTGTGGGCGATGTACTTGGCCAGCTCCTTGGGCGCGCGTACGCGGAACTGGATGGCGCGCGCGTTATCGCTGCGCGAGATGATCTCGCCGACACCGTCGACATGGCCGCTGACCAGGTGACCGCCCAGGCGGGTGGTGGGGGTCAGGGCTTTTTCCAGGTTGACCCGGCTGCCGCTCTTGAGGTCGACCATGGCGGTGCGCTTGAGCGTCTCGACGCTGACATCGGCCCAAAAGCCATCGCCGGGCAACTCCACGGCGGTCAGGCAGACACCGTTGACGGCGATGCTGTCGCCCAGCTTGACATCGCCCAGGTCGAGCTTGCCGGTCTCTACATAGAGGCGCACGTCACCGCCCTTGGGGGTCAGGCTGCGGATGGTGCCGATGGATTCGATGATGCCGGTGAACATGGTGTCCTCCTCGGGAACAGGGCTGCGCGTGGCAAGCCAGGCATTATACGCCGGGCGCCGGCAGGGGGATGGCTGTGACCAGCCAGTCATCGCCGACCGCGCGCATGCCGGTGATCTTCAGGCGCGGCGCCTCGCTCATGCTCGACAGCGGCCAGTCCAGCAGCGGCCGGGCTTCGGAGCCCAGGAAAGTGGCGGCCACGAACAACTGGAACTCATCGACCAGCCCCAGGCGGGCGAAGGCACCGGCAAGGCCGGCACCGGCCTCCAGCAGGATTTCGTTGACGCCCCGCTCGCCCAGGGCGCGCATCAGGGCCGGCAGGTCGACGCGCCCGTCGGCCCCTGGCAGGCTCAGCAGTTCATGGCCAGCCGCGGCATAACGTGGATCGTCGCCGGCGGCGGTCACGACCAGGGCTGGCCCGGCCTGGAAGAACGGCGCGTCCAGCGGCAGGCGCAGGCGGCCATCGACCAGCACGCGCAGCGGCGGGCGTGACAGAGCCAGGGCGGTGGTTTCGGCATCCAGCCCCAGTTCGGCGCCGCGTACGGTCATGCGGGCATGGTCGGCCAGCACGCTCTCGGCGCTGGTCAGCACCACACTGGAGCGGGCGCGCAGCCGCTGCACGGCGGCGCGGGCGGCAGGGCCGGTGATCCACTGGCTCTCGCCGCTGGCCATGGCGGTGCGACCGTCCAGGCTCATGGCGAGCTTGGCCCGCACGAACGGCAGGCCGTGCTCCATGCGCTTGAGAAAGCCGGGGTTGAGGGCTCGCGCCTCGGCCTCGAGCACACCGCTACCGACCTCGATGCCGGCCTCGGCCAGGCGCCGCAGGCCTCGGCCGGCCACTTGCGGGTTGGGGTCCTGCATCGCCGCCACCACCCGGGCCACCCCGGCCTTGACCAGTGCCTCGGCGCATGGCGGTGTACGGCCATGGTGGCTGCAGGGCTCCAGGGTCACGTAGGCGCAGGCGCCACGGGCGCGCTCGCCGGCCTGGCGCAGGGCGTGGACCTCGGCATGCGGTTCGCCGGCCCGCACGTGCCAGCCCTCGCCGACCACTTCGCCATTACGCACGATCACGCAGCCCACGCGCGGGTTCGGGTGGGTGCTGTACAGGCCCTTGCGGGCCAGTTCCAGGGCCCGGGCCATGTAGTGGGCGTCGAGGATGGCGGTCTGGCTGGGCATGGTCACTCTTTGGCAGGCTCCCGGGCCAGGCGGTCGATCTCCTCGCGGAACTCGTCGAGGTCCTGGAAACGCCGGTAGACCGAAGCGAAACGGATGTAGGCGACTTCGTCGAGCTTGCGCAGCTCGGCCATCACCAGCTCGCCGACCACCAGCGACTTGACCTCGCGCTCGCCGGTGGCACGCAGCTTGTGCTTGATGTGCGCCAGCGCCGCTTCCAGGCGCTCGACGCTCACCGGGCGCTTCTCCAGGGCCCGCTGCATGCCGGCGCGCAGTTTCTCTTCGTCGAAGGGCTGCCGTGTGCCGTCCTGCTTGATCAGGCGTGGCAAGACCAGTTCGGCGGTCTCGAAGGTGGTGAAACGCTCGCCGCAGGCGAGGCACTCGCGGCGACGGCGCACCTGTTCGCCCTCGGCGACCAGGCGTGAGTCGATGACCTTGGTGTCGTTGGCACCGCAAAACGGACAGTGCATGGTGGCAGGCAACAAAAAAAGGGAGGGCCATGGTAGCGCATCCCACTGGCAAGACAAGCCAAAGGGTTTACCATCCAGTGAAATCTGTCCGTGAAGGATTACCCCATGCACCAACGAGCGCTCGTCGTGCTGTGCTTCGCCGGCCTGCTCGCCGCCTGCGGCAGCGACCGGCCGAAGACCGAGCAACCCCCGGTAGCCCCGCCCGCCAAGGCGGCCAAGCAAAGCGAAGACCCAGGCCCTCTGCCCGCCTACCAGCGCGAACTCAGTGGCACCTTGCTGGAGATACCGGCCGGTGCCGAAGTGGAGCTGGCCCTGCTGGTCATCGACGAACGTGGCCGCCCGCAACGCCTGCTGGCCAGCAGCAACCTCACCGGTACCGGCCAGCCCATGCCCTATCGCCTGCGCTTCAATCCCGAGGCCTTTCCAGCCGGGGCCCGCGTCGAACTGCGCGGCCGCGCCAGCCGCTCCGGCCAATTGATCCTGCACTTGCCGGCGCAGCGCATCTTCCAGGCCACCACCCAGGCCACCGGCCCGCTGCGCTTCCAGAAGGCGCCATAGATGGCGCCGCTGCCCCTGCAACAGGCCCTCGGCGGCCTGATCGGCGAAGCGCGCCTGGTCGTCAGCGAGCTGCCCGGATGCGACCTGCGGCTGTGGCTGATCGATGCCCAGAACATGGATCGCGCCTTCAGCCCAGAGGAAACCCGGCGCATCCTCGAAGAGCCGCCCTACTGGAGTTTCTGCTGGGCCAGCGGCCTGGCCTTGGCGCGCTACCTGGCCGAGCGGCCGGAGTGGGTGCGCGGCAAGCGGGTACTGGACTTCGGCGCCGGCTCAGGCATCGCCGGGATCGCCGCCGCCCGGGCCGGTGCCCTGGAGGTGGTGGCCTGCGACCTCGACCCGCTGGCCCTGGATGCCTGCCGGGCCAATGCCGCGCTCAACGAAGTCGAACTCGGCTACAGCAGCGACTTCTTCGCCGAAGACGACCGTTTTGACCTGATCCTGGTGGCCGACGTGCTCTACGACCGCGCCAACCTGCCCCTGCTCGACGCTTTCCTCGGCCGTGGCCGCCAGGCGCTGGTGGCCGATTCACGGGTGCGCGACTTCAGCCATCCGCTGTATCGTCAGTTGGGCGTACTCGAGGCCCTGACCCTTCCCGACCTGGCCGAGCCGCACGAATTCCGCCGGGTCAGCCTGTACCACGCCAGCCGCGAGCCTTTATAGTGGCGCCATTCAAGGATTTGCGAGAGTCGCGATGAGCCAAGCCCCCACGCCGTATATTTTCGATGCCACCGACGCCAACTTCCAGCAACTGGTGATCGACAACTCCTTCCATAAACCCGTGCTGGTGGACTTCTGGGCCGAATGGTGCGCACCGTGCAAGGCCCTGATGCCGCTGCTGGCGAAGATCGCCGAGGGTTACCAGGGCGAACTGCTGCTGGCCAAGGTCAACTGCGACGTGGAACAGCAGATCGTCGCCCAGTTCGGCATCCGCAGCCTGCCGACCGTAGTGCTGTTCAAGGACGGCCAGCCGGTCGACGGTTTCGCCGGAGCCCAGCCGGAGTCGGCGATCCGCGCCATGCTCGAACCCCATGTGCAGATGCCTGCCGCGCCAACCGCCACGCCACTTGAGGAAGCCAAGGCGCTGTTCGCCGAAAGCCGCTTCAGCGAGGCCGAGGCCACGCTCAAGCTGCTGCTGGGCGAAGACAACAGCAACGCCGAGGCGCTGATCCTCTATGCCCGCTGCCTGGCCGAGCGGGGCGAGCTGGGCGAGGCCGAGGTGGTGCTCGACGCCGTCAAGACCGACGAGCACAAGGCTGCCCTGGCCGGCGCCAAGGCCCAGCTGACCTTCCTGCGCCAGGCCGCCAGCCTGCCGGAAGCCGCCGAGCTGAAAAGTCGCCTGGCGCAGAACCCGCAGGATGACGAAGCCACTTACCAGCTGTGCATCCAGCAACTGGCGCGCCAGCAGTACGAGGCGGCGCTGGATGGTCTGCTCAAGCTGTTCCAGCGTAACCGCGGCTACGAGAACGGCTTGCCGCAGAAGGCACTGCTGCAGGTGTTCGAACTGCTGGGCAATGAACATCCGCTGGTGAGCCTGTACCGCCGCAAGCTGTCAGCTGCAATGTTCTGACAGGCCGTTCTCAGAGCGTTCGGCATCACGGGTCTATTTGGCAGAGCTCCTGGGGAGCGGCGCTTTCTTGGGGCTGCAGAGCAGCCCCCATGCCTCTCAACCGATCCAGTGGTATACCGGCGCATCCACCCCGCTTTCCACCTTCACCTCGCTGCTGTGGCGCAACCGCACCAGCAACCGCTTGCCCGCCGCCGTGCTGCCGGCCAGCCCTTCCAGCCGCTCCAGCAACTCGGGCCCGCTGATCTGCCCCACCTGGCGCAACAGCTCACGCGCCGCCGACCACTGCCCGTCATCCGGGCGAGGCGCAGTACCGACGGCCTCGGCGGCCGCCTCGACAACAGCCGGCACCAGCACTTGACGCCCCAGTTGCGCCCACTCCGCCGGTTCCAGCTCGATAGTCAGGTCCACCGGCCAGTCGCCAATATGTCCGCGAATTCTCACGCTGCCTTCCTTATGTCCAGGGTCGATGCAGCCATGCTCCCATGAACATGAAACCTGCGCCAGGCAGGCTGGCGAGGGCCAGAGAAGTTGTTATAACATTACGAACTCAATTTCCCGCTCGCCCTGGAGTCTTCCATGCGCCGCCTGCTCCTTGCCCTGCCCTTCGCCCTGCTTCCCCTGGCCGTGGCCCACGCCCACGACGACCATGACCACGAGCATGAGCATGCCCATGGCTCCCTCGGTGCCCACGAGCACGGCGTGGCCAAGCTCAACGCCGTGCTCGACGGCAATACCCTGGAACTGGAGCTGGACAGCCCGGCGATGAACCTAGTCGGTTTCGAACATGCCGCCAACAGCGACGCGGACAAGGCCAAGGTCGCCGCCGTACGCCAGCAACTCGAACAGCCCCTGGCACTGTTCGGCCTGGCCCAGGCGGCCGGGTGCAAGGAGGAGGCCCAGGAGCTGGAAAGCCCGCTGTTCGGCGATGCAGCGCATGCCGGCCATGACCCTGCACACGAACAGCAGCACAGCGATATCGAGGCCCATTACCAACTGATCTGCTCGGCGCCCGACCAGCTCACCCGGATCGACCTTGCCCCACTGTTCAAGGCCTTCCCGGCGACCCAGAAGATCAACGTGCAACTGATCGGCCCGAACGGCCAGAAAGGCCTGGAGGCCACGCCGGCCAAGGCCGTGGTCACGTTCTGAATGAGCCAGCCGCTGATCGACCTGCAAGGCCTGGTATTCGCCTGGCCTGGCCAAGCGCCGCTCCTGGACATCCCCGCGTTCCACCTGGACGCGGGCCAGGCGGTGTTCCTCAAGGGCCCCAGCGGTAGCGGCAAGACCACCTTGCTGGGCCTGCTCGGGGGGGTGAATCGCCCCGCGCAGGGCAGCATCCGCCTGCTCGGCCAGGACCTGGGCGCCTTGGGCCAGGGCGCCCGTGATCGCTTCCGGGTCGATCACACCGGCTACATCTTCCAGCAATTCAACCTGCTGCCGTTCCTTTCGGTGCGGGAGAACGTCGAGCTGCCCTGCCGCTTCTCGCGCAGCCGTGCCGAACGCGCCGCCCAGCGCCACGGCAGCATCGACCAGGCTGCCACCCTGCTGCTCGCCCACCTGGGCCTGGACGATCCGGCCCTGCTCGCCCGTCGCGCCGACAGCCTGTCGATCGGCCAACAGCAGCGGGTCGCCGCGGCCCGGGCCTTGATCGGCCAGCCGGAGCTGGTGATCGCCGACGAACCGACTTCGGCGCTCGATGCCGATACCCGCGAGGCGTTCATCCGCCTGCTGTTCGATGAATGCCGGGCAGCCGGTTCCAGCCTGCTGTTCGTCAGCCATGACCAGAGCCTGGCACCACTGTTCGACCGTCATCTGTCGCTGGCCGAGCTCAATCGCGCAGCCAAGCCCCGGGAGGCCTGATGTACCTGCTCCGCCTTGCCTTGGCCAGCCTGGCCAACCGCCGCTTCACAGCGTTTCTCACCGCGTTTGCCATCGCCCTGTCGGTATGCCTGCTGCTGGCCGTGGAGCGCGTGCGCACCGAGGCCCGCGCCAGCTTCGCCAGCACCATCAGCGGCACCGACCTGATCGTCGGCGCCCGTTCCGGCTCGGTGAACCTGCTGCTGTATTCGGTGTTCCGCATCGGCAACGCCACCAACAACATCCGCTGGGACAGCTTCGAGCACTACGCCAAGGACCCACGGGTGAAGTGGGCGATCCCCATTTCCCTGGGCGACTCTCATCGTGGCTACCGGGTGATGGGCACCACCGGCGACTATTTCAGCCACTACCAGTTCGGCCGCCGGCAGCACCTGGCGCTGAGCCAGGGCCGGCCGTTCGCCGAGGACCCGTTCGAGGTGGTGCTCGGCGCCGAAGTCGCCGAGGCGCTGCACTACAAGCTCGGCGACAAGCTGGTGCTGGCCCACGGCGTGGCGGCCATCAGCCTGGTCAAGCACGACGACAAACCCTTCACCGTGGTGGGCATCCTGCAGCGCACCGGTACACCGGTGGACCGTACCCTGCACATCAGCCTGGCCGGGATGGAGGCCATCCACATCGACTGGCACAACGGCGTGCCGGCCCGTGGCGCCGGGCGCATCAGCGCCGAACAGGCGCGCACCATGGACCTGCAGCCGGCCGCCATCACCGCCTTCATGCTGGGGCTGAACAGCAAGATCGCCACTTTCAGCCTGCAGCGGGAGATCAACGAGTTCCGCGGCGAGCCACTGCTGGCGATCCTCCCTGGCGTAGCCCTGCAGGAGCTGTGGAGCCTGATGGGCACCGCCGAGCAGGCGCTGTTCGTGGTCTCGCTGTTCGTGGTGCTGACCGGGCTGATCGGCATGCTCACGGCAATCCTCACCAGCCTCAACGAACGCCGCCGCGAAATGGCCATCCTGCGCTCGGTCGGCGCCCGCCCCTGGCATATCGCCGGGCTGCTGGTGCTGGAAGCCCTGGCCCTGGCGGTGGCCGGCATCGTCGCCGGGCTGGGCCTGCTGTACGCGGGGATCGCCCTGGCCCAGGGGTATGTCCAGGCCAACTACGGCCTGTACCTGCCACTGGCCTGGCCAAGCGCTCACGAGTGGACCCTGTTGGCTGTCATACTCGCGGCGGCACTGCTGATGGGCAGCGTGCCGGCCTGGCGCGCCTACCGGCAGTCGCTGGCCGATGGCCTGTCGATCCACCTCTGACCCTGGAGCAACTGCTTTGCTTTATCAGTACCGGCCCATCCTGCTGGGGCTCCTATTGCTCTTCGCTCCCCTCACATGGGCGCAAGAGCCGCGCACCCTCGACTGGCCCGCCCTGATTCCCGAAGGCGCGCCGGTGATCCCGCCACAGCTGGCGCCGCTGCATGACCTCTCGCAACTGAGCGACGCCTTGTCTGCCGAGTCGGCCCCCGCAGCACGCCAGCAGGCACCCGACGCCCCGGTGGTCAAGGCGCTGGATGGCCAGCAAGTGAAGCTGCCCGGCTACATCGTGCCGCTGGAAGTCAGCGAGGAAGGGCGCACCACCGAATTCCTCCTGGTGCCCTACTACGGCGCGTGCATCCACGTGCCGCCCCCACCGTCGAACCAGATCGTGCATATCTTCAGCGAGATGGGCGTGCGCATCGAAGACCTGTACCAGCCCTACTGGATCGAAGGGCGCATGCAGGTAAAGGCCAGCAGCAGCGAGCTGGCCGACGCCGGTTACCTGATGGAAGCGGAGAAAATCTACGCCTATGAGTTGCAATGAGAACTACTTCCGCTTCATGAAACGGCTTCGTTGAGCTGAATCAACAGTTTGTTTCGACCGGCTCCTTACCATTGGACTACTCGATTACTCACGTCCTTTGTCCTTTGGGAGCTTCCATGAACAAGTCCTTGCTCGGCGCCTCGCTCGTTGCCCTGGCGCTCGCAGCCCCTGTTGCCCACGCCCACCAGGCGGGCGACATCATCATCCGTGCCGGCGCCGCCACCGTTTCGCCGAACGAAGACAGCAGCGCCCTGAAGCTCGATGGCGCCAAGGTCTCGGGCACCAAGGCGACGCTGGACAGCGACACCCAGTTGGGCCTGACCTTCGCCTACATGCTCACCGACCACATCGGCCTGGAGCTGCTGGCCGCCACCCCATTCAACCACACCGTGGCGGTCAAGGGCCTCGGCCCAGGCCTGGACGGCAAGCTGGCCGACATCAAGCACCTGCCACCGACCCTGTCGCTGCAGTACTACCCGATGGCACCGACCTCGAAGTTCCAGCCCTACGCCGGCATCGGCATCAACTACACGATGTTCTTCGACGAAGACCTCAGCAGCGCGCGCAAGCAGCAGGGCTTCAGCAACCTGAAGCTGCAGGACTCGGTCGGCCTGGCCGGCCAACTGGGCATGGACTACATGCTCACCGACAACCTGCTGGTCAACGCCTCGGTCTGGTACATCGACATCGACACCAAGGCCACCGTCGACGGCCCGAACGCCCTGGGCGTGGGCAAGACCAAGGTCGACGTGGATGTCGACCCGTGGGTCTACATGGTCGGTATCGGTTACAAGTTCTGATCCCCTCCCGGCATGGCGGCTCCGGCCGCCATGCCACACCGCCCCTCAACGATTCGCAGGTACAGCCAGTACCCCCAGGCCAGTGCGCTGATCGATGCACCCAGGCCACACACCGCCATCCAGCCCCAACGGGCATGCAACCAAGTCGCGGCTACCGCGCCCAGGCCACTGCCGATCGAATAACAGCACATGTAGGCACCGATCAGCCGGCTAGCCATTTCGCCGCGCCCCGCCAGCAGCAGGCTCTGGTTGGTGACGTGTACCGCCTGCACGGCGAAGTCCAGCATCAATACACCCAGCGCCAGGGCCAGCAGCGATTGTCCGAGCAGCGCGCTCGGCAGCCATGACAACGTCAACACCGCCAGGGCCAACCCAGTGGTGCGCTCTCCCAGGCCCCGATCGGCCATACGGCCCGCACGCGCCGCTGCCAAGACTCCGGCGATGCCAGCCAGGCCGAACAGGCCGACCTGGGTATGGCTCAGGGCTAGCGGCGCAGCACTCAAGGGCAGCACCATGGTGCTCCACAGCACGCTGAAGGCAGCAAAGATCAGCAGCGCAAGCAGGCCCCGCTGGCGCAAGAGACGATCGTATCGGTACAGGCCGATCAGAGAACCGAGCAACGCCCGATACCCCTGCCTACGCTCTCCGGGCGGGGCGCCGGGCAGGGTTCGCCACAACAGCAAGGCCATCACCATGACCAGACCCGCCGCGCCAAGGTAGACACTCCGCCAACCGGCCAGGTCAGCCATGCCCCCAGCAACCAGGCGCGCCAACAGGATGCCCAGCACTACACCGCTGGTGACCGCGCCCACCACCTGGCCCTGGCGGGTGGGTGAGGCCAGGGTGGCGGCATGGGCCACCATCACCTGCACCACCACAGCCATCAACCCGACCACGCCCATGGCCGCCAGCAGCACGGCCCAATCCCAGGCCATGCCCACCGTCAGCAAGGCCAGCATCGATAGCAGTAGTTGGCACAGGATCAAGCGCTTGCGATCGAACAGGTCGCCCAGCGGCACGATCAACAACAGGCCAACGGCATAGCCCGCCTGGGTCGAGCCGACCACCAGACCGACGTGTGCCTGACTGATTCCCAGGCTGGCCGCCATGGCCCCCAGCAAAGGTTGGGCAAAATACACTGTGGCTACCGCCAGGGCGCAAGTGGTGGCGAGCAGCAACGTCAGCGAGCGGCTCGGTTGATCGTGAACAAGAGACTCGGGATGCGGGGACGGCATGGCACACTCCTGTGCATTCTGGTTGCAAATTGAAACCACAAGCTGGCTTTCTAGCAAATGTGGTTTTAATCTGCAACCAGACTGATCCGAAGGGTTACCCCATGCTCGACGAGAGAAACAACCAATGCCCAGTGGCCCGAGCTCTTAAAGTGATCGGAGACCGTTGGTCGCTGATGATCCTGCGTGACGCCTTCGATGGCTTGCGACGTTTCAGTGAGTTTCAGAAGAACCTGGGGCTGGCGAAAAACATCCTCGCCTCACGCCTGAAGCAGCTGGTGGAGAGCGGCCTGCTTGAGTTACGGCCAGCCTCGGACGGCAGTGCCTACAAGGAATACGTCATGACCGAGCAGGGGTGCGCGGTCTTCCCCATCGTCATCGGCATGCGCCAATGGGGTGAGCGGTTCCTGTTCGAGGCAGGCGAGACGCGCTCACAGTTGGTGGACAACGCCACTGGGCAGCCCATCGATACATTGGTGGTACGAGCAAAGGATGGTCGGATTCTAAGCCCCGAGGATTGCCATCGGCAGGCTGTGCGCCACAGTGGATGAACGTCATGACGGCAGTCCGGCCCGGTTCGCAGATAGGCTCAATGCCGGTCAGTCAAGCGGTGCGTTGATCTTGGGGCTGCGTTGCAGCCCATCGCCGGCAAGCCGGCTCCCACAGGAGCAGAGTTAGCCGTACATGATGCTGCTTGCTGGGACATGTGGGGGCAGGCTTGCTTGCGAATAAGCAGATGAGGTGCCCGTCAGGCCTTGCCCAACAAACGCGCCAGCCCCTCGACCATCGAAGTCGGCTGCGCAAACGCGAAACGCGCCAGCAAGCGCGTATTGTCGGCCCGGGAATGGCGGATATCGCCCGAGCGCGGCGGGCCGTAGCTGACCGCGGGCAGGTGGCCGACCACCTGCTCCAGGGCGGCCAGCAACTGGTTCAGCGAAGTGGCCTGGTTCAGGCCGATGTTCACCGCCCCCTCCTCGACCTGCTCCTGCTCCAGGGCCTGGACCATCACCTGTACCAGGTCACCGACATAGAGAAAGTCGCGGGTCTGCTCGCCATCGCCGAACACGGTGATCGGCAAGCCCTTGGTGGCACGTTCGCAGAAGATGCTGATCACCCCGGAATACGGCGAGGACGGGTCCTGGCGCGGTCCGAAGATATTGAAGAAGCGGAACACCACTGGCTCCAGCCCGTGCTGGCGACGGTAGAAGTCCAGGTATTGCTCGCTGGCCAGCTTGTCTACCGCATAGGGCGTCAAGGGTGCCTTGGGCGTGTCCTCGGCGATCGACTCGCCTTCGCCGTTGTTGCCGTACACCGCCGCGCTGGAAGCGAACAGCACGCGGCGTATGCCGTTTACGCGCATCGCCTCGCAGACGTTGAGGGTACCGACGAAGTTGCTCTGGTGGGTTCGCACCGGGTCTTCGACCGACGCCTGCACCGAGGCGACCGCCGCCAGGTGGACCACGGCGCAGCAGCCGGCAGCCGCACGCTTGACCAGTGCGGCATCGGCGACATCGCCTTCGATCAGCTCCAGGCCAGGGTGGTCGAGCCGCAGGTTGTCGCGCTTGCCGGTGGACAAGTCGTCCAGCACGCGCACCGCATGGCCTTTGTCCAGCAACGCATCGCACAGGTGCGAACCAATGAAGCCGGCACCGCCGGTGATCAGGATGGGGGCGTCAGCCATGTCGGTAGAACCGGTCCAGTAGGGGTGGCAAGCCGGCGCGCCAGGCACGGGGCTTGATACCGAAGGTGTGAAGGATCTTCTTGCAGGCCAGCACGGCGTTCTGTGGCTCCTCGCTGGCATCCGGGCGCGCGGCATGGGCCTGGGGCGTGGGCGCCTGCACGGCCAGCTTGTGCCATTGCGCCGCCTCGCTGAGGATAGCCTGCCCCAGCGCCAGCGGCGTGGTGGCCTCGTTGCCGGCGTAATGGTAGGTGCCCCACAAGGGCGCATCGCAATCGAGTTGCTTGAGCACCGAGAGGATCACCCGCGCGGCATCGTCCACCGGCGTCGGGTTACCGCGACGGTCGTCCGCCAGCAACAATTCCTGGGGTTGCTCGGCACGGGTGAGGAAGCGACCCAGCACGCCATCGATGCTCTCGTCCAGCACCCAGCCGAAGCGCAGCAACACATGCTGCGGGCAGGTCGCCCGCACGCTCTGCTCGATACGCCACAGCGCCTGGCCGCGCAGCCCCAGGGGCACCGGCTCGTCCTTCTCGCTGTAGGCCGTGGCCCGCGAACCGTCGAACACCCGGTAGCTGGAGGGCTGCACCAGGATGATCTGGTGGTGCTGGCACAGCTCCGCCAGCCGCTCCACCGCCCGCTCCTGTTGCGCCAGGCGCTGCTCGCTGACCGACTCGGCCTGGAACCAGTCGAAGTAATAGGCCAGGTTGACCACCGCATCGGGGCGCTGTTCGTCGAGCAGCAGGGTCAGGCTGGCCGGGTCCCAGCCGTTTTCCGGCGGACGCGGTGCCAGGAATCCGATGTCCTCCTCGGCCCCGAGACGAATCAGCGCTTGCCCGAGGGCATTGCCACCACCCAACAGCATCAGGCGCATACGCATAGAGTCAGCAGATCCGAACAGGTTGATAGAAGGAAAGCGAACATTTTGCGGGTTCCGATCAGGGAAGTCCAACCTTACGCGCTTGATACAACTCCCGCTGACCTTGCTCATGCCTATCGATCATTGGGAGTTTTCCTATATACGAGACAGACCAGATCCTGCATCGCAAAACCAAAAAAACTTGCCTAAATACTTGCCGGCAAACCACCAGGAAAAAACCAACGCACACAACTAAGAATACTTAGATGAATATCGTGTGCACCTCAACATTTCGACTCGTGGAAAACCAAGCTCCCCCAATATATGCACCCAGTGGCTTCCAAGCCTGCCCCTTTTCGGCCTCGTACGTGACTAATTCCAGCAGGCGCCCCATGGATATAGAACTTTCAACGCTACTGTTGCTGGGCGCCATCGCCCTCTTTGCAGGCTTCTTCGATGCCATTGCAGGCGGTGGTGGGCTGCTCACCCTTCCAGCGCTGTTCATTGCGGGTTTCGGCCCCGTGCTGGCCATCGCCACCAATAAATTCCAGGCGTCCTCTGCCAGCGTCTCGGCCACCGTCGCCTTTGCCCGCAAGCGGATGATCGATTGGAAATCAGGGCGGCCAATGGCTGCACTGTCTTTTGCAGGTGGTGCGGCAGGCGCACTTTCGGTAACTCTGCTCGACAGAGCGATACTTGAAACCTCCGTCCCCTTGCTGTTGATTGCAGTTGCAGTCTACTTCGCCTTCACCCCGAAACTGGATGAACGTCAGCGTGCAGCCAAACTGTCGATGACTTGCTTCACCCTTACCCTTGTACCGCTGATTGGCTTCTACGATGGAATATTCGGCCCAGGCACCGGCTCATTCTTCATGGTTGCCTTCACACTCTTGCTCGGGCAGAACATCCTGCAGGCTGTTTGCAACAGCAAACTGCTCAATGCCTCATGCAACCTCGGGGCTCTCCTGGTATTCATGCTTGGCGGCGCCATCCTGTGGCCATTGGCATTGACAATGGCGGCCTGCGCCATCGTCGGCGCACAAGCAGGGGCTCGCTGCGCCCTGCATTTCGGGCCACGGCTCATCAAACCCTTGCTGATTTCAGTGTGTTGCCTCATGGCGCTGCGACTGCTGTTCAGCGATGGCAACCCGATCGGCCAATGGCTGCGACACCTCTGACCCATAACTGCCTGCAACTCACTCGATCTCGAACAACCCATTGCTGAGCGGCCCCACGCTCAGCCGCTCACGCACGTCGTCATCGATACGCGGGTCGTCCGGCTGGTACAGCCGGACCTGGCGGTAGGCATTGATGCGGTTGATTTCCTCGCCCAGGTACTCCCAGACCACACGGGTGCAGGCGGGGTTGCGCCGGTCGCCGCTGGAGACGCCGGTCTTGAGGCCGTTGAGGCGGGTGATGCGGCTCTTGAAGCTGGGGATGAGGATGGTCTGGCTCATCTCGTTGAGGGTCAGCGACTCGTAGTCGATCAGAAATACCCGGTCCTGCAGCTGGAAAGCCGCGCCCAGGTAGCGGCAGCGTATTTCGGCGTGCACGTCGGTGGCGCTGGTGCGCTCCTGCCGCTCCTGGCGCTCGAACAGGAAACGGCCGCGTTCCTCCCATAGATGCACCAGCGACACCAGGACCGAACCGGGTACCGACATGCAGTTGGAATACTCGAAGTAATAGCCGCAATAGCGCGACAGGTTGCCGGCGTGCTCGTGCAACGGCCTGAACAGCTCGCTGATCGGGTCATCGTGCTGCCCCGCCTGCGTGGACAGGTTGCGCACACCGATCAGGCGGGCGAACTGCTCCGGCGGCAGGCCCAGCTCGTAACCCTCGACGCCGAAAAAGTCGCCGATGCGCTTGAGGTTGTAGGCCGTCGGACGGCTCTGACCGCTCAGGTACTTGTTGAACTGCGCGCGGTTGATCGACAGTTGCCGGCAAACCTCCGAGATAGAGCGGTAATGGCTGCAGGCCAATTTGAGGTTGGTAGCGAAGTGATCGCCCATGAAACGATGTCCAGCTGATGCGAGTGACGTCATTCTAGCATCAAGTCGCATCAACTCAGAGCAACCCGCGAAATTGTAACCATTGGTGTCATGACCAACCATGCGCGCCAACGAAAGCGGCGCGTCCTTGCGCCCGCTGTTCTTTCCACGCGAAGAATAAGAATCGAGGTCATTTCCCAATGCTCGAAGCACTCAACGATTTCCTTTCGGGGAAACTCCTCATCGTGCTGATCGTCGGACTCGGCGGTTACTTCACCCTCCGTTCGCGGTTCGTCCAGTTCCGCCACTTCGGCCACATGTTCGGCGTCTTCAAGGAGTCGCTGCGTGGCCAGGCCGGCCAGTTGAGCTCGTTCCAGGCCCTGATGCTGAGCCTCGCCGGGCGCGTTGGCGCAGGCAATATCGCCGGTGTCGGCATCGCCGTGACCCTGGGCGGCCCGGGGGCGGTGTTCTGGATGTGGGTCACCGCGCTGGTGGGCATGTCCAGCAGCTTTTTCGAATGCACCCTGGCCCAGGTCTACAAGCGCACCGACGGCGATGGCCTGTACCGTGGCGGCCCGGCCTACTACATCCTGCACGGCCTGAAGCTCAAGAGCATGGCGGTGGTGTTCTCCATCCTGCTGCTGGTGACCTACGGCTTCGCCTTCAACGGCCTGCAGTCGTACACCGTCACCCACTCGCTGCAGAACGCCTTCGGCTTCGCCCCGAACCACACCGGTATCGCCCTGGCCGTGCTGCTGGCGATCGTCTTCCTCGGTGGCATCAAGCGCATCGCCGCGGTCTCGGACCTGCTGGTGCCGGTCAAGACCTTGGCCTACATCGGCGTGACCCTGTACGTGATCGGTAGCCAGATCGAGCACGTCCCGGCCATGCTGGAAACCATCTTCAAGAGCGCCTTCGGCCTCGACCCGGCCTTCGGCGGCCTGCTCGGCAGCGCCATCGTCATGGGCGTCAAGCGTGGTGTGTTCGCCAACGAAGCGGGTCTGGGCAGCGCCCCGAACGTTGCCGCCGTGGCGGCCGTGAAACACCCCGGTGCCCAGGGCGTGGTGCAGGCGTTCAGCGTGTTCCTCGATACCTTCGTGATCTGCACCTGCACCGCGCTGCTGATCCTGCTGTCGGGTTTCTATACCCCAGGCTTCGAAGGCGACGGTATCGTCCTGACCCAGAACTCCCTGGCGGCAGTGGTCGGTGACTGGGGCCGCCTGTTCGTCAGCGTTGCCCTGTCGCTGTTCGTCTTCACCTGCATCCTCTACAACTACTACCTGGGCGAGAACAGCCTGCTGTTCCTCAGCCGCAACCGCGCGGTGCTGATGGGCTACCGTGGCCTGGTGCTGGCGCTGGTCATCTGGGGTTCGGTGCAGGACCTGTCCACGGTGTTCGCCTTCGCCGACATCACCATGACCTGCCTGGCGTTCGTCAACCTGATCGCCCTGGCCCTGCTGTTCAAGATCGGCCTGCGGGTGATGCGCGACTACGACGCCCAGCGCCGTGCCGGTATCGCCCAGCCGGTATTCGACTCGGCCAAGTTCACCGACCTGGACCTGGACCGCAACGCCTGGCCTGCCAATCCACAGGCTGAAACAGCCGCTGACAACGCCGTCGGCCAAGTCCAGCCGCAGCGCTGATATCCTCCCCTGCCCAGCCGCCCCGTCCGCGGGCGGCTGCCCTTTCTCCGCTCACCGCTACGGAAGGTTCCCATGCGTGCAGTCAAGAATCTCCTCGTTCTCTATACCGGTGGCACCATCGGTATGCTGCAGTCACCCGAAGGCCTGGCACCGGCCGGCGGTTTCGAAGCGCGAATGCGCGAATACCTGGCGCAACAGGCCGATGCGCCGCGCCTTGCATGGGCCTTGCGCGAGCTCGACCCGCTGATCGATAGCGCCAACATGCAGCAGGCCAACTGGCTGGCCATGCGCGACGCCATCGTCGAGGCGGTGGAACGCCAGGGCCATGACGGCGTGCTGGTGCTGCACGGCACCGACACCCTGGCCTACAGCGCCGCGGCCCTGTCCTTCCTGCTGCTTGGCCTGCCGGTACCGGTGCTGCTGACCGGCTCCATGCTGCCGGCAGGCGCTCCGGGCAGCGACGCCTGGAGCAACCTGTGCGGAGCCTTGCGCCTGTTCGAGAGTGGCCTGGAGGATGGCGTGCAGCTGTATTTCCACGGTCAGCTGTTGCACGGCTGCCGCACGTCGAAACTGCGTAGCGAAGCCTTCGATGCCTTTGCCGCCCTGCCCCGCCAGCGCGACGGTGAACGCGCCCCGGCGATTCCACCGGCGCTGGACTATCGCCAGCCGCGCCAGCCGGTGAACCTTGCGGTACTGCCGGTCGTCCCCGGTTTGCGGGCGGATCTGCTGCAGGCCGTGTTCGACAGCGGCGTGCAGGGCCTGGTGCTGGAGTGCTATGGCAGCGGCACCGGCCCATCCGACGACCAGGCCCTGCTCGATGCCCTGCACGACGCGCGCCAGGGCGGGGTGATGATCGTGGCGATCAGCCAGTGTCCGGAGGGCTCGGTGGTGTTCGATACCTATGCCGCTGGCAGCCGCCTGCGCGATGCCGGGCTGGTCAGTGGCGGCGGCATGACCCGGGAAGCGGCGCTGGGCAAGTTGTTCGCCCTGCTGGGGGCTGGGTTGGATGTGCAGGCGGCCGAGCATTGGTTTGCCCTGGACCTTTGCGGCGAGCGGGCATGACGGCGGCGTCCGTACGGACGCACTCGCGGGGGGCTGCCGTCAACCGAGTCGTCTTAATGGGGCTGCTGGGAAAGTGGCGGAAGGCAGCGGGAGTCGAACCTGCCCGGGAACGGCTGCCGTCCCCAACCGGGTTTGAAGCCCGGCCGCGCCACCGGGCGCGATTGCCTTCCTTGTATTCAGTGCCTGGCCTGCTGCTGGGCCAGGGCGCTGTCGGCGCGGATATGACGCTGGTCGGCGACCCTCCGGGTCAGGCCGATACGGTCGAAGTATTCGAGGATCTGCACGGTGCGCTTGCGACCGATGCCCAACATATCGCGAAACGCGGCGACCTGCACTATCGGCGTACTGGCCGAATGCTGCAAGAGCATATCGGCCATGCGCCGCAGGGTCGCCTCGGGATAGAACAGGTCGCGCACCACCTGGTGCACCAGGCCAAGCCGGGCCAGCTTGCGCAGCAGAAGGCGCACTTGGGCCTCCTCTACGTTCTGCGCCCCGGCCAGCGTCCTGACCCAGGGCGGCTCGAACCCACCGGCCAGTAGCTGCGACTGCACACGCTCCCAGAGCGCGGCGTCAGCCTCGCTCAACTGCACCTTGTGGCCTGGCAGGTGCAACCATGGGCCGCTGCTGTCGATGGCCCCCTCGGCCAGCAATTCGTCCAGCAGGCTGACGAAAGCCGGCCGCTCCAGGGGCAGCGCGACGAAACGGCGCAAGCGGTCGCGGTCCGGGCCCAACTGGTCCGGCTCCTGTTCATGGAACTGCGCCAGCTGCTCCAGCACCTGATGCTTCAGCGCTTGCCAATGGCCAGTGGCGAACAGCAACTGGCCCTGGCGCGTGGCGACCACCAGCACGTCCTGCGGCAGATGCCAGGTGCCGCGCAGCCGGTTGAACTGACGCTCCAGGCGCTGCGGGTCGAGCCCGGCAGGTGCGGCATCGAGCAAGGCGGGCAATGCCTGCTCCAGGTCCCGCGCAGTACGCAATACCTGCAACTGGCGCAGGCGCGCCTCGCTGCGGCGCTGCCGGCTCGGGGCGAAGGGGTCGAGCACCTGGCCGCCGCCAAGGGTTCGTTGTGCGCGCTGGTCGCGCAGCACCAGCCTGTCGCCGTGCACCGCCTGCAAAGGCGCGTTGAGCAACAACTGGGCGAACATGCGCTGGCCGGGCAGCAGTTTCTCACCTTCCAGCAGTGCCACCCGCGCCGTGACATCCTGGGTACCGAGGTGCACATGCACGGCGCCGAAATGCTCGAACGCCCGTGTCTCGCCGGGCAACAACGCCAACTCGATGTCGACGCGGGTACTGGGCGCATGCAGCCACTCGGCCACCAGCCAGTCACCGCGGTGGATCTGTTCCACGGCCAGGCGCTCGGCGCTGATGTTCAAGGCCACCCGCTGCCCGGCCTCGGCCACCAGCGCCGCCTGGTTCTGCGCATGCAGGCCTCGGACCCGCACCGGTTTGCCGGCCTTGCCCAGCAATAGCGTATCGCCCGCAGTCACGCGGCCGGCCAACGCGGTACCGGTGACCACGATACCTGCGCCCGACACGGCGAAGACCCGGTCGATGGCCAGGCGAAAACCGCCGGCCACGCTGCGCCGGGCCACGTCACCCTGGGCCTCGCGCAGGGCCTGGCGCAGCTCTTCGACACCTTCACCGGTGACGCTCGACAACGGGAACTGCGGCGCTCCGGCGTAAGGCCCCGGCGCCAGCAAGTCGGCCACCTGCGCCTGTACCTCGGCCAGGCGCGCCGGCTCCACCCGGTCGCACTTGCTGATCGCCACCAAGGCCCGGGGAATCCCCAGCAACTCGATGATCGCCAGGTGCTCACGGGTCTGCGGCATGACGCCATCGTCGGCGGCCACCACCAGCAACACCAGGTCGATGCCATGGGCGCCGGCAAGCATGTTGTGGATAAAGCGCTCGTGGCCCGGCACATCGATGAAGCCCGTCAGAGGCGCATCCTCGGCCAGGGCGGCGTAGCGGTAGCCCAGGTCGATGGTCATGCCTCGGGCACGTTCCTCCTGGCGCTGGTCGCCGGCCTGGCCGGTCAGGGCCTGGAGCAGCGCGGTCTTGCCATGGTCGATATGCCCGGCGGTACCGACGATCACTGCGCCGGCCCCACCTGCAGCGCAGGCAACTGCGCCAGCCATTGGGCTTCGTCATCCAGCTGGCGCAGGTCGAGCCAGAGGGCGTCGTCGTCGATACGCCCGAGCACCGGCACCGGCAGGCTGCGCAGGGCTCGCTCGAGCACATGCAGGCTGCGCCCACGCAGCTTCTTCGACACCTGCGGGCGCAGGCACAAGGCAGCACTGGGCAGACGTGCCACGGGTTGGCTGCCGCTGCCGATCATGCCCAGGGCCGGCTCGGCGCTCACAGTCCATTGCGGCCCCAGGCAGGCAGCCAGTGCCGGCGCCAGGCGCTGGGCCTGGGCCATGATCTCGGCCTGGGGACGGGTCAGCAGGCGCAGGCTGGGCAAGCGCTCGGCCAGGCGGTCGGGATTGCGGTAGAGCGCCAGCACCGCCTCCAGGGCGGCCAGGGTGATCTTGTCGACGCGCAGGGCGCGCTTGAGCGGGTTCTTCTTGATCCTGGCGATCAGCGCCTTGCGCCCGACGATGATGCCGGCCTGCGGCCCACCGAGCAGCTTGTCGCCACTGAAGGTGACGATATCGGCACCGTCGAGCAGGGCCTGGCGCACCGTCGGCTCTGCAGGCAGGCCCCAGCGGGTCAGGTCGAGCAGGCTGCCGCTGCCCAGGTCCTCGAGCAAGGGCAGGCCATGCTCATGGGCGATCCTTGCCAGTTCGGCGGTAGCCACCTGGGTGGTGAAGCCCTGGATGCTGTAGTTGCTGCAGTGCACGCGCATCAGCAGGCCGGTGCGCGGGTTGATCGCGCCCTCGTAGTCGCGGGCATGGGTACGGTTGGTGGTGCCGACCTCGTGCAGGCGCACACCGGCGCGGGCCATGATGTCGGGGATGCGGAAGGCGCCGCCGATCTCGATCAGCTCGCCACGGGAAATGATGCCCTCCTTGCGCGCGCCCAGGCTGTTGAGCGCCAGCAGCACGGCGGCGGCGTTGTTGTTGACCACGGTGACCGCCTCGGCGCCGGTGAGCTCGCGGATCAGGCCTTCGATCAGATCGTCGCGGTCCCCGCGCTTGCCGCTGGCCAGGTCGAACTCCAGGTTCAGCGGATAACGGGCGGCGGCCTGCATGGCCTCGACGGCTTCCTCGGGCAGCAGTGCGCGGCCGAGGTTGGTGTGCAGGACGGTGCCGGTAAGGTTGAAGACCCTGCGCACCTGGCTGCGTTGCTGGATGGCCAGGCGCTCGCCGGCGCGGCCGAGCAAGACTTGCGGGGCCAGCTCCAATGCATCGAGCTGGCCAAGCCGGGCCGGTTCGCGCAGGTCGTCGAGCAACTGGCGCAGCGCGGCCAGCACGGCGTCACGGCCGTGGCGCTCGATCAGCGGGTGGCCGTTCGGGTGTCGCAGCAGGGTGTCGATGGAGGGGAGGCGCGGGGTGTCGCTGGCGAGGCTCGAGGGCATGCGGTACTACCTTGCTCAAACGGGTCCGTTGTCTGTTCTGGCCCATACGCGGTTTGGCGTGTATGGGCCGTTCGCTGTTCCAGTGTAGTGCCTCAGCCACCTCCCGGTGCGAGCATCAGGTTCGGCGCCAGCCGGTGGAAGCCCTCCTCGTCCAGGCGCATGTCCAGGGCCAGGCTGGCGAGGTCGTCGGCCAGCGGCTCCGCCGCGCTGTCGTTTTCCAGGTAGCACTGCTTGAGATAGCTGTCGCAGCCGGGGCAACACTCGGCCCTCAGCGGCGCCTTGCCGGCGGCGTGGCGATCGTCCTGCAGGTTGGTGTAGCGCAGGTCCTTGCTCGACTCGCAGTACACGCACTTGACCCGCACCACATGCCATTCGCAGGCACACAGCGAGCAAGCCAGGTAGCGCAGGCCGTTGTGCCGGCCGCGGTTGCGCACCACCCCGGCCATCGCCGGAGCGCCACAGGCCGGGCACTGGGCCAGGCTGCCCGTGGGCTTGAGCTCAGGCCCGGGCAAGCTCAGCAGCCAATGGCTCCAGGCCGCCTGCAGGGCTGCGCCGATGAACGGCACCAGGGCTGCCGGCACGGCATCGTACTGGCCGCCGAGCAAGGCGATACCCCAGCCTTTGCGCTGGCTTTCGTCGCTCTGACGCAGTTGCTCCAGTGCCTGGCCAAGCGGCCCGGTGGGTGCGTCGTCGAAACGTTCGAGCAGCGCCTGCAACCAGGCCAGCCACGGCCCCTCACGCACCAGGCTGTCGGCAGCCAGGGGCGGCAGGCCGTGGCTCAGGCACAGGCGTTGACGCTCCTCGGCCACCGGCAGCTCACTCGGTGGCTGCGCCAGCAACTGCTGCTGGATCCGGCACAACCGGGCGACCAACCGTAGGTAATCGCCCAGGACATGCCCTTCGGCCAGTTGTTCCAGGCGCGCGGCGCGCACGTCGAAAAGCGTGGCAGGTGGCAGGTGGAGGAACGGCGGCGCGCTCGCCGCCGCTTCGATCTGCCCGGGTTCGAGTAATGTGCTCAAGCGGTCATCCTTCTTTGCTACCCGGGCCGTGGGGCGTCTTGTCGCCGGTCACGTCCCGGTACCACAGTTCATGGTGCTTGCGCGCCCAGGCTCGACTGACCCAGCCATGCAGCATGGCGCCGACCGAGCCCTTGATCCAGATGCCGGCGTAGATGTGCACGATGATGCTGAGGATCAGCACGAAGGCCGCCAGCGCATGCAGCAAGGTGGCCAGGCGAATGGCGCCGATATCGAAGTAGTGGCTGAAATAGGCACGCCAGATCACCACGCCACTGACCAGCAGCACCAGCATGCACAACAGCAGGGTCCAGAACAGCAGCTTCTGCCCGGCGTTGTACTTGCCGATCGGCGGCACGCCCTCCTCCTGGTTGCGCATCACCCGGTCGATGCGGCGCAGCCACTGACGGTCGTTGGCGGTGATGAAGTTGGCACGCCAGAAGCGCAGCACCAGGCCGAGGAAGAACACGAACATCGCCACGCCCAGGAATGGGTGCAGGATACGCGTCCAGGGCCCGCCGCCGAACAGGTGGCTGAGCCAGAACAAGGCCGGGTGGAACAGCGCCAGCCCCGACAGCCCGGCCAGGACGAACAGGATCGCGACGATCCAGTGGTTGGTCCGTTCGTTGGCGTTGTAGCGCAGGATCGGTTTGTTGTCGTTCATGGCCGCTGCTCCCCTTGCCCGCCGGGCTTGGTCGGATCATAGACATGGACCGACGGGTCCACCTGGTGCACGCTGTCGTCGGCGGGCAGCGGGTGTTCGTCCTCCTCGACCCGCTGCGGCCCGACCCGCACATAGTGGAAGAACCCGGCCAGCACCGCCGCGCCCATGGCCAGCAGCGCCAGTGGCTTGCTGATGCCTTTCCACAGCCCGACCAGCGGGCTGATCACCGGCTGGTCCGGCAGGCCGGCATAGATCCTGGGCGTATCGGCGTGGTGCAACACGTACATCACATGGGTGCCGCCGACGCCGTCCGGGTCGTACAGCCCGGCATTGTCGTAGCCACGGGACTTGAGATCAGTGATGCGCTCGGCGGCATGATCCTTCATGTCCTGCTTGCTGCCGAAGACGATCGCCCCGGTCGGGCAGGTCTTCACGCAGGCCGGCTCCAGGCCCACGGCCACGCGGTCGGAACACAGGCTGCACTTGTAGGCCTTGTGGTCCTTCTGCGAGATCCGCGGGATGTTGAACGGGCAGCCGGTGATGCAGTAGCCGCAACCGATGCAGTGGTCCTGGTTGAAGTCGACGATGCCGTTGACGTGCTTGATGATCGCGCCCGGGCTCGGGCAGGCCTTCAGGCAGCCAGGGTCGGCGCAGTGCATGCAGCCGTCCTTGCGGATCAGCCACTCCAGGTTGCCATCGTCGCGCTCGTGCTCGGTGAAGCGCATCAGGGTCCAGGTTTCGGCGGTGAGGTCCTGGGGGTTGTCGTAGGTGCCATGGTTGTGGCCGACCTCGTCACGCAGTTCGTTCCACTCCGAGCACGCCACCTGGCAGGCCTTGCAACCGATGCACTTGGTGGTGTCGATCAGCTTGGCCACTTCCTGCTGCTGGCGTACCGAGGGCGGTACGGTCGTGGTGGCCGAGCGGGCGATGATATCTTGCTGGGCCA
Organism: Pseudomonas sp. HLMP; assembly: GCF_046365545.1. Classification (NCBI taxonomy): domain Bacteria; kingdom Pseudomonadati; phylum Pseudomonadota; class Gammaproteobacteria; order Pseudomonadales; family Pseudomonadaceae; genus Pseudomonas; species Pseudomonas sp. HLMP. The sequence continues at coordinate 538,058 of NZ_JBDLLR010000001.1, read as the reverse complement.
TCAGATTTTCTCCACGTTGACGAGGAACGACTTGGACTCCGGCGTCTGGGTGTTGCCATCACCGAGGAACGGCACCAAGGTGTTGGTCAAGTAGCCATGCCGGGTCGTCCCGGTGAAGCCCCAGTGCAGCGGGATGCCGATCTGGTGCACGGTCTGGTTGTTGACCTGCAGCGGACGGATCCGCTTGGTCACCACCGCCACCGCCTCGATATGCCCACGCTTGCAGGTGACACGCACGCGGTCGCCGGCCTTGATGCCTTTCTCGTTGGCCAGCACCTCGCCGATCTCGACGAACTGCTCGGGTTGCAAGACGGCATTGATCGGGCAGTGCTTGGTCCAGAAGTGGAAGTGCTCGGTCAGCCGGTAGGTGGTCGCCGCGTAGGGGAATTCCTGGTGATTGCCCAGGGTGTCCCACACCGAGTCGAAGATGCGGCCGGCCGGGTTGCTGGTCGCCTTCTTGTTCTGCGGGTGCAGCGGGTTGATGCCGATCGGCGTCTCGAACGGCTCGTAGTGTTCGGGGAACGGCCCCTCGGCCATCTTGTCGATGGCGAAGAAACGCGCGACGCCCTCGGGGTTCATGATGAACGGGTTCATCCCCGCTTCAGGTGGCGAGTCGACCTTGTAGTCCGGCACGTCGGTACCGGTCCAGGCCTTGCCGTTCCACCACACCAGGCGCTTCTTCTCCGGGTCCCAAGGCTTGCCTTGGGGGTCGCTGGAAGCGCGGTTGTAGAGGATCCGCCGGTTAGCCGGCCAGGCCCAGGCCCAGTTCTGCACCTGGTGCATGCCGTACGGGTCGCTGTTGTCGCGCCGGGCCATCTGGTTGCCCTGCTCGGTCCAGCAGCCGGTGAAGATCCAGCAGCCCGCCGCGGTGCTGCCGTCGTCCTTGAGCTGGGCGAAACTGGCCAACTGCTGGCCGCCCTTGATCACGGCGCCGGTGGCGTCGGCCTGGTCGGTCACCGCCCAGCCGTTCATCTCCTTGGCCAACTCCTCAGGCGAAGGCTCCTCGGGGACCTTGTACGGCCAGCTGATGTTGAGCAGCGGGTCGGGATAGGCGCCGCCCTCGGCCGTGTAGCGCGCGCGCAGGCGCAGGAACAGCTCGCTCATGATGTGCACGTCGGTACGGGCCTCGCCCGGGCCGTCGGCGCCTTTCCAGTGCCACTGCAGCCAGCGGCTGCTGTTGACCAGCGAGCCGTCCTCCTCGGCGAAGCAGGTGGTGGGCAGGCGGATCACCTCGGTCTGGATGTTGGCCGTGTCGACATCGTTGTACGGGCCTGCGTTGCGCCAGAACTCCGAGGTCTCGGTAGCCAGCGGGTCCATGATGACCAGCCACTTGAGCTTGCCCAGCGCCGCAGTGACGCGGTTCTTGTCCGGCAGCGCGGCGATCGGGTTGAAGCCTTGGCACATGTAGCCGTTGACCTTGCCCTGGCCCATCATCTCGAACATGCGCAGCACGTCGTAGGCCGGTACGTCGAGCTTGGGCAGCCAGTCGTAGCCCCAGTTGTTCTCGGCAGTGGCGTTGTCGCCATACCAGGCCTTCATCAGGCTGACGTGGAACTTGCCGTAGTTCTGCCAGTACGACAGCTGGCCCGGGCGCAACGGCTTCGATGCACGTTTGTCGATGAACGCGGCGTAGTCCTGCTCGGCATCGCCGGCCAGGGTCAGGTAGCCCGGCAGCGAGTTGGACAGCAGCCCCAGGTCGGTCAGGCCCTGGATGTTGGAGTGACCACGTAGGGCGTTGACCCCGCCACCCGGCATGCCGACGTTGCCCAACAGCAGCTGGACCATGGCCGCGCTGCGGATGATCTGCGCACCGATCGAATGCTGCGTCCAGCCCAGGGCATAGAGGATCGTCATGGTCTTGCCCGGTTGCGAGCAGGTGGCGATCTCTTCCCAGATCTTCATCATCTGGTCTTGGGGCATGCCGCAGGTCATGCTCGCCAGTTCCGGCGTGTAGCGGCTGTAGTGCTGCTTCATCAGCTGGTACACGCAACGCGGGTGCTGCAAGGTCGGATCGACCTTGGCGTAGCCATCCTCACCGAGCTCGTAGCCCCAGCCGGACTTGTCGGCATAGATGCGCTTGTCCGCGTCATAGCCGCTGAACAGCCCATCCTCGAAGCCATAGTTCTCTTTGACGATGAACGACACGTCGGTGTAGTTGCGCACGTACTCGTGCTGGATCTTGTCGTTGCTCAGCAGGTAGTTGATCAACCCGCCCATGAAGGCGATGTCGGTACCGGTACGGATCGGCGCGTAGTAGTCCGCTACCGAAGCGGTACGGGTAAACCGCGGGTCGACCACGATCAGCCGCGCCTTGTTGTGCGCCTTGGCCTCGGTCACCCACTTGAAGCCGCAAGGGTGCGCTTCTGCTGCGTTGCCACCCATCACCAGGACCAGATTCGCGTTGGCGATATCGGACCAGTGGTTGGTCATGGCACCACGGCCATACGTCGGGGCAAGACTTGCCACCGTCGGGCCGTGTCAGACACGCGCTTGGTTATCGAACCCCAGCATGCCCAGCGAACGGATGACCTTGTGGGTCAGATAGCCGGCTTCGCTGGAGGCGGCGGATGCGGCGAGAAAACCGGTGGAGAGCCAGCGGTTGACCGTTTGGCCCTGGTCGTTCTTCTCGATGAAATTGGCGTCGCGGTCCTGTTTCATCAGCTCGGCGACGCGGTCGAGCGCCTCGTCCCAGCTGACCCGGGTCCACTCCTTGCTGCCCGCCTTGCGTACCTGGGGGTACTGCAGGCGGTTGGGGCTGTGGATGAAGTCCAGCAGGCCGGCGCCCTTCGGGCACAGGGTGCCGCGGTTGACCGGGTGGTCCGCGTCGCCCTCGATGTGGATGATGTTCTGCTTGACGTTCTTGCCCGCGTCCCCCTGGCTGTACAGGATCAGGCCGCAGCCGACCGAGCAGTAGGGGCAGGTATTGCGGGTTTCTTTGGTGTGGGCCAGCTTGAAGTGACGCACCTGCTCGGCGAACGCGGGTGTCGGGGCCATGCCCAACGCCGCGAGGCTCGAGCCTCCAAGGCCGACGGCGGCGACCTTGAAGAACTGCCGACGGTTGAGGTCCATCGTGCACTCCTGATCAGGTTCTGGGCCCCGGGACGTTGCCGGTGCCTCTAGGACAATCACGGTGGCGGCAAACTGATGGCCGCCAATCGTTAAGATTAGTCAAGAATCAGGAAAGTGCGCTGACCTGGATCACGAATGCGCCTTGCCGCATTCACCGATAAGCCCTACATCCATCAAGGAAAGAGACTACATCCTTACGCATAAATCTCCTGAAAGGTTGTCCCAAACCTCCATGGACGATAAATATGAACAAAATATGCACACTGGCTGGGCTCATGATAGGCGCTTCACTGCTGGCGATGCCCGCCGTGGCCGATCCACAACCAGTCGATCGAACCAGCGCAGGACAACCTTCCCCCATTACCGCAGAACGCGCCCGCAGCATGGCCAAGGCCGCTGAGCGCGCTGCCCGCGCCGAAGGCTTCGCCATCGTCATCAGCATCGTCGACAACCATGGCAACCTCAAGCACTTCCACCGCATGGACGGTACCAGCAGTGGCAGCATCAAGGTCGCCCAGCTCAAGGCATCGACGTCTGCCCGCTTCCCTTTATCTTCCAGGTCACTCGCAGAACGCAGCGCCGCGCTGCCGGCGAGCCCATATGCATCACTGCCGGGATTCACCTTACTGGAGGGCGGGTTGCCGATCATGGACGCAAACGGCGAGCATGTTGGTGGCATCGGGATCAGCGGCGCAACACCAGAACTGGATACGCAGTTTGCCCAGGCCGCGCTCGATAGCGAGGGTTGAGACGGAGTATGGAGCCCCGTACCAGCAAGCCTTCCCTCATGAAGTCCATGCGGGGCAGCGCTGCTGGGAGGTTGTCATCATGAGAGCCGGCTTGCCGGTAATAGGGAAACTCCGAACAAGCCACTCAGCAACCGGCAATGACTGGCGTTATGGGCGCGTCAATGATCGTGGCATCGACAATCGTGCCCTAGCGCAACGACAGGCCCTTGTCTCGCTGGTAGTCGTTGATGGTCTCCAGAATTCCCGCCGCCACCTGCCTTGGGGTAATACGGCTCGATCAACGCAACCAATCCGCTCCACCGCACGACTTGCTCCATCTCGGCCAGGAAACGCTTGCGGCGGTTTTGCTTGCGCTTACCGGCGTACTCGAAATCGGAAAAACTCATCTGACTCATGGAATGGAGGGCTTGCTGGAGGCAGTTGAACGGAGGGCTCTTTCAGTACAGGCCGGACAGTCTGTACTGACTTGATCGAAAAATCCCTAAAGACGGGGTATCGGTAACTCTTATACCGATATCGATGTTTTCAGCAATGAAGTACAGCCCTCTTCATTCGCAATGAGTTGAGAACTAACACCAGGATAACGTTCGAGAAGCTCGGAAACCAGTTGATGACATGAGCGGGGTACCACGATGCGAATAAGCCCTTGCGGGCTTTTAAGAAAGCGTTCTTTGAGTCGAAATACATTTGCCGAAGACTCAAGCAACTCTTTGCAATGCGAATAGATCTGAGCACGTTATTTTTTACATACCCAAAACGAAGAAAACCCCGCAAGTGCGGGGCTCTCCAAGGAAAACTTTACAGTTTTCGCTAAGGTGCTCTCTAGAACGGAATATCGTCATCGAAGCTGTCGAAGTCAGCGGCAGGCTGCGGAGCCGGCTGCTGCGGCGCAGGACGTTGTGGCGCCTGCTGCGGGCGCGGGGCCTGCTGGCGTGGCGCTTGGTTGTACTGCTGCTGGCCGCCCTGATTGTAGTTGCCACCACCCTGGTTGTACGGATCGCCACCCTGCTGCTGGTTCTGCGGGCGGCCGCCGAGCAGCTGCATGGTGCCCTGCATGTCGACGATGATCTCGGTGGTGTAGCGCTTGATGCCGTCCTTTTCCCATTCGCGGGTCTGCAGCTTGCCCTCGATGTACACCTGCGAGCCTTTGCGCAGGTACTCACCGGCAATTTCCGCGACCTTGCCAAACATGGCCACGCGGTGCCACTCGGTGCGCTCGACCTTCTGGCCGGTCTGCTTGTCGGTCCACTGCTCGCTGGTGGCCAGGCTCAGGTTGGTCACGGCGTTACCGTTGGGCAGGTAGCGGACTTCGGGATCCTGGCCACAGGTGCCGACCAGAATGACTTTGTTAACCCCACGGGCCATAACGTTCTCCTAGGCTTCGCACGCCGAAGAGGCCGGATTCACCAGACGCTCCAGGGTCGCACGGTCCAAAATTTTCGTATCCAGTTTGATGTAGATGGCGGCTTCTTCCGCCACCACCACGGCGTCGGTCACACCCGGCACGGCCATCAGGCGTTCGGTCAGCCCGGCTTCCCGGACCGCCTCTGGCGTCAGCGACATGCGCAGGCTGGTCACGTAGGGCGGCTCGTTCATGCGCAACGCAGTGACCAGCCACACGGCACACAGTCCTGCACAACCGAGGAACACCATGCCCAGGCCACCGTGCTGGAACAACCAGCCACCGATGATTCCTCCCAGGGCAGCACCAAGGAACTGGCTGGTGGAATAGACCCCCATGGCCGTCCCCTTGCCGCCGGCGGGCGACACCTTGCTGACCAGCGAAGGCAAGGATGCCTCCAGCAGGTTGAAGGCAGTAAAGAATACCACGGTGCCAATCACCAGTCCGCGCAAGTTGTCAGCCCATTGCCAGAAGAACAGCTCGACCACCAGCAATACACTGACCGCGCCAAGCAACACGCGTTTCATCTTGCGCTTTTTTTCGCCGTAGATAATGAACGGGACCATTGCAAAAAATGAGACGAGCAAAGCGGTCAGGTAGACCCACCAGTGCTGCTCCTTGGGCAGGCCTCCGCGCTCGACGAACGCCAGGGGCAGCGCGACGAAGCTGGCCATGAGGATGGCATGGAGGACAAAAATGCCCACGTTCAGGCGCAACAGGTCCGGATGACGCAGTGTCGGGCCCAGTGCCTGGCGCGCTACCCCCGACTCCCGGTGCTGCAAGGCACCATGGGCATGGGGTACGACGAAGGCGATCAGGCCGATGCCGACCAGAGCGAGCCCGGCGGTGACGAGGAACAATCCTGACAGGCCGAAGGCACGTGTCAGCAATGGGCCGGCGACCATGGCCACGGCGAACGACAGGCCGATGCTCATGCCGATCATGGCCATGGCCTTGGTCCGGTGCTGCTCGCGGGTGAGGTCGGAAAGCAGTGCCATCACCGCCGCGGAAATGGCCCCGGCACCTTGCATAATACGCCCGGCGATCACACCCCAGATCGAGTCGGCCTGGGCTGCCAGCACACTGCCCAGGGCGAAGATCACCAGCCCCAGGTAGATCACCGGGCGGCGCCCGATGCGGTCGGAAATCACCCCGAACGGTATCTGCAGCACGGCCTGGGTCAGCCCGTAGGCACCGATGGCCAGGCCGATCAGCGCGGGCGTCGCGCCAGCCAGGTCCATGCCGTAGGTCGCCAGCACCGGCAAGACCATGAACATGCCCAGCATACGAAAGGCAAAGACCAGGGCCAGGCCGCCTGCGGCGCGGGTTTCGCTGCCACTCATGCGTTCGTTGTGAGTGTCGTGCATGGATTAACCTCGTGTGAACCGGCGGCGATTCTATCAGTCCGACGGCTTGACGGCATCTGCGCGACGCTTTGCCGCGTACTGGCCGCGCGCCTTATACTTCCTTGTTTATGCCCGCCGAGCGAGGCCTTAGTGGACAAGATCCTGATCCGTGGGGCACGTACCCACAACCTGAAGAACATCGACCTGACCCTGCCGCGTGACAAGCTGATCGTGATCACCGGCCTGTCCGGATCCGGCAAGTCGTCCCTGGCCTTCGACACCCTGTACGCCGAAGGCCAGCGCCGTTACGTCGAGTCGCTGTCGGCCTACGCCCGGCAGTTCCTGTCGATGATGGAAAAGCCCGATGTCGACACCATCGAAGGATTGTCGCCGGCCATCTCCATCGAGCAGAAGTCGACTTCGCACAACCCGCGCTCGACGGTCGGCACCATCACCGAGATCTACGACTACCTGCGCCTGCTCTATGCACGGGTCGGCACGCCGCGCTGCCCGGACCACGACATTCCGTTGGAGGCGCAAACGATCAGCCAGATGGTCGACCTGGTGCTGGAAAAGCCCGAGGGCAGCAAGTTGATGCTGCTGGCACCGGTGGTGCGCGAGCGCAAGGGCGAGCACCTGGCGGTGTTCGACGAGCTGCGTGCGCAGGGGTTCGTCCGCGCCCGGGTCAATGGCAAGCTCTACGAGCTCGACGAGTTGCCCAAGCTGGACAAGCAGAAAAAGCACAGCATCGATGTGGTGGTGGACCGTTTCAAGGTCCGCGAAGACTTGCAGCAGCGCCTGGCCGAGTCGTTCGAGACGGCGCTCAAGCTGGCGGACGGCATCGCCTTGGTAGCGCCGATGGACGACGAAGCAGGCGAAGAGATGATCTTCTCCGCGCGCTTCGCCTGCCCCGTGTGCGGCCATGCGATCAGCGAACTGGAGCCGAAGCTGTTCTCCTTCAATAACCCGGCCGGCGCCTGCCCGACCTGCGACGGCCTGGGGGTCAAGCAGTTCTTCGACACCAAACGCCTGGTCAACAATGAACTGACCCTGGCCGAGGGTGCCATCCGCGGATGGGACCGGCGCAACGTCTATTACTTCCAGATGCTCGGCTCCTTGGCCGCGCACTATGGCTTCAGCCTCGAAGAGCCCTTCGGCGAGCTGTCGGCCGAGCACCAGAAGGTCATCCTGCACGGCAGCGGCAAGCAGAGCGTCGACTTCAAGTACCTCAACGACCGTGGCGACATCGTCAAGCGCTCGCACCCGTTCGAAGGCATCGTGCCGAACCTGGAGCGACGCTATCGGGAAACCGAGTCGGCCACCGTGCGCGAGGAGCTGGCCAAGTACCTCGGCACACAGCCCTGCCCGGACTGCCGCGGCACCCGCCTGCGTCGTGAAGCGCGTCATGTGTGGGTGGGCGAGAAGACCCTGCCGGCGGTCACCAACCTGCCGATCGGCGAGGCCAGCGACTATTTCGACAGCTTGAGCCTGACCGGCCGGCGCGGCGAGATCGCGGCGAAGATCCTCAAGGAAATCTGCGAGCGCTTGCAGTTCCTGGTCAACGTCGGCCTCGACTACCTGACCCTGGACCGCAGCGCCGAGACCCTGTCCGGCGGCGAGGCCCAGCGCATCCGCCTGGCCAGCCAGATCGGCGCTGGCCTGGTGGGCGTGATGTACATCCTCGACGAACCGTCCATCGGCCTGCACCAGCGCGACAACGACCGCTTGCTGGCAACCCTCAACCACCTGCGCGACCTGGGCAACACGGTGATCGTGGTGGAGCATGACGAGGACGCCATCCGCCTGGCCGACTACGTGGTGGACATCGGCCCGGGCGCGGGTGTGCATGGTGGGCGGATCGTTGCCGAAGGCTCGCCCGAGGAAGTCATGGCGCACCCCGACTCCCTCACCGGCAAGTACCTGTCCGGGCGCAAGAAGATCGTCGTCCCGGCCAAGCGCACACCACGCAACAAGAAGCTGTCGCTGAAACTCAAGGGCGCGCGTGGCAACAACCTGCAGAACGTCGACCTGGAAATCCCGATCGGCCTGCTGACCTGCGTCACCGGGGTTTCCGGCTCGGGCAAGTCGACGCTGATCAACAATACCCTGTTCCCCCTGGCAGCCACCGCGCTCAATGGCGCCACCAGCCTGGAGGCGGCACCGCACAACAGCCTGGACGGGCTGCAGCACCTCGACAAGGTGGTCGACATCGACCAGAGCCCGATCGGCCGCACGCCACGTTCCAACCCGGCGACCTACACCGGCATCTTCACCCCGATCCGCGAGCTGTTCGCCGGCGTGCCGGAGTCCCGTGCCCGCGGCTACGGCCCGGGGCGTTTCTCGTTCAACGTCAAGGGTGGCCGCTGCGAGGCCTGCCAGGGCGATGGCCTGATCAAGGTGGAGATGCACTTCCTGCCGGACATCTACGTACCGTGCGATGTGTGCAAGAGCAAGCGCTACAACCGCGAGACCCTGGAGATCAAGTACAAGGGCAAGAATATCCACGAGGTCCTGGAAATGACCATCGAGGACGCCCGCGCCTTCTTCGATGCGGTACCGGCCCTGGCGCGCAAGCTGCAAACGCTGATGGACGTGGGGCTTTCCTACATCAAGCTGGGGCAGTCGGCCACGACGCTCTCAGGCGGCGAGGCGCAGCGGGTCAAGTTGTCGCGCGAGTTGTCCAAGCGTGACACGGGCAAGACTCTGTACATTCTCGACGAGCCGACCACCGGCCTGCACTTCGCCGATATCCAGCAGTTGCTGGACGTGCTGCACCGCCTGCGCGACCACGGCAACACCGTGGTGGTGATCGAACACAACCTGGACGTGATCAAGACCGCCGACTGGCTGGTGGACTTGGGGCCGGAAGGCGGTTCGAAAGGCGGCCAGATCATCGCCTGCGGTACGCCCGAAGAGCTGGCCAAGATGAAACAGTCCCATACAGGGCACTATCTGAAACCGCTGCTGGAGCGGGATCGGGCCTGATCCCTAGGGGCGCCTTCGCGCTCCTCTCGCGACAAGGCCGCTCCCACAAGTAACGCGCACCCCATCATGAGGGCGCGATACTCGTGGGAGCGGCCTTGGTCGGAAGGCTGCTCGGAATCCCAGCCGGGCTTACATCTGCGACTGCAGGTAGTTCTCCAGGCCGATGGACTTGATCAGGCCCTGCTGCTTTTCCAGCCAGTAGGTGTGGTCTTCCTCGGTATCGGCCAGTTGCGCGCGCAGGATGTCGCGGCTGATGTAGTCCTTGTGCAGCTCGCACAACTCGATGCCCTTGCACAGCGCAGCACGCACCTTGTACTCCAGGCGCAGGTCGGCAGCGATCATGTCCGGCACGGTGGTGCCCACGTCCAGGTCGTCCGGGCGCATGCGTGGCGTGCCCTCGAGCATCAGGATGCGGCGCATCAAGGCGTCGGCGTGTTGCGTCTCTTCTTCCATCTCGTGGTTGATGCGCTCATAGAGCTTGGTCAGGCCCCAGTCTTCGTACATCCGCGAGTGAATGAAATACTGGTCGCGTGCTGCCAGTTCGCCCGTCAGCAACGTGTTGAGGTAGTCGATTACGTCCGGGTGACCTTGCATCGCCCTGCTTCTCCTAGTGGAACCTTATTAGCACATAGTGTGAACCAGGATTGGCCGAAGGTCACTGAAAAGTGCGCAATAACATGCAAAAAAACCGGCAAACAGTAGTGATATTCATTGAAAAACCGCCCAAATGAGGGCGGTTCTCCTTATCACTTCGAGTTAGGCGAAATTCACGCCCAACGCTTTGGCGATACCCTCACCGTAGGCCGGGTCGGCCTTGAAGAAATGCTGCAGTTGACGCTGCACCACATCCTCGCTGACGCCTGCCATCGCACCGGCGATGTTGTTGATGAGCAATGCCTTCTGTTCGGCATCCATCAGGCGGAACAACGCCCCGGCATGGCTGTAGTAGTCGTCGTCCTCGCGGTGATCGTAGCGATCGGCCACACCTTGCAGGGCCAATGCAGGCTCCGCGTGACGAGGCGACTGCTTCGGCGCATCGCCATAGCTGTTGGGCTCGTAGTTCGGCGCGCTGCCGTAGCTGCCCAGGGCCATCGAACCGTCACGCTGGTAGCTGTGCACCGGGCAACGCGGGGCATTGACCGGCAGCTGCTGATGGTTGGTACCGATACGGTAGCGATGGGCGTCGGCATAGGCGAACACCCGGCCTTGCAGCATGCGGTCCGGCGAGAGACCGACACCCGGCACCATGTTGCTTGGGCCGAAGGCGGCCTGCTCGACTTCGGCGAAGTAGTTGAGCGGGTTACGATTCAGCTCCAGCACGCCGACCTCGATCAGCGGGTAGTCCTTCTGCGACCAGGTCTTGGTCACGTCGAAGGGGTTTTCCTGGCGGTTGGCGGCTTCCTCTTCGCTCATTACCTGGATGCAGACGGTCCAGCGCGGGTAGTCACCACGCTCGATGGCCTCGAACAGGTCACGCTGGGCGTAGTCCGGGTCGCTGCCCGCCAGGCGCGCTGCCTCGGCCGGTGCCAGGTTCTTGATGCCCTGCTGGGTCTTGAAGTGCCACTTGACCCAGGTGCGCTCGCCGGTGGCGCTGATCAGGCTATAGGTGTGGCTACCGAAGCCGTGCATGTGGCGGTAGCCATCCGGGATGCCCCGGTCGGAGAAGAGGATGGTGACCTGGTGCAGCGCTTCGGGCGAATGCGACCAGAAGTCCCACATCATCTGGGCATTCTTCAGGTTGGTCTGCGGATGGCGCTTCTGCGTGTGGATGAAGTCCGGGAACTTCAGCGGGTCACGGATGAAGAACACTGGCGTATTGTTGCCGACGATGTCCCAGTTGCCTTCCTCGGTATAGAACTTGACCGCGAAACCGCGTGGATCCCGCTCGGTGTCGGCCGAGCCACGCTCGCCACCGACGGTAGAGAAACGCAGGAAGGTTTCGGTCTGCTTGCCGACCTGCTCGAACAGCTTGGCGCTGGTGTAGCGGGTGATGTCACGCGTGACGGTGAAGGTGCCATAGGCGCCCGACCCTTTGGCGTGCACACGGCGCTCGGGAATGTTCTCACGGTTGAAGTGGGCGAGCTTCTCGATCAGGTGAATGTCATCGAGCAGCAGCGGGCCGCGTCGGCCTGCCGAACGGGAATTCTGGTTGTCGGCTACAGGTGCACCGCTGGCGGTGGTGAGAATCTTGCTCATGGGCTCTCCTTATCGGTCTTGAACTGCCGGCTAATCGGCTTGGCGATAAGTATCCGCGAGCTGTATTACAAGAACTAATTCATTGATCCATTCGCTTCGATAGAAAATAACAATTCATACGCGCACAAAAAACCGGGCACGAGGCCCGGCTTCTTGCAGCAGACAGACGTCTTACTCGGCAGCTTCTACAGCACCACCGACCGGACGATCAACCAGCTCGACGTACGCCATAGGCGCGTTGTCGCCAGCGCGGAAACCGCACTTCAGGATGCGCAGGTAGCCGCCCTGACGAGTGGCGTAACGCTTGCCCAGGTCGTTGAACAGCTTGCCAACGGCAGCTTTCGAACGGGTACGGTCGAAAGCCAGACGACGGTTGGCGACGCTGTCTTCCTTGGCCAGGGTGATCAGCGGCTCGGCAACGCGGCGCAGTTCCTTGGCTTTCGGCAGGGTGGTTTTGATCAGCTCGTGCTCGATCAGCGACACTGCCATGTTCTGGAACATGGCCTTGCGGTGAGAGCTGGTACGGCTCAGGTGACGTCCACTTTTACGATGACGCATGATTCATTCCTTACCAAACACTACGTTCGGTGATTACGACGATCAGGCAGTCGCCTTGTCGTCTTTCTTAAGACTTGCAGGCGGCCAGTTGTCGAGGCGCATGCCGAGAGACAGACCACGAGAGGCCAGGACGTCCTTGATTTCGGTCAGGGACTTCTTGCCCAGGTTCGGAGTTTTCAACAGTTCTACTTCGGTACGCTGAATCAGGTCGCCGATGTAGTAGATGTTCTCCGCCTTCAGGCAGTTGGCCGAACGTACGGTCAGTTCCAGATCGTCAACCGGACGCAGCAGGATCGGATCGATCTCGTCTTCCTGCTCGACTACGACAGGCTCGCTGTCACCCTTGAGGTCGACGAACGCGGCCAGCTGCTGCTGCAGGATGGTCGCGGCGCGGCGGATAGCCTCTTCAGGGTCCAGGGTGCCGTTGGTTTCCAGATCGATGACCAGCTTGTCCAGGTTGGTACGCTGTTCAACACGGGCGTTCTCGACCACGTAGGCGATACGACGCACCGGGCTGAACGAGGCGTCCAGCTGCAAGCGGCCAATGCTGCGGCTTTCGTCTTCGTCGGTCTGACGCGAGTCGGCCGGCTCGTAACCACGACCACGAGCTACGGTGAGCTTCATGTTCAGGGCGCCGTTGGACGCCAGGTTCGCGATTACGTGATCGGGGTTGACGATCTCGACATCGTGATCCAGCTGAATATCGGCAGCGGTAACCACCCCCGAACCCTTTTTCGACAAGGTCAGCGTAACTTCGTCACGACCGTGCAGCTTGATAGCCAGGCCTTTGAGGTTCAACAGGATTTCAATGACGTCTTCCTGTACACCTTCGATCGCGGAGTACTCGTGGAGTACGCCATCGATCTCGGCCTCGACTACTGCACAGCCAGGCATGGAGGACAACAGGATGCGGCGCAGCGCGTTGCCCAGGGTATGGCCGAAACCACGCTCGAGAGGCTCGAGCGTGATCTTGGCGCGGGTTGGACTGACGACCTGCACATCGATGTGGCGGGGCGTCAGGAACTCATTTACCGAAATCTGCATGGATGCACCTATTTTCTAGCCCTTACTTGGAGTAGAGCTCGACAATCAGGTTTTCGTTGATGTCGGCGGACAGGTCGCTGCGAGCAGGAACGTTCTTGAAAACGCCCGACTTCTTGGCAGCATCCACGTCAACCCACTCAACGCGGCCACGCTGGGCGCACAGTTCAAGGGCTTGAACAATGCGCAGCTGGTTCTGCGACTTCTCGCGAACCGCGACCACGTCACCCGGACGAACTTGGTAGGATGGAATGTTTACGGTCTTGCCGTTAACGCTGATTGCCTTGTGCGAAACCAGCTGACGGGATTCGGAACGAGTCGAACCGAAGCCCATGCGGTAAACGACGTTGTCCAGACGGCATTCGAGCAGTTGCAGCAGGTTCTCACCGGTAGCGCCTTTCTTCGAGGCTGCCAGCTGGTAGTAACCGCGGAACTGACGTTCCAGAACACCGTAGATACGACGGACTTTCTGTTTCTCGCGCAGCTGGGTGCCGTAGTCGGACTGACGGCCACGGCGCTGACCGTGGATACCCGGGGCTGCTTCGATGTTGCACTTCGATTCCAGAGCGCGAACGCCGCTCTTCAGGAACAGATCGGTGCCTTCACGACGAGACAGTTTGCATTTTGGACCAATGTAACGTGCCATTTATCTGTCTCCTGATTACACGCGACGCTTCTTCGGCGGACGGCACCCGTTGTGCGGGATTGGCGTCACGTCGGTGATGCTGGCGATCTTGTAGCCGCAGCTGTTCAGAGCACGAACAGCGGACTCACGACCTGGACCTGGGCCCTTGACGTTGACGTCGAGGTTCTTCAGGCCGTATTCCAGCGCAGCTTGACCAGCGCGCTCGGCAGCGATCTGGGCTGCGAACGGGGTGGATTTGCGCGAACCACGGAAACCCGAACCACCGGAGGTCGCCCAGGACAGTGCGTTGCCCTGACGGTCGGTGATGGTCACGATGGTGTTGTTGAAAGACGCATGGATGTGGGCGATGCCATCAACCACTGTCTTTTTGACTTTCTTACGAGGACGAGCAGCAGGTTTTGCCATGTCTATATTCCTGGGCGATTACTTGCGGATCGGCTTACGCGGGCCCTTACGGGTGCGTGCGTTGGTCTTGGTGCGCTGACCGCGAACCGGCAGACCTTTACGATGACGCAGGCCGCGGTAGCAACCCAGGTCCATCAAGCGCTTGATCTTCATGTTGATGTCACGACGCAGGTCACCTTCGGTGGTGAACTTCGCGACTTCGCCACGCAGGGTTTCGATTTGCTCGTCGCTCAGATCCTTGATCTTAGCGGCTGGGTTGACCCCAGCGTCTGCACAGATCTTCTGCGCAGTGGTGCGACCGACACCATAGATGTAGGTCAGCGAGATAACAGTGTGCTTGTTATCTGGAATGTTGACGCCTGCAATACGGGCCATTCAGTGGGACTCCAATTGACAGCTACCTACGCCCCGGAAGCCAAGAAATAGGGCGCGAGATAATATCGCTGTAGAAACGAATAATCAACCCAGCAGCGCACTAGCTGCTGGGTTTGAAGCGCGAATCACACTCAGCCTTGGCGCTGCTTGTGACGCGGTTCCGCGCTGCAAATCACTCGCACGATACCTTCGCGGCGAATAATCTTGCAGTTACGGCACAGCTTTTTCACCGATGCACGAACTTTCATTACCGACTCCTCGAACCTTAGGGGCCTATCAGCGCAGCAGACCGCTGCCGCCGTAGCCTTTCAGGTTGGCTTTCTTCATCAGGGATTCGTACTGGTGCGAAACGAGGTGCGATTGTACTTGGGACATGAAGTCCATCACAACCACTACCACAATCAGCAACGAGGTCCCGCCAAGGTAGAACGGAACGTTTGCCGCCACCACCAGGAACTGGGGCAGGAGGCACACGGCCGTCATGTAAAGAGCACCGAACATGGTCAGACGGGTCAGAACGCCATCAATGTAGCGCGCCGACTGCTCACCAGGACGGATACCCGGAATAAAGGCACCGGACTTCTTCAGGTTTTCCGCTACGTCTTTCGGATTGAACATCAGCGCCGTGTAGAAGAAGCAGAAGAAAATGATCCCTGCACTAAACAGCAGAATGTTCAACGGCTGACCAGGAGCGATCGACTGCGAGATGTCCTGCAGCCAGCCCATACCTTCGGACTGACCGAACCAGGCACCCAGCGAAGCCGGAAACAGCAGAATGCTGCTGGCGAAAATGGCCGGGATGACCCCTGCCATGTTCACCTTGAGCGGCAAGTGGCTGGTCTGCGCAGCGAAGACCTTGCGGCCCTGCTGACGCTTGGCGTAGTGAACGGCGATACGACGCTGACCACGCTCGATGAACACCACGAAGCCGATAATCGCTACTGCCAGCAAACCGATAGCGACCAGGGCGAAAATGTTGATATCGCCTGTGCGTGCAGACTCGAAAGACTGCCCGATTGCTCTCGGAAGACCGGCAACGATACCCGCGAAGATCAACATCGAGATACCGTTGCCCACACCGCGCTCGGTGATCTGCTCGCCCAGCCACATCATGAACATCGCGCCCGCCACGAACGTGGAGACGGCGACCACATGGAAGCCCAGGCCCGCAGAAAACGCCACGCCCTGGTTGGCCAGGCCAATGGACATGCCAATGGCCTGGACCAGCGCCAGGATAACGGTGCCGTAGCGGGTGTACTGGCTGATCTTGCGACGGCCAGCTTCACCTTCCTTCTTCAACTGCTCCAGTTGCGGGCTGACCGCGGTCATGAGCTGCATGATGATCGACGCCGAGATGTACGGCATGATCCCCAGTGCGAAAATGCTCATGCGCTCCAGCGCGCCACCGGAAAACATGTTGAACAAGCTAAGAATGGTCCCCTCATTCTGTCGAAACAGATCCGCCAGACGGTCCGGGTTGATGCCGGGCACCGGGATATGCGCACCTATCCGATAGACGATGATCGCCATGAACAGGAAGCGCAGACGAGCCCAGAGTTCCGACATCCCGCCCTTACCGAGCGAAGAGAGAGCACCTTGCTTAGCCATTTATTCCTCGAACTTGCCGCCAGCTGCTTCGATAGCCGCACGCGCACCCTTGGTGGCTGCGATACCCTTGATGGTGACTGCGCGAGTGACTTCGCCCGACAGCATGATTTTCACACGCTGTACGTTCTGGCCGATCACGTTGGCATCCTTCAGGGATTGCACGGAAATCACGTCGCCTTCCACCTTGGCCAGCTCGGACAGACGCACTTCGGCGCGGTCCATGGCTTTCAGGGAAACGAAGCCGAACTTCGGCAGGCGACGGTGCAGCGGCTGTTGACCGCCTTCGAAGCCCGGAGCGATCGAACCACCGGAACGGGAGGTCTGACCCTTGTGGCCGCGGCCACCGGTCTTGCCCAAACCGCTACCGATACCACGACCCGGACGATGCTTCTCGCGACGGGAACCCGGCGCTGGACTCAGATCATTGAGTTTCATCGATTAACCCTCGACGCGCAGCATGTAGTAAGCCTTGTTGATCATCCCGCGGTTCTCGGGAGTATCCTGGACTTCTACAGTGTGACCGATGCGGCGCAGACCCAGGCCCTTAACGCACAGCTTGTGGTTGGGCAGGCGGCCGGCGGTGCTTTTGATCAGCGTTACTTTTACGGTTGCCATGATCAGATGATCTCCTCAACGCTCTTGCCGCGCTTGGCAGCAATGGACTCAGGAGATTGCATGGCTTTCAGACCCTTGAAGGTGGCATAGACCACGTTCACTGGGTTGGTCGAACCGTAGCACTTGGCCAGGACGTTCTGGACGCCAGCAACTTCCAGGACAGCACGCATTGCGCCGCCGGCGATGATACCGGTACCTTCGGAGGCAGGCTGCATGTAGACCTTCGAGGCGCCATGGGCGGCCTTGGTGGCGTACTGCAGGGTGGTGCCCTTCAGGTCGACCTGGATCATGTTGCGACGGGCAGCTTCCATGGCTTTCTGGATCGCGGCAGGTACTTCGCGCGACTTGCCACGGCCGAAGCCGACACGGCCCTTGCCATCACCTACCACGGTCAACGCGGTGAAGGTGAAGATACGGCCGCCTTTGACGGTTTTTGCAACGCGGTTAACTTGAACCAGCTTCTCGATGTAGCCTTCGTCGCGCTTTTGGTCGTTATTTGCCATAACTTAGAACTCCAGCCCGCCTTCACGAGCAGCATCGGCCAGCGCCTTGACGCGGCCGTGGTACTTGAAGCCAGAACGGTCGAAAGCAACTTGAGAGATGCCGGCGGCTTTCGCGCGCTCAGCTACCAGCTTGCCAACCTTAGTGGCCGCGTCGATGTTGCCGGTGGCGCCATCACGCAGTTCTTTGTCCAAGGTAGAGGCGCTTGCCAGAACCTTGCTGCCGTCGGCCGAAATGACCTGGGCGTAGATGTGCTGCGAGGAGCGGAACACGCACAGACGCACGACTTCGAGTTCGTGCATCTTCAGGCGTGCTTTGCGAGCGCGACGCAGTCGAGTAACTTTTTTGTCGGTCATTTGCTAGGCCCTACTTCTTCTTGGCTTCTTTACGACGGACTACTTCGTCCGCGTAACGCACACCCTTGCCTTTGTAAGGCTCTGGCGGACGGAAGTCGCGGATTTCAGCGGCCACCTGACCAACCAGCTGCTTGTCGATACCCTTGATCAGGATGTCGGTCTGGCTGGGGGTTTCAGCGGTGATGCCGGCTGGCAGTTCGTAGTCCACGGGGTGCGAGAAGCCCAGGGCCAGGTTCAGGACATTGCCCTTGGCCTGCGCCTTGTAACCAACACCGACCAGCTGGAGCTTGCGCTCGAAGCCTTGGCTTACGCCCTGGACCATGTTGTTGACCAGGGCACGGGTGGTACCGGCCATGGCGCGAGCTTGCTGGTCACCATTGCGAGCAGCGAAACGCAGTTCGCCAGACTCTTCGATAACTTCAACAGACGAGTGAACGTTCAGTTCGAGAGTGCCCTTGGCACCCTTCACCGAAAGCTGCTGGCCGGCGAATTTGATTTCGACGCCTGCTGGCAGCTTAACGGGGTTCTTAGCGACGCGAGACATGCTTATCCCCCCTTAGAACACTGTGCAGAGAACTTCGCCGCCAACACCGGCAGCACGCGCAGCACGATCAGTCATCACACCCTTGTTGGTGGAGACGATGGACACGCCCAGGCCGCCACGAACTTTCGGCAGGTCTGCAACGGACTTGTACTGGCGCAGGCCTGGACGGCTGGCGCGCTTCAGTTCCTCGATGACCGGACGGCCTTCGAAGTACTTCAGCTCGATCGACAGGGAGGGTTTGACTTCGCTGCTGACCTGGTAGCCAGCGATGTAACCTTCGTCTTTCAGAACTTTGGCTACCGCTACCTTCAGGTTCGAGGAAGGCATGCTTACGACGGACTTTTCAGCCATCTGGGCATTACGGATGCGAGTTAGCATGTCCGCTAACGGGTCCTGCATACTCATGGGCTAGATGCTCCTGATACAAGAAATATTAGCCTTGCGGCTATCACAACCACCCGAGCAGGCAGGGCAAAAAACCCGGGCTCAGGTGAGCCGGTCATTCTAGACACAAGACAGAAACGAAACAAGCCCCATATAGGGGCTTGTTTCGTTGCGAGGTCACCGGCGGTCGGAAGATTGCTCCCCTTGCGCCGGGATCACACCAACCGCGATTACCAGCTGGCCTTGACCAGACCTGGAACATCACCGCGCATTGCAGCCTGGCGCAGCATGTTACGGCCCAGGCCGAACTTACGGTAGACACCGTGCGGACGACCGGTCAGGCGGCAGCGGTTGCGCAGGCGCGAGGCGCTGGCGTCACGCGGCTGCTTCTGCAGGGCGACTACGGCGGCGAAACGCTCCTCAGGGGAGACGTCCTGGTTGACGATGATCGCTTTCAGCTCGGCACGCTTCTTGGCGTACTTGGCTACCGTGAGCTGACGCTTCAGCTCGCGGTTTTTCATGCTCTTCTTGGCCATTTTCCTACTCCAATCAGTTGCGGAACGGGAATTTGAAAGCACGCAGCAGGGCGCGGCCTTCTTCATCCGTACGAGCAGTGGTGGTCAGGGTGATGTCCAGACCGCGCAGAGCATCGATCTTGTCGTAGTCGATTTCCGGGAAGATGATCTGCTCTTTCACACCCATGCTGTAGTTGCCACGACCATCGAAGGACTTGGCATTCAGGCCGCGGAAGTCGCGAACCCGAGGCAGGGAGATCGACAGCAGACGATCCAGGAATTCGTACATACGGTCGCGGCGCAGGGTTACCTTGACGCCGATCGGCCAACCTTCACGAACCTTGAAACCCGCAATGGACTTGCGAGCGAAAGTCACGACCGGCTTCTGACCGGTGATCTTTTCCAGGTCGGCAACAGCGTTCTCGATGACTTTCTTGTCACCGATCGCTTCGCCCAGACCCATGTTCAGGGTGATCTTGGTAACGCGCGGAACTTCCATCACGTTCGCGAGCTTAAGTTCTTCCTTAAGCTTGGGAGCGATTTCGTTCCGGTAAATCTCTTTCAGTCGTGCCATTGTCTTCTACCTAGCAGTGTTCAAGCATCAACCGCTTTCTGGGTCGACTTGAAGACACGAATTTTCTTGCCGTCTTCGACTTTGAAGCCAACGCGGTCAGCCTTGTTGGTTTCACTGTTGAAGATGGCAACGTTGGAAGCGTGCAGAGGCGCTTCTTTCTCGACGATACCGCCCTGGACGCCTGCCATCGGGTTAGGCTTGGTATGACGCTTGACCAGGTTGACACCGCCAACGACCAGACGGTCGTCAGCGAGGACCTTCAGCACCTTACCGCGCTTGCCCTTGTCTTTGCCGGCGATCACGATGATCTCGTCGTCACGACGAATCTTTTGCATGTCGGATCTCCTTACAGCACTTCAGGGGCGAGCGAGACGATCTTCATGAACTTCTCGGAACGAAGCTCACGGGTCACTGGCCCGAAGATGCGAGTGCCGATCGGCTCTTGCTTGTTGTTCAGCAGAACAGCAGCGTTGCCGTCGAAACGAATGATGGAACCGTCAGCGCGGCGAACACCGTGCTTGGTGCGGACGACGACAGCGGTCATCACCTGGCCTTTCTTGACCTTGCCGCGCGGAATCGCTTCCTTCACGGTCACCTTGATGATGTCACCGATGCCGGCGTAACGGCGGTGGGAACCGCCGAGCACCTTGATGCACATGACGCGACGAGCGCCGCTGTTATCGGCCACATCGAGCATGGATTGAGTCTGAATCATAAAATATCTCCGACCCTTCGCCCTTAGACTTCAACAGCGCGTTCGAGAACTTCAACCAGGGCCCAGGACTTGGTCTTGGCCAGCGGACGGGTTTCACGGATGGAAACCTTGTCGCCGATGTGGCACTGGTTGTTTTCGTCGTGCGCGTGCAGCTTAGTCGAACGCTTAACGTATTTACCGTAGATCGGGT
This sequence comes from Pseudomonas sp. HLMP, assembly GCF_046365545.1. Taxonomy (NCBI): domain Bacteria; kingdom Pseudomonadati; phylum Pseudomonadota; class Gammaproteobacteria; order Pseudomonadales; family Pseudomonadaceae; genus Pseudomonas; species Pseudomonas sp. HLMP. Next base: position 517,284 of record NZ_JBDLLR010000001.1, on the reverse strand, counting down.
GCTTGACGCGACGCTCGATCAGAACGGTGATGGTCTTGTCCATTTTGTCGCTGACGACACGGCCAGTCAGCGTACGGACGGTTTTTTCAGCTTCAGCCATGATCACTTACCTGCCTGCTGGTTGAGCACAGTTTTCACGCGAGCGATGTCACGCTTAACTTGCGAGAGCAGGTGCGACTGCCCCAACTGGCCAGTTGCCTTCTGCATGCGCAGATTGAACTGGTCGCGCAGCAAGCCGAGCAGTTGCTCATTCAGTTGCTGTGCCGATTTTTCACGAAGTTCATTCGCTTTCATCACATCACCGTCCGCTTAACAAAGGAGGTGGCGAGAGGCAGCTTTGCAGCAGCCAGGGCGAAAGCCTCGCGCGCCAGCTCTTCAGAAACACCCTCGATCTCGTACAGGACTTTGCCTGGCTGGATCTGGGCAACCCAGTACTCCACGGAACCCTTACCTTTACCCATACGCACTTCGAGAGGCTTCTTGGTAACCGGCTTGTCCGGGAATACACGGATCCAGATCTTGCCGCCACGTTTTACGTGACGGGTCAGGGCACGACGTGCCGACTCGATCTGGCGGGCGGTGAGACGACCGCGGGATACAGCTTTCAGGGCGAATTCGCCGAAGCTGACCTTGCTACCGCGCAGGGCCAGACCACGGTTGTGGCCGGTCATCTGCTTGCGGAATTTTGTACGCTTTGGTTGCAACATTTGGCGTACCCCTTACTTAGCAGCTTTTTTACGAGGCGCTGGTGCTTGAGGCTTCAGCTCTTCCTGGCGACCACCAATAACTTCGCCTTTGAAGATCCAAACCTTGACACCGATCACACCGTAGGTGGTGTGGGCTTCGTAGGTGGCATAGTCGATATCGGCACGCAGGGTGTGCAGTGGCACACGACCTTCGCGATACCATTCAGTACGTGCAATCTCGGCACCGCCGAGACGACCGCTCACCTGGATCTTGATGCCCTTGGCACCAATACGCATGGCGTTCTGCACGGCGCGCTTCATGGCGCGACGGAACATTACGCGGCGCTCCAGCTGCTGGGCTACGCTCTGGGCAACCAGCATGGCGTCGAGTTCCGGCTTGCGGATCTCTTCGATGTTGATGTGCACAGGCACACCCATCTGCTTGGTCAGGTCCTGACGCAGCTTCTCAACGTCCTCACCTTTCTTGCCGATAACGATACCGGGACGAGCGGTGTGGATGGTGATGCGTGCAGTTTGAGCCGGACGATGAATATCGATACGGCTTACGGACGCGCTTTTTAGTTTGTCTTGGAGGTACTCACGCGTTTTCAGATCCTTGAGCAGGTAATCTGCGTAAGTAGCGCCGTCTGCATACCAGACGGAGGTGTGCTCCTTGACGATTCCCAGGCGAATGCCAGTGGGATGTACTTTCTGACCCATCTGATCGACTCCGTTACTTGTCCGCAACCTTGACAGTGATATGGCAAGACCGCTTGACGATGCGATCAGCGCGGCCTTTGGCACGCGGCATGATGCGCTTCAGCGAACGCCCTTCGTTGACGAAAACGGTGCTGACCTTCAGGTCATCAACGTCTGCGCCTTCGTTATGCTCGGCGTTGGCAACGGCCGACTCGAGGACTTTCTTCATGATTTCAGCGGCTTTTTTGCTGCTGAAGGCCAACAGGTTGAGCGCGTCGCCCACCTTCTTCCCGCGGATCTGGTCGGCGACCAAGCGGGCTTTCTGGGCGGAGATTCGAGCGCCCGACAACTTAGCGGCTACTTCCATTTCCTTACCCCTTAACGCTTGGCTTTCTTGTCAGCCACGTGCCCGCGATAGGTGCGGGTACCGGCGAACTCGCCCAGTTTGTGGCCGACCATGTCTTCGTTCACGAGAACGGGGACATGCTGACGACCGTTGTGTACCGCGATGGTCAGACCGACCATTTGTGGCAGGATCATGGAACGGCGCGACCAGGTTTTGACTGGCTTGCGATCGTTCTTCTCCACCGCCACTTCGATCTTCTTCAGAAGGTGAAGATCGATAAAAGGACCTTTTTTCAGAGAACGTGGCACTGTCGTATCCCTCTAGTTACTTGCGACGACGGACGATCATGTTGTCGGTACGCTTATTACCACGGGTCTTCGCACCCTTGGTTGGGAAGCCCCATGGCGATACCGGATGACGACCACCGGAGGTACGACCTTCACCACCACCGTGCGGGTGGTCAACCGGGTTCATGGCAACGCCACGAACGGTTGGGCGAACGCCGCGCCAGCGTTTGGCACCAGCTTTACCCAGCGAGCGCAGGCTGTGCTCGGAGTTCGAGACTTCGCCCAGGGTCGCACGGCACTCGGCCAGCACTTTACGCATCTCACCAGAGCGCAGACGCAGAGTCACGTAGACGCCTTCGCGAGCGATCAGCTGAGCCGAAGCACCAGCGGAACGAGCGATTTGAGCACCTTTACCCGGCTTCAGTTCGATGCCGTGAACGGTGCTACCTACTGGGATGTTGCGCAGCTGCAGGGAGTTGCCCGGCTTGATTGGAGCCAGGGCGCCTGCGATCAGCTGGTCGCCAGCGCTCACGCCCTTCGGCGCGATGATGTAGCGACGCTCGCCGTCTGCGTAGCACAGCAGGGCGATGTGAGCAGTACGGTTCGGGTCGTATTCGATACGCTCGACGGTGGCTGGGATGCCATCCTTGTCGTTGCGACGGAAGTCGACCAGACGGTAGTGCTGCTTATGACCACCACCAACGTGACGAGTGGTGATGCGGCCATTGTTGTTACGACCACCAGACTTCGATTTCTTCTCGATCAGCGGTGCGTGAGGAGCGCCTTTGTGCAGCTCCTGGTTGACCACCTTGACCACGAAACGGCGGCCAGGGGAAGTCGGTTTGCATTTAACGATTGCCATGATGCACCCCTTCCTTACTCAGCACTGCTGCTGAAATCGAGATCTTGGCCTGGCTGAAGGGAGACGATCGCCTTCTTCCAGTCATTACGCTTGCCCAGACCACGTACAGTGCGCTTGGTCTTGCCCAGAACGTTGACGGTGGTCACGTTCTCGACCTTGACGCCGAACAGGCCTTCGACAGCTTTCTTGATTTCCAGCTTGGTTGCGTCGGTAGCAACCTTGAATACGAACTGGCCTTTTTTCTCAGCCAGAACGGTAGCCTTCTCGGAAACGTGCGGGCCAAGGAGGACTTTAAATACGCGTTCCTGGTTCATCCCAGCAGCTCCTCGAATTTCTTCACGGCCGAGACAGTGATCAACACTTTCTCGTATGCGATCAGACTGACCGGGTCGGAACCCTGGACGTCACGTACGTCGACGTGCGGCAGGTTACGAGCAGCCAGGTACAGGTTCTGATCAACGGCGTCGGAAACGATCAGTACGTCGTTCAGACCCATGCCGTTCAGCTTGTTCAGCAGGTCCTTGGTCTTCGGCGCTTCGACAGCGAAGTCCTGGACAACGACCAGACGCTCGCTACGTACCAGCTCGGAGAGGATGGAGCGCAGGGCTGCGCGGTACATCTTCTTGTTGAGCTTCTGCGAGTGGTCCTGAGGACGAGCTGCGAAGGTGACACCACCGCCGCGCCAGATCGGGCCACGGGTGGTACCGGCACGAGCGCGGCCGGTGCCTTTCTGACGCCACGGGCGCTTGCCGCCACCGGTCACGTCGGAACGGGTCTTCTGCTGCTTGGTGCCCTGACGGCCGCCGGCCATATAGGCCACGACTGCTTGGTGTACCAGCGTCTCGTTGAATTCGCCACCGAAAGTCAGTTCGGAAACTTCGATCGCCTGAGCGTCATTTACATTAAGTTGCATGTCAGTTTCCCCTTAACCGCGAGCCTTGACAGCCGGACGCACGACCACGTCGCCGCCAGTAGCGCCTGGAACGGCACCCTTGATCAGCAGCAGGTTGCGCTCAGCGTCTACGCGTACCACTTCCAGGGACTGAACAGTCACGCGCTCGGCGCCCATGTGACCGGACATTTTCTTGCCCTTGAATACACGACCAGGAGTCTGGCACTGGCCGATGGAGCCTGGGACGCGGTGCGATACGGAGTTACCGTGGGTGTTGTCCTGGCCGCGGAAGTTCCAGCGCTTGATGGTACCGGCGAAGCCTTTACCCTTGGACTGACCCGTAACGTCTACCAGCTGGCCTGCAGTGAAGAGTTCAGCTTTGATCAAGTCGCCAGCCTGGAACTCGCCTTCTTCAAGACGGAACTCCCAGACACCGCGACCAGCGGCAACGTTCGCTTTGGCGAAGTGACCAGCCTGAGCGGCAGTCACGCGCGAAGCACGACGCTCGCCGACAGTGACTTGCACTGCACGGTAGCCATCGGTTTCTTCAGTTTTGAACTGGGTGACGCGATTCGGCTCGATCTCGATGACCGTGACCGGAATGGAGACACCTTCTTCGGTGAAAATGCGGGTCATGCCGCACTTACGACCGACTACACCAATAGTCATGTTGTAAACCTCATGAGTGTACGGGGCTTTCACCCGCTATGGCCGCCCATTTCAGAGCGTTACACGACCAGACCGAAGTCTTAGCCGAGGCTGATCTGTACTTCCACGCCGGCCGCGAGATCGAGCTTCATCAGCGCGTCAACGGTTTTATCCGTCGGCTGGACAATGTCCAGAACACGCTTGTGAGTACGGATCTCGTACTGGTCACGCGCGTCTTTGTTGACGTGCGGGGAGACCAGAACGGTGAACCGCTCTTTGCGGGTAGGCAGTGGAATAGGACCACGCACTTGTGCACCAGTACGTTTCGCGGTTTCCACGATTTCCTGGGTGGATTGGTCGATCAGGCGATGGTCGAATGCCTTCAACCTGATGCGGATTTGCTGATTTTGCATTGGATTTCAGACTCCAGGCTGTTCCCACCGGGCGCACTACGCCCGTTAAAAGGAGGCGTGATTCTATAGACGCCCCTATATAGTGTCAACCCAATAAAAAAAGCCCCCGCTGAGCGGGGGCTTTTTCAACCGATCGAGTGATTACTCGATGATTTTGGCTACGACGCCGGCGCCGACGGTACGACCGCCTTCACGGATGGCGAAACGCAGACCTTCTTCCATCGCGATGGTCTTGATCAGGGTGACTTCCATCTGGATGTTGTCACCTGGCATTACCATCTCGACGCCTTCCGGCAGTTCGCAGGAACCGGTCACGTCAGTGGTACGGAAGTAGAACTGAGGACGGTAGCCTTTGAAGAACGGAGTGTGACGGCCGCCTTCTTCCTTCGACAGGACGTAGACTTCTGCGGTGAACTTGGTGTGCGGCTTGACCGAACCCGGCTTGGCCAGAACCTGACCACGCTCGACTTCGTCACGCTTGGTGCCACGCAGCAGAACGCCGCAGTTCTCGCCAGCACGGCCTTCGTCCAGCAGCTTGCGGAACATTTCAACGCCAGTGCAGGTAGTCTTGGTGGTCGGACGCAGGCCGACGATCTCGACTTCTTCCTGGATGCGGACGATGCCACGCTCAACACGGCCAGTTACAACGGTACCGCGACCCGAGATCGAGAACACGTCTTCGATCGGCATCAGGAACGGCAGGTCGATGGCACGAACCGGCTCAGGAATGTAGCTGTCCAGGGTTTCGACCAGCTTCTTGACGGCGGTGGTACCCATTTCGTTGGTATCTTCGCCGTTCAGCGCCATCAGGGCCGAACCGATGATGATCGGGGTGTCGTCGCCCGGGAAGTCGTAGGTGGACAGCAGGTCGCGAACTTCCATCTCGACCAGTTCCAGCAGCTCGGCGTCGTCAACCATGTCAGCCTTGTTCAGGAAGACAACGATGTACGGAACGCCAACCTGACGGGACAGCAGGATGTGCTCACGAGTCTGAGGCATCGGACCATCGGCAGCCGAGCAGACCAGGATAGCGCCGTCCATCTGGGCAGCGCCGGTGATCATGTTCTTGACGTAGTCGGCGTGGCCCGGGCAGTCAACGTGCGCGTAGTGACGAATGTTGGAGTCGTACTCTACGTGAGCGGTGTTGATGGTGATACCACGTGCTTTCTCTTCCGGAGCGGAGTCGATCTTGTCGAAGTCGACCTTGGCCGAACCGAAGACTTCGGAGCAGACGCGAGTCAGAGCTGCGGTCAGAGTGGTTTTACCGTGGTCAACGTGACCGATGGTGCCAACGTTGACGTGCGGTTTGTTACGTTCAAATTTTTCTTTAGCCACGACAGTGAACCTCTTGCCTAAAGGGCTGGATTAGCCTTGTTTTTTAACGAGCGCTTCGACGATGTTCGACGGAGCTTCGGCGTATTTGGAGAATTCCATGGAGTAGCTCGCGCGACCCTGAGACATGGAACGAACGTCGGTTGCATAACCGAACATCTCTCCGAGCGGAACTTCAGCACGGATAACCTTGCCGGAGACCGAGTCTTCCATACCCTGGATCAGACCACGACGACGGTTCAGGTCACCCATCACGTCACCCATGTAGTCTTCAGGGGTCACCACTTCCACCTTCATGATCGGCTCAAGCACCTTACCACCGCCCTTCTGGGCCAGTTGCTTGGTCGCCATGGAGGCAGCGATCTTGAACGCCATCTCGTTGGAGTCGACGTCGTGGTAGGAACCGTCAAACACGGTAGCCTTCAGACCGATCAGCGGATAGCCGGCGACAACGCCGTTCTTCATCTGCTCTTCGATACCCTTCTGGATCGCTGGGATGTATTCCTTCGGAACCACACCACCCACGACTTCGTTGGTGAAGACCAGACCTTCGGTGATGTTGCCCTTTTCGTCGGCATCAGGCTGCGAGAAGCGAACCCAGCAGTGACCGAACTGACCGCGACCACCGGACTGACGAACGAACTTGCCTTCGATCTCGACGTTGTCCTTGGTGATGGTTTCACGGTAGGAAACCTGCGGCTTGCCGATGTTTGCCTCAACGTTGAACTCGCGCTTCATGCGGTCGACGATGATGTCCAGGTGCAGCTCACCCATACCGGAGATGATGGTCTGACCGGTTTCTTCGTCAGTCTTGACGCGGAACGACGGGTCTTCCTGGGCCAGCTTGCTCAGGGCGATGCCCATCTTCTCCTGGTCAGCCTTGGTCTTCGGCTCAACGGCTACCGAGATGACCGGCTCCGGGAAGTCCATGCGCTCGAGGATGATTGGCTTGTCGGCGTCGCACAGGGTTTCACCGGTGGTGACGTCCTTCATGCCGATCAGGGCCGCGATGTCGCCAGCGCGCACTTCCTTGATCTCTTCACGCTGGTTGGCGTGCATCTGCACCATACGACCAACGCGCTCTTTCTTGCCCTTGACCGAGTTGATGACGGAGTCACCGGAGTTCAGGACGCCCGAGTAGACGCGAACGAAGGTCAGGGTACCGACGAACGGGTCGGTAGCAATCTTGAACGCCAGAGCCGAGAACGGCTCGTTGTCGTCGGCACGACGCTCGTCTTTCGGAGCGTTCTCGTCTTCGATGTGGTCCGGGTGGATACCCTGGATTGCAGGGATCTCGGTCGGAGCAGGCAGGAAGTCGATGACGGCGTCGAGAACCAGGGGAACACCCTTGTTCTTGAACGAGGAGCCGCAGACGGCAGGAACGATCTCGCTTGCCAGGGTACGGGCGCGCAGACCAGCCTTGATGTCTTCGACGGACAGGTCACCTTCTTCAAGGTACTTGTTCATCAGCTCTTCGTTGGCCTCGGCAGCGGACTCGACCATGTTGGCACGCCACTCTTCAGCCAGCTCCAGCATATCGGCAGGAATTTCTTCCTCGCGATAGGTGGTGCCCTTGTCGTCATCGTTCCAGTAGATGGCTTTCATCTTGATCAGGTCGACCTGACCCTGGAAGTTGTCCTCGGCACCGATAGCCAGCTGGATCGGGACCGGGGTGTGACCCAGGCGGTTCTTGATCTGACCGACAACGCGCAGGAAGTTGGCGCCGGCGCGGTCCATCTTGTTCACGTAGACAACACGTGGAACGCCGTACTTGTTGGCCTGACGCCATACGGTTTCGGACTGCGGCTCAACGCCGGAGGTACCGCAGAACACGACGACCGCGCCGTCGAGTACGCGCAGCGAACGCTCTACTTCGATGGTGAAGTCAACGTGGCCGGGGGTATCGATGACGTTTACGCGGTAGTTGTCGTACTGACCACGAGAACCTTTCCAGAAGGTGGTGACAGCAGCGGAGGTAATGGTGATACCGCGCTCCTGCTCCTGAACCATCCAGTCGGTGGTCGCGGCGCCGTCATGCACCTCGCCCATCTTGTGGCTCAGGCCTGTGTAGAACAGGATCCGCTCGGTAGTGGTAGTCTTGCCCGCGTCAACGTGGGCACAGATACCGATGTTACGGTAGCGGTTAATTGCTGTAGTACGAGCCATAAAGCCCTCGCAAAAAGATTGATGCCTGAATTAGAAGCGGTAGTGCGAGAAAGCCTTGTTGGCTTCGGCCATACGGTGTACGTCTTCACGCTTCTTGACTGCAGCACCTTTGCCTTCAGCGGCATCCAGCAGCTCGCCAGCCAGGCGCAGCGCCATGGACTTCTCGCCGCGCTTGCGGGCGTAATCTACCAGCCAGCGCATTGCCAGCGCGTTACGACGGGATGGGCGAACTTCGACCGGAACCTGGTAAGTGGCACCGCCGACACGGCGGGACTTTACTTCGACCAGCGGAGCGATGGCGTCGAGAGCTTTCTCGAAGATTTCCAGGGGATCGCTGTTCTTGCGTGCTTTGACGGTATCCAGGGCACCGTAAACGATGCGCTCGGCTACGGCCTTCTTGCCGCTTTCCATCACGTGGTTCATGAACTTGGCGAGGATCTGGCTTCCGTATTTCGGATCGTCCAGGATCTCACGCTTGGCTGCTACACGACGTCTTGGCATTGATAAGCCCTCAAACGGTCTTCAGGTTAGCTCGGGACTGACGGCGATGCCGCACCCGACCTTACTCTTATCGACTCAAATAGATAAAAAGGTGCAAGCGGCCTTACTTCGGACGCTTGGTACCGTACTTCGAACGGCCCTGCTTACGGTCTTTGACGCCGGAGGTATCCAGCGAACCGCGCACGGTGTGGTAACGAACACCTGGCAAGTCCTTTACACGACCGCCACGGATCAGAACAACGCTGTGCTCTTGCAGGTTGTGGCCCTCACCGCCGATGTACGAGGAAACCTCGAAACCGTTGGTCAGACGCACACGGCATACTTTACGCAGTGCCGAGTTAGGTTTTTTCGGCGTAGTGGTGTACACGCGAGTGCACACACCACGACGTTGCGGGCAGTTCTGCAGCGCAGGAACGTCGGATTTATCGACGATACGCTTACGCGGCTGACGTACCAGCTGGTTGATAGTTGCCATCTACTAGCTCCACTGATTGTCTTGCGACGCTATTGTCTTGCAAGAAAAGCCAAAAATTGGCGAGACAGAGCCTCACCAAATTTAAGGGTACAAAAGTCTAAAGAGGATCTTGCACCCAGTCAAGACGAGGCCCCGGCCCTCCCCGCCCGGTCATCGGCAACAATTCATGTCACCGATGACCACGAGGATGTGCCGGGGCCCTGCCCTGTACTCAGTTGCCGCTGGAGTTCAGCGCTTCGGTCAGTGCGGCTTCCACCTCACTGGCACTCACGCGCAGCGGCTTGTCGGCATCACGGCGACGCTTGCGCTCGCTGTGATAGGCCAGACCGGTACCGGCCGGGATCAGACGACCCACGACCACGTTCTCCTTCAGGCCGCGCAGGTAGTCGCGCTTGCCGGTTACCGCCGCTTCGGTCAGCACGCGGGTGGTTTCCTGGAAGGACGCCGCGGAGATGAACGACTCGGTCGACAACGAGGCCTTGGTGATACCCAGCAGGACGCGACCGAACTTGGCCGGGAACTTGTCCTCGGTAGCCAGGCGCTCGTTCTCCACCAGCACCTGGGTCAGCTCGACCTGGTCGCCCTTGATGAAGCTCGAGTCGCCGGCCTCGGTGACTTCGACCTTACGCAGCATCTGACGCAGGATGGTCTCGATGTGCTTGTCGTTGATCTTCACGCCTTGCAGGCGGTAGACGTCCTGGATCTCGTTGACGATGTACTTGGCCAGCGCGCTCACACCCAGCAGGCGCAGGATGTCGTGCGGATCGCTCGGACCGTCGGAGATGACTTCGCCGCGGTTGACCTGTTCGCCTTCGAAGACGTTCAGGTGGCGCCACTTCGGAATCAGCTCCTCGTACGGATCGCTGCCATCGTTCGGGGTGATGACCAGACGACGCTTGCCCTTGGTCTCCTTGCCGAACGCGATGGTGCCGCTGACCTCCGCCAGGATCGAAGCCTCCTTCGGACGGCGCGCTTCGAACAGGTCGGCAACGCGTGGCAGACCACCGGTGATGTCGCGGGTCTTCGAGGTTTCCTGCGGGATACGCGCGATGACGTCGCCGACACCGATCTGCGCACCGTCAGCCACACCCACCAGCGCGTTGGCCGGCAGGAAGTACTGGGCAGGCACGTCGGTGCCTGGCAGGTACAGGTCCTTGCCATTGGCGTCGACCATCTTGATCGCAGGACGGATTTCCTTGCCTGCGGCCGGACGATCCTTGACGTCCATCACCTCGATGTTGGTCAGGCCGGTCAGTTCGTCGGTCTGACGCTTGATGGTGATGCCTTCCTCCATGCCCACGAAGGTCACGGTACCTTTCAGCTCGGTGACGATCGGGTGGGTGTGCGGGTCCCACTTGGCGACGATGGCGCCAGCTTCGACCTTCTCGCCTTCCTTGACCGAAATCACCGCACCGTATGGCAGCTTGTAGCGCTCGCGCTCGCGGCCGAATTCGTCGGCAATGGCCAGCTCGCCGGAACGCGATACGGCAACCAGGTTGCCATCGGCGCGCTCGACCTGCTTGAGGTTGTGCAGACGGACCATACCGCCGTTCTTCACCTGGACGCTGTCAGCGGCCGAGGTACGGCTCGCGGCACCACCGATGTGGAAGGTACGCATGGTCAGCTGGGTACCCGGCTCACCGATCGACTGGGCGGCGATGACGCCGACAGCTTCACCGATGTTCACCTGGTGACCGCGAGCCAGGTCGCGACCGTAGCACTTGGCGCAGATGCCGTAGCGGGTTTCGCAGCTGATCGGCGAACGCACGACCACTTCGTCGATGCTGTTCAGCTCGATGAACTCGACCCACTTCTCGTCGACCAGGGTACCGGCCGGAACGATGACATCGTCGGTGCCAGGCTTGAACACGTCGCGGGCAACCACACGGCCCAGTACGCGCTCGCCCAGCGGCTCGACCACGTCGCCGCCTTCGATGTGCGGGGTCATGACCAGGCCTTGGTCGGTGCCGCAGTCGATCTCGGTCACCACCAGGTCCTGGGCCACGTCGACCAGACGACGGGTCAGGTAACCGGAGTTCGCGGTCTTCAGCGCGGTATCCGCCAGACCCTTACGAGCACCGTGGGTCGAGATGAAGTACTGCAAAACGCTCAGGCCTTCACGGAAGTTCGCGGTGATCGGGGTCTCGATGATCGAGCCGTCCGGCTTGGCCATCAGGCCACGCATACCGGCCAGCTGACGGATCTGGGCCGCGGAACCCCGCGCACCGGAGTCCGCCATCATGTACATGGAGTTGAAGGACTCCTGCTCGACTTCCTTGCCCTCGCGGTCGATGACCTTCTCTTTCGAGAGGTTGGCCATCATCGCCTTGGACACTTCGTCGTTGGCCTTGGACCACAGGTCGATCACCTTGTTGTACTTCTCGCCCTGGGTTACCAGGCCGGAAGCGTACTGGCTCTCGATCTCCTTCACTTCCTCGGTGGCGGTACCGATGATGCGCGCCTTCTCATCCGGGATGACGAAGTCGTTCACACCGATGGACACGCCGGAAATGGTCGAGTAGGCAAAACCGGTGTACATCAGTTGGTCAGCGAAGATGACGGTTTCCTTCAGACCCACCACGCGATAGCACTGGTTGATCAGCTTGGAGATCGCCTTCTTCTTCATCGGCTGGTTGACCACGTCGAACGGCAGGCCCGCCGGGACAACCTGGAACAGCAGCGCACGGCCGACAGTGGTGTCGACGATGCGGGTGTTATGGACGACACTGCCATCACGCTCTTTCACGGTCTCGTTGATACGGACCTTGATCTTGGCGTGCAGGGCAGCCTCGCCGGCGCGGAATACGCGGTCGACTTCCTGCAGGTCGGCGAACACACGGCCTTCGCCTTTTGCATTCACGGCTTCACGGGTCATGTAGTACAGACCCAGGACCACGTCCTGGGACGGCACGATGATCGGCTCACCGTTGGCAGGCGACAGGATGTTGTTGGTCGACATCATCAGCGCACGCGCTTCGAGCTGGGCTTCCAGGGTCAGCGGCACGTGAACGGCCATCTGGTCACCGTCGAAGTCGGCGTTGTACGCAGCACAGACCAGCGGGTGCAGCTGGATCGCCTTGCCTTCGATGAGCACCGGCTCGAACGCCTGGATACCCAGACGGTGCAGGGTCGGTGCACGGTTGAGCAGGACGGGGTGTTCGCGGATCACCTCGGCGAGAACGTCCCAGACCTCCGGCAGCTCGCGCTCGACCATCTTCTTGGCGGCCTTGATGGTGGTCGCCAGGCCACGCATTTCCAGCTTGCCGAAAATGAACGGCTTGAACAGCTCCAGAGCCATCTTCTTCGGCAGGCCGCACTGATGCAGGCGCAGGGTCGGGCCTACGGTAATTACCGAACGGCCGGAGTAGTCCACACGCTTACCGAGCAGGTTCTGACGGAAACGACCCTGCTTACCTTTGATCATGTCGGCCAGGGACTTCAGCGGACGCTTGTTCGAGCCGGTGATGGCGCGACCGCGACGGCCGTTGTCCAGCAGGGCGTCGACCGCTTCCTGCAGCATGCGCTTTTCGTTGCGCACGATGATGTCCGGCGCCGACAGGTCGAGCAGGCGCTTCAGACGGTTGTTACGGTTGATCACCCGACGATACAGGTCGTTCAGGTCGGAGGTCGCGAAACGACCGCCATCCAGCGGCACCAGCGGGCGCAGGTCCGGCGGCAGCACCGGCAGGACGGTCAGGACCATCCACTCGGGCAGGTTGCCCGAACCCTGGAACGCTTCCATCAGCTTCAGGCGCTTGGACAGCTTCTTGATCTTGGTTTCCGAGTTGGTCTGCGGAATCTCTTCACGCAGGCGACCGATCTCGTGCTCCAGGTCGATGGCGTGCAGCAGCTCGCGGACAGCCTCGGCACCCATACGGGCGTCGAAGTCGTCACCGAACTCTTCCAGCGCTTCGAAGTACTGCTCGTCGTTCAGCAGCTGGCCCTTCTCCAGGGTGGTCATGCCCGGATCGATCACGACGTAGCTCTCGAAGTAGAGCACGCGTTCGATGTCACGCAGGGTCATGTCCATCAGCAGGCCGATACGGGACGGCAGCGACTTCAGGAACCAGATGTGGGCAACCGGCGAGGCCAGCTCGATGTGCGCCATGCGCTCACGACGAACCTTGGCCAGGGCGACTTCGACGCCGCACTTCTCGCAGATCACGCCGCGGTGCTTGAGGCGCTTGTACTTGCCGCACAGGCACTCGTAGTCCTTGACTGGGCCAAAGATCTTGGCGCAGAACAGGCCGTCGCGCTCAGGCTTGAACGTACGGTAGTTGATGGTTTCCGGCTTCTTAACTTCACCGAACGACCACGAACGGATCATCTCAGGCGACGCCAGACCGATGCGGATAGCGTCGAACTCTTCGACTTGACCCTGGTTTTTCAGCAAATTCAGTAGGTCTTTCAAGGCCTTTCCTCCTGGCGGAGCAGGGAGCGGGCTCTAGCAGCCCCGCCCCCCTTCGCGTCACGTGTTATTCGGTTTCCAGATCGATATCGATACCGAGCGAACGGATCTCTTTGATCAACACGTTGAAGGACTCGGGCATGCCCGGCTCCATACGGTGATCGCCATCCACGATGTTCTTGTACATCTTGGTACGGCCGTTCACGTCGTCCGACTTCACTGTGAGCATTTCTTGCAGGGTGTATGCCGCGCCATATGCTTCCAGCGCCCACACTTCCATCTCCCCGAAACGCTGACCACCGAACTGCGCCTTACCACCCAGCGGTTGCTGGGTAACCAGGCTGTAGGAACCAGTGGAACGCGCGTGCATCTTGTCGTCCACCAAGTGGTTCAGCTTGAGCATGTACATGTAACCCACGGTCACAGGACGCTCGAACTTGTTGCCGGTGCGACCGTCGAACAGCTCCATCTGGCCGCTCTCAGGCATGTCGGCCAGCTTCAGCATGGCCTTGATCTCGCGCTCCTTGGCACCATCGAAGACCGGGGTAGCCATCGGCACGCCCTTCTTCAGGTTGTTCGCCAGTTCCAGGATCTCCTGGTCGCTGAACTCGTCCAGGTTTTCCTGGCGGCCACCGATCTCGTTGTAGATCTCGGTCAGGAAGCCACGCAGCTCCGCGGCCTTGCGCTGCTCTTCGAGCATGCGGTTGATCTTCTCGCCCAGGCCCTTGGCCGCGAGGCCCAGGTGGGTTTCGAGGATCTGACCGACGTTCATACGCGAAGGTACGCCCAGCGGGTTGAGGACCACGTCGACCGGAGTGCCATTGGCATCATGCGGCATGTCCTCGACCGGCATGATCACCGAGACCACACCCTTGTTACCGTGACGACCAGCCATCTTGTCACCCGGCTGGATGCGACGGCGGATAGCCAGGTAGACCTTGACGATCTTCAGGACGCCCGGTGCCAGGTCATCGCCCTGCTGCAGCTTGCGCTTCTTGTCCTCGAACTTGTCGTCCAGCAGACGACGACGGTCGACGATGTAGGCCTGGGCCTTCTCCAGCTGCTCGTTCAGGGCGTCTTCGGCCATGCGCAGCTTGAACCACTGGCCGTGCTCCAGGCCGTCCAGCACTTCGTCAGTGATCACGGTGCCCTTCTTCAGGCCCGCGCCACCGTCGACCACCTGGCCGTTCAGGGCTGCACGCAGACGCTCGAAGGTTGCGCCTTCGACGATGCGGAACTCTTCGTTGAGGTCCTTGCGGATCTCGTCCAACTGCATCTTCTCGATGGCCAGAGCGCGACTGTCACGCTCGACGCCATCGCGAGTGAAGACCTGGACGTCGATGACGGTACCCTTGGTGCCGGTCGGCACACGCAGGGAGGTGTCCTTCACGTCGCTGGCCTTCTCACCGAAGATCGCGCGCAGCAGTTTCTCTTCCGGCGTCAGCTGGGTCTCGCCTTTTGGCGTGACCTTGCCGACCAGGATGTCGCCAGCGCCGACTTCGGCACCCACGTAGACGATACCGGCTTCGTCCAGCTTGTTCAGCGCCGCTTCACCGACATTCGGGATATCCGCAGTGATTTCCTCTGGGCCGAGCTTGGTGTCGCGGGCCACACAGGTCAGTTCCTGGATGTGGATGGTGGTGAAGCGATCTTCCTGGACCACACGTTCCGACAGGCAGATGGAGTCCTCGAAGTTGAAGCCGTTCCACGCCATGAACGCGATGCGCATGTTCTGGCCCAGGGCCAGCTCACCCATGTCGGTGGACGGACCGTCGGCCATGATGTCGCCGCGCTGGACCACATCACCCTTGCTGACCAGCGGACGCTGGTTGATGCAGGTGTTCTGGTTCGAACGGGTGTACTTGGTCAGGTTGTAGATGTCGACACCCGCTTCGCCGGTCTCGACCTCGTCATCGGCAACGCGCACGACGATACGGCTGGCGTCGACCGAGTCGATCACGCCACCACGGCGGGCCACGACGCAGACACCGGAGTCACGGGCGACGTTGCGCTCCATGCCGGTACCGACCAGCGGCTTGTCAGCACGCAGGGTCGGCACGGCCTGACGCTGCATGTTCGAACCCATCAGTGCACGGTTGGCGTCGTCGTGCTCGAGGAACGGGATCAGCGAGGCAGCGACGGAAACGACCTGCTTCGGCGAAACGTCCATCAGGGTGACGTCTTCCGGCGCCTTGACGGTGAATTCGTTCAGGTGACGGACGGCAACCAGTTCGTCGATCAGTTGCTTCTGCTCGTTCATCGCGGCCGAAGCCTGGGCAATGACGTGGTCAGCCTCTTCGATCGCCGACAGGAACACGATCTCGTCGGTGACGACGCCTTCCTTCACCACGCGGTACGGGCTTTCCAGGAAGCCGTACTGGTTGGTGCGGGCATAGGCCGCCAGGGAGTTGATCAGACCGATGTTCGGACCTTCAGGCGTTTCGATCGGGCACACGCGGCCGTAGTGGGTCGGGTGTACGTCACGGACTTCGAAGCCAGCGCGCTCACGGGTCAGACCACCTGGGCCGAGCGCGGAGACGCGGCGCTTGTGGGTGATCTCGGAAAGCGGGTTGTTCTGGTCCATGAACTGGGACAGCTGGCTGGAACCGAAGAACTCTTTCACCGCCGCCGCAACCGGCTTGGCGTTGATCAGGTCCTGTGGCATCAGGCCTTCGCTTTCGGCCATCGACAGGCGTTCCTTGACCGCGCGCTCGACGCGCACCAGGCCAACACGGAACTGGTTCTCGGCCATTTCGCCGACGCAACGGACGCGACGGTTGCCCAGGTGGTCGATGTCATCGACGATACCCTTGCCGTTACGGATGTCGACCAGGGTCTTGAGCACGTCGACGATGTCTTCCCGGCTCAGCACGCCAGAACCTTCGATCTCGGTGCGACCGATACGACGGTTGAACTTCATGCGGCCAACGGCGGACAGGTCGTAACGCTCGGCGCTGAAGAACAGGTTGTTGAACAGGGTCTCGGCGGCATCCTTGGTTGGCGGCTCGCCCGGACGCATCATGCGGTAGATCTCGACCAGGGCTTCCAGCTGGTTGCTGGTGGTGTCGATCTTCAGGGTATCCGAAATGAACGGACCGCAATCGATGTCGTTGGTGTACAGGGTTTCGATGCGGACGACCTGAGCCTTGGCGATCTTGATCATCAGCTCGGTGGTCATCTCGGTGTTGCACTCGGCCAGGATCTCGCCGGTGGCCGGATGCACGATGGCCTTGGCGGTGGTGCGGCCCAGTACGTATTCCAGCGGGACGTCCAGCTCCTTGACGCCAGCTTTCTCCAGCTGGTTGATGTGGCGCGCGGTGATACGGCGGCCTTGCTCGACGATGATCTTGCCGTTGCCGTCATGGATGTCCATGACCGCGACTTCGCCACGCAGACGCTGCGGCACCAGCTCCAGGCTCAACTTCTCACCGGAAACGTGGAACACGTTGGTGGTGTAGAAGGTGTTCAGGATTTCTTCGGTGCTGTAGCCCAGGGCGCGCAGCAGTACCGAGGCCGGCAGCTTGCGGCGACGGTCGATACGCACGAACACGCAGTCCTTCGGATCGAACTCGAAGTCGAGCCAGGAACCGCGGTAAGGAATGATGCGAGCGGAGTACAGCAGCTTGCCGGAGCTGTGGGTCTTGCCACGGTCGTGGTCGAAGAACACACCAGGCGAACGGTGCAGCTGGGAAACGATCACACGCTCGGTACCGTTGATAACGAAGGTACCGTTCTCAGTCATCAGGGGGATTTCACCCATGTAGACTTCTTGCTCTTTGATGTCCTTGATCGCTTTGTTCGACGACTCCTTGTCGAAGATGATCAGGCGCACCTTCACCCGCAGCGGGACGGCGAACGTCACGCCACGAAGGACACATTCCTTCACATCGAAGGCCGGCTCGCCCAGGCGATAGCCGACGTACTCCAGGGCAGCATTGCCGGAGTAGCTGATGATCGGGAATACCGATTTGAAGGCCGCGTGCAGGCCGACGTCGCGGAACTGATCCTTGGATGCTCCCGCCTGCAGGAATTCGCGGTACGAATCCAGCTGGATGGCCAGGAGGTAAGGCACATCCATGACGTCCGGCAACTTGCTAAAGTCCTTGCGGATACGTTTTTTCTCAGTGTATGAGTAAGCCATCAGCGTTCCCCAGCTTGGTCACCTGCTTGTTTGGCTTCTCCCGGCGGGAGCAGCCAGAAAATCGTGCAAACCCCATGGTTTGCGCCACCCTCTTGGGTGTTTGCAGCTCGTTATCGGGGCCGATCTGACCGGCCACCAATAACGGAAAAAGGCCGGTGGCATAAGCCACCAGCCATCAGCCGTTTGCTCAACGCTCGGGCTGGGATCGCAAAGTCGCGATTACTTCAGCTCGACGCCAGCGCCAGCTTCTTCCAGCTTCTTCTTCGCGTCTTCAGCGGCTTCTTTCGAAACGCCTTCCAGCAGAACCTGCGGAGCGCCGTCGACTTTCTCTTTGGCTTCCTTCAGGCCCAGGCCGGTGATTTCACGAACGACCTTGATCACGTTGACTTTCTTCTCGCCAGCGGAAGCCAGGACAACGTTGAACTCGGTTTGCTCTTCAGCAGCAGCAGCGCCGCCAGCGGCAGGAGCAGCAGCAACGGCAGCAGCAGCGGTAACACCGAAGGTTTCTTCCATCGCCTTGATCAGCTCGACGATTTCCATAACGGATTTCTGGCCGATCGCTTCGATGATTTGCTCGTTAGTCAGAGACATGACTATGAATTCCTGTATTGGGGTGACAGCCTACGCAGCCATCAAATTAAACATGTGATTTCGAAAGTACTCACGCCGCCTTAGGCAGCAGCAGCTTCTTTCTGGTCGCGAATAGCTGCCAGGGTACGAGCCAGCTTGCTGGTAGCGCCTTGAATAACGCTCATCAGCTGCGCGATGGCCTCGTCGCGGGTCGGCAGGGTTGCCAGTACGTCGATCTCGTTTGCTGCGAGGAACTTGCCCTCGAACGCAGCTGCCTTGATCTCGAACTTGTCCTGACCCTTGGCGAACTCCTTGAACAGACGAGCGGCAGCGCCCGGGTGTTCGTTGGAGAAAGCGATCAGGGTCGGGCCTTTGAACGCGTCGTTCAGGACCGAGTAGTCGGTGCCTTCAACAGCGCGCTTGAGCAGGGTGTTACGTACGACACGTACGTAAACGCCAGCTTCGCGGGCCTCTTTACGGAGTCCGGTCATTGCGCCTACAGTCACACCACGGGCATCGGCCACGACAGCGGACAGAGCGACTTTGGCAGCCTCGTTGACTTCAGCGACGATGGCCTTCTTGTCTTCGAGTTTAATTGCCACGGGTTTACTCCTGGTTTTTACCGTTTCATCCGACCGAGGCCGGATGTCGTTTTGGTGTCTGATTCGGTAACGAATCGGGAGCACCATCTGCGTAGGCTTGAGGTTTAAGGCTTGCGCCGCCTACGGTCTTGGACAGCCCCCGCCAGGCAGGGACCCCAATCTCTTGCTGCCGGCGCGAACCTGTCGCGCCGGCATGGTGTTACACGTTCAGCGAGCTCTGATCGATGACCAGACCTGGGCCCATGGTGGTGCTCAGGGTGACGCGCTTGACGTAGATACCTTTCGCGGAAGCCGGCTTGATACGCTTCAGGTCGGCGATCAGGGCTTCAACGTTTTCCTTCAGCTTGACAGGCTCGAAGCCGACCTTGCCGACGGAGGTGTGGATGATACCGTTCTTGTCGGTACGGTAGCGAACCTGGCCGGCCTTGGCGTTTTTGACGGCGCCGGCCACGTCTGGGGTCACGGTACCGACTTTCGGGTTCGGCATCAGGCCACGAGGACCCAGAACCTGGCCCAGTTGGCCGACAACGCGCATGGCATCCGGGGAAGCGATGACGACGTCGTAGTTCAGGTCGCCGCCTTTCATTTCGGCAGCCAGGTCGTCCATACCTACACGGTCAGCACCGGCAGCCAGAGCGGCTTCGGCAGCTGGACCCTGGGTGAAGACAGCAACGCGGACAGTCTTGCCAGTGCCATGCGGCAGCACGGTGGCGCTGCGAACGACCTGGTCGGACTTACGCGGGTCAACGCCGAGGTTGACAGCGACGTCGAAGGACTCGGTGAACTTCACGGCGGACAGTTCAGCCAGCAGGGCAGCGGCCTCTTCGATGTTGTAGCTCTTGCCAGCTTCGACTTTCGAAGCAATGGCCTTTTGGCGCTTGGTCAGCTTAGCCATTACACACCCTCCACGTTCAGGCCCATGCTGCGGGCGGAGCCGGCGATGGTGCGCACGGCAGCGTCCAGGTCAGCTGCAGTCAGATCAGCCTGCTTGGTCTTGGCGATCTCTTCGAGCTGGGCACGGGTCACGGTACCGACCTTGACAGTGTTCGGGCGAGCCGAACCGCTGGTCAGGCCAGCTGCTTTCTTCAGCAGAACCGAGGCAGGGGTGCTCTTGGTTTCGAAAGTGAAGCTACGGTCACTGTATACAGTGATGATCACCGGAGTCGGCAGGCCTGGCTCTTGACCCTGGGTACGGGCGTTGAAGGCCTTGCAGAATTCCATGATGTTCACACCGTGTTGACCCAGTGCTGGGCCAACGGGTGGGCTTGGGTTGGCCTGGCCGGCCTTAACTTGCAGCTTGATGTAAGCCTGAATCTTCTTAGCCATGAGCTACTCCAAAATCGGGTACGAACGCCAGATGGCTCCCCGGATGACTTGCGTTTTATCCCAGTGACGACAAAACCCCGCAGCACATGGAGCTGCGGGGTATGGGATGCGTCGTTCGCCTAGACCTTCTCGACCTGGCTGAACTCGAGCTCCACCGGAGTAGAGCGACCGAAAATGAGCACTGCCACCTGGAGCCGGCTCTTTTCGTAGTTAACTTCTTCGACACTGCCGTTGAAGTCAGCGAAGGGACCGTCAATGACGCGAACCACTTCACCCGGCTCGAACAGCGTCTTCGGCTTCGGCTTGTCGCTGCCGTCGGCTACGCGACGCAGGATGGCCTCGGCCTCTTTATCGGTGATCGGCGCAGGCTTGTCTGCGGTACCACCAATGAAACCCATGACACGAGGGGTATCCTTGACAAGGTGCCAAGTCCCTTCGTTCATTTCCATCTGGACCAATACATAGCCAGGGAAGAACTTACGCTCGCTCTTGCGCTTCTGGCCGTTACGCATTTCTACGACTTCTTCGGTCGGAACCAGAATCTCGCCGAATTCATCTTCCATGCCAGCCAGCTTGACGCGCTCGATCAGGGAGCGCATGACATGCTTCTCGTAACCCGAGTAAGCATGCACAACGTACCAACGCTTAGCCACGGGACACCCTTAGCCAACAATCAAGG
Source organism: Pseudomonas sp. HLMP (assembly GCF_046365545.1). NCBI lineage: Bacteria > Pseudomonadati > Pseudomonadota > Gammaproteobacteria > Pseudomonadales > Pseudomonadaceae > Pseudomonas > Pseudomonas sp. HLMP. The sequence continues at coordinate 496,251 of NZ_JBDLLR010000001.1, read as the reverse complement.
AGACCAACCAGCCGAGCAGGGAGTCGAGCCCCCACAGCAGCAGCGCCATAACCAACACGACAACCACGACGATCAGCGTGGTTTGAGTGGTTTCCTGGCGGGTCGGCCACACGACTTTACGGATCTCGGTACGAGCTTCCTTCGCCAGCGCAAAGAACGACTTGCCCTTTGCAGTCTGCAGGGCAACGAAGCCTGCGACAGCAGCTAGAGCGAGCAGTGCGAGAACGCGGTACAGAATCGGAGAAGCGGAGTAATATTGATTACCCACTACGCCAACAACTACCAATGCAACAACAGCCAGCCACTTGAACAGATCAAAACGCGATTCTTGGGCTTCAGTCTTGGGAGTCATCGGGGAGGATCCTGTGAGAAGAAAGCCAATCACACCGAGGTGAATGGCAGGTCAGGAGGGAATCGAACCCCCAACCTACGGTTTTGGAGACCGTCGCTCTGCCAATTGAGCTACTGACCTTTAACGCTGTATCAGGCCGGCCATTATGCCGGCCTGATCGAGAGAAATCAACTACTTATTCAATAATTTTCGCTACGACACCGGCGCCGACGGTACGACCGCCTTCACGGATGGCGAAACGCAGACCTTCTTCCATCGCGATGGTCTTGATCAGAGTGACTTCCATCTGGATGTTGTCACCTGGCATTACCATCTCGACGCCTTCCGGCAGTTCGCAGGAACCGGTCACGTCAGTGGTACGGAAGTAGAACTGAGGACGGTAGCCTTTGAAGAACGGAGTGTGACGGCCGCCTTCTTCCTTCGACAGGACGTAGACTTCTGCGGTGAACTTGGTGTGCGGCTTGACCGAACCCGGCTTGGCCAGAACCTGACCACGCTCGACTTCGTCACGCTTGGTGCCACGCAGCAGAACGCCGCAGTTCTCGCCAGCACGGCCTTCGTCCAGCAGCTTGCGGAACATTTCAACGCCAGTGCAGGTAGTCTTGGTGGTCGGACGCAGGCCGACGATCTCGACTTCTTCCTGGATGCGGACGATGCCACGCTCAACACGGCCAGTTACAACGGTACCGCGACCCGAGATCGAGAACACGTCTTCGATCGGCATCAGGAACGGCAGGTCGATGGCACGAACCGGCTCAGGAATGTAGCTGTCCAGGGTTTCGACCAGCTTCTTGACGGCGGTGGTACCCATTTCGTTGGTATCTTCGCCGTTCAGCGCCATCAGGGCCGAACCGATGATGATCGGGGTGTCGTCGCCCGGGAAGTCGTAGGTGGACAGCAGGTCGCGAACTTCCATCTCGACCAGTTCCAGCAGCTCGGCGTCGTCAACCATGTCAGCCTTGTTCAGGAAGACAACGATGTACGGAACGCCAACCTGACGGGACAGCAGGATGTGCTCACGAGTCTGAGGCATCGGACCATCGGCAGCCGAGCAGACCAGGATAGCGCCGTCCATCTGGGCAGCGCCGGTGATCATGTTCTTGACGTAGTCGGCGTGGCCCGGGCAGTCAACGTGCGCGTAGTGACGAATGTTGGAGTCGTACTCTACGTGAGCGGTGTTGATGGTGATACCACGTGCTTTCTCTTCCGGAGCGGAGTCGATCTTGTCGAAGTCGACCTTGGCCGAACCGAAGACTTCGGAGCAGACGCGGGTCAGAGCAGCAGTCAGGGTCGTCTTGCCATGGTCAACGTGACCGATGGTGCCGACGTTGACGTGCGGCTTGTTACGTTCGAACTTTTCCTTGGCCATCGAGGCAATCCTCCGCGGAAGAAATAAGCAAGTCACTATCGCCATTAAAACAAAGGCAGATATTTTCATATCTGCCTTGTCTATATGGAGCTCTTGAGCGGACTTGAACCGCTGACCTCACCCTTACCAAGGGTGTGCTCTACCAACTGAGCTACAAGAGCGAAACTCTTTCGAAAACAGCAAGCCTGGAGCGGGTAGCGGGAATCGAACCCGCATCATCAGCTTGGAAGGCTGAGGTTCTACCACTAAACTATACCCGCGGAGCTTACGGCTCTCGCTAAACTGGTGGAGGGGGAAGGATTCGAACCTTCGAAGTCGTAGACGTCAGATTTACAGTCTGATCCCTTTGGCCACTCGGGAACCCCTCCTAAGTGTGGGCGGCATTTTCAACTCTTGCCATCCCGCTGTCAAGCTTTTTCTCATTTAAAATCTTGAGGTTAGCTACGTTGACAGCAGCTTCCGGTTCCATCACCTCAGTGGTGTTCCCTGCGAAGCGGGCGCCATTCTATCAAGCTATTCGCCAGTTGCAATACCCTCGCACAAAATAATTTTATGTTTTAAGTCTTTGAAATCCTTGGAAAGACTATCGAGCACGGCTTGGTCCAGCAAACGCTCGCTTTGCGCCGCGACCTTCAACCAGCGACCGTCCGCCCCTGGCAGTTGGCCAGACACAGGAACAGTCGCAATGTCCAGACTCAACAAGCGCTGACGCAACGCATCGATCTGCTCCTGGGCCGCCAGACCACCAATCACCAGGCATTCGTCGCGACGCCTGGCCGGCGACGCCACACCGGTTTCGCGAAGCAGGCGAATTTCCTGCTGGTTACCTTTGTACAACGACAACGGAGCGACTTCCTTGACCTTCAAGGGGGCTTCCTGCTGGTGCCAGATGTAATAGACAACGTTGAGCACCACCAACAGCAGAAACAACCAGCGCATAGACACCTCAATCCAAGGGGCAGGCCATTGCCAGGCCGACGAAGACCAAGTCAGGAACCACGCGCGCCTGCGGAGCCGACTCACGCACCAGTGGCGCATCCCCCCCGGTCAGGAACACCGCGAAATCATCGCCCCATAACGCATGCGCCTGCTCGATCTGCGTACGCGCAAAGCCCTGGAGCATGAGCACACAGCCGCGCTCGACCGCCTCGACGGTGGAGCGTCCAGGGGCAAGGCTCGCCAGCGCACGCTCCGCCGATGCGTCGTCATAGCGGATCCGTCGGGTGTGAGTGCGTAGCTGGCTGCGCATCAGCGGCATGCCCGGACAGATGTAGCCACCCAGGTGCAAGCCATCGGCAGCCACGAAGTCAGCCTTTGCAGCCGTTCCCAGGTCGATGACCAGGCAGGCGCCCTTCGCGAGGTGATAGGCCCCCAGGGCGGCCAGCCAGCGGTCCATCCCCAGGCGCTCGTAGTCTTCGTAGCCGTTGCGCACGCCGGCCATCTCCCTCGCTGGTTGAGCGACCTGCGAATGGACGGCGAAGTTTCGCCCAAGCAGCGCACAGAGTGCGTCGGTTTCTTCCTCGCTGCGCACACTCACCATCCGGCATCCCACCAAGCGCAGGGAAGGCAGCGCCGACACCGCGACCAGGAGAGCCTGGTCGGAATCAACGATCCCTCCACCTACGATCGTCGCATCGCAAGCATGGATCACGCGCCACTTGATGAAGCTGTTACCGCAATCGAGCTCAAGAATCATCCCGCAACCTCAAACTGAGCTCACCACCGCTGAAGCTCTTTTCCACACCCTCGACATCAAGGCGCAAGCCGCCTTGCCCATCTACACCCAGCACGACGCCGTCGACCCGGTTATTCCCGGCGATCAGAGACACCTTACGACCTTGCCACAGGTTGGCCTGCTCCCATTCTTCCTGGAAGGCTGCAAAGCCATAGCGCCGATGACGCGCCAACTCATGCTGCAACTGCTGGTTGAGCAACGCGACAAGACGATTGCGATCGACCGCCATGCCAGTCTCACGCTTCATCGACGTCCATACCTGGTCGACCTGGTCGTTGGCCTGCATATTCACATTGATACCGATGCCCAGTACCACATGGCAGACGTCTGCCGGGTCTCCCACAAGTTCCAGGAGGATGCCGGCGATCTTGCACTCTCCGACCAACAGGTCGTTTGGCCACTTCAGGCCGACACCACCCACCCCGAACGCCTGCAGGGTGCGCATTACAGCAAGGCCCACCACCAGGCTCAGGCCCTCGAGCTGGCGCATGCCGCCTTCGACTCGCAACACCAGGCTGTAGTAGAGATTCTCGGCGAAAGGGCTCACCCACTGTCGACCACGTCGTCCACGACCGGCACTTTGCCGCTCGGCCAACACCACGAAGGGGGCTGGCTGGCCCTGCGCAATGCAACGCAGCGCCTCGGCGTTGGTCGAATCGATCGTCTCATGGATGAACAGCGGCCAATGCTCGCCCTCGGAATAGTTGGCGATCAGCTGCGACTCGAGCAGGGTCAAGGGCACGGCCAATTGATAGCCGCGCCCACGCACCTTATGAATGACAAGGTTCAATTCGCTTTCCAGGTGCTGCAGCTGCTTCCAGACAGCGCTGCGACTCACCCCCAAGGCTTCCCCCAGGGCCTGCCCGGAATGAAACCGGCCATCCTTGAGGAGATTCAACAACTTCAGCATGCCAGTCTCGACCAGGAATAAGGCTGGCATGATAGCCACGGCCTGAAGGCTTGCATAGGTAAAGGGTGTTAGCAGACGACCGCCTGGGGTTGCTGGCACCGGCCCCGTCGCCAATCCCCAGCCAGGCGCCAGAAAGACAAAACCCCTACCTGCTCGCGCAGATAGGGGTTTTGCGAAATGAATCTTGACGATGACC
>NZ_JBDLLR010000001.1:273797-491589 GCF_046365545.1 Pseudomonas sp. HLMP | reverse complement strand
AAAGACAAAACCCCTACCTGCTCGCGCAGATAGGGGTTTTGCGAAATGAATCTTGACGATGACCTACTCTCACATGGGGAAACCCCACACTACCATCGGCGATGCATCGTTTCACTGCTGAGTTCGGGATGGGATCAGGTGGTGCCAATGCTCTATGGTCGTCAAGAAATTCTGTTGCCAGAACATCCAGATGGACACTCCAGCCAATTCGGATATGTGATCTTTGTGGTTGCGAACTTTCGGCCTTGCGTCTTCACCACCGCAATCCGCTGCACGCAAATTGCTTGGGTGTTATATGGTCAAGCCTCACGGGCAATTAGTATCGGTTAGCTCAACGCCTCACAGCGCTTACACACCCGACCTATCAACGTCGTAGTCTTCGACGGCCCTTCAGGGGGTTCAAGACCCCAGTGAGATCTCATCTTGAGGCGAGTTTCCCGCTTAGATGCTTTCAGCGGTTATCTCTTCCGAACATAGCTACCCGGCAGTGCCACTGGCGTGACAACCGGAACACCAGAGGTTCGTCCACTCCGGTCCTCTCGTACTAGGAGCAGCCCCTCTCAAATCTCAAACGTCCACGGCAGATAGGGACCGAACTGTCTCACGACGTTCTAAACCCAGCTCGCGTACCACTTTAAATGGCGAACAGCCATACCCTTGGGACCGGCTTCAGCCCCAGGATGTGATGAGCCGACATCGAGGTGCCAAACACCGCCGTCGATATGAACTCTTGGGCGGTATCAGCCTGTTATCCCCGGAGTACCTTTTATCCGTTGAGCGATGGCCCTTCCATACAGAACCACCGGATCACTAAGACCTACTTTCGTACCTGCTCGACGTGTGGGTCTCGCAGTCAAGCGCGCTTTTGCCTTTATACTCTGCGACCGATTTCCGACCGGTCTGAGCGCACCTTCGTACTCCTCCGTTACTCTTTGGGAGGAGACCGCCCCAGTCAAACTACCCACCATACACTGTCCTCGATCCGGATCACGGACCTGAGTTAGAACCTCAAGGTTGCCAGGGTGGTATTTCAAGGATGGCTCCATGGGAACTGGCGTCCCCACTTCAAAGCCTCCCACCTATCCTACACAAGCAAGCTCAAAGTCCAGTGCAAAGCTATAGTAAAGGTTCACGGGGTCTTTCCGTCTAGCCGCGGATACACTGCATCTTCACAGCGATTTCAATTTCACTGAGTCTCGGGTGGAGACAGCGCCGCCATCGTTACGCCATTCGTGCAGGTCGGAACTTACCCGACAAGGAATTTCGCTACCTTAGGACCGTTATAGTTACGGCCGCCGTTTACCGGGGCTTCGATCAAGAGCTTCGCTTGCGCTAACCCCATCAATTAACCTTCCGGCACCGGGCAGGCGTCACACCCTATACGTCCACTTTCGTGTTTGCAGAGTGCTGTGTTTTTAATAAACAGTCGCAGCGGCCTGGTATCTTCGACCGACATGGGCTTACGGAGCAAGTCCTTCACCCTCGCCGGCGCACCTTCTCCCGAAGTTACGGTGCCATTTTGCCTAGTTCCTTCACCCGAGTTCTCTCAAGCGCCTTGGTATTCTCTACCCGACCACCTGTGTCGGTTTGGGGTACGGTTCCCGGTTATCTGAAGCTTAGGAGCTTTTCTTGGAAGCATGGCATCAACCACTTCGCGCTCTAAAGAGCACTCGTCATCAGCTCTCGGCCTTGAGATCCCGGATTTGCCTAAGATCTCGGCCTACCACCTTAAACTTGGACAACCAACGCCAAGCTGGCCTAGCCTTCTCCGTCCCTCCATCGCAATAACCGGAAGTACAGGAATATTAACCTGTTTTCCATCGACTACGCTTTTCAGCCTCGCCTTAGGGACCGACTAACCCTGCGTCGATTAACGTTGCGCAGGAAACCTTGGTCTTTCGGCGTGGATGTTTTTCACACCCATTGTCGTTACTCATGTCAGCATTCGCACTTCTGATACCTCCAGCAAGCTTCTCAACTCACCTTCACAGGCTTACAGAACGCTCCTCTACCGCGTCATCAAAGATGACACCCGTAGCTTCGGTGCATGGTTTGAGCCCCGTTACATCTTCCGCGCAGGCCGACTCGACTAGTGAGCTATTACGCTTTCTTTAAAGGATGGCTGCTTCTAAGCCAACCTCCTAGCTGTCTAAGCCTTCCCACATCGTTTCCCACTTAACCATGACTTTGGGACCTTAGCTGACGGTCTGGGTTGTTTCCCTTTTCACGACGGACGTTAGCACCCGCCGTGTGTCTCCCATGCTCGGCACTTGCTGGTATTCGGAGTTTGCATCGGTTTGGTAAGTCGGGATGACCCCCTAGCCGAAACAGTGCTCTACCCCCAGCAGTGATACATGAGGCGCTACCTAAATAGCTTTCGAGGAGAACCAGCTATCTCCGAGCTTGATTAGCCTTTCACTCCGATCCACAGGTCATCCGCTAACTTTTCAACGGTAGTCGGTTCGGTCCTCCAGTCAGTGTTACCTAACCTTCAACCTGCCCATGGATAGATCGCCCGGTTTCGGGTCTATACCCAGCGACTAAACGCCCTATTAAGACTCGCTTTCGCTACGCCTCCCCTATTCGGTTAAGCTCGCCACTGAATATAAGTCGCTGACCCATTATACAAAAGGTACGCAGTCACCTAACAAAGTAGGCTCCCACTGCTTGTACGCATACGGTTTCAGGTTCTATTTCACTCCCCTCTCCGGGGTTCTTTTCGCCTTTCCCTCACGGTACTGGTTCACTATCGGTCAGTCAGTAGTATTTAGCCTTGGAGGATGGTCCCCCCATGTTCAGACAAAGTTTCTCGTGCTCCGTCCTACTCGATTTCACTGACAAGAGATTTTCGTGTACGGGGCTATCACCCACTATGGCCGCACTTTCCAGAGCGTTCCACTAATCTCAAGCCAGCTTAAGGGCTGGTCCCCGTTCGCTCGCCACTACTAAGGGAATCTCGGTTGATTTCTATTCCTCAGGGTACTTAGATGTTTCAGTTCCCCTGGTTCGCCTCTTGCACCTATGGATTCAGTACAAGATACCTAGGTTATCCTAGGTGGGTTCCCCCATTCAGAGATCTCCGGATCACAGTCTGTTTGCCGACTCCCCGAAGCTTATCGCAGGCTACCACGTCTTTCATCGCCTCTGACTGCCAAGGCATCCACCGTATGCGCTTCTTCACTTGACCATATAACCCCAAGCAATCTGGTTATACTGTGAAGACGACATTCGCCGAAAATTCGCATGTCGCTCTTTCGAGCGGAACTCACAAATTTTACCTTAGCCTGATGCCACACCAGTGAAAGTGCGTCATCAGTCTTTCTATCACATATCCGAATTTTTAAAGAACGATCTGACAAAAGTCAGAAATCAACATTCATTCACGAATGCTCATTTCTAAGTTCTGCAGGTAACGGCAACATGGTGGAGCCAAGCGGGATCGAACCGCTGACCTCCTGCGTGCAAAGCAGGCGCTCTCCCAGCTGAGCTATGGCCCCGTATACAGGCTGCACCACAACAAATTGGTAGGTCTGGGCAGATTTGAACTGCCGACCTCACCCTTATCAGGGGTGCGCTCTAACCAACTGAGCTACAGACCTATCACAGGGTCGCGTCACATCGTCTTCTTCAAGGAATCAAGCAATTCGTGTGGGTGCTCATCAGCAGGCTGATGTCTTCGATTAAGGAGGTGATCCAGCCGCAGGTTCCCCTACGGCTACCTTGTTACGACTTCACCCCAGTCATGAATCACACCGTGGTAACCGTCCTCCCGAAGGTTAGACTAGCTACTTCTGGTGCAACCCACTCCCATGGTGTGACGGGCGGTGTGTACAAGGCCCGGGAACGTATTCACCGCGACATTCTGATTCGCGATTACTAGCGATTCCGACTTCACGCAGTCGAGTTGCAGACTGCGATCCGGACTACGATCGGTTTTGTGAGATTAGCTCCACCTCGCGGCTTGGCAACCCTCTGTACCGACCATTGTAGCACGTGTGTAGCCCAGGCCGTAAGGGCCATGATGACTTGACGTCATCCCCACCTTCCTCCGGTTTGTCACCGGCAGTCTCCTTAGAGTGCCCACCATGACGTGCTGGTAACTAAGGACAAGGGTTGCGCTCGTTACGGGACTTAACCCAACATCTCACGACACGAGCTGACGACAGCCATGCAGCACCTGTGTCAGAGTTCCCGAAGGCACCTCTCCATCTCTGGAAAGTTCTCTGCATGTCAAGGCCTGGTAAGGTTCTTCGCGTTGCTTCGAATTAAACCACATGCTCCACCGCTTGTGCGGGCCCCCGTCAATTCATTTGAGTTTTAACCTTGCGGCCGTACTCCCCAGGCGGTCAACTTAATGCGTTAGCTGCGCCACTAAAATCTCAAGGATTCCAACGGCTAGTTGACATCGTTTACGGCGTGGACTACCAGGGTATCTAATCCTGTTTGCTCCCCACGCTTTCGCACCTCAGTGTCAGTATCAGTCCAGGTGGTCGCCTTCGCCACTGGTGTTCCTTCCTATATCTACGCATTTCACCGCTACACAGGAAATTCCACCACCCTCTACCGTACTCTAGCTCGCCAGTTTTGGATGCAGTTCCCAGGTTGAGCCCGGGGCTTTCACATCCAACTTAACGAACCACCTACGCGCGCTTTACGCCCAGTAATTCCGATTAACGCTCGCACCCTCTGTATTACCGCGGCTGCTGGCACAGAGTTAGCCGGTGCTTATTCTGTTGGTAACGTCAAAACAGCAAGGTATTCGCTTACTGCCCTTCCTCCCAACTTAAAGTGCTTTACAATCCGAAGACCTTCTTCACACACGCGGCATGGCTGGATCAGGCTTTCGCCCATTGTCCAATATTCCCCACTGCTGCCTCCCGTAGGAGTCTGGACCGTGTCTCAGTTCCAGTGTGACTGATCATCCTCTCAGACCAGTTACGGATCGTCGCCTTGGTGAGCCATTACCCCACCAACTAGCTAATCCGACCTAGGCTCATCTGATAGCGTGAGGTCCGAAGATCCCCCACTTTCTCCCGTAGGACGTATGCGGTATTAGCGCCCCTTTCGGAACGTTGTCCCCCACTACCAGGCAGATTCCTAGGCATTACTCACCCGTCCGCCGCTGAATCCATGAGCAAGCTCACTTCATCCGCTCGACTTGCATGTGTTAGGCCTGCCGCCAGCGTTCAATCTGAGCCATGATCAAACTCTTCAGTTCAATACTGCTTGGGTTTTTAAGTAACCCTAAACTTGGCTCAGCAATCTCAAATGACTATGTGATTTCTCATATGGCCACTTGTGATGCTGATAATCTTGGCGACTATCAGTCCGTACTCACAAGCACCCACACGAATTGCTTGATTCGATTGTTAAAGAGCGTTTGGTTCTCGGCCACCTGCGGGTCGAGGTTGTTCATCAGCATGCGCAGCGGCGCTTCGGTCAGCCAGCTCTTGGCGGTCAGCTTGTTGCCACGCGGGGCGCGGATTTCTACGTCACGGTATTTGTTGTTGTCAGTCACGGGAATGTCCTCTGCGGTCAGGTCGACGGCGGTGTGTCGATGGGGATATACAAACACACCTTTACTTGTATGTACAAGCATGGACAACTAAAAATTTTCGACCGTTCCTCGCCCGGCAGAAAATAAGAAGGGGCCGCTACGCGGCCCAATCGCGGGCAAGCCCGCTCCCACAGGATTCCGCGTAGCCCTGGCAGGCGGCGCAGTACTTGTGGGGGGCTTGCCCGCGATTGGGCTGCACAGCAGCCCCTTTTCACGGTGAAAATATCAGCGTGGCATCAGTTCGATCAGGCAGAACCGTCCCTGCACATCCAGCTCCAGCAAGCCGTCGTTGCCTTCCAGGTGCAGGCAGTCGTACAAGCCCAACTGCTGTACCCCATGCCCCGGCACGCTCGCCTCGACATGCCCGCTGGCCGCGAACAACAACACCGTCGACGCCGAACTGTACGCCCGCTGGGTGCCGTCGAACCATTGCAGCCGTGCCCGGTAGCGTTGGGGCGCATAGATCAGGTTGAAGTCGCGGATCGGCCCGCCCAGCAGCTTGCAGCTGACCTGGCTTTCGCCACCGAACGCGAAGGCATCGAACGGCAACAATGGCCGACTGGCCTGGCCATCGACCAGCAGGCGCATGCCATCGCCCTGCAGCACGGTGATGATCCGCTGGTAGCCGGCAAAGGTGGAGAACCCACCGGACTCCTCGATATCGGCGATCGACAACCGCCAACCGAAGCCCTCCAGGCCCTCGCCGGCGTCGCGGGTGATCTCTTCGGTGAAGCCTCCACCGTTCTTCCAGGGCATGCGCGGGTAGTCTTGGGCGCGCAACAGCTGCAACGGGCTCATTTGCTGAATCGTCCTTCCAGGCGATGACGGGAACCGGGGTGGATCAGCCGCGCGGCGGTCACCGGCTGGCGGCCGGACCAGGTGCGGCGGCGGATCAACAGGCAGGGCTCGCCACGCTCGATCTGCAGCAGGCGGCATTCGTCGGGCTCGGCGAGGATGGCTTCGACCACGTGCTCACCCTCGGTCAGCGGCGCGACCTGAGACAGGTAGGCGTAGGGCGTCTGCCGGGTGAAGTCCTGCTTGAGGTAGTCCGGGGCGACCTGCGCGTTGACGTAGCGGTCCTCGATCTGCACCGGAACGCCGTTCTCGTAGTGCACGATCAGCGAATGGAACACCCGCCCGCCTTCACGCATGTCCAGGGCCAGGGCGCGCTCGGAGCCAGCGGCCTCCTCGGCGAGGGTGATCACCTGGCAGCTATGCTGGTGGCCACGGCCGGCGATCTCGTCGGCGATGTTGTTGACTTCGAACAACGCCGAACGAGTCTTGGGCTCGGCGACGAAGGTGCCGACGCCCTGCATGCGTACCAGCAGGCCTTCGGCGGTCAGTTCGCGCAGGGCGCGGTTGATGGTCATGCGGCTGAAACCCAGCTGGCTGACCAGTTCGCTTTCCGAGGGCACCCGGTGATGCGGCGGCCAGCTGCCGTTCTCGATCTGCTGGACGATCATCTGCTTGACCCGGGCGTAGAGCGGCGCCGGCCCTTCGCCCATCTGGGCAACCAGCGCGGAGACAGGAGGTGTCGGCACGGCTTTGTTTCCTTGTGCGATTGAATGAGCGGTAGCTTGCCGGAGTTTACCTGGCAGGCAAACGTCTGTATATGTATATACAAATAATCAGAACGGGGTTATCCACCGATGTCCGCCTATTTCGCCGAACGCGCCCTGCTGCCTACAGGCTGGGCCCGCAATGTCCGCCTCGAGGTCAGCGACGACGGCCACCTGTCCAAGGTCGACGCCGAGGCCTCGGCCGAGGGCGCCGAGCGGCTGGCCGGCCCGCTGCTGCCGGGCATGCCCAATCTGCACTCCCATGCTTTCCAGCGCGCCATGGCAGGCCTTGCGGAAGTGGCCGGCAACCCCAACGACAGTTTCTGGACCTGGCGCGAACTGATGTACCGCCTGGTTGGCCGGATCACCCCGGAGCAACTGCAGGTCATCGCCCGCCAGCTGTATATCGAGATGCTCAAGGCCGGCTACACCTCGGTGGCCGAATTCCACTATGTGCACCACGACCCTCAAGGCCAGGCCTATGCCGATCCGGCCGAACTGTCCCGGCGCATCAGCACGGCGGCCGCGGCCTCGGGCATCGGCCTGACCCTGCTGCCGGTGCTGTACAGCCACTCGGGGTTCGGCGGCCAGCCTCCCAGCGAGGGGCAGCGTCGCTTCATCAACTCCACCGAGCGTTACCTGGACCTGCAGCAGCAGCTCGCGCCGCTGCTGGCGGCGCAACCGGCACAGCGGCTGGGGCTGTGCTTCCACTCGCTACGCGCAGTCACCCCGGAGCAACTGGCGACGGTACTGGCCGCCGGCGATCCAGCCAGCCCGGTGCACATCCATATCGCCGAACAGCAGAAGGAGGTCGACGACTGCCTGGCCTGGAGCGGGCGTCGTCCGCTGCAATGGTTGTACGAGCATGTGGACGTCGACCAGCGCTGGTGCCTGGTCCATGCCACCCATGCCGACCCTGGCGAAATCACCGCCATGGCGCGCAGCGGCGCGGTGGCCGGTCTGTGCCTGACCACCGAGGCCAACCTGGGCGACGGTATCTTCCCGGCGGTGGACTACCTGGCCCAAGGTGGCCGCCTGGGTATCGGCTCGGACAGCCATGTGTCGCTGAGCGTGGTCGAGGAACTGCGCTGGCTGGAGTACGGCCAGCGCCTGCGTGACCAGCGGCGCAACCGCTTGTACCGGGGCGACCAGCCGATGGTCGGGCGCACGCTGTATGACGCGGCGCTGGCGGGCGGTGCCCAGGCGCTGGGCCAGGTGGTGGGCGAGCTGGCGGTCGGCAAGCGCGCCGACTGGCTGGTGCTCGATGGGCAGGACCCTTACCTGGCCACGGCCAGTGGCGATGCCATTGTCAATCGCTGGTTGTTCGCCGGCAGCGATCGCCAGGTGCGCGATGTGATGGTCAACGGGCAATGGGTGGTGCGCCAGGGACGACACGGGCAGGAAGAGGAAAGCGGGCGGGCGTTCGTCGAGGTGCTGCGCCAGTTGCTCGGCTGATGCGGGCAAGCGCCAAGCCCGTCAGTTGAAACTCAGCGTCGCCAGTTGGGGCCGCTTCGCGGCCTCAACTGGCTCATGGAACTACCTTGAAAGGCAGCGGTACAGGCTTTCAATGCCTGCTGACGATCTGCTTGTCCGCTTCCCGCCAGATCAGCCGCGTGGTGTCGTACCCCTGCTGCCGCGCCCTGGACAGCAGGCTCTCGCGCTCCCACGCCGGCAGGTTCGGGTTGCGCGACAGAATCCACAGGTACTTGCGGTCGGGGCTGCCGACGATCGCTGTGCGGTAGCGCTCATCCACGTACAGGATCCAGTACTCGCCCCTGGCCACGCCTGGCACCAGGCGGGTGAACCAGTTGTCGAACTCCACCCACAGCCGGTCGGTGCGCCCCTGCTCCTGGGGCTTGGCCTTGCCTTCGGCGCGCAGCCACTCGTCGCCCAGGGTGCGACAGCGGTTGATCACGGCGACGCTGCCATCGGGCTTGAGGCTGTAATGCGCCTCGGACTGGGCGCACTCACGCTGGTAGGCCATCGGCAGGCGCGCCAGCTCGAACCACTTGCCCTGGTAGCGCTTGAGGTCGACGGTACCGGCGGTCTTGGGCGCCAGCGGGTCGTTGGCGGAGGTGGCGCAACCGCCCAGCAGCATGGCCAGGCAAAGCCCCAGCAGCAGGTACAGGGGCCTCATTTGAGACCCTGCCCGGAATACATCAGCACCTTGTCCGCCGCGTACTGCACGCTGATGAAGCTCGTCTCGTCCCCCCAGGTGCAACTGCTCATGCCCAATGCCCCCGAACATTCAGTGGGCGTGCCAAGCAGTTGCTCGACCTCGGCCTTGCTCATGCCGGCCTTGAGCTTGGAATAGTTTTCCTGGTTGATCTTGCTGCAGGCGGTCAGGACGACGCACAAGGACAACAGGGCGAGGGAACGCAACGACATGAAGGGACACTCCTGGAGATGTAGGCACAAGCGCAACGGCCTGCAGGCAGCTTAGAAGGCAAAAAGCCGCCTCGGTTCCCTGGCCACCCCGCTTTTACCCCCTGCCGTTGGTCGGTTGATGGCAGATGGCAGTGGGGCCGCTTTGCGCGGCCCCAGCAGGATCAGAACCTGGACCCAGGTTCCAGGAGAAAGTCCATCTCTTCGCTGGTACTCGGCCTGCCGAGCACCAGGTTGCGATGCGGGAAGCGCCCGAACCGAGCGATCACCCGCTGGTGCTGCTCGGCATAGTCAAGGAACCCCTCGAACAGCCGGCGGTTGGCCTCCGGCTGCTCGTCCAGCAGCATCTGGTAGCGTTCGACGCACAGGTTCTGCCAGTCCAGCACCTCGGCATGCTCCAGCACCAGCAGCACGAACACCCGCTGGATCGGCAGCAGCTGGTAGTCCCAGCCCTTCTGCAAGCCCTGCATGGCCACCACCTGGGCACGCCGGTCGCCCTCGAAGGCGCGTGGCGTGTCGCGGTGGATCATGCGCGGCAACTGGTCGAGCAGCAACAGCAGGCCAAGCCAGCCCTGGGGACTCTGCTGCCACTCGTCCAGGCCGCCGGCCAGGGCATGCTCCACGAGTTCGCCGAAGTACTCGCGCGCCTCGTCGTCGTGGTGCTTGCCGAACCACAGCGTACTCTTCTCGTCAGCCACGGCCTGGGGGCTGGCCCCCCAACCGAACCACCATTCCAGCAACGGCTGCCAAGGTGCGAGCATGACTTACTCCTTGTGGTAGGCGGTGACGCGCTCCACCTCTTCCTTCGAGCCGAGGATCACCGACACGCGCTGGTGCAGGCTCTCTGGCTGGATGTCGAGGATACGCTCGTAACCGTTGGTGGACGCGCCACCGGCCTGCTCGATGATGAACGACATCGGGTTGGCCTCGTACATCAGGCGCAGTTTGCCCGGCTTGCTCGGCTCGCGGGCATCGCGTGGATACATGAACAGGCCGCCACGGGTCAGGATGCGGTGCACGTCGGCGACCATCGAGGCGATCCAGCGCATGTTGTAGTTCTTTTTCAGCGGGCCGGTGTCGCCGGCCAGCAGTTCGCCCACGTAGCGCTGCACCGGGGCTTCCCAGTGACGCTGGTTGGACATGTTGATGGCGAATTCGGCGGTGCTTTCCGGCACGCGGATGTTCTCGTGGGTCAGGACGAAGCTGCCCAGCTCGCGGTCCAAGGTGAAGCCCTTGACGCCATTGCCCAGGGTCAGCACCAGCATGGTCTGCGGGCCATAGATGGCGTAGCCAGCGGCGACCTGCTTGGCGCCTGGCTGGAGGAAGGCCTTCTCGTTCAGCGTTTCGTTCTGGCTCAGGTACTCGTTCGGGCAACGCAGCACCGAGAAGATGGTGCCGACCGAGACGTTGACGTCGATGTTCGACGAGCCGTCCAGCGGGTCGAAGACCAGCAGGTAACCACCCTTGGGGTACTTGCCCGGGATCTGGTA
Source organism: Pseudomonas sp. HLMP (assembly GCF_046365545.1). Taxonomy (NCBI): domain Bacteria; kingdom Pseudomonadati; phylum Pseudomonadota; class Gammaproteobacteria; order Pseudomonadales; family Pseudomonadaceae; genus Pseudomonas; species Pseudomonas sp. HLMP. Next base: position 480,598 of record NZ_JBDLLR010000001.1, on the reverse strand, counting down.
GGCGTTGTCCATTTCCTCGGAAGCCATGCCGGCCAGGTGACCGCCCCACTCGTTGGCCTCGAGCAGGATCTCGTTGGAGATCACGTCGAGTTTCTTCTGCACCTCGCCCTGCACGTTCTCGGTGCCCAGGCTGCCGAGCACGCCGCCCAGGGCGCCCTTGGACACGTTATGGCTGATTTCCTTGCACGCACGCGCCACCACTTCGATCAGGAAGCGCAGATCGGCAGGGGTATCGTTGCTGCGGGTCTGCTCAATCAGATAGCGACTCAGGGTAACGCGGGACATGTATGGCTCCGAAGATGGAAAGGGGTAGAAAAACCCCCGCAGTTTACAGGGAGAGTTGCGGGCTAGCGAGCAGTGAGACTCGCCTGGGCTTTCAGACGGCACATCGGGCAGTGAGTTCAGCCAGTGCCGGGCCGGTTGTCAGGTGAGGCCTCATTGGCGGGCCTCGATGCCGGTCAGTCTAGACTTCCAGCTGTCATCTGGGGCGCGAAGCGGCCCCCAAAAGCACCGCTCGCCCCATGAGTGCCCTTCCTCAATCCAGGGCCTTCCAGATCTCGGTGGCATATTCGCGGATCGTCCGGTCCGACGAGAACCAGCCCATCCGCGCCGTGTTGAGCACCGCCATGCGCCACCAGTCCTGGGGCGCGTGCCAAAGCTCCTCGACCCGCCGCTGGGCATCCCAATAGGCGTCGAAGTCGGCGCACACCAGGAAGCGGTCATGAGCCACCAGCGAATCCAGCAGGCCCGCGTAACGCGCCGGGTCATCCGGCGAGAACACCCCGCTGCGGATCGCCTGGAGTACATCGCCCAGGCGGTTCGAGGCGGCGATCGCCGTGGCCGCGCCGAAGTCGCCCGCACGCCGGCGCGCCTCCACCTGCTGCGCGGTCAGGCCGAAGATGAACATGTTATCGGCACCGACCTGCTCGCACATCTCGACGTTGGCGCCGTCCAGGGTGCCGATGGTCAGGGCGCCATTGAGGGCGAACTTCATGTTGCTGGTGCCCGAGGCCTCGTAGCCGGCCGTGGAGATCTGCTCGGACAGGTCCGCGGCGGGGATGATGCTCTCGGCCAGGCTGACGTTGTAGTTGGGCAGGAACACCACCTTGAGCAGGCCCCGCACGGTCGGGTCGTTGTTGACCACCCGGGCGATGTCGTTGGCCAGCTTGATGATCAACTTGGCCTGGTGATAGCTGGCGGCAGCCTTGCCGGCGAAGATCTTCACCCGTGGCACCCAGTCGGTGTCCGGCTCGGCGCGCATGGCCTGGTACAGGGCCACGGTGTGCAGCAGGTTGAGCAGCTGGCGCTTGTATTCGTGGATGCGCTTGACCTGCACGTCGAACAGCGCCTCGGGGTTGACCGTCACACCCAGGCGGTCCTGGATGATGCTGGCCAGAGCACGCTTGCTGTGCAGACGCTGGGCGGCGAACTGGCGGCGGAAGGTGGCCTTGTCGGCGAACGGCGCCAAGGCCTCGAGCTTGCCTTGCGGGTCGTCCAGCACCTCCGCGCCCAAGGCTTCGACCAACATGGCGGTCAACTGCGGGTTGGCCTGGAACAGCCAGCGACGGAAGGTGATGCCGTTGGTCTTGTTGTTGATCCGCTGCGGGTAGAGTTTGTGCAGCTCGGCGAACACCGTGCTCTTCATCAGCCGGCTGTGCAGCGCCGAGACGCCGTTGACGCTGTGCGAGCCAAGGAACGCCAGGTTGCCCATGCGCACCCGGCGGCCGTTGTCCTCCTCGATCAGCGACACCGCCCGCAGCACGTCGAAGTCGTGCAGGCCTTTGGCCCGCAGGGCGTCGATATGGTAGGCGTTGATCAGGTAGATGATCTGCATGTGCCGGGGCAGCATGCGCTCCATCAGGGCCACCGGCCAGGTTTCCAGGGCCTCGGGCAGCAGGGTGTGGTTGGTGTAGGCCAGGGTGCCGACGGTCAGGTCCCAGGCGGTGTCCCAGGGGATCTCGTGCTGGTCGACGAGCAAGCGCATCAACTCGGCCACAGCGATCGACGGGTGGGTGTCGTTGAGCTGGATGGCCGCGGCCTCCGGCAGGTTGAGCAGGTTGTCGTGCATGTTCAGGTGGCGGCGCAACAGGTCCTGCAGCGAGGCCGAGACGAAGAAGTACTCCTGACGCAGGCGCAGCTCCTGGCCGGCCTCGGTGCTGTCGGCCGGGTAAAGCACCCGCGAGATGCTCTCGGCCCGCGCCACCTCGGCCACCGCCCCCAGGTGGTCACCGGCATTGAAGCGCTCCAGGTGCAGTTCCTCCAGGGCCCGTGCGCGCCACAGGCGCAGGGTGTTGACGCTGGCCCCGCGCCAGCCGACCACCGGCGTGTCGTAGGCCACCGCCCGCACCGTCTCGCCCGGCCACCAGACCTGGCGCTGCTGGCCGTGGGTGTCGTACACCGTCTCGACGCTGCCACCGAAGCTGATCGGGTAGATCACCTCGGCCCGCTCGAACTCCCAGGGGTTGCCGAAATCCAGCCAGTGCTCGGTCTGCTCCTGCTGCCAACCGTCGACCAGCGCCTGCCGGAACAGGCCATGCTCGTAGCGGATGCCATAGCCATGGGCGGCGATCCCGAGGGTGGACATGCTTTCCATGAAGCACGCCGCCAGGCGCCCCAGGCCGCCGTTGCCCAGGGCCGCATCGGGCTCGAGCAGACGGATGCGCTCGAGGTCCACGTCCAGCCCTTCCAGTGCCTCGCGGGCGATGTCCAGCAGGCCCAGATTGCTCAGGCTGTCGTACAGCAAGCGGCCGATGAGGAACTCCAGGGAGAGGTAGTAGACCCGCTTCTGGCTGCGCCGGTAGGCCTGTCGGGTGTGGTCCATCCAGTGATCGACCATGTGATCGCGGGCAGCCAGGGCGATGGCCTCGAACCAGTCGTGGTCGAAGGCGTGCTCCGGGTCCTTGCCGACCGCATAGGTCAGCTTGGCCAGTACAGCGGCGCGAAAAGCAGCCACCTCTGCGTCACGAGCTTTGGGTTCCTGGGACATGCGGCATCCTCGGGCAAGTTGACGAAAGCGGAGGGAGATTGTTCAGCCTAGACGCTTCGACACGGAGCGACAGTGCCGGTTCGCGGTTTTCATGATCCGTTGGGCAATCGGGCGAAAGGTTGTTCACAAATTGAACGGCTCCGGTATGATCGCGCGCCCCAAGACCGTGATCCGCCCCCATAACGATGAAACCGACCCTGATCGCCGCCGCCGAAGTCGACCGCCTGGATACCTGGCAACGCTATGCCAGCCACATGTGCGGGGGCTGCCATTCGACCTGTTGCACCTTACCCGTGGAGGTGAAGATCAAGGACCTGATCCGCATCGGCGTGGTGGATGAGTTCGAGAAGGACGAACCGCCGAAGAACGTGGCCAAGCGCTTGCAGAAGGAAGGCATCATCGAGCGTTTCAACCAGAAGTCAGGGATCTTCACCCTGGCGCGCATGAGCAACGACGACTGCCTGTACCTGGATCGCAAGAGCCGGATGTGCACCATCTACGACGTACGGCCAGACACCTGCCGCAACCACCCGAAGGTGGGGCCGCGACCGGGGTATTGTGCATACAAACCGAAGCAAACCGGGCGCTGAGCCTTTTTATCGGCCGGGCAAGCCTCGATCCCTACCGGTTGAGCGGACCTTGAGATCCTGGGGCCGCTGCGCGCCCCAAAACGACAACACACCCCTTAACCACCAGCATTGGAACGATGCCCCGCCGTCTCGACAATGCAGGCATGAAAAACCCGGCCAGCCAGCCGGGTTTTTCATGCCTCAAAGCAGCATCACTTGCTCGCGCGCTTACGCTCGTTCTCGGTCAGCAGCTTCTTGCGCAGGCGGATCGACTTCGGCGTCACTTCGACCAGCTCGTCTTCGTCGATGAACTCCAGGGCCTGCTCCAGGGTGAACTTCACCGCCGGGGTCAGCTGGACGGTGTCGTCCTTGCCGGAAGCACGCATGTTGTCGAGCTTCTTGGCCTTGGTCGGGTTGATGACCAGGTCGTTGTCACGGCTGTGGATACCGGCCAGCATGCCTTCGTAGACTTCGTCGCCCGGCGACAGGAACAGCTTGCCGCGGTCCTGCAGGGTTTCCAGGGAGTAGGTCAGCGCGGTACCGCCAGCCATCGAGACCAGCACGCCATTCTGGCGGTGGGTCACGCCACCGGCCTTGATCGGGCCGTACTTCTCGAAGGTGCTGGTCAGGATGCCGGTACCCGAGGTCATGGTCAGGAAAGCGTTACGGAAGCCGATCAGGCCACGGGCCGGGATGATGTACTCCAGGCGGATACGGCCCTTGCCGTCCGGCACCATGTTGGTCAGGTCGCCCTTGCGCAGGCCCATCTGCTCCATCACCGGGCCCTGGTGCTGTTCCTCGATGTCGATGGTGACGTTCTCGTACGGCTCCTGCTTCTCACCGTCCTTCTCGATGATCACCACTTCCGGACGGCCCACGGCCAGCTCGAAGCCTTCACGGCGCATGGTTTCGATCAGGACCGACAGGTGCAGCTCGCCACGGCCGGAAACCTTGAACTTCTCCGGGCTGTCGCCCTGCTCGACACGCAGCGCCACGTTGTGCAGCAGCTCCTTGTCCAGGCGGTCCTTGATGTTACGGCTGGTGACGAACTTGCCTTCCTTGCCGGCGAACGGCGAGTCGTTGACCTGGAAGGTCATGCTCACGGTCGGCTGGTCGACGGTCAGCGGCGGCAGCGCCTCGACGTTCTGTGGGTCGCACAGGGTGTCGGAGATGAACAGCTCGTCCATGCCCGAGACGCAGACGATGTCGCCGGCTTCGGCCTCGGCGACTTCGACGCGCTGCAGGCCCGAGTGGCCCATGATCTTCAGCACGCGACCGTTGCGCTTGGTGCCGTCGTCGCTGATGGCCACGACCGGGGTGTTGGTCTTGATCTTGCCGCGGGTGATGCGACCGATGCCGATCACGCCCAGGAAGCTGTTGTAGTCCAGCTGGGAGATCTGCATCTGGAACGGGCCTTCGGTGTCGACGACCGGGGCCGGCACATGGTCGATGATCGCCTGGAACAGGGCGTCCATGTTGTCGTCCATGTTCTCGTGGTCCATGCCGGCGATGCCGTTCAGGGCGCTGGCGTAGACGATCGGGAAGTCCAGCTGCTCATCGGTGGCGCCCAGGTTGTCGAACAGGTCGAAGATCTGGTCGATGACCCAGTCGGGACGGGCGCCCGGACGGTCGATCTTGTTGACCACGACGATCGGACGCAGGCCGGCCTTGAACGCCTTCTGGGTCACGAAGCGGGTCTGCGGCATCGGGCCGTCCTGGGCGTCGACCACCAGCAGTACCGAGTCGACCATCGACATCACGCGCTCGACCTCGCCACCGAAGTCGGCGTGACCGGGGGTGTCGACGATGTTGATGTTGTAGCCGTTCCACTTGATGGCGGTGTTCTTCGCCAGGATGGTAATGCCGCGTTCCTTTTCCTGGTCGTTGGAGTCCATCACGCGCTCGCTTTCCGCCTCTTTGCGGTCGAGGGTGCCGGAGAGCTTCAGCAGCTTGTCGACGAGGGTGGTCTTGCCATGGTCGACGTGGGCAATGATGGCAATGTTGCGCAGATTCTCAATCACTGTGTGTTTCTCGATCTAGGTATTCGGTGACCGCTGCCCGCAGGCATCGGGTTCAAGGCATTCGGCGCTCAGTACCGGTCGGGAGGACGATGGCGAGAACGGTCGCCATCGTGCTTCCTAGGCGGGGCGATAAACGCGCACATTGGCGTGTCCCTCGCTGAGCAGGTGATGAGCATGCAGACGGCTCATGACACCTTTATCGCAATAGAGCAGGTACTGACGGTTGGCATCCAGGTGCTTGAAGCGGCTGTTGAGCGCATAGAACGGCAGCGCCTGGACTTCGATGCCTTCGAGCACCAGGGGTTCGTCTTCCTGGGCGTCCGGGTGACGGATGTCGAGGATGATCTGGCCCGGCAGGGCCTCGCTCACTTCCTCGACCTCGATGTCCTGGCCCAACTCGTCGATGACGTGGTCGATCGAGATGAAGCGGGCGCGCTCCAGGGCGCGCTCGAGCACCGCCATGTCGAACTGGTTCTCTTCATGGGCGACCCGGTGCGGCTTGGCACAGGTGGTCGGGTTCACCGAGATCACGCCGCAATATTCGGGCATGTGCTTGGCGAACTCGGCGGTGCCGATCTGGTAGGCGGTGTCGATGATGTCCTGCTTGTGGCTGGCCAGCAGCGGGCGCAGCACCAGCTTGTCGGTGGCCTGGTCGATCACCGCCAGGTTCGGCAGGGTCTGGCTCGATACCTGGGAAATCGCCTCGCCGGTGACCAGGGCGTCGATCTCCAGGCGCTCGGCGACCTTGGCCGCGGCGCGCAGCATCATGCGCTTTAGGGTCACGCCCATGTAGCTGTTGTCGACCTTGCCGAGGATCTCGCCGACCACTTCCTCGAACGGCACGCTGATGAACAGCACGCGCTGGCTGCTGCCGAACTTCTTCCACAGGTAGTGGGCGACTTCCATCACCCCCAGCTCGTGGGCGCGGCCACCGAGGTTGAAGAAGCAGAAATGGGTCATCAGGCCGCGGCGCATCATCTGGTAGGCGGCCACGGTGGAGTCGAAGCCGCCGGACATCAGCACCAGGGTCTGCTCCAGGGCGCCCAGCGGGTAGCCGCCGATGCCCGGGTGACGGGTGTGTACCACATAGAGGCGCTGGTCGCGGATCTCCAGGCGCACTTCCACCTCGGGGTGCTTCAGGTCGATACCCGCGGCGCCGCATTGCTGGCGCAGCTGGCTGCCGACATAGCGGTCGACGTCCATCGAGGTGAAGTCGTGGTGGCCGCCGCGCTTGCAGCGCACGGCGAAGCGCTTGCCGGCCAGCAGCGGGCCGAAGTGTTCCTTGCACTTGGCGACGATGTCGTCGAAGTCGCCCAGCGGGTATTCCTCGACCTGCAGGAAGTGGGCGATGCCCGGGGTGCAGGTGAGGCGCTCGACCATCTCGCGCTGGACCTTCTCGTCCTCGACGCGGGTGACCACCTCGAGATTGTCCCAGACACCATCGACCACCAGCTCGGGATCCAGGTCCTTGAGCACCAGGCGGATGTTCTTGCTGAGCTGGCGGATGAAACGCTTGCGCACCGGCCGGCTCTTGATGGTGATTTCAGGGAAGACTTTGACGATGAGTTTCATTGGATAACAGCGCGCGCGGGGCCTGCCGAAAATGAGGGGCGCGAATTATAGCGGAAATTGCTCAAGGTTTGAGCAGAAGGTTTTGGTATTTCGACGATAGGGAATGATTTTCGGGGTGCCTGTACCGCCCCTGTCGCCGGCAAGCCGGCTCCCACAGGGGCCCAAGCCCTGCAAACCGCATCGACTGTTTGACTCGCCCCTCTGCGGGAGCGGGCTTGCCCGCGAATAAGGCCAAGGCAGTCAGCGCAAAATCCAGCAAGCACCATATTGGTGCATCCAGCCAGAAAAACGCCTCTTATAGGTGCAGCCTAAAGCCCCCTAACCCCGCAAAACGCCCGAAACCGCCAGGTTTTATCCCCGCCTCGCCATTTTTGGGCACTGGCATGCAATTTGCTCTCTTGTGAGGCAGGTAAGCTTGGCCGACTATCCGCGCCCGGCGACACCCTTTTTCCAGGGCAGCGGCCCACCGCGCCCTAGACCCATCCGGAGGACAACATGTCGAAGTCGGTTCAACTCATCAAAGATCATGACGTCAAGTGGATTGATCTGCGTTTCACGGACACCAAAGGCAAACAGCACCACGTCACCATGCCCGCTCGCGATGCGCTGGACGAGGACTTCTTCGAAGCCGGCAAGATGTTCGACGGCTCGTCGATCGAAGGCTGGAAAGGCATCGAAGCCTCCGACATGATCCTGATGCCGGACGACTCCTCCGCCGTGCTCGACCCGTTCACCGAAGAGCCGACCCTGATCCTGGTCTGCGACGTGATCGAGCCTTCCACCATGCAAGGTTACGACCGCGACCCACGCGCCATCGCCAAGCGCGCCGAGGAATTCCTGAAGTCCACCGGCATCGGCGACACCGTGTTCGTCGGCCCGGAGCCTGAGTTCTTCATCTTCGACCAGGTCAAATTCAAGTCCGACATCTCCGGCTCCATGTTCAAGATCTACTCCGAACAAGGCTCCTGGATGACCGACCAGGACGTCGAAGGCGGCAACAAGGGCCACCGTCCGGCCGTCAAGGGTGGCTACTTCCCGGTTCCGCCATGCGACCACGACCACGAGATCCGTACCGCCATGTGCAACGCCATGGAGGAAATGGGCCTGGTCGTCGAAGTTCACCACCACGAAGTGGCCACCGCCGGCCAGAACGAGATCGGTGTGAAGTTCAACACCCTGGTCACCAAGGCTGACGAAGTCCAGACCCTGAAGTACTGCGTGCACAACGTCGCCGACGCCTATGGCAAGACCGCGACCTTCATGCCGAAACCGCTGTACGGCGACAACGGCTCGGGCATGCACGTCCACATGTCGATCTCCAAAGACGGCAAGAACACCTTCTCCGGCGAAGGCTATGCCGGCCTGTCCGACACCGCCCTGTACTTCATCGGCGGCATCATCAAGCACGGCAAGGCCCTGAACGGCTTCACCAACCCGTCCACCAACTCCTACAAGCGCCTGGTGCCAGGCTTCGAAGCGCCGGTCATGCTGGCCTACTCGGCCCGCAACCGCTCGGCCTCGATCCGCATCCCGTACGTCTCGAGCCCGAAAGCCCGCCGTATCGAAGCGCGCTTCCCGGACCCGGCCGCCAACCCGTACCTGTGCTTCGCCGCGCTGCTGATGGCCGGCCTGGACGGCATCCAGAACAAGATCCACCCAGGCGATGCCGCCGACAAGAACCTGTACGACCTGCCGCCTGAAGAGGCCAAGGAAATCCCGCAGGTCTGCGGCAGCCTGAAGGAAGCCCTGGAAGAGCTGGACAAGGGCCGTGCGTTCCTGACCAAGGGCGGCGTGTTCTCCGACGACTTCATCGATGCCTACATCGAGCTGAAGTCGGAAGAAGAGATCAAGGTCCGCACCTTCGTCCACCCGCTGGAATACGACCTGTACTACAGCGTCTGATGTAGGCGACGCCTCGCGTCGACGCCCTCATCGAAACGGCCTCCCTCGGGAGGCCGTTTTCGTTTTCGCGTCCCGCTCCGATGGAAAGCGGCAGGCAGCCCTCTCGCACCCTATGCTCTATATTGGTGCACAGAAAACCGCTACGCCCCGCCATGCATCCCAATTTGGGTCAGCAGCCACGGAAAACCAGGGCTTTCTGGCCCGAATTCGCGCAGATCCAGGGCTTTATCCGCAAATGCCGCTTCTTTTCGGAGCTTTGGTTTGTTTCTTGCATTTTCCTGGCAACGAGCGGACACCTGCGCGCCCGCCCCTGTTTACCGCCAGGGCACTCCATGTGCCAAAAGAGGTCAACGACGCCTTATGACCATCAGCGATGCACAGCACCGTCTGCTCCTGGACAACCTGACCACCGCCACGCTCCTGCTCAATGCCGAGCTGCGCCTGGAGTACATGAACCCGGCCGCGGAGATGCTCCTGGCCGTCAGCGGCCAGCGCAGCCACGGGCAGTTCATCAGCGAGCTGTTCACCGAGTCCACCGAAGCGCTCAACTCCCTGCGCCAAGCCGTGGAACAGGCGCACCCGTTCACCAAGCGCGAGGCCCAGCTGACCTCGCTGACCGGCCAGACCATCACCGTCGACTATGCCGTGACGCCGATCCTGCACCAAGGGCAGACCCTGCTGTTGCTGGAGGTCCACCCCCGCGACCGGCTGCTGCGCATCACCAAGGAAGAGGCCCAGCTGAGCAAGCAGGAAACCACCAAGATGCTGGTGCGCGGCCTCGCCCACGAGATCAAGAACCCGCTCGGCGGCATTCGCGGCGCGGCGCAGTTGCTGTCGCGCGAGCTGCCCGACGAGGGGCTGCGCGACTACACCAACGTGATCATCGAGGAGGCCGACCGCCTGCGTAACCTGGTCGACCGCATGCTCGGTTCGAACAAGCTGCCGTCGCTGGCCATGACCAACATCCACGAAGTGCTGGAGCGGGTCGGCAGCTTGGTGGAGGCGGAAAGCCAAGGCAGCATCACGTTGGTGCGCGACTACGACCCGAGCCTGCCGGACGTGCTGATCGACCGCGAGCAGATGATCCAGGCCGTGCTCAACATCGTGCGCAACGCGATGCAGGCGATCGGCGGGCAGAACGAGCTGCGCCTGGGCCGCATCACCCTGCGCAGCCGCGCGGTGCGCCAGTTCACCATCGGGCACATCCGCCACCGGCTGGTGGCGCGGGTCGAGATCACCGACAACGGCCCGGGCATCCCCGCCGAACTGCAGGACACCCTCTTCTATCCCATGGTCAGTGGCCGCCCGGACGGTACCGGGCTCGGCCTGGCCATCACCCAGAACATCATCAGCCAGCACCAGGGCCTGATCGAATGTGACAGCCACCCCGGCCACACCACATTCTCGATCTTCCTGCCTCTGGAACAAGGAGCCACCGCCTCATGAGCCGAAGTGAAACCGTCTGGATCGTCGACGATGATCGCTCCATCCGCTGGGTCCTGGAAAAAGCCCTGCAACAGGAAGGCATGACCACCCAGAGCTTCGACAGCGCCGATGGCGTCATGGGCCGCCTGGCCCGCCAGCAGCCGGACGTGATCATCTCCGACATCCGCATGCCTGGCACCAGCGGCCTTGACCTGCTGGCCCAGATCCGCGAGCAGCACCCGCGTCTGCCGGTCATCATCATGACCGCCCATTCCGACCTGGACAGCGCCGTGGCCTCCTACCAGGGCGGCGCCTTCGAGTACCTGCCCAAGCCGTTCGACGTGGACGAAGCGGTGTCGTTGGTCAAGCGCGCCAACCAGCATGCCCAGGAGCAGCAGGCCCTCGACGTGCCGCCAACCCTGGCCCGCACCCCGGAGATCATCGGCGAGGCGCCGGCGATGCAGGAAGTGTTCCGCGCCATCGGCCGGCTCAGCCATTCCAACATCACCGTGCTGATCAACGGCGAGTCGGGCACCGGCAAGGAACTGGTGGCCCACGCCCTGCACCGCCACAGCCCGCGGGCAGCATCGCCGTTCATCGCCCTGAACATGGCGGCCATCCCGAAGGACCTGATGGAGTCCGAGCTGTTCGGCCATGAGAAAGGCGCCTTCACCGGCGCGGCCAACCTGCGGCGCGGCCGCTTCGAGCAGGCCGACGGCGGCACCCTGTTCCTCGACGAGATCGGCGACATGCCCGCCGACACCCAGACCCGCCTGCTGCGGGTGCTGGCCGATGGCGAATTCTACCGGGTCGGCGGCCATGTGCCGGTCAAGGTGGACGTGCGCATCATCGCCGCCACCCACCAGAACCTCGAGTCGCTGGTGCAGGCCGGCAAGTTCCGCGAAGACCTGTTCCACCGCCTGAACGTGATCCGCATCCACATTCCACGCCTGGCCGACCGCCGCGAGGACATTCCCGCCCTTGCCCGCCACTTCCTTGGCCGCGCGGCGCAGGAGCTGGCGGTCGAGCCCAAGCTGCTCAAGCCGGAAACCGAGGAATTCATGCGCAACCTGCCCTGGCCGGGCAACGTGCGGCAATTGGAGAACACCTGCCGCTGGATCACCGTGATGGCTTCCAGCCGCGAAGTGCTGATCGGCGACCTGCCGCCGGAATTGCTCAACCTGCCCCAGGACGCCGCTCCGGTGACCAACTGGGAGCAGGCCTTGCGCCAGTGGGCCGACCTGGCCCTGGCCCGGGGCCAGTCGAACCTGCTCGACAGCGCCGTGCCCAGCTTCGAACGCATCATGATCGAGACCGCCCTCAAGCACACCGCCGGCCGCCGCCGCGATGCCGCCGTGCTGCTGGGCTGGGGACGCAACACCCTGACCCGCAAGATCAAGGAGCTGGGGATGAATGTCGATGGCGGGGATGACGACGACGGCGAGGAACACTGAGGTTTCGCGTTACCCCACAGGCGCTTTCGCGGGCAGGCCCGCTCCCACAGGGTCCGGCGCCGCACTCAAGCGCAACGGCACACCTGTGGGGCTGCTTTGCAGCCCCGCCTTCGCCAGGATCGCCATCAATCCCCCCGCGCACCGATTCTGTGCCCGCTGCACCGCCCAGATGCATGCTGGCCCGAAAATCCCCCAGAAAAACCGCTCCAACCCCACTATTTCCGGGCTTTGCAAAACTGGCACGGCATCTGCAATAAGCCAGGTATCTCCAGTTTTGGGGACCTCGGTACAGGCAGGCCGGGATATCCCCTCTTTTATTCGTGCAGCCTCACCTGCACCCGCCAGCGCCCCGCCTCCTTCGCACCGGCCCATTCGCCGTGCAGGGGGCGCGCGGCGACCACGGTCAGCAACAACCCTTCCTCGCTTTTGCGCACACGCCAACCCACCGGCTTCCCCTGCAAGCGCAACTGGCCCTGCTGGGCCTTGCCTTCGGCCTGGAACAGCAAGGCCAGGGTCCCGTCCACGTTCTCCCCATGCAACCTGGGCTCGTCGTCGAACCACAGGTCCAGGCCGTCCTGCACCACCTCCACCCGCTCCAGCACGTGCTCCTCGGGCGCGGTCAGGCGGCCGATCATCAGCCCGACCATCAGGCCGACGATGGCCAGGGAAAACAGCACGCGCGGCCAGGCCTTCGAACGCGGGTCGGGTTCGAGGGTAGAATGCTCGCCATCTTCACGCCTGGAGCCGTGCATGTTTCATGTCATCCTCTTTCAACCAGAGATTCCGCCGAATACCGGCAACATCATCCGGCTCTGCGCCAACAGCGGTTGCGACCTGCACCTGATCGAACCGCTGGGCTTCGAGCTGGACGACAAGCGCCTGCGCCGGGCAGGGCTGGACTACCACGAGTATGCCACGCTCAAACGCCACCAGAGCCTGGCTGGATGCCTGGAAAGCCTTGGCCATCCGCGCTTGTTCGCCTTCACCACCAAGGGCTCGCATCCGTTTCATGAAGTCGACTATCAGCCGGGCGACGCCTTCCTGTTCGGCCCCGAGAGCCGTGGCCTGCCGGCCGAGGTGCTGGACAGCCTGCCGGCCGAGCAGCGCCTGCGCCTGCCGATGCGGCCAGGGTGCCGCAGCCTGAACCTGTCCAATACGGTGGCGGTGACAGTGTACGAGGCGTGGCGCCAGCAAGGGTTTGCTTGAGGTGCCGCCAGCTCCGCCGACACACCCCATGAAAAAAGCGCCCCGCAGGGTAATGCTGCTCACTTAAGCAATTGGGGCCGCCTTGCGGCCCTTCGCGGGCAAGCCCGCTCCCACAAGTACGCTGCAAGCCTCAAGGAATGCACGATCCTGTGGGAGCCGGCTTGCCGGCGATGGGCTGCAAGGCAGCCCCAATCGATGTCGCATCAGACTTAAGTGAACAGCATTACCCCGCAGGGTTTTCGTCTCTCGCGGCAGATCACTGCAGCGAAGGCGCCTCGCCGGCTTCCTGCATGCGCTGCATTTCTTGAGCGTACAGGGCGTCGAAGTTGACCGGCGACAGCATCAGGGCCGGGAACGAACCACGGGTCACCAGGCTGTCCAGGGTCTCGCGGGCGTACGGGAACAGGATGTTCGGGCAGAACGCGCCGAGGGTGTGGCTCATGGAGGCCGCGTCGAGGTTCTTGATCAGGAAGATGCCCGCCTGCTGCACCTCGGCGATGAAGGCGACTTCCTCACCGTTCTTGACGGTCACCGACAGGGTCAGCACCACTTCGTGGAAGTCGCCTTCCAGGGCCTTCTGCTTGGTGTTCAGGTCCAGCGAGACGCTCGGCTCCCACTGCTGGCGGAAGATCTGCGGGCTCTTCGGTGCCTCGAAGGACAGGTCGCGCACGTAGATGCGCTGCATGGAGAATTGCGGGGCGTTGTCGTCGGCGGCTGCGCCGTTGTTCTGTTGGTCGGTCATGGCAGATCTTTTCCTAATGGTCTTGAAAAAGGTGTGAGTCAGGCCTCGAGCAGGGCATCGAGCTTGCCCGCCCGCTCCAGGGCATAGAGGTCATCGCATCCACCGACATGGGTACTGCCGATCCAGATCTGCGGCACCGAGGTGCGGCCGGCCTTCTGGCTCATCTCGGCACGCACCTGCGGCTTGCCATCGACCTTGATTTCCTCGAACGCCACGCCCTTGCTCTCGAGCAGGTACTTGGCGCGCATGCAATAGGGGCAGTAGTCGCTGGAATAGACGATGACAGGCTTCATGTTCACTTCACCAGGGGCAGGTTATCGGCTTTCCAGCTGGAAACGCCACCGCTGAGCTTGGCGGCGGTGTAGCCCGCCTTGAGCAGCTCGCGGCAGATGGAGCCGGATTGCTGGCCCATGCTGTCTACCACGATCAGGGTCTTGCCCTTGTGCTTTTCCAGCTCGGCCATACGGTTGACCAGCTTGTCCTGCGGGATGTTCAGCGCGCCGACGATGTGGCCGGACGAGTACTCCTTGCTCGGACGAATGTCGATCACCACGCCTTTCTCGGCGTTGATCAGTGCGGTCAGCTGGCCACTGCTCAGGCTCTGGCCGCCACGGCGGATTTCGTTGACCAGCAGCAGGATCAGCAGAACAAAGAAGATCGCCACCAGGATGTAGTGGTTTGTCGCAAATTGAATCAGGTTAGCAACCATCAGGGGTGTTCCACGCGATTGAAAATGCCGGCCAGTATACACAGCCCCCCAAGCCGGCCAAAGCCCGACGGACCGGCCGCGAAACAGCTTTCATGTCCGGTCTGTGGCGGCGCTGGTCGGGCGCCAGGAGGAATATTCGCCGCACATGGCGTATTTGCCCTAAAATGCGTGTCTTTATCATCTTTGAACAACCGTGAGTGGGATTGATGACGAGCACGCCTAAACCCCTGGTCCTGATCATCCTGGATGGTTTCGGTCACAGCGAAAGCCCCGAGTACAACGCCATCTTCGCAGCCAACACCCCCGTCTACGATCGCCTGCGCGCCAGCCAGCCGCACGGCCTGATCTCCGGCTCGGGCATGGATGTCGGCCTGCCCGACGGGCAGATGGGCAACTCCGAGGTCGGTCACATGAACCTCGGTGCCGGGCGCGTGGTGTACCAGGACTTCACCCGCGTGACCAAGGCCATCCGCGACGGCGAGTTCTTCCACAATCCGGTCCTCACCAATGCGGTGGACAAGGCGGCCTCCGCCGGCAAGGCCGTGCACATCCTCGGCCTGCTCTCCGATGGCGGCGTGCACAGCCACCAGGACCACATCATCGCCATGGCCGAACTCGCCGCCCAGCGGGGCGCCGAGAAGATCTACCTGCACGCCTTCCTCGATGGCCGCGACACGCCACCGCGCAGCGCGCAATCGTCCCTCGAGCTGCTCGACGCCACCTTCGCCCGCCTGGGCAAGGGCCGTATCGCCAGCATCATCGGCCGCTACTACGCCATGGACCGCGACAATCGCTGGGACCGCGTCAGCGCCGCCTACGAGCTGATCGTCGACAGCGTCGCCCAATACAGCGCCGATAATGCCGTGGCCGGCCTGCAGGCAGCCTATGCCCGCGACGAGAGCGACGAGTTCGTCAAGGCCACCCGCATCGGCGAGGCGGTCAAGGTCGAGGATGGCGACGCCGTCGTCTTCATGAACTTCCGCGCCGACCGCGCACGCGAGCTGTCCCGCGTGTTCGTCGAGGCCGATTTCAACGAGTTCCCGCGCACGCGCCTGCCCAAGCTCGCCGCCTACATCGGCCTGACCCAGTACTCGGCCAAGATCCCCGCCCCGGCGGCCTTCGCCCCGGCCAGCCTGGACAACGTGCTCGGCGAATACCTGGCCAAGCACGGCAAGACCCAGCTGCGCATCGCCGAGACCGAGAAGTACGCCCACGTCACCTTCTTCTTCTCGGGCGGGCGCGAAGAGCCGTTCGAGGGCGAGGAGCGCATCCTCATCCCGTCGCCGAAGGTCGCCACCTACGACCTGCAGCCAGAGATGAGCGCGCCGGAGGTCACCGACCGTATTGTCGAGGCCATCGAGCAGCAGCGCTATGACGTGATCGTGGTCAACTACGCCAACGGCGACATGGTCGGCCATACCGGCGTGTTCGACGCCGCGGTCAAGGCGGTCGAGGCCCTGGACAACTGCGTCGGGCGCATCGTCGAGGCCCTGGAGCAGGTAGGCGGCGAAGCACTGATCACCGCCGACCACGGCAACGTCGAGCAGATGGAGGACGAGTGCACCGGCCAGGCGCACACCGCCCACACCACCGAGCCCGTGCCGTTCATCTATGTTGGCAAGCGCAACCTCAAGGTCCGCGAAGGCGGCGTGCTGGCCGACGTGGCGCCGACCATGCTCAAGCTGCTGGGCCTGGAAAAACCGGCGCAAATGACCGGGACCTCCATTCTGGTCGACGGCTGAGCGCCCCCCACAGGTTCTGCGCCAACCTCAAGGGCGGCGCGGTCCCTGTGGGAGCCGGCTTGCCGGCGATGGGCTGCAAAGCAGCCCCAGGATCACAAGGCCCCGCCTGACTGCCAGCACAGGCCGCCAGTTGAGCTTTTTCTTGCCGCTTGCAGCTCGAAGCTTGCCGCTGATACCGCGAAACGTTTTTTTTGCAGCCCCGGGCGGGCATACTAGGCCAGTCTCCATCCCTGGTACGCCCGACTCCATGCTCCGCGCCCTGATCCTACTCGCCCTGTCCTGCCTGCTCAGCCCGGCCTTCGCCGACGAGCGCGCGCAGACCCAGCAACAACTGGACGCCACCCGCCAGGACATCGCCGAGCTGAAGAAGATGCTGGGCAAGCTGCAGGCGGAGAAGTCCGGCGTGCAGAAAGACCTCAAGGCCACCGAGACCGACATCGGCAATCTCGAAAAGCAGGTGGAGGCTCTGCAACAGGAACTAAAAAAGACCGAGGGCGAGCTGGAGCGCCTTGATACCGAGAAAAAAAAACTCCAGAGCGCCCGCGTTGAACAACAACGACTGATCGCCATCCAGGCCCGCTCCGCCTACCAGAACGGCCGCGAGGAATACCTCAAGTTGCTGCTCAACCAGCAGAACCCCGAGAAATTCGCCCGCACCCTGACCTACTACGACTACCTGAGCAAGGCGCGCCTGGAGCAATTGCGCGCCTTCAACGAAACCCTGCGCCAACTGGCCGGCGTCGAACAGGACATCAGCCGCCAGCAGGCCCAGTTGCTGGTCCAGCGCGGCAACCTCGACAGCCGTCGCCAGGCGCTCGAGGCCGTGCGCAGTGAGCGCCGGCAGGTCCTGGCCAAGCTCGACAGCGACCTGAAGGCGCGCGACAAGAAGCTCCAGGCCCGCCAGCAGGACCAGGCCGAGCTGACCAAGGTACTCAAGACCATCGAGGAAACCCTGGCGCGCCAGGCCCGCGAAGCCGAGGAGGCACGCAAGAAGGCGCTCCTGGCCCAGCAGGAAGCCGAGCGACGCCGCCAGCAGCAAGCCTCGGCCAACCGCGAGGAAGAGGCACCGAAAAAGGCCCGCACCACCCTCGGCCCGATGGTGTCCAGTACTGGCGCCAGCTACGGCGGCGCATTTTCTGCCGCGCGAGGCAAACTTCCATGGCCGGTCAATGGTCGATTGCTGGCACGCTTCGGAGATGCGCGAGGCGGCGATGCCCGGGCCAAGTGGGACGGCGTGATGATCGGTGCCGCGCCCGGCACCCAGGTACGTGCCGTGCACGGCGGGCGCGTGGTGTTCGCCGACTGGTTGCGCGGCGCCGGACTTCTGGTCATTCTCGATCATGGCAATGGTTACCTGAGCCTGTACGGCCACAACCAGAGCCTGCTCAAGAGCGCCGGCGACATCGTCAAGGCCGGCGAGGCCATCTCCACCGTCGGCGACAGCGGTGGGCAGGACAGCGCAGGCCTGTACTTCGCCATTCGCCAGCAGGGCCGACCGACCGACCCTGCGCAATGGTGCCGTGGCTAGTGGCCCGGGCGGTTGATTCGAGTGCACGAATCGAGCACGCAGGCCACTAGGCACATTCACTCTCTTACGGCGTAGCGCAGGCCCTGGCTGCGCCGATGCTCCTCGCGGAGCGCCAACAGGATCAGGAGTTCGTTCGACATGCTGCACTCGCCTCGCCTCACCCAGTTGGCCCTGACCATCGCCCTGGTGGTCGGCGCGCCCCTGGCCATCGCCGCCGAACCGGCCAGGCCTGCCGCGGTGCCCGCCACCGAGGTGACGGCCAAGGCACCCCTGCCGCTGGACGAACTGCGCACCTTCGCCGAGGTCATGGACCGCATCAAGGCCGCCTACGTCGAGCCGGTGGACGACAAGACCCTGCTGGAGAACGCCATCAAGGGCATGCTCAGCAACCTCGACCCGCACTCGGCCTACCTCGGCCCGGAAGACTTCCAGGAGCTGCAGGAAAGCACCAGCGGCGAATTCGGCGGCCTGGGCATCGAGGTCGGCATGGAGGACGGCTTCGTCAAGGTGGTGTCGCCAATCGACGACACCCCCGCCTCGCGCGCGGGCATCGAGGCAGGCGACCTGATCGTCAAGATCAACGGCGCCCCGACCCGCGGCCAGAGCATGACCGAAGCGGTCGACAAGATGCGCGGCAAGGTCGGCGAGAAGATCACCCTGACCCTGGTGCGCGATGGCGGCACGCCATTCGACGTGACCCTCGCCCGCGCGGTGATCCAGGTCAAGAGCGTCAAGAGCCAGTTGCTGGAGAACGACTACGGCTACATCCGCATCACCCAGTTCCAGGTCAAGACCGGCGACGAGGTGGGCAAGGCCCTGGCCAAGCTGCGCAAGGACAACGGCAAGAAATTGCGCGGCCTGGTCCTGGACCTGCGCAACAACCCCGGCGGCGTGCTGCAGTCGGCGGTGGAAGTGGCCGACCATTTCCTCACCAAGGGCCTGATCGTCTATACCAAGGGCCGCATCGCCAATTCCGAGCTGCGCTTCTCCGCCAACCCTGCCGACGCCAGCGAGCGCGTCCCGCTGGTGGTGCTGATCAACGGCGGCAGCGCCTCGGCCTCGGAAATCGTCGCCGGCGCCCTGCAGGACCAGAAACGCGCGGTGCTCATGGGCACCGACAGTTTCGGCAAGGGCTCGGTGCAGACCGTGCTGCCGCTGGCCAACGACCGCGCGCTCAAGCTCACCACCGCGCTGTACTTCACCCCCAACGGCCGCTCGATCCAGGCCCAGGGCATCGTCCCGGACATCGAGGTGCGCCCGGCCAAGCTCACCGCCGAGGCCGACACCGACAACTTCAAGGAAGCCGACCTGCAGGGCCACCTGGGCAATGGCAATGGCGGCGCCGACCGACCATCCGGCAGCAGCAAGCGCAAGGAGCGCCCGCAGGACGATGACTTCCAGCTCAGCCAGGCCCTGAGCCTGCTCAAGGGCCTGAACATCACCAAGGGCGACTGACCCAGCCCATGCGCTTGCTGTTGCTGGCCCTGTCCTGCCTGCTGGCCGGTGTCGCTCACGCGGCGCCGGCCAAGGCCTACATGAGCATCATCATCGACGACCTGGGGCAGAGCATCGAACGCGACAACCGCACCCTCGCCCTGCCTGGCCCGGTCACGCTGGCCATCATGCCCGACACGCCCCATGCCACCGACTTCGCTCGCCAGGCCCACAAGGCTGGCAAGACGGTCATCCTGCACATGCCCATGGACCCGGCCACCGGCCCCTACGCCTGGCACCCCGGCACGCCGATCGAGGAACTGGCCCGGCGCCTGGACGCCGCCTTGGCCAAGGTGCCCTTCGCTGCCGGGATCAACAACCACATGGGTAGCCGCATGACCGCCCACCGCGAACCTATGGCCTGGCTGATGAGCGAGCTGCAGCGGCGCCACCTGTTCTTCGTCGACAGCCGCACCAGCGCGGCCACGGTGGCGGCGGCCGAGGCGCAAGCGCAGGGGCTGGCGCACGTCTCGCGAGACGTGTTCCTGGATGACGTACGCACCAGCGAAGCCATCGCCGGGCAACTGCGCCAAGGCATCGAGCTGGCGCGCAAACAGGGCTCGGCGGTGCTGATCGGTCACCCCTACCCCCAGACCCTCGAGGTGCTGGAAAAGGAAATGCCCCGGCTACGGAGCCAGGGCATCGAATTGATCGGCCTTGAGCAGATGATCGCCGAACGCGGCAACCAGGCCATGCCTGCTCATGGCAGGCAAGGCCGTTACACGAACCGCTAAGCCGCTTACGTCAAGGGAATGATGCCTGCCACATCGGCATGCGTCAGGCGCCCCCGATGCACCCGCTCACCACTGACGGTTTCGTAGCGCCGCCCCAAGTGCCGATGGGTCCAGAGCTTGAGGTGCCCATGGGTGAAGTCCGCCAGCGGCGCATCCTGCGAAAGCAGATGAAAATGCGCAGCCCAGATGGCCCTCCCCTTGTCGACACCGGGAGTATTCAAGCGCGTGATCTTGAACTCGTCGAAAGGGCTGGTCATGGCCGACGTATCGCGCCTGACATAATCCACCTTGATCAATCGCTGGTCATGGAGGAAGCGCAAGGCATCGGCGGTCGGGTACTTGGTGCGCGTGTACAGTTCGGTCAACAGGCTGATCCTGAGCGACTCCAGGTCCTGTACCCCGGTGTGCAGACGAGCCCTCACACCCTCGCCCGCCCCCCGCTCGGCCAACTCCGCAGCCGCGTGCTGCAACCGATCCACCTGACGTTGAAGCAGGGCCTCCAGTGCCGCGCCGTTTGCGCCCTCGTCAACATACGCCCTGGCGATGGAGATAACCTCCTGGTTGTCGTTGAGCAAGGCCTGTACCTGCGCATCGTCGCTCCCTTCGTCCAACGGGATCGGCTTGAGCGGCTGGCCAGGGCGCTCTACCCAGGCACCGTCCTTGAAGTCAAAGACCTGCAGGATGTCTCCGTTGAATGGGGCGCGCACTTCATAGACGGTGCGCCCATCTTCCTGTACTTCGGTGGCGATGACGATCTGGCCTGCGTTGTTGTGCAGCACTCGCTGGTGATCGCTGGAAATCCTGTAGGCCGAGTACGTCGGGGATGGAAGCGGCGTACCGTCTTGCTCGGCGATGGCAGCGACCAATCGACGCCCGGCGTCGTCCTTGAGCAGTTGCATGTGCGTCCGGTAGCGCGCGAGCATCGCGACATCGATCATCGCCCCACCCGTACGCTCGATGTACAAGGTACGGATGATCGCCGCGGCATACTCGTCCCATGCCTCCTGCAGGATGCTGATCCTGTCGGCCACATCCAGGTTGGACATGAGCGACTCACCATGAGCGTTGGCTGCACTTCTGAGCCGAGTACCTGCAAGCCCTTCCCTGATCCGCGCCACCCGTCGCTCTCCCGTGGCGAGATCCAGATGCAAGGTCAGTTCCGCCAGGACCAGGGCATGCTGGAAACGAAAGTCGACGGTTGAGTATTTTCGCTCATCGATCAGTTCGGTCACTGTCCGCCGGGTATCCACCATACCGATATCCAGGTCACGGGGTGCCTCGGTCAACAGCTCGTCCAATACGCCCATGGCATCGAGCATACGCTCCTGAAACTCGGTCAACGCTTGTAGATAACCGCGAAGCTCCTGGTAGCCCTCGCGGACTTCCGAGATGACACGTCCCTCGTGCCGCCTCATCAGCTCGTTGATATGCGGATAATCCGCCAGGCTCTTGAGCTCGTTAAGGATAAAGTCACTGTTACGGATCAGGTTGGTCACGACCTGGATCCTCTGCTGCCTTATGCTCTCTTCAAGCTGGTCATTGAGAAAGGAGCCATACTTGGCTTCGAGCATGCTCTCCAGGACACCACGCTGCTCGCGGTCGAGCCGTACCGTGATCTCGAGATGCTCGACAGCCAGCAACCGCTTGGATTTCACCTGTGCAGCGAATTCGGCGCAGCGCTTATCGTAGGAGTCGATCATCCTGTCGGAGCCAGCCCAGTCAAAGGGCACGCTCTTGTCTTCCTCGGCCGCTTTGCGCCTGGCGTTCTCGGCCTCCCTCAATTTTTCGAGGCTATCGACCTTGCCCTGCAAGGTGACGATCTCCCTGCCAAGGTGAGTGAAAACCTCCCCGGCCTCGTTGGTCCTGCGGGTGAGGTCGTTGGAGGACGCGTACAGTCTGCCAAAGGCCTGCTTGACACGCCCTTCGGGCGCGCCCCCTCTCAAGCGCAATTGCGAGTCGATACGCCAGGCCCCTAGCTCGAACGACAGCCAAGGCCCCAGGTTGCCTGCGGCATCGACGACTCGGACGCCCTCCTCCAGCACACTCACGGCAAAGGTTTCACCCAGCATCGTCACATAGCGCTGCTCGCCGAGCTGATAGAGCCCATCCGCCGAAGACTGCAAACCATCGAGACCGACCTTCGAACGCATGGCCATCAATGCCTTGCGCTGTTCCGGCGCCAGCCAGTTGAAGCCCCGATTGCCACGCCAGGAGAAATCGAGCTGCAGGCCCGCCTCGCTCGGCTCCAACGCAAACGCCAACGGCCCGGCCATGCCGACCTTGCCCTGGGTTGGCCTGACACGCATTGCCTGGTAGCCGCCATCTTGCGCGGGCGGCCCATCGAAAGCGGCAGCGCCGGGCAGCGGCTGCGAGCTTGCCGGGGCCTCGCTTGGCAGGCGCGCATGCAACAACGCCATGCCAAGGTTCACGATCAGGTCGACGGTGGCAGCGCTGCGGTCGAATTCGCTGCCTTGCTCGAAAGCCCCGGTATCGCGCTCGAGGCTGGAGATAGCCTGCACGAGCCAGGCTGCCGAAGCGACGGGCCCGCGCAACAGCAGCGTGGCCAGGTCGAACAGCAGCCAGGCGCCCTGGCTGAGGATCGCCCAGCGGCTTTGCGCAGTGGAGGTTGCCTGCCGGTTGGCGAGTTCCAGCAACAGCTCGTAGTTCGCCGTGTACAGCTTTTCATCCACGTCGGTCAGCCACAGGCGTGCACCCAGTGCAGCGGGCTCGGGCTTTTCAGGCAGGTCGTAAGGGTCCATGCCGATGCTGGTGACATGGGGTTCGGTGAACCCGCCGTGGTCATAGATATGCCGCACATGGGGTTCCATCCAGTTCACCATGCTGGCCTGGAGCGACTCGGACTCACGGATACCCGCCATCATCGCCTCGATGCTGGCGAACTGCCGTAGCGGATCATGGCCATACAGGGGGCGATACAGCAGCACCACGGCAGGCTCGGCCGAAAAAAGCACATACATGCCGCGAACCAGGTCATGCTTCGCGGAATGGGGCTGACGCTTGAAGGCGAGCGGGATCAGCGCGATGTTCGGCAACACACTATCGACATGGCCCCTGCAGAAGTCGACGATGCATTGCAGCCCCAGCTCCGTGATCTTGCGATCGAGCTTCGCCTGCAGGGCGCTGAACACCAAGGACTGGCGCCATTCCCGGGCAAACCGCCTGGTACGCTCGGAACGCGTCTGCGGGTCGTTCAGGGCATCGGCCACGTAGCGGGGATAGTTGCCCCCGATATCGACGGCCTGCACCAGCGACTTGAGGTAGTCGGCATTCATCCAAGGCATGATCAGTTGATCGTCCCGATGCCTGATCCCTTTGATGACGGCGCCTGCGAGCGAACTGAGGTTGCCGATGGCGAACTCGGTGAGGGTCTTTTCGCCTGCCGGCTCCAGCGGCTCGCCGCCTCCACTGCCTGTGGCGGCGCCACCCGGCATGCCACGGGCGATTTCAAGCTCCAGGATCAGATCGTCAGGGAAGTAGTTGGCCTCCACCGGGTAGTCCGCCAGCATCCGCTCCCGCAGGCGCTGGCGGGTGTAGCTTTGCAGGTCCAGGACGCCATCCAGCGCCGCCAGCCCGCCGGCATCGGCGTGATCCAGCGCCAGGTCCAACAGCGCCTCTTGGTAGGCGAAGCTGTCGTTGGCCGACGCCCAGTGGATGCCGGGTGGCGGTATGACCGTGGCGCTTTCCTCGATGTAGTAACCCTCGACGAACCACTGCGCAGGGTCGCTGAGGTCGGCGAAAAGGCGCTCCATCTGCGCCACGGTGAGGTCCCGGTAGCGCGCCCGCCCGATGTTGTCGAGCATGCGGGCGAGCAGCAGCGTGCATTGTTGGGCGAACACATCGCCTTCGAGTGCCTGGCGGTCCCAGCGCAGGGCGTCGAAATGGTAGCGAAGGGCGAGTTCGTCGCGCAGCGCCAGGGCAAAATCATCCAGGGTATCGAATGCCCTGACCTGACTCGATGGCGAACACCACAGGACAACGTGCCGCTCATCCCACTCACCGGTGACCAGCAGACCAGGCTGCACCTCGTTGAAATGCCGATCGCCCACCGTCAGATGGGCCTGCACGACAAAGACCGGGGGTTGCTGCGCACCGCCCTTGACCAAGCCACGAATGACAGCTTGCTGCTGCTCGTCCAACCCTTGCAGGGGCAGGTTGCGCAGCAGCGCCATCTTCAACAGCAACTGCAACCACTGATCACGGCTCTTGCCGGAGGTCCCCTGACCACGCCAGTAGTCCACCTGCGCCTGGCAGAAGTGCTCCGTCAAACGTGACAGGAGTTCGTTGAACGCTTCGCTCGTTCCCGCCAGGCGCCGTGTATCGAACGCGCTGTGGGAACCAGGAAAACGATGGGTGTCCGCCAGCCCAAGGTTATGGGCACGCGCGCCAATGGGCTCCAGGTCCAGCGGTTTGCCCTCCAGCATCGCCTGCAGCACCACGTCCACCAAGGGTTCGGTGGTCCAGTACTCGGTATCGGGATCGGGGCTGTCGAGCATGAGCGGATCGGCGTCCACCAGCTTGGGTTCGACATAGGCCAGCCAGGGAAGCTGTTGGAGCAACAGGTCCAGGACCTGCTTGCTCACCACCTGGCGCAGGGTCGGTCGGCTGGCGAACTGCCTGGCGGCAGCGGCTTTGAAATCGAATATCGGGGTCGATGGGTGCGTCATGGGATTGGCCTGCTGGTTGATGAGCCGCCAACGATGCGTCGCATCCCCTCGCCACAGGCACTACATATTGCAACTGACGACTTACCGCTCCCGAAACGACAGGGGCCCGACGCTCGCACGCCGGGCCCCTGCCCACTTCAGCCTCGATCAGCTGTACACGCGCCCCAGCAACTGGCGGTGGCTCTCGAACTGATCCAGCACGTCACGCACGATCTGGTCAGGGGTGAAGCCCATCAGGTCGTACTCCTGGCTGCCATCGTGCAGGTACACCTCGGCGCGGTAGAAGCGCTGGCGTACTTGCGGTTCACCTTCGACCGGCGCCTCGCTCGGCGCGGCCAGGTAGCCATCCAGGCTCACCTCATAGACGAAGGGGTTGCCCTCCTCCATCATCACCCGCAGGCCCATCAGGGCACGGGACTGGCCGACACGGGTCTCGACCTCGAAGCCCAGGGTACGCAACTGCGCCGCGGCTTCCTTCAGGGCCGGGCTGACCTGCTTGTCCATGAAGCGCTGGACCACGGCCTGGGTCGGCTGCAGCTCGAGCTGGGTCAGGCGCTCGCTGAAGCCACGACGACCACGGGCAGCCAGCTCGGCACGCTCCTGCTCGACCTGGGCATCCTGTTTCATGGCCTTGTACAGGCCGAACATGAACAGCACCAGGACCACCGAGAACGGCAGGCCGGCCAGCACCACCATGGTCTGCATCGCCTCGAAGTTGCCAGCGAACAGCAGGCCGATGGTCACCAGGGTGATCACCGCCGACCAGAAGATGCGCAGCCACTTGGGCGCGTCTTCATCCACCTGGCCGCCCTTGCACGACAGATTGGCCATCATCACCGCACCGGAGTCGGCCGGCGTGAGGAACAGCACGAAGCCGACGAACACCGCCACACCGACGACGATCTTGGCCGCCGGGAAGTATTCCAGCAACTGGTAGATCGACATCGACGGCTGCTCCAAGGCAGTCTTGCCCAGCTCCACCGCGCCCTGGTTGATCACCAGGTCCAACGCGGTGTTGCCGAAGATCGACAGCCAGGCCAGGGTGAAGCCCAGCGGGATCAGCAACACACCGGCGACCAGTTCACGCACGGTGCGGCCCTTGGAGATACGGGCGATGAACATGCCGACGAACGGGCCCCAGGAAATCCACCAGGCCCAGTAGAACACGGTCCACAGACCCAGCCAGCGCTCGGACTTGCCACTTTCGCCCTCGTACACGTAGAGGTCGAAGGTCTTGAGCACGATGCCGTTGAGGTAGTCGCCAACGTTCTGCACGAAGCCGTTGAGCAGGTGCAGGGTGTTACCGCCCAGCAGGACGAACACCAGCAAGCCGCTGAACAGCAGGATGTTCAGGTTGGACAGGCGGCGGATGCCGTTCTCCACGCCCGACACCGCGGCGATGGTGGCCACGCTGCTCATGGTCAGGATCACCGCCAGCAGGTTGGTCTTGCTGTGGTCCATGCCGAACAGGTATTCCAGGCCCGATGCCACCTGCATCGAACCGATCCCCAGGTTGGTCACCAGGCCCAACAGGGTGACGAACATGCCGAAGATGTCCACGGCATGGCCGGCGCCACCCTTGACCCAACGCTCGCCGACCAGTGGGTACAGGGCCGAGCGCAGGGCCAGCGGCTGGTTGTGACGATAGGCGAAGTAACCCACGGCCAGGCCCACCAGGGCGTAGATCGCCCAGCCGTGCAGCCCCCAGTGCAGGAAGGTCAGTTGCAGGCCCTGGCGTGCAGCCTCGAGGCTGGCGGGCGTGCCTTCCGGCGGGTTGAAGTAGTGGTCCAGCGGCTCGGAGGCGCCGAAGTACAGCAGCGAGATACCGATACCAGAGGAAAACAGCATGCCGGCCCAGGCGCCATAGCTGAAGTCCGGCTTGTCATCCTTGCCGCCAAGCTTGAGCTTGCCGAAGTCGGAGAAGGCAAGAACGATCACGAACAGCAGGTAGCCGCAGATCACCAGCATGTAGTACCAGCCGAACGTGCGCGTCAGCCACGACTGGGCGACGCCGAGCACACGGCCGGCAGTGTCAGGGACAGCGATAAGCAAGGCAGTCAACACGAGGATCAGCAGCGCCGAGGTGTAGAACACCACGCTGTTGACCCGGACCCTCTCGGCGGGGGGTTTGGTTAGGGAGGCAGAACTCATTGCACGAATGCTCCGGGCAGTGCGGGAGTGGAGGCTAATCAGTCTTTTCCCGAGCAAATGGTGCAATAGCCCCACTGCGTCAGGTGTTATAAAAGCACCTTGGAAACCGTGATCCCGAATCGAATCGATGCGAAAAAACAGACCGAAGCCCCGCTCCGAGGGCTTGCCGCACAGCCAACGACCGTTCGGCAGAATCTGCCACATGCATCGCTCATGCCCGTCAACGCCTTGTATTCCGGGGGTTACGCGATTTCCTGGGGTGTCAATCCGTGCCTGCTCGACCGCCTGAAAAACTGTCAATGGCACAAATTGTCGCAGAGCTTATTCTTTATTGATTGAACGTTCAATCAAAACAAAATAGACTGGCCTTCGCCGAGTCAGCCGCTCGTCGTCTGCTCGCAGGCCTGAGGAGATAGCAAGATGCCCAAGGTCGGTATGCAACCCATCCGCCGCCAGCAGTTGATCGAAGCCACCTTGCAGGCGGTCGATCAGGTCGGACTGGGAGATGCCAGCATTGCGCTGATCGCCCGCTTGGCCGGGGTGTCGAACGGCATCATCAGCCACTACTTTCGGGACAAGAACGGCCTGATCGCAGCGACCATGCGCTACATCATGAGCATGCTCAACGAAGGCGTGGCAGCACGGCGCCAGGCACTGACGGACGACAGCCCGCGCGCCCACCTGAAGGTGATCATCGAGGGCAACTTCGATGCGAGCCAGGTGAACGGCCCGGCGATGAAAACCTGGTTGGCCTTCTGGGCCTCCAGCATGCACCAGCCGTCCTTGCACAGGTTGCAGCGGATCAACGACCACCGCTTGTATTCCAACCTGTGCTGCCAGTTCCGCCGCGCCATGCCGCTGGATCAAGCGCGCACGGCAGCCCGCGGGCTGGCGGCCCTGATCGACGGCCTGTGGCTGCGTGGAGCCCTGTCGGGAGACGCATTCGACACCGACCAGGCGATACGGATTGCTTACGAATACATGGAACTACAACTGGCTAAGCAGCAGCGCCCGGACACGATCGACCAGGCCTCTGAACACCCGCGCGAAGCGATTGCCCAAACGGCAGGAGCACGACGCGGATAGCCCACCACACACTGCACTTGCGAGGACACTATGGCCCGTTTCGGAACGCAAAAACTCTACATCGATGGTGGTTATGTCGACGCTGGCAGCGATGCCACCTTCGAAGCCATCAACCCGGCCAACGGCGAAGTCCTCGCCCATGTGCAGCGCGCGACCGAAGCTGACGTCGAGCGCGCGGTCGAGAGCGCCGAACGTGGCCAGAAGGTCTGGGCCGCGATGACCGCCATGCAGCGTTCGCGCATCCTGCGCCGCGCCGTGGAGATCCTGCGCGAGCGCAACGACGAGCTGGCCATGCTGGAAACCCTGGACACCGGCAAGTCTTACTCCGAGACCCGCTACGTCGACATCGTCACCGGCGCCGACGTGCTGGAGTACTACGCGGGCCTGGTCCCGGCCATCGAGGGCGAGCAGATCCCGCTGCGCGAAAGCTCCTTCGTCTACACCCGCCGCGAGCCACTGGGCGTGACCGTCGGCATCGGCGCCTGGAACTACCCGATCCAGATCGCCCTGTGGAAATCCGCCCCGGCCCTGGCCGCCGGCAACGCGATGATCTTCAAGCCTTCGGAAGTCACCTCGCTGACCACCCTGAAGCTGGCCGAGATCTACACCGAAGCCGGCCTGCCGGACGGCGTGTTCAACGTCCTGACCGGCAGCGGCCGTGAAGTCGGCACCTGGCTGACCGAACACCCGCGCATCGAGAAAGTCTCCTTCACCGGCGGCACCACCACCGGCAAGAAAGTCATGGCCAGCGCCTCGAGCTCCTCGCTCAAGGAAGTCACCATGGAACTGGGCGGCAAGTCGCCGCTGATCATCTGCGACGACGCCGACCTGGACAAGGCCGCCGACATCGCCATGATGGCCAACTTCTACAGCTCCGGCCAGGTCTGCACCAACGGCACCCGCGTGTTCGTCCCGGCTGCGCTGAAAGAGGCCTTCGAAGCCAAGATCGTCGAGCGCGTGGCCCGCATCCGCGCCGGCAACCCGCAAGACGAGAACACCAACTTCGGCCCGCTGGTCAGCTTCCCGCACATGGAAAGCGTGCTCGGCTACATCGCCAAGGGCAAGGAAGAAGGCGCCCGGGTGCTGTGCGGCGGCGAGCGCATGACCGAGGGTGACTTCGCCAAGGGCGCCTTCGTCGCGCCGACCGTGTTCACCGATTGCCGCGACGACATGACCATCGTCAAGGAAGAGATCTTCGGCCCGGTCATGAGCATCCTGACCTACGAAACCGAAGACGAAGTCATCCGCCGCGCCAACGACACCGAGTACGGCCTGGCCGCCGGCGTGTGCACCAACGACATCAGCCGCGCGCACCGCATCATCCACAAGCTCGAGGCCGGTATCTGCTGGATCAACGCCTGGGGCGAGTCGCCGGCGGAAATGCCGGTCGGCGGCTACAAGCAGTCGGGTGTCGGCCGTGAGAACGGCGTGAGCTCGCTGGCCCAGTACACCCGTATCAAGTCGGTCCAGGTCGAGCTGGGTGACTACACGTCGGTATTCTGACCGACCGCCAAGCGCCACGCCTCAAGCTGCAAGAAAGAGCCGGTCGGCGTTGCGCCACCGGCCCTTGCAGGCCTCAACCATTCGCACGCTTCGCACGACTACCCTTACTTGTCGCTTGAAGCCTGCCGCTCAAATGGGAGAACCCCATGGAATACGATTACATCATCGTCGGCGCCGGCTCTGCCGGTAACGTGCTGGCCACCCGCCTGACCGAAGACGCCAACGTCAGCGTCCTGCTGCTCGAAGCCGGCGGCCCGGACTACCGCCTCGACTTCCGCACCCAGATGCCGGCCGCCCTGGCCTTCCCGCTGCAGGGACGCCGCTACAACTGGGCCTACGAGACCGACCCGGAGCCACACATGAACAACCGCCGCATGGAGTGCGGCCGCGGCAAAGGCCTGGGTGGCTCGTCGCTGATCAACGGCATGTGCTACATCCGCGGCAACGCCCTGGACTTCGACGGCTGGGCCAAGCTGCCAGGCCTGGAAGACTGGAGCTACCTGGACTGCCTGCCGTACTTCCGCAAGGCCGAAACCCGTGACATCGGCCCCAACGATTACCATGGCGGCGACGGCCCGGTCAGCGTGACCACGCCCAAGGCCGGCAACAACCCGCTGTTCCACGCCATGGTCGAGGCCGGCGTACAGGCGGGCTACCCACGTACCGAAGACCTCAACGGCTACCAGCAGGAAGGTTTCGGTCCGATGGACCGCACCGTGACCCCGAAAGGCCGCCGCGCCAGCACCGCCCGTGGCTACCTGGACCAGGCCAGGAAGCGCCCCAACCTGACCATCGTCACCCACGCCCTGAGCGACCGCGTGCTGTTCGACGGCAAGCGTGCCATCGGCGTGACCTACCTGGTCGGCGACAGCGAGGAGCGCGTGCAAGCCCGTGCACGCAAGGAAGTCATCGTCAGTTCCGGGGCCATCGCGTCGCCGCAGCTGCTGCAGCGCTCCGGCGTCGGCCCGCGCGCCCTGCTGGAAAGCCTGGACATCCCGGTGGTGCATGACCTGCCGGGCGTCGGCGAGAACCTGCAAGACCACCTGGAGCTGTACATGCAGTGGGCCTGCACCCAGCCGGTCTCGCTGTACCCGTCGCTGCTGTGGTGGAACCAGCCGGCCATCGGTGCCGAGTGGCTGTTCAACGGCACCGGTATCGGCGCCAGCAACCAGTTCGAGGCCGGCGGGTTCATCCGCACCCGTCCCGAGTTCGAATGGCCGAACATCCAGTACCACTTCCTGCCGGTGGCCATCAACTACAACGGCTCCAACGGCGTGAAGGAGCACGGTTTCCAGGCGCACATGGGCTCGATGCGCTCGCCGAGCCGTGGCCGCGTCCAGGTCAAGTCGAAGGATCCGCGCCAGCACCCCAGCATCCTGTTCAACTACATGGCCACCGAGCAGGACTGGCAGGAGTTCCGCGACGGCATCCGCCTGACCCGCGAGATCATGAACCAGCCGGCGCTGGACCCGTACCGCGGCCGCGAGATCAGCCCGGGCGAGCACGTGCAGACCGACGAGCAACTGGACGAGTTCATCCGCACCCACGCCGAAACCGCCTTCCACCCGTCCTGCTCGTGCAAGATGGGCGACGACGACATGGCGGTGGTCGATGGCCAGGGCCGCGTGCATGGCATGCAGGGCCTGCGGGTGGTCGATGCGTCGATCATGCCGATCATCATCACCGGCAACCTCAACGCCACCACGATCATGATCGCCGAGAAGATCGCCGACCGGATCCGTGGCCGCCAGCCACTGCCACGCAGCACCGCCAAGTACTATGTGGCGGGTGATGCGCCGGTCAAGGGCAAGCCGATGCGTGAAGTGAAGCAGGGCTGACCCCGCGGGGCCGCTGCGCGGCCCATCGCCGGCAAGCCGACCCCACAGGGTTCGCCGCCGTTCCTGAACGTTGCGGTGAACCTGGGGGCGACTCAATGGCTTTTGAAAAGTTCTAAGCAACCCAAGAGTCGAGCTGGCTTGCCAGCGATGGGCGGCATGGCAGCCCTGATTCGCAAGCCCTGCGGATCGTCAGACTCACGAAGCCAGCGCAAAGAACCGGCGCATCAAAGAGTCGTCGCCACCCCCAAGGCGCTGCGCCAATACCTCCCGGTCGAATAGCTCACCGTTGTACAGGTCATGCACAGCAGCGCCAGGTGCCGGCTTGTCCAAGGCCCTGAGGCGTACCTGCATGAAACGGTAGTTTTCCCCCTCCACCGCCTTCACCTCCTCGACCCTCAGATACCTCCCCGGCATCACCAGCGATTCGGCCTCGTGCTGCAAATCGGAAAAAGGCGCCACGGGTACCGCATGTGCCAATTCCCCCGGTTCCAGCACATACACGACAGCGGTTTCGTCGAATACCCCCCTGCCACTCACCTGCGCCGCCGGATCGTTGAATGTCTCCCAGAGGACATAAGGGTTTTCGGTGAACGAGGTGAAGTCTGTCGTGACCAGCACATCGCCCACCCCCAACCGCCCTTCATGCCAGGCCGCCATGCCGGTCCCTCGACAGGCCGATACGGCTCGATACAGCCGTACCTGGCCATTGGCACCGATGTACTCCAAGGCTTCAGCAAGGTCATGGCTACGCCTGATATTCGCAGCAAGATCATCCTCCAGAGGCAGGCCACGCCACAGGTTGTTGTAGCGGTTCGGCGCGTGGGTGTATTCACGAATGGCCCGTGAGCCAAAGCCAAGCCCATCCTGGTACACCGCATAGGGCTCGCCAAAGCTATCCAGGTACCGCCCCACCGCGTCGACCGACTGCCCATCGCACCACGGCACCTGCCCCAGCAGCCCGCGTTGACGTACCAGCGCCTGATCCGAGAGTTGCAGGAGTTCATCCGCCGCCGGACGCATATAGCGGCCCCACCACGAATCCGTGGGCGTGGTTATTTCTGGCGCTACCTGTCGCGGCAGCGGCGCCTCACTGAACAACGCGCCTGAGCGGATCATCAGGGAATCCAGGATGATGTACAGCACATCCAGCAACACAGCCCACCAGGCGGCTGCGCGCCACGCCGTCTTGCCAGCGATCGCTTGGTCCAGATGCAAAGCCAGGCTGCCCATGCCGACGCCAAGCGCTGTCAGCGCAACAGGCCACCCCAGCGGGGCCATGGGCGCGATGACGAGGGTCGCGGTGTGCAACCCTGACAACCAATTGGCCTTGCGCAACTGGGCATTGGTGGTCAGGCGCTCGTGGGCGTTGCTCGCCAGTTCATCCATGGCCTGGTCGCGCAGGCGCACGAATACATCGCCGGGCACTTGCTGGTTTTCAATACGGACCGTGGAGGGCGAGGCGTGTAACCGCTCACAGATTTTCTCCAACTGCGGACGCATCGACCGGGCGTGCGCATCCTCGCCGAGAAAATACGCCATGAAGCGCTCGCGACCTTGCATCGTACCGACGAGTCCCCGCATCCAGTCTTCAAGACCCCGAAGCCCCTTGAACATCATCAGCGCGCCCTGGTCGTCCGCCGCATACAGGCAGTGCCTGCCCGTATCCAGCACAAGGTGCAGCAGGGTACGCGCCGGGATCCCATCGACCATCAACATACCGAAACCCCGAGCTGCCCCCTGCTCGCGAGGCGCCCGCAGGGCCTCGAGCGTGAGGGGGGTTTGCGCTTTGCCCAAGGCAGCGGCAAGCACTTGCTTGCGCTCCTGCGCTTCGAGCGATGCCCGAGCGACCGCGGCTAGAAAGCGCGCCCGCGCCAATACGCAGAAGTCTTCGCCACGCTGCGTCTGGAAACGCACCAGCCGACGCGCGTACACCTGGGCGAAATCCATTGCCCAGAACATCTCGAGCACCGCCTGCGGTGCCAGGCGCAGCTCATTGCGCTCGTCATAGCACGCATGGCTGCCGTCCACGCGATAAAAGCCACCGTAGGTCGCCAGCAGATCGGCATTGTCCTGCTGCTGTGGACTAAAACGCTGTATCACCAGCTCCGTAAGGGTCAAGGACCTGCGCGGCCGCCCAAGGTGCTGCCAACCGGTATAACTGCGCCGGCTGCCGATTGCAGTATCGAAGCCATGCCAATAGATCTTGTCGGGATCGAGCCAATAGCCCAATTGTCGCCTCAGTACATGGCCGGCGGCCTGGCGGGCCAGCCCTTGCAGATCAGGAAACTGCCCCAGGTAGCGCTTGGCAATCATCTCCAGTGTCGGTTCATCGTGGGTACTCATGGCGCTCGACCTTCGCTTCGTTATTAAAGAGCCCCACTGAACCCTAAGTCTCGGATAGCCGTGCGGTAACGCTTTACAGCCCGCTGCGGCATCAGGTTAGAATCGCTTGGCACACAGCCTGTGCGCGCGCAAGTCGCCCCTCCCTTCGCTTTTCCCCGGAGTACTGCCTTTGGATGCGAGCACCATCAATAGCCTGTTTCTGATCGGCGCATTGCTGGTGGGCGCAAGTATCCTGGTCAGCTCGCTCTCGTCCCGCCTGGGCATTCCTATCCTGGTCATCATCCTCGCCGTCGGCATGGTCGCGGGCGTCGATGGTGGCGGCATCATCTTCAACAACTACCCGACCGCCTACCTGGTGGGTAACCTGGCCCTGGCCGTGATCCTCCTCGACGGCGGCCTGCGCACGCGAGTGGCCAGTTTTCGCGTGGCCCTGTGGCCGGCGTTGTCGCTGGCCACCGTGGGCGTGCTGATCACCACCGGGCTGACCGGCATGGTCGCGGCCTGGCTGTTCGACCTCAACCTGATCCAGGGCTTGCTGATTGGCGCCATCGTCGGCTCCACCGACGCTGCGGCGGTGTTCTCCCTGCTCGGTGGCAAGGGTCTGAACGAACGGGTCATGGCCACGCTGGAGATCGAGTCGGGCAGCAACGACCCGATGGCGGTGTTCCTCACCGTCACCCTGATCGACATGATCGCCAGCGGCCAGACAGGCCTGGACTGGGGCCTGCTCGGCCATCTGGTCCGCGAATTCGGCATCGGCGGCCTGCTCGGCCTGGGCGGTGGCTGGCTGGTGCTGCAACTGGTCAACCGCATCAACCTGGCCAGCGGCCTGTACCCGATCCTGGTAGTCGCTGGCGGTCTGGTGGTGTTCTCCCTGACCAACGCCCTGCACGGCAGCGGCTTCCTCGCCGTGTACTTGTGCGGCCTGGTGCTGGGCAACCGGCCGATCCGCAGCCGTCATGGCATCCTGCACATGCTCGACGGCATGGCCTGGCTCGCGCAGATCGGCATGTTCCTGGTGCTCGGCCTGCTGGTCACGCCCCACGACCTGCTGCCCATCGCCGTGCCGGCCCTGGGCCTGGCGCTGTGGATGATCCTCTTCGCCCGGCCGCTGTCGGTGGTCGCCAGCCTGTTGCCGTTCAAGGCGTTCCACGGCCGCGAGAAGGCGTTCATCTCCTGGGTCGGCCTGCGCGGCGCGGTGCCGATCATCCTGGCCGTGTTCCCGCTGATGGCCGGCCTGCCGGATGCCCAGCTGTTCTTCAACCTGGCCTTCTTCATCGTCCTGGTATCGCTGCTGGTGCAGGGCACCAGCCTGCCGTGGATGGCCAAGCTGCTGAAGGTCACGGTACCGCCCAACCCCGCGCCGATCTCCCGTTCCGCACTGGAAGTGCACATCACCAGCGAGTGGGAGCTGTTCGTCTATCGCCTGGGCGCCGAGAAGTGGTGCATCGGCGCCGCCCTGCGCGAACTGAAGATGCCCGAAGGCACCCGTATCGCCGCGCTGTTTCGCGGCGAGCAACTGCTGCACCCTTCGGGCAGCACGGTACTGGAAGCCAACGACATGCTCTGCGTGATCGGCCATGAGCACGACCTGCCAGCCCTGGGCAAACTGTTCAGCCAGCCGCCGCAGCGTGGCCTGGACCTGCGCTTCTTCGGCGACTTCGTCCTCGAAGGGGATGCCGAGCTGGGCGCGGTGGCGGCACTTTATGGCCTGAAACTGGACGGCCTGGACGCGAAAATGTCGTTGGCGCAGTTCATCCGACAAAAGGTCGGAGGCGCTCCAGTAGTAGGCGATCAGATCGAATGGCACAGCACGTTGTGGACCGTCGCGCTGATGGAAGGG
Organism: Pseudomonas sp. HLMP; assembly: GCF_046365545.1. Taxonomy (NCBI): domain Bacteria; kingdom Pseudomonadati; phylum Pseudomonadota; class Gammaproteobacteria; order Pseudomonadales; family Pseudomonadaceae; genus Pseudomonas; species Pseudomonas sp. HLMP. The sequence goes on along the minus strand of NZ_JBDLLR010000001.1, from coordinate 445,065 downwards.
AACAAGATCCTCAAGGTGGGCGTCAAATTCCCGGAAGGTACTCGACCCGGCCCCGGGTTGTTCCTCTAAACTCCGATCTGCCCCGTTTCGCAAGAATTCTGCCTATGTCCCTGCGCGTGTACATTCGCGCAGCCCTGCTCGGGCTGTGCCTGTCCCTCTCGTTCGCCGCCACGGCGGCCGAGGCCCCGACCACCGCCAACATCCAGAACAGCCTCGACAAGATCGCCGAGCGCAAGCTGCCCGAAGCCGAGCAGAAGGCTCTGCAACAAGTGCTCGAGCAGACCCTGGCCCTGCTCGTCAGCAAGGAAGACAGCGAAAAGAAACTCGCCGCGCTCAAGCAGCAGTTGGCCGATGCCCCGGAACAGACCCGTGAAAGCCAGCGCGAGCTGGCCAAGCTCAAGGACAGCAAGAGCGTGCCGGTGGCCCAGCGCTACGCCAACCTCACCGTGCCGCAGCTGGAGCAGATGCTCAACGAGCGCAGCACCCAGCAGGGTGAGCTGCAGAAGGCGCTGTCCGAGGCCAACAGCCTGATCATCAACTCCCAGACCCGTCCCGAGCGGGCCCAGGCCGAGATCAGCAACAACCAGACCCGTGCCCAGCAGATCAACAACAGCCTCAAGTCCGGCAAGGACAACGGCAAGCCGCTGTCCACCGATCAGCGCAACCAGCTCAATGCCGAGCTGGCCTCGATCACCGCCCTGACCCAGCTGCGCCGCCAGGAACTGGCCGGCAACAGCTTGCTGCAGGACCTGGGCAATGCCCGCCACGACCTGCTGATCGAGCGTGCCACGCGACTGGAGCAGGAGATCCAGGAGCTGCAGACGCTGATCAACGACAAGCGCCTGGCCCAGTCCCAGCAAACCGTCACCCAGCAGTCGATCGAGGCGCAGAAAGCGGGTGGCAGCACCCTGCTGGCCAACGAGAGCTCAGCCAACCTCAAGCTCTCCGACTACCTGCTCAAGAGCACCGACCGCCTCAACGAACTGACCCAGCAGAACCTGCGGACCAAGCAGCAGCTCGACACCCTGACCCAGGCCGACCAAGCCCTGGACGAGCAGATCAACGTGCTCAAGGGCAGCCTGCTGCTGTCGAAGATCCTCTACAAGCAGAAACAAGCCCTGCCACACCTGACAGTCGACCGCGACCTGGCTGACCAGATCGCCGACATCCGCCTGTACCAGTTCGAGGTCAACCAGCAGCGCGAACAGATGAGCAGCCCGTCCACCTACGTCGACCGGCTGCTGGCCAACCAGCCCCAGGAAAACGTCACGCCCCAGCTGCGCAAGGCCCTGCTGGAAGTGGCGCTCACTCGCAGCGACCTGCTCGAGCGCCTGAACCGCGAGCTCTCGGCACTGCTCAACGAGTCCATCACCCTGCAACTGAACCAGAAGCAGTTGCTCAGCACCGCCCAGAACCTGCGCACCACCCTGGAAGAGCAGATGTTCTGGATCCCCAGCAACAAGCCGCTGGACTGGGAGTGGCTGCGCTACGTGCCGCAACGGCTCGCCGAGCAGGTGATCAGCCTGCCTTGGGGCTCAGGCATCAAGGAACTGACCGATGGCCTGGTCCAGCAACCACTGCTGTTCCTGCCCCTGCTGCTGGTGATCGGCGCCCTGCTGTGGCGTCGCAAGTACCTGTACCAGCGCCTGGGCAAGGTTCACCAGGACATCGGCCACTTCAAGCGCGACAGCCAGTGGCACACGCCCCAGGCGATCCTGATCAACGTCCTCCTGGCCCTGCCGGTCAGCCTGGCCCTCACCCTGGGCAGCTACGCCTTGCAGATCGATGCCCGCGGGCAGAACGCCAACCTCGGCGCCGCACTCTGGCAGATCGCCCAGGCCTGGTTGGTGTTCTACACCGCCTACCGCATCCTCGCCCCCGGTGGCGTGGCCGAGATCCACTTCCGCTGGCACAAGCCGCAGGTCGAGTTCCTCCGTGGCTGGGTGCGCCGCCTGGGCACCGTGGTGCTGGCGCTGGTCGGCGTGGTGGCAGTGGCCGAACACCAGCCCTCGGCCCTGGCCGACGATGTCCTCGGCATCGGCGTGGTGCTCACCTGCTATGCGCTGATGGCCTGGCTGCTCAGCCGCCTGCTGCTGAGCAGCCCGGCACACCGTGACACCTCGCTGTTCCGCAAGGCAGTTGGGGTGGCCTTCACCGCCCTGCCGATCGCCCTGTTCGTGGCGGTGTGCTTCGGCTACTACTACACCGCCCTCAAGCTCACGGACCGGCTGATCTACACCCTCTACCTGCTGCTGTTCTGGCTGGTGATCGAGGCCGCCTTCGTCCGTGGCCTTTCCGTGGCAGCGCGACGCCTGGCCTACCAGCGCGCCCTGAGCAAGCGCCAGGCGGCCAAGGAAGGCCTGGATGGCGAAGTGATCACCGAGGAACCGGCCCTGGACATCGAGCAGGTCAACCAGCAGTCCCTGCGCCTGATCCGCCTGGCCCTGCTCGGCGGCTTCATCGGCGGCCTGTACTGGGTCTGGTCGGACCTGATCACGGTCTTCTCGTACCTCAACAACGTCACCCTGTACGAGTACAGCAGCGGCACCGGCGCCGCCGCCAGCATGGTGCCGATCAGCCTCGGCGACCTGCTCGGCGCACTGTTGATCGTCGGCATCACCTTCGCCCTGGCCGGCAACCTGCCTGGACTGCTGGAAGTGCTGGTGCTGTCGCGCCTGAACCTGGCCCAGGGCAGCGCCTATGCCACCACCACGCTGCTGTCCTACGTGATCGCCGGGGTCGGCTTCGTCAGCACCCTGTCGACCCTCGGGGTCAGTTGGGACAAGCTGCAATGGCTGGTGGCCGCGCTATCGGTGGGCCTGGGCTTCGGCATGCAGGAGATTTTCGCCAACTTCATCTCCGGCATCATGATCCTGTTCGAGCGCCCGGTGCGCATCGGCGACACCATCACCATCGGCAACCTGTCCGGCACGGTGAGCAAGATCCGCATCCGCGCCACCACCATCACCGACTTCGACCGCAAGGACATCATCGTCCCCAACAAGACCTTCATCACCGGCCAACTGATCAACTGGTCGCTGACCGACACGGTCACCCGGGTGACGTTGAAGCTGGGCATCGACTACGGCTCGGACCTGGAGCTGGTGCGCGAGCTGCTGCTCAAGGGCGCCCACGAGAACCCGCGGGTGCTTAAGGACCCGGAGCCGATCGTGTACTTCCTCAACTTCGGCGAAAGCTCGCTGGACCACGAGCTGCGCATGCATGTGCGCGACCTGGGCGACCGTAACCCGACGCTGGACGAGATCAACCGCTACATCGACCGCGAGTTCAAGGCCCACGGCATCAAGATCTCGGTGCGCCAGGTCGAGGTGTTCCTCATGGACCCCAGGGACGGCAAGCAACAGTTGATCCCTGTGGAACAACCAAAATCGGATGGCACTGCGCCGGCCTGAGTGCACTCGAATACTTTATCCTGTCCCGTATCCTCGCGAGGGCCGCGCCCTCGCTCGCGATTTTCCAGGAGCCGGCCCGTGAAAGCCCTCGATCAACTGACGTTCGACAACCGCTTCGCCCGCCTGGGCGATGCCTTCTCCACCCAGGTTTTGCCCGAGCCGATCGCCGAGCCACGCCTGGTGGTGGCGAGCGAGTCGGCCATGGCCCTGCTCGACCTCGACCCGGCCCAGGCCGAGCTGCCAGTGTTCGCCGAGCTGTTCAGCGGCCACAAGCTGTGGGAAGAAGCCGACCCTCGGGCGATGGTCTACTCCGGACACCAGTTCGGCTCCTACAACCCGCGCCTGGGGGACGGCCGAGGCCTGTTGCTGGGCGAGGTGGTCAACGAGGCCGGCGAGCACTGGGACCTGCACCTCAAGGGCGCCGGCCAGACCCCGTATTCACGTATGGGTGACGGCCGCGCCGTACTGCGCTCGTCGATCCGCGAGTTCCTCGCTTCCGAGGCCCTGCAGGCCCTCGGCATCCCCACCAGCCGGGCGCTGTGCGTAGTCGGCTCGAGCACGCCCGTGTGGCGCGAGACCCGCGAAAGCGCCGCCATGCTCCTGCGCCTGGCCCAGAGTCACGTGCGCTTCGGCCATTTCGAGTACTTCTACTACACCCGTCAGCCCGAGCAGCAGCGCCTGCTCATCGACCATGTCCTGGAGCAGCACTACCCCGAGTGCCGCGAAGCCGAGCAGCCCTACCTGGCCATGTTCCGCACCATCGTCGAACGCAATGCCGAGCTGATCGCCCGCTGGCAGGCCTACGGCTTCTGCCATGGGGTGATGAACACCGACAACATGTCGATCCTCGGCATCACCTTCGACTTCGGCCCCTACGCGTTCCTCGACGACTTCGACGCCAACTTCATCTGCAACCACTCCGACGACCGGGGCCGCTACAGCTACGCCAACCAGGTACCGATCGCCCACTGGAACCTCAGCGCCCTGGCCCAGGCGCTGACCACGGTGATCGAAGTAGAACCGCTCAAAGAGGCGCTGGGGCTGTTCCTGCCACTGTACCAGGCCCATTATCTGGACCTGATGCGCCGACGCCTGGGCTTCACCAGCGCCGAGGACGATGACATGGCGCTGGTCGAGCGCCTGCTGCAGCGCATGCAGAGCGGCGGCGTGGACTACAACCTGTTCTTCCGCCGGCTCGGCGAACAGCCCGTGGCCGAGGCCCTGAAGGTGGTACGCGACGACTTCGTCGACCTGGCCGGCTTCGATGCCTGGGGCAAGGACTACCTGACCCGCTGCCAGCGCGAGGCCGCCCACGCCGAAGGGCGACGCGAGCGCATGCATACCGTCAACCCGCTGTACGTGCTGCGCAACTACCTGGCGCAGAAGGCCATCGAGGCCGCCGAGGCGGGCGACTACAGTGAAGTGCGGCGGTTGCACCAGGTATTGTGCAAACCGTTCGAGGAACAGCCCGGGATGCAGGCCTATGCCGAGCGGCCGCCGGAGTGGGGCAAGCATCTGGAGATCAGTTGTTCGTCATAGCAGGGCTGCCTTGCCGGCGATGGGGCGCAAAGCGCCCCCAAGACGACGGCTGAAAGTCCACCTCGTACCGATAAGGAGCTCCCATGTCCGACCCGCTACTGATCCCCTGCCCCCACTGCAACGGCCTCAACCGCCTGTCCGCCGCCCGCCTGGGCGACAACCCCAGGTGCGGCCGCTGCAAGCAGGATGTGCTGCTGAACAAGCCCTTCGACCTCACCGAGCGCAGCTACGCCAGCCAGATCAAGGGCGACCTGCCACTGCTGCTGGACGTCTGGGCCGACTGGTGCGGCCCGTGCAAATCCTTCGCCCCGACATTCGAGCAGGCCGCGCGCCAGCTCGGTGGCCGCTGCCGCCTGGCCAAGCTCGACAGCGAAGCCAACCGCAACCTGGCCGGGCAACTGGGCATTCGCTCGATCCCCAGCTTGATCCTGTTCAAGAACGGCCGCGAAGTGGCACGCCAGGCCGGCGCTTTTCCACTCCAGTCACTGCTGGAGTGGTTGCGCGGCCAGGGGGTCTAGTGGCCTGTACTCGAGTTCACCACACAGGCCACTAGTCATATATCAAGCACCGGCCAGTAGGGACTCATAGGGTATACGAAGGCCATCATGAAGCCGCTTGATCATGGAAAGGCTCAATCCGCGCTTTCCGTTCAAGACCTCGGATACACGCCCGCTCGGACCTATGTAGCGCTCTAGGTCTCGCGGAGTCAGGCCTTGCTGATCCATGCAGAACTTGATTGCCGCGATCGGATCGGCAGGGTGAATTGGATAGTGCTTGTTTTCATAGACTTCAATCAGTGTCACAAGCACTTCCATTTCGTCAGCCTCAGGCGTACCAGCCTCAGCCTGGAAAATGCTTTCAAGCCGCTGGAATGCTGCTCGAAGATCGTCATCATTGCGGATCGGCTTAATATTCACTGATCGTCTCCATGTCTATCTCGTCATAGCGCTTATGCGTACCGACGAACTTGACCCAGGCTATACCGGCTCGATACTGCATCTCGACCACAAGCCGGTATTTATTGCCTCCGATGTTGAAGACCACGCGGTTGTTGCCACATATGCTGGCATTACCAATCTGACTCTTTACATCCCGAGGCGTTCGCCAGATGGCCTTGAGCACCATATCGTGCCAGCTCTCCAACGGTGCCTTGGCGTCCTCGTGCCCCGGTAATTCCCAGAACTTCACCAAGGTACTTTTGGCAATGACGCGCATCCAAGCAGTTCTCCCTTTTTGGGAGATCCCAATGGATATCTACGTTTGCCGCAAGCGACGCCCTGTTCACTCGAGCCGCTCAAGCAAGTCATGCAACTCCACGAACTGCTGGGTCAGCTTGTGCCGCGGCTCCAGGTGGATCAACGGCAGGCTGGCATGGTGGGACTCGCGCATCTTCACCGAGCTGCCCAGGTATACCGGCAACACCGGCAGGCCTTCGGCCAGCAGCTCGTCGAGCATCTGCTGGGGCAGGCTGGCCCGCGACTGGAACTGGTTGACCACGATGCCCTCGACCAGCAAGTCTTCGTTGTGGTCGTCCTTGAGTTCCTCGATCTCGGCCAGCAGGCCGTACAGCGCCTGGCGCGAGAAACTGTCGCAATCGAAGGGGATGAGCACGCGATCGGCGGCGATCAGTGCAGAAACCGCATAGAAGTTCAAGGCTGGCGGCGTATCGATGTAGATCCGCTCGTAGTCGTCGTCCAGCTCGTCGAGCAGTTTGCGCAGCTTGTTGATCTTGTGCTTGGCCTCGAGCTTGGGCTGCAGGTCGGCCAGCTCCGGGGTCGCCGTGACCACGTGCAGGTTGTCGAACGGCGTTTCGTAGATATCGACCCGGTTCTTCTTGGCGAACGGCCCGCTGGACAGGCTCTGCTTGAAGAAGTCGGCGATGCCCATGGGGATGTCCTCGCCGGTCAGCCCGGTGAGGTACTGGGTCGAGTTGGCCTGGGCATCCAGGTCGATCAGCAGGGTCCGGTAGCCTTCGCTGGCGCTGACCGCCGCCAGGTTGCAGGCGATGCTCGACTTGCCCACGCCACCTTTCTGATTGAACACCACGCGCCGCATGGAAGACCTCCGTGTATCAACGAATGCCCGAGTATGTGGCGGCACAACGGCAATGGCCAGCATTCTTCATTCAAGTTGCCCCTGGCCTGACCGACAACCTCAGTCAGACCGATTATCGGAAAAAGCGCACACAACTCATCAGACGATGCCACGTACGACTGAAGGCAATGTCTGATTGAAACCATATGCATTGATCCATGACTCCGGCACCGGGATAATGCGCGCCACTCGGCGAATGCGCCAACCCTGTCAGGTCGTTGTTCCGAGTCATTCCCTCGGCAAGGAATTCCCGCAGGGCGGGAAGTAGAAAGCACCGTGATCACCTTCGATATCAGCCAATGGCGCGCCTGGGCTCCGGGCTTGCAGACGCCTGCCGACTGGCAGGCGTGGGCGCTCGGTCACCAGGCCCCGCACAGCGACGGGCCGGCACCTGACGTGTCGTTCTTGCCCGCCATGCAACGCCGCCGGCTCAGCCGCCTGGCGCGCATGGCGTTCGCAGTTGGCTGGCCATTGGCCGAAGGGCACGAAACATTGCCGCTGGTGTTCGTCTCGCGCCATGGTGAAACCCCTCGGACATTCTCGATTCTCAGCGAGCTGGCCGAGCGCCAGCCGCTGTCGCCGACCCAGTTCAGCCTGTCGGTGCACAACGCAGTGATTGGCCTATGGTCGATCCTGCGCGGCGAAACCAGCGAGATGACCGCCCTGGCCGCGGCCGGCGATGGCTTCGAGCACGGTGTGCTGGAGGCCTCCGCGCTGCTGGCCGAGGGGGCCCCGGCGGTGCTGTTGATCGTTACCGAGGAGCTGCCGCCGGAGGCTTACAGGCCATGGATAGACGACGTGCCCTTCGCCTATGCCCTGGGTCTGCTGCTCACGCCTGGTACGCATTGGCAACTGGCCCAGGGCCAGACACCGGCCCCCGAGGCCACGGAACTGCCCCATGCCCTGAACTGGCTTCGTGCCTCGCTCAACGGCACGGGCTCCTTCACTCATACATGGAAGCGTCGTACATGGAACTGGCAACGGCAGCCGTGAGACGGCCACGCGATGCCTACTACTGGCGCCTGCTGGCGACGGCCGCGAGCTTCTTTCTGTTCGGGCTGGGCGGCCTGTGCCTGCGGTTGCTGGTGTTCCCGCTGCTCGCCTGCCTGCCCGGTAGTGCAACGCGCCACCGTCAGCGCGCCCGTCGTACCATTGGCTGGTTGTTCTGGCGCTTCATCCGTTTCATGCACGCTGCGGGCGTGCTGACCTATGAGATAGACGGCGCCGAACGTTTGGGGCGTCCCGGCCAGATGATCGTCGCCAACCACCCGTCGCTGATCGATGTCGTGTTTCTCATCGGCCTTGTGCGCCAAGCCAACTGCGTGGTCAAGCACAGCCTGTTCGAGAACCCCTTCACCCGCGGCCCGGTGAGCGAAGCCCAGTACATCGGCAATGACGGCAGCCTGGACATGCTCGACACCGCCGTGCAATCCCTGCGCCACGGCCAGCCGCTGATCATCTTTCCCGAAGGCACGCGCACACCACCCGGCCAAACGCCAACCTTTCATCGCGGCGCCGCCGCCATCGCTCTACGGGGTGCGAAGATCATCACCCCGGTGACCATCGAGGTCAGCCCCACCACCCTGACCAAGAACGAACCCTGGTACCGCATTCCCAGCCGCCGCGTCCATTTCACCCTCAAGGTCGGCAGCGATATCGACCCCCAGGCCTTCGCCGTCCAGGGACCCGCGCCCCAAGCATCGCGCAAACTCAACGACTACCTGCACCAGTACTACATCAAGGAGCTCGCCGCCGATGAGCGATCCACAGCAAGACCTGCACCGTGACCTCAAGCAACTGATCATCGACGCCCTGGGCCTGGAGGATATCAGCGTGCAGGACATCGACGACCAGCAGACCCTCTTCGGCGAAGGCCTGGGTCTGGACTCGGTGGATGCGCTGGAACTCGGCCTGGCGATCCAGAAGCGCTATGGCATCAAGATCGATGCCGACGCCAAGGACACCCGCAACCATTTCAGCAACGTTGCCGCCCTGGCCGCGTTCGTCACTGCCCGTAAGGCCGCCTGAGACCGCCCCATGCAAACCCGCGAAGACATCTTCAACATCCTGCGCGACGCCCTGGTAGAACTGTTCGAACTGGAACCGTCTCGCATCAGCCTGGACGCCAACCTGTACCAGGACCTGGAGATCGACAGCATCGACGCCGTCGACCTGATCGACCACATCAAGCGCCAGACCGGCAAGAAAATCACCGCCGACGACTTCAAGTCGGTACGCACCGTCAACGATGTGGTCGAAGCGGTGTTCCGCCTGGTCAACCCTCCGGCATGAAGCGCCTGATCGGCCTCGGCTTGCTGGCGGCCGGTGTGCTGTATCCCTTTGCAGTGCATTTCGGCATGACGCACTTCGCCCCGTGGCAGTTCGGCCTGCTGCTCGGTGCCTTGTGGCTGGCCCGCGCCCTGAGCGCGCCACACCGCCCCGGCAGCCTCGGGATGGCAGTGGCGGCCCTGGCCTTCTGTGCCCTGCTGGGCCTTTCCGACAGCCCGCATCTCTTGCGCTGGTATCCGGTGCTGATCAGCACATTCATGCTCGCCCTGTTCGGCGCCAGCCTGCTGCGCGGCCTGCCGGTCATCGAACGCCTGGCGCGCCTGCGCGACCCGCAGCTCCCCCCGCACGCGGTGCGCTACACGCGCCGTGTGACCCAGGTCTGGTGCCTGTTCTTCCTGGCCAATGGCCTGATCGCCACCGCCCTCGCCCTGTGGGGGCCGCTGAGCTGGTGGACCCTCTACAATGGCCTGGTCGCGTATGCCGCCATGGGCCTGCTGTTCGCCGTCGAATGGCTGATAAGACAACGCGTGCGAGGACGCCCATGAACTGGATCGACCTTGAGCACCTGCTGCGCCCGCTGGATGCGCCACGCCAGGTGACCCAGGCCCCGGCCCTGGACCACGCCGCCCTGTGCCAACAGGCCCTTTGCCTGGCCGGCGGCCTGCGCCAACGTGGTGTGCAGCGCCTGGCAGTGCATCTGGAGGATGCCGCACAGCTGGCTGTCGCCCTGCTCGGCGCCTGGCGTGCCGGGGTCGAGGTATTGTTGCCCGCCGACCTGCAACCGGGCACCCGCGAACGCTGGAACGCCCACGTCGATCTCTGGCTCAGCGACCAGCCAGGTGACCTGGCCCCAGAGGCCCTGCAGGCCGCCCCATTGCCACCGGCGGACCTCGACCTGGATCAGTGCCGCATCAGCCTGTGCACCTCCGGCTCCAGTGGCGAACCCAAGCGCATCGACAAGCGACTGCGCCAACTGGCCAACGAGGTAACGGCCCTGGAACAGCTCTGGGGCGGGGCCCTGGGCGACGCCTGGATCATCGGTAGCGTCGCCACCCAGCACATCTATGGCCTGCTGTTTCGCGTGTTATGGCCGCTCTGTGCCGGGCGCGGTTTCGACAGGCGCCAACTGCCCTTCCCCGAAGACCTGCAGCGCGCCAGCCGCGAGCACCCGGCGTTCGCCTGGGTGGCCAGCCCCGCCCTGCTCAAGCGCATGGGTGACAACCTCGACTGGCCGGCCCTGAGCCTGGTACGCAAGGTCTTTTCCTCCGGTGGCGAATTGCCTGCCGATGCCGCCGAGCGCTTGCACCAGCGCCTGGGCCAATGGCCAACGGAAATTCTCGGCAGCTCCGAAACCGGCGGTATCGCCTGGCGGCAAGGTGAAGCCCTGTGGCAACCGTTCGCCGACGTGCGCTTGAGCCAGGATGAACAGGGCGCCTTGCGCATCGCATCACCATACCTGCCTGCTGGGCATGTCGAGCAGAGCGCCGACGCCGTCGAGTTCACCAGCGACGGCCGCTTTCGCCTGCTCGGTCGCCTGGATCGCATCGTCAAGCTGGAAGAAAAGCGCATCTCCCTGCCCATGCTCGAACAGGCGCTGTGCACTCACGCCTGGGTTGCCGAGGCGCGCCTGGGCATGATCGAGGAAGGTCGCGCCTACCTTGGGGCGCTCCTGGTGCTCTCTGCCAACGGCCTGCATACCCTGCGCAACCAAGGTCGCCGCACCCTGGTGGAAGGCTTGCGCCAACACCTGGCCGCCCATTGCGAGGCCCTGGCGCTGCCACGCCGCTGGCGCCTGCTCCGGCAGTTGCCCCTCAATGCCCAGGGCAAACTCCCACAGGCTCAACTCCAGGCCCTTTTGCAGGCCCCTCGCAGCATGGCCGCAGAATGCCTGGAACAGCGCCAGGAAGGTGACACATGGCACCTGCGCCTTGCCGTACCCATGGATTTGGCCTGCTTCACCGGGCACTTCCCGCAGGCACCGGTGCTACCGGGAGTGGTGCAGATCGACTGGGCTATCGCCCAGGCCCGCGAACTACTCGGCATCGATGGCCGCTTCGTCGGCATGGAGGTGCTCAAGTTCCAGCAACTGGTCCGCCCTGGCGACGAGTTGGCACTGACCCTGCGCTTCGATACCGAGCGCGGCAAGCTGTACTTCGCCTACAGCTGCGCCGGGCAAGCCTGCTCCAGTGGCCGCATTCTGCTGGAGGCTTCCCGTGCATAGGGCCTGCGCTGTGATCCCGGTGTACAACCATGAGCAAGCGGTGCCGTCGGTGGTCGACAACCTGCTACGCGCCGGCCTGCCTTGCGTGCTGGTCGACGACGCCAGCCATGCGCCCTGTGCCCAGGTACTGCGGCAACTGGCCAAGCAAGACGATGTGCACCTGGTCAACCTGCCGGTCAACCAAGGCAAGGGCGGCGCCGTCATGGCCGGCCTGCGCGAAGCCGCACGCCTGGGCTTCAGCCATGCCTTGCAGGTGGACGCCGATGGGCAGCATGACCTGGCCGACGTCAGCCGCTTCCTGGAACAGTCGCAGGCTTATCCACAAGCGCTGGTGTGCGGTTATCCACAATACGATGCCAGCGTACCCAAGGGCCGCCTGTACGCCCGCTACCTCACCCACGTGTGGGTGTGGATCAACAGCCTGTCGCTGCGCATCCCCGACGCCATGTGTGGTTTGCGTATCTACCCATTGCCCGTGACACTGGCCTTGATCGACAGCGTCAACCTCGGCCGGCGCATGGACTTCGACCCGGAGATCCTGGTGCGCCTGTCATGGCGTAACCAGCCAATGCGCTGGCTGCCGACACGGGTCCACTACCCGCAGGACGGCCTGTCGCACTTTCGCCTGTTCCACGACAACGCGCTGATCTCGAAGATGCATGCCAAGCTGTTCTTCGGCATGCTCCTACGCGCGCCGCTGATCCTCTGGCGCAGGTATCGCGCATGAGCGGGCAACCACAGCACTGGGCCGAGCAGCAGGAGCGCGGCAGCTTCTGGTTGATGAAGCTGACCGCGACCTTGCTGCGCTTGCTTGGCCGCCGCATGCTCAGCCCGCTGATCCATGTGGTTGTCGCCTATTTCTTCCTGTTCGGCCGTCGCGCCCGGCGCAGCGCCTGGCAATACCAGCAGCGGCTCAACCAGTGGAGCGGCGGGCAGGTACCGGCTCCCAGCCAATGGCGGGTGTTCCGTCAATTCATGGCATTCGCCGAGGCCCTGCTGGACAAGCTCGACGTGTGGAACGGCAGGCTGCGCCTGGAAGACATCGAGATCGAGGACCCGGCCCAACTGCGCCAGCGACTGCGTGGCGAACGCGGCCAACTGCTGGTGGGCGCACACCTGGGTAACCTCGAGGTGTGCCGCGCCCTGGCCGAGATCGGCGAACAGGTCACCATGAACGTACTGGTCCACACTCGCCATGCCGAGCGCTTCAACCGCCTGCTGGGCGAGGCCGGGGCCAGCAACCTGCGGCTGATCCAGGTCAGCGAGCTGGATCCGGCAGTGATGCTGCAGTTGTCCGAACGCCTGGAACGCGGCGAGTGGTTGGCCATCGCCGGTGACCGCATCCCGCTGCACGGCACGCGCACGGTCGAGGTGGACTTCCTCGGCCATCCGGCCGCCTTTCCGCAGGGCCCGTGGTTACTGGCCGGGCTGCTGGGCTGCCCGCTCAACTTGCTGTTCTGTCTCAAGCACGAGGGCCGCTACCGGGTCGTCCTCGAACCGTTCGTCGAGCGCCTGCACTGGCGGCGTGGCCAACGCGAGCAGGTGATCGCCGAATGGGCCGTGCGCTACGCCGATCGTCTCGGCCATTACTGCTGCCAGGCCCCCCTGCAATGGTTCAATTTCTACCCCTTCTGGAAGACCGATGACGATGCATCCGCATGAGCCTGTAACCTTCGGCGAGTCGCCGCTCGCGATCGAGGATGTCCTGGCCCTGGCCGAGCGCCGGGCCCCGGCGCGCCTGCAGGACGACCCTGCCTATCGCGAGCGCATCGACCGCGGCGCACGCTTTCTCGACACCTTGCTCGACAAGGAAGGGGTGATCTATGGCGTGACCACCGGCTATGGCGACTCTTGCGTGGTGGCCGTACCGCTGGAGCACGTGGAAGCGCTGCCCCGACACCTGTACACCTTCCATGGCTGTGGCCTGGGCAAGCTGCTCGGCCCCATCGCCACTCGCGCGGTGCTCGCCGCCCGCCTACGCTCGCTCAGTCATGGCGTGTCGGGCGTGCGCCTGGCATTGCTGGAGCGCCTGCGGGCGTTTCTCGAACACGACATCCTGCCGCTGATCCCGGAAGAGGGCTCGGTGGGCGCCAGCGGCGACCTGACCCCGCTGTCGTACGTCGCCGCCGCACTGTCCGGCGAACGCGAGGTGCTCTACCAGGGCGAGCGCCGTAGCAGCGCGGACGTACACCGTGAATTGGGCTGGCAACCGCTGGTGCTGCGGCCCAAGGAAGCCCTGGCACTGATGAACGGCACCGCGGTGATGACGGGCCTGGCCTGCCTGGCCTATGCCCGCGCCGACTACCTGCTGCACCTGGCCACGCGCATCACCGCACTCAACGTCATAGGTCTGCAGGGCAACCCCGAGCACTTCGACGAGCGCCTGTTCGCCGCCAAACCGCACCCTGGCCAGGCCCAGGTCGCCGCCTGGCTACGCCAGGATCTCGCCCTCGACGCCCCGCTGCCGCCGCTGCACCGCTTGCAAGACCGTTACTCGCTGCGCTGCGCTCCCCATGTACTAGGGGTGTTGGCCGATAGCCTGGGCTGGCTGCGAGACTTCATCGAGACCGAGTTGAACAGCGCCAACGACAATCCGATCATCGATGGCGAAGCCGAGCGTGTGCTGCACGGCGGGCACTTCTATGGCGGCCATATCGCCTTCGCCATGGACAGCCTGAAGACCCTGGTCGCCAATGTCGCCGACCTGCTCGACCGCCAGCTCGCGCTGCTGGTAGACGTGCGCTACAACCACGGCCTGCCGAGCAACCTCTCCGGCGCCGAAGCCGACCGGGCGATGATCAACCACGGTTTCAAGGCCGTGCAGATCGGCGCCAGCGCCTGGACGGCCGAAGCCCTCAAGCAGACCATGCCGGCCAGCGTCTTCTCCCGCTCCACCGAATGCCACAACCAGGACAAGGTGAGCATGGGCACCATTGCCGCGCGCGACGCCCTGCGCGTATTGGAACTGACCGAGCAAGTCGCCGCCGCGACCCTGCTGGCAGCCAACCAAGGTGTCTGGCTGCGTGCCCGCCAAGCCGCTGCGCGGCCATTGCCGCCGGCCCTGGCACGCATGCATGAGGCCCTGCTGGAAGACTTCGCCCCGGTCATCGAAGACCGAGCCCTGGAAAGCGACCTGCGCCTGTGCCTCGAACGTATCGGCGAGCGCCACTGGAGGTTGCATGCGTAGCCCCGGCGTCTTCCATGTCGACAGCGAGATCGTCGTCCCCTTCTTCGACGTCGACAGCATGCATATCGTCTGGCACGGCCACTACGTCAAGTACCTGGAGATAGCCCGTTGCGCACTGCTCGATCGTCTCGAGCACAACTACCTGCAGATGCAGGCCAGCGGCTATGCCTGGCCGGTGATCGACCTGCAGCTGCGCTACATCCGTGGCGCCACCTTCGGCCAGCACCTGAAGGTGCGGGCCAGCCTGGTGGAGTGGGAAAATCGCTTGAAGATCCACTACCTGATCAGCGATGCCGCCACAGGCGAGCGCATGACCCGCGCCAGTACGGTGCAGGTCGCGGTGCATATCGACAGCGGGGAAATGCAACTGGCGTCACCGCAGGTCATGCTCGACGCGGTGCAGAAGGTATTGTCATGAAGCGCCTCGCGCACCTGCTCGCCACGCTCGCCCTACTGGCCGCCAGCACCTCGGCCCAGGCCTTCGGCTTGGACGATCTGCAGAAACACCTGGGCGACACGGCGGTGGTCAAGGGGCCATTCATCCAGGAAAAACACCTGCGTGCCCTGCCGCAACCGCTGCTGAGCGAAGGCCGCTTCGTCCTCGCCCGCGACCATGGCCTGCTGTGGCAGCTGCAAGCGCCCCTGCGCCAGGACTACCGTATCGACGCCAGCGGCATCGCCCGGCGTACCCCGGAGGGCTGGCAAGCCTTGCCCAGCCGCAGTGCCGCCGCCGAACAAAACCGCCTGTTCTTCGCCGTGCTGCAAGGCGACAGCAGCGGCCTGCAACGTGACTTCAAGCTGAGCCTGTCGGGCGACGCGCAGCACTGGCAACTGCGCCTGACACCTCGTTCGCTACTGCTCAAGCAGGTCTTCAAGCATATCGACATCACCGGTGGGCGCTTCGTTGAGCGCATCGAACTGAACGAAACCCAAGGCGACAGGACCGTTCTGCGCATGCCCCAAAGCAGCGGCGCGGCCACCCTGGACGACCCGGAGCGCCGTGATTTTGCCGACTGAACGCCTGTTGCCCCGCCTGTTCCTGGCCTTGTTGCTGGTCATGCTCGCCGTCGTCGGCTGGCAATGGCACCGGGGGGCACCGCTGTCGGCCGATCTGATGACCCTGGTCCCCGGCGCGAGCCAAGACCCGCTGGTCAAGCGCGCCGAACAGCGCATGCAAGAGCCGCTGAACCGCGAATTGCTGGTGCTGGTCGGTCACCCCGACCGCCAGCAGGCGCTCGCCATGACCGAGCGTCTGGCTGGACAATGGCAGGCCAGCGGGCTGTTCGAGAAGGTGCAGTGGAGCCTGCAGACCGACCTCGCCGCCGTACGCGAACAACTGCTGCAAGGGCGCCTGGCCATGCTTTCGGCCACGGATCGCCAGCAACTGCGCAAGGATCCCGACGCATTCGTCGAGCAGCGTGTGCACAACCTGTTCGACCCCTTCGCCGGCTTCAGCCTGGTGTCCAGCCAAGACGACTGGCTGGGCCTGACCGGGCGTATCCAGGCCAGCCAGCCCAAACCTGCCAACGTCGAGCTGGACACCGCCAGTGGCGCCCTGATCGCCAAGGCCGTGGGCAAGCATTGGGTACTGCTGCGCGCACGTACCTACGCCGATGCCTTCGACATGCACCTGCCCTTGCAGGTGGCCGACCTGCTCGCCAGCAGCCGCACCCAGGCCGACCAGCAGGGCGCCCATCTCCTGGCAGCCAGCGGCCTGCTGCATGCCGCCGCTGGCCAACGACAGGCCAGCCGCGAGATCACCTGGGTCGGTGGTGGCGCCACCCTCGGCATCCTGCTGCTGTTGCTGCTGGCGTTCAAGCGCTGGCGGGTGTTGCTGGCGTTTGTCCCGGTCCTGGTGGGCATGCTGTTCGGCTCGGTGGTCTGCGTGATGCTGTTCGGCCAGATGCACGTCATGACCCTGGTGCTGGGCTCCAGCCTGATCGGCGTGGCGGTGGATTATCCCCTGCACTACTTGTCCAAGAGCTGGAGCCTGACGCCTTGGCGCAGTTGGCCAGCCGTACGCCTGACCCTGCCGGGCATGAGCCTGAGCCTGGCGACCAGTTGCATCGGCTACCTGGCCTTGGCTTTCACGCCCTTCCCGGCACTGACCCAGATCGCCGCCTTCTCCGCCGCAGGCCTGGTCGGCGCCTACCTGAGCGCGGTGTGCCTGCTGCCTGCCCTGCTGGGGAAGGTCGAGCTGCAGCCGGCGCAGTGGCCACTGCGCATCGCCGAAACGCTCACCGATTGGCGCGAACGCCTGCTGCGCAGGGTGCCAAGCAGTGCGCTGCTGGTCCTGCTAGCCCTGTTCTGTGCCACCGGCCTGTGGCACCTGAACAGCCGCAACGATATCCGTCAATGGGTCGGCAGCCCACCCCAGTTGCTCGAAGAAGCCCAGGCAGTGGCGCGCATCACAGGCTACCAGCCGACCAGCCAGTTCTATCTGGTGCGCGGCGCCGACCAGCAAGCGTTGCTCGATCGTTTGGAGGCGCTGTCCAGCAAGCTCGACGAATGGGTGGCGCAGGGCGAGCTCAAGGGCTACATGAGCCTCAGCCAGATCGTCGCCAGCCCCGCTGAACAAGCGCAGGCACGCCAGGCCCTGGGAGCCCTCGGCGCGCACTGGCAACCGCTCGTGGCCCTGGGCGTGCCAGAAGCGGCCCTGGTCGCCGAGCAAGCACAATTGTTGCAGCTACCCGTGCAGACCATCGACCACGTGCTCGCCGGCCCCCTGGGCGAAGCCTGGCGGCCGTTGTGGCTGGGCCAGGACGGTACGGGCGTGGCCGCCATCGTCAGCTTGCAGGGCCTGGGCGATGCCGCCCTGCTGCGCCTGCACACCGCTGAACTGGCCGGGGTGCAACTGATAGACCGGCTGGGTGAGCTGAACCAGGTATTCGCGGCCACCCAGGTCAGCGCCGCCGAACTCAAGCTGCTGTCCTGCGCCCTGATCCTGGTGCTACTGGCCCTGCCCTTCGGCCTTCGCGGCGCCCTGCGCATCGTGGCCCTGCCACTTCTGGCAGCCCTGTGCAGCCTGGCCAGCCTCGGCTGGCTCGGTCAGCCACTGACCCTGTTCAGCCTGTTCGGCCTGCTGCTGGTAACGGCGATCAGCGTCGACTACGCGATCCTGATGCATGAGCGCATCGGCGGCGGTGCCGTGAGTCTGCTGGGTATCCTGCTGGCGGCACTCACCACCTGGCTGTCGTTCGGCCTGCTGGCCTTGTCGAGCACGCCAGCAGTGAGCAACTTCGGCCTGGCAGTAAGCCTGGGCCTGGTCTTCAGCTTCCTGCTGGCCCCCTGGGCTGCCCCTCGCGATGGAGCGCACACGTCGCCATGACCCGCCTTCTGTCATGGGCACCGGCCCTGGCGATGCATGCGCCGGCCAGCACGCTCGGCACGCGTCTCGGGTTGCCCTCAATCGCCAGCCTGACAACTGCTCCACCGGCAAGGAGGCCTCATGCCGAACCCTGAACTGCAACATCACCCCGTGGTGGTGATTGGCGCCGGCCCATCCGGTGCTATCGCCGCCACCCTGCTCAAACGTCGGGGGCACGACGTGCTGGTCCTCGAGCGCCAGCGGTTTCCGCGCTTCTCGATCGGCGAAAGCCTGTTGTCGCACTGCATCGACTTCGTCGAGGAGGCCGGCATGCTCGATGCCCTCCAGGCGGCAGGTTTCCAACTGAAAAACGGCGCTGCCTTCGCCTGGGGTGAGGCGTACACCGACTTCGACTTTGGCCAGACCTTCAGCAAAGGCCGGCCGACCACCTTCCAGGTACAGCGGGCACGCTTCGACCAACTGCTGGCCGACCAGGCCGAAGCGCAAGGCGTGGAAATCCGCTACGAGCATGAAATCGTCAGCGCCGATATGGATGGGGAACGACCGTACCTGCAGGTACGCCGTGCCGACGGCAGCGAGTACCCCGTGCATGCCAGCTTCGTGCTCGACGCGAGCGGCTATGGCCGTGTGCTGCCACGGCTGCTCGACCTGGAGGCGCCGTCGAACTTCCCAGTGCGCCAGGCCGTGTTCACCCATATCGAGGACCGCATCGACCACCCAGGCTTCGACCGCGACAAGATCCTCATCACCACCCACCCCGAACACCGCGACATCTGGTTCTGGACCATCCCGTTCAGCGATGGCCGCACCTCGCTAGGGGTCGTTGCCGCTACCGAGCGCTTCGCCGACGCGCCCGGCGACCTGGACGCCTGCCTCAAGCACTTCGTGGCCCAGGCCCCCAGCCTGTCCAAGGTGCTGGCCAACGCCGTCTGGGACACCCCGGCGCGCGCCATCGGCGGCTACTCGGCCAACGTCAAGGCCCTGCACGGCAAGGGCTTCGCGCTGCTGGGCAATGCCGCCGAGTTCCTCGACCCGGTGTTTTCCTCGGGCGTGACCATTGCCATGCGTTCGGCCAGCATGGCCGCCGGCCTACTGCACCGCCAGCTGCAAGGCGAGGCGGTGGACTGGCAGCGGGACTTCGCCGAACCGCTCAAGCGTGGCATCGATACCTTCCGCGCCTATGTCGAAGGCTGGTACGACGGCAGCTTCCAGGACGTGATCCACCACCCCGGCAGCTCACCTGAGATCCGCGCCATGATCAGTTCGATCCTCGCCGGCTATGCCTGGGACCTGCGCAATCCGTTCGTCGTCGAGCCCAGGCGCCGCCTGCAGACCTTGGCCGAACTGTGCGCGAGGGCGCCGGCATGAGCCAGCAACCGTTCCTCAGCGACACCTACGTCGAAGAGACCCGCTTCGGCTTCTGGTTCCTGCGCAGCCACACCTGGCAGCATCATGTGCTGCGAGTGGCCATCAACGACCTGCGCTGCCTGTTCGACGACGAGCCGCCGCAGGCACCGGTACTGCTCGACGCCGGCTGTGGCCAGGGCAAATCGTTCAAGCACCTGCAGCAGGTGTTCGCGCCGTCGCGGCTGCTCGGCACCGATGCCGACCCGCACAGCCTCGAGCTCAGCGCGGCGGAGGCAGAACGCCTGGGACTCGACGTGGAACTGCGTGGCAGCGACTGCGCTCGATTGCAGTTCGCCGATGCCAGCATCGACATCCTGTTCTGCCACCAGACCTTCCACCACCTGGTGGAACAGGAACAAGCCCTGGCCGAGTTCTACCGGGTGCTCAAGCCCGGCGGTTACCTGCTATTCGCCGAATCTACCGAGGCGTACATCGACACCTGGGTGATTCGCTGGTTGTTCCGTCACCCCATGCACGTGCAGAAGAGCGCCGAGCAATACCTGCGGATGCTGCGCGATCAAGGGTTCGAATTCGCCTCGCACAACATCTCGTACCCCTACCTGTGGTGGAGCCGGGCCAAAGACTTCGGCCTGCTCGAACGCCTCGGCCTGCGCAAGCCGCCGCCCGTTGGCCAACGAGAAGAGACCCTGGTCAACGTAGTGGCACGCAAGCCCCTGGAGCATCCGTGAAGTACCTGCTGGCAATCATCCTGTGCCTGCTGCTCGGCGCCTGTGCCGCACGCCCGCCGCTGCCTACGCAGCTACCGCAGCTGGATCTGCCGCGGCAATTGCACGTCGAGCGCGAGCAGGCCGGGCAGCGCCAGGACTGGCTGCTGGTGATCCAGCGCGAGGAAGGCCGATTGCGCTGGTCGCTGCTCGACCTGCTAGGCATCCCCCTGGCCCGCCAACTGCTCGAAGGTGAACACTGGCAGGCCGACGGCCTGTTGCCACCCAACCCGCAAGCCCGCGAACTGTTCGCTGCCGTGCTGTTCGCCCTGACACCGTCCGGGCAATTGCCACAGCTCTATCCGCAAGCACATCAGCAGGGCGAGTTGCGCTGGTTGGGCGACCGTTGGCAGGTCACCTATCGGGCGGCCGACACCTTCGACTTGAACCTCGGCCAAGGCCTGCGCTATCTAATCAGCCCACTGCCCAGCGAGAATACGCCATGACCGCCTACCTCAATGCCTTGGGCCTGGTCTGTGCCCTAGGCCGTGGCCAAGCCGAAGTCGCCGCCCATCTGTTCGCGGGAGATTGCTCCGGCATGCAGCCCCAAGAGGGCTGGATCGCCGAGCGCAGCCCACCGGTCGGCGCGGTGACAGGCGAGCTCCCGGCAGTCCCCCTGCCAGGGCAGCACAGCCGCAACAACCAACTGCTGTACAGCGCCGCCCTGCAGATCGAGCCGGCCATCCGCCAGGCCATCGACCGCCATGGCGCCGGTCGGGTTGCGGTGATTCTGGGCACCAGCACCTCGGGCATCGCCGAGGCCAGCGATGGCATTGCCGAGTACCTCAAGACCCAGCACTTTCCCGAGCGCTACCGCTACGACCAACAGGAACTCAGCGCCCCCGCGAACTTCCTTGCCGACTGGCTACAACTAAGCGGCCCGGCCTACGTGATTTCCACGGCCTGCACGTCCAGTGGGCGTGCCCTGTCGAGTGCGCGCCGGCTGCTCGACCTGGGCCTTTGCGACGCGGTTCTGTGCGGCGGTGTCGACAGCCTCTGCGGCCTGACCCTCAACGGCTTCAGCGCCTTGGAAGCGCTCAGCGACCATCGCTGCAATCCGTTCTCGGTGAACCGCAACGGCATCAACATCGGTGAAGGCGCGGCGCTGTTCCTGATGACTCGCGAACGTAACCCCGCAGGCCCGTCCATCGCCCTGCTCGGCACGGGGGCCGGCTCCGATGCACATCACATCTCGGCGCCGGACCCAACCGGCAAAGGTGCCTTGCAGACCATGCGCAAAGCCTTGGACAATGCTGGCCTCGTGCCAGGGCAAATCGACTACCTGAACCTGCATGGCACCGCCACCCCCCATAACGACGCCATGGAAAGCCTGGCAGTGCATGAGCTGTTCGGTTCCGCACTGCCGTGTTCCTCGAGCAAGCCCATGACAGGCCACACCCTTGGCGCCGCGGGCGCACTGGAGGCGGCATTCTGTTGGTTGAGCCTGAGCGAGCACAACCCGATGGGCCTGCTGGCGCCGCATGTCTGGGATGGCCAGGCCGATCCGCAATTGCCGGCCCTGTCGCTGACCAGGGCAGGCCAGTGCCTGAGCACGCGAAGCCCACGTCGATTGATGAGCAATTCGTTCGCCTTCGGCGGCAACAACGTCAGCCTGATTCTCGGAGACGTCCCATGATCCCCTGGCCATTGGCCGAGCTGCTGCCTCACGCCGGCGACATGATCTTGATCGACCAGGTCGACAACTGCGATGAAGAGCAGATACACACCCGCGCCACCGTTCGCCCCGGCGGCCTGTTCAACCGTGCCGACGGCAGCCTGCCAGCCTGGCTCGGCATCGAGTTGATGGCACAGAGCGTTGCCGCCTATGCCGGTTGCCGTGCACGCCGCCAAGGCCAGCCAGTGGCGCTGGGTTTCCTGCTCGGTACCCGCAAGTACGAATGTGACGTCGAGCACTTCCCGGCAGGCACCGAGCTGCACATCCACGCCTTGCGCTCACTGGAAGACGAGAACGGCATGGGTGTGTTCGAATGCCACCTGCGCGCCCCCGGCATCTACGCCACGGCCCGCCTGAATGTCTATCGCCCGCCGCAAGCGGCCAGTTACCTGGCTGAAGCAGGCCCAGAGGAGTCACCCCATGACTGATACCATCCTGGTCACCGGTTCGAGCCGGGGCATCGGCCGAGCCATCGCCCTGCGCCTGGCCCGCGCAGGCTTCGACCTGGTTCTGCACTGCCGCAGCGGTCGTACCGAGGCAGAGGCCGTCGCCAGCGAAGTCCGGGGGCTGGGCCAACAGGCGCGGGTGTTGCAGTTCGACGTCGCCGACCGCGCCGCCTGCCGGGCCATCCTGGAAAGCGACGTGGACACCCACGGCGCTTACTACGGGGTGGTATGCAACGCCGGGCTGACCCGTGACGGCGCCTTCCCCGCGCTGACCGACGAGGACTGGGACCAGGTCATGCGCACCAACCTGGATGGTTTCTACAACGTCCTGCAGCCGCTGACGATGCCGATGATCCGCCGCCGAGCACCGGGCCGTATCGTTTGCATCACCTCGGTCTCGGGGCTGATCGGCAACCGCGGCCAGGTCAACTACAGCGCCTCCAAGGCCGGCCTGATCGGCGCCGCCAAGGCCCTGGCGATAGAGTTGGGCAAACGCCGCATCACCGTCAATTGCGTCGCTCCCGGGCTGATAGACACGGCGATGCTCGACGAACACGTACCGGTCGAAGAACTGCTGAAGATGATCCCGGCCGGGCGCATGGGTACGCCAGAAGAAGTAGCAAGTGCGGTGAACTTCCTGATGTCGCCGGAGGCGGCCTACATCACCCGCCAGGTATTGGCGGTCAACGGGGGGTTGTGCTGATGCGCCGCGTCGTGGTCACCGGCATGGCCGGCCTTACCGCCCTGGGCAACGACTGGGCAACCATCGCCGGGCATTTCGCCAACCAGCGCAGCGGTATCCGGCGCATGGACGAGTGGGATCGCTTCGAGGAGCTCAACACTCGCCTGGCCGGGCCCATCGATGATTTCAACGTGCCTGGCCACTGGACCCGCAAGCAATTGCGTAGCATGGGCCGCGTCTCGCGCCTGGCGGTGGCTGCCGCCGAGCGCGCCCTGGCCGATGCCGGCCTGCTCGACGACCCGAGCATCCGCGACGGGCGCATGGGGGTGGCCTGTGGTTCTTCGACCGGCAGCACCGACGAAATCAAGGCCTTCGGCAACATGCTGCTGAACTCGGTGGCCGACGGGCTCAACGCCAACTCCTATGTGCGCATGATGCCGCACACCACTGCGGCCAACATCAGCATCTTCTTTGGCCTGACCGGGCGCCTGATCCCGACCTCCAGCGCCTGCACCAGCGGCAGCCAGGGTATCGGCTATGCCTACGAAGCGATCAAGTACGGTCGCTTGCCGATGATGCTCGCGGGCGGAGCCGAGGAGCTGTGCCCCACCGAGGCCATGGTCTTCGACGCCTTGTATGCCACCAGCCTGAAGAACGACACCCCGCACCTGAGCCCCCGCCCCTATGACAGTGGCCGCGACGGCCTGGTGATCGGCGAGGGCGGCGGCATGCTGGTGCTCGAAGAGCTCGAACACGCCTTGGCCCGCGGGGCACGCATCCACGCCGAAATCGTCGGCTTCGGCAGCAATGCCGACGGTCAGCACACTACCCGTCCGGAACAAGCCACCATGCGCCGGGCCATGGAGCTGGCGTTGGAGGACGCAGGCCTTGCCCCCGAGTCCATCGGCTACGTCAACGGCCATGGCACCGCTACCGAACAAGGTGACATCGCCGAGACCCTGGCCACCAGCAGCCTGTTCGGCCCGCGCATGCCGATCAGTTCGCAGAAGAGCTTCCTCGGCCACACCTTGGGGGCCTGCGGCGCGCTGGAATCGTGGTTCAGCATCGAGATGATGAACAGCGACCGCTACGTGCACACCCTCAACCTCGATCACATCGACCCACGCTGCGGCGAGCTGGACTACCTGCAAGGAGAGTTCCGCGCCATGAGCCGCGAGTACGTCATGAACAACAACTTCGCCTTCGGCGGGGTCAACACCTCGTTGATCTTCCGCCGCTGGCCTTGAAATACCACCCTACTGGAGAGCAAGGAATGTCTTCACTGATCCGCGCCGCGGCCCTGGGCCTGGCGTTGACCGCGCTGACCGGCTGCACCTCGAAGCCTGTGATGAACCCGGCGGAACAACTGGCCGCCAATCACGGCTACAGCCAGGCACAGGTGCAGCTGGCGATCCTCAAGGCCATCGCCGATCGAGGCTGGACCGCACGCAACGTCGGCCCCAACCTGATCCAGGCCGACATCACCGTACGCAACACCTTCTTCGCCGCGGTGGATATCCACTACAGCACCAGCCAGTTCCGCATCGCCTACCGCGACAGCCGCGAGCTGGGCTACAAGAACGGCAAGATCCACCGCAACTACAACCGCTGGGTCTACAACCTCGACCGCAGCATCCTGCGCGAGCTGAACCTTCTGGCCACCCAGAACATCCTGCAACAGCAGGGCACTGCAACCCTCCACAACTGATCGAGGAACGATCCCATGCGTCTGAAGACCTGGACCGCCACCACCGCCCTGTTGCTCTGTGCCCTGCCCGGCCTCAGCCAGGCCCGTGACACGGCGCTATACCTGCCGTTCGAGAAGGTCGTGCAGCAAATGCTGGCCGAGAAGAAGCTCGATGGTTCGGTGAAGTTCTACCTGGCCGGCGTGCAGCCACGTGGAAAGGTCAAGGTGATCAGCCCCAATGCAGTCACCAACAAAAAGACCAACGCGTTCAACAAGAGCGACGAGGCGGCCTGTGAGTGGGCATTGCAGTCAGCGCTGCTGACCTTGCAGGACGCCGCGCGCAAGGCCAATGCCAACGCCGTGACCAATATCGCCAGCTACTACAAGAAGAACGAGCGCAAGGACCCTGCGACCTATGAGTGCCATGCCGGTGCCGTGATCGCTGGCGTTGCCCTCAAGGGCGACCTGGCTCGCGTCGACTGACCCAGACCCGCGTCGATCACCGGCACGCTGGCTACTGAAAGCCTGTGCCGGTGAGCAATTCGGCAAAGGCCTTGGCCATCGCTGAGCCCGCGCCACTGCGCTGCACCAGCCACACCGCCGTCGTTGCCTCCTCGTCCAGCAGCAGCCGATACACCACCCCTTCGATGCGCATACGCTGGAACGACGCCGGCAACACCGACACCCCCAGCCCCGCCGATACCAGGCCGATGATGGTCATCGCCTCGCCCGCCTCCTGGGCGAAATGCGGGCTGAAGCCGGCCTGCCGCGCCAGGCTCAGCAACTGCGCATGCAGCCCGCTGCCATAGCTGCGCGGGAAAAACACGAACGGTTCAGGCGCCAAGTCGGCCATGTACACCCCCTGCTCGCGGCTCACAGCCAGCGGATGCGAGGCGTTGAGCACCGCCACCAGCGGCTCGCGAAACAGCTCGGTGGCCACCAAGCCATCTGGCAAGGGCATGGGGCGCATCAGCCCGACCTCGATGGACTCGTCGAATACCGCATCCGCCACTTCGCGGCTGCTCATTTCCTTGAGGTTCAGGTGCACCGCCGCAAAGCGCTGGCGGAAGGCATGGATGGCCTTGGGGATCTTCGAGGTGAAGGGCGCCGAGGAGGTGAAGCCGATCTTCATCTCGCCCAGCTCACCCAGTTGCGCGCGCCGTGCCACGTCGGCGGCCCTTTCCACCTGGGCCAGGACCTGGCGGGCCTCCTCGAGGAACAGCCGCCCCGCTTCGCTCAGCTCGACCCGACGGTTGGTACGCTCGAACAACCGCGCGCCCAGCTCCTGCTCCAACGCCAGGATCTGCTGGCTCAGCGGCGGCTGCGAGATGCCCAGTTGCTGGGCGGCCCGGCCGAAATGCAGCTCCTCGGCCACGGCGATGAAATAGCGTAGATGGCGCAGCTCCATGATCGACTCCAGACAAGTCGCCAAACGTCTTAAATAGGTCGAATAATATATTGGATCTAATCATTAGCCAGCTATATGCTTTTTCCATCGCAATACCGGCCTGCGCGCCCGAGGTACCCCGATCGTGAAAACAGCCGTAGCCCCGCTCCCCGCCGAACCTGAACCCGCCACGCCCGCGCTGGACGACACCTGGATCGAGAAAGGCACCCCGGCCTTCATGAAGACCGTGTTGGCCCTGTTCAGCGGCGGTTTCGCCACCTTCGCCCTGCTCTACTGCGTGCAGCCGATGATGCCGCTGTTGTCGCAGGAATTCGCCATCAATGCGGCGCAGAGCAGCCTGGTGCTATCGGTGTCCACCGCCACGCTGGCCTTCGGCCTGCTGGTCACCGGGCCGATCTCCGACCGTATCGGGCGCAAGCCGGTGATGGTCTGCGCCCTGCTCTGCGCCGCCCTGGCGACCCTGGCCAGCGCGGTGATGCCGACCTGGGAAGGGGTGCTGGCGACCCGCGCGCTGGTGGGGCTGGCCCTGAGCGGCCTGGCGGCGGTGGCGATGACCTACCTGAGCGAAGAGATCCACCCGCAACACATCGGCCTGGCCATGGGGCTGTACATCGGCGGCAATGCCATCGGCGGCATGAGCGGGCGGTTGATCACCGGCGTGTTGATCGACTTCGTCAGCTGGCACACGGCGATGCTGACCATCGGCGGCCTGGCCCTGGTGGCGGCGCTGGTGTTCTGGAAGGTGCTGCCCGAGTCACGCAACTTCCGCCCCCAGGCGCTGAACCCGCGCAGCCTGCTGGATGGCTTCGTCGTGCACCTGCGCGATGCCGGCCTGCCCTGGCTGTTCCTCGAGGCGTTCTTGCTGATGGGGGCCTTCGTCACCCTGTTCAACTACATCGGCTATCGCCTGCTCGCCGAGCCTTACCACATGAACCAGGCGCTGGTCGGCCTGCTTTCGGTGGTCTACCTGTCGGGTATCTACAGTTCCGCCCAGGTGGGCGCCCTGGCCGACCGGCTAGGCCGGCGCAAGGTCTTCTGGGCCAGTATCGTGGTGATGGCGGGTGGGCTGCTGATGACCCTGGCCAGCCCGCTGGCGATGGTGATCCTCGGCATGCTGGTGTTCACCTTCGGCTTCTTCGGCGCCCATTCGGTGGCCAGCAGCTGGATTGGCCGCCGGGCCTTGAAGGCCAAGGGGCAGGCATCTTCGCTGTACCTGTTCTGCTATTACGCCGGGTCGAGCGTTGCCGGGACGGCGGGCGGGGTGTTCTGGCACCAGGCCGGGTGGAACGGGATCGGGCTGTTCATCGGCAGCTTGCTGGCGGTGGCGCTACTGGTGGCGTTGCACCTGAGTCGCTTGCCGGCCAAGACGGCCTGAGCAAGGGGGCTGCTTCGCAGCCCATTCGCGGGCAAGCCCGCTCCCACAGGGTCCGCGTCGATCACAAATGATGTGATTCGCAAGGCCGTGTGGGAGCGGGCTTGCCCGCGAATGGGGCGCGAAGTGGCCCCTTTTGCGCGATCAGTTGACGATCTCGACGATATCCACATCCACCTCGCGGCTCATCAGATGCTTTTCCACCTCGCCCGTCAGCTTGACCTTGGTCTTCTCGTCGAACGGCGTCGACGGCAGGTCTTCGTCGTCGATCTCAACGGTGATGGTGCCGGTGCTGTCCTTGAACTCGTACTTGTCGTCGTTGTTGATCTTCTTGGTCACGAACCCCTGCAGCACCACCGGGGTGTCGTCAGCGGCATCGTTGGCGGCGGCAACGGTGGTCACCGGCTGGGCACCCGGGCCGGTGTAACCGGCGGCCAGGGCGGTGGTGCTCAGCAGCGGGGCGAGGATCAGGGCAAGGTAACGGGTTTTCATGGGAATCGGGTCCTGTTTCGGTTTCGATGGGACCAGATTAGCGACGATCACTGAATTGAAACTTAATGCGACAGCTCGGGGCCGCTGTGCGGCCCCGGCCCAAGTCATGCGTGATAGCGCGCCGACAACTCGTGCACGGCGTTGATGAACACGCCGGCGTGCTCCGGATCGACCTCTGGCGTGATGCCATGGCCTAGGTTGAATACATGGCCGCTGCCGTGGCCGTAGCTTTCCAGGATCCGCGCCACTTCCTTGCGGATCGCTTCGGGCCTGGCGTACAGCACGGTCGGGTCCATGTTGCCCTGCAGGGCGACCTTGTCGCCGACCCGGCGACGGGCATCGCCGATCTCGCAGGTCCAGTCCAGGCCCAAGGCATCGGCACCAGCTTCGGCGATGCTTTCCAGCCACAGGCCGCCGTTCTTGGTGAACAGGATCACCGGCACCTTGCGGCCTTCGTGCTCACGGATCAGGCCACTGACGATCTTGCGCATGTAGGCCAGGGAAAATGCTTGGTAGGCCGCCGCCGACAGGTTGCCACCCCAGGTGTCGAAGATCTGCACGGCCTGGGCACCGGCCTGGATCTGGCCGTTGAGGTAGCTGGTGACCGACTGGGCCAGCTTGTCCAGCAGCAGGTGCAGGGCCTCGGGGTTGTCGTAGAGCATCGCCTTGGTCTTGCGGAAGTCCTTGGAAGAACCGCCTTCGACCATGTAGGTGGCCAGGGTCCAGGGGCTGCCGGAGAAGCCGATCAGCGGCACGCGGCCATTCAGCTCGCGGCGGATGGTGCTGACCGCATCCATGACGTAGCCCAGGTCCTTCTGCGGATCAGGGATCGGCAGCGCCTCGATGTCGGCCGGCGTACTGATGACCTTCTTGAAGCGCGGGCCTTCGCCGGTTTCGAAGTACAGGCCCTGGCCCATGGCGTCGGGGATGGTGAGGATGTCCGAGAAGAGGATCGCCGCATCCAGCGGGTAGCGGTCCAGCGGCTGCAAGGTGACCTCGCAGGCGAACTGCGGGTTCATGCACAGGCTCATGAAGTCCCCGGCCTTGGCGCGGCTGGCGCGGTATTCCGGGAGGTAGCGGCCGGCCTGGCGCATCATCCAGACGGGGGTGACATCTACGGGTTGCTTGAGCAGTGCACGCAGGAAACGATCGTTCTTCAGGGCAGTCATGTCGGCATCCAGCAAAAAAGTGCGGGCATTTTCTCAGAGGCCAGCACAAAAGGCACGGCCAGGACCATGCGTTTTGTCTATTGGATGCCGTGGATCAAGCATTTTTGTATACAAGAGCACGGCCAATCTGGGTTGAACAATCCTAGGGGCCGCGTTGCGTCCCCTAGGATCGATCAGACTTCGAGGTAGTCCAGGATACCTTCAGCGGCGGTACGCCCTTCGAAGATCGCCGTCACCACCAGGTCCGACCCGCGCACCATGTCGCCACCGGCGAACACCTTCGGGTTGCTGGTCTGGTGCTTGAACTTGCCCTTCTCCGGCGCCACCACGCGGCCCTGGTTGTCGGTCTGGATGCCGAACTGCTCGAACCACGGCGCCGGGCTCGGGCGGAAGCCGAAGGCGATGACCACGGCATCGGCCGGCAGGATCTCCTCGGAGCCGGGGATCGGCTCGGGGCTGCGGCGGCCACGGGCGTCCGGCTCGCCCAGGCGGGTCTCGACCACCTTGACGCCTTCGACCTTGTCCTCGCCGACGATGGCGATGGGCTGGCGGTTGTAGAGGAACTTCACGCCCTCTTCCTTGGCGTTCTTCACCTCGCGGCGCGAGCCCGGCATGTTGGCCTCGTCACGGCGATAGGCGCAGGTGACCGACTTGGCGCCCTGGCGGATCGAGGTGCGGTTGCAGTCCATCGCGGTGTCGCCACCGCCGAGTACCACCACCTTCTTGCCCTGCATGTCGACGAAATCTTCCGGCGACTTCTCGAAGCCCAGGTTGCGGTTGACGTTGGCGATCAAGAAGTCCAGCGCGTCGTGCACGCCCGGCAGGTCCTCGCCCGGGAAACCGCCCTTCATGTAGGTGTAGGTACCCATGCCCATGAACACTGCATCGTACTCGGCGAGCAGTTGCTCCATGGTGACGTCCTTGCCCACCTCGGTGTTCAGGCGGAACTCGATGCCCATGCCGCCGAAGACTTCGCGGCGGTTGGCCAGCACGGTCTTCTCCAGCTTGAACTCGGGGATGCCGAAGGTCAGCAGGCCGCCGATCTCCGGGTTACGGTCGAACACCACCGGGGTCACCCCGGCGCGCACCAGCACGTCGGCACAGCCCAGGCCCGCCGGGCCCGCGCCGATGATCGCGACACGCTTGCCGGTTGGCTTGACCTTGGACATGTCCGGGCGCCAGCCCATGGCGAAGGCGGTGTCGGTGATGTACTTCTCCACCGAACCGATGGTCACCGCGCCGAAACCGTCGTTCAGGGTGCAGGCACCCTCGCACAGGCGGTCCTGCGGGCAGACCCGGCCACACACTTCCGGCAGGGTGTTGGTCTGGTGCGACAGCTCCGCCGCGGCCAGGATGTTGCCTTCGGAAACCAGCTTCAACCAGTTGGGGATGAAGTTGTGCACCGGGCACTTCCATTCGCAGTACGGGTTACCGCAGCCCAGGCAGCGGTGCGCCTGCTCCACGGACTGCTGCGGCTTGAAGGGTTCGTAGATCTCGACGAACTCCTTCTTGCGCTGGCGCAGCAGCTTCTTCTTCGGGTCCTTGCGCCCCACCTCGATGAACTGGAAGTCGTTGTTCAGACGTTCAGCCATTTTTCAAAACCTCTTAACAGCAGCCGCAAGCTACACGCTGCAAGCCGCAAGACGATCACTTAAGCCGGGCAAACCTCGTACTGCTTTTGCGTGCAGCGTGAGGCTTGCCACTTGCAGCTGTTGTTACTGCGGGTTGGCACGGGTGCTGGACAGCAGTTGCTTCAGGTTGGCCGCCTTCGGCTTGACCAGCCAGAAGCGCCGCACGTAGTCGTCCAGGTTCTCCGAGAGCTCACGCCCCCACTCGCTGCCGGTCTCTTCCACGTATTCGGCAAGGACCCGCGCCAGGTGGCTGCGGTAGGCCTCCATCGCTTCGCCACTGATACGCTGGATTTCCACCAGCTCGTGGTTGAGCTTGTCGACGAAGGTATTGTCCATGTCGAGCACGTAGGCAAAGCCGCCAGTCATGCCAGAACCGAAGTTGTAACCGGTCTTGCCCAGGACGCAGACAAAGCCGCCGGTCATGTATTCACAACAGTGATCGCCGGTGCCCTCGACCACAGCGTGGGCGCCGGAGTTACGCACAGCGAAGCGCTCGCCCGCGGTACCGGCAGCGAACAGCTTGCCGCCGGTGGCACCGTACAGGCAGGTGTTGCCGACGATGGCGCTGTGCTGGGTTTCGAACGGGCTGCCGGCAGGCGGCACGATGGTCAGCTTGCCGCCGGTCATGCCTTTGCCGACATAGTCGTTGGCGTCGCCTTCCAGGTGCAGGTTCAGGCCACCGGCGTTCCACACGCCGAAGCTCTGCCCCGCGGTGCCCTTGAAGCGGAAGGTGATCGGCGCCCCGGCCATGCCCTGGTTGCCGTGCAAGCGGGCGATCTCGCCGGAGATGCGCGCGCCGATGGAGCGGTCGCAGTTGCAGATGTCGAGCTCGAACTCGCCACCGGACAGGTCGCGGATCGCCGGCAGGGCCATCTCGACCATCTTCTCGGCCAGTTCGCCCTTGTCGAACGGCGGGTTCTTGTCGACTTCGCAGAACTGCGGCTTGTCGGCCGGGATGTGCGAGCTGCCCAACAGCGGCGACAGGTCCAGGTACTGCTGGCGCTCGGTGTCGCCCGGCAGCACTTCGAGCAGGTCGGTGCGGCCGATCAGCTCGCCGAGGCTGCGCACGCCCAGCTTGGCCAGCCACTCGCGGGTCTCCTCGGCGATGAAGGTGAAGAAGTTCACCACCATGTCGACGGTACCGATGTAGTGATCCTTGCGCAGCTTGTCGTTCTGGGTGGCCACGCCGGTGGCGCAGTTGTTCAGGTGGCAGATGCGCAGGTACTTGCAGCCCAGGGCGATCATCGGCGCGGTGCCGAAGCCGAAGCTTTCGGCGCCGAGGATCGCGGCCTTGATCACGTCCAGGCCGGTCTTCAGGCCGCCGTCGGTCTGTACCCGCACCTTGCCGCGCAGGTCGTTGCCGCGCAGGGTCTGGTGAGTCTCGGCCAGGCCCAGCTCCCAGGGCGCGCCGGCGTACTTGATCGAGGTCAGCGGCGAAGCGCCGGTACCGCCGTCGTAGCCGGAAATGGTGATCAGGTCGGCATAGGCCTTGGCCACGCCAGCGGCGATGGTGCCGACGCCGGCCTCGGCCACCAGCTTGACCGACACCAGCGCCTGCGGGTTGACCTGCTTGAGGTCGTAGATCAGCTGGGCCAGGTCTTCGATCGAGTAGATGTCATGGTGCGGCGGTGGCGAGATCAGGGTCACGCCCGGCACCGCATAGCGCAGGCGAGCAATCAGGCCGTTGACCTTGCCGCCTGGCAGCTGGCCGCCCTCGCCAGGCTTGGCGCCCTGGGCCACCTTGATCTGCAGCACTTCGGCGTTGACCAGGTATTCCGGGGTGACGCCGAAGCGGCCGGTGGCCACCTGCTTGATCTTCGAGCTCTTGATGGTGCCGTAGCGCGCCGGGTCCTCGCCGCCCTCACCGGAGTTGGAGCGGGCACCCAGGCGGTTCATCGCCTCGGCCAGGGCCTCATGGGCTTCCGGCGACAGGGCGCCGAGGGAAATACCGGCGGAGTCGAAGCGCTTGAGGATGTCCTCCAGCGGCTCGACCTGCTCCAGAGCCAGCGGCTGCTCGGCCACCTTCACGTTCAACAGGTCGCGGATCATCGACACCGGACGCTGGTCGACCAGCGTGGTGTATTCCTTGAACTTGGCGTAGTCGCCCTTCTGCACGGCGGCCTGCAGGGTGTTGACCACGTCCGGATTGTAGGCGTGGTACTCGCCGCCGTGGACGAACTTGAGCAGGCCACCCTGCTGGATCGGCTTGCGCGCGCTCCAGGCTTCGGCGGCGAGCAGCTTCTGGTCGTTTTCCAGGTCGACGAAACGCGCGCCCTTGATGCGGCTGGACACACCCTTGAAACTGAGGTCGACCACTTCCTCGGCCAGGCCCACGGCTTCGAACAGCTGGGCGCCGCGGTAGGAGGCGATGGTCGAGATGCCCATCTTCGACAGGATCTTCAACAGGCCCTTGGAGATGCCCTTGCGGTAGTACTTGAACACTTCGTCCAGGTCGCCCAGCACCTCGCCGGTGCGGATCAGGTCGGCCAGCACTTCGTAGGACAGGTACGGGTAGACAGCCGAGGCACCGAAGCCCAGCAGCACGGCGAAGTGGTGCGGGTCGCGGGCGGTGGCGGTTTCCACCAGGATGTTGCTGTCGCAGCGCAGGCCCTGCTCGGTCAGGCGGTGGTGCACCGCACCGACGGCCAGGGAGGCATGCACCGGCAGCTTGCCCGGGGCGATGTAGCGGTCGCTCAGCACCAGCTGGGTCTTGCCGGCGCGCACGGCCTCTTCGGCCTGGTCGGCGATGTTGCGGATGGCCGCTTCCAGGCCGACGCTCTCTTCATAGTTGAGGTCGATCAGCTGGCGCTCGAAGCCTTCGCGCTCCAGGTTCATCAGCGAGCGCCACTTGGCGGGCGAGATGACCGGCGAGCTGAGGATCACCCGCGAGGCGTGCTCGGGGGACTCCTGGAAGATGTTGCGCTCGGCGCCCAGGCAGATCTCCAGGGACATGACGATCGCTTCACGCAGCGGGTCGATCGGTGGGTTGGTCACCTGGGCGAACTGCTGGCGGAAGAAGTCGTACGGCGAACGCACGCGCTGGGACAGCACGGCCATCGGCGTGTCGTCGCCCATGGAGCCGACCGCTTCCTGGCCCTGCTCGCCAAGCGGACGCAGGACCTGGTCACGCTCTTCGAAGGTGACCTGGAACATTTTCATGTACTGCTTGAGCTGGTCGGCGTCGTAGCTGGCCACGCCCTGGTCGTCGCTCAGGGTCGCCTGGATGCGCAAGGCGTGCTGGCGCAGCCAGCGCTTGTAGGGGTGGCGCGACTTGAGACGGTTGTCGATGGCGTCGGTATCGAGGATCTGGCCGGTCTCGGTGTCCACGGCGAAGATCTGGCCCGGGCCGACACGGCCCTTGGCCAGGACGTCCTCGGGCTTGTAGTCCCACACGCCGATTTCCGAGGCCAGGGTGATGTAGCCATTGCGGGTGGTGACCCAGCGTGCCGGGCGCAGGCCGTTGCGGTCGAGCAGGCAGACTGCGTGGCGGCCTTCGGTCATGACGATGCCGGCCGGGCCGTCCCAGGGCTCCATGTGCATGGAGTTGTATTCGTAGAACGCACGCAGGTCGGCGTCCATGGTCTCGACGTTCTGCCAGGCCGGCGGCACCAGCATGCGCACGCCCCGGAACAGGTCGATGCCGCCGGTGACCATCAGCTCGAGCATGTTGTCCATGCTCGAAGAGTCGGAGCCGACGCGGTTGACCAGTGGGCCGAGTGCCTCGAGGTCGGGAATCAGGTCGTTGGCGAACTTGGTGCGACGGGCCATGGCCCAGTTGCGGTTGCCGGTGATGGTGTTGATCTCGCCGTTGTGGGCGAGGAAGCGGAACGGCTGCGCCAGCGGCCACTTCGGCAGGGTGTTGGTGGAGAAGCGCTGGTGGAACACGCAGATCGCGGTCTTCAGGCGCTCGTCACCCAGGTCGGGATAGAAGGCGGCGAGGTCCGCCGGCATCATCAGGCCTTTGTAGATGATGGTCTTGTGCGAGAAGCTGCAGATGTAGTGGTCGGCGTCGTGGGCGTTGGCCACGGACGAACGACGACGGGCACTGAACAGCTTGATGGCGAACTCCTGGTCGCTCAGGCCTTCGCCACCGATGAACACCTGTTCGATCTGCGGCAGGCGCTCCAGGGCCAGGCGGCCGAGCACGCGAGTGTCGATCGGCACCTTGCGCCAGCCAACCAACTTCAGGCCGGCCGCGAGAATCTCACGATCCATGTTGGCGCGGGCCGCTTCGGCCTTCACCGGGTCCTGGTTGAAGAACACCATGCCGACGGCGTACTGCCCGGGCAGTTCGGTGGCGAAATGTTCCTGGGCAACGGCACGCAGGAACTGGTCGGGCTTCTGCATGAGCAGGCCGCAACCGTCGCCGGTCTTGCCGTCGGCGTTGATCCCGCCGCGGTGGGTCATGCAGGTCAGCGCCTGCATGGCGGTTTGCAGAAGATGGTGGCTCGCCTCGCCCGTCATATGGGCAATCAGTCCGAAACCACAGTTGTCCTTGAATTCTTCGGGATGGTACAGACCTGTTTTCATAGACACTTTCTCACCAGGTTCGCCTCTCAACCAAGGCAAATCTCTTTTTAGTACAACCACTTACCATCCACGCCGATCGAATGCCAGCTTTTTGCGGTGGGCAATGGGAAACCATTGTTGCACAGCGACAGCGAAGCTCACAAATTTTCAAGACGTTTCATTGAAAATTCATGTCGCATTTTTGAATGTTTTTGCACCATGCGCCGTGATAGCGGCTTGGCTCGAGTCTGAAGCGTTTCAGCCCTGACTGCAAGTGAGGCTTGTGGCCGGCAGTTCGGGACAGAAAAGCCTGCCGCGCGAGAGCACAGCAGGCTAGACGAAGTTCAGGAGTCGCTCAGCAACTGGGCGGCGGGGTGATGCCGCCCGGCAGGTATCAGCGGGCCGCGGCGAGCTCTTGTTGGACGCTGCCGACGGTTCGAGGCCAAGGTTTACCAGCCTGGACCTTGGCTGGCAAGTTCTTGATTGCCGCAACCGCTGCATCGCGGTTGGCGAAATTGCCATAGGTGACCACGTAGAGTGGCTTGCCCTGCAGGGTTTTGCGGAAGTAGCGATAGTCGCCACCCTGGGCCTTGACGAAGGCCTGGGCCGACGCTTCGGAGCTGGTACCGAGGATCTGTACCACGTAGTTGCCCGGTTTCTGGCCAGCGTACCAGCTACTGTTACCGACACCACCGGCGGCCGGCTTGGCGCTGGCGACCTGGGTCGGTGCCGGGGCCGGCTTGGCAGGCGCAACCGGCTTGGCCGGCTGGGTGGCGACAGGCTTCTGCGCAGGTGCAACCGCGACCGGCTGGGTGGGCGCGCTGGTGGTCGGCAGTGCCTGGGTCGGCGCCGGGCCGGCCGGTACGCCCTGAGGCGGCGCGGTGGTGGTCACGGTCGGCGGGTTGCCAGGCTGCAATGCGGTGTTGCCGGCCGGGCCGCCTTCTTCGCCATCCCCCATGCCTGCCGCCTGGGCCAGCGGCTCGCGCATCACCGGTTGCGACTGGCCGACCAGCGGCAACGGCGTGGGCTGGGAGGAACCGGAGAATTCGATCGCCGGGCCGCCATTGCCGGGCTGGCCCTCTCCCAGCGGCAACTGGGCCTGGGCCACAGGTTCCTCGGCAGGTGCCTTGTCTCCCTTCTTGGGCATCAGCACCGCGGCGGCCACGGCGACCACGACGACAGCAGACAGCGCGAGCACGTGTTTCTTAGGCATATTGAACCCCATGGATGGTCGCTTGGCCGTACTGCGGCTGGCGATCATGGCTTCGATCAAGGTATCGCGGGCAACCTGGTTGATGGTGCCAGGCCAGCCGTCGGAGTTTTCATGGATATCGACGATCTGTTCGCGGGTGAACACCTCGATGCCCCGGCCCGCGCCTTCCAGGCGCTGCTCCAGGTATTCGCGGGTCTCTTCTTCACTGTAGGGGGCAAGCTCGATGACGTGGAAACGCTCCCCACCGACATCGAGCCCCTCCAACCCAGCGATCAGTGACGGCTCGCCGAACAGGAACACGTGCGGACGCCCTTCCGGGACACCTGCCGCCAGTTCCAGCAAGGCTTGGAGTGCCGAGTCGTCGAGTTGTTCCGCATCGTCCACCAGCAGATAGACTTCCTGGCCGGTCAGCGCCAGTTGCACCACCTGGGCGAGGATCGCCTGGACCTCGGCATGGGCCACGTCGAGCGCCTGAGCTACCTGGCCGAGCACGCTGGCAGCATCGCCCGCGCCACGGGCGGACACCACCACGCTCTGCACCGACTGTTTGTTGGTGCTGGCCACCAGGGCCTGGCGCAGCAGGGTCTTGCCACTGCCCAGGGGGCCGGTGACCACCAGCATCAGCTGGCTGTAGCGCGCCAGGTGATGCAACTGGCCCAGCACCGGCTTGCGTTGGGCGGGGAAGAACTTGAAACCGGGCACGCGCGGTGCGAACGGGTCATGGTTCAACTGGTAGTGGTCGAGAAACGCCTCATCGGCATGCAAACTGGTCATCGCGCTGTCACAACCTCAAAGCTGGGCCACGATCGCGCGGTAATCCGCCGCCAACGTGGCCTGAAGGATCTCTTTCGGATAGTCGTCGGTGACCACGGCTTCCCCCAACTGGCGCAGCAGCACCAGGCGCAGGCGACCGTCGAGCACCTTCTTGTCGACCGCCATGTGCTCCATGAAATGCGCCGGGGTCATTTCCTGTGGTGGCACCACCGGCAAGCCTGCCGCCTGCAGCAGGCGAATTCCGCGATCGCGCGCCGGCTGGTCGATCCAGCCCAGGCGCATGGACATCTCCAGGGCCATGACGGTACCTGCCGCCACGGCCTCGCCATGCAGCCAGACGCCGTAGCCCATGTGGGTCTCGATGGCATGGCCGAAGGTATGGCCAAGGTTCAGGGTCGCACGCACCCCCGACTCCCGCTCGTCGGCACCGACCACCGCGGCCTTGGCCGCGCAGGAGCGGCGGATGGCCTCGGTCAGGGCGGCGGACTCCAGGCGGCGCAGGGCCTCCATATTCTCTTCGAGCCAGCTGAGGAAAGGCTTGTCGCAGATCAGGCCATACTTGATGACTTCCGCCAGGCCCGCCGACAGCTCGCGCTCGGGCAGGGTCTTGAGGCTGGTGGTGTCGATCAGGACCGCGTTGGGCTGGTAGAAGGCCCCGACCATGTTCTTGCCGAGCGGGTGGTTGATGCCGGTCTTGCCGCCGACCGAGGAGTCCACCTGGGACAACAGGGTGGTCGGCACCTGGATGAAATCCACGCCGCGCTGGTAGCAGGCTGCGGCGAAGCCGGCCATATCGCCGATCACACCGCCGCCCAAGGCCACCACGGTGGTGCGGCGGTCGTGCCGTGCGCTGAGCAGGGCGTCGAAGATCAGTTGCAGGGTTTCCCAGTTCTTGTAGGCCTCGCCGTCGGGCAGCACCACCGGCAGCACCGAATAGGCGCCCAGCGTGCGGCTCAGGCGCTCGAGATACAGGGGCGCGACGGTTTCGTTGGAGACGATGGCAACCTGCCGCCCAGCAATGTGCGGCGCCAGCAGTTCGGGCTGGTCCAGCAGGCCTTCGCCAATGTAGATCGGGTAGCTACGTTCGCCCAGGTCGACCTTTAGTGTCTGCATGTATCCCCACAATGTACTAGGGCGCGGCATCGCCCAGGCGACCCGCGCGGTCACGTTGAAACCCGCCTCGGCGTTGGTCGCCGAGAATAGTCCCGGCTTACCGGGGCGGCAACTTCTGCAGGCGCTCGAGGATGTCGAGCACCACCATGCGCGGTGGCCGTTCGTCGGTTTCCACCACCAGGTCGGCGATCTCCCGGTAAAGCGGGTCGCGTGTCTCCAGCAGGGTACGCAGGGTCGCCTCCGGGTTGGCGGTACGCAGCAGCGGCCGGTTACGGTCACGGGCGGTGCGCCCCACCTGCTGCTCCACCGAGGCGTGCAGGTAGATGACCCGGCCGCCTTCACGCAATGCCTTGCGGTTGGCCTCGCGCATCACGGCGCCACCGCCGGTCGCCAGGACCACGCCGTCGAGCGCACTGAGCTCGGCGATCATCGCCTGCTCGCGGTCACGAAAGCCCGGCTCGCCTTCCTTGTCGAAGATCCACGGGATGTTGGCGCCGGTTCGCAGCTCGATTTCCTTGTCGGAATCCTTGAACAGCAGGCGCAGCTCTTTGGCCAACAGGCGCCCGATGGTGCTCTTACCAGCGCCCATGGGCCCCACAAGTATCAAATTTCGCACAGAATCAACGACTCACAGCAATCGCCTGGTCACTCATGATACGCGGAGTCAGGAAGACCAGCAGCTCGGATTTTTTCTCTTGTAATGCATCGCGTCGAAACAGCCGTCCAACATACGGCAGATCGCCCAAAAATGGCACCTTGTCGACCACATTGTTTTGCGTGGTCGAGTACACCCCGCCGATCACGATCGTTTCGCCATCGGTCACCCGGACCTTGGCATTGACCTCGTTCTTGCGGATCGGCGGCACGTCGTTCAGTGCATTGACGTAGTCAGGCTCGTCCTTGGTCACCCGCACGGTCATGATGACCTTGCCGTCCGGGGTGATCTGCGGGGTCACCTCCAGCGACAGCGATGCCTCGCGAAACGAAACGGAGGTGGCGCCGCTCTTGCTGGTTTCCTGGTAGGGCACCTCGGTGCCCTTGAGGATCCGCGCGGTTTCCTTGTCCGCCGTCACCACCTTGGGCTGGGAGATGATTTCGCCGTTGCCGCTCTTTTCCATGGCGCTGAGTTCGAGGTCCAGCAACGTGCCACCACGTAGCAGGCCCAGGCCAATGGCCGAGGTCGCCCGTTCCACGCCCAGGTCGACGAACAGGTCGCTGCCCAGGCGGGCGTTCTCGCCCTTGAGCGGGGCTCCCCAGCGTACGCCCAGGCTTTTCTCGTAGTCGACATTGGCTTCGACGATGC
This sequence comes from Pseudomonas sp. HLMP, assembly GCF_046365545.1. Taxonomy (NCBI): domain Bacteria; kingdom Pseudomonadati; phylum Pseudomonadota; class Gammaproteobacteria; order Pseudomonadales; family Pseudomonadaceae; genus Pseudomonas; species Pseudomonas sp. HLMP. Next base: position 405,388 of record NZ_JBDLLR010000001.1, on the reverse strand, counting down.
GAGCCTCGATCAGGACTTGGCGCACCGGCACGTCCAGTTGAGCCACCAGCTGTCGCAGTTCGGCGAGGCGGTCGGCGGGCTGGTGAACGACCAAGGTGTTGGTGCGGGCATCGACGCTCAGGCTGCCGCGCCCGGTGAGGATGCCATCGTCGGCGAGCGTGGCCAGCAGCAGCTCGGCCAGCTCCGAGGCCTTGGCATGATGGATGGGCAACAACTCCCGGCGCATGGGCTGCAGTTGCGCATCCAGCGCCTGGCCAAGGCGGGCCTCCCGGGAGTGCTCCGCCAGTTCGGCTGCCGGTGCCACCAGCAGCACGTTGCCCTCTTCGCGCCGGGCCAGCCCCTTGCTGCGCAGTACCAGGTCCAGGGCCTGGTCCCAGGGCACATCCTCGAGGCGCAGGGTGATGTTGCCCTGTACCGCATCGCTGGCAACCAGGTTGATGCCTGCGTAGTCGGCCAGCACCTGCAGCACCGAACGCACTTCCACATCCTGGAAATTCAACGACAGGGGTTCACCCCGGTAGATCGTCGCCGATGCCACCTGAATCGGCAGCATCACTGCCATTGCCCACGTCGACAGCCGTTTCACGCTCATCCCTGACCTCTTTGCCCACAGGCTTCCTCAATGCTAGGTAGGTCGACCGCTCGTGCCACGCCCCGCCGAGGAACAGGCGCTCGCGCACTTCGACCTGCTGCCGGTCGACCCGTACCACGACGCCGTCGCCCCGCCCCAACCGGTCGCCGGGCGCCACCCGGTAAAGCCGCCCGGCTGACCACAGCAAGGCCTGGTGCTGGCCAGCCCGCGACAGGCTGCCGACCATCTCCAGCTGCGCCAGCGGTATCCTCGCCAGGCCGCCCGAGGCCATGCGCGATGACCAAGGCAGGAACAGGTCTGCCTGCGCGCCCTGCACGGCTGGGCGGGCCGGCTCGTCCGCCAGCGATGCCGGCGGCGGCAATACCTGGCCTGGATGGTAGGCATTCACGTCCAGGTCCAGGCGCAGCAACCCCGACGGCTCATCCACCCTGGCAAGCCGCAGGCCTGATACACGCAGCAGGCGCACCTGGCCCAGCCACTCCTCCAGCCAGGCACGCAAGGCCGCATAGTTCCCTACCACCTGGAGCTTCAAAGGCACCTGCCGATAGCCGGCCTGCGCGACTTCATCCAGCACTTCGAGCTGCTCGAAGATCAGCCCATGGGCATGCCCGGAGCTCGCCAGCTCATCGAGCAGGTCGCTCATGCCGACACCCGCCGAAAGGCGCCAGCGGGCCTCCCGCAACTGGTGTTCGGCATCGGCCAGCGCCACCTCCGCGGATGCCAGCTCGCGAGCCTGGAGCGCCCGCTCCTGCCACATGCCATCCAGTTCGTGTGCCCGTGCCTGGCCAAGCCGGTAGGCCTGATCCGAGCCCTGCAAGCGGACCAACCAACCCAAGGCGATCACCAGCAGCGAAACCGCAACCAGGGTCGCCCCCATGGCCACCCGGGACGTTCCGATAGCTTCCAGCCAGCCACGCGCCGATGCCACGATCATGACCAGGACGCCAACAGACGCGCCACCAACTGGAACTCATCGCCTTGCGGTAAATGGCGCAGTTGCTTCAGCTCCAGGCCCTGCAACACAGGCGCACGCTCCAGGTCGCGCATGAGCTGGGCCAGCACCGCGGGAGACGCTGCCACGCCAACGACCTGCAAGCGACCACCCTGCAGCGTCAGTTCAGTCAGGTGCAAGCCGCCGGGCATTGCCCGCTCGAACTCCGCGAACATCGCCACGACCAGCCCCTGGCCTGCCCGCAGCTCGGCCAAGGCCGCATACTGCGCCTGTATGTCGTCACGCGCCTCCTGCAGGGCTGCGATTCGCTGCAACTGCGTCTCCAGGCTTTCCACGGCCGTCTGTCGACCAGCATTGGCCAGTGCCTGCTGCTGCAAGCGCTGGCGGGCCAGATGATCGAGCAGCATCACACCACAGAAGGCGAGCAGCAGGCTGACCACCAGTGCGAGCTGGAATCGCCGCACCGCCGCGCGACGTTGCCGCTCCCGCCAGGGCAAAAGATTCAGACGTACCATCAGTGCGCCCCTCCCAACGCCAGGCCACACGCCAGCGCCATGGGCGAGAAGTCACGCAACAGCGCCTGGGTAGCGGCCTCGTCAGTTCCCGCTGCCAGGTCGATGCAGGGCACCAAGGGTTCGCAGGGGATGCCCAGGCGCACCTTCAGCGCCTCGGCCCAGCCCTCATCCGCAGGAGCGCTTGCCGCAATCCAAAGGTGCTCGACCCCGATCGTAGGCAGGTTATGGTGCAGCAGTTGGCCAATGCCCTCGAGCCTTCGCTCCCACGAGTCCGAACGCGCGAACCGCAGCGCCAGCCGTTGCGGCAAGCCGCCCTGCGGCCAGGCATGCAGGGTCGCACTGTCTGTCTCGAGCCGCAGCAACCCCGTCGACGCGCTGCTGGCCGAGGGCAACAGGCGCCCCAGGGCGATGCTGTCGACTTCCGCCGCCTCGGCGTGCAAGCCCGCATCCTCGAGCAACTGCTCCAGCGGTTCGAGCAGGCCTTGACGGCACGCGCCCACCAGCACGTCCACATGGCCAAGCTGCCCCGACGCAGGCCCCAGGATCTGGAAATCCAGGGCCAGGTCCTGTAGTGGAAAGGGAAACAGGCGGTCGGCATCCGTGAGCAACTGCGCCTCCATCTCCCCCGCGGACAAGGTCGCCGACAAGTGGCAGACCTTGCAGATCACCTCCGAGCCTGGCAACGCGATGGCCGCCCGGCACTGTCGGCTGCCGCTGCGCAAGCGCGCCCGGCGCAATGCATCCACCACGGGTTGCGGGTCCTGGGAGGCGTCACCGCGCCAGGGCGTGTCGAAGGGCTCCAGGGCCCAAGCGGCCACAACCCGACGCCCACGACGCCGGTGCAATTGAAGGATTCGTACGGAGTCGGAGGCAATTTCTACCCCCAGCAGTGAACCGGCATCCCTGCCGAAGCGTCCAAGCATGGCTATTTCCTGAGAAATCGTAGCGATATCGCGCCGTCGGATCCGGCCGCCAGGGCCGGCCGGTCGCCCCGGCGAGGCTAAAAATGCTTATAATGGCCAGCGTTTTTTCCCTGTCCGCCGGACCCGCGTGCAATCCACTCCCAACCTGGACACCCAAAAGCCTTGATACGCCTGCTGAAGTTCTTCTGGTGGTCTTTCGTCGCAGTCATCTGTGCGCTCGTACTCGGTGTGAGCGGTGCGTTTCTGTATCTTAGCCCCAGCCTGCCCTCGGTCGAGTCCCTTAGAAGCATCCAGTTGCAGATCCCCCTGAGGGTGTACAGCAGCGACGGCAAGCTGATCGCCGAGTTCGGCGAAATGCGGCGTTCGCCGATCCGTTTCGCGGATATTCCCCCGCAGTTCATCCAGGCACTTCTGTCAGCCGAGGACGACAATTTCCTCAATCACTACGGGGTCGACCCGAGCAGCCTGATGCGTGCCGCGACCCAGCTGGTGAAGTCCGGCCATATCCAGACCGGCGGCAGCACCATCACCATGCAGGTGGCGAAGAACTTCTTCCTCACCAGCGAGCGCAGCTTCTCGCGCAAGACCAACGAGATCCTCCTGGCCTTGCAGATCGAGCGCGAACTGACCAAGGACGAGATCCTCGAGCTGTACGTCAACAAGATCTACCTGGGCAACCGCGCCTACGGCATCGAGGCCGCCGCACAGGTGTACTACGGCAAGTCGATCCGGGACGTGAGCCTGGCCCAGATGGCCATGATCGCCGGCCTGCCCAAGGCGCCATCGCGCTTCAACCCGCTGGCCAACCCGGTGCGTGCCAAGGAGCGACGCGACTGGATCCTCGGCCGAATGTACAAGCTCGGCAAGATCGACGAAGCCAGCTACCAGGCAGCCCTGGCCGAGCCCCTGAACGCCAGCTACCACGTGCCGACACCGGAAGTGAACGCCCCCTACATCGCCGAGATGGCCCGTGCCGAAATGGTCGGGCGCTATGGCAGCGACGCCTACACCGAAGGTTTCCGCGTCACCACCACGGTGCCGAGCGACATGCAGGAGATGGCCAACAGGGCCGTACTCGATGGCCTGTCCGACTACGACGAGCGCCACGGCTACCGGGGCCCCGAGTCGCGCTTCCCGGGCAAGACCCGCGCCGCCTGGCTGCAGGAGCTGGCCAAGCAGCGCACGCTTGGCGGCCTGGAGCCGGCCATCGTCACCCAGGTCGACAAGGCCGGCCTGAAGGTGCTGACCCGCAACGGCGAGGAACAGGACGTGGCCTGGGAAACCATGAAGTGGGCCCGCCCCTTCCTCAACAGCAATGCCCAGGGGCGCTCGCCGCAATCGCCCGCGGACGTGGCCCAGATCGGCGACCTGATCCGCGTGCAGCGCCTGGACGACGGCACGCTCAAGTTCAGCCAGGTACCTGGTGCGCAGAGCGCGCTGGTCACCCTGGACCCGTACAGCGGCGCCATTCGCGCCCTGGTGGGTGGTTTCTCGTTCGAGCAGAGCAACTACAACCGTGCGATGCAGGCCAAGCGCCAGCCAGGCTCGAGCTTCAAGCCATTCGTCTACAGCGCCGCGCTGGACAATGGCTACACCGCCGCCAGCCTGGTCAACGATGCGCCGATCGTGTTCGTCGACGAGTACCTGGACAAGGTCTGGCGCCCGAAGAACGACACCAATACCTTCCTCGGCCCGATCCGCATGCGCGAGGCGCTGTACAAGTCGCGCAACCTGGTGTCGATCCGCCTGCTGCAAGCCATGGGCGTGGACCGCACCATCGACTACATCGCCAAGTTCGGCTTCAACAAGCAGGACCTGCCCCGCAACCTATCGCTGGCCCTGGGCACCGCGACGCTGACGCCGATGGAGATCGCTACCGGCTGGAGCGCCTTCGCCAATGGCGGCTACAAGATCAATCCGTACCTGATCGAGCGCATCGAGAGCCGCAACGGCGAGACCCTGTTCACCGCCAACCCGGCACGGGTACCGCAGGCCAACGAGGACCAGGCCGACCTCGCCGCGCCGGAGCAGCCGATCAGCACCGAGGCATTGCCCGGCGAGGCACCGTCGGCCCTTGGCCAGGTGGCGCCGCCACCCCAGCTGCCGGCGGTGGCCGAGCGCATCATCGACGGGCGCACCAGCTACATCCTCACCAGCATGCTCCAGGACGTGATCAAGCGCGGCACCGGCCGCCGCGCCCTGGCCCTGGGCCGCAGCGACCTGGCGGGCAAGACCGGCACCACCAACGAGTCCAAGGATGCCTGGTTCTCCGGGTACAACGCCGACTACGTCACCACCGTATGGGTCGGTTTCGACCAACCGGAAACCTTGGGTCGCCGCGAGTACGGCGGCACCGCTGCGCTGCCGATCTGGATGAACTTCATGGGCGCCGCGCTCAAGGACAAGCCAGAACATGCCCCGGCCGAGCCGGAAGGCATCCTCAGCCTGCGGGTCGACCCGATCAGCGGCCGGGCGGCTACGCCGAGCACACCGAATGCCTACTTCGAACTGTTCAAGGCCGAGGACTCGCCGCCTTCGATGGACGAACTGGGCAATGGCGTCGTACCCGGCAGCCCACTGCCAGCCGACGAGACGGCGCCTATGGATCTCTTCTGAGCTACACGCTGCAAGCTGTCTTGCGCTGAGCCAGATGCCGAGCAAGGTATCGAAGCCTGCGCAACACCTCTTGCAGATCGAAGCTCGAAGCAAAAAAAAACCGGCTCATATGAGCCGGTTCTTTTTTGCGTGCCGTTAGCCGTTGAAGACTTCGTCCACGCTCTGCAGCGGGTAGTGCTGCGGATACGGCAGGGTCGCCACGCCAGACTCGATGGCCGCCTTGGCCACGGCGTCGGAAACGACGGTGATCAGGCGTGGGTCCATCGGCTTCGGAATGATGTACTCACGGCCGAACTCCAGCGCCTGCACGCCATAGGCGTCGCAGACTTCCTTCGGTACCGGCAGCTTGGCCAGGTCCTTCAGGGCGATGGCGGCAGCGATCTTCATCTCTTCGTTGATGCGCTTGGCACGTACGTCCAGGGCGCCACGGAAGATGAACGGGAAGCCCAGCACGTTGTTGACCTGGTTCGGGTAGTCGGAACGACCGGTGGCCATGATCACGTCGCTGCGGGTCTCGTGGGCCAGCTCCGGCTTGATTTCCGGGTCCGGGTTCGAGCAAGCGAACACGATCGGGTTCGGCGCCATGGACTTCAGGCCTTCGGGGCTCAGCAGGTTCGGGCCGGACAGGCCGACGAACACGTCCGCACCTTCCAGGGCATCGGCCAGGGTGCGCTTGTCGGTGGCGTGAGCGAACTGCGCCTTGTACTGGTTCAGGTCGTCGCGGCCAGCGTGGATCACGCCGCTGCGGTCGATCATGAAGATGTTCTCGACCTTGGCGCCCATGCTCACCAGCAGCTTCATGCAGGAGATGGCGGCAGCACCGGCACCCAGGCAGACGATCTTGGCGTCTTCGAGCTTCTTGCCGGCGATTTCCAGGGCGTTGATCATGCCGGCCGCGGTAACGATCGCGGTGCCGTGCTGGTCATCGTGGAACACGGGAATGTCGCACTGCTCGATCAGGGTACGCTCGATCTCGAAGCACTCCGGCGCCTTGATGTCTTCAAGGTTGATGCCGCCGAAGGTGATGGAGATGCGCTTGACGGTATCGATGAAGGCCTGTGGGCTTTCCGAGTCGACTTCGATGTCGAACACATCGATGCCGGCGAAACGCTTGAACAGAACGCCCTTGCCTTCCATGACCGGCTTGGAGGCCAGCGGGCCGAGGTCGCCCAGGCCCAGGATGGCGGTGCCATCGGAAATCACGGCGACCAGGTTGCCCTTGCCGGTGTATTGGTAGGCCAGTTCCGGATCACGGCCGATCTCGCGCACCGGTTCGGCGACGCCCGGGCTGTAGGCCAGGGCCAGGTCGCGGGCGGTTGCGGTGGGTTTGGTGAGCTCGACGCTCAGTTTCCCCGGACGAGGCTGAGCGTGGTATTCGAGAGCGGCGGTTTTCAGGTCTGACATGGTGGGCATTCCGCTATTTACTGTTCTGACGGACCGCCGAGGATACGCAAAGAGCCGGGGGGCCACAAGACTGCCCGGTCACTTCTGTCAAGGCCTTCAGCCTACGACTTTACGCTATAACCCGCGGGGCATACGGCCTCAGTGTGTACAATTCATCAGCGTAATGTCTACAATTTTTTAGCCTGAAATGCGCTCCAACATGCTCGGATCGGTCAATGGCAATACCCAGCGTCGCTGCCCCGGCTTCAACCCGCCCTTGCGGGAGCGATCCACGACCCAGCCGCGCGCCTCGACCTGGCGTCCCTTGAGGTTATCGAAGAAGCCTGAGGGGAAGTTGCGTTGTAGACGAGCGGGAACCTGGAGCACCACGGCATCGTCCAGCTCCAGCCAGATCCCGCCACGATTGCGCTCGATACCGCGGATCTTGCCGCCGATGACGGCAAACCCTGATTGGCGCACGTCGCTGGCGCGGATGACCGGCGACTGCCGCCAGAGCCCCGCCCGCACGGTGCGGGCAGCTTGTTCGGCCTGCTGCTGGCAGCCGGCGAGCTTGACGTTGGGAGCGACCGCAACCCGGTAGCCCAGCCCTTCGCTGAGCAGCCGTGCCTCGAAATTGTCGCCATCGCGCCCATAGATGTGCGCCAGGGTGCGCCCGTACTTGTCTTTCGCTTCGACACCCGGCAGCAGCCCGACACGGCCGTCGCTGGCCTTGACCAGCGCCTGCAGGCGGCGCCGTGCAGCCTCGGCATAGGGTTCGCTGGTACGGCCCTTGCGGCCGATCTCGGGCGCATTGATGCCGATCAGGCGTACGCTGCGCCCGTCGCTCAGGCGCAGGGTGTCGCCATCCACCACCTGGCGCACCGCTACCTGCTGTACCTTGTCGGGCAGTGGGCAGAAGGCCAGCGCCGGAACATGCCAGATCGCGCCCATGAAAAAGGCGCCCACGAGGGGCGCCTTTTTCCACAGCAGCGCGAAACCCGAAGGATTCGCCATGCGCATGATTACTTCTTGGTACCGAACATACCGAAGCGATCGGCGAACTTCTGTACGCGACCACCGGTGTCCAAGACCTTCTGCTTGCCAGTGTAGAACGGGTGGCACTGGGAGCAGACGTCGATTGCCAGCGGCTTGGCCAGGGTCGAACGGGTCTCGAACTTGTTACCGCAGCTGCAGGTGACCGCAACTACTTCGTAATTCGGGTGAATTTCTGGTTTCATCGTCACTTCCTCGAGCTGCGTGCCGCCACCCAACACCAATTGTTGAATACCGCACGGAAATAGGCGGCGAATAATACCAGAGCGTTGCGCCAACGCAAGTTGTCGCGAGCACCGACCGTCGTCTGCTAGTCTCGCGTGATTTCCGAAATACCCTCCAGAGACCTTCCGCGTGTCCGACGTCATCCTGCGCCTTGCCCTGCCCTCGCCCCTGCGTCGCCTGTTCGACTACCGGGCGCCGGCGAGCATGGCCCGCCAGGCACTCACGCCAGGCATGCGCATCCGCGTGCCGTTCGGCCGCCGCGAAATGATCGGCGTACTGGTGGAAGTCTGCGACAAGAGCGAGGTGCCGGCCGACAAGCTCAAGCCGGCCACGGCCCTGCTCGACCCGGTCTCGCCACTGCCACCGGCACTGTTCAAGCTGTGCCTGTGGACCGCCCAGTACTACCAGCACAGCCTCGGCGACACCCTGAACTGGGCACTGCCGACCCTGCTGCGCCAGGGAGAACCGGCGCAGATGCGCCAGGAGCGCTTCTGGCATGTCGCCCCCGGTGCCCGCCTGGAAGACCCGCGCATCGCCCGTGCGCCACGCCAACGCGATGCCCTCAAGACCCTGTCCCAGCACCCCCATGGCGTGGCCCACAGCCTGCTGGGCAAGCTCGGCCTGAACAAGGACAGCCTCGATCTGCTGCTGGCCAAGGAGCTGGTCCAGGTGGAAGTACGCCGCCACCTGCCGCCTTCCCGCCACGAACATTGGCTGGCCCAGCCGGAACTGCCGCTGAACGACGAACAGCAAGCCGCGTTCGACGCCGTGCGCTCGGGCTTCGGCAGTTTCCACGCCTTCCTCCTGGCCGGGGTGACGGGCAGTGGCAAGACCGAGGTCTACCTGCAATTGATCCGCGAGGCCCTCGAAGCAGGCAAGCAGGCGCTGATCCTGATCCCCGAGATCAATCTCGGGCCGCAGACCCTGGCGCGCTTCGAGCAGCGCTTCAACGCCCGCATCGCCCTGCTGCACTCGGCAGTGGGCGACCGCGAGCGCCTCGATGCCTGGCTGGCGGCCCGCGATGGCGAGGCCGACATCATCATCGGCACGCGCTCGGCGCTGTTCACGCCGATGAAGCATCCGGGGCTGATCATCATCGACGAAGAACACGACGGCTCCTATAAACAGCAGGAAGGCCTGCGTTACCATGCTCGCGACCTGGCCGTGGTGCGCGCCCACCAGGAGAACATCCCCATCCTCCTCGGCTCCGCCACGCCCTCGCTGGAGAGCCTGCACAATGCCCACAGCGGCCGCTATGGCCTGCTGCGCATGACCCAACGCGCCGGCGGCGCACAACCGCCACGGCTGCTGCGCCTGGACGTGCGCAGCCGACCGCTGGACAGCGGCATCAGCGGCCCGCTGCAACAGGCCATCGGCCAGACCCTGGCGGCGGGCCAGCAGGTGCTGGTGTTCCTCAACCGCCGCGGCTTCGCCCCGACCCTGCTGTGCCATGACTGCGGCTGGCTCAGCGAGTGCCCGCGCTGCGATGCGCGGATGACCGTGCACCAGCGTTCCGGCGTGCTGCGCTGCCATCATTGCGGCCATGACGAGCGCCTGCCACAGCAGTGCCCGCAATGCGCCCATGTGGACTTGCGCCCGGTAGGTGCGGGGACCGAGCGTGCAGAGGAGCGCCTGAAGGTCCTCTTCCCGGACTACCCGGTGCTGCGCGTCGACCGCGACAGCACCGCGCGCAAGGACGCCATGCACAACCTGTTCACCACCATCCAGCGCGGGCAACCGAGCATCCTGGTCGGCACCCAGATGCTCGCCAAGGGGCATCATTTCCCCCGGGTGACGCTGGTCGCCATTCTCGATGCCGATGGCGGCCTGTTTTCCGGCGACTTCCGCGCCAGCGAGCGCATGGCCCAGTTGATCGTCCAGGTGGCTGGCCGCGCCGGGCGCGCCGAAGACCCCGGCAAAGTGATCATCCAGACCCACCTGGCCGAGCACCCTCTGTTGGTGCAACTGACAGAACAAGGCTACTTCGCCTTCGCCGAGCAGGCCCTGAGCGAGCGCCGCGCCGCCGGCCTGCCCCCCTTCGCCCACCTCGCCCTGCTGCGCGCCGAGGCGCACAAGCCGGGCCAGGCCGAGGGTTTCCTCGACGAGGCCTGCAGCGCCGCCGAACGCTTGCTGGCCGAACAGGGCCTGCAGGGCATCGAGCTGCTCGGCCCGGTCCCCGCGCCCATGGAGCGCCGCGCCGGGCGCTTCCGGGCACAGTTGCTGTTGCAGGCCAATGCCCGGGGAGCATTGCATCGGCTGATCAGCGCCTGGTTGCTGGCATTGGAGCAGATGCCGTCGGGACGCCAGGTGCGCTGGTCGCTGGATGTGGACCCGGTGGATCTTTATTGAGCGGCAAGCTGCAAGAAGCCGAAAGGTTGGCAACCCGGCTCCGGGAACGGATAATGTTCAGTTTTTCCACCTGCGCATCGAAGCGCCCTACCGCGCTTGCGGTCGAAAAGAGACCCCCATGAAAGACACCATTCGCCAGCTGATCCAGCAAGCCCTCACCCAACTCGTCGCCGACGGTGTGCTGCCTGAAGGGCTGACGCCGGCGATCCAGGTGGAAAACGCCCGGGACAAGACCCACGGCGATTTCGCCAGCAACATCGCCATGATGCTGGCCAAACCCGCCGGCATGAAGCCGCGCGACTTGGCCGACAAGATCATCGCCGCCCTGCCGACCAGCGACGACATCAGCAAGGTCGAGATCGCCGGCCCGGGCTTCCTCAACTTCTTCCAGAACATCGACGGCCTGGCCAGCCGCCTGGACGCAGCCCTGGCCGATGACCACCTGGGCGTGCGCAAGGCCGGCCCCGCCGAGAAGGTGGTGATCGACATGTCGGCACCCAACCTGGCCAAGGAGATGCACGTCGGCCACCTGCGTTCGACCATCATCGGCGACAGCGTCGCCCGCGTCCTGGAGTTCCTCGGCGACCAGGTGATCCGCCAGAACCACGTGGGCGACTGGGGCACCCAGTTCGGCATGCTGCTGGCCTACCTGGAAGAGAACCCGATCACCAGCGACGAGCTGTCGGACCTGGAGAACTTCTATCGCGCCGCGAAGAAGCGCTTCGACGAGTCCGAGGCGTTCGCTACCCGCGCCCGTGGCCTGGTGGTCAAGCTGCAGGCCGGCGACCCGGACTGCATGGCGCTGTGGACACGCTTCAAGGACATTTCCCTGTCCCACTGCCAGAAGACCTACGACCTGCTCAACGTCAAGCTGAGCATGGCCGACGTGATGGGCGAGAGCGCCTACAACGATGACCTGGCCAACGTGGTCGCCGACCTCAGGGCCAAAGGCCTGCTGGTCGAGAACCAGGGCGCCCAGTGCGTGTTCCTCGACGAATTCAAGAACACCGAGGGCGAGCCGCTGCCGGTGATCGTGCAGAAGGCCGATGGCGGCTACCTCTACGCCACCACCGACCTGGCCGCGGTGCGCTACCGCAGCAACGTGCTCAAGGCCGACCGAGCCTTGTACTTCGTCGACCAGCGCCAGGCCCTGCACTTCAACCAGGTGTTCGAGGTGGCGCGCCGCGCCGGCTTCGTTGGCCACCCGATGCAGATGGAACACATGGGCTTCGGCACCATGAATGGCGCCGATGGCCGGCCGTTCAAGACCCGCGACGGCGGCACCGTGAAGCTGATCGACCTGCTCACCGAAGCCAAGGAGCGCGCCTACGCGCTGGTCAAGGAGAAGAACCCGAGCCTGTCCGAGGACGAGCTGCGCCGTATCGGCGAAGTGGTCGGCATCGGCGCGGTGAAGTACGCCGACCTGTCCAAGCACCGGACCAGCGACTACAGCTTCAACTTCGAGCTGATGCTCAACTTCGACGGCAACACCGCGCCCTACCTGCTGTATGCCTACACCCGCGTGGCCAGCGTGTTCCGCAAGCTGGGCAAGGGCTTCGACGAGGTCGACGGCAAGATCGTGCTGCAGGCGGCCCATGAGCAGGACCTGGCCGCGCGCCTGGCGCAGTTCGGCGAAGTGCTCAACAGCGTGGCCGACAAGGGCACGCCGCACGTGCTGTGCAGCTACCTGTACGACATCGCCGGCCTGTTCTCCAGCTTCTACGAGAACTGCCCGATCCTCACGGCGGAAACCGCCGAGCAACAGCAGAGCCGCCTGCGCCTGGCGGCCCTGACCGGTCGCACCCTCAAGCAGGGCCTGGAACTGCTCGGCCTGGAAACCCTGGAGCGCATGTAAGTTGGCTGCCAAGAAGAAACCCGCCCCCAAGCGTGGCGCCAGCCGCTACCAGCCCCCGGCCAAGCAGCCGATCCCTGGCTGGATATGGCTGGCGGTCGGCCTGACTGTCGGCGCCTTCATCGTTTTTCTGATGAAGCTCGAACCGGGTAGCGAAGACATCAAGCGCACCAAGCCCGAACAGCAGAAGCCAGCCAAGGTCGCCGAAAGCGCCAAGGCCACCGCGCCGGCACCGCAGCAGCCGGTCAAGCCGAAATACGACTTCTACACGCTGCTGCCGGAGTCCGAGGTCATCGTGCCACCCGAGGCCGTGCCGGAGAAAACGCCGCCAGTACCGGCCCAGCCGGTCAAGCCGGTGACGCCTGAGGAAGCGGCGAAGATCGACACGGCCAGGGCCCAGGCTGCGCTGATGGGGCAGACGCCACCGCCGGCGCCACCGGTCATCAAGCCGGCGGCGACCACCCAGTTCTTCCTCCAGGCCGGCTCGTTCCGCAAGCAGGCCGACGCCGACAAGGTCCGTGCGCAGATCATCCTGCTCGGCCAGTCGGTCAAGGTGGAGTCGGGGACGGTGAAAGAGGAAACCTGGTACCGCGTGCTGGTCGGCCCGTTCAGCAACCGCGAACAGCTGACCGTGGCGCAGAAGCAGCTGGCAGGTGCGGGTTTCAGCAACCTGCTCTTGCAGCGCAGGCAGACCCGCCAGCAATGAAGACCAAGGCCTTGTCGCTCTCAGCTACAAGGCCTTTTTTAACTGCAAGCGGCAAGCAAAAGCAGGCGGCGCTCATATGAGCCGAGCACGGCCATGGCAACCTGCGGCTTTCCTAGCGGCGTTCGGCGTTGACTTGGGAGATCTGGCTGTTGAGGGTCCAGAAGTCGTACAGCACGCCCAGCAGGAACAGACCGCCTGTGAACAGGTAGATCAGGGCACTGATCCATTTGCCCTGGTACAGGCGATGCGCACCGAATATGCCAAGGAAGGTCAGGAGGATCCAGGCCAGGTTGTAGTCCACCCGCCCGGACTGGAAGCGCATGTCGGCCTCACGGTCCATCGACGGGATCAGGAACAGGTCGATCAGCCAACCGATGCCGAGCAGGCCCAAGGTGAAGAACCAGATCGTCCCGGTGATCGGCTTGCCGTAGTAGAAGCGGTGCGAGCCGGTGAAGCCGAAGATCCATAGCAGATAGCCGAGGACCTTGCTGTGGGTGTCGTGGAACGGCACGCCCTGTTGATAACTGTTCATTCATAGCTCCCAGGGGTTAGCGGAAAATTTTCTAAGGAAAAATGTGACTTTTTCGCGAGAAGCCGACGTATGGCAGCGGCGCATCGACCAACGGATCAGAATTTGATCAAAAAGCTGTTATAAAGTTGCGCGCCAACACATACCTAGATAATACAAAAGAGCTTCAACTATGCCGCCTTTCTTCAAGACATGGCTGACCCTCTGCCTTTTATTGCCATTGGCCGCCCACGCCACCAACCGTGAGCAACGCCTTCCCAACGGGTTCACCGGCTATACCACCAATGCCAGCAGCACGGTGAAACGCGCGCCGGTCAAGCACAGCACCCTGCGTGCCCGCCCGAGCAATGCCGCCAAGGCCCCCGGCAACCTGCCGATCGCCGCGATGTCGGCCAAGCAGAGCAGCGACGTGCTCAGCCGCGCCGTGAATGTCCTCGGTACGCCCTATCGCTGGGGCGGCAGCAGCCCGAGCAAGGGCTTCGATTGCAGCGGGCTGGTCAAGTATGCCTTCAACGACGTGGCCGACGTCGACCTGCCGCGCACTTCCAATGCCATGGCCCACGGGCATGGTATCAAGGTAGCCCGCAGTGACCTCAAGCCGGGTGACCTGATCTTCTTCAACATCAAGAGCCGCCGGGTCAATCACGTCGCCATCTACCTGGGCAACGACCGCTTCATCCACGCGCCCCGGCGCGGCAAGCGGGTGAGCATCGACAACCTGAACAAGCCGTACTGGCAGAAGCACTACGTGGTCGCCAAGCGGGTACTGCCGAAGGAACAGGAAAGCCAGGTATTGAGCCTGGCCAAGCGCTGATCCGCCCCCGGCATCGGCGTCCTTTGGGGCCGCTTCGCGCCCCAAAGAGTCGAGCCAAAATGATGTGACTTGCAGGCTGCACAGGCTTGTCGTGGCACAGGCACTAGAGCGCTCCAACCAAGCCCTGGTCCCTCAACCCCTGCATCGCCGCCTCCATCGTCCGCATCCCCGCCGCCGCCCCGGCCTGCATCATCGAATACAGCTGCGTCACCCGCCCCTCGCGCACCAGGTTGCGCACCGCCGGCGTGGCCACCAGTACCTCCCGCGCCGCCACCCGACCACCGCCAATACGCTTGACCAGCACCTGCGCCACCACCATGCGCAGCGACTCCGCCAGCATCGCCCGCACCAGCGGCTTCTCCTCGGCAGCGAACACCTCCACCAGCCGATCGATGCTGTTCACCGCCGAGCGGGTATGCACCGTCGCCAACACCAGGTGCCCGGTTTCCGCCGCGCGCAGGGCCAGGCGGATAGTCTCCAGGTCACGCAGCTCACCGATCACGATCACGTCCGGGTCCTGGCGCAGGGCGCTGCGCAGGCCGTGGGCGAAGC
The DNA here is from genome assembly GCF_046365545.1 of Pseudomonas sp. HLMP. Lineage (NCBI taxonomy): Bacteria > Pseudomonadati > Pseudomonadota > Gammaproteobacteria > Pseudomonadales > Pseudomonadaceae > Pseudomonas > Pseudomonas sp. HLMP. The sequence goes on along the minus strand of NZ_JBDLLR010000001.1, from coordinate 390,327 downwards.
TGCGGCAATGTCGGCCGATCTCCCGCTGGTTGACCAGGCTGCGCTGCCCGCTGTGGATGACTTCGATGGGGTCTTCCAGGGTGATGATATGCAGCGCCCGCTGGCGATTGAGCTGGTCGACCAGGGCCGCCACGGTGCATGACTTGCCACTGCCGGTCGGCCCACCGATCAGTACCAGCCCGTCATGCAATTGCGCAACAGATTGAAATACTTCATTCAGCCCCAGCGCATCGACGCTCGGGATGCCGGCCGGCAGCAAGCGGACGCTCGCCCCCGGCCCATTGCCCTGCCGGAACAGGTTCAGGCGAAAGCGCCCCAGCTCCGGCAGCGTGAGCGCCAGGTCCAGTTCGTCGCCAGCCGCCCACTCGCGCCGCTGCGACTCTTCGAGCAAGGGCGCCATGCCCTCGGTGAGGGCTTGCGGCGCCAGGCGTGGCAGCTCCAGGCGTTGTAATTCACCATCCAGGCGCAGCATCGGTACTTCGCCCGCGGCCAGGTGCAGGTCGGAAGCCCCCGCAGCCACGGCCCGGGCCAACAGGTCGGTCACGTCCATGAGACTCCCCAAAGGCCATCAAGCAGGTAGAATGCCGCAGACCACTGAGCCGTCGGCACCGATCCATGTCCACCATAGCAGACAACCTTTCCGCCCTCGCCGCCCGCATCGCCAGCGCGGCCAAGGCCGCCGGACGCGACCCGGCCAGCATCCAGCTGCTGGCGGTGAGCAAGACCAAGCCGGCCAGCGCCATCCGCCAAGCCCATGCCGCCGGCGTGGTCGACGTGGGCGAGAACTATCTCCAGGAAGCCCTGGCCAAACAGGAAGCCTTGCGCGACCTGCCCTTGACCTGGCACTTCATCGGCCCCATCCAGTCGAACAAGACCCGTGCAATCGCCGAGCATTTCGACTGGGTACATTCCGTGGACCGCCTGAAGATCGCCCAACGCCTGTCCGAACAGCGCCCCGCCGGCTTGGCGCCACTGAACATCTGCCTGCAGGTGAACGTCAGCGGCGAAGACAGCAAGTCCGGCTGCGCCCCGGACGAGTTGCCTGCCCTGGCCAAGGCCGTCGCCACCCTGCCCGGCCTGCGCCTGCGCGGGCTGATGGCGATCCCCGAGCCTACCGAGGAACGCGCCGCGCAAGAGGCCGCCTTCGCCACCCTGCGCCACTTGCAAGACAGCCTCGGGCTGGAGCTCGACACCCTGTCCATGGGCATGAGCCACGACCTGGAAGCCGCGATCGCCCAGGGAGCGACCTGGGTCCGTATCGGTACCGCCCTGTTCGGTGCCCGCGACTACGGGCACGCCTGAATCCATGCTTTACTCACTCTTTCCCTCAAGGACCTGACATGAGCAAGACACGTATTGCCTTTATCGGCGCCGGCAACATGGCCGCCAGCCTGATCGGCGGTCTGCGTGCCCAGGGCCTGGACGCCGCGCAGATCCGCGCCAGCGACCCAGGCGCCGAGACCCGCGCACGGCTCCAGGCCGAACACGGCATCGCAACCTTCGAAGACAACGCCCAGGCCATCGCCGGCGCCGACGTGATCGTCCTGGCGGTCAAGCCGCAGGTCATGAAAGCCGTGTGCCAGGCCCTGCAGCCGCACCTCGAGGCGGGCCAGCTGATCGTTTCCATCGCCGCCGGTATCACCTGCGCCAGCCTGCAAGCCTGGCTCGGCGCCCGCCCGGTGGTGCGTTGCATGCCCAATACGCCGGCGCTGCTGCGCCAGGGCGTCAGCGGCCTGTACGCCACCGGCGAGGTATCGGCCGAGCAGCGCCAGCAGGCCGAGCAACTGCTGCGCGCCGTCGGCACCGCCCTGTGGCTGGAACAGGAGCAGCAACTGGACGCCGTCACCGCCGTATCCGGCAGTGGCCCGGCCTACTTCTTCCTGCTGATCGAGGCCATGACCGCCGCCGGCGAAAAACTCGGCCTGCCGCGCGAAATCGCGTCCCAACTGACCCTGCAGACCGCCCTGGGTGCCGCGCGCATGGCCGTGTCCAGCGACGTGGACGCCGCCGAGCTGCGGCGCCGGGTAACCTCGCCGGCCGGCACCACCGAGGCGGCGATCACGTCGTTCCAGGGCAACGGTTTCGAGGCCATCGTCGAGCAGGCGCTGGAGGCCGCGGCGAAGCGTTCCGCCGAGCTGGCCGAACAATTGGGCAAATAAGGAGCTGTCGATGAATGCACTGTCCGGCGCCGCGATCTTCGTGGTGCAAACCCTGGTCAGCCTGTACCTGGTGATCGTCCTGCTGCGCTTCGTGCTGCAGATGGTCAAGGCCGACTTCTACAACCCCCTGAGCCAGTTCGCGGTACGCGCCACCCAGCCGCTGCTCAAGCCGATCCGTCGCATTATTCCCAGCATCGGCGGCCTGGACACCTCGTCCCTGCTGCTGTCGGTGGTGATCCAGGCGCTGCTGATGGCGTTCGTGCTGATGGTCAGCTACGGCACCTTCGGCGACGTGCTGCACCTGCTGATGTGGGCCATCATCGGCGTCACCTCGCTGTTCCTGAAGATCTTCTGGGTCGCGATGATCGTCATGGTGATCGTCTCCTGGGTCGCACCCAACAGCCACAATCCGGCGGCGCAACTGGCCTACCAGATCAGCGAACCGGTACTGGCGCCGTTCCGCCGGCTCATCCCCAGCCTGGGCGGCATGGACATCTCGCCGATCTTCGCCTTCATTGCCATCCAGGTGATCCAGTCGTTCGTCATGCCCCCTCTGGCAGCCTACGCCGGCATGCCCCAGGAGCTGTGGCGGATGATCTGATTCGACCGACGCCCCCGGTGGCAAGCCTTCGCTTGCCGCTGGGGGTGGCCCTCTTTAGACTTACGCCTCCGTCAAGCGTGAGCAGGGTCGATGTCCACTGTCCTTCCCGAAGATTCCGTCGGTCTGGTAACACCGCAGATTGCCCGGTTCGATGAACCGCTGGCCCTGGCCTGTGGCCGCTCCCTGGCCACCTACGAACTGATCTACGAAACCTATGGCACCCTCAACAGCACCGCCAGCAACGCCGTGCTGATCTGCCATGCGCTGTCCGGCCATCACCATGCCGCCGGCTACCATGCGCCTACCGACCGCAAGCCGGGCTGGTGGGACAGCTGCATTGGCCCGGGCAAGCCGATCGACACCAACCGCTTCTTCGTGGTCAGCCTGAACAACCTCGGCGGCTGCAACGGCAGCACTGGCCCCAGCAGCATCAACCCGGCCACCGGCAAACCCTACGGCGCCGACTTCCCGGTACTGACCGTGGAAGACTGGGTACACAGCCAGGCGCGCCTGGCCGATCGCCTGGGCATCGGGCAATGGGCAGCGGTGGTCGGTGGCAGCCTGGGCGGCATGCAGGCGCTGCAGTGGACCATCAGCTACCCGGACCGCGTTCGCCATTGCGTGGACATCGCCTCGGCGCCCAAGCTCTCGGCGCAGAACATCGCCTTCAACGAAGTGGCACGCCAGGCCATCCTCACCGACCCGGAGTTCCATGGCGGCTCGTTCCAGGACCAGGGCGTGATCCCCAAGCGCGGCCTGATGCTGGCACGCATGGTCGGGCATATCACCTACCTGTCCGACGACTCCATGGGTGAGAAATTCGGCCGCGAGCTCAAGAGCGACAAGCTCAACTATGACTTTCACAGCGTCGAGTTCCAGGTCGAGAGCTACCTGCGCTACCAGGGCGAGGAGTTCTCCGGCCGCTTCGACGCCAACACCTACCTGCTGATGACCAAGGCCCTGGACTACTACGACCCGGCCGCAGCCCATGGCGGCGACCTGGCCGCCACCCTGGCCCACGTCACGGCGGACTACTGCATCATGTCGTTCACCACCGACTGGCGCTTCTCCCCGGCCCGCTCGCGGGAGATCGTCGACGCCCTGATGGCGGCGCGCAAGAACGTCTGCTACCTGGAGATCGATGCACCTTACGGGCACGATGCCTTCCTGATCCCCACACCTCGCTACATGCAGGGTTTCTCGAACTACATGAACCGCATCGCCATCTGAGGACAGCATGAGAGCCGACCTGGAAATCATCCACGACTGGATCCCCGCCGGCAGCCGGGTACTGGACCTTGGCTGCGGCAATGGCGAGCTGCTGGCCTCGTTGCGCGAGCGCAAGCACGTCACCGGCTATGGCCTGGAGATCGACCCCGACAACATCGCCGCCTGCGTGGCCAAGGGCGTCAACGTGATCGAGCAGGACCTGGACAAGGGCCTGGGCAACTTCGCCAGCAACAGCTTCGACGTGGTGGTCATGACCCAGGCCCTGCAAGCCGTGGAGTACCCCGACCGCATTCTCGACGAGATGCTGCGGGTGGGCCGCGAGTGCATCATCACCTTCCCCAACTTCGGCCACTGGCGCTGCCGCTGGTACCTGGCGACCAAAGGCCGCATGCCGGTCTCGGACTTCATGCCGTATACCTGGTACAACACCCCGAACATCCACTTCTGCACCTTCGCCGACTTCGAGCAGTTGTGCCACGAGCGCCAGGCCAAGGTCCTCGACCGGCTGGCGGTCGACCATCTGCACCGCAACGGGTGGGCCGGCCGGCTTTGGCCTAATCTTCTAGGGGAGATCGGCATCTATCGGGTCAGCAGCCCGGGCCTGCAGGAACATCAGGTCGCGGTCTGAGCACACGATCGCGGGGCCGGCTTCGCGCTGCCCCATCAATCTGGAGGAACCGCACCATGCGTCGTCTAGCTCTTTTCCTGATCAGCCTGTGCCTGGCGCTGCCGGTCCTGGCTGCCGATGCCGCCAAGCCCGAGCGCAAGGAAGTCTTCGGCGACGTGACGGTCCACTACAGCGCCTTCACCTCGAGCATGCTGCAACCCGAGGTGGCCGCTGCCACGGGCCTGACCCGAAGCAAGAACCAGGGCGTGCTCAACATCACCGTGCTCAAGGGCGGCAAGCCGGGCATGGCGGTGGTCAGCGGCACGGTGCGAGACCTCACGGGGCGCAGCAGCGCGCTGTCGTTCAAGCAGATCACCGACCAGGGCGCGGTGTACTACATCGCCCAGTTCAAGATCGACCAGTCGGAAACCCTGACCTTCGACGTGAATGTCGAAACCGGCGGCGTCAGTCACAAACTCAGCTTCAACCAGGAAGTGTTCCCAGGCGAATGATGAATTTCCAGCAACTCGTATTGGCCAGCCATAACGCCGGCAAACTCAAGGAACTCCAGGCCATGCTCGGTACCTCCGTGCACCTGCGCTCGATCGGCGAGTTCAGCCAGGTGGAGCCGGAGGAGACCGGCCTGTCGTTCGTCGAGAACGCCATCCTCAAGGCGCGCAACGCCTCGCGCATCTCCGGCCTGCCGGCCCTGGCCGATGATTCGGGGCTGGCGGTGGATCACCTTGGCGGCGCGCCGGGCATCTATTCGGCGCGCTATGCCGATGGCAAGGGCGACGCGGCGAACAATGCCAAGCTGCTCGAGGCCCTGAAGGACGTGCCGGCCGAACAGCGCGGGGCACAGTTCGTCTGTGTCCTGGCCCTGGTGCGCCATGCCGAGGATCCACTGCCGATCCTCTGCGAAGGCCTGTGGCATGGCCGCATCCTGTTCGAAGCCAGTGGCGAGCACGGCTTCGGCTACGACCCGTTGTTCTGGGTACCGGAGCGCAATTGCTCCAGCGCCGACCTGGCCCCCGTCGACAAGAACCAGCTCAGCCACCGCGCCCGCGCCATGGCCCTGCTGCGTCAGCGCCTGGGCCTGGCATGACCGACAAGCCGTCCATCCAGCTGCTCCACCCCGGGGCGGCTGGTTCCGGCCTGCCAGCGCCACACCTGGCACTGCCGGAACTCCCGCCATTGGCGTTGTACATCCATATCCCCTGGTGCGTGCGCAAGTGTCCCTATTGCGACTTCAACTCTCACCAGGCAGGCCCCGACCTGCCGGAAGAAGCCTACGTCGACGCCCTGCTCGCCGACCTCGACCAGGAACTGCCCGCCGTGCAGGGGCGCCCGATCCGTTCGATCTTCTTCGGGGGTGGCACGCCGAGCCTGTTCAGCGCACATGCGCTGGGTCGCCTGCTGCGCGGCGTGGAGCAGCGCACGCCGTTCGCGCCTGACATCGAGATCACCCTGGAAGCCAACCCCGGGACGTTCGAGCAGGACAAGTTCAAGGCATACCGGCAGACCGGGATCAACCGGCTGTCCATCGGCGTGCAGAGTTTCCAGCCGGCGAAACTGGAAAAGCTCGGGCGCATCCACAACGGTGACGAGGCCGTGCGTGCCGCCGGCATGGCGCGCGCTGCGGGCTTCGACAACTTCAACATGGACCTGATGCACGGCCTGCCCGACCAGTCGCTGGACGACGCCCTGGGCGACTTGCGCCAAGCCATCGACCTGGGGCCGACCCACCTGTCGTGGTACCAGTTGACCCTGGAGCCCAACACGGTGTTCTGGAGCCAGCCACCGGAGCTGCCCGAAGACGACATCCTCTGGGATATCCAGGAGGCGGGCCAGGCCCTGATGGCCGCCCAGGGCTACCAGCAGTACGAAGTATCGGCCTATGCCCAGCCGGACCGCGCCGCACAGCACAACCTCAACTACTGGCGCTTCGGCGACTTCATCGGCATCGGCGCGGGGGCCCATGGCAAGCTGTCGTTCCCGGATGGGCGCATCCTGCGCACCTGGAAGACTCGCCTGCCCAAGGACTACCTGAACCCGGCCAAGCCGTTCAAGGCCGGCGAGAAGCTGCTGCCAGCCGACGAGCTGCCCTTCGAGTTCCTGATGAACGCCCTGCGCCTGACCCAAGGCGTGGAAGCCGAGCTTTTCACCCTGCGCACCGGCCTGCCGCTGGAGCAACTCGCCGAGGCGCGCCGCGAGGCCGAACGAAAGGGCCTTTTGCAGGTCGAACCGGATCGACTGGCGGCAACGCCGCGAGGCCAGCTGTTCCTCAATGACCTGTTGCAGTATTTCTTGACCTGAGGATGACCCATGGACCTGGTACTTGACCTGCTCGCGACCGTTTCTCGCTGGAGCCGCAGCAACCTCTCGGAGATCTCCCTGGCCCTGGTAGGCTGCCTGCTGGTGCTGTTCGGCACCGATATCAAGGGCTGGGTGGAACAGCGCCTGGGCGGCCTGGCTGGCGCCTTGCGCGTGCCATTCATGGCCCTGCTGGTGATGATCGGCAGCGGTGCGGCGCTGATCTATGCAACGCCTTGGGTGGTGAAGGGGCTGAGCCAGTTCAACAACTATGCCCTGGCGCCGGTGCTGCTGGTGGTGCTGGTGTTGATCGGCGTGGTGGCCGATCGGCGGGGGTGATCCTAAAAGCCGCCCTGGAATACCAGGGCGGCCTCTCCACGCCGACTATCCCCTAGAGGGAATCGTCGAAGTGATCACGCATGAAATCCCGCGCGGTCTTGAGCACAGTCAGGACCCGAATGAGCTTCCACACGCGGCTCAGCGTATCAAGCAAACGCTTCATATGCCTTGGCCTCCGTGTTGGCTGGGCCAATCTTCCAGCATCTAGCCGGTACGTCGATGCTTTCGGAATCCATGTGATTGATTTCCAGTGAAGTGGCCAGGTTGATGGCCCTTCGAAGAAAATCACCGGCACGGTTCTCAGGCCGTGTCGAAGGGGCTAGACAGCAAAATCCTTCGCCTACCCAGCCCTTTCATTGGATCCACTCACATGAGAGCAGGGCCGATAATACGCGGAACTGCTTTGCCTGAAGGCAATTAACTACTGCTGGATATGTCAACTCAATTGACGCCCCACTCGATGCTTTCTATCATCGACGCTGTGATTGATTTCCAGTGAAGCATCCGCATTGACGGCCTCTCAATCCGTCATTGCAAAAAAAACCGCCCTTTCAAAGGCGGTTTTTTTATTGCATTACGCAGGCAGTGTGGCGTCAGCCCAAGCCACTCAACCCAGCTTCTCGAACTTCAGATCCCACACCCCATGCCCCAGCCGCTCGCCACGGCGTTCGAACTTGGTGATCGGGCGCTCTTGCGGGCGCGGCACATAGGTACCGTCGGCGGCCTGGTTGCGATACCCCGGCGCGGCGCTCATCACCTCCAGCATGTGCTCGGCATAGGGCTCCCAGTCGGTGGCCATGTGGAACACGCCCCCGACCTTGAGCTTGCGCCGCACCAGCTCGGCGAATTCCGGCTGGACGATGCGGCGCTTGTGATGGCGCGCCTTGTGCCAAGGGTCGGGGAAGAACAGCATCAGCCGGTCGAGGCTGTTGTCGGCCACGCAGCGGTTGAGCACCTCGATGGCGTCGCAATCGTACACCCGCAGGTTCTTCAGGCCCTGGGTCAGCACGCCGTTGAGCAGCGCGCCGACACCTGGACGGTGCACCTCGACACCGATGAAGTCCTGTTCAGGCGCGGCAGCGGCCATTTCCAGCAGGGAATGGCCCATGCCGAAGCCGATCTCCAGGGTGCGCGGCGCCGAACGGCCGAACACCTGGTCGTAGTCCACCGGGCTGTCGGCCAGGGGCAGGATGAACAGGGGGCCGCCCTGTTCCAGACCGCGTTGCTGGCCTTCGGTCATGCGCCCGGCACGCATCACGAAGCTCTTGATACGGCGGTGGGGGCGCGCTTCGCCGTCGGTGGTGATCGGCGTTTCTTGCGATTCAGTCATCAGGGGCTCTTACTTGATCAGACCTTCCAGCGGCGACGAGGCGCTGGCATAGAGTTTCTTCGGCATGCGCCCGGCCAGGTAGGCCATGCGACCAGCGACGATGGCATGCTTCATGGCCTCGGCCATCAGCACCGGCTGCTGGGCATGGGCGATGGCCGAGTTCATCAGCACGGCCTCGCAGCCCATCTCCATGGCGATGGTGGCGTCGGAGGCGGTGCCCACGCCGGCATCGACCAGTACCGGGACCTTGGACTCCTCAAGGATGATCTGCAGGTTGTAGGGGTTGCAGATCCCCAGGCCGGTGCCGATCAGGCCAGCCAGCGGCATCACTGCGATGCAGCCGGCCTCGGCCAGTTGGCGGGCGATGATCGGGTCGTCGCTGGTGTAGACCATCACGTCGAAACCGTCCTTGACCAGCACTTCGGCAGCCTTGAGGGTTTCGATCACGTTGGGGAACAGGGTTTTCTGGTCGGCCAGGACTTCCAGCTTGACCAGGTTGTGGCCATCCAGCAGCTCGCGGGCCAGGCGGCAGGTACGCACCGCTTCGGTGGCGTCGTAGCAGCCGGCGGTGTTCGGCAGGATGGTGTAGCGGTCCGGTGGCAGCACGTCGAGCAGGTTCGGCTCGCCCGGATTCTGGCCGATGTTGGTACGGCGCACGGCGACGGTGACGATCTCGGCACCCGAGGCCTCGATGGCCAGGCGGGTCTCTTCCATGTCACGGTACTTGCCGGTACCGACCAGCAGGCGCGACTGGAAAGTGCGCCCGGCCAGGGTGAAGGGCTTGTCGCTACGAACGTTGCTCATCGTTGTTCCTCTGGAAAAGGTTACGGGGCTTGCAGGTGAATCGCCGACGGATCAACCGCCACCGATGGCATGGACCACTTCGACCTGGTCGCCGTCGTTGAGCAGCGTGCTGTCGTGCTGGCTGCGCGGCACGATATCCAGGTTGAGCTCCACCGCTACCCGGCGACCGGCCAGTTCCAGGCGGTTCAGCAGGGCCGCGACGCTCTCGCCATCGGGCAATTCGTAAGGTTCACCGTTCAATTGAATGCGCATGCGCACGGCCACCATTGTTCTTTGGGGGCCCGCATTCTAGCCCCGATCAGCGCTCGAACCCAAGGGCACGAGCGGCCATTAGTCGTGATTGTGGACCACTTGGTCAGCTCAATCGCCACGCCGCCAGCCCCAGGCACAGCCAGCCGGCGAGAAAGCACAGGCCACCGATGGGGGTGATGATGCCAAGCTTGCCCAGGCCACTGGTGGTCAGCACATAGAGGCTACCGGAGAACAGCACGATGCCCACGGCGAACAGACCGCCGGCCCAGCCCACCAGGCGTCCGGGCAAGTGCGTCGACAGCACGGCGACGCCGAGCAGGGCCAGGGCGTGGACCAGTTGATAAGTCACGCCGGTGTGGAAGATCGCCAGGTAATCGGCCGTGAGCCGGCTCTTCAGGCCGTGGGCGGCGAAAGCCCCCAGGGCGACACCAGTGAATCCAAAGAACGCGGCGAGCATCAGGAAGCTGCGAAGCATGGGGACGACTCCTCGGGTGGGGTCTGTATAATGGCCCGCTCCACAGGTTCCGGCCAAGCCATCGCCATGCTGTCATCCCTCATCCGCCGCCTCGTCCGCGCCCTGCTCTGGTTCGCCGCCGGCAGCATCGTGCTGGTCCTGGCGCTGCGCTGGGTACCGCCTCCGGGCACGGCACTGATGGTCGAGCGCAAGGTCCAGTCGTGGATGGCCGGCGAGCCGATCGACCTGCAGCGTGACTGGACGCCCTGGGCGCGGATCTCCGACGAACTGAAGGTCGCGGTCATCGCCGGCGAAGACCAGAAGTTCGCCAGCCACTGGGGCTTCGACATCCCGGCCATCCAGGCGGCCCTCGCCCATAACGAACGCGGCGGCAACCTGCGCGGCGCCAGCACTCTCACCCAACAGGTGGCCAAGAACCTGTTCCTGTGGTCCGGTCGCAGTTGGCTGCGCAAGGGGCTGGAGGCCTGGTTCACCGGGCTGATCGAGCTGTTCTGGTCGAAGGAGCGGATCCTCGAGATCTACCTGAACAGTGCCGAATGGGGGCCAGGTGTGTTCGGCGCCCAGGCGGCCGCACGCTACCACTTCGGCATCGATGCCAGCCGCCTTTCCCGCCAGCAGGCCAGCCAGTTGGCGGCCGTACTGCCCAGCCCGATCAAGTGGAGCGCCAGCCGGCCCAGCGCCTACGTGGCCAGCCGGGCCGGCTGGATCCGCCGGCAAATGAGCCAGTTGGGCGGGGCCAGCTACCTGATGCAGCTGGAGGCATCGCGCAGGCCTTGATACTCCTGCACCACCCTGCCCCTGCCCTGCCTGGCCCTATCGCTGGCAAGCCCCACACATGACCCTGCAATCCATATCATGCGTGATCGACTCGGACCCTGTGGGAGCTGGCTTGCCAGCGATAGGGCCAGTTCAGGCACCTTGAAATGCCAGGCATAAAAAACCGCCTGCCCATAAGACAAGCGGTTCTATCGATCCAGCCCAGCCGTCGATCAGACCGCGATCAACGCCTTGACCTTGTTCATCGCGTTCTTCTCCAACTGACGAATACGCTCCGCCGACACGCTGTATTTCTCCGCCAGCTCGTGCAGGGTGGCTTTTTCCTCGGCCAGCCAGCGCTGATAGAGAATGTCGCGGCTGCGCTCGTCCAGGCCTTGCAGGGCATCGTGCAGGTTGCTGGTGGAGTTGTCGCTCCAGTCGGCATCCTCCAGTTGCAGGGCCGGGTCGTAGCGGTGGTCTTCCAGGTAATGCGCTGGCGACTGGAAGGCACTGTCGTCATCGGCTTCGGCAGCTGGGTCGAAGGCCATGTCCTGGCCGCTCAGGCGGCTTTCCATCTCGCGCACTTCGCGAGGCTCGACGCCAAGGCTTTCGGCCACGCGATGGACTTCGTCATTGTTCAGCCAGGCCAGGCGCTTCTTCTGGCTACGCAGGTTGAAGAACAGCTTGCGCTGGGCCTTGGTGGTGGCCACCTTGACGATGCGCCAGTTGCGCAGGATGAACTCGTGGATCTCGGCCTTGATCCAGTGCACCGCGAAGGACACCAGACGCACGCCCATTTCCGGGTTGAAACGCTTTACCGCCTTCATCAGGCCGACGTTGCCTTCCTGGATCAGGTCGGCCTGGGCCAAGCCGTAGCCTGCATAGCTACGGGCGATGTGTACGACGAAACGCAGGTGGGCCATCACCATTTGCCGAGCGGCCTCAAGATCCTGCTCGTAGTAGAGACGCTCGGCCAGTTCACGCTCCTGCTCGGCCGTCAGCAGGGGGATGCTGTTGACCGTGTGCACATAGGCTTCCAGGTTTGCACCGGGAACCAGGGCATAAGCAGGTTGCAACGAAGTGGTCATTCAAGAACCTCCGACTCACTGAACTCGTGCCTTTTGGGCACTGCCAACATTGACCGGAAACCAAGAAACAAGTTCCCAGACTGAGAAAAAAGTCAATGCTGGCCAGAAAACATTATCGAGGCGCCAACTCGTTCAAGTGGCGGGCGACCGCGATCCATGCACCGATATACCCCAACAGCACGGCCCCGATCAAGAGCGACAGACCATCGGAACCCGGCACGCCGCCCAGGGCGAAGTCGCTGCCGTACAGCCCGGAGAGCCCTATGACCGCATCGTTCAGCCAGTCCAGGGAGAACGCCAGGATCCCCCAGGCCAGCAACCCCGCGCCCAGGCCGTACAGGGCCCCCATATAGAGGAAGGGGCGGCGCACGTAGCTGTCGGTCCCGCCCACCAGCTTGATCACTTCGATCTCGGTGCGGCGGTTCTCGATGTGCAGGCGAATTGTGTTACCAATTACCAACAGCAGGGCCGAAACCAGAAGCACGGCCAGGCCGAAGACGAAACGGTCACCCAGCTTGAGGATCGCCGCCAGGCGCTCCACCCACACCAGGTCCAACTGCGCCACCTCGACCTGCGGCAGCTCCGACAGACGCTGACGCAGGGCTTCCAGGGCCGGCTTGTCGACCTCGGTCGGGGTCACCACCACCACGCCGGGCAACGGGTTCTCCGGCAGCTCGCGCAGGGCTTCGCCCAGGCCGGACTGCTGCTGGAACTCCTCCAGCGCCTGTTCGCGGCTGACATACTGGGCATCGGCCACGCCAGGCATGCCCTTGATCTCGTCGCGCAAGGCCTCGCCTTCCTTGCCACCGGCGTCGAGCTTGAGGAACAGGGAGATCTGCGCGGCACGTTGCCAGGAACCGCCGAGCTTCTCGACGTTCTTCAGCAGCAGCGACAGCCCCATGGGCATGCTCAGCGCCACCGCCATCACCAGGCAGGTGAAGAAGCTGCCGATCGGCTGCTTGCCCAGGCGCCGCAGGCTGTCGGCCAGACTGGCCCGGTGGCTTTCCAGCCAGGCGTGCAGCAGGGTACGGAAATCTGGGCCGTCGTCGTCGTGACCTGCGCGTTTTTTCGCCGGCTGCGGGTCGGCGGCCTTGGGCGCGACGCGCTCGGAAACCTTCGGCGTACGTGTAGTGCTCATTGCCCGGCCTCCCCATCGCCGATCAGTCGACCGCGCTGCAGGGTCAGCATGCGGTGCCGCATGCGCGCGATCAGCGCCAGGTCATGGCTGGCGATCAATACCGTGGTGCCCAGGCGGTTGATGTCCTCGAACACCCCCATGATCTCCGCGGCCAGGCGCGGATCGAGGTTGCCGGTCGGCTCGTCGGCCAGCAGCAGGGCCGGCTGGTGGACGATGGCGCGGGCGATGCCGACCCGCTGTTGCTGGCCGGTGGACAGGTCGGCCGGGAACAGCTCGCCCTTGTCGGCCAGGGCCACTCGCTCCAGGGCCGAGTCCACCCGTTTGGCGATCTCGGGCTTGGACAGGCCTAGGATCTGCAGCGGCAACGCGACGTTGTTGAACACCGTGCGGTCGAACAGCAACTGGTGGTTCTGGAACACCACGCCGATCTGCCGACGCAGGAACGGGATCTGGGCGTTGCTGATCTGGCCCAGGTCCTGCCCGGCCAACAGCAGCTTGCCGTTGGTCGGACGCTCCATGGCCAGCAGCAGGCGCAGCAGCGTGCTCTTGCCGGCACCGGAGTGGCCGGTGACGAACAGGAACTCGCCCCGGCGCGCCCGGAAGCTCAGTTCGTGCAGGCCGACATGGCCGTTGGGGTAGCGCTTGGCAACCTGTTCGAATCGGATCATGGATGCTCCCGCTCGGCGAACAGAGCCTTGACGAATGGCTCGGCCTCGAAGGTACGCAGGTCGTCGATGCCTTCGCCGACGCCGATGAAGCGGATCGGCAGGGCGAACTGCTTGGCCAGGGCGAAGATCACTCCGCCCTTGGCGGTGCCGTCCAGCTTGGTCAGGGCAAGGCCGGTCAGTTCGACGCTCTGGTTGAAGTACTTGGCCTGGCTGATGGCGTTCTGGCCGGTGCCGGCGTCCAGCACCAGCAGGACCTCGTGGGGTGCCTCGGCATCGAGCTTGCCGATGACCCGGCGCACTTTCTTCAGTTCTTCCATCAGGTTGTCCTTGGTGTGCAGGCGACCGGCGGTATCGGCGATCAGCACGTCGATGCCACGGGCCTTGGCGGCCTGCACGGCGTCGAAGATCACCGAAGCCGAGTCGGCACCGGTGTGCTGGGCGATCACCGGGATCTGGTTACGCTCGCCCCACACCTGCAGTTGCTCCACGGCCGCGGCGCGGAAGGTGTCGCCAGCGGCCAGCATGACCTTCTTGCCTTCGAGCTGCAGTTTCTTGGCCAGCTTGCCGATGGTGGTGGTCTTGCCCGCGCCGTTCACACCGACCACGAGGATCACGTACGGCTTGCCCTGCGACTGGATCGTCAGTGGCTGTTCCACAGGGCGCAGCAGGGCGGCCAGCTCCTCCTGCAGCGACTTGTACAGCGCATCGGCGTCGGCCAGCTGCTTGCGAGCCACTTTCTGGGTCAGGTTCTGGACGATGGTCGAGGTGGCCTCCACGCCGACATCGGCGGTGAGCAGGCGTGTCTCGATCTCGTCGAGCAGGTCATCGTCGATGACCTTCTTGCCAAGGAACAGGCTGGCCATGCCCTCGCCGATGCTGGCGCTGGTCTTGGACAGGCCCTGCTTGAGGCGGGCGAAGAAACCGACCTTGGAAGGCTCGGCGGCGCCAGCGGGCGCAGCAGCGACCGGCTCGGGGGTAGGCTCGACGGGCGTCGGCACAGCGTCCGGCGCGGGCACAGGTTCGACAGGCGCCGGCGCAGCGACCGGTACGGGTTCGGGGCGCTCGGTTCGAACCTCAGCCGGCTCCGGCTCAGGGGCCGGGCGCTCGGGAATGACGGGGGGCGTCCTGGGTTCCAGGTCTGGGACCAGGGCCACAGGCTCCTCGGCGACTGGCAGGGTCAGGGTGCTGGCAGGCTGGGAGGCGCTGCCCGCCAGCGCTGGCGACGGCGTGGCCTCGTTCGCGGGCAAGCCCGCTCCCACAGGGGCCGCCAGGGCTTGATCCTCGGCGACAGGCAGCACCGGCGCGCCAGCAGGGGGCTGCGGCGCGGCGGCAGGTGCGGACTCGACAGGGGCTGGAGCCACGACCGGCGCCTCGGCGACCGGAGCAGGCTGTTCGACAGGCGCCTGCGGCGCTACCGGCTCGGCAGCCTGAGGCTCAGGGGATTGCGGCTGTTCGGCGACAGCTTGCTGCGGCTTCTTGCGAAACCAGCTGAACAGGCCTTTCTTCTCACCAGCCTCGGCCGGCGCTTTTTTGTCGTCGTTGGAACCAAACATGGAAGACGGCTATCTCAGGGTAGCGATGGGCCATCAACGGCGCATCGGAAATTCTTGGTAACGCAGAACAGACTCTCTTGGATCCGGCTGGTTCATGCGCAACGTTTTGTCGAAGTGGCCTGTGGGCCAGAACGGCGACAGGCATGGTCGCCAGGCAACCGGATCAGTATCCTAGCACCTCCTGGCCCGCCGACGCTAAGCCAAGCGGGCCGCCGTACAGGTTAACCAACGTATGAATGCTCTAGCCCGCCGCGCCGCTGGTCTGTTGCTCAGCGCGCTCTGCCTGCCGCTCGCGGCCCTCGCCGCCGATCCGCAGCCCACCCACGAGTTCATCCTCGACAACGGCCTGAAGGTGGTCGTGCGCGAAGACCATCGCGCCCCGGTGGTGGTTTCGCAGATCTGGTACAAGGTCGGCTCCAGCTACGAGACCCCGGGCCAGACCGGGTTGTCCCACGCCCTGGAGCACATGATGTTCAAGGGCAGCGCCAAGGTCGGCCCTGGCGAGGCCTCGCGCATCCTGCGCGACCTCGGCGCGCAAGAGAACGCCTTCACCAGCGACGACTACACCGCCTACTACCAGATCCTCGCCCGCGACCGCCTGCCGGTGGCCCTGGAGCTGGAGGCCGACCGCCTGGCCAGCCTGCGCCTGCCGGCCGACGAGTTCAGCCGCGAGATCGAGGTGATCAAGGAAGAGCGCCGCCTGCGCACCGACGACCAGCCCAATGCCAAGGCCTTCGAGCTGTTCCGCGCCATGGCCTACCCGGCCAGCGGCTACCATACCCCGACCATCGGCTGGATGGCCGACCTCGAGCGCATGAAGGTCGAGGAACTGCGCCACTGGTACGAATCCTGGTACGCGCCGAACAACGCCACCCTGGTGGTGGTCGGCGATGTCAGCGTCGACGAGGTCAAGGGCCTCGCCAACAAGTATTTCGGCGCCATTCCCAAGCGCGCCGTGCCGCCGGCCAAGCTGCCGCTGGAGCTGGCCGAACCCGGCCTGCGCCAGCTGACCCTGCATGTGCGCACCCAGTTGCCAAGCCTGATCTACGGCTTCAACGTACCAGGCCTGGCCACCGCCAAGGACCCACGCAGCGTCCATGCCCTGCGCCTGATCTCCGCCCTGCTCGACGGCGGCTACAGCGCCCGCATGCCAGCCCGCCTGGAGCGCGGCCAGGAGCTGGTGGCCGGCGCCTCGTCCAGCTACAACGCCTTCACCCGTGGCGACAGCCTGTTCCTGGTCTCGGCCACTCCGAACGTACAGAAGCAAAAGACCCTCGCCGACGTCGAGAAAGGCATCTGGCAATTGCTCGACGAACTCAAGACCACGCCGCCCAGCGCCGAGGAGCTCGAGCGCGTGCGCGCCCAGGTGATCGCCGGCCTGGTCTACGACCGTGACTCCATCAGCAGCCAGGCCACCACCATCGGCCAACTGGAAACCGTGGGCCTGTCCTGGAAGCTGATCGACAGCGAACTCGACGAGCTCAAGCGCGTGACCCCGCAGGACATCCAGGACGCCGCCCGCACCTACTTCACCCGCGAACGCCTGAGCGTTGCCCATGTACTGCCCGAGGAGTCCGCCCATGAGTGACCGCAGCGCAACTCGCTACACCCTGTTCGGCCTCGGCATCATCGTGCTGGTGGTGGCCCTGGCCATGGCCTTGGCCCGCCCAGCCCAGTCGGACAACGTGGCACAGGCCGACAGCACCGCCGCCCGTCCGGCCAACACCCTGCAGTCCCTGGCCGAGCTGGACGGCAAGGCGCCCAGCCGGCGCCAGCTGAACATCCAGAGCTGGAATACCGCCGAAGGCGCCCGCGTGCTGTTCGTCGAAGCCCGCGAGCTGCCGATGTTCGACCTGCGCGTGACCTTCGCCGCCGGCAGCAGCCAGGACGGCGACACGCCAGGCCTGGCCACCCTGACCAACGCCATGCTCAACGAAGGCGTGGCCGGCAAGGACGTGACCGCCATCGCCGAAGGCTTCGAAGGCCTGGGGGCGGACTTCGGCAACGGCGCCTACCGCGACATGGCGGTGGCCACCCTGCGCAGCCTAAGTGCCGCCGACAAGCGCGAGCCGGCGCTGAAGCTGTTCGCCGAGGTGGTGGGCAAACCGACCTTCCCGGACGATGCCCTCACGCGCATCAAGAACCAACTGCTGGCAGGCTTCGAGTACGAGAAGCAGAACCCCGGCAAGATCGCCGGCAAGGCGCTGTTCGCCAAGCTGTACGGCGATCATCCCTACGCCCATCCGAGCGACGGCACCGCCGAGAGCATCCCCGGAATCACCCTGGAGCAGTTGCGCGCCTTCCACGCCAAGGCCTATGCGGCCGGCAACGCGGTGATCGCCCTGGTCGGCGACCTCAGCCGCGACGAAGCAGAGGCCATCGCCGCCCAGGTTTCCACTGCCCTGCCCAAGGGCCCGGCCCTGCCCAAGCCGGCCGAGCCTGTCGAGCCCAAGGCGGGCCTGACCCACATCGACTTCCCCTCCAAGCAAACCCACTTGATGCTGGCCGAGCTCGGCATCGACCGCCAGAACCCGGACTGGGCCGCCCTCTCCTTGGGCAACCAGATCCTTGGCGGCGGCGCCTTCGGCACCCGCCTGATGAGCGAGGTCCGCGAGAAACGTGGCCTGACCTATGGCGTCTATTCGGTGTTCAGCCCGATGCAGGTGCGCGGGCCATTCATGATCAACCTGCAGACCCGCGCCGAATTGAGCGAAGGCACCCTCAAGCTGGTCCAGGATATCCTCGCCGACTACCTGGAACATGGCCCGACCCAGCAAGAGCTGGACGACGCCAAGCGCGAACTGGCCGGCAGCTTCCCGCTGTCCAATGCCAGCAACGCCAGTATCGTCGGTCAACTGGGGGCGATAGGCTTCTACAACCTGCCGCTGACCTGGCTCGAGGACTTCATGCAGCAATCCCAGGACCTGACTGTCGAGCAGGTCAAGGCGGCCATGAACAAGCACCTGTCGGCAGACAAGCTGGTGATCGTCACGGCCGGCCCGAAGGTGCCGCAGAAACCGCTGCCACCGCTCACTGACAAACCCGCCGAGCAACCGCTCGGCGTACCGGAGCACTAATGGCCAAGCCATCCAGACCCGCCCACCCGGGCCAAGGGCCCAGCAAGGGCCCGGGCCACCTGCGCATCATCGCCGGCGAGTGGCGCAGCCGCCGCCTGACGGTACCCGAAGGAGACGGCCTGCGCCCGACCCCCGACCGGGTCCGCGAAACCCTGTTCAACTGGCTGGCACCGTATATCGAGGGCGCCCAGGTGCTGGATGCCTTCACCGGCAGCGGGGCGCTGGTCCTGGAGGCCCTGTCGCGTGGAGCCGAGGACGCTGTGGCCCTGGACAGCAACCCGGCAGCGATCGCCAACCTCAAGCACAACCTGGAGGTCTTGCGCTGCCCCCGCGGCCAGATCCTGCAGACCGACGCGCTGCGCTACCTGCAAGGGCCGGCCAAGCAGCGGTTCGACGTGGTATTCCTCGACCCGCCTTTCCATCAGGACTTGCTGGCCAACACCTGCAACCTGCTCGAAGACGGCCAGTGGCTGCGTGAACAGGCCTGGATCTACACCGAGAGCGAAGCTGCGCCCTCTACCCTGCCGATGCCTGGCAACTGGCGCCTGCACCGGGAAAAGAAGACCGGCCAGGTGCACTACGCGCTCTGGCAGCGCGGCTGACGTCCAGCGGCAGGCACGGCTGCGACCAATAGCGCAGGTACAGTGGCGACGATTCATGTCAAGCTAGGCAGGCACAACAGGGGTCACCCAGCATGCCTAGCCTCAACGCCACTTTCCGTCCGGCCACCGGCCTGTCCAACCCCCACCTGCAGACCCTGTGGGGGCCGCTGTGGCGCAAGCTCCCCGACCTGCAGCGCACCCGCGAGCGCCTGTGGCTGGCCGATGGCGACTTCCTCGACCTGGACTGGCATGGCCCACACCAGCCCGCCGCCCCGCTGGTGCTGGTGCTGCACGGCCTGACTGGCTCGTCCGCCTCCCCCTACGTCAAAGGCCTGCAGCAGGCGCTGCAGGCCCGTGGCTGGGCCAGCGTCGCCGTCAACTGGCGCGGTTGCTCCGGCGAGCCGAACCTGCTGCCGCGCAGCTACCACTCCGGCGCCAGCGAAGACCTGGCCGAGACCATTCGCCACCTGCGCGCCCAGCGCCCGCTGGCGCCGCTGTATGCGGTCGGTTATTCGCTGGGCGGCAATGTGCTGCTCAAGTACCTGGGCGAGAGCGGTACGACCAGCCAACTGGAGGCCGCGGTGGCGGTGTCGGTGCCGTTTCGCCTGGATCAGTGCGCCGATCGCATCGGCCAGGGTTTTTCCAAGGTCTACCAGGCGCATTTCATGCGCGAGATGCTTGCCTATGTGCAGCAGAAGCAGCGGCACTTTCGCGAGAGCGGCCATCACGAAGGGTTGGCGGCGCTCGAGCGCCTGGGGCCGTTACGCAACCTGCGCACGTTCTGGGATTTCGACGGCAAGGTCACCGCACCGTTGAATGGTTTCAGCGATGCCCATGACTACTACCGGCGCTCGTCGAGCCGCTACTACCTAGGCGAGAACCGGACGCCGACACTGATCATCCATTCCACCGACGACCCGTTCGTGTCCGGCCACAGCCTGCCCGCAGCCAGCGAGTTGGCGGCACAGACGCATCTGGAGCTACATGAGCGAGGCGGGCATGTGGGGTTCGTCGATGGCAGCCTGCGCAATCCGGGGTATTACCTGGAGCGGAGGATTGCGCAATGGTTGGCAGAGGGCGCCTAGAACAGCCCTGACACCCCACTGCCTGCCAGAACTACCTGCTTTCACAGATGACGAAGACCTCGAAAGCTCAGTCCCCTTTCGCCACGCCATGCTGTGGATCATTGATCCACTCGCTCCACGACCCGGCATACAACCGCCCCAGCGGGTACCCCGCCAGCGCCAGGGCGAACAGGTTGTGGCAAGCGGTCACCCCCGAGCCGCAATAGGCTACTAGCTGTTCCGGTGCCCGCCCTGCCAGTGCCTCGTCGAAACGCTGCTTGAGCTGCGCGGCCGGCAGGAAGTGGCCATCCGGCCCCAGGTTGTCGGTGAACGCCAAGCACTGGGCCCCCGGAATATGCCCGGCCACCGGGTCGATCGGCTCGACATCGCCACGAAAACGCGGCAGCGCGCGGGCATCGATGAGGGTCAACTCCGGTTGCCCCAGGCGCTTGGCCAGACGCTCGGCGTCGATCAGCAGCTTCATGTCCGGCTCACCGGTGAAACTGCCCTCGCGCTTGACCGGTGGATCGAGGCTCAGCGGCAGATGGGCGGCATGCCAGGCCTTGAGGCCACCATCGAGGATGAAAACGTTATCGCGCTTGCCCAGCCAGGCCAGCAGCCACCAGGCGCGGGCGGCAAACGCGCCGGGGCCATCGTCGTACAGCACCACCTGGCTGTCGTTGTCCATGCCCCATTCGCGCAGGCGCTCGACCAGCCGTCGCGGATCCGGCAGCGGGTGGCGCCCGGTGCGGCCCTTGACCACCGGCCCGCTCAGGTCCCGCTCCAGGTCGGCGAAGTGCGCCCCCGCGATATGCCCCTCGGCATAGCTGCGTTGGCCGTAATCCACATCCTCCAGGGCAAAACGACAGTCGAGGATCACCAACCCCGGCGACTCCAGGCGGTCGGCCAACTGCTGCGGGGTGATCAATTGCGCAAGGGGCATGACAATCTCCTGATCGATGGCACGAAAGGCCCTGGAGTCACTGCTCCAGGGCCTGGTTGAACGGTACGTGGAACTCCTCGCAGAGCGTATCCACGGCAGCGCGCGAACTGGCGGTGACGAACCCCAGTTCCAGCACCAGTACCTGGTAGACGCCGCGCTTGAAGGCTTCTTCACCCAGGTGCGCGGAATGTTCGCGCGTGGTGCTGAGAAAACGAACCCATGAGGTCAGGACGATCCAGGCGTTGATGGTCAGCGATTCGATCTGCGCCGCATCCATGGCCAGGATCCCGGCCTCGACGAAGCCCCGGTAGATCGCCTGGCCCTGCTGCAGGCAACGCTGGGAGAAACGCCGGTAACGGGCGGCGAGTTCCGGGTCGCTGTCGAGCAGGTGCTCCAGGTCGCGGTGCAGGAAGCGATAGTTCCACATCGCCGCCAGCAGGGCCTTGAGGTAGAAGCGCTTGTCCTCGACCGTCGCGGTGCGCCCCTGGGGAGGCCGCAGGAAGCTGTCCACCAGCGCTTCGTACTGGCTGAAGAGCACGGCGATGATCGCCTGCTTGTTAGGGAAGTGGTAGTACAGGTTGCCAGGCGAGATTTCCATGTGCGCGGCGATGTGGTTGGTACTGACGCTGCGTTCGCCCTGCTGGTTGAACAGCTCCAGGCTGTTCTGCACGATGCGCTCACGGGTCTTCATGCGCGGGGCCATGCTCAGCTCCAAGTCTGCGTACTTCAATGATCGCCCATCTTAAGGTGTATCTGCCAAGGGATGCACCGTTCTGTGCCAGGGCGCAAAAAACTCGCGCCAGCGCGCAAATTAGAGTATAGGCTCTAGTCATAACAGCCCCCTTTCGTGGAGCCGCCATGACTTCGCCGATCGCCTTGCCTCCTGTGTATTCCGACCCCGACCTGGCCGCGACGTTCGCTGCCCAGCGCCAGGCGTTCGCCAGCCACCCCATGCCCGAGGCGGCCCAACGCCGGCAATGGCTGAAAAGCCTGCGCGAGGCCTTGCTGGCAGGGCAGCAACAGCTGGTCGAAGCCATCGACCAGGACTTCGCAGGCCGCAGCGCCGACGAAACCCTGCTGGCCGAGTTGCTGCCATCGGTACAGGGCCTGCGCCATGCCGAGCGTCACCTGCAACGCTGGATGCGACCTTCGCGGCGCAGGGTCGGCCTGGCCTTCCAGCCGGCCAGCGCCCGGGTGCTGTACCAGCCGCTGGGGGTGGTGGGCATCATCGTGCCGTGGAACTACCCGCTGTTCCTGGCCATCGGCCCGTTGACCTGCGCCCTGGCCGCCGGCAACCGGGTGATGCTCAAGCTCAGCGAAGCCACGCCGGCCACCGGGCAAGCGCTCAAGGCATTGCTGGAGCGAGTGTTCCCCGGCGACCTGGTCAGTGTCGTGCTCGGCGACATGCAAGTCGGCCAGGCCTTCTCCCGCCTGCCGTTCGACCACCTGCTGTTCACCGGCTCCACTGCCGTCGGCCGCCACGTGATGCTCGCCGCCGCACAGAACCTGACCCCCGTGACCCTGGAGCTGGGCGGCAAGTCGCCGGCCATCGTCTCGGCCAGCGTGCCGCTGGACACCGCCGCCGAGCGCATCGCCTTCGGCAAGACCCTCAACGCCGGCCAGACCTGCGTCGCCCCCGACTATGTACTGGTCCCACGCCAACGCCTGGGAGCCTTCGCCGATGCCTACCGGCGTGCCGTGCGCCGCTTGTACCCACGCATCGGCGACAACCCGGACTACAGCGCCATCGTCAACCCGCGGCAATTGCAGCGCCTGGAGCGACTGCTGGAGGATGCCCGCGACAAAGGTGCCCAAGCGCTCGACCTCTACCCTGACGAACCTCGCCAGGGCCGGCGCCTGCCGCCCCATGTGCTGCTGGATGTGAACGATGACATGCAGGTGATGCAGGAGGAGATCTTCGGCCCCTTGCTACCGCTGGTGCCCTACGACAGCCTCGACGACGCCCTGGCCTACATCAACGACCGTCCGCGCCCCTTGGCGCTCTATTACTTCGGCTACGACCGCGCCGAGCAGGACCATGTCATGCGCCATAGCCATTCCGGCGGCGTCTGCCTCAACGACACCCTGCTGCATGTGGCCCAGGACGACCTGCCCTTCGGTGGCATCGGCCCATCCGGCATGGGGCACTACCACGGGCACGAGGGTTTCCTGACCTTCAGCAAGGCCAAGGCGGTGCTGGCCAAGCAGCGCTTCAACGCCGCCCGATTGATCTACCCGCCTTACGGCAAGGCCTTGCAACGCCTGGTCTACAAGCTGTTCATCCGCTGAGCGAGGCGCCCCCATGCACCGCCGCGACCTGCTCCAGTTCAGCCTCGGCGCCAGCGTCTTCCTGGCCGGCGCCAGCCTGGTCGGTTGTTCGCCACAGGCCAGCGCGCCGGGCTTCAGCACGCTGCGCGACGACGACCTGCCGCTGCTGCATGCCCTGATTCCCGTGGTGCTGGCCGGCACCCAAGCGTCGCCGACGCTGGTCCTGCACAGCCTGGACCACAAGCTGGCGGCGCTGTCGCCGGCGATGCTCAAGCTCACCCGGCAACTGTTCGACGTGCTCAACCTGCCGCTGACCCGCGGGCCCTTGACCGGTGTCTGGGGCCGCTGGGAGAACGCCAGCCCCGCACAGGTCAGCGCCTTTCTCGCGCGCTGGCAGGACAGCTCGCTGAACCTGCTGCGCATGGGCCACGCCTCGCTGCTGCAACTGCTGCTCATGGCCTGGTACGAGCGCCCCGAAGCCTGGGCGGCCTGTGGTTACCCCGGCCCTCCGAACATCTGATCCCACAAGAGCCTCCCCGATGCCCGTAGCCGACCCGTTTCGCCAAGGCCTGGAACAAGGCTGGATCACCCATGATGCCTCGCGCCTGGAGCAAGACCTGACCCTGCAAGCCGACGTCGCCGTGATCGGCAGCGGCGCAGGTGGCGCCACCACTGCGGAAATACTCAGTGCCGCCGGCTTCAAGGTCCTGCTGATCGAGGAAGGCCCGCTCAAGACCAGCAGCGACTTCCACCTGCTGGAGAACGAGGCCTACGCCAGCCTCTACCAGGAAGGGCTGGGGCGCATGAGCAAGGACGGCGCCATCACCATCCTCCAGGGTCGAGCCGTGGGGGGGACGACGCTAGTCAACTGGACCTCGAGCTTCCGCACGCCGCCACAGACCCTCGGCCACTGGGCCAGGGAGCACGGGGTGAAAGGCCTGGGCAGCGAAGACCTGCAACCCTGGTTCGAACGCCTGGAGCGACGCCTGGGCATCAGCCCCTGGGCCGTCCCGCCGAACGCCAACAACGAGGTACTGCGGCGCGGCTGCGAAGCCCTCGGCTACCACTGGGCGGTGATCCCACGCAACGTGCGCGACTGCTGGAACCTCGGCTACTGCGGCATGGGCTGCCCGGTCAACGCCAAGCAGTCGATGCTGGTGACCAGCATCCCGGCCACCCTCGACAACGGCGGCGAACTGCTCTACCTGGCGCGGGCCGAGCGCTTCCTGCACGACGGCGAGCGCATTGGCGAACTGCTCTGCCAGGCCCTGGACAGCCAAGGCGTACATCCCAACGGGCGCCAGGTACGGGTCCGCGCTCGCCACTACGTGCTGGCCGGCGGCGGCATCAACAGCCCTGCCCTGCTGCTGCGCTCGGCAGCGCCAGACCCTTACCAGCGCCTGGGCAAGCGCACCTTCCTGCACCTGGTCAACTTCAGCGTGGCGCGGTTCGCCGAACGGATCGACCCTTTCTACGGCGCGCCCCAGTCCATCTACAGCGATCATTTCCAGTGGCTGGAGGGTGTCGACGGCCCGATTGGCTACAAGCTGGAGGTGCCGCCGCTGCACCCGGCCCTGGCCAGTACCCTGTTGGGCGGGCATGGCCTGGAGAATGCCCAGCGCATGGCCGAGCTGCCGCATACCCACATGATGCTGGCCTTGCTGCGCGACGGTTTCCACCCGCAGAGCCAGGGCGGCCAGGTGGAGCTGCGCAGCGACGGCTCGCCCGTGCTCGACTACCCGCTCACCGACTACCTGCGCGACGGCCTGCGCCGGGCCTACCACAGCATGGCGCAGATCCAGTTCGCCGCCAGCACCGCCCAGGTGATGCCGGTACATGGGGATGCACGCTACGTCGACGACCTGCGCCAGGCCCAGGCACTGATCGAGCGCCTGCGCCTGGAACCCTTTCACACCCGCCTGGGCAGCGCCCATGTCATGGGCGGCTGCGCGCTGGGCGAGGACCCGCGTCAAGCGGTGTGCGACAGCCTGGGTCGGCATCACCAGTTGCAGAACCTGTCGATCCACGACGGTTCGCTGTTCCCCACCAGCATCGGTGCCAACCCGCAACTGTCGGTCTACGCCATCAGCGCCCGGCTCGGCGAGGCGCTGGCTACCCGCCTGGCGCGTGGCGCATGACAACGATTATCCGCACTGTCTATAGTGCCATCATTCGGCCGCGTGACTTGGCCGGGCGCAGTCCCTGCGCTACCATCCGACTCCCCAACGCACTCCAGCCAGGATGACGCGATGAACCGAGTGTTGTACCCGGGTACTTTCGACCCCATTACCAAAGGCCATGGCGATCTGGTCGAACGTGCGTCGCGCCTGTTCGACCACGTGATCATCGCCGTGGCGGCCAGCCCGAAGAAGAATCCGCTGTTCCCCCTGGAGCAACGGGTCGCGCTGGCCCGCGAGGTCACCAAGCACCTGCCCAATGTCGAAGTCATCGGCTTCTCCACCCTGCTGGCGGCGTTCGCCAAGGAACAGGGCGCCAATGTGCTGCTGCGCGGCCTGCGCGCGGTATCGGACTTCGAGTACGAGTTCCAGCTGGCCAACATGAACCGCCAACTGGCACCGGATGTCGAGAGCCTGTTCCTCACGCCGTCGGAGCGTTACTCCTTCATCTCTTCGACCCTGGTCCGGGAGATCGCCGCGCTGGGTGGCGACATCAGCAAGTTCGTTCATCCGGTGGTGGCCGACGCCCTGAGCGAACGCTTCAGGAAGTGATGCCCCCTGCCTGAACGTCGCGCCCGCGTGCACTGCGGGCGCGAATGCGGCACAATTGTGCCCATTGGTTTGAAACATGCCCGGGCCTCGAGCCCCGGCCGGAGTCCCCATGTCCCTGATCATCACCGACGATTGCATCAACTGCGACGTCTGCGAACCCGAGTGCCCGAACGCCGCCATCTCCCAGGGCGAAGAGATCTACGTGATCGACCCGAACCTGTGCACCCAGTGCGTGGGCCACTATGACGAGCCCCAGTGCCAGCAGGTCTGCCCGGTCGACTGCATCCCCCTGGATGAAGCCCACCCGGAGACCCACGACGAACTGATGGCCAAGTACCGCCGGATCACCGGCAAGGCCTAATGCCACTCGTCGCCGCGTTTCGCAGCGTATGCCTCGGCACGCTCCTGGCGCTGCTGGCCAGCGCCGCCCTGGCCGACGGGCCCGGTCGCGCCGCCATCGCCAGCCCCCATGGCGAGGCTACCGCAGCTGCCCGGCAGATCCTCGCGCAAGGTGGTAACGCCTTCGACGCGGCCATTGCCATCAGCGCCGCGCTGGCGGTGGTCGAGCCCTATGGCTCCGGGCTCGGCGGCGGTGGTTTCTTCCTGCTCCGCGAAGCCGGCGACACACCACGCTATGCCTTTCTCGACGCCCGCGAGCGCGCCCCTGGCGCAGCGACGCCAGGCATGTACCTCAAAGACGGCAAGCCCCTGCCCAACCTGTCGATCAACGGACCGCTGGCCGCCGCCATCCCCGGCCTGCCCCAGGCCCTGGCCGACCTTGCGCAGGCCCACGGCCAACTCCCCCTCAAGGACAGCCTGGCCCCGGCCATCCGCCTGGCGAACCAGGGGTTCGCCGTCGATCGCATCTATCGCGACCGCGCGACCATGCGCCTGTCTGCCCTGCGCGACAACCCGGAAAGCGCGCGGCTGTTCCTGAGCGACAGCCAGGTGCCAGCCCTTGGCACGGTGATCCGTCAGCCGGAGCTGGCCGACACCCTGCAACGCCTGGCCGATCACGGTCGCGATGGCTTCTACCGTGGCCCCCTGGCGCGTCAACTGGTCGATGGTGTACGCCAGGCAGGCGGGATCTGGACCCTCGACGACCTCGCCAGCTACCACACCGCCTGGCGCGAACCGCTGCGCTTCGCACTGGCCGAGCGCCGCGAGCTGATCAGCAGCCCGCCCCCCTCGGCCGGCGGCGTGGCCGTGGCCCAGAGCCTGGCCATGCTCCAGCGCCTGCCGTGGCAGCAGGCCGAGCCGGTCCAGCGCAGCCACTACGTGGTCGAAACGCTGCGCCGCGCGTACCGCGACCGTGGCTCGCTCGGCGACCCGGACTACGTCGCCAACCCCATCGACCGCCTGTTGGCCCGTGGCTACCTGACAGGTCTGGCCGACAGCATCGATGTCCACCAGGCCACGCCCAGCAGTACCCTGCCACCGGCCAGCGCCTGGCGCGAAGGCGACCACACCACGCATTTCGCGGTGATCGATGCCCTGGGCAATGCCGTGTCGGCCACGCTCTCGGTCAACCTGCCGTTTGGCGCAGCCTTCAGCGTGCCGGGCACGGGTGTGGTGTTGAACAACGAGATGGACGACTTCGCCGCCGACCCTGGCGGCAGCAACAGCTATGGCCTGGCCGGCAGCCAGGCCAATGCGGTGGCGGCGGGCAAGCGGCCGTTGTCGAGCATGAGCCCGAGCTTCATCGAAAGCCCGGAGCAGTTCGCCAGCTTCGGCACGCCGGGCGGCAGCCGCATCCCGAGCATGGTGCTGCTGTCGATGCTGGGTTATCTCGAAGGTCGCCCGGTGGCCGAGTGGCCGGCCATGCCCCGCTACCATCACCAGTACCTGCCGGATGTGCTCGAACACGAACCAGGGACCTTCAGCCAGGCGCAGAAGGAGCAGTTGCAGGCACGCGGCTACCGCCTGAAAGACCTGGGGCGCACCTATGGCAACCAGCAGGTGCTGTACTGGGACAAGGCTGCCGGCACACTGGAGGCCGCGAGCGATCCGCGTGGGGTCGGCGAGGCCATGGTATTCGAATAGCCTGCGAGAGGGGCCGCTTTGCGGCCCTATCGCGGGCAAGCCCGCTCCCACAAGGGGCGCGCTGCTCTTGAGGTCAACGCCAAAGGCGATGGGCTGCAAAGCAGCCCCAAGAGGGATGTCAGCGCTGGCAACGCGGGCAGTAGACGCTCGCCCGCTGCCCCAGCTTCACTTCACGCAGGGTGGTGCCACAGACCTTGCACGGCTGGCCGCCCCGGCCATAGACGAACAGTTCCTGCTGGAAATACCCCGGTTTCCCATCGCCCCCCACGAAATCGCGCAGCGTGGTGCCGCCCTGTTCGATGGCCGCCGCCAGCACCCGCTTGATCTCGATCGCCAGCTTCAGGTAGCGGGCTCGGGAAATGCCGCCGGCCTCGCGGCGCGGGTCGATGCCCGCGGCGAACAGCGCTTCGGTGGCGTAGATGTTGCCCACCCCCACCACCACGGCGTTGTCCATGATGAACGGCTTGACCGCCATGGCCCGCCCCCGGGAAAGCTGGAACAGGCGCTCGCCGTCGAACAGGTCGGTCAGCGGCTCCGGCCCCAGGCGCACCAGCAGTTCGTGGTTGAGCGGATCGAGGCTCCAGAGCATGGCGCCGAAACGGCGCGGGTCGGTGTAGCGCAGGGCCAGGCCCGACTCCAGCTCGATATCCACATGCTCGTGCCTGGCAGCAGGCAAGCCCAGCTCCACCAGGCGCAGGTTGCCCGACATGCCCAAGTGGCTGATCAGGGTGCCGACCTCGGCATTGAGCAGCAGGTACTTGGCACGCCGCTGCACCGTGACGATGCGCTGCCCCGACAGGCGCACGTCCAGGTCCTCCGGGATCGGCCAGCGCAGGCGCCCGTCACGGACCACCACGCGGCTGACCCGCTGGCCTTCCAGGTAAGGCGCGATACCGCGCCGCGTAGTCTCGACTTCTGGCAATTCCGGCATGGATCAGTGCCCACCCAGTTCGCGAATGGTCTGTTTGAGGTTCTCGAAGTCGTACTCCGAAAGGCCGATGTAGTCCAGCACCAGCGGGCCGACCACGTTCCACTCATGGTCAACGCCCTGGTTGCCCAGCACCCGGTAGGAGGCACAGATGTGCTCGGCCATCTTCAGCACCGCCAGCAGGTTCTTCAGTTGGGTCTGGGTATTGCGCGACGACTCGTCGCGGAACACCGCCAGGGCATTGTGGTGGTTGGCGATGGCCGCGCTCAGGTGCTCCGGCAGGCGCCAGGACTTGGCAGTGAAGTAGCCGACCACCGAATGATTGGTGTTGAAGGCACGGTTCTCGGTATCCACCACGCGCCGGTCCTCGCCGGCATTGGCATAGGCCTCCTCCAGCACCTGCATGTAGTCGGGGAAACGCTTGAGCATCAGCGGCACGCCGCAGTCGTGGAACAGGCCCAGGGTGTAGGCCTCGTCCACCGCCTGGAGCCCGGTGCGCTTGGCCAGGGTCAGACAAGTCATGGCCACGTCCTGGGCGGTGTCCCAGAAGCGGTTGAGGGTGACGATGGTCTCGTCGCTCATCTCGCCCTTGATCGACTGGGCGTTGATCAGGTTGATGATCGAACGGCTGCCCAGCAGGTTCACCGCACGCTGGATCGAGCCGATCTTGTTGGCAAGGCCGAAGTGCGGCGAGTTCACCAGCTTGAGCAAGGCACCGGACAGGCCGGGGTCCTGGGCGATCAGCTTGGCGATGGTCTCCAGGTCCGGGTCGGGCATGTATTGCTCGAACTGCAGGTCGACCATGATCTGCGGTTGCGGCGGGATGGTGATGCCTTGCAAGGCTTGCTGGATCTGTTCGGGGCTGAGTTCCTGGGGCATGGACACACACTCGGAAAGGACGGCGAATTCTAACCCTGGATCCCATCGGCGTACCAACCACTGGCACCTTTTCCAGGAACTTTGCCACAGCCCCGCCAGCCTCCTTCTCAGGCCCATCCAGAAAAGGAGCACAACCCCATGAGCGCAGAACTGAACGGCAAGCGCGTGGCCTTCCTGGTCACCGACGGTTTCGAGCAGGTGGAGCTCACCGGCCCCCGCGAAACCCTGGAGCGGCACGGTGCGGTGGTGGATATCCTGAGCGACAAGGAAGGCACCGTGCGTGGCTGGAACCATGACAAACCGGCAGACACGTTCCCGGTCGACGCCACCTTCGAAAGTGCCAGCCTCGACCTGTACGACGCCCTGGTGCTACCTGGCGGCGTGCAAAATTCCGACACCATTCGAGTGATTCCGGCCGCGCAAAAATTGGTCAAGAGCCATGACTCGGCCAGCAAGCCCCTGGCGGTCATCTGCCACGGCGCCTGGCTGCTGGTGTCCAGCGGACTGGCCCAGGGACGCCGGATGACCAGCTACAAGACCCTGCAGGACGATATCCGCAACGCGGGCGGCAACTGGGTCGACGAGGAAGTGGTGGTGGACGGTAACCTGATCACCAGCCGCAAGCCGGACGACATCCCGGCCTTCAACGAACAGTTGGTCAGGGCGCTGGCGAGGTGAAACCGGCAGCCCATTCGCGGCGGTTCGGGGCGCCGAACCGCCGTAAACAGGCCGGACCAGCCCCCCGGAACCCGATCCACGCTTTATCGTCAACCGCCCCGGCCCTATGTCCAACGCGCTATAATCCCGCTCTTTTTCCCGGAGCGACGTCATGTCCCTGCCCAGCCTTCGCCTCAAAGCCAATGCCGACCGCCGCCTGCGCGCCGGCCACCTGTGGGTCTACAGCAATGAAGTCGACGTCGCCGCGACCCCGCTGCAAGGCCTGCGTGCCGGCCAGCAGGCGATCCTCGAGGCCGCCAACGGCAAACCCCTGGGCGTGGTGGCGGTGAGCCCCAACAACCTGATCTGCGCCCGCCTGCTGTCGCGCGATGCCAAGCTGCCGCTGGACAAGTCGCTGCTGGTGCACCGCCTGAACGTCGCCCTGTCCTTGCGCGAGCGCCTGTTCGACAAGCCTTGCTACCGCCTGGTCTACGGCGACTCGGACCTGCTGCCAGGCCTGGTGGTCGACCGCTTCTTCGACATCCTCGTGGTACAACTGGCCTCGGCCACCATGGAGCAGCACAAGGACGAGGTGATCGCCGCCCTGGTCCAGGTGCTCAAGCCCAGCGGCATCCTGTTCAAGAACGACTCCGCCGCCCGCGATGCCGAAGGCCTGGGGCGTTACGTCGAAACCGTCTACGGCGAAGTGCCCGACTGGGTGCCGCTGGAAGAGAACGGCGTGAAGTTCGAAGCCCCGGTGCGCGACGGCCAGAAGACCGGCTGGTTCTACGACCACCGCATGAACCGCGCGCGCCTGGCGCCCTACGTCAAGGGCAAGCGTGTACTGGACCTGTTCAGCTACATCGGTGGCTGGGGCGTACAGGCCGGCGCGTTCGGTGCCAGCGAAGTGTTCTGCGTCGATGCCTCCGCTTTCGCACTCGACGGCGTGGAGCGCAATGCCACGCTCAATGGCATCGGCGAAAAGCTGACCTGCATCGAAGGTGACGTGTTCGAGGCCCTGCGCGAACTGAAGGCCGCCGAGGAACGTTTCGATGTGATCATCGCCGACCCGCCCGCCTTCATCAAACGCAAGAAAGACCTGAAGAACGGCGAGGCAGCCTACCGTCGCCTGAACGAGCAGGCCATGCGCATGCTCACCAAGGACGGCATCCTGGTCAGTGCCTCGTGCTCGATGCACCTGCCGGAAGACGACCTGCACAGCATCCTGCTGACCAGCGCCCGTCACCTGGACCGCAACCTGCAACTGCTTGAGCGCGGCGGCCAGGGGCCGGACCACCCGGTGCACCCGGCGATCGCCGAAACCCGCTACATCAAGAGCATCACCTGCCGACTGCTGCCCAACAGCTGACCGTCACCTGGGGCCGCCTCGCGGCCCCAGGTCGCATCACAGACCCAGCACCTGCGAAGCGATCCCGAAGTACACCAGTACCCCCGCCGCATCGGCGATCGAGGTCACCAGCGGCCCACTAGCAGTGGCCGGATCGAGCTTCAGGCGGCTGAGCATGAACGGCAGGCTCATGCCGATCAGGCTGCCGATGAGCACGATCACCAACATGCTGCTGGCGACGATCACGGCGATCTCCGGCCCGCCCCGCAGCATGCCCAGCGACGCCACGGCGATCGCCATGGTGCCGCCCAGGGCCAGCGCCACCGCGCATTCGCGGGTCAGCATGCGCAGCCAGTCGCGTAACACCACCTCGCCCGTGGCCAGGCCACGGACCATCAGCGTCGCCGACTGGGCGCCGGCATTGCCGCCACTGTCCACCAGCAGGGGCAGGAAGAACACCAGGGCGATATGCGCGGCGATGGTCTCCTCGAACGCGGCGATGCCCGCCCCGGAGAACAGGTTGCCGAACACCAGCAGCACCAGCCACAGCACACGCTTGCGGTACAGCAGGCCAATGGTGGCCTCCTTGAGGTTGCCGACGTGGTTGGTGATCAGCGCGCCCTTGTGGAAATCCTCGGTGGCCTCCTCGACCACCACGTCGATGGCATCGTCGCAGGTGACGATGCCCACCAGCCGGCCAGCCTCGTCGAGCACCGGCACGGCCAGCAGGTCGTGTTCGCGGACCAGGCGGGCCACCTCTTCCTGGCCAGTGGACGTGCCGACGCAAATGACATCGCGCACCATGATCCGCTCGATCGGCTGGTCAGGTGCGGCCAGGATCAGCTCGCGCAGGGACAGGGTACCCAGCAGGTTGCGTTGCCCGTCGAGGACGTAGGCCTGGTAGATGGTCTCGGCATCGGCGGCCTCTCGGCGCAGCATGTCGATGGCCTGGCTGGCGCTCAGGCCGCGGTCGAGACTCGAGTATTCGCCGGTCATCAGGGCGCCGGCGGTGCCCTCGAGATAGCGGCCCTGTTGCAGGAGGCCATCGCGACGGGCCTGGGCGGCCTGGCGCGGGTCGAATGGCGAAGCGAGGGTATCGGATGTGCAGTGCATAAGGTTCTCCAGGCGCCGACCCAGGCGCCCGCAGACCTCAGCCTTGCCGGCTCAAGCCTTCGGTAGCCCTGGCGACGGCGCACTCAGTGCCAGGTTGCAGGTTCGTGACGAACTGAAACTGGGAAGGTCCATTGAGGTCGTGTCTCGTGAAGCCGCACATGCGGCGCGGGGATGATAGGCCAGGCGCACCGGCGCGTCAGTGGCGAAAAGGCCTTCTGGCTACATTTGGGAAGCCTCCTACAGAGCGTCTGTCAGATGAAATCATCGCCGAACCCCGTCCCAGATGGCCGCCGGCCATCCACATCGCCATTCCCTCGCCGCGCCAGCGGTGTAGAATCGGCCTATTCATCGCCAGACATCCCCGGCGGGTTTATGAGCTCTGGTCGAGCACGCGGCGATCCCGCGCTGTCTTCGACCTCATCCGTGCCAGTGGCAACCGGCCTCGGCGCAAAGGACAAGAGAAGCTCACTCCCCTTTTTGTGACCTGATTCAGCCGCCAGGAGTGCTTCATGCCTGCTTACCGTTCCAAGACTTCCACCCAGGGCCGCAACATGGCCGGTGCCCGTGCCCTCTGGCGCGCCACCGGGATGAAGGACGAAGACTTCAAGAAACCGATCATCGCCATCGCCAACTCGTTCACCCAGTTCGTCCCAGGGCATGTGCACCTGAAGGACCTGGGCCAACTGGTGGCCCGCGAGATCGAGCGCGCCGGTGGCGTGGCCAAGGAATTCAACACCATCGCGGTCGACGACGGCATCGCCATGGGCCACGACGGCATGCTCTATTCGCTGCCGAGCCGCGAGATCATCGCTGACGCCGTGGAATACATGGTCAACGCCCACTGCGCCGACGCCATCGTGTGCATCTCCAACTGCGACAAGATCACCCCCGGCATGCTGATGGCCGCCCTGCGCCTGAACATTCCGGTGATCTTCGTCTCCGGCGGCCCGATGGAAGCCGGCAAGACCAAGCTGGCCAACCACGGCCTGGACCTGGTCGACGCCATGGTCATCGCCGCCGACTCGTCCGCCAGCGACGAGAAGGTCGCCGAGTACGAGCGCAGCGCGTGCCCGACCTGTGGTTCGTGCTCCGGCATGTTCACCGCCAACTCGATGAACTGCCTGACCGAAGCCCTTGGCCTGGCCCTGCCAGGCAACGGTTCGACCCTGGCCACCCACGCCGACCGCGAACAACTGTTCCTCAGCGCCGGGCGCACCATCGTCGAGCTGTGCAAGCGCTACTACGGCGAGAACGACACCTCGGTCCTGCCGCGCAGTATCGCCAACTTCAAGGCGTTCGAGAACGCCATGATGCTCGACATCGCCATGGGTGGTTCGACCAACACCATCCTGCACCTGCTGGCTGCGGCCCAGGAAGCCGAGGTGGACTTCGACCTGCGCGACATCGATCGCCTGTCGCGCAAAGTGCCACAGCTGTGCAAGGTGGCGCCGAACATCCAGAAGTACCACATGGAGGACGTCCACCGCGCTGGCGGCATCTTCAGCATCCTCGGTTCGCTGGCCCGTGGCGGCCTGCTGCACACCGACCTGCCGACCGTGCACAGCCGCAGCATGGAGGAAGCCATCGCCAAGTGGGACATTACCCAGACCGATGACGAGGCGGTGCACACCTTCTTCAAGGCCGGCCCCGCCGGTATCCCGACCCAGACCGCCTTCAGCCAGTCGACCCGCTGGCCGAGCCTGGACCTGGACCGCGCCGAAGGCTGCATCCGTAGCGTCGAGCACGCCTACTCGCAAGAGGGTGGCCTGGCCGTGCTGTACGGCAACATCGCGCAGGATGGCTGCGTGGTGAAGACCGCCGGTGTCGACGAGTCGATCCTGGTGTTCGAGGGCAGCGCGAAGATCTTCGAGAGCCAGGACAGCGCCGTGCGCGGCATCCTCGCCGACGAAGTGAAAGCCGGCGACGTGGTCATCATCCGCTACGAAGGCCCGAAAGGCGGCCCAGGCATGCAGGAGATGCTCTACCCGACCTCGTACCTGAAGTCCAAGGGCCTGGGCAAGGCTTGCGCCCTGCTCACCGATGGCCGCTTCTCCGGCGGCACCTCGGGCCTGTCGATCGGCCACGCCTCGCCGGAAGCCGCCGCAGGCGGTGCCATCGGCCTGGTGCGCGATGGCGACAAGATCCTCATCGACATCCCCAACCGCTCGATCAACCTGCTGGTCAGCGACGAGGAACTGGCCGCTCGCCGTGTGGAGCAGGACAAGAAAGGCTGGAAACCGGCCGAAGCCCGCCCACGCAAGGTCAGCACCGCCCTGAAGGCCTACGCCCTGCTGGCCACCAGCGCCGACAAGGGCGCGGTGCGCAACAAGGCGATGCTCGAAGGGCTGTAAGGCTCGCGGCAAATAAAAACCGGCGCCCTGTGCGCCGGTTTTTATTCTTGAGAGTGAACGACTAATTTACTGCACTGACAGGGATTGGACTCGTCCTGAATACAGACAGCTTATTCAAGGCGATGCTGAGGGATTCGTCGTCGAACAGTTTGCTTTTTCGGGCTGCAGCACCTGCCCCCCCGGACCAGGCTTTCAATCCTCGGCGAATCGAGGACACATCCGGCTCAATACCATCTCGATGCAGTAGCCAATCCACGGTGGCGAGAAGCTCCATGCCGAAAGGCGATTCGAAACCGTCAATCAGGCTGGTAGTGAACTCCAGGGCTGGCAGATATGCTTTGGCCTCACTGTTCAGGTACGCCTGGACAAAAGCCTTTCGGCCTTCGTCGAACCAGATGACGTCCATCGGCCCCGCATCGCTGATGCGCTTGCCGCAATGGAGATAGCTCCCATCCAGATTGTCCAGCAGGTGCTCAAGCCGGTTGGCATAAGGACCGTACTTATGGGCAGAAAACTTCAGATCCAGAGGATTATCCTCAGGCGTGAACCGCTCTATCGAACGCTCAAGGAACCAGGCCAACTTCTGGATCTCTAGCAAACTGCACTCCATACCGAGAACCCAGTAGCGGCGCACAAGCTCCGCAATCAGCGCCCGGGCCGGCGTCAGCTTTTCTACACCGCTGCGCTTGGAGACGTTCTGATACTTGCCCGTGGGTTCGAAAACCAGGACATCCGCCTCCAGATCCCCCAGGATCGCTTCGATCTGCTCACGTACGGACGCCCAAGGTAATCCTCCATTACCTGCACCCAAGGGAGGAATGGCGATGGAAATCACCTTGTTCTCGATAACGAATCTGCGCAGATCGTGCAGGCCTTCGATGATCCAGGCGATCTGTGAGGGAGAGCGCCAATGCCGTTTGGTTGGGAAGTTCACGATCCATCGCGGCCCTTCCAATTCTCGGACCTCGGTGACGAACATCTTCCCGGTGACCACCTCGTCCGCTTTGCAGGCAGCCGCGTACAGGCGATAGTTCTCGGCAAAGCGTTCCTTGAACATCAACGCAATGCCTTTTCCCATCACCCCTACGGTGTTGACTGTGTTAACCAGCGCTTCAGCCTTCGCCTCCAGCAGGTTACCTTGTGTAAAGCGGATCATCAGAAGTACCACCCGGGTCGAGCATGCACGGGAAGGTTCAGCTGACGCTGCTGAACCTCCATGTCAACACGACGTTTCAAAGCTTCGTTGTAGCAGACAATACCCAAAAGACCAGCTGTCGGAACATGCCTGTGGATCAAGGCCTCAGCCTGGTAGCGCTCCATTTTTCTTGGATCGTCAGGATCGCGCTTAAAGTCCCTGCGCTGCAGGATCCCCCAATCGATCTTGTCCAGATGCTGCAGCTCGCTGTAGTAGCCTGCCCAATGCGGGTAGGCATGGGCGTCGGTGAAGACGAAGCGCAGGCCAAGAGATCGCGCATGGTACAGGCTTGAGACCAAGATCACGATCTCTTCGTTCCGGCGCTGCTGTACGCTCCAGCCCGAATGGATGTTCTTCATCATCACCGAAAACGGGGTGAAATAGAACGGTACGTAGTCGGCCAATGTACCTCGTGGCTCGATGGGCACATAGCGCTGCGCCCGCTTGCTGATCAGATCTGGATTACCGATACCGACGTAGGCGCTGGAAAGCCTCCCGGAAGAAACCGAGTGCAAACCGTTATCCAAAAGCCAAGGAAGATTGTCGCGATGGACAATTCGCCAAATGAGCGCTTTGGAGGGGTTGAGGCTGGTATAGATCATCGAGGTGGAAACATATTCGGATTCGAGTCAACCCACAGGCGGCTATACCCCGACTGCCGCGCCGCTTGAAGCACGGTTCGCTCGATCTCTGCCGATGGGGTATAGATCTTTGCAAACTGCGCTGCGGGCACGGGCCCAGGAGATAGACATTCCGCCATGCAGACGTGTTTGCAAAGTGGGTCACGGTAATCTCGGCGATCCATCATATCCCAATCTATCGCCGCGAACCCCCTCTCGTAGTCGAGTAACTCGAAAGCCCCACCCGCCAGTGGATGCCGTGGAATCACCCACCAATTGCACCGACGCGCTAAAGATCTTTCCACTGCAATCAGCACAAAGCTCTCATCTGGTCTGTCCTGATGCACCCTGCCATCAAAGGGGTTCCTGGCAAACCAGTGAAATGGCACAAACTGTTCCAGAGCCTCACTACACCGCCCTTCAATGATCTCAGGATCAGCGATATCCGCGAAATCTCCATTCAGCTGAGCTCTAGGGATCAGCCCTCGCTGCATGATTGAAGGCACATTGTGGACACTGGTCAGGTGATAAATGAATTGCTGATCTCGAATAGCCACTGATGACCTCACGCAGAAATGGTAGCCAGTAGCTATCAACCATAGCCATTGGATCCACTTCTGCCAGCGGTCGTAGCTGTCGCTCAGTTTTCATCTGAAACAACCCTACTGGATCTGCTCCGGCGTCACGATCACCCAGTTCTTGTCCGCCGTCACCGGCACTCCTTCCTTCGCCTGGGCCGCGGCCTGCTTGGCGATCATCCCGTTCATCTGCGCCATGTACTTGGCCTTGCGGTTTATCCACAGGTGGATGCCACCCTTGCCCACGTCGACACCATGAAACTGCATGTAGCCATCGCTGGTCGGCGTATCGCCTCCCACCAGCACCGGCTTCTTCCACTCGTCGATGTAGGTGAGGATGGCCGCCTGCTTGCCAGCCATCCAGGTGGCCGGGGTCCATAGGTAAGGGGTCAGCTCCAGGTCCTGGTTGGCCTTGGGATCGTAGCGGCCTTCGCTGATCTGCTTGCGCGCGGTGGTCAACTGACCGGTGGCGGGGTCCTTGAGCAGCAGGCTGACGCCGATGACGTTCTCGGGCTTCACGTTGTAGCCATACCTGGGGTCGGAGGCGACCATGCGTACCAGCTCCTCCGACGCAGCGGAGATCACATAGACGTCGATGCCATTCTCCATCAGCTTGTTGAACAGCTCGGTCTGCCCAGTGAACACCTTGGGCGGCGGCACCTCCATGCGCTTGACCTGCTCACCGTCGTAATAGGTGGCGGGGACGGGCTTGCCGGACGCCATCAGTTCATCGACCTGGGCCTTCAGCGCCTTGAGGCTGAAGCCGGAGAACACCTGGGCCACCCAGGGGTAGCAGACCATGTCATCGATCTCGCACAAACGGTAGTAATAGCTGAACAGGCTTTCCTTGTGCTCGGCAGTGTCCTTGAACGGGATCAGCTTCAGGGAGGGGTCGAGCGTGTCGCGGCTGATCAGCCCTTTGTTCTCCATGAAGGGCAGCAAGGCTTCTTCCAGGTCGAAGCGATAGCTGGTGTTGTCCATGTCGAAGACGGCGTAGTTGCCCTGGTTGGCATTGGCCGCGATCATCTGGTCGAGCTGCCTGGCGGCATCCTGCGGCCAATGCTTGAGCTCGACGGCCCAGGTAGTGAAGCTGAGCGCCAAGGCCAGGCCGCCGGCGAGGACTTTCGGAGCGATCATGTGCGAATCTCCTGAAAAGTGGCCTTGGAACGCTAGCCAAACAACCCTGCCATCGCCCCCCTGACAACGACCTCCACGCAGCTGCAAACGCCGTGTTCATTGCCAGGAACGACAAGGTGTTATTCCATTTACGACTATCCAAATTCCATTTGGATATAAATTCGTTTGTTTTCAGACTGTTAGCATTTATGTTCGCAATCGCTCACCAGAGGCGACGCCCTTTCTGCTTTATCCTGGAGCTTCAATGAACCTGCCGCTGTCACTCAACCTGCTGGTGTTCCTGGCTTTGCTGCTGGGCCTGGCGCAAACCCGCCGTACCGACTGGAGCCTGGCGAAGAAAGTCCTGCTGGGCCTTGGCCTGGGCGTGCTGTTCGGCCTGGCCCTGCACACGTTCTATGGCGCCGGCCACCCGGTGCTCAAGGCCACCATCGGCTGGCTCGACCTGGTCGGCAACGGCTACGTGGGCCTGCTGCAGATGATCGTCATACCGCTGGTGTTCGCCTCGATCCTCAGTGCCGTGGCGCGCCTGCACAACGCCTCGTCCCTCGGGCGGATCAGCGTGCTGAGCATCGGTATCCTGCTGCTGACCACCGCCATCGCCGCGCTGATCGGCATCGCCCTGACCAACCTGTTCGGCCTGAGCGCCGAAGGGCTGGTGGCCGGAGCCCAGGAAACCGCGCGCCTGCAGGCGATCCAGAGCGACTACGCGGGCAAGGTCGCCGACCTCAACGTGCCACAACTGCTGCTGTCGTTCATCCCCAGCAACCCTGTCGGCGACCTTGCGCGGGCCAAGCCGACCTCGATCATCAGCGTGGTGATCTTCGCCGTGTTCCTGGGCCTGGCCGCGCTGCAGTTGATCAAGGACGACAGCGACAAGGGCGGGCGCGCCCTGGCGGCCATCGACACCTTGC
Source organism: Pseudomonas sp. HLMP (assembly GCF_046365545.1). NCBI lineage: Bacteria > Pseudomonadati > Pseudomonadota > Gammaproteobacteria > Pseudomonadales > Pseudomonadaceae > Pseudomonas > Pseudomonas sp. HLMP. The sequence goes on along the minus strand of NZ_JBDLLR010000001.1, from coordinate 350,571 downwards.
AGGCCTGGGTGATGCGCCTGGTACGCCTGGTGATGAAACTCACCCCTTACGGCGTGCTCGCGCTGATGGCCAAGGTGGTGGCCAGCTCCAACCTGGAGGACATCCTCAAGCTGGGCAGCTTCGTGGTGGTGTCGTACCTCGGCCTGGGGCTGATGTTCGTGGTTCACGGGGTGATCCTGACGATCTCCGGCGTCAGCCCGCTGCGCTTCCTGCGCAAGGTCTGGCCGGTGCTGACTTTCGCCTTCACCAGCCGCTCCAGCGCCGCCAGCATCCCGCTGAACATCGAGGCGCAGACCCGCCGCCTGGGCGTGCCGCAGTCCATCGCCAGCTTCAGCGCCTCGTTCGGCGCGACCATCGGCCAGAACGGCTGCGCCGGCCTGTATCCGGCCATGCTGGCGGTGATGGTGGCCCCGGCGGTGGGCATCGACACCTTCGACCCGCTGTGGATCGCTACCCTGGTGGCCATCGTCACCCTGAGCTCGGCGGGCGTCGCCGGCGTGGGCGGTGGTGCGACCTTCGCCGCGCTGATCGTGCTGCCGGCCATGGGCCTGCCGGTGGAACTGGTGGCGTTGCTGATCTCGGTCGAGCCACTGATCGACATGGGCCGCACCGCGCTGAACGTCAACGGCTCGATGACCGCGGGCGTGGTGACCAGCCAGTTGCTGAAAGAGACCGACAAAGAGGTGCTGGCCGATGACCAGCATGCCGAGCTGAGCCACTCCTGAGCGCCTGGGGCCGCTGCGCGGCCCCAACAGTCTCAAACCTTGTCCCAGACCTCGAAGCGATACGCAGGCCCCTCACCCTCGCCCGCCTGCGGCACACTCGACGTCAACGCCCACTGCGCCTGGTCGAACTCCGGGAACCAGGCATCCCCCTCCGGCGACAGCTCCACGCGGGTCAGGTACATACGGCTGACCAGCCCTTTCTCCAGCGCCTGCCCATACAACTGCGCCCCACCGATCAGCATCAGCTCGTCGACACCCTGCTCCCGGGCCCACTGCTCGGCACGCACCAGCGCCTGCTCCAGCGAAGCGAAGACCTCGGCCCCCGCAAGCGCAAGGCCCGGCTGGCGGCTGACCACGAGGTTCAGGCGGCCCGGCAATGGCCGGCCCAGCGAATCCCAGGTCTTGCGCCCCATGATGATCGGCTTGCCCAAGGTAGTGGCCTTGAAGTACTTGAAATCCCCTGGCAGGTGCCAGGGCATGGAGTTGTCGATGCCGATCACGCGGTTCTCGGCGAGGGCCGCGATCAGGCTGAGGGGAAGTGATGTATTCATGGGGGCGAGGATAGCACTCGTCGCCTGGGTTATGCTTTGCCCTGACTTGTGCAATGGAAGACCTTGTGACTGCACCGACCCCATTCGACAAACGCTGGCTCACCGAAGCGGTGCGCCTGCGCGAGGAGCACGCCGGCCCCCTCGAGGACCAGGAGGCCAACCGCCGCGCCCGACAGCAGGGCGGCGAACTGGCGGCGCGTATCGAAACCCGCGCCCTGTGGCTGGCCGAACGCGACGGCATGACCGCCGCCCTGCACCACTGGAAGCAGGGCGCGCGCCTGGCGCTGCTGGCCCTGCTGGTGCTGGCCGTGCTCAGCGGCGCCGGCCTGGGCCTCGCCGCCCTGGGCGACGGCCAGCGCTCGGTGAACGTGTTCTGGGCCCTGGGCAGCCTGCTCGGGCTGAACCTGCTGATGCTGCTGGGCTGGGCAATCGGCTTCGCCTTGAGCGGCGAACACGGCGCCAGCCTCGGACGCCTGTGGCTATGGCTGAGCGAACGCTTCGCCCGCGACGCCAAGGCTGCGCACCTGGCCCCGGCATTGCTGGTGATGCTGCAGCGCCAGCGCCTGAACCGCTGGCTGCTCGGCCTGCTGGTGCATGGCCTGTGGTCGCTGGCGATGGCCGCGGCGCTGGGCATGCTCCTGGCGCTGCTGGCCGCCCGCCGCTATGGCTTCGTCTGGGAGACCACCCTGCTCGCTGCCGAACCCTTCATCACCCTGACCCAGGCCCTCGGCGCCCTGCCCTCGCTGCTCGGTTTCGCCGTGCCTGACGAAGCCATGATCCGCGCCAGCGGCGATACCCTTCCCGCACTCGACCTGGCGCGCCAGGCCTGGGCCAGCTGGCTGCTCGGCGTGGTGCTGGTCTACGGCCTGCTGCCGCGCCTGTTGCTGGCAGCCATGTGCCTGTGGCGCTGGCGCCAGGGCCGAGCGCGCCTGGCCCTGGACCTGAGCCTGCCCGGCTACAGCCAACTGCGCGACGCCCTGATGCCCAGCAGCGAACGGCTTGGCGTGCAAGATGCCGCCCCGGCTACCCTGCCGCATTTCGAATCCGGCCAGGTGGATGCACAGCACGGCGGGGCGTTGCTGGTGGGCCTGGAGCTGGACGACCAGCGCCCCTGGCCTCCGGCCCTGCCGAAGGCGGTGATGGATGCCGGTGTACTGGACAGCCGCGAGTCGCGCCACAAGCTGCTGGAGCAATTGAGCCGCTTCCCCCCGGCGCGCCTGGCCATCGCCTGCGACCCCCGCCGTTCGCCGGACCGCGGCAGCCTGGCGCTGCTCGCCGAACTGGCGCGCAACGCCGGTGCCACCCGCATCTGGCTGCTCCAGGCATTGCCGGGCCAGGCGCTGGATGCCGCCCGCCTGGGCGACTGGCACGACGCCCTGGACCGCCTCGGCCTGCCGCACGCCGACACCTCGCCGCTGACCTGGCTGGAGCATGGCCATGACTGAGCCGCTGAAACTGGCCGTGGTCGGCCACACCAACGTCGGCAAGACCTCCCTGCTACGCACCCTGACCCGCGATGTCGGCTTCGGCGAGGTCTCTCATCGCCCCAGCACCACCCGCCACGTGGAAGGGGCACGCCTGTCGGTGGACGGCGAGCCCTTGCTGGAACTGTACGATACGCCGGGCCTGGAGGATGCCATCGCCCTGCTCGACTACCTGGAACGTCTGGAACGCCCCGGCGAACGCCTGGATGGCCCGGCCCGGCTGGAGCGCTTTCTCCAGGGCAGCGAGGCGCGCCAGCGTTTCGAGCAGGAGGCCAAGGTGCTGCGCCAGTTGCTGTCCAGCGATGCCGGGCTCTATGTGATCGACGCCCGCGAACCGGTGCTGGCCAAGTACCGTGACGAACTGGAAGTGCTGGCCGGCTGCGGCAAGCCGTTGCTGCCGGTGCTCAACTTCGTCGCCAGCAGCCAGCACCGCGAGCCGCAATGGCGCGAGGCCCTGGCCCGCCTGGGCCTGCATGCACTGGTGCGGTTCGACAGCGTGGCCCCGCCGGAAGATGGCGAGCGGCGCTTGTACGAAAGCCTCGCCCTGCTGCTCGAAGACGCCCGCCCTGCCCTGCAGCGGCTGATCGACGACCAGCAGGCCCAGCGCCAGGCCCGCCAGCAAAGCGGCAAGCGCCTGATCGCCGAGCTGCTGCTCGACTGCGCCGCCTGCCGACGCAGCGTCGAGGCCGAGCCAGCCGCCGAAGCCAAGGCCATCGAAGCCTTGCGCCAGGAGGTGCGCCAGCGCGAGCAACGTTGCGTCGAGGCGCTGCTCAAGCTGTACGCCTTCCGCCACGACGACGCCAACGCTGGCGACCTGCCGCTGCTGGACGGGCGCTGGGGCGACGACCTGTTCAACCCCGAGACACTGAAACTGCTTGGCGTGCGCCTGGGTAGCGGGGTCGCGGCCGGTGCCGCTGCCGGGGCGGGGGTCGATCTGCTGGTGGGCGGGCTGACCCTCGGCGCTGCGGCGCTGGCAGGCGCCATCGCCGGTGGTGCGCTACAAACCGCGCGCAACTATGGCGCCAGGTTGATGGGCAAGCTGAAGGGCCAGCGCGAGCTGACCGTGGACGACGCGGTACTGCGTTTGCTGGCGTTGCGCCAACAGCAGTTGATGGCAGCATTGGATAATCGCGGGCATGCCGCACAGGACAGGGTGCGCCTGGGCGAGCTGGATGAGAAGACCTGGCGCGAAGGCAAGCTGCCCGAGGCGCTGAAACGGGCGCGGGCGCATCCGCAATGGTCGTCGCTCAATGCCGGGGCGCGGATCAACCAGGCAGAACGTCAGGAGCAGCTCGAAGCCTTGGTGGCAGAACTCTAAACAAGCCCCCAGGCCAGTCAGCCAAGCGGTATTGGGGCTGCTTTGCAGCCCCAGATGACAACTGAAGACACTTACTGCTGGGCAACCTTCTCCGACTTGCCGTCATAGCGTTTGCTCCACTCGGCCAGGATCTGGTCACGGTTCTGCGAGGCCCAGTTGAAGTCGTTCTTGATCAGGCGCTGCTCGTAGTCCGCCGGCAATTCGGTCTGCGGCTTGGCGATACCCGGCGCGGCGAGCACGGCGAAGTTTTCCTTGTACAACTCCATGGCAGCGGGGCTCGCGGAGAAGTCGGCCAGGCGCCTGGCGGCCTCGGCCTTGGGCGTGCCCTTGATCACCGCGGTCGCCTCGATCTCCCAGCCCAGGCCCTCCTTGGGCAGGACGATGTCCAGCGGTGCGCCCTGGCGCTTGAGCTGCACGGCCGGGTATTCGAAGGAGATGCCGATCGGGAACTCACCCGCAGCCGCCAGCTTGCACGGTTTGGAACCGGAGTGGACGTACTGGCCGATGTTCTGGTGCAAAGCGTCCATGTAGGCCCAGCCCTGGGGCTCGCCGAAGGTCTGCAACCAGGCGCTGACATCCAGGAAGCCAGTACCGGACGAGGCCGGGTTGGGCATGACGATCTTGCCCTTGTATTCAGGCTTGGTCAGGTCCTGCCAGCTCACCGGCTTGCTCAGGCCCTGCTTCTCGGCCTCGATGGTGTTGAAGCAGATGGTCGCGGCCCACACGTCCATGCCGACCCAAGCCGGCGGATTGGCCGCATCACGGTAGTGTTCGCCGATCTTCGCCAGGTCCTTCGGCGCATAGGCTTCGAGCATGCCGTTCTGGTCGAGGATGGCCAGGCTGGAGGCGGCCAGGCCCCACACCGCGTCGGCCTGCGGGCGATCCTTCTCGGCCAGCAGCTTGGCGGTGATGATGCCGGTGGAGTCGCGCACCCACTTGATCTCGATGTCCGGGTTGGCCTTCTCGAAGGCCTGCTTGTAGCTCTTGAGCTGCTCGGCTTCCAGGGCGGTATAGACGGTCAGTTGGGTCTCGGCGGCCGAAGCCTGCAGGCTGAACACGGCGGATACGGCAGCGGCAAGTACCAGGGGCTTGAACATGGTGCGGTTCCTTACAGGGTTGGCAGTCAGTCAGTGGTCGGCGGCGCGCTGGCGCCAGGCCTGGGAGCGGCGCAACAGGCCGCGGGAAGCACCGGCCAGCAGCAGCGAGGCGGCCGCGCTGGTCAACAGGATCAGGGTCGACATGGCGGCGGCGCCGCCCACGTTGCCGGCGTCGTCCATGTTCAGCACGGCGACGGCGGCGAGGATGGTGTCGGGGCTGTACAGGAAGATCGCCGCCGATACCGTGGTCATCGCCGAGACGAACAGGTAGCGGACGATGTCCAGCAGCGCCGGCAGGCAGATCGGCACGGTGACCCGCAGGAAGTGCCGGTACAGCGGCGCCTTGAGCGACAGCGCGGCAGCCTCGAACTCGCCGTCGAGCTGGCGCAGGGCGGTGGTCGCGGTCATCTGCGCGGTGGTCAGGTAGTGGGCGATGGTGCATACCACCAGCAAGGTCATGCCACCGTAGAACACGTGCAACGGGTTGCCGCTGAGGTTGAAGAAGAACACGTAGCCCAGGCCCAGGACCAACCCCGGTACCGCCATGGGGATGAAGCTCAGCAGGCGCAAGGCCTGGTTGAGCAAGCGCTGGCCCTGGGTCTTCTCCATCAGGTAGGCGCAGGTGAAGATCACGATGCTGCCGACCAGCGCCGTGCCCAGGGCCATGGTCACGCTGTTGCGGTAGGCCAGCCAGCCGCCGCCGGCGGTGTCCTCGAACATGTAGTGCTTGAGCGACAGCGACAGGTTGTAGGGCCAGAACTTGACCAGCGAGGAGTACACCGCCATACCGACGACCAGCAGCAGCACTGCGCAGACCAGCAGCACGATGGCCAGGAAGCAGGCATCGCGGCGACGCGACGGCTTGGGCTGGAACACCTGGGCGCGGCCGCTCATGGCCTCGCCCTGACGGCGGCGCAGCCAGGCGTCGACGGCGAAGCTCAGCAGTGCCGGCACCAACAGGACCATGCCGATCAGCGCGCCACGGCCGAACTGCTGCTGGCCGACTACAGCCTTGTAAGCTTCCAGCGCCAGAACCTGGTAGTCGCCCCCCACCACGACCGGCACGCCGAAGTCGGTGATGGTCAAGGTGAACACCAGACAGAAGGCAGCGAACACCGCCTGGCGCGTGGCCGGCCAGGTGATGCTGCGAAACGCCCGCCAGGGGCCGGCGCCCATGCTCGACGCGGCATCGAACAGACGGGCATCGGCCAGCGACAGTGCCGAGAGCAGGATCATCAGGGCATGCGGGAAGGTGTAGATGGCCTCGCCGAGGACGATGCCCCAGAAGCCATAGATGTTGTCGCTGAGCAAACCGCGCAACAGGCCCTGGTTGCCGAACAGGTACACCAGGGCGATCGCCGGCAGCATCGACGGCGCCAGCAGCGGCAGCAGGGAAATGCCCCGCCACAGGCCCTTGGCTGGGATCAGGGTACGCTGCAAGGCATAGGCGAACAGGTAGGCCAGCGGCACGACGATGGCCGCGACGCTGAAGGCCACGCTCAGGCTGTTGCCTAGCAACCAGTGGAAATTCGCGCTGGCGAACAGCTCGCGGGCAGCCAGCAGGCCGCCACCCTGGCCGGCGTCGCCACTGAAACCGCGCCAGAAGATCGCCAGCAAGGGCATCAGCACGGCGAGGATGAGCAAAACCAGCAGCAGGCTCTTGCCGCCGACGACGAAGAGACGGTCCCCCAGGGCGACACCACTGCGTGGCACGGCCCTGGCCTGGGCGATCGATACGGACATTGGCGCGGCCATCTCAGGCAAAGACCTGCAGGCTGCGCGGCGGCAGGGCCACCCAGATATCCTGGGAACCCAGGCGCGGCATGGCTTCCGGCGCCAGCTCGGCGAGCAGGGCATGACCCGGCAGGGCCTTGAGCTCGAAGCTCATGCGGCAACGGTTACCGAGGAAGGTGATCTCGCGGACCATGGCCGGGAACAGGTTTTCCTCATGCACCGGCGGGTTGACCGTGATCGCCTCCGGACGGCAGAACAGCCGGCCACTGCTGGCGCGCACCGCCCCGGACGCCAGGCGCATGCTCATGCCACCGACCTGGGCATGGCTGTCACTGCTGCGCTGGAACGGCAACCAGTTGCCCTGGCCGACGAACTCGGCAACGAATGGCGTGGCCGGCTGGTCGTAGATTTCCTGGGGCGTGGCGTACTGCTCGACCTGGCCGTTGTTCATCACGGCGATGCGGTCGGCCATGAGCATGGCTTCGTCCTGGTTGTGGGTGACCATCAGGGTGGTGATGCCCAACTGCCGCTGCAGTTGGCGCAGCTCGGTGCACAGGTGCTCACGGACCCGCGCATCGAGGGCCGACATCGGCTCGTCGAGCAGCAGCAGCGACGGCGATGGCGCCAGGGCGCGGGCCAGGGCCACACGCTGTTGCTGGCCGCCGGAGAGCTGGCCGGGGTATTTCTTTTCGCTGCCCGACAGGCCGACCAGCTCGAGCATCTCGGCCACGCGCTGGCGGGCCTCGTCGCGGCTGCTGCCGGTCAGGCCGTAGGCGATGTTGGCCTCGACGGTGAGGTTGGGGAACAGCGCGTAGGACTGGAACAGGATGCCATAATCGCGGGCCTGGGGCGGCAGGTCGGAGATGTTGCGCTCGCCGATGTACAGCTCGCCACGGTCCTGGCGCTCCAGGCCGGCGATGCAGCGCAGCAGGGTGGTCTTGCCGCAGCCCGAGGGGCCGAGCAGGCAGACCAGCTCGCCGGCGGCGATGTCCAGGGAAACATCGTTCAGCGCCGTGAAGGCACCGAAACGCTTGTGGATACCGCGCACTTTCATTTGTGCGCCCGGGGTTGCGATGGCGTTGTTCATGACAGGGCCTCATCGAAGAGATGGAGGCCATGCTAGGGAGGCAATACGAAGGTTATGTGGCTGAGAGGCAAAAGCTGCCGATAGTGATATTCATGGATTTTGGATTGGCCCTGCCGGCGATGGGCTGCAAGGCAGCGCCAGCCGCTTGGACAGACGCCACCGATAGAACGATCAGAACTGCGACCCCGCCACCTCCTGCGCCACCCCCAGGAATGCCGCCGGCAATCGCGCCTGGCGCCGCTCTTTCAGGCAATACAGGTACTCGTGCATCACCGGCGCATCCTCCAGCTCCAGCACCCGCAGCTCCGAGTTATGCGGCACCTCGTGGCGGGCAATGATGCTGATGCCGATATTGCGCAGCACCGCCTCGCGGATCGACTCGCGGCTACCGATCTCCAGCAGCGCGCCCATCTGCACCTTGGCTTGCGAAAGCATCCGCTCGGTCAGCTTGCGTGTGGTCGAGCCCTGCTCGCGCATCAACAGGCAATGCCCGGCCAGGGCGTCGATGGCAACCACCTGGCGATGGGCCAGGGGATGGTTGCGGTGCACCGCCACCACCAGTGGGTCGCTGCCCAGCACCCGACGCACCAGCCGGGTGTCTTCCACCAGTTGCGACGAGGCGGCGATGTCGACCCGGTAGTCCTCGAGCATTTCCAGCACTTGCTGGGAATTGCCGATCTCCACCGCCACCTCGACCTGGGGCAGGCGCTCGCGAAAGATCTTCACCAGGTCGAGGACGTAGTACGGCGCAGTGGCGGCGATGCGCAAGCTGCCCTGGGCCTGGCCGCTGTTGCGCAACTCGAACTCGATATCGGCCTCCTGCTGCAGCAGCGCCTTGACCATCGGCAGCAGGCGCGCGCCTTCGTCGCTCAGCACCAACCGCCGCCCGCCACGGTAGAACAGCTCCACCGCATACTGGTTCTCCAGGTTGCGGATCTGCGTGGTCACCGTGGGCTGGCTGAGCCCGAGCTTCTTCGCCGCCAGGGTGATACTGCCCAGCCGGGCCACCATATAGAAAGCCTTGAGTTCGGCGCTCAGCATGGTTTGGGGCCGCAGCGGCAAGCTTCAAGCGGCAAGCTGCAAGTAAAAGCAGGGCCGTGCACATTCATCCAACTCACTGTCACCTCGGTCAACTTGAAGCTTGCAGCCGCTACTTGCGCAACAGGCGCAAGCCGTTGAACACCACCAGCAAGCTCACGCCCATGTCGGCGAACACCGCCATCCACATGGTGGCCATGCCGGCAAAGGTGATCGCCAGGAAAATCGCCTTGATGCCCAGGGCCAGGACGATGTTCTGGGTGAGTATCGCCGCGCTTTGGCGCGACAGCCTGACGAACGCCGGGATTTTCCGCAAGTCGTCGTCCATCAAGGCCACGTCGGCGGTCTCGATGGCCGTGTCGGTACCGGCGGCGGCCATGGCGAAACCGATCTCGGCGCGGGCCAGGGCCGGTGCGTCGTTGATACCGTCGCCCACCATGCCGACCCGGTGTCCCTCGGCGTACAGGTCCTCGATGGCCGTGAGCTTGTCTGCCGGCAGCAGGTTGCCTTCAGCGCGGTCGATGCCGACTTGGCCGGCGATGGCCTGGGCCGTGTGCGGATTGTCGCCGGTCAGCATGACAGTCCTGATACCCAGCTCATGCAGCTCGGCGATGGCCTGGCGGCTGCTGTCCTTGACCGTGTCGGCCACGGCGAACAGCGCCAGAGGCCCCGTGCGGCCAATCAGCAGGACCACGCTCTTGCCCTGGCGCTCCAACTGGTCCAGCTCGGCTTCCAACTGCGGCGAGCACAGGCCCAGTTCCTCGACCAGGCGGTGGTTGCCCAGGTGATACAGCTCACCGTCCACCTCACCGCGCACGCCGCGCCCGGCGAGGGCGGCGAACTCACCGACGTCGTCGAAGGCCAGGCCTTGCGCCCTCGCATACTGGGCAATGGCCCCCGACACCGGATGGTCGGAACGGGTGGCGAGGCTAGCGGCCAGCGCCTGGGCGCGGCCTTCGAACAGCGGATCGAGCACGTTGCTGTCAGTCTGCACCGGCTTGCCGTGGGTGAGGGTGCCGGTCTTGTCCAGGGCCAGGAAGTCCAGCTTGCGCCCACCCTCCAGGTACACCCCGCCCTTGATGAGGATGCCTTTGCGCGCCGCGGCAGCCAGGCCGCTGACGATGGTCACCGGGGTGGAGATCACCAATGCACAGGGGCAGGCCACCACCAGCAGCACCAGGGCGCGGTAGATCCAGTCGAACCAGGCACCGGCCATGAACAACGGCGGGACGATCGCCACGGCCAGGGCGACGGCGAACACTGCCGGGGTGTAGATGCGCGAGAAGCGGTCGACGAAGCGCTGGGTCGGCGCCCGGGCGCCCTGGGCCTGTTCCACCGCCTTGATGATCCGCGCCAAGGTCGATTGCCCGGCAGCGGCAGTGACACGGTACTCCAGGGCACCGGCCTGGTTGATGGTGCCGGCGAACAGCTTGTCGCCGGGGGCCTTCTCCACCGGCAGGCTTTCACCAGTGATCGGCGCCTGGTCGACACTGGACTGCCCCATGACCACCTCGCCGTCCAGGCCGATGCGCTCGCCTGGGCGCACCCGCACCAGGGCGCCGATGGGCACCGCGCGCACCTCGACCTCACGCCACTGGCCATCGGCCTGCCGCACCGTGGCCATGTCCGGGCTGAGCTGCATCAGCCCGCTGATGGCATTGCGCGCCCGGTCCAGGGAGCGGGCCTCGATCAGTTCGGCGACGGTGAACAGCACCATCACCATGGCCGCCTCCGGCCATTGGCCGATCAGCACCGCACCCGTCACGGCAATGCTCATCAGCGCATTGATGTTGAGGTTGCGGTTCTTCAGGGCGATCCAGCCCTTCTTGTAGGTACCCAGGCCGCAGCCAAGGATCGCCGCCAGCGCCAATGCAGCCACGACCCACTCAGGTGCCAATGCGCCGAAATGCACGACCTCGGCCATGATCGCCGCCAGGCCGGACAGGGCCAGCGGCCACCACCGGGTCTTGCTGGCGTGGGGAGCGGTGCTGGTGCCATCGTCCTCGTCGGCCAAGGGCTCGGCATGCATGCCCAGGCTGTCGATGGCACGCTCGATCGCAGCGGTACCGTCCAGGGTATGGCGCACGCCAAGCACCCGGTTGATCAGGTTGAATTCCAGTTGCTCGATACCGGCCAGCTTGCCCAGCGTGTCCTGGATCAGGCCCTGCTCGGTGGGGCAGTCCATGGCCTCGATGCGAAAGCGGCTGAGCCGCGCGCTGTCGCTGGCCGATTCGCTCAGTTGCACCAGGGCAGGCGCTGGCGCAGCGGCGCAGCAGCTGTGCGCAGGATGGTCATGGCAATGGCCTTCCTGGCCGTGGTCATGCTTGTGTTCGTGGCTGACAGGCTGGTTCATGGTTTCAATCCTTAGGTGAGCCTGTTGCCAAGTGAACACCCTGTAGCCACTATAGGGTCAAGCCCACCCGTGGAGATTGCCAATGAAGATCGGAGAACTGGCCAAGGCCACCGACTGCCCCGTCGAGACCATCCGTTACTACGAGCGCGAGCAACTGCTGCCGGCACCGGCTCGCACCGAAGGGAACTACCGGCTCTACACCCAGGCCCACGTGGAGCGCCTGACGTTCATCCGCAATTGCCGCACCCTGGACATGACCCTGGACGAAATCCGCAGCCTGCTGAGCCTGCGCGACAGCCCCGAAGGCGCGTGCGGCAGCGTCAATGCGCTGATCGACGAGCATATCGAGCATGTGCAGGCACGGATCGATGGCTTGATGGCGCTGCAGGCGCAACTGGTGGAATTGCGTCAACGCTGCAATGCGCAGGGGTCGGAGTGCGCGATCCTGCAGCGGCTGGAGACGAACGGCGCGGTGACCGTACCGGAGGCGGAGCATTCGCACGTGGGGCGCAGTCACGGGCATTGAGCCCTGGCCTGCGAATGTAGGCGCGGGGCACGCCGATCAGTCGAGACTTTCTGCCGCCAGTGGGCTGCCTTGCAGCCCCAATGCGATCCGTCAGACCGCCATCGGCGCCGTCATCGGCGCATGGTGCTCATACCCCTCGAGGCTGAAATCGCTTGGCTCGATCTTCTCCAGCCACTCAGGTTCGTACTTGCCCGTCTCGGCGAACGCCGGCACGCGATCGCTGATCACCAGCTTCGGCGCCGCCAGCGGCTCGCGCTTGAGCTGCTCGTTGAGCATCTCCAGGTGGTTCTCGTACACATGGGCATCGCCGATGAAGTAGGTGAACCAGCGCGGCGTGTAGCCGGTCAGGCGGCCGAACAGCGACAGCAATGCCGCACCCTCGGTGAGGTTGAACGGCGTGCCCAGGCCCAGGTCGTTGGAACGGATGTAGAGGGTCAGGGAAATCTCCTTCGTCTCGACATTCGGGTGGAACTGGTACAGCAGGTGGCACGGCGGCAGGGCCATCTCGTCGAGCTGGGCGCAGTTCCAGCCATGGAACAGGATGCGCCGGCTGCCCGGGTCGTTGGCGATGGTGTCCAGGCACTGGCGCACCTGGTCGATGGCCTTGTACAGGATGACGAACGCCTGGCCGTCTTCCTCGTCCTGGGCGATCTTGCGAAAGCCCTGCCCCTCGGCCATCGCGATGGCCGCCGGATTGCTCAGCGGAATGCGCTTGTAGCCCGGCCACTGGCGCCATTGCACGCCGTAGATCTCACCCAGGTCGTCATGCCCCTGGCGGAACGGGTTGGCCAGCCACTGGGCATTCTCGTTGGCATTCTGGTCCCAGACCTTGCAGCCCAGCTCACGGAACTGCCCGGCGTTCTTCACGCCGCGCAAGAAACCGACCATCTCGCCGATCGCCGACTTGAACGCCAGCTTGCGCGTGGTGATGGCCGGAAAGCCCTTCTGCAGGTCGAAGCGCAGCATGGCGCCCGGCAGGCTGATGGTGCGGATGCCGGTGCGGTTCTCCTGCAGGGTGCCGTTCTCGATGACGTCACGGACCAGATCTAGATACTGTTTCATGGCTTACCTGTAGCAAGGACGGCAGGGGGATCGCCCCTGCCGCATGGATTCAAGCGGCGGCCTTGGCCGTGGGTGTACGGTGATAGGCCCACCAGATCAGGCCGATGCCACCAAGGATCATCGGCACGCAGAGCAACTGGCCCATGGTCAGCCAGCCGAAGGCGATGTAGCCGAGCTGGGCATCCGGTACCCGGACGAACTCGACGATGAAGCGGAAGATGCCGTAGAACAGGGCGAACATGCCCGACACCGCCATGGTGGGACGCGGCTTGCGCGAGAACGCCCAGAGAATCAGGAATAGTGCCACACCTTCCAGGGCGAACTGGTACAGCTGCGACGGGTGGCGCGGCAATTGGGCGGGGTCGCTGAACGGCGGGAAGATCATCGCCCAGGGCACGTCGGTCGGCTTGCCCCACAGCTCGGCGTTGATGAAGTTGCCGATGCGCCCGGCCCCCAGGCCGATCGGCACCAGCGGGGCGACGAAGTCCATCAGCTCGAAGAACGACTTGTTGTGGCGCTTGCCGAACCACAGCGCCGCCAACATCACGCCGATGAAGCCACCGTGGAATGACATGCCGCCCTTCCACACTTCGAGGATCAGCGTCGGGTTGGCCAGGTAGGCGTGCAAGTCGTAGAACAGCACGTAGCCCAGGCGCCCGCCGACGATCACCCCCATCGACAACCAGAACACCAGGTCGGAGAGCTTCTCGCGGTTCCAGGTGGGGTCGAAGCGCTTCAGCCGGCGCGAGGCGAGCAGCCAGGCACCGCCGATGCCGATCAGGTACATCAAGCCGTACCAGTGGATTTTCAGCGGCCCGATGGCGATGGCCACGGGGTCGATCTGCGGGTAAGGCAGCATGTAGGGTCCTCTCGGTTCGAATCAGGAAGCTAGATCAAGAAGCTCAGGCCAACGCAGAACAGCAGCGCGGCGAACAGGCGCTTGAGCAGCCGCGGCGACAGCCTGTGCGCCAGGCGCGCGCCGAAGCGGGCGAAGAACATGCTGGTCACGGCGATGCCGACCAGCGCCGGCAGGTAGACGTAGCCCAGGCTGTGGGCCGGCAGGTGCGCCTCGTGCCAGCCGAGCCACATGAAGCCCAGGGCACTGGCCAGGGCGATCGGCAGGCCGCAGGCCGAGGACGTGGCCACCGCCTGCTGCATCGGCAGGCTGCGCCAGGTCAGGAACGGCACGGTCAGCGAGCCGCCACCGATGCCGAAGATCGCCGAGGCCCAGCCGATCACCCCACCGGCGGCGGCCAGCATCGGCTTGCCGGGGATACCGCGGCTGGCCTTGGGCTTGAGGTCGAGGGCCATCTGCGCGGCGATGACCAAGGCGAACACGCCGATGATCTTCTGCAGCATGGGGCCCTGGATCAACGAGGCGGTCTTGGCACCGATGCCGGCACCGATGAGGATGCCCAGGGTCATCCAGGCGAAGATCGGCCAGCGCACCGCGCCCTTGCGCTGGTGCTCCAGCACGGCGTTGATCGAGGTGAAGACGATGGTCGCCAGCGAGGTACCGACCGCCAGGTGGGTCAGCACGGCGGGGTCGAAGCCCTGCAAGGTGAAGCTGAACACCAGCACCGGCACGATGATGATGCCGCCACCCACGCCGAACAGCCCGGCCAGCACGCCGGCGCATGCGCCCAACAGCAGATAGAGTACGAACTCCATTCGTCGCCCCCCAGGAAAACAATCCGGCATGGTAACGGAAGCCGACCCCAGGGCTCTAGTGAAGTCTGTGTCAGATGATGGATAGAGGCAGGCGCAATGGGTAGAGTGGCGGAAAACAACGAGGCCATGCCATGTGCCTGATCGTATTCGCCTGGCGGCCAGGGCATGCCCTGCCGCTGATCGTCGCGGCCAACCGTGACGAGTTCTATGCCCGGCCGACCCAGGCCCTGGCCGCCTGGGAGGACGCCCCGGGCGTACATGCCGGACGCGATCTGGAGGCCGGCGGGACCTGGCTCGGCGTCGGGCCCGGCGGGCGCTTCGCCGCCCTGACCAACATTCGTGACCCCAGTTCGCCCCCGGGGCCTCGTTCACGGGGCGAGCTGGTGGCGGGCTACCTGCGCGGCGACTCGGGCATGGAGGCGTATCTCGATCAGGTGGCCAGCCGCAGCACCCAGTATTCCGGCTTCAACCTGCTGGTGGGCGATGGCGAACGCCTGGGTTACCTGCATGCCCGCGAGGCCGCGCCGCGCTTGTTGGGCCCTGGGGTGTACGGGCTGTCCAATGCCGGGCTGGATACGCCGTGGCCCAAGCTGCTCAAGGCACGCAGCGGGCTGGAGGGCTTGCTCGGGTCGCCCGAGCCGCAGCGGCTGCTGGCATTGCTGGCCGATGCTGAGCCTGCAGCGGAGACGGAATTGCCGGAAACCGGGGTGGGCCTGGCCACGGAGAAGCTGTTGTCGAGCGTGTTCATCGCCAGCCAGAACTATGGGACGCGGGCCAGTACCGTGTTGATCGTCGATGACCAGGGGAAAAGACGGATCATCGAACGCAGCTTCGGGCCCTTTGGCGGGCACCTCGGGGAAGTGGAGCTACTGGTCTGAGCCGGTGCCGGTCAGTTAGCTTTTCTGCTGCCATTCGGGGCCGCTTCGCGCCCCATCGCCGGCAAGCCGACTCCCACAAGGTCGAGTCGATCACGAATGATGCGGTTTGCACGTCCCTGTGGGAGCCGGCTTGCCGGCGATGGCTGCAAAGCAGCCCCAGCATACAGAGCCCCAACGATGCCTACAGCGTCTTGTTGGCCCCAGGCCCGATCATTCGCGCCAGCCCCAGGTTCTTCAGCGCCAGTTGCAATGAACTGTGGATGACCTGCGGGTTGTCATGGGCCAAGGCTTCGGTCAGCAGCTCCTTGGCCTTGCTCATGTTGATCTGGCGCAGCATCCACTTGACCTTGGGCAGGTTGGTGGCGTTCATCGACAGGCTGTCGAACCCCATCGCCATCAACAACACGGCCGCCGCCGGGTCGCCGGCCATCTCGCCACAGATGCTCACCGGCTTGCCTTCGCCGTGGGCCTCGCGGACCACCGTCAACAGGGCCTGCAGCACCGCCGGATGAAGGTAGTCGTACAGGTCGGCGACCCGTGGGTTGTTGCGGTCGACGGCCAGCAGGTACTGGGTCAGGTCGTTGGAACCGACCGAGAGGAAGTCCACCTGCCGCGCCAGTTCCCGGGTCTGGTAGACCGCGGCGGGGATCTCGACCATCACCCCGACCGGCGGCATCGGCACGTCGGTGCCCTCGTCGCGCACCTCGCCCCAGGCACGGTGGATCAGGTGCAGGGCTTCTTCCAGTTCGTGGATGCCGGAAATCATCGGCAGCAGGATGCGCAGGTTGTTCAGCCCCTCGCTGGCCTTGAGCATGGCGCGGGTCTGGACCAGGAATATCTCCGGGTGATCGAGGGTGACGCGGATACCACGCCAGCCCAGGAACGGGTTCTCTTCCTTGATCGGGAAGTACGAAAGCGCCTTGTCGCCGCCGATGTCGAGGGTGCGCATGGTCACCGGCAACGGGTGGAACGCCGCCAGTTGCTCGCGGTAGATCGCCAACTGCTCCTTTTCGCTGGGGAAGCGCTGGTTGATCATGAACGGCACTTCGGTGCGGTACAAGCCGACGCCCTCGGCGCCACGCTGCTGGGCGCGGGCCACGTCAGCGAGCAGGCCGGTGTTGACCCACAGCGGCATGCGATGGCCATCCGGGGTGACGCACGGCAACTCGCGCAGGGCGTCCAGGCCCTGGGCCAGCTGGCGCTCCTCCTCGACCACGTCGCTGTACTGCTTGCGCAATACCTCGCCCGGGTTGGTGAACACCTCGCCCTTGTAGCCGTCGACGATCATCTCGATGCCGTCGACCTTCGAATACGGCAGGTCGACCACGCCCATGACCGTGGGGATACCCATGGCCCTGGCCAGGATCGCCACGTGGGAGTTGCCCGAGCCGAGCACCGAGACCAGGCCCACCAGCTTGCCTTCCGGCACCTCGCCGAGCATGGCCGGGGTCAGCTCCTCGCTGACCAGGATGGTATTGTCCGGGTACACCAGCGACAGCGAGCGGGCTTCCTGAAGATAGGCTAGCAGGCGCCGGCCCAGGTCCTTGACGTCCGAGGCGCGCTCGCGCAGGTAGTCGTCGTCCATCAGCTCGAAGCGGTTGACGTGCTCGCCAACCACCTGGCGCAGGGCGCCTTGGGCCCACTGGCCAGTCTTGATGACCTCGATCACCTCGCCACCCAGGGCGGCATCGTCGAGCATCATCAGGTAGACGTCGAACAGCGCCCGTTCTTCCGGGCGCAACTGGGTGGCGAGCTTGGCCGACAGCTTGCGCATGTCGGCACGCACACCCTCGAGGGCGTTGTTGAACAGCTTGAGTTCGGTGTCGATGTCATCGACGGTCTTGTCCGGGACCACCTCCAGGTCGGCCGGCGGCAGCATGACCAGGGCCCGTCCGACGGCCGCGCCCGGCGAGCCCGGCACGCCGACGAAGCGCGCCTCCTGGATGCCCTTGCCCTGGCGACCGAGGCCACGGATCGAGCCTGTGGCCTCGGCATGGGCGATGACGCCGGCGAGCTGGGCGCTCATGGTGACCAGGAAGGCTTCCTCGCCCTCGTCGAACTGGCGGCGCTCCTTTTGCTGGATGACCAGCACCCCGACCACACGGCGGTGGTGGATGATCGGCGCACCCAGGAAGGAGGCGAAGCGCTCCTCGCCGGTCTCGGCGAAGTAGCGGTAACGGGGGTGGGCGGCGGCGTTCTCCAGGTTCAACGGCTCTTCCCGGGTCCCGACCAGGCCGACCAGGCCCTCGTTGGGGGCCATGCTGACCTTGCCGATGGAGCGCTTGTTCAGGCCCTCGGTGGCCATCAGCACGAAACGGTTGGTGTCCGGGTCGAGCAGGTACACCGAGCAGACCTGGCTGCCCATGGCTTCCTTGACGCGCAAGACAATGATCCCCAGCGCCGTCTTGAGATCTTTGGCGGAGTTCACTTCCTGGACGATCTTGCGCAGCGTATTGAGCATGGCTCGGGGTCGGACTCCGTCTTCAGTCGCGCGTCAGCAGGCGCGGGGCTAGCTCTTTCAGGGCGCGCCGGTACACCTCGCGCTTGAAGGTCACCACCTGGCCCAGCGGATACCAATAGCTGACCCAGCGCCAGCCGTCGAACTCCGGTTTGCCGGTCAGGTCCATGCGCACCCGCTGCTCGTTGGTCACCAGGCGCAGCAGGAACCACTTCTGCTTCTGGCCGATGCACAGCGGCTGGCTGTGGGTGCGCACCAGGCGCTGGGGTAAACGATAACGCAACCAGCCACGGGTGCAGGCAAGTATTTCCACATCCTCGCGTTCCAGGCCAACTTCTTCGTTCAGCTCGCGGTACAGGGCGTCTTCCGGCGTCTCGTCAGGGTTGATGCCACCCTGGGGAAATTGCCAGGCATCCTGGTTGATCCGCCGAGCCCATAGCACCTGCCCGGCATCATTCGTGAGAATGATCCCGACATTGGGGCGAAAACCATCCGGGTCGATCACGGCAGCAACCTCGCAAACGCATGTCAACGCATTGTTCCACAAAGCTCACGAGCGCAGCAACGCGCCCGCCGAGCTTATGTGCGGCGAGGTGGAAGGTCGGTGTTGCACGGGCATCCCCGGGATGCCGAACAGGTGGCCGGAATGTGTCTGGGGCATCGGATCATCGAGCATGGCCTTGGGGCGGCCTGGCAGCCCCAAGGATCTAGACCGGCTTGGCGCCCATCAGCCCGGCGATGGAGAGGAAGCACACCCCGCTGAACACCGCCAGCGCCAAGGTGAAGCGCAACCCGGTAGGCTCAGCCTTGCGCAGCCGGTTCAGCCGCACCAACAACCACCAGGCGCTGAAGGCTCCGAGGGTGTAGATGACGCTGGACGCCAACACCCAGGTCTGCCCCAGGGGCCAGCCGATCAGGTGCACCAGCCACCAGCCGGTGAACGGCATGCTCACCAGGCACACCCCCATCACCAACCAGACGAACAACAACGGCCGGCGCAGCAACTTGCCATAGGCCTCGACATCGCCGCGCCGGCGCGCACGCCAGGTCCAGACGGCCAGCCCCAGGCCACCGAGGAGCAGCAGCACGGTGCTGAGAATATGCAGGGTCTTGAGCGTGGTCAGGTATTCCATGTCTTCACGTCCTTGAGCGTTACGCCAAGCTTAGCTACTCAACCCAGGAACAGCGTATAAGCCGGGTTGTCGGTCTCGTCCCAGTATGGATAGCCGATCTTGGCCAGGGCCGCCGGTACCAGGTGGCGTTCGTCGTCCGGCACCTGCAGGCCCGCGACCACACGGCCATCGGCCGCGCCGTGGTTGCGGTAGTGGAACATGGAGATGTTCCAGCGCCCGCCCAGCTTGTTGAGGAAGTTGAACAGCGCACCCGGCCGCTCGGGGAACTCGAAGCGCAGCACGATTTCGTCGCTGACGCTGGCGGAGTGGCCGCCGACCATATGGCGGATGTGCAGCTTGGCCAGTTCGTTGTCGGTCAGGTCGGTGACGGGGAAACCCTGATCGATCAGGTGCTGCACCAGCGCCGCCCGCGGGTCGGTTTCCGGGTGGGTCTGCACGCCGACGAAGATATGCGCCTCCTTGTCGGCGTGGTAGCGGTAGTTGAACTCGGTGATCTGGCGCTTGCCGATGGCCTCGCAGAAGGCCTTGAAGCTGCCCGGGCGCTCGGGGATGGTCACGGCGATGATCGCTTCGCGCTTTTCGCCCAGCTCGGCGCGCTCGGCCACGTGGCGCAGGCGGTCGAAGTTGACGTTGGCCCCCGAGTCGATGGCCACCAGGGTCTGCCCCGTCACGCCGTGGAGCTCGACGTAGCGCTTGATGCCGGCCACGCCCAAGGCGCCGGCAGGTTCGGTGATCGAGCGGGTATCGTCGTAGATATCCTTGATTGCCGCGCAGATCTCGTCGGTACTGACGGTCACCACCTCGTCCACATGGTGCCTGCAGATGTCGAAGGTGTGCTGGCCGATCTGCGCCACCGCCACGCCATCGGCGAACAGCCCCACCTGCGGCAGCACCACGCGCTCGCCGGCAGCCATGGCGGCCTGCAGGCAGTTGGAGTCGTCCGGCTCGACGCCGATGATCTTGATGTCCGGGCGCAGGTACTTCACATAGGCGGCGATACCGGCGATCAGGCCGCCACCGCCGACCGGCACGAAGATCGCGTCCAATCGGCCCGGGTGCTGGCGCAGGATTTCCATGGCCACGGTGCCCTGCCCGGCGATGGTGTGTGGATCGTCATAGGGATGGATATAGACGTAGCCCTTTTCCTCGACCAGCTTCAGCGAGTAGGCCAGCGCCTCGGGGAAGGAGTCGCCATGCAGCACCACCTTGCCGCCCCGGGAGCGAACGCCCTCGATCTTGATCTCCGGGGTGGTCTTGGGCATCACGATGGTCGCCTTGATACCCAGCTCGCGCGCCGCCAGGGCCACGCCCTGGGCATGGTTGCCAGCCGATGCGGTGACCACGCCGTGGGCCAGTTCCTCCGGGCTCAGTTGCGCCAGCTTGTTGTAGGCCCCGCGGATCTTGAAGGAAAACACCGGCTGCAGGTCCTCGCGCTTGAGCAGGACCTGGTTGCCCAGCCGCTTGCTCAGCTGGCTGGCGCTCTGCAGCGGGGTTTCGACCGCGACGTCGTAGACGCGCGAGGTGAGGATCTTCTTGACGTACTGTTCGAGCATCGGGAAAGCATCACTGGGCCGCGGGACAAGGCCAGGGAGTCTACCCCAGCGCTGCGTCGGGCGACCACAGCAAAGCCGTACGAGCCGTTATACTAGGCGAATTTCCAACCGCCCCCGCCCCTCCCGGAGCCCGCATGACCCAGGACCAACTCAAACAGGCCGTCGCCCAGGCCGCCGTCGACTTCATTCTGCCCAAGCTGGATGAGAAAAGCGTCGTCGGCGTCGGTACCGGTTCGACCGCCAACTTCTTCATCGACGCCCTGGCCAAGCACAAGACCGCCTTCGACGGCGCCGTCGCCAGCTCCGAGGCCACCGCCGAACGCCTGAAGGGCCATGGCATCCCGGTCTACGAGCTGAACAGCGTCAGCGAGCTGGAGTTCTACGTCGATGGCGCCGACGAAAGCGACGCGCACCTGAACCTGATCAAGGGTGGCGGCGCGGCCCTGACCCGCGAGAAGATCGTCGCGGCGGTGGCCAAGACCTTCATCTGCATCGCCGATGCCAGCAAGCTGGTCCCGGTACTGGGCGCCTTCCCGCTGCCGGTCGAGGTGATCCCGATGGCCCGCAGCCATGTGGCGCGCCAACTGGTCAAGCTGGGGGGCGATCCTGTGTACCGCGAAGGCGTGGTGACCGACAACGGCAACGTCATCCTCGATGTGCACAACCTGCAGATCACCGACCCGGTAGGCCTGGAGCGCCAGATCAACGCCATCGTCGGCGTGGTGACCAATGGCCTGTTCGCGGCACGGCCGGCCGACCTGCTGCTGCTGGGCACCGCCGAAGGCGTGAAGACCCTCACGGCCGAGTAAGCCAGTCACTTGAATTAGGGCTGCCTTGCAGCCCATCGCCGGCAAGCAGCCCCACACAGGTTCACCGTTGCCCTCGAGCCAGTAGGGGCTTGCCGGCGAATTGGCCAGCCCAGGCCCCGCCTCAATCGGCCGGCTGGCGGAACACGTAGAACAGGTTCGGTTCACTGACCAGGTAGATGGTCCCGGCATCGTCCATGGCGATCCCCTCCGCCTGCGGCACGCTGCGTTCCAAGCCCTGGAACCCCTTGTTCAGCGACAGGGTGCTCAACGGCTTGCCCTTCACATCCAGTTCCACCACCAGCCGAGACTCGTCCGACAGCGCCAGCAGGTGCCCGCTGCGCTCGTCGAACTGCAGGCTCGACAGGTCCCGCACGAACAGCCGCGAATCACGCTTGCGGTCCTGCACCACGTGCACGGCATAGGGCTGCCCGGCATTGTCGTGGGGAAAACCATGGATCTCGTAGATCATCATCGGGTCGCGCTCCTTGGCCACGAACAGGCGCTTGCCCGCCGAATCGTAGGCCAGGCCCTCGAAGCCCTTGTTGCCGCTGCGACCGATAGCGAGGGTCAGTTGCTCGGCATCCTTGGCGTCGAGAAACAGGGTGTCGTCGTCCAGATGCACTCGGATCAACCGCTGCTGGCGCTCATCGGTGATCACGTAGCTGTTGGGTCCGACATACTCCACCGCCTCCGGGTCGCCAAACCCCGTCAGCGGCACCCGGCGCAGGATGCGCCCGTCCAGCGACAGCTCGATCAGCTCCGCGCGCTGGTTGGTAACGGTGAACAGGGTCTTGCGATCAGGGTCGTAGGTCAGCGCCGAGATATCGTCGTCCAGCCCTTCTATGGGCTGGGCCTGGATCACCGCGCGATAGCGATCCAGACCGATGCTCTGCTCGGCAGGCTGCCACCAGGTCTTGAGATTGAACCAGCCGCGCTCGAACAAGCGAAACTCATGGGCCGCCACGCCCAGCAGAAGCAGGACGGCCAGGGCCAGGAAAACAACCAACCGGGTAAGACGTGATGGACGGCGCATGAAGGCAGACTCGACAAAGGAGGCACGAATCTAACCACGAACAGCTGAAGTAAAGCTTAAATGCCAGCATCGAAAACCGGATGATGGCGTCAGTGCTTCCTGAAACGATAGAAAAGATCGGGTTCGCTCACCATGTACAGGTTGCCGCGGTCGTCCATGGCGACGCCCTCGGCCCGTGGGATAGTTTCCTTAAGGCCGTTGAAGCCACCCAGCACCGTCATGAAGCTGACTTGCTCGCCCTTCTCGTCCAGCTCCAGCAGCATGTTGGAATCGGCCGACAACACCAGCAGGTGGCCCGTGCGCGGATCGACGCTCAAGGCAGAAAGATTGCGCAGGTCGAGCTCGTCATTGGGCAGCACCTGTTTCTCGCCCTTGAGCGCACCACGCTCATCCACACCCCAGGTGAACAGCTTCGGCGGCCGCTCCTCGCCGATCACCAGGCGCCGCTGCTGCGGGTCCCAGGCGACCGCTTCGAACCCTTTGTTGCTCTTCACCGACTCGCCCAGGTCGTAGTGCTGGAAATCGGCGTACTTCAGCGACGTGGTGTGGGCATCCACCGTCACCAGGGTGAGGTCGTGCTCACGCTCGTCGACGATCGCCAGTTGCCCGTCTTGCATGACGGCGACCCCTTCCGGATTGCTCCAGCCGACCAGCGGCATCTTGCGCAGCACATCGCCGTCGAGGCTCAGCTCGACCAGGAAGGGGTTCTTGCCCATGACCGCGAACAGGGTACGGGTATGCGGGTTGAAGGCCAGGTCGGAGGCCTCGTCGTCTTCCATCCCCGGCAGGACCTTGGCGTCGATGTCCGCCACGTAGTCCGGCAGCCACACGCTTTCGCGGCGCTCGAGCGTGCTTTCGAAACGTTCCTGCACCCACAGCAGGCCACGATCGTCCCAGTGCATGGCCACGGACAAGCCATAGCCCACCACCACGGCCAGGAGCAGCCAGAATTGCCAACGCAGGAGAACGCCACGCTTGCGCAGCGGAGGAAGGGAAGCACTGGAAGAAAATGCCATTTAAGGTAGTTCCTGGAGGCTGGCCGAGTTCTCCCTAACACCGGCGAATGGACGTTATCGCGTGCATTATCCGGATCATTTGTGAAAAAAACGGCAAAACACCGCCAGGCGGGCACGGCGCACGATGGCAGCCCTAGGGCTGCCGTCGCCACAAGATCAGAGCACGCGGCTTTCGAACCGGCTCGCGCCCGGAAGTTCCAGCACCAGCTCATCGCCCACATTCAGTGGGCCGACGCCGGCCGGGGTACCGGTGAGAATCACGTCGCCCGGCTGCAGGGAAAAGTGCGCGGCGATGTGCTGGATGATCGGCACGATAGGGTTGAGCATCATCGCGCTGTTGCCATCCTGGCGGACTTCACCGTTGATCGACAGGCGGATGCCGATGTCGGCCAGGTCCTCGAAGCAGTCGGCGACCACGAAAGGCGGCAACACACAGGCGCCATCGAAACTCTTGGCCAGCTCCCAGGGCAGGCCCTTTTCCTTGAGCTTGGCCTGGACCTCGCGCAAGGTCAGGTCCAGCGCCGGGGCGAAGCCGGAGATGGCATCGCGCACTTCCTCTTCGGTCGGGTGCGTGGACAGCGGCTTGCCCAGCAGCACGGCGATTTCCGCCTCGTAGTGCACCGCGCCCCGGTCGGTCGGGATCTTGAAGCCATCGTCCAGGGGCACCACGCAACTACCCGGCTTGATGAACAGCAGCGGCTCGCTGGGAATGGGGTTGTCCAGCTCCTTGGCATGTTCGGCATAGTTGCGGCCAATGCACACCACCTTGCCCAGGGGGAAGTGGATGCGTGTGCCGTCTAGGTACTGGTGCTGGTAACTCATGGCCGACTCCTCACTGCTTTTTATTCAGGAGCGAAGATCTTACCCGGATTCATGATGCCGTTCGGGTCGAATACCGCCTTTATCGCCTTCATGCAGGCGATTTCCGCCGGTGAGCGGCTATAGCCCAGGTAGTCGCGCTTGGTCATGCCCACGCCGTGCTCGGCGGAGATCGAACCGTTGTAGCGCTCGACGATCTCGAACACCCATTTGTTGACCGTCGCGCAGCGGGCGAAGAACTCGTCCCTGGCCATGTCGTCGGGCTTGAGGATGTTCAGGTGCAGGTTGCCGTCGCCGATGTGGCCGTACCAGACCACCTCGAAGTCCGGGTAGTGCTCGCCGACGATAGCATCGATGTCGCGCAGGAACGCCGGCACCTTGGACACGGTGACTGAAATGTCGTTCTTGTAGGGCGTCCAGTGGGAGATGGTCTCGGAGATGTACTCGCGCAGCTTCCACAGGTTCTTCAGCTGGGTCTCGCTCTGGCTCATGACGCCGTCGAGCACCCAGCCCTGCTCGACGCAGTGCTCGAAGGTGGCGAGGGCTTCATTGGCCACCTGCTCGGTGCTGGCCTCGAACTCCAGCAAGGCGTAGAACGGGCAGGCGGTGTCGAATGGCGGCGGCACGTCGCCGCGGCCCATGACCTTGGCCAGGGCCTTGTCGGAGAAGAACTCGAAGGCGGTCAGGTCGAGCCGGCCCTGGAATGCATGCAATACCGGCATGATCGAGTCGAAGTCCGGCGTGCCCAGCACCATGGCGGTGAGGTTGCGCGGGGTGCGCTCCAGGCGCATGGTCGCCTCGACCACGAAGCCCAGGGTGCCCTCGGCGCCGATGAACAGCTGGCGCAGGTCGTAGCCGGTGGCGTTCTTGATCAGGTCCTTGTTCAGCTCCAGCAGTTCGCCCTTGCCGGTCACCACCTTGAGGCCGGCGACCCAGTTGCGGGTCATGCCATAGCGAATGACCTTGATCCCACCGGCATTGGTGCCGATGTTGCCGCCGATCTGGCTCGAACCGGACGAGGCGAAATCCACTGGGTAATAAAGGCCGTTGTCCTCGGCGAACTGCTGCAACTGGCGGGTGACCACGCCCGGCTCGCACACCACGGTGCGGTCGAAGGCGTTGAAGTCGAGGATCCGGTTCATGTAGTCGAAGGCCACCACCACCTCGCCATGGGCGGCGACCGCGGCTCCCGACAGGCCGGTGCGCCCGCCCGAAGGCACCAGCGCCACCCTGTGCCGGTTGGCCCACAGGACGATGGCCTGCACCTGCTCGATGGTCTTGGGGAAGACGATGGCGCTGGGTGCGGGCGGAAAATGCTTGGTCCAATCCTTGCCGTAGGCCTCCAGCGAGGCCGGGTCGGTGAGGACCTTGCCAGGGTCGACCAGGGTCATCAGCTCATCAAGTACCGCGGCTTGGGTCATCGGTAGAACTCTCGAACTATTCATAGTCACCCTGAGCACTCTTCACCTGTCGGGATAAGCTCAGATTGTGTCGCGTATGCTAGCATAGCCCTCCCGCTGTTCGTGCTAAGGCCGACGCCGCGCCGCTTCACCCCCTGCCATTTTTTCTCCGGGATACAGGTTTACGCAGATGAGCAAGACTTCTCTCGAAAAGAGCAAGATCAGGTTCCTTCTTCTTGAAGGTGTCCACCAGAATGCGGTCGATACCCTCAAGGCTGCCGGGTACACCAACATCGAGTACCTCACTGGTTCCTTGCCGGAAGCCGAGCTGAAGGAAAAGATCGCCGATGCCCATTTCATCGGCATCCGCTCGCGCACCCAACTGACTGAAGAGATCTTCGACTGCGCGAAGAAACTGGTCGCGGTCGGCTGCTTCTGCATCGGTACCAACCAGGTCGACCTCAACGCGGCCCGCGAGCGCGGCATCGCCGTGTTCAACGCGCCCTACTCCAACACCCGCTCCGTCGCCGAGCTGGTGCTGGCCGAAGCCATCCTGCTGCTGCGCGGCATCCCCGAGAAGAACGCCTCCTGCCACCGTGGCGGCTGGATCAAGAGCGCGGCCAACTCCTTCGAGATCCGTGGCAAGAAGCTGGGCATCGTCGGCTACGGCTCGATCGGCACCCAACTGTCGGTCCTGGCCGAAAGCCTGGGTATGCAGGTCTACTTCTACGACCCGCTGACCAAGCTGCCGCTAGGCAACGCCACCCAGGTGACCAGCCTGCACGAACTGCTGGGCCTGGCCGACATCGTCTCGCTGCACGTGCCTGAGCTGCCCTCCACCCAGTGGATGATCGGCGAGAAGGAAATCCGCGCGATGAAGAAGGGCTCGATCCTCATCAACGCCGCCCGTGGCACCGTAGTCGAGCTGGACCACCTGGCCGCCGCGATCAAGGACAAGCACCTGATCGGCGCTGCCATCGACGTGTTCCCGGTCGAGCCGCGCTCCAACGACGAGCAGTTCGAAAGCCCACTGCGTGGCCTGGACAACGTGATCCTGACCCCGCACATCGGTGGTTCCACCGCCGAGGCCCAGGCCAACATCGGCCTGGAAGTGGCCGAGAAGCTGGTCAAGTACAGCGACAACGGTACCTCGGTATCGTCGGTCAACTTCCCGGAAGTGGCCCTGCCGGCGCACCCGGGCAAGCACCGCCTGCTGCACATCCACCAGAACATCCCGGGCGTGCTCAGCGAAATCAACAAGGTGTTCGCCGAAAACGGCATCAACATCTCCGGCCAGTTCCTGCAGACCGACGAGAAAGTGGGTTACGTGGTCATCGACGTGGATGCCGAGTACTCCGATCTGGCCCAGGAGAAACTCCAGCACGTCAAGGGCACCATCCGCTCCCGCGTACTGTTCTGATCCCAAGGGCTGCGTTGCAGCCCATCGCTGGCAAGCCAGCTCCTACAGGTTGGGCGCCGATCTCAAGAGTGGCGCCACCTTGTGGGAGCCGGCTTGCCGGCGATGGGGCGCTCAGCGGCCCCTAATACCGCCGAGCGCCCCCATCAGCATTATTTGACGTCGACGGTGATCTTCTGCGATTCCACGCTCGGCTTGAACGGCACGTGGTACAGATCCCCCAGCACCAATTGCAGGGTGTGCTTGCCCGGCGCCAGGGTGATGGTCGCTTCGGTCTGCGCCTTGCCGAAGTGCAGCACTTGCGGACCAGCCGGCAGCGGCTGGTTGTTCTCCGGCATCAGGCTGGTGGGCAACGGCTGGTCGGCGGCAGGCGCCTCGTTCACGTCCACCAGCAGGTGATGGTGGCCAGTATGAGGGGTCGCATCACCCGCAGGCTTGAGGTCCATGCCCTCGATACCGAACTTGACCGTGAAGGTCTTCTCGACCGTCGCACCGTCGGCGGGGGAAACGATGAAGACCTTGGCGCCCTCCGGCGGCTCCTGGCTCTTCAGGGCATCCGCGGCGCTGGCGAACACCGACGCCCCCATCAGCAGGCCGGCAACGGCAGCACGCGAAAATAGGCTGTTCATTCACTTCTCCTGTGATTCACTTCATTGACCGCTACCGGTTTAACGAATGGCAGCGGTAGTTCAACATAGTCCAATTGTGGCCAAAGGTGTCCTTCGGCGCCGCCAGAAATATTTCCGCAAGGCCTAAACATCGCCAAGGTGTCGAGGTCATAGCCTGCGTCGCGGCGAAGGCCATTCACCCACCGCACAGGAAAGGGAGCATCCATGCGTTTGACCATTGGCGTACTGCTGGCAGCACTGATCAGCCCATTGGCCCAGGCCGAACTGATAGACGAGGTCAATGACCGGGGCGAGCTGCGCATTGCCGTACAGGCCGACACGCCGCCCTATGCCTACAGGGAAAACGAGCACCTGACCGGTTTCGAGATCGAGCTTGGCCAGGCCCTGGCCAACGAGCTGGACGTGCGCGTGGAGTTCATCGAAACGACCGCCGATGACATGCTGCCGGGCGTGGAGAACGGCAAGTACGACATCGCCCTCAACCAGACAGGCGCCGAACAGAAAACCGACGGCGCACTGGACCTCAGCCAGCCCTATGGCCGCAAGAGCCTGGTGATTCCTTTCCAGAAAGACAACCCGGCCTTCGAGAGCGCGGTGAACAACGCCCTGCAGCGGATCGAGGCGGATGGACGGCTGGCGGCGCTGGAGCAGAAGTGGCTCGAGGGGCGGGCAGCGAATGAACCGTAGGCTTTCGGCGTTCCAGCGCTGGGGCTGCAAAGCGGCCCCAGCTACAGGGCTATCCCATCCAGCACCTGCTGCGCCGCTTCCAGCTCCAGCTCGCTGAACACCTGCACCCCTTCCCGTCGCAACAACGCCGTGGTCACCCCTTCACCCGCCACCTTCACGCCGCTGAAGCTACCGTCGTAGGTCAGCCGATTGCCACAGGACGGACTGCCGGACTTGAGCACCGCCACCCGGATCCCATACCGGCGCACCAGCTCCAGGGCCTGCCGGGCACCGGCGAGAAAGGCCTCGCTGACATCCTCGCCACCGACCGTCAGCACCTGTACCTGCCCCTCCAGCACTTGCGCGCCCTGCCCGCCCAGAATCTCCGCAGGCGGACGCGGCGTCGGCAAGCCGCCCGCCACCTCCGGGCAGAGCGGCACCACGCGCCCCTCGGCCTGCCAGCGTTGCAGCAGGCCCGGATGGCCACTGTCACGCCCGTCGTAGCGCACCGGCTGGCCCAGCAGGCACGCGCTGACCAGGACCTTCGGCAGGTCAGAACGGATCGTTGCCACGGCGGCGGAACCAGCCGGTCAGCGACAGGCGCTCACGCCCGGCCGGCAGGACTTCGTGGGGGATGTCGCCGGAGAGGAACACCACCAGGCACCCGGCCTGCGGCTGCACGTCGTGCACCACCTCGTCGGCGAGGAACATGCGCAACTGGCCACCGTCCTCGGGCTGCCAGTCTTCGTTGAGGTAGAGGATCGCCGAAACGGTGCGTCGGTCGTCATCGCGGAAGCGGTCCAGGTGCCGACGGTAGAACGCACCCGGCGGATACAGGGCGAAATGGCACTCGAAGTCCTCCAGGCCCAGGTACAGGCCCTGGTTCAGCGCCTGACGCAGATCGTCCATGGCCGCCAGATACTGGTCGCAGGCCTCGGACTGGCCCGCTTCGAGCCACTGGATGCGGTCGCCACGGATCGCTTCGCGGACCTCCTGGCCGGCGCCACGGCCGACGCTGGCCGGGCTCAGTTCGCGTTGACGGCACTCGAAGGCAAGCTGGCGCAGCAGGCCTGGCGGCAGGACGGCGTCCTGCCGGCTCCAGCCACGGGACGCCAGGTCGTCGACGATGGCCCAACGCAGGGGATGTTCGGATGAAGTGTGCATGGCGCGCATGATAGCCACTCGCCCCGAAGCCCTCCAGCGCCACTTGGCCGACGGTCGCCATTGCGTCTCGACAAAGCCCCGCCACGCCAAGGACAATAGCGACCTGCCGACAGGAGTCCTGAATGCGCCGCTTGTTTTCCCTGCTTCTGCTGATGATCTGCACCATGCCTGTCTGGGCAGACACCCTCGACCAGTTGTACAAGGCCGCCGGCTGGCCCGACCAGCGCGCCCATTTCATCGATGCCGTGAACGCCGCCCAGCAGCGCTACCGCAACAGCCTGCCGCCTGCGGTCTACCAGGCGCTGGTCAGCAACAGCAACCAACGCTTCCAGCCCCAGGCCATGGACCGTCGCGCCCAGGCGCAACTGCGCGCCAACCTGGCGAATCCCACGCCCGCCCTGGCGTTCTTCCAGTCGCCGCTCGGCCGCAAGGTGGTGGCCGCCGAGCTGCTGGCCACCCGCAAGGACCAACTGGCCAAGCACGCCAAGGGGCTGCCGAAGGTCCAGGCCAGCGACGACCGCCTGCTGATCATCGGTCACCTGGCCCAGGCCCTGCCGGCCCGCGAAGCCGGTGCCGAGGTCAGCCTGGCGATCGCCGGCGTGGCGGCCGACAGTCTCAGCTCGATGATCCCCGGCCTGTTCGGCGCAGGCCAGGCCCAGGGCCTGCTCGATGGCCAGCGTCAGCGCTTGATGCAGCAGATCGGCGAAGACCTGAACAATACCCTGCTGTACGTCTACCGGGATCTGTCCGATACCGAGCTGGAGGCGTTCGCCACCTTTGCCGAATCCACGGAGGGCCAGGCCTACTACAAGGCGGCCCTGGCGGCGGTACGCGCAGGCCTGGCGGTAGGCCAGAGCACCGCCGACCTGCAGTGATCAGCCCAGGCGCTGGTCGATGAAACTGAAGTAGCGCTGGCGGATGCCCGGCAGCTCGTTGGCCAGATGGTGGCGTGCCTCGGGCAGCATGAGGATCTGCGGTTCGGCGAACTTGGCCTTGAGTACCTTGAGGTTGTAGGGCCAGTCCACCGTGGCGTCCGCTTCCCCTTGCACGATCAAAGGCCGGCGCAGGCTATGCGGCGCCGCCTCGATACGCTTGACCCAGGCCACCAGCGCCCCGACCCAGGCGGTCGGCAGGCGCCTGGGCTGCAGCGGGTCGGCCTCGAGGAAGGGCAGGAAGGCCGGGTCGCTGCTGTTGTCGGTGAAACGCCGCTCGATGCCATTGACGAAGTGGCGCAGCACGCAATAGCTGAATTTCGACCAGTACCAGGCCCGTGGCCGCACCAAGGGGGCCAGCAGGATCACCTGGCCATCGACCGGGCTCTGTTCGCCACGGTGCAGGAGATGATCCACCGCGATCGCGCCGCCGGTACTCTGCCCGCACAGGTGCCAGGGGCGTGGCAGGTCGAGGTCGCGTGCCTGTTCGAACAGGGCATCGAGCGTCTGCTGGTAGAGGCCGAAGTCGGCGATGCTGGCACGCTCGCCGCTGGACAGCCCATGGCCTGGCAGGTCGCAGCTGATTACCGCGAAACCTTGCTGCAAGGCCCACTCGATCACATGACGGTACAGGCCCATGTGATCGTAGTAACCGTGCAGCAGGAACAAGGTCGCCACCGGCGCCTCAGGCAACCAGACTTGCCCGACCAGCTCGAACCCCGCGGCCCGGAAGCTGCCCAGCCAGCTCTGTGCCGGCAGGTCCAGGCCGTAGTAGCGCTGGTAGTCGCCGGCCTGGGCCGACAGGGGTTGGCGATGCGCGAGGGGAGACAGGCTGGCGCGCAGCAGATCGGGGTGGAATGAGGCGGGCATCGGTACATCCGGAGCGAGTATTGATCTGCGATATTCAGCTCTGGGCCTCGTCGTGGCAAGCTGGAGCACCTTTGCAACGGGCAAGACAGGCCGGGCCCCAGGCCCTTGCGGACAACTCATGGCTCCACGACCCCTCAAACGACTGCTGACCCTGCTCGCCGTTCTGCTCTGCGCCGCCGCCCTCTGGTGGGCCTACGACAGCTTCCAGTCCCGCTACCTGCGCCCTTTCGACAGCCAGGCCACGCTGTTCGACGGCAGCCAATTGCGCCTGCCCGCCGAGCTGGCCGGCCCAGGCCCGATCCGCGTGGTGCACTTCTGGGACCCAGGCTGCCCGTGCAACGTCGGCAACCAGCAGCACCTGGGCGAGTTGGTCGAACGCTTCGCCGCCCAGGGTGTCACCTTCCACGTGCTGTCCAAGCCCGGCAGCCATGGCCAACCACCGGCCGACCTGGGCGCCTTGCAGCCCCTGACGCAACTGCCCGGCAGCGAGCGCCTGCCCGCCAGCCCCGCCGTGGCCATCTGGGATCACCAGGGTCGCCTGGCCTACTTCGGCCCCTACAGCGAGGGTGCCGTGTGCAATGCCAGCAACAGCTTCGTCGAGCCAATCCTCAAGGCGCTCATCGACGGCCGCCAGGTCAATGCCTCCAACACCCTGGCGGTAGGCTGCTACTGCCCCTGGGCCGGCTGACGCACCCGTGCGGGGTTGCCCACCACGACGGCTCCGGCCGGCACATCGCGAGTGACCACGCTCCCTGCGCCGACCACGGCGTTGTCGCCGATGGTCACACCCGGCAGGATGATCGCCCCGCCACCGATCCAGACGTTGTCGCCGATCGTGACCGGCCGCCCGCTTTCCAACCCTGTGCGGCGTACCTCAGGGTCGAGCGGGTGATCGGCGGTGTAGATCTGTACGGCCGGGCCGATCTGGCAGTCGGCACCGATGCGCACGGGCAGCACGTCGAGGATCACGCAGTTGAAGTTCATGAAGGTGTTGGCACCGACACTGATGTTGTAGCCGTAGTCGCAATAGAATGGCGGGCGGATCACCGCCCCTTCGCCAACCTGGGCGAAATGCTCGACCAACAGGCCATGGCGCGCGTCGTTGAGCAGCTCGACGCTGGCGTTGTAACGGTGCATCCAATGCTTGTTGGCGATCTGTTCTGCCTGCAGTTCAGGACAGCTGGCGTGATAGAGCTGGCCGCTGAGCATCTTCTGTTTTTCGCTGAGAGCCATGCAAACTCCTTTCAGGACTAGTCTCAGTTCGCGATTGCGCCGATGATCGGACCACAATTTCTGCCCGAATGCACAAGGAGTTTCAATGAAGCGCAGCCTGACCCTGCTGGCGGTGGTGATCGCAGTGGCCGCCGGCACCGGTTACTGGTACGTGCAGGGCAAGCTGCCACAGCGGGATGGCGAGGTGGCGCTGGCGGGGCTGCAAGCGCCGGTCAGCGTGCGCTACGACGATCGCGGCGTGCCGCATATCCAGGCACGCAACGAACCTGACCTGTACCGCGCCCTGGGCTACGTGCACGCCCAGGATCGCTTGTTCCAGATGGAGATCATGCGCCGCCTGGCCCGGGGCGAGCTGGCCGAGATCCTCGGCAGCACGCTGTTGCCCACCGATACCCTGTTCCGCAGCCTGCGCATCGGTGAGCAGGCCGAACGCATGCTGGCGCGCCAGGACCGGCAATCCCCCGCCTGGCTCGCCCTGCAGGCCTACCTGGAGGGCGTCAACGCCTGGCAGGCCAGCCACCCCAAGCCCGTGGAGTTCGATCTTTTGGGCATCGCCCCGCGCCCTTTCACCGCAGAGGACACCCTGAGCATCGCCGGCTACCTGGCCTACAGCTTCGCCGCGGCCTTTCGCACCGAACCTGCACTGACCTACATCCGTGACCGCTTGGGCCCTGAATACCTGGAGATCTTCGACCTCGGCTGGCAACCCGACGGCGCCCTCTCCACGCCCCTGGCCGATGCCGACTGGCACAGCCTCGAGCACCTGGCACGCCTGAGCCACGAAGCCCTGGGCAATGCCGCCCTGCCCCAGTTCGAAGGCAGCAACGCCTGGGCGGTGGCCGGCAGCCGGACCCGCAGCGGCAAGCCCCTGCTGGCTGGCGACCCACACATCAGCTTCGCCGTGCCGGCGGTGTGGTACGAGGCCGAGCTGTCGGCGCCGGGCTTCGAGCTGTATGGCTACTTCCAGGCCCTCAACCCCTTCGCCCTGCTGGGCCACAACCGTGACTTCGGCTGGAGCCTGACCATGTTCCAGAACGACGACGTCGACCTGGTCGCGGAACAGGTCAATCCACAGGACCCCGACCAAGTCAGGGTCGATGGCCAATGGCGAACGCTGGAAAAGACCACGCAACGAATCGCGGTAAAGGGCGAGGCGCCGGTCAGCATCACCCTGCGCCGCTCGCCCCATGGCCCTGTCGTCAACGAGGTGCTCGGCGAGACGGCCGGCCCCACGCCGATCGCCATGTGGTGGGCATTCCTGGAAACCGAGAACCCGATCCTGGACGGCTTCCACCAGCTCAACCGCGCCGACACCCTGGACAAGATGCGCGAGGCCGCGGCGAAGATCCAGGCACCTGGGCTCAACCTGGTCTGGGCCAACGCCCAGGGCGACATCGGCTGGTGGGCCGCGGCGCAACTGCCGATCCGCCCCGATGGGGTCGATCCGGCGTTCATCCTCGACGGCAGCAGCGCCCAGGCCGACAAGCTCGGTTTCTACCCGTTCAGCGTCAATCCGCAGCAGGAGAACCCAGCCAGTGGCTATATCGTCTCGGCCAACTACCAGCCGCCAGCCGTGATCCCGGTGCCGGGCTACTACAACCTGCCCGACCGTGGCCGCCAGCTCGATCGTCACCTGGCCGACCCGCAAGTGAAATGGGACACGCAGAACAGCCAGGCCCTGCAACTGGATACCGCCACCGACTATGGCCCCCGCACCCTGGCACCACTGCTCGGCACCCTGCGCACGGTCGCCGCGAACGACGAGGAGCGCGAGCTGGTCGAGCAACTGGCAGCCTGGCGCGGCGACTATCCACTGGACTCCACCAGCGCCACACTGTTCAACCAGTTCCTCTACGAGCTGGCGTTCGCCGCCCTGCACGATGAGCTGGGCGATACCTGGTTCCCGGTGTTGATCGGCACCCGTGCCATCGATGCCGCCCTGCCGAGGCTGGCCGCCAACCCGGATTCGCCCTGGTGGAACCTGCGGGGCGCCAACGAGCGAAGCGATCGCCAGGCCATCGTGCGCCTGGCCTGGCAACGCAGCCTCGCCCACCTGCGCGACAGCATGGGCAAGGACCCGACCCGTTGGCAGTGGGGCAAGGCGCATACCCTCACCCACAATCACCCGCTGGGGGCGAAGAAGCCACTGCACCTATTGTTCAACGTCGGCCCCTTCGCCGCGCCGGGCACCCACGAGGTGCCGAACAACCTGTCGGCGAAGATCGGCCCGGCGCCCTGGCCGGTCAACTATGGCCCCTCGACCCGCCGCCTGATCGACTTCGCCGACGCAGGCCAGGCACTGACCATCAACCCGGTCGGGCAAAGCGGTGTGCCCTTCGACAGGCACTACGACGACCAGGCCGAGGCCTACATCGAAGGGCGTTACCACAAGGCCCGACTGGGGCCGATCCCGGCGCACAGCACCTTGCGGCTGGTGCCGACGGCAGGGGCGGCGTCCGGGCAGTGAAGCCTTACCCTGGGAATCGCCTGACGATGACTGTCATTTCTACCAGTAGCCGTGGCGCAGCGGTACGGCTACTTTTCCTTCTTCCCCTCTCTCGGTAAGGAAGCGTCCATGCGCAAGCAATTCGTAGAAATCGACGGAGCCAGGATGAGCTACGTCGACCAAGGCCAAGGCTTCCCCGTGGTGCTAGGCCACAGCTACCTGTGGTCGGCCGCCATGTGGGCGCCGCAGATCGAACAACTGTCAAAGCACTTCCGGGTCCTGGTGCCTGAACTCTGGGGCCATGGCGACTCGGAGGCGCCACCGGCCACGACCACCGACATGAGCGCGCTCACCCGTCAGCACGTGGCCTTCCTCGATGCGTTGGACATCCAGCGATGCCACCTGGTGGGCCTGTCGGTCGGCGGCATGTGGGGCGCGCCATTGGCCATCGAACATGCCGAGCGGATCGATCGACTGGTGCTGATGGACACCTACCTGGGTGCCGAACCGGAGGAGACCCGGCAGAAGTACTTCGCGCTGCTCGACATGGCCAGCGCGGCGGGTGAGTTCACCGATCAGTTGCTCGACATCATCGTGCCGATCTTCTTCCATGCCGGTGGGCAGACCGTTCCACACATCCGCGAACGCTTCCGTGCCGAGCTCAAGGCCAGTAGCGCCGAAGCCATCCGCAACAGCCTCGATCCGCTGGGCCGGGTGATCTTCGGGCGCCCGGACCTGTTGTCTCGCTTGGGCGAGCTAGCGGCCGAGCGTACCATCGTGCTCTGCGGCGACCAGGACATTCCAAGGCCGGCGCATGAGTCCAACGAGATGGCGCGGCTCATCGATTGCCTGGCGGCGCAAATTCCATGCGCCGGGCATATCTCCTGCCTGGAGAACCCGCAGGTCGTGAGTGATTTCCTGCTGAACTGGTTGCCACGCAATCGCTAGCGGTTGATCCACTGGGGCTGCTTTGCAGCCCCCGGGGAACATCCCCTGTCTCCGGCCCTACGCTCCCAGGCTTGGTACCCTCGCTCAATTCCTTGCATATGCATGTCGAGCGCCTGCACCGACGGGTAACCGCAAATTTCCTTTGTTTGCTCGGGATTTTTCCTGCAAAAGCCGCCTCAAACAGTTTTCGAACTGTGGCCTGCATGGCCCATCCAAGAGCAACCAGGACGATAGCGATGAACAGCCCCAGCACACCGGCTTCGAACGAACAACTCCAGTGGTTGCTGGCCTTGCGCAAGGCCCTTGGGGAGCAGCGCTGAACTGGGGCTGCGTTGCAGCCCTGCTGTTCTGTGCACCGCACAAACGAAAACGCCGACGCAAATGCGTCGGCGTTCTTTGATGGGCAATGCCGTGGCGATCAGAACGCCGGCAGTACCGCACCGCTGTACTTCTTCTCGATGAATGCCTTCACTTGCGGACTGGTCAGCGCCTTGGCCAGCTTCTGGATGGCGTCGCTGTCCTTGTTGTCCGGGCGGGCCACCAGGAAGTTCACGTAAGGCGAGTCGCTGCCTTCGATCACCAGGGCATCCTTGGCCGGGTTCAGGCCGGCTTCGAGTGCGTAGTTGGTGTTGATCATGTCCAGGTCGACCTGGTCCAGCACGCGCGGCAGCATGGCCGATTCCAGCTCGCGGAACTTCAGCTTCTTCGGGTTCTCGGCGATGTCCTTGGGCGTGGCCAGGGCATTCTTCGGATCCTTCAGGGTGATCAGGCCAGCCTTCTGCAGGAGCAGCAGGGCACGGCCACTGTTGCTGCCTTCGTTGGGGATGGCGACGGTGGCGCCTTCCTTCAGCTCGTCCAGGCTCTTGACCTTCTTCGAGTAGCCACCGAAAGGCTCGACGTGCACGCCGATCACGGTTTCCAGGTGGGTGCCCTTGCCCTCGTTGAAGTTCTTCAGGTACGGCAAGGTCTGGAAGTAGTTGGCGTCCAGGCGCTTCTGGTCGACTTGCACGTTGGGCTGGACGTAATCGGTGAAGACCTTCACTTGCAGGTCCACCCCTTCCTTGGCCAGGGTCGGCTTGATCAGCTCGAGGATCTCGGCGTGGGGTACGGGGGTGGCAGCCACCACCAGTTTCTCGGCCGCCTGGGCCAGGCCAGTCAACGACAGGGCGGCAGCCAGGGCGGTGGTCAGCAGGGTTTTCTTCATGGCGATCCTTGTATCAAGCTGGGGCCATCGGGGATGGCGAAGTCGGTTGCTCACCGCTATCTGCAGGAGCGTGAAGCGGACGATACCGGGAATTTTTATTCCGTAACAATATCTTTTGCTTAGCTGCTTATTCCAAAAACAAAAAGCCATTACGGCTTTTGCTTATGACCGACTTCGCGCCGCTCTAGCGCGCGGGTTCCTCCAGGCTGGCCAGGGATGCCAGCAGGATCTGGCGCAGGGTCGCCAGGGTTTCCGGTTCGCGGCTGCGCCCCAGTTGCGCCAGTTGGCCGGCCAGGCTGGCCAAGGGCGTTGTGTCCGGCAGGTCCAGGTGCTCGGGCAGGATCTGCTCGCCGTCGCTCACCAGCAGGGCGAAATGGATGACGTTTTCCAGCTCGCGGGTATTGCCTGGCCAGGCATGGGCTTCCAGGGCCTGCTGGGCCGGCTCGCTGATCAACGGCACCGCGCGGCCCAGGCGCGCACTGTAGATGCCGACGAAGTATTCGGCCAAAGGCAGGATGTCGCCCACCCGCTCGCGCAGGGCCGGCAGTTCCAGTTCGCCTTCGCGCAGGTAGAGGTATAGTCGCTCGTTGAAACGCCCGGCACGCACGGCCTGGGCCAGGTCGATGCTGGTGGCGGCGACCAGCCGTACATCCACCGGCTGCGGACGCTGGGCGCCTACCCGGGTGACTTCACGGTTTTCCAGCGCCGCCAGCAGCTTGCCCTGGATCACCAGTGGCAGGTCGGCGATCTCGTCCAGGTACAGGGTGCCGCCATTGGCCGAGCCGAACCAGCCAGCCCGGCTGCTGGCAGTACCGCCGTGGGTTCCGGCGCTGTAGCCGAACAGTTCGGCGTCGGCATAGGTCGGGCTGATCGCCGCGCAACTCACCGAGACGAACAACCCGCTGCGGTCGCTGGCGCGATGCACCTGGCGGGCCAGCAGCTCCTTGCCGGTGCCGGTCTCGCCGCGGATCAGCACCGGCAATGGCTGCGGCGCCAGGTGCTCGAGGGCCTCGCGCAGTTGCTGCGAGCGCGGATCGATGAACACCAGCGCCTTGGCACGGATGCTCAGGGGGCTTTTATCCAGTTCAGGAAAGGTCAGCAAGGGCTGGCCGAAGGTGTTGTGAAATGTCATGACGAACTCCCGCCCAGGGCCGTTGCCGGCCGGGCGTCAAGGCATTCGATGGATAATCGCCGGATCAGGCGCGACGCAGCGCGCGCTGTTCGATCCGGCCCTGCAGGCGATAGAGGTAGGCGAAGCCCTGCTCCCAGCGTTCGTGGCCGGACTTGACGTTGATGTGCCCGGCGTTGGCCAAAAGACCCGCCTCGGCGCCCCAGGCCCGGGCCAGGTACAGCGCCCGCGGTACGCTTACTGCCGGATCGTTGTCGGAGCTGACCACCTGGCTGGGGAACGGCAAGGCCTGCAGCGGAATAGGTGCGAAGTTGCGCAGGGCCGGCGCGCAGGTTGGCCGCTCGACATCTGCCGGCGCCACCAGCAAGGCCCCGCGTACGCGGCGCAACAAGGCTGGGGAGGCCTGGGCAGCCCAATGGGCAACGGTAACGCAGCCCAGGCTATGGGCGATGAGGATCACTGGCGAGCGTTCGGCGGCAATCGCCTGCTCCAACGCCTGCACCCAGTCGTGCCGCTGCGGTGTCAGCCAGTCCTGCTGCTCGACGCGCGCACTGTTGGGCAACGTACGCTGCCAGTGACTCTGCCAATGGTTGTCTGGCGATCCTTGCCAGCCCGGCACAATCAGATAACGAATCGACTCATTGCGCATGGGGACGCCTCCTGGAAGTTTGCGTGCTTGGGACCAGTATAGGGAGGCGAATATATTCGTAAAGGAATAAGAAGATATTTATTAATAACTTTTTTGCCTGAAAGCGTGCAGCTAAAAAAAAGGGCCATCCCCTAATGCCGGTCAGTTAAGCGGCGCTTTGTCATTTTTGGGGCTACCTTGCAGCCCATCGCCGGCAAGCCGGCTCCCACAGGGACCGCGGCGACCACACATGATGCGGTTTGCACGGACAATGTGGGAGCCGGCTTGCCGGCGATGGGGCGCGAAGCGGCCCCAAATGACAACTGAAAGTCTTAACTGACCGGCATTAGGCCATCCCCTGCCAAGAGATATGGCCCTGAAGCACTTGCCTGAAGAGGGGTGGGCGGATCAGCGCGCGGTAATCACCGCCAGCTTGGTGATCCCGGCGCGTTCGATGGCCGCCATCGCCCGCGCCACCTCGCCGTAGTTCACGCCGTCATCGGCCTGCAGCTGCACACGCAGCTCGGCGTCCTTGTCCTTGGCGGCCTTGAGGTGGGTTTCCAACAGGTCGGGCTGGATCTCGTCCTTGTTGATGAACAACTTGCCATCGCCGTCGATGCTCACCACCAGCGGGTCCTTCTGCTCCACCGGCGCCACGGCCTCGGTCTTGGGCAGGTTGATGGGGATAGCGTTGGTCAGCAGTGGCGCCGTGACGATGAACACCACCAGCAACACCAGCATGACATCCACCAGCGGCGTGACGTTGATTTCACTGAGGACTTCGTCGCTGTCCTGGGTCGAGAACGCCATGTCAGGAGGCCTCCTTCACCGGCTGGGTGAAACCGGCCTGGGGCTTGTGCGCGGTCGGGTGCACCAGCACGCGGAAGGCGCTCTTCTGGGCCAGGCTGTAGAAGTCGTGGGCGAAGTCGTCGAGGTCGGCAGCGGTCAGCTTGAGGCGCCGGAGGAAGTAGTTGTAGACCAGCACCGCCGGCACCGCGACGGCGATCCCCACGCCCGTGGCCACCAAGGCTGCGCCGATCGGGCCGGCGACGGTCTCCAGGCTGGCCGAGCCTGCCGCGCTGATGCCCTTGAGCGCTTCCATGATGCCCCACACGGTGCCGAACAGGCCGATGAAGGGCGAGGTGCTGCCGATACTGGCAACCACCGCCAGGCCAGTCTCCAGAGAGCGACGCTCGCGAACGATCTGCTGGCGCAGGGCACGCTCGAGGCGGTCCTGGTGATTGATGGCGTGGCTCAGGTCGTTGGCCTGGCCCGGCTCGCCAACGGCGATGGCAGCGTAGCCGGCCTGGGCCACACGGGCGGCAGGGCCTGGCAGTTCATGACTGGTCGGCGCAGCCGAGTCCAGGCTGGAGGCCGCCCAGAACTGCGCATGGAAGCGCCTGTCTTGGTTCTTCAGGCGCACGAACTGCGCCACCTTGACCAGGGCCAACGCCCAAGTGACGACGGAGAAGCCGACCAGCAGCCAGATGACTGCGCTTTCAACGGATTCGAGGGGGGATGCCAACAGGCTCATGATGATGTCTTCCTATGTTCGGCCGAGGGACGCGGGTTAACGAAGCTTGAAATCGATGGGCACGCTGACCCAGCCGGCCTGGGCCACATCGCCCTGCTTGGCCGGCACGAAGCTCCAGCGCTTCACGGCAGCCAGGGCGGCGGCGTCCAGTGCCTGGCGACCACTGCTCTTTTGCACCTGGATTTGCCCGGGCTTGCCGCTGGCCAGTACCTCGACGCGCAGCAGCACGGTGCCCTCCCAACCACGACGCAAGGCCATCTGCGGGTATTCCGGCGCCGGATTCTTCAGGTAGGCGGCGTTGGCCGACGGCGGCGTGACCGGTGCCGGTGCGGGCGGCGCCGGCGGCGCGGGGGCCGCCACGGGCGGGGCAGGAGGTGCCTCGACCGGCTTGGGCTTGGGTTGGGGCTTGGCCACCGGCTTGGGTGCAGGCTTCGGTTTGGGCTTGGCTGCAGGCTTGGCCGCCAGCTCGTCGACCACCGGCGGTGGTGGCGGTTCGACGACCGCCGGGGCCGGTGCGGGCGGTGGTGGTTCGACCACGGGCGGCGCAGGTGCGGCGAACTCGATGGTCATGGGGGGAACCTGCGGCGGCACCACCGGCAGCTGCGTTATCGGCTTCTGGCTGATCCAGTAGGCGGCGGCACCGTGCAGGGCCAGGACCAGCAGCCCCAGCGCCAGCTTGTCGCGACGCTTGAGGCCGCTGACCGGTGTGCGTTGCAGGCGCGCGTGCGCCAGTGGCAGACGAAGCGCCCGTCCAAGCTCGACCAGGTCGCCTGGCGCCGGGCGCCACGGCTGGTCGTAGGCCCTGACGGCCGTCTGGACATTACCCATCGATCACACTCCTGGGGTGTTGATTCATGGCTGAATCATCGGTGCCAGAGGCTTATCTCTGAAAGTAATGTTTAAACTTAAAAATAGAACTTTATTGAATATTAATTTTCATGATTTACCGCTGAGCCGCGTCATTCAAGGGCTGCAGCGGGGCAGCGGAATCGCGATGCAGCGTGGGCATGCGAAATATTCATGCAAGGCATCGATGCCGGCGAGAGGAACTGGTGAGGAGCTGGCTTGCCAGCGAAGGGCTGCAAAGCAGCCCCTGGCCCTCTCAACCTGACGGTCGATCAAATATCCACCACCTTCTGCCAGACCTTCGGCCGGAAGAACAAGGTCTCTCCGCGCGCCAGCCCCGTCAGGCTGTCATGGTCCTTGACCACCTCGGCTTCGATCAGCTCGCTCTGCCCCGGCACCTTGAGGGTGACCCGGGTAGTCGCCCCCAGCGGGCGGATGTCGCGAACCTCGGCGGCATGGTGGCCTTCGGTCTCATGGCGCGACAGCGACACCTCGTGGGGACGGAACAGCACATGATGGTCGTCGCTCAGGCTCAACCGGTTGGAATCGCCCAGGAAGTGATAGACGAAGTCGTTGGCCGGCTTCTCGTACACCTCGCCGGGCGAGCCGATCTGCTCGATCACGCCCTTGTTCATCACCACGATACGGTCGGCCACTTCCATCGCCTCTTCCTGATCGTGGGTCACGAACACCGAGGTCAGGTTGATGTCCTCGTGCAACCGCGCCAGCCAGCGGCGCAGCTCCTTGCGCACCTTGGCGTCGAGAGCCCCGAACGGCTCGTCGAGCAGCAGTACCTTGGGCTCCACCGCCAGGGCGCGGGCCAGGGCGATGCGCTGGCGCTGGCCACCGGAAAGCTGCTCGGGGTAGCGGTCGGCGAGCCAGTCGAGCTGGACCATGTTCAGCAGCTCATGCACCTTCTCGGCGATCTTGCTCTCGCTCGGGCGCTCACCCTTGGGCTTCATGCGCAGGCCGAAGGCGACGTTGTCGAACACGCTCATGTGGCGGAACAAGGCGTAGTGCTGGAACACGAAACCGACGTTGCGGTCACGCACGTCATGGCCGGAGACATCCTCGCCATGGAACACGATGTTGCCCTGGTCCGGGGTCTCGAGGCCGGCGATGATGCGCAGCAGGGTGGTCTTGCCGCAACCGGAGGGGCCAAGCAGGGCCACCAGCTCGCCACTGTTGATGTCCAGGTTGATGTTGTCCAGGGCCTGGAAAGTATTGAA
This sequence comes from Pseudomonas sp. HLMP, assembly GCF_046365545.1. Classification (NCBI taxonomy): domain Bacteria; kingdom Pseudomonadati; phylum Pseudomonadota; class Gammaproteobacteria; order Pseudomonadales; family Pseudomonadaceae; genus Pseudomonas; species Pseudomonas sp. HLMP. The sequence continues at coordinate 307,951 of NZ_JBDLLR010000001.1, read as the reverse complement.
GCGCTTGCTGACGTTACGAACTTCGATCGACATGAATTATTCCTCCGCTGCGCCGTGGCGCAGGCGGTCAATACGGGATTCGCTCCACTGCTTGAGCAGCAGGATGAACAGCGCCAGGATCAGCAGCAGGCTGGCCACGCTGAAGGCCGCGACGTGGTTGTACTCGTTGTAGAGAATCTCGACGTGCAGCGGCAAGGTGTTGGTGACGCCACGGATATGTCCGGATACCACCGACACCGCGCCGAACTCGCCCATGGCCCGAGCGGTACACAGCACCACGCCGTAGATCAGGCCCCACTTGATGTTCGGCAAGGTCACGTGCCAGAACATCTGCCAGCCGTTGGCGCCGAGCAGGCGTGCGGCTTCTTCTTCCTGGGTGCCCTGCTCCTGCATCAGCGGGATCAGCTCGCGGGCGACGAAGGGCACGGTGACGAAGATGGTCGCCAGGACGATGCCCGGCAGGGCGAAGACGATCTGGATGTCGTGGTCCTGCAGCCATGGCCCGAGCAGGCCCTGGGCGCCGAACATCAGCACGTAGACCAGGCCGGCGATCACCGGCGAGACCGAGAACGGCAGGTCGATCAGGGTGACCAGCACGCTCTTGCCGCGAAAGTCGTACTTGCTCACGCACCAGGCGGCGCAGACACCGAACACCAGGTTCAACGGCACCGAGATGACCACCGCGAGCAAGGTGAGCCTGAGCGCCGCCAGGGCGTCGGGTTCGAAGATCGCCTCGAAGAAGGTGCCAAAGCCGTTCTTCAAAGCCTGGGACACCACGATGAACAGCGGCAACAGCAAGAACAGCGCGAACACCAGCCAGGCCAGGCCGACCAGTACGCGCCGCGAAGTGGCGCTGCTACGGCGGGCGGCATTGGCCGCGGTGGCGGCGCCAAGGGATGACGAAGACATTACCGGGCCTCCTTCAAGGGGTTTCGATGCGCCGCTGCAGCAGGTTGATCAGCAGCAGCAGGATGAAGGAAACCACCAGCATCAGCACGCCGATGGCGGTGGCGCCGGTGTAGTCGTACTGGTCCAGCTTGACCATGATCAGCAGCGGCAGGATCTCGGTCTTCATCGGCATGTTGCCGGCGATGAAGATCACCGAGCCGTATTCGCCGACACCCCGGGCGAAGGCCAGGGCGAAGCCGGTCAGCCAGGCCGGCAGCAGCGCCGGTGCCAGCACGTGGCGGAACACCTGCAATGGCCTGGCCCCCAGGCAGGCGGCGGCCTCCTCGACCTCGCGGGGGATGTCGGCGAGTACCGGCTGCACCGTGCGCACCACGAACGGCAGGGTGACGAAGGTCAGCGCCAGGGTGATGCCCAGCGGCGTGTAGGCGATCTTGAAGCCAAGGTCGGTGGCGAACTGGCCGACCCAGCCGGCGGGCGCGTACAAGGCAGTCAGGGCGATGCCGGCGACGGCGGTGGGCAGGGCGAACGGCAGGTCGATCATCGCGTCGATGATCTTGCGCCCGGGGAAGTCATAGCGCACCAGCACCCAGGCCAGCAGGGTGCCGATCACGCCATTGATGAGGGCGGCGGCCAGGGCGGTGCCGAAGCTCAGCTTGAGCGCGGCGAGCACCCGTGGTGCGCTGACGATGCTCCAGAACTGCTCCCAGGTGAGCTGCGCGGCATGCACGAACATGGCGGCCAGTGGTATCAGCACGATCAGGCTGAGATACACCAAGGTGTAGCCCAGTGTCAGCCCGAAGCCGGGTATGACGGGGGAAATACGACGTGACATAAAGGTCCCTGGTTGAACGCACGAAGCCCGGGACGCGTCCCGGGCCCATGCAGGCTACTGAAGGGTGAAGCTCGTGTCGGGCAACAATATCACTGTGCCTGGTAGATCTGGTCGAACACGCCACCGTCATTGAAGAATTTCGGTTGTGCAGTCTTCCAGCCACCGAAGTCCTTGTCGATGGTCACCAGTTCGAGTTTCGGGAACTGCTTGGCATATTCGGCGGCGACCTTCTCGTCACGCGGACGGTAGAAGTTCTCTGCCGCGATCTTCTGCCCGGCGGGGCTGTACAGGTGCTTGAGGTACTCGGTGGCGATCTCGGTGTTGCCTTTTCTCTCGGCGTTCTTGTCGACCACCGCCACCGGCGGTTCGGCGAGGATCGACAGGGACGGCACGACGATCTCGAACTTGTCGTTGCCACCGTCTTCCTTCAGTGCCAGGAAGGCCTCGTTCTCCCAGGCCAGCAGGACATCGCCCTGGCCGTTGTTGACGAAGGTGATGGTCGAACCACGGGCGCCGGTGTCCAGTACCGGCACGTGCTTGAACAGTTCCTGGACGTATTCCTTGGCTTTTTCTTCGCTGCCGCCGGTCTTCAGGCCGTAGGCCCAGGCGGCGAGGAAGTTCCAGCGGGCGCCGCCGGAGGTCTTGGGATTGGGGGTGATGACCGAGACGTCCGGCTTGACCAGGTCGCCCCAGTCCTTGATGCCCTTGGGGTTGCCCTTGCGCACCAGGAACACGATGGTCGAGGTGTAGGGCGTGCTGGCGTCCGGCAGGCGTTTCTGCCAGTCCTCCGGCAGGGTCTTGCCGAGCTTGGCGATCTCGTCGATGTCACCGGCCAGGGCCAGGGTCACCACGTCGGCACGCAGGCCGTCGATCACGGCACGGCCCTGCTTGCCGGAGCCGCCATGGGATTGCTGGATCTTCACCTTGTCACCCGGGTGGGACTGCTGCCAGTGCTTGATGAATTCGGCGTTGTACTGCTGGTACAGCTCGCGGGTCGGGTCGTAGGACACGTTCAGCAGTTCGTAGTCCTTGGCGATCGCGGAACCGGCAAAAACGGCACTGGCCAGGGCGGCCAGGGCATAACGGCGGATGGACATGGTGAAGCTCCCGATTGGCATTTTTTCTAGTTGGAAGTGATGCGGTGTCAGCCGGACTTGTTGCCCGGCTGTTGCAGGCGGAACTTCTCCTTGCGCTCGATCTGCACCACCTGGGCGTTATGTACGGTGATCTCCACCGCGCCGAAACGCAGATCCCGCAGTGCGCTCTGGATCTCACGCAGAATGGTGGCTTCGTCCTGGCCGTCGATGCTACGCACAGATGCACTCATGCTCGTTCTCCTGTGAATGAGGGCGCCGGGCAGAGGAAGGGGTTTGCGCCTGGCTTGAGGGCAATCTTAGAGAGCGGTATTTATTCTGAAAAATACTGTTTGAGAATTTTTATATAACCAACCGTCATTGGATGTGAGAGGCCTGGGCTGTTTTGCAGCCCTGGCCGGTCTTCAGCCTTGCGTCTCTGGCTCGCGGATCTTGTACCAGGCCACGTACAACGCCGGCAGGAACAGCAGCGTCAGCAGCGTTGCACTGATGATGCCGCCGATCATGGCGTAGGCCATCGGCCCCCAGAACACCTCCCGGGCGATCGGGATCATGCCCAGGCTGGCCGCCGCTGCCGTGAGCAGGATCGGCCGACGCCGGTGGTTGGTCGCCTCCATCACCGCATCCCAGGGGGCGTACCCCTGCGCCTCGAACTCGTCGATCTGAGTCACCAGGATCACCGAGTTGCGGATGATGATGCCGATCAGCGCGAGGATCCCGAGGATCGCCACGAAGCCCATCGGCGTCCCCGTGGGCACCAGCGCCAGGACCACGCCGATCAGCCCCAGCGGCGCCACGCTGACCACCAGGAACAGCTTCTGAACGCTGTGCAGCTGGATCATCAGGAAGGTCGCCATGAGGAATAGCATCAGCGGGATGACCTTGGCGATCGGCCCCTGGGCCTTGCTGCTCTCCTCCACCGTACCACCGGTGGCCACCTCGTAGCCGACCGGCAACTGGCTGGCGAACGCGTCGATGCTGGGCTTGAGCTGGGCCACCAGGTCGGTGGGCTGGATGTCGCCGTTGACCGAAGCCTTGATGGTGATGGTCGGCTTGCGGTCGCGCCGCCAGACCAATGGTTGCTCCTGTTCGTAGCGCACGGTGGCGAAGGCCAGCAGCGGGATGGACGTGCCGTTGGGACTGACGATCTGCAGGTTCTGCAGGGTGTCGGGCGAGCCACGCTCGCTGTCCTCGGCGCGTGCGATCACGTCGACCAGGTAGATAGTGTCGTTGACCTGGGTGATCGGCACGCCGCTGACGATGCTGTTCATCACGTTGGCCACATCCTCGGACGACAGCCCCAACTGGCGCGCCTTGTCCTGGGCGATCTCCACCCGCAGCACCTTGCCCGGCTCGTTCCAGTCGTAGATCATCTCGCCGATATGCGGGTTGCCATCGAGCAGCGTGGCCAACTCGATGGCATGACGGCGCACCTGGTCGATGTCCTTGCCGCTGACCCGGTACTGGATCGGCCGGCCCACCGGCGGGCCCATTTCCAGCGACTGGACGTTGGTGCCGATGCCGACGAAGTCCTTGCGCAGGCGCTCCTGCAGGCGCGCCATGAGCGCGCCACGGGACTCCAGGCCCTTGCTGACGATCACCAACTGGGCGTAGTAGGGGTTCTGCAACTGCTGGTCCAGCGGCAGGTAGAAACGAATCGCGCCCTGGCCGATATAGGTGCTCCAGCGCTCGATGTCCGGGTCGCCCTTCAGGGTCGCCTCCAGGCGATCGACCACCTTGCGGGTTTCCTCGATCGAGGCATTCTGCGGCAGGTTGAGGTCCACCAGGATCTCCGGCCGGTCCGAGGACGGGAAGAACTGGTTCTGCACGAAACGCATGCTGACCACCGACAGGGCGAACAGCACGATGGTGCCGATCACCGTCAGCCAGCGATGGCGCATGCACCACAGCAGGCCATGCTCGAACGCCTTGCCGACCCGCCCCGCCTCCGCCGCGTGGGGTTTGACCTGGGTGCTGAGGATATGCACGCCCAGCACCGGGGCGAAGAACACCGCCACCACCCAGGACACCAGCAATGCCACGGCGATCACCGCGAACAGGGTGAAGGTGTACTCGCCCGCTGAGCTGGCATTGAGCCCGATCGGCACGAAGCCGGCCACGGTCACCAGCGTGCCGGTGAGCATGGGAAAGGCGGTGGAGGTGTAGGCGAAGGTCGCCGCCTGCTCCTTGCTCTCACCCATCTCCAGGCGGGTGACCATCACCTCCACGGTGATCATCGCATCGTCCACCAACAGGCCCAGGGCGATGATCAGCGCGCCCAGGGAAATCCGCTGCATGGTGATGCCGCTGTACTCCATGAACACGAAGACCATGGCCAGCACCAGCGGGATCGAGCAGGCCACCACCAGGCCGGCACGAATGCCGAGGCTGACGAAGCTCACCACCAGGACGATCACCACCGCCTCGAACAGCGCACTGGTGAAGCCGCCGACTGCCTGCTTGACCACCACCGCCTGGTCGGACACCGTGTGCACGCCAATCCCTACCGGCAGCTCGCCGATGACGCTGTCCATCTTCGTCTTGAGCAACTGGCCGAACACCTCGATGTTGCCGCCGGCCTTCATGCCGATGGCCAGGCCGATCGCGGTCTGGCCGTTGTAGCGGAACATCGGTGACGGTGGATCGGCATAGCCTCGCTCGATGTCGGCGATGTCGGCCAGGCGGAAGAAACGGTCGTTGATGCGCAGGTTGACGCCTTCCAGGTCTTTCTCCGAGGCGAACTGGCCGGTGGTGCGCACGGAGATGCGTTCGGGCCCGGCCTCGATCACCCCCGCCGGGGTCACCGCGTTCTGCGCTTGCAGCGCCTGCATGACCTGGCGCTGGTCGATCCCCAGGGCCGCCAGCTTGCGGGTCGAGAAGTTCAGGTAGAGCACTTCGTCCTGGGTGCCGATCAGCTCGATCTTGCCGATGTTGGGGACATCGCGGACCTCGGCACGCACCTGCTCCACATAGTCGCGCAGTTGGCGCAGGGTCAGGCCGTCGGCGGTGAAAGCGTAGATCGAGCCGAACACGTCGCCGAACTCGTCGTTGAAACCCGGCCCCTGGATGCCCTGGGGAAACTCGCCACGGATGTCCTGGATCTTCTTGCGCACCTGGTACCAGATGTCCGGAATGTCCTCGGCCTTGGTGGTGTCGCGCAGGTAGACGTAGACGGTGGACTCGCCCGGGCGGGTGTAGCTCTTGACGTAGTCGAGCGAATCCAGCTCCTCGAGCTTCTTCTCGATGCGGTCGGTGACCTGGTAGAGCGTCTCGTCCTGGGTCGCACCGGGCCAGCGGGTCTGGATCACCATGGTCTTGATGGTGAACGAGGGGTCTTCCTCGCGGCCCAGGTTGAAGTAGGAGAACACACCCATCAGCAGGCTGACGAACATCAGGTACCAGACGAAGGACTGGTGCCTGAGGGCCCATTCGGACAGGTTGAAGCTTCCTTTCATCGCGCGTCCTCGTCGAAGGTGACCTTCTGGCCAGGCTTGAGGCTGTTGACGCCGGCGGTGACCACCCGCTCGCCCGGCTGCACGCCGGAGGCCAGGACGATACGCTTGGCGCTGCGCTCGATCAGGGTGACGTCACGGGTGGCCACGGTCTTTTGCTGCGGGTCGACCACCCACACCTGGGTCTTGCCGTCGCGCTCGAGCAGCGCGGTGCTCGGCAGTTCGCTGCGAGGGGAAACCGTTGAGGTCAGGGTGACGCTGATCGCGGTGCCCAGGTGAAAGGCATCGGGGGTACTGGCCAGGGTCAGGCGGGCGCGCCGGGTACGGGTGGTGGCGTCGGCCTGGGGCTCCAGCTCGCGCAAGGTCGCGGTGGTGTGGATGCTGGGCTCGAGCTGCAAGGCGACGGTGAAGGTCAGGTCCTTGCGCAACTGTTCGGCCAGGTGGATCGGCAGGTCGATCACGGCCTCCTTGACGTCCGGCCGCGCCAGGGTGACCACCGCCTGGCCGGCGCTGACCGTCTGCCCGGCCTCGGCCTGCCAGGCCGTGACCACCGCCGCGTGGTCGGAGCGCAAGGTGCTGTAGTCGAGCTGGTCGCGGGCCTGGCTGACTGCCGAGCGCGCCTGCTCCAGGGAGGCACCGGTGGTCTTCAGGTCTGTCTGGGCGATGTCCAGCTGGGCCTGGGCACCGACGCCACGGTCGTACAACTGCTGCTGGCGGCGTGCGTTGGCCTGGGCATTGATCCACTGCGCCTGGACCCTGGCCAGGTCGCCCTCGGCGGCGCGCAACTGGTTCTGCTGGTCGGTCGGGTCGAGGGTGGCCAGGGTGTCGCCTGGCTTCACCTGGGTGCCCACGTCCACCCAGCGCCGGGCGATGCGCCCGGACACGCGAAAGCCCAGGGTGCTTTCGTAGCGCGCCTGGATGCTGCCGGCGAAGCGCCCCAATTGCGCCTGTACCTGGGGTTCGACGAGCGTGGACAGCACCGGGCGCACCGGTTCGGTGTTTTGCTCATCGCTGCTGCACGCGGCCAGCAGCAAGGCAGCGCAGAACATCGGCAGCAGGCGCTTCATGGCTCGCCCCCTTCATCCTGGGTGTCGACCTTTTCCACCTGCATGCCCGGATGCAACAACTGGCCGCCACGGACCACCACGGTCTCGCCACTCTTGAGGCCCCCTGCGATCACCACCTTGCCGGTCAGGTAGCGCGACACCTGGACCTTGCGCAGCTCCACCTTGTCGCCCTCGCCCACCACCCATACCGCAGGCTCGTGCAGCGCCTTGGTCAGGGCCGACCAGGGCAGCTCGACGCTCGGCCGCCCCTGGGAACTGGCCGTGGCGGTCACCGGCGAGCCCAGGCGCATGCCCGGCGGCACGTTGCGCAGGCCCACTTTGACCTGCACCGTACCGCTCTGGGCGGAAACGGTCGGGGTGATCTCGCGGACATGCCCCTCGGCACGGACCCGCGGATCGTCCAGCAGGCTGACGATCACGCCCTCATCGCTCGCCGGCGCCACCAGCAGGGACTCGTAGACGTTGAACACCGCGTCGCGATCGCCGTCGCGGGCCAGGCTGAAGATCGGCATGGTCGCCTGCACCACCTGGCCGACCTCGGCCTGGCGCGCGGTGATCACGCCGTCCGCCTCGGAAACCAACGCGGTATAGCCCAGTTGCTCCTGAGCGTTGGCCAACTGCGCCTGGGCGGCCTTCAGAGCGCTCTGGCTGCTGCGCAGGGCGGCTTCGGCGGCGTCGTATTCACTCTGGCTGGTATAGCCCTTGGGCAGCAGTTTCTGCTGGCGCACGAAGGCGGCGCTGGCCTGGGTGACCCGCGCCTGCTCGGCGAACACCTCGGCCTTGGCCGAGTCGACGTTGTTCTGCAGGTCCTTCGGGTCCAGGCGCGCCAGCACCTGGTTGGCCTTGACGTGGTCGCCCACATCGACACTGCGGGAAATGATCTTGCCGCCCACGCGAAACGACAGGTCGGTCTGGACCCGCGCCTGGACATCGCCGGTCAAGGTCACCCGGGCTGCGAAATCGGTGGGCTCGACCCGCAGGACACCGACCCTGGGCAGCGCTGGCGTGCTCTCTTCCCTGCTACAGCCCGACAGCATGTACGGCAGCACCAGGCAAACGACCAACAGCAGACGCGTCAACGTCATGCAGGCTCCTTGTTTGCGCGCAATGATTCGAGGGATGCGACTATTAGCGTAGATCAGGGTTCGATAAACAGCACTGGGGCGGTGTGTTCGAGGCGAGGTGGGGCAGTCAGGCGGGGACGTTGTCATCCTGGGGCCGCGAAGCGGCCCCAGGAAGTGGATCAGGCGGATGCCGCAGCCGGTGGGCGCTGGCCCTCTGGCTGGCGCCACTCGCCGGCGGCACTCTCCTCGATCGCCTGCTGGATCGCCCGGCGGCGACGCTCTTCGGCGCGGCGGCTGAAATACCAGACCAGGAAGGTCATCAGCGATACCGACAGCAGGATCAGGCTGGCCACCGCGTTGATCTCAGGCTTCACGCCCAGGCGCACGGCAGAGAACACTTCCATCGGCAGGGTGGTCGAGCCCGGACCGGACACGAAGCTGGCCAGTACCAGGTCGTCCAGCGACAGGGCGAACGACATCATGCCGCCCGCCGCCAGCGACGGGGCGATCATCGGGATGGTGATCAGGAAGAACACCTTCCACGGCTTGGCCCCCAGGTCCATGGCCGCTTCCTCGATGGACAGGTCGAGCTCGCGCAGGCGCGCCGACACCACCACCGCCACATAGGCCGCGCAGAAGGTGGTGTGGGCAATCCAGATGGTGACGATGCCACGCTCCTGGGGCCAGCCGATCATCTGGGCCATGGCCACGAACAGCAGCAGCAACGACAGACCGGTGATCACCTCGGGCATCACCAGCGGCGCGGTGACCAGGCCGCCGAACAGCGTGCGGCCCTTGAAGCGGGTCACCCGGGTCAGCACGAACGCCGCCAGGGTCCCCAGCGCCACCGCGGCGACCGCGGTGTAGCAGGCGATCTCCAGCGAGCGCATCACCGAACCCATCAGCTGGGAGTTGTCGAGCAGGCCGACGTACCATTTCACCGACCAGCCGCCCCAGACCGTCACCAGCTTGGAGGCGTTGAACGAGTAGATCACCAGGATCAGCATCGGCAGGTAGATGAACAGCAAGCCGAGCACCAGCATCAATGTGGAGAAACTGAAACGCTTCATGCCCTGCCCTCCATTTCCTTGGCCTGGCTGCGGTTGAACAGGAGGATGGGCACGATCAGGATCACCAGCATCACCACCGCCAGGGCGGACGCCACCGGCCAGTCACGGTTGTTGAAGAACTCCTGCCACAGCACCTTGCCGATCATCAGGGTTTCCGGGCCGCCGAGCAGCTCGGGGATGACGAACTCGCCCACCACCGGGATGAACACCAGCATGCAGCCGGCGATGATGCCGTTCTTCGACAGCGGCACAGTGATTTTCCAGAAGCTGTTGAAGGTGCTCGAACCCAGGTCCGACGCGGCCTCGAGCAGGCTTGGGTCGTGCTTCACCAGGTTGGCGTACAACGGCAGGATCATGAACGGCAGGTACGAATAGACCACGCCGATGTACACCGCCAGGTTGGTGTTGAGGATCTGCAACGGCTGGTCGATCACCCCGAGCCACAGCAGGAAGCTGTTGAGCAAGCCGTTGTTGCTGAGGATGCCCATCCAGGCATAGACGCGGATCAGGATCGCGGTCCAGGTCGGCATCATGATCAGCAGCAACAGTACGGTCTGGGTTTCCTTGCGTGCATTGGCGATGGCGTAGGCCATGGGGTAGCCGATCAACAGGCACAGCAGGGTGCTGAAGAAAGCGATCTTCAACGAGCCCAGGTAGGCCGAGATGTACAGTTCGTCCTCGGTCAGCAAGCCGTAGTTGGCCAGGTTCAGCACCAGCTGCACCTTGTCCTCGACGTAGCTGTAGATCTCCGTGTAGGGCGGGATCGCCACGTCGGCTTCGGCGAAGCTGATCTTCAGGACGATGAAGAACGGCAGCATGAAGAACAGGAACAGCCAGATGAACGGCACACCGATCACCAGGTGGCGCCCCTGCGGGGTGACCTTGTTGAGTGCTCGCTTGAGCTTGCGGATGTTCATGAGCGCAGTACCACGCCGCTGTCGTCTTCCCACCAGACGTACACGTCGTCGCCCCAGGTCGGCCGGGTACCCTGGCGCTCGGCGTTGGCGACGAACGACTGGACGACCTTGCCGGTGGGCAGCTCCACGTAGAACACCGAGTGGCCGCCCAGGTAGGCGATGTCGTGGACCTTGCCGCGCGACCAGTTGTGCTCGCAGGTCGGCTGCTCGGTGGTGACCAGCAGCTTCTCCGGCCGCAGGGCATAGGTGATGCGCTTGTCCTCGACCGAGGTCGTGACGCCATGGCCCACATAGATGTTGCGCTCGAGCTCCGGCGAGGCGATCAGCGCGTGGCCCTCGGCATCGTCGACCACTTCACCCTCGAACAGGTTGACGTTGCCGATGAATTCGCAGACCAGACGGCTGGTCGGGGTCTCGTAGACGTCCACCGGCGAGCCGATCTGGGCGATCCAGCCCAGGTGCATGATGGCGATGCGCTGGGCCATGGTCATGGCCTCTTCCTGGTCGTGGGTCACCATCACGCAGGTCACGCCGACCCGCTCGATGATCTCGACCAGTTCCAGTTGCATCTGCGAGCGCAGCTTCTTGTCCAGCGCGCCCATGGGTTCGTCGAGCAGCAACAGCTTCGGCCGCTTGGCCAGCGAACGGGCCAGGGCCACACGCTGGCGCTGGCCACCGGAGAGCTGGTGCGGCTTGCGCTTGGCGTACTGGGTCATGTGCACCAGCTTGAGCATCTCGGCCACGCGGGCGTCGATCTCGGCCTTGGGCATCCTGTCCTGTTGCAGGCCGAAGGCGATGTTCTGCGCCACGGTCATGTGTGGGAACAGGGCGTAGGACTGGAACATCATGTTGATCGGCCGCTCGTAGGGCGGCATGTCGGTGATGTCGACGCCATCGAGGAAGATCCGCCCTTCGGTCGGGCGCTCGAAGCCCGCCAGCATGCGCAGCAAGGTCGATTTGCCGGAGCCGGAGCCACCCAGCAGGGCGAAGATCTCGCCCTTGCTGATTTCCAGGGACACATCGTCCACAGCTACCGTTTCGTCGAACTTTTTCGTGACCCGATCGATCTTGACCAGCACCTGCTTGGGCTGCTGGCTACCCTCGAGGGCTTTCTTATAGGCTCCGGAGGCAACTGCCATGAATGAAACTCCCAACAAGATTTTTATGCCCGCACACCCTGTCGCTGCAGGGCGCGCGGCGGCTCTGGATTGTTATTTGCCCGACTTGACCTTGGTCCAGCTGCGGGTCATCAAACGTTGTACCTTGGGTGGCAACTCGGCATTGACGAACATCTTGTCCAGTACTTCCTGCGGTGGGTAAACCGCAGCGTCAGTCCTCACATCCTGGTCCATCAGGTCGCCAGCCTTGGGGTTGGGGTTGGCATAACCGACGTAGTCACTGACCTGGGCGATAACCTCAGGCTTCAGCAAGTAGTTGATGAAGGCATGGGCCTCCTTGGCGTTGCTGGCATCCTTGGGGATGGCCAGCACGTCGAACCAGAGGTTGCCGCCTTCCTTGGGAATGGCGTAGGCCAGCTTCACGCCCTTGCCGGCCTCTTCGGCGCGGGCCTTGGCCTGGAATACATCGCCGGAGAAGCCGGCGGCGACGCAGATGTCGCCGTTGGCCAGGTCGGTGATGTACTTGGAAGAATGGAAGTAGGTCACGTAGGGACGCACGGCCAGGAGCTTCTCCTCGGCCTTCTGGTAGTCCTTGGGGTCGGTGCTGTTGGGGTCCAGGCCCAGGTACTGGAGGACCGCCGGCAGCATCTCGTCGGCCGAATCGAGGAAGGCCACGCCGCACTTGGCGAGCTTTTCCATGTTCTGCGGCTCGAACAACACCGCCCAGGAGTCGATCGTGTCGGTGCCCAGCGCGGCCTTGACCTTCTCGACGTTGTAGCCGATACCGTTGGTGCCCCACAGGTAAGGCACGGCGTACTGGTTGCCCGGATCGTTCTTCTCGAGGCGCTTCATCAGCACCGGATCCAGGTTGGAATAATTGGGCAGCAGGCTCTTGTCGAGCTTCTGGAAAGCGCCCGCCTTGATCTGCTTGCCGAGGAAATGGTTGGACGGCACCACCACGTCGTAGCCGGTACGGCCGGCCAGCAACTTGCCTTCCAGGGTTTCGTTGGAGTCGAAGACATCGTACTTGGCCGCGATACCGGTTTCCTTCTGGAAGTCGGCAAGGGTCGTCGGGCCGATGTAGTCGGACCAGTTGTAGATGTGCACCGTAGGCGCTGCTTGGACGCCGAATGCCAGCGTCAGACCCGCTCCAGCCATCATGGCCTTGCGAAATATGGAAATAGACAAGTGGGTGGTCCTCTCAATCAGTGCCTGTGACGGCGCGAAGCGGCCGTACACGCAAAACCGGCGCGCAACTTACCTTCGCGGCATCGATGCCGCAAACTTATTTGCCTCACATCGCCTCTGGGCCGGGAAGCCCCGGCCCAGAGGGCCCGCGACGGGCTTACTTGCCCGACTTGATCTTCGTCCAGCTGCGGGTGATCAGACGCAGGGTGCCTGCATCCTGGTCGCTGATCGCATACAGCTGCTTCTTCACGTCATCCGAGGGGTAGATGCTCGGGTCGCCGGAGATTTCCTTGTCCACCAGCGGGGTGGCCGCCTTGTTACCGTTCGGGAAGCGCACGGCATTGGTGATCTCGGCCATGATTTCCGGCTGCATCAGGAAGTCCATGAACTTGTAGGCGCCTTCGACGTTCGTGGCGTCCTTGGGGATGGCGACCATGTCATAGAAGGTACCGGCGCCTTCCTTCGGAATGACGTATTCCAGCTTGACCTTGTCACCGGCCTCGTGGGCACGGGCCTTGGACTGCTCCAAGTCGCCCGAGTAGCCGACGGCCACGCAGATGTTGCCGTTGGCCAGGTCGGAAATGTACTTGGAGGAATGGAAGTAGGTGATCGACGGCCGGACGCTCAGGAACAGCTCCTCGGCGGCCTTCAGGTCCTGCTTGTCCTTGCTGTCGGTCGGCTTGCCCAGGTAGTGCAGGGCCGCCGGGATCATCTCGGTCGGAGCATCGAGGAAACTCACGCCGCAGCTCTTGAGCTTGGCGATGTTCTCCGGCTTGAACACGGCATCCCACGAGTCGATCTTGTCCACGCCCAGCGCGGCCTTGACCTTCTCCGGGTTGTAGCCGATGCCGATGGAGCCCCACATGTAGGGGAAGGCGTACTTGTTGCCCGGGTCGCTAGCATCACCGACGGCCTTGAGCAGGTCTTCGTCGAGGTTCTTCCAGTTCGGCAGCTTGGAGCGGTCCAGCTCCTGGTAGACGCCGGCCTTGATCTGCTTGGCCAGGAAGTTGTTCGATGGCACGACCACGTCGTAGCCGGACTTGCCCGCCAGCAACTTGGCTTCGAGGGTCTCGTTGCTGTCGAAGACGTCGTAGACCACCTTGATGCCGCTCTGCTTCTCGAACTTGGCCACGGTTTCCGGGGCGATGTAGTCCGACCAGTTGTAGACGTGCAGCACCTTGTCGTCAGCCTGAACAGCGGTCGCCATGACACCCATCAGGGCCGTGGCCAGCAGCGTCTTGCCCATTTTCTTCATGCGTAATGCTCCAGAATTTATTATCAAGCCATCTGTTCAGCAGCCAAGATCCCACGGTGCAGCGCTGGGCGACTGAAACAGCCGCTAGTCTGGCAAGTTACAAGGCGCTGTTTCAAGGAAAGCAGGGCCTTGTAACCGCTTAATGTCACTTCGCTAGCGTAGCAGGCGGTCACCGGACCGCTTCGAGCGTCAGGTCCAGGCATTTGCGCGCCTTTTCCACCAGCTCGTCGACCTCCTCACGGCTGATCACCAGAGGCGGTGCGATGATCATGGTGTCGCCCACCGCACGCATGACCAAGCCGTTTTCGAAGCAGAAATTACGGCAGATCATGCCCACGCCCTTGCCTTCGTAGCGGCTGCGGGTCGCCTTGTCCTTGACCAGCTCGATCGCGCCGAGCAGGCCCAGGCCGCGTACCTCGCCCACCAGCGGGTGGTCCTGCAGCTCACGCAGACGCTTTTGCAAATAGGGTGCCGTTTCCGTGCGGGCACGCTCGACGATCTTCTCGTCGCGCAGGATACGCAGGTTTTCCAGGCCCACCGCGGCCGCCACGGGGTGACCGGAGTAGGTGAAGCCGTGGTTGAAGTCGCCGCCCTCGCTGAGCACCTGGGCCACGGTGTCACGCACGATCACACCGCCCATGGGGATGTAACCGGAGGTCAGGCCCTTGGCGATGGTCATCAGGTCGGGTTGCAGGTCGTAGTAGTCGGAGCCGAACCACTCGCCGGTGCGGCCGAAACCGCAGATCACTTCGTCGGCGACGAACAGGATGTCGTACTTGGCGAGGATCTCCTTGATCTTCGGCCAGTAGGTCTCGGGCGGGATGATCACACCGCCAGCCCCCTGGATCGGCTCGGCGATGAAGGCGGCGACCTTGTCCTCGCCGACTTCCAGGATCTTCTTCTCCAACTGCTCGGCGGCCCAGACCCCGAATTCGTCCGGAGTCATGTCGCCCCCTTCGCCGAACCAGTACGGCTGCGGGATGTGCACGATGCCTGGGATCGGCAGGCCGCCCTGCTCGTGCATGCCGCTCATGCCACCGAGGCTGGCGCCGGCCACGGTGGAGCCGTGGTAGCCGTTGACCCGGCCGATGATGGTCTGCTTGCCCGGCTTGCCCTTGAGCGCCCAGTAGTGGCGCACCATGCGCAGCACGGTGTCGTTGCCCTCGGAGCCGGAGCCGGTGAAAAACACATGGGTCATGCCCTTGGGCGCCACGTCGGTGATCGCCTTGGCCAGCTCCAGCGCCGGCGGGTGGGCGGTCTGGAAGAACAGGTTGTAGTACGGCAGTTCGCGCATCTGCTTTTCGGCCGCCTGCACCAGCTCTTCACGGCCATAGCCGACCGCCACGCACCACAGGCCCGCCATGCCGTCGAGGATCTTGTGGCCCTCACTGTCCCACAAATGCACGCCCTGGGCCTTGGTGATGATGCGCGGCCCCTTCTCCTTCAGCTGCTTGTAGTCGCTGAAGGGAGCCAGGTGGTGCTCACCGCTCAGGGTTTGCCATTCACGGGTTTGCGGGTTGTTGACGCTCATGTGCTTCTCCGTTATCCGACAGCCGCGCTCCTGCGGCCCCAGGGTTGATCAGACGGCAAACAGCAGGAACTCGCGCTCCCAGGAGCTGATTACCCGTTTGAAGTTTTCATGTTCCGCCCGCTTGGTGGCGACATAGCCGGTGATGAATTTCTTGCCCAGGTACTGGTCCAGGGCCCGGCAGTTCTGCATGCGCTCCAGCGCATCCTCGATGGTCAGCGGCAGGCGCAGGTTACGCCGCTCGTAGCCCCGCCCCTGGACCGGCGCGCTGGCACCGATGCCTTCGACCATGCCGATATAGCCGCACAGCAGGCTCGCGGCGATGGCCAGGTAGGGGTTGGCGTCGGCGCCCGGCAGGCGGTTCTCCACGCGGCGGTTCTGCGGGCCGGCGTCCGGTACGCGCAGGCCGACGGTGCGGTTCTCTTCGCCCCATTCGACGTTCACCGGTGCCGAGGTGTCTGGCAGGAATCGGCGGAACGAGTTGACGTTGGGGGCGAACAGCGGCAGCGCCTCGGGAATGAACTTCTGCAGGCCGCCGATGTGGTTGAGGAACAGCTCGCTCATGCTGCCGTCCTCGTTGGCGAAGATGTTCTTGCCGGTGGCGACGTCGACCACGCTCTGGTGCAGGTGCATGGCGCTGCCCGGCTCGCCGGTCATGGGCTTGGCCATGAAGGTGGCCGCCACGTTGTGCTTGAGCGCGGCCTCGCGCATGGTGCGCTTGAATACCAGGATCTGGTCGGCCAGGTGCAGGGCGTTGCCATGACGGAAGTTGATCTCCATCTGCGCCGTGCCGTCTTCATGGATCAGGGTGTCGAGGTCCAGCTGCTGCAGCTCGCACCAGTCGTAGACGTCCTCGAACAGCGGGTCGAATTCGTTGGCGGCCTCGATGGAGAACGACTGGCGCCCGGTTTCCGGACGACCGGAGCGGCCCACCGGCGGTTGCAGCGGGAAGTCCGGGTCTTCGCTGCGCTTGGTCAGGTAGAACTCCATCTCCGGCGCGACGATCGGCTGCCAGCCCTTGTCGGCATAGAGCTTGAGGACCTTCTTGAGCACGTTGCGCGGCGACAGCTCGACCGGGTTGCCCTTCTTGTCGTAGGTGTCGTGGATCACCTGGGCGGTCGGCTCGATCGCCCAAGGCACGAGGAACACCGCGTTCTCGTCGGGGCGGCAGATCATGTCGATGTCGGCCGGGTCCAGCAGTTGGTAATAGATGTCGTCGTCGACGTAGTCGCCGGTCACGGTCTGCAGCAGGACACTCTCGGGCAGGCGCATGCCTTTTTCGGCGATGAACTTGTTGGTAGGCGAGATCTTGCCGCGGGTGATGCCGGTCAGGTCGCTGATCAGGCATTCGACTTCGGTGATCTTGTGCTCTTTCAACCAATCGGTGAGCTGGTCGAGGTTGTTACTCATAAATACCTCAGGAGGTAATGTGGCCCGGCCGGCGAAAGCCGGGCGCCGCTGACGCCTGGCGTCGGTCAAGGGGGTTGCCGTGCGACCCGAACGGCCGCGGCAGACCCGTGCCTTGATTCTGGATGGAGTGGATTGCTAAAGCAAAAACCCCCGCGCAGGACGACAGTGGATACACGCCAGTGGAGTGCGTCCGGGCAGAACTCGAAGGGCAGATGAGCGAAAAAGCGTGCAGTAAACTGCTACGAAAGGAGGATGGGCTGTACCCGCCGTCAATTATTGCGGCCAGAGCGCCCACGCGATCGGCGATGCGTGCGAAGCCCTTGCGGCAAGTGACGGAAATACCTGACTGCGCGGCGCAGGCGGCGCTTTCAGGTCGCGGCAGGCGGACCATGTGACCCTCGTATTATTGTGTTCTGGGTTGAGACCGAGCTTAGCCTTGTTCATTTTTTTACACAACACCTCTGTAAAAAATAAAACACGTTAAGCCCGAGATAGCCCTTCCACGGCAAAATAGCGGATAATGGCACGCCCCTATATGCAGCAAATCTGCCGTCGATGTGCCATTTCAGGGCATCATGGGGCTGGCTTGACTTCACCTGGTCTTTCGGATTGACTGGGCTTGCAAGCCCCCCTTGATTGATATTTTTAACAACAAAGGTGTTGCATCATGTCGGTACCCCCGCGTGCCGTTCAGCTTAACGAAGCGAACGCGTTCCTTAAGGAACATCCCGAGGTTCTCTACGTTGACCTTCTGATTGCAGATATGAATGGTGTGGTGCGTGGCAAACGCATCGAACGCACCAGCCTCCACAAGGTTTACGAGAAAGGCATCAACCTGCCCGCCTCCCTCTTCGCCCTGGATATCAACGGTTCCACCGTCGAGAGCACAGGCCTTGGCCTGGACATCGGCGATGCCGACCGCATCTGCTACCCGATCCCCGGCACCCTGTCCAACGAACCCTGGCAGAAGCGCCCCACCGCCCAGCTGCTGATGACCATGCACGAGCTCGAAGGCGAGCCGTTCTTCGCCGACCCGCGCGAAGTGCTGCGCCAGGTGGTGAGCAAGTTCACCGACATGGGCCTGACCATCTGCGCGGCGTTCGAGCTGGAGTTCTACCTGATCGACCAGGAGAACGTGAATGGCCGTCCGCAGCCGCCGCGCTCGCCGATCTCCGGCAAGCGCCCGCAGTCGACCCAGGTCTACCTGATCGACGACCTCGACGAATACGCCGACTGCCTCCAGGACATCCTCGAAGGCGCCAAGGAACAAGGCATCCCGGCCGACGCCATCGTCAAGGAAAGCGCCCCGGCGCAGTTCGAGGTCAACCTGCACCACGTCGCCGACCCGCTCAAGGCCTGTGACTACGCGGTGCTGCTCAAGCGCCTGATCAAGAACATCGCCTACGACCATGAGATGGACACCACCTTCATGGCCAAGCCCTACCCGGGCCAGGCAGGCAACGGCCTGCATGTACACATCTCCGTGCTGGACAAGGATGGCAACAACATCTTCACCAGCGAGGATCCCGAGCAGAACGCCGCGCTACGTCACGCGGTCGGCGGTGTGCTCGAGACCCTGCCCGCGTCCATGGCGTTCCTCTGCCCGAACGTCAACTCCTACCGCCGCTTCGGTGCGCAGTTCTATGTGCCGAATGCGCCGAGCTGGGGCCTGGACAACCGTACCGTGGCCCTGCGCGTGCCGACCGGCACCCCGGACGCCGTGCGCATCGAGCACCGCGTGGCCGGCGCCGACGCCAACCCGTACCTGATGATGGCCGCTGTCCTGGCCGGCGTGCACCATGGCCTGACCAACAAGGTCGACCCAGGCACTCCGATCGAAGGCAACGCCTACGAGCAGCTGGAGCAGAGCCTGCCGAACAACCTGCGCGATGCCCTGCGTACGCTGGACGACAGCGAGATCCTGAACAAGTACATCGATCCGAAGTACATCGACATCTTCGTCGCGTGCAAGGAGAGCGAGCTGGAGGAGTTCGAGCATTCGATCTCCGACCTCGAGTACAACTGGTACCTGCATACCGTGTAAACGAAAACGCCGCCCCCAGATGTGGGAGCGGCCTTTCGCGACACAAGGCCGCCCCCACACAGAAACCGCGCTACAGGCTACTTACAGGGGCTTCTCGAAGATCTTCGAATTGCGCTGGTAGTTGTACAGCGACGCCCGCGCCGCCGGCAGCCGCTCCACGCCACTGGGCGCGAAGCCACGCTCGCGGAACCAGTGGGCGGTACGGGTCGTCAGCACGAACAAGGTCTTGAGCCCAAGCTTGCGCGCCCGGCTCTCGATCCGCTCGAGCAACTCGTCCCCCCGCCCACCATGGCGATACTCCGGGTTCACCGCCAGGCACGCCAACTCCCCCGCCTCGGAATCGGCGATCGGGTACAACGCCGCGCAGGCGATGATCATGCCGTCACGCTCGACCACGCTGAACTGCTCGATCTCCCGCTCCAGCACCTCGCGCGAACGCCGCACCAGGATGCCCTGCTCTTCCAGCGGGCTGATCAGCTCCAGCAGGCCGCCGACATCCTCGATCGACGCCTCGCGGACGATCTCGAACTGCTCCTGGGCCACCAGGGTGCCGCCGCCATCACGGGTGAACAGCTCGGTGAGCAGCGCACCGTCCTCGGCATAGCTGACGATATGGCTGCGCGCCACGCCGCCCTTGCAGGCCTCGGCCGCAGCGTCCAGCAACTCGCCCTGGTAGTCGCTGCCCAGGCGCAGCAGGTGCGGTGCGACCTGCTGCGGACGCAGCTCGCGCACCAGCTTGCCGTGCTCGTCGAGCAGGCCCGACTCGGCACCGAACAACAGCAGCTTGTCGGCTCCCAGCTCGATGGCGGCGCGGGTCGCCACGTCCTCGCAGGCCAGGTTGAAGATCTCGCCGGTGGGCGAATAGCCCAGGGGCGACAGCAGCACGATGGAGCGCTCGTCCAGCAGGCGGTTGATGCCCTTGCGGTCGATCCGCCGCACCTCGCCGGTGTGGTGATAGTCGACCCCTTCGAGCACGCCGATCGGCCGGGCGGTGACCAGGTTGCCGGCGGCCACCCGCAGGCGCGAGCCCTGCATGGGCGACGCCGCCATGTCCATGGACAGGCGCGCCTCGATGGCGATGCGCAGGGCGCCCACCGCATCGATCACGCATTCGAGGGTCGCCGCGTCGGTGATGCGCATGCCGCGGTGGTAGTGCGGGGTCAACCCGCGGGCGGCCAGGCGGCTCTCGATCTGTGGACGAGAGCCATGCACCAGCACCAGCCGCACGCCGAGGCTGTGCAGCAGCACCAGGTCATGGACGATGTTGCCGAAATTGGGATGCGCCACCCCATCGCCGGGCAGCATGACCACGAAGGTGCAGTCGCGATGGGCATTGATGTACGGGGAGGCATGACGTAGCCAGTTGACGTATTCGGGCATGACGGGGCCTGTGGATAAGTGAACGGAGAACGGCGAAACGGACGCGGTTCAAAATCATCGTCGGAACAGGCTTGCGGTCACGCGCGCTCTCCTCTAGGCAGGAACGAATCAGGTCAATGGGCGTTTAGCTCAGGCAATAATGCCGGATCAGGTCACGCAATAGACGTACGGTAGGCTCGATTCGTGACATTTCCAGGTATTCGCCCGGCTGGTGGGCGCAGGCGATGTCACCGGGACCGAGCACGATGGTCTGGCAACCGAGTTGCTGAAGATAAGGCGCTTCGGTGCCGAAGGCCACCGCTTCGGCGCGATGGCCGGTCAGACGTTCGGCCAATTGCACCAGCTCGGCATCGGCGGCCTGCTCGAACGGCGGCACCTCGGGGAACAGCGGCGCATAGTCGATCTGCACCTCGAAACGCTCCGCCACCGGCACCAGCTTCTCGCGGATCGCCGCACGCAACTGCTCGGCGTCCATGCCCGGCAAGGGGCGCAGATCGAACTCCAGGGCACACTGGCCGCAGATACGGTTGGGGTTGTCGCCACCGTGGATACAACCGAAATTCATCGTCGGCGTCGGTACCGTGAACTGCGGGTTGCGATAGGTCTGCTGCCATTGCTGGCGCAGCCCCATCAGCTCGCCCATCAGCGCATGCATGGCTTCCAGGGCGCTGCGGCCCAGGCTCGGGTCCGACGAGTGGCCACTGCGACCAAGGACCTCGATGCGCTCCATGAGAATCCCCTTGTGCATGCGGATCGGCCGCAGGCCGGTAGGCTCGCCGATCACTGCCGCACGCCCCAGAGGCTGCCCGGCCTCGGCCAGGGCGCGGGCGCCGGACATGGAGCTTTCTTCGTCGCAGGTGGCGAGGATCAGCAGCGGTCGCTTGAAGCCATGCTCCAGCAAGGGCCTGACCGCCTCGATGACCAGGGCGAAGAAGCCTTTCATGTCGCAACTGCCCAGGCCTATCCAACGGCCATCGACTTCGGTCAGCGTCCACGGGTTGCTGGCCCACAAATTCGGGTCGCAAGGCACGGTATCGCTGTGTCCGGCCAGCACCAGGCCGCCCGGGCCGCTGCCACGGCTGGCCAGCAGGTTGAACTTGCCCGGCGTGACCTGGCGGATTTCGCAGGCGAACCCCAGGTCGCCCAGCCAGCTGGCCAGCAGATCGATGACCTGGCGGTTGGACTGGTCCAGCGCAGGCTGGGTACAACTGACCGAGGGGGCGGCGATCAGGGCGGCGAACTGGTCTTTCAGCGACGGCAAGGGCATGCACGTTCTCCTCGGAATCGTTGCCCATCATAGCAACGCACGCCCGTCCCCGGGCAAGCTGACGGCCCGCCCCCAGCAGTAAACCCACAGTGCGCAAGCGACTCCTGTAAACTGCCTGGCAACGATGCCCTCTCCTTCGAGCCTGCGATGCACAAAGAAACCG
Source organism: Pseudomonas sp. HLMP (assembly GCF_046365545.1). Lineage (NCBI taxonomy): Bacteria > Pseudomonadati > Pseudomonadota > Gammaproteobacteria > Pseudomonadales > Pseudomonadaceae > Pseudomonas > Pseudomonas sp. HLMP. Next base: position 286,193 of record NZ_JBDLLR010000001.1, on the reverse strand, counting down.
AACTCAAGCTCCGTGCCAGCCGCGAAACCCTCGCCGCGCTGCGCGAGCACCCCTTGCTGAAAAAGCGCAACAAGTCCGGCTGGCAGACCCGCGAGCTGCTCAACCAGTACTTCGACACCCCGGCCCGCGACCTCGCCGCCGCCCGCGTCGCCCTGCGCCTGCGCCGCGACGGCGAGGTGATCATCCAGACCCTCAAGTGCCGTGGCCAGAGCGTGGCCGGCCTGTCCGAGCGCAACGAGTACGAATGGTACCTGGACAAGGTCAAGCTCGACCTGAAGAAGCTCGACGACAGTTGCTGGCCGGCGCAATTGGCCGACCTGGACAAGAAGACCATCAAGCCGCTGTTCACCACCGACTTCACCCGCGAATACGCCGAGATCGCCTGGGGCCGCGGCAAGGCCAAGGTGGTGATCGAGGCCGCCCTCGACCAGGGTTTCGTCATCGCCGGCAAGCGCAAGGAAGCGATCAGCGAACTGGAGCTGGAACTGCGTGAAGGCGCCCCCGAAGCCCTGCTGGAGCTCGCGGCGGAGCTGGCCGCCAGCCTGCCGCTGATGCCTTGCGACATCAGCAAGGCCGAGCGCGGCTACCGCTTGCTCGAGCCCGATAGCTACGAATTGAGCCTGCCGAGCACCCAGCTGGACGCCGAGATGGCGCTGGACGACGCCTTCGCCGCCCTCGCCTGGCAGTTGCTGGGCAGCAGCCAGCGCCTGGCCGAGCAATACCGCCACAACGGCCACTGGCGCCTGCTGCAGGACTGGGTCGGCTGCCTGGTCGAACTGCGTGCCCTGGTCGGCAGCCTGGGCCAGGCTGCGCCACGGGCCAGCACCCGCACCCTGCGCACCAGCCTCGATGCCCTGCTGGAAGACTGGCGTCCACTGGTACACGCCGGCAACGACGACGAGGACGTGCGCCGCGCCGCCCCGGAGCAGTTCGCCGAGGAGCTGGAAGACACCCGCTGGGGCCAGTTCTCCCTGGAGACCTCGCGCTGGCTGCTGGCTCGCGCCTGGACCGCCGAACGCACCGGCCGCGGCGAGCGCCAGGGCAAGGCGCAACTGGCCAGCTGGCTGCTGCATCTGCTCGCCGAGGAAGCCCGCGCCCTGCAGTTGCCACTGTATGCCCAGCGCCCGGAAGACCTGGCCGAGCAACTGCCTCGTATCGAGCGCCTGCAGGCCTGGCTGCACCATGCCCGCCAGGTGGTCGAGGCGCCGCAGCTGGACCGTCTCTATGGTGAGCTGAACAAGCTGCACCAGTTGGCCGAACGGCCACTGTCGGATGAGTTGCTGGAAGCCCGCGTCGAGCAGGCACGTCTGGTGGACAAGAGCCGCGCCTGGAAGCACCTGCTCAAGGCTTGAGCCACCCGGGGCCGCCGAAGCGATATTGGGGCTGCTTTGCAGTCCCAACTGGCGGCATCACCGCCCCAGCGGCAAGCTGGTCGTGGACTTGATCTCCGACAACGCGACGATCGAGTTGACTTCCTGGATCCCCGGCACATTCGACAGTTTCTCGAAGAAGAAACGCTCGTAAGCCTCGATGTCCGAGGTCACGATGCGCAGCAGGAAGTCCACCGACCCCATCAGCACATAGCACTCCAGCACCTCTGGAAAGCCCCGGATCGCCTCGGTGAACTCGGCGAAGTTGGAGCGCCCGTGGGCGTTGAGCTTCACTTCGGCGAATATCTGCGTGTTCAGGCCGACCTTCTTGCGATCGAGCAGGGTCACCTGGCCACGGATCACCCCTTCCTCCTTGAGCCGTTGGATACGCCGCCAGCACGGCGATTGCGACAGGCCCACGCGCTCGGCAATCTGCGCGCTGGACAGCGAGGCGTCTTCTTGCAGCAGCGCCAGGATGCGTCGGTCGTAGGCGTCCAGCTCACCTTGCATGAATGATTCTCCAATCTGCCTAATGGCGAATAGATCTATCTGCCCAATAGGCAAATTGATGGGATCATAGCGAAAAAATACCCGCTAAGGCGTGCAAGAATTTCTCCCTCACCGATGGAGACCGGCATGAACGCACTCGAACGGCCCGATACCCCGCACCGCACCGACACCTGGGCCGCCAGCGCCGTCCACTGCACCGTGCACTACCGCCTGCAGGCCGAAGCCGAGCCAGACAGCCTGTGCCGGGTGCTCAACCTGTTCGCCTTGCAGTTCCTCACGCCACATCGCGTCCAGGTCAACCAGCGGGATGACCTGCTCGACATCGAAGTGGGCGTCGACGGCCTGAGCTGGCACCGGGCCGAGGTGATCGCGCAGAAGCTGCGCAACCTGGTGTGCGTGGGTGACGTCAGCCTGGAGAACATGCCGAAGATGGTCGAACTCGCGGCAGGCTGAACTCATCGCGCAAGGCCCGTGCCGCAAGATCCGGAAACCCTTTGCCAGCGCGCATCTGCTTCCCCCCGGCTAGCCTTCCCCAGGACACCTACACCTGGCACGGACGCCGCCATGTATACCGACCAACACCATGCCCTGGACCTTAATCGCCTGCTCGACGCCCTGCTGGCCGAGCGACGCCTGGACGCCAACGACGTCATGCGCGTGCTCGAACGGGCCGCCAGCCACCCCGACGAACATCCCCTGGAAACCCTCGCCAGCCTGGCCCTGGACGATCGCCAGCAGCCCGGCCAGCGCCTGGACCTGGACAGCCTGGGCCAGTGGCTGGCCGGCAAGGTGGGCCAACCCTACCTGCGCCTCGACCCGCTGCAACTGGAGCTGTCGCAGGTCGCCGGGCTGATCTCCCCTGCCTTCGCCCAGCGCCATGGCATCCTCGCCGTGGCGGTCGATGAACACGGCGTCACCGTGGCCAGCGCACAACCCTGCCAGCGCGACTGGGAAATCGACCTGGCCCGCAGCCTGGGCAAGCCGATCCGTCGCGTGCTGGCCAACCCGGTGCAGATCCGCCAACTGGGCCAGACCTTCGTGCGCCTGGCCCACTCGGTACAGGGCGCGCAATACCAGGCCACTGGCCTGGGGGAGCTGGAGCAACTGCTGGAGCTTGGCAAGCGCCAGGCCGAAGCCAGCGTCGACGATGCCCATATCGCGCACATCGTCGACTGGATCCTGCAGTACGCCATCGAGCAGCGCGCCAGCGACATCCACCTCGAACCCGGCCGCGAGCAGGGCCGCCTGCGCTATCGCATCGACGGCCTGCTGCACACCGTCTACGCCTTCCCCGCCGGGGTCATCCTGGCGCTGGTCAGCCGCCTGAAGCACCTGGGGCGCATGGACGTAGCCGAAAAACGCCGCCCCCAGGACGGCCGCCTGAAAAGCCGCCTGCCCGGTGGAAGCGAAGTGGAACTGCGCCTGTCCACCCTGCCGACGCCCTTCGGCGAGAAACTGGTGCTGCGCCTGTTCGATCCGCAACAGTTGCACGAAGACTTCGACAACCTGGGCCTGGATGGCGAACTGCTGCAACGCTGGCAGGCCCTGCTGCGCCAGCGCCAAGGCATCATCCTGGTCACCGGCCCGACCGGTTCGGGCAAGACCAGCACGCTCTATGCCAGCCTCAAGCAACTGGCCACGCCGCAGGTCAACCTGTGCACCATCGAAGACCCCATCGAACGCCTGGAGCCAGCCTTCAACCAGTTGCAGGTCCAGCCTGCGCTGGACCTGGGCTTCGCCAATGGCGTGCGCGCCCTGCTGCGCCAGGACCCAGACATCATCATGATCGGCGAGATACGCGACCGCGAGACCGCCCAGGTCGCAGTCCAGGCCGCCCTCACCGGGCACCTGGTGCTCTCGACCCTGCACACCAACGATGCCTGCGGCGCAGTGACCCGCCTGCAGGAGCTTGGCGTAGCCGACTACCTGATCAAGGCCACCCTGATCGGCGTCATGGCCCAGCGCCTGGTACGCACCCTATGCCAGGACTGCCGGGGCAGTGCCCAGCACGGGGCAGCCTCCTGCCGGACCTGCCGGAGCACCGGCTATCACGGCCGCACCGGCCTGTTCGAGCTGCTGCTGCCGGGCGAGCGCCTGCGCGCCAGCATCGGCCCCGGCACGGACCTCGCCGCCTTGCGCCAGTTGGCCCTGGCCGAGGGACTGCGCGATCTGCGGCGCTGCGGGGACGAAAAAGTGGCTCGCGGCCTGACCAGCCCAGCGGAAGTGCTACGGGTCTGTTCCTGAGGAAAACCCCTTGTATACAGGGAACTTACGTCATCGCGACACGCTCAAAGCGGTCATCCACAGCCCTCACCAACCGAGGTGAAACCATCATGCGTCTTAAAACCGCCATCGCAGTCACTGCCCTGCTCTCGTTACCCTTTGGCTCTGCCCTGGCCGACACCTTCTGGCGCAATATCATCTCGTCAGGCGCGACCACGGCATCGACTTACCTGACGTTCAAGGACCACAAGCTGATCGTTGCCGCCCAGGACGACGCCGGCAGCTTCGTCGCCAGCGACGGCGCGATCCGCGGGCCGTTCCTGGAGGCGGCGATCCGCCAGGTGCGTGCCGACAATCCGGGTGTGCAAGCCAGCGACATGGAACTGGCCAACGCGATCCTGGCCAAGAATGCCGTCGTCGAATAAACCTCCTCGGGCGAGCTTCGAGGTCGCTCACCCTGTAGGCGCGTTGTAATCCTGGGGCTGCTTTGCAGCCCCAAAGCCAATCCCTCAGCGATACGCCTCCACCGGCACGCACGCACAGAACAGGTTCCTGTCCCCATACACATTGTCGACCCGGTTCACCGCCGGCCAGTACTTGTGCTGGCGCACGTGAGCGCTGGGCGCAACGCCCTGCTCCAGGCTGTATGGCCGCTCCCACGGCGCCAGCACGTCGGCCAGGGTATGCGGCGCATGCTTGAGCGGGTTGTCCTCGGCGGGCCAGTTGCCCTCTTGCACCTCGCCGATCTCGGCGCGGATCGCCAGCATGGCCTCGACGAAACGGTCCAGTTCGGCCTTGGACTCGCTCTCGGTCGGCTCGACCATCAAGGTACCCGGCACCGGGAACGACATGGTCGGCGCATGGAAGCCGTAGTCCATCAGGCGCTTGGCCACGTCTTCCTCGGTGATGCCGGTCAGCGCCTTCAACGGCCGCAGGTCGAGGATGCACTCGTGGGCCACGCGCTGGTTGCGCCCACGATAGAGCACCGGGAAAGCCCCGCCCAGCTGGCTGGCCAGGTAGTTGGCCGAGAGGATCGCCACCTCGCTGGCGTCGACCAGTTGCGGCCCCATCATGGCAATGTACATCCAGCTGATCGGCAGGATGCTGGCGCTACCCCAGGGTGCGGCGCTGACCGCGCTGTTGTTCGGGTCCAGGCCCGGAACCGGTACCACCGGGTGGCTGGCGACGAATGGCTGGAGATGGGCGCGCACGCCGATCGGCCCCATGCCTGGGCCACCACCGCCATGGGGGATGCAGAAGGTCTTGTGCAGGTTCATGTGCGAGACGTCGGCGCCGATGTCCGCCGGCCGCGCCAGGCCGACCTGGGCATTGAGGTTGGCGCCGTCCATGTAGACCTGTCCCCCCTGCCGGTGGACCACCTCGCAGATCTCGCGGATACCTTCCTCGTACACACCGTGGGTCGACGGATACGTGATCATCAGGCAGGAAAGCCTGTCCCCGGCGGCATGGGCCTTGGCCTTGAGATCGTCGATATCGACGTTGCCGTCGTCGTCGCACTCGACGATTACCACCTCCATCCCCGCCATCTGCGCCGACGCCGGGTTGGTGCCATGGGCCGACGACGGGATCAGGCACAAGGTGCGCTGGGGCTGGTGGCGGCTGCGGTGATAGCGGGTGATCGCCATCAACCCGGCGTATTCACCCTGGGCACCGGAGTTCGGCTGCATGCAGATGGCATCGAAACCGGTGATGGCGCATAACCAGCGTTCCAGCTCGTCGATCATCGCCTTGTAACCCTGGGCCTGGGCCTCTGGCACGAAGGGGTGCAACTGGGCGAACTGCGGCCAGGTGATGGGAATCATCTCGCTGGTGGCGTTGAGTTTCATGGTGCAGGAACCCAGCGGGATCATCGACTGGTTCAGCGCCAGGTCCTTGTTCTCCAGTTGCTTGAGGTAACGCAGCATCTCGGTTTCGCTGTGGTGCAGGTTGAACACCGGGTGCTCGAGCAAAGGTGTGCGGCGCACCAGAGCTGCGGGAATGCCTTCGGGCAGGGCCTTGTGGTCCAGCTCGGCGATGTCCAGGTCGTGGTCGACGCCGAGGAAGATGTCGAACAGGCGTAGCACCGTTTTTTCCGTGCAGGTCTCGTCGAGGCTGACGCCCAGGTGGCCACGGCCGAGGATGCGCAGGTTGATGTGCGCAGCCTCGGCGCTCTCGATGATGGCCGCCTGGGTGCCGCCCACGTCGAGGGTCAGCGTGTCGAAGAAGTGCGCATTCAGCCGCTTGATGCCCTTGGCCTCCAGCCCGGCGGCGAGGATGAAGGTCAGCCGGTGCACCCGCTGGGCGATCCGTCGCAGCCCCTCGGGGCCGTGGTAGACCGCGTAGAAACCAGCGATGTTGGCCAGCAGCACCTGGGCGGTGCAGATGTTCGAGTTGGCCTTCTCACGGCGGATATGCTGCTCGCGGGTCTGCAGGGCCATGCGCAGGGCGGTATTGCCACGGGCATCGCGGGACACGCCGATGATGCGCCCTGGCATGGCCCGCTTGAACTCGTCGCGACAGGCGAAATAGGCCGCGTGAGGGCCACCGTAGCCCATGGGCACGCCGAAGCGCTGGGTCGAGCCGAGCACCACGTCGGCACCCTGTTCGCCTGGCGGCGTGAGCACCACCAGGCTGAGGATATCCGCGGCGACACAGGCCAGGGCGTGTTGGCCGTGCAACTGGTCGATCAGTGGCCGCAAGTCGCGCACCTCGCCATGGGTGTCGGGGTATTGCAGCAAGGCGCCGAACACCGAGTGCTGGCCCAGGTTATCCACGGAGTCGACGATCAGTTCGAAGCCGAAACCCTCGGCGCGGGTGCGCAGCACCGAGAGCGTCTGCGGATGGCAGTGCTCGTCGGCGAAGAATGCGTTGCTCTTGCTCTTGGCCACGCGCCGGGCCAGGGCCATGGCCTCAGCGGCGGCCGTCGCCTCGTCGAGCAGCGAAGCGTTGGCCAGGGGCAGGCCGGTGAGGTCGATGACCATTTGCTGGAAGTTCAGCAGCGCCTCCAGACGCCCTTGGGCGATCTCCGGCTGGTAGGGCGTATAGGCGGTGTACCAGCCTGGGTTCTCCAGCACGTTGCGCAGGATGACGGTCGGCGTGACGGTACCGTGGTAGCCCATGCCGATCAGGCTGGTCCAGACCTGGTTCTGCCCGGCGTACTCGGCCAGCCTGGCCAGTGCTGCCTGTTCATCCAGGGCGGGCGGCAGGTCGAGAGGGCGATCGAAGCGAATGCCTGGCGGGACGGTCTGCTCGATCAGTTCGCTGCGGCTGGCGACGCCGAGGGCGTCGAGCATGGCCTTCTGCTCCGAGGCGTCAGGCCCCAGGTGACGATGCAGGAAGGGGTTGAGCTCTTGCAGTTGACTCAGGGATGGCGACTGGGACATGGCGACGCTCTCTTCCTAGACCAGGTCTCATGGAGACTTATAAGTCTAGGAAGGGATCGCCAATACCGTGGGAAAACTTACTCGCCTATGGCGGCTTTATAACCGGCGGCGTCCAGCAGGCTGTCAAGTTCAGCAGGATTGCTTGGCTTGAGCTTGAAGATCCAGGCACCGTAAGGGTCGTTGTTCAGCTCTTCGGGGCTGTCCGCCAGCGCTTCGTTCACGGCGATGACTTCGCCCCCCACCGGCGCGTAGATGTCCGACGCGGCCTTGACCGATTCGACGACGCCCGCGGCGTCGCCTGCGGCGAACACCTTGCCCACTTCCGCCAGCTCGACGAAGACCACGTCACCCAGGGCTTCCTGGGCATGGTCGCTGATACCTACGGTCACGCTGCCATCGCTTTCCAGGCGCGCCCACTCGTGGCTTTCGGCAAAACGCAGTTCGGCGGGGATATTGCTCATGTCTTGTATTCCTCGATTGGCTCAGCGGTCGGCCCGCCGGTAATTGTTCAGATCAGGATCTTGCCGTGGCGCACGAAGGTCGGCTTGACCACCCGCACCGGGTACCACTTGCCGCGGATCTCCACCTCGGCGCGATCGCCGGTGGCCATGGGCACGCGCGCCAGGGCGATGGACTTGCTCAGCGTAGGCGAGAAACTACCACTGGTGATCTCCCCTTCGCCAATCCCGGCCACCCGCACCACCTGGTGGGCACGCAGCACGCCGCGCTCCTCGAGCACCAGGCCAACCAGTTTCTCCTGCACGCCGTGCTCGATTTCCGCCAGCAGCCCGGTACGGCCGATGAAGTCGCGCCCGGCCGGCTCCCAGGCGACGCTCCAGCCCAGGTTGGACGTCAGCGGAGTATGGTTTTCGTCGATGTCCTGGCCGTAGAGGTTCATGCCGGCTTCCAGGCGCAGGGTGTCGCGGGCGCCCAGGCCGCTCGGCGCGATGCCGGCGCCGACCAGGTCGTTGAAGAAGGCCGGCGCCTGCTGGCCGGGGAAGATGATTTCCAGGCCGTCCTCGCCGGTGTAGCCGGTGCGGGCGATGAACCAGTCGCCCTCGGCGACGCCCTCGAACGGGCGCAGCTCGCGGATCAGCGCGGCGCGCGCGGCACTGAGCAGGTCGGCGACCTTTTCCCGCGCATGGGGGCCTTGGATAGCCAGGATGGCCAGCTCCGGCCGCTCCACGAACCCGACCGCGAAGCCGGCGCTCTGCGCCTGCAGCCAGGCCAGGACCTTGTCGCGGGTGGCGGCGTTGGCCACCAGCCGGTAGCCGCTTTCGGTACGGTAGGCGATCAGGTCGTCGATGACGCCACCCTGCGCGTTGAGCAGCGGGCTGTACAATGCCTTGCCGGGGCCGTCCAGGCGCGCTACGTCGTTGGCCAGCAGGTGCTGCAGCCAAGGGGTGGCGGCAACGCCATCGACGTCGATCACCGTCATGTGGGAGACATCGAAGACGCCGCAGTCGCTGCGCACCTGGTGGTGCTCCTCGACCTGCGAACCATAGTGCAGGGGCATGTCCCAACCGCCAAAATCGACCATCTTGGCGCCAAGCGCCAGGTGCAGGTCATACAGAGGCGTACGCTGTCCCATGGGTTTCTCCTTCCGGGCGTGGCGAAGCAGCGGTGGGTGGCGACGTCTGTCCGTCATCCGATCTTGTAAGGCCCGCTGCAGCGAATGCCGCGCATTGTAGCTGCAAGGGCGAAGCCTGGCACCCTCAGCGAGGGTGCCCCGGGCGCCGGGCCGAGCGGCGGATCAAGCCGATGACCGGCAACAGGCCGACCAGCACCAGGGTCAGCGCCGGCAACGAAGCCCGTGCCCACTCGCCTTCGCTGGTCATCTCGAAGACCCGGACTGCCAGCGTGTCCCAACCGAACGGACGCATCAGCAAGGTCGCCGGCATTTCCTTGAGCACGTCGACGAACACCAGCAAGGCGGCGCTCAGCGCACCGGGCACCAGCAGCGGTAGATACACCTTGAAAAACAATCTCGCCCCACCGACGCCAAGGCTGCGCGATGCCTCCGGCAGCGAGGGGCGGATGCGCTCGAGGCTGCTTTCCAGCGGGCCGTAGGCCACGGCGATGAAACGCACCAGGTAGGCCAGCAGCAACGCCGAGAGACCTCCCAGCAGCAGTGGCTTGCCGGCGCCACCGAGCCACTTGGAGAGGGGCACCACCAGTTGGTTGTCGAGGTAACTGAAGGCCAGCATGATCGACACCGCCAGTACCGAGCCGGGCAAGGCATAGCCCAGGTTGGCCAGGCCGACACCGGCCCGCACGCCACCGGTCGGCGCCTGGCGCCGGGCGAAAGCCAGCAGCAGGGCCACGCAGACGGTGATCAGCGCCGCCATGGCGCCTAGGTAAAGGGTGTGCAGGACCAGCCCGACGTAACGCTCGTCAAGGTCATGCCGGCCACGCTGCCAGAACCACGCCAGCAGTTGCAGCAGCGGGATGACGAAGGCGCAGGCGAATACCAGCAGGCACCAGCCACTGGCCGCCAGCGCCTTGAAGCCACGCAGGTGATAGAGCGCCTGGCCTCGGGGTCGCTCGTTGCCGATGCGGGTCGCACCACGGGCACGGCGCTCGCCATACAGCACCAGCATCACGACCAGCAGCAGCAGGCTGGCCAGCTGGGCAGCGCTGGACAGGCTGAAGAAGCCGTACCAGGTCTTGTAGATGGCCGTGGTGAAGGTATCGAAGTTGAACACGGCCACGGCGCCGAAATCCGCCAGGGTCTCCATCAGTGCCAGGGCGATGCCGGCTCCGATGGCCGGCCGCGCCATCGGCAGGGCCACCCGCCAGAACGCCTGCAGCGGCGACAGGCCCAGGACCCGCGCCGCCTCCATCAGGCCCTTGCCCTGGGCCAGGAAGGCGGTCCGCGCCAACAGGTAGACATAGGGATAGAACACCAGCACCAGGACGATGATCACGCCACCGGTGGAGCGTACCCGCGGTAGGCGCATGGGCCCGAATACCTCGCGCAGCGCCGTCTGCACGGGGCCGGCGAAGTCGAGCAGGCCGACGAAGACGAACGCCAGCACATAGGCCGGGATGGCGAAGGGCAACATGAGTGCCCAGTCCAGCCAACGCCGCCCAGGGAACTCGCAGAGGCTGGTGAGCCAGGCCAGGCTCACACCCAGCAAGGTCACGCCGATGCCCACGCCAAGCACCAGGGTGAGGGTGTTGTTCAGCAACCGGGTCATCTGGGTGTCGAGCAGGTGCGACCAGATCTGCGTGTCGATCGATTGCCACGAGAGCGCAAGGACGCTCAGGGGCAGGAGTACCAGGGCGGCGATGAGGAAGACCGGGAGGTACCAGCGGCGTTGGGGGGCGTGGGACAAAGCTGAAATCTCGGTGACGTGGCGACCGCATCGCGGCGGTTCGGCGCCCCGGCAAGCCCGCGCCCAATAGGGGCCGAGTCGATCACACAATGTGATGTACCCGGCCATGTGGGAGCGGGCTTGTCGGGGCGCCGAACCGCCGCGAATCAGGGCCTGAATGGCCCCAAAGGATAAGGCCTGCCGCTTAGTTCCAGCCAGCCCGATCCATCAGGCGAATCGCCTCGGCCTGGCGCTTGCCAGCCACTTCGACCGGAATGCTGTCGGCCTTGAAACTGCCCCAGGCGGCGACTTCATCGGAAGGCTTGACCTTCGGATTGGCCGGGAACTCCTGGTTGACGTCAGCGAACAGCTTCTGCGCGCGCTCGCCGGTCATCCACTCGACCAGTTTCTTCGCGGCCTCCGGATGCGGTGCGTGCTTGGTCAGGCCGATGCCCGACAGGTTCACGTGCACGCCACGGTCAGCCTGGTTGGGCCAGAACAGCTTGACCGGCAGGCTGGGTTTCTCCTTGTGCAGGCGGCCGTAGTAGTAGGTGTTGACGATGCCCACGTCGCACTGGCCGGCCTCGATGGCCTGGAGCACGGCGGTGTCGTCGGAGAACACGTCGGTGGAGAGGTTGTTGACCCAGCCCTTGATGATCTCTTCGGTCTTGGCCTCGCCGTGGTTCTCGATCAGGGTGGCGGTCAGCGACTGGTTGTAGACCTTCTTCGCGGTACGCAGGCACAGGCGGCCTTCCCACTGCTTGTCGGCCAGGGCCTCGTAGGTGCTCAGCTCCTCGGGCTTGACCCGCTCGGTGGAGTAGACGATGGTCCGCGCACGCAGGCTCAGGCCCGTCCAGTCATGGGACGAGGCACGGTATTGGGAGGGGATGTTCTGGTCGATGACGTCCGACTTGATCGGCTGCAGGATACCCATCTGCTCGGCCTGCCAGAGGTTGCCGGCATCCACGGTGAGCAGCAGGTCGGCGACGCCGTTCGCGCCCTCGGCCTTGATGCGCTGCATCAACGGGGCTTCCTTGTCGGTGATGAACTTGATCTTCACGCCGGTTTCGGCGGTGTAGGCGTCGAACACCGGCTTGATCAGCTCGTCGATGCGCGAGGAGTACACCACCACTTCGTCCGCCGCCTGAGCGGTGCCGCCGAACAGGGTCAGGGCCAGGGCGGCCAGTAGGGGCTTGCGGGGCAACATGGAAGGCACTCCTCGATGGGTTTAGAGGTACGAATGGTAGTGAATCCCATTTTTCCTCTCACCCGCATAGAGGTTACTGAATGTTGCAGCCCACCCATGACAAGCGAAACGAGATCGGAGAGGCGTCGAGGCCAGCTCTTTTTACTCAGTGCGACAGCATGACGGAAATTTCTGCATTGCTTGTAGGAAGCGTCTATTGCGCCGCATGCAGGGAAAAAGCCCCAGCCTGAGCTGCTAGGTTCCTTGGCTTGACCAAGCACAAGGAGCTGGCACATGCGTGTGAGTCTGGATGGCAAAGGGCAGGCGGTCGATGGCGACCTCACCACCACGGGCGCAACCTGTATCGGTACGGGCGCGGGTTATTTCTCCGGCGGACGCATGGTCCT
>NZ_JBDLLR010000001.1:0-273697 GCF_046365545.1 Pseudomonas sp. HLMP | reverse complement strand
TGCAAATGCTCAACCCCACGTTCGAGGAGGGGTTCAAGGCGGGAGAGATCTTCGTCATCGGCGACCCGGACAAGGGTGATGCCTGCACCCGTGAGGAAGCCCAGTTGATGGACGCCGCAGAGCGGGCGCGGGAAAAGCTGGAAATACTGGAGCTCGATGAAGCTGATTTCATGATGCGGCATCAGCCTGAAATCGCCGGTTTGCTCAACGGTGCCAGTCAGTCCATGGGCGTAGGCAAGGACATGCTGTCGCATGGACTGGCTCAGGTCAGGGAGACGCTAGTGAGCATCGAACGGCTGCACCAGCAGCAATTCGCCCAGCATGGTCACCTTCGCAGCAACGAGTTCTTCGCGGCTCGCCAGCGCTTGCTAAAGCAGTTGGATGGCCAGTTGAAGGCGGCTTTCCTCAACAAGCAATTGAAACTGGGAAGTTACGAGAGGCTCCGGCGGGAGTTGGGCATTTCTACCAAGAGCCTGGTCCATCACTGGTCGAAGGCGGGCGGGCCGGGGCAGATACCGGGTTATGCGACACATCTGGACGAAGTTTCCAGAGCCGCGAAGTACCTCAAGTACGGCGGCAATATAGCCATTGGATTGGGCGGCACCGCTTCATATTTGAAAGTGCAAGACGTCTGTCGTGCAGGGGAAACGGAAGAGTGTAAGCGGATTCGACTGACCGAGGCAGGTAACTTCACTGGAGGACTCGGGGGTGGGGCACTCGGCGCTGAGCTTGGCGTACTGGCCACTGCCGGCCTATGTGGCGTGTTCTCAGTTGCAACTAGCGGCTTCGGAGCTCCGGTATGCGGCATCGTACTGGTCGGCGGTGGTTCATTGGCCGGAGGACTGATTGGGAATGAGCTTGGCGAGTTGGCCGGTGAATGGATCTATGAGTTCAGTCATGATTGACTTTAACGGCTGGCCGCTCCCGGTGCAGCTTGTTTTCCTGATAGGCCCCCTCGCCACAGGTTTGCTTGGTGTCGCTATCAAACTCCAAGTCGCATGCACTCATGAGTTTCACATCATGCTTGGAGTCATTAAGAGTAGTCCATGGCTTGAACAGCAAAAACGATCTTGGGGTACATCCAGTGTCAGGTCCCGCTGGATGCTCGTTTGTTGTGTTTGCGGTCTGCTCTTGTTCGCAGGCCTTCACATACGAAAAGGGCTGTTGGATGCTGATGAGCTGCGCCACTTTCCCGCAAAGCTAAAGAGAAAATTGTTGATCTCTTCGTGGCTAACCGTGGCTGGATCAGCTTGGATGGTGACCAGCTTTATATTGGTGAAGCTGAGCAAGGCATGACGCTCAAGCTTATGGATACGGAGTCCTATCTCCGTCCCATGTTTCCATATCACGCTTGAGGATGTTCATTCGCTGAAGACTTGGACGTTTTCCCTCAGCCCTTGAAACTTCGCGCTCACGCAGGACGCCTGCTGATGTATACAGGCCTAGCCTTGTGCGCGCTCTTCTATGTTGTGTTCCACTTCACGGCTCCCGCCTCTTGAGCGGCATCCCAATGCCCCTGTCATACACCCATGCTCCAGAATGGATCTGTTCGCGGACAAGAGCCGCCATTTGGGGCCGCTTCGCCGGCAAGCCAGTCCCACATGGCCGTGCAGCCGGCATCATTCGTGATCGACTCGGACCCTGTGGGGACCGGCTTGCCGGCGATGGGCTGCAAAGCAGCCCCAAGACGACATAGCACCGCTTGACTGACGGCCATTGGGGCGTGCCCGAGAATGGCCTCAGGCTTTCGCCAGCTCCGGCAAGTCGCCCGACAGCCCCAGCGCCTGGCGCACGAACAGCGCCTTGGCCTCTGGCATCTGCTCGACCAACTTCAGCCCGCTGTTGCGCAACCAGCGCAATGGCAGTGGGTTGGCCTGGAACAGCCGTTCGAACCCTTCCATCGCCGCCATCAGCGCCAAGTTGTGTGGCATGCGACGGCGCTCGAAACGGCTCAGCACCTTCACATCGGCCAGGCGTTCGCCACGCTCGCAGGCGTGCTCCAGCTCCTCGGCCAGCACCGCGGCATCGAGGAACCCCAGGTTGACGCCCTGCCCGGCCAGCGGATGGATGGTATGGGCCGCATCGCCGATCAGCGCCAGGCCCTCGTCGACATAGCGCTTGGCGTGTCGCTGGCGCAATGGCACGCACAGTCGAGGGTCGGCCTGCAGGACCTGGCCCAGGCGGCCTTCGAAGGCCCGTTCCAGGGCCTGGCAGAAGGCCTGGTCATCCAGTGCCATGAGCTGCTCGGCCTGCTCCGGAGTGGTCGACCAGACGATCGAGCACCACGCCTGCCCGCCATCACGGGCCAGCGGCAGGAACGCCAGCGGCCCCTCGTCGGTGAAGCGCTGCCAGGCTGTGGCCCGGTGCGCCTCACTGCAGCGCACGCTGGTGACGATGGCGTGGTGCAGGTAATCCCATTCGCGTGTCTGGCAACCGGCCAGGCGGCGCACCGCGGAGTTGGCGCCATCGGCAGCCACCACCAGCGTCGAGCGCAGGCGCCGGCCGTCGGCCAGGGTCAGCAGCCACTCGTCGCCGGAGCGGCGCATCTGCTCCAGGCGGGCGTTGGGCAACAGGCCGACGTCGCTGTCGTGCAGGCGCTCCAACAGGCCATCCTGCACCACCCGGTTCTCGACGATATGGCCCAGCACCGGAGCATGCACGCTACCCGCCGAGAAATGGATCTGACCGGTGCCACTGCCGTCCCACACCCGCATGTCCGTATAGGGCGAAGCGCGTCGCCCGGCAATGCCTTCCCAGGCGCCCAGGCGTTCGAGGATGCGCTGGCTGGCCGCCGACAGGGCGCTGACCCGCGGTTCGAACGGCGCCTCGGCGTCGAAGGGCCTGACCGACAGCGGGCTGCCGTCGAGCAGGAGAATCTCCAGGCCGCTATGGCGCAACGCCAGGGCCAGGGCGCTGCCGACCATACCGGCACCGACAATCAACAGATCTGCGCGCATTTCCATGCCTTAGGCGTGCCTCGCTTGCGGCTTGAGCCGCACGTAAAGGGTTTTATCGACCCGCGCCACCAGCTCGCCAGTGCCGTCGCGGATATCGACCTGCAAACGGGGCAGGTATTTCTTGCCGCTGGCGGTCTGCTGGCGGATCTCCTCCAGCAACGCATCGTCGACGTGGAACTCGGCGAACACCGGGCCCTTGCCCGGCGTGATGAAATCGATGCTGGCGGCCTTGTCCCAGACGATGTATTCGCGCCCCAGGCGCTCGATCAGCAGCAGCATGTAGAACGGATCGACCATCGAGTACAGGCTGCCGCCGAACTGGGTACCGACGTAGTTGCGGTTCCAACGGGTCAGGTTCATGCGCACCTTGATGCTGCGCATGTCCGGGCTGATGTGCTGCACACGGATGCCGGCACCCAGGTAGGGCGGGTAGAGGTTGAGCAGCCACCGCAGCATGCGAGCCTTGCGGGCGAGCCTGTGCGAATCGCTCATGCCCTGCCCCGCAGGTCTGGACGGGTGCCCAGGCCCATGGCCTGACGGGCGAACCAGCTTTTCGCCGGCGGCAGCAGGTCGAGGCCGAGCAGGCCGATGTTGCGCCCGGCCGCCAGCAACGGTTGGCTGCTGCCGAACAGGCGAGTGACCTGGTCGGAGAAGCCGATGGTCAGGGCCTGGTCCAGGCGCTGGCGCTGGTGATAGGCCTGCAGGGTGGCCAGGTCACCTGGCAGCGCAGGGCCATCCAGCAGGGCATCGGCCAGGGACTGCACGTCGCGCAGGGACAGGTTGAAGCCCTGCCCGGCGATCGGGTGCAGGCTGTGGGCGGCGTTGCCCAACACCACCAGCTGAGGGCGCACCTGCTCTTCGGCCTCGACCAGCGCCAACGGGTACAGGTGGCGCACGCCGACCTGGCGCAGGGCGCCCAGGCGGTAACCGAAGGCGTCCTGCAGCTCACGCAGGAAGCTACGTTCATCGGTCTCCACCAGACGCTGGGCGTCCATCCCCTGGCGTGTCCAGACCAGCGCGCAACGGTTTTCCGGCAGCGGCAGCAGGGCCATCGGGCCCTGCTCGGTGAAGCGCTCGAACGCCTGGCCACCATGGGCCTCGCCAGGGGTGATGTTGGCGATCAACGCACTCTGGTCGTAGGGGATGCGGCGCACATGGATACCCAGTTGCTCGCGCAGGCCGGAGCGACCACCGTCGGCCAACACTGCAAGGTCGCACTCCAGGTGAGTGTCGTCGTCCAATTGCAGGCGGTAGCCGCCGGCGATGGCCTGCATGGCCTTGACCTCGGCGGGGCAGCGCCAGCTGACCACCTCGGTGTCCAGGGCCTGCCACAGGCACTGGCCGAGCCAGGCGTTCTCCACCACGTAGCCAAGCGCCGGCACGCCTTCTTCGCGGGCATCCAGTCGGGTAGCGCCGAAGCGGCCACGGTCGGACACCTGGATCTGGCTGATCGGCTCGGCACGCTGGCTGATGACCGGCCACAGGCCGAGCTGCTGGTAGATCTGCTGGGTGCCGAACGACAGCGCCGAAGAGCGCGCGTCGTAGCTGGGTTGGAAACTGTGGCCGGGGGCGAAGGGTTCGATCAGCAGGAGTTTCCAGCCCCGGGCCTTGGCCCCGGCCTGCAGGGCCAGGGCCAGGCTGGCACCGACCAGGCCACCGCCGATGATCGCCAGGTTGACCCGGCTCATGCCACGTCCCTGCGTGCGTCAGCCATCAGCGCCTCGATCTCGGCGACGGTCTTGGGGACGCCCGTGGTCAGAATTTCACAGCCTTGCCTGGTCACTACCACGTCGTCCTCGATCCTTACGCCGATGCCGCGCCATTTCTTCGCGACGTTCTGGTTGTCGGGGGCAATGTAGATGCCCGGCTCGACGGTCAGCGCCATGCCCGGCTCGAGCACTCGCCACTGGCCGCCGACTTTGTAGTCGCCCACGTCATGCACATCCATGCCCAGCCAGTGCCCGGCGCGGTGCATGTAGAAGGCGCGGTAGGCCTCGCTGTCGATCAGCGCCTGCACCTCGCCCTTGAGCAACCCCAGCGCCACAAGGCCCTCGGTGATGACCCGCACGGTCGCCTCGTGGGCGTGGTTCCAGTGCTTGCCTGGCGCGATCTCGGCGAACGCGGCCTCCTGGGCCTTGAGCACCAGCTCATAGATAGCCTTCTGCTCCGGCGAGAAGCGCCCACTGACCGGGAAGGTGCGGGTGATGTCGCTGGCGTAGCAGTCGATCTCGCAGCCGGCATCGATCAGTACCAGGTCGCCGTCCTTGAGCGGGGCGTCGTTCTGCTGGTAATGCAGGATGCAGGCGTTACGCCCGGCGGCGACGATCGAACCATAGGCCGGCATCTTCGCCCCGCCCTTGCGGAACACGTAGTCCAGCTCGGCTTCCAGGCTGTATTCGTGCAGCCCCGCGCGGCAGGCCTGCATGGCCCGCACATGGGCCTGCGCGGAAATCGCCGCAGCGGTGCGCATCACCTTCACTTCCGCTGCCGATTTATACAGGCGCATGTCGTGCAGCAGATGATCCAGGGCAACGTATTCGTTCGGCGGCTGGGCACCGAGGCGCGCCTTGGAGCGGATCACATTGATCCACTCCATGAGCCGGCGGTCGAACTCGGGGTTGCTGCCCATGGCCGTATAGACCCGGTCGCGTCCCTCGATCAGGCCCGGCAGGATCTCGTCGATATCGGTGATCGGGAAGGCATCGTCGGCGCCGTAGTCGCGCACCGCGCCCTCCTGGCCGGCCCGCAGGCCGTCCCACAGCTCGCGCTCGGGGTTGCGCTCGCGGCAGAACAGCACGTACTCGCCGTGTTCACGGCCCGGGATCAGGGCGATCACCGCCTCGGGCTCGGGAAAACCGCTGAGGTACTGGAAATCGCTGTCCTGGCGGTACACGTGCTCGACGTCGCGGTTGCGGATGGCGACTGCAGCGGCCGGCAGGATGGCGATGCTGTTGGGGACCATCTGCGCCATCAGCGCCTTGCGCCGACGGGCATACTCGGCCTTCGGGATGTGGCTCATGGGCAGGACTACCCCCAGGTGTCAGTGCAGCGATGGCTTGGGCGCGGGTGCGGCCGGCTTGGCCAGCTCCGTATACAGCAGCAAGGGCGCCACGCGCAGGTACTCCATGACTTCCATGTAATCGCTCTCGCCGTCCTCGGACTCCTCGAGGGCATCCTGGACCTGGGAGATGGCCACCAGGTCCTGCAGCACTTCCTTGGCCTCGCCGGAGAGTTCCTTGCCGCCGGCATTCAGGCCGAAGCCGGTGATGAAGCCCTGGCACCACTGGCCCAGGGCCGCGGCGCGCTCGGCCAGCGGTGCCTCGTCGCCGGGCAGCAGCAGGACCAGGGTGATGTCCTCGCCGGTCAGCTCGGCCTTGACCATTTCCTGCAGGCCGATCAGGGCGTTGCGCACGGCGTCCTCGGCATCGTTCTCCAGCAGGCCGGCGGCGTCGGCCAGCCAGGCGTCGGCATCGAACCCTGCGCCGGCACAGCTGCGGCCGATCAGCAGGCCGTGCAGCTCGGCCGGGGAAACAGGATGGCCATTGCTGGCGAGCAGCGTGGCGAAGGCGGTGTAGGGCGATTGGGTATTGGGCATGGGCAGCTAGGCGCCAGACGGCGCAATGACTAGAATGAAGACCTTGTATCCTAGCACCGGCAGGCGCGCCAAGACCATCGGCACTGGCCGCCGCGGCCCAGGGAGAGGCATGATCGCCTGGTGAGTCCACGATGGAGCGAATCGAGTGCAACCCACGCAAGAGAACGACCTGCAAGCGCTGATGAGCCGATTCGAGTTGCTGATCGAGCGTGTCGAGCAACTAAAACGGCAAAATGCACTCCTACTAGCTCAGGAAAAATCCTGGCGCGAGGAGCGCGCCCACCTCATCGAAAAGAACGAGATCGCGAAGCGCAAGGTCGAATCGATGATCCTGCGCCTCAAGGCCCTGGAGCAAGACTCATGAGTTCAAGCAATAGCGTCACCGTCCAGATCCTCGACAAGGAATATTCGATCATCTGCCCGCCCGAGGAACGCAACAACCTGGTCAGCGCCGCGCGCTACCTGGACGGCAAGATGCGCGAGATCCGCAGCAGCGGCAAGGTGATCGGTGCCGACCGCATCGCGGTCATGGCGGCGCTGAACATCACCCACGAACTGCTGCACCGCCAGGAGCGCCCGGACGTGGCCGGCAACGGCACCACCCGCGAGCAGGTACGCGACCTGCTGGAGCGGGTCGACCAGGCACTGTCCGACGACGCGGATACCAAAATCGGCTGAGATTGGTATACTGGCGCCACTCCCTGGGGGATGCGCCAGTCGGTTATGTCCCTGAGCCGATACGCACAACCACGGGGGTTGCACGCTGGGGCAGGTGTGCATGTCCGCTCGACGGAAAGCCTTAACGCCCCCTGCAATCTCCACCTTGAACTTTCGGGTTCAAGGGCTACACCGACAGCGGTTCCATCGGGGAGCCTGAATTCCGCCTTGCCCGCCTTCCCGGCGGGCAATTCGTCTGGCCGCAGCGGCGGCCGGCACCTCTGGGAACGCCTGTGCCATGACCGACACCGCGCCGCTCACCCGTCCTCAACTCCGTCGCCTGCTCCGTAATGCCCGCCGCGCTCTCACCCCGGCCCAACAGCGCCAGGCCTCCCTTGGCCTGTACCGCCAACTGGCCCAGCATCCACTGTTCCGCCGTGCCCGGCACATCGCCCTGTACCTACCCAACGACGGCGAGATCGACCCGCGCCTGCTGCTGTGCGAGGCCCAGCGGCGCGGCAAGCGTACCTACCTTCCGGTGCTGCACGCCTGGCCGCGCACGCGCATGGTGTTCCAGCGTTTCGAGCGTGGAGAAAAACTGCGCCCCAACCGCTTCCGCATCCCCGAGCCGCTGACCGATCGCAAGCGCCAACGACCGATCTGGTCACTGGACCTGATCCTGCTACCCTTGGTGGGCTTCGACGAAGTAGGCGGCCGGCTGGGCATGGGCGGTGGCTTCTACGACCGCAGCCTGGCCTATCAGGCGCGGCGCAAGGCGTGGAAGAAACCGTTGCTGCTAGGGCTGGCCCATGAATGCCAGAAGGTCGAGCGGCTGGCCCAGGCCAGTTGGGATGTGCCGCTCAAGGGAACGGTCTCGGACCGTGGCTGGTACTTGGCGCCGAACTGAGCGGCGCCAGCGAAGGGGGTCAGCGTTGCTGCTGGGCGGGATCGACCGGCATCTGGTAGGCAGCGTCCATCTTGCGCTCCCAGAAACTCTGCGCATAACCGGTGGTGACGACACCCAGGCCGAAGATGAAGACCAGGATCCAGAGCAAATCCGGTTTGCGTTGGTTCATCGATGAATGCCCCCCTAAGGCAAACTGTTCAGGCTCGGCAACCTTCTTGGTGTTGCCGGAGCGTCTAGCTTTAAAATCGGCGCATTTTCCGACAACGTGCGACGACACGCAAACGTTGACGCCAACCGACCGTCGGTTTAGTGGGCCAGGTTATTTCAAATTTTGTCAGGAGCAGCATCCATGGCCTATTGGCTGATGAAATCCGAGCCCGACGAGCTCTCCATCGACGCCTTGGCACGCCTCGGGCAGGCACGCTGGGACGGGGTGCGCAACTACCAGGCGCGCAATTTCCTGCGGGCCATGAGCATAGGCGACGAGTTCTTCTTCTACCACTCCAGTTGCCCGCAACCGGGTATCGCCGGCATCGCCCGGATCATCGCCGCGGCCTACCCCGACCCCACCGCGCTCGACCCGCAGAGCCCCTACTTCGATGCCAAGGCCAGTGCCGACAAGAACCCCTGGAGCGCAGTGGACGTGGCCCACGTGAAGACATTCGGCCAGGTTCTGGGCCTGGGCCTGCTCAAGCAACAGGCCGCCCTGGCCGAACTGCCGCTGGTGCAAAAAGGCAGCCGCCTGTCGGTGATGCCGGTCACCCCACAGCAGTGGGCGGCCATCCTCGCGCTGGGCTGAACCTGCGACTATCGTCAGTGGCTTGACCAACATCAAGGCGCACGGCGCGGCCCTGCGTCACTATCGGGTGTGCAATACAGCAGGGACGCAGCCTCGATGAGCCGATACGCACCGAAACTCTTTGCCACTGCCCTGCTCGCCCTGTTGCTGGCGGCGGGCGGCCTGGGTTACTGGAAATCCCTGCACGATCGCCTGCCCGAAGGCGTGAGCATGGGCAACGGCCGCCTCGAGGCCACCGAAGTGCAGATCGCCAGCAAGGTCCCGGGGCGCCTGGCCGAAGTGCTGGTCGATGAAGGCGACAGGGTGACCCGCGGCCAACTGCTGGCACGCATCGATACCCGCACGCTGGAGGCCCAGCGCAGCCAGGCCGAGGCCGAAGTGCTGCGGGCGCGGGAGAACCATGCCGCCGCCGTGGCCAACGTGCAGTTGCGCCAGAGCGAGCGGTTGCTGGCCAGCCAGGAGCTCAAGCGGGTCCGTGAGATCTACCAGCGCAAGTTCGCCAGCCAGCAACTACTCGACCAGCAGCAGGCCCGCTACGACACCGCCAACGCCGCAGTCGTCGCCGCCCGCGCCCAGCTGGCGGCGATCAAGGCCGCCATCGGTGCCGCCGAGGCCCAGGTGGCACAGCTCACCAGCGAAATCGACGACAGCAGCCTGCGCGCGCCCATCGACGGCATCATCCAGTTGCGCCTGGCCGAGCCCGGCGAAGTGCTGGGCGCCGGCGGCCGCGTGCTGATGCTGATCGACCCGAGCGACCAGTACATGAACCTCTACCTGCCCGCCTCTACCACCGGTCGCCTGACCGTCGGCGACCCGGCGCGAATCGTGCTCGATGCCCTGCCGGGGCAAGCCTTGCCGGCGAAGGTAGCGTTCGTCGCGGCCAAGGCGCAGTTCACCCCCAAGCAGGTGGAAACCCGTGACGAGCGCCAAAAGCTGGTGTTTCGGGTCAAGCTGCGCCTGACCGAGCCCAGCGCCGTGCCCCAGGCCAAGCCAGGCATGCCGGGCGCCGGCTACGTGCGCACGGCCGACGTGAACTGGCCGGCCGACCTGCAATGAGTGCTCCGGCGCTGGTGGCCGAGGGCATCAGCCACCGCTACGGCGACCTGGTCGCCTTGCAAACCCTGGGTTTCAGCCTACCGGCCGGCACCCGCTGTGGCCTGATCGGCCCAGACGGTGCCGGCAAGTCCACGCTGCTAGGGCTGATCGCCGGGGTCAAGCGCCTGCAGCAGGGCGAGTTGCAGGTGCTGGGCGGCCCGATCCGCCGACGTCGCCACCGCAACCAGCTCTATCCACGGGTCGCCTTCATGCCCCAGGGTCTGGGCAACAACCTGTACCCGGAGCTGTCGATCCGCGAGAACATCCGCTTTTTCGCCACCCTCTTCGGCCTGGGCCGCGCCCAGCGCGAACAACGCATGGCCAACCTGCTGCGCGCCACCGACCTGGAGCGCTTCGCCGATCGCCCGGCGGGCAAGTTGTCCGGCGGCATGAAGCAGAAGCTCGGCCTGTGCTGCGCGCTGATCCACGAGCCCGACCTGCTGATCCTCGACGAACCGACCACCGGCGTCGACCCGCTGTCCCGCCGGCGCTTCTGGGAGCTGGTCGAGCAGGTCCGCGCGCAGCGCCCGCAGCTGACCCTGCTGGTGGCCACGGCCTACATGGAGGAAGCCGAGCAGTTCGAACATTGCCTGATGCTCGACGGCGGTCGCCTGCTGGCCGCCGGCCCCAGCCGCGAACTGGCCGCGGTGACCGCCAGCGGCAAGCTGGACGATGCCTTCACCTATTTCCAGGACGGCAAAGGCGAGACGGCCGAGCCCTTGAGCATTCCGCCCCGCCAGGCGGACGATGGGCCGGTCGCCATCGAAGCCCACGGCCTGACCCTGCGCTTCGGCGACTTCACCGCCGTGGACAAGGTCAGCTTCGCTATCGGCCGTGGCGAGATCTTCGGCTTCCTCGGCTCCAACGGCTGCGGCAAGACCACCACCATGAAGGTGCTCACCGGCCTGATGCCGGCCAGCGAAGGCAGCGCCAACCTGCTCGGCCGGCCGGTGGACGCCCGCGACCTGGCCACCCGCAAGCGGGTCGGCTTCATGTCCCAGGCCTTTTCCCTGTATGGCGAGCTGAGCGCCCGACAAAACCTCGAGCTGCACGCCCGCCTGTTCGACCTGCCCAAGGCCGACAGCACCCCGCGCATCGCCGAACTGCTACAGCGCTTCGGCCTGCAGGCCATCGCCGACCAGCCCTCCGGCGCCCTGCCCCTGGGCCTGCGCCAGCGCCTGTCGCTAGCGGTGGCGGTGCTGCACCGGCCCGAGGTGCTGATCCTCGACGAACCGACCTCCGGCGTCGATCCGGCCGCCCGCGATGACTTCTGGCGGTTGCTGGTCGAGCTGTCGCGAGAGCAGGACGTGACTATCTTCCTGTCCACCCACTTCATGAACGAAGCCCTGCGCTGCGACCGTATCTCGCTGATGCACGCCGGCCGGGTCCTGGCCTGCGACACGCCTGCCACCTTGCAGGCGCAGTTCGCCGGCGCGACGCTGGAGGACGCCTTCGTCCGCTGCCTGGAGCAGGCCCAGGAACAAGGCCAGCAGGCATCGACCAATGCCACCCTGGAGCAGGCCGAGGACGCCACACGCCCGTTGCGCCAGGGCTTCAGCCTGCGCCGGCTGCTGGCGGTGGCCAGCCGCGAGGGCAAGGAACTGCTGCGCGACAAGGTCCGCCTGGCCTTCGCCTTGCTGGGTGCGCTGTTCATGATGGTGATCTTCGGCTACGGCATTTCCCTGGATGTGGAAAACCTTGCCTTCGCCGTCTATGACCAGGACCAGAGCCCGCAGAGCCGCGCCTACCTGGAAGCGTTTCGCGGCTCGCGCTACTTCGCCGAGCAGGCGCCGATCCGCGATGCCACCCAATTGCACCAACGCCTGCAGCGCTCGGAGATCAAGCTCGCCCTGGAGATCCCACCCGGCTTCGGCCGCGACCTGCATGCCGGCCGCCAGCCGGTGGTGGCAGCCTGGCTCGACGGTGGCATGCCGTTTCGCGCCGAGACCAGCCGCAACTACGTGGAGGCGGTGCACCAGGCCAACCTCGAGCAACTCGCTGCGCTGAGCTCACAACCGCAGCCTCGGCAGGCGCCGGTCAGGCTGGAGACACGCTTTCGCTACAACCAGGACGTGGTCAGCGTGAACGCCATCGGCCCTGGCGTCATGGCGCTGATCCTGGCGTTCATCCCGGCCATGCTCACGGCCCTGGGCATCGTCCGGGAAAAGGAACTGGGCTCGATCACCAACTTCTACGCCACGCCCCTGACTCGCCTGGAGTTCCTGCTCGGCAAGCAGGCCCCCTACCTGGCGGTGAGCCTGGTCAACCTGGCGCTGCTGGTGGCGATGAACCGCTGGCTGTTCAGCGTACCGCTCAAGGGCAGCCTGCCGGCCCTGGCCTGCGGCGGTTTCCTGTACCTGCTGGCGACTACCAGCCTGGGTCTGCTGATCTCGGCCTTCACCCGCACGCAGATCGCAGCGATCCTCGGCACCATGATCATCACCAGCCTGCCGACCATCCAGTTCTCCGGGCTGATCGTGCCGCGCTCGTCGCTCGATGGCGCCGCGGCGCTGATGGGCCAGTTGTTCCCGGCCGGCTACTTCCTCGACATTGCCGTCGGCACCTTCACCAAGGCCCTCGGCCTGCGCGAGCTATGGCCACAGTGCCTGGCCCTGCTGGGCTTCTTCGTCGCCTTCAGCGGCCTGAGCCTGGCCATGCTGAAGAAGCAGGAAGCCTGACATGCACCGCCTGCACCATACCCTGCGCCTGGGCCTGAAGGAGCTGACCAGCCTGCGCCACGACAGCGTGCTGCTGCTGTTTCTGCTGTACGCCTTCAGCGTGGCGATCTACATGCCGGCGGCCGGCTCGGTGATCGGCGTGCACAACGCCAGCGTGGCGGTGGTCGACGAGGATCGCAGCCAGGTCTCGCGCAAACTGGCCGAATCGCTGCAACCGCCCGAGTTCCAGCCCGCCGTGCCACTGGCCCTGGACCGCCTCGACCAGGCCATGGACAGCGGCCAGTACACCTTCGTGATCAACGTGCCGGTGAACTTCCAGGGCGATCTGCTGGCCGGGCGCTCGCCCGAGCTGCAGATCAACGTCGATGCCACGGCCATGAGCCAGGCGTTCATGGGGGCGGGCTACATCGGCCGGATCTTCGAGCGCGAACTACTCGACTACGCCGGCGGCACCGCCGCAGCCAGCCCGGCGACGATCAGCCCGCGGGCGCTGTTCAATCCCAACCTGGAAGGTGGCTGGTTCCTGGCGGTGATCCAGATCGTCAACAACATCACCATCCTGGCCATCATCCTCACCGGCACCGCACTGCTGCGCGAGCGCGAACATGGCACCCTGGACCACCTGCTGGTGCTGCCGCTGACAGCGCTGGAAATCATGCTGGCGAAGATCGGCAGCAACGCCCTGGTGGTCGTGCTGTGCACCTGGGTATCGCTCGAGGTGGTGGTCAAGGGGGCGCTGGGCGTGCCGCTGGCCGGGTCCATGGGCCTGTTCCTGGGCGTGACCGCCCTGTACCTGTTCGCCAGCACGGCACTGGGCATTTTCCTCGCCACCCTGGCGCGCTCGACTCCGCAGTTCGGCCTGCTGGCGATCCCGGTGATCATCCCGATGCTGCTGCTCTCCGGCGGCAGCACACCGCTGGATAGCATGCCGCAGTGGCTACAGTGGGTCATGCAGGGATCGCCCTCGACCCACTTCGTCAGCCTCGGCGCGGCAATCCTGTTCCGCGATGCCGGGCTTGCGGTGGTGTGGCCGGATGTCCTGGCCCTGGCTGTGATCGGCCTGGTGTTCTTCAGCGTGGCCCTGGCGCGCTTTCGCCGCAGCCTGACCTCCTGATCACTGCACGATCAGGTTGTTGAACAGCAGGTCCTCGACGATCGGCTTGCCCTCCTCGGCCTCCATGACCTGCTGGACCTGCCTGAGCGCTTCCTGGCGCAGCTGCTCCTTGGCCTCGACGCTGTTCATGTTGTCCACGCCCTGCTGGGTGAACAACGCCACCAGTTGGTTGCGGATCAGCGGCTCGTGGTGCTTGACCGCCGCCGCTGCGGCATCGCCGGACACGCGCAGGGCCACATCGGCCTTGTACACACGCAGCCTGGGGCTGCCGTCGAGGGCGTAGTTGCCGACGAAGGGCGGGCTCAGGCTGATATAGGAAACCTTGGGCTGCCCATCCTTGGCGTCCTCGGCCAGGGCCGCAGCTGGCAGCAGCAAGGCCAGCACCATCAAGATCCACGCTTTCACGAATTCGCTCCTCAATACAGTTGGCGCCAGCTTACCCAGCACATCGTCCAAACCCAAGCCGCTGCTTGGCAGCCCTGGCCCCCGGCTCATGCTTGCCCTTCAGGTCAATGTCGAACCGATGCGGGGCTTATGTCGGCCCATCAGGGCGGGCCATGCTCGTTGACCGGGCACCTGCCCCTCCTACACTTATCGGCCACCACACGCAAAGGAATAGCCCCGATGAAAGCCGTATTGTGCAAAACCCTGGGCCCGGCGCGGGACCTGGCCCTGGAAGAGGTGGCGAGCCCGGAGCCGAAGAGGAACGAAGTCCTCCTCGACGTGCACGCCGCCGGGGTCAACTTTCCCGATACCCTGATCATCGAAGGCAAGTACCAGTTCCAGCCACCCCTGCCGTTCTCGCCGGGTGGCGAGGCCGCCGGAGTGGTCGCCGCCGTGGGCGAGAAGGCCGGCGCCTTCAAGGTTGGCGACCGGGTCATGGCCCTGACCGGCTGGGGCGCCTTCGCCGAACAGGTGGCCGTGCCCTTCTACAATGTGCTGCCCATTCCCGAGGGCATGGACTTCACCACCGCCGCCGCCTTCGGCATGACCTACGGCACTTCGATGCATGCGCTGAAACAACGCGGCCAGCTCAAGGCCGGCGAGACCCTGCTGGTGCTCGGCGCCTCCGGTGGCGTCGGCCTGGCGGCAGTGGAAATCGGCAAGGCCATGGGTGCGCGGGTGATCGCCGCCGCCAGCAGTGCCGAAAAGCTCGCCGTGGCCAAGGCCGCTGGCGCCGACGAGCTGATCGACTACGGTCAGGCGAGCCTCAAGGACGAGATCAAGCGCCTGACCGGCGGCCAGGGCGTGGACGTGATCTACGACCCGGTCGGTGGCGAGCTGTTCGACCAAGCCGTGCGCGGCCTGGCCTGGAACGGCCGGCTGCTGGTGGTGGGGTTTGCCAGCGGGACCATTCCGCATTTGCCGGTGAACCTGGCGCTGCTCAAGGGGGCTTCGGTGGTGGGAGTGTTCTGGGGGGCCTTCGCCCAGCGCCAGCCTGAGGACAATGCTGCCAACTTCCGCCAGTTGTTCGCCTGGCATGCCGAGGGCAAGCTCAAGCCACTGGTGTCGCAGACCTATCCGCTGGCCGAGGCCGGAACGGCCATCGAGCGGCTGGGGCAACGGCAGGCGGTGGGCAAGCTGGTGGTATTGACCCGCTGAGCGCTGGGGCCTTCAATTGTCGGCGACGGGCCGCAAAGCGGCCTGTCAGACCTCGCGCAGGTTATGGCAGCGTCGAAACCGCGCCTCCAGGTTGCGATCCGGCATCTGGTGGTGGCGCAAGGCGTTCAAGGTCTGCTCGACATACTCGCGGGTACTGCCGAAGCGGCCCTTGGCACTGGCCAGGATCTGGCTGAACAGGGTATCCGGCAGATTACCGGCATAGCACGGCAGATGCCGCTCCAGGACGAAGCCCAGGGCCTGGACCTTGCTGCCATCGCCCAGCCGGCAATTGAGCCAATGAGGCCGATACGCGGGGTAGGGCATCTCCCGTTGCCACAGGGCCAGCAACGAGTCCTCCAGGCCGTTCTCGTCCAGGCGGTAGGCGAACCCGCTGCACGAGCCGCCACGGTCGAGTCCGAACACCAACCCTGGGCACTCCGGCGTGCCGCGATGTTCGTGCGACCACAGGTACAGGCCGCGATGATAGCCATGCACCCGGGCTCGCTGGCGTTCGACCGCATTGCATTCCGGCCGCCAGATCAGCGAACCATAGGCGAACAACCACACCGGGCCGCCTTCGTGGCGCGCCATGGTCATTCTCATGGAGTTGAGCAATTGCTCGCGGGTCAGTTGCTGGCCGAAATCGAGCGACGGTGGATAGGTGATCTGCCAGGGTGAACTTTCAAGTGCCGACATGCGCTGCCGCCATTATTCAACGTGAACTATCGAAGTGCTGCCCTGCAACTCCTGGACATTCAGAAAGCCATGTTTCGCGGCATGCCGGCTCTCGCCCGGATGCGGGCGAGCCTGGCGCCATGGGAGCTGCGTCGAGAACTGGTCTGTAACGTAAGACAGACGCCATCGACACTTCAAGCCCTCGCCACAAGTTTAGTGCACACTTCCGACCATTGGTGCCGATTGTTTCGAGCCGCGTGAAAGTTATTAACCCGCGCAGCAACAATAAGCGGCTTATACTCTTCGTTGGCAACTTTGGTTATTAAGCACGGCACGCCATTGCGGCGAGCCGTTCATCTTCAACCGCGCGGCGCGTAGGCGAATACGTCGGCACGCATGCGGTGGGCATCCATGCCAGCCTCGACCAGGGCATCGAGAGTGGCGTAGACCATGGTCGGTGAACCGCTGGCATAGACATGCACCTGGTTCAGGTCGCCGATGTCCTCGCAGACGGCTTCATGCAGCAAGCCGCAGCGCCCTTCCCAACCGCACAGGTCGCTGACCACCTTGTGCAGGAAGAGATTCGGCAGGCGCTCCCACTCGTCCCAGTGCTCGATCTGGTAGAAGTCCTCAGGCCGTCGCACCCCCCAGTACAGGTGCACCGGGTGCTTGAAACCCTGGGCGCGGCAGTGCTCGACCAGGCTGTGCATCTGGCCCATGCCGGTGCCAGCGGCGATCAGCACCAGCGGGCCATCGGGCAGCTCGGCCAGGTGGGCATCACCGAAGGGCAGTTCGATACGTGCCACGCGGTCACGCTGCAGTTGCTCGATCAACTGGCGGGCACTGTTCTCCCGCACCAGCACATGCAGCTCCAGCTCGCGCCCGGCATGCGGGGCCGAGGCCAGTGAGAAGGCCGCCTTGCCCGCGCCCTCACGCTCGATCATCAGGTACTGCCCGGCGTGATAGCGTGGTGGCTTGCCGGCTGGAGTGCGCAGCCGCACGCGCCAGACATCGCCGCCTACCTCCACGCACTCGCTCAGGGTGCAGGCCAACGTGCGCACCGGCAGCTCGCCCAGGGCCAGCACACCGTCCCAGAGCAGCACGCAGTCTTCCAGCGGCTCGGCGATGCAGGTGAACAGCTCGCCATGATCGCGGACCTGGCCATCCTGGCGCACGCGCCCTTCCACCAACAACGCCGCACAGGCATGGCAGTTGCCGTTGCGGCAACTGCTCGGGCAGTCATAGCCCAGGCGCCGTGCCGCATCCAGAATCCTTTCCCCGGGTTCGAGTGCCAGTACCGCTCCGGACGGCTGCAAGGTTACCTGCATCAATCTATTCCCAACTGATCCCACAGCTCATCGATACGGCGGGTGACGGCCTCGTCCTTGACGATGGCGCGGCCCCATTCGCGTGTAGTCTCGCCCGGCCACTTGTGCGTCGCGTCCAGGCCCATCTTCGACCCCAGCCCCGATACCGGCGACGCGAAGTCCAGGTAGTCGATCGGCGTGTTGTCGATCATCACCGTATCACGCTTGGGGTCCATGCGCGTGGTGATGGCCCAGATCACATCGTTCCAGTCACGGGCGTTGATGTCATCGTCGGTGACGATAACGAACTTGGTGTACATGAACTGTCGCAGGAACGACCACACGCCCAGCATCACACGCTTGGCGTGACCCGGGTACTGCTTCTTCATGGTCACCACCGCCATGCGGTAGGAACAGCCCTCAGGCGGCAGGTAGAAGTCGACGATCTCCGGGAACTGCTTCTGCAGGATCGGCACGAACACTTCGTTCAGCGCCACGCCGAGGATCGCCGGCTCATCCGGCGGACGCCCGGTGTAGGTGCTGTGGTAGATCGGCTTGCGGCGGTGGGTGATGCGCTCGACGGTGAACACCGGGAAGGTGTCGACCTCGTTGTAGTAGCCGGTGTGGTCGCCGTAGGGGCCTTCCGGTGCGGTCTCGCCCGGGTGGATCACGCCTTCGAGGATGATCTCGGCAGTGGCCGGCACCTGCAGGTCGCTGCCGCGGCACTTGACCAGCTCGGTGCGGTTGCCACGCAGCAGCCCGGCGAAGGCGTATTCGGACAGGGTGTCCGGCACCGGGGTCACGGCACCGAGGATGGTCGCCGGGTCAGCCCCCAGCGCCACCGCCACGGGGAACGGCTGGCCGGGGTGCTTCTCGCACCATTCACGGTAGTCCAAGGCGCCGCCACGGTGGCTCAGCCAGCGCATGATGACCTTGTTGCGGCCAATCAGTTGCTGGCGGTAGATACCCAGGTTCTGGCGGTCCTTGTTGGGGCCACGGGTGACGGTCAGGCCCCAGGTGATCAGCGGCGCCACGTCGCCCGGCCAGCAATGCTGGATTGGCAGCTGGGTCAGGTCGACGTCCTCGCCCTCGACCACCACCTCCTGGCACACCGCGTCCTTGACTACCTTCGGTGCCATGGACACGACCTTCTTGAAGATCGGCAGCTTCGACCAGGCATCCTTCAGCCCTTTCGGCGGCTCGGGCTCCTTGAGGAAGGCCAGCAGCTTGCCGATCTCGCGCAGTTCGTCGACCGACTCGGCGCCCATGCCCATGGCCACCCGCTCCGGGGTGCCGAACAGGTTGCCCAACACGGGTATGTCGAAGCCCGTGGGCTTTTCGAACAGCAGCGCCGGGCCCTTGGCGCGCAGGGTGCGGTCGCAGACTTCGGTCATTTCCAGGACGGGGGAGATCGGAACCTGGATGCGCTTGAGTTCACCGCGCTGCTCCAGGCCTCGGATGAAGTCGCGCAGGTCGCGATACTGCATGCATGAGCCTCGTGGTTGGCCGTATCGGTCGGGGTTGCAGAGTGTAGCGCCGTTCAGGGCCCAATGGCCAAAAATGACTTGGGGCCGCTTCGCGCCCTTCGCAGGCAAGCCCGCTCCCCCAGGTTCGTGCAATCCCTGTGGGAGCGGGCTTGCCCGCGAAGGGCTGCGAAGCAGCCCCAATTCACTGTGCGGTGGTGCTTATTTGCGCTTCATCGACAGGAAGAACTCGTCGTTGGTCTTGGTCTGCTTGAGCTTGTCGACCAGGAACTCGATGGCAGCGACTTCGTCCATCGGGTGCAGCAGCTTGCGCAGGATCCACATGCGCTGCAGTTCGTCGTCGGCGGTCAGCAGCTCTTCGCGGCGGGTACCGGACTTGTTGATGTTGATGGCCGGGAACACGCGCTTCTCGGCGATGCGGCGGTCCAGCGGCAGCTCCATGTTGCCGGTGCCCTTGAACTCTTCGTAGATCACCTCGTCCATCTTCGAGCCGGTCTCGACCAGCGCGGTGGCGATGATGGTCAGCGAACCGCCTTCCTCGATGTTGCGGGCGGCACCGAAGAAGCGCTTGGGCTTCTCCAGGGCGTGGGCGTCGACACCACCGGTCAGCACCTTGCCGGAGCTCGGGATGACGGTGTTGTAGGCACGGGCCAGGCGGGTGATGGAGTCGAGCAGGATGACCACGTCCTTCTTGTGCTCAACCAGGCGCTTGGCCTTCTCGATCACCATCTCGGCGACCTGCACGTGGCGGGTCGGCGGCTCGTCGAAGGTCGAGGCGACCACTTCGCCGCGCACGGTGCGCTGCATCTCGGTCACTTCTTCCGGACGTTCGTCGATCAGCAGCACGATCAGGTGGCATTCGGGGTTGTTGCGGGTGATGTTGGCCGCGATGTTCTGCAGCATGATCGTCTTGCCGGCTTTCGGCGGGGCGACGATCAGGCCGCGCTGGCCCTTGCCGATCGGGGCGCACAGGTCGATGACGCGGCCGGTGAGGTCTTCGGTGGAACCGTTGCCGGCTTCCATCTTCAGGCGCTCGTTGGGGAACAGCGGCGTCAGGTTCTCGAACAGGATCTTGTTCTTGGCGTTTTCCGGGCGGTCGAAGTTGATGGTGTCGACCTTCAGCAGGGCGAAGTAGCGCTCCCCTTCCTTCGGCGGACGGATCTTGCCGACGATGGTGTCGCCGGTGCGCAGGTTGAAGCGACGGATCTGGCTGGGCGAGACGTAGATGTCGTCAGGGCCGGCCAGATAGGATGCATCCGCCGAACGCAGGAAACCGAAACCATCCTGGAGAATCTCCAGCACGCCGTCACCCGAGATCTCTTCGCCGCTTTTCGCGTGTTTCTTCAACAGGGCGAAAATCACGTCCTGCTTGCGCGAACGGGCCATGTTTTCGATGCCCATCTGTTCGGCCATTTCCAGCAGATCGGTAATCGGCTTTTGCTTGAGTTCAGTCAGGTTCATAAGGGGAGTGACGTAATCATGTAAGAAGGGAGAATTAAGCTTCTGGCTTAATGAAGCCGCGCCGCGAGATGGCGACAGGATCGCGTACTGATTCGAATTAGGAGTGCGTCGGCGACGGCGTGCAGAGGGCACTGAAGGAACAGTGCGAGGCCGAATGTAACACTTGCTTTTTTCGGCGTCTAGTGCTCGGAAAAAGAAAAGCCCCGCAGTTGCGGGGCCTTTTCACATCACAGGTGGGCGTCGAGGAACGCGGCCAGCTGCGACTTGGACAGGGCACCGACCTTGGTGGCCTCGACGTTGCCGTTCTTGAACAGCATCAGGGTCGGGATACCGCGCACGCCATGCTTGGCCGGGGTTTCCTGGTTCTCGTCGATGTTCAGCTTGGCGACGGTCAGCTTGCCCTCGTAGGTGGCGGCGATGTCGTCCAGGACCGGAGCGATCATCTTGCATGGGCCGCACCATTCGGCCCAGTAGTCGACCAGCACCGGGCCTTGAGCCTGCAGAACGTCGGCTTCGAAGCTGGCGTCGGTGACATGTTTGATTTTGTCGCTCATGGAAATCTCCAAGGTCGTAAGCAATAAAAAACGTTGCCCATCATAGCCGCACCTACGCCCTACAGGAAGTCACGGCCGATTGAGTGTAACTATAGTTGTGCAAGACACCGCGAATCGAAACTGTCACACGGCTGTCATAGCATTCCAACACACCTTGCCTTGCATCAAGCCTTGCAATGCCATGCGTTGGCGTCCGTCCACGATCGTGGCACGATTGCCGGGTTATCGACCGAGAACATCGAGATCATGCCGCATACCACCGCGAAGAACCTGTCTTTGATCGCCGCCATCGACCTTGGCTCCAACAGCTTCCACATGGTCGTGGCCAAGGCCCACCACAGCGAGATCCGCATTCTCGAGCGGCTGGGGGAAAAGGTTCAGCTGGCCGCCGGCATCAGCGAGGAGCGCCAGCTCAGCGAAGAAGCCATGCAACGCGGCCTCGAGTGCCTCAAGCGCTTCGCCCAGCTGATCAACGGCCTGCCCGCCGGCGCCGTGCGCATCGTCGGTACCAACGCCCTGCGCGAGGCGCGCAACCGCAACGAATTCATCCAGCGCGCCGAAGCCATCCTCGGCCACCCGGTGGAGGTCATCTCCGGTCGCGAGGAAGCGCGCCTGATCTACCTGGGCGTGTCGCACACCCTGGCCGATACCCCTGGCAAGCGCCTGGTCGCCGACATCGGCGGCGGCAGCACCGAGTTCATCATCGGCCAGCGCTTCGAGCCGTTGCTGCGCGAAAGCCTGCAGATGGGCTGTGTCAGCTTCACCCAGCGCTATTTCCGCGACGGCAAGATCACCCCGGCGCGCTACGCCCAGGCCTACACCTGCGCACGCCTGGAACTGATGAGCATCGAGAACGCCCTGCACCGCCTGACCTGGGACGAGGCCATCGGCTCTTCCGGCACCATTCGTGCCATCGGCGCCGCCATCAAGGCCGGTGGCCTGGGCAACGGCGAGGTCAATGCCGAAGGCCTGGTCTGGCTCAAGCGCAAGCTGTTCAAGCTCGGCGAGACCGACAAGATCGACTTCGACGGCGTCAAGCCAGACCGCCGCGCCATCTTCCCGGCGGGCCTGGCGATCCTCGAGGCGATCTTCGACGCCCTCGAGCTGCAACGCATGGATCACTGCGAGGGCGCCCTGCGCGAAGGCGTGCTGTACGACCTGCTGGGCCGTCACCACCACGAGGACGTGCGCGAGCGCACACTCAATTCGCTGATGGAGCGCTATCACGTCGACCAGGGCCAGGCGGCGCGGGTCGAGCGCAAGGCCCTGCATGCCTTCGACCAGGTCGCCGAGGCCTGGGGGCTGGA
This sequence comes from Pseudomonas sp. HLMP, assembly GCF_046365545.1. Classification (NCBI taxonomy): domain Bacteria; kingdom Pseudomonadati; phylum Pseudomonadota; class Gammaproteobacteria; order Pseudomonadales; family Pseudomonadaceae; genus Pseudomonas; species Pseudomonas sp. HLMP. The sequence goes on along the minus strand of NZ_JBDLLR010000001.1, from coordinate 251,505 downwards.
GCAAGGCAACTGGCGTGACCTGCTGAGCTGGGCGGCGAAAGTCCACGAAGTGGGGCTGGACATCGCCCACTACCACTACCACAAGCACGGCGCCTACCTGATCGAGCACTCCGACCTGTCCGGCTTCTCCCGCGAGGACCAGCAGATGTTGGCCCTGCTGGTACGCGGCCACCGCCGCAACATCCCCAAGGACCGGTTCGCCGAGTTCGGCGACGAAGGCATCCAGCTGATCCGCCTGTGCGTGCTGCTGCGCTTCGCCATCCTCTTCCACCACATCCGCGGTACCCAGCAGATGCCGAAGGTCGTGCTGCAGGCCGGCGAAGGCAGCCTGGACGTGGTTTTCCCCGACGGTTGGCTGGAACAGCACCCGCTGACCCAGGCCGACTTCGCCAACGAGGCGCAGTGGCTGGACCGGGTCGGCTTCGTCCTCAGCGTACGTTGAGGACCGGGTTGCTCAGGCGCTCCAACAGGGTCGCCTGGGCATTGCGCGGGTTCTGGTTGCCGGTCGGCGTACTGCGCACGTAGCGGCCGTCCGGCTGCAGGATCCAGGCGTGGGTGTTGTCGGTCAGGTAGCTTTCCAGCTCCTTCTTGACCCGCAGCAGCAGCTTCTTGCCCTCCACCGGGAAGCAGGTCTCGACACGCTTGTCGAGGTTGCGCTCCATCCAGTCGGCGCTGGACAGGAAGATCTGTTCTTCGCCGCCATTGAGGAAGTAGAACACCCGCGTGTGCTCGAGGAAGCGGCCGATGATCGAGCGCACCTGGATGTTGTGCGACACCCCGGGGATGCCCGGCCGCAGGCAGCACATGCCACGCACCACCAGGTCGATGCGCACGCCGGCCTGACTGGCCTTGTACAGCGCACGGATGACCTTGGCGTCGGTCAGCGAGTTGAACTTGGCGATGATGTGCGCCGGCTTGCCTTCCTGGGCGAACTGGGTCTCCCGGGCGATCATGTCGAGCATGCCCTTCTTCAGGGTGAAGGGGGCGTGCAGGAGCTTCTTCATGCGCAGGGTCTTGCCCATGCCGATCAGCTGGCTGAACAACTTGCCGACGTCCTCGCAGAGGGCATCGTCGGAGGTGAGCAGGCTGTAGTCGGTATACAGGCGGGCGTTGCCGGCGTGGTAGTTACCCGTGCCCAGGTGGGCGTAGCGCACGATCTCGCCCTGCTCGCGGCGCAGGATCAGCATCATCTTGGCGTGGGTCTTGAAGCCGACCACACCGTAGATCACCACCGCGCCAGCCGCTTGCAGGCGGCTGGCCATCTGCAGGTTGGACTCTTCGTCGAAACGCGCGCGCAGCTCGATCACCGCGGTGACCTCCTTGCCGTTGCGCGCCGCATCCACCAGGGCGTCGACGATTTCCGAGTTGGCGCCGCTGCGGTACAGGGTCTGGCGCACGGCGAGCACGTGCGGATCCTTGGCGGCCTGGCGCAGCAGGTCGATCACCGGGGTGAAGGACTCGAACGGGTGCATCAGCAGCACGTCCTGCTTGCTCACCACGCTGAAGATGTTGTCGGCGTTCTGCAGCAGCTTGGGGATGCCCGGGGTGAACGGGGTGTACTGCAGCTCCGGATGGCTGTCCAGGCCAGTGATGCTGAACAGGCGGGTCAGGTTGACCGGGCCGTTGACCTGGTACAGCTCGCTCTCGCTCAGGCTGAACTGCTTGAGCAGGTAGTCGGACAGGTGTTTCGGACAGGTGTCAGCCACCTCCAGGCGCACGGCGTCGCCATAGCGGCGCGAGAACAGCTCGCCGCGCAGGGCTCGGGCCAAGTCCTCGACATCTTCCGAATCCAGCGCCAGGTCGGCGTTACGGGTCAGGCGGAACTGATAGCAGCCCTTGACCTTCATGCCCTGGAACAGGTCGTCGGCATGGGCGTGGATCATCGACGACAGGAACACGTAGTTATCGCCCGGGCCACCGACCTCCTCCGGCACACGGATCACCCGTGGCAACAGGCGCGGCGCCGGGATGATGGCCAGGCCCGAATCACGGCCGAAGGCATCGACACCCTCGAGTTCGACGATGAAGTTCAGGCTCTTGTTGACCAGCAACGGGAACGGGTGGGTCGGGTCGAGGCCGATCGGGGTGATGATCGGCGCGATCTCGTCACGGAAGAAGCGGCGCACCCAGGTCTTGAGCTTGGGCGTCCAGTAGCGACGGCGGATGAAGCGGATCTGGTGTTTCTCCAGCTCCGGCAGCAGCACATCGTTGAGGATCGCGTACTGGCGCTCCACCTCGCTATGCACCAGGTCGCTGATCCGCGCCAGGGCCTGGTGCGGCTGCAAGCCGTCGGCGCCGGCCTGCTCGCGGGCGAAGGTGATCTGCTTCTTCAGGCCCGCGACGCGGATCTCGAAGAACTCGTCCAGGTTGCTGGAGAAGATCAGCAGGAACTTCAGGCGCTCGAGCAGCGGGTAGGACTCGTCCAGCGCCTGTTCCAGCACGCGGATGTTGAACTGCAGCTGGGAAAGCTCGCGATGAATGTACAGGCTGCTGTCGTCCAGGCTCGGGATGGCGATCGCCGGAGCCGGCGCGGGCGCCGGTGCCTCGGGGGCGGGCTCCGGAGCCGTCGGCAGGTCCGGCGGCGTCTGTACCATCTCCTCGGGGATCGCCTGGGCGTCCTTGATCTCGACAGGGGTTAGCACTTCATTATTCATCTGACGTTCCTGGAGGGCCTTATTGCCCTCTCAACAATTGAGCGGCACGGACGGCGAAGTAGGTCAGGATGCCATCGGCGCCTGCCCGTTTGAAAGCAGTGAGGGACTCGAGGATCACGGCCTCGCTGAGCCAGCCGTTCTGGATCGCGGCCATGTGCATGGCGTATTCGCCGCTGACCTGGTAGGCGAAGGTCGGCACCTTGAACTCGGCCTTCACCCGGTGAACGATGTCCAGGTACGGCATGCCCGGCTTGACCATGACCATGTCGGCGCCTTCGGCCAGGTCGGTGGCCACTTCGTGCAGGGCCTCGTCGCTGTTGGCCGGGTCCATTTGATAGGAAGCCTTGTTGGCCTTGCCCAGGTTCAGCGCCGAGCCGACCGCGTCGCGGAACGGGCCATAGTAGGCACTGGCGTACTTGGCGGAGTAGGCCATGATGCGCACGTTGACGTGGCCGGCCAGTTCCAGGGCCTCGCGGATCGCCTGCAGGCGGCCGTCCATCATGTCCGAGGGGGCGACCACCTGGGCGCCGGCCTCGGCGTGAGACAGTGCCTGGCGTACCAGCGCATCGACGGTGATGTCGTTCTGCACGTAGCCTTCTTCATCGAGGATGCCGTCCTGACCGTGGGTGGTGAACGGGTCGAGAGCAACGTCGGTGATCACACCCAGCTCCGGGAAGCGTGCACGCAGGGCGCGGGTGGCGCGCTGGGCGATGCCGTCCGGGTTCCAGGCCTCGGCACCGTCGACGGACTTCTTCTCCACCGGGGTGACCGGGAACAGCGCCAGCGCCGGGATCCCCAGCTCGACCCAGCCCTGCGCGGCCTCCAGCAGCAGGTCGATGGACAGGCGCTCGACGCCCGGCATGGACGGCACCTCTTCGCGACGGTTCTGGCCATCGAGCACGAACACCGGCAGGATCAGGTCATCGACGGTCAGGGTGTTCTCGCGAACCAGCCGACGGGAGAATTCGTCCCGGCGGTTGCGACGCAGGCGGGTAGCAGGAAACAGGCGGTTGGCGGGGGTAAAGCTCACGGCAGACTCCTGAGCCCGCGCAGGCGGGCTAGCGCGACAGTTATAAGCGGCCATTATGACGCTTGGATGACAGGCTGGGGCAACCCTGTGACCCGTGGCCGCAGCCATTGTCCTTGTAGGAATTGTTCACGTCGAGACACATTTGGACACTTTCCCGAACGCGCATGACGGAGTAGGCTGCGCGTTCATTTCGCCAGCACCCCAGAAAATGCTTCAACAATTCCTGCAGGATTTCGGCTACTTTGCCCTTTTTCTCGGCACGTTTTTTGAAGGTGAGACCATCCTGGTTCTCGCGGGCTTCCTTGCGTTCCGCGGATACATGGACATCAACCTGGTGGTGCTGACAGCCTTCTTCGGCAGTTATGCCGGCGACCAGCTCTGGTACTTCATGGGCCGCCGCCACGGCCGCGCCATCCTCGCGCGCAAGCCACGCTGGCAAGCAATGGGCGACCGGGCGCTGGACCATATCCGCCGTCATCCCGACATCTGGGTACTGAGCTTTCGCTTCGTCTACGGCCTGCGCACGGTGATGCCCGTGGCCATCGGCCTGTCGGGCTACTCACCGCGCCGCTACCTGCTGCTCAACGGCATCGGCGCCGCGGTCTGGGCCTTGGCCCTGGGCGTAGCCGCCTACCATTTCGGCGCCATCCTCGAAGGCCTGCTGGGCAACGTGAAGAAATACGAGCTATGGGTGCTCGGTGGCCTGCTGGTGCTGGGCGGCCTGCTCTGGCTGCGCCGGCGTTTCCGCACCCTGCGCGCGGAACGCAAGGCGGCGGCAGAGGGCCAGGGCCCAGAGGCTGAGCAGACTGTAGCCCAGCAGCAGGGCCCAGGCCAGGAGCGTGACCGTCCCTAGCCCCAGGGCGCCGGCCAGGTACAGCGCCAGCGCATTCGACGCCAGGCGCAGCAGCTCCAGGCGCGTGGCCCAGGGCCGGTTCTCCAGCGCCGCGCCGAGCGCGAACAAGCCGAACACCATCACCGCCCAGCCCAGCACCAGGGCCGCCACCGGCACCTGCCCGTCCACGTCCATCAGGTAACTGCCCAAGGCGACGTAGGCGGCGAACTGCGCCGTCACATAGACCTGCTGCGCCCGCCCGAGGGGAATCTCGAATTTACGAAAGCGCGCCAGGTCGGGCTTGGCCTGTGGATAACGTGCCGCCACATCCGCCGGGCGCCAGCCGGTGGGCATGAACCAGATGCGCAGTTTGTCGCGCCAGCGGCGCGTGCGCCGGGCGTCGTTCCAGAGCTGGGCATAGAACTGCAAGTTGGCCCACAGCGGGTTCCAGCTGGCCAGGGGTGTGGTCACGCCGAACACCACCGGCTCGCGCGGGTCTTCTTCCTGAAAGGTACCGAACAGGCGATCCCAGATAATGAACACGCCGCCGTAGTTGCGATCCAAGTACACAGGATTCTGCGCATGGTGGACGCGATGGTTGGACGGCGTGATCAATACCCACTCGAGCCAGCCCAGCTTGGGCACATGCCGGGTGTGCACCCAGAACTGGTACAGCAGGTTCAGCGAAGCCACGGTGACGAAGACCAGCGGCGGCACGCCGAGCAGCGCCAGCGGCAGGTAGAAGATCCACGAGAAGATGAAGCCGCTGCTGGTCTGGCGCAGGGCCGTGGTGAGGTTGTATTCCTCGCTCTGGTGGTGCACCGAATGCGCGGCCCAAAGGACGTTGCGCTCATGGCCCAAGCGATGCAGCCAGTAGTAGCACAGGTCGTAGAGCACGAAGGCCAGCACCCACACCCACCAGGCCGTACCCGGCAGCGGCAGCAGCGCCAGGTGCTCCCAGGCCAGGGCATAGGTCACCAGCCCCACCCCCTTGGTCAGCAGCCCCGTGCTGGTCGACAGCACGCCGGTGCTCAGGCTGTTGATCGAGTCGGCCAGGCGGTAGTTGCGCTGGCCGCGCACACGGTCGGCGAGCAGTTCCACGGCGATCAGCACGAAGAAGAACGGTACGGCCAGCAGGATCAGGTCCATGGGCAACGATCTCCAGGGTGGTCCACGAAGATTAGGCGCTGCCCACAGAGAACCCTATGGCGACATCTGCCAAACTAGAGGACATTTAGCGCCTCGACACTGGAGTAATGAGCATGACGAAAAAAGTTGCGGTGATTCTTTCCGGCTGTGGCGTGTACGACGGCGCCGAGATCCATGAAAGCGTGATCACCCTGTTGCGCCTCGACCAGCGCGGCGCGCAGGTGCAGTGCTTCGCGCCGAACATCGCGCAGATGCACGTGATCGACCACCTGACCGGTCAGCCGATGCCCGAGTCGCGCAATGTTTTGGTCGAGTCGGCCCGCATCGCCCGTGGCGAGGTCAAGGACATCCGCGAGGCCAAGGCCGAGGATTTCGACGCGCTGATCGTGCCGGGCGGCTTCGGCGCAGCGAAGAACCTGTCCAACTTTGCCGTCGAGGGTGCCAACTGCACCGTCAACCCTGACGTGCTGGCCCTGGCCGAAGCCTTCGCCGAGGCCGGCAAGCCAGTCGGCCTGATCTGCATCTCGCCGGCCCTGGCGGCGAAGATCTATGGCCCAGGCGTGGTCTGCACCATCGGTACCGATGCCGACACCAGCGCAGCCGTGGTGAAGATGGGCGCCACCCACGAGGAATGCGATGTGCACGACATCGTCGAGGACACCCAGCGCAAGCTGGTGACCACCCCGGCGTACATGCTCGCCCAGTCGATCAGCGAGGCGGCCAGCGGGATCTACAAGCTGGTAGACCGGGTGCTGGAGCTGACTCACGAGGGTGAGCAGTAAGCCCCCCGCAGCCCAATGCCGGTCAGTTAAGACTTTACAGTTGTCATTTGGGGCCGCTTCGCGCCCCATCGCCGGCAAGCCGGCTCCCACATTGTCCGTGCAAACCGCATCATGTGGGGTCGCCGCAGTCCACCCTGTGGGAGCCGGCTTGCCGGCGATGGGCTGCAAGGTAGCCCCAAAAATGACAAAGCGCCGCTTAACTGACTGACATTGCCCCGCAGCCTGCCTTGCAAATACTGAGGCGGCTTGGGTTCAATGCGCCAGCCAGGCTAGACCTTGGCCAACCGGGTCAGGATCCGGTCCAGGGCATTGGCGAACGCCTGCTTCTCCCGCTCCCCGTAGGGTGCCTGCCCGCCACCGACCTGGCCCTGCTCCCGTAGCTCGGTGAACAGATTACGCACCGCCAGCCGCTCGCCCATGTTGCGCTCGTCGAACTCGCGCCCGCGCGGGTCGAGGGCTGCCACACCCTTCTTGATCAGGCGATCGGCCAGGGGCACGTCGCTACAGATCACCAGCTCGCCCGGCACGGCGTGCTCGACCAGATAGTCGTCGGCCGCATCCATGCCGCTGGGCACCACGATCAGCCGCACGCAGGCGAACGCCGGCTTGATCTGCGCCTGGCCGGCCACCAGTACCACCTCGAACTTGCGCTTGAGGGCGAACTTGACGATCAGGTCCTTGGCCGCCTTGGGGCAGGCGTCGGCATCGATCCATACACGCATCTCTGTGATTCCTATGCAGCCAGGCCCCCGGGTGGGACCACTGCCGATATTGTGTCAGGTCCGGCCCATTCGCGGGCAAGCCCACTCCTAGCCGGCTGCCGCGCGCCGCTTCTGCGCCAGACGACTACGTCCATAGAGCACCATGATCGCCAGCAACGCCACCACCTGCGCCGCCAACGAATACGCATCGGCATGGATCCCCAGCCAGTCGAACTCGAAGAACGCCACCGGCCGCGTGCCCAGCACACCAGCCTCCTGCAAGGCCTTGACGCCATGCCCGGCGAACACCACCGACAGCGCGCACAACAGCGCCGCATTGATGCTGAAGAACAATGCCAGCGGCAACTTGGCCGAACCCCGCAGGATCACCCAGGCCAGGCCCACCAGCAGCACCAGCGCCGTGGCGCCGCCGGCCAGCACGGCCCGGTGCCCGGCAGGCCCTGCCTGCAGCCATAGGGTTTCGTAGAACAGGATCACCTCGAACAACTCGCGGTACACCGAGAAGAACGCCAGCACCGCGAAGCCGAAGCGCCCACCGCCGCTGAGCAGGCTGCTCTTGATGTAGTCTTGCCAGGCCGCGGCGTGGCGCCGGTCGTGCATCCATACGCCGAGCCACAGCACCATCACGCTGGCGAACAGCGCCGTGCAGCCTTCGAGCAGCTCGCGCTGGGCGCCGCCGACATCGATCACGTAGGCCGCCAGGGCCCAGGTGGCGAAACCGGCGACCAGCGCCAGGCCCCAACCGACGTTGACGCTGCGCACCGCCGACTGTTGCCCGGTATTGCGCAGGAAGGCGAGGATCGCCGCCAGCACCAGGATCGCCTCGAGCCCTTCGCGCAACAGGATCAGCAGGCCGGAGATGTAGCTGAGCGACCAGCTCAAGCCATCGCTGCCCAGGCGCTTGGCCGCCTCGTCGAGCTTGGCCTTGGCCTCGGCCAGGCGTTGCTCGGCCTGGGCGACCGGCAGGCCGTCCTGCAGCGACTGCCGGTAGGCCATCAGCGCCTTCTCGGTGTCCTTGCGGGCCTGGGTGTCGATGTTGTCCAGGGAGCTCTCCACCAGCTCGAAGCCTTCCAGGTAGGCTGCCACCGACAGGTCGTAGGCCTGGTCGTGGTCGCCCTCGCGGTAGGCAGCCAGGCTCTTGTCCAGGGTGCTGGCGGTGTACTCGAGCAGTTGCGCCGGGCCGCGCTTGACCTGCGGTGGCTGGGCACGCTGGGCGCGGAACGCCGCCACGGCCTCGGCACCTTCGTTGGTGGCGACCTCGGCTGGGGTCTGGCGGGTCAGGTCGGCCAGGTTCCAGGCCCGGTCACCTTTGGCCGCCTCGGGGTCGGCAGTGAAGCTGGCGATATAGGCCGCCACGTCCCAGCGTTGGCGCTCGTCGAGCTGGTCGGCGAACGACGGCATCTCGGTGCCATCGATGCCCAGCCCCAGGGTGTTGTAGAGGTCGAACAGGCTCAGCTGGTCGAGCCGCTCGGTGCTGCGCAGGTTGGCCGGCGGCGGCTCCAGGCCTACACCGGCCGGGCCGTCGCCAGCACCGCTGTCGCCATGGCAGATCGCGCAGTTCTGCGCATACAGCGACGCGCCGCGGGCCGGGTCCGGCGTGATCACCGGGGCCTGGCTGACCTCGTAGGCCACGGCCAGGCGGGCGCCCAGCTGACGCGCCTGGCGGGCGACGCTGGCCCCGTCCTGGCGCTGGTCGATGGCCTCGCGCAGCGCCTGGACGCCCTGCACCAATGCCTCGCGCTCGGCATGGGCCGGGAGGCCGTCGACCAGGCCGGCCAGGACCGCGCTGAACTCCTGCTGCTCGCGGTATTCCCCCTCGTCCAGCACCTTGCCGTCGCGCACCGTCGGCGGGTAGTCGGCGCCGATGTAGCCCAGCAGGTGCAAGGCCTTGGTCGCCTCGGCAGGGGTTTCTGCCAGCACCAGGGTGCTGCACAGCGCCAGCACCGGCCAGAGCAGCCAGGCGAACAGTCGGGAACGGGAAATCATGGCCAATCTCAACGCAAACACGAAAGCGAACATTGTTCACTTCCACTTTCCCCGGCTCAAGGCTCCCGGGCAGATTTCATGAAAAATCTTGAGACAATTCTCTGAGTGATGGCACTCGAGTAAAAAATGAGATCAACGGGCCATCATATAGCCATAACCTTCGTTATAATCCCGCCGCTTTTTGATAGCCATTTGAAATCACGGCGCTCAGCGCCTTCATTTGTTCCAGGGAAAGAAGATCAACGATGGTACGCGCCCTCCCCTTGGCGACCCTGCTCGCCGCCTTGCAGCTGACTGGCTGCGCCGCCTTCCGTAGCTACGACAGCGAACTGCAGCAAACCAACCAGCACCTGGTGGCCGGCAACGTCGATGCCGCCCTGGCCGTGCTGGAAAGCAATAACAAGGGCGAGGACAAGGACCTGCTCTACTACTTCGAAAAAGGCGAACTGCTGCGCTCCAAGGGCGACCTGCAAGGCAGCCAGGATGCCTGGCGTGCCGCCGACGATGTGGTGTTCCGCTGGGAAGAGTCGGTAAAACTGGACACCGAGAAGTACCTCAGCCAGTTCGGCAGCTACCTGGTCAACGACAAGGTGCGCCGCTACGAAGGCTACGACTACGAAAAAGTCATGCTGACCACCCAGATGGCCTTGAACCTGCTGGCGCAGAACGATTTCGAAGGGGCCCGCACCGAAATCAAGAAAACCCACGAGCGCGAAGCGGTGATCGCCGAGTTGCGCGACAAGGAATACCTCAAGCGCGAGGAAGAGGCCGAGAAGGAAGGGGTCAAGACCGAGTTCAAGGAGCTGCAGGGCTACCCGGTCGCCAGCCTCGACGACCCGGAAGTGGTCAACCTCAAGAACAGCTACCAGAGCGCCTTCAGCCACTACCTCTCCGGTTTCGTCTACGAGGCCCTGGGCGAAAAAGGCCTGGCCGCACCAGGCTACCGCAAGGCCGCCGAGCTGCGCCCGAACACCCCGTTGCTGGAGCAGGCCCTGCTGGACCTGGACAAGCACGACGCCAAGACCACCGACAGCGACGTGCTGATCGTGGTCCAGAGCGGCCTGGCCCCGGCGCGTGACTCCGTGCGCATTCCGTTGCCGCTGCCGATCGATGGCAACCTGGTGATCACCCCGCTGTCGTTCCCGGTGATGAAGGAAGACACCTCCACCGCCCACTTCAGCGAGATCTACCTGAACGACAAGGCGCAGCCGCTGACCGCCCTCAACAGCACCAGCGCCATGTCCCGCCGCGCCCTGCGCGACGACATGCCCGGCATCATCCTGCGCACCAGCGTACGTGCCATCACCCGTGGCGTCGCGCAGAAGAAGATGAACGAAGTCAACCCGCTGGCCGGTCTGGCCATGGGTATCGCCTCGGCCGTGGTCGAGGGTGCCGACACCCGCACCTGGCGCACCCTGCCCAACCAAACCCAGGTCGCCCGCGTGCGCCTGGCCCAGGGCGAACACCGTCTGAGCCTGCCGTCGAGCCTCGGCGGCAGCCAGATCAAGGTGAAGATCGAGCGCCCCTACCAGGTGGTCAGCCTGCGCGTGGTCGGCAACCAGGTCTTCGCCGGCGGCCCTGCCGTGGAAGTCGCGCCGCAAGCCCAGGACCAGGCCATCGCCAGCCTCAAGTAACCTCAAGGAACGAACATGCGCAGAACATGCCTCGCCCTGGTCGCAGCCGCCCTCCTGGCCGGCTGCGCCACCCCGCCCCCGGCCCCGGGCAGCGCCGCCAGCAAGGTGGTGACCATGGGCCAGCTGGATGACTTCGACATCGGCCCGATGCGCGTCGCCCGCGAGAACGGCTTCCTCACCGTCAAAGTGGGGCTGAACAACACCAGCCGCAGTACCCAGACCCTGTACTACCGCTTCGCCTGGCTGGGCAACGACGGGTTCCCGGTGGCCGACGAGGAAAGCTGGAAAACCCTCACCTTGTACGGCAAGCAGGCGAGCTTCCTGCCGGCCATCGCCCCGGTGCCCCAGGCGACTGACTTCCGCCTCGAAGTCCACACCCGGTAACCCCTTTCAGGAGCATTTTCGATGTTTGCACGCATTACCCTCGCCGCCCTCTCTATCGCCCTGGTCAGCGGCTGCAGCACCACCTCGCCGGTTCTTGGCGGCAAGAACATCAGCTACGGCGACAGCAAGGCCGTTGAGTTGGTGACCAACGAGTTCGGCTCCACCGACCTGCAGATGATCGCCGAGAGCATGACCCGCTCCCTGGCCCAGTCCGGCGTGCTGCACGGCCGCCCGGTGGTGCAGGTGTACGACGTGAAGAACAAGACCAGCGAGTACATCGATACCCGCGAAATCACCACCTCGATCAAGACCCAGCTGATGAAGTCCGGCGTGGCGCGCTTCGCCAGCGACAACACCGACATGCAGAGCCAGGTCGACCAGCTCAAGCTGCAGAACCAGAGCGGCCTGTACAAGAAGAACACCGTGGCCAAGACCGGCAACATGATCGCCGCCCAGTACCGCCTGGAAGGCTCGATCAGCTCCATCGTCAAGCGCAGCAGCGACTACAAGGACGTGTTCTACAAGTTCAGCCTGCAGCTGGTGGACGTGGAAAGCGGCCTGGCCGAGTGGATGGACGAAAAAGAAATCCGCAAGACCACGGAGCGCTGACCGATGCGTGCATGGATGGCAATGATCGGCCTGGCCTGTGCGTTCAGCGCGCAGGCGGCCCCGAAGGTCGCGGTCACCGACCTGGCCTACCAGGAGCGTGTGGAGCAGTACATCCACACCATCAACGCCCAGAGCAACCACCAGGCCGGCCTGTACCACGCCAGCGGCTCGGCGAGCTACAGCGAGCATGTGAGCCTGGAGAGCTATATCGAGCAGACCGAACTGCGCAAGTTCAGTGGCGATATCAAAGGCGAGATCCTCAAGAGCGGGATGTTCCAGCTGGTGCAGGGCACGCCCTACACCGCCTCGTCCAGCGAGAACGTCTACGACGTGATCGCGCGGATCAGGAGCGGTGCCTTCGAGGGGGCCGACTACGTGCTGTTCGGCACCTTGTCGGACATCGACTTCCAGCGCGACATCACCTCGCTGGACCATACCGACAGCTACTCGGCGGTGCTGGGCCTGAGCGTGGTGGCGGACTTCAGCCTGATCGACACCCGCACCTACGAGATCACCTCGGCGTTCACCGCCATGGGTGAGGGGCAGGACACCAAGCTGGTGAAAAGCCAGGATGCGCGGGTGACCCTGAACCGGCCGCGGGTGGTACGGGAGGCGTCGAAAGAGCTAGGCCTGGATGTGGCGCAGCAGTTGGCCGAGCAGCTGGGAGGCCCGTTGCCTGGGCAACCCACGCGGCCAACGGGCGGCGGCAACCTGCCGCCTGATGAGCCGGCGCAAATTCTGCGCTGAGCCTTGGGGGCTGCTTTGCAGCCCAATCGCTGGCAAGCCAGCTCCCACAGGGTCCTGCGGGGTTCACAAATCATGTGTCATGCAGAGAAAACTGTGGGAGCCGGCTTGCCGGCGATGGGGCGCGAAGCGGCCCCTGCGATACCGAGCCACTCGCAAGAGGGGCACGGTACCGATCAAAGCCAGACAGCATCCCAGTGCGGATAATCCCCAATCCTCTCAACCAGGCCGGCCCGCTTCGGATTCATGACGATATAGCGCGCCACAGCCTGCACATCCTCTTCCCGACGCAAAGCCCGATCATGAAATCCCTGCTGCCAGAATCGTCCGCTTCGCCCTTGAAGCGCATTGATTGCCTGGGTACTGCGTGACTTCACCCGTCGCATCAGGGTCTTCAGATCCACCGCACCCAACTCCACCAGCCAGTGGAAATGGTCAGGCATTACCACCCAGGCCAGGGATCGGGCGTCTCCTTCTTCATGCGCCTTGCGCAGCTGAGTGATAAGCAGACGAGCCACCTGCAGATTTCCCAGTACCGGGGCTCTGTATAGCGTCGTGCTGGTCAGCAGGTACAACCTGCCCGGTTCGGAGAATCGGCCGAGTCTCAACTGATTGGAATGGGGACGATCCATGTGCCCAGCTCCTGCTTTTTGCAGGCCAGGCTAGTGGCTGCGGCTTCGTTCGGACAGGGATGAATTGGCACCTCGTGTGTCATTTGATTCCCACAAGGGCTTCGCTCTTGATCGCTGGCGAGCCAGCCTCCAGAGGTTCAGCGCTCTTGAATATTTGTCCCTACCTGACATTTCTACCAGTTGGCAACGTCCACCGATGCCAGCATGCTCATCGCTGCTCAGTCACCTTCTAAAGACTTTCATCATGAAAAAAAACAAAGGACGGAGATTGCTCTTCTACCAGAACAACCACCTGTACCTTGAGCTCATCGGCAGTGAAAGCCACATCCTCTTGCGCCATCAGAACAGAGTCCATGCACAACAGCAGCCAGGCGAAGGCCTTGCTACCCTTTTTGCGACAGACTTATCGGGCTCGATACTGAGCGTTCAGACTCACAACACCCATGACCTGAGCTACAGCCCCTATGGCTACAGCCCCCTGACAAACCGTCTTTTGCCAGGTTTTAACGGAGAACGCCGGGACAGGCTGGCCGACGGCTACTTGCTCGGCAATGGCTATCGAGCCTACAGCCCGAGCCTGATGCGATTTCGTTCACCCGACAGTTGGAGCCCCTTCTTCAGGGGCGGCATAAACAGCTACGCCTATTGCTTGGGAAATCCAGTAAACAACGGTGATCCTTCGGGCCATATCCCCCTCAGCTCGGCTTTGTGCTGGAAATACGACATGAACTACCGAAGGACCCGGTTTCAGCCGAAAATCTCGAAAACGCTCGACACCCTTCCTCCACCTATCACGCATACGAAACGGAACTCGGCGCCTGCAATCACCTCAGCCCCCGCCCGGACTGACACCTCTCCAACCAGACAACGCTCAAACAGCTGGACATACACCGAGCCACTGTTCATCAGGGATGATGGTCAGGTTGAACAACGCTGGAAATACATCTCGCTCCCTCCATTACAGGAGAGAACATGGCGAGACACATATGATGGCTGGGCCTTTCATGCCAAGTGGGCTGAGTACCCCACCGACACCTACCGCTATCAAGAGTGGCGGAATAACCAGATAAGGATCCGTGATCTTGGAGACGACATCCTGCTCCTGCATGAGATTGGTCAATTACCTTGGAGCCAACAGGTTGCAGATATTCGGCGATACCAATTCGAGATCCGCAACAGGGTAAATCGCATGTTCGACAGAGAGAAAAGTCGACTCAGACGTTGATGCGGTTTGACGGAGGATCCTGTGGAAGTGGGACGCGAAGCGCCCCACATGGCGGCAGGATGCCTTACCTGACCGGCATTCCCGGCTACCGAGCGCGGTTCATCCCCAACTCCACGTCATTGATCAATGCCTTGGCCATACTGCTGAGCACCCGCGCCGCACTGCCGGCCAGCAAATCGCCTTCCATCTCCGCCTCGGTGGTCAGGTGACGAATACAGCCCAGGAGCATCGACAGCTCATCGAGGGCCCGGTCCAGAGGGACGCCAGGCTGTACCCGGAACAGCTCCAGAAAGGTTTCGACGCCTGCGGTGGTGCAGGCTTTCGGATCATTATTCATTTCATCACTCCTTGACGTGATCGACTCACATTCGGTTCTGCGCACCGGCATGGGCGTAGGGCAGGGTCAGGTCGGAATGGATGAAGAAGTGGGTTCGGAGGAGGGACTTGAAATGGGGTGGGTCGGGAACGAGCTTTTTCATCGTGAAGTTCCTATTGAGAGGCCATCAGGAACTGCCTTCCTCCTCGTCTCACGGAATTGGGTGGCAGCCACGCGCGGGGTGAGACCCGGGACAATAGGAAAACCCGGCCAGGCCGAAGCCTGCCCACGCGCGGCTGCCATAGAGCGGCGCATATTGTCTCGGGTGTCTCACGCCCGATCGCCCGAAGGCGACCCGACGACGTTATCCGTGAGGCATTTCCCCGACAACACAGAAGCTTCCGCAAGATGCGTAGGATACTTCCCAAGCGCTCGGAAACCGAACCCTTTGGTTTCAGGTTCGGAAAACCCTTACCCGACGTGAGAAAAAAATGCGTGAAAAGCCTAAAAATGAGAATTTTCCTTGTAGAGTGAGGAAAATCTGGGCCAGCGGTGGATGAGCGATACGATGTCAGGGGAAGCGATCTGGCGAACCTGGTGATGATGTGCCTGACCAACGACGGCATCGTCTCGAAACACCGACGCAAGCAGTACCGGTACTCGGTGCCAGCGGAAGTGTTCGATTTCATCGAACAGCAGGCCCAGCGCATGCTCGCGGTACAACGGGCCGACACCGATCAGGAGCAAACCTGACGCCAGCTCCGCGAGGAGGATCATCCACACTGACGCAGTGCTAGCTGTGGCCGGTTTGCTGGTCGATAGGCCTAAGGCTGGGCAGCCTCCTTCCACCCCCCACCCAGCGCCAGGAACACCCCGATCTGCCCCATGGCCACCTGGCTATTCGCCGCCGCCAACTGCGCACGCATGTCGGTATAGGTCCGGGTCGCCTGCAAGTCCGCCAGGAACGACTCGCGCCCGGCCTGGTAATAGCGATGGGTTTGGTCGGCCGCCTCCTTCGCCGAGCGTTCGGCCTCGGCCAGGGCATCGCGCCGCTCCAGCAGTGCGCTGTACTGCGCCAGGCGGGTCTGGGTCTCGCGGATGGCGTTGAGCACCACCCCATCGAAATGCGCCAGGGCGGCCTGCGTGGAGGCCTCGGCTTCGCGGATGCGGGCGCGGGTGCCGTTGGTGGGGATGGTCCAGCTCACCAACGGGCCGAAGCCCCAGCGGTTGGTCGAAGGTTCGCCGAGGTTCTCGAGGATACCGATGGTGCCGACCTGGGCACCGATGCTGATGTTCGGGTACAGCGCGCCGGTGGCCACGCCGATGGTCGCGGTGGCAGCGGCCAGCTGGCGTTCGGCCTGGCGCACGTCGGGGCGGCGCTTGAGCAACGCGGCGCCGTCGCCGATCGGGATCAACTGGGCGATATGTGGCAGCTCGGCGCAATCAGCAGTACCAGCCGGCAGTTGCTCGACTGGCTTGGCCAGCAGCGCGGCCAGGGTATACAGGCCCGCCTCGCGCTCGGCCTGGAAACGCGGCAGCTCGGCACGCAGCGACTTGAACTGGGTCTGCGAGCGGGTGACCTGGGTTTCGTCGCCACGGCCGGCATCGCGCAGGCGCTGGGTCAGTTGCACGCTCTGCTCCTGCAGGTCGAGGGACTCGCGGGCGATGTGGTACTCCTCGTTGGCCGAGCACACCTGGGTGTAGGCCTTGACCACGTCGGCCACCAGGGTGATGCGCGCGGTGTCGGCCGCGGCCTGCACGGCATCGGCGTTGGCCTGGGCCGCCTCGGTGCCGCGCTTGAAGGTGCCCCACAGGTCGAACTGGTAGGAGGCACTGAGGATGGCTTCGCCGATATTGGCCACCGGTACCTTCTCCGGCAACAGGAAGGCTTCGCCAGACTCCTGCAGGCGCTGGGCAGCCACCTTGGCACCGCCGCTGAAGCCCCCCTGGGACTCGGCCACCTCGACCTGGGCACGGGCCTTGGCGATGTTGGCCGCGGCTACGCGCAGCTCGGTGTTGGCGGCCAGGGCCTGGCGCACCAGCTCGTTCAGGCGCGGGTCCTGGTACAGCTGCCACCAGTCCTCCGGCACCGGCGCCGAAACCACGCTGTCGGCATCCTGGCGCAGCGGGCCGTTGAGGTCGCTGCGCTGTACGGCTGCGTCTTTCGGCAGCTCGTAGTCCGGGCCGACCATCGCACAGGCACCGAGGGACAGCGCCAGCCCCACCAGCATCAGACGTTTCATGGGTGCTGCCCCTCGATGATCGACACCGTGGCGGTACGCCCGGCGATCATGCGAAAGTCCTCGGGCACCTCGTCGAAGGCGATGCGCACGGGGATGCGCTGGGCCAGGCGCACCCAGCTGAAGGCCGGGTTGACGTTGGGCAGCAGGTTGGCGCCGCTGGTGCGGTCGCGGTCCTCGATACCGGCGGCCATGCTCTGCACATGGCCGCGCAGGCGGGTGTTGTCGCCCATCACGCGGATGTCCACGGCATCGCCGATGTGGATGCCGCTGAGCTTGGTTTCCTCGAAGTAGCCGTCGACGTGATAGGACGCGCTGTCGACCACCGACAGCACCGGCCGGCCAGCGGTGACGAACTCGTGGGCACGTGGGGCGCGGTCGTTGAGGTAACCATCCACGGGGCTGCGCACCACCGAGCGGTCGAGGTTGAGCTGGGCGGTATCGACCGCCACTTGCGCCTCGTTCACCGCCGAGCGGGCACGGGCCTCGCGGGACTGGCTCTCTTCCAACTGCTCGGCCGCCACCAGGTTGCCCAGCTTGCGGTTACGACGGGCCTCGCGGGAGGCCTGGGCCAGGGTCTCCTGGCGCTCGGCCAGGGTCGCCTGGGCCTGGCGCAGGGCCAGGGTGAAGCGGTCCTGGTCAATGGTGAACAGCACGTCGCCGCGCTTGATCATCTGGTTGTCGCGCACTTCGACCTTCTGGATCAGCCCGGAGACATCCGGGGCGATCTGGATCACGTCGGCGCGGATGTGGCCGTCGCGGGTCCAGGGCGCGAACAGGTAGTACACGACCATCTGCCAGACCAGCACGGCCGCGAACGTCACCACCAGCAATGTCAGGACCACACGGCCCAGGGTCAACCAAGGTTTTTTCATGTCAGCATCAGGTTTCGGCAAAAGTGATCCACCGCACCGAGCAGCACGGCGTAGAGAGCAACGTTGAACAACGCCCGGTGCCAGACCAGGCGGTAGAAATGCAGGCGCACCAGCACGGCGTGCACGCCCAGGAACAACAGGTAGGTGAACACCATCATCACCAGCAGCGTAGGCAGGAACACCCCGCTGATATCCAGATCACCGATCACAGGGGCGCTCCATCGATGCCATGGGGCAGTTGCGGTTGGTCAGCGGGTTCGAGCATCACCTCCACCCCAGGCAACAGGGCCAGGCGCAGGCCGCTCAGGGCATGCAGCAGGTGAACGCGGGCATCGCCACGATCATGGAACGCGTCCAGGGCCAGGGCCTGGCGGGCACGCTCCATGTTGCGCAGCAGCGCCGCCGGCGCGTGCAGACGCTCATTGGCACGCAGGCAGGCGGCGTAATGCGCGCCGACTTCCTCGACCACCGTCTGCAGGCGCTCACGGGCCTGCTGGCCGACCCGTGGCAGGTAGGCCAGCAGGTCGAGCAGGTTCAGGCCCACGCGCAGGTCGCGCAGGGCCACGCCACTGTCCTGGCCGGTCTGCGACAGGCGCGGCAGGTGCTGCATCAGGCGGTCGAGCATCTGCACGCCGACCTGACGGTGCTCGGCCAGGGTCGCCGGTTGGGTCATCTCGACGATGTCGCGCCAGCTGAAACGGGTCAGGCGCTTGGCGGCCAGCTCCACGCCGAACGGGCGCAGCAGCAGGGTCCAGATGAAGGCGAACAGCAGGCCTACCGGGCCAGCCATGTTGGCGTTGATGAAGGTCAGGAAGTCCGCGTCGTAGGCACCCTGGATGCTGATGAAGGTGGCGGTGTTGACGATGGTCAGCAAGGTGCCGAGGTAGAAACGCGGCTGCACGGTCAGGGTACCGACGCAGATGAACGGCACGGCGAAGGCCAGCACCAACATCGGGAAATCGTGCAGGTTGGGCAGCACCAGGAACAGGTAGACGCTGGAGAAGATCACCGACATCAGCGTCCAGAAGAAGAACCGGTAGATCTGCGGCGCCGGGTCGTCCATGGCAGCGAAGAAGCTGCAGGCCACGGCGGCTAGGATCACCGCGCTGCCACCATCGTTCCAGCCGAGCAGGATCCACAGGCCGCTGGCGACGACGATCGCGGTGACGGTGGAGAACACCGAATAGAGCATCAGGCCACGGTCGAAGAACGGCGTCAGGCGGCCCAGGCGCCAATGGCGATAGACCGCGCGCCAGGGCGTGGCGTCGTCCTTGCGCAGGGCGTGCTGAAGGGTGCAGCAGTCCTGCCAGAGGTCGATCCACTCGGTGAGGCGGTAGAGGGCGTTGGACAGCAGCAGCTCGGGGCGCTGGTCCAGCGCGGCGGCGCTGGGCTGCAGGCGGTCGATCCGCTCGCGCAAGGTGGTCCAGCGCGCCACCGAGGCATCCTCGGCGGTGCCTTCAAGCCACGCGCGAGCCTCGGCCAGCACAGGCTGCAACTGGGCGAACTGGGCCGGGGCGCGGCCTTCCAGGGCGACCAGGGCGTCGTCCAGGGCATCGATCACCGGCAGCAGGTGGATCATCCGCCCGCGCAACTCGCGGGCGTTCTTCAGCGTATGCGGGCCGGCGCCTTCATGGCCGAGCTGGCCGATCATCATTTCCAGGCTGTTGAAGGTGGCGACCATCGAGGCACGCAGGCCGCCGACCTTGTCGGCCGCGACCTCGCGGGCCAGGTAGGTGTCGCTGTAGCGGATCGCCTCGTTGAACCAGTTGCTGGTCGAGCCCACCACCACCGGCGCCAGGCGACGCGGCCAGAAGATCGCCCCGACCACCGCTGCGCAGACGATGCCCAGGCAGATCTCCTGGGCGCGCGAGGACGCCACGTCGAACACCGCCAGCGGGTTGTCGACCACCGCCAGGGCGATCATCGGCAGGGTGTAGCCGGCCAGCATCAGCACATAGTTGTTGGCCGTGCGCAGGTTCAGCGAGAGGAACAGCAAGGTACCGGTCCACAGGGCGATGGCGATGGACAGCAGCAAGGGCGACTGTACCAAGGGCGGCACCAGCAGGACGGCCCCACCCGCGCCAAGCAGGGTGCCCAGGGCGCGGTACAGGGCCTTGGAGCTGGTCGGGCCGACGAAGGGGCTGGAGACGATGTACACGGTGGCCATGGCCCAGTACGGACGAGGCAACTGCATGAGCAGGGCGATGTACAGGGCGATCATGGAGGCGGCGAAGGTACGCACGCCGTAGAACCAGTCGCGGGCCGGTGGTACCGAGCTGAAGAAACCGTTCATGCGACCCCGCCTGAGGTCCCGAGGCCAGCGTCCTCGAAGGCGCGGATCACCCGCAGGGTGGCCTCCAGATCGGCCTGGTCGATGCCGTGCAGCACTTCGCGGCGCAGGCGTACCAGCTCGCCTTCGATGGACTCGGCCAGGGTTCGACCCTGGGCGGTCAGGCTCAGGGCCTTGGCGCGGCGGTCCAGCGGGTCCTCGCTGCGGCAGACCAGGCCGGCCTTGCACAGCTGGTCGAGCAGGCGCACCAGCGATGGGCTCTCCAGGCCGGCGGCCTGGGCCACCGCCACCTGGTGCACACCATCGCCCAGGCGCACGATCATCAGCAACGGCACGGCGCAGGCCTCGGAGATACCGTAGCTGGTCAAGGCCGCATGGCAGATGCGCCGCCAATGACGAGCGGCCACGACCATGCCGCTGCTGACTTTCAGGTGCAGTGCATCAAGCGTCATGTGAGGAACCGAGGATATTCATAGTTTGCTAACTATCAATATACGCCTTGCCCTCCCCCTGTCGTCAACAGGAGGTGACGCAGAGATTGGATGAAAGGTTGTTCATCCAAGGGGTGTGCTGGCCTCTGCGTGGTGGTCTGGTTATTCAGGGCTGGATCTGGTCTTCCAGCTTCATGGTCAACGCCAGGCTGCTGCCCATCTGGATCGCCTGGTCACGCCAGGCCAGATAACGCGCACCATCACGGCTGCTGAAATGCACCGCCAGCTCCTCGGCCGCCTGCATCACCCCGGCGGCGGCGGCCAGTTCGAGCCAGTACAACGCGGCCTTGATATCAGCCTGCACGTAAAGCCCATGCAACAGCCGATAGCCCACCTCGAAGCGGCAGCGCGCCTCGCCGTGCTGGGCTCCTCGCAGGAACCACTGGTAAGCCGCCCGCGAGTCGACCTGCCAGCCCAGCGCCGCGTCGCAGACCTCCTCCTCGTAGAGATCGCCCAGCGCCGCCGCGGCATGCGACATACCCCGCTCGAACGCCTGGCGATAGCATTCGGCAGCCTGGGT
Organism: Pseudomonas sp. HLMP; assembly: GCF_046365545.1. Taxonomy (NCBI): domain Bacteria; kingdom Pseudomonadati; phylum Pseudomonadota; class Gammaproteobacteria; order Pseudomonadales; family Pseudomonadaceae; genus Pseudomonas; species Pseudomonas sp. HLMP. The sequence continues at coordinate 230,390 of NZ_JBDLLR010000001.1, read as the reverse complement.
ATAGGAGATTTCCATACCCTTGCCGAAATAGTGCTGCTGGCCCAGGTTGAACCAAGCCGTGGCACTGCCTTGCAGGGCGGCCATGCGCAGCAGGTGCCCGGCCAGCACCGGGTCGGCGCGCCAATACTTGCCGTTGAGCCAGATCCAGCCGAGGTCGTTGAGCGCCGCCACGCTGCCCTCCAGGGCCTGGCCACGCAGGTCGGCGTACACCGCCTGCAGGTCGACAGCCTCATCCAGGCGATCGACCAGGCTGAAGCGCTCGCCCGGCAATGCCTGTTGGCTGGGCAGGCCGATGCTGGCGAAATACCTCTGGCGAGCGGCACAGGCTGGCGCCGAAGCGATCCGCTCGGGCAGCAGGCGAGCAAGCAGCGGGTGGATGTTGCTGGCAGCAGACATGTTCATCCTCATTGAACGACCCACAGCCCCGGCTGCGACCCTGATGAGGCGAGATTCTGCGCGACGCCACGACAAAACCTGTCGCGAACGATTCGATCCAGGGCAACCAATTGCGTCTTCCTTGATCTGAGCACGGCATGGCTAATTGCCATGCCCCTATCATTGCCGCCATGCTATTGCGGCAAGCCTAGACAAGGACGTTACCTTTTGCCGTTCGCCACCACTCGAGCCACCCTCAGCCGTCAGTGGGCGCTGTTGCGCCAACTGCCCAGCCGCTCTCCAGGCATCACCAGCGCCGAACTGGTATGGCGCCTGCGCGATGTAGGCTTCAACGTCAGCAAGCGCACGGTCGAGCGCGACCTCAATGAGCTGTCGCTGATTTTCCCGTTGGAGCGCAATGACAAGAGCATTCCATTCGGCTGGCACTGGTCGGCCAGTGCCGTGGGCGAATTGCGGGGCAATTTCGACCTGCAGGGGTATCTGCGCAGCGACACACTGCAGCCGCCCCAGGGTGAAGGCCTGGAGCTGCAGGCCTGGATCAGCGACGCCCTGGCACGCCAACTGCGGGAGGCGCCGCTGACCGCCGACATGCAGCTCACCGCGCAGGAACAGGGGCACCGGTTGCGGGCTACGGTCAGCGATGGCTGGCCGCTGCGCTGGTGGTTGCTGAGCCAGGGGGATGGCTTGGTGGTGGAGCAGCCGCGGGAGTTGCGCGAGGAGATTGCCAGGACGTTGGCCAAGGCGGCGGCGTTGTATCGGGACTAGGGGCTGCCTTGCCGGCGATGGGCCGCGAAGCGGCCCCACCTGGCAGCTACCGCTGCATCCCCCAACGCCTCACGGTCAACCGCTCCAGGGTATTGAACACCAGCCCCTCCACCAGCAGCCCGATGAGAATCACCACCGCCAGCCCGGCAAACACCTTGTCGGTGTACAACTCGTTGCGGTTCTGGAAGATGTACCAGCCCAGCCCGCCCTTGCCGCTGCTGGCGCCGAACACCAGCTCGGCGGCGATCAGCGTGCGCCAGGCGAAGGCCCAGCCGATCTTCAGCCCCGAGAGGATCGACGGCAGCGCCGCCGGCACCAGGATGTGCAGCACCAGCCGCAGGCCGCGCAGGCCATAGTTGCGCCCGGCCATGCGCAGCGTCTCGGAAACCCCCAGGAACCCCGCATAGGTGTTCAGCGCCAGGGCCCAGAGCACCGAGTGCACCAGCACGAAGATCAGGCTGTTGTCGCCCAGGCCGAACCACAGCAAGGCCAGCGGCAACAGCGCGATCGCCGGCAGCGGGTTGAACATCGACGTCAGGGTGCCCAGCAGGTCGCGGCCAAGCTGGGTCGACACCGCCAGGCTGGTCAGGCCGAAGGCCAGGACAATGCCCAACACATAGCCCTTGAGCAGCACCACCAGCGAAACCCCGACCTTGGCCAGCAATTCGCCACTGAGCAGGCCATCCCACAGTGCCGTGGCGGTCTGCAGGAAGCTGGGCAGCAGCAAGTCGTTGCCGGTGTAGTGGGCGGCTGCCTCCCAGAGAGCGGCCAGCAGCACCAGGATCACTGCCTTGCGCAGCCAGCCCTGCTGCCACAAACGCTGGACGATGGGCAGTTCGCGCTCGAGCGCTACCCCTGGCAGCGGCGCCAGTTGCACCTCGTATTCCTGCCGTGCAGGTGTGGTCGTCATGGCTGAGGCTCCTGTCAGTAGGCGATGCGAATATCGTTGAAACCCAGCTCGCCCGCCTGTTCAGGCTCGCTGGCCTCGTCGAACAACAGGCGGTGGATGCGCCGGGCGCTGGCCTGGAAGTCGACGCCACCGAGGCTGCCCAGGTCGTACTGGTGGCTGTGCACCTCGGCCCGCACCCGCCCGGGATGGGGCGAGAGCAGCAGGATGCGGTTGCCCACCACCAGCGCTTCCTCGATGGAATGGGTGACGAACAGCAGGGTGAAACGCACCTCCTCCCAGAGCAGTAACAGCTCTTCCTGCATCTTGCGTCGGGTCAGGGCGTCGAGCGCGGCGAACGGCTCGTCCATGAGCAGGATCTTCGGCTGGGTGGCCAGGGCCCGGGCGATCGCCACCCGCGCCTTCATGCCGCCGGACAGGGTATGCGGGTAGGCATCGGCGAACGCCGCCAGGCCGACCTTCTCCAAGTAGTGCAGGGCCCGCGCCTCGGCCTCGACGCGCTTGAGTTGCCCGGACACCAGCAGGGGGAACATGACGTTCTGTTTCACCGTCTTCCAGGGCGGCAACTGGTCGAACTCCTGGAACACCACGATGCGGTCAGGACCGGGGCCACGCACCGGCTGGCCCTGCAGCAGGACCTGGCCCTCCCGCGGTTCGATGAAGCCGGCCACGGCCTTGAGCAAGGTGGACTTGCCGCAACCGGAAGGCCCCAGCAGGACGAAACGGTCGGCACGGTCGACTTCGAAGCTGACCTGGTGGGTGGCCCGCACCACGCGCTGCGCCGTGCGGTACTCCAGGCTGAGGTTGTCCACCTGCAGCAGCGGTGGTGTGGCGACATGGCTCAGGTTGCTGGCCGTGTGGCCTGGCAATGGGGCGGTCATGGGCGATCAGCTCCCCTGCAGCGGGCGTTCGTCCTGGAAGAAGTAGTCCTTCCACGACTCGGGCTTGTGCTTGATGGCGCCGACCCGGTAGAGGAAATCGGCCAGCTTGTAGGTGTTCTTCGGCGTGACGGTGAACTCGTACTGAGGGTTGTCGATCAGGCGAATCAACGCGTCGCGGTCGATCTTGGCCTGGGTCATGCGGATGTAGGTGTCGGCCGCGGCGGCCTTGTCCTTCTGAGCGAAGTCCGCTGCCTCGGCCAGGGCATCGACGAAGGCCTTGTAGGTCTTGGGGTTGTCCTTGCGGAATTTCTCGGTGGCGAATAACAGGGTCGGCGAGTTGGGGCCGAGCAGGTCGTAGCTGTTCAGCACGACATGCACATCCTTGTTGGCCAGGACCTGGTCCTGGAACGGCGGGTTGGAGAAGTGCCCGTTGAGCTCGGTGCCGCCGGCCAGCAGGGCCGCGGTGGCGTCCGGGTGCGGCACGGCCAGGGTGTATTTGTCCAGGCGCGCGTACTCCTTGTCGCCCCACTGCTGGGCGGCGGCGTACTGGAGGAAACGCGACTGCACCGACACGCCCACGGCAGGCACGGCGATACGGTCCTTGTCGCTGATATCGGCGATGGTCTTGACGTTGGGGTTGCTGCTGACCAGGTAGTACGGGAAGTTGCCGAGCGACGCCACGGCCTTGACGTTCTGCCGGCCGCGGGTGCGGTCCCAGACCGTGAGCAGCGGCCCGACGCCGGCACCGGCGATGTCCACCGAGCCGGACAGCAGCGCGTCGTTGATCGCCGCGCCGCCGGAGAGCTGGGCCCAGTCGACCTGGATGTCGATACCCTGCTCCTTGCCGTGTTTCTCGATCAACTGCTGGTCGCGGACCACGTTGAGCAGCAGGTAGACGATGCCGAACTGCTCGGCGATGCGGATCTTGCCTTCGGCCTGGGCCACGCTGGGGGCGGCCAGGCTGCCGACGACCAGGCTGGCGCCCAGGCCGATGCTCGCCGCCAGGCGGCTGATGGATTTGCGCATGGGAACTCTCCTGATGAGGTCAGAACGGGGCATCGCCCTGGATGGTGGTGCGGTACAGCTTGCGCCGCAGGTGTGCGGGGCAGCCGGTGGCCAGGTGGATCAGCGAGCGGTTGTCCCAGAACACCAGGTCATGGGGCTGCCACTGATGGCGGTAGATGTTCGCTTCGAGCACGCTCAGGGCGTAGAGCTGCTGCAGCACATCGCGGCTTTCGTCCTCCGGCAGGCCGACGATGCGCGTGGTGAAGCCTTCACTGACGAACAACGCCTTGCGGCCGTTTTCCGGGTGGGTGCGCACGATGGGGTGGATGACTTCCTTGACCTGGGCGAGCTGCTCGGCGGTCAGGGTCGGTCGCCAGTTACCCTCGAACCGGGTCTCGGCGTAACGCGCGGTGTAGGAGTGTGCCGCGCTGCGCCCCTCGACCACCTGGCGCAGCGCTTCGGGCACCGCCTCCCAGGCCTTGTGCATGTCGGCGAAGAGGGTGTCGCCGCCTTCGCTGGGCAGCTCCTGGGCGTGCAGCATGGAACCAAGGCTTGGGAGCTCCTTGTAGGAGAGGTCCGAGTGCCAGAACTTGCCGGCATCGCCCAGGCCGATGTTGCGGCCGTCTTCGATGATGTTGGAAACGATGAGGATCTCAGGGTGCCCTTCGAGCAGGAACTGCTTGAGCACATGGATCTGCAGCTCGCCGAAACGGCGGCTGAAGGCGATCTGCTGCTCTGGAGTGATGCGCTGGTCGCGAAACACCAGGACGTGGTGGTCGAGGTGGGCGCGATGGATTCGGCTGAAATCCTCGGTGTTGACCGGCCTGGCCAGGTCGAGACCGACGATCTCGGCGCCGACGGCACCGGCGAACGGGCGGATTTCAAAGGATTGCGGCTGGGCGCTGTCGATGGACGACAAGGCGTTCGAGGCGGCTGGCATTGTTCACTCCCACGCAGTGCGCGACTTCAGGGCGCGCAACGATTAGAAACGCACGGGGATTTCCCGTGTGGGTTCAGGTCGTGCGGCGCGCCGATTGGTCGGCAGGTACGCAGTGGGAGTAACTATAAAAGCATAAGAAATATTATTTAAATATCTTTAAAGAATATTGATATGGCGGGTTTCATGGCCTTTCAAGATGCCGATCGGGCTCAGCGGTGTTCGCAGAACAGGTGTCATGCAGCAGATTCTGGGCTGCTTCGCAGCCCCACTACACTCACCGCCACTCGCTGTAAGGCTCCAGGGGCTGCACCGGCAGCAGAAGGTTGCCGCGCCACGGGTCGAAGAGGTAGCGCACGTAGAGCATGGCGTGGCTTGGCGCATAGTCGTCGCTGTATCGCCAGTCGAAGCCGCCACCAAGCGCCCAGTGGTCGCTCAAGCGCCGCTCGAACAACCCCCTGAGGTGGTAGCCCAGGCCATTGCTGGTACTCCCCTCGCTGACGTCGCCGATGTTCGAGGTGGCGATGTCATAGCGATCCAGCGCCTTGGCGTTCAGCGAACCTTTCGGGTAACGCGGCTGGCTGCCGCTCCTGGCCTGGGACCAACTGACCGAACTCTCCAGCAGCACCGACCAATCGTAGTTGCGCCAGGCATAGCTGAACGGCATGCCGATGGAGTTGTAGCGCTCCGGGCTGTAGTAGCCACCCTGGCCCAAGGTGTAGTCGCCCAGGTCCTTGTCGTGGCGCCAGTGCATCACGGTAAGGCCGATGCGCATGCGCTCATCAGCCCTTTCCACCAGGCGGTAGTAATAACCCGCCATGGCCCGGGTCCGCTGGTTATCGGCAACGTTCTCGCCACGCAGCCAGTGATGGCCGAGGCTGGCCCAGACGCCATCATCACCACCCTGATCCCAGCTCAGGCCAAGCGTGGCGCCGTTGGCAGTGACACCCCCCCAGCGTATGCCGGTACGCGGGTCCTTGGCGCCGCCAAAGGACAGCAGCGAGTTGCTCATCGGCCGCCGCGAGGCGGTCAGCGACCAGCCGTATTGCCCCAGGTCACCATTGACCGTAGCGCCGCCGAGCCAGTTGTCGACTTCGAAGCCATCGGTGGTGCCCAGGTCGGCGGCCCAGCGCTCACCTTCCCAGCCCAGCGCCATGATCCGGCCATTGGCGCGTTGCCTACCGCCGACACACCCCGACTCGAGCTGTTCGCCCGAGACCTGACAAGTGCCGAAGGCCTCGCGATGCAGGCCATCGTCATCCAGGTCGAAGCGCCCGGCATCCAGGCCGATCCGCTCGAGCCGGACGAACGCCTTGCCGTCCTGCCAAGGTGCGTCGGCATGCAGCAGGGTGGATTGGGTGGCCAGCCTGGAAATCCCGGCGGTACCGCTGTCATTGCGCCAGCCATAGTCGTGCATCAGGGTGATGCTGGGGTTGTGCCGTCGATACAGTTCGTCGACATCGCTGCGCAGGCTGCGCGCCAGCCAGTCGTCCTCATCACGCGCCCGGCTGGCGAAGGTCAAGGCACGGTCGTCACGCGGTGCCACCGCGTGGCGGTCCAGCAGGTCGGCATCGGCCATCGCCGCGGCGTACACGTCCAGTGCCCGCTGTGGCGCCTGCGCGCTCGCCAGGCGCGCGGCATCGCGGCGCAGCAGCGGGTCAGGTTGCGTCTGCTCGGCCAGCAGCCGGTCGAGCAGCGTCGCGGCTTTGTCTCGCTCGCCGACCGCCAGCCAGGCATTGGCCAGGCGGCGCTGGGCGTCATTCTGCCCAGCAGGGAAGTGCACCGGGTGTCGCTCAAGCGCCTGGCGAGCTCGCGGCAGGTCGCCTTCGGCGATCCAGCTTTCGATCAGGCCAAGACGCGCCTCGGGCTGCTCCGGCTGACGCGCCAGCACGCGCGCGTAATACGCCTGGGTAGCCTTGTGGTCACCGCGGGTCATGGCCCAGTCGGCCAACGTCAGCAGGTCATCGGGGTCGCCCTCGCCGCCGGCCAGGCTGGCCTCCAGCAGTGCCGTAGCCTCGGCTTCGCGCCCCTGGTCGCGCAGCTGCCGGGCCTTGGCCAGGGTCACGCGGCGACGCACGCGCTGATCCAACGTGCGCATGTCGTCGCTCCAGGCGCCCTTCGGTACGCGAGCCAGGCTGTCCAATGCCAGCGCATCGCGATCAGTGGATTCCAGGAACAGGCCATGGGCATAACGGGCCGCCGGGGCAGCCGGGTGACGCCGCAGCAGCCTGGCGAATGCGGCATCGGCCTCGCTCAGGCGCCCCTGTTGATGCAGGCTGCCGGCCAGCGAATAAACCAGCCACGGCTCATCGGGCGCGAGCTCGACGGCCCGGTCCAAGGCCTGGCTCGCCGCGAGCCAGTCCTGCCGCTGCATGGCAGCGTCACCCTCGCCACGCAACCGCTCCAGTTCCAGACCACGGCGCAGGTCGGCGAACGCTGCCTGTTGCCGGGGCGGCAGCCCGTCCAGGTAGGCTCGGGCCTTGTCCGGCGATTGCGCCTGGTAGATCCGCAACAGGCCACGCACGGCGCTCTCGTTGTCCGGTGCCAGGCGCCGCGCCTGGAGGAACAGGCGTTCGGCCGTGGCCTGGTCGCCTTCGGCCACGGCGACATCGGCCAGGCCGAGCACGGCGAACTCATCCCCAGGGCGCTGCTTGCGCGCCTGCTGGTAGAGCGACCGGGCAAGCGGGACATTGCCCTGCTCCAGGGCCAGGTCGGCCTTCTTGAGCTGGCCCCAGTAGCGACTGGACGCTTCCAGGTCGTTCCATTTGCTCATCCAGTGGGTGTCCTGCTCCTTGCTGGCGGCCAGCCGGAAGGCAGCATTGGCGTCCTCATAGCGGCGCTGCCCCATCAACGTCGAACCCAAGGCGCCGTGCAGCCTGGCATCGCCAGGATACTGGCGCAGGGCCCGGCGCAACTGGGCCTCGGCCTCGATGTAGCGTCCCTGCTCGAGCAGGCGCAGGCCATGCTGGCCCGCCTGCCAGGCGGGATCGGCGACCAGGCGGCGCTGCTGTGCCAGTACTTCACCGGCCTTGGGCAGCAGCGGTGAGGCCGGGTAGCGCTGGACGAACGCTTGCCAGGCGGCAACGCTGTCACGGCTCACCGATTGCTCGGACAGGTAGTCGAACTCCCGCTGGGCAGCCGCATCGCGTGCACCTGGGTCGCGGGACAATTGCTCCAGCACGGCCAGGGCCTCGGTATCGCGGTTCTCGGCGAACAACAGCCCCACCAGCGTCTGACGCAACGCGGCATTGCCTGGGTACTGGCGATCCAGCGCCTGCAGCCGGTCGATCGCTTCCAGGCGCTGGCCGGGCACGTTGCTGCGCACGCGCCAGTAGTCCAGCGCCAGGTCCAGGCTCGGCGGATCACCGGCGAACAATTGCTCGTACAAAGCGGCCGCCTCCGCATTGCGGCCAGTGATCGCCATCAGGCGAGCCTGCTGCAGGCGCCGGTTGCCTTCAGGCTGCTGCAGCTCGAGCAGACGCCTGGCATTGCGTTCCTGCACACTGCCAGGCGCCACCTGGCTGATACGCGCCAGCAACTGGCTGGCCTGTGCCTCGTCGCGCTCGCGCAGAGCCAGGCGCAACGACGCCAGCAACACCTCGGCATCGCCCGGTTCAAGCAGACGCAAGCGACCCAAGGCATCGCGCACCAAGTCATCGCGGTGCAACGCCTCGCCCATGCGGATCTGCTCGAGCAGCCATTGACGCTGCTCGTTGCGGTCGCTCGGTTGCGCCGCGACCTGGCTGGAAAGCCCTGCCAGCAACACGATGCCAATCAATCGGTACATGACGCACTCCAGGCCGGCAGCAGCCGCCCCGCTTTGTCGAAGCGATAACGCGCCTCATCCCAGCCCTGGCCGAACAGCGCCAGCACCTGGTTGTAGTAGGCACGGGGCTCGATCGCCTGCTCTTGCAGACGCAGCCGTTGGGCCCTCAGGCCTGGGCCGGCGTCAGGCGCCACGGCCAGCAAGGGCAGCAGCGCGGCCGAGAAGCCTCCCGGCCCGGCACCGCTCGCCTGGCCACTGCGCACATCCACGGTTTCCGGTGGCTGACCGTTTCGCACCGTCAGCGCGACCATCGGCGCGAAGTGGTGCTGCAGTTCGACACGTTGCGCAGCATCCTTGGCGAGCATGCCGAGCCACAGGTAGACGCGGATGGCGTCATAGGCACCGGTATTGCCGTGCTGCGGGTCCGGCGCGATGGTGCCGGCAGCGGTCCACAGCAACCAGTCCGGCGCAAACCCTTTCGCAGAGGCCTCGCGCAGCAGGCGGCGGGTATTGCCGGCGAGCTCGCCCCACAGCGGGTCGACCTGGGCGAATCGGTCGAGCAGTTGCAGGGGCAGGTAGCTCAGGTTCAGGCGCCAGCCCTGTGCATCCTCGAAGCCATGGTCGGCCGGCAGCAGCATCACCCCCAGGCCGGGCAGCTTGCGCAGTGTCTGGGCGGCGATGCGCCAGAGCAGGTGCTGGCCGAGCTGGGTATAGCCGGGCGCCTGCCACAGTCGGCCGGCTTCGAGCAGGCTGTAGGCGATCCACAGGTCGGCATCGCTGGCATTGTTGGCGTCGAGCACCTGCCATTGCCCCTGGGCGTCGCGTCCCCACAACCAGGCCGGCAGATGACGGGCCAGGTCACCCTGGGCCAGGTTGTTGGTGGTCCAGCGCAGCAACTGCGCGAAGGTCGCCCGATCATTGTTCACCAGGGCGAAGAACAGGCCGTAGCTCTGCCCTTCCGAGGTGGTGATCAGGCGCGCGTCACTGGGGGCGATGACCCGCCCGTCCCCGCTCACCAGCGCCGTCTTGAAGCGCTCCCAGGCCGGCCATGCGCAGGTTGGCGCTGCACCGGCGACCGTGGGCAGGGCAAGCGCCAAAAGCAGTAGCACAAGCCGCCGCATGTTCAGCCTGCCTCGCCCAGTCGGCGCCGGGCGGCCCAACGCAGCGCGCGCCACAGCAAGAAGGCGAACAGCACCACGCTGACGGCAGCGACAAGTGCAAGCAGCACCGGGTGCTCGGACAGGTGGAACCACAGCAGCAGCCACCAGGGCAGCTGGCCGACGAAATAATGTTCGCCGACGAACTGGCTGCTCACCCCACTGCTGCGCGCCAGGGTGACCGAGCCCGCCACGGCGTCGAGCTTGCCGACATCGCCAAGGACATCACGCAGCAGCGCATGGTCGGCGTCGGTATTGGCCAACAGTGCGACCACGCTCCGTTGCTCATGGAACGGTGACTTGAGCCCGGTGATCGCGGCGATCGGCGCCTGGGCACTGACGTCCACGCGGCTGCTGGGCAATACCGATGCGGTGTCGAAGCGGTAGCTGCCAGGGAGCCCCGACGCACGCCCTTGCAACAGCCAATCACGCTGGGCATCGAGCAGCAGGCCGAGGTTGCGCTCCTGGCCCAGCGCCTGCGGCAACGTGCCGATCACCAACAGGTCGGCATCCACGGTGCTGGCCTGCTTCCAGTCATCGACAATGCGTACGCCCAGGGCCGGATAACCGACATGGCCGGCCACACCCGCCACCACGTCGAGCAAGGTCCCCACCTGCATCGGCGTGGGCTTGGCGGGCATCAGGATCAGCGTCTCGGACAAGTCGGCCATGCGGCTGAAAGGGAAGCCGCTGCGGGCGAAGGCACGCAAGTCGGGCATGGCGATGTAGTGGTGGTAGCCGGAGAGGTCGATCGTCGAGTTCTCGTCGATGGCTGCACGCACGTCCACCGGCAAGGAGGTCTGGCAGTGATCGCGCTGGGCACTGCCGAGCTTGCTGGCGAAGCTGAAGTCGAAACGCAGGCGGTTGCGGTCGCCGATCTTCAGCGCAGGTACCAGCGCCTGCTCGCTCAGCGCGGTGCTGTCGCTGGACAGGACACTCAGGCGCAGCTCTTCCAGCGTGCCGCCACGGCGATCGTTACCGACCAGCGGCATGCTGGTGATGTACTGGTCGTTGACGCTGATGCTCAGGCGCGACTCGTCGGTGACCGCTGGCGGTGTATAGCGATACAAGGTGCGCAGCGCAATACCCTGGTTACGCCAGACGAACAGGTCCGGCGGCAGGTTCACATCGAGCGTGATCGCCCTCGGCTGCAAGCCACTGACCTGCAGTTGCTGGGGGTAGTCGAGCAATTCGGCGAAGCGAACGGGGCGGTCGGTGCGGGTCCAGTTCGGTGCATCGTAGGGCTTGCGTGGCTGCAACTCGCTCATCTGCTCGACCGCCACCCGGGCGCCGCGGAACAGTTCGTTGCCCACCGCCAGCGCCGAGGCGGCCTTGACCAGGTCGGCGTCGTCGCGGCCCAGTACCAGCAGCAACTTGCTCCAAGGGTCTTGCGGGTGGTCGATCATCTGCACCACCGGGCCATCCACGCGTGGAAACCGCTCGTAATCGGCCAGGAACGAGGGACGGCGTTCATTGCTGGCGAAGACGATGGCCGGTTTCGGCCGCTCGCCAGCGACTGGCAGGCGATCGAAGAGCACCGGGAAGGTCGCCTTGCGCCAGCCGGCCTGGCTGCCGAAGTACGAAGACAGGATCGCAGCGGCACGCTGCTCGCCGAGGGTCGGGGTCGCGGCGAAGATCACCGGCAGGTCGACCTTGCCGGTATCCCTAGCATCGAAGAACGGCAGCGGGAAGAAGGCCAGGTCGTTTTCCATCGCCAGCGCCTGTTCGCGCAGGCGGACCTCGCTCTTGCGGTTGAGGTTCAGCCACAAGCCGCTGTGTGCAGGGTCTTCGCAGATGTCGGTGTAGTGACCCACGAACTCTAGGCGCACCCGGTTGAAATCGCCGATCAGCTTGGGGTCGAGGGGCAACTGGCGCTGCACGCGCTGACCAAGCTGCTCCTTCTCCACTGGCAGCACGCCCATCAGCTCGTCATTGAGGTAGACCCGCAGGTGCGACAGGGTCGGCAACAGTGCTGGCGACGGGGTGTAGTCCAGTTGCAGGAGCGCCTCGGTGGCCAGCCGATCGCGGCGCACGCCGAACTCGACCTGCTCGTTGTTGCGCACGCCGAGCAACAACGTATCGGCTGGGTGCCCAAGCTGCTCGAACGTCCTCGACACAGGCCAGTTGGGTACCATCGGCTCGGCAGGCGCATCGAGGGTGGCCGGGGTCGCGGCAGCGGTTACCTGGAACACGGAGGCGAGCAGCGCCATCGCCATGCCCCAGGCATGTGCGCAGTAACGGGTCATGATGCGTCTCGGGTCAGAAGGTTCGTGGAAGGGAGTGGGCGCGGGGTACGCGGCATGAAACTGGCCAGCCAGCGCACCAGCAGGACCAGGGGTTGCAGGGGCCCCAGCAGGCGGGCCGGGACGTGCTCGAGCAACTGCAGGTAGCCGACACCGCCCAGTTTCAGGACATCGACCAGGCTGCGCAGCGGGCGGTCGGGCTGGTGCTGCTCCTGCCAGCCCAGCCAGGCATCGGCGCGGGCGAAGGTGCAGTGCACCAGGTCGATGCGCTGTTGCACATCCAGCGCATCGAAGGTCAGGCCCAGGTGCCGGCCAACACGGCGGCTGACCCGTGCACCGAAGGCAAACTCACGCTCGCCACGGCTGAGCAGCAGGCGCACCCGCTCGCCAGGCATGGGTGCCAGGCCATCGCCCAGCTCCAGGCCGATGCCGCTATCGGAGTAGTCCACCAAGGTGCACGGGTAGGCGTGCCCGTTGTCCAGGACCAAGGCGGCCGGCAGGTGCATCCGTACCCGATGTGCGCGGCGCACCTGGCGAACCTCGGCCGCCACGGCCACCGCCGCGCCGATGATCAGCAGGTTGTAGATCACCCAGAGCGAACTGACGATGACCGTGCCGATCTCATCGACCGGGCCTGTGAACAAGCGCCAGGCGGCGAAACCGAGGCCCGCGAAATTGAGCACTGCCAACAACAGGTACGGCCGGGCGATACGCCAGTCGAACTGGCTCTGCTCCATCAACCCACCTTTGGCTGTGACGTTGAACGTGCCCTTCTTCGGCGCCAGCAGGGCGACCGTGGTGGGCCGGGCGATATACCAGGCCAGTACCGTCTCGTAGACCTCGCCCCAGAAGGTCTGCCGGTACTTGCCCTGCATGCGGGCGTTGGTCAGGCTGGCATGGATCATGTGCGGCAGTACGTAGAGCAGGATCATCAGCGCCGGTGCGTAGATGATGTAGGCATGCAGGAACAGGAATGCCAGTGGCGCGGTGAGGAACACCAGCCGTGGCAGGCCCGCCAGAAAATGCAGCATGGCGTTGGCGTAGCAGACCCGTTGGAACAGGCTCAGGCCACGGCCGAACAGCGGGTTGTCGGTGCGGAAGATCTGCACCATGCCGCGTGCCCAGCGGATCCTCTGGCCGATATGCGCCGACAGGCTTTCGGTGGCCAGCCCGGCAGCCTGTGGGATACGCAGGTAGGCTGAGTTCCAGCCCTGGCGATGCAGGCGCAGGGCGGTATGGGCGTCCTCGGTCACGGTCTCCACGGCGAAACCGCCGATGCTCTCCAGGGCGCTGCGTCGCAGCACGGCGCAGGAGCCGCAGAAGAAGGCGGCGTTCCACATGTCGTTGCCGTCCTGTATCAGGCCGTAGAACAGCTCGCCTTCGTTGGGCCGGCGGCGGAAGGTCCCCAGGTTGCGCTCGAACGGGTCGGGCGAGAAGAAATGGTGGGGCGTCTGCACCAGCGCCAGACGCGGGTCCTTGAGAAACCAGCCGACCGTCATCTGCAGGAAGGAGCGTACCGGCACATGGTCGCAGTCGAAGATCGCAACCAGTTCGCCATCGGTGACGCCCAGGGCATGGTTGAGGTTGCCGGCCTTGGCGTGCTTGTTGTCTGGCCGGGTGATGTAGCCGACGCCTACCTCGGCGGCGAAGGCGGCGAAGGCTTCCCGGCGTCCGTCGTCGAGCAGGTGGATACGCAGGCGCTCCCTCGGCCAGTCCAGGCCCAGGGCCGCGAGCACGGTGGTACGCACCACCGCGAGGTCCTCGTTGTAGGTGGGGATCATCAGGTCCACCGTCGGCCAGTGCGAAGGCTCGGCCGGCAGGGCCGCCGGCTTGCGCTCCAGGGGCCAGCAGGTCTGGATATACCCCAGGATCAGCACGAACCAGGAATAGGTCTCGGCAACCAGCAGGATCAGCCCACAGACCAGGTCCGTGGTGTCGTTCCAGTTCAGTGTCGAGGTATAGCGCCACCACAGGTAGCGGCAGGAAATGATCGTCGACAGCACGATCAGCATCAGTGTCGGAAAGCGGCCAGGCATGTGGCGCACCAGCAGGGCGATGCCCCATAGCAGCAAGATGAACACCAACTGCGCCAGATAGCCGAACGGCTCGGTCACGCACAGCAGCGCCAACGCCAGTGCGCACAAGGTGAGCACCGTATAGAACAGCCGTCGGGCGCCAACGCTCAGGCGTTGCAGGCCTTGGGCCGCCTCGCGTTGCAAGGCGTTGGTGCGCATGCGCCTGGGCACTTGCTGCAATCCTTCGATCAGGCACGCATGGTACGAACGCACACGTCTGGCCAAGCCACCGGCGATGCCACCCAGGGCCTGCCCGGCACGCGCCAGGAGGCCTGGGCTGCGTGGCCTCGGCTCACGCCGGATGAGCAGCCAGGCACCCTGGATCAGCAGGCGCAGCGGGTCACCCAGGGTCGGCCGCTTGCCGGCCACCTGCGGGAACAGCCGCCGACGGTCAGCCAGCAGCGCCTGCCAGGCTGGCGACTCCAGGCGCAACAGGAGAAAAGCGAGCCACGTGCCCAAGGTGAACAGCAAGGCCGTTGGCCAGCTTGCGCCTTGAGCGATGAAGTAGCCGTAGGGATTCGAAGGCGACAGCTTCATGACTGCCGCCTCGTCAGGCAGCGCACGGCCAGGCTCTGCACGTCACGGGTGGCCAGGCTCTGGGGCGCGTAGTGCCCGACCGGCGCCTTGCTGGCGAATGCCTCGGCAAAGGCCTCGTCACGGTGCACCACCTGCAAGGGCAGGCGGCGGTGGTAGAGCCTGCGCCAGACCATCAGCACATCACTCTGCAAGCGGCTGGCCGGGTCGAAACGGTTGACCAGCAACAAGTCGTAGCGCTCCAGCGCCCGACGCCCCAGCAGTACGTGGCTGGCCATCTCGGCCTCGGCGACCAGCACGCGCACGTCCGTTTCGAGGGCACTCAACGGGCCAGCCATGGGCAGGTCGAACAGCACCCAGTCGAAGTGCCGGGCCAATTGTGCCTGGCGTGGACGCCAGGCACCGGGCGTGATCTTGCCTGCCAGGCTGGCGTGGGCCGTTTCGTCGAGATCGCCGAATGGCATCACGCACAAGCCGTCGAGCACTTCGTACACCGGATCGTCGAACGGTCGCCCATCCAACTCGGCACACGCCCAGCCGTCACCGCCAGCGAGCGGCAGGTTGAAGTGCAGCCCCAGCAGGTTGTCCGGGCACAGGTCGACCAGCAACACCCGCTCACCCAGTTCCCGCAGGGCATATCCCAGGGCAGCGAGCAGGGCGCTGCGACCCAGGCCACCACGCAGCCCGTGCAGTGCAAGGCTGGTCATGGCACGGTCGCCTTGGGAGCGGGCGCTGCTGGGTTGCCGAGTTCACCCAGCGCCCGCGTACAGCTTTCGCCCAGCAGTGGCCAACGCTCCAGCGCCTGGCGCACGCCAACCATCATGGAGATGTCCTGGTAATGCAGCTCTGGCAGGCCTAGGTGCTGACGCAGCCGGGTGATGTCATCGCTACGGTTGGCCGGGTCGGCTTTGCTCGTCATCGATTGCTCTCCTTGGGTAATGGCTGCCAGTCACGCTGCCCTTGCAGGCGCATGTAGGTGCTGCCCTGGAAATCCATTACCTGTGCACCGGAGGTCTCAGCCACGTGCTCGGTGGTGGGAAGGCCCTCGAGCAGGCCGGCCACGTCCAGCGTTTGCCCGGCGCCCTGGTTGGCGTAGATCCGGGACACCAGCTCGGACAGGGCCAGGTAGCTGGAGGGCGCCGCAACGCGAAGCGGCTCGCGGCGATCGGGTTGGCCCATGCCGATGAACTTCAGGCCCACCGGCACGTGGGTGATCGACGGCGTAGGGATCTCGCGCATGCCGGGCAGTTGCATGCGGTCGCCATGCAGCGCCGCGCCATGCTCCGGCACGATCGCCACAACGACACGCCGGCCGCTGCGCTGCAACTCATCGAGGAACTTGCCAAGCTCATCGAACAGGCGGTTCGCCCGGCTACCGTAGTCGGCGGCACGCGTGCCCCCATCGGCCATCACTACCCGGTTGCCGTCATGCAGGCTGATGGTGTTATAGAACAGCGAGACATGCGCCTCACCGGAAGCCAGGCGGCGCTCCCACCAGCGCTGCAGGACAGCCAGGTCACTGGCGATCGGCGAGCCATCGAAGCCGACCAGCGCGCGGGGAAAGTCGGCATTGGTCAACGCCGGCTGCGGCATGCGCTGGTTGACGATATCGCCCAGGAAGCCATCGAAATGCCCGCTGTGGTTGAGCAGTGTCTCGCGCTCGAAGCCCAGCCTGGCGAGGTTCTCGAACAGCAGGCACTGCTCGGGCGCCGGTTGGTACAGCATGTCGTGCGAGGCCTGGCCACAGCTGGCGCGCAGCATGCGAATGGCCGCCGGCCCACTGTACGAGGTGGCCGAGTTGAATTGCTCGAAGATCACGTCCAGGCGTGCGAACAGCGGGTTGTCGTGCAGGCCTACGGTCGAGAGATCATCCCAGGCGAGCGAACAGACGTTGATCACCAACAGGTCGAAGGGCTGCTCGTCGGGCCTTGCAGCCGGGAACAGGGTGGCACGCTGGCGCTCGCTGTCGAAGAAGCTTTTCAGCTTGGCATCGAGGGTGGCGTTGTCGGCCACCGTAACAGTTGCCTGTTGCGTGGTGACCTCGGCCGTCGCCTGCCGTGAGACGACCGGCGCGATCGATGACAACCCGCTCGCGGCCAGCCACAACAGCCCGGCCAGGCTCAGGGTGCTCAGGCGCAACCAGTGACGCAGGTAAAAGTAAGCCACTACCAACAGCAGCAGGGTGCCCAACAGGTTCCAGTTGATGAAGCGGCCCAGCAGCTCCAGCAGGTAGTCTGCGGTGAAGTCGAACACACCCGGCTGTGCCAGCAGCCGCTGGAACGGCGGGAGCCAGGTGTCCTGGTAGAACAGCACGATCCCGATCGGCACCGCCAGCAGCTGTCGCCCGATGCGCAGCCAGCGCCATGGCAGCGGCACCAGCAAGAACGCGGCGAAGAGCAGGTTGGGCAATGCCTGGAAATCCAGCAAGCCTGCACCGAGCATGAGGAACTTCGCCAGGAAATACAGGTTCCAGAGGCCCAGCCCCGGCCAACGGGCCAGCGGGTTGGCGATCGATGCCGGGCTATTCATGCCGGCTCTCCCCACGCCTACGCACGCCCAGGGCCTTCAGGCGTCGGGGCGCCAGGCGGTGCTTGAGCCAACCCTGGATCAGGGTCTTCAGGTGCAGGATGGAAAGCACCAGGATCAATGTGACCAGCGCGGTGATGGCCATGACCTGCAGCAGTTGCGAGAAATTCATGCAGCTTCCCACTGCTGCAGCGATATCCGCCGGGGGTTCAGCGCCGGGCGTACCTGCGACAGCGGCATGCTGGCCGACTCGACGCTTGGCGATTCCGGCACGGTCTCGTCGAGAAATGCAGGGGCTTCCAAGGCACCGAGGTCATCGAGCAGCTCCTGGCCGATGAAGAGCTCCCGCCAGGACAACTGGAAGATATAGTCCAACGCCTGTTCGACACCCTCCGCCCGGCAGGCGAACAGGAACAGGTACAACACGCCATCGGCGATGCACGCGATATCGCCATCGCGGCGGAACAGGCTACGCGAGCAGGCCTGCAACGGCGACAAGCCGGGTGCAGGGCGCAACACCAGCAACTGATGGACGATCTCGCCATTGCGCCGGCCTTGCCACATCTGCTGTACCGCCTCGGCGAACACCCGCGGCGCCACAAGGCCACACACCGGTAGCGGCCTCAGCCGAGTGAGCAGTGCCTCGAAATCGCTGGGCAGGCGTCGGCGCCAGGCATAACCCTGAATGCTGTCGACCTGCGTCAGAAAGCGCGACAGGCTGGCACCGAAGGGCACGATCAGGCTGGCGCCACATGCCAGCAACAGTTGCTCGTCCTGGTATCGCAAGGTGGGCGCCATCTCGCGGACCACCAATTTCAACGCATTGCCGCGCAACTGGCGCAGGGTATGGAGTTGTTGGGCCAGGATGTCGAGCCGCTGCCCACCCTCCATGGCGAAGATCACCGTCGCCGATACTGCCACGCCGGCCCTGACGCCAAGTTCGGAAACACTGTCGAACAACTGCCAATGCTCGGAGAAGGCCGGTGCGCCCTCCAGAACCTTGCGCTGCGCCAGGCAAAGCAGTTCATCGCCCCCGGTCCTGCCCAGCGAATGAGGACGGCCAGCCAGTGCGAAACCACCGGTATCATGGGTGAGTTCGACATCCTCGGTACCGACGACACCCAGTGCATTGCTCCAGAAATGCAGCAGGTAACGCATGCCACCCTGGCCGCGATACAGTTGCGCCATGCCATCGAGATTCTGGTTGTGCGCTCTCAATTGCTCGACCAGCCAGACACTCTGGCCTTCGCTGACCACCAGCAGGACTGCCCCAGTGTCGCGCACGCGGTCTCGGACCTCGTGGCACCACTGGCCTATGTCCCCGCCCTCCCAGACAGCCGCAGGCAGGAAGGCAAGAACAAGCCGCCCGGACGCCTCTATGCGGGACAAGTCCTCGGCCAGGTGCAGGGCGGCTTGCCGGTCGGCCTCATACAACGCCATTTCGCCCGGGCCGAGATCCGGATCGAGCGCATCCAGCACTTCACGCATACCTCGCGCATCGCTGATGAAGGCGGCCTTGGCGTCCTCTGCCATGGCGTTGACGACCTGACGGCAGACCATGGCGGCATCTTCGGCCATATCGCACGCCAGCCAGTACACACCCTGCTCATGGAACTGGCCATGCTCGGCATCAAGGCCGGGTATGGCTGAAGAGAGAATATTTTTCGCCAAAACCGTGACTCTAAAAATTCGGGAGCGACGCCTACCGATTGCGGCAGGCGTCGCTCGCCTGAAGGGTCAAAGGGGGCAAGATTTTTGACGCAGAAAAGCGTCAAAAAAACATCATAAAAGAAAGAATCTTGCGAATTACGTCAATTCTACAGCAGTCTGAAAAAATAATGTCAAGATGACATTTGTTAGGCCAGCGCAACAGGTCTTGGGATCCTTGCCTATGCTGCCTACGATGAAGGGGCAACCAGACGAGGATCGACGCCATGTTCTACGTGCAACGCGACGCCGCGGGTCAGCTGCTGCGGGTAGAGGCTGCCCCGTATGCCGGGTACACGGAAATCCTCCCGGCTGACGATGCCCGGGTCCAGGCGTGGTTCGCCGACGACGTGGTGGAAAACAGCCTCCGGCAGCTCAAGCAGAGCGACCTGGACATGATCCGCGTGCTCGAGGACCTCATCGAGGTACTGACCACCAAGGGGGTGATCAGCATCACCGACCTGCCCGCCGATGCCCAGGCCAAGCTGCTCAGCCGCTCCTCGGCGCGCAAGGCGCTGGGTGGGCTGAACAATCTGATCGAGGAAGATGAGGGAGGCGGCTTGATCTGACGACTGGAGGAGCGGGCTTGTCCGTACAACGCTGGCTGCGCTGCCAGGCAGAGGGCCCTCCCCCGGTCAGCGCCAAGGCGCAGGTTCGCCGACCCACTGCCCCTGGATACCTTGCACCCCCATCTCCCGCAGCACCTGCACCTCCCCTTCGCTTTCGACCCGCTCGGCGATCAGCGGCAGGTCGATGCTGTGCGCCGCCCGCTGGATCGCCTCGATGAACAGGCGCTTGTGCTGCTCCCGGTCGATGTTGCGGATGTAGCTGCCGTCGATCTTCAGGTAGGCAAGCCCCAGGTGGGCGAGGTTGCCGATCATGCTGAAGCGGCCACCGAAGCGCTGCAATGCAAGGCCGAAGCCCAGGCTGCGCAGGCGTCGGGTCAGGTGTTCGAGGAAGTCCTGCTCCGGCAATTGCTCTTCGCCAATCTCGAAGGTCAGCCGAGGCCCCAGCGCGGCGTTCTGGCCCAGCAGCTCATAGACCCGCCGCAGCGCCTTGTCGTCGGCCAGGGTCGCGGCCGACAGGTTCAACGCCAAGGCTTGGTCATGACCCTGGAGGTGCCCGAGCACCTTTTCCAGCACCAGCAGGTCCAGGCGTGGCATCCAGCCGAAGCGCTCCAGCCAGGGCAGGAAGCGGCCGGCGGCCAACGTCTCGTCGTGCTCGATGTGCAGCCGCGAGACGACCTTGTAGTGCAGCACCCGCCCAGGCGCCTGGCTGTCCACCACGGGTTGGAAGAACAGCTCGAACTGCCCTTTGGCCAAGGCCTGGTCGAGCCGCGTGTGCCAGGCATGATGACTGTCGGCGGCCTGGACCGCGATGCCCTGCTCGAGGCAGACCCAGCCTGGCTCCGGCTGGCTTTCGGCACGCGCCAGGGCCTCGTCGGCCAGCGTGAGCAGGGCATGCGGCGCATCGCCGGGGCTATAGGGCGCAAGGCCGATGCAGGCGACCGGGTCGACGTCGCTGGCGCCAGTCGTGTGCAGGCTCTGCAGGCTGGCCTCCAGGGCCTGGGCCAGTTGCACGGCTTCATCGTGGACCATGCCCGGCGCCAGCACGGCGAACTCGCCACCTCGGCTGCGGGTGATCAGGTCGTTGGTCTGTGGGTAGCTCGCGCAGGTGCTCAGCAGTTGTTCACCCACCGCCTGCAGCAACTGGTCGGTGCGCGGGCCGCCCAGGCGGGCATTGAGGCCGGTAAGGTCCTGGACACGCAGCAACAGCAGGTAACCGGCGCGCGCCTCCTCCGGGTGGCTGACCCGGGCATTGAGTTGCATCTCGAAATAGCGCCGGTTGGCGAGCCCCGTGAGGCTGTCCTGGTAGGACTCGGCGTGCAGCTTCTCGCTGCGCTCGGCCTGTTCGGTGAACAGCGCCTTGAGCTTCTCGACCATCTGGTTCATCGCCAGCACCACCCGGCGCAGCTCCGGCGTGCGCGGCAGCTGCTGCGCACTGAGGAACTCGCGGCGGGCGATGGCCTGGGCTTGGGCGACCATGTAGTCCAGCGGCCGCAATTGGCGACGCAGCAACAGGGCACCGAGGGCTGCGCTGAGCGCACCGCACAGCAGCAGCCAGCCGAGGCTGCCCAGCGCACCCTGCCAGAGCTTGGCCAGGGCGAACATCGGGTGGCTGATCACCTCGACCCGCGCCGCCTGCTGCCAGCCACGGCTGACGATGGCATCGCCAGCGGCCGCCTCCAGCCCGATCAAGCGGACGAACCAGGCCGGCACGCCATCACGGTCAGGCTCGGCATGGCGCTCCACCAGCACGGCGTTGGAGCCCAGGTCGATGACCCTGATGCTCGCGTAGTAGCCACTGTCGAAAATGGAACTGACCATCAGCTCGACCATCGCCGGGTCATCGATATTCGGCGTCAGCGACAAGGCCAGCGCGGTCGCCGCGTCCTGGGCATGGGAGCGCAACTGGTTGACGTATTGACTGCGCGAGCTTTCCAGGCTGACCACGAAGCTGCCGCTGAAGGCGACCACCAGGAACAGGCAAATGGCAAGCAGCAATTGTTTGAACAATGACATCTGTGCTCCTTCAGTAGACCGGTTCGGCCGGGAACCCTTCGGCCTGCATTTTCTTCAGCACATCCTGCCAGCGGGACAGGCGCTTGGTGTCGCCGACCTTCCGGTTGCCGGAGGCACCGGTCAGCCACAGGCCCTCGCCGTTGAAGGCATACACCGGCAACAGGTCGGTACGCTCGCTGGCCGGCCGGATGGCGTCGATCAGGCTGTCGAGGACCAGCGGCTGGGCCTGTGGGCTTGAATAATAGGTCAGGACCATGTGCGCCCGGTTCTGCTGCAGCGCCTTGACGTAGGTGATGCGCAGCTTGTCGCGGGGGATGCCCATGCGCCGCAGGCTGAAATACTTGGCGATGGCGTAGTCCTCGCAATCGCCGGCCCCCTTGAGCAACGCCTGGATGGGCGTGGCCCAGTAGTCCACTTCACGCCACAGGTCGATGTCTTCGACGTAGCGCAGCTGCTGATTGAAGAAGCGGTTGACCGCCTGCAGGCGCGCCATCTCGCTGCCCTGCCCGTGGGTGGACAACAGCGCCTGCCAGGCATCGATGCGTGCCTGGCCAGGGCCAAGGGGGCCATAGAGCCCCTGCGCACGCCGGCTGATCTGGGAAAAGTCCCATTCCGCACGCAGGCCGCCCAGCAGCAGGCCACCCAGCAACAGGGCCAGGCCGAGACGCCGTGCGGCCAGTGTGAGCATCCGGGGTATCGCCACTGCGAAGACCTGCTCAGACCAATCGAAAGCAGCGATGGTGCTGCCTGGGGGACGAAAAGACAATGGCACCGTACAATCACTGCTCGACGAACGAGGTGGGATGAATTTCCCAACCATCGAAGGGAATGTACGGCTTCCTTTGACCAACGACTTCCTTCACGATAGCTGCACGTTCCTGGCACGTGGCGTGCTTGTCATCGTGACAGTTTGACACCCCTCTCGCGAATAACTAGTTTAATTGGATCCAATCTTGGACATCATCGAGGCAGACCCCGCGTGGCCGAGAAAACCAGACTCCTGAGTACTGTGCTGGGCAGCGAACAGGTACCACCGCATCTGGCGCGTAGCGTGATCGAGGAACGCTTGCGCAGCGCCATTCTCGACGGCCGTCTGCCGCCAGGCACCGCCCTGCGCCAGCAGGAGATCGCCACGCTGTTCGGCGTCAGCCGCATGCCGGTGCGTGAGGCGCTGCGTCAACTGGAGGCGCAATCGCTGCTGCAGGTGGTCATGCACAAGGGAGCGGTGGTCGCGCCGCTGATCGGCGAGGATGCGGTCGACACCTATGCGCTGCGCGTGCTCCTGGAGTCCGAGGCCCTGCGTCAGTCGATCCCGCTGCTCGATGCCAGCGACATCGCCCTCGCCCGCGGCTATATCCATCAGCTGGAACATGAGACCCGTCATGCCGAGATCGGGCGTCTCAATCGCCTGTTCCACATGGCGCTCTACAGCAAGGCGAAGAACCAGAAGCTGCTGCGCATGATCGAGGTGGAACTCAACGAGGAGGAACGCTTCCTGCGCTTCCACCTGTCCTCGATGGGGCTGGGTAAGCTGACCCAGGACGACCATATCGCCCTGGCGGATGCGGCCAGCGACAAACTGGTGGACGAAGCCATCAGGGTCCTGGAGCGCCACCTGAACAATGCGGCGCGCACCATCAGGAACTACCTCGACAAGCAGCCGGCCAACTGACGAACGCCCCCGGTGTGGGGCTTGGCACGTTGTCCTCCTGGGCCGCTTCGCAGCCCCGAATGGTGGCTGCGACCAGCATTGGCGCTTGCCCACTCCTACGACTCCCCCGCCTTTCTGCCATTGACCATGGCACCCCCAGCCGTTTCGGCACACTCTAGGGCCGGCAACGGTCGCTGATCGCCATCTGGCAGGCCGGATCGTTCGCCTTTCTCCCACCTGCAGAAGGAGTCTGCCACCGGGGCACGCGCCGAAAAGCATCAGCCGCCCCCTCGATAGTCGAATACCCCATATCCCAGTTCACCAGTGCTCCCGAGTGAGGCATTCACTCTTTTAAGTTTTTCCGATCTTATTTATCGGAGGGAGTACACTCGTGCCCAATAAAACTTTCCAGAAGTTTTATCGAGACGCTCTTTTCGCCAATAAAGTTGGAAAAATAAAAATATCAAAAAAACGATTGCGCACAACTTTAAGTTTGCTCTAACTTTTCAAACGCCAGCAGCCATGCACCCTGAAACCAAGGCGCTCATGCCCTGCAGGCCTTCTGCATATCGCTCAGCATCGAAACTTCAATCGAGGCATTCGCTCGCCTGAATAAACGTCGACGCTCGACACGCAGGAACAATCCACCCGATGCCACCTCGTTATGGACATTTGCCATGAGCACATTGAAGAGCACACTTTCCAACAAGAAAGCCGAACTTTCCAGGCACCCGCTATTTTCCGAAATCGACTCGCTGGATACCTTGCGCCGCTTCATGGAAACCCATGTATTCGCC
The DNA here is from genome assembly GCF_046365545.1 of Pseudomonas sp. HLMP. Taxonomy (NCBI): domain Bacteria; kingdom Pseudomonadati; phylum Pseudomonadota; class Gammaproteobacteria; order Pseudomonadales; family Pseudomonadaceae; genus Pseudomonas; species Pseudomonas sp. HLMP. Next base: position 206,461 of record NZ_JBDLLR010000001.1, on the reverse strand, counting down.
GTATGGGACTTCATGTCGCTGACCAAGCGCCTGCAACGGGAGCTGACCTGCGTCAGCCTGCCCTGGCTGCCGCCGGCCGACCCGGCCGCTGCCAGGCTGATCAACGAGATCGTCCTGGGCGAGGAGTCCGATGACCGTCTGGGCCAAGGCCACTACAGCCATTTCGAGCTGTACCTGGACGCCATGCGCGAAGTCGGCGCCAGCACCCAGGCCATCGAACGCTTCATCGAGCTGCAGCAACAAGGCGTCGACCCTGCCACGGCCTTGCAGCGCGCAGGCGCCAGCGAAGCGGCCCGGCGTTTCGTCAGCGACACCCTGCAGGTCGCCTTGCAGGCGCCTGCCCATCGCGTCGCCGCCGCCTTCCTGCATGGCCGGGAAAGCGTGATCCCGACGATGTTCCAGCAGATCCTCGACGCCTGGGGCATCGGCAGCGACCAGGCGCCAACCTTCCGCTACTACCTGCAACGGCACATCGAGGTCGACGCCGAGGACCACGGCCCGGCGGCCGAGCACTTGCTGGCACGACTGGTCGCGCACGATCCGCAGCGTCAGCAAGAGGTCTACGAGGCGGCCATCGCCGCCGTGGACAGCCGCATGGCCCTGTGGGACCGGCTGCGTGCCGCCCTGCAGGCGGAAATCGCCGAGGTCGCGCCATGAAAGCCCACGAATACCGCTCCTTCGCCGAGGCCTGGGAAGAACGCGCGACCATCCGTACCCGGCCACGCCGGCGGGTGGAAGACGATCAACGGCTCATCTATCCGCTGAGCCGCCAGCCCCTGGTGCTCGGCGCCACCTTCCAACGCGAATGCCCGCAGTTGCGCGACTTCGTACTGGTGCAGAGCCTCTACAAGTTCATCAACGACGTGGTGATCTTCGAAACCGAGATCGTCGACCGCACGGCCCGGCGCATCGCCAAGGACCGCTTCGCCGTGCCGTTCCCCTTCGCCTGCCGCTACGACGCCATGACCGTGGTGGTGGACGAGGACTACCACGCCCTGGTGGCCATGGACTTCTTGCAGCAGACCATCGCCCTGACTGGCATCGAACCGATCGACCTGCCTCGGGAGATCGAGCTGAGCCGCGCCATCCCCGCGGCGCTGGCGCAGGTGCCAGTGGCGTTGCGCGATGCCATGGAATTGATCTGCGTGGGCATCGCCGAGAACACCCTGACCGACGATGTCGCCGCCTTCGCCCGCGACGACACGGTCAAGCCTTCGGTCAAGGGGCTGATGGCCGACCATCTGCTCGACGAAGGACGTCACTCCAGCTTCTGGGCACGCCTGGCGCGTATCTACTGGCAGGCCGCGCCGCAGGCCGATCGCGAGGCCATCGCGCAGGTCTTGCCGGTGTTTCTCGGCCAGTACCTGACCAGCGACATCCAGCAGGCCTTCGACTTCAGCCTGATCGATGCGTTGCCGGTGAGCCAGGCGGTACGCCAGGCCCTGCGCGAAGAGGCCCGGGCGCTGGCCTACCCGATCAACCACCAGCACCCCTTGCTGGGCAACATCCTGCGCTTTTTGCGCAGCAGCTCGATGCTCGAGTCGGCCTGCGTGCAAACCGCGCTGCGCGACTACCTGCCCTGAGGAGACCGCCATGAGACGCCTCGACATACTCCTGGTGGGCACCAGCCCCGCATTGCGCCAGCTTGCCAAGATGCTCGACGAACACGGCCACGGCGCGACCCTGGTCGAAATCCCGGACGCCCTGTCCCTGGCCAGGTCACTGCTGGTGGTAGAAGACGGCACCCTGGCGCTGGACAGCGCCATCTGGCAGCCCTTGGGCGGCACACCGCTGCTCAGGCTGCGCCTGGGCGCCCGTTGCGCCGAACCACTGCCGCGACTGGAACTGCTGTGCTGGTGCGCCAGTGCCAGCACCCAGCGCCTGATCGAGTGGGTGCCGCTGCAGCCGCCAGCCTCCGGCAATGGCCAGCAGCTGCGTGAAGACGCCCTGCAAGCGCTGCGCGAGCTACTGGCCCTGCAGGTCACCCGCTTCGCCCGCAATCCCCAGTACCTGCAACAGGCGCCCACGGTCGGCCCCGGCCTGCAAGAACGCGAACATGACCTGGGGTGGCTGGAATCGCTGGCCTACCGGCACCCGTTCAACCACACGCAGCGCGCCGACCTGCTGGAGCAGGCCGGGGCAGGCCTGGTGGAAGGCCTGGAACAGCGCCTGCGCCAGTTCGCCAACCACCCTGCCCTCAACCGTGACGGCCAGTATCACAGCTATCACCAGTTGCATGCCCGCGTCGTCGGTATCCAGCGCGCCTTGCTGCCCCTGTTGCCGGAGGCCGATGGACAGCCTGCAGTGGTCGCGGTGTGCATGGCCAAGTCGCCCGAACTCTATGCCAGCCTGCTGGCGGTACTCGGCTGCGCGGCCATCTACCTGCCACTGGACCCGGCCACCCCGCCCGAACGGCGCCAGCGCATCCTCGAGGATGCCGGCGCCTGCGTCCTGCTGCATGACGGCCAGGACCAGCCGGGGCTGCCCGGCCTGGATGTACGCACGCTGGGCGCGTCGCACGGACATCCCTTGCCCTCATTGCAGTTGCGCAAGGCCTCGGCGGATGCGCCATGCGTGGCCATCTACACCTCCGGCACCACCGGCCAGCCCAAGGGCGTGCTGCTCAGCCAGCGCAACCTTGCTCACTTCATGACCTGGTACGCCGAGCACGTATCGCTGGACGCCCACAGTCGCGTGCTGCAGTTCTCGACCATCGGCTTCGACGCTTCGTTGCTCGACATCCTGCCGACCTTCGCCTGCGGAGCGCAGTTGGTGATCCCCAGCGACGACCAGCGCCGCGACCCGCAACAGCTGGTGCGGCTGATCCATGCCCAGGAGGTCAGCCATGCCTTCCTGCCACCGGCCCTGCTGAGCATCCTGCCCCGTGACGAGCAGCTGGGCCTGCGCCACCTGGTCACCGGCGGCGATGTCTGCGAACCCGAGGTCATCGCCCGCCTGGCCGCGCAGTGCCGGATGCACAACATCTACGGCCCGACCGAAACCACGGTACTGGCGACCACCCGGCTGTTCGCTGCTGGCGACAGCAATCGCAACCTCGGCACACCGATCGCCAACACCCAGGTGCTGATCCTCGACCAGGACCTGCGCCCAGTGCCCGAGCAGACCCCGGGCGAGCTGTACATCAGTGGCCCGGGTGTGGGCCTGGGCTACCTGAACAACCCGGCCCTGACCGCGCAGCGCTTCGTCGAGCTGGCCTTGCCCGACGGCCAGTGCCTGCGCGCCTATCGCACCGGGGACATCGCCAAGTGGGGCGTGGATGGCATCGAACTGTGCGGCCGGCGTGACAACCAGGTGAAGATCCGTGGCTTCCGGGTCGAGCCGGAGGAGATCGAGCACTGCCTGCGCGAAAGTCACCTGTTCGCCCAGGTCGCGGTAGTGATCGACGCCCAGCGCCGGATCCTGGCCTTCACCGCACAACCGGCCCGGGAAGACGCCGAGACGGCCCTGCGCGCCCATGCCGAGCAGCACTTGCCCGACTACATGTGCCCAACGTTCTACCAGGTGCTGGAGCGGATGCCCTACACGGCCAATGGCAAGGTCGACCGACACGCCCTGCAAGCATTGCCGCGCACCCTGCCCGGTAGCCATCGGGTCGTGCCGCGCACGCCCACCGAACAACGCCTGCGCAGCCTGTGGAGTGGCCTGCTGGACCTGCCGGAGGCGGACATTTCCATCGACGACAGCTTCTTCAACCTCGGCGGCCACTCGATCCTGCTCTCGCGCCTGCTGCTGGAGATACGCGAGCAGTTCGACCAGGGTGTGGCGATCAACCACTTCATCGAACAGCCGACCCTGCAGCGCCTGGGCGCCTTGCTCGACGGTACCGAGCGCGACCAGGCAACGCCCCTGGTGCGCCTGGAGCAGGACGCCAATCGCGAGCAGGGCCTGGAGGTGCTACCCGTGGAGTGCCTGGGTGATGTGCACAAGGTCATCGTCACCGGCGCCAACAGTTTCCTCGGCGTGCACCTGGTCGAGGCGCTGCTCGACTGGGGAGCCAGCGAGGTGGCCTGCCTGGTGCGCAGCCGCGATGGCCAGGGCGCCGCCGAACGTTTCGCCCAGGCCGTGGCGGACAATCGCCTGACCCTGGACCGGGGCCGCATACGGGTGTTCGAGGCCGACCTGCGCCAACCGCGCCTGGGTTTGTGCCAGCAGGACTACGACTACCTGGACCGCGAATACGGCGCCCTGCTGCACAACGCCGCACAGGTCAACCACGTGCTGGACTACCAGGCACTGGCCGCCGACAACATCGAGCCGCTGTTCGAGTGCCTGCGCCTGTGCGAAGGCAAGCGCAAGAAGGTCTTCAACTTCGTCTCGACCCTCTCGGCCTGCAGCGCGGTGTCCAGTGACGGCCGCGTGCTGGAGCAAGGCCCGGCAGCGACGCCGCCAGTCTACATCCGCAATGGCTACAACCTGGGCAAATGGGTCGGCGAGCGGATCCTCCAACGGGCGCGTGAGCAGGGCGTATGGGTCAACCTGTTCCGCCCGGGCAACATCACCTTCGACAGCCGTAGCGGCGTCTGCCAACCCCAACACAATCGCCTGATGCTGATGCTCAAAGGCTCGCTGCAACTGGGCCAGGTGCCGGATCTGGACATCGACTTCGACCTCATGCCGGTCGACTTCCTGGCCCGCTTCATCGCCTTCCACGCCAGCGGCCACCAGCCTCGGCAGTGGGTATTCAACCTGCACAACCCCGAGCCGCTGCGCTGGCGCGACTACCTGGCGGCATTCCGCGCGCAGGGCCATGTGTTCGAGCTGGTGGGTATCCGACAGTGGCAGCGCCAACTCGGCCATGTCGATCGCGACAACGCGCTGTTCGAGGTCCTGGGCTTCTACCTGGATGGCTTCGAGGAAGACATCGGCGATATCAGCGCCATCGAGCACCACAACGCCCGCGCGGGGGTACGGCGCATGGGCGCCAGCTACCCGGCCAAGACGCCGCAGCTGCTGCGTCGTGGCTGCCGCTACCTGAGCGACATCGGCTTCATCTGACCCCCTTCATTCACGACAGGAGCAATACGACATGCACGTTCTCGAACCCGATACCCTGATCCGTAATCCGCATGGCTGCCAGGTGGTTTCCAGCGTGGAAATCGCCGCCCCGGCCGCCAGCGTGTGGAACATCGTCGGCAACTTCGCCGGTTTCCCGGTGTTCATCCCAGCGCTGTCGCACATCGACATGACCGGCAGTGGCGTGCGCTCGGTACGCAAGAAGCTGTTCAAGGATGGCAACGTGGTCATCGAACAGTTGAATTCACGCGACGAGCAAGCCATGACCATGACCTGGAGCCTGATCTACACCAGCTTGAACATCGGCAACCTGTGGGCGGCGATGCAGGTCGAGGCGCTCGATGGCCAGCACAGCCGGGCCACCTGGACCATCCAGGCCGAACCCTGGGAGGGCGGCGCCGAGGCGCTGCCTGGGTTCCAGGCATTCCTGCAGGGTTTTGCCGATGAGGCGATGGGGAATGTGCGCACGCTGCTGAGCTGAATGCAGCTCGGCTGGCTACAGGCCACATGAGACAGATGGGGTGCGTCTGTACCGGCCTTATCACGGGCAAGCCGGCTCCCAGGTTCACCACTGCCCTCGGGCCTGGTGGAGTACCTGTGGCGGCCGGCTTGCCGGCGATGGGCTGCAAGGCAGCCCTGTCTCCCCAGGCTCGATATCGATCAGTGACAGTTGCAAAATAATGCCAGCCCGCAAACAATGAGACTAATTATCATTCATACCCTTTGACGCCAGCGCCTCTCCATGCCCTCCAGAGACTCCGTGCACACGCTCTACAGCCATCATCACGGCTGGCTATACAACTGGCTGCGCAGCACACTGGGCAACGCCGCCGACGCGGCGGACCTGGCCCAGGACACCTTCGTGCGCCTGCTACAACGCGAGCAGCTGGAACTCAGCGCCCCACGCGCCTTCCTGCGCACGGTCGCCCGGGGCCTGGTGATCGATCACTGGCGGCGCGAAGAGCTGCAACGCGCCTATCTCGAGGCCCTGGCCCACCTGCCGGAAGCCCAGGTACCGTCAGCGCAAACCCGCGAACTGATGCTGGAGTTGCTCGAGCGCATCGCGCACATGCTCGACGGTCTCAAGCCCAAGGTCCGCCGCGCCTTCCTGCTGGCCCAGTGCGAAGGGCTGGGCCACAAGGCGATCGCCGAACAGATGGGCATCTCCCTGCGCTCCGTGGAACGCTACGTGGCAGAGGCGCTGTACCACTGCTATCTGCTGCGCTACGAAGACGGCTGCTGAGACAATGGGCCCAGCACATCCCCCGCCACAGGTCGTCAAGCAGGCCATCCACTGGCTGCTGAGGCTGCGCGAAAGCGGTCACGACCCGGCGCTGGCGCAGCAATGCGAACAATGGCGCAGCACCCACCATGAACATGAACTGGCCTGGCAACGGGTGCTCAGCCTGCACCAGGACCTTGACCTGCGCGCCCTCCCCGCCGCCGGTGTGGCCCTGCGGACCCTGGAGACCAGCCAGCGTCGCTTGCACCGGCGCCAGGCCCTGAAGCTGCTGGGCGGGGTCGCTCTAGTGGGCTCCGCAGCCTGGCTGGGCAAGGACCTCGATGCATTGCACGCCTGGACCTCGGACTACGCCACCGGCACGGGCGAGCGCCGCAGCTTCCAACTGCCGGATGGTTCGCTGCTGCAGCTCAATACCCGCAGCGCCGCGGACCTGGCCTTCGACCAGCGGCAGCGGCTCATTCGTCTCAGGCAGGGCGAGCTGATGCTCACCTGCAATGCCTTGCAAGGCCAGGGACGTCCCCTGCTGGTGGAAACCCGCGATGCCTTGCTGGAGGGTTTCGACGGACGCTTCGTGGTACGCCAGGACGCCGATTGCACGCGGGTCAGCGTCAGCCAGGGGAAAGTGGCCATCCACCGCCCTGGCCATGGCCAGTTGCAGTGGATCACCAGCGGCCAGGCTTGGCGTCTGGATACCCAGGGCGCGCAGCAGGTCGAGCAGCAAGCCATGGATGCCAGCGCCTGGGCCGAAGGGCTGATCGTCACCCGTGACATGCGCCTGGCCGATTTCCTCGCCGAAGTGGGCCGGTATCGCCACGGCTATCTCGGCTGCAGCGAGGCAGTCGCCGACCTGCGCCTGTCTGGTGTGTTCCGCCTGGAAGACACCGACGGGCTGCTGGAGTTGCTGCCACAGACACTGCCGGTCAGGCTCCACCAACGCACCCGCTGGTGGGTCCGGGTGAAGCGGATGGGGTGAGTCTGCTCTTTTTTGCAGATTTTTCTGGCGGGTTTTTCTCGAGCGTCCGGCTAGGACAGTAAGCGACTCCTACCAGCCCTTTCGACCCGACGGATATTCTCCATGCCTGACGCTCTGCCCTCGCTGCCCCTCGCGAGTACGAATGATTTTCGACCTGTCCTCAATTCAGCTCGCCTTGGCAAGGCGGTGCGCGCCGCGCTGTTCGGCACGGCCCTCGGCCTCGGCAGCGCGCCGCTGCTGGTTCAGGCCGCGGAGCCGACCGAGGTCAGCCAGCAGTATGCGATCCCTGCCGGCAACCTCGACGATGTGCTCAACCAGTTCGCCCGCCAGGCTGGCATCACCCTGTCCAGCACCCCGCAACTGACTGGCGCACTAGAGTCGCCCGGCCTGCAGGGGCACTACTCCACCGACCAGGCCTTGCGCCAGTTGCTCAATGGCACAGGGCTCGAGGCTGTCAGCCAGGATGGCCGCAGCTATGTGCTGCATCCCTTGCCGGAAGACGCGGCGCTATCGTTGCCGAGCACCGATATCCGCAGCTTCACCCTGGGTAACGCGCTAGGCAGCATGGAGGGCTACAACGCCACCCACAGCCAGGTCGCCACCAAGACCAGCATGCCGCTGCTGGAGACATCCCAGTCGGTCTCGGTGGTGACCCGCCAGCAGATGGACGACCAGGGCGCGCAGACCGTGGCACAGGCCATGCGCTACACGCCGGGCGTCCTGACCAACCCCTACGGCGCCACCCACCGCTACGACTACGTGGCCATGCGCGGCTTCAACGATGGTTCGGTGGACAACATCTACGTCGATGGCCTGAAGTCCATGGGCGACAACGGCACCTACAGCACCATGCAGGTCGACCCGTACTTCCTCGAGCGCATCGACATCCTCAAGGGCCCCTCCTCCGTGCTCTACGGCCGCAGCTCGCCCGGCGGCCTGGTGGCACTGACCACCAAGAAACCGCTGTTCGACCCATATCGCCAGGTCCAGGCCACGGTCGGTACCCAGGGCCAGCGCGGCATGGGCTTCGACTTCAGCGGCCCGCTGGACGACGACAAGCGCATCGCCTACCGCCTGACGGGTCTGGCGGATGCCTCCGACACCCAGTTCGACCACAACAAGGAAGAGCGCTACGCCATCGCGCCGGCCGTCAGCATCGACTTCAGCGAGGACACCTCGCTGACCTTGCAGGCCTACCTGCAGCACGACCCCAATGGCGGCTATCACGGCGGCAACCCGGCGGACGGCATGTTGCACCCGCGTAACGGCCTGCGCCTGTCCGATCACTTCTTCGAAGGCGAGCCGGACATCGACAACTACGAGCGTACCCAACAGTCGTTCAGCTACCAGTTCGAGCATCGCTTCAACGATGTCTTCACGGCCCGCCAGAACTTCCGCTACCAGGACTCGGACGTGTCGATGGACCAGGTCTACTCGGCCGGCTGGGCAGACAGTACCAGCACGATCCTCAACCGCGCCTATACCGGCGGTGACGAGCGCCTGCATTCGTTCATCGTCGACAACATGCTCCAGGCGGAATTCTTCACAGGCTCGGCCAAGCACACCCTGCTGCTCGGTGCCGACTATCAGCGGCGCAAGGCGGATGTGGCCTGGCGCTATGGCACTGTCGATCCGCTGGATGCCGGCAACCCGCAGTACGGCAACGGCAACTTGCAGGTCCTCGGCGAAAACCGCTACCTGCGCCGCCTGCAGCAGACCGGCGTGTACCTGCAGGACCTCGTCGAACTGGACCAGTGGCGCTTCTCCCTCGGCCTGCGCCAGGACTGGGTGAAGGTGTCCGAGGAAAACCGCGACACCGACAGCAGGGTCAGCGATGATCGCTCCAAGTTCACCACCCGCGCCGGGGTGCTCTACCTGTTCGAAAACGGCATCGCGCCGTATGTGAGCTACTCCGAGTCGTTCAACCCCAACACCGTATCCGACCAGGACGGCCGCCCCTTGGCGCCGACCGAGGGCACCCAGTGGGAGGCGGGCATCAAGTACCAGCCGCCGGGCAGCGACAACCTGTTCACGGCGTCGGTGTTCCGCATCGAGCAAGAGAACCTGGCGTCCAAGCAACCGGACGAAGAGTTCTACCGCGCCGTCGGCGAGGTGCGCTCCCAGGGCCTGGAGCTGGAGGCCCACGTACAGGTGACCGACAACCTCAGGGTACTGGGCGGCTACACCTTCACCGATGTCGAGTACGCCAAGTCGATGCCCAGCCTGGTGTCGGGCAACCTCGACAACAAGGGCAACTCGCCGACCCAGGCGCCGAAGCAGATGTTCTCCTTGTGGGCCGATTATGATTTTCGCCAGGGCCCGCTCGACGGCCTGCGGCTGGGCGGCGGCGTGCGCTATGTCGGCTACAGCTGGGTGGATGCGGAGAACAGCATGAAGGTGCCCTCCTACACCCTGTTCGATGCCTCGGTCGGCTACGACCTGGGCAAGGTCGGGCTCAAGGGCGTGGATGTGCGCCTGAACGCCAACAACCTGACCAACGAGAGCTACATCGCCTCCTGTGCCAGCCTGAACTACTGCTATATGGGCGAGGAGCGCAATGTCAGCGCCACGGTCAGCTACCAGTTCTGACCACTCCCTCCATGTGCTCGAGGCCAGCGCCTGAAACCAGGTGCTGGCTTTTTCGTTTCTGGCGTTTTTCCTGGAGTCCCGACCGATGCGTCAATGCTATGTCTTGTTGCACCGCTACCTGGGCCTGGTGACGGCTGTGTTCCTGGCCCTGGCTGGCCTCACCGGCAGCCTGCTGGCTTTCCACCACGAGCTGGACGAATGGCTCAACCCCAGCTTCTATGAAGCGCCGGCGCTCGGCACGCCGCAGCAACCCGGCGCGCTTGTGGACAAGTTGCAAGCCGAGCATCCGCGCCTGCAGGTCTGGTACATGGAATATCCACAGGAAGCCGGACATTCCGCATTGCTGGCCATGGTGCCGCGCAACGACCCGCGCACTGACCAGCCCTATGCCGAAAAGAACACGGTGTTCTATCTCGACCCCGTGAGCGGCGAGACCCTCGGCCAGCGCTACTGGGGCGAGTGCTGCTTCTCTCGCGAGAACTTCATGCCGTTCATCCTGGAGCTGCACTACAGCCTGACCCTGCCAGGCAACTGGGGCATCCTGCTGATGGGAGTGGTGGCCATCCTCTGGGTGCTGGACTGCTTCATCGCCGTGCTGCTCACCCTGCCCCGCGGGCGGCCGTTCTGGCGCAAATGGGCGACCGCCTGGAAGATCAAGAGCGGGCACGCCTATCGCCTGAACCTGGATATCCACAGGGCCGGCGGATTGTGGCTGTGGCTGCTGCTGTTACCCATCGCCATCAGCAGCGTGGCGATGAACCTGCCGGCACAGGTGTTCAAGCCCGCCGTATCCTTGTTCTCACCCGTCGCGCCAAGCGTCTACGAGGCCCGTGGAGCAATGCCCAAGAACGAACTGGGGGTGACCCTGCTGACCTATCAACAGGCCTACCAGAGGGCCCAGGAGGAAGGGGCAAGGCTTGGGTTGTCCGCACCGATCGGCGAGCTCTACTACAGCTTCGAGTACAACTTCTATGGCGCCGGCTTCGGCCAGCATGACACCGATGCCCACGGCAAGTCTTGGCTGTTCTTCCACGGCACCGATGGGCGTTTGCTGGGCCAGGAGATAGCGGGCCAGGGGACCTTGGGCGAACAGTTCTATCGCTTGCAGCTACCCATCCATGGTGGACGGATCATCGGAACGACCGGCCAGGTGCTGATCGCCATCCTGGGCGTGGCGATAGCGGTGCTCTCGTTTACCGGGGTCTATATCTGGTGGCGCAAGTTGCAGGCACGCCGGATCGGGAAAGCGCGCAAGGCGACGATGGCGTAGGGCCGGAAAAGACAAAGCCCCTGTCCGCATCGCGGACAGGGGCTTTGGATTTGAATCTTGACGATGACCTACTCTCACATGGGGAAACCCCACACTACCATCGGCGATGCGTCGTTTCACTGCTGAGTTCGGGATGGGATCAGGTGGTGCCAACGCTCTATGGTCGTCAAGAAATTCTGTGTGCCGGACCGTCGTGGAGGACGTGCCAGCGAATCTCTGGTCTCTCTACTAAAAGACAAAACCCCTACCTGCTCGCGCAGATAGGGGTTTTGCGAAATGAATCTTGACGATGACCTACTCTCACATGGGGAAACCCCACACTACCATCGGCGATCGGGGCAGTCGAAGCCACCGTTCTGGTTGGTCTTGAGCATGGCCCGCAGGTTCTTGAAGGCATTCTCGCTGCCCAGCCAGGCCTTGGTCACGCTCTTGAGCGCACCCCAGCCGGCAGCCGGCCCGTTGTAGGTTCTAATATGTTCTTCTTCGCTCATCAGGTAACCCTTGATTGGCACGCAGAGGGAGGTCGAATTGAAGTGCGAACTTCCAGGTGCGCTTCAAAACTTTACAACGGCAGACTATTTTTGCTGCCGCGCTCCGTCCAATCAAAAGTAACTACAGAGTGATCGGGCTTATCTATGAGCCCGTAAAAACAGGGGTTTCCGACGCATTGCAAGTTAGTGATAGATGACACTTATCAAGTATTAAAAGAAAGCAATTTGACGAACACTGCGAACATTCATAAGCTGCAAATGCCTATATGAATATAGACCCATTAATATATTCGACGCCCATATCAGAGCAGCGTCCAGCCCCTGGATCGAGTTGGCAAATATTAGGGCCGCTGCGCGCCCCATCGCCGGCAAGCCGGCTCCCACAGGATAGCGCCGAACTCGAGGGGCGCGCAGCGGCCCTAATGGCAGTTGCCCCACCAACCGAAAGCACTTCGCTCAGTTGGGCTCCGAACGCATCACCCGCACCGGCACCGACTTGTACGACGGCGTGCCACTGTCCACGTCGATATAATCCAGTGGCACCAGTTGGTTCGCCTCCGGATAGTACGCCCCCACCGAGCCAGCAGAGATCTTGTACTCGATGGCCGTGATTGCTCATAGCGCATCTTCCTGCCATGGGAGACCGTCTCGATGTCCACCAGGTCGCCATGGGCCAGGCCACGCGCCTCCAGGTCCGCCGGGTTCATGAACAGCACATCGCGCCGGCCGAACACACCGCGGTAGCGGTCATCCATCGCATAGATGGTGGTGTTGTACTGGTCATGGCTACGCAGGGTGATCAAGCGCAAGACATCGTCGCCATCGACTTCCTTGTCTTCATGCAGCCCTGGGAAGACGAAGAACTCAGCCTTTCCGGAAGGTGTCATCCACACCCGCTCCGTGGCAGGCAGCGGCATGCGGAACCCACCGGGAACACGGATGCGCTCGTTGTAGTCGTCAAAGCCCGGGATGGTCTTCTCGATCAGGTCACGGATCTTGTCGTAGTCCGCGGCAAGCGCCAGCCAGGGCACGGGGCTGTCAGGCAGGGTCGCGTGGGCCATGCCCGCCACGATCGCCGGTTCCGAGCGCAAGAACTCGGAGGCGGGATTCAACTTACCGGCCGAGGCATGGACCATCGACATGGAGTCCTCGACGGTGATGGACTGGCGCACGCCCCCTTGCACATCCAGCTCGGTGCGGCCGAGGCACGGGAAGAGGAAGGTTTCCTTGGCGACCAGCAAGTGGGTACGGTTGAGCTTGGTGCCGATGTGCACGCTCAGGTCCAGCTTGCCCATGGCCGGGAAGCACTGGCCCGGGTCAGGCAGCGCCACGGCGAAGTTGCCGCCCAGGCAGATGAGTGCCTTGGAGGTGCCGGCGATCATCGCCTGCATGGCCTGCACGGCGTCGTGGCCATGCGCGGTTGGCGGCTTGAAGCCCAATACCTCTTCGATCTTCCGCAGAAAGCTGGCGGAGGGCTTCTCGGTGATGCCCACCGTCCGGTTGCCCTGGACGTTGGAGTGGCCGCGCAGCGGGCAGATCCCCGCGCCAGGCTTGCCGAAATTCCCCCGCAGCATCAGCAGGTCGCAGATCAACCGGACGTTGGCCGTCCCCTCGTTGTGCTGGGTAATGCCCATGCCATAGGTGACGATGGTCGCGTTGGACTTGGCATAGGCTGCAGCCACCTTCTCCATTTGCGCCTTGCTCAGGCCGCTGGCCTGTTCTATGTCTGGCCAGGCGGTGGTCAGCAGGTCGGCTTTCAGCGCATCGAAACCATTGGTGTGGTGCTCGATGAATTCATGGTCGAGCACACCCCCGACAGCGTCTTCCAACTCCAGCAGCGATTTCATCACGCCCTTGATGGCCGCCGCATCACCGCCGGCCTTCACCTGCAAGTAGGTCGAGGCGATCCGCGTGGAGCCGTAGGTAGCCATCTCGATCATGTTCTGCGGGTCGGCGAAGCGCTCCAACGCGCGCTCGCGAAGCGGGTTGAAGACCATGATCGGCACCTTGCGTCGCGACACTTCGTGCAGGGTCCCCATCATGCGGGGATGATTGGTCCCGGGGTTGTGGCCGATCGAGATCACCAGCTCGCAAGACTCGAAGTCATCCAGCGACACCGACCCCTTGCCCATGCCGATGGAACGCGGCAAGCCCACGCTGGTGGGCTCGTGACACATGTTCGAGCAGTCCGGGAAATTGTTGGTGCCCAGCGCCCTGGCGAACAACTGGTACAAGTAGGCCGCCTCGTTGGACGCCCTGCCGGAGGTATAGAACTCGACCTGGTTCGGCTCCAGGCCACGGAGTATCTCGCCGATCCTGGCGAATGCCTGCTCCCATTCGACCGGCTTGTAGGTATCGCTGGCCCGGTCGTAGGCCATCGGGTGGGTCAGCCGGCCGAGATCTTCCAGCTCGTAGTCCGTGCGATGGAGCAAGGTGGCGACCGGGTGGTTGGCGAAGAACTCCGGGGTGACGCGCTTGTTGGTCGCCTCCCAGGTCACGGCCTTGGCGCCATTCTCGCAGAACTGGAAGGTCGAGCGATGCTCCTTGTCCGGCCAGGCGCACCCTGGGCAATCGAAACCGTCCGGCTGGTTGGTGCGCATGAGGGTGATAGGCGCCTTGAGCGTGTCCATCTGCTCTCGTACCGCCGTTGCAGTCGCCTTGAGTGCGCCCCAGCCTCCCGCCGGGCCATCGTAGTTGCGAACACCAGGTACCTTGCGTCGATTCGCCATGGTCACTCCCTACACGACTTATCCGATAACGCTATAAGTCGATAGTTGGATTATCAACCGCTGTTATAGCGGGGTCGCTGGCAATACCGCTGATGTTTCAAGAACAGTAAAAAGATACAACCTCGATGAAGAAAGGCAAATGAACCCAGTTGGCCGCGGCAGGCATCAGCCCATTGCAGGATTGCGCACATAGCGCGCCAGCACATAGCAACTGGCGATCAACACCGGCACGATCGCCAGCATGCCCATGTACGTCTGCCCGGTGAGGTCGTTGATCAAGCCCACCATGGCCGGGGCGATCATGCCGCTCAGTTGCCCCATGGAGTTCACCGCGGCAACGGCACTGGCGATGGCGATGCCCGAAAACGTCGACTGGGGCAGGCACCAGAAGATCGGTATCGCGATGAACGACCCTGCGGTCGCGAGCACCAGGGCCGCCATCAATATGACCGGGCTGTCGAAGAACCAGCAAGCCAGTAGGTAACCGACCGTGGACGCCAGCATGCACAGCATCAGGTAGGACTTGCGGTCCCCTGTACGGTCGGATCGCCGCGTCATCCATAGCATGCCAACGCAGGCGACCGCGTAAGGCAAGGCGGTCAGCATGCCGACATGGAGCATGTCCTTGACGCCCGACTGGGCGATCAGGTGCGGCATCCAGAAGTTCAGGCCATAACTCGCCATCTTGATGCCGAAGTACACGAACGCGAAAACCGCCACTTCGCGCGTCACCAGCACCCTCCAGAACGAGGAATGGCTTTCGGGCACCTTGTCACGCCCAGCTTCCACATTCTTTTGCAGCAGGTCCTTTTCTTCCTGGGAAAGCCACTTGGCGGACTGGATATCCCGGTCCAGTTTCCACAGCACGACCAGCCCCATCAGGCAGCACGGCAGGCCGGAGAGCACGAACAGCCAGTGCCACCCCGCCAACCCCAGGAAACCGTCCATGCCGTTGAGCACCAGCCCTGCGAGCGGCGCGCCGACAGCGCCGGAGAGGGGGATGGCGAGGAACCAGATCCCATTGATGCCGGCCAGCTGCTTCTTGGGGAACCAGCACGCCATGTAGAACAGGATGGCCGGGCCGAACCCTGCCTCCATGACCCCGATGAGAAAGCGCAGGAAGTACAAGGTGTATTGCGAATACGCGAACACCAGGGCAGCCGTCGCCAGCCCCCACGAGATCATGATGCGGCAGATCCAGGCCGGCGCACCGTACTTCCTCAGGCCAAGGCCACTGGGTACCTCGAACAGCACGTAGCCGATGAAGAACATGCTCGCGGCCAGGCCATAGGCCGTATCGCTCAGCCCCAGTTCGGCCTGCATCTGCGTCTTGGCGAAGCTGATGTTTATCCTGTCGAAATAGGAAAACAGGAAGCAGATGATGGCCAGCGGGACGATGCGCCAGGCCACCCGGCGGTAGAGCAGCAACTCTTTCAGATGATCCTCGCCCGAGGCCTGCTGGGCCGAAGCGTTGGTAACGGTGACCATGGGGTTTCTCCGGTTTTTCTAATTGTTCGAGATGAAAAGTCCTTTTCCCAATGCCGGTCAGTTAAACGGCATCAGGCTCGTTGGCGGCGCTGAAGATACCGGCCGTCTGCAGCCCCTCGATCCGGGTATGGTCATACCCCAGGCCTCGCATGACCTCGACGGTATGTTCGCCCACGCGCGCCAATGCAAGACGAGGCCCGAAACGCTCCCCATCGAAGCTCAGTGGCAGCAACGGCACTTCGGTATGCGAACCGTCGTCCAGTTGCAACGTGGCCAGGCCACCGCTGGCCTGCAGGTGGGGATCGTCGAACAGTTCCTCGGGCTTACGAATCGCCGCGAACGGAATGCCATTGCGCTCCAGTTCCACCGCCAGCGCCCTGGCATCCAGGGTGGCGAAGATCTCGGCCAGGTGGGCGAGCAGCCGGGGGCGCTGCGCCACACGCGCCGTGTTGGTCGCAAGGCTGGGATCGTCCAGCAGCGCTTCCTGGCCCAGGACCCTGCACAGCGCAGCCCATTGCCCATCGCCGGTTGCCGCGACGAACATCTGCTCATCGCCTGCGAACCTGAAAACGTCATAGATCGACCAGGCGCTGATCCTGCTGGGCATCGGCGCAGGTGCCTGGCCGGTCACGGCATACTGTTGCATGTGCTGGGCGCAAAGCAGCACGCAGTTCTCGAACAGGGCGCTCTGGATCGCCTTGCCTCTGCCCGTCCGGTTTCGCTCATGCAAGGCGGCGAGAACGCCAATGGCGCCGAACATGCCGCCCATGATGTCGTTCACCGAACTGCCCGCACGCAGCGGTTGCCCCGCGGGGCCGGTCATGTAGGCGAGCCCGCCCATCATCTGCACGACTTCGTCCAATGCCAGGCGATGTTCGTAAGGGCCCTTCAGGAAGCCTTTGTGGGACACGTAGATCAGCGCGGGGTTACGCGCGTGAAGCGTGTCGTAGTCCAGGCCGAACCCGGCCATGCGCCCGGGCTTGAAGTTCTCGATGAACACGTCGGCGCTATCGACCAGGGCCAGGATCGCTTCCTGGCCGGCCGTCGTGCCCAGGTCGACGGCGACGCTCTTCTTGTTGCGGTTGAAGATCCTGAAAAAGCCCGCGCCCGCCCCGGGAAGGTGCCGCGTGCCATCCCCTTTCGGTGGTTCGACCTTGATCACCTCGGCGCCCAGGTCAGCCAATACCATGCCGCACGCAGGCCCCATCACCATGTGGGACAGCTCGACGACACGAATCCCTTCAAGCGGCAGCGTTGACATCGGATACACTCCGTTACAGGCCTTCACGCCCGAGTGAATCAAGCAAAGGTTGGAACGCGCCTGGGCAGGCCGGCACGTGCGAGGTGGCCATGCAGCTGTTCGCCAGGCAGCGAGGTTTCGACGGCTTTCCGGCACGCCAGCAAGCGCTCGATGTCGATACCGGTTCGAAAGCCCATGCCCTCGAGCATGAACACCAGGTCTTCGCTGACGGCGTTACCCGACACCCCCGGGGCGAACGGACACCCGCCAATGCCGCCCAGGGACGCATCCAGCTCACGAATGCCGTGCTGGACAGCCACCAGCGAGTTGGCCAGGGCCTGCCCGCGGGTATCGTGGAAATGCACCGAGCGCAGCTTGTCGCCGGCAACGGCTCGCACCGCCTGCAGCGTTCGCTCGACCTGGCCCGGGGTGGCGTGGCCGGTGGTATCGGCCAGGGAAACGATGTCGCAACCGGCCTGCACGACCTTCGCTGTCAACGCGAGCAGGTCGTGCAGGGGAACCTGCCCTTGCAAGGTGCAGCCGAAGGCGGTCGACATGCCGGCGATCATCGTCACCGGATGGCCTGCCTGGTCGCGCAGCTCGCACATGCGGGCGAACGCTTCGACCATCTGCTCCGGGCTACGGCGCACGTTCGACAGGCTGTGGGCGGCACTGACCGACACCGGCACGATGATGCGCTGGGCGCCAGAGGCGAGCGCGGCCTGTGCCCCGTGCAGATTGGGCGCCAGCACCGTGACGGTCAGGTCCGCAAAGGCCAGGGCATGGGCGACGACCGCGTCGGCATCGGCCATTTGCGGCAGGCGCTTGGCGGGCACGAACGATGCGACCTCCATGTGCCGCACACCGGCCTCGTAGGCCATGTCGATCCATTTCAGCTTCGCGGCGGTGGGCATGATGCTGCGAAGGCTCTGCAAGCCATCGCGCATGCCGACTTCGTTCAAGGTGATGTGGTTCATGCCGGCCCCAGGCGAGAGGAAGTGCTGCCAGCCTAAGGAGCTCGCAAAGCGCGGAAAAGACGTTTTTGGCGGTGCTATCCATCTCCGTCGGCGATGGATAGCGCGACGCCGGTGCCGCTTGCCTATGCGGAAACAGGTGTGGCCAAGAGATGATCGAGCAGGCGCCTGGCCGCAAGCGAAAGGCTCGCGCTGTCCCGCACGCAGATGACGAACTCGTCCGTGACCCAGTCATCGGTCAGCGGAATGACCCGCAGCCCGAACAGCTCCACATACCGCGCCACCGCCTCGCGGGGAAAGATGGCCAGCACCATGCCTGCAGCCACCAGGCGCAGCGCCGCATCGAAGGACGATACGCAGGTTCGGTACTGCAAGTCCTTGCCCGCCGCACGGGCCCGTTTCTGCATCTGGGTACCGAGCGTGGAAAAGGCCGAGATGTTGAGGTGATGGAAATCCAGCGTCTCGACGAAGCTGAGGCTTTCACGGCCCGCCAGGGGGTGGCGGGCATTGACCACGACCGCCAGGTGGTCGCTGCGGTACGGATGGAACTCCAGGTCGCCTTCGGCCATGGACTTGCGGCAGACGCCGATATCAGCCTGCCCTTCCTCGATGCCACGTACCACATCCGAGCTGAACCGCTCCTCGACATCGACCTGGATATGTTCGTTCTCGGCCAGGAAGCGGGCGAGCTCTTCGGGCAGGAACTCCATGAGCGACGACACGTTGGCCAGCACCCGCACATGGCCGCGAGCACCTTCGGCATATTCGCTCAGCTCGCCTTGCAGGCGCTCGATGTCGCGCATGAACTTTCGTGCATGGCGGAGCAACGCTTGCCCGGCCGGGGTGGGCGCCACGCCTTTCTTGCCGCGCACCAGCAACGCGGTGGCGAAGGCCGACTCGATGTCCGAGATCCGCTTGCTCACCGCTGAAGGCGCGATGAACTCCCGTGCCGCGGCCGCCGCGATACTGCCCTCCTCGCACGCAGCGATGAAGAGCCTGAGCGATACCGGATCAAATTGCCACATGGTCTTCCTAACGGGCCTTGCCCAGGCCTGGTGTCATCATCAGCGCAACAATTCCTGGATCTGTTCGCGCAGGTTATCGAGGTCGAACGGCTTGGCCAGGATCGGCGCCTTGCGCGTGATAGGGCTGCCGCAATCGCGGATTTCCGCCGGATAACCGCTGATGAAGATCACCTTCAGGTCCGGCCGCAGCTTGACCGCCGGCTCGGCGATATCCACGCCGGAGATCCCGCCCGGCAGGCGGAAATCGGTCACCATCAGGTCCAGGTGCGGCTTGCTGGCAAGGATGGCGAAGGCCTGCTCGCCATCCTCGGCCACCAGCACATGGTAGCCCTCGCCTGCCAGGTAATCGCGCAGGATCATGCGAATCGCCGGCTCGTCCTCGACGATCAATACGACATCTTGTGCATCTTCACTCATGGCAGCGCCTTGCAATTCAACAGGTTGGCTATCTGACCCCAGGCTCACGCAGAGGTTGCCTGCGCCTGGTCGCTTTCTCGCCGTGCCGTCGCCAGCGGCAGGTACAGGCTGAAGGTCGCCCCCTTGCCCTCCTCACTGTCGACCTGGATACGCCCGCCGTGAGCCTGGACAATCTGCTCGCAGATGTACAGGCCAAGCCCCAGGCCGCCACTGGCCTGCTGCGCAGCGACCCGCTCGAACTGCTGGAAGATCCGTTGCTGGTTAGCAGCGCTGATGCCGATGCCCTGGTCCTGAACCTGCACACAGGCCATGCCGTGCGCCTCGAACACCCGCACCCGTACCGGCCGCCGCTCGCCATAACGCAGGGCATTGGACAACAGGTTGGCCACCACCTGCTCGATGCGGAACTCATCCCACTCCCCCGGCAATGCCTCGCAGCGCTCCAGTTCGATGTGGGTGTCGAGGGCGGTGGCCTGGGCCGCGAAGTTCTCGACCAACCCCCGTACCAGGTGGCCGAGATCGAACGGCTGGGTGCGGATCGACAACTTGCCGGTGCGTATCCGCGACACATCGAGCATGTCCTCGATCAGCCGGATCAGGCTGTTGATCTGCCGTTCGTCACGCTCGACCATGGCGCGCAAGCGGTCTTCGGTGAAGGCCGCGAGGTTGCCCCTGGCCAGGTGCATCTTGCGCAGCTGGGTCTCGAGGATCAGGCCATTGAGCGGCGTGCGCACCTCGTGCGAGACGATCGACATGAAGTCGTCGCGCATGCGCACCGCATGCTCCAGCTCGCTGCGCGCCACCTGCAGCTGGGCCAACAACTGCTCCTGCTCCTGGCGGCTGTGCTCGAGGGCTTCCAGTTGGCGATTGAGGGCCTTGCGCTGGCGGTACAGGTCGACGAACACCGAGACCTTGCTCTTCACCGCCAGGGTATCGAGAGGCTTGTGCAGGAAGTCCACCGCGCCGCTCTCGTAGCCCTTGAAGGCATAGTTCATCTCCCGCCCGGCGGCGCTGACGAAGACGATCGGGATGCTCTTGGTCTTCTCGATACCGCGCATCAGCTCGGCCAGCTCGAAGCCGTTCATGCCCGGCATCTGCACATCGAGGATGGCCAGCGCGAACTCATGCTCGAGCATCAGCGACAATGCCTGCTCGGCGGACTGGGCCCTGTGCACTTCGCGATCCGCACCCTGGATCAGGGCGTCGAGGGCCAGCAGGTTTTCCGGCAGGTCGTCGACGATCAGCAGTTTGGCGATGATATGGCTTAGCATGCGCAGGGTTCCAGGGTCGCGAGCAGTTGCCCGATACCGTTCAGGGAAAGGATATGGTCGGGCCGATGCAGGGCCAGTGCGGCCTCCGGCATCAGCGCGACCTGTGCGTCGCGGGGGTCCTGGACCACGGTCCGGCCCCCGCTGTTCTTGATGCAGGCAAGCCCCTGGGCACCGTCTTCGTTGGCACCGGTGAGCAGCACGCCAAGCAAACCGGGGCCATAGGCATCGGCCGCCGACTGGAACAGGAAGTCGATCGCCGGGCGGGAGAAATGCACCGGCTCTTCCTGGCTCAGCGACAGGGTCAGGTCACGCTCCACCGACAGGTGGTAGCCAGGCCCGGCCACGTAGATCAGCCCCGGCGCGATGCGCTCCTTGTCACGGGCCTCGCGCACTGGCCGGTGCAGGCGCCGCTGCAGCACCTCGGCCAGCTGGCTGTGGCGGTCGTCAGGCAGGTGCAACACGCACAGCACCGGGATGCCGAACCCCGGCGGCAAGGCATCGAGCACCTTGAACAGCGCCGCGACACCGCCGGCCGAAGCGCCGATGACCACCGCCTCTACCCCGTTCATGATTTGCGGTAGATCCGTTCGGGCCGTACCAGCGCCTCGAAACGCTCGCCGTAGGCGGAAAAGTCCACCGACTCCTTGCTGCCCAGGACCAGGAAGCCGCGGTGGCACAACGACTCGTGGAACAGGCCCAGGGCGCGGTCCTGCAGGTCCTTGTTGAAATAGATCAGCACGTTGCGGCAAGACACCAGCTGGGTCTCGGAGAACACGCTGTCGGTGGCCAGGCTGTGGTCGGCGAAGGTCACGTTGTCGCGCAGGCTGGCGTCCATGATCCCGTTGCCATAGGCGGCGGTGTAGTACTCGGAGAAGTCGCGACGCCCACCGGCCTTGCGGTAGTTCTCGGCATACTTGTGCAGGTCCTGCAGCGAGTAGATGCCTTGCTTGGCTTTTTCCAGCGAGTGCGGGTTGATGTCGGTGGCATAGATGATGGTGCGCTCGAGCAGGCCTTCCTCGTGCAGCAGGATGGCCATCGAATAGACTTCCTCGCCCGTGCTGCAACCGGCGATCCATACCTTGAGCGACGGCCAGGTGCGCAGCAGCGGCACCACCTCGTTGCGCAGCGCGAGGAAGTGCCCCGGGTCGCGGAACATCTCGCTGACCGGGATCGTCAGGTACTGCAGCAGCTGCATGAACATGCCCGGGTCGTGCAGCACCCGCTCCTGCAGCGCCGACACCGTACGGCAGTCGAACTGGCGCAAGGCATGCAGGATCCGGCGCTTGATCGAAGCGCCGGAATAATCGCGGAAATCGTAGCTGTACTTGAGGTAGATCGCCTCGATCAGCAGCCGGATCTCGATATCGGTGTTACGTTCGCTAGTCAAATTCGCTCCAGTTGCGGCAGCCAGACACGGATCAGGGAAAACAGCCGGTCCAGGTCGATCGGCTTGGCCAGGTAGTCGTTGGCACCGGCCTGCAGGCAACGCTGCTGGTCATCCTTCATCGCCTTGGCGGTCACGGCGATGATCGGCAGCTTGCGCCAGCGGGGCTGTTGGCGGATCAGCCGGGTCGCCTCGTAGCCGTCCATCTCCGGCATCATCACGTCCATCAGCACCAGGTCGATGTCCTCGTGCAGCTCCAGGCGCTCGATGGCCTCGCGCCCGTTGCGGCCGATCTCGACGATGGCGCCCTTGTGCTCCAAGGCGCTGGTCAGGGCGAAGATGTTGCGCACATCGTCGTCCACCAGCAGGATCCTGCGCCCTTCGAAGACCTTGTCGCGGCTGCGCGCGGTCTTGAGCATGCGTTGGCGCTCGTGGGACAGCTGCGACTCGACCTTGTGCAGGAACAGGGTGACCTCGTCGAGCAGGCGCTCCGGCGAGCGCGCGCCCTTGATGATGATCGAGCGCGAGTACTTGAGCAGATCGGCCTCTTCCTCGCGGGTGAGGTTGCGCCCGGTGTAGACGATCACCGGCGGGAAGGCGCGGATCTGCTCGCAGGTCATGCGCTTGAGCAGCTCGTTGCCGAGCATGTCCGGCAGCTTCAGGTCGATGATCATGCAGTCGTAGACGTGCTCGCGCAACAGCGCCAGGGCGTCCTGGGCCAGGGCCACGGCAGTGATCTCGATGTCGTCGTCGCCGATCAGCCGAGCGATGCTCTCGCGCTGCAGGTCATCGTCCTCCACCAGCAGGATGTGCTTGAGCTTCTGGGTGAGCTTGGCTTCCAGGCGGGCGAACACGTCCTTGAGCTCCTCGCGGCTGGTGGGCTTGACCGCATAGCCCACCGCGCCCATGTGCATGGCCGCCTCGACGCGGTCCTCCACCGAGAGGATGTGCACCGGGATGTGGCGGGTCGAGGCCTGCTCCTTGAGGCGCTGCAGCACGGTGAGCCCGGAGTGGTCGGGCAGGCGCATGTCGAGCAGGATGGCGTCCGGCGTGTATTGCACGGCCAGGGCGAAGCCTTCGTCGGCGGCCTGGGCCACCAGGCAGTCGTAGCCCAGCTCGTGGGCCAGGTCGAAAAGGATACGGGCGAAGTTCGGCTCGTCCTCGACTACCAGGATGCAGCGCCGGGTGAACGGCGCCCGCTCGCGGTCGTCGGCGAATGCCGGGGCCTGGCGTGGCGCCTGGACGGGCACCGGCATCGTCAGCGGTGCCGGCGGTTCATCGGCGTCAGGTCGCGGGCTGTGCGCGTGGTCCTGTTCCTCCGGTGCCTCGTAACGCGCCGGCAGGACCAGGCTGAACACGCTGCCCTGGCCAGGGCTGCTGTCGACGCTGATGTGTCCGCCGAGCAGGTGGGCAAGGTCGCGGGAGATCGACAGGCCCAGGCCGGTGCCGCCATAGCGGCGGTTGCTGGTGCCGTCGACCTGGTGAAAGGCGCCGAAGATCGCCTGCTGCTGGTCGGCGGCGATGCCGATGCCACTGTCGCGCACGGTGAAAACGATGCCCTGCCCGGCCTGCTGGCTGATGTCCAGGCTGACCTGGCCGTGCTCGGTGAACTTGATGGCGTTGGACAACAGGTTCTTGAGAATCTGCTCCAGGCGCTGGCGGTCGGTGAACAAGGTCGCCGGCACCTGCGGCTCGACCTGAACCTTGAAGGCCAGGCCCTTGTCCTGGGCCAGGGGCTGGAACATGGCCTGCAACCCTTCTACCAGGCGTTCGAGCTGGGTGGGCTCCGGACGTACCTCGAGCTTGCCGGCCTCGACCTTGGCGATGTCCAGGATGTCGTTGATCAGGTTGAGCAGGTCGTTACCGGCCGAGTAGATCGACTCGGCGAACTTGACCTGTTCCTCGCTGAGGTTGCCTTCGGCGTTCTCGGCCAGCAGCTTGGCCAGGATCAGCGAGCTGTTGAGCGGCGTGCGCAACTCGTGGGACATGTTGGCGAGGAACTCGGACTTGTACCTGTTCGAGCGCTGCAGGTCCTCGGCGCGAGCCTGCAATTCCAGCTGGGCTTGGTTCAGCTCGCTGTTCTTGCGGTCCAGGGCCTCGGTGCGCTCGGCCAACTGCTCGTTGGTCTGCTCGAGCTCTGCCTGCTGGGTCTCCAGATGGGCCTGGGACTCCTTGAGCACCCGCGACTGTTCTTCCAGTTCCTCGTTGGCGGTCTTGAGCTCTTCCTGCTGGACCTGCAGCTCTTCGTTGAGCTGCTGGGTCTCGGCCAGCACCTCCTGCAGACGCTGGCGGTAGCGGGCGGTTTCGATGGAAATGCCCAGGTTGCCGCCGACCTGCTGCAACAGCTCGCCGTCGCGTTCGTGCAACGGCCGCAAGAAGCCCAGCTCGATGACGCCATTGACCTGGCCGTCATCGCTGAGCGGCATCAGCAAGGCACTGCGTGGCAGGCCGCTGCCCAGGCCGGAGCTCAGGCGGTAGTAGTCTTGCGGCAGATCGTCCAGGCGCAGCAGGCGCGACTGGCGAACCGCCTGGGCCAGCAGCCCTTCCTGGCTGCCGAGCCGTTGCTCGCGGGCCTGTTCCTCGGCATCCAGCCCATAGCTGGCTACCCGAACCAGATGCCCCTGCTCGTCGCGTATGTAGAAGGCCCCTACTACGCTGCCCAGGTAGCTGGCGAAGAAACGCAAGACATTGTCGCCGAGCATGGGCAGGGTCAACTGGCCCAGCACCTGCTCGGCCAACTGGGTCTGGCCGTTGCGCAGCCAGGCCTGTTGCTCCAGCCGCTCGGCCGCGCGCTGCTGGGCCTGCAGGTTGTCGACATAGCTGTCGGACAGCGCCAGCAGGTCACGCCGGCCCAGGTACGCCAGCAGCCCGGTCAGGGCGACGATCAACGCCACGAAGACGCTGATGGCCGTCATCGTGACGGTGTTGACCGTCGCATTGCGCGTCATGCGCAGTTGCTGCTCGCTGGCGATGAGATCGTCGAACTCCTTGCGGATCTCGTCGGTCAGGCGCTTGCCCTGGCCGTTGCCAATGCTGCTCTGGTAGTCGCCCTGGTTGCGGCGCAGGGCGATCATGGCGCCGCCGAAGTCGTTCCAGGCGCGCTGCAAGGCGATCAGCCGGTCGATGCGCTCGACCTGCTGCGGGTTGTCCGCCACCATGGCGCGCAGGCTCTGCAGGCTGCTGAAGATGCGTGGCTTGGCCACCTCGTACGGGTCGAGGAAGCGCTCGTCGCCGGTGATCAGGAAACCGCGCATGCCGGTTTCCATGTCGATCGAAAGCTTGACCGTCTCGTTGGCATTGCCGATCACCTGATCGGTATGCTCGACCCACTGCATGGCCGAGAGCAGGTAGTTGATCACCGCGACGAAGGCCACGGCGCCCAGCAGGCCCACCCCCAGGGGGAGACCGATGTTGCGGCTCAACAGCTTGCGAAAGCTTTGCTGATCCATCGAGGCTGCTTGAATCATCTGAAAACGCCTGAGCGAAAAAAGTCCATTGAAGGGCCTGGTGGGCAGGTCCTGCCGCTGCGCCCACTGGCTTCATAGCGAGTCTAACCAGCTTTGCCAGGTCTGACAGGGCACTTAGCCAGTATTTGAAGGTACCCTGCGCCAATCGTTCCCTGGAAAGGTGCCGATCGTTATGCTGGGGGGAACTTCTGCCAGCGCCGCAGGCACTGAGTAGAAATCCCCTTTTCCCTGAACAGGACCCCGGATCATGCAACTTCTGGTAGTCGAAGACGACGACATCGTACGCATGCTGATGGTCGAAGTGCTCGACGAGTTGGGCTATACGGCCATCGAAGCAGCAAGCGCCACTGCCGCGCTGGCGATCCTCGAGGATCCCGGGCAGCCCCTGGCCCTGCTGATGACCGATGTGGGCCTGCCAGACATGCGCGGCGAGGAACTGGCGGCCCGGGCGCGGCAGGCAAGGCCACAACTGCCGGTGCTGTTCGCCAGCGGCTATGCCGAAAGCGTCGAGGTGCCGCCGGGCATGCACCTGATCGGCAAGCCGTTCAGCATCGAGCAGTTGCGTGAAAAGGTGGTGGGGATACTGGGTAGGCCGTGAGGTGCGGGGACAGGGCCATTCCCATCGACTCATGATTAAATAGCACCTTTTGACCCCCAAGGCCCTCCCCCATGCTCCACGTCCTGGTCATCGGCTACGTCTGGCCCGAGCCTCGTTCCTCCGCCGCCGGCGGGCACATGATGCAGATCCTCGAAAGCTTCCTGGCCCACGGCTGGCGCATCACCTTCGCCAGCCCGGCAAGCGTCGGCGAGCACAAGGCCGACCTCGCCGCGCTGGGTATCGCCGAACAGGCCATCGCCCTCAACGATGAAAGCTTCGACCGCTTCGTCGTCGACCTGGCCCCGGACGTCGTGCTGTTCGACCGTTTCATGATGGAGGAGCAGTTCGGCTGGCGGGTGGCGAAACATTGCCCGCAGGCCCTGCGCGTCCTGGAGACCTCCGACCTGCAGAGCCTGCGCGAGGCCCGCCACCAGCTGCTGCGCCGGCGCTTGGTGGAGGGCCTGGACCCCAACGATTTCCGCGCCCTGTTCAACACCAGCGGCCCCGACCTGTTCCGCCAGATGGCGCCGGCCGACCTGACCCAGCGGGAACTGGCGGCGATCTACCGCAGCGACCTGTCGCTGATCATCTCCGACGTGGAGATCGACCTGCTGGTCAACGGCTTCGGCGTGCCGGACTACCTGCTGCACTGGTGCCCGCTGATGCTCGACCCGGCCACCCAGAGCCTGCGCCCGTACGCCGAACGCCAGCACTTCCTGAGCATCGGTAATTTCCGCCATGCGCCGAACTGGGACGCGGTGCTGTGGATGAAGCACAACCTCTGGCCGATGATCCGCCGGCGCCTGCCCGAGGCCCAGTTGCATCTGTACGGTGCCTATACCCCACCCAAGGCCACGGCCCTGCACAACCCGCGCGAAGGCTTCCATGTGCAGGACTGGGCCGAGGATGCCCTGGCGGTGATGAGCGCCGCGCGCATCTGCCTGGCGCCGCTGCGCTTCGGTGCCGGCATCAAGGGCAAGCTGACCGACGCCATGCTCTGCGGCACACCCAGCGTGACCACGCCGATCGGTGCCGAGGCCATGCATGGCCCACTGCCCTGGCCCGGCGCGGTGGCGAGCACCGCCGAAGGGCTGGCCGAGGCCGCCGTGCGTCTGTACAGCGACGAAGCAGCCTGGCAGCAGGCGCAAGCTGCCTGCGCGCCATTGCTCCAGGCGCGCTACGACCAGCGTCGCCACGGCCCGGCCCTGGTCGAGCGGATCGAACACAGCCTGGCGCACCTGGCCGAGCAGCGCCTGTACAACTTCACCGGCGCCATGCTGCGCCATCACCAGCACAAGAGCACCCAGTACATGGCCCAATGGATCGAGGCGAAGAACCGCCTGGCCGACGTGCAGGCCACTAGCGCCGCAGCAGATAGGTGTCCATGATCCAGCCCTTGCGCCGCCGCGCCTGCTCGCGGGCCTCGAGGATCTGCGCCTTGACCGCCACCAGGGGCCCGGCGATGAGTATCTCGTCGGCGCTGCCCAGGTAGGCGCCCCAGTAGATCGTCAGCCCCGGGTCGTCGAGTTCGGCGAAGGCACACTGGCCGTCGAGCATCACCACCACGTTGTCGATACGCGCCTGCCCGGCCAGGCGCCGGCCCGGCAGCACGGTGAGCGGCTCGCCGATACGGTTGAGGGGAATCTGGTGACGCGCCGCCAGGGCCTGTACGCTGCTGATCCCGGGAATCACCTCCAGGCGCAGCGCCACACCCCGTTCACGGACCAGGTCGAGGATGCGCAGGGTGCTGTCGTACAGCCCCGGCTCGCCCCACAGCAGGAAGGCGCCGACATCCTCGACGCCAAGTTCGTCCTCCAGCAGGCGGGCATACAGGGCGGCACGTTGCTGGTGCCAGTCCTGCACCGCACCGACATAGTCCGGCGCTTGGCCATCGCGACGCGGGTCCTCGACCTGCACCAGGCGGTAACCACCTTGCGGCCGGTAGCGCTCGAGGATGGCCTTGCGCAGGCGCACCAGCTCATCCTTGTCGGTGCCCTTGTCCAGCACGAAGAACACCGAGGCGCGCCGCAGCGCGTCCACCGCTTCGAAGGTGACCTGGCGAGGATCGCCTGGCCCGATGCCAATCAGTAGAAGTTGTTTCATCGCCCCGCCCGTCCGCAAACCAGCGGCCATTGTCGACCGTCCGCCCGCATCGGGTAAAGCGTCCTACAAAATCGAGAAGTTGTAGCTAACGATGATCCGCGTCTCGTCCATGTCCCGCGCCCATTGTGCGTAGTTGCTGCGGTAGGTGGAGTTGCGCAGGCGCACGCTGAGGTCCTTGAAGGTGCCACCCTGCACCTGGTATTTGAGCTCGGTGTCGCGTTCCCACTCCCGGCCCTCGGCGGTGCTGCCTGGCACGCGGATATGGTCGCCGTTGATGTAGCGGGTGAAGAAGGTCAGCCCCGGCACGCCGAGAGCCTTGAAATCGTAGTCGTAGCGCAGTTGCCAGGAACGCTCCTGGGCCGCGGCGAAGTCGTTGACCTGGGCGTAGTTGACCAGGTACGGATTGCTGCCGTCGAGGTACGGCATCGCGCTCTCGCCGTACATGCGCTGCCAGCCGGCGCTGACCTTGTGGCCACCCAGGTTGTAGCCGAGCATGCCACTGAAGGCGCGGTGGTCGATCGCTCCGGCGCGGGCGTTGCCGATGTCGTCGCTCTTGATCAGGCGCAGGTCGGCGACCAGGCTACCCAGGGTCAACGGCTGGCTGGCCACCAGGCCGAGGAAGTGCTGGCGATAGATGTTCTCCAGCTTCGCCACCTGGTACTGGGCACTGAGGCGGTCATTGAAACGGTAGTCGAGGCCGGCCAGGTCGAAGTGGTCGGCCTCGATGCCGCAGGCGTAGCGCTTGTTCTTGCAGTGGACGCGAATGTCCTGGCGGTCGGTGGAGTCACGTGCGGTGTACTTGTCCAGGCGTGCCAGGGTGAGCTTCAGGTCGCGCACCTCCTGCGAAGTCAGCATGGCACCGTGGAACAGGGTTGGCAGCAGGCGGCCATCGTTGTATTTGAGCAGCGGCATGTCCGGCATCATCGAGCCATAACGCAGCACGGTGCGCGACAGCCTCAGCTTGCCGGCCACGCCCAGCTTGGCGTATTCGTCGGCGGAACGGCGCGGGTCATGGCCACTGGAGGGCAACAGCCCACTGTTGCTGTCTGCCGGGCTGGAGTCGAGCTTGAAGCCGGCCATGCCCAGGGCATCCACGCCGAAACCCAGTGGGCCCTGGGTATAACCGGAGCGAACATCGAGGATGAAACCCTGCGCCCACTCTTCACGCTTCGATGCGCCCTGGCTGGAACTGCTGTGGCCATCACGCAAATCCCGGTTGAAATAGACAGTGCGTGCTTCGACTTTGGCCGTGCTGTCTTCAAGAAAACCGGCGGCCTGGGCATCGATAGCGGCGCACAGCAAGAACAGGCCGGCAACACGGCGCCCAGGGGCCAGGGGAAAGGGGGGAAACATGCGAGGGGACATCCGAAAAGAAGGGCGAATATCAACCGGGAGCGCAGTTTGCCCCCAGGGCTGCAAGACAGCGGAAAAAGATCCCCCGCCATCATCTGCCATGATCGCCTGGACGCTCTACGACAGGCCATTGGACCATGGTCTAGACACCCGGGCAGGGCATGCCGCGCACCTTGGCCAATACCGCGCAAAAAACTAGCAAAGTTCCCGGATAATGAATTGAAAGTTTGCGGTTTACCCACTAGCCGACGACTACTACACTCATTATCAGCGAACAGTTTTTTCCCACCGCGTGGCCGGCGTTTATTGCTTTTCAATGTTCGTCACGTCATGCCACGGCAGACTTACAGGAGTGATGACAGTGTCCAGACTTGCAGAGTTTCGTGCTGCCGAAAAAGCGCTTCAGGAGCAGATGGCGCAACTGGAAGCGATGAAAAAGGATGCCGGCCTGAAACGCGAAATCGAATTCGAGCAGAAACTACTCGGCCTGATGAAGAGCTATGACAAGAGCCTGCGCGACATCATTGCCATCCTCGATCCGAAGCAGGCGGCCAAGGCCCCGGGCACACCGCCGAAACAGCAACGCCGCCCGCGGGTGGTGAAGGTCTACGAGAACCCGCACACCGGCGAGCTGATCGAGACCAAAGGCGGCAACCATCGTGGCTTGAAGGCCTGGAAAGAACAGTACGGCGCCAAGACCGTGGAAAGTTGGGTGCGCTCATGAAACATCAACACACACTTCACACTTTTTTCACAGCGGCTGGTCCAGTATCGAACCAGCTAAAGGACTAGCGACCCCATCACGCGCCCGCACATGCGGGCCTCTAATTCCAGCGCCCTGCCTTCGTGCAGGGCGTTTTCATTTGCGCGCCCACCTGACTGCCGTATCATGACGCACCTGTCTTTACCGCTGGCGCCTCACGGCCCAGCCCCGTTCCTGGAGTACCCATGAGCCTGCACGACCTGCAAACCCTGCCCGGCGTCACCGCCCAGCCGGACGCCGCCACCGCCAACTTCGTCTTCAACCACACCATGCTGCGGGTCAAGGACATCGAGAAGTCCCTGGACTTCTACACACGTGTCCTGGGCTTCAGCCTGGTGGACAAGCGCGACTTCCCGGAAGCGGCCTTCAGCCTGTACTTCCTGGCTCTGGTCGACCCGGCCCGGATCCCGGCCGACGACGCCGAGCGCCACCAATGGATGAAGTCGATCCCTGGCGTGCTCGAGCTGACCCACAACCACGGCACCGAGAACGACCCCGAGTTCGCCTACCACGACGGCAACACCGATCCGCGCGGCTTCGGCCACATCTGCATCTCGGTGCCGGACGTGCGCGCAGCCTGCGAGCGCTTCGAAGCCCTGGAAGTCCCCTTCCAGAAGCGCCTGAGTGATGGCCGCATGAAGCACCTGGCGTTCATCAAGGACCCGGACGGCTACTGGGTGGAAATCATCCAGCCTGGCGAACTCCAGGGCTGAAACCTGCGCGGTACGCTCGTCGGGCCGGGAACTCCCGGCCCCTCGCTGTGGTATATGGAAATGACCGCTTCCAAGCCACAGCGAGGTAAGGACGATGCAAACCCTTCACTGTGAATACCGCGACCACACCATCACCGCCAGCGTGATGGCTCACCCGGACTCCCCCCTGCCCTATGCCGCCGGCTGCCGGATCACCGACCCGGAAGGGCACACCAGCAGGCGCATCGCGCTGCCATTGAAGATGGCGTTTCTCTGCGACCTGGAAAATGCCCAGCATGCGGCGCTCGCCCATGGGCGGTGGCTGGTCGACCAGCAGCTGGATGGCCATCGCAAGGCCTTCTGAGCCTTGGTGAACCGGGGGCCGCACAGCGGCCCCGTCAATCCTGCCCCCGGGCATAGACCACCGCGGCGTCCACCTGCGCCTGCGTCGGACGCACCCCGGTGTACAGCACGAACTGCTCCAGCGCCTGCAGGGCAATGACCTCCAACCCAGTGATGACCGGCTTGCCCAACACCTCGGCCCGGGCGATCAACGGCGTGCGCGCCGGCATCGCGACCACGTCGAATACCCGTTCGGCCGCCGCGATGGCAGTTTCCGGAAACGCCAGCTGCTGCGCCTCGGGCCCGCCCGTCATGCCGATCGGGGTGACGTTCACCAGCATCGGCGGGCACAGGTCGTCCAGCTCGGCCTGCCAGCGATAACCGCAAACATCCGCCAATTGCCGCCCGGCCTGCTCATTGCGGGCGACGATGATCCCTTCCCGGAACCCGGCGTCCCGCAGCGCGCTGGCCACCGCCTTGGCCATACCGCCGCTGCCACGCAAGGCAAACGCGGTACCCGGATCGACCTCATGCCGTGCAAGCAACTGGCGCACCGCCAGGTAGTCGGTGTTGTACGCCTTCAGATGGCCGTCGCTATTGACCAGCGTATTGACCGATTCGATCGCCGCCGCCGACGGGTCGATCTCGTCGACCAGCGCCATGCAGGCTTCCTTGTAGGGCATCGACACGCCACAACCGCGAATACCCAGGGCCCGGATGCCCGCCACCGCCGCCGGCAGGTCCTGGGTGGTCATGGCCTTGTAGTAATAGTCCAGGCCCAACTGCTGGTAGAGGTGGTTGTGAAAGCGCACCCCGAAGGTGCCGGGCCGCCCGGCCAGGGAAATGCACAGGACGGTGTCTCTGCTGGGTGGGATGGCCATTGCCTGTTCCTTCTCGCTGAATCGTTCATGCAGCGTAACAGAGAGTGCCTGCCATCCTTACACAACCTTTACCCTGCACCCGCTACTCGCTTGACGGTCACCGCTGTCATCATGGGGACACCCACTGCGCTGGCGATCGTTGATAAAAGCAATGATCACTATCGAGGAAGTTGATTTCAAAACGCGCCGACGGCTCCGTAAGGTAGGGCCAAGTTCCACAGGAGATACCCAATGGCCACTATCCAGATCATGTCCGTCATCGGCAGCGCCGTCCCGGCTCCCTTGCGTGAACAGGGAATGCTGGCCTGCTGGTACCTGGTGCGCAATGGCGAGGCGGTCAGCGGCCCGCTGGCATCGCGGGCTTCGGCCCAGGCCCTTGCCGAACGACTGCAGGCTACAAGCTTGCTCGCCTGAACGAATTTTGTTGTGCGTTGCTCTCTATGCCTCTGTTGCCCGCCTTCCCTGGCGGGCTTTTTTTTGACCTGGCGAGCCGACGAACGGCGCCGGGGAGAAACGTTCCAGCATGAAGCTTTTTTCATTTCGACGCCTGCGATCAACGAGCAATCGACAGCACTTCGACCATACTCCAGAATGCACGGTTTCTGGGGGAAACCCTTGCACAGCCAACGACATACCAACCTTTAGTGAGCCTCAACGTGAAAACTCCCCTGTCCATTCTCAGCCTGCTGCTGTTGCTCACAGGAACCACCATCCCTCCGTCGACCGCTGCTGCACAACCCTCGGCCCAGGTACAACGCGACCCCGCCAAGCTGCACCTGGCCTCTGGCAGCGCCCTGCTGATCGACCTGAACACCCACAAGGAGCTGTACGCCAGCCATGCCGACCGCGTGGTGCCCATCGCTTCGGTGACCAAGCTGATGACCGCGATGGTGGTGCTCGACGCCAGGCAGCCGATGGACGAAATGCTCACCATGACCGTCGCCAACAACCCACAGATGAAAGGTGTCTATTCGCGGGTGCGGCTGGGCAGCCAACTGAACCGGCGCGAGACCTTGCTGATTACCCTGATGTCGTCGGAGAACCGGGCGGCCAATAGCCTGGCCAACCATTACCCGGGTGGCTATGGCGCCTTCATCAAGGCGATGAACGCCAAGGCCCGCAGCCTGGGCATGACGCAGACCCGCTATGTCGAGCCCACGGGCCTGTCGACCCAGAACGTCTCCACGGCCCGCGACCTGGCCAAGCTGCTGCTGGCGTCGCGCAAGTACCCGATGCTCAGCGAGCTGTCCACCACCCGCGAGAAGACCGTGGCCTTCCGCAAGCCCAACTACACCCTGGGCTTTCGCAATACCGACCACCTGGTGAACAAGAGCAACTGGGACATCACGCTGACCAAGACCGGCTTCACCAACGATGCCGGCCACTGCCTGGTGCTGCTGACCAAGATGGACAACCGCCCGGTGGCCATGGTGATCCTCGACGCCTTCGGCAAGTACACCCACTTCGCCGATGCCAGCCGCATGCGCCAATGGCTGGAAACCGGCACGGCCAAGCCGGCGCCGGCGGTGGCGATGCAGTACAAGGCCGAACGCCAGAACCGCGCGCGGCTGGCAGCGGATTGACTGCGCGGCCAGGGCTGCGTTGCAGCCCAAGGTGACACCCCAGGCCCTCTCAGGCCTGGGTGCTGACCATACCGCCAGCACTGCTGCCACCGGCTTTGCTCAGCGCTTCGAGCAACTGGGCGGTAGCCGCCAGGATCTCGCCATTGAGGGTGGCGATGCTGGCCTGCTTGGCGCTGACCGCCGCCAGCTTGCTGGTTTCGTCCATCTCCCGCTGCATGAGCTCGGCCAGTTGCTTCTGCTCCTCGGCCAACTGCTTCTGCAGCTTCTTGATCATCTCGCGCAATTGCTTGATGTGCGGCGGCTCGCTGCTGTCCTCGGCACTTTGCGCCTGTTGCGCTCGCTCGCCACCACGAAGCCCGGACACATCGACCTGCAAGCGCCCTTCGCGCTGGCGCCCCTGCCCGGCCTCGCTCACCTCGCCAGCAGTGGGCAGCGATGCCGCGGGGATGTTGATTGCGGTGATTCCTACCATGTTCCCCATGTCCTCACTTGAGTCCTTGTACCCCGCTTCTATCGGCTATCCAGGACATTTCTTGAGTCGAGTGACCGCCGCAAGCCCCCCCAGGTAAATTCTCCACCCTCCGGCTCGTCCTAATCGGTGTACTTGCGCAGGACTCGGAGCGCCTTGCGCGGCGCCTCTATACGACTATCCAAGGAACGCCTCCATGAGCCAGACCTCTTCCCCCGAAAAAATCCACGACCTTATCGGCGTCGGCTTCGGCCCTTCCAACCTGGCCCTGGCCATTGCCTTGGAAGAGCTCGCCGAAACCAACGGCCATGCCCTCGATGCCCTGTTCATCGACAAGCAGAGCGACTACCGCTGGCACGGCAACACCCTGGCCACCCAGAGCGAACTGCAGATTTCCTTCCTCAAGGACCTGGTCTCGCTGCGCAACCCCACCAGCCCATACAGCTTCGTCAACTACCTGCACCAGAAACAACGCCTGGCCGACTTCATCAACCTCGGCACGTTCTACCCCTGCCGACTGGAATACAACGACTACCTGCGCTGGGCCGCCGAGCATTTCGCCACCCAGGCGGTGTATGGCGAAGAGGTGCTGCGCATCGAACCGGAACTGCGCGACGGTCGCGTCGATCACCTGCGCCTGGTATCTCGCGACCAGCAGGGTCGCGAACACCTGCGCCGTGCACGTTCGGTGGTGGTCGGCAGCGGCGGCACGCCGAAGATCCCCGAGGCCTTCCGCGCCTTCAAGGGCGACCCTCGTATCTTCCACCACTCCCAGTACCTGAGCGCCCTGCAGCAACTGCCTTGCACCGAGGGCAAGCCGATGCGCATCGCCGTGGTCGGCTCCGGCCAGAGCGCCGCCGAGGCCTTCATCGACCTCAACGACAGTTACCCATCGGTCAAGGTCGACATGGTCCTGCGCGCCTCGGCGCTCAAGCCGGCCGACGACAGCCCGTTCGTCAACGAGATCTTCGCCCCCGAGTACACCGACCTGGTGTTCAACCAGCCCCACGCCGAGCGCGAAAAACTCATCGCCGAGTACCACAACACCAACTACTCGGTGGTCGATGTCGACCTGCTCGAACGCATCTACGGCATTCTCTATCGCCAGAAGGTCGCCCACAATCACCGTCATGCCGTACTTTGCCGTCGCACTATCGAAGATGTAGTGAACACCGCCGAAGGTATCGAACTGACCCTGCGCGACCTGGCCACCAACGTACGCCAGACCCATCGCTACGACGCGGTCATCCTCGCCACCGGCTACGAGCGCCGCTCCCACCGCGAACTGCTCGCCCCCCTGCAGCAGCACCTGAAGGACTTCGACGTGGACCGCGACTACCGCGCCCTGGCCAGCCCGGAGTTCGGCGCCAGTGTCTACCTACAAGGCTTCTGCGAAGCATCCCATGGCCTGAGCGATACCTTGCTGTCTGTGCTGCCGGTACGCGCCGCTGAAATCGGTCAGTCGCTGTACAAGCACCTGAGCAAACAAGCCACGGGGGCACATGACGTCGTAGCGCTTACCCGCGCCTGAATATCAGGGGCTGCAACGCAGCCCCAATGTTGTTCAACTTGAAGCGCCCTCCCCCATACACAGCGCCCCCTCCTGGCGCTGTGCCGCCCGCTGATGCCCAGTTGGCAACCCCTCCCAGATAAAATCTGCAGAAAACCAGGGCCCAGGCAGGCCCGAAAGCCCCTAATGGCCATCGCTGAAATATTTGCTTTCATTTACAGTGGCAGGATTTCGATTCTCATTCGTCTTATTAGATGCAGCCTCCAGGTTGAGCCGTGACTCGACCCTCATTTTTCAGAAGACCGACCGATGGCCCGACAAACGAAAAAATCCAAGTCCAAGCTGTGGTTCCTCGTCCACAGCTGGCTCGCCCTGCCGATCTGGTTCTTCGTCCTGATCGTCTGTTTCACCGGCATGCTGGCCGTGGTCAGCCAGGAGATCGTCTGGCTGGCGAACCCCGACGTGCGTGCGACCAAGCCCAACGACGATGCCGAGCGCCTGAGCTTCCAACAGGTGCTCGACGCCATGCACAAGGCCGAGCCGGACATGGTGGTGCGCTCCCTGAGCCAGCCGGATGGTTCGCACTTCGCACTGACCGCCAGCGCCACCCTCGCCGACGGCACGTCACGGACGCTCTACGTCAACCCCTATACCGGCGCGATCCAGGGCAAGATGCCGGACTTCAACTTCGAAGCCTTCACCCGCGCCCTGCACGGCTGGTGGCTGGTGCCGTTCACCAACGGCTACAGTTGGGGCTGGTACCTGGTCTCGCTGCTGGGCCTGCCGATGCTGGCCTCGCTGGTCACCGGCCTGGTGGTCTACAAGAAGTTCTGGAAAGGCTTCTTCAAGCTGCCGCGGCGTAGCCATGGGCCGCGGATCTTCTGGGGCGACCTGCACCGCCTGGCCGGTGTCTGGTCGATCTGGTTCATCGCGGTGATCTCCATCACCGGCACCTGGTTCCTGATCCAGGCGATCCTCGCCGACAACCACATCACGATCTCCACCGAACCCGTGGTGCCAGTGATCGCCCGCGAGGACGTACCTCGCACCGAGGACGGCAGCCCTGCCCCTCGCATCGACCTGAACGAGGCCCAGCGCATCGCCACCACGGCGATCCCCGGCCTGGACATCACCTTCATCTCCTTGCCAGGCACCGCCTACAGCCACATCAGCATGGGTGGGCGCGGCTGGTACCCGCTGATGTTCCAGACCGCCGAGGTCAACCCCTATACCCGTAACGTCGACAGCCAGTTCCTGCTCTCGGACCGCTCGACCCTGGAGTTCGTCACCGAGTCCATGCGCCCGCTGCACACCGGCGACTTCGGCGGCTTGCCGATCAAGCTCATCTGGGCGTTCTTCGGCCTGATCCTGACCCTGATGGTGTTCAGCGGCCTGCTGATCTGGACCAAGCGCACCGCCCAGGCCACCGCCGCCGCCCTCAAGCGCGGCGAGCGCGAGGCCCGGCCACGCAAGGCACATAGCGAAACCACCGTGGAGATCCAGCCATGAGCCAGGCACAGACCCTGCCCGCCAGCCCCCTGAAGCAGTTCTGGCTGAAGTGGCGCTTCCACCTGAACATCCTGCTGATCCTCATTCCCCTGGGCTTCATGCCCAAGTACTTCGCCGACGCCAAGCTGTTTCGCGGCGAGGCTGGGTTGGGCGTGAACCAGATCAGCGGCATCCAGGTCGGCCCGTACAGCCTGGACCTGGCCGAGCTGCGCGACCAGCCACCGCAGGCCAATGGCCCGGCGGGCTATTTCAAGAGCTTCAACGCCGCACTGTGCAAGACCTGCATCGACGGCGCCAAGGCCGTCTACCTGCGCATCGGCAAGCCCCGCAGCCTGCGCGCCGCCGGCACGTTGTTCTTCGGCGCGCCATACCGCATGGGTACCTCGCTGCCGGTCCCGCCGCGCACCCGCCCCGACGCCGACATCTGGATCACCATCGAAGGCTGGGACGGCAGCATGCACCAGGCCTCGGTCCCGCTGGCCAAGGCGTCGCCAGCCACCGTGGCCTGGCTCGAGAAACAAGGAGGCAAGAAATGAAACACCTGATGCGCAGGCTCGCCCTGCCCCTGCTGATGCTGGCCGCCACGCCCGCCCTGGCCCACAACCCCATGTGCGAGTGCGAGCCAGTCGACGGCGACCAGATCAAGTGCACCGGCGGCTTCTCCGATGGCAGCGGCGCACCGGGGGTGACCCTCGACGTGATCGGCTACGACGAACAGGTGCTGGTCGGCGGCAAGCTCGGTGATGACTCGACCCTGACCTTCAAGCGCCCCGACGGCGAGTTCTACGTGCTGTTCGATGCTGGGCCCGGCCACGTGGTGGAAGTGGACTACGCCGATATCGGTGAACCATGAGTCGCGCCCAGTTGGTGCGCCCGGCAGGCGCCGGGCATGAAACCCTGTACGTGCTGTTGGCCGCCGTGCTGATCGTGGTGCTCGCCGCCACGGTGGTGGGGTTGCGGGGCGAGCGCCAGGACGAGCAGGCCGTGGCCAGCCACCAGCTCGATGTGCGCCGCGACCTCAATGCCGCGGAACAGGGCATCTATACCGACCTGTGGGTCGCCTTCGACGAAATCCAGGCGCTGCGCGAAGAGCAAAGCCAAGCGCCACAGGTCGAGGCACTGGCCGAGGATGGCCTGCCGCCCTTCGTCGCCGACGCCAGTAGCGCGAGCCGTGGCAACCACCAATGGCAGTGGCTCGACGCCGGCGCCTACCTCGGCCGCAGCCAGGATGCCCAGGTGGCCGGCAGCTTCCTGCTGGTCCTGCCGCCTGACGGCGACAGCCACCCTGATGTCTGGCTACGCCGCGACGGTACCGCCACGCCACCCGCCGACCTGGGCCAGGAGGCCTTGATCGCCGCCGGCTGGCAGCAGGTGGTCAGCCACTACGACGCCGGGGTCACCCGCCAACACCGCCACTGAACCCAAGGACTCCTCCATGTTCCGCTCCGCCCTCGCCCGCCGCGTCCTCCCCCTGCTTCTGGCCTGCGTCCTGCCGGCCCTGGCCCAGGCCGACAACGGCAAGCCCCTGCGCATCGGCATCACCCTGCACCCCTACTACAGCTATGTGAGCAACATCGTCGGCGACAAGGCCGAGGTGGTGCCGCTGATCCCGGCCGGCTTCAATCCCCATGCCTATGAACCGCGCGCCGAGGACATCAAGCGCATTGGCACCCTGGACGTGGTCGTGCTCAATGGCATCGGCCACGACGACTTCGCCGACCGCATGATCGCCGCCAGCGAGAAGCCCCAGATCAAGACCATCGAGGCCAACGCGAACGTGCCGCTGCTGGCCGCCACCGGCATCGCCGCCCGGGGGGCTGGCAAAGTGGTCAACCCGCACACATTCCTGTCGATCAGCGCCACCATCGCCCAGGTCAACAACATCGCCCGCGAACTGGGCAAGCTCGACCCGGACAACGCCGCCGTCTACCGGCAGAACGCCCGCGCCTACGCCAAACGCCTGCGTGCCCTGCGCGCCGAGGCCCTGGCCAAGGTCACCGAGGCGCCGAACGCCGACTTCCGCGTGGCCACCATCCACGCCGCCTACGACTACCTGGTGCGCGACTTCGGCCTGGAGGTCACCGCAGTGGTCGAGCCGGCCCACGGCATCGAGCCGAGCCCAGCGCAGTTGAAGAAGACCATCGACCAGCTCAAGGCCCTGGACGTGAAGGTGATCTTCTCGGAGATGGACTTCCCGTCCGCCTACGTGGACACCATCCAGCGCGAGTCCGGCGTGCACATCTATCCGCTGACCCACATTTCCTATGGCGACTACACCAAGGACAAGTACGAGGTGGAGATGAAACGCAACCTCGACACCGTGGTCAAGGCCATCCAGGAGAACCGCGCATGACCGCGGCCGCCAACCTCGCCGCGCCCTGCGGGCCGCGCATCGAGTTCGCCGGCATCGACCTGACCCTGGGCCGCACACGCATCCTCGAGCAGGTCGCCTTCAGCGTCGCCGCCGGCAGCGTGCACGCCATCGTCGGCCCCAACGGCGGCGGCAAGAGCTCGCTGATCAAGACCCTGCTCGGGCAGATGCCGCACCAAGGCCAACTGACCCTGCACTGGCCAAGCGAGCAGGAGGTGATCGGCTACGTGCCCCAGGCCCTGGAGTTCGACCGTGGCCTGCCGATGACCGTGGACGATTTCATGGCCTCCATGTGCCAGCGCCGCCCGGCGTTTCTCGGCCTGTCCCGGCGCATCCGCCCGGCCATCGACGCCGCCCTGGAGCGGGTCGGCATGCTCGACAAGCGCAAGCGGCGCATGGGCGCCTTGTCCGGTGGCGAGCGCCAGCGTGTGCTGCTGGCCCAGGGGCTGATCCCCGAGCCGCAACTGCTGGTGCTCGATGAGCCCATGTCGGCCCTCGACGAGGCCGGTATCCAGGTGTTCGAACAGCTGCTGCACAGCTGGCGCCAGGCCGGCACCACGGTGCTGTGGATCGAGCACGACCTCGAGGCGGTACTGCGCCTGGCCGACCGGGTCACGGGCCTGAGCCGCCAGGTGCTGTTCGATGCTCCGCCCGCCCAGGCCCTGACCCCGGAGCGCCTGCTCGGGCTGTTCTCCGTCCACCCTCGCAGCGAGAACCTTGCCTGATGAGCTATGAAGCTTTCCGCCAGCTGGTCCAGGACTGGGCCACGGCTGGCTACCTGCCCGAGGCCCTGGCCTACGGTTTCGTGGTCAACGCACTGCTCGCCGGCCTGATGATCGGCCCGGTACTCGGCGGCCTGGGTACCCTGGTGGTGGTCAAGCGCTTCGCCTTTTTCTCCGAGGCGGTCGGCCACGCCGCGCTCACCGGCGTGGCCATCGGCATCCTGCTCGGCGAGCCGTACACCGGCCCCTATGGCAGCCTGTTCGGCTACTGCCTGCTGTTCGGCATCCTGCTCAACTTCCTGCGCAACCGCACGGGGCTGTCGCCGGATACGCTGATCGGCGTGTTCCTCTCGGTCTCCCTGGCCCTGGGGGCGAGCCTGTTGTTGATGCTGGCCGGCAAGATCAACGTGCATATCCTGGAGAACGTGCTGTTCGGTTCGGTGCTGACCGTCAGCGCCCAGGACCTGGTGGTGCTGGGCATCGTCGCACTCCTGGTGCTGGCCCTGGCCGTGCCGCTGTACAACCGCATCATGCTGGCCAGCTTCAACCCGCAACTGGCTGCGGTGCGCGGGGTGGCGGTGAAGACGCTGGACTACCTGTTCGTGGTGCTGGTGACCCTGGTCACCGTGGCCTCGGTGAAGGTGATCGGCGCGATCCTGGTCGGCGCCCTGCTGGTGATCCCGGCCGCTGCCGCGCGCCTGGTCAGCCAGTCGCTCAAGGGGTTCTTCTTCGCCTCGGTGGTCATCGCCACCCTGAGCACCCTGCTCGGCATCCTCCTGCCGATCGTCTTCGACCTGCCCGTGCCATCGGGCGCCGCGATCATCCTGGTCGCCGGCGCATGCTTCGCCCTCGCCGCCCTGGCCCGCGCCCTCGTTCCACGCCTGCAAGGAAACCCGGCATGACCCTGAGCCTCAAGCACCTGACCCTGGCCCTCGCCCTGGCCGGCCTGCCCTCCCTCGCCCTGGCGGCACAACCGACCGCGCGCACCGGGCAGGTCGCGGCCACGCAAGTGCTGACCACCCTGCCGGTGACCCACAGCCTGGCGGTCGCCCTGCTCGACGGCACCACCGTGCAGCTCAAGCGCGCCGCCCCGGCCAACCTGCCGGCCAGCCGCCAACCGTCGTACTTCAGCGGCCGCGGTGGCGCCAGCCTGCAGAAGGCGGCGCAGCAGGCCGACGCAGTGATCGGCCTGCGCTCGATCTGGCGCGACGACCCGCTCTACCCCATGGCCCGGCGCAGCAACATCCGCATCGTCGAGATCGACGCTGCGCGCCCGGTGGACGGTGCCCTGCCGGGTATCGCGGTCAAGGGTGACGACGCCTTCGCGGCCTACCCCTGGCTCAACCCGACCAACCTGGGGCGCATGGCCGATGTGCTGGCCAACGATCTCGAGCGCCTGTCGCCGGCCGACAAAGCGAAGATCCAGGCCAACCTCGCCGGCCTCAAGCGCCAGTTGCTGGAGCTGGCCTCCAGCAGCCAGACACGCCTGGCCGAGGCCGACAACCTCAGCGTGGTGAGCTTGTCCGAACGCTTGGGCTACCTGGCCAGCGGCCTCAACCTGGACGTGGTGGAGCAGCCGCTGCCGGCCGAAGACAAATGGGACGAGGCGGCGCTCAAGGCCCTGGGCGACAACCTCGCGGCCCAGGACGTGGCCCTGGTGCTGCATCACCGCCAGCCGGACCCAGCGGTGGCCAAGGTGATCGAGGCCGCCGGCGCCAGGCTGCTGGTCGTGGACAGTGACCCGGCGGATGCCGTGGCCGGGCTCAAGGCCAGTGTCGACCAGGTGGTCGGAGCGTTGACCCTCTGATTGCCTGGGGCCTTGTTGCAGGCGGGCTTTCATCGAGGGCCATCTGGGGCTGCTGCGCAGCCCCATGATCACCGCTGCATGCACCGCCGATAACGCTCGTCCACCCTCCCCGCGAACCACGCCGTGGTCAGCTTGCGGGTGATCTTCGGGCTCTTGAGCTCGATGCCCGGTAGCACCGCCCGAGGCATGGGCTTGCCCGCTGCCGCATCGGCCAGGGCGAACACCCCGCGGTACAGGGCCGTTTCCTCGAACGCCAGGCGCTCGCCCTCCTCCAACTGGCTGCGGATCTGCGGGTTGCGCAGCCCAAGCTTCACCCCCAGCTTGCGCGCCGCCTGCTCGGTATGGCCGGGCATGATCGCACCCGGAGCGACCAGGTCGCCGTCGAGCGCCAGCGTCTGGCCCGTCACCCGGCTCAGCGCCGCCTGGAACGCTGCGTTGCGGCTGGCGTACCACCCGGCATTGAAATCTGCGAAGCGGTACAGCTGGCGCTCGTAGTGGCTGGGGTAGCCCAGCAGGTGGGCGATACCGAAGTACAGGCCGCCACGCCGGGTGAAGACCTCCTGGCGAATGGAGCCCTCGTAGGCATAGGGATAGCCCTCGGCATGGCGCTCGGCGAAATCGATACTGACCTGCATCGGCCCACCGGTGCGCACCGGGTTGAGGCCACCGAGCAGGGTACGGCCGAGCGGCAGGCCGGCGATGAAGTCGTCGAACAGGCCGCTCAACTGCCGCTCACTGCGCACCGAGAGCAGCCGCTGCTGGTAGGTCTGGCCATTGCTCGAGGGCGTCTGCAAGGCAGCCTCCACCAGCATGCCTGGCACATGCAGGCGCGCGGCGCGCCGGTCGATCTCCTCCCGCACGATGCGCCCCAGGTTGGGGACCTGGGGGTCGGCATTGAACGTCGACTCCTGCTCGGTCACCGCCAGCACCGCGCACAGGTTGCTCTTGCTCGGCGCCAGGCGCTGGGCACTGAACGCTGTCTGGATATCCCGCGCCCAACCGTCGCGATCGCGCACTGACGCGGGCAGCAGGCGCTTGACCTGGGCCTGCACCTTGGCCGGGTCGGCCACCGGCTCGCCACCGGGCGTGGCACACCCCTGCAGCAACGCCAGGATCGCCGCCCCCAGCAGTACCTGGCGCCAGACGGTGGTTTCGCTCAAGGCTGCTCGCCCACCAGGTAGGTCTTGCTGATATGGCGGAACAGCGGGTGGTTGGCACTGCCCATCAGCTCGAACAGCACCATCTCGCGGGTGACCAATTGCGCCCCGGCATCGCGCATGCGCGCCAGGCCCGCCGCCTTGCTGGCCGGCGTGCGGCTGTCGCAGGCGTCCTCGACCACGAACACCTGCTTGCCCTGGGCCAACAGGCCGAGCACCGTCTGCAGCACGCAGACGTGGGTCTCCATGCCGCAGACGATGACCTGCTCGCGCGCCATCAGGCTGGCGGGCAGGCACTCGGCGGCCACGC
This sequence comes from Pseudomonas sp. HLMP, assembly GCF_046365545.1. Classification (NCBI taxonomy): domain Bacteria; kingdom Pseudomonadati; phylum Pseudomonadota; class Gammaproteobacteria; order Pseudomonadales; family Pseudomonadaceae; genus Pseudomonas; species Pseudomonas sp. HLMP. Next base: position 162,696 of record NZ_JBDLLR010000001.1, on the reverse strand, counting down.
AGGAGAAATACAGCTTTTCCACCACCTCGGCCGCCGGCGAGGCTGCCTTGAGCTCTGCCAGGGTCGGGCCCAGACCCTTGGGGTACTGCTCGGAAATCACCGTCGGCAGCGCGAGGTCCGCTGTCGCGGCCAGCAACCAGCGGGCCCGCGCCCGGGTACCCTGCGGGTCGCTCATGGCACCGATGAGTTTTTCCTGGATGTCGACGACCAGCAGCGTGGCGTTGTGAGGATCGATCAGCATTGTCTGCCCTTTTGCCTGGGAATAGGAGTGGCCCGCGATGGGCCACAACGATCCACCAAGGGTGGGGGCGACGTCAATCAGGCGGACAGGCGCAGCGGCTCGAGGGACTCGGCCAGCCTGCCGAGCACGCGGTCTTCGTGCTCATGAATGAAGAAATGTCCACCGGGAAACAGCGCCAGGGAGAAGTCGCCCACGGTTTCCCTGCGCCAGGCCAGCAACTGCTCCTCGCTGGCCCGGTCGTCCTCGCCGCCCAGGACATGCACGGGACACTGCAGCGGCGAGCGCTGACGATAGGCGTAACGGCCACACAGCAGGAAGTCGGCGCGCAGGATCGGTAGGGTCAGGCTCATCAGCTCCTGGTTGGCCAGCACCTCCTCGGGCGTCCCCTGCAACTCGCGCAGCTCGGCGAGCAGTTCGTCGTCGCACTTGGGGTCGCGCCAGTGCTTGCCGTCGTAGTCCTCGCGACGGGTCGGCGCGGCGGTACCGCAAGCGAACAGCGCCAGCGGCGCCGGGCAGCCCAGGGCCTGCAGCTCATGGGCCAGCTCGAACGCCAGCAGTGCGCCGAGGCTATGGCCGAGCAGCGCATAGGGGGCACTGGCAGCGAGGCGCTGTTCGCTGGCCAACTGGCGTGCCAGGGCCTGCATGTCGGTCTGCAGGGGTTCACCCAGGCGTGCACCGCGCCCGGGCAGCTCCACCGGGCGTACCTGCAGCCAGGCCGGTAGCTTGCGGCGCCAGCGGCTGTAGACCATGGCGCTGGCGCCGGAATAAGGCAGGCACAACAGGTTCACTGCGCTCACCGGCCCGCCTCACTGCGCCTGGGCTTCGGCCATCTTCTGGCGCAGGCTCAGGGGACGCATGTCGGTCCACACCTCGTCGATGTACGCCAGGCACTCCTTCTTCAGGCCGCTCTTGCCCACGGCGCGCCAACCGTTGGGAATCGCCTTGTAGTCAGGCCAGATGGAATATTGCTCTTCGTGGTTGACCACTACCTGGAATACGATGTCGTCGCGGTCGAAAACGGAAGTCATTGCCTGTCTCCTTGAATGATGAAGGCCGATGCGCGGCGCGCAGGTCGGCTTCCAAGGAAACGAAAGACACCCATGAAAAATTAGAAAATCCCCTGTCCGCCTTGCAAGCGAGGTGGATGATGGCCTATATCCATTCATCCCCCGACGATGCCCACCCGGAGATCCCCCATGCTCGGCGTGACCGACTACGGCGCTTTCGTGATTGCCTTCATCATCCTCCTGGCCATCCCCGGGCCGGGCAACTTCGCCCTGATCACCGCCACCGGCAAGGGCGGTATCAAGGGTGGCCTGGCCGCCACGTGCGGGGTGATTCTCGGCGACCAAGTGCTGATGTGGCTGGCCGTGGCCGGGGTGGCGACACTGCTGGCCGCCTACCCTACGGCGTTCCATGTGGTGCAGTGGGCCGGCGCAGCCTACCTGGCCTGGCTCGGGCTGTGCATGGTGCTGAGCAAGCCCGGGGGCGCGCCGCGGGAAAGCCGGATGGCCAGTGGTCGCTACCTGCGCCAGACCATGATGATCACCCTGCTCAACCCCAAGGCGATCATGTTCTACATGGCGTTCCTCCCACTGTTCATCGACCCGGTGCGCCACCAGGGCGCGCTGACGTTCGCCTTCATGGCGGTGACCGTGGCCGCTCTGACCTTCCTCTATGGCCTGGCAGCAGTCCTGCTGACCCATCACTTGGCCGAGCGCATGCGCGCCAACCCGCGTGTGGCCAACCTGCTGGAGCGCCTGGCCGGGGCCTGCCTGGTGGGGTTCGGCATCAAGCTGGTGGCCATGCGCTGAGGCTCAGGCGTCGCGCAGCAGGTCGTGGGCGTCCAGCAGGCGGAAGGCGACCTGGGGATTGCGCTCCAGGCCCCGGCGGATGGCGGCCGGGATCGCCTGGCGGGTCTTGCGGCACAGGCCTGGCTGGTCGTCCAGCTCGATGACGATGCCGCGCATGGTGCGCACTTCGTTGTAACTGGGGGCAATGCGTACACGGATGCCCAACTGCTCGTACATGCGAAGCTGCAGGCGCTCGAGGTCGGCCAGGTCCCTGAGGTTTTCCAGGCGCTCGAGCAGGCGCTTTTCTTCCTGGCGGGTCAGCAGCAGGATGCGCTGGACCTGGGGCGGCCCCTCGTGCAGACGTTCGCGCCCGCAGTTGCAGGCGCCTGGTGGGCAGGGTTGGCGAAGGACATGGGGGGTACTCATGGGGCAAGCATAGTGCTTTCCACGCACACGTTCATCCAGCGTAACCCTGCATCTACGCCGGTCCACCAGGACACCCCGTTGCATTTACCGCCCGCCTGTCCCAAGCTCTGCCCTTCCCTTCGACCCGGACCCGCCAATGCCCCTACGCCGCCGCTACCTGATCGCCCTGGTGCTGCTGATCCTGGCATCGGTGCTGGTCGGCTACCTGTGGCGCGACGCCCCACCGAGCCAGCCCAGCCTTCCCCCCCAAAGCTACGCCAAGGCCCTGCGCCAGGCCCATGAAGGCCAGCCCGGCGCGGCGCGGGTCCTGTACCAGCAACTGCAGCGCAACGACCTGGCGCCAATCCGCCGCGCGGCGCTGTATGTCGAACTTCCCAACTACCCCTCGCCCCAAGCGTTGAAGCTGGCCCGGCTGGACCTGGAGCACGGCGACCCACTGGTACGCCGCGCCGCCATCGCCAGCATCCGCCGACTGCTGCCCCCGGCACAGCGCAGCCTGGTGCTGGGGCCGTTGCTGGAGGACAGCGAGCAGAGCGTGCGCTTCGCCGCGGTGGACGCCCTGCTGGGCCTGGACCCAGACGCCATCGGCCTGTACTTCGGCCCGCTCCAGCATGCCCTGGAACAGTACCAACAGGCATTGACGGCGCAAGCTGACGATGCCGCCGCCCAGGTTCACCTGGCCCGCCTCTACCTGCACGAGCACGACTACGAGCACGCTGCCGCTGCCCTGCGCCGCAGCCTGGAGATCGCACCGGATGACCTCGACGCCCTGGCCATCCAGGTGCGCCTGCTGGAGCGCCAGGGCGAGCACGATGCCTCCCGCCAGGTACTGGCCAAGGCCCTGGCCCTGCAGCCGGACTCCGCCTTCCTGCAGCACGAGCTGGGCCTGTGGCTGACACGCCACGAGCAACAGGAATATGCCTTGCTGGCCCTTTCCCGTGCCGTCGAGCTGGCACCGGACAACGCCGATTATCGCTACGTGCTGGCGGTGACCCTGCATGCACTGGACCAGGTCGAGGCCGCGCAGAAACAGCTGCAGACCCTGCTCGACCGGCAGCCGGCGAACCGTCGTGCACGGGTGCTGCTGATCCAGTACTGGAAGGAAACCGGCCAGTTGCAGAACGTCCAGGTACTGCTGGCCGAGCTGGAGCGGCAGAACCCCGACGACCCGCTGCTGCAGCAAGGGCTGTAAAGGAATCGTACACCTTGGGTTGAACCCTGGTCGTCGTCCCGTGGTCCAGTGGGTATCGGTCCGCCAGCCCATCGTCACAGGAGAGCTACCTTGGCCGGTTCGTTAGCCGTGGACGAACGTGCCCTGATCCTGGCACCCACGCAGATCGCTGCAGATGTTTCCCGTGTCCTGGCAAGCGTGGGCGTGGAGTGCCTGTGCACCACCGACCCGCAGCGCCTGGGCCATTGGCTGGCAGAAGGCGCCGGCCTGCTGGTCGCCGCCGAGCAAGCCCTGCCATGCGGGCCGCAATCGCCCTTGCAGCGTTTCATCGACCAGCAGCCGCCATGGTCGGACCTGCCCATCGTCCTACTGGCCGACACGCACTCGCCCAGCACCGGCCCACCCCATCCACGGCTGGGCAACGTGTGGCTGCTGCCCCTGCCCTTGGACGCCGCGCAATTGTCGAACCTGAGCCAAGCAGCCCTGCGCACCCGGCGTCGCCAATACCTGGCCCGCGACCAGTTGCTCGACCTGCAGCAACGCCTGGAAAACGAGATGCAACGTCACCAGGCCGATGCACAGATGCTGCACCAGACCCGAAAGATGGAGGCCATCGGCCAATTGGCCGGTGGCGTCGCGCATGACTTCAACAACCTGCTGACCAGTATCGGCGGCAGCTTCGAGCTGATCGGCAAGCGCCTGCAACAAGGGCGTACCGAGCAACTCGAAGGCGTGTTGCGCATGGGCCAGGAGGCGGTTTCCCGGGCTGCCCGGCTGACCCATCGGCTCCTGGCGTTTTCCTCGCGCCAATCCCTGGAAAGCCGCATCGTCGACCTGCACGATCTACTGCAGCCGCAGGACCTGCAAGCCCGCCTGGGCGTCTCGGTGGATGTGCGCCTGACCTTGCCAGCCGACCTGTGGTTGGTCGAAGCGGACGACAAACAGTTGCACGAAGCCCTCGACAACCTGCTGCTCAACGCCTGCGAAGCCATGCCAAGCGGTGGCCACCTGAGTATCGAGGCGAGCAACCAACGGATCGATGCCACACGCTTTCGCGGAGGTGGGCTGCCCAGTGGCGACTATCTGTGCCTGAGCATCATCGACGATGGCCAGGGCATGTCCGAGAGAACCCTGGAACGGGCCTTCGAACCCTTCTTCAGTACCAAGCCGGTCGGCCAGGGCGTCGGCCTTGGCCTGTCGATGGTCTATGGCTTCAGCAAGCAGTCCCATGGCCATGTGTCCCTGCGCAGCCGGATCGGCCAGGGCACGCGGGTCGACCTGTACCTGCCGCGCTACCTTGACCAGGCCCAGCCGCAGGCCTGCAGCACCGCCGGGCCGAGCACAGGCGGTAACCGCGACGTGCTGGTGGTCGAGGACGACGAGGCGGTGCGCCTGTTGCTCTGCCAGGCGCTGCGCGAAGACGGTTTTCCCTGCCACACCGCCTGCAATGCCAACGAGGCGCTACAGGTGTTGCGCTCGCCACAACCGATCGCCCTGATGATCAGCGATGTCGGGCTACCCGGGATGAATGGCCGGCAACTGGCGGAGATCGCTCGCAAGCTGCGGCCCGGCCTGCAGGTACTGTTCATCACCGGCTACGCCGAGACGGCCATGGCCCGCAACGGCTTTCTCGACCCGGGCATGCAACTGATCTGCAAACCCTTCGAGCTCAAGCACCTGCAGGCTCGTGTCGCCCAGATGCTGGGGAAAGGATGATAGGGCGTCTCAACGCCCGATGTCTTCGTCCCACAGTTGCGGATGGCTGGCGATGAAGTCCCGCATCATCCCCTCGCAGGCGGCATCCTGCAGCACCTCCAGGCGCACGCCGCGGCTTTGCAGCAGTTGCTCCTCGCCCATGAACGTGCGGTTCTCGCCCACCACCACATGGCGGATGCCGTAGAGCAGTATCGCGCCGCTGCACATGGCGCACGGCGACAGGGTGGTGTAAAGCGTTGCCTCCCGGTAGACCTCGGCCGGCTGACGCCCTGCCCGTTCCAGGGCATCCATTTCGCCATGGAGAATGGCGCTGGCGCATTGGACCCGGCGGTTATGCCCCCGGCCGATGATCCGCCCCTGGTGCACCAGCACCGAGCCGATCGGGATGCCACCTTCGGCCAGTCCCTGGCGCGCTTCATCGATGGCGGCCTGCATGAAAGTGTCCGACGTCATAGCCCCTGTCCCCTGGTTTTTCAGCGATATGGAAACGATTCCGGGCAAGGCTAGCACAGCGCTATCAGGGCATGGTTTTCCTGGCATTGCCGGCTATGCTCATTAGGCTTTCCCCCGTTCTCCGAGCAACCGGGGGCCTTTTCCAGCCGTTGGGAGTGTGGCCATGAGCAAGAAGATCCTGGTGGTGCTGACCAATACCGCGAAATACCCGACGCTCCACCGGGCCACCGGGCTGTGGCTGGGCGAGGCGGTGCATTTCGTCGACGAGGTGCAGAAAGCCGGCTATGCGGTCGATTACGTCAGCCCGTTGGGCGGCTACGTACCGATCGATCCGCACAGCCTGCAGATGGCCCCGGAGCTGGACTGGCAATGGTACGACGACAAAGCCTTCATGAATCGCCTTGGCAACACCCTCAGCCCCGGCCAGGCCAAGGCCAACGACTATTGCGCGATCTACTACACCGGCGGCCACGGGGTCATCTGGGACTTTCCGGACAACCCTGCCCTGCAGGACCTGACGCGGCGCATCTACGAAAACGGTGGCGTGGTCAGTGCGGTATGCCATGGCGTGGTCGGGCTGCTCAACGTCAAGCTCAGCGACAACAGCCTGCTGGTCAAGGACCGCCAGGTGACCGGTTTTTCCAACACCGAGGAGAAACTGGCGGAGCTGGACAAGGTAGTGCCCTACCTCACCGAGAACGAACTGGTGGCCCGCGGCGGCAAGTACAGCAAGCACGACGATCCCTGGGCGGCGTTCGTGGTCTGCGACGACAGGCTGATCACCGGCCAGAACCCGGCCTCCAGCCAACGGGTGGCGGAACGGGTGCTGGAGCGCCTGAGAAAGCCGGCATGAGTCCGACAGCGGTCGGCCCGATAGCCCGCGCGACAAGCGGATAGCGGCTACAGCCCGCCCTTCTTGCCCGACGTAACCTCCTGCCGTCTGTCCACTCACGGACAGCCTGACAGGAGGATCGCAAGCCAATGTCGAGGTTCACCTATGCAGGGCGCAGCCTGCTGGAATTGCTGCTGATCCTGGCGATCGGCCTGGTGCCCATGGTGTCGGGACTGCTGGTGATGGTGTACCAGCTGGAAAGCAAGCTGGAGCAGAATGCCCGTGTCTCGGTCCAGGAAGCCATCTTCGCCGTCGACCGGGTCCTGGACAACCTGCAGGTCGCCGCCATCAACGCCCTGTCGCTGGCCGGCAAGCCATGCGCCGAGGCCCAGGAGCCGCTCAAGCAGCTCGCCGCCAGTGACCCACGCATCCGCGCCCTGATACTCACCCGGGACGGCCAGGCCTACTGTGGCAGCGTACCGCAAGTCCAGGTGAAAACCCCGGCCTTCGCCAGCCCGACCGAACATGTCCGGCTCAATTTCAACTCCCCCACCACACCCAATGGCGTGGTCGTCGAGCTGCGGCTCGCCCACGCCAACCCCGGCGTCATCGCGACCGCCTATGGCATCGAGTTGCGTAACGAACTGCATGGCTTCCAGGACGGGCTGCTGCTCACGCTGGAGTTTGGCGACAAGTACATCTGGAGCATGGGGGACAGCCGCGACGAAAGCCCGCCCTCCCAATCGGAGTTCTTCAAGAGCGCGGTTTCGGTCAAGCACGGCTATACGGCGAAAGGGGGCTACCCCAAGGGCTTCACCGCGCAGGAGATCCGCCAATCGACGCTGCAGGTCCTGCCTTCGCTGGCACTGGTGGGCCTGCTGACGGCGGGCATCACCTACTGGGGGATTTTCAGGGCACGCAACAACGCCCGGCGCACCCCCTCGACCGAAAGATGAGGGGGTACGCCCGTGCGCTTACTCGACGTTCAGCACGCCACGGCGAACCTGGTCGCGCTCGATGGATTCGAACAGGGCCTTGAAGTTGCCTTCGCCGAAGCCGTCGTCACCCTTGCGCTGGATGAACTCGAAGAACACCGGGCCAAGCAGCGTCTCGGAGAAGATCTGCAGCAGCAGGCGCTTGTCGTTGGCCTCCGAGGCACCGTCGAGCAGGATGCCTCGTGCCTGCAACTCGCCGACTGGCTCGCCATGCCCTGGCAGACGCTCCTCGAGCATCTCGTAGTAGGTCTGCGGCGGCGCGGTCATGAAACGCATGCCATATGCCTTGAGCGCGTCCCAGGTCTTGAGCAGGTCGTCGGTGAGGAAGGCCACGTGCTGGATGCCTTCGCCGTTGAACTGCATCAGGAACTCTTCGATCTGACCCGACCCCTTGGACGACTCCTCGTTCAGCGGGATGCGGATCATGCCGTCGGGCGCAGTCATGGCGCGCGAGGTCAGGCCGGTGTACTCGCCCTTGATGTCGAAGTAACGGATCTCGCGGAAGTTGAACAGCTTCTCGTAGAAACCGGCCCAGTAGGACATGCGCCCGCGATAGACGTTGTGGGTCAGGTGATCGATGATCTTCAGGCCCGCGCCGACCGGGTTGCGGTCCACGCCTTCGATGAACTTGAAGTCGATGTCGTAGATCGAGCTACCTTCCTCGAAACGGTCGATCAGGTACAGCGGCGCACCGCCGATACCCTTGATCGCTGGCAGGCGCAGTTCCATCGGCCCGGTCTCGATCTCCACCGGCTGGGCGCCCAGTTCCAGGGCACGGGCATAGGCTTCGTGGGCATTACGCACACGGAACGCCATGCCGCAAACCGAAGGGCCGTGCTCGGCGGCGAAGTACGAGGCGACGCTCTTGGGCTCGTTGTTCAGGATCAGGTTGATGCCGCCCTGGCGATACAGGTGCACATCCTTGGAACGGTGGGTCGCCACCTTGGTGAAGCCCAGCATCTGGAATACCGGTTCCAGCACGCCAGGGGTCGGCGAGGCGAGTTCGATGAATTCGAAGCCCATCAGGCCCATTGGGTTGTCGAAGATATCAGCCATGTTCGTGTCCTCATCTGCTGCGAAAAAAACGGTTAGTTGCCGTGGATGTCGCACAGGGAAGGTGGTGAACAGGGGATGCCCCGCACGCTGCGGGCCAGGAAGTCACCAATGATCAGCTTGAACCCATGATATGTCATATGGACCCATTCTCGGAGGGCTTGATCCCCCGGAAGGCGGGGAACCTTATTCTTGTATTCGTAACGCGATTCTACAGTGCGTAAATTCATTTGTCGCGCTTTAGTTGGCCCTGGTAATGGGCAAACGGCTATCATTAGCAGGTTTTTCTTTCAATAGATTAGGTCAGCATGCCCCTCACGGCTAAACGTCCCGCCCGCTGGAGTTGGCGTACCCTGTTCCCTTGGGGCGTGGGCCTGGTGCCGCTGCTGTGCGGCCTTGCGGTCATGCACTGGCAGACCGAACGGGAGCTGCACTACAGCAGCGAGGCGACGGCCCGACAGGTGGTCGAGCACGTCGAGCACATCCTCGACAGCCTCAGCACAACTACCCAGGAGCTGCTGCCGCTGGCCGGCAGCCCGTGCGCCCAGGCCCAGCTGGAGCTGCGCGGGCACGTCACGCGCAACGCCTTCGTGCGTTCGACCAACCTGTTCCGGCACAACACCCTGTATTGCACCTCGTTGTTCGGCGACTTCGATGAGCCGGTCAATGCCCGCGACTACACCGACGGCCGCCTGTGGCTGATGGACGGTAACTCGGTCACCCCTGGCCATCCTTTGCTGGTGTACCGCGCCAGCGACGGCGACCGCGGCGCCATCGCCACGGTCGATGGCGACCACCTACTCACCGCCCTGCGCCTGATCGGCCCCGACGAGGTCCTGCAACTGCAGGTCGGCGAGCACTGGATGGGCAAGGACGGCGTGGTCCGCAGCGGCGTCCCACCGGTGGCGGTCAGCGCCGCCGTGGTACAGGCCTCGACCCGCTACCCCTTCAGTGTGCACGGCGGCTACGGGCCTGGCATCAAGCACGCCTTCATGCGCGAGCACTACCCGGCCCTGCTCAGCCTGCTGCTGTTGCTCGGCGCCCTGGCCGGCGGTGTCTGCCGCTGGCAGATCCGCCGCGCCTCCTCCCCACGCGCCGAACTGAGCCGGGCCCTGGAGGCGGATGAGTTCCTGCCATACTTCCAGCCCGTGGTGCGCAAGGACGACTACCGCTGGGCCGGCGTCGAAGTGCTGATGCGCTGGAACCATCCGCGCGAAGGCCTGGTGCGCCCGGACCTGTTCATCCCCTACGCCGAGCACAGCGGGCAGATCGTCGCCATGACCCGCGCCCTGATGCTGCACACCGCCCAGGGCCTGGCGCCCTATGCCGCGCTGCTGGAGGACGGCTTTCACATCGGCATCAACATCACCGCCGACCATTGCCGCGACCTGGGCTTGCTGGACGACTGCCGTACCTTCCTCCAGCACTTCCCACCGGGGCGCGTGGTACTGACCCTGGAGCTGACCGAGCGCAAGCTGATCGAGGCCACGCCGGTGACCCTGGAACTGTTCGGCAAACTGCATGAAATGGGCGTGATGATCGCCCTGGACGACTTCGGCACCGGCCAGTCGAGCCTCAACTACCTGCGCCAGTTCAAGGTCGACTACCTGAAGATCGACCAGAGCTTCGTCGCCATGATCGGGGGTGACGCCCTGTCCCAGCACATCCTCGACACCATCGTCGAGTTGTCCGGCAAGCTCGGGCTCGGCATCGTCGCCGAAGGGGTGGAAACCGAGGTCCAGCGCGACTACCTGGCGCGCCACCAGGTGGACTTCCAGCAAGGCTACCTGTTCGGCAGGCCGATGCCGCTGGAGGATTTCCTCCAGGCCCTGACCCAGCATGCCAGCGCGCGGTTGCCGCAGGGCGCGCCCCCTGAGATCATGCCCGGCTGATCCACCCGCTCAACTCCCTTAACCGAGGCATTCGTGTCAAAAGGCATTCTTTCGTCGGTCATGGCGTCCTGTCTGTTCGCCGTGATGTACTTCTATACCTCCCTGCTCGCGCCGCTGGACGGCGAGGAAATCTTCGGCTGGCGCACCCTGCTGACGCTACCCTGCCTCACCCTGTTCATGCTGGTCACCGGCGACTGGAAGCGGGTCGGCGGCTTGCTGGCCCGGGTGCGGCAGACGCCCGTGCTGTTGCTGGGGATGATCGGCACCTCCTGGCTGATGGGCGTGCAGTTGTGGCTGTTTCTCTGGGCACCCTTGCACGGGCGTAGCCTGGAGGTCTCGATGGGCTATTTCCTCCTGCCGCTGGCCATGGTCCTGACCGGCCGGCTGGTGTATGGCGAGCGGCTGTCGCGCCTGCAGAAGGTCGCGGTAGCCTGCGCCACCCTCGGCGTCGGCCACGAGCTGTACCAACACGGCAGCTTCGCCTGGGAAACCCTGGTGGTGATGACCGGCTACCCGATCTACTTCGTCCTGCGCCGCCGCTGCCGCACCGACCACCTGGGCGGCCTGTGGTGCGACATGTGCCTGCTGCTGCCCTGGGCCCTGTACTTCGTGACCCAGAGCCCGCTATCGGCGGCCGACCTGGCCGGGCATTCGGCGCTGTACGGCCTGATTCCGCTGCTCGGGGCGATCAGCGCCTCGGCATTGATCGCCTATGTGCTGGCCAGCCGCCTGTTGCCGTTCAGCCTGTTCGGCCTGCTCAGCTACGTCGAACCGGTGCTGCTGGTGTTCGTCGCCCTGCTGCTGGGCGAAACCATCGGCCCAGACCAGTGGCTGACCTACCTGCCGATCTGGGCCGCCGTGCTGGTGCTGGTGCTCGAAGGCATCAAGCACCTGCTGCGGCAACGTCGGCGCCCGGTGTAAGGCGTACCTGACGCACCCGACGCTCCTCCACCGCCACCACGGTCATGGTCCAGCCATTCCAGGCCAGGCGGTCACCGACCACCGGCAGACGGTCCAGCAGGCTCATCACCAGCCCCGCCAGGGTCTGGTAGTCGTCGGTGGCGCGGGCGCAGAAACCGGTGCGCGCCTGGACCTGGCTGAGGTTCAGGGCACCACTGACGATGAAGCCGTCGGCCTCCTCGACGATCCCTGGCCCTGCCACCTCGCTGGCGTCCGGCAACTCGCCGGCGATCGACTCGAGGATATCGGTCATGGTCAGCAGGCCGGTGAAGTCACCGAATTCATTGACCACGAAGGCGATGTGCGTCGACTGGCCACGCATCTGCTCCAGGGCGTTGAGGATGCTGAAGCTCTCCAGCAGGTTCAGCGGTTGGTGCGCCATGCGCTCGAGGTCCGGCTGGCTGCCGGACAGCAGCTCCTTGAGCAACTCCTTCTTGTGCACGAAGCCCAGTGGCTCGTCGATGCGTCCGTCGCGGATCAGCGGCAGGCGCGAATACGGCGAGTTGGCCAGCGCCTGGGCGACGGCCTCGGGCGGCAGCCCCAGGTCGATGGCATCGACTTCGGCGCGCACCGTCATCACCGTGCGGATCGGTCGCTCGGCCAGGTTCAGCACACCGCTGATCATCACCCGTTCGCGGCGATCGAACAGCACCTGCTCCTCACCCCCCTCGACCAGGTCGGCGATTTCCTCGCCCACCTCGTCAGCTTCCACCCGGCGCCCGCCGAGCAGGCGCAACACCGCATGCGCGGTGCGCTCACGCAGCGGCCGGTGCTGCTGCACGCTGCGCTTGCGGCGGGCACGGGCCAACTGGTTGAACAGCTCGATCAGCAACGAGAAGCCGATCGCCGCGTACAGGTAGCCTTTGGGGATATGGAAGCCCAGGCCCTCGGCGGTGAGGCTGAAGCCGATCATCATCAAGAAGCCCAGGCACAGCATGATCACCGTCGGGTGGGCATTGACGAAGCGGGTCAGCGGCTTGCTGGCGACGATCATGATGCCGATGGAGAAGACCACCGCGATCATCATCACCGACAGGTGTTCGACCATGCCCACCGCAGTGATCACCGCGTCCAGCGAGAACACCGCGTCGAGCACCACGATCTGCGCGACGATCGGCCAGAACGCAGCATGGCGCACCGCGCCGCTGGCCTGGGTGACATGGCCCTCCAGGCGCTCGTGCAGTTCCATGGTGGCCTTGAACAGCAGGAACACACCACCGAACAGCATGATCAGGTCACGGCCGGAGAAGCTCTTGCCGAAGACCTCGAACAACGGTTCGGTCAGGGTGACCATCCACGAGATGCTCGCCAGCAGGCCCAGGCGCATCACCAGCGCCAGGGTCAGGCCGATCACCCGCGCGCGGTCGCGTTGGTGCGGTGGCAGCTTGTCGGCGAGGATGGCGATGAACACCAGGTTATCGATGCCCAGGACCAACTCGAGGACGATGAGCGTGAGCAGGCCCAGCCAGGCCGTGGGGTCGGCTAGCCATTCCATCAGCGGATACTCACATGGGAAGCGTCACGGGGACGGGGGAAGGATGGCCGGGACGGCCAGGAACTGGGAGGCTCCGAGAAGGTGCTCATACATACCTTGTAAGTGATTGCGAAAGACGATCCTACAATCACAGCGGCTTTTTCTGGCAACGTGAAACTATTACAAAAGCTGTCACAGAGCTGCTGGGGGACTTTTCTTCAATACCTCGGCACGGCCTGCCCGCCAAGATGGCGGCCTCACCGACAACAAGGTATGCCCCATGAGCCTGTCCCTATCCATGGCCGCCTTCGCCCTGGCGGCGTCCATTTCCCCTGGTCCGGTCAACCTCGTGGCCCTCGGCAGCGGCGCCCGTCATGGCCTGCGGGCCAGCCTGCAACATGCCCTCGGCGCCACCCTGGGCTTCTGCCTGCTGCTGGTGCTGGTCGGCCTGGGCCTGCACGAACTGCTCGTGCATTGGCCGCTGCTGGGCCTGGGGCTGCATTGGGGTGGTGTGCTGTTCCTGCTGTACATGGCCTGGAAGCTGGCCCGCGACCAGGGCGCGCTGGGCGGCGACCCTCTGCACGGCGCGCCCTCGGCCTGGTATGGCGCACTCATGCAGTGGCTCAACCCCAAGGCCTGGCTGGCCGCGGTGGCCGGCATCGGTGCCTATACCGGGGGTGAGCAGCAGTTGTTGTGGCTGTTCGCCTGGATCTATGGCCCGATCTGTTTCCTGTCCATCGCCAGTTGGGCCTGGGCCGGCAGCGTGATCCGCCACTACCTGGGCGATCCTCGGCATATGCGGCTGTTCAACCGCAGCCTGGCCGTACTGCTGGTGGCCAGTGCGCTTTACCTGGTGCTGGGTTGACGTGTTGGCAGACTAGTTTCGGCTGCCACTGCGATAGTGCCCCGGCGTCGCCGCCAGGTGCTGCTTGAACGCCCTCTGCAGGTGTGCCTGGTCAGCGAACCCGGCCTCCAACGCCACCTCGGCGATGGGCCGCCCCTGGCGCAGTTGGGCACGGGCATGCTGCACGCGCTGGTCCAGCAGGTAGCCATGGGGCGTCAGTCCGAAACGCTTGCCGAAGGCGCGGATCAGGTAGGCCCTGGACAAGCCAGCGGCCGCACAGATGTCCTCGAGGCTCAACGGGTCGAGACGATGGGCCCGGATGAACGCCGCCGCAGCGTCCAGGCGCGGATGCTCCGAAGTGCCGGCCCTCGCAGGCGCTGCCTCCAGGTAGCCAGGCAACGCCGCGAAGAAAGCGGCTAGCATCGCCTCCTTGCCGCTCGCCCCAGCTGCCGTGCAGCCATCGAAAAGGTCGGCGAACACCTGCAGCAACCGACCATAGAGCGCCGCCGACGTGCTCCAGGTCACCTCGAGCAGCACGAAGCCCTGCGCCTGCAACCAGGGCAGGTCGACGAACAGCATCAGGTAGGACCAGGGCATCCCGTCGATCGGGTTGCAAGTGTGCACCACACCTGGGTTCATCAGCACGGTGGTACCGGCAGCGACCTCTCGCCGGGTACCTCCCGTCAGGTAGGTGCTACGCCCACCGGTGATCACGCCGATGGAGAAGCTCTCGTGGGAATGGGCCGCATAGCAGACCTTGCGCCCATCCCCCACGCGGCGCGCCTCGACGAAGGGCAATGCCGGGTCCCGCCAGAACCGCGATACCTCGATCATCGCCTCTCCCCCTCCTCCACCGCCGCCCCCGGGAAACGCTCCGGGCCGCGGCTACAGTTGCCAGTCCAGGCTGACCATCAAGGTACGCGGTTCACCATGATAGACGCCGTTGTAGAACCCCAGGTTGTTGTAGTAATGCTCATCGAACAGGTTCTTCACGTTCAGCGAGGCCGACAGGTGCTCGTCGAAGCGGTAGCGGGCCATCAGGCCGACCACCGAGAAGGCCTTCTGGCTGATGGTATCGGCAACCGTGATGATCCTGCCATCCTCGCCACGCCCCACCGGGCGTTTCCCCGCTTTGTAGTTGCCGCTCTGCCAGTCCAGGGAGCCGCCGACCGTCAGCGCCGGGGTGAGTTGGTAGGTCGTGGCGAAGCGCACCAGGTTCAAGGGCTGTTCGGTACTCTTGCGCGAATGATCGCCCGCCGCGGCATGGGTGTAGCTGTAGCCCAGGCTCATCTGCCAGTCGGGCATGACTTCGCCGGCGATCTCGGCTTCGAAGCCCTCCACGACCACGCCCTTGCCCCCTGACTTGTAGAACACCTCGCCATTGTCTCCCGGCGGGACCGAATCGTCCTGTTCGGGGACATTGTCCTGGTTGGAGCGGTACACCGCCGTGCTCAGGTTGAGTCGTTCCTCGAGCAGGCTGCCCTTCAGGCCGACCTCGTAGACCTTGCCGACGATGGGCTCCAGGTACTTCCTGTTGACGTCGCGTACCGTCTGCGGATTGAAGATGTCGGTATAGCTGGCATAGACCGTGTACGCCTCGGTGAGGTCGTAGAGTACCCCGGCATAGGGCGTCCACTGGTCGTTCTGTGTCTGCTCGCTGGCTGGGTTTTCCGTGGCGTTGAGCGCCGCGTCGTATTCCCACGAGCGGCTTTTCGTCCGCCAACTGCCATAGCGGCTGCCCAGCACGAAGTGCAGGCGCTCGGTGGGGTTGAGCCGGGTGGCGATGTAGCCGGCCTTCTGCCGGGTGTAGTCGCGCGACTCGTCGAGCCCGGTATCGGTGTCGTAGAACTTGGGAATCGAGCCCATGTACTTCCAGTCCGGAATCTGCGTATAGCCATCCGGTAGCGGCTGGCCGACCAGGTAGGGAGAGGTGTTGCGCCGCTCCGACTCGCCGTAGCCGATCATGAAGTCATGGCTGCGCCCGAACAGCTGGTAAGGCCCGGCCAGGTTGAAGTCGATGGCATCCATCTTCTCCTCACCGGCAAAATGCGCGGTCCAGGCCGTCATGCCACTGCGATCGGCCTCGGGGAAACCGTTGCCGCCGTAGTACAGCTTGCCGTCGCTGTCGCTCTGGCGATGGGTGTAGGCGGCCTTGAGCTGCCAGTCATCACCCAAGCGCTGGTCCAGGGTGACGAACACCGTCTTGTCCTTGAGTGGCCAGGACGACCAAGGCGCGGCGAAGTTCGTCGAACGCGGCAGGTCGGCCTTGCCACCGTCGGCGTTCCAGTACGGCACCGTGCCCCAGGACGAGCCCTGCACATGTTTGTTCTGGTAGTCGTAGCCCACTGCCAGCACGGTGCTGTCGGTCAGGTCCGCCTCGAGGATGCCGTAGGCCACTTCGCGCTGGCTGGCGTACTTGTCCATGAACGACTTGCTGTCACGGTAGGCCAGCACCGTGCGCCCGCGCAGGCGCCCGTCCCAGCCCAGCGGGCCGCCGACATCCAGGTAGCTGTAGTAGTTGTCGTAGCTGCCGGCACTGACACCGGTCTTGATCGCCAGCTCGTGGGTCGGGCGCTTGCGTACCATGGCGATGGTCCCGGACGGGTCCCCCGCTCCAGTGGTCAGGCCGGTGGCGCCGCGCACCACCTCGATGCGGTCGTAGATGATGGTGTCCGAGTCCGACTTGAGCCCCGAGAAGGTGTTGAGCATCCCGTCGACCTGGAAGTTGTTGATCGCGTAGCCGCGCGAGTAGTACGTCGGCCGCTCCGAGTCGTTGCGTTGCACGGTCACGCCGGTGACGTGGGCCATGGCTTCGGACAGGGTATCGAGCTGGAAGTCGTCGAGTTGCTGGCGGGTCAGCACCGAGACCGATTGCGGAGTGTCCTTGATCGACAGGTTCAAGCGCGTGGCAGCGCTCATGCTGCCGGTGGTGTAGGACCCCGTGTGCTCCGTGGTGCTGCCCAGCCCTTGGGCGAGAATCTCGGTGGAACCGAGCTCCAATACGCCATTGTCGGGATTCGACGAGGTGTCGTCGGCCAGGGCAAGGGGGGTGATGACGGTGCTGCACAGACCCAGGGTCAGGGTCATGGAACGGCTGATGGGCGCGAACATCGCGGCCTTTCTCCTTGTTCGTTCGATGAAAGTCCTTGGCTGCCGTGAGGTGGCAGTCATGTGAAAACGAATCTCGTATGAGATTCGTTATCGAAATGTCATCGAAACGAAAAGAAAGACAGCTCCGGTCGAGGAGTCCTGGGGCTGCTTTGCAGCCCCAGGATGACAGAACCGGCATGGGTGCCGCCTCACGAAGCGGCCCCTGCGAGCGCTGCGCGCGACAACCCGCTCGCCCTACGGCATCACCGGCGCCGTGTACTGCAACGTCGTCCCCAGCGCCCACAGCAGCACCAGCACCAGCGGCACATGCACCAGCAGTTGCACGAACGAGAAACCGATCAGGTCCCGCGCCTTGAGCCCCAGCACGCCCAGCAGCGGCAGCATGTAGAACGGGTTGATCAGGTTCGGCAGGGCTTCGGCGGCATTGTAGATCTGCACCGCCCAGCCCAGGTGGTACTGCAGGTCATTGGCCACCAGCATCACGTAGGGCGCCTCGATGATCCACTTGCCACCGCCCGAGGGGATGAAGAAGCCGAGCACCGCCGAGTACACGCCCATGAGCACGGCATAGGTGTCATGCGAGGCGATCTGCACGAAGAAGGTGGAAATGTGATGGGCCAGGGTCTGTTCGTCCACGCCCTTGACCTGGGTGAGGATGGCCGCGATCGAGCCATACAGCGGGAACTGGATCAGCACGCCGGTGGTGGTCGGCACGGCACGGGCCACCGCGTCGAGGAAGCTGCGCGGGCGCCAGTGGAGCAAGGCACCGAGCATGATGAACAGGAAGTTGTAGGTGTTCAGCCCGGAGATCGCGGTGATCGCAGGCTTGGTGGCGAACTCGTGGTACAGCCAGCCGGCGGCCAGCACTACCAGCAGCAGGGTCAGCACCGGGCTGTATTCCAGCCACTCGCCAGGGCGGGTGCGTTGCGCCGGTGGGGGCGCGCTGAAGCTTGGGTCGACGCCGCAGGCCTCGGCGGTACGTGCGCTGTTCGGGCCGGGCGCGGTGGCATAGGCGACGATCAGCGAGATGATCACCAGCGCTGCCAGCATGACGCCGGACTGCCAGAGGAAAATGGTCTCGGTGAACGGGATCACCCCAGTGATGGCCAGGATCGAGGGCGGCAGGCTGGCCGGGTTGGCTTGCAGCTGCGCGGCGGACGACGACAGGCCCAGCGCCCATACCGCACCCAGGCCCAGGTAGGCGGCGGCACCCGCGGCGCGGTAGTCCATCTTCAGGTCCTGGCGGCGCGCCAGGGCGCGCACCAGCAGGCCGCCGAACACCAGCGACAAGCCCCAGTTGAGCAGCGATGCCAGCATCGAGATCAGCGCCACCCAGCACACCGCCGAGCGGCCGTTGCGTGGCAGGCGCGCCAGGCGGTCGATCAGCCGCGCCGCGGGCGGTGAACTGGCCACCACGTAACCGCCGATGACCACGAAGGCCATCTGCATGGTGAACGGGATCAGGCTCCAGAAACCATCGCCGAACGCCTTGGCGGTGTCGGTGGGCTGGGCGCCCATGGCCAGGGCGCCGAGGCACACCAGCACCACGGCCAGGGCGGCGAACACCCAGGAGTCGGGGAACCAGCGTTCGGCCCAGTTGGAGCAGCGCAGGGCAAAGCGAGCAGAGCGGCTGTCTTGGATTTCAGCGGCCACGGTTGTTTTCCTTCTTATTGGTCTTTCCTGAAACGACGAAAACCCCATCGGGGGGCGAACCCGTTCCCACAATGGATGCGTGGTCCATTGTGGGAACGGGCTCACCCTCCGATGGGGGGCTTGCCAACAACGTCCGTCAGAACGTCATTTCTTGCACATCGTCCGGCACGATCAGCTTGCCGGCGGTCTTTTCGATGATTTCCTCGATGCTCACTCCCGGTGCGGTCTCGCGCAGGATGAAGGCGCCATCCTCGATCTCGAGGTAGGCCAGGTCGGTGAGCACCTTGCGAATGCAGCCGGCGCCGGTCAGCGGCAGGCTGCAGCGCGGCAACAGCTTGGACTCGCCGTCCTTGGAGGCGTGGGTCATGGTGACGATGATGTTCTCGGCACCGGCCACCAGGTCCATGGCGCCGCCCATGCCCTTGACCAGCTTGCCGGGAATCATCCAGGACGCGATGTTGCCCTCCACGTCCACCTCGAAGGCACCGAGCACGGTGAGGTCGACGTGGCCGCCACGGATCATGGCGAAGGACTGGGCCGAGTCGAAGATCGAGGCACCGCGGCGGGCGGTGACGGTCTGCTTGCCGGCGTTGATCATGTCGGCATCGATGGTGCCCTCGGTGGGGAACTCGCCCATGCCCAGCAGGCCGTTCTCCGACTGCAGCATCACATCCATGTCGGCGGGCACGTAGTTGGCCACCAGGGTCGGGATGCCGATGCCGAGGTTGACGTAGTAACCATCCTTCAGTTCACGGGCGACGCGTTGCGCCATCTGTTCGCGGGTCAGTGCCATGGTCAGGATCTCTTTGTTGTTCTGTGGACGGCGCTCAGGCCTTGACGGTGCGCTTTTCGATGCGCTTCTCGAAGGTGCCGACGATGACCCGGTCGACATAGATGCCCGGGGTGTGGATCTCGCTGGGCAGCAGCACGCCCGGCTCGACGATCTCCTCGACCTCGACCACGGTGATCTTGCCGGCGGTGGCGGCCAGCGGGTTGAAGTTCTGCGCGGTGTTGCGGTACACCACGTTGCCGTAGTGGTCGGCCTTCCAGCCCTTGACGATGGCGAAGTCGCCGGTGATGGATTCTTCGAGGATGTACTTGCGGCCCTTGAACTCGCGCACTTCCTTGCCTTCGGCGACCGGGGTGCCGTAGCCGGTGGCGGTGTAGAAGGCCGGGATACCGGCGCCACCGGCGCGCATCTTCTCGGCCAGGGTGCCTTGCGGGGTCAGCTCGACTTCCAGCTCGCCGCTGAGCAGTTGGCGCTCGAACTCGGCGTTCTCGCCCACGTAGGAGGCGACCATCTTGCGGATCTGCCGGTCTTCCAGCAGCACGCCCAGGCCGAAGCCATCCACGCCGCAGTTGTTGGAGACCACGGTCAGGCCCTTGACGCCACGGCGCTTGATCTCGGCGATGAGGTTCTCGGGGATGCCGCACAGGCCGAAACCGCCGGCCAGTACCGTCATGTTGTCGGTCAGGCCTTCGAGGGCCTGTTCATAGGTTGCTACGCGCTTGTCCAGTCCGGCCATGCTGATTCGCCCTGTTGTAGTTGTTGAAGTGCATGTGTGGGCATCTTCACCGCTGGCGACTGATTTGTTAATTTTGTTTTAATCATCGATTGATAATTTTTCCAAAACAAAACCGAGCCTGCCATGAACGTCAAGCAACTGCGCGCCTTCGTCACCGTGGCCAAGTACAAGAGCTTCGCCCAGGCCGGCGAGCACCTGCACGTCTCGCAACCGGCCCTGAGCCTGACCATCAAGGCCCTGGAGGACAACCTCGGCGGCGCCCTGCTCACCCGCACCACCCGCAGCGTCAGCCTGACACCCGAGGGCGAGGTGCTGCTGCCCCTGGCGCGGCGCCTGCTGGCCGACTGGGACGACACCGAGGAGATGCTGCGCCAGCGCTTCACCCTGCAACTGGGCCGGGTCGCGGTGGCGGCCATGCCGGCC
The DNA here is from genome assembly GCF_046365545.1 of Pseudomonas sp. HLMP. NCBI lineage: Bacteria > Pseudomonadati > Pseudomonadota > Gammaproteobacteria > Pseudomonadales > Pseudomonadaceae > Pseudomonas > Pseudomonas sp. HLMP. Next base: position 142,133 of record NZ_JBDLLR010000001.1, on the reverse strand, counting down.
TTCGCCGGCAACCTGCTGCCCCAGTCGCTCAAGGTATTCCGCCAGCGCTACCCGCGGGTCAACGTCACCGTGCACGACGTGATCAACGAACAGGTGCTGGAGCTGGTGCGCCATCGCCGCGTCGAACTGGGCATCGGCTTCGAACCGGAAGGCAGCGACGCCCTGCGCTTCCACCCGCTGTACCTGGACCGTTTCGTCGCCGTGGTGCCCGCCGACTCGCCCCTGGCCGGGCAGCGGCAAGTGACCTGGCGCGAACTGCTGGCCGAGGACTTCATCGCCCTGCAACGCCCCTCGGCGGTACGCCTGCTGCTGGAGCAGCACCTGGCGGCCGAGCATGGCAAACTGGCGGTGGCCTTCGAGAGCCACCAGTTGTCGACCATCGGTCGCATGGTCGCCAACGGCCTGGGCGTCAGCGCCGTGCCAGCGCTGTGCATCGGCCAGATGCAGGAGCTCGGTGCCCGCTGCGTACCACTGGTCGAGCCCAGCGTGGAGCGACGCATCGGGGTCATCGCCCTGAGCGACCATAAGCTCTCCACCGCAGCCCAGGCGCTGCTCGAGGTATTGCTTTCCCACACCCGACCACAGGAGGTGACATGCGTTTCGTGAAACTGGCAGGCGCCACGGTTCCGGCCATTGGCCAGGGCACCTGGTACATGGGCGAAGACCCAGGCAACCGGGCGGCCGAGGTGGCCGCCCTGCAGCAGGGTATCGAACTGGGCCTGAGCCTGATCGACACGGCCGAGATGTACGCCGAGGGTGGCGCCGAGCAGGTGGTCGGCCAGGCCATCGCCGGGCGCCGCGACCAGGTGTTCCTGGTCAGCAAGGTCTATCCGCACAACGCCAGCCGCCGTGGCCTGCCCGCCGCCTGCGAGCGCAGCCTGGCGCGCCTGGGTACCGACTGCATCGACCTGTACCTGCTGCACTGGCGCGGCCAGTACCCGCTGGAGGAAACCGTCGAGGCCTTCGAGCGCCTGCGCGAGCAAGGCAAGATCCGCCGCTGGGGCGTCTCCAACTTCGATGTCGACGACTTGCGCGAACTGCACAATCCCGACTGCGCCACCAACCAGGTGCTGTACAACCCGGCCCAACGCGGCATCGAGTTCGACCTGCTGCCCTGGAGCCAGGCGCGCCAACTGCCGACCATGGCCTACTGCCCCTTGGCCCAGGCCGGGCGCTTGTTGCAGCACCCGGTGCTGGCCGAGATCGGCGAGCGCCACGGGGCGACCCCGGCCCAGGTCAGCCTGGCCTGGGTGACGCGCAACGACGGGGTGATCGCCATACCCAAGGCGGTGGCGCCGGCGCATGTGCAACTCAATGCCGCGGCGGGAAGCCTGGTGTTGACCAGCGAGGACCTGCGGGCGATCGACCGGGCGTTTCCGGCGCCTACGCGCAAGCAGCGGTTGGCGATGGTCTGAAGGCTACCAAGGGGGGCGGGCCTGCCCGCGAATAAGCCAGCCCTGACACCCTGAAAAGCGAGCAATGTCGCTTGCCCTAATGGAAATCCCGACTGCGCACATCCAGCCCCTGCAACAAGGGGCTGATGTCCTCCAGCCGTCGGGCGACCAGGTGCCTGACGCCACTCTCTTGCTCCAGCCGCCCACTCACCTTGAGCAACTGCGCCCCCACCAGCGCCCTGCGCTGGCGTTCGGCCAGGTCGCGCCAGACCACCACATTGACCATCCCGTGTTCGTCCTCGAGGGTGACGAAGGTCACCCCGCTGGCGGTCTGTGGCCGCTGCCTGCCCACCACCAGCCCGGCCACGGCGATGCTGTCGCCATGCCCGACCCCGGCCAGTTCGCCGGAACTGCGACAGCCCAACGCCCGCAAGCGGGAGCGCAGCAGGGCCAGCGGATGCGGCCCCAGGGTAGTGCCCAGGGTGGCGTAGTCGGCAAGCAGGTCCTCGCCCAACGTCGGCGCCGGCAATGCCACCGGCGCTTCCGGCGTGGCCTGCACACTTGCGAACAACGGCAGTTGCGCCTGCACCGCCGCCACCTGCCAGCGTGCCTGGTGCCGGTTACGGGCCAGCGTGCGCAGGGCACCGGCATCGGCCAGGCGGGCACGGGCGCGCCCGTCCAGGCCAGCGCGCAGGCACAGGTCCTCGATGTCCCGCCAGGGCCGCTGCGCCCGCGCCTGCTCCAGGCGCCGGGCGTCGGCCTCGTTGAAACCGCGCACCTGGCGCAGCCCGAGGCGGATCGCCAGCGCCCCCTGCCCCATCGGCTCCAGGGTGCAGTCCCACTCGCTGTGGCACACATCCACCGGCCGCACCTCGACACCCTGGCGACGCGCCTCCTGCAACAACTGGTCGGGGCTGTAGAACCCCATGGGCCAGCTGTTGACCAGGGCACAGGTGAAGATCGCCGGCTCGTGGCACTTGAGCCAACTGCTGGCGTAGCACAACAAGGCGAAGCTGGCGGCATGGGACTCAGGAAAGCCATAGCTGCCGAACCCCTTGATCTGCTCGAAGATGCGTTCGGCGAAGGCCTGGTCGTAGCCGTTGCGCAGCATGCCGCGGACCAGCCGCTCGCGGTGCGGCTCCAAGCCGCCATGGCGCTTCCAGGCGGCCATGCTGCGACGCAACTGGTCGGCCTCGCCGGGGCTGTAGTCGGCAGCGACCATGGCCAGCTCCATCACCTGCTCCTGGAACAGCGGCACGCCCAGGGTCCGCTTGAACACCGCCTTCAGCGCCGGCGTCGGGTAGCTGATCGGCTCCTGCCCCAGGCGCCGGCGCAGGAAGGGATGGACCATATCGCCCTGGATCGGCCCCGGGCGGACGATGGCCACCTCGATCACCAGGTCGTAGAACGTCTGTGGCCTGAGCCGGGGCAACATGGCCATCTGCGCCCGCGACTCGATCTGGAACACGCCCATGGTCTCGGCACGGCTGATCATGGCGTAGGTGGCCGGATCGTCGGCCGGGATGGTCGCCAGGCTCAGGTGCCGGTCACGGTGCCGGGCCATCAGGTCGAAGCAGCGCCGTAGCGCGCTGAGCATGCCCAGGGCGAGCACGTCGACCTTGAGCAGGCCGACCAGGTCGAGGTCGTCCTTGTCCCACTGGATCACCGTGCGCTCCGGCATGGCGGCGTTCTCCACCGGCACCAGGCGGTCCAGCGGCTGTTCGGAGATGACGAAGCCCCCAGGGTGCTGGGACAGGTGCCGGGGAAACCCGATCAGCTCGCCGGCCAGCACCAGGATGCGCCGCAGCGACGGGCTCTGCGCCTCGAAGCCAGCCTCGGCCAGGCGCTGCGCATCGGGGATGCGGTCGCTCCAGCGCCCGCAGCACTTGGCCAGGGCATCCACCTGGTCGGCCGGCAGCCCCAGCGCCCGGGCCACGTCGCGCACCGCACCGGCGGCGTGGTAGGTGTTGACCACCGCGGTGAGTGCGGCCCGGTGCCGGCCATAGCGACGGAACACGTACTGGATCACCTCTTCGCGGCGGTCGTGCTCGAAGTCCACGTCGATGTCTGGCGGCTCGTTGCGCTCGCGGGACAGGAAGCGCTCGAACAGCAGCCGGTGCTGCATGGGGTCCAGCTCGGTGATGCCCAGCACGAAGCACACCACCGAGTTGGCGGCCGAGCCCCGGCCCTGGCAGAGGATGCCCTGCTGCCGGGCGAAGTCGACGATGTCGTGGACGGTGAGAAAATAACTTTCGTAGCCCAGCTCCTCGATCAGAGCCAGCTCCCTGGCCAGGGTCTTGCGCACCTTGGCGCTCGGCCCCTGGGGCCAGCGCTCGGGCAAGCGTTGCTCGCACAACTGGCGCAGCCAACTGGCCGGGGTGTGACCCTGCGGGACCAGCTCACGGGGATACTGGTACTTCAGCTCGCCCAGGTCGAAACGACAGCGCCCGGCGATGGCCAGGGTCTCGGCCAGCAGGTCGGCCGGGTACAGCTCGGCCAACTGCTCGCGCGAGCGCAGGTGGCGCTCGCCATTGGGGAACAGGTAGCGGCCGGCCTCGGCCACGCTGCAGTGCTGGCGGATCGCGGTCATGCAATCCTGCAGGGCCCGGCGGCCACGCACATGCATGTGCACGTCGCCACAGGCCACCGCACGGATCCCCAACTGCCCGGCCAGGGCACGCAGGCGCTGCAAGCGGCCGGCATCGTCGCTGCCCCGGTGCAGGTGCACCCCCAGCCACAGACGCTCGCCGAACAGGCTCTTGAGCCATTGCCCAGGCGCCGCATCGCTCGGTTCATCGGCGATCCACAGCGCCAGCAAGCCTTGGCAATGGGCCTGCAGGTCCTCGGCCAGGAGCTGGTAGTCGCCCTTTTCCGCCCGCCGCCGCGCCTGGGTGATCAAGGCGCAGAGGTTCTGGTAGCCGCCCAGGTCCTCGACCAGCAGGACCAGCCTTGGCCCCTGGTGCACGCGCACCTCGCTGCCGACGATCAAATGCAGTGGGTGTTGCCGAGCAGCCTGCCAGGCACGAACGATGCCAGCCAGAGTGCATTCGTCGGTGATGGCCAGGGCCTGGTAGCCCTGCTCATGGGCCCGCTTGAACAGCTCGTCGGCGCTGGAGGCACCGCGCTGGAAGCTGAAGTTCGACAGGCAGTGCAGCTCCGCGTAGGCCGGTGCGCTCATGCGAACCAGCCCTGCAGCCACAGCGGGCCGGGCCGGGCCAGGTCGTGGTAGGCCCAACCGCGCAAACCATCGCGGGTCTCGATGCAGTAGTAGTCGCGACGCACATCGCCGCCGTCCCACCAGCCCGACTCGATGCGCTCGGCCTGGCCCAGCAGGCGCAGGCCGGCCTGCGGCAACACCTGGGGTTCGGCCAGCAGCCAACCGGGGCGGCTGCCAGGCGCGACCGTCACGGCCCCCTGGGCGCCCTGCTCTGCCAGCTGCCAGGCGCATTCGGGGCGCGGGTCGGCTTCGGCGCGCAGGCCCTTGACCGCTTCGTCGCCCAGCCGCGCCCGCAGGCGTTCGCGCAATTGCTCCCACGGCTGGGCCTGCTGCGCCCGGGGTTCGAACAGCGCCCGATGCTGGGGCACGAAGGGCGGCAGGTCCTCGGCCAGCAGGCGCAGGTTGCGCACCGGCGCCGGGATGCGCAGCGGTTCGAGGCGACCACGGGCCAACTCGAACAGCATCGCGGCATCGCGCTCGGCCGCCAGCAGGCCGACCTTGAGCCGGGTGTCCGGCCCGTCGGCATGCTCCAGGTACAGCTCGAAGCGTTGCACCCCGCAATCGCGGCCGGCAAGAAACGCGGCCAGGTCGTTGACCAAGCGGCGCAAGGGAAACAACAGGGCCTGGTGCGACTCGACGTCGAAGTTCAGCTCCAGGCGTGCCTCGAAGCGGTCCGGCGGGCGATGGAAGTCCAGCCCCAGGCTGCGCAGGCCGAGCAACTGGTCCAGGTGCAATTGCACGTCGGCGGCAAAACGCCTGGCCAGGGCATCGCGTGGCAACGCCAGGACCTCGCCGAGCCGGCGCAGGCCCATGCGGGCGAACGCCTCGGCCGCCTCCGTGGGCAGGCCGACCCGCCCGACCGGCATGCTGGCCAGGGCCGCGCGGGTCTCTTCGGGGCGGGTCACGGCCAGGCCATCGTGGCCGTTGGCGAGCATGCGCGCCGCCACCGGGTTGGTCGCCAGGACGATGCGCTGGCGCAGCCCCAGGGCGCCCAGCTCCTGACGCAGGCGCGCCTCGAACGAAGGCCAGGGGCCGAACAGTTGCAGGCTGGAGCCAACCTCCAGGAGCAAGGCACGCGGGTAATGCAGGCTGACCTGGCCGCTGAAACGGTAGGCCCAGGCCGCCAACAGCTGCTGCACCTGCTCGATGCGTGCCGGGTCTGTCTCGACGCAGGCGAAACCATCGGCCAGGGCTCGGGCGGCGGTCAAGGTCTGCCCGGCACGCAAGCCGAGCCTGGCGGCCGCCGCATTGACCGCCTGCAGTACCCGCCGCTGGGACGGTCCCGCGATCAGCACCAGCGGCGAATCGGGGTCGTCGCGCTCGCGCAGGACGGTGTCCAACGCCAGTTGGGGGAAGAGGATACAGGCCCAGAGCATGGCGCCGTCACCTCCACTGCGGGCAGGCGATCGGCATGACCGGTGGCAGGCCGCCCCGGCACTTGAGCACTCGCCACTGAGGCGGCCGGGCGTCGATGGCGATGCGCAGTGCCGCTGGCGAGGGATTGTGCGCGGCCTGTTGCGGCCTGCAGGCGAAGGCCAGGGCCTGACCAGCCTCGGCAGCCACCTGCAGGCGGCGCAAGGCGCGGTCGTCGGCACGCTCGGGCCAGCACAGCACCGCCGCGCAGTTGCCGGAGCGCAGGCACTGCTCGGCCGCCCACAAGGCATCGGCCTGCCGCGCCTGCACCTGGACCACCCCGCGCAGGTCCACCCCTGCCGCCTGCCAGGCCGGTGCATAGGGGATGAAGGGCGGGCCCACCAGCACCACCCGGCCGCCTTCGCCGGTCAAGCGTGCAAGGCTCGGCCAGAGCAACTGCAGTTCGCCACACCCAGGGCTGGCCAACAGCAATTCGCTGAGCGCCGCCGCCGGCCAGCCACCTTCGGGCAACCGCTCGTCTAGCGAGGCATGGCCGGTGGGCTGCTGGCCGAGTGGGCGCGCCTGGGCCTGGCGACCGCGCCATACCCGACGCTGGTCGAGCAACCTGTCGAGATCGACCACCGCGCCCATCAGTCGCGCCTCAGCAAGCCGCAGAACACGCCTTCGATGAAGAACTCCCGGCCCGGCGCCACCTCGATCGGCGCATAGGCCGGATTGCGCGGCAACAGGCGGTAGCCGCCGGGCACGCGCTGCAGGCGCTTGATGGTCACCTCGCCGTCCAGCCGGGCGACCACGACCTGGCCGTCGCGTGCCTCGGCCTGCTGGCGGATACCGACCAGGTCACCGTCGAAGATGCCGTCGTCGATCATCGAGTCGCCACGCACCTTGAGCAAGTAGTCGGGGGTACGGCGGAACAGGCTGGGGTCGAGCAACAACTGCTCGTGGATGCCCAGGTCGGGGCCGATCGGCGCACCGGCCGCTACCTGGCCGAGCACGGGCACTTCCAGGATCTCGGGGCGACGCAGGGGCTCGGCCAGGCGAATGCCACGCGCCTGGTTGGGCGTGACCTCGATGAAGCCGGCCTGGCACAGGGCGGTGATGTGCTTGCGCGCCACGCTACGCGAGGCGAAACCGAAACGCTGCGCGATGTCGGCCAGGCTCGGCGGCTGGCCGTGGTCGGCGATGCGTTCGCGGATGAACTCGAGGATGGCGCGGCGTTTGGGGGGCATGTTGTCCATGGAGTACATTTGTACTCTTTTCGTGAAACGGTGAACAGCCCCCTTCGTCGTCGGCTTTGACTATCATGCCCAGCATTGACGTTTTCCCCGCCAGGATGCCCGATGCTGACCGCCCTGCTGTTCGACCTCGATGGAACCCTCACCGACACCGACACCTTGCATCTGCAGGCTTTCCGCCAGTTGCTGCGCGAGCACGACGGCCGCGAGTTGAGCCAGGCGCAGTTCGATGCCCAGGTCAGCGGCCGGGCCAATGGCGCGCTGTTCGCCGAGCTGTTCCCCACGGCCAGCGCCGAGCTGCGCCAAGCCCTGGCCGAGCGCAAGGAGGCGCTGTTCCGCGAATTGTCCCCACGCCTCGAGCCCATGCCGGGGCTTGCCCGCCTGCTGGAGTATGCGCAGGTGCGCAGCATCGGCATGTGCGTGGTGACCAATGCGCCGAGGCTCAACGCCGAGCACATGCTGGCGGCCATGGGCCTGCAGGGCCGCTTCAGGCATGTGCTAGTGGCCGAGGAACTGCTGCGCCCCAAGCCCGACCCCCTGCCTTACCTGACCGGCCTGCAGCGCCTGGACGCCAAGGCCGGCCAGGCCCTGGCCTTCGAGGACTCGCTGCCGGGCGTCAAGGCCGCCAGCGGGGCCGGGATCTTCACCGTGGGCATCGCCACCAGCCAATCCAGCGAGCGCCTGCTCGCCGCCGGGGCGCAACTGGTGATCGAGGACTTCAATGATCCACGGCTGTGGGCCTTGATCGAGGGGATGGAGGGCTGAGGCCGGCTGAAGCGGTATTGGGGCTGCTGCGCAGCCCCAGCACCCCCTGGCCTGGCGAAACGCCAAAGGGAACTCCGACGCCCCTGCCCCGCTCATAATTGCATGCAGTAAATTCCTTGGGCTTCACCCGTTCCGGAGGTCTTGCCATGCGCCACTTACTGCTCGTCCCTTCGCTGCTGCTCCTGCTGCCCGCAGGCTCGGCCCTGGCCCGTGTGGACGCGGGCGATGTCGCCACCTCGGCGGGGATCTCCGCCTCGCTGTACTCGACCTTCAAGGACGACAAACGGATCATTCCCGCCCGCGACGAGCTGTCGGCCTTCATCGCCAGCGGCGGCGCCATCCGCGGTGCCTACGTGGAATCGGCACTGGAGCAGGCACGCAAGGCCAACCCGGGCCTGCAGGCCAGCGACGAGGAACTGGCCAAGGCGCTGCTGGCGCAGGACGGCCCGCTGAGCGATCAATAATGCCTGGCCAAGGCCAGGCCAGGGTCTAGGCTGAACCTGGCAACAAGACCATACAATCAAGGATCGAGGCCCATGCCACTATCACGCCCACCCCTGAGCCTGGCGCTTGCCCTGTGCGTCGCCTGCACCGGCGCCATCGCCGCCGAACCCTCCGCCCAGGACCTGCTCAAGCAGGCCCAGGCCGAACAACCTGCCTACCTGGATACCCTCAAGCATCTGGTCTCGGTCGATACCGGCACAGGCACCGAGCCCGGCCTGACCGAGATAGGTGCCGAGCTGGCCAAGCGCCTGAGCGCCCTGGGTGCCACCGTCGAGACCCACCCGGCCAAGCCCTCGGTGGGCGACAACATCGTCGGCACCTTCAAGGGCAACGGCAGCAAAGACTTCCTGCTGATGGTCCACTACGACACGGTGTTCGGGCCCGGCACGGCGGCCAAGCGGCCGTTTCGCATCGAGGGCGAGCGTGCCTACGGGCCCGGCGTCGCCGATGCCAAGGGCGGCGTGGCGATGATCCTGCATGCGCTCAAGCTCCTGCAGGAGCAACAGTTCAAGGGCTACCGCACCCTCACCGTGCTGTTCAACCCGGACGAGGAAATGGGCTCGGCCGGCTCGAAGCAGATCATCGCCGAGCTGGCACGCAAGCATGACTACGTCTTCTCCTACGAACCGCCAGACAAGGACGCCGTAACCGTCGCCACCAACGGCATCAACCGCCTGAAGCTGGAGGTCAAGGGCCGCTCCTCCCATGCCGGCTCCGCGCCCGAGCAAGGCCGCAACGCCCTGACGGAACTGGCGCACCAGCTCCTGCAACTCAAGGACCTGGGCGACGCCAGCAAAGGCACCACGGTGAACTGGACCCTGGCCAAGGCTGGCGAAAAGGCCAACATCATCCCCAACCTGGCCACCGCCGAGGCGGACATGCGCTACTCGGACCTGGGCGAAACCGAACGGGTGGCGGCCGACGCCTCGCGCATCGCGCAAAAGCGGCTGATCGAGGACACCCAGGCCACCGTCACCCTGGAGAAGGGCCGCCCACCCCTGGCCCGCAACGAGGGCTCCAGCCAGCTCGCCGAAACCGCCCGCGAGCTGTATGGCCAGGTCGACCGCAGCCTCGAACCTATCGCCATGCGCTTTGGCACCGATGCCGGCTACGCCTATGTGCCAGGCAGTGCCAAACCGGCGGTGCTGGAAACCATGGGCGTGGTCGGCGCCGGGCTGCATGCCGACGACGAGTACATCGAACTGACCAGCATCGCGCCACGACTGTACCTGACGGTGGCAATGATCAGGCGGTTGGCGCAGTAGAAAAGTGTCTCGCCAGCCGGCCCCGCCTCCCGACCTGAACGCCAGGGCTGGTCTTGATCAGCATCAAGGCCGGCCCTGGCGTTCGCCTGGTAGCTTCCGAAATTTCCCAAGCCATGTAGGGAAGCGTCTTACTTGTCGCTACAGCTCAACGAAAACATGATCCGCCCTGGATGGCGTCGCGACCGCAGCAAGCGGCCCGGCGCGAGCCCACTTTCCAGAGGAGGCCTCCCGCCATGCATTCATACTGCCGCTGCGCCGCCGAGCTGCGCGATGCCCTGCGCCAGCTCCTGGCCCATGAGGTGAACAACCCCGACGACGACCCGCACCTCTCCGGCGTGATGTTCTTCTGCGCCACCGACGAACGTACGCGCCAGTTGATCGAGCGCATCGAGCTGCTGGCCAGCGAGATCTTCTTCGACCCCAGTGGCCGGGCCATCCCCGAACGCATGCGCGCCGCCGCCGTCGACGGCGTGCGCATCAAGCAAAAACGCAAGGCACCGGCCGACGAGACGGTGATCCGCATCGCCCTGCCCGAGAAGGGCTACATCACGGTCAGCACGGCACGCTTCTGACGCCATTGCCAGCGGGCTCGCGGGGTTTGTGCTTGCAGCGTGCGGCACAAGGCTCGAAGCTTGGGGGCCCGAACCGCCCCGGACAGCTCCATGGAACTGCACATCCGCCTGCAAGGCCGCAAAGGCCTGGCCGACCAGCTCTACCAGCAACTGCGCGCCAGTATCGACAGCGGCCACCTCGCGGCCGGCACCCAACTGCCCCCTACCCGCTTGCTGGCCGAGCAACTGGGAGTGTCGCGCAAGACCGTGGCCGAAGCCTATTCGCGGCTGACCTACGACAACCTGCTCAGCGGCGTGGTCGGCCGTGGCACCTTCGTCAGGCAACGCCGGCCGTTGCGCTCGAGTGCAGCCCAGGCCATCCCCCTGGCGGCGGCCGACACCCTGGAGCGTTGGCGCCAGCGCGCCACCGTGCTCGACAGGCCGGCCCTGGAAGCGCCGTCGCGCTACGACTTCGTCGGGGGCGCCTCGAGCAAGGCGCAGTTTCCCTTCGACCAGTGGCGCAGTTGCCTGCACTACGCCCTGCGCCGCAGCCAGCGCCACCCGCAGCGGCAGTTCCCAGCCCAGGGGCTGCCCGAACTGCGGGAGGCCATCGCCCATCACATCGCCTTCGCCCGCGGTGTGCAATGCAGCACCGCGGACGTCATGGTGTGCAACGGCGCGCAGCAGGCCCTGGACCTGATCGCCCGGGTGCTGGTCGAGCCCGGCTGCCAGGTGGCCATGGAAGACCCTGGCTACCCACCGGCGCGCCAGCTGTTCCTGGCCCTCGGCGCGCGCCTGCAGTCGGTACCGGTGGATGACGAAGGCCTGTGCGTGGAGCGGATCGCCGACGGCACGCGGCTGATCTACGTGACGCCGTCGCACCAGTTCCCGCTGGGCATGCCGATGAGCCAAGCGCGCCGCGAGGCCTTGCTGGCCAGGGCCGCCGAGCTGGGGGCGGTGGTGATCGAAGACGACTACGACTGCGAGTTCCGCTACCAGGGGCCGCCCGACGATGCCTTGCAGCGCCTCGACCGGCATGGGCTGGTGGCCTACGTGGGGACCTTCTCCAAGACGCTGCTGCCAGAGCTGCGGCTGGGCTACGCCGTGCTACCGCCCAGCGTGCTGCAAGCCGCCTGCGTGGCCAAGCACCTGAGCGACTGGCACAGCCCGAGCCTGCAACAGTGGGCTCTGGCACGCTTTATCGGCGAAGGCTACCTGAGCAAGCACATCCGCCGCTGCCACGAGATCTACAGCGCCCGACGCGAACGGATCCTGATGCGCCTGGAAGGCGACCTGGCGCCTTGGCTGACGGCCGTGCCGGCCAATGCCGGCTTTCACCTCAGCGCCCTGGCCAAACCGGGGGTGGACGTGGAACTGCTGGCCAGCCTGGCGCGCAAGGTGGAGGTCGGTCTCTATTCCCTGGCGCCGTTCTTCAGCGAGGCCCCGGTGCGCCCGGGGCTGCTGCTGGGTTTCGGTGCCATCGAGCTGCTGGATATCGACCCGGCCCTGGACCGGGTCCGCGATACCCTGCAAGGCCTCAATTGAGCGCTGCCTGGGCCGCCGGCCGCGACCGGGCGATGGCGGCGGAATAGCCACGCGGGGCGAAGCGCGCGGTCACCAGCAACATGGCCAGCACCGTGACGGTGAGCAATGTCCAGGACGCCTGGAAGTCGCCGCTGGTATCGCGCAGCCAACCGGTGATGTACGGCACGATGCCAGTGATGATGAAACCGATGCCCTGGACGAAAGCCGCCAGGCTACCGGCTTCGGCGGGCGTCCTGAGGTGCTCCAGGGTCAAGGTCAGGCTCAGGCTGAAACAGGCGCCCAGGCCCAGGCCGATCATCGCCACCCATACGCCCATGGCCAGCGTCGGCGCCAGCAACAGGCCGAGAAAGCCGCCCAGCTGGATCGACAGCGCCAGCCACAGGCCGGGCCGACGGTCCGCCAGGCGCCGCAGCAACAGCGGCAGGCCCAGGGCACCGGCAACCTGGAAGATCGTCATCAGGCCGACCAGCTCACCACCGCCCTGGGCCGTGCCGCCATGCTCCAGGTGATAGGCCGGCAGCCAGGCCACCATGCTGGTGTAGCCGCCGTTGATCAGGCCGAAGTACAGCGCCAGCAACCAGGCACGACGGTTGCCGAACCAGTGCCCGCCCCCGCTGCCAGCCAGTTTCGGCAGGCCCTGGCGTGGACGCAGGACGCTCCAGGCCAGCACCGCCAGCACGGCCGGCAGCGCCCAGACGCCGAGGCCGGCCTGCCAATGGCCGAAATACCCGCTGATGTGCGGCCCGAGCACGGCGGCCAAACCACCACCGCTCATCAGCGCCGCCGAGTACACGCCCATGGCCGCCGCCAGGCGCCCAGGGAACCAGCGATTGACCAGGCCCGGCATCATGCCCTGGACCACGGCCACACCAAGCCCGGCGAGCACCGCGCTGGCGATCAGCGCCCAGGCGCTGCCCAGTTCTAGGCGCCAGAGGCAGGCCAAGGCGATGGCCGCAAGGCCCATGAGCATGCCGCCGTGCTCGCTCAACCAGCGTCGTAGCCAGGGCTGCAGCAGCGGCACCAGGCCCATGCACAGCACCGGCAGCGCAGTCAGCAGCGCCGCCTGCTGGTAGCCCAGGCCGGTGCTGGCGCGCATGGGCTCGAGCAGCGGGCCGATACTGGTGAGGATCGGCCGCAGGTTCAGTGCCAGCAGCACCACCAGCAGCAGGTTCAGCGCGCTTCTCATGCCTGGTGGGCCTGCTGCCATTGCCGGTACAGGTCAGCCTCGCCGGCCGGCTTCAGCGGCCGCAGGGGTAGGCTCTGCTGCTGGGGTGGCCGGGCCATCTGCGCGTAGACCTCGGCCGTGGACAGGCCATAGGGCTCGCCCTCGTCGTTGTCGTAGGCGAACCAGGCCCGCTCGATACCGCACAGGTGCATGGCGGCCAGGCACATCGGGCATGGGTGGCCGCTGGCATAGATCTGCGCGCCATCCAAGCGTGCCCGCCCCAGGGCCTGGGCGGCCTTGCGGATGGCCTGCATCTCGGCGTGGGTGGTCGGGTCCTGGGTGCTGTGGATCTCGTTGACCGCACGGGCCACCACCTGCCCCTGGTACACCAGCACGGCACCGAAGGGCCGGCCGCCGGCCTGGATATTGGCGCGAGCGAGGTCGAGGGCTTCGCGCATGAAACGTTCTTCGGACATGGGGTCGTTCTCCTGGTGCAAGACCCGGTCATTATCCCGGCTCGGGGCCCCAGGCTGAAATGAAGAGATTGGATGCAAGTCAGTGCTCGGCCGAATGAGCAGATTGGTCTCCTGGCAAAGTGCGGGATTGGCTATCGGGCCGGTCGCGGCGCGGCGCTAAGGTACTCCCCACACCTTGTACAACCCCTCAAGCCATTGGAGGTACCCCATGCACAACCGCATCGAATGGGCCAAGCACGCCCCGCAGGCCTACCAGGCCATGATCGGCCTGGAACAGGCCCTGGCCAACAGCGGCCTGGAACACTCGCTGCTCGAGCTGGTCCGCCTGCGTGCCTCGCAGATCAACGGCTGCGCCTACTGCGTCAACATGCACGCCAACGATGCACGCAAGGCCGGGGAGACCGAGGCGCGCCTGCAGACCTTGAGCGTGTGGCGGGAAACCCGTTACTTCACGCCCCGTGAGCGCGCGGCCCTGGCCTGGCTGGAGAGCCTGACCCGGTTGCCCGAGCGGGGTGCTCCGCAGCCTGAGTACGAAGCGCTGCTGGAACACTTCGAACCGGCCGAGGTGGCCAACCTGACCCTGGCCATCGCCACCATCAATGCCTGGAACCGCTTCGGCGTGGGTTTCGCCATGGTGCCGGCCTGATCGGATCGCGGCCAGGGCAGGCCCCTTCGCGGTCGAACCCGCTCAATTGGGGCCTTCAGTTCCATCCAGGGCCGCTTGCCCATAGGCCGTGCCCACCGCCCGCTCCCAATGCGCCAGCACAGCCCCAGCTCAACGCCCGAGCAGCCGCGCGCGGTAATTGCCCGGGCTATGACCGGTCCATTTCTTGAACGCGCGATGAAAGGCGCTGGGCTCCTGGAAGCCGGTCTGCTCGGCGATTTCGGCGATGCTCAACACCCCCTCGCGCAGGCGTTCGAAGGCCATGGCCCGGCGCACTTCGTCCTTGATCTGCTGGTACGAGCGCCCTTCGCGCTCCAGCTGGCGGCGGAAGGTACTGGCGCTGATGCCCTGCTGCCCGGCCATGGCGGCCAGGGTCGGCCACTGCCCGTAGCGGCGGGCGCGCAAATGCCGGTAGACCTCGGCCACCAGGCCGTTCTGGTTGCGAAAGCGGATCACCAGGCCCTGGGGGGCGCTGCGCAGGAAGGTCTTCAGCGCCGCCAGGTCCTGCACCACCGGCAAGCGCAGGTAGGCGCTGTCGAACTCCACCTCGGTGCGCCCGCTGCCCAGGCGCAGGTCGGGGCCCCACAGCAGCAGGTCGTCGTCCTGCGCCGGACGCGCCACGGCCAGTTCGGTGCGATCGATGGCGATGCGCCGGCCGGCCAGCCAGCACAGCAGGCCGACCACCAGCACCAGGTAGGTCTCCTCGGCATACACACGGGTCAACGGATCGGCGATGTCCGACTGCACGCTGATCACCGCGCGCCCGCCACGCACCGAGAACGTCCCGTGCAAATCACGCAGGAACAGGGCGAAGTTGCCCAGGCACTGGCGCAAGGCCTTTTCCAGGTTCGGTTCCTGGATCAGTCCGCGGCAGATCAGGGCGAAGCTGCCCAGGGGCATGCCGTGGCTGTCAAGGCGGAAGAATTCGTCGTCCAGGGCATGGATCAGGTCGAGCCACAGGCGGGCGAAGGCCTTGGCCGGCACGCGGGCCTGGGGCTGGTCGAGCAGGGCCGGGTCGATACCCACCGCACGCAGGCGCTCGTCACGCTCGCCAGGGCGCTCGCGCAGGGTGTGGACCATGGCATTGAGGAAGTACACCGCGACCGAATCGCTATCGCGCATGGCTGGTTTTCGCTGTCTATGCTGAGTGGCAAAAAATGCCAGGTTGACTGAACAGATCCGGCATAGGCCATGCCCTGGCCTTTGCCTAGACTCGACCCATCCCGGGAACGCCGGTCATTCTCGCAGAGCCTGGCCCGCTCCCGCCATGCCTTCGCAATCGGAGCCTCCAATGAGCAACGCAGAAATCTACGTCGTCAGTGCAGTCCGTTCCGCCATCGGCGGTTTCGGTGGTTCCCTCAAGGACCTGGCCCTGGCCGACCTCGCGACCGCGATCAGCCGTGCCGCCATCGAACGTTCGGGCGTGGCCGCCGAGCAGATCGGCCACGTGGTGATGGGCAACGTGATCCCCACCGAGCCCCGCGACGCCTACCTGGGCCGGGTCGCCGCGATGAACGCCGGGGTTCCCAAGGAAACCCCGGCCTTCAACGTCAACCGCCTGTGCGGCTCGGGCCTGCAGGCGATCGTCTCGGCGGCCCAGGGCCTGCTGTTGGGCGATACCGACGTGGCCCTGGCCGCCGGCGCCGAGTCCATGAGCCGTGGCCCCTACCTGCTGCCCCAGGCACGCTGGGGCGCGCGCATGGGTGACATACAGGGCATCGACTACATGGTCGGCATCCTCCAGGACCCGTTCGAACACTTCCACATGGGCATCACCGCCGAGAATGTCGCGGCCAAGCACGGTATTACCCGGGAAATGCAGGATGAACTGGCCCTGACCAGCCAGCGCCGCGCTGCCCACGCCATCGCCCAGGGCCGCTTCGACAGCCAGATCGTCCCGCTGGAGCTGAAGACCCGCAAGGGCAGCGTGCAGTTCGCCGTGGACGAGCATGTGCGTGGCGAGTCCAGCGCCGAACAACTGGCCAGCATGAAGCCGGTGTTCAAGAAAGACGGCAGCGTCACCGCCGGCAACGCCAGCGGCATCAACGACGGCGCCGCCGGCCTGGTCCTGGCCACGGGCGAGGCGGTACGCCGCCTGGGCCTCAAGCCGCTGGCCCGCCTGGTGGCCTATGCCCATGCCGGGGTCGAGCCGGAGCTGATGGGCCTGGGCCCGATCCCGGCCACCCGCAAGGCGCTGGAGAAAGCCGGCCTGGGGGTGAACGACCTGGACGTGATCGAATCCAACGAAGCCTTCGCCGCCCAGGCCTGCGCCGTGGCCCGCGCCCTGGACTTCGACCCGGAGAAGGTCAACCCCAACGGCTCGGGCATCTCCCTCGGCCACCCGGTCGGGGCCACCGGGGCGATCATCGCCACCAAGGCCATCCATGAACTGCACCGCATCCAGGGCCGCTACGCCCTGGCCACCATGTGCATCGGCGGCGGCCAAGGCATCGCCGTGGTCTTCGAGCGCGTTTGAGGAGTCGTCGCATGAGCATTCAACATATCGCCGTGATCGGCGCCGGCACCATGGGCAACGGTATCGCCCAGGTCTGCGCGGTAGCGGGTTACCAGGTTCTGCTGATCGATGTCTCGGATGCCGCGCTGGAGCGTGGCCTGGCGACCCTGGGCAAGAACCTGGAACGCCAGGTCAACAAGGGCACCCTCGACGCCGACCAGGCGACGGCAGCCAAGGCGCGCATCCGCACCAGCACCGACTACGCCCAACTCGGCGGCGTGCAACTGGTGATCGAGGCCGCCACCGAGAACCTGGCGCTTAAACAGCGCATCCTCCAGCAGGTGGCGGCCAACGTTGCCAGCGACTGCCTGATCGCCACCAACACCTCGTCGCTGTCGGTCACCGAGCTGGCCGCCAGCATCGAACAGCCGCAGCGTTTCATCGGCGTGCATTTCTTCAACCCGGTGCCGATGATGGCGCTGGTGGAAATCATCCGAGGCCTGCAGACCAGCGACAGCACTTATGCCCAGGCCCTGGTGGTCACCGAAA
Source organism: Pseudomonas sp. HLMP (assembly GCF_046365545.1). Taxonomy (NCBI): domain Bacteria; kingdom Pseudomonadati; phylum Pseudomonadota; class Gammaproteobacteria; order Pseudomonadales; family Pseudomonadaceae; genus Pseudomonas; species Pseudomonas sp. HLMP. The sequence goes on along the minus strand of NZ_JBDLLR010000001.1, from coordinate 124,974 downwards.
AGCTGGGCAAGACGCCGATCACCGCCGGCAACCGCCCAGGCTTCGTGGTCAACCGTATCCTCGTGCCGATGATCAACGAGGCCATCTTCGTCCGCCAGGAAGGGCTGGCCAGCGCCGAGGACATCGACACCGGCATGCGCCTGGGCTGCAACCAGCCGATCGGGCCGCTGGCCCTGGCCGACCTGATCGGACTGGACACCCTGCTGGCGATCATGGAGGCCTTCCACGAAGGCTTCAACGACAGCAAGTACCGCCCCGCCCCGCTGCTCAAGGAGATGGTTGCCGCCGGTTACCTGGGGCGCAAGAGCGGTCGCGGTTTCTTCACCTACTGAGGAGCGAGCGCCATGCCGATCAACGCCGCCCTGCGCTGTGCGAGCTTCGAAGAGCGCCGCGACAAGGCCATGGCGCTCTTCGCCGAGAAGGGCTTCGGCCAGGTCAGCATGCGTGAACTGGCCGCGCATGTCGGCCTGACCGCAGGTTCGCTGTATCACCACTTCCCCAGCAAGCAAGACCTGCTCTACGACCTGATCGAGGAGCTCTACGAGGAACTGCAGGCCACCCTCGACCAAGGCCGCCGGGCACTGGCCCGCGGGCAGGCGGCCTTGCCCTGCCTGATTGCCGCGCACTGGCAATTGCACGCCGAGCGGCCCTTGCAGTTTCGCCTGGCCGAGCGGGATTTCTGCTGCCTCAACGAGGACCAGCAGGCGCGCCTGGCGGCGCTGCGCAAGCGGTACGAGAAGGGGCTGCTGCACTTGATCGCACCGCAGGCGCGGTTGCAGGGAGAGGCGCTGGCGGCCACAGGGCATGTGCTGGCGACACTGCTCAATCAACTGCCAGGGTTGTTGCGCGAACGGAGCCTGGATGAGGGCGAAGGGCTTGGCCTGATGGAGAGCCTGCTGCTCGGAGGGATCGAGCGGACGCTGAGGTAAGGTTCGAGACTCCGGCTAAAAGGGGCAAATGCCACGAGCATATCGCCCTGCTCAAATCAAAAACGAAATTTCCCACAGCATTTTAGGAAGCGCAAAGCTCCTTCTAAAAATGATTCCTCGCTAGTGTCCGGAGCTTTCGGTCACCTCGACGAGCCGCCACAGGCCCGCCTGCGTGAGCTGCAAGCACTGATCCACTGCAAGGAAGAAAACACCCATGACTGACGCCTCCGTCAGCAGCGCCACCTCTGGCCCCGCCTGCAGTGCACGGGTACCCATCCTGCCCGTGCGCTACGCCATCGTCCCACGCATGGGCGATGCTCCGCCCTGCCGTTACGCCGATTCGGGCTTCAACCTGGAGCAAGGGTTTGCCCCGCTGCACCACTGCGCCTACACCCTACGTGCCCTGCGCCCGGGCTACATCTACGTGTTCATGAAAGGTCCCCTGGGCGAAAAGCTGGTCATCCATGAATACGATGGCGAGGGCTACTACAAGGAACTCAGGTACCGAGGGCTGGAGCACTACCACCGCCGCGACCGCTACCTGTCCAGCCGGCCCATGCCCTGGGTATGGGCCGACACCTGCGAGGACACCGCCAAGGAGGTGTGGATCGGCTACAGCCCACACCTGTGGAGCAACGCCATGACCGCCCGCATCAGCGCTTCGGTGGCGCTGCGCAAACGGCACATGCGCCCGCTGGACATGGCCGAGCTGATCGCCGGCAACCACTCGCCTTCCACCCAGCCCCATGTATTGCCGGTCAGTGCCCTGCAAACCTGGGTCGAGGACTTCAAGCCCACGGACCGGCGCATGTCGCTGGCCTGGAGCAGCCACCCGCTCACCGACACCTTGCCCATCGGCAGCCTCTGCGCCATGGCCCGGCACTACCCCAGCACCCAGCCGAAAATCCCGGCGGTGGTGGCGCTGAGCGATGCCGAAGGCATGACCCTGGACCTGAGCTTGTCCGTTTCGGCCTACCAACATCAACTGCGCGACCTGATGCCGGCCGAGCAGCTTGAACACACCAGGCCGGCACAAGGTTCCGAGCAGGCAGGCGTACCGCCTTGCTACCAACTCGATGCAGAACGGCTGAGCCGGCAGAGCCGGGATTTCCATCATCGAAACCTGGTGGCCATGCTGCTGAACAAGACCCTGGAAAGCCTGTACCCGCCAGAATCCCCATCCCCGGAGCTGGCCGCGCAGCGGCTTCAGTCAGAGGCGACCGGGCGCACGCTGTCCCGGGCCGAGGCCCGCTACCGCGCCCTCACCGATGAACGTTACTCCTCCATGGGCGCACGCCTGGGGCAACGCATCGACACGGCCAAGTACCGGCAGTTCCTGGCCGAGCGCGATGAACTGGAGCAGCGCATCAAGGCCCTGCAGGACCTTGCCTTGCAGGCCAGCGACGACCACGACACCTGGCTGGCCACCGCTGAGGCCCACCACATCGATGACCCGCACAGCCTGGCGGCCGCGCTGTCATCCTATGACCGTGACGAGCCGACCTGCGCCCGTGGGTTGGAGATCGCCCTGGCCCTGCTGATCCACCCCATGGCCCAGCCAGTCCCCGGCACCGAAGACCACGACCGACGCTTCAAGCGCCTCGAGCAATGGCTGGACCAGCACGACAGCCCCCTCTACACGGCCTTGGCGCCGTTCAACCCCTTCAGGGAAAAAGCCGATACGGTCGGCACCTTGCTGGGTGGCAGCGACAATGTCATCGAGGGCCTGGCCGGGCGCTTCCCGGCCATTGCCGACATCACCGACCTCACCGCCCAGTCCGTCAGCGCCGTGGTGCTCAAGCGCATGCGCGGCCGCACCCGTTGGGACGCCAGCCACACCCTGCGCCAACAAGTGCTGATGGCCGCCAAGGAAGCCAATGCCGAGAAAGCCCTGGGGCTGCTGGCGGCGCGCTACCGGATCACCGACCAGGCCGTACGCGAGAATCCGTTCAGCCAGGAGGTGGAACGGTACCTGAAAAGCGGAATGGCCCAAGTCGAGGAGATGAAACAGCTGCGGGTCACGGGGAGCCGGACGGTGGCGGTCGAGCTCACGACCACATTGCGTGTGAAGCCGACCTTTGTCGGGCTGCTCACCGGTGGGGTTGGAACCGGTTTGAATAGCGGGATGCTGTGGTTCAACGTGATCTCGCTCAAAGCGGCCTACCAGAACTTGCAGAAAAGCGATGCACCGGAATACACGGCGGGGTTCGCCGCGTCGATCTTCGGGGTAATAGGCGCAGCGGCGGGGACACTGGTGAGCGTTCGGGCGATGCAAAAGGCGCTGATGTTGAGGTTGAGTTCCACGGTGCCTGGGATGGCGTTTGGTAATGGATTTATCAAGTTCTTAAGTAGCAATCTATTTGTTCGCCTCTTCGGGTACCCCGCCACGCTCCTCGGTCTCCGTTCAGACTATGAAAAATACATCAGGCAAAATGAAAATGGCGACTCGAAAGCTTCCTCATACACTCTCTCTGGTGGCATTTCCATAGCTGCCGGTTCTATTCTTGTTCTAGAGGGGAGTTTGGCCATCGCCAGACCTACAACAGTGCTTTTCTTTGCCAATTGGACTGCAGCGGCAGTCGTCCTGCTTGGTGTCGCGATACTTGCTGGAGGGCTATATCTTCACGCGAAGGCAAATGAACGTCTTCACACCCCCATTGAGCTATGGGCAGTCAGAACCATTTTCGGCACACGCCAAAGCGATGGGGAAATTCGAAAGAATATAGCTCTTGACCTTGAGAAAAAGCTGCCCAAATTCAGCACCTTACATGAAGAAATCAGAGCCTGGTATACCACCATCTACCTACCTATCTTGCTTTCAAAAAAAGAAGCAGCAGCGCTTGGTATAGAAGGGTTAGAGAGTGGATGGTCTGATAACAACACCTGGTCACCTCCAAACTGGACAGCAATTGTTCACAACGAAGTAGCTCAGCAAGCACCTACAGTGGAATTCACAATACTTTTGCGGGGTTTCATTCTCGGCCAGAGTGAATGGCGCGCAAGTTTGAATAGTCATCAAGAAAACGGTAACGTCACCACACTCTCAGCCATACCAAAGTGCTACACAGTCGCTGCGGGGTTGATTTTAAACTTCAAAAGCGAAGCAAAATATCTTAGGCATGCCACATTGGAAATCAGTTACCAACCCAACATGGGACTAGATGAAGAGGCAGAGGTCTCTCAAAAATTCAGAGTTGAGAGGTAACCACATGGCAACAATATGGCTTTTCTCTCCACACACCGACTCAAAAAAAACTCCAAGGATAGGCGGCCAAGTCGTCAGCATGAGCAAAATCCTACTAACCCTGCGGAACCCATGGGTAACCGACTCGGTTTTTATGGGAAAGCTTTATACTGCAATGACCTTGGCTTTAGCGCTTGCAACTTACTCAGACATATTCAACAAGAGATATCGGGAAGTCATCCTATCAGACACAGCATCAATAGCAATATACTTATCACTCCCCTTGATATTCACCCCCTTCCTGATCTACAGGATATTCCTCATAGTAAAACTATCAAGCTTTTACCTCAATCGCACCACAAGAAAGGTTTATTATCAGCGTTTCAATAAGCTCTTCATTTTCGATTGGCACGACATGGGGGGCGGCCTATTCAAACGCACCGAATTTGGCGGTGCGTCCTTCAGTACCAGCTATGCACTCGCCTTCGCTCCCCGCAGAGCAGATGGCACCCTCCATCAGAAAGACTGCCTCTGGGTCGACAGCAACGAACCGACCGAACCCGGCATCAAACACGTCGCCGAAGTCTGGGAATACCTCCGCCACTTCATGGAGCACGGCCCCGACAAACTACCGCCCCCCGGAGAACCCAACTGGTGGTACAAGCCCCTGCATCAGATCTGCCTGACACCCGCTGAAGCCTGGCAGCACTACGCTCCCTGGCGAACCGGCGAGCCTGGTGAAATGCAGGGCAAGAAAAACTGGCAACTGCCGTTCTGGGCCGTGTTGTTCCCTTACAACCTGTCCGTTGCCCTCTGCTGGTACGTCATCTGCCGCCTCTTCAACGTCCGCGCAGCCCCACCGCCTCCAGAGGCCTTGGAGGATGCTTCCGTTCGACGCGGTAAGAGGAAATGACAATGATGTGGGTTGAACCCCGCTGCTCAGCCCACAGCAGGTTCAGGCTCAAGAACATTGACCTTACAAACCCACCCCCAACGCCTGCCGTACCTGCTCCCCCCGCGTATCATCCACTGCGCTGACCAACGCAAAGTTGTAGGCCCCATGGGACCAGTAGCGCGCCTCGAGCGTCCCCTCCGTGCGCTGCCCGCTGGGCATCCGTTCATGCCGACTTCCAGGCGAGCGCAGGAACAGGCTGATCCGCTCCCCGCTGCCATCCTGGAACACCAGCAGTGCCGCCGCCCCTTGCTCATTGCTGAGCAACCGCGCACCCACGGGACGGAACCCATAGCTCCCCAGATCTGGCAATTGCCCGAGTTGATCGAAATGCCGCGCCAGCCAAGCCTGTAGCTGCGCCGGATCACTCGCCTGGACATCCAACGCCGAGCTGCCAGCGAACAGGCGATGTGCCTGGACGGCATCCGCCATCGGCAGGCTACGCGCCACCAGCGTCGCCTCGCGGGCCTGCCACCCGCCCACGCCTCCCACGCCCAAGGCCAGCAACAACACCGCAGCCGATGCCAACTGCCGGCGACGCCGCTGGCGCAGGCGCTGTCGCAGGCGCCCCAAGTCCAGTTGCGCATGGCCAGGCCGCTCGGCGAAGCCGGCCAGGGCCGCCCGCAGCCGCCGGGCATCGCTGCACCAGGCCTCGACCCTCTCCGCCTCCCGTGGGTTGGCCGCCAGCCACGCCTTCACCTCAGCCCGGCGTGCTGGGTCCAGCCGGTCGTCGACATAGGCATGCAACTCATGCTCAGAGGGAATCAGTTGCGTCATTTCAGTCTCCGCAAAGCCGGGGGTGTCGGATGGCCCTCGGCCAGTTCACGCAGGGCGGCACGGGCACGCGACAGGCGCGACATCACCGTACCGATAGGGATACCCAGGGCCTGGGCAACCTCCTTGTAGCTCAAGCCCTCGACACTGACCAACAACAGCAGCGCCCGCTGCTCGGTCGGTAGCTGGGCGAACGCCTGCAGGTCGGCGTGCACCATGACGATCCGCTCCGTCTCGCCCCCCACCGCCTCTTCCTGGGCACGCCCGAACCATGCCAGCCAACGGGCGTGCAGGCGCTCGCGGCGCTTACCGTCGAGAAACAGCCGATACAGGATGGTGAACAGCCACGGGCGCACGCTGTCGGCCTCGCGCTGCTGCCCACGGCGGCTCAGGGCACGCTCGACCGTGGCCTGGACCAAGTCATCGGCGCTGCCTGGGTCGCGGGTCAGCCACAAGGCGAAGCGACGCAAACGCTGGAGCAGTTCGTGCCATTGTTGGTCATCCAGATCATGCATGGTCAGGTCCCGGCCTTCTGGGTTTGCAGTGTAAGAGGCAGACGGCCAGGGACGAAATCCATTCCCTGGCCGGGAATAAATTTTTCCACCCCACGTCGTACCGGCTCACTCATTGACCGGATCCTGACCATGAACACACCCCTGCACGGCCCCGCCAAGGCCCTGCGCCTGGCCGCCATCGGTGCCGGCCTGCTGGCCTTGGGCGCAGGCTTTGCCTACGCCGCCGGCTGGATCGGCGGCCCGTCGCTGACCCCGCAGCGCATCGTCGACACCTTCGAAGCCCAAGCCGGCCATCATCCTGGCTACCGCAAGAACCACGCCAAGGGCCTGTGCGTCAGTGGCTACTTCCAGAGCAGTGGGCTGGCCGAGCCACTGTCCAGCGCACGGGTCTTCAGCCAGCCTCGGGTGCCGGTGATCGGCCGCTTCGCCATCGGTGGGGCGAACCCGTTCAGCCCCGACACCCGTGTGCCGGTGCGCAGCCTGGCCCTGCAGTTCAGCAGCGATGATGGGCACGTCTGGCGAACCGGCATGAACAATACGCCGGTATTGGCGATCGCTACGCCCGAGGCCTTCTACCAACAGCTCCTGGCTGCGGCACCGGACCCCGCCACAGGCAAGCCGGACCCTGCGAAGATGCAGGCGTTCTTCGCCGCCCACCCCGAGAGTGCCGCGTTCCGCCAGTGGGCAGCCGGCTACACGCCCAGCGACAGCTTCGCCAGCACCGCGTACCACAGCATCAATGCCTTCTACCTGGTCGACGATGGCGGCAAGGCCCGCCCGGTGCGCTGGCAACTGGAGCCCGGCACGCCTTTCGCCCCGCTGCCGAGCGAGGTCGAGGACAAACGCTACCTGCAGCACGACCTGCAACGGCGCCTGGCCCACGGCCCACTGCGCTGGACCTTGCGCCTGACACTGGCCGAGCCCGACGACCCGGTGGACGACCCGTCCCGCCCCTGGCCCACCGAACGCCGCAGCATCGACGCGGGCACCCTGGTCATCGAACAAGTCGATGCCCCGGAGCAAGGCGCCTGCCGTGACATCAACTTCGACCCGCTGATCCTGCCCCCCGGCATCGAACCGTCCGCCGACCCTATCCTCGCCGCCCGTTCGGCGGCCTATTCGGAATCCTTCAACCGTCGCAGCCGCGAGTCCCTCGGCACCGGAGGCCGCCCATGAACAAGCTCGCCCCCACCACCTTCCACCCGCTGGCCCGCCTGCTGCACTGGTTGATGGCCGTACTGATCCTGGCCATGCTGTTCATCGGCGTGAGCATGGTCGGCGACCTGTCGCCGCGTCATCCAGTGCTGGTCGAGTTGCACAAGGCAACGGGCCTGGCCCTGCTCGCCCTGGTGGTGCTGCGCATCGGCCTGCGCCTGGCCCTGCCCCACCCACCATTGCCACGTGACCTGCCGGCGCTCCAACGGCTCGCGGCGGGGGCTTCGCACCTGCTGCTCTACGCACTGATGCTGGCCATGCCGCTGCTGGGCTGGGCCATGCTTTCGGCTGGCGGCTACCCTCGCCCGCTGCAACTGCCCGCGATCGCGCCCCACGACCTGCAACTCTATACGGTGTTGCGCCAGGCACACGGCTGGGCAGGCTACCTGCTGTACGCCACCATCCTGTTGCACCTGGGCGCCGCGTTGGTGCATGCCCTGGTACGCCGGGACAGCGTGCTGCGCAGCATGTGGCCTGGCCCCCTGTCACGCGGCGATTGAACATCCATGGGCGGCTCGACATCGACCAGGGTCAACCGCCCACTGTCGCGTCCAGGCACAGTTCCATGAACCGCGCCGCTGCCCGGGACGGCGTCGCGGCATGGGGCATGAGGATCGAGAAATGCCGTGTCAACGGCTTCGGCGCGATACCCAACCGGTACAACGCATTGTCTTCATGACGAATCGACATCGCCGAAACGAAGCCGATGCCCATCCCTGCACGCACCGCTTCCTTCACTCCTTCCACCCCGGCGATCTCCAGGGCCACGCGCATCGCCACGCCGTCGCGGGCAAAGGCACGCTCGACCAGCCGGCGCACCCCCGAGCCGCTTTCGCGCAGTACCAACGGATAGGCGCCCAGCGCCTCGAGTGTCTGCGCAGTGGCGCCATTGGCCAACGGGTGATCGCTCGGGACGATGGCCACGATCTCGTCCTCGCGCCACGCCGTGACGCCCGTGCCCAGCGGCAGCTCCTGCCCTGGCGGCCCCTCGATCAAGGCGATGTCCAGCGTCCCCAGGGCAGCGACGATCTCCGCCGTGTTGCCGTTGGTGGTCGTCACCGCCACGTCCGGATAGCGCGCATGAAAATCCGCGATCAGGTACGGCAACAGGTAGCTGGCCGGGGTGGTACTCGCGCCGATGCGCAAGGTACCGCGCTCCAGCCCGCGCAGGGCATCGCGCAGGGCCTGGGCCTGGTGGAAGGTCTCGCGCAACCGCTGGGCATGCTCGAGCAATTGCTCGCCGGCAGCGGTCAGGCGTACACCGCGCCCGGCGCGCTGGTAGAGCGGTTCGCCGAAGGCTTCCTGCAGCAGCTTGAGCTGGCCCGACACGGCCGGCTGCGACAGGTGCAGGGCTGCTGCGGCATGGCTGATGTTGCCATGCTCGGCGACGGTGGCGAAGGTTATCAGTTGTTCAGGGGTCATGAAGACAAAGTATCAGCAAAATGGATATCTGGCATTCCAAATGACGATTTTTTATAAGCTTATAACTGAATTAACGTAGGCCTCATCACCCCAGATCGGAGGTCCTACCATGGCCACGACCCCTTCGGCCCCCGCCCTTGCGCCTACCCACACCACCCGTGGGCGGCTCAACGGCATCCTGTTCGTTGCTCTGTTCGCGCTCGCGGTCACTCAAGTGGCTGCCCTGCCGGCCATCTCCAGCCTAGGCATCAGCCCGCTGATCGTCGGCATCGTCGCTGGTGCCCTGTACGGCAATGGCCTGCGCCATGGGCTGCCGGAAAGCTGGGCAGCGGGGGTGAATTTCTCCGCGCGCAACTTGCTGCGCCTGGCCGTGGCGTTCTTCGGCCTGCGGGTGAGCCTGCAGGAAATCGCCCAGGTCGGCTGGTCGGGCCTGACGGTCTCGCTACTGGTGGTCGCCAGCACCCTGCTAGTGGGCCTGTGGGTCGGCATGAAGCTGATGAAACTGGACCGCGACACCGCATTGCTCACCGCAGCCGGCAGCGCGATCTGCGGCGCTGCGGCAGTGCTGGCCTTCGAGTCGGCGCTGCGCTCCCAACCGCACAAGGCTGCCATGGCGGTGGGCAGCGTGGTGCTGTTCGGCACCCTGTCGATGTTCCTCTACCCGTTGGCGGTCGCTGCCGGTTGGATACACCTCGATACCGTCGGCGTGGGCCTGTTCTTCGGTGGCACCCTCCACGAGGTGGCCCAGGTCGTCGGCGCGGCCAGCAACGTCAGCCCCGAGGCCACCCACATCGCCACCATCGTCAAGATGACCCGTGTATTGCTGCTGGTGCCGGTACTGCTGGTGGTCGGCGTGTGGATCAGCCACTCGCGCCGGAACGACCAAGCCCAGGGGGGCGGCCGGATCGCAGTACCATGGTTCGCCTTTGGCTTCCTCCTGCTGGTGTTGGTCAACTCGTTGCACATACTGCCCACCACACTGGTCACCACGATCAACGGTCTCGACACCTTCGCCCTGACCATGGCCATGACCGCCTTGGGCATGGAGACCCGTTTCAGTCAAATCCGCCAGGCTGGCCCTCGCGCCCTGCTCACGGGGGCGATTCTCAACCTCTGGCTGGTCGGCGGTGGCCTGGCGATCGTCCATGGCGTACAGCGCCTGTTCGGATGAATGGCAGGGGCGCCAAGCTTTTTGGGCCCCCCTCTCGTTGCGGCGCGCATTTGTCGGTATGGTGGTATCCCAGTAGGAAGTTCCATACGCACAGGAAAGACTTAGATGCCCCAACGCCATGTCATCAACGCATCCGTCAGCCCCAAAGGCAGCCTGGAGACGCTGTCGCAACGTGAAGTCCAGCAACTGAGCGAAGTCGGTACCGGCAGCCTGTACACCCTGTTCCGCCAGTGCGCCCTGGCCATCCTCAACACTGGCGCCCATGTCGACAATGCCAAGACCATCCTCGAGGCCTACCAGGATTTCGAAGTCCGTATCCACCAGCAGGACCGCGGTGTGCGCCTCGAACTGCTCAACGCGCCGGCCGATGCCTTCGTCGACGGCGAGATGATCGCCAGCACCCGCGAGATGCTGTTCAGCGCCCTGCGCGACATCGTCTATACCGAGAGCGAGCTGGCCAGCCAGCGCATCGACCTGGAGAGCTCCCAGGGCATCACCGACTACGTCTTCCACCTGCTGCGCAACGCCCGCACCCTGCGCCCCGGCGTGGAGCCGAAGATGGTGGTGTGCTGGGGCGGCCACTCGATCAGCAGCGAGGAATACCAGTACACCAAGAAGGTTGGCCACGAGCTGGGCCTGCGCAAGCTGGACGTCTGCACCGGCTGCGGTCCGGGCGTGATGAAGGGGCCGATGAAGGGCGCCACCATCGCCCATGCCAAGCAGCGCATGCACGGCAGCCGCTACCTGGGCCTGACCGAGCCTGGCATCATCGCCGCCGAGGCGCCCAACCCCATCGTCAACGAGCTGGTGATCCTGCCGGACATCGAGAAACGCCTGGAGGCGTTCGTGCGGGTCGGGCATGGCATCATCATCTTCCCCGGCGGCGCCGGCACCGCCGAGGAGTTCCTGTACCTGCTGGGCATCCTCATGCACCCGGACAACCAGGACCTGCCGTTCCCGGTCATCCTCACCGGCCCGCGCAGCGCCGAGGCCTACCTGCAGCAGTTGCATGCCTTCGTCGGCGCCACCCTGGGCGAGGCGGCGCAGAGCCACTACCAGATCATCATCGACGACCCGGCCGAGGTGGCCCGGCAGATGGTCGAGGGCCTCAAGGCGGTCAAGCAGTTCCGCCGCGAGCGCAACGATGCCTTCCACTTCAACTGGCTGCTGAAGATCGAGGAAAGCTTCCAGCGCCCGTTCGACCCGACCCACGAGAACATGGCCAACCTCGAGCTGCACCATGAGCTGCCACCCCATGAGCTGGCCGCCAACCTGCGCCGGGCGTTTTCCGGGGTGGTCGCCGGCAACGTCAAGGACAAGGGAATCCGCCTGATCGAGGAGCACGGGCCGTACCAGATCCGTGGCGACAGCGCAGTGCTCGACCCGCTGGGCCGGCTGCTGCAGGCGTTCGTCGACCAGCACCGGATGAAGCTGCCGGGCGGGGCCGACTATGTGCCCTGCTACCAGGTCGTGACCTGAGGCTACGGGGGCGCTTGCGCCCCCCTATCTGAAGCCCGGGACGACGCAACATCCTGTAGACATTTCCTACCCCAAGCAGTGAACCTGCCTCGATAAAAACGGTCTTTCGCTGACGGTCAATCCACCGACCGGTTCGACGGCCCCGTGACCCGGGCCTTTTTCCGTCCTGTTTCAGCGAAGACCACCATGCCTGATTTGCGCCCAGCCTCCTCCGCCCTTCCCGCCCTGCGCGGCAGCCTGATCGCCGCCCTGATCGCCCTCGCCGCCCCCGTGCATGCCGAAGAACCGGCCAGCGACGCACGCTGGGTCAGCGACACCCTGAGTACCTACGTACGCAGCGGCCCGACCAACGGCCACCGCATCGTCGGCACGCTCAAGGCCGGGCAGAAGGTCACGCTGATCGGCACCCAGGGCAGCTACAGCCAGGTACGCGGGCAGAACGGCGACCTGGTGTGGATCCTCACCAGCGACCTGCAGGCCGTGCCCGGCCAGGCCGAGCGCCTGCCCCAGCTGGACGCTCAGGTCGCCCAGCTCTCCGAGCAGCTCAAGACCATCGACGACAGCTGGAAGAACCGCGTGCAGGGCATGCAGGAAACCCTGGACTCGCGCAAGGCGCTGATCGACGAGCTGGAGGCGCGCAACAAGGCGCTCAACGAGCAGCTCGACCAGGCCCAGTCGTCGTTGCGTGACACCCAGGCACGCCTGGGCGACGAGAACAAGCAGGTGATGATGCGCTACATGGTCTACGGCGGCAGCATCGCCGGTGCCGGCCTGCTCGCGGGCCTGATCCTGCCGGCCCTGACCCGCGGGCGCAAGCGCAACGACCGCTGGTTCTGAGGCTCAGGCCGGCTGGTTGACCACGCCGAACGGCACATGCACCGAGGGCACCACGGTACTGGTGCCCTGCAGGTGGCCCGACTGGTCGTCGAAGAAGATGTGCGGCTTGAGTACCTGCAGCACCCGGCGCTTCTCGATGCCGCCGAGGAAGAACGCATCGTTGGCCATCACGCCCCAGCTCTTCAAGGTGGTCAGCGCACGCTCATGGGACGGCGCGTTGCGCGCGGTGACGATGGACACCCGCAGGCGGTTCTCATAGCCGGGGTGGTCGAGCTTGTAGCGTTCCTCGACCGCCTGGATCCGCGCGATGCGCACGAAGAACTCCTTGAGCGGCCCAGGGTTGTGGGGCTGGGCGACATTGGTCACCTCATGGGCATGGAAGCCCTGCAAGCCATCGCGCTGCATCACCGCCTCCGACTCGTCGCCGGCCAGCACGCCATCGAAGTCGAAGGCGATGCGCAGGCCGGTGTCATGCTCATCGTCGTCGAACCGGGAGTCGAGCACCTGCCCGGCCGGGTAGCCGGCCTGGATCGCCGCGTCCACATGGGCCCTGTCGGCGGAAAGGAACAGGGCGATGTTCAGTGCCGGGATGTACTCGTAGGGCGAACGGCCCTGCATGAAGATCGCCCGGGTCATGTTCAGGCCGTAGTGCTCGATGGTCTTCATCACCCGCAGCCCGGTGTCCGGGTCGTTCTGCGACAACAGCACGACCTCTACCAAGGGATCGTCAGGGTCGTCGCGCAGGTCGTTGATCGCCAGCAGGCGCTTGATGAAGGGAAAAGCGATGCCCTTGCCCAGCGGCACATGCAGGTGTTGCTCCTGGTACTTGCGGTACTGGGCCTCGCCCTCGCGACGGAATACCGCGTCGGAGTCGCTGAGGTCGAACACCGCGCTCGACGCCACGCCGATCACCAGGCGATCGTCCACGTCATAGGCCATGGCTTGCTCCTTCGACACACGAGAATGACAAGGCGATCATGATGCGGGCCTGCCTTGCAGGCGTGGCGCCCAGTCTTCGACCTGGTGCTGCTCCAGGCGCCGCTGCAAGGTCTTGCGCCAGGATGGCACCAAGGGCAGCGTGAGGCACTCGCGCAACAACTCGGGTTCCAGGCGCTTGTCGAACAGCACCGCCGACAGCCGTGCGACGGACCAGTCGCCATGGGGGCGCTCGACCAATTGCAAGGCGTCGCCGGCCTCGACCGTGCCCTCCTCCAGCACCCGGTAATACCAGCCCGTGCGTCCGCTCTGCTGGACCTGCAAGGCCATCTGCGCCACGCCGAAGCGATCATTGAGCTTCCAGCAAGGCATACGTCCCTGGGAGATCTCCAGCAGGGCCGAGCCCACGCGGATACGGTCGCCCAGGCAGACGTCCGACTCACGCCAGCCGGTGCTGCTGAAGTTCTCGCCGAAGGCGCCGGGCTGGGCCAGCAGCGGATGCCCGCCCAGCGCCTCGGCCCACTGGGCGTAGTGTTCGCGCGGATAATGGTGGAGGGCCTTTTCCACCCCGCCGTGAACCCGCAGGTCGCCCTGCTCGTCCCCCTCCAGGCCCAGGAACGTCACCTTGAGCGGCCCTTGCCGGGGATGCTTGTCGATGCCGCTGTACGAACCGGGGCGGGTGAAAGGCCGGGCGCGACCGGTGAGCAGGCTGTCGAGGGTGAGGTAGGTCGGGGTCATGCGGGTTCTCGCGGTATCTCGCTGGAAAGACGAGCTTACCTGAGAGCCGGGGGCGATCGGAACGCTTCGTGCGTTGCGATCGCCGTGGCGGGCTTGCCCCGCGCCACCCGATGGTTAGACTGTGCACCCCGCCCCACCCGGCGTGGGAAGACCCAACAGATGCCGGAGCCTGCCCCGATGTTCATCCTGAGCCGCCCTGACGGCGTGCCCCCCGAGTCCTTCCAGAACCAGATCCGCCAACTGGTGATCGACCATGTCGGCGAGCTGAGCAGCGTTGCCATCAGCCCGGACAATCCGCTCTATCCGCTGTACCAGTACGGGGTCGGCCTGGAGGTCCACCAATACCTGCAGGCCATGGACGGCACCCGCGGCCTGGCGGTGGAACTGACCCTGGCCCTGGATGCCGAGGCTCCGCAGCGGCTGCTCGGCTTCGCCCTGTCGCTGCCCGCCCAGGACAACGACCAAGCCTGCACCCTGGCCTTCCTTGCCGTGGCCACGAGCCATCGCCGCCAGGGGATCGCCCGGGCGCTGCTGGCCGACCTGCAATCACGTTATGCCTGCGTGGAGCTGAACGTCTTCGCCAGCCTGGTGCCCTGGTTCGAGACGATGGGCATGCAGGTGGTGGCCGCCAATGGACCGCAGGTGCTGATGAGCAGCACCGGCCAGGCCAGCGAAGCGCTGGTCGGCCGCCTGGACATCGCACCGATCTATCGCACCCTCGAGGTGCGGCAGATCCATGCCTACCTGCTCAAGCAGCATGGCCAGGCGGCGATGATCGAGGCGGAGCAACAGCGGGATGCACGCCTGGACGCGCTGGGGGAGCAGGCCCAGGACTGCGTCAGGCAGCGCAAGACGGTGCATTGAGTCGTCATTTTTCCTGCAGTACGGCCCTGCCCTTCACCGCCCGTGGCCCCATCCAGGCCCACACGATCAGGCCGGGAATCGGCGCGTAGACCACGAAGACGATCCACAGCATCTTGCGTTCGGCGCGTCGCTCGCTGCCGATGATGTGCCAGATGGCCAGCATCTCCAGCAGGATGACGATGGCGGCGATGATGATCCAGATCGTTCCGATCTCCATGAGCGTTCTCCCGTGAGCATGTAATGCGTTGGGTAGCCACGGGCCGCGAGGGTTCAGTCGGATCCTGCGCCGAGGGTGCCTTGGGTTCTCAACCGTCGGCGGCGTCCGGCGTGATGACCAGCACGCTGCCTGGCAGCTTGTACAACACCCGCTCGACCGTGCTGCCGATGTACTTGGCCAGCCCGCGATGGTGGGTGCGGCCCATCAGCACGATGTCGATGCCATGGTTCTCCACGAACTGCCCCAGGACCTTGGCCGGGTCGCCGGTGATCATGTGGCGGTTCTCCAGGGCGATGCCGTTGCGCTCGGCCAGTTCGTCGAACGCTTCGCGCTGGGCCGTGTACAGCGTCTCGGAGAGGTTGGAGCTGAACAGGAAGGAACGCCGACCACTGTCGTCGGCCTCATCGTACAGCGCCCCCAGGTCATAGGCGTAGAGCAGGTCGAGCTGGGCGCCGCATTGCATGGCCAGCTTCGCCGCCTCGCCGACGATGCGTTCGTTGAAGCCTTCGTACTGCTGCGCCGGGCGCGACAGGTCGACCGCTGCCAGCACCCGCTGCGGCAAGGCATGGCGGCTCTGGCCGACGAAGTGCATGGGCACCTTGCACTCTCGCAGCAACTGGATGTCGAGGGGCGTGAACAAGGCCCGCATCAGGCGGGACTCGTGCTCGATGTCCTTGATCAGCATGGCGAAGGGGTGTTCGCGCAGGTGCACGAGAATCTCCTCCAGCGCATCCTCGACCCAGACCACCTCGGTGGTGACCGTCAGGCCATTGCGGCGCATCGGCGCAGCCTGGCTTTCCAGCCATTGCCGGTGCTGCTCGACATAGCCCTGGCGCAACGCCGCCAGGGCCTGGGGGTTGACCAGCCCGGCGGTGGCCAGGCCCTCCAGGTAGTCGAAGGCGACGATGTGCAGCGCCATGCCCTTGGCCTTGGCCAGGGCCACGGCCCGGTCGTAGGCCGAGGTACGCCGCATCAGCGGGGAGACGACGAGCATCAGGCGTTGTTGATCGGACATGGCACACCTCGCAGGCAAGGGAAGGATGCCCTGATCGTGCCTCTGTACGCGGGGGACCGCTTGACCTGCATCAAAGGTGTCGCTGCACGCCCACCTTCGCTCGCCCTTTCAGCCCTTCAGCGCCGCCTCGATCGCCGCGACATCGATCCGGGTCATGCCCATCATGGCGTCGAATGCCCGTTTGGCCGCGGCCCGGTCGGGGTTGTCGATGGCCTCGAGCAGGACCCTGGGGGTGATCTGCCATGACACGCCCCATTTGTCCTTGCACCAGCCACAGACGCTCTCCTGGCCGCCGTTGCCGACGATGGCGTCCCACAGGCGGTCGGTCTCGGCCTGGTCTTCGGTGCAGACCTGGAACGAGAACGCTTCGGTATGCTTGAACGCCGTCCCACCGTTGAGCCCTACGCAGGGGATGCCCATGACGCGGAACTCGACGGTGATCACATCGCCCGCCTTGCCCGACGGAAAGTCGCCTGGTGCATGGTGCACCGCCCCCACTGCGCTGTCGGGGAAGGTCTTGGCATAGAAGGTCGCCGCCTCCAGCGCGTCCTTTTCGTACCAGAGGCAGAGGGTGTTCTTGCTGGTCATGGTCGTGCTCCGTGGACGGGTTGGAAAGGTTTCAGTCTAGCCCTCACGGTGGGTAGCGCATTGCAAGCCATCGGGAGCGCGATCAGGACAGGCTCACTCGCTCGCCCCGACCACCCCTGCCACCTTCTGCTGCTGGCTCCGGGTCGCCAGGCAGTAGTACAGCGGGCAGGTCACCAGCAACCCGAACAGCCACGACAGGTCCGCTCCTTCGACCAGATTCGAATAAGGCCCCACATACAGCGACGTGTTGGCGAACGGCAGTTGCACCAGGATGCCGCAGGCATAGGCGACGATCGCGTGGTGGTTGAAACGCCCATAGATCCCACCATCGGCGCGGAAGATCGAGGCGATGTCGTACTGGCCTTTCTTGATCAGGTAGAAGTCGATCAGGTTGATCGACGCCCAGGGCACCAGCACCAGCAGCAACGCCAGGATCAGGCCGATGAACTGGCCGATGAAGTCCGCCGAGGCGTTCAACGCGACTACCCCGCAGCCGACCAGGATCACCGAGGCCAGGGCGACCCGCACCCTGACGCTCGGTGTCCAGTGGGCGACGAAGGTCTGGATCGCCGTGACGATCGACAGCACCGCGCCATACAGGTTGAGGGCGTTGTGGCTGATGATGTTGAGCAGGAACAGCACCATCAGGATCGGCCCCAGCCAACCGGTGGCCTGCTTCACGGCAGCCATGGCATCAGTGCCCTCAGGTACGCACAGCACCGCCACCGCACCGAAGCTGAAGCACAGGATGGTGCCCAGGGTCGCACCGAAGTAGGTGGCCCAGAATGGCTTGCCGATGCCGATCTCGCGCGGCAGGTAGCGTGAATAGTCGGAGGTGTACGGCGAGAAGCTGATCTGCCAGATGGTGCCCAAAGACACGGTGGCGATGAAGCCGGACAGGTTGAACGCGCCGCGGCTGAAGAAGTCGGCCGGCAGTTGCTGGGCGAACATCATGATGAAGCCGGCCAGCAGCGCCGAGCCCATGACCCAGGTGCCGATGCGGTTGAGGGCATGGATGAAGCGGTAGCCGATCACCCCGATGGCGGTGGCGCTCAGGGCACCGATGACGATGGCCGTGGGCATCGGCACGCTGGGGGCGATGCCGTGGATCGACTTGCCCGCCAGGACGATGTTGGAAATGAAGAAGCCGACGTAGATCAGCGCGGTGAAGAACACGATCAGCAAGGCGCCGTAGCGGCCGAACTGGCCACGGCTCTGGACCATCTGCGGAATGCCCAGCTGCGGTCCCTGCGCAGAGGCCAGGGCGATGACCACGCCACCCAGCAGATGACCCAGCACGATGGCGACCAGGCCCCACAGCAGGTTCAGGTGGAACACCTGGACCACCATGGCCCCCGTGACGATGGGCAGTGGCGCGATGTTGGTACTGAACCAGAGGGTGAACAGGTCGCGCGCCTTCCCATGGCGCTCGGCGGGTGGAACGTAATCGACCGTGTGGTTTTCGACAAACTGGTGTTGCGACGACGGTTGGGACATAGGTTTCAGCTCGAAAGGTCGTTTTTATCTTTGTAAGGAAACCGCTCGAGGCGGCCTCTCAGCTGCGCACCATATTATGGTATTCCAAAACTTTGACAACACTGAGCTGCGCTTTTTCAGTGCATCTGATCTGCCTCGCGCCCGGCCCGGCAGCGCCCGTAGATGGAGCCACGCCAAGGAATACGGGGCCTGTACCGTTCATCGCATGCACCAGGGGAGAAAAAATTCCGCTTGCAAAACAGGTATTACGGTATACCATCAGACACATCAACGATAACAACCGCGGACCACCGCAGTCCCTTCCGAGGAACACGCCATGATCGACGCAACCGTCTACAAGAACGTCCTGGGCTCCTTCCCGTCCGGCGTCACGGTCATCACCACCCTGGACGACGACGGCTCGATCGTCGGCCTCACCGCCAGCGCCTTCTCCTCCCTGTCCATGGACCCGCCGCTGGTGCTGTTCTGCCCCAACTACAGCTCCGACTCCTACCCTGTGCTGATCAAGCAGAAGCGCTTCGCCATCCACCTGCTCTCCGGCGAGCAGCAAGCCGAGGCCTATGCCTTCGCCAAGAAGGGCAAGGACAAGGCCGCCGGCATCCAGTGGACCCTGAGCGAACTCGGCAACCCGCTGCTGGCCAACGCCACGGCGATCATCGAGTGCGAGCTGTGGCGCGAATACGAAGGGGGCGATCACGCCATCATGGTCGGCAAGGTGCACAACCTGATCGTCCCTGAAGAGGCGCCGCGGCCGATGGTCTATTGCCGCGGCAAGATGGCCAGCCTGCCGGCCTTCGCCTGAAGTCACCTTATGACGGGTGCCCAGGCATCCGTCGAGACTCCTGACGCCTGTCCCGACAGGCGACACTTTCAAGCTCCGAGGAAAGCCCCATGAAATTTTCGTTGTTCGTGCACATGGAACGTTGGGATGAGCAGGTCAGCCACCGCCAGTTGTTCGAAGACCTGACCGAACTGACCCTGATGGCCGAGCGCGGCGGTTTCAGCACCGTATGGATCGGCGAACACCACGCCATGGAATACACCATCTCGCCCAGCCCGATGCCGCTGCTGGCGTACCTGGCCGCGCGCACCGAGACGATCCGCCTGGGTGCCGGCACCATCATCGCGCCGTTCTGGAACCCGATCCGCGTGGCGGGCGAATGCGCCCTGCTCGACGTGATCAGCAACGGCCGCATGGAAGTGGGCCTGGCCCGTGGCGCCTACCAGTTCGAGTTCGACCGCATGGCGGGCGGCATGCCGGCCACCGACGGCGGCAAGGCCCTGCGTGAGATGGTCCCGGTGGTACGCAAGCTGTGGCAAGGCGACTACGCCCATGAAGGCGAGGTCTACAAGTTCCCGACCTCCACCAGCGTGCCCAAGCCGGTGCAGAAAAGCCTGCCACCGATGTGGATTGCCGCGCGCGACCCGGATTCGCACAACTTTGCGGTGAAGAACGGCTGCAACGTCATGGTCACCCCGCTGATGAAGGGTGACGAGGAGGTCCTGGACCTGAAGAACAAGTTCCAGGCTGCCCTGGACAACAACCCCGACGTGCCGCGCCCGCAACTGATGGTACTGCGCCACACCCACGTGCACAGCCCGTCCGAGCCGGAAGGCTGGAGGGTCGGTGCCGAAGCCATCTCGCGCTTCTACCGCACCTTCGATGCCTGGTTCGGCAACAAGACCACGCCGGTCAACGGCTTCCTGGAGCCCAGCCCGGAGTCGAAGTTCGCCGAGGTGCCGGCGTTCGAGCTGGAGAACATCCGCAAGAACACCATGATCGGCACCCCGGAAGAGATCATCGTGCGCATCAAGTACTACCAGGAACTCGGCGTCGACGAGTTCAGCTTCTGGTGCGACAACAGCCTGCCGCACGCCGAGAAGAAGAAGTCGCTGGAGCTGTTCATCAAGGAAGTGGTGCCGGCGTTCGCCTGACACCCCTCACCAGCAATAGCGCGGGACCAGCCCGCTCCTGGGGCCCCGTGGCTCTCGGGAGCGGGCGTTTTTTTAGCGGCAAGCTGCAAGTAAAAGCGGTACGCGCCGTCCACCCGAAATCGCAAGTAGCGAGCGCGAAGGTTCAGCCGACGCGCTTCGCTTGCGACTTGTAGCGTGCAGCCGCCCTAGAGAAATTTTCGTCCCGCCTCTTGCGCTATCGATATTATGGTATACCATCAGACAACAAGACCTGATAACCCTCCACAGGAGCCGCTCATGAGTTTCGAAATCCGCAAGATCGTCACCTACTCCGAAGAGACCCGCATCGAAGGCGGCAAGGCTACCGACAAGCCGGTGACCATGGTCGGCCTGGCCGTGGTGATCAAGAACCCGTGGGCCGGTCGCGGTTTCGTCGAAGACCTCAAGCCCGAAATCCGTGCCAACTGCTCCGAGCTGGGCGCGCTGATGGTCGAGCGCCTGTGCGCGGCGATCGGCGGTGCCGACAAGATCGAAGCCTATGGCAAGGCCGCCGTGGTCGGCGCTGACGGCGAGATCGAGCACGCTTCCGCGGTGATCCATACCCTGCGCTTCGGCAACCACTACCGCGAAGCGGTCCAGGCCAAGAGCTACCTGAGCTTCACCAACAAGCGCGGCGGCCCGGGCACCTCGATCCAGATCCCGATGATGCAGAAGGACGACGAAGGCCTGCGCTCGCACTACATCACCCTGGAGATGCAGATCGAAGACGCCCCCCGCGCCGACGAGATCGTCGTGGTCCTGGGCGCCTCCGATGGCGGCCGCCTGCACCCGCGCATCGGTAACCGCTACATCGACCTGGAAGAACTGGCGGCCGAGAAAGCCAACGCTCAATAACAACAACCAGACGGGCCGGGGCGTTGCGTGCAAGCACTGCCGCCACGCCCGACCTTGAGGAGCGCCCTCCATGATTCAGCCTGTTGCTGAACGTACACCGGCCGGGACCAGTTACCTGAGCCTCGGCCAGGGCCAGCCTGTGGTACTGATCCACGGCGTGGGCCTGAACAAGGAAATGTGGGGCGGGCAGTTCGTCGGCCTGGCCGGCGACTACCGCGTCATCGCCTACGACATGCTCGGCCACGGCCAGAGCCCACGACCCGCTGCCGACACCGACCTGCAAGGCTATGCCGCGCAACTGGCCGAGCTGCTCGACCACCTGCAGATCCCGCAGGCCACGGTGATCGGCTTCTCCATGGGTGGCCTGGTCGCGCGCGCCTTCGCCCTGCACCATCCACAGCGCCTGGCGGCGCTGGTGGTGCTCAACAGCGTGTTCAACCGCAGCCCCGAGCAGAGCGCCGGGGTCATCGCGCGCGCCGCCCAAGCCGCCGAACACGGCCCCGACGCCAATGCCGAAGCGGCCCTGGCACGCTGGTTCAGCCGCGAGTACCAGGCGGCCAACCCGGCGCAGGTCGCGGCCATCCGCCAGACCCTGGCCAGCAACGACCCGCAGGGCTACCTGACCACCTACAAGCTGTTCGCCACCCAGGACATGTACCGCGCCGATGACCTCGGCAGCATCCAGGTGCCGACCCTGATCGCCACCGGCGAGCACGACCTGGGGTCGACCCCGGACATGACCCGCCAGCTGGCCGCGCGCATCCCGGGCGCTCGCAGCGTGGTCCTGGCCGAACAACGGCATATGATGCCGGTGGAAGCGCCGCGTGAAGTCAACAAGATGCTGCTGGACTTCCTCAAGCACGCCCACACCCTCACCGAATCCGCCAAGGGGATTGTTGCATGACCCTCGTTCGTTTCCAGATGTGCATCGACGGCCAATGGCGCGATGCCCAGAGCGGCAAGACCTTCGACAGCCTCGACCCGGCCACCGCCAAGGCCTGGGCGCAACTGCCCGACGCCGATGAAGCCGATGTGGAGCTGGCCGTGCAAGCCGCCCAGCGCGCCTTCGAGAGCAAGGCCTGGCGTGGCCTGACCGCCACCGCGCGGGGCAAGCTGTTGCGCCGCCTGGGCGACCTGATCGCCGAGAACAAGGAACACCTGGCCCAGCTGGAAAGCCGCGACAATGGCAAACTGATCCGCGAGACCCGCGGCCAGGTCGGCTACCTGCCGGAGTTCTTCCACTACACCGCGGGCCTGGCCGACAAGCTCGAGGGCGGCACCCTGCCCCTGGACAAGCCGGACCTGTTCGCCTACACCGTGCACGAGCCGATCGGCGTGGTGGCCGGGATCATCCCCTGGAACAGCCCGCTGTACCTGACCGCGATCAAGCTGGCCCCGGCGCTCGCCGCCGGCAACACCATCGTGCTCAAGCCGTCCGAACACGCCTCGGCGACCATCCTCGAGCTGGCCCGCCTGGCCCTCGAGGCCGGCTTCCCGGCCGGCGTGGTCAATGTGGTCACCGGCTTCGGCCCAAGCACCGGCGCGGCGCTGACCCGCCATCCGCTGGTGCGCAAGATCGCCTTCACCGGTGGCGCCGCCACCGCCCGCCACGTGGTGCGCAGCAGCGCCGAGAACTTCGCCAAGCTGTCGCTGGAACTGGGCGGCAAGTCGCCGAACATCATCTTCGCCGACGCCGACCTGGACAGCGCCGTCAACGGCGCGGTGGCCGGCATCTATGCCGCCTCCGGGCAGAGCTGCGTGGCCGGCTCGCGCCTGTTGGTGCAGGACGAGATCTTCGACACCTTCGTCGAGCGCCTGGTCGAGCGCGCCAAGCGCATCCGCATCGGCAACCCGCAGGACGACGCCAGCGAAATGGGCCCGATGGCCACCGCCCAGCAACTGGCCGTGGTCGAGGGCCTGGTCGCCGCGGCCCAGGCCGAAGGCGCCAAGCTGCGCCTGGGCGGCAAGCGTGCCGAGGTCGAGGGCGACGGCTGGTTCTACGAGCCGACCCTGTTCGAGTGCGACAGCAACTCGATGAAGATCATGCAGGAAGAAGTGTTCGGCCCGGTGGCGGCAGTGATCCGCTTCAAGACCGAGGATGAGGCGCTGGCCATCGCCAACGACTCGCAGTTCGGCCTGGCTGCCGGCATCTGGACCCGCGACCTGGGCCGCGCCCACCGCCTGGCCCGCGACGTGCGCTCGGGGATCATCTGGGTCAACACCTACCGCGCGGTCTCGGCCATGGCGCCGATCGGCGGTTTCAAGAACAGCGGCTACGGCCGCGAGAGCGGCATCGATTCGGTGCTGGCCTATACCGAGCTGAAGACGGTGTGGATCAACCTGTCCACGGCGCCCATGCCCGACCCGTTCGTGATGCGTTGATCGAGGTAGCACAAGATGATCGAACCCGGCATCTACAAAGACGTGATGGGCTCCTTCCCGTCCGGCGTCACGGTGGTCACCACCCTGGACGCCGACGGCGCCATCGTCGGTATCACCGCCAGCGCCTTCAGCGCGCTGTCGATCGACCCGGCACTGGTGCTGTTCTGCCCCAACTACGCCTCCGACACCTACCCGATCCTGCGCGACAGCAAGCAGTTCGCCATCCATTTGCTGTCCGCCGACCAGACCGCTGAGGCCTACGCCTTCGCCGGTAAAGGCAAGGACAAGGCCAAGGGCATCGACTGGCACTTGAGCGAGCTGGGCAACCCACTGCTGGCCAAGGCCACGGCGATCATCGAGTGCGAGCTGTGGCGCGAGTACGACGGCGGCGACCACGCGATCATCGTCGGCCAGGTGAAGAACCTGATCCTGCCGCAGGAGCCGGTGACACCGATGGTCTACCACAAGGGCAAGCTCGGCGCCCTGCCCTCGCTGGGCTGAGCCGGGGCTGCACAGCAGCCCCATTGTTTCCGGGGGGCCGCACTGTCCCCCTCACCTTCGGTTGCGGCCCCCCTTTTTTCAACCATGCAGGAACACGGCACATGAGCAACGAGAAGTACGAAAAAGGCCTGGCGATCCGCACCCAGGTGCTGGGCGAGGACTACGTCAACCGCTCGATCCAGAACGCCGACGACTTCACCCAGCCCTTGCAGGAACTGGTCACCGAATACTGCTGGGGCCATGTCTGGGGCCGCGACGGCTTGTCGCTCAAAGAGCGCAGCATGATAAACTTGGCCATGATTTCCGCGCTCAACCGGCCCCACGAGCTCAAGCTGCACATCCGCGGCGCCTTGCGTAATGGCCTGAGCCGTGAACAGATTCGCGAGATCCTGCTCCAGGTCGGCATTTATTGCGGCGTGCCCGCGGCGGTGGACAGCTTCCGCCTGGCCCGCGAAGCGTTCGCAGAAGCCGATGCGGAGCCAACCCGTTAACAGCGGGCTGTTCGAACCCCTGCATGGAGCGCCCCAGGTTCGTGGTGCTCCAGCGGTTGCGGCCGGGCAGCCTCATTCAGAGCGCACTCGATGAAACGCCAGCCCCTCGACGACAGCTTCAAGGTCAACCGCAACCCCGTTACCCTGCGCGAAATCGTGCTCGACAAACTGCGCGGGGCGATCATGAACTTCCACCTGCTGCCCGGCGATCGCCTGGTCGAACGCGACCTCTGCGACCGCCTCGGCGTGAGCCGCACCTCGGTGCGCGAGGCCCTGCGCCACCTGGAGTCCGAAGGCCTGGTGGAGTTCGCCGACGCCAAGGGCCCACGGGTGGCGATCATCACCCTGGAAGACGCCCGCGACATCTACGAGCTGCGCTGCGTGCTCGAAGGCCTGATCGTCCAGCTGTTCACCCTCAACGCCAAGGCCAAGGACATCCGCGCCCTGGAGCGCGCCCTGGAAGTGAATCGCGAGGCCCTCGAGGAAGGCGAGTTGCAGCAGGTGCTCGACTCGGTGCAAGGCTTCTACGACGTGCTCCTGGAAGGCTCGGGCAACAAGGTCGCCGCCACCCAGCTGCGCCAGTTGCAAGCGCGCATCAGCTACCTGCGCGCCACCTCGGTGTCCCAGGAGAACCGCCGTGGCGCCAGCAACCGCGAGATGGAGAAGATCGTCGAGGCGATCAAGAGCGGCGACCCACAGGCCGCCCACCAGGCCTCGGTCGACCATGTGCGCGCCGCCGCCAAGGTGGCCCTGGACTACCTGCGCCAGAAGCAGGACGACAACAGCACGGTGCGTGCGATCGTCGAGCCGCTGGTCCTCAAAGACCCTCGCATAGGCCGCTGACCATGCCCAACGCCCCGCGCTATTGCCCGCACTGCACCACGGAACTGGCCCGGGGCGTTCCCAACGGCGACACCCACGAACGCCTGCATTGCACGGGGTGTGGCTACGTCCACTACATCAACCCGAAGATCATCGCCGGCTGCATCATCGAGCGCGACGGCAAGTACCTGTTGTGCCAGCGAGCCATCCCCCCGCGCCCCGGCACCTGGACCCTCCCCGCAGGCTTCATGGAGGCCGGCGAGACCACCGAGCAGGCAGCCCTGCGCGAGGTCTGGGAGGAAAGCGGCGTGCAGGCCGAGATCGTCTCGCCCTACTCCATCTTCAGCGTGCCGAGGATCAGCGAGGTGTACATCATCTTCCGCGCCATCGCCACGCAGGAGACCGGCCAGCACGGCCCCGAGACCCTGGCCTACCGCTTCTTCGGGCCCGACGAGATCCCCTGGGACGAGATCTACTACCCCGCCATCCGGCAGATCCTCGAGCGCTACATCCTCGAGCGCCAGGCCGGGGTATATGGCATCTACATGGGCAACGACGATACCGGCAAGGTGCACTTCATTCGCTGACTCGCCAGTCGTGGTGGCCCCATCGCCGGCAAGCCGGCTCCCCATGGTCCCTGCAAACCGTATCATTTTGGGGTCGACTCACACCTTGTGGGGCTTGCCAGCGATGGTCTGCAAGGCAGCCCCAAAAATGACAAAGCGCCGCTCAACTGACTGGCACTGCGCCACAGCCTGCATAAAATCTCTCGCCAACCGCCGCTTGCGGGTGCACCCTATTGATCCCCATGCAAAGGAGCGGCAGCGCACATGGCGAAATGGCTAGAAGGCGGTGGGCTCATGGCCGAACGCATCCGCCACCACGACTGGGCAGCCACGCCCCTGGGGGCGCTGGACACCTGGCCACATGTGCTGCAGACCTCGGTGGCCCTGTGCCTGACCTCGCGCTTCCCCCAGGCCGTGCTCTGGGGCCAGGAACTGATCACCCTGCACAACGACGCCTTCTCCGAGATCCTCGGTGAAAAACCGTCCGCCCTCGGTCGCCCGTTCAGCGACGTGTGGCAGGAAGCCTGGAGCGAGATCAGCCACATGGCGCAACTGGCCCTGGCCGGCCAAGCCGTGTACATCCAGGACTTTCCCCTGGTCATCGATCGCCGCGGCGGCCCCGAGCAAGCCTATTTCACCTTCTGCTACAGCCCTATCCGCGACCTGGACGGCAAGGTCGTGGGCATGCTCGACACGGTGACCGAAACCACCACCAGCGTGGTGAGCAACCAGCGCCTGCACTTTCTCGACAGCCTGGGCCGGGCTGTGGCCCACGTCACCGACCCTGAGCGGATCATGGCCGTCACCACATGCATGCTCGGCGAGCACCTGCAACTGTCCAGCTGCGCCTATGCTGTGGTGGACCCCGACGAGGACGGTGTCACCGTCTGCGGCGACTGGGTGGCGCCAGGCCAGCCGCGCCTGGTCGGCCGGTATCGCATCTCCGACTTCGGCGAACAGGTGGTCAACCGCCTGCGCGCCGGCCAGGCCCTGGTGATCGACGACACCTTTCGGCAGTTGCCCGCCGCGGATGCGGCGGCGTTCAAGGCCCTGGATATCACCGCCAGCATCTGCATGCCCTTGATCAAGGACGGCCGCCTGACCGCCTTGATGTCCATTCACGACAAGCTCGCGCGCACCTGGACCCACTACGAGCGATCCTTGATCGGGCAGGTTACCGAACGCTGCTGGGCCCATATCCAGCGGGCCCAGGCCCATGCCAAGATGCGCGAGGCGGCAGCGGCACTGGAAGCGCTCAACGCCACCCTGGAGCAACGGGTACAGGAGCGCACCCTGCAGTTGCTGCACACCGAGGCGGTGCTGCGCCAGGCCCAGAAACTCGAAGCCATCGGCCAGCTGACCGGTGGCGTGGCCCACGACTTCAACAACCTGCTGACCATCATCCGCTCGTCCCTGCACTTCCTGCAGCGCCCAGACCTCGACGAAACACGCCGCCAGCGCTACCTCAGGACCATGGCCGAAACGGTCGATCGTGGCGCCAAGCTGACCGGCCAACTGCTGGCCTTCGCCCGCCGCCAGACCCTCAGCCCCCAGGTGTTCGAGGCCGGCCCCCGGCTGGAAGCCATGAGCGAGATGCTCGCCACCGCCACCGGCGCGCGGATCAAGGTGATCCTCGAACTGCCCGACGCGCCCTGCCATGTCCGCGCCGACCTCGCCCAACTGGAAACCGCGATCATCAACCTGATGATCAACGGCCGCGACGCCATGGCCGGCGAAGGCACCTTGCGCCTGCGCCTGTCGCCGGACCAAGCCATGCCCAGCCTGCATGGGCAACCTGCACAACCCGGGCCGTTCGCGGCCATCTCGGTGATCGACAGCGGTGTCGGCATCGCTCCGGAGCTGCTCGAGCGCATCTTCGATCCATTCTTCACCACCAAGGCCGCAGGCCAGGGCACAGGCCTTGGGTTGTCGCAAGTCTTCGGCTTCGTCAAGCAATCCGGCGGCGACATACAGGTCGCCAGCGTGCCGGGCCAGGGCACCACCTTCACCCTCTACCTGCCGCAGGTGACGCAACTCCAGGACGAACACACCCCCCCCGAAACCTGCGTCACGCTCCATGGCAACGACGGCCGGCGGCGCATCCTGGTGGTGGAGGACAACCCGGATGTCGGCAGTTTCACCGCGCAGATCCTCAAGGACCATGGCTACCAGATCAGTTGGGCGACCTCGGCCGAGGACGCCCTGGAGCAGTTGAACGGTACGCAGGGCAGCTTCGATGCGGTGTTTTCCGATGTGGTGATGCCGGGCATGGGCGGCCTGGCACTGGCCCGGGAGCTGCGACAGCGCCACCCGCATTTGCCGGTGATCCTCACCTCCGGCTACAGCGACGCCATCGCCGAAGGCGGCCACCAGGGCTTCGACTTCCTCGCCAAGCCCTACTCCGCCGAGCAGGTGTGCCAACTGCTCGGCAAGGTGCTCGGCGCCTCCTGAACGATACGGCGCCCCGGTAAAGCTGCTCCCGTAGGCATTACGCGGCTCATCTGCTGCGCACCTTGAACATCCGCTCGTCATAGACGAAGTCGAACACCTCCCGCACCCGGACCTCGCCGATCGCCGGGTGCAGCGGGTTGACCACCAGGTTGCGCTCCAGTTGCAGCACCACCGAGGGCACGATCAGGCCCAGGTGACTGCGCGCCTGGAGCCAGCGGGTGCCATAGGCCATGCTCGGGCTATCGGCCGGCAGCGCATCCCAGCCCGCGGGCAGCTCGGCAGGCCCGGGCTCGAGATAGAGGGCGGGATCGCCGGGCAACTCGAAGCAGGTGATCTTGAGTGGAAACTGCGGGCGCCCGGACGCATGGACGAAGGTCTCCAGGCTGCAGATGGCCGGGGTCAGGCCCATGTACAGCGCGGGGACGTCGACTTGGTTCCAGCGCCCTCCCACGATGGCCGCGCCCCGACCGCTGAGGTCGTCCGCCCGCGACGCCTTGGCCACGCGCCAGGCCAGCATCAGGCGACGCCGCCCCACTCCAGGGCATTGAGCACCCGGCGCACCTGCTTGGCGCCGATCCCGGTCTCGCACAGCATGACCGGCGCAGTGCCGCCCAGGGCATCGTTGGGCCGGGACATCCAGGCGATGGCATCGGCCTCGCTCTCGAACACCGCCACCGCCTGGTGGGTGATCTCGGCGATCCGGTCCAGGCGCTCAGAGGCCACCGCATCGAGTGGCTGGTTATCGCGCACGCGGCGCTCGAGCGTGGAAATCGACGCATTGAACAGCTCGGCCAGTTGCTTCTCCGGCAAGCTGAACAGGCGCTTGACCTCCTGGTAGAGCCTGGCGGGCAAGCCGTCGCGGATCTGCACCAGGCGCTCTGCCTCGGTGAGCTGGTCATGGGCCTTGGAGTAGCCCCAGAACACACCGCTGGCCTCGCGGGCTTCGACGGTTGCCTTGCGCCCGCCCTCGATCGCGACATAACGCCCGTCAGCGCCTCGCCTGGCGGGCGCGGAGCGGCGGACACGTGGTTTTTCTGTCGTCTCGGCCATGGATAACCTCATTTGACGGGATATCTACATCAAATGAAGGATACACCGTCCGACAGGGCCTTGCACCCGCCCGTTTCCAACCGTTTGCCAGCCTTAGTTTTTTTAACGCTTATGGGTACATATTTACTAATTTATCGATCCTCCCGCACCCCGCATGATCGCGCCAACAAGAACGCGTCGCCCCTTGCCGGCACGCACCCGGGCACGCCCGCGCGCCCCTCCTTGCCTTGGAGTCCGTCATGACCAGTGCAGCCACATCGGCACCCCTCATAGAAAAACACACGATCGGCTACGTGCCCCCGCAGGACCGCCATGGAAAGGTAAGGGATCTGTTCACCCTCTGGTTCGGCGGCAACATCGCGCCTCTGCCCATCGTCACCGGCGCGCTGGGCGTGCAGTTGTTCAACCTGAACCTCGTCTGGGGCATCGTCGCCATCCTGGTCGGCCACCTGGTCGGCGGCGTGCTGATGGCGCTGCACTCGGCCCAGGGCCCGCAGATGGGCATCCCGCAGATGATCCAGAGCCGCGCCCAGTTCGGCTCCCTCGGCGCGCTGCTGGTGGTGGTGATCGCCGGGGTGATGTACATCGGCTTCTTCGCCTCCAACATCGTCCTGGCCGGCAAGTCCCTGCATGGGGTGGTCGAGGCCGTGCCGGTGCCGGTGGGCATCGTCATCGGTGCCCTGGGCTCGGGGATCATCGGCATCATCGGCTACCGCTTCATCCACGTGCTCAACCGCATCGGCACTTGGGTGCTGGGCATCGGCATCGTGGTCGGCTTCGGCTACATCTTCAGCCACATCCAGAGCGACGACTTCCTCACCCGCGGTGGCTTCAACATCTCCGGCTGGCTGGCCACGGTGTCCCTGGCGGCCCTCTGGCAGATCGCCTTCGCCCCGTACGTGTCGGACTATTCGCGCTACCTGCCGGCCGACGTGAAGGTGTCGTCGACCTTCTGGACCACCTACCTGGGTTCGGCCCTGGGCTCGAGCCTGTCGTTCGTGTTCGGTGCGGTGGCGGTGCTGGCGATCCCCGCGGGCATGGACACCATGGACGCGGTCAAACTCGCCACCGGTGCCATCGGCCCGCTGATGCTGGTGCTGTTCCTGCTCAGCGTGATCAGCCACAACGCCCTCAACCTGTATGGCGCGGTGCTGTCGATCATCACCCTGGTGCAGACCTTCGCCTACCGCTGGATCCCCACCGCCAAGAGCCGTGCGGTGCTGTCGCTGATCGTCCTGGCGGCCTGCTGCGTGGTGGCGGTGTTCGCCTCGGCGGACTTCATCGGCCACTTCGTCGACATGGTCCTGGTGCTGCTGGTGGTGCTGGTACCGTGGACGGCGATCAACCTGATCGACTTCTATGCGATCCACAAGGGCGACTACGACATCCAGTCGATCTTCAAGGTCGATGGCGGTATCTACGGGCGCTACAACCCGCAGGCCCTGATCGCCTATGCCGTGGGTATCGCGGTGCAGATCCCGTTCATGAACACGCCGCTGTACGTAGGCCCGGTGTCCGCGCACATCAACGGTGCCGACCTGTCGTGGCTGGTGGGGCTGGCAGTGACTTCGCCGCTGTACTGGTGGCTGGCGACCCGCGACAGTGCCTATCGTCGTCGGCAGATGAGTGCCAAGCTCGCCGCGGGGGTTTGACTCCGCCGCTACGCAATGCCAATCAATCAAGCGCATTGGGGCTGCTTTGCAGCCCCAATGGCCGCTGAACGCATCGACTGACAGAGGCTTGGGACGCCTCCCACAGAGACAACCGATTCACCTGATGGAAATGAGCCGCGTCCATCGCCAGCATGCCCGCTCCCCCGGATAAGGAGTTCCCATGCATACGAATCCATTGGTTGGATCCGCCGCCTTCCTGCGCAAGCACCGCAAACTCGTCACCAGCATCGCTCTCCCGGCACTCGCCCTTGGCGCCCTCGCAATACTTTTCGACAAGGTGTTCTTCTACAACGAGGCGGGTCAGATGACCCACGTGCGCACCATTTTCGGCGAAGAGAAAGTGGTCGAGGACGTCGGCTATGCGACCAAGTGGTTTGGCCGCAGCACCGTCTGGCGCCGTACCATCGGCGTCCAGTCGGCCTTGCAGGTGGATCAGCAGGAGGACACCCCTCGTGGGCAACCTGCGGTGGTCCTGCAGAACCTGCCCATCGTGTTCCTGGGGAATGTCGACGCAAAGGCCGAATTCAGCACCCAGTTTCGCCTGCCCTCGGGGGAAGCGTTCCTGAAGATCGCCCAGGAATACCGGACGCCGGACAATTTCCTCCAGCGAGCATTGCTGCCAGCGGTCAAGGAAACCCTCCAAGCCACGGCCTCGCTGATGAGCGCCGACGACTACTACGCAGGCAACCGCAGCCACTTCGGTGCCGAATTCGAGAACCAGCTGCGCAATGGCCTGTACCTGACCAGCCGCAAGGAAGTGCGCGTCAAACGTGACAACTTCCCGGCACAGACCGCCATTCTCCAGGCCGGCACCGACCAGGGCAGTTTCGGTGACAACTCCTCGACCCGCTTCATCATCGAGAAGAAGCTCGACAAGGATGGTCAGGAGCTGCGCAAGCAACAGCAGTTTCGCCTGTTCGGTGTCGAGGTCGTCGATGCGCGGGTGACGCATATCGACCCCAACCCGCAGTACCAGCAACGGATGGTACGGGTGCAGCAGGCACTGGCCGAGCTGGCGGTGGCCCGGCAGAACCGCCTCAAGGAGGAAGAAGAGAAGGAGCTGGTCTCCGCCCGCGGCGCCAAGGATGTCGAGGCCAAGCGCCAGGAAAGCCTGCGTCAGCAGATCGAACGCACCACCGAAGCCGAAACGGAGAAGCAGCTCACGCTGATCAATGCCGAACGGGAGCACCGGCGTGCCGAGATCGACAAGCAAACCGCCGAACTGCTGCGGGACAAGGCCAGGGTCAATGCCGAAGCGACCAAGATCACGGCCGACGCCGAGGCCTACGCCCGTGAGGCATCGCTCAAGGCCGACGGCGCCCTGCAAACCAAGCTCGACGCACTGGTGCAGATCAACCGTGCCTGGGCCGATGCCGCAGCACGGGCCCCGGTGCCAGGCGTAATGATGGGTAGCGCAGAGGGTGGTATCGGGCGTCAGGATGAAATGAACAAACTCATGAGCGTGCTGGCCACCAAAGCGGCCAGGGACCTGGCACTGGACCTCAAGGCGCCCTGAGCCCCGCCCAGGCTCCTGTTCGATTGCATCCTGCAGCCTGAGCCTGCGTTCAGGGCGCAGCGCCCTCGACAATGATCACCTCGGCCCTGGCCGCTCCCTGTCGATACTGGCACGCCTGCTGGTACGCCGGCGAGCGATAGCACGCCAGCGCCTGCTCGTACGACTCGAACTCGATCACCACGCTACGCTGGGGAGTAGGCCGCCCCTCCATCGCCTCGCTGCGTCCGCCACGGGCCAGGAAGCGGCCACCGAACGCGGCGAAGGCCGCCGGGGCACGCTGGGTGTATTGCTGGTACTGCTCGGGGTCGGTGACATCCACATGGGCGATCCAGTAGGCCTTCATCCGTCGCTCTCCTCTATAGAGATATTTATGTATGATGGTATACCATAAACACCACCCTACCACAGCGAGTGTGCAGCATGGCTTTCAATAGCATCGAAGAACTCCTCGAGGATTATCGGCAAGGCAAGATGGTGCTGCTGGTGGACGACGAGGACCGTGAGAACGAGGGCGACCTGCTGATCGCCGCCGAGCGCTGTGACGCCCAGGCCATCAACTTCATGGCCCGCGAGGCGCGTGGGCTGATCTGCCTGACCCTGACCGACGAGCACTGCCAACGCCTGGGCCTGGAGCAGATGGTGCCGAGCAACGGCAGCGCCTTCAGCACTGCCTTCACCGTCTCCATCGAGGCTGCCACGGGCGTCACCACCGGGATCTCCGCCGCCGACCGGGCGCGCACCGTGGCCGCCGCCATGGCCCCCGACGCCCGCCCCGAAGACCTGGTCCAGCCCGGCCACATCTTCCCCCTACGCGCCCGCGAAGGCGGCGTGCTGACCCGCGCCGGCCACACCGAGGCCGGCTGCGACCTGGCACGCCTGGCCGGTTTCAGCCCGGCCTCGGTGATCGTCGAGGTGCTCAACGACGACGGCACCATGGCCCGCCGTCCGGACCTGGAACTGTTCGCCGAGCGCCACGGCATCAAGATCGGTACCATCGCCGACCTGATCCACTACCGCCTGAGCACCGAGCAGACCATCAAGCGCATCGGCGAGCGCGAGCTGCCGACCGTGCACGGCACCTTCCGCCTGGTGACCTACGAGGACCGTATCGAAGGCGGCGTGCACATGGCCATGGTGATGGGCGACATTCGCCGCGACCTGCCGACCCTGGTGCGGGTGCATGTGATCGATCCGCTGCGCGACCTGGTCGGCGCCGAGTATGCCGGCCCGGCCAACTGGACACTGTGGGCGGCGCTGGAGAAGGTTGCCGAGGAAGGTGCCGGCGTGGTCGTGATCCTCGCCAACCACGAATCCTCCCAGGCCCTGCTCGAGCGCGTGCCGCAATTGACCCAGCCGGTGCGTCCGTACCAGAGGGGCCAATCGAAGGTGTATTCGGAAGTCGGCACCGGCGCGCAGATCCTCCAGGACCTGGGCGTGGGCAAGCTGCGCCACCTTGGTCCGCCGCTCAAGTATGCGGGGTTGGCAGGGTATGAGTTGGAGGTGGTGCAGAGCATTCCGTTCGAGGGCTGCTGATTTTCGCGGTATCTGTGTGGGCCTCATCGCGGGTGAGGCCCCAGATTGAGCATGCGAGGTAGCGACCGAATCACACAGCTTGTAAAACAATGCCCTCCACACCCGAAATAGCAGTGGTTAACATTAAGTTCCCTTGGCCTCCCTATTTCCTGCATGGCAACTTCATCGGAGCCACCCAGTTGCGCCTTCCCTGACGAGAAAGGCCCATACTGCGAACTATCCCCCCCAGCAGAGCGCTCCGCACGGCCTCTGACCAGCCGCCCCATCACGCCAGCTTTCCTGTTTCGATCCCGCCTCGGTGGCGTGCTGCGCCTACCGCACGTGCGCTTTGGCTGCCCGTACCGACAGAAAACGAGTGCATGGAACTTGCCTCGGTGGTGTACGTAGGAGAACAGCAATGGAATTTTTCATACTGGCTTTGCTGATCGTCCTCAATGGCCTGTTTGCCATGTCGGAGATCGCCCTGGTGGCAGCGAGGAAAGCACGGTTGATGAGGCTGGTGGCCGAAGGGGACTCATCAGCCGCGGTAGCCCTCAAGCTTGGCGAGGACCCGACCCGGTTTCTCTCGACCGTGCAGATTGGCATCACCTCCATTGGCATCCTCAACGGTATCGTCGGTGAAGCTGTATTGGCCGCCCCTTTGGCCGAATGGCTGCAAACCCTGGGTGTGCCGAGCGCGACAGCAAGCCTCGGAGCCACGGCAGGTGTGGTGATCGTGATCACCTACGTCTCCATCGTGATCGGTGAACTGGTGCCCAAGCGCATCGGGCAAATCAATCCAGAGGGCATTGCCCGCTTGGTCGCGCGGCCGATGGTGACCCTCGCTTTCCTGACGCGTCCTTTCGTGGCCGTGCTGTCCTGGTCGACCCAGGCCATTCTGCGCATCATGGGCGTGCGTCCGCTCGACAATCCGAGCGTCACCGAGGAAGAAATCCAGGCAATGCTCGAAGAAGGCTCCGAGGCTGGAGTGATCGAACACCATCAGCACCGAATGGTACGCAATGTGTTCCGCCTGGACGATCGCCGACTCGGCTCGTTGATGATCCCGCGTTCAGACCTGGTTTATGTCGACATTCGCAGGCCCCCGGAAGAGAACGTCCAGGTGATGATCGAGTCCGAGCACTCTCGTTTTCCGGTCTGCGACGGTGGCCTGGACAACCTGCTCGGCCTGATTCATGCCAAGCAGGCCTTTGCTTGCCTGGCCAAGGGCGAGCAGCCCAACTTCACCGACCAACTCCCTCCCTGCGTGTTCGTGCCTGAAACCCTCACCGGCATGGAGCTGCTGGAGCAATTTCGTGCCAATGGCATGCACATGGCGTTCGTGATCGACGAATATGGTGAGTTGCAAGGCATCGTCACGCTGCAGGATGTACTGGAAGCCGTAACCGGCGAGTTCACCCCTGACGATGAAAACGATGCTTGGGCCGTCCAGCGGCACGATGGCTCCTGGCTGCTCGATGGCGCCATCCCGATCCTGGAGATGAAGGATCGCCTGGCATTCAAGACAATGCCCGAGGAAAACAGGGGCCGCTACCACACCCTGTCCGGCATGGTCATGCTGCTGCTTGGCCGGGTGCCGGTCACTGGCGACCGGGTAGAGTGGGACGGCTGGATATTAGAGGTGGTCGACATGGACGGCAAACGCATCGACAAGGTGCTGGCGACTCCTGTTGAAACACCGGAATGAGATGAATTGGATGGCCGCAATGGACGGAACGAGCGCGAGGTGTTTCGCCATTACACAAGCGGCGCTTCGTCATTGTTGGGGCTGCCTTGCAGACCAAATGACAACTGAAATGCTTAACTGAACGGTATTGTTCTCCAGCAGGGATTTTCGTTTATATCCGCACAACATCATGTTCGCTTGAATTCGACCAGAAAAACGACGAAGGCAATCCACCCCATGCCAATGTACATACAGTACATACCTGTCTTCATTCGCCTCTTGAGATAGGCCGGAAAGAGTCGACTGTCCTCTGGATCCAACCAACCTTGGCGAATACTCAAGTTGGGCCACATCATTCCCGCCGTCATGGCACTCACCGTCATCAACCGGAGCTTCAAGGTCAGTGCACCTCCATTTTTGAGCTCATCGTGAAGCCCTCTGCTCCGTTGGAGTGCTGCACACATCACCTCGAAGTGCCTCGACGCAGCGATATGCAGCTCAATTGCCAGCCCCACCAACATAATCAGAAACGGTGTAAAGAGCGAGGCGATCTTTAAGGCCGAGGGCCACTCACTCAAATCAATCATATTCAACCTTATGTATAAACTCACCCAGTTCTTCCCCGCCAATTCCTCCAGCGACTCCTCCTGCAAAAGATCCGGCCCCAATCATTGCGATTCCGCAGAATGCTCGCCCCCATACACCGAAACCGCAAACTACTTTAATAGCCGATTTCCCTATCGTTGCCCCTACGACACCACCAGTGATACCTCCAGCAAAACCACCTATTTCAATAAAACGAACCTGTTTACACTCCTGCGTCTCTCCCGCCCTACAAACCTCCTGCACTTTCAAGTAGGACGAAGAAGCCCCCAACCCAATCGCCACATATCCACCATATTTCAAATACCGCGCCGTCTTCGCCACTTCTTCCAAATGCGTCGCATACCCCGGTATCTGCCCCGGCCCACCGGCCTTTTTCCAGTGATGCACCATGACCAACGACCCGGGCACCGGCGTGATGCGCCACGCCGACGCCGGCTATCAGATCGCTATCGACTGCGCCAAGGAGCAGGGCCTGGACCTGCCGATGATCACAGGCAAGCCGTGAGGGCCACTGTCATGAACCAGCACAACTCTACGCCAAGGCCATTGCAGGGCATCCGTGTGCTCGACCTCAGCCGCGTGCTGGCCGGCCCGCATTGCACCGCGATGTTGGCCGACCTGGGCGCCGAGGTCATCAAGTTCGAAGTCCCTGGCCATGGCGACGACAGCCGCCACCTGGGCCCTTTCGGCGCAGATGGCCAGAGCATCTACTTCGGCTTGATCAACCGTGGCAAGCGCAGTGTCGAACTCGACTTCAAGGCGCCGCCCGACCTGCGCCGCTTCCATGAGCTGGTGGCCGACGCAGACGTCGTGGTGGAGAACTTCCGCCCCGGCGTGACGCAGCGGCTGGGCATCGATTTCGACAGCCTCAAGGCGCTCAACCCCCGGCTGATCTATGCCAGCATTTCCGGGTTCGGCCAGAGCGGGCCGCTGTCCGCGCGCCCGGCCTACGACATCGTTGCCCAAGCCATGTCCGGTCTGATGAGCGTGACGGGTTTCCCGCAGACCGGCCCGACTCGCAGCGGCGAAGCCCTGGGCGATCTATGCGCCGGGGTCTATGCCGCCTGGGCGATCAGTTCGGCGCTGTTCGCCCGCGAGTTCCACGGGACAGGCGCGCAGTACCTCGACGTGGCCATGTTCGACGTGCTGGTCAGCCTGCAGGTGACCGGCCTGTCCAACCTCTTCGCCCGTGGCAGTGCACCGGGCCTGGTGGGTAACCGCCATCCGGTCTCGACACCCTTCGACACCTACCGTGCCGTCGATGGCCTGGTGGTGATCGCGGTGGCCAGCGACAAGCTGTTCCGCCGCTTGTGCCACTGCATGGCGCACGAGGCCCTGGCCGATGACCCACGCTTCGTCGACGACGGCTCGCGCACCGCGAACGAGGCGGCACTGAAGGCGCAGATCGAAGCCTGGACAGGCACTCGCAGTGTCGCGCAGATCTGCGACCTGCTGCTGGACGCCGGCGTACCCGCCTCCCCGGTCTGGAACCTGGCACAAGCCACCGGCAGCGAACAGGCCGAAACCCGCCAGTTGCTGGTGGAGGCTGGCGTGCAGTCGCCCCTGGTCCCGCAGCCGATCTTCTTCAACGGCAA
This sequence comes from Pseudomonas sp. HLMP, assembly GCF_046365545.1. Lineage (NCBI taxonomy): Bacteria > Pseudomonadati > Pseudomonadota > Gammaproteobacteria > Pseudomonadales > Pseudomonadaceae > Pseudomonas > Pseudomonas sp. HLMP. The sequence goes on along the minus strand of NZ_JBDLLR010000001.1, from coordinate 86,981 downwards.
CAAACCCCACGCCACCTCGCCCGCCCCACGCCTGGGCGAGGCCAATGCCCTGTTCGGCCTGAACCCCACTGGAGAATGAAGATGAACTTCGAACTGGACGCCGCGGAGCTCGCGGTCATCGAATCTGCCGAGCGTGTCGCCCGCGAGGTGCTGCAGGTCAACGCCCAAGGCTACGACGAGGCCGAGGCCTTCTGCGCCGGTAGCCTCAAGGCCCTGGGCGAGCTGGGCTTCATGGGTATCAACCTGCCCGAGGCCTACGGCGGCCTGGGCATCGGCAGCCTGACGATGAGCCGTGTGGTGGAGGCGGTGGCGGCCGCCTGCGCCTCCACCGCCTCGGCGCTGACCGCGCACTTCCTGGCCACCGACTCCATCCTCATCGGTGGGAGCGAACCGCAGCGCCAGGCCTGGCTGCCCCGCGCCGCCACCGGCGAGCTGCTCGGCGCCTTCGGCCTGACCGAACCTGCCGCCGGCTCCAACCCAGCCGACATGCGCACCCGCGCTATCCAGGAAAACGACGGCTGGCGCATCCGGGGCAGCAAGCACTACATCACCAATGCCCGCGAAGCCGACTTCATCGTGCTCTACGCCAAGACCGACGCCGACGCAGGCCACCACGGCATCAGCGCCTTCCTCATCCCCAAGGGCACCGAGGGCATCACCTTCTCCAGCCCGGAGAAGACCATGGGCCTGCGCGGCAGCACCATCTACGAGCTGGCCCTGGATTGCTGGCTGCCCGCCTCGGCCCTGCTGGGCGAGCAGGGCCAGGGCTTCAAGACCGCGATGGAAGTGCTGGACCGCGGCCGGGTGGAAGTGGCGGCGATGTCCCTGGGCATCGCCCGCGCAGCCCTGGAGTACAGCCTCGGCTGGGCCCGGGAACGGCATATCGGCCCCAAGCCCCTGGCCGCCTACCAGGGCACCCAGTGGCGCCTGGCGGACATGCACACGCAACTGCAAGCGGCGCGCCTGCTGACCATGCAGGCCGCGGCTCGGCGCGACTCGGGCGAGCGTTTCAGCCTGGAGTCGGCCACCGCCAAGCTGTTCGCCGCCGAGGCCGCCGGCTTCATCACCGATGCCGCCCTGCAACTGCATGGCGGCTATGGCTACATCCGCGACCTGCCTCTGGAGCGCTTCGTGCGCGATGCGCGCATCCTGCGCATTTTCGAAGGCACCTCCGAGGTACAGAAGATCATCATCTCCCGCGCCGTACTGGACGCTGCCCGCAGTTGAGGCGACCGGCCTGGGCGGTAGTGGCCGCCCGGGTCTGCAGGGCATCCGTTGCATAACAACAATAGAGGCGCCATGGCCAATGGCGCCGCAGGAGAAAACCCTCATGTCTGGCAAGTCCCTCATTGAAACGCGCTCTATCGACTACATCCCCGAGAGCGAACGGCACGGCCGCCTCTTCAGCCAGTTCACCCTGTGGTTCGGCGCCAACCTGCAGATCACCGCCATCGTCACCGGCGCCCTGGCGGTGGTGCTGGGCGGCGATGTGTTCTGGTCATTGATCGGCCTTTTGATCGGTCAGGTGTTCGGCGGCATCGTCATGGCCCTGCACGGCGCCCAGGGGCCGCGCCTGGGGTTGCCGCAGATGATTTCCAGCCGGGTGCAGTTCGGCGTGTTCGGGGCCGTGATCCCCCTGGTACTGGTCTGCATCATGTACATCGGTTTCAACGCCACCGGCACGGTACTGGCCGGCCAGGCCATCGGTCGCATGGCCAACGTCAGCGACACGGCGGGCATCCTCGTCTTCGCCGCCGTGATCGTGGTGCTGACGGTCTGCGGCTACCGGGTGATCCACCTGTTGGGACGGGTCGCCAGCGTGCTCGGCCTGGTGGCCTTCGCCTACCTGTTCGTGCGCCTGCTGTCGGTGAGTGACATCGTCACCTTGCTCGACAACCGCCACTTCAGCTGGAGTACCTTCCTCTTGGCCATTTCGCTGTCGGCCTCCTGGCAGATCGCCTTCGGCCCCTACGTCGCCGACTACTCGCGCTACCTGCCGAGCGCGACCTCCCCATTGCGTACCTTCCTGGCCGTCGGCCTGGGTTCGGTGCTGGGCTCGCAAACCTCCATGATGCTCGGTGTATTCGCAGCCGCGCTGGCGGGCGATGCCTTCTCCGGTCATGAGGTGAGCTACATCGTTGGCCTGGGCGCCAGTGGCGTGATGGCGAGCCTGCTGTTCTTCAGCGTGGCCTTCGGCAAGGTGACCATCGCCACCTTGAACGCCTACGGCAGCTTCATGTGCATCGCCACCATCGTCAGCGCGTTCCGCAGCCGCTTTACCGTCTCCCACGGCCAGCGCCTGCTGTTCGTCCTGTGCATCGTCGGTGTCTCCACCAGCCTGGCGCTGGTCGGCCAGCACGCCTTCCTCAGCGCGTTCAAGTCGTTCCTGCTGTTCCTGCTGGCGTTCTTCACCCCCTGGAGCGCCATCAACCTGGTGGACTACTACTTCATCACCAAGGAGCGCTACGACATCCCCGCCCTGGGCGACCCGGATGGCCGCTACGGACGCTGGAACTGGGTGGGTATCGGTACCTATGCATTCGGCGTGGCGGTGCAGATGCCTTTCATCGCCACTGGCTTCTACACCGGCCCACTGGTGCAGCACCTGGGTGATACCGATATCTCCTGGCTGGTGGGCCTGATCCTGCCGGCGCTGGTCTATTATCCGCTCGCCCGGCAATGGGCCCGGCGCCGGCCGCATTCGCATGGCCAGGACCTGGGCCAGCAACGCTGCTAGCGAACACGGCTTGTCGCCCCGCCGGGGCGGCAAGCCCGATCCCTGCCCCTTTCGACGACACACTCCAAGCCCCCATGAACAGCCGCTCAAGATTCGCCCAGCCGACCGGCACGCAGGAACGCCTGCACCTGGCGGCCGTGGACCTGTTCACCGAACAGGGTTACCAGAACACCAGCCTGCGCGACCTGGCCGCCCACCTGGGCATCGGCGCGGGATCACTGTACTACCACATCGAAAGCAAGCAGGCCCTGCTCTTCGACCTGATCGAGGAGTGCATGAGCGACCTGCTCGGCCTTACCCGGGCAAGGTTGAAGAACGTCCAGGGCATGCGCCCCCGCCTGCGTGCCTTCGTCGGCGCCTTCGTCGAGTTCCAGCTCGGCGAGCGCAAACGGTTGCAGCTCATGCTGCGGGAGCGGCGCAACCTGACGGCCGAGCAGCGTCGCCTGCTCGGCGCTCTGCATCATGAATACACGCAGTGCCTGGCCGCCATCATCGGCCCTGTCACGATCCACGGGAGCCTTGAAGGCCCACGGATGAAGTGCTTCACCCGCGGGGTCATCGGCATGCTGGAAAGCCTTCCCGACGTCGAGGACATCGAACCGCCCCAGCAGGTCACCGAACAACTCACCGCGATGATCCTCGGCGCCGCCGCGAGCATCAGCTCAATGGGTGGCGATGCCAGTACTCGCGCAGGTGCTCGATGAACGCATTGATCTTGTTCGTCGCACGCCGGGTACTCGGGTAGACCGCCAAGCCGGTCTCGGCCACGCTGGCACCGGTGCTGGTCGCGGGTTCTGGCATGCCATGCCCGAGTGCATTCGCGGTCCGGCAGAGCGAGGCGTAGGGTGTGCAGCCGAGACTCGTGAGTACCCCTCCCTGGGGATCAAGCCGGCTATCGACCAGCCATGCGCCGACGGTACTGCCGGGTACGCAAGGCGTTGGCCAACTGCTGCACCACCAGGGCCCACCAAGGTGCCACCTGTGGATTGGGTGCCTTGTTCTCGCTCAGCCTGCGCAGCTGGAACTTCACCACCGCCATGTTGCCCAGCGAGGCGAGGGCTTTGTTCTTCCATCGGATCGGCGGGAGCTGGGGCACGGTGTCCTTGCCCTCCTGCCAGCGCCGAGGCAAGGCGGGATCGATCGCCAGGGCCGTACCGATCCCGACCATCTGCACCCCACTCTCGATCACTTGCTCGGCTATCGAGCGTCGACGAATACCGCCGGTCACCATCACCGGCATCTTCGCCACCGCTCGAATGTCGCGGGCGAACTCCAGGAAATAAGCCTCCCGCGCCAATGTCCGGCCATCCCGGGCTTCGCCCTGCATCGCCGGTGCCTCGTAGCTGCCGCCGGAAATCTCCACCAGGTCGACCTCGAGCGCATTGAGCAGGCGCACCACCTGCTTGGCCTCGTCGGCACTGAAGCCACCACGCTGGAAGTCAGCTGAGTTGAGCTTGACGGCCACGGCGAACCCAGGCGAGACGACCGCCCGCACCGCCTTGACGATGTCCAGCAACAGGCGCGCGCGGTTTTCCAGGGAACCGCCCCACTGGTCCGTCCGCCGGTTGCTCAGTGGCGAGAGAAACTGGCTGAGCAGATACCCATGCGCGGCATGGATCTGCACACCGGTAAAACCGGCCTGCTCGCCCAGCCGCGCCGTATTGGCGAAACGGCGGATGACCTCGTCGATGAGCTCCGGCGTCATGGCCTGCGCCGTGGCGAAATGCCTGGACATGCTGCCCAGCGCCAAAGGTACCGCGGAGGGCGCCCAGGTCTTCTGCCCCAGGTTGGCCTGCATCTGCCGACCGGGATGATTGATCTGCAACCAGAACTGCGCGCCCTGCGAGCGCCCGATCCTCGCCCATTGGCGGAACGTGTCGAGGTGCCGCTCATCCTCCAGCACCACGCCCCCAGGGCCGGTCATTGCACGGTTATCGACCATGACATTGCCAGTGATGATGAGCCCGGCTCCACCGTCCGCCCAGGCCTGGTAGAGACGCATCAGCCGGGCCGAGGGCGCGTGGTCGGCATCGGCCATGTTTTCTTCCATGGCGGCCTTGGCAATGCGGTTCGCAAGGGTCGAACCATTGGGGAGGGTCAGGGGGCTGAACACGTTCATCGGGAGTACCTCAAGGTGATCGTGTTCGGACAGTAGCCTTAAAGTTAACTTTAATGTCAATGCCTTGACTGCAGGGCAGTCGGTCGACTCGCAAACGACTTGGCCAGGACGGCGAATGGCGGGACCTTCCGGCCACGCGTGTTTCGCCGGCCAAGACTACGGCGTTCATCCAGTACGAATACGCCAACCATGATTTACGCCTGCAAGCCATGCGGCTCGAGAGCTACGACGCCGGCTTCAAGGTGGGCGTGCCTTCAGGTCTTCCAGGCCCGGTAGGCACGCCGTGGACCCATGCCAGTCAGTCATCATTTTGGGGCTGCCTTGCAGCCCCAAGGGACGTAGGTAGCCCTTGCGATATACCTGACAGCGGCGTATTGATGAACGCTTCCAGTTGCTGGATACGGTGGGTGACCACGGATCGAGTAACACCGAGCTGCTGTGCGGCACGAGCGAAGTTCCCGGTTTCGGCGACCCGGACGAACGCCTCGATGCTTAACAGGCGATCCATAGCGGCTCCCTATTCTTGTAGTTATTGATAACACCGCCCCGACAGAACGTGGAGCATGTTCCCGAGGCCAGGCGCGTATAGGCTGTACCGAGGGCTGTTCAGCACAGGCCAGGCGAGTTGGGCGGACTTGATTGGCGTTTTCCTAGCTGAGGGCTAACTGAAGAGAGCGGCCCAAAGCGCCCTGGCCAAAAAATAGTACATCAAGACTTGAACAGGCCCCTTCGCAACCAGGCCCTCAAGGCTTGATGCGCTTCAACTCCTCCAGCAAACCCAGCAACTGTTGCATTTTTTCCTCTCCGAACTGCTCCTGGATGCGCTGATAGTTGCGTTCCATGCCTTCGCTCATGGATACGAAACACTGCTGCCCTTTCTCCGTCAGGGTCACCAGCAGCCGGCGCTGGTCCTGCGATGACTTCCAACGCCGCACGAGGCCTTCGCGCTCCAGCCTGGCCAGCACACCCGTCATGCTCGGTTTGAGGATGCACGCCTGGTGCGCCAGTTGATGACTTTCCAGTTCGCCCTGCAACCGCAGGATGCGAATCACCCGCCATTGCTGTTCGGTCAGGTCGTGCTCGTTGAGCAAGGGGCGAAAGAACGCCATCGCCGCCTCGCGGGCTTGCAACAGGGTCAGGGTCAGGGACGGTCTGGGGTCGGCCATTGACTTCACACGTAAAAGGGAAAGCCCGCAGATTAGAGTCGTCGGCAGGGGTACGCAAGTATCCAACGGGCCGAACACACCATTAATTTATTAATAAAAAAAGAAATCGCACTGAGAGCCTCGCGCACGAGTGGCTATTTCATTGGGAATTCACAAAAAAATCTTCACAAAAATTAAGATAATATGTTAACAATTTAGCAGCGAGGCGAACCTCATCGACACCTACAAGAACAAAAAAGGAATCACTCATGCCCCCCTACTGCCTGCGCGCAGCAGCAACGAACGGCTTGTGCATCATGCTTGCCCCGTTGAGCGCCCATGCCGATTTCGTCCGCGACAGCAAAGCCAGCGTGGAGCTGCGCAACGTCTACATCAATCGCGACTACCACCAGGCCAATGCCCCACAAAACCTGTCCGAGGAATGGGCCCAGGGTTTTGTCCTGCGCATGGCGTCTGGCTACACCGAGGGGCTGATTGGCGTGGGGGTCGACGCCTTGGGCAAACTCGGCGTCAAGCTCGACGCCAGCCGCGATCGGCGGGGTACTGGCCTGCTGCCCTATGGCGCCAGCCAGGAGCCGGTGGATGACTACAGCAACCTGGGGCTGACCGCAAAACTGCGCGTGTCCAGGACCGTGCTGAAGGTCGGCACCTTGCAACCCCTGCTGCCCGTGGTCAGCTACAACGATGGCCGCCTGCTGCCTTCGACCTATTCCGGCGCCCTGCTCACCTCGCACGACATCGAAGGCCTTATCCTGAACGCAGGCCGGTTGAAAGAAGAGAACCTGCGCGACGCCTCCAGCAACGACCCTATCGGCTATGCCGGCGTCGAGAGCGACCACCTGGATCTTGCCGGTGGCACCTATGCGGTCAGCCCACAGTTGGCCGCCACCTATTACGTCGCGCAGATGGCGGACATCTACCGCCAGCACTTCGTTGGCCTGGTGCATGACCTGCCGCTGGGCGAAGGCATGAACTTGCGCAGCGACCTGCGTTACTTCGACACCCAAGAGCAAGGCGACAAGGCCCTGCGCGCGCCCACCCGCGTGGACGGCGGCAAGATCGACAATCGCTTTTTCAACGGCATGCTGACCCTGACCGTGGGTGCGCAGAAATTCGCCGTCGGCTACCAGAACCTGTCAGGCGACGGCGACTTCCCGTTTCCCGGTCGCGATCCCTACTCGATCAACCTGGTGACCGCCAGCGTGTTCAACAAGGCCGAAACCGACGCCTGGCAGGTGCGCTACGACTACAACTTCGCAGCCATGGGCATCCCCGGCCTTACGTTCATGACCCGTTATGTCGATGGCCGCCACGTCAACACGGCAACCGTGAAACACGGCCGCGAATGGGAGCGCGACACCGACCTGGTCTACACCGTGCAAAGCGGGCCGCTGAAGAACGTCAACCTGCGGCTGCGCAATTCGAGTTTCCGCTCCAGCAGCGGCCTGACCAACGACTTCGACGAAAGCCGCGTGATCATCGGCTACAGCCTGGCACTGTGGTAAATGGCTTGACGATAGTTAATATATTAACCATAACGCGACCGGCTCGGCCGCACGCCCCACCCCACTTGTTTCCAACAATAAGAGAACCCACTCATGGCATTCACCCTACGCTCCGCCCTGTCCACCCTGCCCCGCGCCGTGGCGCTGGCCACCGCCTTGTCGTTCGCCAGCGGTGCAGCCCTGGCAGCGCCCCAGCCAGACGCCCAGCCCCCCAAGGTGCGCCTGATTCTGCTGGGCACCAAGGGCGGGCCGTCGATGCTCGCCACCGAGAAGCTGCCGCAATCCACCGCGCTGGTCGTGGATGACGATGTCTACCTGCTCGATGCCGGTTACGGCGCCAGCCTGCGGCTGGTCCAGGCCAAGCTTCCACTGGCCAAGCTCAAGGGCGTGTTCATCACCCACCTGCACAGCGACCACATCGTCGACTACCCGGCGGTGTTGATGAACAGCTGGGCCAGCGGCCTGAAAACCCCGGTCGCTGTCTATGGGCCGCCGGGCACCACCGAGATGACCCGCCATGTGTGGGAGACCTTCGCCATCGACATCGGCCTGCGCATCAAGGACGAGGGCAAGCCCGACCCACGCCCACTGGTCACCGCCCACGACATCGACCAGGGCGTGGTCTTCCAGGACGACCGCCTGAAAGTCAGCGCCTTGCGCGTGCCGCACCCACCGTTCGCCGATGGCGAGGCCTTCGCCTACAAGTTCGAGGTGGGCGGCAAGACCATCGTGCTGTCGGGTGACTTGAACTACTTCCCGCCCCTGGCCGATTTCTCGCGCAATGCCGATGTGCTGATCAATGAAGTGGTGCATGTCCAGGCGGTCGATCGCCTGGCTGCGCGCATCGGCAATGGCAAGACCTTGGCCAAGGCGATCATCAGCCACCACGTCACCGCCGAGGACGTTGGCCGCGTCGCCGCCGCAGCCAAGGTGAAAACCCTGGTCCTGAGCCACTTCGTGCCGGCTGACGACCCGAGCATCACCGATGCCGACTGGCGCGCCGCCGTGGGCACGACCTTCAAGGGACCGATCATCGTCGGCAATGACGGCATGGAAATCCCGTTGAGCGACTGACCGCCAAGCCCCGGCCGCCGCAACGGCGTGCCGGGTGCTTTCTTGTTGCCGGGGTAGCGGCTGAAGCTGGCCGAGCGTGCAGGGTCAAGGGCTTGCTTACATGCCTGCGCCAGGTTGAATTGCAGCATTTGCTGGATGGCCTCGGTACGACCGGACCATCTCTAGGTGGGGGCAAAAGTTTTGCACAGCAAAAAGGGCGACCCTCTCGGATCGCCCTTCTCGTGCCCGGAAACCGGGACTTTTGTTTGGTAGGCACAATTGGACTCGAACCAACGACCCCCACCATGTCAAGGTGGTGCTCTAACCAACTGAGCTATGTGCCTGTCGTGTGGCGCGCATATTAAGGGGGATTCAAAAGGCTGTAAAGCTTTTTTCAAAAAAATCAAAAACTTTGCGCAGGTCCTTGCAGCCCATCGCCGGCAAGCCGGCTCCCACAGGGTGCCCCCCTGAAGTTCAGCGCCATCCCTGTAGATGCTGCTTCAGGCAGCATCCTCGACCTGCGGGCGCCCTACCCGGTCCGACCGCCCGGGCAACTGCCCAGGCCAATGGCCGACATGACTCGTCGAAGTTCTTGTCCACCGTCCACTGCGGCGACTTGAACTGGTACTCGCGCACCGAGCCTTCGTTGAACAACGCGTAGCCGGCCATGTGCTCCAGGGCCTTGTCCTTGGCGATGTGGCGGCCGCCGCTCTTGAGTACCACGGCCATCTCGCCTTCGTAGTCCAGGGTGTCGGAGATACGTGGGCGGATCAGCGGCTTGTTGTGCGCCGTCAGGCTGCTGTTGAAGCGCGGGAACAGGGTCGGGTAGTCCGGCTGGGCGTAGGGCGATTCCTTGGTGTGGTCGGCGTAGTTCAGGCCGACGCAGATGATCTTGCCCGGCTTGCTCATCAGCGGCAGATAGTCCTGCTCGCCGAGCTCGACCAGCGGCCCCTGGGCCTGGGCACCGTAGGTCGCCAGGTCGACGCCGCGCTCGAGCAGCGACTCCAGCGTCTGTTCCCCAAGAACCTTGACGCCCTCGGTGGTGCGAACGCCCAGCACGGGGCGTGCCTTGGAGAGTGAAGCGAACGTAGCGCATGGGAAGACCTCTTGTTGTGGTTCGTAACCCTGCGGAGGAAATCCGCGACATCACCCGCACCCGCCTGCTCATCGAATGCCAGGCCTTGGCCGAATCGATCCGCAATGGCGATCTGGAATGGGAAAGCCAGCTGATCGCCGCCCATCACCGGCTCGATCGCCTGCCCATCGTCGAAGGCTCGGAGCGGCTCATGAAGCCGGAATGGGAAAACGCCCACGAAGTCTTCCACCAGGCGCTGATCGCCAATTGCCGCTCCCCCTGGCTGTTGCGCCTGTCGCGCCTGCTGCGCGACCAGACCGCGCGCTACCGGATGCTCTCGCTGCACTACACCGACGGCGCCACGCGCGATGTGCCCGGCGAGCACCGGGCCATCCTCGAAGCCGCGCTGGCGCGAGATGTCGACAAAGCCTGCGCGCTGCTCCAGGAGCACTACGAGACCACCACACGCAACGTGCTCGCCCATGAGGCGCTCAAGCGCTGAGCCCGCCGTAGTCGAGCCTGGGGCCGCTTCGCGCCTCGTCGCCGGCAAGCCGACCCACAAAAGAATCGTAACGCGTTGATTTAGCTGGGACCTGTGGGGGAGCAGGCTCCAGCTAAATCAATAGGCTCACTCGTAACCTGTCGCCTCAGGCGGCGCTCGCCGTTGCCAGGTCAAGCGAACGCGTTTCCGGGGCCATCTTCCAGGTAAAGAACAGGCCCACCATGGAGATGCCGAAGGCCACGATCATGGTATTGGCGATACCGATCGAAGACAGGGACATCGGTACCAGGTAGGTACCAATCGCCGCACCGATACGCGACAGGGAGGTCGCGAGGCCGACGGCCGAACCCCGTACTTCAGTAGGGAAAAGCTCGTTTGGATAAACGTACTGGAGTACCTGCGCACCACCGATGAACAGCGCGTAGCTGCCAAACAGCGCGAGGGTCAACAGGCCGGCGGCGTCTGGATACAGGCCAAGCAACAGCAGCGCCAGGCCGGACCACAGGAAACTGTGGATGAGCATGTTGCGCCGGCCCAATGGGTTGATCAGCTTCACACCGAGCAGGCAGCCAAGGACGAAGATGATGGTGATGGCGACAGCCCCCCAGGCTGCCAAATCACCGGTCAGCCCCATGGCCGAGAGGATCTTCGGTGCAAAGGCATAAATGGCGAACTGCGGAATGATCGAGCAGGTCCAGAAGATGCTGACGAAGAAGATGCGCTTGCCATAGTGGGAATGGAACAGCGACCAGACCGATACCCGGCGCTCGGCCACAGGCTCGGGCAGGTCGGCGATCGAGAAGGCGTCGCCATAGACTTTCTTGATCACCTGATCCGCTTCGGCAGTACGGCCTTTGCTCAGCAGCCAACGGGCGGATTCTGGCGTGCCGGCACGCATGATCAGGAACAGCACCGCCGGCACCACCGCGCTGGCCAATGCCCAGCGCCAGGCTTCAGGGCCCATGCTGCGCAAGATGAGCTCGCCAGCCACATAGGCGACCGCCGCCCCGACGAACCACATCATCACCAGGCTGGCGAGGATGGAGCCGCGCTGTTTCCTGGGCAGGAACTCGGCCAGCAGCGAGGTGGCCAGGGGATGGTCGGCGCCAATCGCGATACCCAGCAACAGGCGCAGCGTGATCAGTGCGGCCGCGGAGGTGACCCAGAACTGCCCGAGCGAGAACACCGCAAGCGCGACCAACACGAGTACGTAAAGCGTTTTCCTGCCGAGTTTGTCGGTGAACAGGCCGCCGACGAAGCCGCCGAAGAACATGCCGATGAGCGATGCCGCCGCGACCATGCCTTCTTCGAAGACGGTGAGCTGCAGCGATTGGCTGAGCTGGACAAGTACTACGCCAATGATGCTGAGGATATAACCGTCCAGGAACGGAGCACCTGATGAATAAACGGCCAGTTTCTTATGGAAACTGTTAAGGGGGGCATCTTCTAATGAAATCTTATGATTATTGGTCATGTCTTGCTGCCTCGGTTTCTTCTCGCTGCTGAACTACACTTCACGCATGACACATGGCGTCGTACGCTAGTGAATAATGTTGTTATTGTTAGAAACTGCCGTATCGTGCCGCTCACCTTCGTGAGGGCCTCAAACTAATTACCCGGCGAAGCCAGGCACTCCCTGGCCGCCAGCCAAACAATCTGGAAGTGCCTTGATTATTCCGTTCACCACAACGTTCAATCATGTGTACCCGTTGACTTGAAGTTCACCGGGCACTTCGCCACATGACAGCTTCAGATTAAGCTCGCATGAATATAAGAAATAGAAGGATTACCTCAAAGAATGCGAGATCTCGGTCATCACCTTGAGCGGGTAATCCTGGGGCTGCTTTGCAGCCCCGGGGGCTGACTCAAGCCAACTGGTAGGTGGTCTTCACTCGGGTGAAGAACTGTCGGGCATGGGTGCCCTGCTCGCGCGAGCCCAGGCTCGAGGCGCCGTTGCCGCCGAACGGCACGTGATAATCCACCCCCGCCGTCGGCAGGTTGACCATCACCATCCCCGCCGAGCTGTTGCGCTTGAAGTGCTCGGCAGGGCGCAGCGAGGTGGTGACGATGCCGGCGGACAAGCCAAAAGCCGTGTCCTCGGCGGCCGCGAACGCCTCGTCGTAGTCACGCACCTTGAGCACGCTCACTACCGGCCCGAAGATCTCCTCGCGGTAGATGCGCATGTCCGGCGTGACCTCGGTGAACAGCGCCGGCGTGAAGAAGTAGGCACCCGCCTCGTTCTCCACCCGCTCGCCACCGCATACCCGCTTCGCGCCTTGCTCCACGCCGCTGGCCACGTACGACAGGTTCTGCTCCAGCTGACGGCCGTCGACCACCGGGCCGATGTCGGTACTGGCCTGCAAGGCGTCGCCAACCGTCAGCGCCCGGGTGCGCTCGGCCAGGCGGGCGACGAAGGCATCATGGATGCCCTCGGTGACGATCACCCGTGAACTGGCAGTGCAGCGCTGGCCGGTGCTGTAGAACGAGCCGTTGAGCGCAACCTCCACCGCCTGCTCCAGGTCGGCATCGTCGAGCACCACCAGCGGGTTCTTGCCGCCCATCTCCAGTTGCACCTTCTTCATGCCTTCAGCCGCCAACCTGGCGATCTGCCGCCCGGTGTGCTCGGAACCAGTGAAGCTGATGCCATCGACCTGTGGCGAGCGGATGATCGTGTCGCCCACACTACGGCCGGGGCCGACCAGCATGTTGAAGACGCCGGCCGGCAACCCGGCGCGACTGATGATCTCGGCCAGCGCCCAGGCCGAGGACGGCACCAGCTCCGCCGGTTTGAACACCACACTGTTGCCGAAGCACAGGGCCGGGGCGATCTTCCATGCCGGGATGGCGATGGGAAAGTTCCACGGCGCGATGATGCCCACCACGCCCAGGGGCTGGGTGAACACGTCGATACCCACGTCCTGGCGCACCGACTGGTATTTCTCGCCTTCGGCACGCAGGGCTTCCTGGGCGTAGAACTTGAACGAACGGCCGGCGCGGTCCACCTCGCCCAGCGCTTCGCGGACGACCTTGCCTTCCTCGCGGGCCAGCAGGGTCGCCAGTTCTTCACGGCGGGCGAGGATCTCGCTGCCGATGAAGTCCAGCGCGTCTGCGCGCTGCTGCGGGTTGCTGCGCGCCCAAACGGGCTGGGCACGGCGGGCGGCGGCGATGGCCTGTTCGGTCAGGGCCTGATCGGCGCGCACGAAGCGCTCGATGACCTCGGCCGGGTTGGAGGGGTTGCGGTTTTCCAGCAGGTCGCTGGCCGCGTCGAAACCGACGAAGGCGCCGTCGACATAACTGCTCTTGATCACGATGCTCATGCGCGCTGGATCCTTTTTTCCGGGGCCTGACTGGCGACGAAGCGGCTGATGTTGTCCACGGCGCTGTCCATCAACTGCTGCATGGCGTCTTCGCTGCTCCAGGCGATGTGTGGGTTGAGGATGAAATCGTCGCGATCGATCAGCTGGAACAGCGGGTTGCTCGGGTGCAGCGGCTCATGCTCCACCACATCCAGCGCCACGCCCCCCAGGCGATCGTTGTGCAGCGCATCGATCAGCGCCGCCTCGTTGACGATGCCGCCACGGCCGGTGTTGATCACCAGGGCGTCGGGCTTCATCAGGGCCAATCGACCTGCGTCGATCAGGTCGTGGGTTTGCGGGGTCAGTGGGCAGTTGATCGACAGCACGTCACAGCTACGCAGCAGCGCGGCGAGCGGACGGCAATCCGGGCCGCTGCGCTTGCCACCGCGGTCTTCGAAGAACACCTCCATGCCGAACGCACGGGCCAGTTCGGCCAGGCGCAGGGCAATCGGGCCGCTGCCGATGATCGCCAGTTGCTTGCCGCGCACATCGCGGATGCGGTGGTCGAAGTAGATGTTCTTGTGCTGCGCCTGGCCGGCGTGCACTTGGCGCATCAGCCGGGTGAAGGCTGCCGGGCGGCGGAACAGCTCGAGGATCATCGCCATGCTGTGCTCGGCCACGGTATTGGCGGCGTAGCCAGGCACGCTGGCCACCTCGATACCATGGGCCTCGCAATAGTCGACGTCGACGATGTCGCGGCCGGTCAGGGCCAGCGAGATCATCTTGAGCTTGGGCAACTGACGCAGGTGCTCCTTACGCAGCGGTACGCTGCAGGTCAGGGCGATGGTGGCGTCCTTGAGGTGCTCGAGCACCTGGTCCGGATGGGTATAGGCGAACTGCTGCCAGGTGTGCGCGCAGTCAGGCCGCTTGAGACGGGTCGAGGATGCCAGGCCCTCGTCGTCGAGGAAGACGATATGTTCGCTCACGATCTTGTCCTTATTTTTTCTGGGCGGGGACGTAGCCGGCCGGCGCCATGGCCACCAGTTGGCGGGTGACGAAGCCGGCGTCCTGGTCGTGGTCCTCCAGCGACTCCTTGCGCACCAGGGCGTCACGCACCATGTGCGCGCCGAAGAAGCGAAATGGCTCGGGCGGCAGCAGCTTCATCTTCTGGTTGACCAGGCCGCAGTTGGCCCACGCGTCGTTGGCATGCTCGACCAGCGACTTGATGATGCGACTGGCGAACACCGTGGTGGCCACGCCATTACCGGAGAAACCGATGCCGTAGGCGATGTTCTGGTGACGGTCGAGGTAGCCGAAGTTCGGCAAACCCTTCATGGCGCGGTCGATCGGGCCGGTCCAGCTGCTGACCACCGGCACGTCCGCCAGTTGCGGGTACAACCGACGCAGTTCGGCGGCGACCTTGTCGGCGGCCGGCGAAGGCTTCTCGTAGAGGTTGCCGATGCGCCCGGCGAAGGCGAACTGGCCCAGCGGCTTGCCGAACACCACGCGGCCATCCGGGGTGTTGCGCCAGTAGTTGAGCACGGTGCGCGAGTCGGTCATGCACTCGCCGCCGCTCAAGCCGATGGCGTCGAGCTTGGCCTTGACCGGCGCCGTGGCCACCATGTCGCTGGACATGATCGCGATCATCCGGCGCAGCTCCGGGAACGCTGCGCCCCAGGCGTTCATCGCCAGCACCACGCGGTCGGCCTTCACATGGCCCTTGGCCGTGTGCACCACAGGCTTGGGGCCGCGCGCCAGGTGGGTGAGCGGGGACTTCTCGAAGATCTTCACGCCAAGCTTGAGCGCGACGCGGCGCAGGCCGCGAGCGAGCATGGCCGGCTGCACGGTGGCGGCGTTGGGATCATAGATGCCGCCGAGCACCAGCGGCGAGCCGACGCGGCCCTGGATGGTGTGGCGCGCCATCTCCTGGAACGGGTTGACGCCCAGGTTCTGCAGGCCGTCGGTGAGCACGCGCCAGGAATTCAACTGGCGCTGGTTGGTGGCGGTCCACAGCCAGCCGTCCTTGCGGTACTGGGCATCGATACCGTGCTCCTGGCAGAAGCTGCCGATCTCGTCGATGGCCGACTCGGCCGCCTCGCAGATGCGCCGTGCCTCGACGTCTCCGCAGATGGTGCGCAGCGACAGGTACTTGCCCCACCAGTTGGTGGCGATGCCGCCGTTGCGCCCGCTGGCACCGGAACCGCAGCGGTCGCGCTCGACGATGACGATGGTCTTCCCGGGATGCGCCTGCTTGAGGCGGATGGCCGACCACAGGCCAAGGAAACCACCGCCGACGATGCAGACATCGGCTTGAATCGAGTCCTGCAGCGCAGGGGCCAGGTCGCTGTCCAGGTCGAGTGCCTGGGCATACCAGAATCCACGGTACATAGTGAGGGTGCCTCTGAACAGGTTGTCTTGTCGCGACATGATGCTCAGCCGGCACAGGGCACCGATATTACAGTCATGACAATTGATAGAACGGCCACGCCTTTTGTCATGGATTTGCTATTTCCGGCGATTGATAGGACGTGAAGGACGTACAGCTGCGCGCCCTGGCGTCACACGAGCTGTCCCAGACGTTATAGGGCAGCAGGTGCCAGGGGTGAGAAAGTGCCGCTACAGGCCAATGCCGCTTAACTGACGGGCATTGCGCCACAGACAGTCTGTTCGATACCCATAAGCTGGAGATCCCGATGGCCTTCAAAAGAACCATTCATGCTGTCGATACGCACGCCGGCGAGCCGATGCGCGTCATCACCGGTGGCGTTCCACATATCCCGGGCAAGACGGTTCACGAAAAGATGCAATGGTTGCGCGAAAACGACGATCAGTTGCGCAAGCTGATGCTGCGCGAACCCCGCGGCTACCCTCCCCTGTGCTGCAACCTCATCGTGCCCCCGAGCCATCCCGACGCCGATGCCGGCTATATCATCATGGAACAGGTCGAATACCCAGTGATGTCCGGTGGCAATACCATCTCGGTGGTCACCGTACTGCTGGAAATGGGCATGCTGCCCATGAAGGAACCCGTCACCGAGTTGATCCTCGAAGCGCCGGCCGGGCTGATCGGCATCAAGGCGCAATGCCGCGACGGCAAGGTCAAGAGTGTCACGTTCAAGAACGTGCCGGCCTTCGCCGCACACCTGGATGCCAAGATCCAGGTGCCCCACCTGGGCGAAGTGACGGTCGATGTGGGCTGGGGCGGCATGTTCTATGCGATCGCCGACGTGCGCCAGTTCCCGGGCCTGGAGCTCAAGCCCGAGCATGGCGGCGAGATCGCGCGCGTCAGCGCCATGATCCGCCAGGCCGCTGCCGAGCAATTGCCGGTCGCGCATCCCGACTACCCTGGCATCGGCATCACCATTTCCCAGCTGTCCGGCCCCACCGACAGCCCGGACGCCGACTGGAAGAACGCCGTCACCGTCGCCTCCGGTGAGCTGGATTGGGACAACCCTTCCACCTGGACCGGTGCACTGGACCGCTGCCCATGCGGCACCGGTACCTGCGCGAAGATGGCGGTCCTGCACGCCAAGGGCGAGCTACCGCTGAACCAGGACTTCCGCCACCAGGGTGTGCTGGGCAACGTGTTCACCGGCCGCCTGGTCGAGGAAACCCGTATCGGCGACTACAAGGCCGTGGTGCCGACCATTACCGGTACCAGCTGGATCTATGGCCTGAATACCTATGTGCTGGACCATGACGATCCGTTCACCGAAGGCTTTGTCGTGAGCGACATCTGGGCGTGAGCGGTCTCCATTCGGGGCTGCTTTGCAGCCCAGTATCACAAAGGCGGCGCCACTCAAGCCACCGCCTGCGCCCCGGTAATCTCCACCAACGAACCACACATGAACGCCGCTTCATCCGACGCGAGGAACGCCACCAGCGCCGCGACCTCCTCGGGCTTGCCGATCCGGCCGAAGGGCACCAGCTTGTCCAGGTCGGCGATGGTCCTTCCCGAGCGCCGCACGCCAGCCTCGAGCATCGGCGTATGGATCTCGCCAGGGCATACCGCGTTGACCCGAACGTTCTGCGGCGCATAGTCACGCGCCAGGTTCTGGGTGAACGAGGCCACGGCAGCCTTGGTCACGTTGTAGGCGATGTGCCCGGGCGCAGGATGCAGCCCCCACTGGGAGGCCGTATTGACGATAGCGCCGGCTCCCGCCTCGATCATGATCGGCAATACCGCCCGACACAGGTGGAACATCGAGTCCAGGTTGACCGCGAAACTGGTATGCCAGTCATCTTCCGTCAGCGCCAGGAGGTTGCCGCGGCGGTTGATCCCGGCGTTGTTGACCAGCACATCGATCCCCCCCAATTGCCTGACAACCGTCTCCACCAGCGCCCGGCAGGCCTCACCCTGGGCGATATCCGCCGCCACGGCGATGGCCTTGCCGCCGTTGCCTTGAATGGCCTCGGCGACGCCCTGGGCCGCCTCCAGATTGACGTCGCTGACCACCACCGTCGCCCCTTCGGCCGCCAACCGACCGGCGATCGCCGAGCCGATCCCCCCGGCACCACCGGTCACGATCGCCACCTTGTTTTCGAACCTGTTCATCGTCGACTCCTCGATTTATCGGATATAGCTGCCGCCGTTCACATCCAGGGTCGCGCCATTGAGCGAAACCTGGGACGGACGCAAGGTGAAGGCCACCAACTCGGCGATCTCTTCGGGGCTGGCCATGCTCCCCACGGGAATGTCGGCAGTCGCCGCGGCCTCGCCGAACTGGGCGACGAAGCGCTCGGCCATATCGGTACGGACCCAACCGGGCGCGATGGCCACGGCGACCACACCCTCGCCCGCCACGCTGCGCGCCAGTGACTTGGTCAGGTTGATCAGCGCAGCCTTGCTGGCGCCATAGGGCAAGGCGTCGGCCGCGTAGCCACGCTGGGCGGCACGGCTGGCCATGTTGACGATGCGGCCACCGCCATGGATGCGAAAATGCTCGACCGCCTCACGGCACAGGTCGGCCGCCGCGAAGAAGTTCACCTGGAACTCGCGGCGCCAGGCGGCACGCCATTCGGATGACGGCGCGTGCAAGGGAATCTCCGTGCGAATACCCGCGTTGTTGACCAGGCCATGAAGGCGTCCGCCGGCCAGGGCCATCGCTGCCTGCCACAATCGTTCGGGACCATCGTCCTGGGACAGGTCGCCCTGGACGATAAAGCCCTGGCCACCAATCCGCTCGAGCAAGGCTTGCGCGCCCTGCGCGTCGCGACTGTAGTGGATCACCGGTCGGGCACCTTCAGCCGCCAGGCGCTCGACAATCGCCGCACCGATACCGCCGGAGCCACCCGTGACGAGCAATGTCTGGCCAGCCAATGGGCGTGTGGAATCGTTCATCCGTGCTCACCTTCTCTTGATAAAGATGCAAAGGTGCCGCCTGCCTCGCGCGCGAAGACGGCATTCCCGGTTAACGACGAAGGGTTACTTCGCGGCGTTGGCCTGCACCGAGGCCTTGTCCACGAGCTTGTCGATGTCGCCACTGTCGCGGCGCTGCTTGAGGTAGATGTTCAGCACGTCCATGTCGGCCGGGGAAATGTCCCGGCGCACGCCGAACGCGACGCCTTGTTTGGCCAGCGCCGGCTTGGGCAGGATCTCGCGCGCCCAATCGGCGTTGGCCAATGCGAACAGGTGGTTGGTGTCGCTGGCGTCCACCAGTACATCGGCGCGCTTGGACATCACCGCCAGACGGGTCTCGTCCATGCCTGGCAGACGCATGATCTTCGCGTTCCGGATCACCGAGGAGATCGCCTTGTCCTGGGCGGTGCCGGACATGACGGCGAAGGTCACGTCGGGTTTGTCGAGGGCGCCGAGATCGTCCTCGATGTCCGTGAACTTGGGGTTGTTCTTGTTCACCAGCAACGACACTTGATAGTCCGTGGCGGGGGTGGTGAATGCCACGGCCAGCGCGCGCTCGGGAGTCTGGTTGAGGGCCATGGCCAAGTCCCACTTGCCGCTCTGCAAGCCGGCGACAAGGTTGTCCCAGCTCGTGTCGACGAAATCGACCTTGACCTTCAGCACCTTCTCGCCGAAGTCCCTGCACAGGTCGACGAAGTAGCCGCTGTAGTCACCTGAACGCGCATCGCGCATGACATAGGGCGCGGCTACCGCAGCGCCACAACGCAGGACACCGGCTTTCTGCACATTCTGCCAAACCGAGGTTTCAGCAGCCTGGGCCATGGATTGGCCAAGTATGGCGCCGCAAAGGCTGGCACCCAGGAAAAGCGGCTTGAGGGAACGGAGCATTTTTGACCTCACTGTTAATCATTGTTGTAGGCAGGAAGGTAAGCGCTGGGCAGTGCACGCCATATTGTGTGCATTACTGCATGCAGGTTATGAAGCACACCGGATGCTGTCAACAGGCTTTTTCGAATGGTTGGAATCGGCCTCTCTCGCTCCCCTCGTTTCTTTCCTCGCGCCCTCGGGCCTTCCTTTTGTCCTGGATGGACGGCGCGCCAAGGCAAGCGAATAAATTTTTCCCCACGTGTGTTGACAGTACACTCAAGGCGGCCATAGTCTGAATACAACATTGCACACAACAAGAAGCTCAGCAAAGCACTCATCAACTGTTGATCGACTCTTCTGCCTACAAGAACAAGCTATCGGAGAGAATCAAAATGGCTCAGACCGCTTCCCACAGCGCCTGCGCAGGTGCTGCCAGCCCTTCGCTCCAAACGCCATGGCGGTGGCAAGCGCCCACCCGGGCTGCTAGGCACTTCTGCAAACGCCCCCATGCACCACTGGCCAGGCCCGGCAAGACCGTCGGCCTGACCGACACAGCGCGCACCGCAACCAACGCCGCAGGCAACAGCCTCCCGTAACCCTGAGCCGAGGTGCCGCCCAGTGCGCCCTCGTGGAGACAATCGCGATGAACATCCCTCGTTTGGTGGCAGCCCAGCCACAGGTTTCGCTCGGCCCGGATTCGCCCCAGGGCGGCGACTTCATCCAGTTGCGCGACGTGCGCAAGGCCTATAGCGAGCAACTGGTGGTGATGGACCAGATGAACTTGGACATGCGTGCCGACGACCGCCTGGTGATCATCGGTCCATCGGGCAGCGGCAAGAGTTCGCTGCTGCGGGTGCTGATGGGGCTCGAGGGCATCCAGGGCGGCACGATCCATTTCCAGGGCAAGCCCTATATCGATGGCAGCCGCAAGCTGGGCAAGCCGCTGGATGAAACCCTGCACAAGCAGATCGGCATGGTGTTCCAGCACTACACCCTGTTCCCGCACCTGTCGGTGCTGGGCAACCTGATCCTGGCGCCGGTCAAGGTCCATGGCCTGGGCAAGGCCCAAGCCACCGAGAAAGCGCGCGCCTACCTCGCCCGCCTGGGCCTGGAAAACAAGCTGCACGCTTACCCAAGCCAGCTCTCCGGCGGGCAGAAGCAGCGCGTGGCGATCGCCCGTGCGCTGATGCTCGAACCCCGCCTGATGTTGTTCGACGAAGTCACCTCGGCGCTCGACCCGGAAATGGTCATCGAAGTGCAGAACGTGATGATGCAACTGGCCGAGCAGAAGATGGCGATGATCATCGTCACCCACGACATGCACTTCGCCCGCCACATCGCCACCCGCGTGGTGTTCTGCGCCAACGGCAAGGTGGTCGAGCAAGGCCATCCCGAGCAGATCTTCACCCAGCCACGGGAAGCACGCACGCGTGAGTTCCTCGAAAAGGTCGTGCAGTTCGATTGAGGACGCCGTGATGAACTACCAATTCGACTTCCACTTCCTCAACGGCAGCCTGCCTGCGCTGCTGGATGGGCTGAAGGTCACCCTGCAACTGGCATTGGTTTCCAACCTCATCGGCCTGACCCTGGGCTTCGTGCTGTGCCTGATGACCCTGAGCCGCTGGTTCTTCATTCGCTGGCCAGCGCAGTTGTTCATCGAGTTCTTCCGCTGCACACCGGCGTTGTTGCAGATCGTCTGGTTCTTCTACTGCGTGCCGATGCTGTTCGACGTGTTCATCGACCCGATAGCCATGGGCTTCCTGGCCCTGGGCCTGAACCTCACCGCGTTCAACGCCGAAGCCTATCGGGCCGGCGTGCAGGCGGTGCCGCGTGAACACCTGGATGCCTCGATCGCTCTGGGCCTCAAAAGCTGGCAACGCACGCTGTACGTGATCCTCCCGCAGTCGCTGCGCAGCGCCCTGCCGGTGCTGATCACCAACGGCATCGGCACCCTGCAACAGAGCGCACTGGTGGCCATCGTTGCCGTCGCCGACCTGATGTACGTGGGCAAAAGCCTCGCGACCGAAGCCTACCGCCCGCTGGAAACCTACACCCTGATCGCCCTCATCTACTTCGCCCTGTCGCTACCGATCGCGCAGCTGGTGCAGTGGTTCGAACGGCGCCAGGAACTGGCCGGCCAGCGCTGAGGAGATAGCCATGCCACTCGATTTCTCGGTTGTCCTGAACTACTGGCCGGTGCTGCTCAAAGGCCTGGGCCTGACCCTGGCATTCACTGGTGCCTGCGCCGTGCTCGGCAGCCTGTTCGGCTTCGTGGTCAGCCTGCTGCGGCAGCTGAAGCTGAAGCTGGTGCGCCTGCCGCTGACGCTGTACGTGGAGTTCTTCCGTGGCACGCCGCTGCTGATCCAGCTGTTCTGGGTGTTCTTCTGCTTCCCGGTGATATTCGGCCTGGACATCCCGCCCTACGTCTCGGTGCTGATCGCCCTGACCCTGTACATGGGGGCGATCACCAGCGAAACGTTCCGCGGTGCGCTCAAGTCGATCGCCAGCGAACAACACGACGCCTGCACGGCCCTGGGCCTCACCTCCCGCGTCAAGGTGCTCTACGTGGTGTTCCCCCAGGCCTTGCTGCGCGCTGTGCCACCACTGCTGTCGAACGTGGTCAGCCTGTTCAAGGAAAGCGCGCTGATCTCCTCGGTCGGGGTGGCCGACCTGATGTTCGTCGGCCAGAACATTTCCAACAGCACCGCCCGCCCGGTCGAGTTCCTGTCGGCTGTCGCAGTCATTTACTTCCTCGTGGCCTTCCCGCTGACCCGCCTGGTCGGTGTGGTCGAAGGGCGCCTGCTGCGCCGCTACGCCTACTGATTCCCAACAAGGAGACTTCACCATGAAACTCAATGGCATCCTGCCTGCCCTGGTCACCCCATTCGATGCCGCTGGCAAGGTCGATCACGACACCTTGGCCTCGATCCTCGAACATCAACTGGCCGCGGGCGTCAGCGGTTTCGTGCCGCTGGGCTCCACCGGCGAATACTATGCGCTGACCAACGAAGAACGCCGCCAGGTGCTGGCCACGGTGAAGGAAGTGGTCGGTGACCGTGGCACCCTGATCGCCGGCGCCAACGGCGCCTGCACCCGCGAGGTGCTGGAGCAGGTCAGGCAGACCGTCGAGGCGGGCTACACCCACCTGCTGATCGCGCCGCCCTACTACGCCCTGCCCTCCCAGGAGGAACTGCTGGCCCACTACAACACCATTCTCGAAACCTTCCCCGAGATCAACGTGGTGCTGTACAACTACCCGATCCGTACCAACGTCGAAGTCGGCCTGGACGTGGTCGCCGCGCTGCATGAGCACCCGCGCGTCATCGGCATCAAGGAAAGCAGCGGCAACCTGCTGCGCGCCATCGAGATCGGCGAGAAATACAAGGGCATCCAGCTGTCCTGCGGCTCGGACGACCAGGCCCTGGACTTCTACCTGTGGGGCGCCGACAGCTGGATCTGCGGCCCGGCGAACATTTTCCCGGAGAAGGTCGTCGCCTTCCACAAGGCGTTCACCAGCGGCGATATCCGCGGTGCCCAGCAAGTCATGCGCAGCCTGTTCCCGGCCATGGCCAACCTGGAAAGCGGCAAGTTCGTACAGAAGGTCAAGTACGGCGCCGAGCTGTCCGGCTTCAAGGTAGGCAACGCACGGGCACCGCTGCTGCCGTTGACCGACGAAGAAAAAGCCGAGTTCCGCAAGGCGTACGAGGCGTCGCAAGCCTGATGCACTCCCCCTGTGGGAGCGGGCCTGCCCGCGAATAGGCCGGCCCCTGACGACACCGGTATATGGCAAGGGCCATGCCCTTGTGTGCGGGACGAGCCCGCCCCCACAGGAACCCCACCACCTTTTGAAGAGCACGCCTCTCATGAACAACCCGCAAACGTCATCGCAACAGGCCGTGGTCATCGGTGGCGGCATTGTCGGCGTATGCTGCGCGCTGTACCTGCAGCGCGACGGCCACCGGGTCACCCTGGTCGACCCTGCCGCGCCCGGCGACAGCACCGCGAAATGGAGCTGTGGCCAGATGGCGGTCAGCGAAGTCATCCCGTTGTCCAAGCCTGGCATCCTGATGAAGATCCCTGGCTGGCTGCTGGACCAGAAAGGCCCGCTGGCCCTGCGCCCCAGCGCGCTGCCGGGGATCCTGCCCTGGTTCATGCGTTTCCTGGCCTGTGCCCGCCCGTCGAAGATCCATGAGATCGCCCAGGACATGGCGCGCCTGACCCAGCATGTCTATGAAGACTATGCCCCTCTACTCGATGCCTGCCCGGACAAGGCTCTGCTTGGCGACCGGCCGATTATCGAGGTGTTCGACTCCCCTGCCGGCCTGGCCCACGAGCGCCCCCACCTGGCCTTGCGCAAGCAGTTGGGCTTTCGTTCCGAGGAGCTCGACGGCGCGCAGATCGCTGACCTGGAGCCGGCCCTGGCTGGCAAGTTCCAACATGGCCTGATGTTCCCTGACTGGCGTGCGGTGAACGACACCGAAGGCTTCATCGCCGCCCTGACCGAAAGCTTCATTGCCCAGGGCGGCAGGCGCGTGCGCCAGCGGGTGGTGAAAATCGATGAAAACCTCGACCAGGCGACTGGCGTGACCCTGGCCGACGGCAGTCGCGTACCCGCCGGCTTGCTGGTAGTGGCCGCAGGCACTGGTGCGCGGGCATTCTTCGACACCCTCGGCGTGAACATTCCGCTGGCGGGTATCGCCGGCTATCAGGCGGTGCTGCCACGACCCGACGTGGAATTTCGCCATTCGGTGATCTACGCCGACGGCGGCTTCTGCTTCGCCCCCATGACCCGCGGCCTGCAGATCGGCGGCACCCTCGAGTTCGCCGGCGCCGATGCCGAGCCCAATTTCAAGCGTGCCGAAATCATCATGGAAAAGGCCCGCCGCGTCCTGCCGCAATTGAACACCCAAGGCATGGAGTTCGGTGTCGGCTACCGCCCGTTCCTGCCCGATACCAAACCTGTGATCGACCGCTCGCCACGGCTGAAGAACGCCCTTTTGGCCTTCGGTCACGGCCAGCTCGGCCTCACCCTCGGCGCTACCACCGGCCGCCTGGTGAGCGACCTCGCTGCCCAACGCAGCCCAACCCAGGATCTCTCTGCATTCAGTGCCCGACGCTTCGCCGTCCTTGGAGGAAACGCATGAACCGCTACGACCAGTTCTACATCAACGGCCAATGGGTCAGCCCCGTCAATGGCGATAGTTTCGAGACCTTCGACCCGAGTGACGAGAGCCTGATCACCACGGTGGCAGCCGGTTGCGCCGCAGACGTGGACGCCGCGGTGAAGGCGGCCCGTGCCGCTTTCGACGAGGGCCCCTGGCCGCGCATGAGCGGCGCAGAGCGCGGCCGTTACCTGCGCAAGATCGCCGATGGGATTCGCGCGCGCCAGCAAGAGCTGGCAACCCTGGAGGTTCGCGACAATGGCAAACCGTTCCCCGAGGCCATGTGGGACATCGGCGATACCGCAGGCTGCTTCGACTTCTACGCCAACATGGCCGAAGCGCTCGATGCCCAGCGTGAAAAACCTGTCGCGCTGTCGGACGAGCGCTTCAGCTCGGTGGCGCGCAAGGAGCCGATCGGTGTTGCCGGGGCCATCGTGCCGTGGAACTTCCCGATGCTGATGGCCGCCTGGAAAGTCGCCCCGGCCTTGGCCGCAGGGTGCTGCATCATTCTCAAGCCTTCCGAGCAAACCTCGCTGACGGCGCTGGAGCTGGCCCGTATCGCCGATGAAGCCGGTCTGCCGGCAGGTGTGCTGAACATCGTCACCGGTTCCGGGTCCACGGTCGGCGCCGCGCTGACCGCCCACCCTGGCGTGGACAAGCTGGCGTTCACCGGCAGCGTCCCGGTGGGCAGCCGCATCATGCAAGCCGCGGCCCAGGACATCAAGAACGTCACCCTGGAGCTGGGCGGCAAGTCGCCCTTCGTGATCTTCGCCGACAGCGACATCGAAGCCGCCGTGGAGTGGATCCTGTTCGGGATCTTCTGGAACAAGGGCGAAGTCTGCTCCGCCACCTCGCGCGTGTTGGTGCAACGCTCCGCGTACGAGCCGCTGCTGGCCCGCCTTGCCGAGGAGGCGCGCAAGATCAAGATCGGCAATGGCATGGAAGAAGGCGTGCTGCTCGGCCCATTGGTCAACCGCAGCCAGTACGACAACACCCTGCAGGCGATAGCCCGCGGCCTGGAAGAAGGCGCCCGCCTGGTATCGGGTGGCGAGCGTCCGGCGCACCTGGACAAGGGGTTCTACCTGCAGCCGACCATCTTCGCCGATGTACCGGAAGACAGCTGGATCTGGAACGAAGAAATCTTCGGCCCGGTGGTATGCATTCGCCCGTTCGATACTGAAGAAGAGGCCATCAGCTCGGCCAACCATTCGCGCTTCGGCCTCGGTGCCGCGGTGATGTCCAAGGACCTGGAGCGCTGTGAACGTGTCGCCCGTCGCTTCCGTGCAGGTATTGTCTGGATCAACTGCTCGCAGCCGACCTTCACCGAGGCCCCATGGGGCGGCTACAAGCAGAGCGGCATCGGCCGCGAGCTGGGCGAGTGGGGCCTGAACAACTACCTGGAAACCAAGCAGATCACGCGCTACGACAGCGAACAGCCCTGGGGCTGGTACATCAAGTGAGGTAACACCCATGCGTTGGAAACAGACCCTGCAACTGGCCGAAGTGCACTGCGAGGGCGAAATCGGCAAAGTCATCACTGGCGGCGTCCTGGGTATCCCGGGCGCCACCCTGCTCGACAAGATGAACTACATCAACGAGGTCGATGACAGCCTGCGCCGCCTGGTGACTCTGGAGCCGCGCGGCTGCCTACAGATGTCGGTGAACCTGCTGCTACCGCCCACCCGCCCCGAGGCCCATGCCGCTTTCATCGTGCTGCAGGCCGACAAGGCGCACCCGATGTCCGGCAGCAACTGCATCTGCGTCGTCACCGCCCTGCTCGAGCTGGGCATGGTGCCGATGCAGGAGCCGGAAACCACCGTGGTCCTCGACACCCCGGCCGGTCTGGTGACCGCCCGCGCCCAATGCGCGGATGGCCGTTGCCTGAGCGTCTCACTGGACATGGTGCCTGCGTTCGTGGAGCACCTCGACCTGGCCATCGAGACCGAAGCGTTCGGCACGCTCAAGGTCGACGTGGCTTTTGGTGGCGTGTACTACGCCCTGGTCGATGTCGAGCAGACCGGTTTGTCGATCGCCCCTGAACATGCCCGCGCCCTGGCCGATGCCGGGGTGGCGCTGAAGACTGTGATCAACCGCCAACTGGCGATCCAGCACCCGCTGCTGTCTTCGGTCAACGAAGTGGCCTACGTGATGTTCCGTCATCGGCTGGACGACCGCACCTACCAGACCTGCACCACCCTGCCCCCGGGGCGGGTCGACCGCTCGCCCTGCGGGACCGGCAGTTCCGCCAACCTCGCCACGCTGGCGGCGCGGGGGCTGGTGCAGGCGGGTGACCAGTTGGTGTCACGCTCGACCATCGGCGGGCAGTTCCAGGTCACGCTGCTGGGCCATACCGAGGTGGCGGGCCGCCCCGCGGTGCTGCCTCGGGTAACCGGGCGGGCCTGGCTCTATGGCCTCCAGCAGATCGGTGTGGACCCTGACGATCCGCTGGCGGCGGGGTTCATGCTCAGCGATACCTGGGGGGTGGGCCTGGACCAGTAGCCCATGCGCACCGTGCTCCTGGTAGGCAGGCGGAGCACGGTGCGTTCCTGCTCCTACTGCTCGACACCCGCCAGGCATGTTTGACGCAGCCGCCATCCCCGCAGCATGCTGCCGGCTACACCGTCGACAAGCACGGCAAGATAACGAAGGCCGCACGCGACCATGGCGCGGTCCAACCGAGAACCGATGATGGCAAAAGACAACGACCTCGAAGGCGGCCCCCGTCGTCACAGCGGCCGCTACATATATGAAGAACTGCGCAAGCAGATCCTGACGTTGAAGCTCAAGCCCGGCGTGCAATTGGATGAAGTGTCGCTCGCCGCCCAGTTCGGCCTGTCGCGCTCACCGGTGCGCGATGCCCTGGCACGGCTGATTACCGAAGGGCTGGTGGTCATCCTTCCCAACCGCACCACCTTGGTGACCCCGTTCGAGATTGAGGAATTCCCCAACTACATCTCGGCGCTGGACCTGATGCAGCGTGCGGTGACTCGCCTGGCCGCGACCCAGCACCGCGCCGAAGACCTCGAGGCCATCCGCCAGGCCGACGCGGCCTACCTCAAGGCCGTAACGGATGGCGACTTCCAGACCATGTCCGAGCTGAACAAGGCCTTCCACCTGGCGATCGCCCAGGCCGGCCGAAATCCGTACTTCATCAACTACTACGAGCGCTTGCTGAGTGAAGGGCAACGCCTGTTGCACCTGCACTTCGATCACGTGGTCAGCTCGGCGAGCACCCACCGGCTGGGTCGTGACCATGACGAGATCATCGATGCCATCGCCGCCCGTGATCCGGATGCGGCGGAAGCCGCTGCGCATGAGCATACGATGCTGTTTCAGCGCCGGTTCCTCGACTACATGCAACAGAACCTCACGGCGCGGATGTCCGTGGCGTAGTGCCAATTGGCACACGGCTGCGAACGGGGCACGGCTAGC
Organism: Pseudomonas sp. HLMP; assembly: GCF_046365545.1. Classification (NCBI taxonomy): domain Bacteria; kingdom Pseudomonadati; phylum Pseudomonadota; class Gammaproteobacteria; order Pseudomonadales; family Pseudomonadaceae; genus Pseudomonas; species Pseudomonas sp. HLMP. The sequence goes on along the minus strand of NZ_JBDLLR010000001.1, from coordinate 58,708 downwards.
GCACTGACTGGCCCCCTTATAAAGGGAGTTGTTCTAGGGCCAAAGCATGCCCCTCTCGACGCGTTGCTGGGCATGGCTACGGTTTCTTTCTTGCGACAACAATGACCAGGATAGGGGATCAAGGCTCTCTAAAGGCACAATGTCTGCACGGCGAGCACCTCCCACCTGACTCCCGTTTATCGAACCAACTTGCAGGCTGGTCTTGCCTAAATCACACTGGCCAGCCCGCCACGTCCCCGGACGCCAAGATGCCTGACCTGTCGCTAAAACCAGCATTGCCCGGCATTGCGCTCAGGCGATGGCGCCTACTGCACCGCGTCAAGCAATCCCATGCCGCGGCGTTGTTCAACGTCACTCAGTCGACCATCTCGCGCTGGGAAAGCGGCGTACAGGCCATGGATCCCCTCGCACACGAAAAGCTTGAACGACTGCTGGCCGCGCGCCTCGATGCAGCCGCCGATCAAGCGTTGGCCCGGCTGGTCAGGGAAAGCTCACGGCCCGTTCACCTCATTTGCGACCTGACGCATCGCTTGCTGGCCTGCTCCCCTTCGCGCGCCGCCCAGTTCGCCAGCCCGCTCAGCGACCTGCTGGGTCGTTCGCTGTGGCGCTTCGCTACGCCAGAGATCGTCAGCAAGGAGTTCGCGCTGGATGAATCGGGGTGGCGGGAAGCCCTCGCACCGCCAGCGCTGGAGTTCACAACCGGCAACAACGACTCGTCCCTCGTGCCGATCAGCCAGAGCCTCTGTCGCTGGACACGCATCCCCCTCTCGGATGGAACGGCCGCGCGCCTGGTAGAGACGCTCTGACGGATCGCCCTCCCCTTTGCTCGCATATTTTATGCGTGGACGCTGAACACCTTCGGATCTAGGCTGGCCTCATCAAGGTGAACGGCATGCTGTTCACCGACGAAATCAGAGGGGTCTATGGACATCGAGAAACTCAAAGGGCGCCTTGCATTCCTGCGCGAGGCGGAAAAGCTCAAGGACGTGCTCAGAAGCGCACACACCTCCTCCGGGCGCACCGAAAGCACGGCCGAGCACAGTTGGCGCCTTTGCCTGATGGCCATTGTTTTCGAGGCGCAGCTAAGCGGCCTCGATACGCTGAAAATGCTCAAGATGTGCGTGATTCACGACTTGGGCGAGGCCATCAACGGCGACATTCCCGCCGTCAGCCAACACGCGTTTCCCAACAAGAACCAGCAAGAGCGAAATGATCTTCTGCTCTTGACCCAGGCACTGGATGAAACGCTGCAAGCCGAGATACTGGCGCTCTGGGATGACTATGAACATGCACGATCGCCAGAAGCAAAAGCCGTCAAGGCGCTAGACAAGCTGGAGACCCTCCTGCAGCACAACCAGGGCAAGAACCCAACTGGCTTCGATTACGCATTCAATCTGGCCTATGGCAGGAAATACACCGATGCCGCCCCTCTATTCGAGGTGCTTCGCAGCATCATCGACAAGGACACCAGAGAAAACATCAGCATGAACACGACCATCCGCCCTGAACACCCCCAAGACATCAGCGCCATCGCCCAACTGACCGAGACGGCGTTCGAGCACGAGGAGCATTCAAGCCATACCGAACAATTCATTGTCGATGCACTGCGACGCGCCAACCAGCTGACCGTCTCCTTGGTCGCGGTAGAGCATGATGCGATCATTGGCCATGTCGCCCTTTCACCCGTCACGATCTCGTCCGGTGCAACGGGCTGGTACGGCCTTGGGCCTATCTCCGTGCAGCCGGGCCGCCAGGGGCAAGGTATCGGTTCGGCCTTGATGAAAGCCGCCCTTGCCCAACTACAGCGCCTTGGCGGGGCTGGCTGCGTGGTGCTGGGCGACCCTGGCTACTATGGCCGCTTCGGGTTCCGAGCCCACGCCGGCCTCACGCTGCCTGGCGTTGCGCCTGAGTACTTCCAAGCCTTGTCTTTTGGCGGTGAACTCCCCGAAGGCATCGTGGAGTACCACAAGGCTTTTGAAGCGACCGAGTAGCGAACGCCCCCTGGCATTCGCGCTCTGCCCGGCTAGCCCGCCGCGACGATCATTCGCCCAGCGGCTCGAATACAGATACCGCTCGCGCATCCACCGGCTTGGGCAGCAAGCCTTCGCGGTAGAACGCATCGGCGATGCGCTGCTGCTCATCGAGGTTGTCCAGCTTCACCGGCTGCACGTCATAGCTGCGCCGGGCATTGGCCTGCTGCACCGTGGCGCTGTCCAGGTTGCCCCACAGCGGCCCGAGGATACGTGCCGCGAACGTGCTCTGACAGCTTTTGCATGGACGTCGGCGGCCTGCGTCAGGGTCGCCGAGATCCAGTGGGCTTTTGCAAAAGCGAAGAAGGGCGACCCTTGCGGATCGCCCTTCTTCATGCCCGTAAACCGGGACTTTCGTTTGGTAGGCACAATTGGACTCGAACCAACGACCCCCACCATGTCAAGGTGGTGCTCTAACCAACTGAGCTATGTGCCTGTCGATGAGGGCGCATTCTACGCATTCCAAAATCGGTGTCAACTGTTTTTTTCACTCTAACCCACTGAATCTAAAAAATATTTGGACAGAAGCCAGCACCAGGGCCGAGTAAAGGATTTTCAACAGACGACTAGCGGGTGTTTATTATTATTGATAGCATCGGTACATTCGTTAAAAATATAAAACACGAGGTTCCCCGAGCATGGCCAATACCCCCTACCCCCAGTCCTACTACGCCGCCTCGGCCAACCCGGTGCCGCCACGTCCGGCGCTGCAGGGTGAGGTGGAGACGGATATCTGCATCATCGGCGCCGGCTACACCGGCCTGTCCAGCGCGCTGTTCCTGCTGGAAAACGGCTTCAAGGTGAGCATCGTCGAGGCTGCCAAGGTCGGCTTCGGCGCGTCGGGCCGCAACGGTGGCCAGATCGTCAACAGCTACAGCCGCGACATCGACGTGATCGAGCGCACCGTCGGCCCGAAGCAGGCGCAACTGCTGGGCCAGATGGCCTTCGAAGGCGGCCGCATCATCCGTGAGCGCGTGGCCAAGTACAACATTCAGTGCGACCTGAAGGACGGCGGCGTGTTCGCCGCGCTCAGCGCCAAGCAGATGGGCCACCTGGAGTCGCAGAAACGCCTGTGGGAGCGCTTCGGCCATACCCAGCTGGAGCTGATGGACCAGAAGCGTATCCGTGAAGTGGTCGCCTGCGACAACTATGTCGGCGGCATGCTGGACATGAGCGGCGGCCACATCCACCCGCTGAACCTGGCCCTGGGCGAAGCTGCCGCCGTGGAGTCGCTGGGCGGCGTGATCTACGAACAGACCCCGGCCGTGCGCATCGAGCGTGGCGCCAACCCGGTCGTGCACACCCCGCAGGGCAAGGTGCGCGCCAAGTTCATCATCGTCGCCGGCAACGCCTACCTGGGCAACCTGGTGCCGGAACTGGCGGCCAAGTCGATGCCCTGCGGCACCCAGGTGATCACCACCGAGCCGCTGGGCGAAGACCTGGCGCGCACCCTGCTGCCGCAGGACTACTGCGTCGAGGACTGCAACTACCTGCTCGACTACTACCGCCTGACCAGCGACAAGCGCCTGATCTTCGGCGGCGGCGTCGTCTATGGCGCCCGTGACCCGGCGAACATCGAGGCGATCATTCGTCCGAAGATGCTCAAGGCCTTCCCGCAGCTGAAGAACGTCAAGATCGACTATGCCTGGACCGGCAACTTCCTGCTGACCCTGTCGCGCCTGCCGCAGGTCGGCCGTATCGGCGACAACATCTACTACTCCCAGGGCTGCTCCGGCCATGGTGTCACCTACACCCACCTGGCGGGCAAGGTGCTGGCCGAGGCCCTGCGCGGCCAGGCCGAGCGTTTCGATGCCTTCGCCGGCCTGCCGCACTACCCGTTCCCGGGTGGTCAGCTGCTGCGCGTGCCGTTCAGCGCCCTCGGCGCCTGGTACTACAGCCTGCGCGACCGTCTGGGGATCTGAGTCCCTGGTTGGCGGGTACCGCCATGCCGGTACCCGTCAGTTGAGGTAGTTGCTGGCTGTACCGGCCTATTCGCGGCGGTTCGGCGCGAATAGGCCGGTACAGGCAAAGTCACTGCCCCAGGCTGCGCACCGCCTGCTTCGCCGCGATCTCCTGGCCCGCCCGGGCCAATTCGTCGGCAGCCTGCAGCCAGCGCTGTCGGTCCACCTGGGCCGGCAGTTGCCGTGGCGGCTGCACCAGCACCGCCCAACGCCCCTCCTTCGCCCATGCCGCCTGGAAGTCGTCGAATGCCATCAGTTGCCGACGATGCATCCCTGAGCGCAGCAACACGCGCTGCTTGTAGCTGTCATAGCCGATCAACACCGCATAGCGCGGCTCGCTCCACCAGGCCGCCCCCTCCTGGTAACGCAGCAGCACGGGATTGCCTGCGGCCACCTGGGCCAGCAGGGCGTCCAGGCGCTTGTCCAGCGGGTAGACGACCATGCCGTACTCCCGCGCCACCCTCGCAATGCCGGTTTCCAGCGCGTCGACACCTTGTGGCAGGTTCAAGGGCTTGTCCAGCAGGCCCGGGGTGATGCCCACCCCCTGCTGCGAGAGGACCGCCGCCAGGGCCATGGCACCGCTGTGATTGGCATTGCCGCGGTAGAACGGCACGCTGCTGATCTCGACCCGCTGCGGCAGGCCCTTGGGCGCGGGAGGTGGCGTGCCGGCGCATCCGGCCAGGCTGGCGATCACCAGGCACGCGGCCAGCAGGCGGCGCGGGCCCGTGGCCCGTGAGGTGAAGGAATCTTGCAACATGGACACTCGCTTGTTCGACGCCAGGCAGGCAGCGCCCGGCCATGGGTACCGATCATAGGCCGGGCACGCGCTTGGGTATAGCCCGGCACCGGCTTGGAACGAATCGGCCCAAGGGAATAGACCTTCGGTCAATGGAACGTCACGGGCAACGCGCTAGACTAAAGCAGTGTCTGGAAGGCGAGCGCAGCCCGCCTGAGAGAAGGAGGCACACATGAGCCTGACAATGGCAATCCTCATGCTGGTAGGTATGTGGCTCAGTGTCGCAGCCGCCATGCTGTGGGGTGTGTTGCGCATCGTGCGCCGTCACGCCCACCATCACCACCTGCCCCCCCAAGCCCAGCCCAAGCCACAGCCGGTGCGTCGTGCCCGGCGGCATGCGGGTGCGCATTGATCGGATAGTCCCAGGGCTGCAACGCAGCCCTTTCGCTATACAAGGCCCCAGCCCTCAGCCTTGCGCGGCTTCGCGCTTCACCCGCGCCCGGCGCGCCAGGATGTTGAGCACTTCGATCGCCGTGGAGAAGGCCATCGCGGCATACACATAGCCTTTCGGCACATGGGCACCGAAGCCTTCGGCGATCAGGGTCATGCCGATCATGATCAGGAAGCCCAGGGCCAGCATCACCACGGTCGGGTTGTCGTTGATGAACTTGGCCAGCGGGTCGGCGGCCACCAGCATCACCACCACAGCGCAGATCACGGCGATGATCATGATCGGCAGGTGCTCGGTCATGCCCACGGCAGTGATGATGCTGTCGACCGAGAAGACGATGTCGAGCAGCAGGATCTGGCCGATGGCGGCGGCGAAGCCCAGGGTCACGGTGGAACCGGCCTTGGCTTCTTCCTTGGCGCCGCGCGGGTCGACGTTCTCGTGGATTTCCTTGGTCGCCTTCCACAACAGGAACAGGCCACCGGCGATCAGGATCATGTCCTTCCAGGAGAAGCTCTGGCCGAAGACATCGATCACAGGCTCGGTCAGCTGGACGATCCAGGCCACGGTGGAAAGCAGCGCCAGGCGCATGATCAGGGCCATGCTGATGCCGATGCGCCGCGCCTTGGAACGGTAGGCCTCGGGCAGCTTGTTGGTGAGGATGGAGATGAAGATCAGGTTGTCGATACCCAGCACGATTTCCATGGCCACCAGGGTGGCCAGGGCAACCCAGGCGGTAGGGCTTGCGGCGAGTTCCAGCAAATATTCCATTGGTCGATCCTAAGTCGGGTCTGGGTCAGATGTCCTGGGTCTTGCGCTGGCCTTCATCGGCCTGGGGCTTTTCGCCCTGGGAGCCGAGCGCTTCGCTCAGGGCCTGCTGGGCAGCGTCGTTGGTCTTGTCGATGGCCTGCTTGGCCGACTCGGCGGCCTGGTCGAGCATCTGCTGGGCGGATTTCTCGGCCTGGTCGCAGCCCGCCATGGTGAACAGTGCCAGAACCAGCACCAAGGGGGTGCCGATGGATTTGAGTTGCAGCATGAAGTCCTCGCTCGTCGATATTACGCTGGCGCCCCTGGCGCCCTGATGGGGTCGTATTCTAGAGAGCGCAATACATCAGGAAAATTCGTATTTTTGGCGGTTATACTTCGGATTTTACGAACATCGGACATCCAGGATGCTCAATTACCGCCAGCTTCATTACTTCTGGGTGGTGGCCCGGACCGGCAGCATCGCCCGCGCCAGCGAACAGTTGAACCTGACCCCGCAGACCATCAGCGGCCAGATCAGCCTGTTCGAGCAGACCTACGGCCTGGAGCTGTTCCAGCGCGTCGGCCGCCAGCTCGAGCTGACCGAGACCGGCCGCCAGGCCCTGGCCTACGCCGAGCAGATGTTCCAGATCGGCGGCGAGCTCGAAGCCATGCTGCGGGCCGGGCCCCAGGAGCAGATCCTGTTCCGCGTGGGCGTGGCCGACGTGGTCCCCAAGTCCATCGTCTATCGCCTGCTGGCGCCGACCATGGAGCTGGACAGCGTGCTGCGCATCAACTGCCGCGAAGACAAGCTCGAACGCCTGCTCGCCGACCTGGCCATCCAGCGCCTGGACCTGGTGATTTCCGACAGCCCGATGCCCAGCCACCTGGACATCAAGGGCTACAGCCAGAAGCTCGGCGAATGCGGCCTTAGCTTCTTCGCCACCCCTGCCCTGGCCCACCGCCATGACCGGCCGTTTCCCGCTTGCCTGGACGATGCACCGCTGCTGGTTCCCGGCCAGGAAACCGTGGTGCGCAGCCGCCTGCTGCGCTGGCTGGCCGAGCAGCAGGTGCAGCCGCGGATCGTCGGCGAATTCGACGACAGCGCCCTGATGCAGGCCTTCGGCCAGTCCGGCAGTGGCATTTTCGTCGCGCCCAGCGTGATCGCCGAGGAAGTGTGCCGGCAGTATGGCGTGCAACTGATCGGGCAGACCGAGGCGGTGCACGAGTCGTTCTATGCCATTTCCGTGGAGCGGAAGGTGAAGCACCCGGGGATCGTGGCGATTACCGAGGGGGCGCGGCGGGAATTGTTTCATTGGTGACTTCGGCGGGGTCATGAGGGCGCCTTGCGCAGCCCCCCACGGCCATGCAGCACCGGTCAGCCAAGGCCTGTGGTAGAGTGGCCGGTTTTTACAAGAACGAGATTCTGCTGCACATGACCCCCGTCCTCCGCCTCATCAACCGCACCGGCCTGGTAACGCAGATCTGCATCGGCCTGGTGGCCGGTATCGTCCTGGCCCTGCTCGCCCCGGCCGCAGCCCGTGACCTTGCGTTCCTCGGCAAGGTCTTCGTCAGCGCCCTCAAGGCCGTGGCGCCGGTGCTGGTGTTCATCCTGGTCATGGCGTCGATCGCCAACCACCGCCACGGCCAGGAAACCCACATCCGCCCGATCCTCTGGCTCTACCTGCTGGGCACGTTCGCCGCGGCGGTGGTGGCCGTGGTCGCCAGCATGCTGTTCCCCTCGCACCTGGTGCTGAGCACCGGCGAAGCCTCGCTCAGCGCCCCCGGCGGCATCGGCGAAGTCCTCCAGGGCCTGCTATTGAGCGCCGTCGACAACCCGGTCAATGCCCTGCTCAATGCCAACTTCATCGGTATCCTGGCCTGGGCCATCGGCCTGGGCGTGGCCATCCGCCACGCTGGGCAGACCACCCGCACCGTGGTCGAGGACCTGTCCAACGGCGTCACCCTGATCGTGCGCGTGGTGATCCGCTTCGCCCCGCTCGGCATCTTCGGCCTGGTCAGCTCGACCCTGGCCCAGTCCGGCCTGGATGCCCTGCTCGGCTACCTGCACCTGCTGGCCGTGCTGATCGGCTGCATGCTGTTCGTGGCCCTGGTGGTCAACCCGCTGATCGTCTTCTGGAAGATCCGTCGCAACCCCTATCCGCTGGTGCTGCTGTGCCTGCGCGAAAGCGGCATCACGGCGTTCTTCACCCGCAGCTCGGCAGCCAACATCCCGGTCAACCTGGCGCTGTCGGAAAAACTCGGCCTGCATGAGGACACCTATTCGGTGTCGATCCCGCTGGGTGCGACCATCAACATGGCCGGCGCCGCCATCACCATCACCGTGCTGAGCCTGGCTGCCGTGCACACCCTGGGCATTCCCGTGGACCTGCCGACCGCCGTGCTGCTCAGCGTGGTGGCGGCGATCTGCGCCTGCGGCGCCTCGGGCGTGGCCGGTGGCTCGCTGCTGCTGATCCCGCTGGCCTGCAGCCTGTTCGGCATCCCCAGCGAGATCGCCATGCAGGTGGTGGCGGTCGGTTTCATCATCGGCGTACTGCAGGACTCGGCGGAAACCGCGCTCAACTCCTCCACCGACGTGCTGTTCACCGCGGCGGCGTGCCAGGCGCAGGAGCGGCGTAGCGCTTGAGTCAGCGGTGCGGCCCCTTCGCGGCGGTTCGGCGCTCCCCCAAAGCCCGCGCCGCTCTTGAGATCGGCGCCCCCGATTGATTAAGCCCAGCGCTTTACCTAGGCTAGTGGCCTTTTCCTCGCAATGAGACAGGGCCATGTCAGAACACGAAACCGCAGGCGAAGGCCGCTTCAACAGCATCGAGATCCGCGTGCTCGGTTCGCTGATCGAAAAGCAGGCCACCAGCCCGGAAACCTACCCGCTGACCCTCAACGCCCTGGTCCTGGCCTGTAACCAGAAGACCAGCCGGGAACCGGTGATGAACCTCTCCCCCGGCCAGGTCGGCCAGGCGCTGCGCGCCCTGGAAGGGCAAGGCATGACCCGCCTGCAGATGGGCAGCCGCGCCGACCGTTGGGAGCAGCGGGTGGACAAGGGCCTGGAACTGGTACCGGCGCAGTTGGTGTTGATGGGGCTGATGTTCCTGCGCGGGCCACAGACCCTCAACGAACTGCTGACCCGCAGCAACCGCCTGCACGACTTCGAAGACATCGACCAGGTCCAGCATCAGCTCGAACGCCTGGTGTCGCGCGGCTTGGCCTTGCACTTGCCACGCCAGCCCGGCCAGCGCGAGGACCGCTACACCCATGCCCTGGGCGACCCGGCGGAGATCGAGGCGATCCTCGCCGCGCGCCAGCAGGGTGGCGGCGAGCGCAGTGGCGCCAGCAACGTGTCGGAGGAGCGCATCGAGGCGCTGGAGGCGCGGATCGCCGCACTGGAGGCACGCCTGGCCCAGCTCGAAGGCTGAGTCAGGGCTGTTCGGGGTCGGGGAAGTTGCGGCAACTCTTGCGTTCGGCCAGCTCCCGGTCGCTGGGGCGCTGGTCGACGAATACGGTGCGCCCGTCGGCGTAGATTTCCAGGTAGCCCCAGTGCAGGTCCTGCTCCTTCTGCCCGGGCTTGGGTGGCTCGAACCACCAGGGTTCGCGGCTGATCAGGGTCATGGATGAGATTCCCGAAAGTGTCTGATTAAGCATAGACACCCGGTGAACCTGATTGACTTGAGCCATGCGTGACGAACCCTTCGCGCCGGACCGCCGCGAAGGGTTCGCTACAAGCTTACGCCGGTGCCGAGGTCCGGATCAGGTGATCGAAGGCTGCCAGGGAGGCCTTGGCGCCCTCGCCCACGGCGATGACGATCTGCTTGTAGGGCACCGTGGTCACGTCACCGGCAGCGAACACGCCGGGGATGTTGGTCTGGCCCTTGGCATCGACGATGATCTCGCCACGCGGCGACAGCTCGACGGTGCCCTTGAGCCAGTCGGTGTTCGGCAGCAGGCCGATCTGCACGAAGATGCCTTCCAGCGCCAGCTCATGCAGCTCGTCGCTGGTGCGGTCCTTGTAGCGCAGGCCGTTGACCTTCTCGCCATCCCCCAGCACCTCGGTGGTCAGTGCGCTGGTGATCACCTTGACGTTCGGCAGGCTGTGCAGCTTGCGCTGCAGCACCGCGTCGGCGCGCAGCTGGCTGTCGAACTCGATCAGGGTCACCTGGGCGACGATGCCGGCCAGGTCGATGGCCGCTTCCACGCCCGAGTTGCCACCGCCGATCACCGCCACGCGCTTGCCCTTGAACAGCGGGCCGTCGCAGTGCGGGCAGTAGGCCACGCCACGGGCGCGGTACTCCTGCTCGCCCGGCACGTTCATCTCGCGCCAACGGGCACCGGTAGCCAGGATCACGGTCTTGGCCTTGAGCGAGGCACCACCGGCCAGGCGCACTTCGTGCAGGCCACCATCGGTGGCCGGGATGAGCGCTTCGCCGCGCTGCAGGTTCATGATGTCGACGTCATATTGCTTGACGTGCTCTTCCAGCGCGGTAGCCAGCTTTGGCCCTTCGGTCTCCTGCACCGAGATGAAGTTCTCGATGGCCAGGGTGTCGAGCACCTGGCCGCCGAAGCGCTCGGCCGCAACGCCGGTGCGGATGCCCTTGCGCGCCGCGTAGATGGCGGCGGAGGCGCCAGCGGGGCCACCGCCGACCACCAGCACGTCGAAGGCGTCCTTGGCGTTGATCTTCTCGGCCTGACGGGCACCGGCATTGGTGTCGATCTTGCCAAGGATCTCCTCCAGGCCCATGCGGCCCTGGCCGAAGACCTGGCCGTTGAGGTAGATGCTGGGCACGGCCATGACCTTGCGTGCCTCGACCTCGTCCTGGAACAGCGCGCCGTCGATGGCGACATGGCGCACGTTGGGGTTGAGCACCGCCATCAGGTTCAGGGCCTGGACCACATCTGGGCAGTTCTGGCAGGACAGCGAGAAATAAGTCTCGAACAGGAACTCACCTTCGAGCGCCTGGATCTGTTCGATCACCTCTGCGCTGGCCTTGGACGGGTGGCCGCCGACCTGCAGCAGGGCCAGCACCAGGGAAGTGAATTCATGGCCCATGGGGATGCCGGCGAAACGCAGGCTGATATCGGCCCCGGGGCGGTTGAGCGAGAACGATGGACGACGGGCGTCGGTGCCGTCCTCGCGCAGGGTAATGTGGTTCGACAGGCCGGCGATTTCCACCAGCAGGTCGTGCAGTTCGCGGGACTTCGCGCCGTCGTCGAGGGAAGCGACGATCTCGATCGGCTGGGTGACCCGCTCCAGGTAGGCCTTGAGTTGCGATTTAAGCGTGGCGTCCAACATACGGGCGATTTCCTTTTTCAATCTCTTCAAACAAAAACGCCCAGGCAGGTGCGCCCGGGCGTTCGACGGGGCGGTGACAGCTTCAGGTGTGGCGGCTGCTCACCGCCCGCGGCTGGCGCACGGTCTTAGATCTTGCCGACCAGGTCCAGCGAAGGGGCCAGGGTGGCCTCGCCTTCTTTCCACTTGGCCGGGCAGACTTCACCCGGGTGGGCGGCGACGTACTGGGCAGCCTTGACCTTGCGCAGCAGCTCGCTGGCGTCACGGCCTACACCACCGTCGTTGATCTCGACGATCTTGATCTGGCCTTCGGGGTTGATCACGAAGGTACCGCGGTCGGCCAGGCCGGCTTCCTCGATCAGTACGTCGAAGTTGCGGGCGATGGCGTGGGTCGGGTCACCGATCAGCGGGTACTTGATCTTACCGATGGTTTCCGAAGTGTCGTGCCAGGCCTTGTGGGTGAAGTGGGTGTCGGTGGACACGCCGTAGATTTCCACGCCGAGTTTCTGGAACTCTTCGTAGTTGTCGGCCAGGTCGCCCAGCTCGGTCGGGCAGACGAAGGTGAAGTCGGCTGGGTAGAAGAACACGACGGACCACTTGCCCTTGAGGTCGGCTTCGCTCACCTCGACGAACTCGCCGTTGTGGTAGGCAGTGGCGTTGAACGGTTTGACCTGGCTGTTGATGATAGGCATGAGAGACGCTCCTTCATGGGGTTGAAAATCGTTGACGGAGAGAATCCTAACCAATGGAACCGGGAAAGGCTCATTGGCAAACCTCATGCTGCTGATTGGTTTTGGCTATAACCGGGGTTTATTAATAGAAGGGTTCGAGCTGAGCAAAGGATTGCGCGGGGCTGTCAGTCAAACAGCTGGGGCTGCTTTGCAGCCCATCGCCGGGAAGCCGGCTCCCACAGAGTCCCTGCAAACCGCGTCATCTAGGGTACGACTCGTACCTGTGGGAGATTACCCAGTCTTTGGGCTGCGCTGTCACGCAGAGAACTGATAGGGGCTTTACGCGGCCCCTGTGGGAGCGGGCTTGCCCGCGATGGGGCGCAAAGCGGCCCCAACTGCCAGGGCATCGGGGCAAGCCCGCGAATAGGCATTGCAGGTCAGCGGGCAGGCGTACGCAGGGTCACGAACTCCTCGGCCGCCGTCGGGTGCACGCCGATGGTCTCGTCGAACTGCTGCTTGGTCGCACCGGCCTTGAGGGCGATGCCCAGGCCCTGGATGATCTCGCCGGCGTCCGGCCCGACCATGTGGCATCCCAGGACCTTGTCGGTCTCGGCATCGACCACCAGCTTCATCAGGGTCTTCTCCTGGATGTCGGTCAGGGTCAGCTTCATCGGCCTGAAGCGGCTCTCGAAGATCTGCACCTTGTGCCCGGCCTCCAGCGCCTGCTCCTCGGTCAGGCCCACGGTGCCGATCGGCGGCTGGCTGAACACCGCGGTGGGGATGTTCTGGTAATCCACCGGGCGGTACTGCTCGGGCTTGAACAACCGGCGCGCCACGGCCATGCCTTCGGCCAGGGCCACCGGGGTGAGCTGGACACGGCCGATCACATCGCCGATGGCGAGAATCGATGGCTCGGTGGTCTGGTACTGCTCATCGACGCGGATGAAGCCGCGTGTGTCGAGCTCAACGCCGGTGTTCTCCAGGCCCAGGTCGTCGAGCATCGGGCGGCGGCCGGTGGCATAGAACACGCAATCGGCGACCAGTTCGCGACCGTCCTTGAGAGTGGCTTTGAGGCTGCCATCGTCCTGCTGGTCGATGCGCTGGATGTCACTGTTGAACTGCAGGTCCAGGCCGCGCTTTTCCAGCTCTTCCTTCAGGTGGCTCCGCACCGAGCCGTCGAAGCCCCGCAGGAACAGGTCGCCGCGATACAGCAAGGTGGTACTGGCGCCCAGCCCCTGGAAGATACCGGCGAACTCCACCGCGATGTAGCCGCCACCGACCACCAGGATGCGCCGTGGCAGCGCCTTGAGGTAGAAGGCCTCGTTGGAGGTGATCGCCAGTTCCTTGCCCGGGATGTCCGGCACCTGCGGCCAGCCGCCGGTGGCGATGAGGATGTGCTCGGCGGTATAGCGCTGGCCCTCGACTTCGACCTCATGGGCGCCGGTCAGGCGCGCATGGCCTTGCAGCAGGGTCACGCCGCTGTTGACCAGCAGGTTGCGGTAGATGCCATTGAGCCGCTCGATCTCGCGGTTCTTGTTGGCGATCAGCGTGCCCCAGTCGAAATGCCCCTCTTCCAGGGTCCAGCCGAAGCCTGCGGCCTGCTCGAGCTCGTCGGCCACATGGGCGCCGTAGACCAGCAGCTTCTTCGGCACGCAACCGACGTTGACACAGGTCCCTCCCAAGTAGCGGCTCTCGGCCACCGCCACCTTCGCGCCGAAGCCCGCAGCGAAGCGCGCCGCACGCACACCGCCGGAACCGGCGCCAATCACGAACAGATCAAAATCGTAGGCCACAATCCAGACTCCACAAAAAAAGCCACCCGAGGGTGGCTCTTTTTGTGGCGAGCTGCAAGCTTCACGCTGCAAGAAACGGCGGTCACACCGCCGCCCGCTCGCCGCTCATGGCTCGAGGCTCAGTAAGCCTTGCCGGCCTTGTAGTAGTTCTCGAAGCAGAAGTTGGTCGCCTCGATGTAGCCTTCGGCGCCCCCGCAGTCGAAACGCTTGCCCTTGAACTTGTAGGCGATCACGCAACCGTTCTGCGCCTGCTGCATCAGGGCGTCGGTGATCTGGATCTCGCCACCCTTGCCCGGATCGGTGTTCTTGATGATGTCGAAGATGTCCGGGGTCAGGATGTAGCGGCCGATGATCGCCAGGTTGGACGGGGCATCTTCCGGCTTGGGTTTCTCGACCATGGTGTTCACCCGGTAGATGTCATCGCGGATCATCTCGCCGGAAATCACGCCGTACTTGTTGGTCTCCTGCGGATCGACCTCCTGGATGGCGACGATCGAGCAACGGAACTGATTGTACAGCTTGACCATCTGGGTCAGCACGCCGTCGCCTTCCGGGTTGACGCACAGGTCATCGGCCAGGACCACGGCGAAGGGCTCGTCGCCGATCAGCGGGCGGCCGGTGAGGATGGCATGGCCCAGGCCCTTCATTTCGGTCTGGCGGGTATAGGAGAACGAGCACTCCTCGATCAGGCGACGGATGCCGACCAGGTATTTTTCCTTGTCGGTGCCCTTGATCTGGGTCTCCAGCTCGTAGCTGATGTCGAAGTGGTCTTCCAGGGCGCGCTTGCCGCGGCCGGTGACGATGGAAATCTCGTTCAGGCCGGCATCCAGCGCCTCTTCGACGCCATACTGGATCAGCGGCTTGTTCACCACCGGCAGCATTTCCTTGGGCATGGCTTTGGTAGCGGGCAGGAAGCGGGTGCCGTAACCGGCTGCCGGGAACAAGCATTTCTTGATCATATACGTCCTTAAAACAAAGGCTGGGCCTGTGGAGTTCGGCGCAGTCTAATCAGGCGGCAGTCACCTTACAATGCCCCGCCCGTGGCCGACCGATGCCATGATAGAGGTAACCCAGTGTAGATAGTTCCGAGGGATCGTAAATATTGCGCCCATCGAACAGCACCGGCATGCGCATCAGGCCACGCACACGCGGGAAGTCCGGCTGGCGGAACTGCTTCCACTCGGTCACCAGTACCAGGGCGTCGGCGCCTTCGACACAGGCATAGGGGTCGTGCGTCAGGTGCAGTTGGCCCGAGGCCAGGGCCTGCGGGTAGCGCGCGGCGACCCCTGGCAGCGCCGCCGGGTCGCAGGCCTGGACCTGTACGCCTGCTGCCAGCAGGGCATCCAGCAGCACCAGGCCGGGCGCCTCGCGCAGGTCGTCGGTCCCCGGCTTGAAGGCCAGCCCCCAGATCGCCACGTTGCGCCCGCGCAAAAAACCACCGAAGTGCTGCCGCAGGGCCTGGAACAGCATGGTCTTCTGCACATCGTTGCGCGCCTGCACGGCACGCAGGATGTCAGGCGGGTAGCCGGCCTGCTCGGCGCAGTGGATCAATGCCCGCATGTCCTTGGGGAAGCACGAACCACCGTAGCCGCAGCCGGCATAGATGAAGTGGCTGCCGATGCGCCGGTCGCTGCCGATACCCCGGCGTACCTGCTCGATGTCCACGTCCAGGCGCGCGCAGAGCCCGGCCAGTTCGTTGACCAGGGAGATCCTGGCGGCGAGGAAGGCATTGGCGGCGTACTTGCTGAATTCCGCGGCCCGCGGCGACATCACCAGCACCCGCTCGCGGTTACGCACGAAGGGTGCGTAGAGCCGCTGCAAGCACTGGCTGGCCTGCTCGCTGTCGCTGCCGATGATGATGCGGTCCGGGCGCATGAAGTCGTCGACGGCGCTGCCTTCCTTGAGGAACTCCGGGTTGCTCGCGACCTCCACGGCAAAGCGTGCGCCGCGCTCGCGCAGGCCGCTGGCGATGCGCTGGCCCACCCGCTCGGCGGTGCCCACGGGGACGGTCGACTTGTTCACCACCAGGCACGGCCGGGTGAGGTGGCGAGCGAGGCTGTCGGCCACCGCCAGCACATGCTGCAGGTCCGCCGAACCATCTTCTTGGCTCGGTGTGCCGACAGCGATGAACACCACGTCGACCTTGGCCAAGGCCAACTCCCACTGCTCGGTGAAACTCAGCAGGCCAGCGCGCAGCCCGGCCTGCAGCAAGGCGTGCAGGCCGGGCTCGTAGATCGGGCACTGGCCCTGGCGCAACTGTGCCAGGCGCGCCGAATCGCGCTCCAGGCAGACCACGCGGTTGCCCATTTCGGCGAAGCACGCCGCCGTGACCAGCCCCACATACCCCGCCCCGATCACACAGAGTTCCATGGCCACGCTCCCTTGCGAAGATTGCAGCCATTGCACCCCAGGCGCCATTGCAGGGCTGTGACAACCTGGGGGCGGGGATGTGACAACGGTAGGGAACACCACCCAGACATCCAGGGCTGCAAAGCAGCCCCGTTGCCACGATCAGCCGCCAGTCCCCTGCCCGACCAGCACGCCATCGACCTTCTGCCCGTACAGGTTGACCCCGTCGTTGGCATGGAACTTCAGCCGCGTCTTCTCGATCGAGCCTTCCACCAGACGCGGATCCTGGGGCCGCTCATGGCGATTGATCCAGGCCGCCACGTCCCAGGCCTGCTGGTCGCTCAGGCTGCCAGGCCGCCCCAGGGGCATGTTGTGCTTGATGAAGGACGCCGCGGTGTTGATCCGGTGCATGCCGGCGCCCCAGTTGTAGGAGTCCTTGCCCCACAACGGCGGCATCACGTATTCACCGGCCACCTTCTGCCCCTCGCCCTGGTCGCCGTGACAGATCGCACACTGCTCACGGTAGACCTGCTGGCCCCGGGTGAAGTCATAGCCCCCCTTGGGCTGTGGCACTTCGGGGTAACCACGGCCCGGGCTCTCCACGCCGGTGGCTGCCTTGGTCGCCAGCCAGTAGGAGTACACGCTGAGGGCGGTCATCTGCGGGCTGTCGGCGGCCGGCGGCGTGCCGTTCATGCTGAACTGGAAGCAGCCCTGGATACGCTCGGCGTAGGTGTTGACCTTGTCGTTCTTCTTGCGATAGGCCGGGTACATCGGGTAGGCGCCCCACAGCGGCGCGGAATGGGCCAGGCGCCCCTGGTCGAGGTGGCAGTTGCTGCAGTTCATGCCGTTGCCCACCGCCTCGGGCATCAGCCGACGGGTATCGACGAACAGCGCATGGCCCTCGCGGACCATCTGGCCGAAGGCGTTGTCGGGCAGGTCGCTCTCCGCCGGCGGGGTGAACACCGGGGCCGCCTGGCTGCCGGGCACCTTGAGCTGGGACTGGTCCTCCATCGCGATGGGCGCCGCCTGGGCGCTGCCCAGGGCAATCAGCAACAGGGCTGGAAGCATCGGTTTCATGGCTTGACCTCCTGGCTGGCGGGCTGGGCGAAGAACGCGGCGATCGCCTTGACCTCCTCGTCGGTCATGGCCTTGGCCACACCGACCATCAACTGATTGGGGTCGTTGCGACGGCTGCCGTCGCGCCAGGCGTCGAGTTGCGCCACCAGGTAGGCGGCCGGCTGCCCGGCCAGCGGCGGGAAGTGTTCGCCAACACCGCTGCCGCCTGGGCCGTGGCACTGCACACAGCCGGGTATCTGCCGGCTCCAGTCGCCGTACAGCGCCAGCCTGGACACAGGGTCCGTGGCCATCTGCTGGCGGCGCAGGTCAGGTGCGGGGTCGGCCGGCATACTGGCCAGGTAGGCGCTGACAGCCTTGATTTCCTCATCGCTCAATGCCTTGGCAAGCGGCTCCATGACCGCCTGCTTGCGGCTGCCCGCGCGGAAATCATCCAGTTGCTTGCTCAGGTATCCAGCCGGCAGGCCGGCCAGGCGCGGGAAGCCGGCGGCGGCGATGCCCTTGCCATCCGGGCCATGGCAGCCCAGGCAGGCCATGGCGGCGGGGTTCTGCCCGCCCTGGGTGAAGACTTTCTGGCCATCGACGGCATGCGCCGAAGGCCAGGCCAGGATCAGCAGGCTGCCGATCACGACACGACTCAACGGGTTCATCACGGGACGCTCCATTTCCTTGTTATAAGCTTAGGCTTAAACGATATAAGCCTGAAAATAGTAGGCCTATCGCCGGTGGGGAACAACGCCCACCGGACAAGGAGAATGGCAGTCCGCCTGCTAATCGCTCATTTGCTGAGCTGGATCAAGAACCGGAGATGCACTGGGTAGCCGCAGTACGCACGTCACCCAGGCGCAGGGGGAAGTTGTTCAGCCGCTCGTGCAGCTTGATGCTGCTGCCGCTGCCGCGTTTGTCGATATCCACCAGTGCCGCAGGGCCGGCACCAGCGGCCAGCTTCTGCGGCACGATCAGGCGCAGGCCGTCGCCACGCGGCTCCTCCACCAACGGATCACGGCTGTCGGCCAGCCTGGACTTGACGCAATCGGCATACTCACGCGGTGTCTTTCCGGAAATCACGTCGAGCGTTTCCCTCGACTGCTCCAGCTCCGAAACGCTGACACAACCACCCAACGCCAACGACACCGCCGCCACCACCCACTTCATTCGATCTACCCCTTGCATCACACAGACATCACACAGGAACCGTTGGACAACGGCCGGGCCGATTTGCTCCCGGCTTTGGCGGATTTATCCCCGTGCCGGCCATGGCAGGCGCAAGCGCACCCCGACATCGTGGTATCTTTCGTCTTTGCAAAACCGACCCTTGCGGAGCATCACATGAAATTCGTACACCAGCGCGAACACCTCAACGAGGACGACGTGGTCGTCATCGAGTGTTCCCAGCGCTGCAACATCCGCCTGATGAACGACGCCAATTTCCGCAGTTTCAAGAACGGCGGCCGGCACACCTACCACGGTGGCCACTTCGTGCGCTTCCCGGCCAAGATCACCGTGCCCAGCACCGGTTTCTGGAACATCACCATCGATACCGTGAGCCCACGGCCGATCTCGGTGACGCGCAAGCCGACCTTCACCCACAAGATCAAGATCATCCGTCGCTCGTCGTCGAAACTCGGATAAGGCCCGCCATGACCCAGACCATCAAATACGTCATCAAGTACAAGCTCGACGGCGAGCGCCGCTGGGACTTCGCCGTGATGCCCGACGCCTCCCACGAGCAGGCCCTGGAAGCGCTGCGCAAGATCCACGGCGAGGACGCCGAGAAGATCAGCGACATCCAGGTCAGCAAGGCCCTTTGACCGGCAACCCCCTTTGACAGGAGTAGCGCATGAGCACCTGGCCAGACCGCCGTATCCTCGATTTGCTGGGCATCCAACTGCCCATCCTGCAGGCCCCCATGGCCGGCGCCACCGGCTCGGCCATGGCCATCGCCGTGGGCAATGCCGGCGGGCTGGGCGCCCTGCCCTGTGCCATGCTCTCTGCCGAGCAGGTGCGTGGCGAGATCGAGGCCTTCCGCGCCAGTTGCCAGGGCCCGCTCAACCTGAATTTCTTCTGCCACCAGCCGCCAGCGCCCGATGCCGAGCGCGAGGCACGCTGGAAGCAGGCGCTCAAGCCGTACTACGAGGAGGTGGGCGCCGACTTCGACGCCCCGACCCCGGTATCCAACCGCGCGCCCTTCGATGAGCAGAGCTGCCAGCTGGTGGAGCAACTGCGCCCGGAGGTGGTGAGTTTTCATTTCGGCCTGCCCCGCGCCGACCTGCTGCAACGGGTCAAGGCCAGCGGCGCCAAGGTGCTGTCCAGCGCCACCACGGTAGAGGAAGCGGTATGGCTGGAGGCCAACGGCTGCGATGCGATCATCGCCATGGGTTATGAAGCCGGCGGCCACCGCGGCATGTTCCTCAGCGACGACATCACCAGCCAGATCGGCACCTTCGCCCTGGTGCCCCAGGTGGTGGACGCGGTGCGCCTGCCGGTGATCGCCGCCGGCGGTATCGGCGACCACCGTGGCCTGGTCGCCGCCCTGGCGCTCGGCGCCTCGGCGGTGCAGGTCGGCACCGCGTACCTGTTCTGCCCGCAGGCTAAGGTGTCGCCGGCGCACCGCCGCGCCCTGGACAGCGCGCCGGCCAGCGACACGGCACTGACCAACCTGTTCACCGGCCGTCCTGCCCGGGGCATCAACAACCGCATCATGCGTGAGCTGGGGCCGATGAGCCCACTGGCACCGCACTTCCCCCTGGCTGGAGGGGCGCTGATGCCATTGCGGGCGATTCGCGACCCGCAGGGCAACAGCGACTTCAGCAACCTGTGGGCGGGCCAGGCGCTGCGCCTGGGGCGACAGCGGTCGGCTGGCGAGTTGACCCGGGAGATGGCTGACAAGGCGCTGGAACAGATGGGGCGCTGAGCACTGCCATGTGGGGCCGCTCGCGCCCCAAAGCCCTCTGCCGGGCACATGATTCGTGAGCACCGCGCCCCTGTGGGCTTGCTCGCGAATGGGCCCTGTACTACCCACAAATCCCCCGCCCGCCCCTTCCCGACGGATGGCTTATCGCTATATATTCCGCCACATAACGAAAACCATCCCAAGGAGCTGTCCCCATGCGTATCCGCCTGTCCCACCTGGCCGCCAGTGCCCTGGCCAGCCTGGTCTCCCTCAACAGCGCCTGGGCCGATGAAGTCCAGGTGGCGGTCGCGGCGAACTTCACCGCGCCCATCCAGGCCATCGCCAAGGACTTCGAGAAAGACACCGGCCACAAGCTGGTCGCCGCCTACGGCGCCACTGGCCAGTTCTACGCGCAGATCAAGAACGGCGCACCGTTCGAGGTGTTCCTCGCCGCCGACGACACCACACCCGCCAAGCTGGAACAGGAAAAACAGATCGTCCCAGGCTCGCGCTTCACCTATGCCATCGGCACCCTGGCCCTGTGGTCGGCCAAGCCCGGCTATGTCGACGACAAGGGCGAGGTCCTGAAGAAAAACGAATACCGCCACCTGTCCATCGCCAACCCCAAGACCGCACCCTACGGCCTGGCGGCCACCCAGGTGCTGGACAAGCTGCAACTGACCGAAGCCACCAAGGCCAAGCTGGTCGAAGGCCAGAACATCACCCAGGCCTTCCAGTTCGTCTCCACCGGTAATGCCGAGCTGGGCTTCGTCGCCCTGTCGCAGATCTACAAGGATGGCAAGGTCCAGAGCGGTTCGGCCTGGATCGTCCCCGCCGAGCTGCACGAGCCGATCCGCCAGGATGCCGTGATCCTCGACAAGGGCAAGGACAACCCGGCCGCCAAGGCTCTGGTCGACTACCTCAAGGGCCCGAAAGCGGCCGCGCTGATCAAGTCCTACGGCTATGAAATCTGATGCCACTGGACGCCAGTGACCTGGGCGCGATCTGGCTGACCATCAAGCTGGCCAGCCTGACCACCCTGATCCTGCTGATAGTGGGCACGCCCATCGCCTGGTGGCTGGCCCGCACGCGCTCCTGGCTGCGCGGGCCGATCGGTGCGGTGGTAGCCCTGCCGCTGGTGCTGCCACCGACGGTGATCGGCTTCTACCTGCTGATCGCCCTCGGCCCCCATGGCTGGATCGGCCAGGCCACCCAGGCCATGGGCCTGGGCAGCGTGGTGTTCAGTTTCACAGGGCTGGTGATCGGCTCGGTGGTCTACTCCATGCCGTTCGTGGTGCAACCCCTGCAGAACGCCTTCGGCGCCATCGGCCAGCGTCCACTGGAGGTGGCCGCCACCCTGCGCGCCAGCCCCTGGGACACCTTCGTTCACGTGGTGCTGCCGCTGGCCCGACCGGGCTTCGTCACCGCCAGTATCCTGGGCTTCGCCCACACCGTGGGGGAGTTCGGCGTGGTGCTGATGATCGGTGGCAACATCCCCGACAAGACCCGCGTGGTCTCGGTGCAGATCTTCGATCACGTCGAGGCCATGGCCTATCCGCAAGCACACTGGCTGGCCGGCGCCATGCTGGTGTTCTCCTTCCTGGTGTTGCTCGTGCTCTATGCTGGCCGCCGCGGCAAGGCTGGCTGGAGCTGACATGCCTTCATCGATACTGGCGCGCCTGAAGCTGGCGCGCGGCGATTTCACCCTGGATGTCGACCTGCACCTGCCTGGCCGCGGGATCAGTGCGCTGTTCGGCCATTCGGGCTCGGGCAAGACCTCCTGCCTGCGCTGCCTGGCCGGGCTGGAGCGTGCCGCCAGCGCCTACATCGAAGTCAACGGCGAGGTCTGGGAAGACAGCGCCTGCGGCTATTTCCTGGCACCACACAAGCGCCCGGTGGGCTATGTGTTCCAGGAGGCCAGCCTGTTCCCGCACCTGTCGGTGCGTGGCAACCTGACCTTCGGCTGGCGGCGGATCGCGCCCCATGAACGCAAGGTCAGCCTGGAGCAGGCCTGCGAGCTGCTGGGGATCGGCCACTTGCTCGAGCGCAGGCCGGCCACCCTCTCCGGGGGCGAGGCGCAGCGGGTCGGTATTGCCCGGGCGCTGCTCAGCAGCCCTCGGCTGCTGCTGATGGACGAACCCCTGGCCGCCCTCGATGCTCCCCGCAAACGCGAGATCCTGCCTTACCTGGAGCGCCTGCACGACGAACTGGACATCCCCCTGGTGTACGTCAGCCATGCCCAGGACGAGGTCGCCCGCCTGGCCGACCACCTGGTACTGCTGGAACAGGGCCAGGCCACGGCCAGCGGGCCGATCGGCCAGACCCTGGCCCGCCTCGACCTGCCCCTGGCCCAAGGCGAGGATGCCGGCGTGGTGCTCGAAGGCGTGGTCGTCGGCCATGACCCGCACTACGAACTGTTCGACCTGCGCCTGCCGGGCAACGACGGTCCTGTGCTGCGCATCGCCCATCCTGCCCAGGTGGTGGGCAGTACCCTCAGGCTCAAGGTGCAGGCCCGCGACGTCAGCCTGGCACTTACCGCCGACGGCGCCTCGAGCATCCTCAACCGGCTGCCGGTACGGGTCCGTGAATGCCGCCCGGCAGACAACCCGGCCCATGTCATGGTGAGCCTGGACGCCGCCGGCAATGCCCTGCTTGCACGTATCACCCGCTACTCGGCGGACCAGCTCGGCCTGCACCCGGGCCAGGCACTGTGGGCGCAGATCAAGTCGGTGGCGCTGTTGGGCTGAGCATCGACCGAACGCGCGTTATCCATTGTTTCAGCCACTGGCCGATGGACCCCGCCGATGCCCGACGGCCCACTGCTCGCGAACCAGCACGCTGTCGACGATACCCATCCCGGCCTGAAGATGCTCATGGGCAGCGCCACAATAGCGCTCGATCGCTGCATTTTCTGCAGGCGCTGGACATATAAACGATCATTGAGCCCGACTATTTACGCTATCAAGCAGAGAAATTTCCCATATGGACGCAAGCACCCTATCCTTGCCACCGAGCACCTTCGCCGATTGACTGCCTCGAGCCTTGGTCGGCGCCTGCGACTAAAGACAGGCAACAGAATTTGTCTGCAGGGGAATTACTCTGCGCCGAAAGCGTCTTTAATGAGAAGGAAGAGGGACAAGCTCCCACCGCCACGGCACCTGGCCGTGCGGATTTCATCATCACCAAGGAGAACTACATGCTGATACTCACCCGCAAGGTTGGCGAAAGCATCGTCATCGACGATGACATCAAAGTCACCATTCTGGGAGTCAAAGGGATGCAAGTGAGGATCGGCATCGATGCGCCAAAGGATGTCCAGGTCCATCGCGAAGAGATCTTCAAGCGCATCCAGGCCGGCAATCCGGCACCGGAGAAAAACGACGACCAGCACTGACCTTCCTTAAAGTCTCGAGCCGCACGGATGCGCTTGACCGACGCCCCACCCGCCCCGGCGGGCCACCTTTCAGGTGCCCAGCAGTTCGCGCACCTTGGCGATCATCCTGTCCATGTCGAAGGGCTTGTCGAATACCGCGGCGAACAGCTCCGGGCAGATGCGGCCCTGGCTGGCTTGCGCGCCGCTCATGAGGATCACCGGCAAGTCCGGCAACTGCAACTCCTCGCGAATCGCCCTGACCAGCTCCTCGCCATTGAGCACCGGCATCATGTAGTCGGTGATCACCAGCTCCACCCGCTTGTCCTTGAGCGCGTCCAGTGCCTTGCGGCCGTTGCTGGCCTTCTCGACGAGAAACCCCTCATCCTCCAGGGCGAACCCGAGGATGTCGGCTATCAGGTACTCGTCGTCGACGATCAGGATGGTGTTCATCGCGCTATCCCATCAGTCGCCCCCTTGGGGCACCGCCGTGCCGGAAAGCACGCCGCTGGCGCCCTCGAAGGCCTTGCGCAGGGTGATGCCCTGCGGGCCCAGGCACAGCTCGTGCAGGGCCGGATCATGGTGGCTGTCGCGCACCTTGAGGATGGAGACCATGCGCCTGAGTTGCGAATCCAGCTCGACGAAGCGCATCAACAGCAGGTTGTCGACGATGCTCGACAGGTCCGGCGCCGGGGCCGTGATTTCCGAGCCGAAGATATCGCGCATTTCCCACGTCAACAGGACGCTGACATCGCGGGCGCGCAACTCGCCGGTCAATGCCCGGAAGAACGCATTGAGCCGCGCCGGATCGACCGCCAGCCGGCTGAAGGCGCCCAGGCTGTCGATCACCACGCGCTGGGCCCCCAGCGCCTGGACCCGTTCGAGCAAGCGGGCACCGACCTGGTCCAGCAGCCCTTCGGTGGTCGGCTGCCAGCACAGCTCGAGGTCGCCCTGGCGCTCCAGCATGGCAATGTCATGGCCCAGCGCAGTGGCCTTCAGGCGCAGCCGCGCCGGGGTTTCGTAGAAGCCGAAGTGCAAGCCGCGCGCCTCGTGGCTGGAGGCGGCGAGAAAGGCCAGCCCCAAGGAGGTCTTGCCGATGCCCGAAGGCCCCATGACCAGGCTGACCGAACCCTTGCCCACGCCACCGCCGAGCATCTCGTCCAGGGCCGTGATGCCAGTGGTGACCCGGCTGAAGGTTTCCGACCCCATCTGGCTCGGGTGGCTGTACAAGGCCTCCAGGCGCGGGTAGACCTGCAAGCCGGCCTCGCTGATCAGACACTCGTGCAGGCCTGACAACGCGCCACTGCCACGCGTCTTGCGCAGCTGGATCTGGCGCACGGCGCGGCTGCCCACCAGGTGCTCGCCCAGCTCGATCACCCCATCGACCATGGTGTGCTCCGGGCTGCCCTCCTGCACCCGTGCACTGGTCAGCAACAGCACCGTGCACCCGGCGAACGCCGCATGCCCCTGCAGCTCGGAAACGAACTTCTTGGTGTCGAGGCTGGTTTCGGCCCGTACCCTTGCATTGAGCAGGCCGTCGACGATGAGCAGGCTGGCCTGCTGCCGGGCGATCTCCTGGCGCAACAGCCTGACCACGGCATCGAGCCCTTCCTGCTCCAGGGTGTCGAAGGCACTGACGAACTGGATCGGGTCGCCGACCAGCGCCGGATCGAAGAACGCCAGGGTCGACAGGTACTGGAACAACCGCTCGTGAGACTCGCTGAGCAAGGTCGCCACCAGCACCCGCCCACCGTCCCGCACATGGCCGCAGGCCAGCTGGTTGGCCAGGATGGTCTTGCCTGCTCCCGGCGGGCCTTGGACGATATAGGAGGCGCCCGCCACCAGCCCCCCCTTGAGCAGGGTATCGAGCCCTTCGATTCCCGTCGCCAGCCGCTTGAGTGGTTCTGCCATGTTGTCTACTCGTTGTGATCGGGGTCGGGGGCGCCTGGGCAAGCCGGCAGGTAGAGGCTCATGCTCGTCCCCTCGCCCACCTGGCTGGCCACGCAGATGGCGCCATTGCTCTGCCTGGCGAAACCATAGGCCTGGCTGAGCCCCAGGCCGGTACCCTTGCCGAACGCCTTGGTGGTGAAGAACGGCTCGAAGATGCGCGGCAACACCTCTGGCGCTATGCCCTGGCCGGTGTCGTGCACATCGAAACGCACGAAACGCCCTTGCAATCCTTCCACCTCGCCCGCCAGCTCCACACAGCCCACCTCCAGGCGGATACGCCCCTGGCCTTCGATGGCATCGCGGGCATTGAACAGCAGGTTGAGCAGGACCATCTGCAACTGCCCGGCATCCACTTCGATCAGCGGCAGGTCCGGCTCCACCCGATCCTCCAGTTCGATGTCACTGGCCAGGGCATGCTCCAGAAGACCACGGGTGGAGTCGATCAGTTCAGCCGGAGCGATGCGCGTGACGCTCATTTGCCGGTTGCGGGCGAAGGTCAGCAGTTGCCGGGTCAGCTGGGTGCCGCGCTGGCCGGCATCGAGGATGTGCTGGAGCAGGCGCTGCACCCGTTGCGAATCCTGGCTGCCCAGGGCCAGGCGGGCGGAACTGAGGATGATGGTCAGCAGGTTGTTGAAGTCGTGGGCCAGCCCGCCGGTCAACTGGCCCAGGGCCTCGAGCTTCTGCGCCTGGAACAACTGGACGCGGATGGCATCGAGTTGCAGCATCGATTCGCGGCGGTCGGTGATGTCGCGGGTGACCTTGGCCAGGCCGATGATCCGCCCAGCCTCGTCGCGAATCACATCCAGCGCAGCCAGGGCCCAGAACTGCGTGCCATCCTTGCGTACCCGCCAGCCTTCATCCTGGGCCATCCCCTGCTCCAGGGCCTGGCGCAGCAAATATTCGGGACGCCCGTCGGCACGATCCTGGGGCGTGAAGAACAATGAGAAATGCTGGCCGATCACTTCATCGGCACGGTAGCCCTTGATCCGCTCGGCACCGGCATTCCAGGACACCACGGTACCTGTGGGATCGATCATGTAGATGGCGTAGTCCAACACCGACTGGACCAGCCGTTCGTAGAGGTTGGTGGGGATTTCCGGCTGGTTGGGGCGGTCGGCTGAAACCATGCAAGCTCCACGGGCACCGCAGGGGACATATTGATTGAGCGTAGTGTATGGGTACCGATACAGGATAGACAGCTGCGCGCAGGCCTGATCATGCGGCAAGCCCATTGCAGGCTCACCGCCCGGTTTGCATGAGACGCTCGTCAGCTTTCCCGCTCGACCACCTGAGGGCTGAGCCGCCGCGGCAGCGCCACCTTCAGCAGCCACAGGCAAACCAGCATGATCGCGCCCCCTCCCCCGAGGGCCATCAGCCGTTGCGCCTCCGGGCGCGGCTCGTCGAAGCCCAGCATCAGCAGGTAACCGCCCAAGGCCATCAGGCTCAGATAGAGGAAAATCGCCAACAGATAGACCTGGAGGAACAACAAGCGCCAGAACAGCTTCGGCCGGACGATACGCGCAGGGGTGGAGGACGGCGTGGCCGAAGGCATGATTGCGTACCCATTGGATCCAATGACGTAACAGTGGCCCAGTGACAGCAAGGTGTCAACGGACATATCCAATCCCTGCCCATATCCGCCTGGAAGACGCGGTGTGGTTGACTCGGCTATAACGATGGGTTATAAAGCGCGCTTGATTGCCAGGCCCTTCTGCCCTGAAGCGCGCCGGTCGCCACGACCCTTTCAAGCGTGCGAGTGTGGTGGAATTGGTATACACAGCAGACTTAAAATCTGTCGGCGTCAGCCTTGCGGGTTCGAGTCCCGCCACTCGCACCATCTTCTTTCGAAAGGCGCCCTCGCGGCGCCTTTCTTCCATCCGGCGCAAATCGAAGCGGCTGCTAAAGTGGAACATGTCCCCGTCCACTGGAACCTCGCCATGCGCTACTCCTTGTTCGAAGGTCAACGCGACCTGATCATCCTGATCGCCCGCGTCCTGCTGATGATCCTGTTCATCATGTCCGGCTGGAGCAAGCTCACCGGCTTCGAAGGCACGGTCGGCTACATGACGTCGCTGGGCGCCCCCGTCCCGATGCTGGCAGCGGCGATCGCCGTGATCATGGAGTTCGCCGTCGGCATCCTGCTGATCCTGGGCTTCTATACCCGCCCGCTGGCGTTTCTGTTCGCGCTGTTCGTGGTGGGCACGGCGCTGCTCGGCCACCCCTTCTGGAACATGGTCGACCCCGAGCGCAGCGCCAACATGACCCAGTTCTTCAAGAACCTGAGTATCGTTGGCGGCCTGCTGTTGCTGGCCCTGACCGGCGCCGGACGCTTCTCGCTCGATCGCCGTTGACGCCTGGCCGGACGCGCCTCGCGGTGAGGCTACCTGCAAAGAGGCCTGCGTATCGCAGGCCTCAATTGTCGTCGACCTCGTCGTGCCAGGCCGGGTGGTCCTCATCGTCGAAATCATCCAGCAGCGCTTCGTCTTCCTCGGCTTCATCCAAGGCACCTTGGGCATCGGCCTCCGGGTCGAAGTCGTCGTAGAGGAATTCATGATCGAGCAGATGATCGTGCTCGGGTTCGGGAAGGTCGTCTTCGTCGTGCATGCCTGGCTCCTGAGGTTAGCGCCCGCCTGTATAGGGCGATCCGAGCGCCAGGTCAATCGCTCGTGCTTAACGCTGGCTTAACCCCCTGCCAGCTAGCCTGGATGCTCTCCCTTCAAACGTCCTTGCCCGCCCCATGGCGGGCTCTTTTTTGCGCCCTATCGCATCAGCCGTGGACAAGCCCATCATTGCGGCATTTCGACAGACTCTGGACATGCTCTTCACGAATTTCTGACATCATCCCGAGCACAATGCACAGGCTTCGTACGTTCTTTCAACCCGCCTCTGATGGCGGGTTTTCTTTGCCTGCCAGAAAGATCGCCTTTTTAAGCCAGAAAATGTGATGCGTCTCACATTTTCTGGCGTTGCCTTAAACTTTTTCGTGTTCCTCTCGTCTGTTACGCAGGACCGCTACTTCGCCGCAATGGCACTCCGACAGCATTTGAACCTGCTGCGCGGGCGCGTATCCTGTGGCGCTGAATCCTTTTTTTACCTCACAAGGACGGACCCCATGAGGCCTCTATTTTTTTTGGCCGCTTCGGCAAGCCTGCTCCTCATCCACCCTGCCTGGGCAGATTCCAGCCAGGCCGGACGCGTTTGGGCACAGGAACCGAGCTCATTTCTCGGCGTCGATTTGCAAGGTGATTTCCTGCAGCAAGTCGCAGAATGCCCAACCGACGAAACCCGCCCCACCGAGCCCTGCCGGGTAGCGACCGCCGACCCGAACCGCTTTGAGATCCATGGCCTCCCCTACCTGCCCATATCGCCAGGCTACAACCTGATCGCCACCCTGTCGGGCGGGCAGGTGCGCGAGCTGGTCTTCAGCGGCAATGCCAATAGTCTCTACTTGGTCACGGACATGCTGACCGAACGCTTTGGTGAACCTGCCGAGCAGAAGAGCCAGTGGATCAAGATGAAGTCCGGGGCCTCCTATCTGACGGAGGTGATGAACTGGAAAGGAGACAAGGTGGCGATCAGCTTCCAGCGGCAGGAAAACGACTTGGGCAAATATGCCGTGACCTTTTCTACCCTTCCTACGGAACTGGCCACCAGCACTGAGGCGCCAGCGGCTGATGTCGTTGAGGCGGATGTTTCTAAGCTTTGAAGTACAGCGTATACCTCGCTGCCGGACCCTTGGCGGGAATACCCGCCCAAGGCCCGGCAGGTGATCAAACGTTCGCCCCACTGAAAGTGCGGCCAGCATGATCAAGGCAATTTCTATGGCATAGACCAAGCCTGAGCAGATTTTCCAATCAACACTCCTCCCAACCGAGCAGCACACCCCTTCATTATTGAAGGCTGCTTCGCACCCAGCAAACAGAGAGCATTGTGCGCAAAGCCGAAGAGGCCAAGATTGATCCATTTGACCTATCTTCTTGGCAGATGCAAAACACTGCGCGGGCCGGAGCCATCTGTCACCGCTCTTGGGGAGACCAGTTGAACTTGTAGTTGAGGGGCGGGAGCTCGTAATGCTCGGCTAGGTACAGCCCAAGCATTTCTCCCTCCTTCGCGTATGCCGCCGCTTTGTCGATAGTGGGATACCAGCTCACCCATAGCGTATCCAGAGGGAACATTTTTTCGAACGAAGCAAAGTTGAACCGCCAACCCGCCATGTGCCCAGTAGCGCCTTTCGTTCCTGCACATCGGACAAAGGCAGCAAGCCGACGTCTCAAGTTGTCCGACTCACCAACCGTAAGGATCCCATTGTCGTCGACTCCAACAGCGCGTGCGATTGCGCGATCCGCACAGACGATATAGACACCAGGTAATGCCGGCGCATCGCGATAGTGATCCACCAGTTTTAGCCAATCGTACTCCCAGCCATTCCAGTTCTTGACCTTCATTCCCTGCCTCCACAAATAGAGGCAAAAAGATATCACGACTCCGCGAACCAAATGCAAAAAGCCCAGCGCTGGGCTGGGCTGGGCTGGGCGTTGAGTGTGGCAAAGCAGTAAGCGCAGACAGATTAGCTGTCTCCACTCCTATTTGTTACGGACAAAGGCGCGGTATTGCTAGCATCCATTGCCAAGTGCATAATGGACCTCGTTTGTTGCTGTTGAAGAAGCCGGGCTGCCACCCGGTTTTTTTATGTCCGCAGTTCGGGCGTTATGGGTGTCCGGTGCATCCGTGGTAGCTTTTTGCTTCCACACAACAAGGTCCAAGGAGACCGGACATGAAACTTCCCCGGATCAATTACCGGGCAGAGTGGGAGAAGCTGGTTTCTCGCTTTGCAGACGAGCTCAGGGACAAGCCAGACCTGAGCTGGCCGGGAGCGAATCGATATCAGGCGGAGCACCAAGCGCTTGGTCACTACAAGCTTCTGTGCTTTGCAGAAAAAATCGCCAAAGAACCGCTGGCACTCTGGGGGCACCTGACTACGGAGCAGGCGCTCCAGCTTTACCTGATCAACAAACATCACTGGAGCCCCGATCAAGTGTCTGACCTGAGGGAAGTGGATTACCTGTATCTACTTTGGGATGATCCGCTTGTGCGTCTCCGTCATCACCGGCGGCTCTCAACCGGTGCTGAAACTGCGCTGGATTGGTGAAGAAGCCCAGCGCGAGGCCATTGCTCAAGAGTTCAAGGCTGTTCTCAACGACAAGGTTGGTACCGCCGCGAAGCTATCCCTAGGCACCTTCGACGCCAAGTAACCAATCAGGCGCCCCCTCTAGGGAGGGGGCGTCACAGCTGACCTTCATGAACTTTTTGGTTCAAGAGAAATCGCGATAGTGGGTAAAATTCTCCGTTTCGAGGCCCTTTTCAAGCGCAGCCAAGTGCAGGTCAAGATCTACGGTAAGAATAACTCCGGATCCTGCTGGAAGCTCTAGAATTCCGGCGTCAGTAAGACCTAACTGCATAAAATGTGTTGATTCAGCCACTTGTATTGAAACGGGGCGGTGCTCCATGGACTTTGAAATAAGCTCGCCCAGAACCCGCCGGAGATTTTGCTTGTGTGGTGGCGAGGTTTGCCAAAGCAAATTGCTTGCCTCTGCAAGCACAGCAGTTGTAACAACGATGTCAGCCCCGTCGATTAGAACAATCAAATCTTCAAAGTCTCGCAACGAATAATCTTGCAAATTCTTATGCTGAGATATGTAGTTAGGCTCATACAACCCAACCACAAGCAAGATAAGAAGATTAGTGTCCAGCACTATTTTTCGGGACATTATTTTTCAAGCAGCCGATCTTTTACCGAAATTAGTTCGCCAGTTTCCTTGTCGATAAACGCTACTTTATAGGCCCTTTGCGTAGACAGGAGGGCCCCTATGCCACCGGCCAGCGCGTTACCTGCCCGTCTCGGGGCGGCTCTTTCAAAGCCTACAGTAATTAAAAAATTGCCTTCGCTATCCCGAGCTACTTCTTCTAGCAATACGCTTGACAGCTTTTGCTCAGAAAAAAGCTCAACAACGTTGTCAATTGCAATCTGGACAGCTTCTTTGATTTTAAGGGTCATTTCATTTGGCTCGCGTCGAATAGATAGCAAGCCTGAGACTACCAGAATTTTGTCCTAACGCGGCCAATCCTCATCAATGCTGCACCCCGCTCCGTCTCACTCAGCTTTCGCTGCGCCCCAACGAGGGCAGCGCGCCTACACGTAAGGAATGCAACGTGACCACAGCAATTGACCTTTTCGTCGGCCTCGGCGGATGGAACATCGGCGCGCGCGTCGCAGGCGTCCATGTTCTCTGGGCGGCAAACCACTGGCCCGTGGCCGTTGAATGGCACAGCGCCAACCACCCCGACACGCAGCACGTCTGCCAGGACTTGCACCAGGCACGCTGGGAGCAAGTACCAGCACACGACATCCTACTCGCATCGCCCTGCTGCCAAGGACACGCCAAGGCCCGCAGCAAGAAGTCGGGCAACCCTGAGCATGATGCTTCGCGCTCTACGGCCTGGGCACCGGTGTCAGCCCTTGAGTTCCACCGGCCACAAGCGGCGGTGATCGAGAACGTGCCAAAGTTCACCGACTGGGTGCTCTACCCGGCATGGCTGCAAGCGGTCCAGGCGCTGGGGTATCAGGCCGCTCCGCATATCGTCGACTGCACCGACCTCGGAGTGCCGCAGCACAGGGTGCGACTGTTCATCGTGCTGACCCGCAGCAAAGCGCCGCTGATGCTGCAGCTGCCACAGGAACGGCATGTGCCGGCAGCGAGCTTCCTCGACTTCGACGCCGGTCGGTGGTCGCAGATCGAGAAGCCAGGCCGGGCCCAGGCCACGCTCGACCGAGCGCGAAACGGGCGCCAGCGCTTCGGCGACCGGTTCATCATGCCCTACTACGGCAATGGCTCCGGCAACACCGGCTGCGACATAAACCGACCGATCGGCACCATCACCACCCTGGACCGCTGGGCCTTGGTCGACGGCGACCGCATGCGAATGCTCAGCGCCAGCGAGGCCTTGGCCGCCATGTCGTTCCCGGCTGATACCCTGCGGCCTGAAAACCACCGGCTGACCATGCACATGGCTGGCAATGCGTTTCCGCCGCTGGCTGGGCAGCGGGTGATAGAAGCGGTACTCCAAGCCGCGTAAGCTCTCAATCGAACTCACTTCGCAAAAGCTTCCAGGTCATCCAACTCCTCCACCCACTTATTCAAAGTTTCTGTATTTCTCTGAAGCTGACTTACTACATCTGGGTTTGCATACCCCAGCAACTGGTAGTGGTCATGCTGATTCCCGGCGAATTCACCAAAATTGGCGACCTCCCGCAGCCTGACTACGAAATGAACCATTTGAATATTCAAGTCAACAACCGAGATTTCTCGTAACATTGCCGCAGCTTGTATAGCTTCGTGAGATTCGGCCTTGGCATCTGCCAGCGGACTATATATACCTTTTTGAGAGCCAAGCAGTTTGAGTGCACTGAGAAGTCGCTTTTGTACACGCAAAACATGCTCGACTAAAGCTCTCGTCGCTTGGATTCCCTCCAAGCGAACAAGTTCTTCCTTTTCCTTCAGCTGTCGAGACTGGCTGAAATTTTGAAACGCAGGAACAGTGATAGCGACAATTACTGCCAACAGACCACCGATTGCTTGGGCCCAACCTGAACTATCTGGAGGGAGCCACCCATGTTTAACCCAATAGGAAACTGAGCCAACTAAAACCCAGCTCGCTGCACTGAGAAACAGCAATGCCCAAAGGGAAAAAATTGTATACCCGATCAGCTTCGAGTGGATTTTCCGTTCCATACCGTTAGCTCATATTTAAATGCGGCAACATTAACCCATCTCTGGCATTCGCTCTACCCCATCTAAGCGCTCACCCAACTCAAAGTTCTCATTCACCCCCTCTGCGAGTGCGTCGACTTCCATCAGATCGAGGTCAGCGTCCTGATAGCCGGCCTTCTTGGCCACATAGCAGAACGGCGCGACAAGGTCGCGCACAGGCCGCTTCTCTGTCCATTGACCGTTTTCCCGGGTTGGCAGGATTCGAGTGCCTACGACAGATACCCGGTTTTCCGACTGGGCGCCCAGTCGCCCCCCACCCGCCACGGCAATCGATATCGTGGTGACGCCCGGGTACGAAGCTGGGCTTGGCAACCGCGAACGAAGCCCGTACCACTGGATCATGTCTTGAACGTTTGTTTCGGTCGATTTCGCCCCGATGCGCCGCATCCTGATTTCAGGTCGCATTGGGTATGCCAGATCAAGTTTGCGAGTAAACGCGATCTGATCGAGCGTGGCACGGGTGATCGTTTCGCGATAAGACGACCAGGCACCCGCTGTCGCCATGTCACGCCACTGAACTTCATACGTGACGGACCAGCTGTTGACCCGTCCCTTCTTGTCCACGCTGGCCAGGCCTTGCGGGCACATCACATCGAATTCGAACGAAGTCGCCAGTTCGCCAACCGGGCAGCCGGCGTAGGCGCCAGCCCAGTCCCCCTCGAGAGTGGAACTATCCAGCTGCAGGGATGCTGAGTTGCTCTCGATGTAGTCGAATCCTGGCCAATCCGGATCGACGTCTCCAGCGTCGGTTATCCGCTCCAGCGCGATTTGTGCGGTGTTTGCCGCGGTGAGGGCGATCACGAACAGGCCCAGCTTGAGCGTGACAATGCAGCAGCCTACAAGTGCGCAGCCTTCATGCGCAGGTACCTGCCGCAGCACTTCACCGAGCACGCCGACGTTGTGATGGTCGGCGATTACGTGATGGTTGACATTACCCTGCGCATGCTCAAGCCGCACGAGCTGAAGCGCGCCCAAGGGTTCCGGGCCGACTACATCATCGACCGCGGGCTGTTCCTTGATGAGGAAACCGGCCAGCTGTACTGGAAGCCAATCTCCGGCGCTGACCAGGTGAAGCTGCTGGGCAACAGCGTCTGCAAAGACGAAGCTCGGGCACTGGTCGCCGCGAACGCATCCGACCTCATACAGCTTTACCGGCGCCTCGCTGCCTGATAGGAAAACACTCACAGCCAAAGATTATCGTCGCGATTCCTCACGATCTTGTACTGTTTAAATGCGGTCCTTACCTTGAAAATTTCAACCTCGGGGTAATCATTTCTGAGCACTGCCGCGAGCTTCGATCTTTTGAGCGACGAGTTACAACCGACAATGACCTGTCGAAGCGACCCAATCTCAGAGAACGGCATGAAATACAACCCATCAATACTCTGCGACTTCTCTAGTAAGAAAATCTGCCTTACCTCTTTCTCATAAGACCACTCTGAGTGCTTTATCCTGAGTTGCCGCAGCATGAAATCGTATTTCTGCTCCTTTGATTTAGAGAGGTAGGATTCCGGATCAAAAATCATTCGCCCGTTGCGGTATTCAACAGTATGGAGTGACGAATCGTCGATTTCGAAAGCTAAACATATTCCCTTGTGCCTATCTCCGTAGTGACCCCACTGCACAGGGCTGGCATATGTTTTGCTGAAACAGAGCATTCCATATAGGTCCGCTATACGACTTTTGAAGAAACGAAGGCTTTTTCTGGTTTCTGGATCTTCAGATGACAAGCACATCATTTCAAATGGATCATTGAGATCCATTACGGTCGCAACTTTTAACCTCGACCTTTCTATATTTTGCAACCCATATTGCTCATTGCAGAAGTGATAAACCATCATGGCATTGACTCACTAGTCAGCTCTTCCAATGAAACATACCCAGCGAGCTCAATATACCCGCGAGACATTCACATGCCCATAGAAAACCGATCCAGCAACACCGACATGATCAGCGTGCCCCGCGAGCTAGCTGAGAGCGCAGCCAAGTGGCTTGAAATCCACTTCGAGGGGCCGAGCGCAGAGCGAAGTGTGGCAGACGAGCTGCGCAAGGCCCTGGCCCAGCCAGCCGAGCAGCACCATGGCGAACCCGTTGCCTACGCCGTATTCGCCGACAACGGCAATATCCGCATCTGGTCAACAAACTGTGAAGCCGTAGGCATCAAGGTAATGCAGGAAGAAGGTAAGCATGCCGTACCGCTGTTTACCCACGCTACCCCTGGCGAGGTTGAGCGGCTGCGCGCCGAGAACATCAGGCTGATTGAGGATCGCGCCCGCTTCCCTGATCGTCCGGACGATATTGGGAGGATGATTACCTGCCATATCGGCAACCTGAAGAACCAGACGAAATCGGCGGAAGACTATGCAAGGAAATGGCGCTGGGAACTGGAGGCTTCTGATCGCAAGCTTGCCGAGCTGAGCGCGCTTTGCTGGGGCTTGATCGGCAGCAGTGGGAAGAAACGGGCGCAGTATCTCGAAAAACTGCAAGACACCATATCCGCCAGCGCAGAGCCGAGCGCGCCGGTTGAACACGATGAGCGGGCGGCGTTTGAAAGGCATGTGATCCTGACGACTGGACGCCCGATTGATTCAGAGCTTAAGCGCCATCCACCCCTCTATTCACTGCCGCGATATGGCGGCCAAGGACGAAGTCATGCCTGAAGAAAAGGCGGTAGCTGTGAGGCTCACCGATCGTCAGCAAGATGTTCTCGAAACACTGCGAGATATCGGCCGGGAAAACGCGGTCCGTTACCGCAGCAAGACGCCCCACCTCTACCAGCAGGACTGCGAGAAGCTTCTGAAAGGTGATGAGGCGTGCGTGTTTGGCCTTGGCGGCCTGCACTTCTCGCAAACGCCTCTGGCCTCTCTGTGCCGAGGGATAGTCAATGACCTGCTCGGCGATACCGTCAAGGTGCCGAAGGAGCTGATTGATGCCGACTGAGAAGAACAGCGTGGAAGCCCTGATGAAGGCCTGCCAGCGAGGCGTGACCGGCAAGGGGCCGGCGATCGAGGTGGCCAACAACCTGCTGGCTGAGTGCTACGGCGCCCTGGGCAAGCTGGTGGCCGAGAAAGAGTCTCTTCGCAAAGACGCCGAGCGGTATCGGTTCGTCAGTAAGCTGGCTTGGTACGTCGATGCCGCAGCTCACGTCTACAACGTCTGCAACGTCAACGCCCAGTGGAGCGACCAGCGCGGCCACCCTGACACTGACGACATCGAGTGCGCCATCGACGCGACCATGGAGGTCAAGCCATGATCCTGCCCCTGATGTACATGGCCTATATGATCTACAGGTGGCCGCGATGAGCGCGACAGCCAAGGTACTCGACCCCTGCAGCGCCAGCCGCATGATGTGGTTCGACAAGCAGGACCAGCGCGCCCTGTTCGGCGACATCCGTGACGAGGAACACCTGCTCTGCGATGGCCGGGTGCTGAAGGTGGAGCCTGACGTGCTGATGGACTTCCGCCAATTGCCTTTTGAGGACTCAACCTTCCGACTGGTCGTTTTTGATCCGCCACACCTGACCCGCGCCGGCGTGGATAGCTGGATGCGAGCCAAGTATGGAGTGCTCACCAGCGACTGGCGAGAGGACATCCGCCAAGGCTTTGCCGAATGCTTCCGCGTGCTGGAGCCCGAAGGAATCTTGATCTTCAAGTGGAACGAAACCCAGGTGCTGGTGAGTGAGTTGCTGGCCCTCACCCCCGAAAAGCCCCTGTTTGGCCACAAGTCCGGTAAGCGCGAAAAGACGCACTGGATCACCTTCATGAAGCGCCCAGCTTAACCCTTCCCCAACTACTCAAGCCCGCCGCATACATGCACGGGCATGGAGAGCTATTACCATGACGAAAGAAGAACTGGCCGCACGCCTGAATGGCTCCCAGTACCCGGTGCACCGCGCCATCACCTCCGACCTGCGCCAGGCAGCCAAGGCCGCAGGCCTAGTCATCGTGTATGGAGCAAGCGATGACTTGATGGAGTTCGATGGCGCGGTCTATGACGAAGTTGGATGCTACGACGGCGGCACTGTGCGGGTTGATGCCAGGGGCGTACTTCCATATCGCGACTGCCTGGAGACAGACGAGGAAATCGTTCAGTACACCGCACGCAAGCAGACTGCCCGAGCCATCGAAGCCCTGTGGTGCAAGGAGGATGGCTACTCCTGGACCTACAAGACCGACATTCCGCACGCCACTTTCGAAGTGGTTGAAGACTGCGAGCCTTACTGCCGCGGCATCGTATTTGCCCTGGCTGACCTAGCTTGACCACCAACCTGCCGCCACCGGCGGCGTGGAGACCTGCATGACCACCCCATTCAAGGCCTACACCCTAGGCGATGACTTCGCCGTCAGGGAGGTCATCATCGTGCGAAAAGGCCTGTTCTGCGTAGACAGCAAAGGCGTAAAGCACCCGAGGCCGAAGCTGTTCACCAGCGCCAAGGCTGCACAGGACAAAGCCAGGAAGTGGCTCGCTGACCGTGAGGCGCAGTTGGCCAAAGAGAACGAGCTGCATGAGCAGCGCAAAAAGATAGTCGCATCCTACTGATGCCGCCGGGTGCGGCAGGAGCCCTACATGGAACAAGAGATCATCCACATCCCCGAACTGGCCAAGTTGCTTGGTCGGTCAGAATCCGCCATCCGCAGCGCCCGGCAGGTCGGCGCACCCTGGCTGCCGCCATTCTTCAAGCAGGGCGCCCGGATCTGCTGGAGGGTCAGCACGGTTCGCCAGTTTTTGCAGGAGTGCGAGAGGGGGATGCACACGCCGGCGAAGCCCGGCCGGAAGCGCCAGGCGCCGCCGACGCTGGCCAGCGTGCGCTAGCCGAGCTTGTCAGCCAGGGTATCGGGGCACAGATGCGTATAGCGCTTGAGCATGCTCAAGGACTTGTGCCCCGTGATTGCGCTGACCTCCATCATCGACAGGCCTTTTTCGAACAGCCTCGACGTGCCTTCGTGTCGAAGGTCATGGAAGTGCAGGTCTTCGACATTGGCAGCCCGGCACGCCCGGGTGAAGTACTGGCTGACCGAGTGCGGCACCAGAGAAAACACCTTGCCATCCAAGCGCGCTGGAAGAGACTCGAGCAGGTTTCGAGCCCGGACGGACAGCGGCACCAGTCGGCGGGAGCCGTTCTTGGTGTCTTCCAGGATCACGTGCTTCGCCTTGACGTTCTCACGACGAAGAGTCAGCAGTTCGCTACGGCGCATCGCCGTCTCGACCGCAATACCGATGATCGCCGGCATCTCAGCGTGGATATCACCAGCCGCCTTAATCACATCCTTCAGTTCCTGGGCAGTCGGCCGCCGATCACGCGACTTCGCCCCTTTCGGCATCCTCAGCCGAGCCACCGGGTTGCTCAGCCCCTCAATACCCCAGTCCTTGATGGCCACTGTAAAAAGGTGGCTGATCACCGCTAGGTCGAGCTTGACCGTAGCGGCGGACTTCCCTTCCTTGAGCTCATCATCCCTATATGCAGCCATGTCGCTGGAGCGGATTGCGGCCAGGCCTTTCTTCGCTAGCCTGTGCCTCTTCCACTTGGCGATGCGGGTCATTTCCTGCTTGGCGCCCTTCTTGGCCGAGGTCACTTCGCGAGAGTAACGGTCAAGCGCCTCCTCCAGGGTGGTGCTCTCCGCCTCGCGCATGTCCACGAACCTGGCGCGCGACATGTCGCCCTCGATCTCAGCCGCCCAGCGCTGGGCCTCGGCCTTGGTATCGAAGGTCGCGGAGAGGGTCGGATATCCTTTTCGGCGGATCTTGGTCCGCCATGCCCCGTTGGGGCGCTGCTCGATAGTGGCCATGCACCGGATTTTGCCGGGGACACGTGGGACATGCAATTTCTTCCAGTGTCCCAGAATTGTCCCAAATGGCCGGGGCCAGCAAAATCCGCAGGCATGAAAAAAGCCCCGCAACCTCAATGGCTGCGGGGCTTTCGAATGGTGGAGGCCGAGGTCGGAATCGAACCGGCGTAGACGGATTTGCAATCCGGAGCATAACCACTTTGCTACTCGGCCTCAAAGTTCGGATCTAGCTGCTCACGCTTCGCTATCTCCTTGAAACATCAGGACTTTTTCAAGTCAGCTGCGTTTCGATGGACGCCATTATGTCTGCATTCGCAGAACCTTGCAACCCCCTTGTCAGAAAAAATCTTCAAGGGGTTCAAGGTGTTAGCGCAGGCGGCCGAGTTTGCTCCAGAGGCCGACCAGGGTGTTCTCAACGGTACCGCTGGCGGCGATACCGATACGCTCCTGCAGACTCTTGCGCTCGGCGTAGTGCAGATGGAACAGGTTGGCCTCTCGCGCCCGCTCGCTCAGATACTCATCGCTGGTACGCACTTCGTCGACCAGTTTGCGGTTCAGCGCGGCGACGCCCAGCCAGACCTCGCCGGTGGCCACCTCGTCGATATGCAACTGCGGGCGGTAGCGGGCGACGAAATCCTTGAACAACTGGTGGGTGACGTCCAGGTCTTCCTGGAATTTCTCACGGCCCTTCTCGGTGTTCTCGCCGAATACCGTCAGGGTGCGCTTGTATTCACCGGCGGTGAGTACCTCGAAATCGATGTCGTGCTTCTTCAGCAAGCGGTTGACGTTGGGCAACTGCGCCACCACGCCGATCGAGCCAAGCACCGCGAAGGGCGCGCTGATGATCTTTTCGCCGATACAGGCCATCATGTAGCCGCCGCTGGCAGCGACCTTGTCGATGCACACGGTCAGCGGAATACCGGCCTGGCGGATACGCGCCAGCTGCGAGGCCGCCAAGCCGTAGCTGTGGACGAGGCCACCACCGCTCTCCAGGCGCAGCACCACTTCGTCACGTGGGGTGGCGAGGGTCAACAGCGCAGTGATCTCGTTGCGCAGGCTCTCGGTAGCCGAAGCCTTGATGTCGCCATCGAAATCGAGGACGAACACCCGGCTCTTGTCGTCGCCCTTGGCCTTTTTCTGCTGTTTTTCCGCCTTGGCCTGCTGCTTGCGCAGGGCCTTGAGCTGGGGCTTGTCGAGCAGGCCTGCCTCGAGGCGCTCGCGCAGGTCCTTGTAGAACTCGTTGAGACGGGTGACCTGCAATTGCCCGCCCGGCTTGCGCCGCCCCTTGCCACGCATGCCGGCGATGGCCGAAAGGACCACCAGGATGGCGATCACCAGGGTGGCGGTTTTAGCGAGAAAGCTTGCGTATTCGGCAAGAAACTCCACGTTGACTCCTTGATAGACCAGCGCCCAACGGCGCGAAACTGTTCCAAGCATACCGGTGCGCCTGTGGCGCTGCCAGCCACGGAAAACGGCAGCAATACAGTTCAAACAACCTTTTCAAACGCTTGTATGTTTTTTCATTGACAGCCTTCGTGCCGCATCCTAACCTCGCAGCAACTTCACCAGGCCGGACTCCTCCGTGGGCAACATCTACCTGATCCGACATGGCCAAGCCTCCTTCGGTGCCGACGACTACGACGTCCTGTCGCCCGTGGGCGTGCGCCAGAGCCAGGCCCTGGGCGAGCATCTGGCCCAACTGGGCCTGTGCCTGGACCACTGCGTGGCCGGTACCCTGCGGCGCCAGCAGGACACCGCGCGCCTGGCGCTGGAGGCGATGCACGCCAACGGCTGCCAGGTACCGCCCATAGAGACCGACCCGGCGTTCGACGAGTTCGACGCCGATGGCGTGATCCGTGCCCTACTCCCCGGCCTGCTGCCCGAAGAACCCGAAGCGCTGCATGTTTTGCGCAACGGCGCGCAGAACCGTAGCGAGTTCCAACGTCTGTTCGCCCTGATGGTGCAGCGCTGGTACGACGGCGAGCATGAAGAAGAGGATGGTCTGGAGACCTGGCAGGCCTTCACCGCCCGTGTCGAGGCAGGCCTGGGGCGTGTCCTGCAACGCGCCAGCAGCGGTGACGACATCGCCATCTTCACCTCAGGCGGCACCATCGCCGCCCTGCTCCACCTGGTTACCCGGATCACCCCCAGTCAAGCCTTCGCGCTGAACTGGCAGATCATCAACACGTCGCTCAGCCAGCTGAAGTTCCGTGGCCGCGACGTGACACTGGCTTCCTTCAACAGCCAAGCCCATGTGCGGCTGCTGAAGGTGCCGGAGCTCGTCACCTATCGATGAGCCCGGCCTGTTGTTGTCCCTGCGGGGACGTGAATATCACTCTATAAGGAATGCGCCATGACCTCCGTAGCTGATGCCGTCAAGAAGATGCAAGAGAAGTTCAACCCATCCGCTGCCGCCGGCCTGGACCTGGTGTTCGGCTTCAACATCACCGACGAGGACAAGCACTACGCCCTGCTCGTCAAAGACGGCACCTGCCAATTGCAGG
Organism: Pseudomonas sp. HLMP; assembly: GCF_046365545.1. Classification (NCBI taxonomy): domain Bacteria; kingdom Pseudomonadati; phylum Pseudomonadota; class Gammaproteobacteria; order Pseudomonadales; family Pseudomonadaceae; genus Pseudomonas; species Pseudomonas sp. HLMP. The sequence continues at coordinate 17,270 of NZ_JBDLLR010000001.1, read as the reverse complement.
AAGGCGAGAACCCGGATGCCAACTGCACCCTGGTGATGGACAGCGAGACCCTCAAGGGCATCGTCAGCGGCGAAACCGATGGCATGCAGGCCTTCATGGGCGGCAAGCTGCGCGTCGAGGGCGACATGATGCTGTCGATGAAGCTCAGCGAGCTGTTCCCAGCCTGAGTGGCGGCCACGAACGCCGACGAGAAAACCGAAGCCTGATGCGCTTCGGTTTTTTTTTTGCCTCTGCCGGCCGTTGCCTTTGGGCAAGCCCTCTCCCACGGGGTCCTTCGTCGGCCGTATGTTTTCTGCACGACAGAACAGCCCGGGGTCTGGGCTGGCCCATCAGGTGCATTGATCGCCCGGCAACACCCTTACCAATAAGGCGCCTGGCACGCTTGTACCAGCGGCGGCAGGAAATTAGATTAGCCAATAGTCCTTGCGATCGAGAATAAGGAAAACGCATGACGCTCACCGACCAGTCCACCCAGGTACGCCCCGGCGAAGAGCTCGATGCGGCCGTCATCGATCCCTACCTCAAGGCTCATATTCCAGGCCTTGCCGGCACGCCGACGATCAGCCAGTTCCCTGGCGGGGCCTCCAACCTCACCTACCTGGTCAGCTACCCGGGCCGGGAGTTCGTGCTGCGCCGCCCGCCTTTCGGCCAGAAGGCCAAGTCCGCCCACGACATGGGCCGCGAGTTTCGCATCCTCAACCAGCTCAACAGCGGCTTCCCCTACTGCCCCAAGGCCTACGCGCACTGCACCGACACCTCGCTGATCGGCAGCGAGTTCTACGTGATGGAACGGGTCAAGGGCATCATCCTGCGCTCGGACATCCCGCCGTCCCTGGGCCTGGACGCCAGCCGCACCGAAGCCCTGTGCAAGAGCTTCATCGATCGCCTGGTAGAGCTGCACCAAGTCGACTACACGGCCTGCGGCCTGGCCGACCTGGGCAAGCCAGAGGGTTACGTGCAACGCCAGATCGAAGGCTGGAGCAACCGCTACGAGAAGGCCCTGACCCCGGATGCCCCCCGCTGGACGCAGGTGACCGCCTGGCTGCACGAGAAGATGCCCGCCGATCATCCGCGCCCGGGCATCGTGCACAACGACTACCGCTTCGACAACGTCATCCTCGATGCCGACAACCCCATGCGCATCATCGGCGTGCTGGACTGGGAGATGGCGACCCTCGGCGACCCGCTGATGGACCTGGGCAACAGCCTGGCCTACTGGATCGAGGCAGACGACCCGGCGCCGGTGCAACTGATGCGCCGCCAGCCGAGCAACGCGCCAGGCATGCTCAGCCGCCGCCAGTTCGTCGACTACTATGCCGAGCGCGCCGGCATCCAGGTCGACAATTTCGACTTCTACTACTGCTATGGCCTGTTCCGCCTGGCCGGCATCGTCCAACAGATCTACTACCGCTTCTACCATGGCCAGACGCAGGACAAGCGCTTCGCCCAGTTCATCCACATGAACCGGCTGCTGGAGCAGATGACCCTGCAAGTGATCGACAAGTCCACCCTGTAAACAGCGCCCCCTGGGACAGACAAGAAGGAAAACCGGCATGTCCAAGACCCACCTGTTCGACCTCGATGGCAAGATCGCCTTCGTCTCCGGCGCCAGCCGCGGCATCGGCGAAGCCATCGCCCACCTGCTGGCCCAGCAGGGTGCCCATGTGATCGTCTCCAGCCGCAAGCTCGAAGGCTGCCAGCAGGTCGCCGACGCCATCATCGCCGCCGGCGGCAAAGCCACCGCGGTGGCCTGCCACATCGGCGAGCTGGAGCAGATCCAGCAAGTGTTCGCCGGTATCCGCGAGCAATTCGGCCGCCTGGACATCCTGGTCAACAACGCCGCCACCAACCCGCAGTTCTGCAACGTACTGGACACCGACCCAGGGGCGTTCCAGAAGACCGTGGACGTGAACATCCGCGGCTACTTCTTCATGTCGGTGGAAGCCGGCAAGCTGATGCGTGAGCACGGCGGCGGCAGCATCATCAACGTGGCCTCGATCAATGGTGTGTCCCCGGGCCTGTTCCAGGGCATCTATTCGGTGACCAAGGCCGCGGTGATCAACATGACCAAGGTCTTCGCCAAGGAATGCGCACCGTTCGGCATCCGCTGCAACGCCCTGCTGCCGGGCCTGACAGACACCAAGTTCGCCTCCGCCCTGGTGAAGAACGACGCCATCCTCAATGCCGCCCTGCAGCAGATCCCGCTCAAGCGCGTGGCTGAGCCGAGCGAAATGGCCGGGGCGGTGCTGTACCTGGCCAGCGAGGCTTCCAGCTACACCACAGGTACGGCGCTCAATGTCGATGGGGGGTTCCTGTCCTGAGCCGAAGGCTTCACGGGCGTAATTGGGGCGCGAAGCGGCCCCAGCAAAGCCGAACCGCTCCCATCAACTCCGGCTGACCGCTCGGGTATACTCCCGCTTTCAGCGTATTCACGGGCATCACCGTCGAACGCGGGAAGTACGAGCGGCTAATGGCCCATATCGCCGCCTGGGCTGAGACGGAGGAAAAACGATGCTACCGGGGAGCGTGTCGGTCAACGGCCAGTGCCAGAAGCGCGTGCAGCGCCGTGGCACGGTCGGCTTGTATTTCGTCGCCTGCCTGTCGGTCCTGGCCGGCATGACCGACGCCATTGGCTTCATGGCCACCGGCGATTTCGTTTCGTTCATGAGCGGCAACACCACCCGCCTGGCGGTCTCGCTGGGCAACGCCGAGCTGGGGCCGGTCATACGCCTGGCGCTGGTGATCGGCGCCTTTGTCGCTGGCAACGCCCTGGGCGTGATCATCGCGGTGAAGACCGGGCGCCGGCCATGGCCCCTGCTGACCCTGATCGCCGCCCTGCTGGCGGTGGCCGGCCTGCTGCCGGCCCCCCTGCAACTGCCGGCGCTGCTGGCAGCGGTCACGGCCATGGGCATGATCAACGCGGTGGTCGAGGAAGTGAACGGCCTGCCGATCGGCCTGACCTACGTCACCGGCGCCCTGTCGCGCTTCGGCCGTGGCCTGGGCCGCACCCTGCTGGGCCAGCGCCGGATGGGCTGGCGGGTACAGCTGGTGCCCTGGTGCGGCATGTTCCTGGGTGCCATCGGTGGCGTGCTGCTGGAGCAGCAGTTCGGCCGCTCCGCCCTGTTGGCCAGCGCCCTGCTCACAGCCCTTTTGGGCCTGGTATCGCTGAAGATCCCGCGGCGCTGGCAGCTGCGCTACATGCCTCGCTGAATCACAGGCAGGTCGCGGCGGCCGCGCGGCGGCGCAAGGCCGTGGAATCCTGCTTCTGCGCGTAGTAGTCGACCCGCGTGCCGCCAGCCTGCGGGTAGATGTCGGCGAACGACTCGGCCTCGCGGGTATAGACGGTGAACCCGCCCTGCTTGCGCCGCTCCAGGTAACCGCTGGCGTCGACACCGAACACCGCCTCCTCCTGCCAGCTGAACTGGATGCACTGGGCAACGATGTCCGCCGTCTTGTTCGAATCGAGCTGGGCGGTGGGTGCACCGCCACGCGCCGCATCCATGGTTGCGGAAGCACAACCGACCAGCACCAGCGCTGCGGCCATCGGCAGAATTGCTCGCATGTTCCATCCTCGGGGCAAAAAAGAAGGCGACTCTAGCACTGGCGCCACGGCGAGTGAATTGTCCTGCGTGCACCGCTGTCGCAGATAAGGCATGTATCGCCACGGAGGAGACACCCCATGAAGCTGCGCCCATCGCTGTCGGCCCTGTTGCTCGCTGCTACCCTGCCCTGCCTGCCCCTGGCGGCGACGGCGGGCGAGGACAGCGTCACCGCCCCGCAAAGCCAGCGGGAACTGAAGGTCGGCGACAAGGCGCCGGACCAGTACAAGCGCGACGACCAGGCCATACGCGACTGGCGCGCCAAGGGTCTGCCCGCGCCTGAAAAGGAAAGCCACTGGGTACGCCTGGGCGAGCGTTACGTGCTGGTGCAGATCACCAATGGGGTGATCCTGGCCATCCACTGACCTAGCCCCCTAGCAGGGCCGCCATGCGCACGGCATCGCGCCCACCGGCCTTGGCCTGGTACAGCGCCGCATCGGCCTGGGCGATCAGGCTGGCGATGCTGTGGTGCGGCCCCGGCACGCCACACCACAGCCCGACACTGAAACGCAGTTCGATATCGCCCCCGGCAAAGCGCGCGGGGCTTCGGGCAATGGCCTCGCGCAGGCCCTGCAGGGCGCCCAACGCACCTTCGCGATCGGTGCGCGGCAACAGCAGCAGGAACTCTTCGCCGCCATAGCGCCCGAGGCTGTCGCCCTGGCGCAGGCGCTGCTGCAACTGGCGCACGCAATGGCAGAGCACTTCGTCTCCGGCCAGGTGGCCATGCAGGTCGTTGATGCGCTTGAAATGGTCGATGTCGATCATCGCCACCGCCAGCTCGCTCTGCTCGTCCCGGGCCCGCTCCAGCTCCACGGCGAAACGCTCGAGGATCGCCCGGCGATTGTAGGTGCCGGTCAGCACATCGCGCAGGGCCAGGTGCTGCAGGCGCGACTCGCTCCGCTCCTTGGCCATCAGCACCAGGCCGATGGCGTACATCATCACCGTGACCGTACCGATGCTGACGGAAATGGTCTGCTTGAGATTGCTGGTGTCATAGCGCATCTCGGCCGCTTCGCCAAAGACCACCGCCAGCACCCGCATTCCCAAGCCCACCAGGCTGATCAGCGCGCCGATCATCAACAACAGGTGCGCCCGCCCCTGATGTTCGGCCCGACGCCGCGCCCAGCACAGGATCAGCGAACACTGCAGCATCAGCACCAGGGTGGCCAGTAGCATGCGCGGCTCCAGGGTATCGAGCAGCAGCATCAGGCCCGCCAGCATGAAGAACGGGATGACGAAGATGGACCGCCACGGCACCCGTTGCTCGCGCACCCGGAACAGGCTGGCCGAATAGAAGGCCAGGGCCAGCGACAGCAGGCTGTTGCCCAGGCCATAGCTGATCCACAGCGGCGCATGGCCATACAGGGTGTAGCAAACATAGGCCAGGGCATGGGCGAGCAGCCCGTACCCGGTCAGCAACAGGTTGTCGCGGCGGTTGAGCTGGCCGACCAGCAACAGGCAAAAGGCCAGGATCGTCGCAACCAGGGCAACGGCAGCGAACAGCGTGGGGGTATGGGCGATCATCGTGATTCACCGTGTGGCAGATGGGCCGTCTTGGTTGCGGCCTGGCGCTATACCGCGCCTGCGGGGGCGGCAATGGCTGAAGTCTAGAGTGCGCCGCACGCCCAAGCCATGGCCCAACGGGACAGAACAGCAGCCGCCAGGCACGCCCATTCATCGCTCGCGCGACAAAATCTTGCGTGGCAGAGAAACCAAATCGATCGTTCCCTGTCTCATGAGGTGTCCCGTAAACCTTTGCGGATCAAGGACCTATATCGTGATGACTCGCCTTGCAAGCCTTTCCCTGATTGCTGCCGTGCTCCTGGTCGGCGGCTGCCACAGCCACCACTACCACGACAAGGATGGCTGGCGTGATCGAGATCGTGACCGTGGGCACCGCCATCATCAGCGTCACGACCGTGATGATGATCGCCGTAACTACCGTGACCGCCATTACCGCTGAAGCGTCCTTGCCATCCTGATGGCCACCCGTGCCGCGACATCCTTATCCTGATGATTCCTTCGAGGTTCATATCATGCGTCTGACTCTGCCTTCCCTCGCCCTCGGCCTGCTGCTGTGCCAGGGCGCTTTCGCCGGTGACGGCACCGCAGCCATCGGCGGCGGCCTGGGGGGCGCCCTGGGCAACGTCGTTGGTCAACAGATCGGCGGCAGCACTGGCGCGGCCATCGGTGCCGGCCTTGGCGGTGCCGCTGGCAGCGCGGTCGGCGCGCGCAAGGGCAACCGTACCGAAGCGGCGATCGGCGGCGGCCTGGGCTCGGCCGGCGGCTCCGTGATAGGCGGCAAGCTCGGCGGCTCGACCGGCTCCACCGTCGGTGCGGGCCTGGGCGGTGCGGCTGGTGGCGCCATCGGCAACCACCTGGGCGATGACAACGGCCGCAAGCACAAACGTCGTCATCGCCACTGACCGGGGTACTCCCCTCGCGGGCAAGCCCGCTCCCACAGGCCCTGCGCAGCTCTTGAAATAGGCGCGGGGCCTTTGGAAGCGGGCTTGCCCACGGAAACCTTGGCAGCAAAAACCTGCAACACATCAACACCTCCTTCACCGCAAGCTGCCACACTGGGCACAATCGTCTTCCGTGCCTCGAGTGAAGGAACACCCCCTCCCCATGAACCATGAGCTGCTCTGGGTCCTTGGCCTGCTGGCCATCGTCGTCACCCTGTTCGTCGTCAATCGTCCACGCATGGATGTGGTCGCCCTGCTGGTGATCCTGGCCCTGCCACTCTCGGGCATTCTCACCGTCGAACAAGCTCTGGCCGGGTTCAGCGACCCTAACGTGATCCTGATCGCCGCACTGTTCGTGATCGGCGAGGGCCTGGTGCGTACCGGCATCGCCTACCGCATCGGCGAGTGGATGAGCGAGCGCGCCGGCAACAGCGAGGTACGCCTGCTGGTGCTGCTGATGGTCGCGGTTGCCGGCCTGGGCTCGGTGATGAGTTCCACTGGCGTGGTGGCGATCTTCATCCCGGTGGTGCTGAGCATCGCCGCGCGCCTGCAACTTTCACCGAGCCGGCTGATGATGCCGCTGAGCTTCGCCGGCCTGATCAGCGGCATGCTCAGCCTGGTGGCCACGCCACCCAACGTGGTGGTGCACAGCGAACTGGTGCGCCATGGCGAACAGGGCTTCAGCTTCTTCAGCTTCACCCCTTTCGGCCTGGTGGTGCTGGTTTTGGGGATCGGCTACATGCTGCTCACCCGCCATTGGCTCAAGGGCGAGGTGCGCAAGGACGGCCGTCTGGAAACCCGCCGCACCCTGCTCGACCTGGTGCTGGACTACAAGCTCAACGGCCGCGAACGGCGCTTGCGCATCCGCCCCCGTTCGCCGCTGATCGGCCACACCCTCGGCGAACTGGAACTGCGCACCCGGCATGGCGCTAACGTGATCGGCATCGAGCGCCAGCACAAGTTCACCACCCGGGTGATCAGCGTCGACTCCGGCACCGTGCTGCACCAGGGCGATGTGCTGCTGCTCGACCTGTTCGCCAACCGCGACGACCTGCGCAGCCTGTGCCAGACCATGCAACTGGAGCCCCTGCACTTCAAGGCCGCCTATTTCATCGACCAGTCCCAGGAGCTGGGCATGGCCGAAGTCTCGCTGCCGCCTGGCTCGCAACTGATCGGCAAATCCCTCCTGGAGCTTGCCTTTCGCAGCCGCTTCGGCCTCAACGTGGTGGGCCTGCGCCGGGAACAGACGGCCATCGAGGAGCAATTGGTGGAAGAAAAGCTGCGCCTGGGCGATACCTTGCTGGTGGTCGGCCCATGGAAGGCGGTACGCCAGCTGCAGAGCCAGCCGAAAGACTTCCTGGTGCTGAGCCTGCCAGCGGAAATCGACCAGGTAGCCCCGGCTCGCACCCGTGCGCCCTTTGCGCTGGTGAGCCTGGCGGTGATGGTCGGCCTGATGGCCAGTGGCGCCGTGCCCAATGTCGTCGCCGCGCTGATCGGCTGCCTGTTGATGGGTGCCGGCCGCTGCATCGACATGGACAGCGCCTACCGCGCCATCCACTGGCAGAGCCTGGTGCTGATCGTTGGCATGCTGCCCTTCGCCCTGGCCCTGCAGAAGACCGGCGGCATCGACCTTGCGGTCAGCGGCCTGGTCGGCCTGCTCGGCAATGCCGGTCCCAGCGCCATCCTCGCCTGCCTGTTCGCCGTCACCGCGCTGATCGGCCTGTTCATCTCCAACACCGCCACCGCGGTGCTGATGGCCCCGGTGGCGATCAGCACCGCGCAACAGCTGGGCATGTCGCCCTACCCGTTCGCCATGACGGTGGCCCTGGCGGCCTCGGCGGCCTTCATGACACCGGTGTCCTCACCGGTCAACACCTTGGTGCTGGGCCCCGGCCAGTACCGCTTCGCCGACTTCGTCAAGGTCGGGGTGCCGTTCACCTTGCTGGTGATGCTGGTGACCGTGCTGATGGTGCCGTGGTTCTATGGACTCTAGGGACGCAGAAAAGTGGCAAAATGGCATTATCCCCGCTGTTCGCGACACGATAATATCCAATTGACATCAACTACCCTCTCGAAACACACTGGCGCCTATTGACCCAGGTGCCTTCAGCCGTTGTCCTGGATTCCGTCTCCGCTTGCCGGTCGAGCCCATGGTGTTTCCAGTCCAGTCGCGCCTGCTGCCTCCCTTCGTCCTGTTCGGCCTGACCTTTGCCCTGACCCTGGGCGGCATCCTCGCCCGCCCGATCGAATCGCTGTCGCTGTTCTGGCCGGTCAATGCGGTGCTGGCGGGTGTCCTGCTGCGTTACCCACGGCAGGCCACCCTGCCAGGGTTCGGCCTGGTCTGGATGGCCATGGTCGCCGCCGACCTGGCCTGTGGCAGCGCCTGGCCGCCCGCGCTGTGGTTCAACCTGTGCAACCTGGGCGTGATCGTCACCCTCTGGCAACTATTGTCGCGTCTGCCACGCCCGCACCGGCGCCTGCGCACGCCCCAGGGCGTGCTCTGCGTGTTCGGCGCCTGCGCCGCCGGGGCCGCGGTGGCCGCCAGCCTGGCCTGCATGATGGCCGCCCCATGGTTCGAGCAGTCGCTGCGCGCTACCTGGCTTGCGTGGTTCAGCGAACAGTTCTCCACCAACGTGCTGGTCCTGCCGGTGCTGCTCACCGCCCCCTCGCTGCGCGCCCTGGTACGCGGTGGCGGCCAGGCGATCCGCCTCGCCCCGCTGCTGGTGCTGCTGGCCTCGCTGGCCCTGAGCATCGCCTTCGGTGGGCCCGGTGCCATCGCCTTCCCCATCGCCGCGCTGTTGTGGTGCGCCTGGACCTACTCGCCGTTCCTGGTCTCGTTGCTGGCGCTGACCGCCGGCAGCACCCTGATCGTCGCCGTAGCCCACAACCTCATGCACTTCAGCGTGCCGCAGAGCGAATCCGGCGTCACCACCCTGGTGTCGGCGCGCCTGGGCATCGCCATGCTGGTGCTCGGGCCACTGGTGGTGGCCTGTGTCAGCAATGCCAACCGCAGCCTGCTGGCGCGTCTGGCGCACCAGGCCACGGTCGACCACCTGACCGGCACCCTGACCCGCAGCGCCTTCACCCGCCGCGCCAGCGCCCTGCTCGACAACCGCCAGCAGCACGTGCCGGCCTTGCCGCTGACCCTGATGATGCTCGACATCGACCACTTCAAGGGCATCAACGACCGCCACGGCCATGCCGTGGGTGACCAGGTGCTGCGCCAGTTCGCCCGCACCCTGCAAGACCAGTTGCATGAGGGTGAGCTGTTCGCCCGCTTGGGCGGCGAGGAGTTCGTGGTCATTCTCCCAGGGCTGGCGCCGGAGCAGGCCAAGTTCACCGCCGAGCGCCTGCGCCGCGCCGTGCAGGACCTGCACGTGCAACTGGCCGACCAGCGCCTGCAGATCACCGTCAGCATCGGCCTGGCCGGCTGCGCCGAGGGCCAACCCGCGCCCAGCCTGGACGAGTTGCTGGCCCACGCCGACCAGGCGCTGTACCGGGCCAAGGCCCATGGCCGCAACCGGGTCGAACAGGCCGAGGCACAGCGTCAGGTGGTCTGATTCATCCTGCCAGCAGGTCCCACGACAGCTTGGCGATCAGCACGCACAGCAGCACCAGGAACAATCCACGCACGAACCCCGCACCCTTGCGCACTGCCAGCCAGGTCCCGGTCAGCGCGCCGAGGATATTGAACGCCGCCATGGGCAGGGCGATGGCCCAGAGCACGTTGCCAGACGGGATGAAGAACACCAGCGCCGCCAGGTTGGTGGCGATGTTGACCAGCTTGGCCGAGGCCGAAGCATGCAGGAAGTCCAGGGCGAAGAAGCGGATGAACAGGAAGATCAGGAAGCTGCCGGTGCCCGGCCCGAACAGGCCGTCGTAGAAGCCGATCGCGCCGCCGATCAGCACCGCCAGGCACTGCTCCTTGCGGCCGATGCGGGCCGGTGTGTGCAGGGTGCCAAAATCCTTCTTGCAGAAGGTGTAGAGGGCCATGAGCACGATCAGCACCAGCACCGCCGGACGCATCACGCTCGGCGGCACCAGGGAGACCGTGGCCGCGCCAACGAACGACATGACGAAGGCGCTGAGCATCGCCGGCACGATCAGCCCCCAGTCCAGCTGCACCTTGCGGATGAACGAGCGCGCGGCAAAGCTGGTGCCGCACACCGAAGCCAGCTTGTTGCTGCCCAGCAGAGCCGCTGGTTGAGCGTTGGGCAGCACGTTGAACAACGCCGGGATCTGGATCAGCCCGCCGCCTCCCACGGCAGCGTCGATCAGGCCGGCGGCGAAGGCGAACAACGAAAGCAGGACGATATCCATCATGGGCGCGGTTCCAGGCAGTAAAAACCCGGCCAAGGCTAATCAAAGCGTCGCGCTTGTGTTGAAATGCCACGTTGCAAAAACTGCAATCAGGAGTCGTCCATGGCATTGGACATGTTGCGAGAGATCCAAGCCTTCGTCAGTGTCGCGCACAAACGCAGCTTCGTCGCCGCAGCCCGTGCCCTGGGCCGCTCGCCCAGCGCCGTGACCCGTGCGGTACAAGCTCTGGAGGACAACGCTGGCGCCAAGCTGCTCAACCGCAACGCCAGCGCCGTGACCCTGACCGAAGCCGGCGAGCGCCTGCTGCCCCATGCCGAGCGCTTGCTGGATGTGCAACGCGATGCCGCCGACGAACTGGCGGCGCTCCGTGGCACGGCGCAAGGCTGGATCCGCTTCGCCGCGCCGGAACTGCTCGGCCAGCAGGTGGTGCCGGCGGTGCTCGCCGAGTTCTCTCGGCGCCATCCCCAGGTGACCCTGGACGTGCAGTTCAGCGACCAGCCCCTCGACCCGCTGCAGGGCAAGTTCGACTTCGTCGTGCGCGGCGCTTTTCCCCAGTCCAGCGAACTGATCGGCTACCCGCTGTGGAGCTACCGACGCCACCTGTACGCAAGCCCCGGCTACCTGGCCCGCGAAGGCACGCCCCAAGAGCCGGAAGCACTGGCTGGGCACGCGCTGATCCTGCACACCGCGCCGCGCATCCTCAAGGCCTGGCACTTCTGCCGTGACGACCAGATCACCAGCCTGCGGCCGCATCCACGGCTGCGCCTGAGCGCCGGCAGCGCCGTGCTGCAGAGCGCGCTGGCCGGCGCTGGTATCGCCCGCCTGGCCGACTGGGTCGGCGAACCTGAGGTCCGTGCCGGCCGCCTGGTGCGCGTCTGCCCCGAGTACCGCCTGACCTCCAGCAGCGGGCAGGATCCGCAGATGCATGCGCTGTACCCGGGCGGTGAGATGCCGACGCGGGTCCGGGAGTTGCTGCAGGCGTTGCGCCGAGCGCGGCCGTGAGGCGGTCGGGTAGTCAGTACTGGGGCTGCGAAGCGGCCCCATGCAAGCCATACCGCAGGTTCATCTGATCTGCTTTTTTCCATCGAACCTGCCTCTGTAACCGTATCAGCCCAGGCCCGACAATATCCCCCGTTCCGTCATCACACACAGAGGTTCCGATGGGCAAGCTCGCACTGTTCCTGGGTGGTTTCCTGCTGCTGACAATCCTGGTCGGCCTATTGGGCACCATCCCACCAAGCTGATATACCCCAGCGGCCCGTCTAATCCGCCAGGCGGGCCTGGCCCTTCCCCTCCTGCATGCCCCCTCCCCCTTGCAACACCTGGACAAGCGGTATCTGCAAGTAATTCTCAAGCGCAAATGACTCGTGTAACCTCGCGCCGCCGTCGAGCGGCCTCTCACGCAGGGGCCGGCCATTTGCCTTGGAGTCGATCGATACATGGAATGCAAGAAAGGCACTGCAGCAATGCTGGAGTGGCGCAGCCGTTTTCTCGGGGAAAGCATCCTAGAGGAGGATAAGTACGATCAGGCCTTGCGCTGGGCCGAAGACCTGGAACGTCGCGGCGTGATCAGCACGAGCGAGTGGATCGAACTGGTCAGGCAGGCCAACGCGGCCCTGCTGGACGTGCGATAAGTCATTCTTTGCGTTGGGAAATCTGTCCACAAAAAACGTGGGTAGGTCTGTGGATAAAACGCTGTAAGTCACGCCGGCGGCGGCCTCTGTTAAATTGAACAGAATTTGTACAGCAGTGTCGCCATCTCTCGCGGGGGTCAGGCAGGGGCCGCCAAGCGGCCCCTGCTCACTCAACTGACCCGCTGATACCCACCGACCACGCCGCGCCGCGACATCACCCACTGCCACAGCTGGATATCCCGGGCGCGGAACGCCCCGGCGCACGACAACAGGTAATAGCGCCACATACGCCGGAAACGCTCCCCCAACTCGTTGGCGAAGTATTGCCAGTGGGCTTCGAAGTTGTCATGCCAGGCCATCAGCGTGCGGTCGTAGTCGGCACCGAAGTTGTGCAGGTCCTCGACCACCAGCAAGCCATCGGCGGCATCGCCGATCTGGCCGATCGAGGGCAGGTCGCCATTGGGGAAGATGTACTTGTCGATCCAGCGGTCCGGTACGTCGCGGCGACGGTTCTTGCCGATGGTGTGCAGCAGCAACAGGCCATCATCCCCCAGGCAACGCGCCGCGACTTCCATGAAGGTGCGATGGTTCTTGCGCCCGACATGCTCGAACATGCCGATGCTGACGATACGGTCGAAGCGTTCGTCCAGCTCACGGTAGTCCTGCAGGCGAAACTCCAGGGGCAGGCCTTTGTAGCGTTTCTCGGCCCATTGGCACTGCTCGCGGGAGATGGTCACGCCAACGCATTCGACGCCATAGCGTTCGGCGGCAAATCCCATGAAGCTGCCCCAGCCGCAGCCGATGTCCAGCACACGCATGCCGGGGCGCAGGCCGAGCTTGCGGCAGATCAGGTCGAGCTTGGCTTCCTGGGCCTGGGCCAGGTCGCTGGCCTCCTTCCAATAGCCGCAGGTATAGGTCATGCGTGGGTCGAGCATGGCCGCGTAGAAATCGTTGCCCAAGTCATAGTGGCGCTCGCCCACGGTCCAGGCACGCCGGGCCGTCTGGCGATTGAGCAGGCGGGCCTGCAGGGCATGGTAGATCAGCGCCAGCGGGCTGACCTGGTCGGCCACCCCGGAGCGCAGCAAGCGGGTGAAGAACTCATCCAGCTGTTCGCAATCCCAGTCGCCGTCCATGTAGGCCTCGCCCAGGCCAAGGTTGCCCTGGGCCAGGGCGCGCTGGGGCACGTCGGCGGCGTGCAGTTGCATGTCCCAGGGCTGCTCGCCCTCCAGGCCGAGGCCGGCCTGGGCGAGCAACGAACGGGCGAAACGGGTGGTGCGATTGGCCGGCGCAGCGCTGCGCAGGTCGGTGGAAAGCTCGGAAGGCATGGTGTGTCCTTGTCAGTATTGGAGATCGGACGCGCTTCAAACGTCGGGGGTGTCCTGGTGCAGCCGCAGCACCACGTCCAGCTCCTGGCGCAGCCAGTCCTGTTCGATCAGGGGCAGGCGCGCCTGCAGTTGCCGCGCCACCCAACGCTGGCCGCGGGCGATGAACTGCAGGCGCTCGTGGAGGTCGGGGATGGCCATGGCCTTGGCGTAGAACTCGCCCACGCCAGCGCCGGGCTTGGCACCGAGCCGCTCCAGGCAATGACGCAGGCGCTGGCAGCTCTGCGCCTCGCCGTCGTGCAAGCGCTCCAGGCGCTGGAGCAGCACGGGGTCGTCGGTCTGCCGGGCGCTGTCGAGCATCAGCCGGGCACCGGCACGCTCGGCGCGCATGAGCAGGCGCAGCCAGTCGACCAGATCATCGGAAGGGGGTGTGGCGGGGTCCTGTGTTTCACAAGCATGCGACATGGGAAAACTCCTGAAGCCGCTGGACTGCGCGGCGACAGGAGGAGCTTAGAGCGCTGGCTTGCTGAAATTAATTGAAATTAAATGGGGCTTGAGTGCAACAAAATGAATATATGTAACCAAGGCGAAACACCCGAAACCAGCGCCTATCTCCAGCGCCCCATGGCCTTGGGCTTATTTGCAAGAGGCCATCATTGCGGTATCGATGCATTTTTTTTGCATCAAGGCCACGTTTGCGACAGCAACCGAGGACTTAGAGCGGCATGACCATCTCATGCCAGGCCATGCCGCCATGGTCGGAGGCCGAGGGCCGGACATAGCGATAACCCATTTTCTCGTACATCCCCACGTGCCGCGCCTTGCACATCAGGTGGATGCTCGCCTTGCCACGCTGGCGCATCTGCGCGACGAAGCGGGTCATCAACTGCCCGGCAAAACCACGGCCCTGGAACGCCGGGTCGACGACCACCGACATGATCACCACATTGGCGCCCTGCGGGTCATGGCCGACCAGTTCCTTGAAGGCTTCGTCGGACACCACGACCTCATCGGCACAACCGCTGTTGATAAAGCCAATCACCTCGCCGTCGAGCTCGAGCACCAGGAACCCCTCGGGGTACTGGGCGATGCGCGTGGCGATCTTCTCGCGGGTGGCGGCCTCGTCGCCTTCGTAGGCGGCGGTCTCGATCTGGTAGCAGCGGTCCACATCGCGGGACGTGGCCTGGCGGAAGGTCGGGGTACTCATGAGCGGTATCCGTGAAACGACAAGGGAGGCGATATTCTAGTGGCTTGCGTGGCGGATGCGTGCAGGCCGCTGCAGCACCTGCCGATAGTGATCCCTGATGATCTGCGCAAGCCCTGACACAGCCGGGCTCGCATTGCTTTCCACCTGCAAGCGAATCGCAAAATCAGGCAACACCGGCAACCCGGCGTCCAGGACAAGGCCCTTCGCCTCGACAGGCACAAGGCTGCGCAACCAAGGGGTTACCGCCAGGTCATTGATGACCATCGATAGCGTGGTATCCACCGATGCATTCTCGAACACCACCTTGCACGCGGTGCCCGCCTCGTCCAAGCGCTGGGAGACGGTATCCCGAAAGGCACAATTGGCCGTCAGGAAGCACAAGGGCAATGGCCGCCGTGCCGAGACCGCCTCATTGCCCAACCACACCAACTGATCCACAGCCAGGCGCTCGCCCAATGCGACACTCACCGGGCCTTGGCTCAGCGCCAGGTCGAGTTCACCGTTGGCGAACGCCTGCACGATATCCAGAGACGAGGCGCTGACGATCTTCACCTCAGCCCACGGAAACGCCTCACCGAAGGCCTTGAGCAAGGGCGCCAGCGGGGCGCCGGCCATGTCGAAGGGCAGCCCCAGGCGCACCGGATCGGCAGACGCCCTGTCACCCATGCGGGCACAGAGGCGGTCGTTCATCCGCAACAGGCGTCGGGCATCGGGCAACAGTGATTGCCCTTGCCCGGTCAGGCGACTGCCCTGGGCATCTCGCGTCAGCAACTGGCAGCCGAGGAAGGCTTCCAGCCGCTTGATTCGCTGGCTGACAGCCCCCTGGGTCACATGCAGGCGCTCCGAGGCGACGCTCATGCTGCCGGTATCGGCCACCTCCACGAAGGCACGAAGCAATGCAAGGTCGATGTGGTGGACTTTTGGCATGTCTGGTCATTAGCGACGTTAATGGGGGCATTATAATTCGTCGCTACGCAAAGGCCATGCTCCCCTTTAGATTTCAAGCCTCAGCCTAACGGGAGCATGCACATGACCAACACTGTGACCAACATCGATCCACAACGCGAGCTGGAAGCGATAACCGAGTACTGGAAACCGCGGGTTATCGGCCGGGTCAACAACCAATTCATCAAGATCGCCAAGTTGAAGGGAGAGTTCGTCTGGCATGCCCATGAACATGAGGACGAGATGTTCTCGGTGATCTATGGCACGCTCCGGATTCAACTCGAGGATCGCACCATTGTCCTGAACGCCGGGGAGTTCTGCGTGATCCCCAAACAGGTGCAGCACAAGCCGATCGCCGAAGAGGAATGCGCGGTCATGCTGATCGAAACGGACACGACACTGCATACCGGTGGCGAACGTTCGTCACGCACGGTCTCGATAGAAGAGCAGTTGTACCCGCGTTGACCGCCGTCCGACGATAGCACGGTCGGGCGCGCCGCCTACTGGGCCCAATACCCAGGGCTCTGGTACACCGCCTTGAGGTACTCGATGAAATGGCGCACCTTGGCCGGCAGGAAGCGCTGCTGGGGAAACACCGCCTGGATATCGTAGTCATCGAGGGCGAAGTCATCCAGGACGGTGACCAGCTCGCCGCTCATCAACTCGTTGTGGATCTCCCAGGTCGAGCGCCAGCCGATCCCAAGCCCCTGGCGCATCCAGGAGAACAACAGCTCGCCATCGTTGCAGGCCAGGTTGCCACTGACCCGCATCGCCACCTGCCGGCCATCGCGCTGGAACACCCAGCCCCGTTGCTGCCCGCCCTGGAGGGTGAAGGCCAGGCAGTTGTGCTCGGCCAGTTCCTCCAGGGTGGTCGGCCGGCCATGACGGGCGAAGTATTCCGGTGTGCCGCAGACCACCCGACGATTACCGAACAGCTTGACGGCCACGTAGTTGGGGTCGGTCACCCCGCCGATACGGATGCTCATGTCGTAGCCCTCGCTGACCAGGTCGACAAGGCTGTCGGTGAGGTTGAACGAGAGTTTCAGGTTGGGGAACTGCTGGTGAAAGCCCAGGGCATGGGGCGCGACGTGCAGCCTGCCGAACGAAGCCGGCGCCGAGACCAACAGGTTGCCCTTCACCATCGAGCCGCAGCCGCTGATATCCGCTTCCATGTCGTCGAAGTCGCGCAGCAGCAGCCTGGCCCGCTCCAGCAGTTGCTCACCCAGCTCGGTCAGGCGCAAGCCGCGGGTCGAACGGTGCATGAGTTTCACGCCCAGGCGTTTCTCCAGCGCATCCAGGCGCCGGCCGAGGATCGCCGGGGTCACCCCCTCGCTCAGGGCGGCGGACGCGAAGCTGCCCTTCTGGGCGACCTGGACGAAGCTGTGCAGTTCTGTGTACCGGGCCATTCGATACCTTTCATATCGACAGAAAACAATTTTCAGGTGTTCTACCGCACGGAAGCCTAATACAGACTGGCATCCACTACAAAAATTATCGACCCGTGCGAAGGAGTACACATATGGCCAACATGAAAGCGATCGAGGCCGCCGTTCTGGTCATGCGCCGTGAAGGTGTAGATACCGCGTTCGGCATCCCCGGTGCCGCCATCAACCCGTTCTACGCTGCGCTGAAGAAAATCGGTGGCATCGACCACGTGCTGGCCCGTCATGTCGAGGGCGCCTCGCACATGGCCGAGGGCTACACCCGCGCCAACCCCGGCAACATCGGCGTGTGCATCGGCACCTCCGGCCCTGCCGGCACCGACATGGTCACCGGCC